>PKTN01000010.1 GCA_002869185.1 Denitrovibrio sp. | reverse complement strand
TATTATGGTCATCACCTAAGATATCTTTATATATACCTAGTGCTTCTTGCAGATATTTCTTCGACTCTTCCTTACGCCCCATCCTATACATTAGCTCACCGAGGTTATTCAGCGTAGATGCAAGTGAAGTATTCTTGTCACCACTAAGAGCTCTTTTACTCTCCAATGCATCTAAGTAAAACTTCTCAGCCTTTTCAAAATTACCCATCCTGGATGTAAGAAAACCGAGGTTATTGAAACCAAGTGCAGTCTTATGATGAACCTTACCAAGAACAGTCTCGTAAACATTTGCCGCCTTCTGATAACTCACTTCCGCATCACTGAGGTCACCTTTAAGATACTGCAGCTGAGCATAGTTAGAGTGAGACGTAGCTGTACTAGGGTGATTATCTCCATAAAGCTCATCTTTAAGGGCTAAGGCTTGTTTATGCATCTCTTCTGCCTTGTCATATTCTTTATTCTTTTGATAGGCTACTGCAAGATCATTTACAGCTGTTGCCGCAGTCTTGCTCTTTTCGCCATAGGTCTTTTTTGTCTTTTCGAGAACATCTTCATATAAGGTAACAGCCTTTCCTGTCTGACCATTCTTAAGAACGGATTCAGCATAATCCCCAAGAGTTGCTATAGTCTCTTTACCATACTCTCCATACTTCTCTTTTTTCACCATGCAGAGACGTTTATAAATCTGTACAGCTTTTGGCAAGTTTTTGGAATTAGCATAAACTTCTGCCATAGCCTCTTCGGCTTCTATCCTCTTGTCATCAGATTGATCTAGCCCTTTGTTCAATATTGCATTTGCTCTTTCTGCAAACTCAAGAGCTTCGCCCTTCTTCTTCTGTTGTTTATAAAGGTTAGCTAATCTAAGTAAAGAATCTGCAACATCAGCATGTTCAGGACCTAGTAGATCCTCTCTAATCTTTAAACCGTTAAGGAGTATAGATTCTGCGGCATTAATATCACCAGTTTGCATGTATATTGAAGCCACTTTATTCATAGCAGGGACTGTCTCTGCTGTATTCTTACCGAAGTGTTCCTCAAAAGCTTCGAGACTTTTTTGCATAGTCTCATCTGCATTTATAAACCGAGCGGATTTAAGATATAAGTACGCAAGAGTGTCACTAATTGCAACTGATTGCTCATGGGTTGGCCCTAATATGCCAGCAACATGCTCTCTAACGATCTCATACATACAAAGCCACATATTAAAGAAATCAGCAGATAAATGCTCTTTCTCTAGGCCTCTGAACCATAGTAAGAATCCATCAATATCGAGTGTTGATTTAGCATGATATAACGCCTCATAAATATGTAGAGGGAAATTTAGATAGTCAGTCTTGCTATTAAGCTTAGACATATGGAATTGGTAAGCGATATATTGAACAGTCTCTATAGTTTGTGAATCGAGAGCTTTCAAAGCCTCATTCCTATATACCTTCTGTAGGGCGTAATAACCACCCCCAACTCTTTCACCAAACCTAAGATCTGTAAAAACCTTAATAGGTAACTGACGCTTATCACTATCTGGAACAAATTCAGATCTAATCGCTTCGAACAATTCACCATCGAATACTCTCACAACACTAAGGACTTTAGCAAATGATGCAACATCACTCTTCATAGTACTCAGGTGCAGATGTACGATACTTTCTGGGTCATGCTCAAATATATCAGGGGTAGGTTCCAGTCCAGTCTCATCAGCTATAAAGTCACTAGTCTCTACACAATAGCTCATAAGTGCAGGATTACCCTGTGTATTATCAAATACTGTATCAACTATCGCTTCTCTATCTATACCAATAGAGTTAAAGTAGTAGTAAGCATCTTCGTCACTAAAGTTCTCCATATGAAGACTTAGCTCTTGTTTACCTGTCTTTTGAGCTGATAGTTTTTTATTAGAAAGAAAGATAAATTTACCACACTGAGCTTTATCAACTAATGATACAACCCAACTGTTACCGTTGTCGTCAATCTCAAAGAGATCATCAGCATTCTCCAGAACTAATACCATATCTTTCTTAGTTTTCTGCTTATATTCACGCATGCCAAGTGCAAATGCGTTGATTAGAGACTCCCAGTTGTGCTGGTTCTGTTCTTGGAACATCCTAGCGACTGCTTTTCTAGCATAGGTTTCAAACCACTCAAGCATTATCCCATCTTCAACTGTTTTGTATAAGTTTCTGCTAAAAAATGTATCGTTCGGATATTTTCTAAATACTTTATTTAATGTTGCGGTGTTGTTATCGAAAAATCTGGACGCAGGTATCTTAAGCTCCCCATGTATCCTTTCAAGCCTCATAATATAAAGGAGGTCAAAAAGTGCAAAGCTTTCAACAAATTCAGGTTCAATCTCTTGTCTGATAGCATAAAGCGCATTCTCTGGAAATCTCAGATGTGCCTTATTAAGGTCAATATCGACAATAAATGAGTTTTTGTGAAGATCACCAAGGACAGCAGCCATAAGTGTGCTCTTCCCCGTACCCTCTTCACCATGGATGTTAATAACCAGTGACTCGTCAGTTATGTCTTTTGCGAGCAAACCGCTTATTTGTTCTTTTAGTTCGCCTCTTCCAGCGAACCCCGTCATCGGCAGTTCAATCATATTTTTCCCTTCCCTAGCTCCCCGTTTCAGGTAAAGTTCTCAGCCAAACATATTTTCCATCGAAAATACCTTTCACTGATTTCAAAATACTCTGCTTATCTACTTTACTCATATTCTCTAAGAAATGATGATAATAATCAGGGCGTCCTACTGTGTAGGAGTAACCAATATCATTCGCCTCACTAGAGGATTTTTCGCGTTGAAAAACTGATTGGCTTTTCAATCTGTTTTTCGCTTTTTCTATAGCTTTATCCGTCAGTATAGCATCTAAGTTACCAATAGTCTTTACTATTTCACTTTTTATCTAATCTGACTTTCCAGGTTGTGCATTATACGTAAATACAAAAGTCCCTCGCTTTCGTACTCCGTAGTAACCACCACTCACGCTATTTACAAGTTGTTTGTCATATCTCATATGCATGTTCAAAACAGAGAATTCTCCACCAGAGAGGATCTCTCCTAAAACTTCTAATGAGTAAACTTCACTATCTAAAAGACCATCAGCGGTATAGCTAATAACTCCATACTCTTGCGCAAGGTCCTTTGTAATAATTTTTTCTATATTCTCTTTAAGCTCTAATCTACCACTAGTATTATATATTTCCCCAGCTTTAACATCACGTTTCTGGTTAAAGTATTTTTTTGCAAGTTTCTTAACAATATCGTACTCAATGTCACCAACAACTACTAATGTCATATTTTCAGGATGATAGTATCGGTTATAATAGTCTACTAACATTTCTCTAGTAAAAGAATTAACATGCTCTTCAGTCCCTATAACTTCTCTTGCATATGGGGTACCTTGGAACATAATAGCTGAGAACTCTTCCCACATCTCAGATGTAGGTCTGTCGTACTTTCTCTTTATCTCCTGAACAACTACAGGCTTCTCTTTCTCTATCTCGTTTGGGATGAACTGAGCATTAAAAACCATTTCGCTAATAGTATTAAATGCTACCTCTACCTTATGAGATGGGGAGGTAACATAATAGAATGTATAATCCTTACTAGTGGCGGCGTTTAAAACACCTCCATTACTTTCGACCACAGTGTCTATATCACCAGGTTTATACTGCTCTGTCCCTTTAAAAACCATATGTTCGAGAAAGTGGGATATCCCACTCTCTCGTTCTGTTTCATTTACTGAACCTGTCTTTATCCAAGTCTGAACAGATACCACTTTAACATTTGGTATCTGCTTATATATGAGCGTTAATCCATTATCTAGTTTTTCTGTCTGCTGCGCCAATGCATCTCCTCCAGTCAATATTATCGTAAAAATCACTAGTAGCAGTCTAAAAATCATTCGGATTCGAACCTCCGTAGAAGATTAGAAAACATATCCAAGATCACATTATAAGGTACAAGACTGTCTATTTCGCCATTTCTGATAGTCTCAATGAACTCTTCATAGTTTTCAAAGAAGTTTTTCTCAGATACCATCAATTTATCTAACCATTTCTTGTCTTTAGAACAAGCTTTTGATGCGATCTCTTTCTGTAGTAGCTTAACCCTGATAAGAACACTTTCCAGGTTAACACGCTCCCACTCGTCTCTAATCTTAATATTTTTCATGCCAGTAGTAAGGTCGTTAATGCTAAGTTTATAACCTGCATCATAGTAGCCAAAGAGAACATCTTTAGCTTCACGATCCGACCTAACTGTCAGCTCTAAAATATCAAACACAGACTTACAGTATCTAATATTGCAAACAGCTTTTGCTGTTTTAGTAGGGATACCTCTGATTGTGAGAGATCTAACCATTGCGTCATATTTTTCCTTCATATCCTTAGATATGTATTTAGGAATTTCTGTAGCAATCTTGGCAAAAGCTTCTTTATTTTCTGCAACAAGTTTCTGGTTAGCCTCATCAAGTAGCCATGCAGTACCAACTTTTAGTGTCTTCTCAATTTCGATAAGACCTTCATAGATTGCAAAAGCTTCAGCTTTGTTATCAAGTTTCTCAAGATCAGCCCTAAGTGGCTTACAGTTAAGGAGCTCTTCACAAAGGAGATAGCTCTCAGTCAGCTTAGTAAAGCTAACGTTATTATTTTTATACAGCTCAAAGAAGAATGTCGCCCCAGCTTGATTTGTCAGTCTGTTCACAACAACAGTAGCCGCGATCTCTCTTCTTAGAGAATGTTCGAATAGCTTGTCACCAAAGCGTTGCTGAGTATCAACAGGGTAATAATCCATATACTCACGCTTAACAAGTTCACTCTCAACATCAAGGTCTCCCTCGATACTGTTATAAAGGAATATTTTAGAGTAAGCGAGCAACACGCAAAGCTCTGGTCTAGTAGGAGCTCTATCTTGGTCAACAAACTCTATATTCTCAATACGGAAGTCAAGAAGTCCTATATCACTAAGATATCTTGCCATCTCTCTATAGACTATTGGGTTAGATTCGTAACGCATAAGTCCACAGCTAATAACCATAGATTGATGGTAGTTATCTGATAAAACAAGCTTCTCAACCGCTTTAGTCATCTTCTCAATGTATTTATTTCTTGCTGGTACAGACTCAAGTAGTCCATCGTTCAGCAGTTTATCAAACATAATCTTAAGGTTAACTTCGTGGTCAGACATATCAACACCAGCTGAGTTATCAAGAGCATCAGTGTTCACAAGGACACCATTTATATCAAGCTCTATCCTCGCACGCTGTGTCATACCTAGGTTTCCACCCTCGCCTATCACCTTGAAGTTACATTCACTAGCATCTATCCTAAGACCATCATTTGCAGGGTCACCAACCTGTGCATTAGTCTCCGCAGTAGATCTAATATATGTACCGATACCACCATTCCAAAGCAGGTCTGCCTTCATCTTAAGGATAAGGTTAAGCAGTTCTTCCCCTGTCACAACAGTCTTATCAGTACCAAGCATCTCGCGAACTTTTGCATTCAAATCGATCTTCTTCGCTGATCTTTCGTATATTCCACCACCATCTGACATTATCGCACGATCGTAGTCCATCCATGTAGCCGCTGTTGCAAGCTTAAAAAGACGTGCACGTTCAATAAATGATGTAGCAGGGTCTGGGTCTGGATCGATAAAGATGTGCATGTGGTTAAATGCAGCCTGTAGCTTTATCTGTTTTGATAGGAGCATGCCGTTTCCGAAAACATCCCCTGCCATGTCACCAATGGCAACAACAGTAAAAGGTTCTTTTTGTATATTCCTACCGAGCTCACGGAAATGTCTCTTAACAGATTCCCACGCACCCTTAGCTGTGATACCAACCTTCTTATGGTCGTAGCCAGTGCTTCCGCCTGATGCAAAAGCATCGCCCAGCCAAAAGCCTCTATCTACTGACACAGAGTTCGCGAGGTCACTAAAAGTAGCTGTCCCCTTATCTGCTGCCACGACAAGGTATGGATCTTTTTGGTCATATAGTTTCACATTATCAGGGTGGACAACCTTCCCCCCTTTATAGTTATCTGTAATATCAAGTAGAGCTCTAATATAGTTCTTGTACTGAGCTATTACATTCTCTTTGTCTGCGGCCCTATCTGCGAGCCTATTCTTAACGATGAAACCACCCTTAGAACCGACAGGTACGATAACAGCATTCTTAACCATTTGCGCTTTTACAAGCCCAAGAACTTCTGTACGGAAGTCGTCAATTCTGTCAGAGAACCTAAGTCCGCCTCTTGCGACCTTGCCACCTCTGAGGTGAACTCCGTCCATCTGAGCTGAGTGTACAAAAATCTCAAACATTGGTCTTGGTTCGTGGATAATATCCAAAGTCTTAGACGCAATTTTAAATGAGATGTACTCCCTCTCTGGAACCTTGAAATAGTTAGTACGAACTATGCCGCCAATAACCCACATGTAATATCTGAGCGCCTTATCTTCGGCCACAGACATAACTTTATCAACATTTTCCATTATTTCAGAGATAATACTGTCGATAACAGGTTTTTTGATAGCAGGATTATATTTCTCTTCAAACAGCTTTACGATAAGCTTTGCTGTTGCAGAGTTATTAAGCAGTTCTGTATTGAGTGTCTTAAGTGTGAAACTACTCTCTATCTGTCTGATAAAGTTTCTCAGACCGCGGAGTATACCAATCTGCCTATATGTTAGTTTCTGACAAAGAGCAAGACCGTTAAGCTTGTCACTCTCAACAAAACCTGTAAGAACCTTAGTTATAAGTGTTGGTATTACATCTCTATAAGCTTCACAAAAGCCAGCGGGATTTTCTATATCTGCAAAATATACAGCATTTACAAATAGCTTGTTTCCGTTCTCACTCAGATAGTATGTATCCTCTTCGTATACCTTCAATCCGATATTATCAAGAATAGGCATAAGCTCTGTAAGTAGATATCTTGTATTCGCGTATATTTTAAGTACTGCTTTATCATTATCTGTATAAAGTCTGGAAGAAACACCTTTGAGTTTTTCTAAGATATGTATATCACCAAAAGTAGCCTCAGCTGAGTTTCTAGACTTATATGTTTCACTAAACCTGTTTAAGTATTTATTATAAGTATGGTCAACTTCTGAACCGCCTAGCCTTTCACGTAAAACGTCATATAGGCTGGAGTCCCATGTTTGCATCATGCTCAGAATCTTGATTTTAACTTTCGTCTCATCAATAGACTCAAGCACATTAGTGTCATGAACAAAAAGGTGGAAATGCATAAAGTAACGCTTATGCTCATCCTGTCTTATAGAAATATCCAAAAGTGACGCTTTAAAATGTTTAGTAAGATAGTCTTCCATATCTTTAATAAGCTCAGAAGAGAATCTCTCCGAAGGCATAGCTACAAAGAAGAAAAGATTATTCAGAGGTCTGAAGTCTCTATAGCAAATACGAATCTGATTTGTCCCCTGCATCGAGATAATAAGCTCAAGCATCTCTACCATAAGCTTCCGAGTAAAGTTGAAAAGCTCAACTTTAGGGAATGTGTCGATAAGATCACGAACCCATTTATAGTCGTGTGAACCATGAACAAAATTGAAATGCTCCAAAGTCCATTTAACTTTCTCTTTTATAATAGGTATATCAAGTGGTTGAGCCTTGCGACCTTTATTAGAAAAGAGTCCAAGTACACAGATCACTCTGGTGGCCTTTTCGCTCTTATCTAGAAACAAAACTCTATTAAGATATCCCCTCTCTTTCATTTGAGAGCGGACAAGTGATTTATCAACAACAACAGGATAGCCTTCAACAAAGTTGAATTTATCATTTTCCACGCAATTACTGATCGACTCATAGTCAGGATCAGAAGAATCAAGTTTAAAGATTCCTAGTTTATTGCATGTGTGGCACTTCTTACCTTTATCTATATCAATAACTCTGGCACCTTGGAAGATAAAATTATCTTGTAGTAGCCAGTTGATGAATCTGGAAACATCAATCGCCTTAGAGCGATATTCAGTTGCAAGATTATGAAGTAGTTCTGTAATTTTATGGAAATCATCCACAGCGACCATTGCATTTTCGTAGATATGAAGGATGTTTTTCCCAGTCTCTTTGAGTGTACCTGTTTCGTTATTCTCCAAAAAGATCATAACAAAAGATTCATTTCTAGAACCTATAGAAGTTTCGGAAATTTTAACAAGATTACCCTTTCCATACCTTTCAATATTAAATATAGGGTGCAGAATAAACATATTTTTATAATCTTTCTCTTCTAAGTAGCCCCATATACTATCATAAAGAAATGGTCTATCGTCTGTAACAACAGAGATCATGCTAAAATTCCCTATAAAGAAATCAGCATTATCAAGGTTGTCTACTTTCATATAAACTTTCTTTTTACGCCTCTCGTTTAAGGTACCGAAAAGATGTACGACAAAACCTTCAAGGTCTTTATCTGAAAGAAAATTAAGCATATTGACAGGTATTTGCCCGATAACCAATCCGCTAAAATCGAAAAGAACAGAGTTCGTCTCTTTATATTTACCAAAAACCTTAGTGTGTCTTTCGTCCAAAAGATCGCACTTATACTCTCCAAAATCTGACTTGGTAATGCATGAAAAATACGAAGGATTCATATTTTTTCCCCCTTTGAATTGAAAAAAAGCAAACTACATAAAAGTAACTTTTGTCACCCTATAGTAATAATATACCTTATTTTTTTTCTTTCAAAGCTATTTCGACAACAAATGATTGATCATCTAGTGTGAATTTGACACCAACACAAATGATATGTGTTGGACGTTGAATTGTGTGACCTCTACCAGTGATAACATTAGGTACAGAAATACTGAATTTCTTACCCTTATCTGTAAAAATCTTCTTTGTGCTACCGGCTATCATATTGATAAGCTCACCAATAGCGTCACCAACATCAGTATTAATCTCTTCGATCTCTTCCATGAGAAAGATAGAAGCGACACGTTTAGCTAGACCTTCAGGAAGACTAACAGAACAATAACCAACGACGTCACCTACGATACCTATAACAGCAGAAACGTCATACTGCAGGTTTTGGTCTGATTTTATATATAAATCACCTTTTACAGGGCTAAGTCCAGTCATGGTCTCAAATACATTTATTGTTGATGCAATGAAGGGGTTTACAAATTCTGCTTTCACCAAAGCCTCCATATATTTTATGATTCTTTACTCAAAGTAGGATAAACGAAAATAAGAATAATGTCTATATAAAGACTACATATATATTTTGCTTTTAACTAACCATGTAATCTAAAAAATCTTTTAAGATACGAGCTGTCAAACCCCAGATTATATCATTCTTGTAGCGATAAAAATGTACTTCTCTTGTCTCAGTATCTCTTGTCCAAGTTTCACTATAGTAGATATTTGGGTTTAGAAGATGTGAAACAGGAACCTGATATAGCCTATCAACCTCTGTTTCTTGGAGTTTAAAATCAGCTTTTTCTATTAAACCAACTACAGGAGTGACCCTGTGTCCCCACCTTGAGAGCTCATCATCCATAACGCCAAGAACCCTCACATTATCAGGCTTAACACCTATCTCTTCGTGCGTCTCACGAAGCGCAGTAAAAACAAGGCTTTTATCATCTGGATCCATAGTTCCACCGGGGAAAGAGACCTCCCCTCCGTGGTGATTCAGATCTCTGACCCTTTTAGTAAAGATCACAGAGCACTCATTCTCACCCTTAACTATGGGCAATAAAACGGCGGCCACACGTTTAGTAGCCGCCATCTCTTTTCGTTTATAATTATTCAGTTTTTGTTCTATAAAATCAGCTGTGCAGTGTTTAACCACTAAGACCGTCCACTATCTTCACAACGCTAGCTATAGCCTCGTCAAGTTTCTCTGGGTGCTTTCCACCAGCCTGAGCCATATCAGGTCTACCACCACCGCCACCGCCAGCAATCTTCGCAACATCACGAACGATATCTCCAGCTTTCACCTTGCCGATAGTATCTTTGGTAACACCACAGACAAAGAGAACTTTTCCGTCTGTTTCAGCACCAACAACAACAACACCGCTTCCTATCTTGTCTCTAGCAGTATCCACAAATGTACGCATAGCGTCGACATCTGCATTAGACATCTTAACTGCGAGTACCTTTATACCGTTAACTTCCTGAACATCATCCATAAGACCAGCCGCTTCTTTCGATGCTGCCTGATCAGCAAGTTTCTTTAATTCTCTTTCCTTTTCACGAAGGCTATCGGTCAGCTCTTCCATACGCTCATAGAGTGCATCTGGAGTAGTTTTAAGGAGTCTTGCACCATCTTTGATAAGTGCATCAGCTTTTTGGAGACCAGCAACAGCGACCATCCCAGTCACAGCCTCGATCCTACGAACACCAGAAGCTACAGAAGCTTCGCTCACGACCTTAACAAGTCCGATATCTCCAGTACGCTCAACGTGGCAACCACCACAAAGCTCCTTACTGAAATCGCCAACTTCAACAACGCGAACTTCGCTACCATACTTCTCACCGAAGAGAGCCATAGCACCAGCCTTAACAGCGTCGTCAATATTCATCAAGCTCTTTCTAAGAGCTATATTTTCTTGGATAGATTCATTAACAATTTGCTCAATAAGAGCTATCTCTTCAGCTGACACTGGCGCATAGTGGTTAAAGTCGAATCTAAGTCTCTCAGGGTTAACTTGTGAACCAGCCTGACGAACGTGATCGCCAAGTACCATTTGCAGTCCTTTATGAAGAAGGTGCGTAGCAGTGTGGTTCTTCTCAGTTGCATTTCTAGCTGTCTTATCTACCTCAGCCTTTGCAACTTCGCCCTTTTTGATAGAGCCAAGCTCTATACAACCGTTCATTGCGACCATACCTTCGCCATACTTATGTGTACCTGTCACTCTAAAGACAGCACTATCTGTTTTTATATAACCAATGTCTCCAGCCTGACCACCACCCTCTGCATAGAAAGGTGTCTTAGCAAGTATGATATCGCACTCACCTTCAGCTAGGTCTACCTCTTTGTCGTCTTTGATAATAGCCATAACTTCTGACTCAACGCTTAGCTCGTCATAGCCAATGAATTCTGATTTAATGCTACTCGCAAGTTTAAGGTAGATGTCAGCGACCTTCTGCTCACCACTTCCGCCTGACCATGATTTTTTCGCACGCTCTTGTTGCTCTTTCATCTCAGCTTCGAAGCCAACAGTGTCTAGAGCATAACAGTTGTCCTCTGCCACATCAGCGAGAAGATCAACAGGGAAACCGAATGTATCATAAAGCTTAAAGATATCGTCACCAGCAATAACTTTGCTGTCTTTGTACTTCTCTAAAAGCTCATCTATAATCTTAAGTCCAGTATTTAGTGTTCTACTGAATGACTGCTCTTCGTTTGTTACAACCTTTGCTATGAAAGGTTTTTTATCTGCCAGCTCTATGTAGTGCCCTTTCATAAAATCCACTACGAACTCACACACTTTATAAAAGAATGTTCCGTCCATACCAAGCATACGACCGTGTCTCATAGCACGTCTCATAATACGTCTGAGAACATAGCCACGACCTTCGTTTGCAGGAAGAACACCGTCGCCAACAAGGAATGTTGTAGCCCGGCTATGGTCAGCGATAACTCTCATAGAAACGCTATCCTTCTCGTCTGCTCCATACTCTTTACCAGCAAGCTCTGCAATATATTTAAGGATAGGTTGAAAGAGGTCAGTGTCGTAATTACTTGTAACGCCCTGCACAACAGATGCAACACGTTCAAGCCCCATACCTGTATCGATAGAAGGTTTCGGAAGTGGCGTAAGGACACCATCTTCGCTTCTATCGTACTGCATGAAAACAAGATTCCAAAGCTCAAGGTGTCTGTCGCATTCACAGTTTCTATCACAACCCGGTTCCTGACAGCCTGTGTCAACACCTTGGTCTATATGTATCTCAGAACAAGGACCACAAGGACCTGTGTCACCCATAGACCAGAAGTTATCCTTCTCGCCTCTATATTCTACATCTTTAGCATCAAGCCCTATAACATCTCTCCAGATGTCCGCAGCCTCTTCGTCATCGTTATAGACAGAGACAAACATTTTATCAGCTGGGAGCCCCATCTCTTTGGTGAGAAATTCCCAACCAAATTTTATAGCATCCTCTTTGAAGTAGTCTCCAAAAGAGAAGTTACCAAGCATCTCAAAGAATGTATGGTGACGTGAAGTAACACCTACGTTTTCAAGGTCGTTATGCTTTCCACCTGCGCGTACAACCTTTTGGCTTGTAGTCGCTCTAGTATATGCACGAGTCTCACGTCCTAGGAATGTATCTTTAAACTGGTTCATACCCGCATTGGCGAAAAGGAGTGTAGGGTCATCATGTGGAACAATTGATGATGAACCGACAATTGTATGCCCATTCTTTGCGAAGTAATCCAGAAATTTCTGTCTGATCTCATGTCCTGTCATAGTCATATGTATTCTCCAACTTCTATACGTCATCCTGAATGACAATTTATTATTCTGTAGAGTATTATTTTTACTCAGATTCAAGGCTAAAAATATAAAATTTATTCTTTCGTAAATGAATATTTTTTAACGCAGAAGCTGATAAAAAGAATCTCTATTTATTACCGTTTAAGTACTCTTCCCACTCAATAGGCAAGAGGTACTTTTTCTTACTGTTGCACTCTTTGCAACAAGGGACGACATTCCCCTTTGTGCTGTATCCGCCTCTGGAGACAGGAACTACATGATCCATAGTTAGCTCCGAGGCTGGAAATTTTCCATTACAATAGTGACACACACCTTCAGCTAGCTTGTTTTTCCACCAGCCCTTCTTTCGAAGTTCACGAGCCTTCTCTTTCTCTTTTTTAATGTGTTTATCGTCTGCTGTTATGAAAAAAGTGTCCATATCCGATGGATTATATTAGTAGGGAACAAGAAATGCAAGAAATATGAAAAAAAACGGGGTCTTTTACAACCCCGCATTATTATTTAGTCTGTAGAGCGGACACATCTTATGTCCAAACTATCCAAAGCTTTTATACTGTCCACCAGATTTCCTTTAAAAGGTATCGATATCGAATACGCAAAATCACTATCTGCAGCCTTAGTTGTTGATGTCCAGTACTGCCCTGTGGCGTTCACATTTTCGAATATAGTGTTTAGATAATCAGCCTGAGTATAGTCCATAATTGAGCGATACTCGTTGACGTTTGGGAGCCTCCAGTCCGTATGGCTAGCGAAATCCAGATTCTCACAATAGCTTATGCCGTTTGACCATGTCTTCTGATTCGACGCCACTATAGCTGAATCCTGCCACATAAGATTATTTGTAGTAATTGACAAATTTTTCCTCATCTGTATCACTAACCTGCAAAATACCCATATCATCAGCAGTGATGTCGTCACCAGCTACCCTTGACTGAGGCTGAGTTAAATCGACAGAAGTTCCTGACACACTCTCTTATAAAAAACCAAGTGTAATATCACCAACAGGGTTGCCATCCAAATCCACAGTCTGAACAGTATAGACGTTACCCGATGACAGGGAAGTAACAGTTGCACGCCCCTCTGAGTCGCTTGTAAGAATAAGAGGCACTGCGTTTCCGTCACTATCTACAGAAGCCTCGTAAGTACCTTCGTCACTATAAACATTTGCCCCTGAGCCAGATCCCCCACATGCAGAAATTGCATATGCCATGACTACCTCCAATAAATAAGGCTTTCAATAAAAATCTATTTATATGATAGTTCAGTACCTAATCAACTTAAAGACCTTTTTTGTCTCTTTATAGATTTTATCTAGACTATTTAATTTTCAATAAAAGATTATAAATATTTAGTAAATTTAATATGAAAAGCATAGTACTCGTATAATTAGTCTACAATATTATTATAAATAATTTATAAATGTTAATTAGTATTACAAAGTATCTTTTTAGTCATTTTAACTTATTGTAATCAATAGAAAAGCTATAGTTTACTTTAATGCTCATATGTTCAGTATCGGAAAAACTAATAACGCTTATTACACTCAAACCTGTATCAGAAAAGGGATTAAGACCATTTGTTAGTTAAATTTATGCTTGAACATACCACCATATTAAAGTACACTCCCCCTAAAGTTTGCAAAACTATTTTAATATCCATAACATATTCAGGAGGACAGAGTGAGCAATAATGAACTTAAAGGCCTAGAGGTTTACGGTCTCAAAAACCTAGGCGAGATCAAAAAAAATCTTACAGCTCCAGAGCTTTATGAAGAGATTCTCAATAATAACGAAGGTCAATTGGCAAAGGGCGGATCAATGGTTTGCCTTACAGGCGCTGTAACTGGTCGTTCACCTAACGATAAATTCATCGTTGAAGAAGACTCTACAAAAAATGACGTTAACTGGTCTAAAGGTAACGTTCCTATCAGTCAAGAAAAATTCGACGCTCTATATAACAAACTCTGTGCATACCTCCAACAAAAGGACGTTTACGTTCAAGAGTGCTACGCTGGTGCTGACGAAGCATCAAGAATCAAAGTTCGTGCTATTAACACATACGCATGGCAAAACCTTTTCATAAGAAACATGTTCATCCAAGAACCAGATGCAGCTAAACTCGAAAACTTCACAGCTGACTTCACTATCTTATGTTGTCCTGATTTCAAAGGGGATCCTGAGATTGACGGTATCAACAGCGAAAACTTTGTTATCCTTAACTTCGCTAAAAAGATAGTTATCATCGGTGGAACATGCTACGCAGGCGAAATGAAGAAATCTATCTTCACTGTTATGAACTACCTCCTCCCTAAACAAGATATTATGTCTATGCACTGTTCTGCTAACATAGGTAAAGAAGGGGACGTTGCTCTCTTCTTCGGTCTTTCAGGAACAGGTAAAACTACACTTTCAACTGATCAAGACAGAGCGCTTATCGGTGACGACGAGCACGGTTGGGACGATAAGGGTGTTTTCAACATCGAAGGCGGTTGCTACGCAAAAGTTATCAACCTCTCTAAAGAGATGGAGCCTGATATCTTCAAGACAACACAAATGCACGGAACTATCCTCGAAAATGTTGTAATGGATGCAGAGCGTAACTGTGACCTAGACGACGACAGCATTACAGAAAACACAAGAGCTTCATACCCTCTTGAGTCTATAGAAAACATCGAACCATCAGGTAAAGGTGGACTTCCTAAAAATATCATATTCCTTACATATGACGCTTTTGGTGTTCTACCTCCTGTATCAAAACTTACTGTACCACAAGCTATGTACCACTTTATCTCTGGTTACACAGCGAAGGTTGCAGGTACTGAAAAGGGTGTTACAGAGCCTAAAGCTGTGTTCTCATCATGTTTCGGTGAGCCTTTCATGGTTTGGCATCCATCTGTTTATGCAAAACTGCTCGGTGACAAAATCGTTAAAAACAACGTAACTTGCTACCTTGTAAACACTGGTCTAACAGGCGGTCCTCACGGTGTTGGTTCTAGGTTTAAGATCAGCCACACACGTGAAATAATCACATCAATCCTTAACGGTGATATCGACAAATCAGAATTCGTAGAAGACGAAATCTTTGGATTCGGTATTCCTAAAACTCTCGGCAACATCCCATCAGATGTTATCCACCCTGAAGAGAGCTGGGGCGACGCTGCTGCTTACAAAGCTCAGCTGACACAACTTGCTCAAGACTTCAAAGCTAACTTCAAAAAATATGAAGAAGGTACTGACGCTGAAATCATCGCTGGTGGTCCAAGAGTTTAATAATTAAATAAATTACTAAATTAAGGTCGAAGTTATTATATACTTCGGCCTTTTTTTTGTGGTATAGTAATTATAGAACAGTTTTTGTTTATGTTTTGGAGTTCACTATGGATAAGTTATTTACTGGAACTATAAAATTTCGTGAAACGAGTTTTGAAAAGAATAAGAAATTATTTGAATCACTAGACAGAGAACAGGCACCACACACACTATTTATCGGTTGTTCAGATTCAAGGGTTGTTCCTGGTCTTATAACTAAGACTCTGCCAGGTGAGCTTTTTGTCGTTCGCAATATTGCAAACATCGTCCCACCATATCGTATATCCGCTGAATACGCTTCGACGACATCAGCTATCGAATATGCTGTCAACGCTCTTGAGGTTGAGAATATTGTAGTTTGTGGTCATTCAAACTGCGGTGGATGCGCTGCCTTGTATTTTGAAGAACAAGAAATTGCGCAGCTTCCAAACGTTGCCCACTGGCTTGAGCAAGCTCAAAGTGTAAAGAACGAAGTCCTACTTAAACACCCAGATGCAGACAAAGCACATAGAGAGTGGATCACAGAACAGCTAAATATCGTTAAGCAGATGTCTAACCTGCTCAGCTATCCATACATTAGAAAAAGGTACGACGAAGGAAAGATTAATCTTTACGGTTGGTATTACATTATAGGTACTGGCTAAGTTTATAATTTCAACTTAGAAACGGGTGAGTTTGAAGTTATTGCAGACGTAGAAAAATAATTTTTTTCTTTCTGAGTTCAACTATGAGTGTGCAGCATGTTGATTACATATAATAGAGGATGCTAACCTTTAGCTTTTGGATGTGCCTGATCATAAACTCGAAGTAGCTCGGTTAAGTTCATATGTGTATATTTCTGAGTAGTGGTAAGTGATTCATGCCCCAAAAGCTGTTGAATAGTTCGAAGGTCAGCCCCACCCTCAAGAAGATGCGTAGCATACGAATGCCTAAATGAGTGTGGTGAAAAATCTATCGGTAATCCAGCAATTTTCAAATACTTTTCAACGATGCGCCTAACTGACCGATCTGTGAGCCTATCTCCATATTTATTAATAAACAAAACCTCGTGGTCAGCTAAATATCCGTTACAGATATCCTGCTTCATATCAATATAATCATTTATCATACTAATATGCATATCAGCCACAGGGACTATACGTTCTTTCTTCCCTTTACCACGTACAAGTATACGCATCCCACCAAAATCAACATCTGAAACGTTTAGCCCAACAAGCTCACTCACTCGTACACCCGTGCCATACATCAGCTCTAATAGTAAAGCATCACGCATTCCAGCAGCGTCAGCCTTATCAGGTGCATCGAGGAGCGCTATCACACTATCTATGTTGAAAACCTTAAAGGCCTTCTGCTCCTTCTTAGGAAACTTCAGCATTCTAGCTGGGTTATCGTCCATTCGATTCTTCTTTTGCATATAGGCAAAGCAAGATTTAAGACAGGCAATCTTTCTTTCTATGGTAGATTTTGCAAGCCCCTTATCAAAGAGCATAGCCACAAAACCACGTAGGGTAAAAAAGTCTACATCCTCAATATTCTCTATCTTCGATTCTTCCAGATATGTGCAAAGATCAGCTAGATCACGGGAGTAATTTTTGATTGTGTGTTCTGAAGCGCCCTTCTCCTGATGCATAAACTTCAGAAAGACGGCTACAGCTTTATCAATATTCATATATATATTATCGGACGTTATCTATTTTTATTCAATCAAATGGTTCGCAAATACGATAATTTGTGCAATAATAATCCTATGAAAAATATCCTAGTGAGTGCTTGCCTTATGGGTGAGAACGTTAGATATAATGCTGAAGTCGTTGAGATAAGTGACGCTATCGCAAAACTTGCTGAACGATATAATATAATCCCTGTCTGCCCAGAGGTTTTGGGCGGTCTAAACGTGCCACGTGAGGCATGTGAGATACAAGGGATGAGTGGCTCGGATGTTATAGATGGTGACACTCTCGTCTTAGGAAACAAAGGAACAGACTGCTCGGGTGCTTTTATCATAGGTGCTAAAAAAGCTCTAGAGCTAGCCAGAGATAACGATGTAGAGTTTGCTGTTCTGAAAGAGCGTAGCCCTTCATGCGGTAGCACAATGATCTATACTGGCGAATTTAATGGAACAACTAAGTCTGGCGAGGGGGTCTGTACGGCTCTCCTACGAAGGCATGGGATAAGGGTAATAAGTGAAAACAATATATAAATTAATTCTGATAGCGACACTCGTCTTTCTTGTCGGGTGGCAGACAAATAAAGCAAATATGATTCTTACTGAATCCGTACATATAGATAAAGTCGGCGAACGTATAGCTTTCATATCTAGCAAATTTATCGACACACCATACATGGCTCGCACAATGAAAGGGAGCCCTGATGATAAAGAAGAGCTTGTCATTAACCTTGACGGGATGGATTGTTTTACGTTTTTAGACTATGTTGAAGCACTCCGACTCTCTGTCAGAGTTGATAATTTTATCGAGAATCTGAAAAAAGTAAGATATTTCAACGGTGAAGTTAACTATGCAAAACGTAAGCATTTCTTTACAGACTGGGTCTCTGGTGAAAACAACACAGTCAGAGACATCACATCTGGACTACCGGGTGCTACAACTGTTGAAAAAATAATTAACAGAAAATCCGATAAAACTAACTGTCTTAAAAATGTTCCACAGACCATGCGAATGGTCAACTATATTCCGGGTAATCAGGTAAGCAAAGATGTAATTAAACTTCTCCAGACAGGAGACTACATCGGTATTTATAGCGACAAGCAAGGTCTAGATGTTACCCATACGGGTATCTTTATCAAGAATAAAAAAGGTGAGTTCTTTAGGAATACATAATCTAAGCTTATGAAAGTGACCGACTATCCCTTCAAGGATTATGTCAAAGAGATCAAAGGTATCATCGTATTCCGCCCTCAATAAACTATTGAAAAACCTACATCGTGTAGTTTTTCAATACTCGCTAAATCTAACAAGTCAGACTTAGCTCTCACTCCGCTAGAACCTTAACAGGTTCGCTTCGTGTATGAACATCCATGTTCAATTAGTCAGCAGCTTGTAGCTTACTTCGAGATAATTCAAGGTTAGCACCTTGTGGCTCACTTCGAGATAATTTAATATACTCCCACGCTTATACGACTCACGATGTGAGTCTACAAACTCACTCGTCATCATGAGGACTGAGATTCTTCACTACACTCAGAATGACGCATATATAAAAGTTAAAGAGTATTTTATCATTAGAAATAAGCGAGTAGTTCAAGGAAGATTCTTTGAATGTGAAACGAGCATATATATAATATGTGAGTTTTACTGAAAAGAGACTGACGCAGAAATACAAAACTTATTTGTAATGAGAGAGTGCTCTTTCGGCATACATACGTTTCTTAAGTTTTTTATCGCGAATCTTCTTACCATGCCCCGGAACCATGCCGAAGTGAAAATTAGACGGAACAAACTCTTTCTTGTTCTCAGCAACCTCACCTGATACATGACGTGCAAGTGCACCTAGAGCTGTCTCTTCGTGAAAGCCATCAAATTCTGGATTAACAAGAGAATAAGCCGCGAGTAAGCCTGATGCCGCTGACTCCAAGTAGCCTTCAACACCAGTTATCTGCCCAGCAAAATATAGTTTCTCATCACCTATAACCTGAAATGTACGCTTCAGATTACCCGGTGAATGTATGTATGTGTTTCTGTGTATAGAGCCATAACGAAGAAATTCTGCATTTTCTAACCCCGGAACTAAACGAAAAACACGCTGTTGCTCGCCTATCTTCATCTTAGTCTGACAGCCAACAAGGTTATAAGCTGTCCCCTCTTTATTCTCTTTACGAAGCTGTATAACAGCATAATATTTCTGTTCGGTAACTGGGTGTCTGAGACCAACAGGGCGGAAAGGACCAAAAGTGAGTGTCTGAGGACCACGTTTTGCCATCACTTCGATAGGCATACAACCTTCATAAACATTCAGTTTTTCAAAATCTTTAAACTCAACCTGATCAGACCCTATTAACTCGTTATAGAAGAGTTCGTATTCCTCTTTGTTCATCCCTAGGTTCAGATAATCATCGTCACCCTTCTCCCATCTGCTCTTAAAGAATGCTTTTTCCATATCAACAGAATCGAATGAAATGACTGGAGCTATTGCATCAAAGAAGTATAGACCGCCACCAAAGCGTCTTTTTATGCTCTCTGCCATTTTGTCAGATGTGAGTGGACCGGTCGCTATGATGCAAGGTCTGTCAGCTGGTATATCTGTCAGCTCCTCGCCTATCACTTCGATATTTGGGTGGTTGCGGATAATGTCGTCCATCCCTTTAGCGAAATCTGTCCTATCAACAGCCAGAGCGTTACCTGCAGGCACTTTACACTGCTCAGCAACTTTTAACACAACTGAGCCGAGGATTTCTATTTCAGCTTTTAGTAAGCCACTAGATGTGTCGGGCAATGTGCTTTTAAGGGAATTGGAGCAAACAAGCTCACCGAGGAATTCGGTTTCGTGTGCAGGGGTTTGAACTTGCGGGCGCATCTCGTAAAGCTTTACGCTAAACCCCTTCTCTGCCAAAAAGTAAGCGGCCTCACAACCAGCAAGACCGCCACCAACTATATTTACGATTTTATCCATTTATTCTTTAACAGTAATAGTGCCGTCTTCCAGAACTATTGTTGACTTTGCAGTTTTGCATTCTGGGTAACCTGTACATGCGAAGAACTTACCACGACGACTCTTCTTGAGTGTCATAGGTTTACCACAATTCTCACATTTAACATTCTCATCAACCTTGTCAAACTTAGGTATGATGTCCCCTTTCTCGTTCACTTCCATATTACCAGTGAAATCGCAATCAGGGTATTTGGTACATCCGATAAACATACCATTACGTCCACCTTTGATTGTAAGACCACTACCACATTTAGGGCAAGGTGTTCCTATCTCTTCGCCAGCAGAAAGAACTTTTATAGTTTCGTCAGGTAATTTAACGTAATTTTTGATGTTTTTACATTCAGGATATCCAGGGCAAGCCAGTACTTCACCGAAACGAGTTCTTTTGAATACAAGCTCTTTGCCACATTTCTCACACTCGATACCAGAAGGCTTATCTTCCTCTTTTGGTACAAGTTTAAATGAGCCGTCTTCAAGCCTTTCATAGTTTGATGTAAATTTACATTCAGGGTATGAAGTGCAAGCAACAAAGTTACCGTTACGACCGTGTTTGATAGTGAGGTCTTTGCCACATGTAGGACACTTCACATCGACAGTAAGGTTAGCGGAGAACTGCTTCTCTGCCTTTTCAAGATCAGGTTTAAACTTCTCATAGAAATCAGCGAGAACACCTTTCCATGTAAGCGTACCATCTTCAATACCGTCGAGTTCCTCTTCCATACCAGCAGTAAACTTCGGATCAAAAATCCTATCGAAGTTAGCAACCAGCAGTGAGCAAACAACACGCCCAAGCTCTGTAGGCTTAAAGCGCTTCTCTTCCATACTTGCGTATGTTCTATCTATAAGTGTAGAGATGATCGCCGCATAAGTAGACGGTCTACCAATCCCTTCTGATTCAAGTGTTTTAACTAGTGTCGCTTCTGAATATCTTGCAGGTGGCTGAGTAAACATCTGCTTGCTCTCTTCTTTCTGAGCTTTAAGTTTCTCACCCTCTTTTACGTCAAAGATAACCTCTTGGTCTTTCTCTCCATTCTCATCCTTACCTTCAATATAGAGTGTTTGGAATCCTGGAAATTTAAGAACTTTACCCTGAGATTTCAGAGAGTAAGGACCATTTGCGATATTTATAGTGTTCAGGTCATAGACAGCGTCAGACATATTACTAGCGACGAATCTATCCCAGATCAGTTTATAAAGTTTATATTGATCAGCATCAAGAATGTTTTTAACACTATCAGGTGTGATAGAAACAGATGTCGGACGTATAGCCTCGTGAGCATCCTGAACATTCTTCTTTTTAGTAGCAGTCTTTCTACCCTTTGTGAGGTAGTTTTCGCCATACTGCTTAGTGATATAATCTTTAGCCTCTGCCACAGCGTCAGGAGAGACCCTTGTGGAGTCAGTTCTCATGTATGTGATGAGACCAACAGGACCTTCGTTACCAAGCTCTACACCTTCGTAAAGGCGTTGTGCGAGCATCATAGTCCTTTTAGCGGAAAAGCTAAGTTTCCTCGCTGCTTCCTGCTGAAGCTTCGATGTGATGAAAGGGAGTGGTGCACGTTCATAGGTCTCCTTGCGGATAACCTCAGCGACATTATAGTCACAAGCTTTAAGTGCTGACAAGACCTGCTCTGCCTCTTCCCCAGTTTTGACTTTATACTTTTTGCCATCCTTCTTTTCAAGTCTGGCTTTGAGTGCTGCTTTTTTACCACCGTCAAAGATAGCGTCGATAAGCCAATACTCTTCCGGCTTAAACTTCTCTATCTCTTCTTCCCTTTCGACAAGGAGTCTAAGAGCGACGGACTGAACACGCCCAGCGGAAAGACCATATTTAAGAGCTTTCCAAAGGAGTGGACTGACAAGATAACCAACAAGCCTGTCGAGGATACGTCTCGCCTGCTGTGCATTGGTTCTGTTTTCGTTTATGATACCTTTGTTTTTGATACCGTCTTCAACACCTTTTTTTGTGATCTCATTAAAGAGTACACGGTGTATCTTATCTTTATTCTTCTTACCCATCTCTTCGGCTATGTGCCAAGCGATAGCCTCCCCTTCACGGTCGGGGTCAGGCGCCAGATAGATGTTAGTAGCTGAGTTAGCTACTTTCTTAAGTTCATCGATAACCTTCTTTTTACCCCTTATGATAGAGTATTTAGGTTCGAAATTGTTTTCAATATCAACACCAAGACTACTGGCAGGAAGGTCTTTCACGTGACCTACAGAAGCCATTACCTTATAGGTACGTCCAAGGTATTTCTCGATTGTTCGCGCTTTTGCTGGTGATTCCACTATTACTAGATTTTTAGGCATATATTATTCCGTATCAATTCAAATATTCTTCGTCATCCTCTACTCCAGAGGAATAGAGAGACTTACGCTCCATAAGGCTATAGAGAGCAAGGTGTTTTATAGAATCGACATCCACCTTATACCCATCTCCGGCCAAGGCGTTGTCTATAACATCTTCAAGACCAAGTGGGTCGAGAATGCCAGAAAGGTGAAGCTTTTGCAAGAAACATATAGCTTCATAAGTGAGCATCTTCTTTTCTTTCTTTGTAAAAACTCTGAACCAAAGGTTTCCACCAAAATTAGATATATCAAGTACACCAAGAACTTGTCTAACCTCATGGTCATCAAATCCCGTATTAAAGAGGTAATCTTTGATATCAATTTCAGTCGTTTTTTCACTCAGTTCTAAGTAGTCAATTACAAGATTTAGTGCTATGACAATTTTGTCCATTGAGTCCTCCGGCAGCCCGGTACTTACCGTCGATTTCCCTGACAACATATTCTTCAAGCTCCATTTGTGCAAGGTTTATTACTACCTGCTCAATATCAAACCCTGACTTGGCACTGAGTTCGTCCGGATTCAGCGTTCCCCTCATCAATAGGTCAAAGAGCTTAGCTTGTTCAGGGCTATCAAACTCTAATACACTCGTCTCTTGCTTGTCAACTTCTTTGATATCTGAAATGTTGTATTTCAGCTCTTCTATGACGTCATAATATGATTCGATGAGTGTTGCACCCTCTTTCAGGAGGGCGTTTGTAGCATTATTTCTATTATCAGGAAAAGTTGGTACCGCATAAACATCACGCCCCTGCTCACCTGCAAGCCTCGCTGTGATTAGTGAACCACTCCTGTCTGATGCCTCAACGACTATCACGCCATAGGAGAGACCACTTATTATACGATTCCTACGAGGGAAATTCCTCGCAGCTGGATGTATGTTCGAAAGGTATTCTGTTATAATACATCCATTATCTATAACCTTATCTATATGTTTGCGGTTGATCTCTGGGAAGAAGTGATTAACACCACAACCCATAACAGCAGTAGTAACGCCCTTTTCTACTGCACCAAGATGTGCGTTAACGTCTATACCACTAGCGAACCCACTGACAACATTAAACCCAGCCTCAGCCAAATCAGCCCCAAGTCGTTTGCTAAAGTCACAAGCAGCTCTACTAGCGTTCCTAGAACCAACCATGGCTATAGACGGTTTAAGCATAACTTCGGCATCACCACGGACAAAAAGGAGGCATGGAGCACCCTTCGTCTCTCGCAACATTTCTGGATATTCGTCATCATCTATACATATAATATTAGCACTAACTTTTTTAAGTGCTTCAAGCTCGCTTTTGAATAGTTCCTTATCTATATCTAACGTGATGATATTCTCAGCTACCTCTTTCTTAATCCCAAAACTCTTTAATGTTGCCATATCTAGCCTGAGTGCATCTTTTATGCTACCTGCGCCAGCGTAGATACGCTCCATTATAGTCTCGTCCATCTTCTTAACACATCTTAGTTTTAGGGCTTCGATAGCTATATCACTAGTCACATTGTCACCTTTATTGTGCTAAGAGGTATTCTGAGAGCAGTTTGACCGCTGGAAGAGTTGCGCCCTCTGGCACTGTATATTTAGAATTATGAAGTGGAGGATGCGAATCACCCTGCCTTACACCCTGCCAGATGAAAGCACCTGGAGCATGCTCGAGATAGAAAGCGAAATCTTCGCCACCCATACTCTTCTCGTACTCTGTAACTACTATCCCCTTCTCTTCACATATCTTATGTAATTTACTAACTATACTCTTGTCGCATATAACAGGAGGAGTCCCTTCATGTATCGTGAATTCACCCATGATACCATAAAAATCTTCAATAGCCTTTAAGCGTACTTTCATACCATGTTCGATAAGTTGCTTAACAGATTTGTCAAAGTGCCTATATGTCCCAGCCAGCCTAAGCTCACCAGGTAAAATATTAGCAGCAGAACCACCATTAATAGAACCAAAAGAGATCAAACCATCGAGTATCGGAGACTTTTTACGTGTAAGTATAGTCTGACAGCTCATTATATATTCAGCCGCTGCAGTAACAGTATCTGTACCCATGTGTGGCATAGCTGCGTGGGTCGACATACCCTTGAAGACAATATCAAAATGGTTTGATCCTGCCATAGTTCCGCCTTCAACAAGGGCAGCAAAACCGTATTCAATATCAGGGGAAGTGTGTGATGCTAATATCTCGTCCACACCCTCCATGCATCCCGCATTGATCATCTCAACAGAGCCACTTACAAGCTCTTCCGCTGGTTGGAATATATATCTTATGTTCACATTTAGTTTATCTTTCATCTTAACCATAACTTCCAACACTGTCAATAGTGTTGTCATGTTTGCGTGGTGACCACAAAGGTGGCGATATTCTGTGCAAGCTTCGTTATAAGGGAGAGCGTCCATGTCAGAACGAAGTGCGATAGTCTTTTTTGCTCCAACATCAAGTGTGCCGAACAGACCAGTGACGAATGCTTCCTTATAAGTTAGCCCCATCTCGTCTAATCTTGATTTAATATATTTAGAGGTTTCGAACTCTTTAGTAGATGGTTCAGCCCTGTCATAGAGCTCTTTCAAATCTTTATTCATCTGTTTTTCATCTATATTATACATTTCCGTCTCCTAGTTTTTCATAACACCTTGAATATATATCATCACTCCTCTTTTCGTAAGAAAAAATGTCACAAAAAAGCGGTTTGTCATATTATGAGTAATATAGTAGAATCACTGATTGGGCGGAAATATACTATGGATAACAAAAACACACTACTAAGGCAATTGCCAAAAATAGATAAACTGATACAAGACAAAGCCTTCTCTGGTATGAACCCAGAGCTCGTCAAGATAGCCACCAGAACAGTTCTGGAAAATATCAGACGCGATCTAATAGAGAAGTCAGCCACAATGCCTGAGCATGAGGCGATAACAGATAAAATAAATTCAGAATACGAGCGCACACTTAAAGGAACACTTTATAAAGTAATAAACGCGACAGGTGTCCCTATACATACAAACTTAGGCAGATCCCCTCTACCAGAAGATGTATGCAAAGAGGCAATGGATATCGCATGTGGTTATGCCAACCTTGAGTATGACGTAGCAAAAGGAAAACGTGGAGACAGGTACCACCACGTGTCGGAATACCTCCGAATCCTCACAGGTGCAGATGACGCACTCATCGTCAACAACAACGCATCCGCTGTCTTTTTAATACTTCACACTTTTGCGAAAAACAAAGAAGTGATAGTAAGCCGTGGAGAGTTGGTCGAGATAGGCGGAAGCTTCCGTGTACCTGACGTAATGACAAGAAGCGGTGCTAAGCTCAAAGAAGTGGGCACAACTAATAAGACGAGAGTAGATGACTATTCAAAGGCGGTATCTAACAAGACCGCTATGATGATGAAAATACATAAAAGTAACTACGAAATAATCGGTTTCAGTGAAGAAGCTACTCTTGGTGAGATAGCTCAATCTGCCAAAGAGGCTGATGTTATGTCGTATTATGATGCTGGTAGCGGACTATTCAGAAAGGTTCTTCCTGACAGCATATGTGATGACCAAACTATACCTGACATAGTAAAGACAGGATTCGATCTTATTTCCTTCAGCGGTGACAAGATGCTAGGTGGAACCCAAGCTGGCATTATCATCGGCAGTAAAGCACTAATATCCAAAATAAAAAAGAACCAGCTAATGAGGATGTTCCGTGTGGACAAGCTAACTCTAGCACTCCTTCAAGCTGTCTTTCGTAAATATATAGATGGCTCTGCAGGCGACATACCTGTCAACAAGATGCTATCAGCAGAGCTACCAGAATTATCAGAAAAAGCTAAAAGACTAGCAGAAATGCTCCCTTGCGCTACGTCAATAATAGAGGTTAAATCGACAATTGGCGGAGGAAGCTGCCCCACAGCAGAAATTCCATCATACGGGGTAGCCCTGAACATACCAAAAAGGAAACCTCAGCAGATAGAAAAGCTTATGCGAAATAATATAGTACCTATCATCGGTAGAGTAACAGATGATAAGTTTATACTCGATGTTCGCACACTCGACAAAAAGGACTTCGAAACTATTAAAAACGCTTTGGAGCGTATTATATGAAAAAGAGTGTCATATTTGGTACTGCAGGACACATTGACCATGGTAAATCTTCCCTCGTTCTAGCCATGACAGGAAAAGACCCAGACAGGCTAAAAGAAGAGAAAGAGAAAGGGATTACCATAGAACTAGGCTTCGCAGGGATGGAGACTGAACAGGCGAACATCTCATTTGTAGATGTGCCAGGGCATGAAGGACTTGTAAAGACTATGATCGCTGGCTCTGTCGGCTTTGACTCGGTACTTTTCTGTGTGGATGGTCGCGAAGGTATCAAACCTCAAACTATCGAGCATTATAACATTATCAGGACGATTGGCGTTCCCTATTGTGTAGTCGCTATCACAAAATCAGACCTGTGCTCCACCGAACAGATCGACACGGTAAAAGAAGAGATCGTTGAGCTATTCGAAAATAGTAAAATAAAAATTATAGATATAATTAAAACTGACACAAGAAATCCAGCTAGTATAAAAGAGTTAAAAGAGGCTATTGGTATATGTGCTGGCAAGGTTCAGCCAAAACTTCAAAAGAGATGCTATGTTGTCCGTGCTGATAGAGTTTTCAGCATAAAAGGGAGTGGAACAGTTGTCACTGGAACGTCGTTATTCGGCTCCGTAACAAACGACACTCTCATTTACAATACAAGAAATCTCAAGTCTGCCAAAACAAAGAGCATCCAAGTGCACGATAAACTTGTCAGCAAATCTGTAGCTGGTGAAAGGACAGCACTTAACCTACCTGATTTTTCGACCAATGACATAAAACGTGGAGACATTCTCTCAGACAACCCAAAGATTCAAACAACCAAAGGAATTTATGCTAATCTAAACATCTTTGAAGGTATATCCGACAAGGTACTTATAAAGCATAACAAGTCATATTCATTATATATAGGCGCATTATCCTGCGAAGCGAAAATCATCTTTTATGACATAAAGAAACTGTCACCTGGTGAGAGTGCAAACTGCTTTATCAAGCTAGACAAAGAGATAACACCATACTTTGACGAACCATTCATAATTAGACTTGGAAGTCCTCAAGTGAGTGTCGCTGGTGGTCGAGTATTAGGCATCGCAGAGACCTATCCGAATAGAAAATATACCAAAGATATTATGAACCTTCTAAGTATACATGACTATGATAATGCAATAAAAAAGGTCGTAGAGATATTTCATTGTGGACTAGAGTTACCTGAACCTATACAGTTCTCTGGACTAATCAGAAATGAGCTAACTATGAAGCTTGCTCAGCTTAATATAGCTAATTTTCAAGGGTTTATCCTTGATAACAAAAACCTAGAGAACTACGTTGAGAACACTATAGAGATTCTCAACAAGCAAGAGAGCCTTGCTATCAGCAAAATACAGCATACATGCAATAAGCTTCCTGAGCCTGTCCGTTTCGATATCATTAATCGAATCATTGAAAGGGCTCAAAAACAAAACTACATATTTGATGGGCAGATGCTAAAGAAGAAAGAGAGAGATCCTTTTGACGAACTAGCCACATCCGTACTGACACTAATGATGACAGACCCTACACTTTCGAACCAAGCCCGCCTTTCCGAAAAGATGGGCATCCCTGAACAAAAGATACAAAAATGTCTCCAATACTTGTGCAATAGAAGCCTTGCGAAAAATATCGAAGGTAACAATCATGTCACAATGGAGATGCTGAATACATTCATAGATAAGGCTACTCAAGAGTGCGAAGCTGTAGGTCACGTCGATTTACAAGGGATGAAAAAGCACTTTGAGCTACCGAGAAAGATTCTCGTCCCTATGATGGAACAGCTCGACAAAACAGGGCTTTTCATAAACAAAGATAATAAAAGAGTACTTAAAAAGATATAATATGGACTTTAAACTCGTCTCAAATTACGAACCAGCAGGTGATCAACCTGAAGCTATCAGAAGCTTAGTAGCCAATTATAAAGCTGGCGAAAATGCACAGGTGCTACTTGGTGTTACTGGCTCTGGTAAAACATACACTATGGCAAATGTCGTCGAGCAACTTAATGTGCCTACTATCGTAATCGCACACAACAAGACTCTCGCGGCACAACTATATGGTGAATTTAAAAAGTTCTTCCCAGATAATGCTGTAGAGTATTTTGTCAGTTACTACGACTACTACAAGCCTGAAGCTTACAAACCAACAACAGACACATTTATAGAGAAGGACTCATCTATCAACGAGGATATCGACAAACTACGCCACTCAGCCACAAGAAGCTTGCTTGAGAGGCGAGATGTGCTTATTGTCGCATCAGTGTCATGCATATACGGGCTAGGCTCTCCAGAGGCGTATCATGGGATGCTAGTCAACCTTGAGGTTAATGACGAAGTCGATGTACAAGAGATCCTAAAAAAGTTGATGGAGATACAATACGAGCGAAATGAGTACGATTTCCACCGTGGCATCTATAGGCTAAAGGGGGACACCCTTGAGGTCTTCCCTGCGCACGAAGATTCTGTGGCATATCGCATCGAGTTCTACGGTGACGAGGTTGACCGTATCAGCGAATTCGACCCTATCACTGGTAAAACTATCCGTAATCGCCCTAAGATTGCCATATACCCTAACACCCACTATGTAACAACAAGTCTGCGTATCGAAGACGCAGTAGCAAAGATAAAAACAGAGCTTGCACAAAGATGTGCTGAGCTAGACAGTTTGAACAAGCTAGTCGAATCCCAACGTCTCACCCAAAGGACTATGTATGACATAGAGATGATGCTGGAAACTGGCTATTGTAATGGAGTTGAGAACTATTCTAGAATCCTAGAAAATAGACAACCTGGCGAAACACCCCCTACTCTCCTCAGCTATCTAGCAAAAGATGCACTCGTCATAGTTGACGAATCACACATGACGATCCCACAGATTAGAGGGATGTATAACGGTGACAGAAGCAGAAAGACTACACTAGTTGAGTTTGGATTCAGACTCCCTGCCGCACTCGACAATAGACCGCTAAAGTTTGAAGAATTTCAAGAGAAGACAAACCGCATAATGTATGTGTCAGCGACCCCTGACGAATTCGAGATTAATGAATCTATGGGGCTACTTGCTGAACAGATTATTCGTCCTACTGGGCTCATGGACCCACCTATTGAGGTGAAACCATCCCGAAACCAAGTAGACGATCTTTACAATGAAATACTTAAAACAATAGATAAAGGGGAAAGAGTCCTCATCACAACACTAACTAAGAGGATGTCTGAAGAGCTTGCTAAATATTATGACGATATGGGGATCAGGGTAAAATACCTTCACTCAGAAATAGATACACTAGAGAGGATACAGATCATCAAAGGGCTTAGGCTTGGAGAATTTGATGTATTGATTGGTATCAACCTCCTACGAGAAGGTCTAGACATTCCAGAGGTAACCCTTGTCGCTGTTCTGGATGCTGACAAAGAGGGCTTCCTGAGATCAGAAAAAGCACTCATACAAACAATTGGTAGAGCAGCTAGAAATGTGAACGGACGAGCTATCTTTTATGCTGAAAAAATTACTCGATCTATGCAGGCAGCTCTGGACGAAACCGAGCGTAGACGGAAAAAACAAAAAGCTTATAACGAAGAACATAACATTACTCCAACTACGATTCAGAACGAAATAAGCAATATCCTCGAATAAATTTACGAAAAAGACTATGTAACTATTGATATTAGCGAGGATATAGGTATAACATTATCGGGTACACGTGAAGCAGATATCGAAGCACTTAAGAAGAAAATGCAAGAATATGCGGCTAATCTTCAGTTTGAGAAAGCTGCTAAGATTCGTGATATGCTTTTTGAGTATTCTTCTGGAAAAAAATAAACTAATTACTGACCAAATGGTCATCGAAATATAGGTAGTACAAATGCTAAAAAGACTTTTAAAATATTTTATTATTGTTTGTGTCGTTTCAACACTGGCTGTCTCTGGTGGAGTTTTCGGATATATGTATAAACTCAGCCTTGAGCTTCCATCAACTAAAGACCTTAAAGACTATGAGTACAAAAGACCAACAATCATTTATGACAGAAATGGGAAGACGATTGCAGAGTTAGGTTCTGAAAGACGCTACCCGCTTAATATAAGTGACATCCCAGAATCACTACAGAATGCAGTGGTCGCAGTGGAAGATGCTCGTTTTTACGATCACGGTGGCGTAGACCTTATGGGTATTATGCGTGCTTTCATCACAAACATAAAAGCTGGACGTGTTGTAGAGGGGGGGAGTACTCTCACTCAGCAACTCATAAAGATCATATATCTAACGCCTGAAAAGAAACTTAAGAGAAAAGTTAAAGAGGCTATCCTTGCTTATCGCATCGACAAAGCCCTTTCTAAGAAAAAGGTACTTGAGATGTACCTTAACCAAGTATATTTCGGACGTGGAGCCTATGGTGTTGAAGCTGCGGCTGTCAACTATTTCGCAAAAAGCGTTAATGACCTATCACTAGCAGAGGCTGCTATGATAGCTGGTGTACCAAAAGCTCCTGGCATCTATGCTCCTCACCTTAACCCTGAGAAAGCACTTAAAAGAAGAAATCACGTCCTATTTAGAATGCTTGAAACTGGTTACATAAATGAAGATACATACCAAAAAGCATCCATGGAAGAAGCTATCATCATTGACAAAATTCCACCTAAAAACATGGCTGCGGGTTATTTTGTCGACTTTATAATACGCCATTTAAAAAAGGTTGAAGGTGTTGAAGATGTTGCAACGGCAGGTCTTAATGTATACACAACTCTTGACCTCGATATCCAAAAAAATGCTGAAGATGCACTTAAGAACAATCTATTAGATATGACAGAAACACTTGGTTTCAGAGGTGCACTAGTAAAATACAACTCAGAATCTGATACGCTTGAAGAACTTCTTGAAGTTAAGAAAGATTATTTACAAGAGCTAGGTTTCGAAAAAGCTCTAGTGACTAAAGTTTCAGAAAACTTTGTACAGATAAAAACGCTAAATAGCGAAGGTACACTGAACATCAAAGAAAACAGATGGGCAAGACCATATAAAGCAAGCTATTATAGAAACACAGATTTCAGACGCATCCTTGATGTTAATGATATTATATATGTAACTCTGCTGAATGAAGAAGAACAAAGCTACCGTATGGCTCAGGAACCAGAGCTAGAGTCAGCACTCCTCTCTGCTAACCAACAAACAGGTGAAATATACGCTATGGTTGGTGGATTTGACTATCGCAAGTCTATGTTCAACAGAGCAGAACAAGCTAAACGTCAGGTTGGGTCACTCTTTAAGCCTATCGTTTACTCTACTGCTATCGAAAGTGGAATGAACGTTATGTCACAAATACTTGATGCGCCTGTTATTAAAGAGATGGAAGAGGAAGGCGAGTTTTGGAAACCTGAAAACTACTCAGGTAAATTCTTTGGACATACCACACTTAAAGAAGCACTAACTAAATCGAGAAATCTAGTCACAATCAAGGTTGCCGAAAAGGTTGGGATCAGTAAAATCATAAACCAAGCAAGAAAATTTGGTATGAAAGAAGAGCTGAACCGTGATCTTTCTGTAAGTATAGGTTCAGGAACAGCATCACTTATGGAGATGGTTTTCGCCTTCTCTACATTCCCAAATCTAGGAGTTAGGCACGAACCTTACTATGTCACAAAGATAGAAAACTCTTTAGGAGATATTGTTGCAGAATACCAGCCTTCTGAGCCTATAGAGGTTTTAAAGGAAGGTACAGCACACATAATGATCGACATGATGAGAAATGTTGTTGTGAACGGAACAGGTAAAAGAGCTCTTGTAATACCTAAGCTAATCGCAGGTAAAACAGGGACTACTAATGACAATAAAGACACATGGTTTATCGGTTACATGCCTGATCTCGTAAGTGGAGTGTGGGTAGGATTCGATGACTTCCAATCTATTGGTAAATATCGCGCTGGATCTAACACAGCTCTGCCTGCATGGGTTAAATTTACGAAAAGTATTCATCATAACTTTGGAAATATGCTTTTTCCAGTCTCTAAAGATATCGCTTACTTCCGTGTAGACTCTGAGTCTCACAAAATAACAAATAGTTTTACAGGGCAGTACACATTTGAGCCTTTCGAAAAGCCTATGACGATGACCGAGCAGAACTAAATGTCAGAATTAAATTTAAATAACCTACGTGCAGCATACTTTGAAATCAAAGATGATAAGATATGCGACATGAACCCAGCAGGTGAAAAATTTCTACAGACAGGTTTTGATTCTGGTTTAAAGAACTTTAAAGATTATCTCGTTGGTCATATCAGATCTGGCGAAAACCTTATGCGTATTCAGCACAAACTTTTTGGCATAAAGACAATCGAGTCAGGCGAAACAACTCGAGTACTCATACTTAATGTAGATGAATTCCGACCTAACCTTGAAGAGATATTCGATATCAGCTCTTTTCAGCATGAAATGAAAAACCCACTAACAGTCATAGATGGAACGTCACAGCTTATCCTCGCGAAGAGTAATGACGAATATCTAAAGAAATGTGCTGGTATTATCCTGAACGAAACAGAGCGCATAAAGCATATATTGCAAAACATAAGAATGCTCTCAGAGATGAACATAGAGTACTCAGAATTCAGTCTACCTGATTTTTTAGAAGAGCTACAAGACTCACTATCAGTCTTGTTCCCTGATATTAGACTGCAAGTTCAGATAGAACCTTCACTAACAGACATTTTTGCTGATAGAAAAAAGCTTTTCATGGCTGTAAATAATCTCATCAAGAATGCATGCGAGGCTCAAAAAGAAGGGACTGTGCACATGTATCTGTCAATAGACCCTACTATCAAATACATTAACAAGAAGAAGAAATTAGCTCTACCTATGGTTAAGATAGCTATAATAGACCAAGGACCTGGAATAACAGAAGAGATATTGAATAAGTTATTTACTCCATTCTTTACGACTAAGAATAGAGGGACAGGGCTTGGGTTAGTTATAGCAAAAGAGATTACAGAAAAACACAAAGGGCGGGTTGAAGTAAAATCCACCCCTGGTGTTGGAACTACATTTAATATTTATATACCAATGATGACTAAAGACCTTTCGATTTAAAAAAGTCTACATATTTCATGTCTTCTACTAGGATATGATTTTTCACCCAGTTTTCCAGGAAGCTAATCACGTTAAAACCTATTACAGCCTCACCTGCTATAATCTTCGCTCTTAGTTCTCCAGCAGTATTCTTAAGGTTTGTATGGATTGTGACGTGTTCTGATTGTCTAGGATATCCATGCTTAGTAAACATCTCTTCTTCACTGTCAAAGTGATATACAGTGTAGCTTACAAGCTCGTCAAGAATCTCAATAAGAGCGTCATTTCCTCTGTTGTCTTTCATAGCAACATAAAGGCTGTTAATTATTCTAATGAGCTCTTTATGCTGATCATCAAACATCTTAACGCCAAGCTTAAGTTTATCGCTCCAAGGCATAAACTCTTTCATTTTGTCAGATTTATAAACTTCCGCACTCTTAGTAATACTATTAGCAAGTCCACTCAGATTCTCACCAGCAAGGGATGACTCTTCTACAACTTTTATAATCTCTACAGTTGAACTGCTGATCTCTGTTGTACTTCTTGTCACGTCGTTCAGAGCCTGTGTTTCTTCCTCTTTAGAATGTACGATACCATCTATTTGTTCAGCAACATTGCTGATATTTTCATTTATTTTTTCGATAGCTTCTACTGAACTATCGGAGAGACTGATCACTTTTTCTACAAGATTAACAGATTTCTCAACTGAGCTATTCACTTCATTGATCCTAGCCTGTAGATCTCTGATAACGTCCTCGATCTGCTTAGTTGAATCAGATGTCTTGCCAGCTAGTTTTCTAACCTAGTCAGCAACAACAGCAAATCCACGTCCATGCTCCCCAGCCCTAGCCGCCTCAATAGCAGCATTAAGTGCAAGTAAGTTTGTCTGATCTGCGATTTCGTTAATAGAGAGTACTATCTGACCAATCTCCTGTGACTGAACCTGAAAACCTGTCACAACATCAACTATAGAATTAATACCACCTGATATTTCTTCCATACTTTCTCTATTCTCACTGATAATGCTTTTACCAATGGCTACCTCAAGATTACAATTAACAATGCTTTCTGATGAAGTACGGCACATATCCAAGACGTTCTGCCCTGTAACATTAAGTTCTTCAGCAGCTGAACTCACACTAACGACACTGTCATTAACGTTATTAACCATATCACCAACAGATGCGTAAATATCTAATAGATTCTTAGAGGCACTTCCAATGTTTGAAGATGCGAAGTAAAAGCTGGATATAGTATCGTCGACCTTCTCCATTGTCTGATTAACTAGCTTGCCAAGGGCACAAAGGCTACCTGCATCCCCATCCTTAACCCTGTTTGTTAGATCACCATTTTCAAGACTTCTAAGAACTTCAGAAACATTATCTAAACTATTTAAAAAATTATTATTTATATAGAATGCAATAATAACAGCCACAATCAAACCAATAACAAGAAGACCAACTGAGTATGTTGTTGATTTAGCTACTGCACCCATTAGATATGAACTGAGCTCATCACTCGGCATACTCGAAGCTTTTTTTATAAAATTACGATTAATTACAAAGATAGCAACTGCTATACCACCCTGAAAAAACAGCACGCCCATAATTTTCGGTAAGAAACCCTTACAATTCTTCATTGTATCCCTCCTCCATTAAAACAAAACAGAAATAATAAAACGCAAATGATATTCTATATCAGCTTCTCTTACTTGTAAATAAGGCTATTTATAAAGTTTTACATTTTTGCAATTATTGTTTTATAATCATACTCATTAGGGGGAACAACTATGCCATTTGTTAATATGAACGAAATCAAAACAAAAAATATTATTGAAGGTGCAGAAGCGAAAATGGTACACACTGACGGGATGACCCTTTCGCAGTGGAGCTTTAAAGCTGGTACAAAATTACCGGAACACTCACACTTTCATGAGCAGATGACAAAACTTATAAGTGGTAAATTTGAGATGACTGTCGACGGCGTCACAAAAATATTAGAAAAGACTGACATAGTGGTTATCCCACCGAATGCTGTACATAGCGGAATTGCTATAACTGACTGCGAGCTAGTAGATGTATTCCACCCAGCTAGAGATGACTATAAATAAGCCGTAGCGAAGCGAAATGCCCCGCCACGACATTTTGTGATTATATTTTAACTACGACCCTACCAGCTGTTTGACCTTTCAAAATCATACCGAGATATTCTGGTAGTTCTTCTAGGGATATATCAACAGCAAGATCTTCTATATTTTCAAGCTTAAGATCTGTAGCGATCCTTCTCCAAGTCTCTTGCTTAGTAGCAAGTGGAAGCTCAACAGAGTCAACTCCTAGGAGTGAGACACCTCTAAGGATGAATGGGAAGACTGTAGTATTAAGCTCTACTGCCTGAGTCAGACCACAAGTTGTAACCGCACCCTCATACGCTGTTGCCTTAAGAGCAGTAGCTAGGATTGAGCCACCAACAGTATCAACTGTACCTGCATATATACCTTTCAACATTGGTCTTTTGCTCTCATCTATCGCTTCTTCTCTTGTTATAATCTCATCAGCTCCAAGACTCTTTAAAAACTCTGCCTTCTCAGGCTTACCTGTAACACCTGTTACGCTAAAACCAAGCTTTGCAAGCATTGCAACAGCAACAGAACCAACGCCACCTGTTGAGCCAGTAACAATAACTTTTCCTTTCTCTGGTGTAACTCCAGCGTTCTGCAGTTTGATAACAGATAGAGCTGACGTGAAACCAGCAGTACCATAAATCATTGCTTCTCTGAGTGTTAATCCCTCTGGTTTCTTAACAATCCAGCCAGCAGGAACACGGATGTATTCTGAGAAACCACCACTTGTGTTCATACCAAGATCATAACCAGTTACTATAACTTCGTCACCAGCTTTGAAAGATTCATCGCTCGACTCTGCAACAATACCAGCAGCGTCAATACCAGGCGTATGAGGGAAGTTTCTTGTTACCCCTTTATTACCTGCACTTGAAAGACCATCTTTGAAATTTAGCGATGAGTATTTAACGTTTATAATAACCTCACCATCAGGTAGGTCTGCTATATTTCTTTCTTTAATTGTAGATACATATTTTCCGTCCACCTCTTCGGTGACTAAAGCTTTAAAATTTGTAATTGCGTCCTCCTATCTTTATCTATTATAGTAACATAAATATCAAATAAGCAAGTATGCACTATTATGTGCTATACATACCAAAAGGATACTATGATTAATTTAAACGATAAAGAATACTCATGTCCGATTGAAGTATCAATGGACTTGATCGCTGGTAAATGGAAACTCCTCATAATGTGGCACCTGCGTGCAAAGACAAGGCGCTTCGGTCAGCTCCAGCGTAAAATTCCGAAAGTTACTCAAAAGATGTTAACACAACAGTTACGCGAACTTGAAAAAGATAAGTTAATATACAGAAAGGTTTACCCTGTTGTGCCACCAAAAGTTGAATACTCTCTAACACCTTTTGGGAAATCATTCTAACCTGTTCTGAATATGATGCTAGTGTGGGGTCATGAATATGCGTCTACATATGGAGATGTGGAATATGATCTTACGTGGGATATTGAGCCTGACTATAGAAACGAAGTAGCTGAACAATTAAGTATGGACGCAGAATAAATCCTGCGCCCTATAATTTATATTCCTTTCTTTTCAAGTTTTTGGTTAAACCTATCCACATTGATAGTAAATCTATCGTGTGTCCCTTTACCTATAAGGTCTTGCTCGTCATACGCTTCAATGTACCAAGAAGTCTTTTGACCTTCAACACCAGTGCATTTAGCGATAGCCTTTACCATCATCCCCGGTGGCGTGGCAGCCACATGAGAAAAGTTCACCGATACACCAACGCTATGCTCTCCATCATCAAGGTGAGGAGCAAGAGCTTCCATACATGCCCACTCCATAAAGCCAACCATATAACCTGTAGCAAAAACTCTTGGCATAGACGCAAACAGTTCAGATTCTGGATATAGCTCTGGAACCGTCTTTGACTCTGTCACTTTAAATTCTAGTGTGTACTCAACACCCTCTTTCATCGTATCTTTCATATATGCCTCCTTTTTATTGATTTAATATATGACACAAGCTAACATAAGCAAAATATATATTCTTTATATATCACATAAGGATTAGTTATGAACATTCGCCAGCTAGAATACTTTTATGAAATTGTTAATAGCGGAAGCTTCTCAAAAGCGGCAGAAAAACTCTTTGTCGCCCAACCAGCTATCAGCATGTCTATCAAGCAGCTAGAAGAAGAGATAGGCATACAACTTATAAACCGCTTAAACAAAGGGATCAGCTTAACACCAGAGGGCGGAAGGATATTCTACCACGCTGAAAAGATACTAGCCGATATGGACAGCCTACAAAATGAAATTGATGATCTCAAAGGTGTAAAGACAGGAACCATACATATAGGTATTCCAGAAATGCTTGGTAATTACTACTTCTCGCTAATACTAGCAGAGTTTAAACAACAATATCCCGCTATTAAAATGGTCATAGAGTCAGAACCATCAAACAGTATTAAAGCAAAAATTGCATCTGGCGACATAGACTTAGGTATTATATCTACTGATAACATCTCTTCAGAATACGATAGCCACTTCTTATTCAACGAAGAGATACTCATAGGCTTATCTATAGATAATCCGCTAAGTAAAAAACAATCACTAACATTGAATGACATACAAAATGAAGATTTTTTACTTTTTGGAAAAGGGAACTACCACTTAAGAGAACTCCTTTTAAACCTTATGGAATCGAGTGGGATAGAGCCAAATATAGTTTTTGAATCTAATCTTACAGAGACTATTAAATCTTTAACTGCTAATAATATCGGAATTTCTGCTTTTCTTAAAAAGGTTATTGAAAATGACAAAGAGATTGTCTCTACAAAACTTGAGCCGAGATTATTTACAAGTATAGGTATTGCATGGAAAAAAGGAAGTTACATATCAAAAGCGAATAAGCTATTTATCGAATTTTTAAACAAAAAAATGGGGCAGACTAAGAATTAGCATGCCCCTTTAGTGATTAACCTTTTAGGATATCTGTGATTTTACGGTAAACTGCAGCTGTCTTTTCAACAACTTCAACAGGAAGAACAGGACCAGGAGCTGTTTTGTCCCAATCGAGTGTCTCGAGATAGTTTCTAACAACCTGCTTATCCATACTATCTTGTGTTTTGCCAGCCTCATATTTCTCTTTAAACCAAAAACGTGAAGAATCAGGGGTAAGTATCTCGTCAATAAGGATTATCTCTCCATCTAGCTCGCCAAATTCGAACTTAGTGTCAGCGATAATAATACCCTTCTCGTCTGCTATATCTCTAGCTGTTTCGTAGATTTTAATTGTGAGAGCTTTAAGTTTATCAGCTTTTTCCTGACCGATTATCTCTGCCATTCTTTCGAAAGAGATGTTCTCGTCGTGGTCGCCAACCTCTGCCTTAGTTGCAGGGGTGAAGAGTGTCTCAGGCATACGCTCGGACTCGACAAGCCCTTTAGGAAGATCTATTCCACATACTTTACCTGTCTTTTGATAATCTTTAAGACCAGAACCTGTGATATAACCTCTTGCAACACACTCAACAGGGAATGGAAGGCATTTGTGAACAAGCATAGAGCGTCCTTCGAGAATGTCTTTATACTTGTGACAAACTTCAGGCATCTTGTCTACATCGGATGTTATTATATGATTGCGTATTAAATCTTGCGTTTGCTCGAACCAGAAAAGAGCTATCTCTGTAAGGATTTTCCCTTTGCCCGGCACACCATTAGGAAGGATAACGTCGAACGCTGAAAGGCGGTCTGTTGTAACGATGAGCATCTTGTCATCGAAGTCATAAATGTCTCTAACTTTACCTCTAGCGAGAAGCTTCATGTCATCAAAGTTGGTCTCTATTATTGCATCCATCAATCTACTACCTCGTGGAAATTATTGTCTATTATTTTTTCAATCTATCACTTCTTATACTTTATATCAAAGCTTTTTGAGTCTTTCGTACGCTTCTATTCCGCCAGTTACGTTATACGCCTCATAGCCAAGATTACGAAGACTTCGCACTGCCTGATAGCCCCTGAAACCGACAGCACAATAAACATAAATTGGTTGTTTTTGGTCTAACTTATCAAGGTTGTCCCTTAACTCATTCAGATAGATATTTTGTGCACCATCTATCATATACATCTTGCATTCCATCTCAGTACGAACATCTAAAAGCTGTAGATCTTCGTTTTTACGAACCCTTTCCAGTATCTCTTCTGGCTTAATGGTGAACCCAAGCCCACGGAGTGAGTTTGATGCTACGAAACCAGCAATATTTATATTCTCTTTCGCTGATGCAAATGGTGGTGCATAGCAAAGCTCTAAATTTTCCAGATCATAAACTGTCAGTCCTGCATAGATAGCAACAGCCGCTTCATCAGCACGCTTCTCTGTTCCTTCTGGACCACAAGCAGAAACTCCAAGCAATCTGCCACTCTTCTTGTCAAACGTAGTCACCATAAAGATGTGACCATAGCCAGGATAGTAAGATGCCCAGTTTACATCCTCTGTATAGACATAATCTGCATCAAAGCCAGCCTGAATTGCTTGATCGTACGTTAGACCAGTCTGAGCCATAACAAAGCCTTCAAAGCCAACAACAGCAGAACCAAGCACGCCTTTAAAACGCATATCACCGCCAACCATATTGGCACCAGCAGTACGCCCTTCTCTATTGGCAGGACCTGCAAGTGGAAGAAGAACCTTCTTGCCTGTAACTATGTGCGTCTTTTCTACCAGATCACCTGCGGCATATATATCAGGAATGTTTGTCTCCATCCTATCATTCGTCAGAACTCCGCCTCTTTCGCCGAGTTCCACCCCAGCAGTGAGAGCAAGATCAACAGCAGGTTTAACACCTGTACACATAAGAACCATATCAGTATCTATCACACGTCCATCAGAGAGATGGACTTTTATATTCTCAGCTTGTTCGAGTTTTTTTACGAATGTTTTTACGATTACTTCGCAACCAGTTTGCGTCATCTTTTCACGCAGGTTCATTGCGACAGACTTGGGAAAATTAGGCATAACCTCATCAAGAGCCTCGACAACATAAGGCTTCACATCACAATGGAGCATCGCCTCCGCTATCTCTATACCTATGAAACCAGCACCGATAATAACGGCTGATTTAGGTTTGTTTGTTTCCACAAACTTCTTTACAGCATCAGCGTCCTCTACGGTACGCATAGTGAAATATGGGACAGTATCAACACCTTCGATAGGCGGAATGAATGTCTTCGCTCCAACAGCGAGTAAGAGCTTGTCGTAAGGTCTTTCAATTAAACCTTTTGACGTCTGTAGCTCAACAATTTTAGCTTTTGGGTCTATATTTATCGCTTCAGTTTTTGTCTCAACGTTAGTATTAAATCGCTTGCCGAATGACTGCCTAGTATGTAGCAAAACACTCGAACGCTTCTTTATGGTTCCACCTGTGTAATATGGCAGACCACAGTTAGCAAAAGATATATATTTACCTTTTTCTATCAGAGTAATATCAGCAGTCTCGCTAGTGCGTCTCGCCTTTGCGGCACCTGTTGCACCCGCAGCGACTCCACCTATGACTAGTATTTTTTCATTCATTTACAATATCCCCTTTTAAAGTTCCGTCTTTATAAGCATTGGTTATTAATACATCTAAAAACAGGTTGGGTTCAACACCTTCTTTAAACTTAACAGTAAAATAGTTATCAGTAATCGCTGTATTGTCCTTCTGAGTGAGGACTCGCAGTGTTTTACCTATCATTTTATTAGCAGCAACAGCCTTAAGTTCTGAAGCTATATCTCTCAGCTCTTTTGATCTTGCACTTTTCACCTTAGAAGGAACCTTATTCTTCATCTCTGATGCAACCGTCCCCGAACGATCTGAGTATGAAAAAACATGAATATGCTCCAGCCCTGATCTTCTGACTGTGTCTACCGTCTCGTTAAAATGCTCATCCGTTTCACCTGGGAAACCTACAATAATATCAGCTCCTAGTGATGCATCTGGCACCTTCATTTTGAGTTCATTAAGTTTGCTAATATATTCGTCTGCTGTATATTTTCTGTTCATAACCTGCAAAGTATGAGTCGACCCACTCTGAAGAGGTATATGATAATGTCTGCAAATTTTATCCTGATTATTAACCAGCAAATTTACCATCCTATCTGTCATCTCATTCAGCTCTATAGAGGTTAGACGTATCCTAAAATCACCTTCGATCCGGACAATCTTTTCAACGAGAGCTGGTAGGTCTATGTCATTATCAAGGTCTAATCCGTATTTACCAACATGTATCCCAACAGGAACAATCTCTTTATAGCCCTTTTCTACAAGCCCTTTAACTTCTGAGAGTATCGATTCTGTTGATCTGCTGACAGGAAGCCCCCTTAATGACGGGATAATACAATATGAACAGTTACTATCACAACCATCCTGTATCTTTACGAATGCTCTGGTTCTTGTCGCCATAGAGATATTCTCGGCATCTATAAAGCCATCAGAGCTAAATATACTCTCAAGATGGTCTGTACGGCTTTTGATATGTTCTAGGATGTCCATCTTGCCAGAATTGGTCACAACTATATCCGCACCAAGACTTTTAAGCTTCTCTTTCTCTTTCTCCGCTGCACAACCAGTTACAGCGATAAGAACAGAAGGATTCTCTATTTTTGCTTTTTTGATCATAGATCGAAATTTCTTCTCTGCACGTTCAGTAACAGCGCAAGTGTTGAAAATTATAACTTCTGCTTTATTAATGTTTTCTGTTAATTCCAAGTTGAAGCATGTTAATTCGTTGACAATTTTTTCACTTTCCACTTGATTAACCTTACATCCAAAGGTATATATATATGCATACATAGTTTTAATTAATTATGTCCTCAGTAGGTTTTACATATTTCTTTAAAAAGGCACTTTCACTTAGAGGGTGCCTTTTTTTATGTCTTTTAAAGAAATATATCCGATTTACTTAAAAAGTGAAATGTTATATTATATTACTATGGAAATGAATGCTGGACCAAAGAAGAAACCTGTTGAACAGCCCAAAAAACCGTTAATTTCTCTTAACGGAATCATAATGATTCTCTCGGGTCTTTTAATAATCCTCACACTTGTTGTTTTTGCTACTATATACGGTGGTGGTATGGAACTGCTAGTCTCAGAGTCAACAACTCTCAAGGATGCATTCCGTTCTTACGACGTTCAAAAAGACTTTGGTGGTGGACACTACCGAGTTCAATTCACAGACCTTATGACAAGTGCTGGTGGCAAGGAAAAACACTACTATAGATACGATCTTTCTGTAGAAACCGAAGACAAGAAAAGTGCTACTGAGATTATAAAAATCAGAGGAAAAATAATCACTATAATTAATGGTGTAATGTCTACATTTCCACCTAACGAGATGAATACTGCACCTGAACGAAACCGAGTCAAATCAATAATTCAAACAGAGGTAACATGGTACTATCCTAACATCAAGGTTAAGGATATATATTTTACAAATTTCCTGTACGACTAAAATATGCAAACAATAGAAAAACTAAAGAACTACTATCACGAAACTTGGCAACAAATCAAAAAAAACAGACACTCATATTCAACACCATGGCAGGTATCACAACGGATAACAGAACTTACTGATGACACAGTTATTAAGGTCTGTAAAATGGCTCTTGAGAAATCAGGACCTGTCGATGAACTTTCTGTCTTGGCTCTTGGTGGATATGCAAGAGAACAGATGGCTCCTCACTCAGACATAGATATCCTTATACTTCACAGAGGGCGTGTGACACATGCACAAGAAGAGTTTATCAATGCATTCACAACCATAATGTGGGATCTAGGGACTAACCCTGGTATCCAAATCAAAGGTCTAAAAGATGTTATGAAAGCCGCTATGGAAGACGAGGTTGTAAGAACATCTTTCATAGATAACAGGTTCTTATTCGGATCGAAGAAAGATTATGAATCATTCCTAAAAATCATTAATGACAAGGTTATGGAAAAGGGAAAAACCGAATTCCTTAAGATGAAAATCGACGGAGTCAGAACTAGAAACAGTAAATTCAGAGATTCAATATATAGGCTAGAACCTAATATTAAAGAGGGAACAGGTGGTATTCGAGACATTAACACCATTTACTGGATATGTAAAATCCTCTATAAAACTAGCAACTTACAAGAGACTGTTAAACATGGCATATTAACTCAAGACGAATATAGCGCTCTTATTGAAAACTGCGGAGCACTATTCAGCGTAAGAAATGAAGTCCATTATTACCACAATAGAAAATACGAGATCATGTCACTAGATGCACAGATGGAGGTTGCTAAGCACCTCGGTTATTCTGGGACTGACAGTGTTCATAGTGTTGAACTTTTCATGCGTGACTACTACATCAGAGCTAAACAAACAGCTGAGATTACGCAGAAAGTAATTAACAGAACAATGCTTAAACTCGCAGCTAGAAAACTTATTAAAAAGACATACATATCAAAACTTTCAGATGGGTACATGCAATATGCAAACACGCTCACTGTCAGCTCTAAAGATATTTTTAAAGATAACCCAAAGAAGCTTATCACTGTCTTCTCTTTCGCCGCAAATAAAGGTCTAAAGCTCTCAGACAGTATATGTGAACTAATCAGAGATAACCTTTACCTCATAGATAGTGCTTTTATCAAAGAGTATGGAACACTTTTTACAAAGACTATCAGCTCATATCCTAATTCGTTTCGCATAGTTAGCAACATGTATAAGTGCAGGGTTCTCCAAACAATCATCCCTGAATTTGAAGGTCTAGAGTGTAGACCTCAGTTTGACTACTATCATCACTACACCGTTGACGAGCATACAATCCTCGCTCTCGATTACATTGATAAGATCGCAGGTAGCGTCCCGCCATCACTTAACGAATACCAAAAAGCTATGCAAGATATGGAACGAAAAGACTTACTCAGTTTATCTATACTCCTTCATGATATAGGCAAAGGGCAAGGGAAAAACCATAGTATTGTCGGTGCTAAAATGTCTAAAAAGATATGCAGCAGGCTAGGGCTTAGCATGGATGACAATGACACCATTTGTAGTATGGTTGAGCAGCACCTACTCATGAGCCACATAGCTCAGAGGCGTGATCTGCACGACATTGATGTCATAGAACACTTCACATCCTTCCTTAACTCTGTTGAAGAGCTACGCATACTATTCCTGCTAACCTATGCAGATATGAATGCTGTTGGTGGTGCAACATTTAATGAATGGAAGAATAATTTACTAAAAGAACTTTTTAATAAGTCGGAAAAAGCTATAAATAACGAAAGCGTTCAAGAAGAGTTTGATATCGTCCTAAAGAGGAGAAGAAAAAAACTCGAAGAGCGATGTAAAAATATGCCTGAGATATTCGAGCAATCAAAAACACTCGATGACGAATACGTTTATTCCACTAAAGCTGTCCATATTATAAGATATCTTCAACTCGCATCAGAGGTCGAAGGTGACAATATTATTGTTGAGCTTGATATTAGAGACGACATGCACACTATTGAGGTTATTGTTTGTACGAAAGATAGAGTCGGTCTACTCAGTAGGATTTGCGGTGCTCTCACTTCACTCTCTTACAACATAAAGTGGGCAAAGATTTTCACACTAGAAAACGACATCACAATTGATAACATATTAATAGATAACCCTTTTGCTGGCAGAAAGATGCCTACAGAAAAACAAGATATCCTCAAACAAAGGATCATAGATACTATCAAAGATACTAAAGATATTGTCCGCCAAATCAATCAATCCGAGAGCATACTTAAGACTCAGTCTAATGTATTTGCTAAAAAGGACAAAATCGTGTTCGACAATGAAGTTTCCACGCAGTACACTGTAGTAGATATATACGCAAAAGATAGGATAGGATTGCTTTACGATATTCTGTGTACATTCTCAAGATTGAAACTGAGTGTTGAAAGAGCAAAGATCTCCACAGATGTTGACAGGGTAGTTGATTCATTCTACCTCATGGATAATGATGGTAACAAAATTGTCTGTGAAACAACTCTAGACACAATTAGAGAGGAGCTCTCGAAAAACATTGAAACCCAGACTGTATAAAAGGCTGTTCCAGCACCCAGAGCTAGACAATCTACTTAATGAGTGCTTCAGCTTTACCACAAACCCAAACGAGGCAGACGTCATTATTACTGATAATAAAGAGATGCTCAAAGAAGCAAGACTCAATATTATCATCTCCGCTGATGTCCCAGAATATAATGTCAGTGTCTCCCCTGACCTCTCGCCAGAGAGTATGCTAGAGGCTATTAAGCTATCGGTCAAGACTTACTCGATATCACCTAGAATCGCCAAAATATCTATGCTACAAGAACAAAATGCGCTCCTGAGTGAAGCGAATAAAGGGCTTGTTGAGCTTTATAATATGATAGACAATAAGAACCATCAGATCGAATTTCTCAAAAACAAACTTGAAAATATAATCAATTCAGCTGGTGAAAGTATCGTAGAAATTGATGATAAAAACATAGTTCAGTATGCAAACCAGAAATTTGTGGATACCACTGGATATAGCAGAGATCAGTGGGAAGGCTTAAACTTCATTGATATAGTCCATAACGAACATGTAGAGAATTACCTCAAAACTATGAAAGTCGTAGCTGATGAGAAGACATCGAACCTAGAAATGAAGCTTAAGATTGCAAATGGTGCTTTCATAACAGTGAACGCTTACATGACGGTCATAAGTAATGGTGAAAAGCATTTTGAGATTATCTTCGAAGATATAAGTAAAAAGCTGCTCATAGAGCAACATATGAAAAAGCTAGAAGAGAAAGCAATTTTAGCAGGATTCTCTAGGCACCTATCACATAACATCCTAAACGCACTAACTGTTGCTGCTGGATTTTTCAGAAAGATCAGACAAGAGACTGTGTTAAATGACTCTCAAGGGCATAAATGGAATATTATCGAACAGAAATTCAAACTGATAGAAGAGATAGTTACTGGTTATAACGACTATACAAATGCAATTTCTATGCAGCTTGAGCAAGTAATAGACATTTCAAGTTTTATGGCTAGTTTAGCTTGCGAGCTAGAAGCAAAAACATTCTCCAAGAATTTTTCGGCGTTTTTATATAATTTCACAGATGAATATACTCTGACCACCGACCTCAAGTCACAAAAGTGCCACAATATCGACGGTAGCCCAGTCTTCTTAAAGATGGCATTATGCTATATCCTAAAAGATTCAATAAGGTACTTTGACGAATTTACCCCTCTAAAGTTTAAGCTTACCACAGAGGATGTTGGTTGCAGACTGAAAGTCTCTTTGAAAGTTCCAGATGTAGATGTACCATCCGCCATCCTTGACACCATGCTACAACCATGGAATCATCAGGTTTTATCCCAATCGTTCGACTATTGGGGGATAGTGATAGCTAACGTAATCATTGAAAAACATGGTGGTAAGATGAGCCTCATTAAAGACGAACAAGGGCTCGCCTACATACTAGAGTTTTAATATATTCAAATAATCAAATATTACTTGCGTCAATTATAAATCCATTGTACTTTCTTCTAAAATTAACTTGCTTCAGGAGATATTATTATGGCTATGATTAAAAACCTCAAAGAAAATTACACACCCGTCTACTTCTTAGCATCGCTTGGAGCTGGTGGACTTACAGTATCCTTCTTTGTTTACTTCATGTTTATGGTAAACCATCCAAAAACACCTGTTGCAACATTTAATTTTATTTATCCAGTTATCACAGGTTCTAACCCACTTGTATCAGCCTTTCTAATTGCCGTTTATGCAGCGATGATACTCTTCTTTTATCTGCATATCAGGCTTCTCATATGGAATATTAAAGAATATCGTCAGTTTAAAACTACACCTAAGTATCACGAGATGAAGAACTCACATCAGGCAGTTTCATTCATGGCTATACCACTAACACTCGCTATGACAGTTAACTGCTCTTTCGCATTCTTCGCAGCTACAGTGCCAAACCTTTGGACTATAGTCGAATATATGTTTCCAGGAGCTATACTCGCTTTCCTCGCTATAGGAATCTATGCTCTACGCATCTTTGTAGAGTATTTCAGTAGTTTTATAATAAAAGGTGAGTTTGACTATGCTAAAAACAACAACCTTTCACAGATGATGGGTATATTTGCTTTTGCTATGATAGCAGTCGGTTTCGCAGCCCCTGCCGCCATGACTCACAATAAAATTGTCTCAGCCGTATCCCTATTCTTAGCTATCTTCTTCTTAGTGCTAGCAGTATCACTAGCTTTTATAAAAATGACACTCGGTCTTAAATCTATTTTCAGATACGGAATAAGCAAAGAGGCTAGCCCTACTCTATGGATTGCTATCCCAATCATGACTGTGCTCGGTATCACAATAATCCGTATGTTCTTTGGTCTCTCACACAATTTTGGCTCACACGGAGATATGTCTACTCTATTCGTATTCACTTCTATGGTGCTATCATTGCAAATCATGTTTGGAATTATTGGCTATGTAGTGATGAAGCGTATAGGCTACTTTGACGAATATCTGAATGGAGACAAAAAGAGTGCTGGAGTTTATGCACTTATCTGCCCAGGTGTTGCGATATTTGTATTCGGTATGTTCTTTATTTTCTACGGACTTATCAAAAATGGCATCATCGAACGGTTTAGCCCAGCGTACTTTATAATACTGATACCATTTACTATCCTCCAGATTAAAACATCGCTTACGATGCTTAAGATAAACAAAAAACTTTTAACAAAGTAAGTACTTTTAGCTAACACTTTATACTGCCATACTTATGCTGTTCCTGTTAGAAACTTTATGAATAATGCATAGTAAAGATTTTGCAGAAGGAACGCAGGCCTGCGAAGTTTATAAGGTTAGCAAAGTGATTTCGGACTCAGCTCCAATCCTCATAGGAGGTCCCCAATAAGCTGTCCCTTGGCTGACGTATAGTTTCATATCACCTATTTTATATAGCCCTCTCACATATCTCTGGAAAGCATAGATAACAAACGTCCACGGGAAGTACTGTCCGCCATGGGTATGCCCTGAGAGCTGAAGATCAAAGCCGTGCTCGGCTATTTCGTCAGCTACCTCTGGTCTGTGAGACATAATTATCGAATAGTCATAATGCTCATTTGTATGTTTAGCTTTTGCAGGTTTATGTGTTTCAAATCCAAATCTATCTGCATGTATATCTGGCACACCTGCTACCATTAAGCCTGCACCTTTATGCTTTAATATTCTGTTAGTATTATTTAAAACTATAATCCCTAAGCTCTCGATAGCCTTTATCCAAGCTTTAGCACCTGAGTAATACTCATGATTTCCTGTTACGAAAAACGTACCATAGGTAGATTTTAGGTCTTTGAGAGGGAGTATATAGTCTGAGATATATTTGGCGGAGCCATCCACAAGATCTCCTGTTATAAGAACAATATCAGGATTTAGCTCATTTGTCATACCAACTATCTGCTCAACTTTTTCAGCACCTATAGTCGGACCAACGTGTATATCAGTTAGTTGCGCTATCCGTAGCCCTTTCAGCCCTTCATGTATGTTTGGGTTAGTAAGATTTACTTTCTTTATGATTGGCTTACCTACAGCGCGATAAATACCGTAACCTGCCATAGGAAGGACTGCGAGTGACATGCCTGTACCTAGAGAATTAGACAAAAACTGCCTTCTTGATGGAGAAAATTTATCTGTGGTTTTGGTCAAAAAATAGCCTGTCGTGTTAAAAACTAATTTGACGACGGCAGCACAAAACAACATGCTCACAACGCCTATAGAGACGTATCCAACCCACGCCAGCAGTATAAAAAGTTCATTATGCCCTATCATTGCTATGGCTACACGCGCACCCACAGCGATATACATCATAAGGAAGAGCAACAATCCATACCGAATATATTTAGCCCTAGTAAAAAGCGTGCGAACGCTAAATAGAGCCATGAAAAGCATCACAAACGATGCCACTATAAAAAACATGATTTAACTCCGATTATCTATTTACAGATAATGTAGTCAGTTTATATGGAATTACAAGAAGAATAGTAAACTTAGTTTTTGAACACACCGACTGATTTGAGATAATCTGTTAGCATATATGTTTCATAGTGGTCAACCAATTTAGATTTTACATCTAATACGTCAGAAACAGCTATAAAAGGGAGCTTATAATCGTCAGGGTGATTACACCCATGAGCTCTATCATGACCTGCGTGATCTGACGTTATGATAAGTAGATATTTTTCCTTTTTTGTAACAGTTTCAATAAGTACCTGTAGCTCTTCATCTATAAAATTGAAATCTTCTATGTACTCTTTTGACAACCAGCCATACAAAGGACCTGTTATATCTAGTCCTGAAATATGTAAAAACACAAAGTTTTTATCATGTATGTTCACATAAGCATTCGTTCTTTCTATTGGATATTCTTTTGAAAATGTTGAGTAGTCGATTGTACCATTTTTAAGGAATTCAAGCTTCCCTTTGGAGTATATATAGCCTGTATTATACCCTAACTCTTTTGCTATGTTGAATATTGTTCTTTGCTTTATATTCACGTCGCCCTTGTGCCAAGCGTTACTTTTGCGTCCACCATTCTGAGGAGTAAGACCTGTAAACATAGCAGAGTGAGATATTAATGTTTTTGGCGGGTTAGTACTCTTTCCGTTCAGTTTTATTACGCCAGTCTTTGCTGCTTTAAATATGTTTGGTGCATTCTCAGCAGTCACAGCATCAGGATGTAAAGCATCTATAGATATTATTATGACATTATTCAAAAGGTCAGATGAGTATAAGTTAAATGATATAAGAAGTGTTATTAGTAGTAGCATTTTTTTCATTACCAATTCTAGCTCAAGCACATGTTTCGATCAATACCTAAATGTTACTATCAGCTTATGTAATTGTATAGGTTCTTCGTTATGCTTCTCGCAATTCCTGACAGAACGTATAGAGATTTTAGGCGAAAAAAAAAGGGCTAACCCGAAGGATAGCCCTTAATATATTTTCACATCTAACTAAGTATTAAACTTGGTTATCGAGAAGAAGCTTTCTAATGTTAACGATAGCTTCGGTAGGATTAAGTTCCTTTGGACATGCCTCTACACAGTTATAAATTGTGTGACATCTCCATACACCGTGCTTGTCATTAAGCATTGGAAGACGCTGATCAGCACCTTCATCTCTTGAGTCAACGATGTATCTCCAAGCTCTTAGGAAAGCGTTTGGTCCGAGATACTTCTTGTCAGCCCAGTATGAAGGACATGAAGATGAGCAACATCCACAAAGGATACACTCATAAAGACCATCAAGTTTTTTACGATCTTCTGGAGACTGGTAGATTTCCTTATCAGGGTTTGGTGATGTTCTGATGAGGTAAGGCTTAACAGTGATGAATTTGTTAAAGAAATCATCAACGTCAGTAACCAAGTCTCTCATTACATTCATACCAGGTAGTGGCTGAATGATTAGGTGATCAGAACCGAGGTCTTCGACTTTAGTCATACATGAAAGCATGTTAACGCCGTTTACGTTAATACCGTCAGAACCACAAACACCTTCACGGCATGAGCGACGGTAAGTAAAAGTAGGATCTAATTCCCACTTGATCTGGTTCAGAGCATCTAGTAACAGGTATCCAGGTCTTCTAAGTTCAACCTGAAACGTGTCATAATATGCTTCTTTATCTTTGTCAGGATCATACCTGAATACTTCAAAAGTAACTGTTTTCATATTCTTACATCCTCCCCTTAGTAAACCCTAGCTTTTGGTGGGAAAGCATCAACACTAATAGGCTGCTGACGTACTTTTCTGTAATCCACTCTTGGTGTCTTAAGGTCTTCTTCAAGGTACACTTCTGTGTGTTTGAGGAAGTTTACATCATCTCTGTCTGGACAATCATCACGGAAGTGTCCACCACGAGACTCTTTTCTGAGAAGAGCTGCTTGAGTACAAGCCTTAGCAACAAGTATCATGTTGTTAAGTTCAAGTGCCTCAATGAGGTCAAGGTTGTAAACAGAAGACTTATCATTAATTTTGTAGTCATCCATTTTAGCTTCGATCTCAAGAAGTTCAGCATAACACTCAGTCATGAGCTCTTCAGTTCTGAAAACAGACATTTTCTTCTGCATAACATCAGTAAGATCACCCCAGAGTTCTCCGAAAGTGTGCTTACCGTTAGCGTTAGAATATTTCTGAAGTGCTGCGATACCTTCGTTACCTGCATCCTCTGTAAGAGGTACAAGAGCGTTTTCAGCAGCATACTTAGCAGCTTGCTCACCAGCAGTACGACCAAATACAACGAGGTCGAGAAGTGAGTTAGTACCAAGTCTGTTAGCACCGTGAACTGAAGCAGATGCACATTCACCAGCAGCGAAGAATCCAGGAACGTATTCTTCTCCATCCATGTTACCCTTAATAACTTGCGTATGATAGTTAGTTGGGATACCACCGTTCTGGTAGTGAGCAGTCGGCATTACAGGGATTGGTTCTTTTGTACAGTCAACACCAGCGAAAACAAGAGCAAGTTCGTGGATACCAGGAAGCTTCTCCATAATGTTTTCAGCACCGATGTGGTCAATCTTAAGAAGAACGTGATCTTTTTTAGGACCAACGCCTCTTCCTTGAAGTACTTCAAGAGCCATAGAACGAGAAACGATGTCTCTCGGTGCAAGGTCCTTGATAGTAGGAGCATAACGCTCCATAAAACGCTCGCCAGAGTCGTTGAGAAGGATACCACCCTCACCACGAACACCCTCAGTAATGAGGTTACCAGCACCGTAGATTCCTGTTGGATGGTACTGGAAGAACTCTGCGTCAGACCAGCTAAGACCTTTACGCAATGCAAGCGCAAGACCGTCACCAGTGTTAATGTGAGCGTTAGAGTTCGTCTGGAAGATACGGCAGTTACCACCAGTAGCAAAAACAACAGCTTTTGCGTTAAATACGTGGAGTTCACCGTTCTGGATATCGTAACAAAGTACACCATTGACGTGACCGTCATTCATAAGGAGTTCAAGTGCATAGAACTCACTATAGAAGTGTGTACCCTGATCTACTGATTTTTCATAAAGAGTCTGGAGCATAGCGTGACCAGTACGGTCAGCAGCATAACAAGCTCTCTTTACAGCTCTTTTACCGAACTCCGCAGTGTGACCACCAAATGGTCTCTGGGCAATTTTGCCTTCTGGAGTTCTAGAGAAAGGAAGACCAATATGCTCGAGAGCAATGATCATCTCTGGAGCCAGCCTAGTCATATACTCAGCTGAATCCTGGTCACAGAGATAGTCGGAACCTTTCACTGTGTCAAACATGTGCCAGTGCCAGTGGTCTTCTTCTAGATTACCAAGTGCAGCAGAGATTCCACCCTGAGCAGAAATGGTGTGTGATCTAGTAGGATAAACCTCAGACACAACAGCGGTTTTGCAGTGTTGTGAAGCAACTTGAGCGGCATTAAGACCAGCCCCACCAGCTCCTACAACAACTACGTCAAACTTATGATATTCAATTTTTACTGACATACCTTAATACTCCTTACATTGTCTTAACGGCGAGAATCACGAGAGATATAGCGAGTATCCAGTACGCACCATAGATTACTGCTCTCCAGCCTTCGCCAGGGACATAATCGTCTGTGATCATTTTGAAGCCGTTAAATGTGTGGAACACACCAAATGCTGCAACAGGTCCAACTATGATTTGCATCATACCGGCCTCTCCGCCTTTGATCATGGAGAAAAAGTGTACGAACACAACGAGAATCAGGATAATACCTGAGACTCTTTGCATAAGCCATCCTATAGTACCAGCATCGCTGGTTCCCATGTATTTGTAGTTTTTCATAATCCAGTCCTCCCCTTACGCCGTAAAAATCGGTATTATACCGATAATTGTTATTACTAGTGTGAGAAAAACTACGGCCATAAAATATTTCTTGAAAGTTTCTCTTTCGGCTGCAGCGCCGAATTCCATGAGGACGATTCTCACACCATTAAAAGCATGAAAAGAGAAGCTTGCAAGAAGAAGTGCTTTCACAACTGAAAGCGAAGTAACAGCCAAGAATGGGCCAACAACGCCAGAAACACCGAGGATGTGAAGTATCAGATATAATCCGATAACCACACCAGTGATTCTATGCAGAAGCCATGCTACCATTCCAGGGTGTTTGCGGTACCCAGTTTTCTTAGGGTATGTTTCAAGGTCTTTCCTTGGCATCTTACACTCCTGAAAAAAAGTTTTCTAAGATACAAACACTGTTAAAATCTCAATCACTTTAACTAACATACTAGGTATTGCATGTCAACCAGATTGTATACAATATACAGCTATTATTGTAATTTCCTCAATAAAACAAACAATTCAGAGAAATTTATCAGATATATCTAGTTTTTTAAACTCTGTTATAAAAGCTAATTGGACGACAGCTAAAACAGGCTTTAAAATGTCTTATTAAAAAAAATACATTTCTCACACACGTTCACTACAGCAAATTATTATCTAACTAATTAATTTTAATTTGAAGCCCGCGTTCTGTAATAATATTCAGCTAAAGAATGAACATCATCCATATACATTCCATATTTTACTTTTTTCATCTGTACATTCCAGTTTATAAGTGTCTTTTGAGTTGTATAGTCATGTGAGATATCAGCATACTTAGCTTGAGGATTAACGATGATATTTATCTGAGAGAGCATCAGTCCCCATCTAAGCAGAGCATCGATGATATTTTTATCATAATTGACATTAGGCGAAACAATATAGACTTTTATCAAACGTTTTTCATTTCTAACAGCATCAAATTCATCAATACGCTTCATGATGTGATTTAATAAATCTGTACCATCTCCTCCGTAGATTTTATCATATCCACTCATATGTGCCATATATGCAAATTTTTCTTTTAGGCTAAAGATCAATGCAGTACATGTTGAAACTCAGTGAGTATATAGTGTTTGACCATTGGTTGCTCTTTTGAACTCATCCATATCTACTTCTATGTCTTTCTTTAAAATATACTTTTCCACTTTTTTTATATTTATTGAATTAATAGTATCTTTGATGAAAATATTCTGTTTTCGATTAGACATCTTTTTGTATTCACTTGTTAATACTTCATCTTCATCAATTTTCGCAATAATGAGCCATTTACTTCCCAAGACTGAAATAACGTTAAATGATGAAAGAGCTCTAAAACCACGATAATCTACTACTAATTTATGACCAGACTTCTCTTTAAATTTTGGTAAAATATTATCGCTAGAGAGGTGTTTTTTTAAAATAGTACTTTCTGCTGTAAATCGAGAATCAGTGAGCATATATTGGTCTTCATTGACTAAAAAAACTTCACCTGTCCTACCTAGATTAGACTCGATCGAAAACATATCATCAATTCGATTGACAGCAAACTGTAATACAAACCATCCTAGTTTTTTCCCGTTCATAACAAAAGGTACCATAAAGAATGCAGAAGGTTCAGCAGAGACCTCAAAATTTTGATAATCTACAAATGAATATTTTGAATCATTCTTAAGGTGCTTTGAAAGGGCTGTTTTTGCCAATTTTCCTTTAAAAATGTTTTTACGATAATCCCCTTGCCTTCTGTTCGTATAAAAGATATCTCCAGCTTCATCTATGAAAAGAAGGTCATAAAAAACTAGATATCTGTCCATATACCTATCTATAATTGAATTACGTAGAAACTGTTGTATATCTTTTTGCTCTTGAGTCATTGCTGCTGTTTTGGTTTGGTTATATAAGTGGCGTTTCATAATAAATAAATCTTTCATTTCACTGTCGGATCCAATACTTTTCGCTACGCTTTCGACTCTCTTTAAGTATCTCACTAGCTCTTCTTGTTTATTCTCTCGCACTTTATCAAGTTGCTTATAATAAGGCTGATACATTTTTTCCAGATCTGCTCCATGACAAACAACTGTCGACAACAGAATTATTATCAATAAATATAACTTATTTATGTGTTTCATTTTTTTAATACCTTTCAGACCATATCTTTGTTTATAAAAATACCTTACTCTTATTAATGAGTAATTTCAAATTTATCCTAATGCCCTATACCAGATTACCAAAGTATCAAATTAAAAAAGAGAATACCTATCCATGTTGACAAACCGATATCAAAACGTTTTAATTGTTAATAATCTTATTATTATTTCAGGTGACACATATGACGCTTCAGCTCTCAAGAGAGACCCGTTTACTCCTTTTAAAATTAGCAAGACAAAGCATAAGATCAAAACAGGACAATCAGATATATAGTCTTGAAACAGTTCCTGATGAGCTTGACTTCAATGGTGGTTGTTTTGTAACTATCAACCTAAGAAACAGACTTAGAGGTTGCATAGGTAATTTCCGTGACGACATTAATATAGCACAAAACATCTCCGAGATGGCATGCCAAGCAGCATTTGCAGACCCTAGGTTTGGTCCAGTTTCAAAAGATGAACTAGGAATGTGTGAGATAGAGATATCCGTGCTGTCTCCCATGGTCAAAACAACAGCAGATGAGATCACTGTTGGCAGAGATGGTATATACATCATCAAAGGGAACAGCAGAGGGGTCCTTCTTCCACAAGTAGCAACAGAGAGAGATTGGAACAGTAAAGAATTTTTGGAACAAACATGCGTTAAAGCTGGTCTTAGTCAAAATGACTGGAAAGAGCCAGATACTGAAATATATAGATTTGAAGCGCTAATTTTTAATGAAAATAACTTAAACTAAAAGAGGCAACTATGGACAAATCATTTGTTTGGAAAGTGGGTGGTCCCGCTGGATTCGGAATCAGTTCCCTTGGTCCTGTTTTTGCGAATATTCTCAAAAAATGCGGATATTTCGTCCACGGATACTTAGAGTACCCGTCAATAATTAGAGGTGGATACAATAGCTACCAGATAGTATTCTCCAGAACACCAGTCACAGCACCAATGAAGGATATTGATATTTATATCGCACTCGCTGATGTTTGCTTTGAGAGAGAAGAATTCAGAGATGACACAGTAGTTATCGGAGATTTTGCTAATCTCAAAAAGGGCGACACAGCAAATGGCAAAAAAATTGACGTACCTCTCAAGCAGATAATTGCTGACATAGAGGGTAAAGATATTATGAAGAACACAGTGGCGCTTGGAGCATCCATAGCGGCCCTTGGTCTTCCTAAAGAGATCATGGAATAGGTTGTCAGAACTAGCTACCCAGAAAAGATTGCAGAGGCTAACGTTCAAGCTGCTATTGCTGGCTACGATGCTTGCAGTTGCCAACTTGAAGGGCTTGATTTTACATCTAACGACGATTGTGAAACTAACGCCTTCATGTCAGGTAACGAGGCAGTATGCATAGGGGCTATCAGAGCTGGCGTAAATTTCTTCAGCACATACCCTATGACACCAGCAAGCTCCATTCTGCACTACCTAGCTAAACAAGCACGTGATTTCGGCATCACAGTTAAACACGCAGAGGATGAGATTTCAGGAATAAACATGGCAATAGGGGCTGCACACGCAGGGGCTAGAGCTATGACGGGTACATCAGGTGGAGGCTTCGCTCTTATGAACGAAGGCTTTGGACTCGCTGCTATCACTGAGATACCGTTAGTTGTGGCACTCTCACAGAGACCGGGACCAGCCACAGGACTTCCTACATGGACAGAGCAAGCTGATTTGCAATACGCACTCCATGCATCACAAGGTGAGTTCCTTAGAGCTATATATACACCTGGGGATATCGAAGAGGCTTATAAATTTACTTTTGATGCTTTCAACCTAGCAGAGAAATATCAGATACCAGTTATAGTTCTTTTAGATAAATTTTTATCAGAATCAGCCTTCATGTCTGGTGAGCTAGACCCAGAATACGGCGAGGTAGATAGAGGACTCATTTTTGAAGGCGACTCAGAAAACCCTGTTGCTCACTTCGAAAGATTTAAAGAGACTAAAGATGGTGTATGTACACGTAGCATCCCCGGAACAGATGGTGGACTCTTTATAGCTAGTAGTAACGAACACGATGAAATAGGCTTTGTCTCTGACACAGCAGAAAATAGAATAACTCAGACAGATAGACGTTTCAGCAAGCAACCATTCGTAACTGCTGAAATGCCTCAACCATACCTTATAGGCAAAGAAGATGCAGAGATGACCTTTGTATGCTTCGGCTCTATGAAACAGGTTCTGCTTGAAGCTATGAAGTTTGATGACAGGTTTAACTTTATCTACTTCCCATCGGTACACCCTATCGATTGGGACAAAGTGACTGAACTTATGAAAAGTAAGAACCTGACTATGTTCGAAAATAATAAGACGGCACAACTAGGTGCTCTAATCGCTGAAAATACTGGAATTATGATTAATAAAAAATTCCTTAAATACGATGGACGACCATTCTTTACCGAAGAAGTCCTAGAATACGTTAAGGAGGTGCTTTAATGAAACCTTTAACTTATAACACTGGTAAAATCCCTGTATGGTGCCCTGGTTGCGGAAACTTCGCCATATGGAACAGCATAAAGAAAGCACTCGCTTCACTCGAACTAGAGCCACAAAAGATCGCTCTCGTCTCTGGTATCGGTTGCTCTGGTAAGATGGTAAACCATGTTCGTAGTTACGCTTTCCACGCTCTACACGGAAGGACTCTCCCAGTGGCAACAGGCGTAAAACTCGCTAATCCAGAGCTCAACGTAATAGTAAATGGTGGCGACGGAGACGGCTACGGAATGGGTGTTGGACACCTTATCCACGCAATCCGTAGAAACATTAATGTCACATATATAGTCCATCACAACAAAGTGTACGGACTGACTACAGGTCAAGCAGCACCTACTGCTGTGGAAGGGACTATCTCTAAATCGACACCGTTTGGCGTTGTTGATGCTCAGATAAATCCACTTGTTCTCGCTATGGCTAACGGAGCTACATACGTGGCACGTGGGTATTCTGGAGAATCAGAACAATTAGCAGAGCTTATCGCTGGAGGTATACAGCACAAAGGTTTCGCTATCATTGACGTTCTACAGCCGTGTGTAACATTTGGCGGAGATTATAAGTATGATTATTATGATGAGCGAACAGAGAAACTAACAGAGATGCCGTCACCTGAAAAGGCTATAGCACTTGCCACTGAGCCAGATAAATATTATCTCGGTCTTTATAGCAAATACGATAGACCATCATACGATGAGCGTCACCCTGAAATCTCAACAGAGATAAAGGCTAAAGATGTATCTAAACTAATCGAATCATTTATATAACAATGTAGCAGCTTGAGGCATGCTATAACTCAATTTACAACCTATCATTCCTCACCCTTTATGGGCGAGGGATGTGGGTTATGTAGATATTCGCTGTCTGATTTACATCACCTCTAGTGGTGGTTATGATTTTTTCTGAACAGTTTCTGTTTTAGACTTATCAAAGTAATAATTATCAAAAAGGCTGACGCTGTCACTGTCTCCAGCATTCCAAATGCCTCATCTTCTCCAGTAAATCCATTAAAACTGAGTCCGGTATTCAAATATAGATAATCTACAATAAGTGCCGTTGCTAGTGTCACTAAAATAATAGAAGTCAAATAGATAGCTACCCCACGTTTACCAAGCATATTCTTCACAACACTGAGTGCGATGATATTTGTCGCAGGAGCAGCAGCTAAAAAAATGAACGCCGCACCGGGGGAAAACCCAGCGACTAGAAATGATAAGGCTATAGGTATAGCTGAAATAGAACAAACATAAAGTGGTACCCCTGCGGTAAATGCAAGAAGATAGCCGAATACTATCCCAGTTCTGTTCCCTGTTATTTCAGGTGTGATAAATAGTGTAATGAGTGCCGCCATCAAAAGCCCAGCGAGAAGCGGATACGCAAGGTCACCCAATAGCTCAACGAAAGCGTAGCGAAAAATCCCTTTTACTCTGTCAAAAGCTGTAGGTTTTGCCACTTCGACAGTACAACAACAACCACCAGAGCATCCACAGCCAGAAGGTCCGGCGAATTCATCATCTCCTGTAAATTTATCAGTAAAAAAACCAGCTAGAATTGCAGCGATTGATGCACTAACAACTCTGAAAAGAGTGATTATCCAACCAAAAACACCATAAGTAGCGATAATAGAATCAGCACCAGTCATTGGGGTAGAGATAAAAAAGCTTGTTACAGCACCCTTCCCTGCACCGCTCTTTCTGAGTGATGCGGCCAGCGGAATAACTCCACAAGAGCATAGTGGCAAGGGTAGCCCAAGAAGTGTTGCTTTCACAACAGCCCAGAGACCAGTTCCACCAAGATTCTTCTTTATGTATTCGTCTGATAGGAATTCTTTTATGACACCCGCAACTATTAAACAAAAGATAATATATGCGTGCATAAGGAGAGTCATCTCCCAAAATGAACTAAAATACTTTTGTATGTATATCATTACTCGACCTTTAAATTAACAACATTTACATATATATAGAAATATATATGTATCTTTGTCAACTATTAATTTTCTTTGCGGTAAATACGAGGCGATTCAGACGATATTTTTAGGAGTTTCGCCTTTATAGACCTTAAGAACACTGTCACAGCAAAGTTTTGCCATTGCCTCACGGGTAGCATAACTTCCACTACCAATATGTGGAGCGAGAACAACATTATCAAGTTTAAAAAGACCTTCGTCGATCTTTGGTTCGAATTCATAAACATCAAGCCCAGCAGAAAAGATCATATTATTCTGCAAAGCTGTCACAAGATCCTTCTCTTTGATGATTTCCCCACGACCAATATTTACAACAACGGCTGATGATTTCATTTGTTTAAATGTTTCGAGAGTAAATTTATGTTTAGTCTCCTCTGTTGCAGGAGCAGTTATTACAACGAAATCAGACTTCCTAACCATATCTTCAAAACTCACCTTTGTAGCACCTGTAAGTAGCTCTGCCTGAGTCTTCTTAGACCTGGAGTTATAGACGATATTCATATTAAAACCTGATGCCATCTTAGCAACTGCCTGACCTATACGACCAAAGCCAAAGATTCCGATAGTTTTACCGAATAGATCCATCCCTAAAAAGAGGTCTGGTTTCCACCCTTTGAATTTTTTATTACGAGTGAACTGCTCACTCTGAGGCAACCGTCTAGCGGCAGCCATCATAAGCGTAAAACCAAGTTCAGCAGTAGTTTGAGTGAGGACATCTGGAGTATTGCACACAACAACACCTTTTTCAGTGGCGGTCTGCACATCTATGTTGTTATAGCCAACTGCATAGTTGGCCACGACTTTCAGGTTTTCACACGAGGCTAGAAAGTCTTTATCAATCTTGTCAGAGAGCATAGAGATAACAGCGTCCACGTCTTTCGCCCTTTTCATAAGCTCTTTAGGTGAGAGAGGTTTCCCTTTGTTATAGTCTACTTCATTCCCTTTAAGGTATGCTTCAACATCAAATGGTAGTTCTGCTGTTATAAGAATTTTCATGTATTCTCCCTCTCTTTTGTCACTCTGAGGCTTTGTCAAAAGCCGTGGGAGTCTCAAGCGTATATTATGCTACAGTTATTAGTCACAGTGACTAAAAACTGTTAGTTTGCTGAAATCTGAGACCATTACGTCCCTTCGCTCCTCATGATGACTAATACTTATTTATACTTCTTCCTTCTAAAAAGGTCTGTACGCTTAGATATCACTCTATCGATAAAGAGTGTCCCTTCTAAATGGTCAGTCTCATGTTGTAACAATACAGCCTCAAAACCTTCCGCTTCTATCACTTTTGACTCTAAATTTTCGTCTTGGTAGCGGATAAGAATTTTCCTAGCTCGGTTAACGTTTCCAGTAAAGTCAGGAACAGACATGCACCCCTCACGGAACTGCAACATCCCTTCCCACTTTAGAATTTCTGGGTTTATCATCACAAGCCGACCGTGGTTATCTTCGCATTTCTTGTTCTTAGATGCATCAGCCACAACAATCCGCACAGGTTCACCTATCTGAGTAGCAGCGATACCTGTTGAATGTCCTGACATCTCCATTGTATCTATTAGGTCCTGAATAACCTGCTTTATATAATCATCAACCAGATCAACATCTCTAGCAATCTCTTTGAGTCTAGGGTCTGGATATATTAAAACTTCTCTTTCTGCCATTTGCTAAAACTCGTATGTTTCGATATGCCTAATATTTACATCTGTTCCAAGATCTCTGGAAATATTCTTCAGATCCTCTTCCCAGCCTTTAACATCGGCATCGTTTTCAATTATTACTTCAAGGACCATGATATATATAGGACTCGCATCAGAACCTGCAACCTTTGTCTGCAAATCCATGATATTTATTTTCTTTTCTGATAAATACTCAGCAATACTATTAACTATCCCCGATTTATCTGCTCCATAAACAGAGATAACATAATGCTCCCCTTCTTGCATAGGGACTGATTCGTTCATAGTTTGTACATATACTTCTATGCCCATATCTGACTCAAGCTTAACAAAAAGCTGCTTAACGTCATCAACTGAACGACCATCTTTGCAATTAACTATGAATATCGCAGAGAAGAACCCTTGTAAAAGCTTAGAGCTAGAGTCTTCGATATTGAAATTATTCTCGTAAAAAACCTTTGAAACGCCAGCTACGATACCTGGTCTGTCGGAAGCTATCAATGTGACAGCAAAAAGATTCTCATTTCCCATAATACACCTCAAACACAAGATACTTAGCATATTATCAGCCCCAGAGCTCCTTGTGTCAACCCAATTCTAAATTGCGAGTCATTTAGTCTAAATTAATTTGAACTTTATAAAGATTACTCTTGAAAAACTATCCCCATCAGCAATATAATATGGCAAGAGAGAGGCGATAAAATGTTTGAACTTTTTACAGATAGAGCCCGAAGGGTAATACTTTTTGCTAGGGAAGCTTCAGAGAGACTGATGCAGACCTCAATAGATACAGAACACATACTTCTAGGACTGCTCAGAGAGCGTTCTGGACTTGAAGCAGAGATTTTCAGTAGACGCGGAATTGACGTAACCATGCTCATGAATGACGTCAAGGGTGTAAGTGAAAAAGGGCATAACCTTATGATAAAAGGTAGCTTGCCTTTCAGCCAAAATGGTAAGACTGTTCTCGACTACTCTGTTGAGGAATCTAAACTACTTAAAAATAAGTATGTGAACACTGAGCATATCATGCTTGGTCTGCTCAGAGAAAAGAAAGGTAAAGCTTCAATGCTCCTTTCTAAGCTAGGGTTTGATCTCATCACACTTAGAGAAGAAATACAAAACCTGTCAAAAACTTATTCAAAAAATAAAGATACGGCCGCAACGCCTACTCTTGATGAATTTGGTCGTGACCTTACAAAGCTTGCTAGAGAAGGGAAGCTTGATCCTGTTATTGGTCGTGAGACAGAGATAACACGTATGATCCAGATTCTCGGCAGACGTATCAAAAATAACGCAGTTATCATAGGTGAGCCTGGTGTTGGTAAAACAGCTATAGTCGAAGGGCTGGCTATTAAAATGGCTAGTGACGATCTACCTGATTTCCTTCGTAACAAAAGACTTTTCTCACTTGAACTTGGTAATGTTGTCGCTGGCACAAAATACCGTGGTCAGTTCGAAGAGCGTATGAAGAACCTCATAAAAGAGATAGAAACTGACGGAAACGTCATTGTTTTCATAGATGAAATTCACACTATCGTAGGTGCAGGAGCCGCAGAAGGCTCTATCGACGCATCAAACATGCTAAAACCAGCTCTCGCAAGAGGCGTTTTCCAGTGTATAGGTGCTACCACTCTTAGCGAATTTAGAAAGAATTTTGAAAAGGATGGCGCACTCAACCGTAGATTTCAAACGATACTCGTCGACCAACCTGACTATGACGAGACAGTTCTTATTCTCGACGGTATCAAACGTTTTTACGAAGATTTCCATAAGGTGTTTATCCCTCATGACGTACTTGAAGAGATTTCGCGCCTTACAGACAGATATATCACTGACAAGTTTCAGCCAGACAAGAGTATAGACGTCCTAGACGAAGCTTGCTCAAGGCTAAAGCTTGCGACACGCCAGATGCCTGATGATGTTTTGCGCATTAAGAGTAAACTCGATAACCTTAAAGAGGTTCGTGACGAGAAGCTCCGTGCCAATGACTATGACAACATCGAGAAACACTCAAAAGATGTTGAGCGGTGGGCTAACAAGCTCTCTGTAGCTCAAAAAGAGTGGGAAGAAGAGATCGATCTCGCTTGGCCATCACTCTCCTTCGAAAATATTTCTGAAGTTATAGCTCATATGACAGGCATCCCTGTACAAAAGCTTAAGACTGACGACATGGCTCGCATAGCCAATATAGACAATGATATAAAACAATTCATCATTGGTCAGGAGGAAGCTGTTGATGCTCTCTCTAGATCAGTAAAACGTAGCTTTGCTGGACTTTCTAACCCTGCACGTCCTTTAGGTTCATTTATCTTTATGGGACCTACTGGAGTTGGTAAAACAGAAGTAGCAAAGAAACTCGCTGAGATAGTATTTGGCTCAGAGAACTCACTCATCCGTATAGATATGAGTGAATTTATGGAGAGACATAACTCCTCTATACTTATCGGAGCACCTCCGGGATACGTTGGATACGAAGAGGGTGGAAAGCTGACCGAGCAGGTTCGTAGAAAGCCATACTCTGTTGTCTTATTTGACGAAATTGAGAAAGCTCACCCAGAAGTTTTAAACATCCTTCTGCAAATCCTAGACGATGGTCATATCAATGACAGTCTCGGACACAAGGTAAACTTTAAAAATACAATAATTATAATGACATCAAACTTGGGTACAAAACTTAGCATGAACAAAAAGTTTGTCGGTTTTGAAACTAAAGAAGAATCAGAAGAAGGGATCGACTACAAAGTTTTCAGTGATAACGCTAACAAAGAACTTAAAGATAAGTTCCCACCTGAGTTCATCAATAGAGTTGATAACCTTGTAGTTTTCAAACCACTTGGAAAAACTGACCTAATAAAGATCATTGACTTACAGCTTCAAGAGATAAACGAAAGACTTGAGATCATGAACAAGCAAATATCTATTGATGAAGACGTAAAAGCATATCTTGTTAGTGGTGAATACGAATATAACTATGGAGCTAGACCTATCAGAAGGTTGCTTCAAGCTAAGATCGAGGATCCTCTCAGCGAAATGCTACTTGAGGGGAAATTCAGCAAACGCAAAAACTTGAAAGTTAAACTGGTAAAAGATGAAATTGTCTTCAGATAAGAGAATTCTAGTCGCTGGCGCTGGCGCTATAGGAAGCTTTTACGGCGGTCTTATGGCACAAGCAGGATACAATATTGAACTAATGGCTAGAGGGAAGCACCTGAAAGCTATGCAAGAGACAGGTCTTTTAAAGTTTAATAGCTGGAACCATGGTCAAATAGAGATTCCCGTAAACGCTGTAGAGAATCCTACAGGAAAATACGATATCATATTTCTATGTGTAAAATCACAAGACACAGCAACAACATGCCAATTACTTCTAAACTCACTTAGTGCAGATGGTTGTATCGTCTCCTTTCAGAATGGAGTCGAGAACCCAGATATAGTTGCTAATATTTTTGGCGAAGAACGTACTATTGCGGCGAGTCTTTTCATAGGCACAGCAATAGAGCCTGTCGGAACTGTTTTTCACTCAGCTCAGGGTGCACTATCATTTGGTGCATGGTCTGATCAATCTAAAAAGTTTGAGATAGCATTGAAAGCTATCTTTGATAAGAGTAACATCTCAGCAGACATAAGCCCAGATGTGCATCACACACTTTGGAGTAAACTTGTTTGGAATGTTGCATACAATCCTCTATCCGCTCTACTTGAAAGTACCTGTGGTCCTATGATAAAGAGCGACACTATCCGTCCATTAATAGAGAATATGGTGCTCGAAGTTGTAGCCGCTGCAAAGATGCATGGCGTAACTATCACCGAAAAAGAGTGGAAAGAAAAAATCGCTCACCGAGACTCACTAAATAAATATAAAACAAGCATGTTGCAAGATATAGAAAGGCACAGAAATCCTGAAGTTGACGGAATTCTGGGACCTGTAATTAGAACACACGAAGCAAATGGACTGAAAGCTCCATACTGCGAAACGATTTATCGCTCGCTCGAATTCAAATACGGTGCTCACTTTCTTTACTGCCCTCGCCTAACCGTAGATATGATTGTCAGAAATGGTGACGAGCTTCTACTTATAGAGCGTAAAAACGAGCCTTACGGCTGGGCTTTACCTGGTGGGTTTGTTGACTATGGCGAAAAAGTCGAAGATGCTGCTAGACGTGAACTCCTTGAAGAGACAGGGATAAATGCTGACTGTATCTCAATGCTTGGTGTATACTCTGACCCATCAAGAGATAAACGTGGGCACACAGTTTCAGTTGTCTACTCCACCGAATCAGATCAAAAACCGACTGCTGGAGATGACGCTAAAAATGCCGTCTTTTACAAAATAAATGCTCTGCCTGATGATATAGTTTTCGATCATAGAATTATTATTAATGACTATTTATTAAATTCTTAAACACTGTCAGTTACTTTTCACAATTTTCTCTATTGTGTTCACACGTTTTTGTACGATATTACATAGTAGAGGCTTACATGGACAATAATATAAGAACTCAAGAGAATCGCCGAGAGCACATAAGGGTAAGTGCATCTCTTCATTTTTGCGTAACTCTTGTTGAAGGTGTCGACCCAGACACACAAAAATTTATTTACGGCGACTGTTTCTGTGCGCTAACTACAGATATTTCGCTTGGTGGTATTCGAATCGCCCATAATGGGAAAGTAAATGTCGGATTTGAGGTAGAAATATCCACTCCAGAAGTGATGAGTAGAGAAAAGTGTCTTTCTTGTAAAGAGTCATTTATGCATAAAAACGATCTTGCTCTTACACCTTTATACGGACGTATTGTATGGGTTAAAGAAGGACTATGCGGCATTAAATTCACAAATGTAAAGATCAGAAACGAAAACATACTTTCTAAGTACATATGGGACGAACACCTTGAAACAGTGAGAAAAGAAAAGAGTAAGATAGTCAGACAACCGAAATTTTAATTTACCTTTGACTATATATAGTTCTAGAGTTTATAATCTATTTTATGAATAAAAGATTATACATAGCACTAATACTCATTTCATCCTTCTTGTTATCTGGATGTGCATACACGCACCCAGAATACAGCATTGGTATGGGCAAGAATGCCCACATAGAGACTGACCTTATAGGTCTATTCGAAGGCAAAGGGATAGTAAAAAGTACTAATGGCGCTATAACTACAACCTTCACAGCTAAAATGGAAGGTTACAAAGAGGGGAGTGTCATCTTCCTCAGAGAAACCTATGTATACGAAAATGCCGGTGAAAAAACTTTCACTTATAGAATCACTCCAGACTCTGACTTTTATAGGTTTGACTGTATAAGAATTGAGACTTTAGATAGCTGCGATATAAAAAGAGCGAGTGGTACCATCTCAATAGAAACTAACAGGACATACATTAAAGATGCTAATATCATTAATGTCAATTCTATAAACCTATTCCACTTCCTAGACGATAAACGACTATTAAAACAAACTTATTTCAATAAGCTACTCTTCATGGAAGACATGACAGAGCTAGTCCATTACACCAGAATTTATTAACACAAACCCAATCGGACTTTTTTTGTCTTTTTTATCTTGACTATTTTTATCTTCTAATATATTCTTGTTTAAATTACAGATTAAAAGGAGATGACCAATGAGCTTAGTAACAAAATAAGCACCAACTTTTACAGCAGACGCAGTAGTAAATAAAGAATTTAAAAGTATCAACCTCGAAGATTATAAAGGGAAATGGGTAGTACTTTTCTTTTACCCATTGGATTTTACATTTGTATGCACTACTGAAATTACCGCTATGTCTGACGCATTTGGTGAATTCCAGAAGCGTGACGCAGAAGTTATCGGAGTCTCTACAGACTCTAAGTTTAGCCACCTTGCTTGGATTAATACTCCACGTAACGAAGGCGGACTCGGTGATATCAACTACCCATTAGTAGCTGACTTTACAAAATCTATCTCTGAAGATTATGGTGTTCTTCTTGAGCCTGGTATGGCTCTACGTGGAACATTCATTATCGACCCAGAAGGTAACGTACAATTCGAGCTTATTCACGACCTCGGTATCGGCCGTAACGTGAATGAGATCATTAGAAACCTTGACGCTCTTCAGTTCGTTCGTAAACACGGTGAAGTTTGTCCTGCTGGATGGACTCCTGGTAAAGAGACTATGGTTCCTGATTCAGAAAAGATGAAAGACTATTACAAGAACAACCCAGACGGTTGGGAAAAGTAGTAGTTACACATATCACACACCACACACATATCAAAAAAGGGAGCCTTCGGGTTCCCTTTTTTGTGTTTGCGGGTCAGCACCGCGGTGCATATTTTAAGTTAATTCTAAACGAAATATAGATTCTTCATTGCACTCAGAATGACAACACTAATCACATCACAGTATTGTGCCATGCCTGAGTGGCTAACTCTTTAAATCAACTAATTATATTTATTTCACTACCACTGACCCAAGGGAGGTGCTAAGTGAGGCACTATTAATAACGTTCACAGTATTGTGTCATGCCCGAGTGGCTAACTCTTTAAATCNTTTATTTCACTACCACCGACCCAAGGGAGGTGCTAAGTGAGGCACTATTAATAACGTTCACAGTATTGTGTCATGCCCGAGTGGCTAACTCTTTAAATCAACTAATTATATTTATTTCACTACCACCGACCCAAGGGAGGTGCTAAGTGAGGCACTATTAATAACGTTCACAGTATTGTGTCATGCCCGAGTGGCTAACTCTATTTTACTATTTTTGATATCTCTTTGAACTCAGGAGTACCAGCTTTACCGAGAAGCATAAAGAGGACTGTCTCAGCACAAGTGACAACTGCACCAGCTTTGCCCATCATCTCAAGAGCGATCTCCCAATTGAAATCTGATCTACTACAAACAGCATCTGCAGCTACGTGTACGTTGTACCCATCTTCTAAAAGGTCGAGAACCGTCTGAAGGACACAAACATGGGTCTCCATTCCAGCGACTACCACATTCTTGATCCCATTATCATTAAGTGCTTGTTTAAATGACTCTTCACCACAGCAAGAGAATGTCACTTTCTCAATAAACCCATCTATGTCTCCACTAAGCTCGCTAACAGTTCCACCTAAGCCCTTAGTGTACTGCTGAGTACAAAGAACAGGTAACCCGAGCACATTCGCACCTTTTACAAGTTTCGATGTGTTAGAAAGCATGTCAGCGTAAATTTCCTCATCCATAGCGACAACAAGTCGTTCCTGTACATCAATAACCACTATTGCGGTATTTTCACTTGTCAGCTTAAACATAAAATCACCTCTATATCTTTAATATTTCTTATATAATCAACAAAATGGACTATTTGCAGCCCTTCATTTTTTGCTCTCTCTATGTGCCCTGCATTATCATCAACAAATAATACTTCATCAGGCTTAACACCAAAATCAGCGCACACCTCAGGGAATACTGTCCGGTCTTTCTTCCCCTTCCCTAGGTAATATGAATTATATACTTTTTCGAACAGGTCATAAAACCCATACTTTTCATTAAATTCGTCTAACCAGTTCACCTGATCACTAAGTATAGCCAACCTATAGTCTGTTTTGCCAATCTTTTTTATCAACTCTATAACTTCTGGTCTAATCTTGAATCTATCAAAAATAATCTGACGCATCTCATCTACTGTCATCTTAAAGTCATATCTTTCGCCAAATTTAGTCCAGAACTCATCCTCTGTAGCTCTGCCATACATGTAGCCTGTACCCCAGAGAACATCACAAGCATCAGCAAAGAACTGTTCAGGCTCAAACCCTTGCTCTCCGGCTATATCTCTAAGTCCTTTCTCCCAGCCTTCGTCAGCGATCACTCCACCAAAATCAAAAAACACAGCTTTTATCATTATCGCCTCCATCAAGGTCAAGATACAATATAAGGTGCAATATATAAAGAATGAAGTTGAAAAAGATACCTCCGTGCACTATCTTGAAACTTGCTAGATAATACGAGGATATTTACGTGAAAGAAAAAGTACTCATCGCTATGAGTGGTGGCGTAGACAGCACACTCGCGGCTCACATAATGAAAGAAAAAGGTTACGACGTAATCGGAGTCACTATAAAGTTTTTTGACGAACAAGAGGATGCTATCATCTCTGGTGAAAAGGCAGCCAAAGAGCTTGGTATCGATTGGTACTGGGCTAACTATACAGAGCACTTCAAAGAAGACGTTATGGCTTACTTTATTAGAACATATATGCAAGGAAAAACACCAAACCCTTGTGCGCATTGCAATAGACACGCAAAATTTAATTACTTATATAGAGAGATGAAGGCCAAGCAATGCACTAAGATCATAACTGGACACTACAGCCGTAAGGTTCAGATTGGCGATTACCATTATTTCAAAAAAGGGCTCGACCCAAAGAAAGATCAGTCATACTACCTCGCTCTTTTAAAAGATTTTCAGCGTGAAGTGATAGAATTTCCACTTGGCGAAATGAATAAGATAGACGTTAAGGCGAAAGCTGCCGAGCTAAACCTATCCGTTGCAGATCAAGACGAAAGCCAAGATATTTGCTTCCTAATGGATGGGGATTATAGAAACTTTTTAGAAGATAAACTTAGCGAAAACAGCATAAAAAAAGGCTGGTTCATAATGGACGGCAAGAGATTCAAAGAGCATAAAGGGATCATCTACTACACTGTAGGACAAAGAAAAGGGCTTGGTATCGGCTACCATGAACCCCTCTTTGTTAAAAGTATAGATGCCGATACTGGTGACATTGTCGTTTGTAAAAAGGATGAAGTTACTGGACGTGGAGTCAAGGTACATGACTGCGTTTTCCCTTCTGACCACGACAGAGTATTCCGTGCAGAGGTTAAGATACGATACCGCATGGCTCCTGTTGGCTGCTTGGTCGAAGTTCAACCTGATAATAAAGCAACGATACTATTTGACGAACCAGAATTCGCTCCGACCCCTGGTCAGATAGCATGCGTATACGAAAATGACGTGGTGGTTGGTGGTGGATACATACAATCAGTTTTTTAACAAATACAATAAGGCTTTAGTCGCTCTCAGCGGCGGTGCAGACTCGGCTTATGCACTAATTCTAGCTGTTCAGCACATGGGTTGTGAGAATATCGTTGCGGCAACTTGTGTCAATAACCACATATTCAACTATGAAATCGAAAACGCTAGAAAAATATGCGAGTTCCTTGGTGTTAAGCATATAGAATTTATCACTGAAGTTACGCCTGAGTTTTTAAAGAATGACGATCAACGTTGCTACCACTGCAAAAAGACCATTATGTCGCAAATGCAAACTATTTCTGATCACGAAGTTATATTTGATGGCACAAACATAGACGATGATGCTAGCGATCGACCTGGTTCAAAAGCTATTTCTGAACTTAAAATAATCTCACCTTTAAAAGAGCTCGGCATTGGTAAAGAGTTGATACTATCGAAAGTTGCTCACCTGCCTGTCGTATTTCATGACGATTCATGCAAAGCGACAAGACTAACCCACACAATAGATGACGAAAGAATGAGCTTAGTAGAAAAGCTGGAAGACCAGCTTCGTGATAAATTTAGCGGTGTGCGATATAGAATAGATGATAAGCAGTTAGCTTTTAATAAGCCGATAAGATTATACAAAAAAGATTTTGAATATATTAATAAGATCAAACACCAAAATGAATGAAAATACAAGCTTTCCTGTTGGATAGCACAAAGAGGGTATTTAATATTTTTCACTTTCAAACGGCACCAAAGTAAACATAAGATAATTTATCTATTATTTATTGTTATTTGACTTATATATTTCATTTATCAACTATATACTAATACTATCTTTTATAAACTGAGGTGAGCAATGCCCATAGAGCAAGGAATTTGGAAAGTGAATAACTGCAAGATCAAAAAAATTAACTTCAATATAATAGAAACAGAAAAGAAACTTGAAGATATAATATATAGTGATATTTCAATTTTAAATGATAGCTTCTTAATAATATGAAGACAAGTACGAAACCACTATAATAAAGTTATTGATTTACTAGCGATTAACCAAGATGGTGATGTTATTGGTATTGAGCTAAAGAAAGATAAGACTAACAGCGATATCATACGTCAGTCATTAGACTATGCTTCATGGTTAAAAGAGTTAACTTATGAAGATATCAAAGCTTATGCTGAGAAAAATATTAATAAAACTTTTGGTGAACAGTTAAGTAATAAGTATGGCGATTTTGCACCAGAAACATTCAACAATAAACATGAAATACTTATAGTTGCTACTGAACTAGATAATGATACAGAACGAGTCATCAATTATCTTTCAGATCATTACTTAGTTCCTATAAATGTAGTCTTCTTTCGTTTCTTTAAAGATGAAAATGCTGAATATATTTCTAGAAGCTGGCTAATATCTCCCACTGAAGCGATACAAAAATCAGACAAGAGACAATCTAAAACAGAAATATGGAATGGTAACGACTATGTAGTGAACATTGATAGACATGACGACAATGAACCATACTGGGAAGATTATCTAAAGTATTGTTTTGTGTCAGCTAGTGGCGGTCCGTGGTATACAAAAACTTTAAATGCATTGGAACCAGGAAACAGGATATTTGCAATGCTACCTAAAGCAGGTTATTTAGGAGTTGGAATAGTTACAGAAAAAAGCGTTCCTTACAAAGATTTCTATATTAAAAGTAGTGATGGTGTAGCGATACATATTTCAGAAAGTGATATCCGAAAATCTATCTGTAATAGTGATCCTGAGAATTTAGAACAGTGCGGATATTATGTAAAGGTTGACTGGACTAAACATATTACAACGCCATATTGGGAAAAAGGATTAAGAGCCAATCAAAATAGTGCATTTGTTCTTAGACACAAATTTACATTAGACAAACTAATAGATCATTTTGAAATCGTAGAATAATGTACTTGATCTTTTCGTAATATCTTAGGGATGATCTAATCTAACCAGAGTTCTGTTTGTTCATTTGAAACTGAGTCAAAAGTTCCAATAGATTTTCTCCACCTTGATTTTGCAGTTTTAGCAAACTCGCTAGATCCAACTCCATCAACCTTCCTAACATGTACCGTAAAAGTGCGCGGCATCATATATATAACTCTGCAAGAATCACCGCCAAGAGATGATGCAACAAGTGGTATATCTTCTATATCGAGAAAAGCTTTAACAAATTCGGAATTTAAAGTGCCAATATTAGGATTATCAGCGGTATTTAAAACTGATGAGCCACCAAATATTTTAGCCTGTAAATTGCTTTTAATAGCACCCTTACTAAGCATATCATTAATAAGAAGCTCCATAGAATGAACACCATATCTTGTCGCAAGCTCAAGCTCAGACATCTCTTTCGTTGCAGTGCCAAGCATAAGATGATTCATACCATACACTTTACTCTCGGTGTCGTATAAACAGACCGCAACGCAAGAACTGATTAACGTATGTATCACTATGTCATCACAGGAGAAAGACGAGTAATATTCTCCAGCGATAATTGTTTTTATCGTATTGTTCTTATTAATGAAAGGAAGACTTATCATAATGTTTTTGTAAACTTATGACAGCTTTTTGTCAATTGTTATATGGTTTATTGGATTTGTATGTAGGGTACTATTCTGACTTATGACTTACGTTAAGTGTGTCAATAAGTCCCATATTCTTAAGTAAGTCAAATAGCCTTAGATCTGTCACTTCTATATTTAAAGTTAAGTTATTGCTACACGTTAGTTTCACTAGGTAACCGACTGTAGCTGATCCCAAAAGCCTAGTCTCAATAAATATGATATGAATATTAGTAGCACCAGAATCTACAACTTCACTTATCGTTCTAATAAGTCTTTCTGAATCGTTAACAGATTGAATCTGCCCAAGGACTTTGATACGGCAACCTTTTGATACAATTATATCCATTATAGCCCCCTATATTGGGAATTATAACAGAGATTCACAAGAGTAGAATCATAATAAATATGTATAGACGAAAAAAAAGGGCTCCGTAAAGAGCCCTTTTGATATATATAATCTTTTCTGATTAACGTTTTGAGAACTGTGGGGACTTTCTAGCTTTAGGTTTACCAGCTTTCTTTCTTTCCACTGCTCTTGCATCTCTTGTAAGGAACCCCTCTTTTTTAAGAGCTGGACGATTTGTTGCGTCGAACTCACAAAGTGCTCTTGAGAGACCATGTCTGATAGCTCCAGCTTGACCTGTTTTACCGCCACCTTTAACTGTGATATAAAGGTCAAATTTACCTTCAACACCAACAGTTGTAAGAGGCTGTAAGCTGATCATGCAAAGTGTATCTCTGCTGAAATAATCACTAGGTGTTTTACCGTTAATAGTAACCGCACCCTTGCCTGGTTTGATAAATACTCTAGCACACGATGTTTTTCTTCTACCTGTTCCGTATGTATAGTCAGCCATCAATAATCTCCTTAAATCTCAAGAACTTCAGGGTTCTGAGCAGCGTGTGGGTGCTCTGAGCCTGTGTAGATCTTAAGCTTTTTAATCATTGCTCTACCCATTTTTGTTTTAGGGAGCATTCTTCTAACAGCCATTCTGATGACTTCTTCTGGTTTCTTTTCGAGTTTCTCTTTAAGAGTTCTCTCTTTAAGTCCACCAAGGTAGCCTGAGTGTCTGTAGTAAATTTTGTCGTCCATCTTAGAACCAGTAACAGCAAATTTCTCTGCGTTAACTATAACGATAAAATCGCCAGTGTCTATAGATGGTGTGTATGTAGGTTTATGCTTACCCATAAGGATAGTAGCAACCTCTGTAGCAAGACGGCCGAGAATTTTATTATCAGCGTCAAGTACGAACCATTTTTTTTCTATTTCGTCGGGTTTTGCCCAATACGTCTTCATTTACATTACCTCGTGTAACAGTAAGCCTTCTTTTTTATTAAAATTGCAGTCTAATGTCAAGTGTTTTCTATCTGCGACACATTAATCTAGGTAGATTGAGTGTATACGCTCATAAAATAACGCGACCTAATTAACAATTTTAAACTAGAAGCCCTTTCTTCTTTCTTTGATTCTCGCAGCCTTACCGCGAAGCTCTCTCATGTAGTAGAGTCTAGCCTGACGCACGCGTCCTTTTCTCACAACCTCGAGTTTATCGATTTTTGGTGAGTAAAATGGGAATATTCTCTCTACACCGATATCGCCAACCATCTTTCTAACTGTAAAAGTAGAGTTTGATTGAGCATTATGAATCTTGAGCACAAGTCCTTCGTATACCTGAACACGCTCTTTAGTTCCTTCAATGATTCTGAAGTGAACTTTGACTGTGTCGCCAGCACGGAACTCTGGAAGCTCTTTTGTGCTGAATTGTGCTTCAACAGATTCGATCAATTTATTCTTCATCGAAAAGTCCTCCTAAAAACTATAAATTCTATCTAATATTATTGCCACAGCACTTCTGACCGAGAGGTGGTTGAAATTTCCTGCACCGTCTATAGGTTTAAGTACTCTGTCAGACATTTTAAAAATATCTTCGGTAAATCCCCACCCTGTACCAAAAATGATCAGGCAAGGTTTATCCTCAGACAAAGCTGACATCTCTTGGAAGTCAATATTTGCTCTGCTATCTCTGGCTGTAGTAGCCACAATAACAGGTCTAACACCCTCTTCCTTTTCGATATCCGCAATTGCGTCCAGCAGTCCATCCATGAGGTGTGTGCCTCCGAAAGCCTGCTTTCTGTTTACGTTGTACGTTGCTCCGTAGCCCTCAAGCCAATGTTTGATAACCCGGGAAGCTATCTCTCTTTTAGCCTTAAGGGGTGTAACTACATAATATTTTTTTACATCATATGTAGTACAGCTTCTGGAGATGTCGTGAAGGTCCATATTCGTAATCGAAGTGGCAACATTCTCCTTCTCTTTATCCTTCATAGGATAGTGAAGCAAAGCGACGTATATTTTCTTCTTTTTACCCAAAGTGTCAAGATAAATTTTATCTTCATCACTTAGGTTCGCAGTTTTTAACATATCAGGTCTGCATTTTTTAGTTAGTGCCAACGATTTTTCGCGTCGCCACTTATCAATTGCACCGTGATTTCCTGAGAGTAGAATCTCTGGTACTTCTGCACCTTCGTACTCTGCAGGTCTGGTGTAATGCGGATGCTCAAGTAGGCCTGATTGATGCGATTCCTCTAACGGAGAGTTCTCGTCACCAAGCACACCAGGTAAAAGTCTTGCAATAGCGTCTACCATAACCATCGAAGCAAATTCTCCGCCTGTGAGAACGAAGTCGCCCAATGATAATGATTCATCAACTACAAGGTCTACTACCCTTTCGTCAACACCCTCGTATCGTCCGCAAACGAAAGTGAGGCTGTCATACTCTTTGAGTCTTTCGGCATCTTCCTGAGTGAACCTTTTACCACGCGGGTCCATAAGTATCACTCTAGTGCCGCCCTGTTTCTGCTTTATATCTTCTACGGCCTTGTGGATAGGCTCAACTTTCATAAGAAGTCCTTGTCCACCGCCATACTGGTAGTCGTCTGTTGTTCTGTGCTTATCTGCTGTGTAGTCTCTGACGTCCACAGGGTTAACCTGAAAAAAGCCTGAGTCTATTGCCTTGCTAAGCACACCCAACGCGAAAGGATCACGAAACATGTCAGGGAATATTGTGAGTATGTTATACTTCTTCACTGACCAATCCAACCCTATCAACAACCAATTTTTTATCTTTCACATTTATCTCTAAAACATGGTCTATATTATTGGATATGAGGTAAAAGCCATCTTCGCATTTGATACGAAAGACCTCTGTTGCGCCTGCTTCCAAATAGTCATCAAGCGTACCAACCTCAACACCAGCTATGTCAAACACCGGACACCCAACCAGATCGGACCAATAAATTGTTCCTTCTTCTGCCTCTGGTATAGTGTCTTCAGGGACAACAACGTCCATCCCCTTATATTTTTTTGCAGCGTCGACGTCTTCGACTCCGACAAGTCCTACCAGGGCCATCCCTTTGTAGTCCTCCATATATTCTATCTCTAGAGAGGCTTTTACGTCCCCTTCTCGAGCGAACATCATATACTGCATATCATCGAAAATCTCAGGACTCTCTGTTCTGAACTGCATAACCAGATCTCCGTCAAGTCCGTGTGTATTAACAATTTTTCCGACTCTTATAAAATTCATCAACCATGCCAAGTGAGCTATTGCTCATTAATTAGCCACTCTAAGTGACCTTTGCTAGTTATGTCTTACTCGACGATATCGAGAACGACCTTCTTTCCGCTTTTGATACCAGATGCATTCAGGATAGTCCTGATAGCTTTGGCTGTGCGTCCCTGCTTTCCGATAACTTTACCTAGGTCAGATTGATCTACTCTAAGTTCGATTATGGATGCTTTTTCGCCCTCTACCTCAGTCAGATTAACTGAATCAGGATGGTCAACAAGCGATCTAGCTATAAATTCTACAAGCTCTTTCATGGTTTACCTCAGTTGGAAATTACTTCCTAGATTCGTGATACTTAGTCATTACACCTTGTTTAGAAAGGATGCTTCTAACAGTATCTGTTGGCTGAGCACCAGTCTGGAGCCATCCAAGAGCTTTCTCTTCGTCTATTTTGATTTCTGCAACCTCTGGCATAGGGTTGTAGTATCCGAGTATTTCGATAAAATTACCGTTACGTCTCTCTCTGCTGTCACAAACAACAATTCTGTAAAAAGGTCTTTTTTTACGACCGAGTCTCATAAGTCTTATTTTAGTAGCCACGTGATATTACCTCGTAATATTTATATTTTATAATTCTTTCGTCAGTTGCTTATTAGCGACTGATTAATTTTCCAAAACGACCAGCCCTTATCTCATCTTCATGAAATCTTTCATCATGGCTGGGTTAAGTTTGTTAGAGCCACCGAGTTTCTTCTTCATCTGCTTCATCATTTTGTTCATCTGATTCAGCTGGTTGACGAGTCTGTTAACATCAGCAACTTGTGTTCCGCTACCCCTTGCAATACGCTTTTTACGGCTAGAGTTCAGGATTTTGGCACTTTTGCGCTCTTTTTTAGTCATGGAGAAGATAATAGCTTCAATTTTCTTAAACTGACCATCATCAATCTCGCCCATGTTGGTGTTACCGAGCCCAGGAATCATACGCAGGATACTATCCATTGACCCCATTTTCTTTATCATTTTGAACTGCTTCAACATATCTTCGAAGTCGAGTCCATGCTTGGCCATTTTGGCGGCCATTTCCTCAGCATCACCCTCGTCTATGGATTCTTGAGCACGCTCAACAAGCGTAACAATATCACCCATTCCGAGAATTCTGGAAGCCATACGATCAGGATAGAATTGCTCAAACTCTGTGAGTTTCTCACCTGTACCTATGAACTTAAGAGGTTTGCCTGTGACTTCCTTAATGGAGAGTGCAGCACCACCACGTGCATCACCATCCATCTTTGTCAGGATAATACCAGTCGCATCAAGATGCTCATTGAAGCTTTTCGCAACATTTACAGCATCCTGACCAGTCATAGCATCAGCCACAAAGAGGACTTCATCAGGCTCCACAGCGTCTTTAGTGCGTACGAGCTCTTCCATCAACTCTTCGTCGATGTGTAGTCGTCCGGCTGTGTCCACTATCAATATATCTTTGGCAGTCGCCTTAGCTTTTGCGAGTCCGTCAGAGGCGATCTTAACCGCATCCTTACACTCTCTGTCTGAATAGACATCACAGCTAAGTTGTTTGCCCAGTGTCTCAAGTTGGTCTATTGCCGCAGGACGATAAATATCGCCAGCCACCATGAGCACCGATTTGCCTTGCTTCATAAAAAAGTTCGCCAATTTTCCAGCAGACGTTGTCTTACCAGAACCTTGAAGACCCGCCATCATTATAACTGTTGGAGGGTTAGAGCTAAGTCTAATTTTGGCTTCTTTATAATCTTTTCCGCCAAGAATCTCGACAAGCTCATCATTTACAATCTTAATGAAAACCTGATCTGGTGTAAGGCTTTTATTAACCTCTTCACCAAGAGCCTTCTCACGAACATTGCTTATGAAGGTTTTTACCACTTTAAAGTTTACATCAGCCTCAAGCAGAGCCATACGGACCTGTTTTAAGGCTTCGTTAATATTCTCGTCATCAATTCGGACCTGTTTTTTCATTTTAGAAAAGACAGCGTTTAGTTTATCGTTTAATGTAGCAAACATAATTTTACACGCACCTGTATCTATAAGGGTGAACTAAGATTTATAGGTGAAAGTTGTTTCTATGTCAATGAAATATTGTAAAAAAATGGAGTAATGGAGGCTTTATGACAATTTATTTTATCTGTGCCGTGTTTTGAGCTGAAATGAGTGGAATTACAAACCGTCCTCACGAAGTAAGCCTCAAGGTGCAAACTTTGCTAGCCAGAGAACCGTCCCATAAACTGAGCCTTTTTAAGTCGCTCACAAAGCGTCTGCATAAGTCTTCTAGAAAGCTCAGGGTTATCCTTTATTATCTCATCAAATACCTTTGCAGGCAGGATAATTAACTCACTATCGATTTTTGCTTTAACCGTTGCGCTACGGACCTCTCCTGTAAGATGTGCCATCTCACCAAATACCTCACCTTCAGTTATATTTCCTATGTTCTTATCCCTAACTATAACGTCAAGTTCCCCATTCATCAGATAATAAACTGAGTCTGAGTCGTCTCCTAGGTTGAACAGCACTTCACCCTTGTCAATCTCTCTAGTATATTTTTCTAGTATTTTTTTATTTAAAATAATAAACTTATTCGACGGTCTAGTATCACTAAAAAGCTTATTCAAAATAAGAATGTCTGCTCTGTAGGTTACAAACACGTATTGAGCACAAAAAAAGAATAGCAGAAAAACAATATATTACCACACGAGAACCACTATCAGACTACCAATAAGTCCATATGCGGTGTTTGATGCTATGTTTTTAATTATGCTATATGCCAAAAAACGCGCTAGAACAAACACAACAAGAAACAACACTGAGCCTTTTATAGCGCTCCGACTGCTAGGACGTTTCATCGGTAAGTATCTATAGGTGAAATACACTACAATAAATGCAATTACACCTGGAATAACATAAGAAGCGACATTAATTATTGGTTCAATATAATAAGTACTAACACCATTAATCTGAAGGTATTTAAAAAGTATTAACTTAGTAGAACTGAGAACTCCCACTATCAGAACTATCACGAATACTACAGGGATAATCCCTAATGATATAAAATTCTCCATAAGGAAATTGCGTCTTTTTTCAGCTGGAAAAATAACTCCAAAAGCCCTCTGTATAGAAGATAGTATCAACCTACTACTAAACAATAAGTTCACTAAACCGAATAACCCAATTGCACTTCCAGCTTTTTTGGAGATACCAAGCTTGTCAAACATTTCAGGGGATAAATTTTCGTTAAATATAGAAAGAACCGTGAATAGGTCCTGAGAAAAACTAGGATAATTCACTAAAAAAGTATCAAATATGTAAACTAATAACAGGATAAGTGGAATGAGAGAAAGGAGCATATAGTAAGCACCAGCGGCCGCATGATTTCTAAGTTCGTTTTGCAAGAAGAATGAATACGTTAGGTTCAATTTCTGAATGAAGTCTAAGATATATTTCTCAGGATTCGCCATCCTAATCAACATACGCTTATACCACACGTTTATACTACCTTAACATGCCAAGGTTCAAAACGTACGCCATATGGGTTTTTTCGATCATATCTAATCCGCATATAGCCACTTTTCATCAGCCTTGAATATTCGTCAGTCGTAGCGAACTTATCCGTAAAGTTAGCAAATCCCCAACCCTTTATACCAACGTCAAAATCACCTATTCCATGATATGAATACCCCACAGGAGCTATCGACCTAGATGCCATCGATAAGTTTCCTTTAGTCTCCACTGCCTTACTGAGAAATAGATGCATCTGTTTAACTACACTCCTGACGCCAGATGTCAGAGTTAATGATCCCATCTCAGCAGTAATTTTTTGATAAGTACTGAGAGATTCACTTTTATAAACATAATGCCCGCTTCTTGGAATCTTGACCATTTTGGAAACATCAACCTTGTCAGTAAGATTTTTAAATATTTTCTCACCAAAAAATCCGTAATCAGATGCAGGTCTGTTGAAAAGCATTTCTATGTAATCAAGCTCTGCCTGAGTAAATGGCTTGAGTGTGTCAATGTTGTTTGAGTATTTCAGAGCGTCATCGAAATTAAGAACATTAAAATTACCAAAACCGACGTAACGCATAATTGAATTTGTCTTACGGCAGCATGATTTAATAAGCTCGAGCTCAGTGGGAGAAGCAATTACATCATCTTTGAATGCGTGGTTAAACTTGCGAATCTTTTCAAAATAATCTCTGGAAGTAAACATAGAATCAGCACGAACGGATTGGAAATCTCTGATAGGTGTAGGTTTGCTATAGCCATAACCTGAAAATGCATGCACCTCAGTTGGGATAGCAGATAAAGCCGCAGCAGAAAGTGAAAGCTTTAAAAAACCTCTTCTAGAAATCATATATAATACCTAATAATACAATCGTTCTGATTCAATATTACTAAAATGAAAAACTTAATGGAAGTGAAAATAAAAGAAAGGAGAGAAAAGCGGTCCCAAGCTATGCCAGAGACCGCTATTATTAGCTAATTAGAACTTATATGAAACAGTCACACCATAGCCGAGGATGGAGCCTGAAGCTTTCGCATCAACCTCTCCAACGTGTACGCCAGGTCTTGTGTATGAATCATTAAGGTTTTCAGATTCGCCATTAATGTTAACAGTAGAAATTCTGATGTACTGAAGTACGAAATCGACTGATACCTTTTCGAAGTTAAGACCAAGACCACCAGAGAAAACGTGTTTATCTGAGTCAGGCCATAGAACGTCAAATGTATCATTAGGAACGACAGTAGGGTCGTAATAGTAACCAGCACGAAGATCTATCATCTTATTAAGCTTGTACTCTGTACCTATTCTGTAAGTCCATGTATCTTTCCAGTTTCTTTCGAAGTGCTCTTCATCTGCTCCAGCAGAAAGACCAGAAGTAGCCATAAATGGGTCTTCAAATGCTACAGTGTAGCTTTTAACAGCTCCCCACCATGTTCTAGTAAGGTCAGCACTTATGCTCCACTTTGGAATTGGCTTGTACTGAACACCAAAAGAAAGCTGATCAGGAGTATCAATCTCTACAGATGCATCAACATTTTGGTTTGTCCAGATAGCCATATCAGGAGTTACATCTGTGTTTCCGTCCATCTTTGTATCTGATTTACTTCTATATGTAACACCGAAGGAGAGTTTTTCATTAACATCATATAAGAGTCCAATATTAAAAGAATAGTTAAAGTCATCTTCTGTCTCTGTTTTGTACTGAGCTCCGTCAAGCTCTGTATAAGCTGCTGCTGCACCTGCTGCCTGTACAGCTGTGTAGCCAGCTGTTTGCCAAGCTGCTGCGGATTTCATAAAATCAGGTACGTATCTAACTCTCTCAACACCAGCTTTAGTTTTACCAATAGATATACCAAAACCAAGTGAAAGTTTGTCATTCACCTTGTAGGAGAAAGAAGGTGTGATAACTTCTCTCATGTACCATGAGTGGAATGTATTCATAGCTGCTGGGTTTGCTGTTGTATCAGTGTCCCATTTCAGATCAAGTCCGTAAGGTACATAAAAAGCAATCCCAAGAGTCATTTTTTCGTTAAGTGGGTGCACATAAGCCATATGTGGAACGATAAGGAGTGGAGACTTATCTTTGATATCGCTACCAGCAAGATCGCTTATAGGAAAAGCAGATGTCTCATCAACATTAAAATGATCCATTTTAAGTGATGGGTCGACAAAGTGAGAACCTATAGCAAATGTACGTTTTTTTATCCTAGACATAGCCGCAGGATTGTAGTGGACAGAGAATGCGTCATCTGTAGCAGCCGTCATAGCGCCACCCATAGATGTTCCCTTAGAGCCGATACCATAGGTGTCAACATGGCCGGCGAATGAAATGCTCGCAGTAAAACATAGAATCAACGCGAGCGTGAATAATCTAATCATAATTTCCTCCATAGTTTATACAACAATTAAATATAATTATTACATTGTTTTAAAATAAGCAATAAAATAATTGTGTGATTTATTTAAGAGGAAAATTAATTGTTATACTAACTACAAAGAAAAGGCTAACCCACAAGGGGTTAGCCAAGAATTTATTGATCCAATTAAAATTGGTTTATTACAAGACCAGTCTGAAGTTTTGGATAGAAGTATGTAGACTTCTGTGGCATAACAAGACCACTCTCAGAAATCTCTCTAACTATTTCTATATCAACACCTTTTAACATAAAAGCCATAGCTTTTTTATCTGCTGTTAATTTATTAATAGCTTCCATCGTTTGAACAAAGTATACACCCTCTTTTATGAGAATCTGCTCTTCTGACATTCCAAGAACATCGATCATGAGTGTCTTCTGTAGGAGATATGTATCAATTTTGCGGTAAACAGGGTGAAGGTTTTCAATGATCTCATCATCAGCCTTAAGCCCATAGAATTTACCATCAAAGTAAACAGCCATAGTTCTGCCATTCTCTTCATTGTTGATGTATGCATTTGCAGCATCTTCATCAGCAAGTGCTTCAACATCGTAACCCTTTGAAACATCCTTTAGGAATGCATCAATGTCAAAGTTTGGCTCTACGTCTACTACTCTGTGAGTAGGGAAGATTTTGAGACCTTCATCATAGAAGTTCACAAACATCATCATTACGTAATCATATGGCTTCTCTTCGCCAGGTACATCACAATTCTGCTCACGCATAGCGTTACGATACTCAAGTGCAGTCTCATATCTATGGTGACCATCAGCGATATATATTGCCTTATCTTTCATAAAGTCTTCTATGAGGTGAACTGAATCATCATTGACAGCCCATAAAGTATTCTTTACTCCGCCTTCATCAACAGCAGATGAAGCAGGCATATTCTTTTTTGCATCATTAAAAGCAGAGTTGAGCATGTTTTCTTTGTCCATATAAAGACCAAAGATTTGGCTGAAGTTAGTTTTACACTCCTTCATAAGCTCGTATCTATCTTTCTTAGGACCAGAGAGTGTCTTCTCGTGCGGATAAACAGACCCCTTCCCAAGCTCTTCAAGCTTCAAGAGTCCAACATAACCTGTACGAACATACTCTTTGCCACCAAATTCGTATATTTGCTCATACACGTAAAAGGACGGCTTATCGTCTTTTACAAGGATTTTCTTCTCAAGAAGCTCCTTATAAATTCTAGCTGCATTTTCATATTTTTCTTCCTGCCCATCTGGCAGATCCATTGTAACAACATTATGTGGGCATTTAGCCTTAAGTTGCTCTTTCATCTCTGGTGAGATAACGTCGTATGGCGGAGCGATTACATTTTTGAGAAGTACTTCCTCAAGATTGTATCTAACTCCTGCTAAAGGTCTTACTATAGACACTTTGTCCTCCGGTTTAACTTACAATAAGTTTTGCGAATTTTCTTTTACCGACCTTCAGGACATATTCTCCTGCTGGTAGGCATTTGTCGATATCTTCTTGTTTTTCGCCATCTATATAAATCCCGCCCTGTTTAGCAAGCCTTCTCGCTTCGCTATTACTTGGGAGGAAGTTCAGACCATTCTTTGTTATTGCATCTAAAAGCTTAGTCTCTGTGTTCATCTGATACTCTGGCATATCGTCTGGGTTCTCTCTTTTTGAAAAGACCTGCTCAAAGCCTTCTTTTGCTTCCACAGCGTCCTTATCAGAGTGGAACCTAGCTACGATCTCCATAGCGAGTTCTTTCTTTGCATCCATAGGGTGCTTTCTACCCTCAGACACATCAGCCTTAAGCTGGTCTATATCTGCGATAGTTCTGTCAGAGAGGAGGAGGTAGTATCTAAACATCAGATCATCTGAGATAGACATAACCTTTCCGAACATCTCTTTAGGTGATTCTGTGATACCTATGTAATTGTTCAGAGACTTTGACATCTTCTGAACCCCATCTAGCCCTTCGAGGATAGGCATAGTAAGAGCAACCTGAGGCGGTTGACCTGCGTTCCTCTGTAAATCCCTTCCAACCAAAAGATTAAACTTCTGATCTGTTCCACCAAGCTCAACATCACTCTTAAGAGCGACTGAGTCGTAACCCTGAACAAGTGGATAAAGGAACTCATGTATACTAATAGGTTTATTGTTTGTATATCTCTTTGAAAAATCGTCACGCTCTAGCATCTGGGCTACAGTGTATTGAGACATCAGCTTGATCATGTCAGCGGAGGTCATTTTCTCCATCCAAGTACTGTTAAAAGCTATTTCAGTCTTAGAGGGGTCTAAAATCTTAAAGACCTGCTCTTTATATGTTTCAGCATTAGCGAGAACGTCATCTTTAGTAAGTGCTTTTCTAGTTTCATTCTTTCCAGTAGGGTCACCGATCATCCCTGTAAAATCTCCGATAAGAAATACGACCTGATGTCCTAAATCTTGAAAGTGTTTAAGTTTCTGGATGAGTACTGTGTGACCAAGGTGTAGGTCTGGTGCCGTAGGATCAAAGCCAGCTTTGATTCTAAGTGGCGTATCTGATTCATATGCTTTACGAAGTTTTTTAAGGAGCTCTTCTTCCGAAATGATCTCCTCACTTCCTCGTCTAATTTGTTCTAACTGTTCTTCTGGCTTTAGCACATTTCCTCCAATTCAACACCTCACTAAAGAGGCGTTAAGTCAAATGTAAGTAGTTTATATCCGATTATGATTGAATGTTCAAGGTAACTGTTGTTTTTTTTATACTATACACCGTACAACAGCCTATCCATAAGGGTTCCAAAGAAAAGATAAATTAGAGCTGCTGTCGATATAAAGGGACCAAACGGTATCATCAGGTCTTTTTTGCCCGATATTATTTGCCAACTAATACCAATTATCGCTCCAAAAAGCGCACTCCCAAATACTAAGAAGAAGACTGATTTAAGACCTAAAAACGCACCAAAAACAGCGATTAATTTTATATCACCAAATCCCATCCCTTCACGTTTACGGATGAGTTGGTAAAGCATCGCAGGGACAAACAGACCTAAAAAGCCGACGCCTGCACCATAGATAGGAAACAATATACTTTTGTGTGCCATATAAGAAGTAGCAAACCCAAAAATGAGTCCAGCTACAATAAGACTGTCAGGGATAATACCACATTCGAAATTCTCCGTATCTAGCGCTGTAAAGAGATCAGCAAGACCAGCAGACAAAGCTATAAAGATAAGAGATATTGCAAGAGCAAAATCCCAGCTAAGTCCAAAACGATAGTAGCTATAATAAAATAACAGACCAGTCATGAGCTCAATCATTGGGTACATAATAGATATTTTTGATTTGCAGAATCTGCACTTGCCAAGCAGAAAGAACCAACTTACAACTGGAATATTGTCATAAAACCGTATTCTCTCACCACATGAAGTACAGCTAGATGGAGGAGTAACAATAGACTTATCTCTAGGGAGTCGGTAGATTAAAACGTTCATAAAACTGCCCAGACAAAGACCAAGGGCAAAAATGTAAAGGGATATTATATCACACCGCCAAAAGGCTTATCCGCCCTCATTGAGAGCTACTTCGATAACAAAAGAATCGTCTCCGACATTGAAAGACATACCAAGGCATTGTACATTCTTTTGTTTTCCAACTTTGTGATCTTTCCCTACTACTACGTTAGGAATTGAAATTTTGAAACGGATACCGTTCTTAGAAAAAATCTGCTTAGCACCACCAGCGATCATATTAAGAATCTCACCGATAGCGTCCATAACATCATCATCAACCTCAGTTTTCGTTTCACCGAGGAAATTCTCTAAAACTTTAAAAGCGAGTCTTTCAGACATGCTAATGATTACAAAACCAGATGCCTGACCAGCTAGACCAATAACTCCTGATATATCATAAGACAGCTTTTCATCTGCTTTGACATAGAGTTGTCCTCTTTCTGGTTCAATGCCAACCATAGTCTTAAAAACTTCACTTGTTGCTGTGATAAACGGATTTACGTATTCTGCTTTCATAGTTTATATTGCCAAGAAAATTATTTTTTTTTCATTAGCGATCTTTATGCAGGCTTCCATATCAACCACAAAAGTTGCACCTGCTTCAACCGCTAAAACTTTACCATTATTATTAGCTAAATTTTCTAGAGTGTCAACACCGACTGTAGGAATATCGAATCTTTCATCCTGCGCTGGCTTTGCACATTTAACAATCACTGCACCCTTTTTTGCGAGTTCACAACCCCTAATAATAGCTTTGTCAGTCCCCTCTATTGCCTCAAGAGCCATAACAGCTTTATCTTTAACAACAACAGTTTGACCTACATCTATCCTGCCAAGCTCCCTTGCTATTTGAAGTCCAAATTCGACATCTGCCAACTGATCATCTGAAGGTTTCTTCTTACTGTAAACACCTTTTTCAACAAATAATGAGCCGAGTGCCTCTGTCTGTTTCATAACCTCTATGCCATTTGAATTCATTTCATTACAGATAGCATTCATCAGAGTATCATCTTTTCTGTTTACAGTAGCTGCTAGGAGTTTAATTGCAGTCAGATCGAGTTTTAGATCAGAAAAAAGAAGGGTCTTGTTCACCTTACCAGCAAACAAGACCTTATTTACGTTATTATCTTTTAAACATTTAATAATTTTGCCAACCTGAGTAACGCTGAATTTCTTAACTTCAACATCTTCAAGATGACTAAAATCTGCTGTAACCTCTTCGTATAAAGCTATAACAAAAACATCATACCCTTGCTTTATGAGATTTTCAGCAGCGATAATAGGTATAGTACCGTATCCAGCAATTAGGCCAGTTTTCAAACTTTAACCTCTATATTGCTACCATTAGAATCCTTTAGAAGCTCATCAACTTTAAGAGCAACTTTAAGTGAACGAAGCTCATGCTCCACAGTCACACTTCTCGTTTGTTTCCCTTCCACACAGTCGAGGAAGTGTTTAATCTCCATCTTAAGTGGGTTATCTTTATAAACAAAAAGTTTTTCGTAGCTGTATTAGTTCTTATATTTCATCTCTTTCAGTCCGAACTCTTTCCCCTCTTTAGCCTCACGATAAATGTTAATATCCTGAGTTGTATAGTCGAGGTATATGAATGCGCCCCTTTGAGAGATGCTCATTGTTCTATCTTTCTTTTGTGTAACGCGGCTCACAAGTATGTTAGCAACACAGTTATCTTCAAACTGGATCGCAACAGAAGCGAAGTCAGGTGTAGGAGAATATATACAACTACCATTAGCCTGAAGCCCTACGATATTTTTATTAACCATATTAAGGATTATATCAATATCATGGATCATAAGGTCTAAAACGATAGAGTCATTTTTAAAGTTTGGATTATACGGTCCCACCCTTCTTGATTCGATAAGGTAAGGATCGTCAGTAATATTATCTAGTTCCTGTACAGCTCCGTTAAAACGCTCAACGTGACAGATATGTAAAACAAGATTCTTCTTTTCGGCTATATCAAAAAGCTCAGTAGCCTGCTCAATATTGGTTGTTATAGGCTTTTCAACAAGGACATGTTTTCCCTCTAAAAGGCACTCTTTGACAATTTCAAAGTGGTGCTTAGTAGGTGCAGCAACTGTAACAGCGTCTACCTTCTTAAACATCTCTTTAAAATCCCCAGTCATCTCATAACTATAGTTCTTTGATATAGCATCCATTGTGGCACTATCTGCATCACAAAGCATCTGTAAGTTCGATTCGTTCATTTCGTCATTCAGGTTGAGGTGATAACGCCCCATTTTACCTAAGCCAATAATCCCAGTTTTAACCATAATCGTTTATCTCCTGGTAATACTTCTTTTACTGTCTTTCAAGAAGTCAGTGAATATTTGTATCTCGTCACACTGCTCTAGCTCTGCGAGGTGAGCTGGAACATCTGCTAATTTAATATTTAAGTTGCCCAAAATCTTAAGAGCCTTTTTCAGCTCTAATCTTGACTCTGGCTTCATCCCACGCCTCTTAAGCCCAACCACATTAAGCCCTTCTATAACGGCTGGAATACCAGCAGCCATAGTGAAAGGTGGAATATCTTTGGAAACGTTTACACGTCCACCAAGCATTGCTCCTGTTCCTATACGACAAAACTGATGACATGCTGCGTATCCACCAGCAACGACAAAAGCTCCAACACGGCAATGACCGCCAAATGAAGCAAAGCTTGTCATAGTTACATTATTTTCGAGCTTACAGTCATGAGCTACGTGTGCATACGCCATGATAAAGCAGTTATCGCCTATCACAGTCTCCCAAACGTCCTCTTTTGTACTAGACCTATGGATAGTTGCGAACTCTCTTATAACGCAGTTTTTACCAATTATAAGCTTGGTATCTTCGCCACCAAAAGAATAGTCTTGTGGGTCACCACCGATATGTGCATTAGCACAAATTACTGATCCTTCGCCAACGGTTGTATGTGACTGGATTATTGCATTATACCCAACCTTTACACCGTCACCTATGACGCACTTTTCGCCGATAAATGCCCCTTTTTCAATGATTGCATTTTCAGATATCTCTGCGGAAGGGTGAATGGTTGCGTCTTTATCTATCATTTTCTACTCCGCTGGAGCCATCATAGCAGTCAGTTCACCTTCACAGGCCAGCTCACCATTAACATAGGCTTCGCCTTTAGCAACAACGATATTTCTTCTCTTTTTAATTGGTGTAACAGTCATTTCGAGCACGTCACCTGGGGTAACCTGCTTACGAAATTTAACCTTATCAACACCCATAAATAGTGTAATTACTTTAGCAGTAGGATCTTCGCTGTTTTCCATAGCATGAAGTCCAGCACACTGAGCCATAGCCTCTATGATAAGCACGCCAGGCATAACAGGGTGCCCAGGAAAATGCCCTTGAAAAAATGGCTCGTTTATTGACACGTTTTTAACAGCTTTTATATATTCTGGTGTAACCTCAATCACTCTATCCACCATAAGGAATGGAAATCTGTGAGGTAATCTCTCCATAATTTCATTTACATTAAGCATTATTCTTCTCCAGTTCTGTAATTCTTTTAACAATATTAGGTAGGTCACGAATGAGTGCAACCTCACGCATCCAGCCTTTTCTTGTAGTATGTGGAAGACCACCGTATATGCCAGGTTTTTCAATATCACTCATGACACCACAGCCACCTGCGATCATCGTCTTAGAACAAACTTTTACATGGTCAACAACACCAGCTCTAGCACCCATCATTACATAATCACCGAGTTCTGAGCTACCTGCTATAGCACACTGACCAACTAGGATGCAGTTTTTACCTATAACAACATTGTGCGCGACCTGTACTTGATTATCTATCTTTGTACCTTCACCAATAATCGTATCTGAAAATTTGCCTTTATCTATGCAAGTATTAGCACCAATCTCCACATCGTTTGCCAAAACAACAGCTCCGACATGTGGGATTTTGACATTTTGCCCCATCTTTTGATAGTAGCCAAAACCGTCAGCACCTATAACTGAACCAGAATGAATAATAACTCTGTCACCTAAGACACAGTTATCGTAGATACTGGCATTAGCATAGATGATACATTCTGAACCTATTTTTACATTGTCGCCAATAATGGCACCTGGTAATATCTGTGTCCCGTCACCAACATGAGTGTTCTCTCCAACACAAGCTAAGGCTCCGATAGATACATTTTCACCAAGCACAGCAGAGTCAGCTACACTCGATTGGGTATGGACACCTGAAGGCTTTTTCTTCGGTGGGTAAAGTGCGTTTATAGCCGCAATAAGTGCAAGCTCAGCATCTTCAGCCACAATAAAAGTGCCACCACTAGATACATCTGCACCAGCTTTTACTAAAAATGCTGCAGCATCAGATGTGTAAACATCAGGGTCTATCTTCCTTTCAAGAAGCGGAACAAGCCCGCCAGTAGTAATATTATTCAGAGGTGAGATATGCATAATCTCACAGTCAGCACCGACTAACTCAGCACCGAGCATCTCAACAAGTTCAGAAGCTTTCATTACTTTCCTTGCTTATATACGTTATCGTATCTTTTAATTACGTTATCTGTAATATCAATGCTATCTGCTCTGTAAAGTACAGCAGAGTTTTGAAGCTCAAGAATCATTTCATAACCAAGCTCTTTACCAAGATCAGCAACTATCTTCATAACCTCATCCTGAACCTTTTTAAGATGACGCATTTCAAGCCTTTTAAGCTCTTTTGCATAGTCGTCTTTTTGAGTGTTGAAGTTTCTAATTTGACGCTGAATCTCAGTTCTTTTCTTCTCTTTAGCATCCTCACCTAGGATAGACTCTTGTCTTCCATAGTCTTCTTGCATGCCCTTTATTGAATTACCTAGTGCTTGAAGTTTCTTATCATATGTATCAGCCTCTTTTTGAAGAGAGTTAAAAACATCCTTACCAGCTGCTTATTGCTTAAGTACCTCTTGAAAGTTAAGAACTCCCATTTTAGCGAAAGCCGTCGCTGAGAATACAAGCATTGTCACCATAATTAAAATTGAAATACGTTTCATCAAAATCCTCCTGAATCTATTGTTATTTTTTTCTTCTATTTTTAAAGCATTCCACCGATTGAAAATTCCCATTTACCACCATTGTTACCATCTGGGGAATCAACAGGAACACCATACTCAAGCCTTAATGGTCCAACAGGACTATACCATCTAAAACCTGCACCGTATGATTTGTACTGGTCACCACTAAAGAAAGCCTCATCATCAGTAAGTGCCTGACCAAAGTCATAAAACACAACACCCATAACTTGTGCTTCCTCTAAAAGAGGGAAGATGACTTCTAGGTTAATCTGATCGTATTTAGTACCACCATATCTTTCACCATCTACGTCAATTGGAGAAATATCACCGTAATCATAACCACGAACACTATACATTCCACCAAGTCTGTATCTCTCACCTACTGGAACATCCTGCCCCTTCATACCTTCGACCATTCCACCCTCAATGTGTCCCATGAAAGTAAAGTTCCAGAATAGTGGGAAGTAATGAGTATACTCTGCACCAGCTTTAACAAAGTCGTTATCTCCGCCCAAAACGCTACCAGCGATCTTTGTATAAGCAACGGCCTTGTTACCTCTAGTTGGGTTCTGCGGATGATTTAAGGTTGTCCATCTGATAGTTGGAGTAAAGCTGACAGTAGTAGTTTCACCTTCCTGAGCTTTAATAATTACAGAGGCATTATCTTCAATATTATGGATATCAACGACTTCATATCTAAGTCTATAATTCATATATAGTTTACGCTTGATTAACTGATGTCCAAGACTAAGTGCTCCACCAATAGAACTCTTTGTATACTCATAGTAGTCTCTTTCTGTCTTGAATACATCAACACCGAAACTGTATGGTCTATCAAAAAGCCAAGGGTTAATAAAACTGATTGTATAGTCTGCTTTCTTTTAAGAAAACTCAGCCTTAGTGGTAACTTCATACCCTTTACCAAAAAGGTTCTTTTGAGTAAGGGAAAGTACACCGGTAACACCATCGATACTGGAATAACCAGCTCCAATACTAAACATACCAGTCATCTTATCTCTAACATCTACATCAAGGTTTATCTTGTCTTCTGCAACAGGTGTCTCAGAAAGACGAACCTCAGAGTAGTAATCTGTGAATTCTATATGTCTCTTAGAAGCATTAATGAGCTGACTGTTATAGAGATCTCCCTCTGTCACGTCAAACTCACGCCTGATAACACGGTCTCTCGACTTAGTGTTCCCTCTAATGTTAATCCTATTGATATATACGAGTTGATTCTCTTCCACTACATACTTGATAGCTACAGTAAGAGCTTCATCATTAAGGATTGTAGAAGGGTTTACATTTGCATATGCATAGCCAGCCGTTGTGAATGTCGCGGTAACTCTTTTTACATCATTTTGAAACTCTTCGATATTAAACCAGTCACCTGTTTTCAAAGTAGCAGCTTTCTTTACTTCCTCAGCTGCAACATGCTCATAGCCTTCAAACTCGACACTCCCTACTTTAAACCTAAGCCCTTCTTCAAGAACGATAGTAAGCTTAATCTTCTTTTTATCCTCAGAGAGAGTTATTCTAGGTTCACCAATCTGAACACGAGCGAAACCTTCTCGAAGATATTTTGCTCTGATCTTTTCCATATCCATTTCAAGCTCACTCTTCTTAAGCTTACCACTACCAGTAGCCCAAGACCAGAAGCCCTTCTCTGATGTCTCTATCGCTTTAAGTATCTCTTTTCTTTTGAAATGTTTATTACCAACGATCTTAATATCTGTAATCTTAGCTTCGACACCTTCTTTAATGAGATAAACAACATCAATTGTATTGTTTCCACGCTCTTCAATATCTGCCGTCACTTCTACAGAGTAGTATTTCTCATCATGATATTTGTCTTCGATAATTTTTAGATTAGCTTCCACCTTTTTGCTATCAAGGATTGCACCGGTCATAGGAATGAGCTCTTCTTCCAAGTTCCTTGACTTCAACTCAACATTACCGTTAAAGAAGACTTTGTTTACATATGGTTTCTCAGTAACCATATAAACAAGAACAAGCCTGTCATCAGACAAACGCATATCAACCTTAACATCTGTGATTATGTCAGCGCTATAAAGGTTTTTGATACTGTTGTCCACATCAGCTAGATTGAATTCTTCGCCCGGCTCAACAGCATATTTTAGGATAGTGCTGCTAGGTACTCTACGGTTTCCCTCTACCTCAACAGCATCGATAACAGCGGCAAATGAGTTAGCCGCAAAGATAAAAATCAGAACAATAAAAAAAAAAATACTTTTTCATGCTGACTCCACAGTGTCTATTATTTCCTTGATTCTCTCGTGTTTAACCTTTGCCATGCTTTTGTTTCCAATAAGTCTAGCGGTGGACTCTAATATTGTCTCAACCTCAATAAGCCCGTTCTTCTTCAGAGTCTCCCCAGTAGAAACTAGGTCTACGATGAAATCAGAAAGACCAACCAAAGGTGAAAGCTCAATAGAGCCATAAAGTTTTATAGTCTCAACAAAGACTCCTCTTGCAGCAAAAAAGTTCTTTGTCATTGTAGGATATTTAGTAGTAACTACCATATCGTGCCTGTAGGAAAGGTCACTATCCTTAACTCCAGCTACGCAAAGCCTGCAATATCCAAATCCAAGGTCGAGATATTCATAAACATCAGACTGAGCTTCAATGAGGATATCTTTACCAACAACGCCTATATCAGCAGCACCGTGCTCAACATAAGTAGAGACATCCATGTTCCTCACCATCATAAAATTGATGTTATTCTTTTCATCATAGAAAGTGAGCCTACGGGAGTTGAAGTCAACAACCCCTTCATTAGTGATCCCTTTTTTAAGAAAAAGTTCAATTGTATCTTCTGCCAATCTACCTTTCGGTAGAGCGACATTTACGCAATTTTCTTTCATTATTCTTTTACCCGTTTAAGATTTGCTCCAATACCACTAAGCTTATCAACGAATTTTTCATAACCTCTATCAAGATGATAAAGCCTGGAAACCTCTGTCTCGCCCTCTGCCATGAGAGCAGCTATAACAAGGCTTGCGCTAGCTCTAAGGTCTGACGCCATAACTGGCGCGCCCATGAGCGACTTTACACCTTTAATGATGCATGATTTATCTTTAAGCATGATATCTGCTCCCATCCTTTTAAGCTCAGCAACATGCATAAACCTATTTTCGAAGATGGTCTCAGTAGCCACAGAAACACCGTCAGCACAAACCATCACAGCCATAAACTGTGCCTGCATGTCCGTTGGGAATCCTGGGTATGGGAGTGTTGTTATATCGGTAGCACTCAGGGGCTTTGTTCTCTTAACCCTTAGAGTGGTATCATTTAGTTTATTGATCTCTAGTCCAGCCTCGATAAGCTTATCCAGAGTTGCACGCATCTCCTGAACAGGAACGTTAGTAACCTCTACGTCACCACCGGCAGCGGCAACACAGCAGAGGAAAGTTCCAGCCTCTATCCTGTCTGGCATAACAATATAGTCAGCGTTTGTAAGGCTTTTCATACCTTTGATGCGAATCTCTTTAGTACCTTCGCCTTGAATATCTGCACCCATCTTCTTGAGAAAACGAGCAAGGTCAACAACCTCTGGCTCCTGTGCAGCATTACGAAGAACTGTCTCTCCGTCCGCCAAAGTAGCAGCCATCATAATATTCTCTGTACCTGTCACAGTAACTATGTCAAAAGTGATCTCTGCACCTTTAAGACGCTTACAGACAGCTTCAACATAACCATGCTCAACCTTGATCTCAGCACCCATAGCTTCAAGAGCTTTAAGGTGAAGATCGACAGGACGCTCACCAATGGCACAACCACCAGGAAGCGATACTCTCGCCTTACCCTTTCTAGCTAAAAGAGGTCCAAGAGTAAGTACACTTGCACGCATAGTTTTTACTAGATCGTAGGGCGCTTCAATTTTTTCTGGGTCAAATTTACTGTTTAGAGTGACGGTCTTGCCGTCTCTTTTTGATGATATCCCAAGTTCTGCTAATAGTTTAAGCATAGTGGCAATATCCACCAACTCAGGAGCTTCTGAAATTTTAAATTTACCGTCTGCAAGAATAACCGCCGAAAGAATCGGCAGTGCAGCATTCTTTGCACCGCTTACACGTATAGAGCCCTTGAGCTCAGATCCGCCATTTATTACAAGTTTATCCAACTAAGTACCCTTTCAATATGCTGGTAGTCTTTGGTAACGTGATACTTCTCAGCATATCCAGCACGAATCAAAGCACCATACTGCCCCATGCCTATTTCGAAAAGTACACCACCATTTTTATTGCATAAATCGGGTGTCATGTCCATCAGTTTTTTATAAAACAAAAGTGCGTCAACCCCTGAACTTAAAGCAATTTTCGGCTCATATTTCAAGGATTTATCTGACCCTTCCCACTCATCATCAGACAGGTAAGGAGGGTTGCAAGTTATCAAGTCGAATGTACCAAGATCTAAGGTATTAATTTCCAAGGCGTCACCCTGTACCAAAGTAGCCCTGTCAGCAACACAGTGTTTTTCTAGATTTATCTGTGCAGTCTTTAAAGCATCATCACTAATGTCTAGCCCAACACCAATAGCTTCTGGCAGATTCATAAGCAAAGTAGTGAGTATACATCCCGAACCTGTACATATATCCAATATTCGAATTTTTCTCATCTCAGGTGTTATATCAAGGGCGTGCTCTACTAAAAGCTCTGTCTCTGGCCTTGGAATCAGGACAGATTCATCCACGTAGAAATCTTCACCATAAAAGTTTTTGTTATTAAGGACATAGGCTAATGGTTCACCAGATTTAACTCTAGCAAGTTCCTCTTCAGCATTTGGGATGGTTGTCACTTCTTCAGACATGTGGGTCGAGAGATTGTAATAAGACACACCAGTAGCGTGCGATGCAAATTCGAGAGCATCACTCCTGTTTGCAAAAAAATTTTCTTGGAGATGAGCAATATATTTAGATAAAATCATTTATAACCTACATCAAGTGACCAACGGGAACGTAAAGCAAAGCAATCTGTTCACGTTCGCAGTATAGTGTTAAGCCTGAGCCTACTAGGCTCTATAAGCCGGATTCTTGGAGACGTTCAGCTTGATCGAAAGCGATAGTAGCATCGATCATACCTTCCATTTCACCGAGAAGGAATCTATCGAGGTTAGCTGATTCTTTTATTCTGTGATCAGTCACTCTATTTTGCGGAAAGTTATATGTACGAATACGCTCACTTCTATCACCTGAGCCAACTTGTAGCTTTCTACTCTGAGCCTCTTCAGAATGCTTCTTCTGAATCTCCGCTTCGAGTATTCTTGATTTTAAAAGTTTCATAGCCTTATCTTTGTTCTTGATTTGGCTACGTTCGTCCTGACAAGCAACGATAACACCAGTAGGTATATGTGTAATACGTACAGCTGAGTCAGTCGTGTTAACGTGCTGACCACCAGCACCAGAAGCACGATAAACGTCTATACGAAGGTCCTTTTGCTCAACAACGATATCAACATCCTCCGCCTCAGGCAGAACTGCAACAGTACAAGCGGATGTATGGATACGCCCACCAGACTCTGTCTCTGGCACACGCTGAACTCTATGCCCACCAGCCTCAAATTTAAGCCTACTGTAAGCACCACGCCCTTTAACAAGCGCCACAACCTCTTTATATCCACCAACGCCAGTCTCGTTGACGTCTACAACCTCAACCTTCCAGCCGTTCATTTCTGCATATCTTGTATACATCTTCAAAAGATCAACAGCGAACAGAGAGGCTTCATCCCCACCTGTACCGGCTCTGACTTCAAGAAAGATGTTCTTTTCGTCGTATGGGTCTTTTGTAAGAAGAGATTTTTTTAGTTCATCTTCAAGCTCATCTAAGATATCCTTCTTCTCTTCAAGCTCCATCTCAGCAAGCTCTTTAAGATCAGGATCATCAGATGTTTCTATAATAGATTTAGCTTCGTCTATAGTGGCTTTCTCTTCGAGATACCTTTCATAGATTTCAACTATTGGTTTAAGCTCTGCGTGTTCCTTAGCTGTCTTTTGAAAGAGCATATTGTCCTTCATCAGCTCTGGTTCAACTAGTTTATCCGTAAGGTCGTAATATTTAATCTTAACTTCATCTAATTTATCAAACATTCAAAATCTCCTGTCCCATCATCAATTAGTCAATTATCGTAATGCCTTCTTCTGGTATCTCCATATCTGATCTACTTAAAGTAAAAACGTACTTCCTGCAGTTTTTACTTAAAACTCTGCATCAACAAGTCGACGCATCGTTTCACTCCACTGGGTGTTACACACCGTTACGTGCGAAACATCCATGTTTCGAAATAGTTGATCAGTCTATAATCGTTATCCCTTCTTCTGGTATCTCCATATCTAATGCTGCTCTAATAGATATAAGAGCAACCTCAAGCTGACTGTCGTCTGGCTCTTGAGTAGTGATCTTCTGCACGAGGAGACCAGGAAGGATAAGTAATTTTACGATTGGGTTCTTAAAATACTTCCCGCTCAGTTTTAGAATTTCGTAGCTAATCCCTGCAATAAAAGGGATAAACACGAGTCTTGCACATAGTTTTATTAAAAAGTGCGCGTCGTTTGGTATAAGCGAGAATGTCATTATACACACAAGCATCAATATAATCAAAAAAGATGTTCCGCATCTAGGGTGAAAACGAGATTGACCTCTAGCATTTTCAACAGTTAGGTCAAGCCCCTGCTCGAATGTGTAAATCGCCATGTGCTCTGCACCATGATATTGAAAAACCCGTTTAATATCCTTCAAAAATGATATCGCCCAGACATAAATGATAAAAAACAGTACACGAATAACACCGTCAATACCGTTATATAAAAGAGCCGAATGCTCCACCTGTGGTATCAAATATTTCGATAACTCAGTCACCTGTAGTGGTAGATAGATAAATAGAAGAAGCCCAAGACCTATACCTGTCGCCATGCTTAAAAACATAGCCCATTTACCAACCTGTTCTTCACCTTCACCTGTTGAGTGGTATGCACTAAAGTTTAGTGCTCGAATACCGAGGATTAGTGCGTCATAGAGTGCTATGAGACCTCTTATGAGTGGTTGTTTAAAAAATTTATTTGTGTCGAGTTTTACTTCTTCTTTTTTAAGGACAATCTCGTCTTCGCTCTTACGAACTGCGATAACAAACTTTGATGGTGCACGCATCATCACACCTTCGATAACCGCCTGCCCGCCTATATTTGGTTTTTTAGACATGTATTATTATTCCTTTATTAGCAATATATATTTCTTGTGTAGTATAGGAATTTTAAAGAAAATTGCTACATATAAAGCTAAGTATTTTTTCTTTCTTCAAGGATGAAAACCGAAAAAGCGGAGCATATGTAGTAATACGTGAGCATTTTGCAGAATTTTCAGACGAGAAAATAAGGAAAAAGGCTAGCTTTCAAACAAATAAAGCCCGAGGGTCGAAACCTTCGGGCTTGATTTATAAAAACAAAAAAACAAAAGACGGCGAAGCTTACTTCGATGGTCTGTTGTATTTCTTAATGAATTTCTCTACACGACCAGCAGCATCGATAAATTTCTGCTTACCAGTGAAGAATGGGTGGCACTCAGAACAAATAGCTACAGCAGCCTTATCAGGATCAACAGTAGATTTTGTTTTGAACTCTGCGCCGCATGCACACTTAAAAGTTGTGTCTTTGTAATCTGGGTGAATATCTTTTCTCATTTTATAAGTACCTCATAGTATGTAAACGCATTTAGCGTTTCTCCCTTCAGACAGAGCTATTCCAACAGTTCTGTCAGGGAACACGGTTTATATCATAACACGAATCTTTATTCAAGCGGTTATTTTGCCATATTCTCAAGGAACTCAACATTAGTCTTTGTTCCTTTCATCTTATCTAGCAGGAATTCCATAGCGTCTACGGAGTTCATGTTTGATAGGAAACGTCTAAGTATCCAGACTTTATTAAGCTCTTCCTTAGTAAGAAGAAGCTCCTCACGTCTTGTACCAGATCTATTAATATCGATAGCTGGGAATGTTCTACGCTCAACAAGTTTACGGTCGAGGTGGAGTTCCATGTTACCAGTACCTTTGAATTCTTCGTAAATAACTTCGTCCATTCTAGAACCAGTCTCAACAAGACCAGTAGCGATGATAGAGAGTGAACCACCCTCTTCGATGTTTCTAGCAGCACCAAAGAATCTCTTCGGCTTATGGAGTGCGTTAGAGTCAACACCACCTGAAAGAACCTTACCTGATGGTGGCTCGATGGAGTTATATGCTCTTGCGAGTCTTGTGATAGAGTCGAGAAGGATTACAACATCTCTCTTGTGCTCTACAAGTCTCTTCGCTTTATTAAGAACCATCTCTGAAACCTGTACGTGTCTGTAAGCAGGTTCGTCGAAAGTTGAACTGATAACCTCAGCATTAACAGAACGCTGCATGTCAGTAACTTCCTCTGGTCTCTCGTCTATAAGAAGGATAATAAGATATACTTCTGGGTGATTTGCTGTGATAGAGTTTGCGATACTCTTAAGGAGCATCGTTTTACCTGTCTTAGGAGGAGCTACAATGAGTGCTCTCTGCCCTTTACCTATAGGTGCGAGCAAGTCCATAACACGTGTTTCATATGCGTTAGGCTTATTCTCAAGCTGGAGTCTCTCTTCAGGAAAGAGTGGTGTGAGGTTTTCGAAAAGAGTACGAAGACGGGAAGCAGGCTCAAAGTTAACTTCTTCGACCTTAAGGAGTGCGAAGTATTTTTCGTTATCCTTAGGAGGTCTGATCTCTCCAGCAACAGTGTCACCATTTCTCAGACCAAATTTTCTGATCTGAGCAGGAGATACATATATATCGTCCGGTCCCGGAAGATAATTGTAGCTAGGTGAACGGAGGAAACCGAATCCATCAGGAAGTATTTCAATAACACCCTGTCCGTATATCTGTCCGTTACGTGCGCTAGTTTGTTTAAGCATTTCAAAGATAAGCTCTTGCTTGAGGAGTCCGTCTGAGTTTTCGATGCCAGCATCATTGGCAATTTCTACAAGTTCTTCAATACGTTTCTTTTTTAAATCAGTAAGATTCACGCTATTCTCTCCATAGATTATGTTTAATTCTTTTTAGGTTTATTTTGAACCGATTAGTAAATTAACAACGGGTTTGGTATTGTGAATATTCTCGTTTAATTTTTTGATTAATTATATACGAAACACTGCCGGCTGGCAGTAGGCCTGAAGGCTTTATAGCCGTTCATCAGAACTAAAGTTAGTCTCTTTATGAATCAAAGTCAAGCAATATTAATAGGGGTATACCTTATTAAAAGTACACCCCTTTATATTAAATTATAAGAATAGATATTTCGGCTAAGTTTTGAACCTGCTCATTGTGCTATTCAAGTTTAAAGCTTGTCTCTCAAGGTCTTCAACAGTTGTGAGAATCTGCCTTACAGCCTGCCCACTCTCTTGTATCCCCATAGAGAACTGAGACGTATTTTCTGTTGAGATGTTTATAGCATCTGCCTGCTCATTAATAGATACACCAACGAAATCATTAGCCGTCTTAACTTTAGATACGGCTTCTTCGATATTTCCAAAAACTTCGTTAGTCTCAATAACAACTGTGACACCCTTGTCAACATCCTCTTGTGCTTGCCCCATACTAACACCTGCACTCTTCGAATCTCTGACCAGTGAGCCAATAATGTTAACTATCTGCTTTGTCGCATCCTGAGTCTTTTCTGCAAGTTTTCTCACCTCGTCAGCGACAACAGCGAATCCTCTGCCAGCCTCACCAGCCCTCGCCGCCTCTATAGCAGCGTTAAGTGCAAGGAGGTTTGTCTGGTCTGCGATATCAGAGATAGCATCTACAATATTCCCTATCTCAGCTGATGACATATTCAAACTATCAATTGTATCTGAGAGTTCGTTTGTGCTAGTTTTAATACTGTTTATTCTATCGACAACACCTTCTAGCTGTTTGCTACCGAGCTGAGTGCTGTCAAAGGCATCTTGAGTAACAAGACTAACCTCTTTTAGGTGTTCGTTTATTGTGCCAGAGGTGACGTTCATCTCTTCCATAGCTGATGCCATGTCATTTACTTGGCTGGTCTGATTATCAAATGTGGCGTTAAGCTCTTCTGCGGTGGATGCAAACTCTGAGCTACTAGCCGCCAGAGAACTAGCAGTCTCTTTCACATCATCTACAATAACCTGAATACTCGCTATGAATGTATTAACATTGTTCGCTAGCTCATATATTTCATCTTTCGTATGAACTTCAATACGTCTTGTGAGGTCAGCATCACCACTATTAAGCTCACCTGTGAGTTTGATAAGTTTTGCGATATTACCTAGAACAGATATTCGAAGTATCAGAAGCATACCAATCACGGCAATTACTGATATTATAGTGAATATAACATTTACTAATACTGCTGTTTTAGCAGCTGACTGAAGCCCTTGTGCTCTTTCGTATACTATTTCAGATATCTGATCATCTGCACCCTTAAGTACATTAATCTTCTTAGTGATAGTCGTGAACCAGTCTTTAGCATTTACACCAAAACCGCCAGTCCCAGCATGCTTTACAGCGATCTCTCTAAATCTGGCAACTTCGCCAAACGAAGAGTCGCTCTCAGCATTTTCACGTATTCTAAGAAGCTCTGGGCTTGCTGTATGGGTGAAAGCCTCCATATAGGAGTTTTGTTCTGCAACAAGTGTGATAAATTTCTTATAAAAACCAGGAGCAAAAGCATCCTTAGCAAATGTGTTTGTAAGCACAGCACGCTCAATACCAGCTCTCTCTTTAGACATGAGAAAATTACCATAAGATGCAAGGTCTCTTGCGATATTGACTTCTGTTGTATAATTTGCTGCATGGTCAATTACCTTAAGCATCTCACCGTTTGTTGATGTGTAATAACCAAGAGCTTTCCCAAGAGGGATACTGAAACTATCTACATTCGATCTAATACTATTAATATTGCCAAGGTTACCCATGGCACCTTCAAGTTCATTTAATAATTTTCCAGTAAGACTTGACTTTGCTTCTTTCAAGTAGTTTTGAAGTACACTGATTTTTTCATCAGTAGCACGCCTTTGCCCTTTGATTTCGGAGGCAAACTGCGCACCTTTACTACCTATAAAACCGGCAGTCATTCCACGCTCTTTTTGCATCTCATGCACCATCTTACTGATGTTAGATGATGTCTCCACGATGGTGCTAACTACTGACATATTTCCTGACAGTTGAACTTTTGTAGTGATCTCTGAAAAGGAATAGAAGAGAATTGCTAACACTGTAATCAGAAGTGATAAATACACTTTAAGTCGGATGCTCATAATACAGCCCCCATATTAGATTACATTTCTACAATAGCACCTATGCATAAGTAAAAATATCATTATATAAAAGTATTTTATGAAATTTGATTTATATCAAGAAAATGGCACTGATAAGTTGAATTAAACTTCTGTAATAGAAGTTGAATTTTCGACTTGCACTAACAAGTTAGTGTAAGGTCTCTCATTGCTACGCAATGTTGATGCTTCCTGCATCAAGAGAGCACTTAACAATATAGCCTGCCTGTGCTGACAGATTAAAGTTCCATGTCTCGACCAAAGACGGTATGGATGATCTCTCTGGCAGTCTCCTCGATGGATTTATTGGTAGTGTCTATCATACTCCACTTGCGGTTCTTGCGGATAAGCTCATAGCAAAACTCAACTTCTGAAAATATCTTTGGAAGTTTATTATAGTTACTGTTTGTGCGGTAATGACGTAGCCTTGCACTACGAACCTTCTGCAACACCTCAGGATCCATAACAAGCAGAACAACCTTATGTTGCTAGATCTTAAATACCTCTTCAGGTATAGGAATTTCAGGAACAAGTGGTATATTTACAACCTTAAACCCCTGCTGTGCAAGAAAGAAAGATGTAGGAGTCTTTGATGTTCTAGAGAGTCCAAGGACAACGAGGTCAGCCTCTTCAATCCCCTTAACCGTCTTCCCATCATCATGGGTAAGGGTGAATTCCATCGCCTCAATACGTTTGAAATATTTTTCGTCAACTTTACGAAGCAGACCTGGTTTCTGGAGTTGCTCAGTACCGAGATATACTTCAAGGTAATCAAGAGCGGGACCAAGCAGGTCAACACTCTTCAAGTTATTCTCTTCGCAATACTTGCGAATTATCTTTCTGAATGTTTTCGTAACCATAGTGTAGGCTATAAAAGAATTATCTATTTTTGCATTATTCAGGATAGAGACTAGCTGGTCTTCACGATCGACCATAGAATAAACCGTAAATTTTACATCAGGCTTATCAAACTGCAATATTGTAGCCTTCATAACACTCATCGCACTCTGACCTGTTCCATCTGATAAGATATATATACGATCTGACATTCTAATCTCCGTCCAACATTTTTTTAAGTTGCTCTTCATCTATAACGGCAACGCCAAGCTTCTCTGCCTTAGCCAGCTTACTCCCTGCATTATCTCCCACAAGAAGATAATCTAGTTTCCCAGAAACAGCACTAAGAACCTTACCACCATTGGCTTCAATAAGTTTCTTGAAATGGTCTCTTGGAAGAGATAAAGTACCTGTCACTACAAATGTTTTACCTACTAAGACATTTGATGACGGTTCACTCTTAACCTGAGCGAACTGGATACCAGACTCTTTAAGTCTGTTAATAATACCTATAAGATTGGCATTTGAAAAGGAGTTTACGATAGAACCTGCTGTCTCCTCTCCAATATCTCTTACATTGACTAACATTTCTACGTCCGCTTTGATAATACTGTCGATATCACCAAAATACTCCGCAAGCACCTGAGCGGTACGTTCGCCAACATGTCTTAACCCTAGCCCATAAAGAACCTTAGCGAATTCCTTCTTCTTTGACCCTTCGATAGCTTTATTGAGCTTATCGACTGACTTCTCGCCAAAACCATCCTCTTCTATGAGGTATTCAAGTGACTGAGTATATATTTCTGAGACATCGTGAATTTTATCATCATCAACAAGTTTATCGACCAGCGCCTCACCAAACCCTTGAATATCCATCGCCTTTCTAGAGGCAAAATGCAAAAGACTAAGCTTAAGTTGTGCAGGGCAAGCGGGATTGATACATTTGCGGTTTATGTCTGTTTCATTTTTCTCGAGGTTACTGTTACAAACAGGGCAATTATCTAAGAAAAAAACATCTTTTTCGTTTCCGTCACGCTCATCTATGATCGGTCGTATAACCTTTGGGATGATGTCACCCCCCTTCCTAATGGCTATTTTGTCGCCTATTTTAATGCCTAGTCGCTCTATCTCATCTTCGTTATGAAGTGTAGCATTTGATATTGTCGAGCCAGCTAAGAATACTGGGTCAAGCTTCGCAACAGGAGTTATGCTCCCTGTTCTTCCAACCTGAAATTCTACATCCAACAGGGTCGTAATTGCTTCCTGTGCTGGGTATTTATATGCTATCGCCCAATTAGGTGATTTGATATTTGCACCGAGTGATCTTTGGCTAGATTTACTATCGACCTTAATCACTGCACCATCTATATCGTATTCGAGGGAGTCTCGCTTGCTACCGATAAACTCAACACATTTCCAAACTTGATCGAAAGATTGAAATTTACCAATCAAATTATTAATGTTAAAACCTTTATTCTTTAAGAAGTTAAGGTCATCGAAATGATTATCTGTACCACCCTCGTCTATACCATATATAAAAGCGTCTAACCCTCGTTCATATGCTATTTTGCTATCTAATAGTTTCAAAGTACCTGCAGCGGCATTTCTAGGATTTACGAAAGTTTTTTTGTTATTTTCAGAACTGATTCTGTTGAGTCTTTCAAAAGAAGCGACCGGCATAAAAACTTCACCACGGACAATCAACTTCTCTTTATAATCTATTTCAAGTGGTAAAGAGCGAATAGTACGAACATTATTAGTAACATCCTCACCGTTTGTTCCGTCACCACGTGTGGCACCTCTGACAAGCTTACCATTTTCATAAGTAAGAACTATTGCCGCACCATCAATTTTGGGCTCCACAACAAAAGTGGCAGATGGGATCTCTTTTACTATTTTATCAAAGAATTTATTTAATTCTTCTTCACTATAAGCGTTAGAGAGTGAGAGCATCCTGTGCTCGTGAGTGATACTATCAAGACCGCTTATAGGTTTATCTCCTACCCTTTGGGATGGAGAATCGTGAACTATTATCGACGGGTCATCCGCTTCAAACTGTAGTAGCTCGTTATAAAGCTTGTCGTATTCCGCATCAGAAACGACAGGGTCATCTTCAACATAATATCTTTTGCTATAATAATTTAGCCTCTCGACTAATTCTTTATAATCCATATCTATCAGTACCTTCTAATGAGGCTCCCCTCAGGAGCTTTCAGACCTTTCAAAATATATCTCATGCCCGGCTTAGTGTTAGGTTCGCTAAATCCGTTCTTCATATCTATCAGCTCACCAGCGGTCACCTCTACCTCATTCATATCAGGGGAAAGAACCAGAATCTTTTCACCCGGAGCGAATTTCGCCTTAGATAAAATCTCAACACCATCTTCGTGGTCACCCTCAACAACAGCCAAAAATTCGATACCACGCACATATGATGAAGTGCCATAATTCATACTATCAGCGCCAGCCTGCCCTTCGTATGACGCTTCGGTATATTCCCTATGGCTGATACCTCTAAGCTGTTTCCACCACTCGTCACTAACTTTATAGTCACCCTTCATAGCCGCATCTATCGCATTACGGTAAACGCCAGCTACAACTGAGACGTACATAACGGACTTCATACGTCCTTCGATCTTGAGACTTTTTACGCCCATCTTTGTGAGCTTCTCTACATGTTCAAGCAAGCATAAATCTTTGCTATTATAGAAATATGTACCACGAGCATCCTCTTCCACAGGGAAATACTGACCATCTCTCGTCTGTTCCATAAGTGCATAGTTCCATCTGCAAGATTGTGCACAGTCCCCAGCATTTGCGTCTCTACCTGTCATATAATTACTTATGAGGCATCTGCCAGACATGGATATACACATGGCTCCATGAACAAAAACTTCGACTTCGCACTTACTGTTCTTGCAAATGTATTCTGTCTCTTCACCTGTAACCTCACGTGCTAATATCACACGCTCTGCACCGAGTGAATGCCAGAAATCTACAGCAGAAAGGTTAGTTACATTCGCCTGCGTACTTATATGCACAGGGATATTAGGTGCGACCTCACGTGCAATTTTAAAGACACCTGGGTCAGATATGATAAGTGCATCAGGCTTTATATCGTTCAGGGTGCCTATATAATCACGCACACCATCCAGTTCGCCATTTTTAAGGAAGGCGTTCACTGTGACATATCCTTTCTTATCTCTTTCACGAAGATATTTGAAAGCTTCATCCATCTGGTCATAGCCAAAATTCGAAGCTCTAACTCTCAGTCCAAATCCGTCACCTGCAAGATAAACGGCATCTGCGCCATAACGTAAGGCGGCCTGTAATTTTTCAAAACTTCCAGCTGGAGCTAACAGCTCAGGTTTGTTCATCTATCCCTCTATTTACTAACCATCAAAACACCGCTTCCAATAGGGAGCAGAGTGTGTGTGTAGTTTTGTTTGATATTATTTATAAATTCTCGCAGGACAAGCACCACTGGTAGATATTTCCTAGGTAACTCGCAGTCCTGCTTAAAAATGTCGCCATACATAAAAACATCATCAAAGATGATAACTCCACCATCATTAAGCCTTTTTAGGGCATAATACAACACTATCGGATACTGTTTCTTCATAGAATCAATAAATATCAGATCGTATGTAGATTTATCTTCTCTAACGAATTTGATTACATCAGAAAGAACGAAATTTATTTGCTTATTATCTTTACAAGACTCAGATGCGAACTCTAGCCTAGACTTGTTATAGTCCACAGCAGTCACCTGAGCATTGGGAGCACCAGCGGACATATATCTAGATGAGACACCTATTCCGCAACCAAGCTCTAGTATGCTTGTCGGCTTCATGCTTCTGGTAAAAAACTCTAAAAACATGCCAACATCAGGTTCAACCGAAGGGGTCTTTTTAACCTTTGCATCTAAGTGAAGTTCACTACGTGCGCAATCAGAAAGACCTTTAACGTATGGGTTTAGAAGATTATTCTTCATCAACGCCTTTTATACTATCAGGTGTCAGTTTATTTGAAATTCTAGCTGCAAAGACAGGATCACTCTTCCCCATAGCAGACATAATCTTTCCTGCGGTCATAGAGCTCATCCTAAGGAAAAGCTGGACAGCCTTATCCAAATCCATCTTTGCGATAATCTCAGCAGATGATTTAGCCTTAGCCGATGCGTATAATTTAGCTAGTTTATCAAGGTTTTCATCCTCTTGAGTTTTTATCTCATCTAATCTAGCAGAGATAGTGTCTTTAAGTTTACGAAGCTCGCTCTCTTTTTGTAAAAGCTCATCTTCCAGAGCTTTCATACGATCTTCTTTCTGAGTGAGATTCTTCTCTCTATCATCGAGTTCTAGCTTTCTCTTCTCTAGCTCTTGGGCTATCACTTGCAGGTTTGCAAGGCTCTCCGCCATCACTGTACTACTAAAAGTCAATATTATTATCAGCATTAGAGCTGTTTTAATCTTCATTTCTTGCACTCCTTGTCACTGCTAGTTCGTCTATCATCTTCATCTCTTCTTTATTAAGAAACATTCTATAGTTTTCTACATGCTGATCTTTCAGCTTCTGCATAATTTTATGTCTCTCAATAGCTTCCATGACCTTCTTTTTTTGAAGCTCTATGTTCAGCTCAAGTTGTTTCTTCAGCTTAATTAGTTCGGTCTTCTCGTAGGTCAATTTCTTTATATATTTATCATACATGATCTTAAACATATTTTCAGCAGTTTGCCTATCATCCACCTGCTTAGTTATCTCTGTATCAGTAGTCTTGATTTTATTATTCGTATTAGTAAGCTTACCGTTGATTTCTGCAAGCTTATTCTTCTCAAGGTCAACAATCCTCTCCCTATACTCGAGAATTTTCTGTAACCTAAAATTCTTTTTCATTTGCTAACTATGATTTCTTCAAGCAGTTTTGCGCTCTCTTCAAAACTGATAGAGTCGTCTATACCCTGCCTTAGAAAGTTATTTATCATATTAATTTTCGCAATAGATTCATCGATCTTAGGGTTACTCCCCTTCACATATGCACCGATATTAATAAGGTCTTCCGCCTCATTATATGTAGCAAGCAGGTCACGTAAACGCCCCGCACTGTCATATTGTTTTCCAGACACTATCTCCTTCATAAGTCGGCTGGCACTGTTTAGAACGTCTATAGCTGGATAATGGTTTTTTGCTGCCAGTGGTCGAGATAGTATGATGTGACCGTCGATAATAGATCTTACAGAGTCACCAATAGGGTCGTTCATGTCATCAGCCTCAACGAGGACTGTATAAAGACCAGTAATGTTTCCCTGTCCTTTTTGTGTACCAGCTCTTTCTAAGAGCTTAGGCAATAGACTAAAAACTGATGGTGTGTAACCTCTTGTGGTTGGTGGTTCGCCAACAGTGAGACCTATCTCTCGTTGTGCCATAGCAAAACGTGTAACGGAATCCATCATCAGCATAACATTCAAGCCCTTAGAACGGAAATACTCAGCGATAGCGGTACCAACAAAAGCACCAAGTTTTCTAACAAGTGCGGACTGGTCAGATGTAGCAATCACAAGTACGCTACGTTTAAGACCCTCTTCGCCAAGGTCACGCTCGATAAACTCGCGCACCTCACGACCACGCTCACCAATAAGGGCGATAACGTTAACGTCTGCGTCACTATTTCTGGCTATCATACCAAGTGTCACCGATTTACCAACACCAGAACCAGCAAATATGCCGACCCTTTGCCCTTTTCCGATAGTTATTAAGTTATCAATGGTTTTGATCCCTGTTGAAACAGGAGTATTAATTATCTCTCTTTCTAGAGCCTGAGGAGGTGAGTTATACACATTAACAAGTTCAAAATCAGTTATAGGACCTTTCCCGTCAAGTGGGTTGCCTAGTCCGTCAAGAACCCTGCCGAGTAGTTTATCAGAAACTTTTACAGTGTTACCATAAGATTCGTTTGTAACAGCACTACCAGGGGCTATCCCTTCGTTCTCACCGTATGGCATCAACACGACACGATCGTCTTTAAATCCTACAATCTCAGCCAATATAACTCGACCATCGATACTCTCTATGTTGCACCTAGTACCAATACCTAGCAGTGGTCCATCAGCCTCAATAGTGAGCCCTACGATCTTCGTTACTTTACCTTTTATTTTGAGGGAAGCCTTGTGATCAACCCTCTTGAGTCGGGCTAAATTCTTCATGTATTCTATCCACAAATTCTTCCAACATTCTTTCTATACTAAAGTTCATCTCACCAATATTGGTGGCGACCTTTAGGCTCCCTTTTATAACTGATTTATCAACTTCAGTCTCATAATCAGGAAATTCTATTTTCATGCTTTCTATGTCATCAGGATGGACAAGAAAGACTACTTTCTCAAGTTCTCTAAGGTGGCTAAGTGATTTCTTAGCGATAGAGGCGACAACGTCATCATTGATTTTGCGTTCCTCGCCCACAATATCTTTAACCATACTGATAAGAATCTCAGGTAGAGCCTCATCTAGCTGGTCTACTGCTTGAGTAAACTTCTGAACTTCTGCGATAACAGTTTGATATGTATTTTGTAAACCACCCATATATTCGCCCTGTTGAGCTTCATAAGCTCTCTGGCATTCAGTTATGCCCTCTTGCTTACCTTGAGTGTGCCCTTCGTTATAACCCGCCTTCTTCCCTTCAGCCCTAGCCGCATTTAAGTCGGCCTCTGTTATAGCAGGTGGCTCAGGTTCCGCAACCTCTTCTATCTCAGGTTCGGGTTCTTCTTTCTTTTCATTTACTGGTGGTTCATTGAATTCTTTGGGAGCAAATTTTTGAGACTTAACCTGTCTATCTTGAACGATAATTGCACGTCCCATCTCGATATCATCATCGAAGTTAGCGACAGTACTATTAATCTCACCAGGTTCGTATTCCATCTCGCCGACTTTCTCGAGCTTTTTCTTCTTTTCGCCCAGCTCGACTGTCTCATATACCTCAAAACCGAAGTGTTTTAGTTTATCTGATCTTACAAATTCGTCTTTTATGACTTTTTTAGACATGAGCTACCTTGATATTTTACATTAAGAGATTGCCACGTCGCGATGATACTCGCAGTGACAATCTTTTATACGTTTACGTTAATACTGAGCTATTTTGGTTAGATTCAAGGCGAAAAATGCGAAAAAGCGGAGCATATATTAAAATATGTGAGCATTTTGCAGCATTTCTCAACGCAGAAGCTAGGCAAAAGAGCCAGTATGCTAGACGTATTCATCCTCTTCTCCACCGCCGATACTGATAACACCCTCTTCGTCAAGTTCACGAACAATAGCAACGATTTCGTGTTGAGCTTTTTCAACCTCTTTCAGTTTAATAGGCCCCATGTATTCCATCTCTTCTTTCATGGTCTCTACAGCACGGGCTGACATATTCTTGAAAAAACGTTCCTGAGTCTCTGGGTCTGTACCCTTGAGGGCAAGTGTAAGAGCTTTTTTGTCTGCTTTTTTGAGAATCTCCTGTAGTGCAACATCGTTGAGAACTTTGATATCTTCGAAAACGAACATCATATCTCTGATGGCTTGTACTAATTCTGGATCTTCTTTTTCCAGCTTTTCAAGAGTTGATTTACTAGTAATTCTATCCATCCTGTTGAAAATCTCAGCAACAGACTTAACACCACCAACCTCAACATTGTAAGATGATAGTGACTCAAATCTTTCTTCAAGAACCCTTGCAAGGGTTTTAACAACGGACGGGGATATATCCTGAAGGTTTGATATACGCAATGTAATATCAGCCTTCATATCTTCTGGGAGCTGAGCGAGTGACTCTGCTGCCTGTGAAGGATCAAGGTGTGCAAGTATAAGTGCGATTGTCTGAGGGTGCTCTGTTTGGATAAACTTAGCAAGCTGTTTAGGGTCGATCTTAGAGAGGAAGTCAAAGCCTGAGGACTGCTCGAGCATCTTTGTCAACCTATCAATGATCTTTCTAGCTCTCTCAGGTCCGAGTGACTTCACGAGAACAGATTTAGCATAGTCAAGTCCACCCTTTGCGATGAACTTTTTAGCTAGCATCATATTATAAAAATCTTCTATATATTCATCCATCTTATCAGGAGACACTATGGCAGTAGTAGCGATAACCTTCGTAAGTTCGCTAACTTCCTCTTCATCCATAGCGGCAAGGACTGGAGATGTCACATCTTCACCGAGGGCGATCATAATAGCGGCAGCACGTTTCATTCCTTCTTCATTCATAATAATCTAGCCATCCCCTCTCATAAGCGTTTTCAACAAGCTTGCCATAGCATCAGGGTCTTCGGCAGCGAATTCTTCTATCTTCTTAAGCATAACTTTAGATTTAACAGTATCAACATCAAGTGGTGAGCTTTCATCAAGTTCAGACTCAATCTCCCTTTCGAGATCTTCGAGTGATTTAGGGTAAGTATCATCAATTGTAATATCAATACCAACGTCACCGTCAACTTTACCATAAGTGATAGACCCATCTTCGTGAACAGTAACTGGTTTGTCGAGTCTGCTGAGAATCTTACGGATAACAAGGAAGTAAAAAAGTACAATTATAAGAGCCGCAAGAAGGTATTTTGAGATCACACCAACAAGTTCCATAGTTCTCTCCCTTTTAAGGGTATCATACTGCTGGTCTTTTACTGTGGTATCAAAAGAGATATTAGAGACTTCGACTTGATCTCCTCTTGGCTCGCTATAACCAACTGCCATAGCGACAAGATTTCTTATGGAACGCATCTCGTCTTCTGTCCTAGGCTTACTTACGATAACATCATCTTTACCATCTTCGCTCTTCTCTTTTGATTTTCTATTATCAACAACAACAGCAACAGTAATTCTATCTATAGTACCATAAGCTTTCTGTTCAACTGTAACAGTCTTGCTTATTTCAAAGTTCTGAGTCTCTTCAGCCTTATTGTATTCTTGTTTATTCCCACCAGAACCGATTGTCGGTTCAGCAAGATTAGACTGAACACCAGGGATGCCTTCTGCTCCATCTGGTTTATTAAGGCTTGATATTTCTAATGATTGTTGTGAACGTAGTACAGGGTTAGGGTCGTATTCTTCTTTGGTTGTGTCACGCTTATTAAAATCTATCTCAGCAGTTACTTTCGCAACAGCGTTCCCTTTACCGAGAGTAGCAGATAGTATTTGATTAACTTTATTTTCAAGATCACGCTCAATCTTTTTTGTGTATTCTAGCTGGGTCTGAGTCATAAGGAGCGGTGCCCCTTCGTCATCAAGGAACTCACTGAGAAGTCTACCCTGAGTATCTACTATTTGAACATTTTCAGGCTGAAGACCTTTTACGGCACCAGAGACGAGGGAAGCTATAGCCCTTACTTTCTCTCTACTTAAGGCTGAACCACCACGAAGTCTGAGAACCACAGCGGCTTTAGACGATTCCTCGTCAGAGATGAAAAGCCTATCTTTAGGCACTGTAATGTGTACTCTCGCTTCTTGTATCTCTTTAAGTGAAGTGATTGTTCTTGAAAGCTCACCTTGAAGTGCACGCTGATAACTAACGTTCTGCATGAATTCAGTCATACCAAAGCTTGATTTATCAAAAAGCTCTAGACCTGCACCACCACCACGAGGTATTCCTTCTCTGGCAAGATTAAGTCTGGTTTCATATACGAACTCATTAGGAATCGTAATCTTTCCACCACCATCTTCAATCTTGTAAGGTATCTTTTGATCTTTTAGGTTTTCTATAACAGAGGCTGCATCGTCCTGTGCAAGCCCTGCGAAGAGTGTTTTATAGACTGGTCTGTTTGCCCAGAAAACGATAACGGCAACAGATATAAAAACAGCTGCCAGTGCGGCAGCCACCGATACTTTCTGAAGTATAGACAATTTGAAATAAGTTTCTTTAAACTGGGATACTATATCGCTGAGAGCCATACACCCTCTCTCTCATATTAGATTTGTGTTCTCATAACCTCTTGGTAGGCTGTCATTATCTTATTACGAACCTCAAGCATCATCTTAAGAGATACGTCAGCCTTTTGCAGAGCAATCATAGTAGAGTGTATATCGTTTGTCTCGCCAGTAAGTACCTTTTGGACAGCGTCATCCGCTTCCAATTGAGCACCGTTAACGTCCTTAAGAGCGTCCTTAAACATACTGGAAAAATCAACAGACGCCTCAGGCTTTACCGCTTGAGAAGTCTTTGATGTATCCAATTTGTTCGGCAGTAAAAAATTTATACTGTTGATCTCAGACATACTATTACCCCTGCTCTGAGTTTACATGAGAAAACATATGTATACTCTTATCTAATATAGTATATATTCCCCTAATAACACAACCCATTTATTGAGCTTTTCCTATAGTGAGTGCCTTCATTGCAAGCTGTTTTGCAGTGGAAAGCACAGTAGCGTTGGCTTCATAACTTTTAGAAGCTTCAAGCATGTTCACCATCTCTTCAATAGGGTTAATGTTTGGAAATGCAACATACCCCTCTTCATCAGCATCTGGGTGACCAGGTTCATACTTTAATATCGGCGGTTTTTCATCTTTCACAACCTCTGTTACCTTAACTCCGCCTGCTAATTCACCTTCAAGAATATGTTTAAAGACTACATCCCGCCTCTGGTAAGGGCCGCCGTCTTCTGTTCTTGTTGTATTTACATTCGCAAGATTTGCAGAAACAGAACTAATTCTGATCCTTTGAGCACTCATCCCTGTTCCTGCGACTCCTAATATATCAAAGAAACTCATACATCTACCCCTTATCTTCCTGAGAATATTGATTTCAGTTTAGTGAATTTACTTCCTGTAATATCACTTATCATATTATATCTAATTGTGTTTTCAGCCATTTGTGTCATTTCATAATCGATATTTACGTCATTACCGTCGTTTCTTACAGATGGATTATTTTGTTGATAAATAAAACTTGAAGGATCAACTGTTCTTGTCGCAGGTGGAAGATGTTTCTCATTAGTGATTGCTAAAGGTAATTTTTTCCCTTCACCTAATGCCTCTTTCATTACTGTATTGAATTTTAGATCCATCGCCTTAAAACCAGGAGTGTCAACATTTGCTATGTTTTTAGCTATAACACCGTTCTTTACAGACGCTGTGTCCAATCCAGCAGCAAGTGAGTTAATTTTCATCTTATCAAATACGCCTAACATAACATCCTCCATCTGCCTTTCTAATAACAATAAGCATGCCACTTTAAAAAGGAAAAACATACCATCTACAGATTTCAAGCATTCGATTAACACATTTCTTGATATTGTATTGTGATTTAGGTATTTATCACTATATTTATATCTAAATCTGTTATAATAATATTAACTGTTGAATTATTTACTTGGGGCTTTTTTTATGGATGATATTTGTGGAGCTATGATACAGCTTGACCTTGATGGTAATATAACTTTTTGGAATTCAACTGCTGAAATAATGCTTGGGTACACCGAAAATGATGTAATAGGTAAAAATGCAGTTGAACATATATTTATAAACAATACGAACGATGACGATATGATAAACATAGCTAAATAAGGTGAAGTTTATTATAGCTTTGACTCGCTTGCTAAAAACAAAGATGGTGACATGCAACCAGTTGCACTCGTAACATCCCCTCTTAATGACGATAATGGTAATTTAACTGGAGTAACTGTTCTTGTTAGTAATGTACTAATGATCTAACAAGGTTAGCACCTTGAAGCTTACCATAAGATAATTTTTTATATTCCCACGCTTATCGACTCCCGACGGTCGTCTATAAACAACCTGTCACTGCGAGGAGAAACTTGTATCTGGTGGCAGCCTCAAACTTCAGCAAATAACTTGTGTGGCTAAGATTGCCTCACATTCGTTAGCAATGACAAAAACTAACCAACAAAAAAGGCGACCCAAAAAGAGTCGCCTTTAAGTTTTATCTAAGTGATTACTATTGCGCTACATAGCAAGCAACAGAACCATCTGATTCAAGTGTAAATGTCCCTGAAACACAGTTAAGAGCAGCCGCATAAGCAGGATCGGCATTAGCCGCACCAGTTTGAAAAGCAGCACTTAGCTGATTTTTTATTCTTGCAAAATAGAACGATGTAGAGAGATCCTCTATCATTTGCTCAAGCCCATGTGTCGCGACAAATGTTGTTGCAGCACCTACAGCGGCAGTAACTTTTTGTGCATCTGTACCTGAGGTTGCATTACAGGTAGAGAAACCAATTGTTGAAATTCTATCTGCAACAGCAACGGCAGTTGTAACAACATCAGCGAATGCTATTTCAGGAAATCCCATAGCAACTAAACCTGCACTTCCAGTCTGCACTTGCGTAAGCCTCGCTTCAGAAAGTGAATCATTAAGAAGCGATGTCATAGCTACAAGTATAGAGTTAACAGCGCCACCGTTTGTCATTGCACTGGTATAAATCTCGTTAGCAGTCATAGAAGCCAAAGTCGTAGAACCTTCAAGTATTCTAAAAAGCATGTAAGCAGCAATAGAAGAACGAAGGACTATAAGATTTTCGCTATTAACGGTAACACCATCAATAAGCCCATCCATATAGTTAGTTACTATATTTTCTGCTGTGATACCTGTAAGACCAGCGAATGTAAACATCTCTGCAACCTGAGCAGCTGTAAGCCCCTCTGCCTGAAATGTTGTAAGAGGAGAAACAACTATATCCCCACCAGAGTATACACCAGCAAGCCCGTCGAAAGCATAAGGAACACCATTGTGCTCACCAGCCACTTTCATAAGAATTATTGATCCGTCAGCAGGTTCATCATCAAAAGTAAATGCACCATTTGCATCACTTGCAGAAGATACAGGTTCATCTGCATCACAATCGTCATTTTCATTTACATCAACACAGAATACTGCACCTTCAATGTACGGATCGACCACAACACCAGAAACAGGTGTAGCGGCATCAGAAGCAGCATGAGCCGCACTAACAATTGCCGAAAGCTCACTGTCTGCAAGCGTATCAAATGTATCAAAGCCCATAGCCTCTGCAGCGTCTATAACGTCAACAATTGCGGCAAGCTCTGCGTCATCAAGTGTGGCAAAGAGTGTAGCATATGCGTCATAAACACTTGTATTGCTAGACTTGAGAGCAAATAAGGCCTCTGCAATCGCCTCATAAAGAGAATAGCTTGCAGTACCCGCAGTAAATGGGTTACTTACAGCTCTTGCATCTGCATCATTATATGCTGTAAGCATATCAGAACTATCAAGACCACCAGCTGATCCCGCACTCATAGAAGACATCACTTCTTGTGAGTCAGCATCGTCTGAATTAGTCAGAATCGTAGTAAATGCAGTACGTTCAGATGTTTCAAGGGCTGTATAAGCCGCTGTCAGGTCAGATGTTGTATCTGTACCTAATGTTGTTGGTGTTGTTGTTGTGGATGACCCTCCGCCTCCACCACATGCTGTGATCATAGATAAGCCCAAACACAGCAATACGAAAATCGTTAATTTTCTCATTTCTACTCCTAAATCATAATAATCTTAAAACACAGTTAAAATTATCATTTTTTATATTTATAATCAACAATACCTCATGTGAATAATAACAATTTCACATATACCGAACAATTAATTCTTATCGTTTTTTTTATGTCTTAGCTGTATATATATAATCTAAACTTGCCGGCAAAAGAATTTTCTGCTAACTCATTAGAGTTGTCAGTCTAATACATTAATAAAGTAGGCTATATGAATAATCTCAAGAAGATGTGGTTTTATTTTAAAGACTATAAATTTTTTATTTTTATCGCATTTATTGCATCAGCAGTGGTTTCGGCTACTGATGGAGCGACAGCATATATAGTCAAAGACATTTTAGATGATATTTTCATCGCTAAAAACAGAAGCGCCTTAGTCCTAATGCCTTTTATTCTAATTACATTATTTTCCACAAGGTGTATTGCCAGATTCTTACAAGACTATCTGATACTCCGCTCAAGCCAAAAAGCGATTCAAAGGATAAGGGATGATCTATACACAAAAATGATTGAGCTTCCAATTAGTTATTACGAATACAATAACACTGGGACTATGATGTCTAAGATAATCAATGACGTTTCAAATTTACAAAACTCAATATCGTCAGGTATGAGAATTTTTAGAAGCGTTCTTACTGTCTTTTTCCTTACAGCAATAGTTTTACAACAAAACCTTAAGCTTGGATTAACAATATTTTTAGTTACACCTATTCTAATATTAATAATCAACAAATCTGGCAAAATAATCAAAAGAAATAGCCATAAAATACAGGAATACATAGGTAAAACAGGAAATAATTTAAATGAGAGTTTTTCAGGGATAAAAGTGGTGAAATCTTTTGGGAACGAAGAAGTTGAACAGAAGAAATTTCTACAGATAATTACTATGGAACTGAATTACAAACTTAAACAAGCATTAGTAACATCTATCAGTTCACCTCTAATAGAGACTTTTGCTGGCTTTGCAGTTGCACTGGTCATCTTCTACGGAGGGAGTCAGGTTATCAATGGCACAACAACTGTTGGTACTTTTTTCTCATTCTTGACAGCCTTTGGATTAATGTTTGAGCCATTCAAAAAAATTAATAACTACAACTCTGTAATACAAACAGCCATAGCATCAGCAGAAAGAATTTTTGAAGTGCTAGAGACAAAAAACACCATCCTAGACAACAATGGCGAGCTCTCATGTGACGCTAGAGACAAAGACATCATTCTAAAAGATGTCTCCTTCAGATACTCGCCGTCAACGCCATTAATACTTAACAATATTTCACTCACTATCAAGAGTGGCACTACTGTTGCGATAGTAGGTTCAAGTGGTTCTGGTAAAAGCACAATGGTTTCATTAATACCACGGTTTTATGAGCTTGATTCTGGCTCTATTAGCATTGGAGATAAGAATATAGTGGACTTCGATGTTCACTCTTTACGTAGAAACATAAGTACGGTTGCACAAGAGCCTTTCCTGTTTAATAAATCTATCGAATATAACATCACATACGGCTCAGAAGAGATAGACTTAGAAAAAATGCATAAAGTTGCAAAAGATTCATATTGTATGGAGTTCATTGAAAAACTACAAAATGGTTTTGACACTTTAGTCGGCGAAAGGGGAAGTATGCTGTCTGGTGGACAAAGACAAAGGATTACCATAGCAAGAGCCTTATATATGAACCCACCTATTCTTATCCTAGATGAAGCAACTAGTGCTCTAGACTCTGAATCAGAAGAGATCGTTCAAAAAGCTTTGGATAACCTTATAAGCAACAGGACTAGTATTGTTATAGCACATAGACTTTCAACAATTTTAAATGCTGACATGATCGTGGTCATTGATAAAGGGCATATAGAATCTATAGGAAAGCATAGCGAGCTATTAAATCAATCAGAGATATACTCTCACCTTTATTCCTTACAATTTAAAGGAGTTTAGGCAATTACGGAGCTAATACATCATCAATATTAAGCCCTGATTCCTTATATTCATTTAATTTATTTCTGAGTGTTCTAACAGTGATACCAAGCATCTCTGCCGCTTTTGTCCTGTTACCACCAGTCTCTTTAAGAGTCTTTATGATAAGCTCTCGCTCCATTTCAGCGATAGTACCTGCGAAATCTATCCCTGCATCTCCTGACGCCCCAGAAGGAGCATCTGATGAATGGCTGGAAGTAAGATTATCCACAGCAGCAAGCTCATCCTTGTCCGTCATAAACTGGTTAATAGTTATTCCATGCAAAAAAAGGTTACGTTCATTTATCACCCCTTCTTTACAAAGAACCACGGCACGCTCTATTGTGTGCTCAAGCTCACGGACATTACCAGGCCAATCATATTCTAAGAGCGCCTTCTCAGCATCCTCTGCTAGCTTGCAAAGACTTTTATTATTTATTTGACTATATTTCTCTGCAAAGAAGGTCGCAAGCTCCATAACGTCCTCTTTCCTCTCTCTAAGTGGAGGCAATTCCATAGAAATAACGTTTAATCTATAAAAAAGGTCTTCACGGAAATTTCCTTCATCAACCTCTTTCTTAAGCTCTTTATTTGTTGTAGCCAATATCCTTACATTGATCTTAACTGGTTTAGTTCCACCAAGTCTCTCTACCTCTTTCTCTTGCAAAACACGAAGTAGCTTCGCCTGTAAATGAAGTGGAATCTCGCCAAGCTCATCAAGAAGGATAGTCCCGCCGTGAGCAAGCTCAAATTTACCAAGCTTCCTAGCTGCCGCACCTGTGAATGCTCCCTTTTCATAACCAAAGAGTTCACTCTCCATAAGGTTTTCAGGAAGAGCGGCACAGTTAACCGCCACAAAAGGACCTGCCCCCCTGTTCGAGTTTTCGTGTATAAACCTAGCAAAAACTTCTTTACCTGTTCCAGACTCGCCAGTGATAAGAACTGTCGCCTCGCTAGCCGCAACATCCCTAGCAAGTGAAAATAATTGCGCCATAAAAGCAGAGCGAAAGATAGCTGTATTCTTTTTACGCTTGATAGTTGGTGATGTCTCCTCAATCTCTAAAACTCGTCTAACAAGCTCTTCTATAACCTCTGGAGCAAAAGGTTTCAATATATAGTCGTATGCACCCAGCTTAAGAGCGTCAACAGCATTATTTACTGTTCCAAAGGCAGTGACAAAACATAAAGGGGTGGTAATACCAGCATCTTGAAGCTTATGCATCATGGTCATCCCGTCAACATTTGGCATTCGCATATCGCTTATAATAAGATCGTAAGCTTTCTTAGATGCCTTTTCAAAACCGTCCTGACCATCAGTGGCTACGTCAATCTGTACACTCATACGGCGAACAGTTTCATACATAGCTTCACGCATATTGTCATCATCATCTACAATCAAAACCTTCTTAGCTGATAAATCCATACACCTATCCTTTAATTGGTAGCTCTATCGTAAAACTAGTAAAGCTACATCCGTCACTATCTACTGTTATATTCCCTTCGTGTGCCTTTATAATCTTATAAACAATAGCAAGCCCAAGCCCTGTGCCTTTCGCCTTAGTAGTCTGAAAGGGGATAAAAAGTTTTTTGCGCATATCTGTTCCAATCCCTGTGCCGTTATCAGTCACCTTAAAGCCACTTATCTTCTCTTCTGAGAATGATTCCATAACAATCTTGCCCTCAGTACCAACTGCATCAATGGCGTTATGAACAATATTCATAACAACTTGTTTAAAAAGCTCCATATCACAGCTAATCAAGTGCTCTTCGTCTATCTTATTTATAAATTTAATATTCTTATCGCGCATTAAGTGTTGCATATACAGTATCACATCATCGACAATATCAGCGACGTGATGTTCACTCTTTTCGATCTGTATCTCTTTGGTAAAAAGTAGGATATTCGAAATAATAGAGTTAATAGTACGAACACCTTTAATGATAGAGCGAGTAAGTTTCTGTCCAGATTCGTTCTTTTTAAGGTCTCTTTCTAGAAGTGAAGCAAACAGCTCTATACTGCCGAGTGGATTACGAATATCGTGTGCAATATTTGCGGCCATTTAACCCATAAGTTTAAGCTTCTCATCACGCTGACGTTCCATCTCTAGGTTTTTAAGGTGAGTAATATCATTAATAACATATACAAAACCCTTCTGCTCAATATTGTCTAGAATACCCACAGAAAGCCTAAAAGTGAGTCCATTCACCTCGTTATCGAATACACCAGGCTTACCGTAAGCCCTTAGCATTTCGAAAAATGCTTCTTCACCAATATCATCTATAAGCTTATCTGCAACGGGGTTTTTCACCAATACGATAAAATTCAAATCTACGGCAACGACACAACTGTTAGAGTTGTACAATACAGACTCTAAAAGGTTGCTAAGCTTCGAAAGCTCGAGGTTCTTCTCATGCAATTCACCACGTAACTTCTTCGCCTCGTCTTCAATGATGGCGTACTTCTCTTCAAGCTGGATTGAGGCTTTATTAAATTCATTAAACGCCTCCATCAACATTGCCAGCTCTTTAGTTTGGTCTATTTTTTTAGGTTCTTCCGCCACTCTATCTCCTCCAATTCACCCCTAGCCGCACTTGCATATACAGAATCCGGTACTGATTCCAGAAGTTCCATAAGGGCATTGGTTGATTCTTCATTTTTATTCAATTTCATATATGATTTCCCAAGATAATAAAGCCCTTCAGCCCTCTTCTCGTCTCTTGGTATGTGGTTCAGTTTAAACTTCTCTAGTGCTGTCACTGCGTTTTCGAAATTATTACGTTTATAATAAGCTATACCCGTATCAAGGTAAACCTCGTCATAACCTTCAAAACGAGTTGTCTCGTCAGTATCAAGCCTGTTATATAGATCAAAGAGGATAGTCTCCCTTTTAAGGTCATCAAAAACACCCTTACTGATGCTATATATCTGCTTAGATGCATAAGTTTTATCTTTTGTGTACCCCTTAAGCATCTCAACTAGATAGTCAGGATTTGTTGTTTCAAGCTCCTGAACGATGAAATCCACCATACCTTTTGTAAAAACATCTGTATTAACCTGTTCAGTTATCCTACCAAGGATAATAGATGTCATCATAAAGTATGGATTGGCAGTATCAACAACAGTATCTAACATCTCTGATGATTGATCGTGCATCCCCATTTTATAAAGTGCAAAAGCAGTATAACTCTTCATTTTATCTCTGAAAGGCTCATCACCACCTTTAGTTATAACCTCTGTATTCATCTCATATAAGCTTATTATCTTAATAAACTCTTTATTCATATAATATTCATCCATAGTTCTGGATACTGAATCAACAAGCATATTTGATATCTCGTACTTATGTATACCATTAGGGAACGACGTCAAATATTCTGAAGCAGCTATAATGGTGTCAAACAGATTCTCATCTGTATAAAGCTCTTTTGCATATGCAAACTTAGCCTCTTGTAACATGAACATCCATTTTTCAGGATTAATAAGTTCTGTATTTTCAGTAAGATATTTAGTGAGTGCTTCTATCGTTTCTTTATTGTACCCAGCAGCAAACATATCTCTGATATCTCCAAAGCTGATGTCTTGAAGAATCTCTAAAGCTTCACGTTTAAATTCTGTATCTGGGAATACAGAGAGCATATCTTCTATAAGCTGTTTCGCAACAGCGTAATCTGATTTTTTATACGCGGCACGTGCTTTTGTCAGTGTAATAAGCTGACGTATCCTATAAACCTCTGGGAGAGACTCAGACGTAAAGTTCTTCTTAATGAACTCATCCACACGTTTGTCAGCATTATCATATTCATTATTATTAAAATAAGCATTGATCAAAACAAGTTCAGCCTCTGACCTGATATCTATATCTTGCGAATCAAGTGCAGGTTTCAGCTCTTTCTCCCATTCTAGCGGAGCTTTTTCATCGACATGTCTTATTGCATAAAGGACAGCACACATCAAACCACCCTTTTTTGTTTTATAAACTTGGCGACAAATATCCAGCCTTGCATCGGTCGCTTTATCGTTATTTTGCTTTGCATACATGTTTGCAGAGTAATACATAGCAACATCAGCCAGTTCGTTGGACGGATAAAGGGCATAAACCTTTTCGTACAGCTCTCTAGCTATATCAAATTGGCTCCTTTTAGCAAATACATCAGCCATAGTATAAAGCTCTTCTGCCTCAAGTAAACCTAACTGTGATTTATTATCCAAGACAGTAAGAAATGTTTTATACGCAAGGTCATAGTCTTTACGATTAGCCTGTAGAAGTCCAATTTTAGCCTTCTGCAGTGTAAAAGATTCTTTAAAATTCTTTATTACATCTTCATGTGCCTGAATAGCCTTAACGTATTGACCAGACCTCGAATAGATATCAGCAATACGCTCGTATGCCATCTTTCTGATCTTTCTATCACGTAAACTTTTTATAATAGTATTGTATGAAAAAATAGCTTCATTAAAGAGCATTGCCATCTCTTTAGCTTCAGCAGATTTAATGAGTGCGTCCTTCTTTCTAAAAGAGTCAGGAAATTCTTTTATAAAATCATCAAAGATTTGACTGGCAAAAACATAGTTATCATCTGCTTCTTCACCCATTTTGAAATATATCATACCTAGCCTAAAGAGTGCTTCCTGACGATAGTACCCCTCTACTCCTGAGTTAAGCATATTTTCAGTAACAGCGAGAGCGTATGCATACTCTTCTTCAGCAATTGATCCGTCAACTTCTTTCAAAACATCATCAGCTTTAGCATCTTCCATTATTCTATCAGAACCTTTAAGTACAGGTTTTTCAATGCCATAGCCCAGCTGAATATCTTCACTTTTTTTAACTTTAGCCGCAGTAATCAGGATATCACCATCCCTTTTACTAAGAGTGTAATCTGTGTCCTTATAAAAGTTAACTATGAGCATGTGCCCATCTATTGATATTGATTTAATAAAAGGATCGTTAAATTTACTTGCAGTATCAGCAGCCAGTGGGGTTATAAGCTCAACCATAATCCTGCTGTCACCCTCGCTCACAGAGACTATGCTGTCAGCCATCCCAGACAGTATAAACTCTGAGAAATGCCCGTTATTTCTAACGTACACACCGGCACCCCAGCAGGAAAAAAACACAAAGAAGGTTAAAATAAGCAAAAATGTTCTAGCCATTGGTTTATTCTACAATAAGGTAGTGAAGCTGGCAACAATCCTTTTAGTGATTATTTCTTGAATAGGTAGTTTAATCATGGTAACTTAAAGAACAAATGTGAGGGATATTATGGCAATAGATCACGGAATATTACTCGAGACCGGAACCAACGAATTTGAAATCGTTGAATTCATTATAAGATCTGAAGGCAAAGTACACCATTTCGGCATAAACGTAGCCAAGGTTAGAGAGGTCATCAGATTCCCGGAAATAGTAAAAGTACCAGATGCACACCCTAGTGTTATCGGGACAGCGAATATTAGACAAAAGCTTATTCCTATCATCGATCTATCAGGATGGCTAGAGCTTAAATTTGACGAAGATTACTTAGATAAAAAAATCATAGTAACCTACTTCAACCACCAGTACAACGGCTTCATTGTTGACGAAGTTGTTAGAATACACAGGATCACATGGGCTGACATTAAAGACTACTCATCAATGACAGATTTCAACTTTGTTGAGACAGTACTAGGCGTTATTGATATAGGTGGTAACCTTATACAACTTCTTGATTTTGAGAAGATCGTACTTGAAATGAACCCAGATACTGGACTTAAAGCAATTGATATCGATTATTCAAAATCACATCTCAGAGAATCTAAGACAGTATACCTTGCTGAAGATTCATCAGTTATTAGACGTTTTTTACATAATCACTTAGAGCAATCTGGCTATCAGACTTTCTCTTTTGAAAATGGACAGTTACTTCTTGATAAAGTTGCGGAGAAAGCGCCCGATATCGTTATTACGGATCTTGAGATGCCTGTAAGAGATGGTGCATCAGTTGTTAAATCTGTCAGAGCGAACCCTCTTACTAGCCAAATACCAATTCTTGTCTTTTCTTCACTAGCTTCCGAAGAGAACGAAAGAAAAGTTATGAGCGTTGGAGCAAATAGATTCATCGGTAAACCAGACACAGACATACTAGTACTAGATGTAGATAAATATCTTTTATAAAGGAGCGACCATGTTTAAGAAAATTGCACTAATTACAGTTGCTGCTCTCAGTATCACTGCTTGCGGAGGCAACCAGGATCTTGTTCAGCAGTCTCTTAACAATATCAAAGACGAGATGCTTGGCATTCAATCGACCATAGGCGATATGCAAGTTCAGGTTCAGGAGCTTGATAAGAATATACGTATGAACACAGAGAGCATTAACAGAAACTCTGACGCTCTCTCTCAACTTCGTGAAGAGATGACAGTCACTAATTCTGACATCATGGAAATCAAAGAGCGTGTAACAGAGCTTGAAAAATCTAAAATGGAACTTTCTAACTCTAACATGCAACCTGAGGTTGTTCAGGAAGGCGGAGAAGAGGTTATCATAATCGAAGATAACATTCAGGACAAAATTGGACTTTACACATATGCATACGAACTATACAGAAATGGTAAATATGCTGAGAGTGAAGTGAAGTTTAATGAGTTCCTTAAGCGTTACCCTGATGTTGAAAGATCAGACAATGCTATGTACTGGATCGGTGAGATCAAATATGCTCAAAAAGATTACGAAAGTGCCGTTATGGTCTTCCAAAAACTTACTGAAACATACCCAGCTGGAAACAAAGTACCTGACGCTCTTCTTAAGATGGGATACAGTTATGGCAACATTTCCGATAAAGACAACGCAGTTAAAGCACTTCAAACAGTAGTTACAGACTTCCCTGAGTCTGACGCTGCTAGACTTGCTGGTCAGAAACTTCGTTTCTGGGGCGTAAATTAAAAAACTAACTTAAAGTTAATCATAAAAAAAGGCACTCACTTGAGTGCCTTTTTTATTATCTATTTATATCGTTGGAAACTCATCCAAGTGTGGCTTAATAGCCTTCCCTAACCAAGCGATTGTTTTACCAAGATTATTCATATTTACCAAACCTTCAGCGTCACCCGCAACCTCACCCTTCTCTCTTCCTACACCAAAGTTCCAATAGGTAGAACCAGGCACAATCATCTGTGACATTAAGAATAAGTGATTAATAGAGTCATACGCATGCACAGCACCACCACGTCTAACAGCCACTACAGCAGCACCAATCTTCCCTTTAAAAGCCCTATCATTCGCAATTGCAACATAACCAGCACGATCAATGAGAGCCTTTAACTCTGCTGACACATCAGTAAAATAAGTTGGTGTACCAATAACAATAGCATCAGCCTCTAACAGCTCCTTCATCACACCATTAAAAATATCATTTTTGATAATACATTCATTATCTTTTGTCTCTCTGCATTTAGTACAAGCCATGCAGCCTCTTATATTTTTACCGCCCACTTGTATAAGCTCTGTCTCCCACCCAGCCTCTTTCAGAGGTTCAAGCATATGGTTCAAAAGTATTTCTGTATTTCCACCCTGCCTAGGGCTACCATTGATAGCAACAATCTTCATTGATCTCTCCTTAATAATACTAATTTAATTATGACATAGAGCTTACATCTAAACCAATCTAATGCCACAAAAAATAACAAATGAGCAAATTTTATGCAAATTTTCATAAAAAGTGCGACAATATGTTGATTATTTTTTAACCATATCGTATATTCAAGTATGAGAAAAATTAGAGTATTAGCTGTCGACGATGAAGAGAATATCCTTTGGATACTTAAAGAGGGACTATCAGATGAAAAAATCGACGTACTAACAACAACAGAACCAAATACTGCTGAAACATACTTATCTAAAGACATAGACATCTGTCTTGTAGATATCTTTTTGGGTGAGCATAATGGTATCAGCCTTACTGAGAAATGGGCTCCTATGTTTCCTGACACGCATTTCATAATAATGACTGCTCAAGATACAGGTTCAAACGTAATAGAATCTATCAAAGCAGGTGCAAAAGATTTCTTTTCAAAGCCTTTTGATCTTTTAGAGCTTAAAAATAAAGTAATATCCCTCTGTGGTAATATCCAACAGAGTGTCATAAGTGACAGTAAAGAGTATGACTTCGAGACTAAAAACAAAAAGATGCTCGAGATATATAAACTAATATGTAAGATTTCAAAAACGAATATCAACGTATTAGTGCTCGGTGAATCAGGAACTGGTAAAGAAGTCATAGCCAGAATGATACATAAGCAATCAGCAAGAAGCGAAAGACCTTTCATACCTATAAATATGGCTGCCATTCCAAACGAACTATTAGAGAGTGAACTCTTCGGACACGAAAGAGGTTCTTTTACAGGTTCAATAAGCGATAAGAAAGGAAAATTTGAAGAGGCTAACCACGGAACAATCTTCTTGGATGAAATATCCGAAATGGACATGGGACTCCAGTCTAAACTTCTACGTGTTATACAAGAGAAAGAAGTCACAAAAATCGGCTCTAGCAAAACTCTCAAACTTGACACTAGAATCATAGCTGCCTCTAACAGAAACCTTGAAGAGCTTGTCTCTACTGGTAAATTTAGAGAAGACCTCTACTATAGACTCAATGTAGTCTCTATCGAGCTTCCACCTCTTTACGAGAGGAAAGAGGATGCCGCATACCTTACAAACCACTTCCTACACAAGCACGAGACTATAAAGAATAAAGTCTTAACTTGCAGCGAAGAGGTACTTGATGTTCTAACTGCATATAGGTGGCCTGGTAACATTCGTGAGCTCGAAAACACTATCCAATACGCCATTGTAAATGCCGAAACGGATGTAATTAAACTTGAAAATTTACCACCAAAGATATTCGAGATGTCACCTGGTGCAGGTAAATCCAGCACCTCACACGACCTATATAAACTTGCACTCGACATCATAGAGTCTGAGATACTCTCTGATGGCAACAATGCATACGACGAATTTATGAAGATCGTTGAGTATCCAATTATAAAAGCCATCCTTGATAAAACAGGGAACAATAAATCTGTATCAGCCAAAGTACTTGGCATAAACAGAAATACCTTCCGAAAAAAGGTAAGGGAACACGGGTTTGAGCAAGATTCTTAATATTATAAATCAGAGCAGGAAGCCAGTAACTTTTAAACAGCTTCTTGTTCAAACAGGACTAGATCCAAAGACTCTCAGAAGAGAACTTAAAGGGCTAGTTCGCCAAAGTAAAATAGATCAGCACCGCAACGGTACTTATCTTTCAAAAATGTCAAAAAAGCAGCGAGAAGAGCAAGAACAAAAAGGTTCAAGACCTTCAAGGAACGCTGTCAGAGAAGTAAAAAGAACAATAACTGGAAAAATAGATCTACACCCTGATGGCTATGGATTTTTATCTGTCGACACTGGTGGACGCGATATTTTTATTCCTAAAAATAAGATGGCAGGAGCCATGCATGGGGACAAGGTCCGTGTTACTCCTGAAACATTTAGAGGAAAACAAGAAGGGCATGTTAAAGAGATCTTAGAAAGGTCAAAACAGCTCATAGTAGGAAGAGTTGAAAATCTTGCTGGCATTGTACGCATAATCCCTATGACTAAAAAGGTTCCGGGGCTCATATATCTCACATCTAGAAAACAACAGTACGAGAATGACACTGTAGTCTTACTAGAACTAACACACTACCCGTCAGAGAGAGCACCAGCCAGAGGGTCTGTAGTCAAAGTACTAGGTAACATTAATGACCCACGCATCGAAGACGAGATAGTCCTTAACAGATATAATATAAACAAAGTCTACCCAGAATCAGTTGTCCAGTATGTGATAGATACATCTGATAATCTGATGAAGAACCCTGGTAAAAGGACAGACTTCAGAGACCTGACAACAGTTACTATAGACGGCGAAACAGCTAAAGATTTTGACGACGCTATCTCACTAGAGATAACTGAAGATGAATATATATTATATGTACACATAGCCGACGTTAGTCATTTTGTTCAGCCAGAATCACCAGTAGACAAAGAGGCATACCTGCGAGGGACTAGTTTTTACTTCCCTGAGTTTGCTGTGCCTATGCTACCAGAAGAGCTCTCAAACAACCTTTGTTCTCTTCGCCCTAATGAAGACCGACTCACCCTCACTGCAAAAATCCGCTACACCAAAGATGGCAGCAGAAAGAAGACTGAGCTTTTCAGATCAATAATTAATAGTGATAGAAGGCTTACATACAATTATGTACAAAGTGTCATTGAAGGCAGAGAAACGGAGACTGATCCTAAAATATTAGAACTCATTACCGACTCAAAGCTAGTTTCAGAAAAGATAATGACAAGGCGTTCAATAGACGGAATGCTCGATTTCGACTTTCCAGAAGCATCATTTGAACTTGACGATAATGGCGAAGTTACAGCTATTGTGCCTATAGACAGAATCATCGCTCACCGTATCATCGAACACTTTATGATCGAAGCAAATGAGGCTGTATCAGAGTTTCTTGAAAAGCGTGCAAAAAAATCTGTCTTTAGAATACACGATAAGCCAGACCCAATGAAGCTTGGAGATTTTGCAAAGCTAGCAGAAACATTTGGAGTTATGGTCACCATAAAAGACATCACCCCTAAAGAAGTATCTTACGTAAATAAAGCTGTAAACCAGTCCGAATATAAAGAGATACTCGGTTCTGCGCTTGTGCGAACTATGGCAAAAGCAGAATACAATACGAGCAACATAGGGCACTTTGGGCTCGCATCAGACTCATATACCCACTTCACTAGCCCTATTAGACGCTACCCTGATCTTATGGTACACAGGTTAATCTGTAACACTCTATTCGGTACTGATTATCACACAGAAGCTAGTCTTGATGAGTCATGTAAGCTATCAACAGAAAACGAACAAAGAGCTGAACAAGCTGAGCGAGATATACATAAGTTCAAAAAGATCAAATACCTTGCAAAACATATGGATGAACCATTCGGTGCTATTATAATGTCAGTGGGTGCATTTGGTCTGAATATATACATAGAGTCATTGATGCTTAAAGGGACAATCATGCTTGAATCTATACCTGGCGACATCTATCAGTTCAACAAACAAGCCCAGATGGTTAAAGGTAGAGTTACAGGAAGGACATATAGAGCTTCAGACACACTGGAAGTTATGGTCGAAAGAATTGATATAGACTTTCAAGAGGCATATTTTTATCCTGCAAAAGAATTAGATACTTGATATATATAACACTTATGAGATATAGTTTAATAATTATTTGTAGAAAATGGATGTGCAATGCTTAATAAGCTTTTCAATGAAAAAAACATTGGCAGGATTAGCCTCATAAATATGATTGCTATCATACTTGTGCTCACCTTGGCAATGATAGCGTTCATTATTAGACAAACAAACACTGAGTTCGAAAGTGAAAGAGCAGCTCTTGTTAAAAATTTCATTGAAGGCAAGAAGACGAGCCTTAAGCTTGAAGTCGCACGACTCAATGACTTTGCAACATTCAATATAATACAAAGTAGAAATACTTTAAAAAAGAATTTAATTGATAGAGTTCATGAAGCTCAAAAAATGTCAAAAGACTTTCATCAACAATTATTACGCAACGTACCGCATAACCAAGTGTATACTAGCATTGTAAAATTCTTTTCACTATATAGCTCAGACAAAAAGAATGGTTACATTTACGTTATTGATAAAAACGGTAACATAATCTATCACCCTAAATACAAATCAGGCATAAACATATACAATCTAAAAACTCCTTTTGGCAGCATGCCTATTCAAACTGAGATCAGTACTGCGTTTGATGCAGGTGGTGGATATGTTGAAAATATGCTACCTAAAAGTATCGGCTCAGACGATTTCACGCAGAGAGTCGCTTACGTTGAAAAGCTAGGTATACATGATTGGTATATTGGTTCCTCATTTGAAGAGGAGCAGCTTGCTTCAATAATCAAAAATAAAATCTTACATCGCATAGATAACGTCAAGTTCAATAATAATGGACGCTACTACATCTTTAATACTGACGGAAAAGGGATAAAATTACCGGGAAACAGAGACCTTGAGGGCTCAGATCTGACAAACATATCTGATTCAAGTGGTGTTTTCTATTACAAAAACCTGCTTTCTTATGCTCTACAAAAGAATGATCTTTTTGTTTTCCACGAGCAAAAATACAACGATTGGAACAAAAAGAGCCAATCAATCTCATATTGCACTCTTTATGATAAATGGGACTGGCTACTATGCGGAACAGTGGCAATGGATGACCTCACACCACTTATCACTGAGAAAAACAATGCACTTAAAAGAAAACTATCTGACAATAAACAATACTCTCTAATTTTATTCCTTATTGCTGCAATATTTGCATCAGCAGTCTCTTATATCTTCTCAGTAAATATCCAAAAAATATTTTCTAAGTACAAAACAGATATTGAAAACAGAAATAAAGAACTTGAAGAATTAAACTTTGAATTAACGAACAAACTATACACAGACCATCTAACCGGATTACCTAACAGAAACAAGCTTGTTAACGACCTTAATAATGTCAACAACCCTATGCTAATACTTCTTAATATAGATACATTTAAGAAGATTAATGAGACATACGGTTTTATAATTGGTGATTTCGTCCTTATTGATGTCGGTGAACGTATAACCTCTTTTGACAATAAATGTGGAATGAAGACATATAAATTCCATGGTAATGAATACGCTGTACTCATAGATAAACAATTAAGTGATTCAGAGAGGAACAACCTCTTAAGAGACCTTACAGACTATCTAGATTTTAGTGTCAAATACGAAGAACTAGAAATAGAAATAGACATATCGGTGACTGCTGGTGTTTCAGCTGAAAAAGGAAACATATTTGAAAAAGCTGGAATGGCTCTTCGTCACGCAGACAAGAAGAAACTACCTTTCCAGGTTTATGACAGCTCGATAGATATCGTTGATGAATATGAAAACGACATACGCTGGACCAAAATTGTTAAGCGAGCTCTTAATGAGAATACTCTTATACATTATTTTCAACCTATCGCGAACTCAGGATCAGGTGAGATAGAGAAATTTGAGTGTTTACTTAGGCTTATAGATAACAACGAAGTAATCACCCCTTTCCAGTTTCTAGATATAATTAAGAAGACTAAGCTTTACCAGCATATTACTAAACGTATTGTAACCAAGTCTTTTGAAACTTTTGCAGATAATGATTTTATGTTCTCTATAAACCTTTCTATAGAAGATATTATGGATGAATCAACATCTAAGTTTATCTTGGACCTTCTTAAGACTAGCGGAATTGCCAAAAGAGTCATATTCGAACTTCTTGAGTCTGAAGGTATAGAAAGTTTTGAAGTAGTTAATACTTTCATTCAGGCTATTAAGGCGACAGGAGCTATGGTTGCCATTGATGACTTTGGTTCTGGGTACTCCAACTTCGTTTACCTATCAGAGCTAAAAGTTGATATAATCAAGATTGATGGTTCGCTTATAAAGAATATCGACAAGGACACTCAAGCACAGATCATAGTTGGAACTATTATCAAGTTCGCAAACCAGTTACAAATAAAAACTGTTGCAGAATTTGTTCATTCTGAAAGTGTTCAAAAGAAAGTGACCGAAATGGGCATCGACTATATTCAGGGTTACCATATTGGCAAACCAATAGCAGACATCAAAAAATATATAATTTAATTATACTCGAAAATCTCAGTCCCTTCAGGAATCTCTGGGTCAAAGATGTCATCTCTTAGTTTTTCACCTGAAACAACATTACTCATCTCAATACGAGTATTATTACCATTCTGGTCTTTAGTACGTATCCCCTTAACCAAACCATCCACAACGATAAACGATATAGTTTCAACACCAAGGTCATTTCTAGGAGTAAGAATAAGCTCGTTACCTTTCAGCTTAACATCAAAATCATTCTCAATATCAGCAGGATTTAGCATAAGGCGCATAAAGACGTTTGTAGCTGGGGTAAGAGTTTGCACAACAAGCTGCCTAGTGTCGCTATCATAGTATTTCATAGTGTTAGTATCAAACAGGTAGAACTGCCTATACGGCTTCTCATAATTCCAATATGCCTTCTCACCACTATTTATATACATTTTACCAGAATACTCATCTTCACCAAATCCCTCTATCTCAGTAAATTGAGTAAAGTTAGCAGTATAGCTCTTTATTGTATCTAATTGCTTTATAATATCCTTTGCTGATACGGCATACGCATTGGCAGTCAAAAGAATAGATAATGTTACATATATAATTAATTTCTTTATCACTTTGTCACCTCTTTATTATTGAGACAATAAATATATACTCTAATAGATATCATGTAAAGAGGATTACAGCTTAACATATATACAGTACACCTATTCGCTATAACTCTTTATTTATAACAACATAATCTAAAACTATCATCAACGCGTAAAATATCTACCGAGCATTATAGACATTATCAATCATTACTGGTTTGTTTATCATTATTTAACAAATATATTTTTTTAATATTTTTTCACCCTATCAAAACCCGTTATAGAACAAGGGTTCTAGAGTTTTTGATGCCCAATACCCTTTATATACTGCCTTTAAGCATATTGACAAAACATATAATAAAATATATAATACGTTAAATTAAAGAATAATTAGAATATAGTTTTAGGGAGTTCATATGAGAATTAAAAAACTAATGTCTGCAAATAGAGGCGAAATAGCAATCCGTACATTCAGAGCATGTACAGAGATGGGGATCAGAACTGTTGCTCTCTATTCAGATGAAGACAAATACTCACTTCACAGATATAAAGCTGACGAAGCTTACCTTATTGGAGCAGGTCTTGATCCTGTTGCAGCATACATGAATATTGATGAAATAATTGAACTTGCTATACAAAAGAATGTAGATGCTATTCACCCTGGATATGGATTCCTTGCAGAAAATGCAGTTTTTGCTAAAGCATGCGAAGATGCTGGAATCATCTTCATAGGTCCTAAGGCTGAAACTATTAATATGTTCGGCGACAAAAAGAACGCAAAAGAGCTTGCGAAAGCGTGTAAAGTTCCTGTAATCGAAGGCTCAGAAGGGATCATCCCTACTCCAGAAGAGGCTCTCACTGCTTCTAAGGCTATCGGCTATCCAGTACTTATCAAAGCTGTAGCTGGTGGTGGTGTACGCGGTATCCGTATCGCTAAAGATGAAAAAGAATTAATCGATAATTATGAGTCAGCTAAAAGCGAAGCACTTAAAGCTTTTGGAAATGGCGACATCATCATCGAAAAATATGTAGAACAACCAAAACATATCGAAGTTCAGCTTCTTGCTGATAAACACGGTAATATAGTTCACCTATACGAAAGAGACTGTTCTATCCAACGTCGTCACCAAAAACTTATCGAGATAGCACCATCTATTAGCGTTTCAGATGAAGCACTAGAAGGCATGTATGCAGATGCTATCACAATAGGAAAAAAATCAGATCTCATCAGTGCTGCTACTGTTGAGTACCTCGTAGATAAAAACAATAACTACTTCTTCCTTGAAGTAAACACAAGACTTCAGGTTGAGCATACTATCACTGAGCTTATTACTGGCATCGACATAGTTCAATCCCAGATACGTATCGCATCAGGCGAAAAACTAAGTTCATCAGATATAGACATTAAAGATCAAAGCTCTGTAGTAAAAAATGGATTCGCTATTCAGTGCCGAGTGACTACAGAAGATCCAGAAAATAACTTTTTTCCAGATACTGGAGAAATTGAGGCATATAGAATTGCCGCAGGATTCGGGGTGCGGTTGGATGCCGGAAATGGTTTTGCAAACGCCAAAATTTCGCCTCACTATGACTCCCTCTTGGTGAAGGTGTCCACCCACGCCCATTCCTTCCATCAGACAGCACGTAAAATGTATCGTGCTCTCAGCGAGTTTCGTATCAGAGGAGTTAAGACTAACATCCAATTCTTAGAAAAGGTTGTTGCTCACGATAAATTACTCAATGGTGAAATAGATACAACTTTCGTCGATACAAACAAAGACCTCTGCGTATTTGTTCAGCGTCAGGACAGGGCTACTAAATCCCTTAAATTCCTCGCTAATAACATAGTCAACAACCCATCAGGGTCAAGGCTTACTAGTGACATTATCCTGCCTGCTATCAACCCACCTATTGTTCCTTATGGAACTCCTGTACCTACAGGAACAAAAGACATACTGAACAGACAAGGTGTCGAAGGCGTTATAAACCACCTACGTTGCTCTAAAGAGGCATTCTTCACTGATACTACCTTCAGAGATGCACACCAGTCTCTCCTTGCAACAAGGGTTCGTACTAAAGATATGCTAAATGTAGCTGACTACTACGCACACAACCTCAGCAACCTATTCTCAGTAGAGATGTGGGGCGGAGCGACTTTCGACGTAGCATACAGATTCCTCAGAGAGTCCCCATGGGACAGAATGGCACAGCTAAGAGAGAAGATACCTAACGTCCTTTTCCAGATGCTCCTTCGTGCCTCTAACGCTGTCGGTTACACTAACTATCCAGATAACGTTGTTAAGCAGTTCATCAAGCTTGCTAGCGAAAACGGTATGGACGTCTTCAGAATCTTCGACTGTTTTAACTGGGTTGACCAGATGAAGCCAGCGATCGATGAAGTTAAGAAGCACGGGCGTATAGCTGAGGCAGCTATCTGTTACACAGGAGACATCACAGACCCTACAAGAGCTAAGTATTCACTTAAGTACTACACAGGTCTTGCTAAAGAACTTGCAGACGCTGGTACTGATATTCTCGGTATCAAAGATATGGCTGGACTCCTTAAGCCTTACGCTGCGAAAACCCTTATCAAAGCTATCAAAGAAGAGACAGGTCTCCCTGTTCATTTCCATACACATAACACTAGTGGTAACGCTGAAGCTGCTGCACTTATGGCTTTTGAAGCTGGTGCAGACATTATAGACGCAGCTTTAAGCTCAATGAGTGGACTTACATCTCAGCCAAACATGAACTCTATTGCGGCAGCACTTGATGGACAAGAGAAACACTCAACACTAGACAAAAAAGCGATGCAAGTTGCATCTGACTATACAGATAGAATCAGAAGATATTACTTCCCATTCGAAAGTGGTCTTAAGGCTTCTACTGCTGAAGTCTATGAGCACGAAATCCCTGGTGGACAGTATTCTAACCTTATAGTACAGGTCGAAGCTATGGGACTTATCGATAGATGGGAAGAGGTACGCAAGATGTACACAGACGTTAACCGTGAGCTTGGTGACATCATCAAGGTTACACCATCATCTAAGGTTGTAGGCGACTTCGCCCTATTTCTAGTTAGAAACAACCTAACTGTAGATGACATATATGAAAAAGGTGACACACTCAACTTCCCAGACTCTGTTGTATCATTCTTTCAAGGTATGCTTGGTCAACCTTATGGCGGTTTCCCAAAAGAGCTACAGCGTATAGTCCTTAAAGGTGAAAAACCTCTAGACTGTAGACCTGGTGAGCTCCTCACAGATTTCGATTTTAACGCTGCGGCTAAAGAGCTTAAAGACCAATTCGGAAGAGACTTTAGCGAAGTAGAGATCATTTCATACGCTCTATACCCAGCTGTATTCAAGGATTATGTCAAGTTTAACGAAGAGTATGGCGATCCTTCTGTCTTCTGTACAAAGTCTTTCTTTTATCCTATGGAGAAGGAAGCAGAGATCGAAATGGATATTGAAGAGGGTAAAACCCTTATCATACGCTATCTTGGCTTAAGTGAGCCAGATGAAAAAGGTATGAGAAAGGTTTACTTCGAGCTTAACGGACAACCTAGATCAGTCACAGTAAAAGACGAAACACTTTCTGACATCATAAAGTCAAATACTAAGGGCGACATAACTAACCCTAAGGATGTATGCGCTACCATGCCAGGAAGCATCACAAAGATTAACGTTAAAGTCGGTGATAAAATATCAAAGGGAGATATCCTCTTGATTACTGAAGCGATGAAGATGGAGACTAAGATTGCTGCTGCTACTGATGGAGAGATCGCAGAAATCCTCCTCCACGAAGCAGACAAGATCGAGTCTGGCGACCTTTTGATGACAATAGCCTAGTACAATAAAAAAAGCCTGCTCAAATGAGTAGGCTTTATTATAGCTTTTAGAAAATTCACCTCATGATTACAAACCTGTTATTTGTAATCGACTCATTTTCTTCATAGTAAAAAGCCAGTCTTAATGACTGGCTTTTTAAATTTATCTGATTTACTAGAATGAAAATCCAAAGTTTATAGAATAACCATTTGCTTTATCAGCAAACAAGTAAGTGAAACCTACACGAGCCTTTCTCATAAGGTTTACAACTTTATCACCCTTCTTCTTCTGAGTAGCTTTTGCAAAACCGTAAGAAATTCCGAATTCGTTATACTGATCGATATAAAGTTCTGAACCAAAATATCTTGTATCAGTAACAAAGAGCTCAAAGCTAGTACCCTTCTTAAGCTTATCCGCAGGAATATTAAAGTTTAGACCGTTACGAAATACTGTATTCTGGATATCAGGATCGATTGAGTAGTCGCCATAGTTAAACGGTATAGTCTTGTAATAACCTAACATGTTAGCAAGTGTTAGAGTGTACTTATCGATCTTAAAGTTATAAGCACTTGTTAATGACGAGCTAAGGAGCTGTGCAACAGACGCAAGATCGACGGATCCAACAGCAGTGTAACCTAAAGCAGGAGTAAGGCTCCAGTCATCCTTGACAAAATACGTGAAACCTAGTCCTAATACAAAGTTATAAGCTTTAGAACCGTCAACATCTATCATAGAAATAGGTACTCTTATTGCCAAAGAGTTCTTTGAACCATCAAATTTAATAGTATAAGCAAGTGGGATAGAATATTCAGTACTTGATGTACAATCGAGATCATAATTGCTATATCTTGCAAAAACAGAAACCATATTTGCATTAATACTTGAGTCAGCATAGTTAGCATTCATCTCAACCACTTCATCAGTATTAACAGCATAGCCATAATCCATAGAAACCATACGTGATTCCATTGATGATGGGTTACCAGCAATAGGGTCTGTAGGTGTCTCAGCTACAAGCTCTTTCATAAGCTTAGTCACTGCTGATTCGCCATTCTCCTTCAACCAGTCTTCTATGAGGTCAACACTGTTGTCTCTATCTGTTCCTGCGAAAGTCTCTGTAACTCCAATAGATGGAATTTCAAGTATGAGAGTACTAGAGTTTGCCGCAATACTAAGATTGATTGGCACACCACGGAAGTTAATTGTTCCTGTGGCGGCAGAAGTATCAGTGTAAAGAGAAAGATTACTCTCTATCTCACTTGTATCGAGGTTATTTATAACATCCTCAATTGACTTGTAAGACTGGCTCCAAGTTTGTTCTGTGCCAAGTCCAGGGTTCGCAGTAATAGACAAATCAAACACACCAGCGAACACACTTGCAGGTGTAAGAAATGCAACTAATGCAACAATTGCAAATACTTTCTTAAACATATATCTCTCCTTATAATTTCATCTACACTATCTATAAATTTTATCATGGTAGATATGCTATGCAAACATAATCTACTTTAAACTATTTACAAATTCTAATATATAAGATGCTGTTTTATAAGGTATTTTACACATTTTTGAAATTATTTCTGCACTAAGGTCTTCTCTTGTATATATATCTGGATATACTTCTAGTATTTTACGAACTGTTTTTTCACCCACACCTTCAATAGATAACAATGGTGATTTCTTAAAGTTCTTCAGAGCAAGCTTTCTACTATACTCGATTGCGAACCTGTGTGACTCGTCACGCACCTTCTGTATGAATAGCAAAACAGGGTCATTCTTCTTTAAGTTCAGCGGGTTCTTGCGACCAGGAATATGTACAGACTCGATTGATTCATCCTGTTGATCCTTCATAAACTTAATACTTCGCCCTTTGGATATAGATATGAATTCTGCTGTAGAGCCTATCTCATCTGCCGCCTTTATAGCCGAGTTAAGCTGCCCTATTCCTCCATCAACTATATATAGATCAGCTGGTTTTTCTGTCCCCTCTTTCACGTTTTCAAACTTTCTGCAAAAAAGCTCATAAATACTAGCAAAGTCGTCGTTTTCAGCTGATGCTATTCGATATTTTCTATATCCAGCTTTTAAAAACTCACCGTCAACAGAGACAATAGAAACACCTACTGTTCCGCTACCGCCAAGATGCGATATATCCACACACTCGATACGCTTTATATCTTGCTTAAAGCTTAGTATCCTTTTTAGTTTTTCAGAAATGTCTTTTCTCTTAGCAAGCTTGCGCAGATAAAGCTCTGTCTGAACTTTTGCGTTCTCGATACAAAGCTTCTCAACACTCGTAAAGCCACGTTTCCTAAAGCGAATCTTCTTACCTGCCTGCTGAGCTATCGCCTCACTAAGCACTTCATCATCCCCTAGACCTGTCACATAAATCATCTCTGGATAGTTACGCAGTATGGAGTAGGTTTGAAGGATAAATGATTCAATAATTTCTGCTGGATTTTCAGTCTCTTCCAGTATCTCTGTTTTACTACCAATAACCTTCCCGCCACGGACAAACATAGTAGTGACACCGCTTACATTTTCAAACGTGTGCGGAACAAAAACGTCAACACTACTATTCTCGTCTGGCATAACGACTGTCTGCTTTATAAAAAGCTTAGAAAGCCCCTTAAGCCTGTCACGCATAAGAGCAGCCTCTTCAAAATTCATCTCCTCAGAGAATCGAAGCATTTCGCTCTCCATATGCTCTTTCAGCTCATCAATATCACCGTGGAAAAACGTTCGAATATGTTCTACTAGCTGATTATACCTATTCTTGCTGATAAGGTTTTCACAAGGACCGAGGCACTTTTTTATCTGATATTTAAGACATACTCGCCCCTCTTTAAACTTCGTCTCACCACAAGACCTAAGTGGAAAGACCCTCAATATCTCTTCAACGATAGACCTCAAGTTGCCCACATCAACAAATGGACCAAAATACTCCCCCTTCTCACCTGATTCACGAATAATCTTAAGCTTAGGGTACTCACCTTCAGTGATAAGTATAAAAGGATAACTTTTAGAGTCTTTAAGGCGAACGTTATATCTTGGTTTTTCAGTTTTTATAATGTTATTTTCTAGGAGGAGAGCTTCCGATTCTGACGAAGTGACAACAAACCTAATATCTCTAGCAGACTGGAGCATCTTTCTTGTGCGGATAGGTTTTCCGTCTATATCGGTAAAATATGACGAAACTCTATTACGCAAATTCTTCGCCTTGCCGACATAAATTATCTCACCATTTTTTGCGATATATAAATATATCCCTGGGTTTTCAGGTATATCTTTCAAAACAGGTTTAAACATTTTTGATTATATTTGAATTTATCAGCCTGGTCAATTTTTAGGAGATTTCATAAAGAAGAATGTACATGAAACAACAATCAATACTCCGGGTAATACACTCATTGACGGCAAACCTTTCCCAAGTATTATATTCTCCACTATAGCAAAAACTGGAATTATATAGTTGTATGCCATAACCTTGCTAACATGAAGCTTATGGCTAGCGTATTGAATAATAAAGAATGTCAGCATTGTCGTGAATACTGTCACGTAAAACACTCCTGCGTAAAGCCTTGCTGGAGCATTTATCCAGTCCATCTTAGCTATCTCTATATTTGCAGCAAAAGCTAATACAATGGTTCCTGTCACAAGGGTCCAAAATGTTAAAACTGGAATAGGGAGACCTCTAGAGAAGGTTTTAGACAGTATCGGATACATACCCATACACATACTTGCACCTAAAAACATAAGATCACCCTTATTAAAGTCCAAGGCTAGCAACCTGTTTATATCACCGTTAGAAATAACCCAGATTGCTCCAAACATCACCACTATCAAGACTGCAACTCTTCTATAACTTGTAAATTCTTTCAAAAACACAGCTCCATATATTGTGCTAAAAATCGGAACTGTCGAGTATACGATACTCACATTTATAGGTGTAGTGTATCTAAGAGCATGAAACATACCATAGAAGTAGCCAACCAAAGACAGACTGATAAACATATATGAAAAGAACTCTTTAACAGATGGTTTCTGTATTCCGTATTTAACTTTTACATAAGTACCAAAAATGATAGATGCTATGAAAAAACGAACAAATGTTAGAACTAATGGATCAATATCGTTTGTTATAGAATGCCCGACATGAAATGAGATGGAGATCAGTAAAGCATAAATGATTAATAAAACGTGTGGATTTTTCAAAAGTTTGACCTCATCTCTTTTATTTATCACAAATCATGAGACTATAAAAGAGAATAAGGTCAAAATATTATTACGTAAATTTAGAATGTAATTATCTTGGCTCCGCTCTTGAGCATCTCTGTCACTGGCTCGCCCATATATTTCACGTTGATACCTAAATCAGCAAGGTCGTCAGCGACATTATAAATGTCAGCATTCTCTCTACAAGCAGTTACATTCACCCCTGCCTGTATCATATCCTTCATCTTAAGCTGAATAGAAACATCCTCAGCCAAAAGCTTTGCAGATGGTCCCCAAATCACAAGATGCACAACATTCCACCATTCTCTGCATTTTGCATTTAACGTATACATAAAAACAGTTGAATGAGCCACATCAGGGTCAGAGGAGCTCCAGATAACTGCAAGTTCGTTATTATCTATCTTGGTTATCATAACTTCCTCCTAATTAATAATTGATATATCTAATCTTATTATACTATCGGAAAAAAGCAACCTTAATTAAGATAAAACTTGTCTTATTTAATTATATAATAAAGGCACCCCTAAGAGTGCCTTGTATACAAAAGCAAAAAAAGCTTTAGTGAGAACAGTCGTGAGTCCCATGTGAACAGGTCTGCATGTTTTCACTGAGCATTTCCAGCTCCCCATTTATAAAAGATTTAATGTCATCCGCTATAACGCCAGACTTAGACCTTACAACACTTACGCCACTTGAAGCGAGCTTCATTATTGCACCTCTGCCTATACCTCCGACAACAACTGTGTCGACTTTTCTGCCAGCGAGGGCAGCAGCAGGGTTACAAGCACCATGCTCGTGAACCATATTCTTATTGTCTATAAAATCAAGCTCTTCAGTCTCTGTATTATAAGTTACGAAACCTGGAGCTGAACCAAAATGTCCAAAAACAGCACTTTCGACACCATTATTTTGCTCTACTGGAAAACAAACTATCATAATGTTCCTCCTATATGATATTATGAATATATTAAGCATATGCTCATTAGTCAACAATTATATTCTTAAAATCACTTTTTTGTTATATTATTACGAATGAAGCTAATATCAATATTACTTACAGGTCTACTGCTATTCTCTAGTCTATATGGACCACAGCCAGTTTATCCTGTGCTTATAGAAGAGTTTGGCATAGCTTCTACTCAAGTGGCTCTCTTACAAACTGCGACCTTCATTCCACTGACACTATCCCCAATCATTTATGGTTTCATCGTGGATAAAAGGTCTCCTTTAAAAATGCTACAGCTTTCACTACTTCTATTAGCTATTGGCGAAATATTCTTCGCTATTTCAACATCATTTTATATGCTTCTAGCTGCAAGATTCTTTCAGGGGTTATTTATTCCTGCGGGGATGATATCTGTGGTCAGCTATATATCGACAACCTATCACAAAGATAACGTGCAGAAATATATAGCTTATTACATGGCATCAACAATGGCAGGAGGGGTAGCAGGTAGAGTTTTAGTAGGATTTTTCTCAACAATTTATGGCTGGCGAATCAGTTTTGTTCTACTTGGGATATCTGTATTTGCTTGTTACATTGTTACAATGATGCTCAAAAATAATACTTCAGCAGATCAAACAGACCACTCCTCACTTAAAGATGTTCTCCGTCAGGGTGAGTATGTTAAACCTATTTTTACAGTTTTCTTTGCTTTTATCGTCTTCTCATCAATAATGAATTTCTACTCCATAAGGCTTAGAGAGCTATCTCCTGACCTAAACGAGTTCTATATAGGAGTTGCATACATCGGTAGTCTTTTTGGCTCAGTTACGGCCTATATGACTCCTAGGTTCGCTAGTGTGCTAGGCTCTTATAAACGAACGATAATTTCATCTTTTGTGATTATGCTAGTAGCATTGGGACTTTTTCGAATTCCTACAGTAACGACAACCATAGCAACCCTCTTTCTCTTTTGTGGAGCATTCATCGTCATTCACTCAAGCTGTTCTGGCTTATTAAACAAGTACGCAACGGTAAGCAAAGGGTCAGTCAACGGCGTATATTTTACTGTCTATTACTTTGGTGGCGTCATAGGAACATCTATTCCGGGCTTCATTTATAAAAACTCAGGATGGAACACCTTCCTATTAATACTTACCGCATCAACACTCATAGGTCTCACCCTTGCCCTCTTCTCAAAGATAGAAACTCAAACAACAGAATAAAAAAAGGGTACACTCGAAAGCATACCCTTTATAGTTTTATTTTAAACAGTAACGATTACTCGTTTGGTTGCCAAACCTTCCAAACCTTGCCAACAAGAGCTGGTCCAGGGTTAAGTGTTTTATCACCAGGCTCCCAACCAGCAGGGCAAGCTTCAGCGCCCTTTGTAGCACGTACATGCTGGAACGCTTGAACCTGTCTTATAGTCTCTGAAACCTTTCTACCCACAGGAGGAGTAAGGACTTCCATAGCTTGGATGACACCATCAGGATCGATTATAAATCTACCTCTGATATCTACGCCAATATTCTCTTCGTAAACACCGTAAACTTTTCCAAGCTCACCGCCACCATCAGAGATCATAGGGAAAGGAACTTCCTTAGACTTAATCATCTTAGAAAGCTCTTCTTCTTCCCAAATCTTATGAACATGAACACTGTCAACGCTCACTGATAGGACATCTACACCAAGTTTCTGTAATTCGTCGTATTTTTCTGCGACCGCAGAAATCTCTGTAGGTCAGACGAATGTGAAATCTCCAGGATAAAAACAAAGCAGTAACCATTTACCGACATAGTCTGAAAGCTTAACAGGCTTGTATTCGCCTTTAAAATAAGCATTCGCTTCAAAATCAGGAGCTTGTCTGCCGACTCTTGCTTGACTCATAGTTGTTCCCTCCACGCTTTTTTCTATTTCAGCTGTAACATCTTTTTGTTGAGAGACTTTCGCCACCTCGCCTCTGCTACAACCTGCTGGTTTGTTACTCATAGAGCACCTCCAATTACTAATAGTAACATACAAATTATCTATACTTAAATATTTTATGGAAAAAAATTATTATTTACATATTATATTTATGGTATCATCATATATATTAGACTCTAGGAGGCAAATATGAGACACGAAACAAGTATAAAACTCTTAAACGAAGCTGTAGCGGATGAGATGACAGCTATACACCAATACATGTATTTTCACTTTCACTGTGACGATCAGGGATATGACCTGCTAGCAGGAATGTTTCGCAAAACAGCCATAGATGAAATGATGCATGTAGAAAGGCTAGCTGAACGAATCTTATTCTTAAAAGGCGATGTAGAAATGAAACCAAATGCAGACGTTATCAAAGTCCAAAACGTTAAAGAGATGCTAGATCTCTCTCAAAAGCTCGAAGATAATGCGACTGAGATGTATAACAAATTCGCAAATGAGTGTGGGAATGCTAACGACTCAGTCACTAAAAAACTCTTTGAAGATTTAGTTATGGAAGAGGAAGGACACTTTGATAATTTTGATAATGAGCTGGATAATATGGCTCGTTTCGGCGAAAATTATCTCACCCTGCAAGCTATAGAAAGAGCAAAGACCAGAGGGATGGGACCAGCATAACATACTACTAACACATAGCGGGGTTATAAATTCTTAGCTCCGCTTTTGTTATTTACCTTGAAGTTTTACAGCTACTGTCACAATCACCAGCATATTTACGGTTAAGTTTTCCTGCCTGAAAAGACTCTATATTTGCACTTATTATCTTCCCACTGGAAGAATATGTATCAATACCAAATCCTCTCAATCTGCTAACTGCGGCACAACCTATACCAGAAACAATAAGCACCTCTGCCCCTAAATCACTTACAGCTGTAACAGCTGTTTTACCCCCATCGTTCTCATCGCAACCTGTGTTATCTACATACCTCTCTTTCTTTGTCTCCGTGTCATAACACAGAAAAAAAGGTGCAGTTCCAAAGTCAGAAAAGATGCCTGTTCCAAGTCCATTTTTGTCAGCTACAGGGAAAAGAATAAGCATTTTACACCATTATCTATCAATCAGTCACACAATCGCACATGCAATTAATGTTCTTATCGCCACAAGTAACATTTGCTGTAAGGCATATGAGTGAACCACTCTTAAATAGTTCTATATTCTCTCCTACATTACCAACCCCTGCACTGATGACCTGAATGCCAGAATCTGATAGATTCTTAAGTGCTTCAGGAAAAATACCACTCAAGATTATTGCATCAATCTTCTCTACTCTGATCGATTCTATAGCGTTACATTCTTCATGTGCGCTAGTAGGACAGCTATTCTCTATATAATCCAGTTGAGTGCTATCAGTATCAAAAATCAGATACCCTGGGGCATCACAAAAATCTCCATAGATTATACTTTCATTGCCATTATTTTCTTGTACTGGAAATCCAAGCTTCATATTGAAACCTCGCAGAATAAATTATTGTAATTTGTATTATATACCTTTTCAGTATTAATTCAACCTATAGACATTTAAGTAACAAAAAAAGGCTCCGCCAAAATGACGAAGCCTTTATTATTTGATACGCTAAGGTGTCTGAGGTGATTTACTCACCGATAACACCAATAAGAAATAGTCGAGACTATTACTTTGCTGCTTTAGCAACTTTAGCTAGTTCGATACCTGCTGTGATAGCACTTTTGTTAAGATCTTCAGTACCTTTTGGTACGCGAGAGAGAACAGCTTTTTCAAGTGTCTCAGGCTTAACAAAGCCACAGATTTCATTAAGAGCGCCGAGTGTTACAACGTTTGCAACCATTGCTTTACCAACTTTCTCAGCAGCTGTTCTAATGATAGGCATCATGTAAACATCCCAGTTACCTTTAGGAGCAGTCTTAACCATGAGGTCATCAAGGATAAGGATACCACCATCAACTAGGTCTTTGGAGTATTTATCAGCAGCTTCCTGTGTAAGTGCAACAAGCACTTCAGGAGCCATAACTTTTGGGTAGTAGATTTCCTCATCTGAAATAATAACTTCAGCTTTGTAAGCGCCACCTCTAGCCTCTGGTCCATAAGACTGAGACTGGATGGATTTTTTGCCTTCGAATACCGCAGCACCTGCAGCAATGATGATACCAGCAGTAATCATACCTTGTCCGCCGGAACCACTAAGTCTAATTGCGTGTCTTGCCATTTTCAAACTCTCCTTAGCTTAGTCCGACGTTAGCGTCGTATGCTTCTATAAACTCTGGTCTCTCTTCTTGGTGAAGAACACCAATAGGGAATTTACCTGTTGCAGCTTCTGCAGCCTGCTCTTCAGCTGTCATCTTGTCCCACTGTGCTTTGTTGACAGAGTTAGCTTTTTGCCACTCGATCATAGCTGATGGGCTTGCAAGTTTGTTCTTACGACCGTAGCCTGTAGGACAACCTGCAATGATTTCAACAACTGAGAAACCTTTATGCTCCATAGCTTGTTTCATGAGTTTTTCCATTGGTACAGCGTGATATGTAGTGCTTCTACCAACAAAAGATGCTCCAGCACCGATAGCAAGCTTAGCAATGTCGAATTGGTTATCAGAGTTACCGTATGGAGCTGTAGTAGCGCGAGCTGCTTTAGGAGTAGTAGGTGAGTACTGTCCGCCAGTCATACCGTAAATATGGTTATTGAAAACGAAACATGTAATATTAATATTACGACGACAAGCGTGGATGAAGTGGTTTCCACCAATAGCTGTCATGTCTCCGTCACCGCCGAGAGCGATAACATTAAGTTTAGGGTTAGCCATCTTAACACCAGTTGCGAAACCGAGTGAACGTCCGTGTGTAGTGTGAAGAGTGTTTGCATCAATGTAACCAGGAAGACGTGAAGCACAACCGATACCTGATGTCATAACAAGTTCGTCTTTGCTCCAGCCAAGTCCGTCGATAGCACGGATCATAGATTTCATGATTATACCGTAACCACAACCTGGGCACCAGATGTGTGGGATTTTACCTTCTCTAAGGTATGCAGCGTAATTATAAGCCATGATTATTTACCCTCCTTAATTTTGTTAAGGATTGTTACAGGTGTAATAGGCTCAGAGTCAATCTGCTGAATGCCTTCGATAGAAGGAACAGTACCTTCCATAACACGCTGAACTTCAAGAATTGTTTGTCCGAGGTTCATTTCAGGAACAATAATTCTGTTTACTTTACCTTTGTATTTCTGAAGATGCTTGTCAGGGAAAGGCCAGATAGTAAGTGGTCTTAAGAGACCAACTTTGATACCTTCAGCTCTTGCAGCCTTAACAGCTTCTTTAGCAGAACGTGCAGTAGAACCGAATGCAAAGATCATTATTTCAGCATCTTCACAATCCATCTCTTCTACTTTCACGATTTCATCGTAGTTATCATCAATTTTATTTTGCTGACGAATCTCATCCGCCTGAGCAAGTTTACCATCATTTGATGGGAAGCCGTCAGGAAGGTGGTTAAGACCAGTGATGTGGTATCTGTATCCAGAACCAAAGTCAGCCATAGGTGCTACACCATCTGCTTCAGGAGCATATGGGAGGTAGTCTTTAGGGTCGCATGTAGGGCGCTTACGATCTATAACTTCGAGATCACCTGGCTCTGGCATTTCAACTGCTTCTCTCATGTGACCGATGATCTCATCAGTAAGAAGGATAACAGGAAGTCTGTACTTCTCTGCGATGTTGAAAGCTCTAACTGTTTCCTCAAGCTGTTCTTGAACAGTTGAATGAGTAAGTGCTACTGCTGGGTGGTCACCGTGTGTACCCCAACGAGCCTGCATAACATCAGACTGTCCAGGACCTGTAGGAAGAACAGTAGAAGGTCCGCCTCTCATTACGTTTACGATAACACATGGAACCTCTGTAAGGTAACCATAACCAAGGTTCTCCATCTTAAGGGACATACCCGGACCAGATGTTGCAGTGAGAGATTTTCTTCCTGCGATAGAACCACCAAGAGTTGCTGCCATAGCGGCAATTTCGTCTTCCATTTGCACAAAACGTCCACCAACTTTTGGTAGTCTTGCTGCAAGTATTTCTGCTACTTCAGTGGAAGGTGTGATCGGATAGCCGCCGTAGAATGTACAACCAGCGTACAGAGCACCTTCACATACTGCTTCGTTCCCCTGAAGGAACTTTACTTCTTTAGCCACAAATTCCTCCTTATTATTTTTTATAAACTTCGATCGCGAAATCAGGGCATCTGAGTTCGCACTGCATACAAGCTATACACTTGTCTAGATCTTTTACTGCTGCTTTGAAATCTTTCATTTAAAGAGCGTCAACAGGACAAAGCTCTACACAAATCTCACAGCCTTTGCAGAGGTTAACATGAATGTCGATTTTTTCTGCCTTAGCCATTTACCTCTCCTTTTGTCATTCGAGATTCTGTAATCTAATTTATCTAAAAGGGGTACTAGTCGAATACCCCTTTATATCTAAAACCATATATTCAAAAGTGTAAATTTATACTCTGTATTATCACGATTGTCAAACAAAGTTATTATTCACTACTTTTTCTTTTTACCTAGTACTTCTGCAACCTTCTTTCCGATGTCTGCAGGAGACTCTACAACGTGGACTCCGCAAGCAGCAAGAGCCTTCATTTTAGCAGCTGCTGTGTCGTCACCACCAGAGATGATCGCACCAGCGTGCCCCATTCTCTTACCTTTTGGTGCAGTTTGACCTGCGATGAAACTTACAACCGGCTTAGTAAAATTCTGTTTGATCCACTCACCAGCTTTTACTTCTGCCTGTCCACCGATCTCACCAATCAGGACAACACACTCTGTTTGTGCGTCATACTGAAACATCTCCAAAAGGTCGATGTATTTAAGACCGATAATAGGGTCACCACCAATTCCGACACAAGTAGACTGTCCGTATCCTTCTGCTCCTACTTGCTTTACAGCTTCGTAAGTGAGCGTACCAGATTTAGAAATAATACCTATTGTACCTGGAGTATGAATCTCGCCCGGCATAATACCCATCTTACACTCACCAGGAGTTATAACTCCCGGACAGTTAGGACCAATTAGCATGGTCTGTGACGAGCTGGTCTTCATCAGTCTTTTAACCTTAATCATATCCTTAACAGGGATACCTTCTGTGATACAAACACAAAGGTCAAGGTTAGCATCTACCGATTCCATAACTGCATCAGCAGCAAATGGAGGTGGAACATATACTATAGAAGCATTGGCACCAGTAGCTCTGATTGCCTCTTCTACTGTGTCAAACACCGGGGTTCCATCAACATCGGAACCGCCTTTACCAGGAACAACACCAGCAACGATGTTTGTTCCGTACTCTCTCATCTTTTGTGCGTGAAACTTACCTTGAGCGCCTGTAAGCCCCTGCACCAGAACTTTAGTTCTGTTATTAACAAGTATGCTCATCTGTGCCCCCCCTTATTTAGACTTACTGGATTTTTTTGTTGCAGCTTCAGCTTCTTCAGCAAGCTTCACAGCTTTTTCAGCTGCGTCAGCCATTGTGTCACCAACCGCAATATTCAGGCCTTTTTCTTTAGCGCCTTCTTCCAGAATCTTTTTACCTAAGTCAACGTTAGTACCGTCGAGTCTTACGACAATGTGTCTGTCACCTGGAACTTCGTCCGAAGCTTTTAACACACCTTCAGCAATGAGGTCACAGCGGACAATACCGCCAAATATATTTACAAAAATTACTTTTACTTTAGGGTCAGTAAGAATAATTTTGAATGCTTCTCTAACTTTATTAACATCTGCACCGCCACCTACGTCAAGGAAGTTGGCAGGCTGACCACCGTAAGACTTAATAATGTCCATGGTCGCCATCGCAAGTCCAGCACCATTAACCATACAGCCAATGTTGCCTTCCATGCTTACATAAGAGAGGTCGAATATGCTAGCTCTAACCTCTTGAGGCTCAAGTTCACCATAATCTTTCATCTCTTCGATAACTCTATGTCTGTACAATGCGTTGTCATCAACTTACATCTTTGCATCGAGACAAACGATATCGCCTGAGCCTGTAACAACCATAGGGTTGATTTCAAGCATCATGCCATCGTGGTCAACAAAACACTGATAGAGCTTGTTGGCTACATCCGCAAACTTATTTAAAAGTTTCGGATCGAGTCCCATCTTCTTGGCAATCTTACGACCAAGAAACTGTCCCATTCCGGTTACAGGATTGATACGTTCTTTGATGACCTTTTCTGGGGTCTTCTCAGCAACTTCTTCAATCTCTACACCGCCCTCTGAACTTGCAATAATCATGTGTTGCTCAGAGTCTCTGTCAACAAGAAAGCTGATGTATATCTCTTGTTGGATATCCGTCGCCTTCTCTACCAATATTCTGCGGACTATCTTACCTTCAGCACCTGTTTGCTTTGTTACAATCTTCATACCAAGCATGTTAGCAGAGAGATCATAAAGATCGCTGAATACGTCTACAACTTTTACACCGCCAGCTTTACCTCGTCCACCTGCATGGACTTGAGCTTTGATAACCCAACGGTCACTGTTCAGTTCTTTAGCTACACGAAGTGCGTCACTCGCAGTGGATGCTACTCCACCATCTGGGACTGGCACGCCGTATGATCTAAGTAGGCCTTTGGCCTGAAATTCGTGCAAATTCATGGCTCACCTTCCTTCATTTTCTTGCCGTATCATTTACGTTTATACGCTCATAATAACTCGTCTGCAAGACTTTTTGGGAAAAGGCAAGCCATGATTTTATTCATATTAAGTATAAATTAATTTATTAACTCTTACTTAAGAAAGTTCAATCTCTGAAGATCTGCACAAAGTCCTTTAACAGAATCAACAGACACATCCATCATTGCCTGCTCTTCTTCGTTAAGGTCAACTTCGATGATCTTCTCTACGCCGTCTTTACCAAGAACACAAGGAACACCAACGTAGTAACCATCTACACCGTACTGACCGTCAAGTCTTGCACATACAGCAAGAACTCTTTTCTGGTAGCGGAGTACAGCTTCTGCCATTTGGATAGCTGAAGATGCAGGTGAGTAGAAAGCAGAGCCTTTCTTAAGAAGGGCAACAACTTCACCACCAGCAGCTTTTGTACGCTGAACCATAGCATCCATAACTTCTTTAGCTTTTGCAGCTGAACCGTATTTCTTCTCAAGTTGCTCCATAACTGGAACACCGTTAACGTTTGCGTAACGTACGAGAGGAACCATAGTATCACCGTGTCCACCAAGAACCATAGCGTTAACGTCTTTAACAGAAACACCGAGCTCCCAAGCGATAAATGTAGCGAATCTTGATGAGTCAAGAACACCAGCCTGACCGTAAACTCTCTCTGCAGGAAGACCTGACTTCTCTTGAAGAAGTGTAACCATAGCATCGAGTGGGTTAGAGATAACGATAACGTGAGCTTCTGGACAGTATTTACCAACGTTTTCACCAACAGTGTTAATGATGTTAGCGTTTGTTGTAAGGAGGTCATCTCTACTCATACCAGGCTTTCTAGGAAGTCCAGCAGTAACGATAACTATATCAGCGCCTTTAAGACACTCATATGTGTTAGAGCCTTCGAGTTTAACATCAAAGCCATCAACACGTGATGCTTCAACTATATCAAGTTGCTTACCTTGTGGAAGGTCTTCAACTATGTCAAACATTACTACATCGCCGAGCTCTTTAAGAGCTGCAAGCTGAGAAAGGACTCCACCGATGTTTCCGCCGCCCACGAGGACGATCTTTGGTCTTGTAAAATTAGCCATTTATATTCTCCTGAATTTAATTTGTGGCTCGACACTTAGCCGAGCCACGTTGGTTTTGCTTTTGTTATTAGATAGCGTCTATGATGCTATTAAGTGTTGCAGATGGACGCATTGCTTTGAAAGCAAGGTCAGCATCTGGTTTGAAGTATCCACCAACGTTCATTGGTGTTCCTTCAGCAGCTGCGATTTCGCCGAGGATCTTCTCTGCGTTATCAGCAAGAGCTTTAGCTATTGGAGCAAACTGAGCTGCGATAGCCGCATCAGTAGTCTGAGCTGCAAGAGCTTCTGCCCAGTAGAGAGCGAGGTAGAAGTGTGAACCTCTGTTGTCGATCTCACCAGCTTTACGTGAAGGGTTTCTTCCGTTTTCAAGGTGCTTCTCTACACCAGCATCGAGTGCATCAGCGAGAACTTTAGCTTTAGCGTTGTTATGAACTGTAGCAACCTGCTCAAGTGAAGGAACAAGTGCACAGAACTCACCAAGTGAATCCCATCTGAGGTGACCCTCTTTAAGGAATTGCTCAACGTGTTTAGGAGCAGAACCACCAGCACCAGTCTCGAAAAGACCGCCACCTTTAAGAAGAGGAACGATAGAAAGCATCTTAGCAGATGTTCCAAGCTCAAGAATTGGGAAAAGGTCTGTGAGGTAATCTCTAAGTGCGTTACCTGTAACAGATATTGTGTTTTCGCCTTTTCTTACTCTAACAAGAGAGTATTTCATAGCGTCAACTGGGCACATTATTTCTATTGTAAGACCTGTTGTATCGTGGTCTTTAAGGTATGTATTTACTTTTTTGATGAGTTCAGCATCGTGAGCTCTGTTTTCGTCAAGCCAGAAGATTGCAGGCTCGCCAGAAGCTTTAGCTCTAGTTACAGCAAGCTTTACCCAGTCTTTGATAGGTTCATCTTTAGACTGGCATGATCTGAATACGTCGCCAGCTTCTACAGATATTGTAAGGAGTGTAGAACCACTCTTCTCATCAACAACTGTTACTGTACCATCTGCTTCAGCAAAAAATGTTTTATCGTGTGAACCGTACTCTTCAGCTTTTTGAGCCATGAGACCTACGTTAGACACAGAACCCATTGTAGAAGGATCGAATTGACCGTTCTTTTTAGCATCTTCACAGATTTCACGGTACATAGTTGCGTAACATCTATCAGGAACCATAGCGATTGTGTCCTGAAGTTCGTCAGCAGTATTCCACATTTTACCACCATCTCTAACTACGTTAGGCATAGAAGCATCTACGATTACGTCGTTAGGAACATGAAGGTTTGTAATACCTTTTCTAGAGTCTACCATTGCGAGAGCTGGACCTGACTCGTAGCAAGCGTTGATATCAGCGATAATAGCATCTTTCTCAGCAGCTGGGAGTGTTTCAAGTCTAGCAAGTACACCACCAAGACCAAGGCTTGTATTAACGCCAAGTTTCTTGAATGTCTCACCGTGTTTAGCAAATGCGTCTGCGAAGTAAACTTCAACACACTGACCGAACATGTATGGATCAGAAATTTTCATCATTGTAGCTTTAAGGTGAAGTGAAAGAAGAACGCCTTTCTCTTTAGCCTCTTTCATTGTCTCAGCGTAGAATGCACGAAGAGCTTTTACGTTCATGCAAGATAGGTCAAGAACTTCGCCTGCTTGCATTGGGTGACCAGTTTTAATAACTTTTTCAGCTCCATCTTTACCAGTGAATACCCATTTAACAGTTGTAGCTGCTGGAATAGTTGTTGAAACTTCTGATTCGTAGAAGTCTCCACCACTCATATGAGCAACACGACACTGTGAGCCAGACTCTGGCCAGTCTTTCATCATTCTATGTGGTTTTTTCTGACCGAAGTTTTTAACTGCTGCTGCAGCTCTTCTGTCAGAGTTACCTTCACGAAGAACAGGGTTAACAGCAGAACCGAGAACTTTAGCATATCTAGTCTGGATTGCTTTCTCAGCGTCATTTGTAGGATCTTCTGGGTAACTAGGTACATCGTAACCTTTCTCCTGAAGCTCAGCGATAGCATCCTGAAGCTGTGGGATAGAAGCAGAGATGTTAGGAAGTTTGATAATATTTGCATCTGGAGACTGTGTAAGCTCACCAAGTTGTGTGAGGTAGTCTTCCACTTTTTGGTCTTCTTTGAGGTTATCAGGGAAGTTCGCAAGGATTCTTCCTGAAAGTGAAATATCTCTTGTTTCAACAGAGATACCTGCATCCTTTGTAAATTTCTGTACAATAGGTAACAGTGAGTAGGTAGCTAAAGCCGGAGCTTCATCAATTTCGGACCAAATGATCAATTGCTTAGACATGGTTTCTCCTTATTCCGTTTATTAAATGTTTAGTCACATATTCTTTAAAACAACACCCTTTAAAATGCATAGTCATAATTATAATGGCATTTCTTTTTTGGCACTGTATACAGTATACAGTTATACTCACAGCATTACATTTGTCAAGCATTATCAGGCTCAGAAGCGATAAAACGTCATTTAATTTTCATTTCTACAGATGCTACAATCTTTTACACTAAGACACTAAATCCACTGGATTTACAGGCATTTTTAAATTGTTCATCTTTGTTAAATACCCATTATATCGAAACCCTATAATCGCAATAAGCTTTAAGAATAACTACATGTATTTTCCTTAACAACTGCGTTATAAAAATCAAACAGAAGTTACAGGAATAGAATCCCTTATATACATGCACATTATCTCAGACATTTTTTATTAAACATTAGTTCAACTGTTTTTTTAATAATTTTTAATCTAAGTAACTTATTCCGTTGTCGCATTATTAGTTATATGGCATAATTTACGACAAGCGATATTGAGGAATGCAATGATTGAAGAAGCCCTTAAAGCCAACTTACTAATTGTCGAAGATGACAGTTTCTCCAGAACATTATACAAAAAGATACTCTCTGACATAGACAAGATAAACATCTTTGAACTAGAAACGGCTGAGAATGCTATTGAGTACATCAAAGAGAATAAGCCTGATATGGTTATAATGGACTATATGCTGCCCGGCATGAACGGACTTGAAGCGACAAAACAGATTATAATGGCGCATCCTGACACATTTATATTTGTTATCTCCGGTGACGAAAGATCCACCCTAGAGGAGGAGATGCTTGAAGTTGGCGCTATATCATTTATAGAAAAGCCAGTTAGAGGTAAACTGCTCTATTTCACAATACATAATTTTGTAGAAATCATACTAGCAAATAAAAGACTAAAGAGCCTGATTGCTAGTCCTGAAACAGAAACCATTGCCCCTCTCCCTGTAGCACCAACTGAAACGAATGAAGAATCTAATGCAACGTTTGTCGATTCATTTCAAAACACAGGGATGACAAATGATGAAGAGGCTATGTTATCTAAAGAATATAAACTAACCAACGCTGCAAGCCTTATCGATTTATTAGGTGCTGATATAGAGTATGTTCACGATTTTATAGAATCATATGACGAACTTAAGTATACTATAGAAAGTCTCCAAAGTATTGTTAATGCCGATATTCTTAAAGAGATCAGTCGCATTATAGGAAATAACAGCAAAAAACTTGCACCTATTATAGAGTTTCCAACCATCACCCACGCACTCAAAAACATAAACGAATATATGGATGACTTAGATCTAGACAATATGGGCGAAATACCTATGAAGAAGCTAGCGGTATTCTTAACTGACTTCTTTGAGATGTATGAAAAATGGGTAAGGGATGTTTTTATCACTATAGATGCCGATGACATCCATTTTATGGATATCGGGATTATGAGTTTCTGGGTACAGATGAGTTCAATATTCTCAGACCTGAGCGTACTTAATGAAAGTGACGAAGATGCTGCCGACGAGGGAGGCTCAATAGAATTCTTTTAGAAGTCTACAATGACAGAAAACTACCTTGAATTAGTAGTAATTGCCACAACAGCTATTTTTTCATCATACTAAACATACTACTTCACGAGTAAAAGTACTGAAAAACAGTCGGCAAGAAAACATAAAGAAGAAAGTTATATCAAGTTAATTTTACATTTAAATAGTTTTCACGGACAAAACGCAACAACTAAAAATAAACAAATTTTCTTTGATGAATACTATAAATCATGGGCATACGCATCTGATGAAGTAATTCAATGTATCAACAATCTAATAGAATCACTCAAATATGGCAACAAGCCTACACGAGAAGAAGGGCAAAAGCTCGTATCAGATATAATAGTCGCCATTAGAAAAGATTTAAAAGTTAAAAGTAAAGTTGACCAAAAGGCTTTTGAATATATAGATGTAAGTAATCCTTAAACATTATTGTTCATATTAAAGACTCTCCGTCACTCTGAACATGTATTACATACGTAAGAGTCTACAGCCATCATATTATATAGCTAAACAGTCATATCAACGATAGCCAGCGATCATTACGGTCGCAAGCTCCCTCATGATGACAACTATCACACCACATCAACTTATAACAAGTGAGTGTCACTAGGCACAGAGAGAGGCTGCCCAATTGGACAGCCTTTTAGTATTACATCGAAAGATACTTTTTACTTAAATTTGAGCTCAAGTGTATCTGTATGGAACAGGTGATTGATCTGTGAGTTATCAAATACTGACATACCGAACGGATAAGCTTTATTAAGATCTGAGAACTGTACGTCTTGCTGCTTAACGTTCTTACCTTTTGTTACTAGTGCACGCTGTAGCTCAAGAGTCCACATGCCATCTGCATAGTAATTGCGAGCGAGGATATCGCCTCTCTGACCTGAGAAAGGAGTGATTACGATACCAGGAACAACATCGCCAGCTGAAAAGTTGTCTACGAAAGGTACTTTCTTTGAAGGTATTACGAAGTACTTGTCAGAATCTGCACCGTTAAGGTTCATAAATGCAGGTGCTGTTTTGTCAGCGTTATCATTATTAGCGTATCCGCCACCCTTCTTATCATCCCCTTTACGTCCGTAGCTCTTGTTTTTCTTAGGATCTTTATTACTGTCCATGTATTGGTCATCAAACATTCCGAGAGGAAGTGTTCTTACGTATTTTGCGTGCCACATATCGATTGTTTCACCTGGAGCGTTAGTAAACTTACGTCCAGCTGATTTATCGCCTTCGATACCCATGTGACATGAAACCATACAACCTTCATCTGCAAAGCCTTTTGTATTTATGTCCCAGAAGAATGCTAACTTATCTTCGTAGTATGTATTGTCATGACCAGTACTATCTTTGTTAGCCATCTTTTTCCAGCTACCATCTTTCTGTTTGATCCAAGGGAATCTTTCGAGAGATTTTGTAGGGTCTGCGTACTGAACGAGGAAATAGATATTCTTATCATCATAAAGAGATTTAACTTTGACAACAGTCTCTGTCATACCTTCATAACCGTTACTTGGCTCATATGGAGTATCTCCAAGCTCAATTGAAATTGCTTTAGCTTTACTCCAAGCTTTCTCGGCTTGACCATCAAGAAGAATTTTAGAAGAAGTTTTTACACTATATAGTGTCATATCTGCAGCGAATGCTGAAACTGCAAACATCATTGCTGAAATCGAAATAAATAAACCTAGTTTTCTCATGACTACCTCCGTAGTTGATTGGTTCTCTATACTCAACAAGGTAGTTCGATTAAATAAAGGTGACTAGAAAAAAGATGTTCACAAAACTATAGTATTCTGTGAAGAATAATTATCATAAAACCGCAACAGACTTATTTATCAAGACTTTAGCTTGGCAGTCATAACAACTAGGCAATCAATAACTTTTTCACCATTGTCACTCAGGCTATATGTTTTTGTTTTATTTTTAACTACAAGTTTATTTGAAACGAGATTTTTAAGATGAAAATTTACTTTGGTATGATCTTCTATGCCGAGACTTCGTGTTATATCCATAAAACGCATATCTCTGTTATCGCTTAACAACAGCATAATCTCACGCCTTGTATTACTAGATAAGCAAGAGAGTGTATCGTCCATTCCTATGTCGAGAACGCACTTAGAAAACTTGCCCTCTTCAAGGTTTTTTCTGACAGCCATCAAAAGCTCATCTTTTTTAAATGGCTTAGAAAGATAGTCATCAGCACCAATCTTCATAGCTTCTACAGCGTTATCAACAGTTGCAAAGGCTGTGATAATAATAATCCTAATTGTTGGGTAAGTCTTTTTCATGTAGGGGATCAGAGCTATCCCACCTATACCCGGCATCATATTATCCATAACAATCAAACTAGGAGTATATTCAGTTAGAACCTCTTGAGCATCTTCGGCAGACACAGCTGTTCTAGTTTCAAAGCCACTGGACTCTAGAATCTCTACGATATTGTCACGCAACTCTTGGTCATCATCAACTACTAATATCTTTTCGTTCATTTATGCACCTATAGGTATAGAAATAAAAACAGAAGTCCCCTGACCAAGATGGCTAGTTATATCCATCTCGCCATTATGTTGTTTAATAATATTATAACACACAGAAAGCCCAAGCCCTGTACCCTTACCTATATCTTTAGTTGTGAAGAACGGATCAAATACTTTATCTATCGCCTCAGAGCCAATACCAGCTCCATTGTCACTCACCTTAATACAAACACTCTTACTATCATGCCAAACTTTTACCTTGATCTGACACTCGCCCCCACATGCATCAATTGCATTCATTAATACATTGATAAAGACTTCTTCTAATTTCCAAAATATTCCTTTTACATTAGGGACTTCACTAAGATCATATTAAATATTTACAAGATGTTTCTGATAGTCGAGCAGAGTCTTAGTACTCTCCAGTACATCAGGAATGCTCACACTGTCTAGCTTATACTCCTTCTCACGTGAGAAGAGTAAAAGTTCCTTTGCGATCTTTGATGCACGATCTATATTCCTCTCAATAGACAAAACTTTTGAGGTCGCTTTCTCATTATCAACAACAATATCTTTAAGCATATCAACACTCAGAGTCACATTAGTAAGTGGGTTATTAATTTCATGAGCGATACCAGCAGCAAGCCTGCCTATGGAGTTTAATTTCTCTGAGCGAGCAAAACGGTTCAGATTCTCTGTTATGATATCTAGCTGTTCTATATCAAATATTGAAAGAGCTCTAACAGTAAAGAACATAATGAATACTGCACTCAGACCACGAAGAACTATGATGTTTACACCTAATATGAAAGTACCAGATGGAATTATTCCGGTAAAAACTGCGTATAGCATAAAGAAGACGCCAGCACCGATGAAGTTTCTAGCACCAATTTCTGATATATGTCTGAGAGTTTTAGAATAGTTTATCATCCCTATTCCAGATATTAAAGCGCCTGTAAAACCAACAAAATACCTGACACTCATGCTGTCAGGATTTTTATAACTGATAAAGACTGATGCTAATATGACAAATATGATCCCTAACCAAAAGATTATTTTATGCCTAATAGGAGTAAAAAAATTTCTTAATCTATTAGATGAGACATACATCAGCCTTGCTCCAAACAAGAGCAAGAATGAGAATGATGTACTCACTAGCACTAGGCGAGTCAGTATAAAGTATTCTTGGTTATAAACTGTCCCAGTGTGCTCTTCGACTATATGATAAAGCTCCATCCACTCATGAAGACCATGAATAATCCCAAACACGCCCAGCATCCAAAGGAACTTTGCTATTTTAAGATTGCTGACACGCTTATCCTTAGCTAATACAGATGTACCCAGAGTAAAGAATGCCAACCCATAGAATAGATATAATAAAAACTGAAATATCATAATAGAATCCTTAAATTTGCATCTAAGTTAAATCTATGTCTTTTCAAATATTTTTGTAAGAGATTAATCTGTAAAGCTAATCACCATCTCTTTAAACAGATCAGCGGAACACATAATCTCTTCTGCAGATATAGAATTATCAATTTGTTTAAGACCTATCAAAAGGCTATACCGAAACTTTGCAAGGGTATTAGTTATATCCTCATTTAAAGGGAGCTTCGCAAATATATTTTTAAATGAGTCTAGGCGTTTTCTATCTATCTCAACGATACAATCTTTCACAATCTGCTCAGAACCACCCCATGTACGGATATTCAGCTCACGATTAACATCGAAACATAGTATTCCATTAGTCACTTTATCGTAGCATTCTTCAAAAGTGCCCGAATAATCTAGCCCAGCTATAATGTTCTCTGTATCTTCTACCCATTTAGTCATCATTGCTTTTATGAACCCATCTCTGTTTTTAAAGTGATAAAAGAATGAACCTCTACTAATCCCCATCCTAGTGCTTAGTTCGTCTACTGTAATAAATTCGTGCCCTTTCTCAGCCAGTATTTCATAACCGCACTCTATCCAAATATCTCGCTTAGACAAATCGACCTCCTATCTCAGAATCTTTATATCATATATTTTAGAATTATATTCGGTCTTATTACCAGCTTTATCCACCCATACATAATGTATATTAGTTGGAACCATAACTCCATTCCACTCTTCGTATTCACTTTTTATAGATGTCTCTCTTAAAAGTTCATCATTTCCATGAAGCTGGAACTCGGTCCCCTCCATCTTAATAATCTTTCCTTCTGCACTGAAGGTTACTATGTAAGAACTTGTATTCCCTCCAATATTAAAACGCATTTCAGCACTATCATTATCAATCCCAGTCCATGTAATATATTTACTAGTTATAAGCCCCCACGGAAAACAGAGTGAAGTACCATAATATCTCAGTGTAAGATAGTTATGGAGCGACGTAATATCATCATTCTCAGTATAATCCGATTTCATTATAGTCATCAGCCCATACAATTTCGCACGCATATCATGTTTATCTACATTGAAGGAGTCCATACTCTCTAAAGTAAGCAAACCTCCCCCTTTCATCATTTTCCCGCGCCACATATATATTGGAATATCTGGTCTTGATACTTGCCACGCAGAAATAGTGAACCTACCGATTTCTGGTAAATTAAACACGCCCTTCTCCTTCCACTCAATCCCCTTCATCTTGAATTTCTTTTTGCCAGTAAATGCATATTTCATATACCTCTGCACTGGCTCTGGAAGAGCATCGATACTAACCTTCTCGATGTCGTATGACAACAAAGGTGCATCAGCAAGCATATCTTTACGTATACTAGATATCTTCATATCACTTATAAAAACACCTATAAGAGCCACCAAAGCAATTGTTCCTAGCAGAATTCCTGCAATTTTTAGAATTATCTTCATCTTTCACCTACCTTCTATACTATACCGCATAGTATAGAAGCTGATTAGAATAATGCAAATGTTTTTTCAATCAATGTGTCAGAATTCAAGCACTGCGAAACTTAAAGACTGTGGAAGTCTATGTGCTCGTTGGTTTATTTAGGATTAGCCTTATGCTAACACAAAAAAGGGCTACCAATTCGGATAGCACTTTCTATTATTTTAACCTCTACGGCGACCAACAGAAGCCGATCAGCGAGGTTGCATATTGTATTAACTCTAGTGTAGCCGTACGCTAGTACTAGAATGCAACGTTTTCGAGGTATGAAAGCTCGAAGTCGCCCATTTTATCAAACTCAAGATATCTGTAGATATCCGCTTTGTTAGGAACAACTTTTGCTTTGTACATTTCGAAGTATTTCTCTTTAGTAGGAAGCTCACCACAAAGAGCAGTGATAGCTGTAAGTTCAGCAGAACCGAGGAATACCTGAGAATCGTCACCAATTCTGTTAGGGAAGTTACGTGTAGATGTTGAAAGCACGAATGCTCCAGGTGCAACACGTCCTTGGTTACCCATACAGAGTGAACAGCCAGGGATTTCTGTTCTGATACCGATAGAAGCGTAGATACCATAGTATCCTTCGTCCATAAGCTGCATCTCGTCCATTCTTGTAGGAGGAGTAAGCCAGTTACGTGTCTTAGGATATGTCTCGCCTTCCCAGATTTTACCAGCAGCGCGGAAGTGACCAATGTTAGTCATACAAGAACCGATGAATGTCTCGTCGATTTTTGTTCCAGCTATGTCAGAAAGGAGCTTCACATCGTCAGGGTCGTTAGGACATGCGAGGATTGGCTCAGTGATTTCAGAAAGGTCGATTTCAATAACAGCAGCGTATTCTGCGTTCTCATCTCTTTCGAGAAGTTCAGGCTTAGCAAGCCAAGCGTTTGCATCTTCGATACGTTTAGCAAGTGTGTCAGCATGTGCGTATCCAGCATCTATCATTTTCTGCATAAGGACTACGTTTGAGCGAAGGTAGTTAGCAACTGCCTCTTCTGAAAGCTTGATTGTTCCACCAGCAGCAGAACGCTCAGCAGTAGCGTCAGTAAGCTCGAAAGCCTGCTCAACAGTAAGGTCAAGACCTTCCATCTCAAGAATGCGTCCGTTGAATATATTTTTCTTATTTTTCTTAGGTACTGTAAGGAGTCCTTGTTTGATAGCCCAGTAAGGGATAGCGTTTACAGCATCTCTAAGTGTAATACCTTCGTTGAATTCGCCTTTGAATTTAACAAGAACTGACTCAGGTACGTCAAGTGGCATAAAACCGAGTGCAGCACCGAAAGCAACAAGACCAGAACCAGCAGGAAGTGAAAGTCCCATTGGGAATCTTGTGTGTGAGTCTCCACCTGTACCAAGTGTATCAGGAAGAAGGAGTCTGTTCAGCCAAGAGTGGATAACACCATCACCAGGACGAAGAGCCACACCCTTACGCTCTGATATGAAGTTAGGGAGTGATTTGTGCATTGTTACGTCAGCTGGTTTTGGGTAAGCAGCTGTGTGACAGAATGACTGCATAACCATAGGAGAGAGGAACTCAAGACATGCGAGTTCTTTGATCTCGTCTCTTGTCATTGGTCCAGTAGTATCCTGTGATCCAACAGTAGTCATAAGTGGCTCACATGATGCGCCAGGAAGAACGCCTTCCACGCCAGCAGCTTTACCGATGATCTTCTGAGCAAGTGTGTATCCCTGACCAGGTTTAGCAACTGGGTTCACAGCATTTGTGAATACTTCAGTCTCGCCAAGTCCAAGAGCTACTCTTGCTTTGTTTGTAAGCTTACGTCCGATGATAAGGTTAAGTCTACCACCAGCTCTATATTCATCTTTAAGTGTTACTGGCTTGATCTCGAATGTAGAGAGAACTTTGCCAGCTTCGTCTGTTATTTCGCCTTTTTCTGTGTTGATGTTTACAACATCGCCAGTGTTAAGAGCATCTACGTTACATGTAAGTGGAAGACCACCAGAGTCTTCTGTTGTGTTGAAAAAGATAGGAGCGATAACAGAACCGATGATAGTACCACCGTTTCTTTTGTTCGGTACGAAAGGAATATCGTTACCTATTCTCCACATAACTGAGTTACATGCAGATTTACGTGATGAACCTGTACCTACAACATCACCAACAAAAGCTACTTCATAGCCGTCAGCTTTGTATTGTTCCATAACTTCGTTACCATCTTTGAATCCAGTCTCACCCATAGCAAGAGCATGAAGTGGGATATCAGGACGGCTCCAAGCGTGTTTAGCAGGAGAGAAATCATCAGTGTTAGTTTCGCCAGCTACCTTGTAGATTTTTACTTGGTATTCTTTTCTAAGCTCTGGGCGGCTTGTAAACCACTCAGCGTCAGCCCATGACTGAAGAACTGCCATAGCGTTAGCGTTAGTTTTAGAAAGCTCAACAACCTCTTCGAAAGCACCGTAAACAAGGATAGTCTTCTTAAGTGCTTCAGCATCTTCGCCACCAAGCTCAGCATCTGAAAGGAGCTCAACAAGGTATTTAACGTTATAACCACCGAGCATAGTTCCGAGAAGGAATGTAGCGCGTTTTTTGTCTATAAGTGAGCACTTAGCCTCGCCCTTTGCAACCTTGCCAAGCCAGTCAGCTTTAACTTCAGAAGAAGGGTCAACACCAGGTTGTACTCTGTTTTCGATAAGATCAACAAGTTCAGCTGTTGCATTAGCCTCAAGCATTTTGCAAACTTCAGCTGTAAATTCAGCAGAAAGTGGAAGAGCAGGAATGCCCATTTTGGCTCTGTCTTCGACTTGTTTCTGATAGCTCTGCATCATAGTTATACTCCTAAGTTTCATTTTTATTTATATTTGACCCACTAACAAGCAACAGCCTTTTAATAAAGCTGATCTAGTCCGCCTGTAAGCTAGGTCTCTTTATTCTTGTAATGTAAAGATGGGCGCAATTAACCCATTGCACTACTAAAGATTGTATTCTGTATACAATATAGTGCGCCCTTTTGTCAAAGTGTTTTAAAACATTTTTATACATGTGCCCATAATTAAAATATGCAATTAATAATATACTTTTAAATATGGATTTAGTACCAGACATTTAACTACTTTTCTAAAGTAGCAAAAGCTCTTATTGGCGAGCCATCCCCATCTTTTATATTTAGCGGGATACAACTCAAAAGGAATTCATCTTGTTCTATTTTATTAAGATTATTCAAATTCTCTACGACTAAAATGTTCTCAGCAAATACGAGTTTATGGTTATCATATGTTTCGGTATCCGCTGGATCAATAGATATCATGTCCATACATATAGCCTTCATCTTCAAACTGATTAGAATTTTAGTCGCCTCTATTGTAAGAACTGGATAATCTTGAAAATATCTTTCGTCACCCCAGAACTTATCCCAGCCAGAGTAAAAAACAACAAAGCTAGCCCATCTTAGCTTGTCTGCATACTTCATTATAAGCTCTGCATCTATGCTCTCACAATTTTGAACATTAATAAGGACTGCTTTACCCATAAACTCAGAAATATCATAATCTGAAAGGCTCTTTTGCCCCTTTAGAATGTGACAAGGTGCGTCCATATGTGTTCCAGTATGAGAAAACATAGTTAAAAGACGTTCTTCGAATCCATCATTTTCAATTGTAGTAGCAATTTTGATCTGTGGAGGCTCAGTTCCTGGGTAAACTGGCATCCCTTCGCAGAGGTCGTGAGTTAAGTCTATTATTTTCATACATATTTCTTATCATATATTTACTCATTGACATATATAAAAGTGAGGGATAGGCTTAAGAAAATATAATTAGGTTATAATAATGACAAAAAGAAGGCTTGTAGGAGATATTTACGGAGGGGTAACTGCTGCAATAATAGCTTTACCTCTTGCCTTGGCATTTGGTGTTGCTAGTGGAGCTGGTGCACAAGCGGGGCTATACGGAGCTATAATCCTCGGACTAATCGCATCATTATTTGGTGGGACATCTGTTCAGATATCTGGACCGACTGGACCTATGACAGTTGTTGTAGCTGCCTCTATCGCCCTTTTTAAAGGTGACATGGCTACTATCATGAGTATCATCCTCTTAGGCGGTATCATACAAATGTGCCTCGGCTTCCTCAAAGTAGGCAAGCTAGTAAGATACATCCCCTACCCTGTTATATCCGGATTTATGACCGGAATCGGAGTAATTATAATACTCATCCAACTCCACCCACTTGTTGGTGCTGGTGGGTACAGTTCACCAATACTTGCGATAAAGCATCTTCAAACTATATTTACAGATTTTAACAATGGAGACTTACTACTTGGAGGATTAACCCTTTTAATAGTCTTTCTTTTCCCTAAAAGACTTTCAACAAGACTACCATCTCCACTTGCGGCATTGATTGTTGGAACAGCACTATCAGTCTTTGCTCATATGGATGTAACAACCATAGGTCATATACCAACAGAACTTCCGCAACTAGTCTTACCTCATTTTTCGCTATCCAACATAACTTTCATAGTTACTACTGCAATGAGTTTAGCTGTTTTAGGTTCAATAGATAGTCTTCTTACATCTCTAGTGGCAGACTCGCTGACCAAAACAAGCCATAAACCTAACAAAGAACTTGTAGCTCAAGGGTTAGGCAACACGATAACTGCACTATTTGGCGGGATACCTGGTGCTGGGGCAACAATGCGAACCGTAGTAAACGTCAAAGCTGGCGGAACCACAAGGTTATCAGGAATAATACATGCCATCGTTCTCATTTTAATACTCGTCATATTTGGATCTATGGCAGAGCTCATTCCAATGGCGGTCCTCTCAGGAATATTGATTAAAGTCGGGTTTGATATAGTTGATTACAGGTTTTTGAAATTATTAAAAAAAGCGCCAAAACACGATATAATTGTCATGTTTGCAGTACTCCTATTAACTGTTGTTGTCGACTTAATAGTCGCAGTTGGAGTGGGTATTGTCCTCGCCTCCATACTCCTTACATACCGTATAGCCCAGCAGACAAATTCAATTATACATGAAATCCCAATCCATATAGATGACAACGAAATTGGTCGTGAAGCTCAGGAGAGTACAGAATTTTCTATCAGGGTTATTGATATTAACGGTCCATTCTTCTTTGGTTACACAACTCAAATTGTCGGCAAGATTGGTGCTTTTCTTGGAACTGAGGTTGTTATTTTTAACTGTAAGAATGTACCATTCATAGACTATTCTGCTGTCTTCGCTCTGAGCGAAAAGATCACAAAACTCAAGTCTCACAATATCATACCTATGATAGTTGCAAACGAGAATATCGTTAGCAATCTAACGCAAGGCGGGATATGCAGTCTTATACCTTGTGAGCATATTTTTGAAAATCTTGAAGACGCAATAGCTCACTCTAAAAAACATCTTTACGAGAATAAATGTTTATAAGGTATGAAGCGTTGATACAGTAGTACGATTTCTACCATTATTCTTTGATTCGTATAGAGCCTCATCAGCCCTCTTCATCACGTCATTAAATACTCTCTCATTCTCATCAAGCTTTGCTATACCTATACTGACAGTACATTTTAATTCAAAACCGTCATTGTTTAATACATAGCTTTCAATGGAGTGCCTTAACCTCTCACTCACTACCTTCGCTTCCTCAATATTACTCTCGATAAGTACGGCAGCGAATTCCTCTCCACCTATCCGCCCGAAGAGATCCTCATCACGAAGTCCTTTATTCAATATACTAGCGACGTCTGCCAAGATAATATCTCCAACATGATGCCCATATGTATCATTTATATGTTTAAAAAAATCTATATCTATCATTAATACAGCCATGTCATTCTTGTATCTGATTGACCTTATAGTTTCTGCCTCTGCCTGCTCCATAAAGTGCCTTCTGTTGCTCACGCCGGTCAGGACATCACGCATAGCCATCTCTTTCAGCTTATCTTCCCTCTTACTCACTTCATTCTCGTAATACGCAAAACTTTGTGCCATATCAGTAATCTCGTCAGCTCCGCTTATGATGATAGGCTCAGTCTCACGCCCAGCGATGCGATCCAGAATAGATACATTCAGTCTTGTTAGCCTCATTACAATATTGCGCCTGAAATGTATGATAATCACAATTACACCAAGTAAACCAACAACTAGAATAACAACGAAAATGTATACTAATACCTGAACACCTCGTCCAAGCTCATTAGAACGTTTAGCAGCTAAAGAGACAATAGTATTAAATTTTGCGAGGTTGGAATATCGAAAATCTTCCACAAGATTCCTTGTAAAATTAGCCCTGCTTGCAGACTGTAGAGAAGTACTTTTACTCTTGATACTCACATTAACAAGACCATCAACAGAATACAAAAATATATTTATGGCATCTTGAAAATCCAGAACTCTAGACTTCAACTTATTTGGAACACTTAGTGATAATTTCTGAAGAGCCCTGAAGTCTTTTACAAGACTTCTCCTTATTTTATTAACTTTATAAAGGGATTTAACAGATTTAATTCGCCTCATGTTGTTAATGATCTCCATAGCCTTGGACAACCAAGGCTCAAGCTTTGAAACAGTATCAACATCTTGTATCTCTTGCTTAAGCTTCAATAGATTTTCTGTGAAAAGAAAGAGTTGCAAAAACTGCTCTTCTGAAGCTTTAAAAATCCTTATTCTCTCCACTACAAGCGTATTAAATTCTTCTATCGTACTTCTAATCATAGCAACTTCTTCACTCAAGCGACTATCTGCTTCACTAATATTCAACAGATGACTTATCTCGTTAAACTCTTGCTTGATGTTTTTGTAAGCTATCCTCTGCTCAGGTTCAACAGATGCTGATGCTAATCTCTCTGTCTCAGACATAAGACGGCTAATATGGTCTATGAAGTTGGCACCATGGATAATGTCCGGGATAGATCTTTCAGAAAGTTCTTTGATGACAACGTGAAAGCTAAAAAAACTAAAAAGAGCGATTAGAGATATAAGCGTAAGAGCAGCACCCATTGCTGTTAAAACGCCAGTAATCTTGACAGCAATACTCGCATGTTTTTTTATAAATGCTTCTTTAATACTATTTATCAAAATAGCCTCTATTTTGCTTTACAGTCATCTATTAGTCGTCCTTCAACAACAGGAGATACTTTTTTATACTTTTGAATATACGCCCTTGTGATCTCCCACATAAGGAGTTTACTCTTCTTCATCCTGATAGGTGTTGCTTCTCCTAGCATTGTAAATCCATCTCCGCCACTAACGAGATAATCCATAGTAGAGAGAGTAATTTTTTGTCCATTTTGTACTTTTTTATTATTCATGCTGGAAGAAATAAGTCTTTCACCCACAGGGTTGGTCGAACAGTAGTGAACATTCATCCCAGCAACATGCAAAAATCGACCTTTAGCATCTTCAATCTTGCTCAGACCATTCTCTAAAGCTTTATTAAGTTGCTCACCAGTCACCTCAATAACCACTCCATCGTTTCTAAATGGGAGTTCGGTCTGTATGTCTCGTCTTGTTAGCTTTTGACCTGCTTCATAAATTTTATTACCTCTGATGCTTCCACCATTAATTATAGCAACTTCGGTATCATAATATTCTCTCAGAGCATCAGCGACCAAATTTCCGAAAGCATTTTCAGAAGTGCGAACCATTTTTTTCTTTGTGTTTAACGGTGAACCAAGCTCACCTACCACAACATTCATTATCTTATCCAGTTTACTGACGTAATAGTTTATCTTTTGTGCTATCTCAGCATCAACAGGATACTTAATCAGTTTTTCTATTCTGGCGCTAAAGGCAAGCTTTCCATCTGTACCTTTTTTTATATCGATAAGACCAGCGGTGCCATCTATTGTTCCAAGACGAAATACAAGACCATCACCAACACTCTCTATTGCGTCTAATTTAGAATTTGAATGAAGGATAATATCTATAGAGCCTGCAAGCATCTTCGCTTCGTCTTTAAGCTTATGACCTACCATCAGGATAACGACTTCAGCACCATCTTTCCGAAGTCCTTTTGCAATTTTATTTATACGCTCTTCATCTGGATTAACTTTAATCCTATCTGGGATATATCTAACAATAACGTTAGGATCAACCATAGAAATAATACAGATATCTATACCGTCATATTCGTAACAAATAGTCTCTTCCACCCCCTGAAGGTTACCTTCAGTCATAGGGTCTAAGATGTTATAAGACACAAAAGGGAAGGCAGCTTCACCAACTCTGAGGACTAGTTCATCCTCCTGATACGCGAATTCTCGCTCATTTACAGCGACTGCATCAGGACTTAAGCTATTTAAGATATCTATCATGTGAGTTCCGTGGTCGAAGGATGACATAGTACTAGGCGCTAAGAAATCTCCTCCATTTAGGAACATAGAATTTTTATATGAAGAACGTGTAGCTTTTAGTAAAGAACCAAGCTGTTCGAAACCGCCAACATCTTTCGATTTAGGAATAATATCGACCATTCTAGTCACGTATACTATTCTGATATCTGATTGTTTCGACTGTGCGAAAGAAACGAAGGGACAGAAGATAAGAAGCAAAACGGCAATACATCTTTTCATGACACACCCATACTAATAACTGAAATATTTCAGTCGCATTTTAATGTAATAAAACTATGTAAGCCCTACATCGAGATGAGGCAAGAACCTCTAAATAATAATCTAATAGCAAATAACTATATCAAGCTATTCACATCACTGCAAATAATATAGTTTTTATTTTGGTCCTGTCATATCCTCAGGAATAACATATTCGTCAAACTGCTCTTCTGTCAGATAACCAAGCTTTACAGCCGTCTCTTTAAGCGTGCTATTCTCCGCAAAAGCAGTCTTAGCAATCTTTGCCGCCTTGTCATAACCTATATGTGGGTTAAGTGCTGTCACAAGCATCAGAGAACCGTTCAAATACTTTTCTATCTGGGCATGGTTCGGCTTTATACCTACTGCGCAATGCTCACAGAAAGAATTCATCGCATCAGTCAAAAGCTGAACAGACTGCAAGAAATTATAGATTATTACTGGCTTAAAGACATTCAGTTCGAAGTTGCCCTGACTAGCTGCAAAACCGATAGTAGCGTCATTACCAAAAACCTGACAAGCGACCATTGTCACCGCCTCAGATTGAGTAGGATTAACCTTCCCCGGCATAATAGAGCTACCCGGCTCATTTGCAGGTATTTCAAGCTCACCTATTCCACATCTAGGACCTGATGCAAGCCAGCGGATATCGTTTGCTATCTTCATAAGGTTCGCGGCCAAAGCCTTGAGAGCTCCAGATGCAAAAGTTAAGGCATCGTGTGAAGTCAATGCCTGAAACTTGTTAGTAGCAGACTGAAATTTCTTACCAGTGTATTTAGTAATCTCCTTTGAGACCATAACAGAGAGCATAGGATGCGCGTTCAAACCAGTACCAACAGCTGTACCACCTATGGCAAGCTCTCGAACATACTCAAGCGATTCCATAATCTGACGCTGATTTGTCTCTAGCATTGCAACATAACCAGAAAACTCTTGTCCAAGTGTAAGAGGTGTAGCGTCTTGCAGGTGCGTACGCCCTATTTTTACTATATTAGAAAACTCCTCCATCTTCTCATGGAGAACATCTTTTAAACTTTCGAGTGCAGGTGCTAGATCATCCTCCAAAGCGACAACAGCTGCCACATGCATCGCAGTTGGGAATGTGTCATTTGACGATTGTGACATATTCACATGATCGTTAGGGTGCACTTCCTTCTCTTTACGAAAATCTTTACCGAGAATTTCTGTCGCTTTATTGGCAATGACCTCGTTCATATTCATATTACTCTGGGTTCCACTACCTGTCTGCCACACAGAAAGAGGAAACTGATCAGCAAGTTCACCCGCAAGTATCACGTCACACGCTTTTATTATCGCTTCGGATTTATCGTCTTGAAGTTTGCCTAATTTGTGATTAACCACTGCAACCGATCTTTTCAATATAGCAAAGGCGTGTATGAGGTTTGTCGGCATCTTCTCCCAGCCGATTTTAAAATTCTGTAAACTGCGCTGAGTCTGTGCTGCCCAATATACGTTTTCTGGAACTTCAATCTCGCCCATTGTGTCATTTTCTATTCTATATTTCATTTTCATTTCTCAGATATTTATCTATATGTACCAACCATATCAAAAGTATACTACCTTAGCCCGATTATGCCATAGAAATTTAAACCTTCGTTATTATAAACCAACGTTCAACTATGGACTTGTTTTTTTCTGTATATTGTATACAATCAAAATGCTTAAAATAAGTAATATTTTAAAATACAATAACCTTACATGCGAGGTGGCTATGGAACTCAATCAGGCACTGCTTGAGTTGATACGCAGATGTACTACAGACCTTTCACCGGATGTAGAAAACGCGGTCAAACAAGCTTACGACAGAGAGGATGAAGGGACAGCAGCTAAAAACGTTTTCGGAACTATCATCGAAAACATCGGGCTTGCTAGAGAAGCATCCACACCTATCTGTCAGGACACAGGTTCAGTAATAATCTATGTAGATTTCCCAGTTGGCGACTCTGAAAAGAAATACAGAGAAGCTGCTGAGTGGGCTGCTGCTGAGGCTACAAAGCTCCAGTATCTCCGCCCTAATGCAGTTGACCCTGTTACAGGCAAAAACTCCGGCAACAACGTTGGTATTAACGCTCCTTACCTCCACTTTCACCAGTGGGACAAGGACGAAGTTAGAGTCAGACTTATGCTTAAAGGCGGCGGTTCTGAGAATGTTGGTGCACAGTATAAACTCCCAGATCCAGGTCTTAAAGCTGGACGTGATCTTAAGGGTGTTAAGAAAGTTGTTATCGACGCTGTTCAAAAAGCACAGGGTCAAGGTTGTGCTCCTGGTACTATCGGTATTGGTATCGGTGGTGACAGAGTTACTTCTTTCGCACTTTCAAAAGAACAATTCTTCCGTAAACTCGGCGAAAAAAGCGCTAATGCTGACCTCGCTGCTCTCGAGCAAGAGCTTTATGAAGACCTTAACAAACTCGTCATCGGACCTATGGGCTTCGGTGGTAAGACTACATGTCTTGGTGTTTTCGCTGGTATGCAGCACAGACACCCTGCAACATTCTACGTGTCCATATCATACACTTGCTGGGCATACAGAAGAAAACAAATGACTATTAAAGGAAGTGAGGTGACATATGATTAAGCTCACTACACCTATCAGTGAAGAGACAGCACGTTCACTCAAGGTGGGCGACGAAATTCTTCTTACAGGTAAAATAGTTACTGCTAGAGATGCAGCTCATAAACTCATGATCGAAGAGAAGCCAGAGTTCATTCGTGAGCACCTTCTTGATGGCGTGATTTATCACTGCGGTCCTGTTGTTAAAGAAGAGAATGGCGAATACAGCTTTGTTGCTGCTGGTCCTACTACTTCTTCCCGTGAAGAGCCTTACCAAGCGACAGTATGCGAGGAATACTCTGTACGTGCCGTTATAGGTAAAGGTGGCATGGGGCCTAAGACTGCTGCTGGACTTGAAAAAGTCGGCGCTGTTTACCTTCACGCTGTTGGCGGAGCTGGCTCCCTCATCGGTAAGATGGTTAAGAAAGTTCATACAGTTTTCATGCTCGAAGAACTCGGTACTCCTGAGGCTTTCTGGGTATGTGAAGTTGAAGATTTCCCATGTGTTGTTACTATGGACAGCCATGGTGGATCACTCCATAAAGATATCGCTGCTGCTTCACAAAAAGTAGCTGACGATCTCATGGGCTTATAACACAAGACTGAGAATGTAGTTTGTGTTACTTTTCTTTACGCCTTCCGCTGGTCGGCTGAAGAAGTAATTATCAAAATAATAAAGGGACACTTTAACGGGTGTCCCTTTTTTTTTTCATATTTAATTGAACTCTTGAGTAGCATCTCTTACAAAAATCCCATACGAATGCAAATTGCGACAAGACTACAATAACGACAAATACCATTAACAAATTAATAAACGCATATCTCATTTAAACACCCTCTTCTTTTGTAGGATGCTTAAATTTTGACATAAAAATACCATGTAGCCCTCCCTATTAATAGCTTAAGCTAAGTTAATAGGATATTCGGAGGTGCTACATGGCATTTGTAACTAAATTATCTCGCTTT
>PKTN01000004.1 GCA_002869185.1 Denitrovibrio sp. | reverse complement strand
TTGTAGTTTACCTGTATTCAGGAGAATCTTTTTGTGATTATAGAAAAGAAAAAAATAAGAAATATCAATTAACTATTGACGGGAGGGCTCATAAGAAAAAGGGAGCCATAAGGCTCCCTTTTTAAATTCGAGGTTTATATAATAAACCAGTTTATGGTCTTTCTATGGCTGTAATAGTGCCGCCATACCATGTAGCCGCTGCTGCATAGCCTGTAAGGTCTATTGTTCCATCTAGTACACCGTTATCCATGAGATCTATAGCATCAAAGATGATACGTTTCGCATAGTATCTGTTGTGTGCGTATGCTCCGCCTTCATGGTGAATGTATACGTAGTTGTATGCTACACCATAAGCGTTTCTATCATTTGCACCGAAGTCAGTAGTCCATAGGTCATCACTAGTATCAAATGCATTGGCTCCACCGTAGCCGATATAAGGGTATGAATCGAGCATCGTGAGACCAGCACCTGCGTAGTTGTTCTCTATGAAGTACTTCATAGCTGTAATAGCATTTTCGAATCCTTCTTTCTCTTCAGTGAGTACATCTGCAGTGAGGTCACCGTGTGAACCGTCGTGACATACTCTACAAGTAGGCGATACGCCAAACTCATTTTCACTGTCGAGTACTGAGAATTCGTGCCCTTTATCACTACTCATGTGACAAGTAGCACAAGGACCAGCAGTTCCTGTCCCTTCATGTACTTCATTTCCGTCAGCATCTACAGTACCTATAGTAGCGTGTGCGAAATACGACTTGTTCTCATAGTCTAGACCAGGCATTTCATAAGCTGAGTATCTAAATAGTGTTCCAGCTGTATCTTTATAGTGAGTACCTGAACCTTCAGAGTCACCATCAAGACTATTGTCGTCAATGTAGTCATTCTCTACGATAGTGGCAACTGTGAATCTACCACTGTGACATGGTATACAAGTATTTGAGTTTCCAAGATCGCCAACAGCTTCTATTCTATCATTTATCAATTGCTGAGCAGTACGGTTAGCATCTGTATCTGCTGTTGTGTCATAAAGGTTAGCTCCACCTGTTGCTGTTGTAACAAGACTTGCTGTAGGAGCACCAGGATCTCTGAGTGTGCCTGTGTTATCAGAGTGACAACCGTCACAATAGAGCAGTTCTCTCTGATCGCCAGTAGCTACAAATGTGTTTGCAGTTTGGTCATATGTAGCAGGGTCATCAGCAAAATTTCCGAAGCCAGTTGATGTGTGACATCTCTGGCATGTTTGTCTTCCAGCGTCTTTGAAGTCGTAATGAGTCCATGCCGCAGCATCTGTCTCTGTTACGTCTACAGTCTCTAGGTCGATTGTCTCGTCTGCTGCGAGAGCGGTAGCTTTAACTGTTGCTATGTGACCACCGTGTGCTGATTTAGCCCACTGCTCATTGATTTCATTAGTTCCGTGTGGATTATGACATCTTGAACAAGCATCTGTAGCTGAAGGGTCAATAACGTAACCTTGGATAGTTTCAGCAGTAGTTTTAACTGTGAGATCAAAGTGAGTATCCTTGATAATCTCATTCCAAGCACCATAAGTATTAGCTGATGGGTGGTTAGTTGTTACTGGCTGGTGATAAGGTTCGTTAAGTGCACCAGCTGCGTCTAAATACTGGTGGCAGTTTGTACAGGTATTAAACTGTGCTGAACGTGTTATTACACCAGCGACTGCTGTAGGATCTTCAAGGTATGCATGTGGGTTATGTGCATCGTGACATGTGCGACATGAAATATCAGTCAGATCAGCATATGTCATCTTTGTTAAGTTTTCAAAACTTGTCTTAAGAGTTGCATATGTATCTGCATCTATATCTTTATACTTTCTTCCGCCTTCGTCAGTGTGACATTTCGCACAGCGAGCATTAGAGATAAGTCCATCGTCATCAGCTGATATATGAGTGTTTCCACTTAAACTAACAGCGTGAGGTGATGCCGCATAGTCTGTATAGATATCGCCACCAGAGTGGTGATGGTCAGGACCGTGGCATGTTGCGCAGGCTGCAGCATCAGGTTTAACAGCAGGGAGCAGAGTAGGATCTACTTGGTGCATATTTGCTCCACCGTGACATGACTCACAACCAATAACAAGACGCTCTTTCTGGTCAGCATTTGCCCAGTCGAGTGTTTTATCGTTAGCAGCAGGGTATGTCCCAGCATCCTGAGTGTTTAAAACGTTTTCCCAGTCAGGTGCTATACCTCTTTTGTTTTGCTCAAAGACATTGATTATGTTTGCAATAATAGGGAGTTCTGCAACACCCTGATTATATAGCTCTGATGGACCGTGACAAACCTTACATTCGTCATCAGTATCAGCTAAAATTGGGTAACCTTTATATTTTGCATATGCAATTGCGTCACCATCATTTAATTCTTTCTGATAGTGGTTATAAGTAAAGTAGTAACGTCCGCCTCTGCTAGATGAATAATAACCTGTAGCTATTTCATTGGCTGTCGCGTCATCAGCTTGAACTTTATATTCAAAGTTTCCGTGAGGACCAACAAGCCATTTACGGTAGGCATCAGTAAATTTACCATCTACAGCTCTTCCTTGGTCGCCAATATTGTCTATATGACAGCTTAGACACTTGTCCATACCTATATTAACAGCTGCGTCAGCTATTGTTGTTGCTGTTCCTGTACTGTCTCCGCCAGACCCTGAGGATCCGCCGCCGCCACAGCCTACTAGAGCGAAGACTGTAGTTGTTAGTATAATAAATGTAATAAATAAACGTCTCATTTAATCAACCTCCGTGATTAGTGACACTTTCGACATGTTCTGCCATCACTGGCTTTTTCTAATTTATCTTTGATGTCATTCCAGTTTTCTGGGTGTGGATTGACCTGTAAACCATTTACAGCACTGTGGCATTTAAGACAGGTATCACCCTCAGAGTGACATGTCTGACATGCAGCCAAATCTTTTCTTGCTTCCCTTGCGTGCTCTCTTGACCACTCATGGGCAGGAAGTACACTATCAAGGTGGCAAGTTTGGCATGAAAATGTGCTGAAGTTTTCGTGTGGAATACCCGTTGCACTGGTTAGTAAATTACTCCAGCTTTGCCTGTGAGATGAACCAGCAAGCTGGTTGTCATCAAACTGAGTGTGACAATCTGAACAATAATTAACTTCGTGACATGACATACAGGACTCAGAGTCTTGCTTTGCCATTAGTGGGTGTCCTACTATAAAATCACTTCTGTGCATACTTGCTTCTTTACTGAGTGTTGTTCCCATCTCTCCTGGTACTCCATTCTTATGGCAGTCAATACAGGATGCTTGCTCATGGCAACTAGCACAATCGTACTTCGTAATACTTACAAAACTTCCATGCTCCAAAACGAAGTTGGAGTCTCTGTGTGTTACAGTAGGTTTAAAAGTAACATCCTTTAGAAAGTCGTCTTCGTGACAGTTTTTACAGGTCTCGATTTCTGGAACAATATTTTTGCTGTCTTCAAGGTGGCAAGTTTGACACGGCTCACCTTCAAGAATTACAAGGTGCTCTTCGTGGTTAAACTCCGCATACACAACTACCGAAGTAAATGTGAGCAGGACAGCAAGAAAAAATAGTATATTTCTCATCTGTGCCTCCTTAGAATGAGTAATTAATTCTAGCTGTTCCAGTGAAGTAGTCGTCGTACAAATTACTTGCCACGCGCTCCACTTTGAACTCTAGATTTATTGATTTATTAAGGTATGATGTAACGTCAACCCATACTCTTTCGTATGTTGTGTCGTCTGCATCATCCTGACTTTTTTCAAGTACGTCATAGTTTAGCCCTATACCTGTGACTGCATACCTGTGAAAGAAGTAAGACATATAGGATTTAATACCAACCCTATTTTCGTCACCACTATCATCACGGTAGACACCAGTCAGGTATCCCTGAAACTTATCTGTACGAATTTTATTGATTCCTATTTCATATACGTATGCATCTGGGTATTCATCATAATACTCATTTGTGAATGAGGCATATGTGTATATACCGTTATCTAATTTGTATCTAAGCCTTGTGAAAAGCTCTTCATACTCTTCAACTGCAAATACAGAGTATATGGAAGTAGATTCAAATACTGGTAATGAATATAAATATTCAACGGTGATATCCCATTTTGGCTGATAAAAGCCAGCACCTGTGAGTGCATATGAGAAATTTTCTGAGAGAAGATTGTACTGTAGGTCAGTGTATAATCTTATTAGGTTTTGATGGTTGTAACTCAATTCAAGACCAGCGAGGTCTTTAGTTAGAGCTTTTTCATCCCACTTATTGAGATAGGCTACACTATAGCTGAAACTTGCTAGATCTCCATAAATCTCTAGCCCAGCTACTTGGTCGTCTTCATCATATTCGTCATTCAGTTTGACGTCGCCACCGCCAAAAAGCTTTACATTAAAGCTTCTGAAAGGTCTGTACTTTAGTTCTAAACCATCGACAAGCGGTGAACCCGCAGGGGTAAATACATAATTTCTCCCCAGTTTAAAGTCGACAGAACCAAAAATATTTTTCTGCTCAAGATATGCATAGTAAAGTTTACTTTGTTTTTGTTGCTGATTTTTAACGTCATCAGCGGCTCTCGCATAAGACTTGAACGACAGGCCTTCTTCGGTGATATCTTTGACATTTAGCATGCCGTAAAGATAAACAGGCATAGAATCATCGTAGTTGTAAAAACTTTGGTAATAACTAACGACTGAACTTAGCCTTCCACTGAAATCTGCTGCAAATAATGAAAAAGGTATTGTCAAACATACACATAAGAGTAAAAAACTCCTTGTTATAACTGCAGACTTACTTTTCATGTTCACTCCTTAAAAAGGTAAATAAAAAACTTCTGTTTGTTGGATATTTAACCTCCTCTTGCCAACTCACAGTTTGCTGTTCGAACCATTGGGTTCATTGGTCATACCTATTGCAAGTAACATGCCACAACACAAAATACTTTATTATAAATACTTTAAATATTTACCATTGCATCTTCACCATATTGGGTACATTATTATTACCATATACGGTGAACACAATTTTATTAACCATATCTGGTATGTGGAGAAAAAATGAATAATGTTGATTTTGTAAACAATGTTAATATGCGTATTTGCAGTAATCTTGATATCAATTTGGCACTTGTCGAAGTTGTTGATTACATGAAAGACTTCATACCTATAGATGAAGTGTACATAGATGTACTCAACGAAAAACATCACGAGATAAAAAGGCTAGCGTCAGCTACTATTCATGGTGAAAAGTGTGATAAACATAGTATCCTCATTCCTGAACAACTTAATTTTAGAGAATTTCTTAAGAAGCTTGGTGAAGATGTTTGGGTTATGGAAGCTAACTCATTAGATAATATCCCCGAAGCAGACTCTGCCACTAGTGAGTTTTTGAGTAGACTAAAACTTGCATGTAGCTCAGATTTAATTCTTAAACTTGAACTTACCGATGGAATCTTAGCTTTTCTAATTTTTAGATCCTATAAAGAAAAAATATATACCGATAAACATAAAGAACTCTTAAGAAGCATCTCAGTCCCATTTTCTCTTGCTGTATCTAACGCTCTAGTACATTTAAAACTGCAAAGCAAATATCGCAGACTTTCAAATGAAATAACAGGGAGCATAAATAATGAGTTCATTGGTCAATCAGCTTCCGTCAAAAAGGTTTTAGATCAGATATCTCAAGTTTCAGTGCTAAATAGTACAGTTCTGATACATGGAGAGACAGGGGTTGGAAAAGAGATAGTTGCTAACTATATTCATACAAACTCTAACTACAAGAACGGACCATTTATAAAGGTTAACTGTGGTTCAATACCAGAGTCTCTTATTGACAGCGAACTCTTTGGGCACGAAAAAGGAGCCTTTACGGGTGCAAATAGCCTACAGGTTGGTAAGCTAGAAAGAGCCAACAAAGGTACGCTCTTCCTCGATGAAATAGGTGAATTACCTATAGTAGTACAGGCTAGATTACTCCGTTTTTTACAGTTCAAAGAGCTTGAAAGATTAGGTGGCAAAAAAACAATAAATCTTGATGTGAGGATAGTTACTGCTACCAATAGAAATCTTGAAAATATGGTTAAAAAGGGACATTTTAGAGAAGATCTATGGTATAGGCTCTGTGTTTTTCCTATAGAAATACCTCCACTCAAAGAGAGACGTGAGGATATACCCCTTTTGGTAGAGTATTTAATTAGTACAAAAGCTAGAAAACTAGGACTAAAGAAGTGCCCGCTTGTTCCATCCTCACTTATGAATAAATTACAAAATTACGACTGGCCAGGTAATGTGCGAGAGATGGAGAACGTTATCGAAAGAGAACTAATCCTTAATCACGACAAAAAACTTTTATTTAATTGCATACTAGGATCTCAACCTAATGAAAATGTAAACGATGCAACAAATGAAGATAAGTTCACCGATATTATACATGACTTAGATACAGTTATAAAAAATCATATAAATAAGGTTTTGAAATATACATCAGGCAAGATAAGCGGTGCTGGCGGTGCTGCAGAAGTTCTGGGAGTGCACACAAATACACTTCGAAACAAAATGATAAAGCTTGATATGCTCAAATAAAAAACACAATCCCTTCTACATATAAAATAACCTTAGCTAAGTTTATAGATTGTTGCTGTTGCAACACGGCATCAGGAACAATTAAATATGTGCATTTACGATCTTGCTTACAGTTTTTATAAGGTATAATATACTTACTATACATAAAAGTGCAGCAGGAAATATAATGTCATCACAATTTTCCTTTAGTAAAAAGATAAGTAAGCATATATTCATTATTGTCTTCTCTATCCTCACCATGAGTGGTGTATTCTCCCTTTATAGCAAGATAGACTCCTTGAAGCACATTGAAAGATACCAACTACAAGTTACAAAAAGATTACTTACCCACATACCTAATCATATCAACAAAATAATAGAGAATAGTTTTGACGAACTAGTGAATGATACTGATGTAATAATAGCATTTAAAAATAGAGATAGGGACTCGCTTATCAAGTATGGACAATCACATTACAAGTATTTTCAAATACAATCAGAGAATGTTCCAGTAACTATGCATTTCTATTTACCTGATGTAACAACATTTTACAGATTTCACAAACCAGACAAACATGGTGATTCACTTGCTGATATTCGCCCAATGCTAGTAGAAAGCATAAAGAAACAACAAAAGATAAGTGGTTTTGAAATTGGTAAAAATGGAATATATCAAAGGATCATATACCCACTGTATTACGAAGACAAATACCTTGGGAATTTTGAATATGGAATAAGTCTAGATTTCTTAATTAAGAGATTAAAGGATTTAGCTAATATAGATATGAGTTTTTTAGTAAAGAAGCCACACATAACGACTTTCGAATCGTTATCACAACATAAAAGTATCAATGACTATTTTGAATATACAAACAATAACCCCACCCTATTTGAATCAATATATAAGCAGTACACAGGGGAAGATTTTAATTTTCACAATAACGACAAAACATATAAAATATCCAGAGATTATGACTTTAAAGACTACTCTGGTGAGACAATAGGATATTTTTTATTCGCCTTTGATAGAACAGCAATGTTTAAATGGATAAAGATATATATAATTGTATCCACCATTGGTGTAGCATTTCTTACTTTATTTGCGTTCAGCTACTATAGAAAAAAGATATTATCTGAATTGGAAATTATTGAAAACAAACAAATTAAAACAAACGAAGAACTGACTCTCACTATTTCAAAACTCGAAGAATCAAGAAAAAATGATGAAAAGTTTAAAATATTATTTGAAAACATGTTAGACGGAGTGGCGGTCTACGAACCATATAATGACGGCGAAGACTTCATATTTCAAGATATCAATCCAAGCGGAGAGATCCATAGCAATATAAGTAAAGATAATGTAGTGGGTAAGAGACTTACTGAAGTTTTCCCTTCTGTAATCGGAACAGACCTATTTCTAGCTTTTCAAAAAACTTGGGAAAATGGAGAAGCAAACCATTATCCAATGATATTTTACAAAGATGATAAGGTTTCTCAGTGGGTCGAAAACTTTATTTTTAAAATCAGTGATGAAAACTTAGTTACGATATACCATGACTCTACAGAATTGATGAAGACAAATGAAGAATTAAACATACTTAACAAGAGTTTGCAATCACAAGTTCAAAGTGAGATAAGTAAAAACAGAAGAACAGAAGAGCTTCTGCATCATCAGAAAAAACTTGCTGACATGGGCAGAATGATCAATTCTATTGCACATCACTGGAGACAACCGCTAAATGCTTTAGGATTATACATCCAAGATGTAAATGATTCATTTACTTCTGGTGACCTTAATGAAGAATATTTAATTGAGTTTCAAAATGATTGTATGCTTATGATAGAAAATCTTAGCAATACTATTGATGAATTCAGACTCTTTTTCAAACCACACGATCAAGAAGATAGTTTTGATATAATTCATGAAATTATAACAATCATAAGCTTAAGTCAGTCTCAATACATTTCTCACAATATTACACTTCAGCTTACCTGTACATGTGAATATAAAACATTTGCATGTGGCAATGCTATAGAGACACCAGATTGCGATTATCATTTGACTAAAATTAAAGGTTTTAGAAGTGAGTTCAAACAAGTCATGCTCAACATTATTAATAACTCTATGGATGCTATCGAAGAAAAAAAGAAAGAAATGGGAAATTATTCAGGTAATATCCATATTGATTTACAGGGTAATAAAGATAAAGTAACTATATCTATAAGTGACAATGGTGGTGGCATAAATGAAGAGATTAAAGATAAAATCTTTGATCCATACTTTTCAACTAGAGACGAGGGCAAGGGTACCGGTCTAGGTCTATACATGTCTAAAACGATCATTGAGGAATTCATGGATGGTAAAATTGAGTTCGAAAACATAAATGGTGGCACTGTATTTAAAATATTGTTACCTGCATTTATAGAATCTCAAGAGGAATAATAATTCTCATCCTTTCAAAAGACTTTATTATTAACCATTTAGAGATATTTTTCACATCTCCATATAACTGAACAATATTTAATCATTTCGCATATATTTTAATAACTATTCCTAAATCATTAGGTCTCTTTCTTATCAACAGCTTGAGCTAGACTGTCACAAGAGAAGATGAAAAGACTTATATGGGTGTGTCTGCATTGATAGATACAACTGTATAGAATGCCTTATATGTTCCCTAACACTAAGCGTTTCTAATCAAGCTAAAAGTTGGTGTTTCTTTAAACATTAATTAACTTGTTTGATTAAAACTTAATCAATATATATCCACCAAATCACAACAATAATCCATTTTTCCTATACTATAAGGATTTTACAAAAATGGCACACTGATTGCTTGATAATACACAAATAACCAACAGGAGTTTTGCATGAAACTGATCAAGGCTATAATTAAACCATCTCGGATCGATGAAGTGAAAGAAGCACTTAACGAGTTTGGGATTTCAGGCATGACAATCTTTGAAGTAAAAGGTTACGGAAGGCAAAAAGGGCACCATGAACTTTACCGTGGAGCAGAATATCAAATTGATTTCGTACCAAAAGTTATGCTTGAGATTGCTGTAAACGACGATAGCGTAGCTGATTGTATGAAAGTAATTTCTGAAGCTGCTAAAACAGGAAAGATTGGGGACGGAAAAGTTTTTGTTCTTGATGTCGCTGAAGCCATAAGAATACGTACCGGTGAAATCGGTACAGACGCACTTAGCTAGGAGGATATAATGGAAAATCAGATTTTTGAACTACAGTTTGCGCTCGATACATTTTATTTTTTAATTTGTGGAGCATTAGTAATGTGGATGGCAGCAGGGTTTGCCATGTTGGAATCAGGGCTTGTAAGAGCTAAAAACACAACAGAAATTCTTACAAAAAACGTGGCACTATATGCAATAGCTAGTGTTATGTATTTAGTATGTGGATACCAGTTTATGTATGGTGGCGGTATTTTTCTTTCTGGCGTTGAAACAGTTGCCACATTTAGCAAAGAAGCTGCTCTTGCAGCATCTGTTGCAAATGGATTTGACGGTGACTCAGTATACGCTGGCGCATCTGACTTCTTTTTTCAGGTAGTTTTTGTTGGTGCAGCAATGTCTATCGTTTCTGGTGCTGTTGCTGAAAGAATGAAACTTTGGGCATTTCTTCTCTTTGCTGTTGTTATGACAGGTGTTATCTATCCTATGGAAGGCGCATGGACATGGGGCGGTCAAGAAGTATTTGGTATGTTCTCCCTTAATTACAGCGACTATGCTGGATCAGGTATTGTACATATGGCTGGTGCTGCTGCTGCTTTATCAGGTGTTCTTTTCCTCGGTGCAAGAAAAGGAAAATACACCAAAGATGGTAAAATAAATGCGATCCCAGGTGCTAACCTACCACTTGCTGCACTCGGAACATTCATCCTCTGGATGGGTTGGTTTGGATTCAACGGTGGTTCCACTCTCAAACTTGGTGGAATGGAAGTTGCAAATGAAGTCGCAAACGTCTTTTTAAATACTAATGCAGCTGCTGCTGGTGGTGCAATTTCTGCTCTTATAGTTGCACAAATCCTATTTAAGAAAGCTGATATTACTATGCTACTCAACGGTGCTCTTGCTGGTCTTGTTGCAATTACAGCAGAACCTGCAGACCCAACACCTCTTACAGCAACAATTATCGGTGCTATTGCTGGTATTATAGTTGTGTTCGCAATTCTCGGAATAGATCGCATGAAACTTGATGACCCTGTTGGTGCTATCTCTGTTCACGGAGTATGCGGTTTCTTCGGTGTAATGGTAGTTCCATTTACAGATGCAGATGCAACTTTCGGTGGACAGTTCACTGGAGCTCTTACTATTTTCGTATGGGTATTCATTACATCATCTATAGTTTGGTTTATCCTTAAGATGCTTATGGGTATCAGAATCACTGAAGAGGAAGAGTACGAAGGGGCTGATATCGCAGAATGCGGTGTAGAGGCTTATCCTGAATTTACATCAGGCGGACTAAAATAAACATTAATAATATTTAAATATATTATTATGGGGGAGCTTATGCTCCCCCTTTTTTTTGCACATTTTTTTATTTATAAATTTAGATTGTCGACTATATCCTAAATAATATTCTCAAGACTTTTGCTGATCATTGACGCCGACATCGTGTCGGTTTATCCTCTCTATTCGGTAGTCGTTCACAGCCGTTCAAACCCCATAATACAAAAAGGCACACCCTATAAAGAGTATGCCTTTCATATGCCCGGAGCGGGACTTGAACCCGCACAAGATTAAATCTCGAGGGATTTTAAGTCCCTTGCGTCTACCAAATTCCGCCATCCGGGCTAAGGATAACGTTTATTTCTAACATCTTCATCGTAACATTAAAATCCCAAAAAGGGATTTGATGACGAAACAAGTTCGCCACTCGCAAGCGAGTAAGTCCACTTGCATCTAATAACCTACGCCATCCGGGCTAAGGATAACGTTTATTTCTAACATCTTTATTGTAACTTTAAAATCCCAAGAGGGATTTGATGACGAAACAGTTCACATCCGTCTCGTCATCCCCGGGAATAACTTAAGTAAACTTGTCAGCGAGACTGTAAAACATCCTCTACCAACAAGCTGTCGGCTCATCACATCCGTTTTTACTATCGAGCAAAGTGCATCAAGCAACTCCACTCAGTTTGACTTAAGTATTAATCTTTTATCAGTTAATGAAACGCACGTCAATGTGCAAAACTCAAGTCATAGAAAAAACTAAGATAATTTTCATAAAGTCAATAAAAGCACAAACTTTTTTTATTTGCTGTGTTATATTTAATCTATAAACAAAACAACGAGTATTTTATGAAAACAATCAAAAAATTACTTTTTATTATAGCGATCTTTCTATATTCCACAGGTAGTTATGCTACAGAAATATCTTCAATACAATTAACTCAAATTGAGCAAGAGTGGATAAAGGGTAACCCACTAATCACTTTAGGTGCCGATACCTTTTGGCCACCTATGGATTTCAAAGATAACCAAGGTAACCACACAGGCTTTGATGCAGATATCTTAAAGCTTATATGTCTTAAGATTCCAGGCTTGAATATCAGAGTAGTTCAAGAAAAGTGGGGAGATGTACAAGCTCTCGCTAAAAATGGGGAAATCAACGGGCTTATAGGAGCTGCTATAAACAAAGAAAGGACAGAATATCTTAACTTCTCAAAACCATATTTGCAGATTCCTAGCATAATATTCACTAATAACGATTCACCTATAATAGCCTCTTTAGAACAGCTAAAAGGTAAACGTGTAGCAATTAAAGAGAGTGCAGCATTCTTTAAAAAACTAGAAAAAGATTACCCTGATATAATTCTAGTCCCTGTTGAGTCGACACAAAATGCTCTTTTTAAAACCTCTATTGGCGAAGTTGACTATGGTTTTGGGGTATTGAGTGAAGTCACTCACCTAGTCGACAGTAATTTTATTAAAAATATAAAGATAGCATTCAGTATTAACGATGCCAGTTCTGAATATCATATAGCACTTAAGAAAGATCAAAAAATATTGTTAGAAATCATTAATAAAGCTATTGATAGTATCCCAAACGATGCGATAGAAATCTTAAAAAATAACTGGATGACATTAAACGATTCAGAACAGTCTTTAACTAACCTTACTAAGACAGAGCTAGCCTATCTTCAAGCAAAAAAAGAATTTACAATAGGAGTTCTTTCAAACATAAATCCACTCAGTTTTTATAAAGATGATCAGTTCCAAGGTATAGCACCAGAGATTATGTCAATCATAGTACAGCATCTTGGAATCACCCCAACCTATGTCAAATTCGATAGTATAGGAGCTATGAAAATGGCTTTTGCTAAAGGTGAGCTAGATATACTATCTCTCATCAACTACAATACAGAGATTAAATCAAAAGCTCTTGTAACCTCACCATACATAAAATCTCCATTAGTAATAGTCACAGACGAATCAATAGCTTTCACCCAAAATATGGATTCATTAAATAATAAGAAGATTACGACTGTCAAAAACTCTACCCATACAAATATATTAAAAACCAGACACCCAATGTTTGATGTTATAGAAGTTTTAAATCCAGCAGAAGGTATTCAGAAGGTTATGGATTGAGAAGTCTATGCTTTTATCGGTTCATGGTTATCTGTTGGTTCACTTTTGCAAAAAAAACCAGGTGCAAGATTTCATGTATCAGGGATAACACCTTATACCGTATCCTTCTCTATTTGAGTCCAAAAAAAACAACATTATCTCCACTCCAGTATACAAAAAGCATTGAATGTTATACCTAAATCCACCAAAGAAAAAATTATTGATAAGTGGACACTTGTAACCATAGAGCAAAATCTGAGCTATGTCTTAATAACAAAAATAGTCACTATCTTTTTAGGGATAGTAGCTATCCTATTATTATGGGTTATAACTCTATCCCGAAAAGTTAAGAAATCCATGGCTGAATATAACGATATAATGTCTCAGAAAGTCGAGCAAGATATGATATTAATGAGAAAATCTAGATCGACAGAGTTTGGGGACATGTTTGTTTCCGCTAAGCACCAATGGGTTCAACCACTCAACGTTATCTCCATTGAATGCCAAAACATTCTTGAGTCTTTCTCGCCTATCGAGATAAAGGCTACATCTCTTGCACAAGAAATCATAGAATCAGCTCTTATAATAGAAAAACAAATCAAGCAGATGGACTCTACAATAGAGGATTTCAGAGAAGTATATTCTGGAAATTCAGAGACTAAGCAATTTATGATTTCTGAATTACTTTCAGAGCTATCTCGCCTTTACACACCAGTCCTGATAGCACACACGATACACTTGGAGACAGAGACAAAGACTGACGTTTCATTAATAGCAAAACCAACTGAGCTGAAACACGCTCTTCTCATAATCCTAAACAATGCTAAAGAAGTTCTCATAGACAAAGGGAGTGACCACCGCATCATTAGCATCATAGCTGACACTAAAGGGGCAGAAGTTATCATAACTATTGAGGATAATGGCACAGGCATCCCTGAAGAGCTGTTACCTGAAAAGCTATTTGAAACCTTCATCAGCAGTAGCGAACAAAGTTCAAGTGGTATTGGACTCACTGTATGCAAAAAAATAATTACAGAAAGCTTTAACGGAACAGTTTCTGCCGAAAATACCCCCACTGGAGCAAAATTTACTATTAGATTCCCAATAGAGGACTAAAAGTCTAAATTCTTTGGTGTCCTCGCAAATGGTATTACGTCTCTGATATTTGAAACACCAGTAACGAACATCAAAAAGCGTTCAAAGCCAAGCCCAAAGCCAGAGTGCGGAACTGAACCATACTTTCTAAGCTCTGCGTACCACCAGTATTCTTCCATATCTAGCCCCATCTTCTCGATGGCAGCCTCTAAAACATCAAGTCTATCTTCACGCTGACTACCACCAACAAGCTCGCCAACGTGTGGCAATAGCAAGTCCATAGCGGCAACTGTCTCGCCATCATCATTCTGACGCATATAAAATGGTTTAATCGTTTTAGGGTAATTATATACAAAAACAGGCTTCTTGAAATACTGCTCTGCAAGGTATCTCTCGTGCTCTGTCTGCATATCAACACCAAAGCTCACAGGGTACTCAAACTTCTCCCCTGACGCTTCTAGTATCTTAATCGCCTCTCTATATTCTATACGAGCAAAATCACTCGCTAACACATGTTTAAGCTTCTCCTCAAGCCCTTTATCAACAAAGTTAAAGAATAGCTCGAGGTCTTCTCGGCAATTATCCATAAGAAACTGGATCAGATATTTCACAAAGTCTTCTGCAAGGCTCATATTGTCGTGTATATCAGCGAAAGCGACCTCTGGTTCTATCATCCAAAACTCTGCCGCATGGCGTGGAGTGTTAGAATTTTCCGCTCTAAACGTAGGTCCAAAAGTATAAACATTACCTAGCGAACATGCATAGTTCTCAACATTAAGTTGACCAGAAACAGTCAGATATGCGGCCTTTCCAAAGAAATCCTCAGCCGCTGGTTTTGTAGTGTCTTCCATAGTGGTAACTCTAAACATCTGCCCAGCTCCCTCACAGTCAGAACCTGTCACAATAGGGGTGTGCACATAAAAGAATCCTATCTCACGAAAGAACTGATGAACAGCAAATGATGCCTCTGATCTTAGTCTGAATATTGCGCTATACTTATTGCTTCTAGGACGAAGGTGGGATATCTGTCTCAAAAATTCGTCGGTGTGACGCTTCTTCTGTAGAGGATAAGTCTCAGGGTCAGCGTAGCCTACCATCTTTACGGATGTTGCCTTAAGCTCCCATTTCTGCCCTTTACCCGGGGATTCTACTAGGTCTCCCTCTATCTCAACTGACGCACCAGTATTGACATCTTTGAGAGCTTCATAAGTCTCTATAGTTTCGTCAGCTATGACTTGCAGATTCTTCAGACATGAGCCGTCATTAACCTCAAGGAACGAAAAAGTCTTCGATTCCCTTTTGCTTCTGACCCAGCCTTGAATCTTTATCCCTGCAAATTGTTCATCTGTATGTAATAGCTCTTTTACTCTTTTGCGTTCCATAATTATCTCCTATCCTCTGAAAGCAAAACCACCGGCACGAAGCTCAGTGATGCTCTCTTTTACTGCATTAATTATTATATCTATATCTGCCTGTGTGTGTGCTGCTGAAAGATAACATATTCGCCTCTCCCAAGTATAAACACCACGTAGGATCATATTAAAAAACATAAGTTCCAGCTCTATTGGTTCTAAGCTAAGAGCGTATTCGCCAAAACTTTCAAACCTAAACATAGACCCATAATACTTTATTTCTATAGGTATCTTTTCTGTTATGAAATACTCGTTGAGAGTCTCACATAATCTTTTAGTTAGCTCCCCTGCCCTATCTTGGTGTGTATTACCTGTTGATTTTAGCTCTTTTAGCACTGCTTTCGCTGCCGCCATACTTAGTGGGTGTTTAAAGAATGTCCCAGCATAGAATATCACATCTGTCTCTGGGATGGACGAATCTCCGAAGCTCCAGTCTCCACCGTCGATAGCGTCCATATATTCGCTTCGGCCAGCTACAGCACTGATAGGCATACCATTACCAAAAGATTTCCCATATATAACCAAATCAGCTTTAATTTTAAATAGATCTTGAGCACCACCGGAGTGCAGTCTGAATCCTGTCACAACCTCATCAAAGATAAGAGCCGCCTTATTCTCTCTAGTTAGATCTCTTACCTTTGTTAGAAAATCTACAGGTCTGAGATCTGGTTTTCGGCTTTGAACAGGCTCGACCAAAACAGCGGCACACTCGTCTATGCACTCTTTTATACGGTCGTAAGCCTCGGCTGTGCCATACTCTAACACCTCTAAATCCTCTATTGTCCCATTAGTTGTTCCGGGTGAAATAGGAAAAGTGCCATCGCTATTTGTAAAGCCTAGGACACCATCGAAAGTACCATGAAATGAATTACGAAATATAAATACTTTCTTCTTGCCTGTAACAGCTCTTGCTATTCTGATAGCCATCATTATAGCCTCTGAGCCAGAGTTGCAAAACGCGACTCTATCTACCCCTGTCAGCTCACAAACAAGTTCAGCCACCTCTGAATTAAGCTTAAGTTGTGGTCCCAACTCGTAACCTAGCTCTAGCTGGTCTTTTATAGCTTCTTTCTGATATTGTGGGTTATGCCCGAGGAAGACCGACCCATATCCCATGCTTATATCTACATAGTCATTACCGTCGATATCTTGAAAATGAGCTCCAGATGAAGACTGGGATATAATAGGATATATCATCTCTTTCAGGCTGAGTTTAAAGCTGAGCGAATTGATCCAATCGCATAGTTGCCCCTTGCTGGACGCTACACATTCTTTTGACAAGTTTGTTTTATCGTTATAAAGTTTAGTAAGATTTTTAATATAGGATTGTTGTTCGTTAGATAGTTTATCATCAACCATTCTAAGTGCACGAAAATTAACTTTTGGCACACCAGTATTTTTATTCATAAAGACCTCAATTTTAAAAGAGAACAAAGCTTTATTGAATGAAAATAGCACTAATATCCCGTAACTTCAATTAAATGAAATATGTTAATTTAGTGAATTGATTTGATAAGTTCTGAGATATTGATAGGTTTCCTAATTATAGTGCAACCAGTAAGTTTGTCATCGTGTTCAGTATGGGCGGTTGTAACGATTATCTTTACGTTATCATCAAGCTCTCTGATACATTTGATCATCTCATAGCCATTCATAACTTGCATAGAAATATCTGTCACAATGACATCAGGTTTCATAGATTTGAACTTTTCAAGACCTACGGAACCATTTTCAGCATCATTAAATGTCCCAAATAAGTCTTTTAATTGTTTCTTCATCATCATACGAGTTAAAGAATCATCCTCTACATAGAGAACTTTAAGATTATTCATCAATACCGCCTCCATAAATCAATATTACACCTATAAAACTGGGATTGTAACTTTAAATACAGCTCCATCATCTTCATTGTATACAACGATGGACCCAGAAAACACATCATTAATTATATTTTTCGACATCTGAAGCCCAATACCGCTACCTTCTCCATCAGATTTAGTCGTAAAGTATGGGTCAAAAACTTTTTCTATTATACTTTCAGGTATCCCGCCAGCATTATCTTTAAAATATATAACTACTGTATTGTCAGTTTGGACAAGTTTAATAATAATAGTTTTCTTAATATCACACGTTTCACCGTCTATTTTCTTGAATTCATCTTTTGAGTTTTGAATCAAATTCATTAATACCTGTTTAATATCACTCTCTATACCTTTGATAAGAATATTTGGTTTTTCCATACCCTTACTTATCTCACTCATATTCATAGAGTTTTCGACGTCATCAACTGTCCATTCCAAAAATAAATTTATATTATTCTTAAGTAATTGACTTTTTGTAATGCGATATATAGCAGTAACACAGTCGTAAAGATCAAACCTTGTCAGCTCTTTATTACCAGAGAAATATTGCTTAAAATCTTGGATAGTCTCTTCCATGTGCATAATAATGTTTTCTGTGATTACTTTATATTCATTGAGATAATCTTTATCCACCCCCCCCTTGTCAACAGTATTATAAAGGTCTTGATTAATAAGACTCATCGAATTCAGCGGTTGACGCCACTGATGAGCAACCGATTCTATCATTTGCCCAATATCAGCAAACCTCTTCTGATATAATAATTTTCTCTCAGTCGATAATCTTTTATCAATCTCTCCAAGTACCATATTTTCAAGGCTGGCATTAATATCTAATAATTCTTTTGTTTTATCATCGACCTTTTGCTGAAGATCCTCTGTCATATCTTTCAATGTTAATGACATAGAGTTAAAAGCTGTTGCCAGCTCGTTATATTCGTAATGATTATAACTAGGAAGTTGTTCTCCAAGCTTAGAATTATCCAAAGACACATCTTTCATTTTTTTAGCGATGCTGGAAATAGGATTAGTAATACTAAAACGGATGTAAATGTACTGTATTAATAACATAATGACAAATAATGCTATCAAGGATGTTGATATTTGTAAAGCACGCTTGTGTGCAACATTTAGCTGCTTATCCATAGGAATTCTTATTGATAAAATAGCAGATATCTCACCAACATCTCTATGAAAGCCCTTTTGATCTCCGTAATACTTGATAAGCTCTTGAGGTGCTTTTGCTGGTTCGCTATGGCATTTCATACAGCCTTTAACGAAAAGTACGTTCCTTTTATATACTACAAAAAACTCTTTACCATCTATAATGCGAATCTCTTCTTTCAATGACTTATCAGGATTAGAGGTAAACTCTTCATATACTTTACGTTCATAATCATCTGCTTCACTCTCTTCAGCTCTAGCATTGACCGAAAACATCTTATAACCATAATCTACGCCCTCAATGTTGCTGGCGGAATATTTCGTATTAATGTTTCTAGAAATGTACCCACCAGACATCCATCTAGGGTCAAAATAATCTTTATCAGAACCTAACTGTGATAGTTTAGAAGTTACCGCAGGGCGCAACTCTTTGGCTAAATATTCATGTATAGCAACAGTTCTATCGATGATCATCTGTGCCTTTTGAGATGAGTGCTCAATCACCTGATTTTTCATGTGGTGATTAACAATAGCTGCGATAGCAAAAGACATAACGATGTAGATAACCCCAAAAGTTATCAACACCTTCTTCGACAATGAAATCATTTAAATATCCTAAACGTAAACTTGTGTATATTAGTATTAAATCATAAACTATTTCATATATCAAGGTATTGTGAACACCTCATAAATTAAGTATCTTTATAATTCTTCTATGTTTTTTACAGTAACATTAAATCCCGTGAAATTTGCCTTCACTATATATCTGTACACCGTCAGCATAAACCTTACCATCACTCATAGATTTTATCATATCCCAGTGGATACCAGATTTGTTTTTGCCCCCAGCCTCAGGGTAACTAGCTCCAACTGCCATATGTATAGTGCGACCTATCTTTTCATCGAAGAGAATGTTCTTAGTAGGTTTTGTAATGTTATCATTAAGTCCAAATGCGATCTCACCAATAAGCCTTGAGCCTTCATCAGTATCAAGCACAGACTGGAGGAAATCATCACCCTTCTCAGCTGATGCTTCCATTATTTTGCCGTTTTCAATCTTAAGCATGATGCCACCAGCTTCAACACCCATATAAGATGTTGGTAGATCGAAGAATATCTGACCATTTACACCATCTTCGACAGGGCTAGTGAAGACTTCACCATCAGGCATATTGTGATGCCCGTTGCAGTTAATCCATTTTCTATCAGCAACATTGAAGGTGATGTCAGTCTTATGACCTTCGATGCGTATCTCTTTAGTGCCAGTGAGGATATCAACTACTTGGTTTTGGAATTTATCAACCTTGTTCCAAGCCGCAACAGGGTCAGCTTCGTTCAGCTTGCAAGCATTGAAAACGAATTCTGTGTACTCATCGAGTGACATCTCTGCGTCCTGTGCCATAGCCTGTGTTGGATACGGACAGAGCGACCAGCGAAATTCGCCCTTAGACTCTCTATCCATAAGCACATCACGTACCTTACGCATGGTCTTTGCATAGGTAGCCATTTTTGATTTGTCAGCGTTAGTGAGCTGTTTTGTATTGTCAGTACTATCTATATATACCTGTGCAGTGATGTTCTCTGCGTCTGCCATCACTGATGCAGGGATAAACTCAAGTTGTTTCTCACTAGCATATTTATAAAAGATTGCCTGTTGCTCAGACACCATCATCCTAAGTATTGGATGAGCTCCAAGCTCTAATGATTGCTTCACAAATTCTTTCACGAGAGGTTCAGAGACAGTCTCTGCACGTACTAAAAAAACATCACCCTCTTTCAAACCGAGAGAGTAGTTGCAGATAAGCTCTGCCATCTTTTTTTCTAGCGACATCTAAAACTCCTATATTCAAAAAGGGGGCAACTAAGCCCCCCTTATATTAATCATAATTATCTTTTGCCATCCTGAGTGTAAACAAATGATCCCAACTAATTCAGAATTCTTCACTCCGTTCAGAATGACTCTGTATGCGCTTTGTTACTTTTTCAAGTTGTAGAAAGCACCAAGACCTTTGTATTCAGCTTGCTCTAAAAGCTCTTCTTCTATTCTGAGGAGCTTGTTGTATTTTGCTATTCTGTCAGTTCTACAAGCAGAACCAGTCTTTATCTGACCAGCGTTAACAGCAACTGCGAGGTCTGCGATAGTTGTATCTTCTGACTCGCCTGAACGGTGAGAGATAACACATGTAAAGCCAGCCTCTTTAGCTGTCTGGATAGCATCAAGAGTCTCAGTAAGAGTACCGATTTGGTTGAGCTTAACAAGGATAGAGTTAGCAACACCCTCTTTAATCCCACGAACGAGTCTCTCAGTGTTTGTAACGAAAAGGTCGTCACCAACAAGCTGACATTTATCGCCGATAGCTTCATTAAGAAGCTTCCAGCCAGCCCAGTCGTTTTCATCGAGACCATCCTCGATAGAAATGATTGGGTATTTTTCAACAAGATATTTGTAGTAGTCTACCATCTGAGCAGATGTCTTCTCTGGCTCAGCTTCAGCACCAAGAACATAAATGTTTTTCTCTTTGTCGTAGAACTCAGATGAAGCTGCATCGATAGCGATATAAATATCAGAACCAGCTTTGTAGCCAGCCTTTTCGATAGCCTCAAGGATAACTTCGATAGCCTCTTCGTTAGAGCCAAGGTTAGGAGCGAATCCACCCTCGTCGCCAACAGCTGTGTTCATCCCCTTCGCTTTAAGAACGCCTTTAAGTGTGTGGAAAACCTCAACACCCATTCTGAGAGCTTCACGGAAAGATGGAGCACCGAGTGGCATGATCATGAATTCCTGAATATCTACGTTGTTATCAGCATGCTCGCCACCGTTGATGATGTTCATCATTGGAGCAGGGATAGTACTAGCGAAAGTTCCGCCTATATATTTGTAAAGAGGAAGACCACAAGACTCAGCAGCAGCCTTTGCACAAGCGAGTGAAACACCAAGTATAGCATTTGCACCGATCTTTCCTTTGTTTTTTGTGCCATCCATCTGGACAAGTAATTCGTCGATCATCTTCTGCTCTGTAACGTCTATACCTTCGAGCTCAGGAGCAATTATATCGTTAACATTCTGAACCGCTTGAAGAACACCTTTACCTAGATATCTCTCTTTATCGCCGTCACGAAGTTCAACAGCCTCGTACTCACCAGTTGAAGCACCAGAAGGAACAATAGCACGTCCTAATACGCCACCACTTGTAACAACCTCAACTTCAACAGTTGGGTTTCCTCTAGAATCGAGCACTTCCCTGGCAAACACATCAATGATATCAGTCATTTGAATCTCCTTAAACATTTATTATATTGTTATATATGGTAATACAATTAGGGTTTCCCCTTTTGTCGTCATTATATCTTTATAAATATGCAAAAAACAACCTGATTTAGTAACTATTATTAAAATATTATATGAAATAATCATAAAACAGAGTATAATTTTTAATATATAATATTTCTTGTTGATTTTTTTAATTTCAAGGAGGGGTCGTATGGAAAGACAGATCATTACTAAGAAAAGATACTACCTATTGTTTGCAATATATTTCCTTGCTTTTGGTATCATAGTAGCTTTGTTGACATCATTCATTAATTATCAAGTTAGATACACCGATATTGAAAAACAACTCCAGACAAGAGCTGTGGCAGAGTCTCACTCGAAAAGACAGTATATCAAGGATTATGTTTCTCAGATAGAGATGCTTCTGCTCTCTATTGCAAATAATGACCTATCAAAAAAATATATCGAAACAGGTAACGAAGATGATAGAGAGAACTTAAACAGTTTATTCTATTCACTCACCTACTCTAATAAAGACCTTATGCAACTCAGATTTATAGACACACAAGGATTTGAAAAAGTTCGTATAGATCGTGACAAAAAATCACCTGCTCTCATGATTATCCCTGCTGACAAAATGCAAAACAAGGCAAACAGGTACTATTTCAAAGAGGCATCACAGATAATCAATAACGCCTTCTGGCACTCCAATATCGACCTTAATGTCGAGCACGGTCAAATTTAGGTACCCTATAAACCGACTTTCAGAGTTGCTACCCCACTTATTTTAAATAATAAATTTCAGGGCATTCTAATTGCCAATGTAATAATGGACAATCTCCTTGATGTCCTCACAACCTCACAAAATTTTCACATATACTTGATAGATAAAGATGGCGAAATAATTGTAAACCCAGAACCTGATCTCTCATGGAGCAGATACTTAGAAAATAAACCAAAAATCCATAAAATTTTCCCTAATAGATACAAAGAGCTACTTTCTAATAGCAGTATTAGCAAACAGGGATTATATATGTTCTCCTACGCTGACATGTTTCGCAATAGAGAAGGGATGAGAATCCTGATGGTTCCAAAGAGTGAAATAATCAGCAAATTAAAAATGAGTAATGTCGTAACTGCGCTGCTTATCGCTGGTATAGTCCTTATAGTGTCTGTACCTCTTTCATGGTTGGCATCTTTCATTCCGTCTAAGCTCCAGGCTACCATAGTCGACGCTTACGATGAGATAAAAAAGTACACTAATATTATAGATAGAAATATCGCAACATCGCAAACTGATAAGAATGGGGTTATAACTGATATCAGCTCAAAATTTCTAGAGATAACTGGATATCAAAAACATGAAGTTATTGGTAAAAATCATAATTTTTTAAAACACCCAGAGACCCCTGCTGAACACTATAAAGACATGTGGAATACAATCTCTCGAGGTACAGTATGGACAGGTGAGATGCAAGATCTCTCAAAATCTGGACAGGAATTTTGGATATCTCAGATTATAACGCCAGAGATAAATCACAAAGGTGAGATTATCGCTTACACATCTGTAGCTCAAGACATTACAGCTAGAAAAATAATTGAAAAAATGTCCGTCACTGACAGCCTTACAGGACTCTACAATAGGCGCAAGATAGACGCTATTCTTAGTGCCGAGATTAACAGATTCAATAGATATAATACTGAGTTTTGTGTCCTTCTGCTTGATATTGATTTCTTTAAAAAGGTAAATGATAATTTTGGACATCAAGTCGGTGATGATGTGCTAGTTAACGTCTCTGAAATATTGCAAAAAAGCATCCGTGGAACTGATTTTGCAGGGCGTTGGGGTGGCGAAGAATTCCTTATTGTAGCTGTCCAGATTGACCTTCAGAATGCAACAATTCTGGCTGAAAAGATTCGCTCTACTATCGAAGAGACTCAGTTCAATATTGTCGATCATATTACCATAAGTATAGGTGTCGCATGTTATCAATTCGGTGAGACTGTAACCTTATTCCTTAATCGTGCTGATGAAGCACTTTATGAAGCAAAAGAGAGCGGAAGGAACAAAGTCATCGCAGCCAAGGGAGAAAAAGAGGTATAAATTACCAATGTTCGTTTAATAACCTTGACTTAAAGAATTGTAGTATATTATCATTCCACAAACGATGAACCAAGGTAAGCAATGTACGAAATACCAAATATGCTCTTTGCAGATAGGCAAGGAAATATATATGACCACCCACACCTGAAAATGACAGTCAGGAGTGAGAATTACAATTTTGTCCCATACGAAATCGAACTCATAGAACTACCTGCTAGTTCTAGACTTTATTTCATCCCTGATACACATCCACATGCATATAACCCTGACACAGCAGGTATGGAAGTATTCACTGGCGGTTACGCTGTGAGTGCGTTCCTAGATCCTGGCTACCTGAGGCTCTTTATGCCTGCATACAAAAAGCTTAGCGACACAGTCCTCCCGATGTACGCATACACTGCTGTCGGTTGGTTAAACGGCAAGTTTGTTGTCCCAGCTATAAAGGTTGATGACGACTCTAAGTGGAACCCAAAAAATTTCGATTACACTGATAAATTCTCCGCTGTTGTTAACGAAAGACTCGAGAAATCACCTGGCAACAGACTATACAAGCAACTATCACACTGTGCCTTAGAATATCATTGCACAGCTGCAAAAAACGCTTTTATAGGAAGGTGGGAATGTCCACTACCTACAGCACCTACTTGCAACAGTAGATGTCTCGGTTGTATATCACTTAAAGAAGATGAAAAGATGATATCACCACAAGACAGAATAAAATTTATTCCACGTGTAAATGAAATAGTAGAGGTTGCACTAAACCACTACGAGGTCGCAGAAGAGCCTATCGTCAGCTTTGGGCAAGGTTGTGAAGGTGACCCTATCGTCACTGCTGACACCATAGCGAAAGCTGTCAAAGTTATAAAAAAGAAAGCCCCTGACCTCACAGTCAACTTTAACTCTAATTGTAGCAATCCAGAGAAAATGAAAATGCTTTTTGATGCTGGTATTGACAGTATAAGAGTAAGCCTTAATTCTGTGGTACACTCTACGTATGAAAGTTATTATCAGCCGCAAGGCTATTCACTTGATGACGTTCTTAAGAGTATAGAGCTGGCTAATAAATATAATGTATACACCTCTCTGAATCTACTCACTATTCCGGGTGTTAATGACAGAGAGAGTGAAGCGGAGACTATGTTGGATTTTCTTAACGCATACGACATAAACCTTATCCAACTTCGTAACTTGAATATTGATCCTGACTTCCTATTTTCGAAATTGAGATTTAAGAAAGAGGAGATTCTTGGCGTAAAGAACCTCCTGAAACTTATAAAAAAGAAGAAAAAGAATATAAAATTCGGCTACTTTAATCGAACTAAAGCAAATTTTGATGTCGATTTTGGTCTACCGGATTTAAAAAGGAGAAACAAATGAAAAAGATTCTTGTCCTAGCCATGGTGCTTCTTACTAGCATAGCATTCGCTGGCGAATTTGAAATCCAGCCTAGCATGACACAAGCACAGTTCGACTCACTTGCGAAAGAGATGGGAGCTATCGTAACTCCTACACCTAACAGCCCAGCAGAGCCACTTAAAACTCTCGGTTTTGATATAGCTCTTGAGACTTCTGTTATAGATATCGATGATGATCAAGCATACTGGGAAAACGCATGGGACAACGGCGATCCATCAGGAATGGCTCTTGTTTCAAGAGTACACGTTCAGAAGGGATTCCCTTTTGGTCTTGATATTGGCGCAAGCGTTTCTAAAGGTCACACTATCCCTTTCACTGCTGTAACTGGTGAAGTTAAATACGCTCTTCTTAAAGGGACTATTGCTACTCCTGCTATCAGCGTTAAAGGATCATTCACAAAAGTATTCGGTATGGAAGATATATCTATCAACACTCTTTCTGCTGGTGCATACATAAGCAAAGGAATCCTCTTCCTTACACCATACGCTGGTATCGAAACAGTATACACTATGGCTACTGATGATTCTGGTAATGATTTTGATAAAGTTAACACAAATGCAGCTAGAGGACTTGTTGGTCTTCAGATTTCACCACTACCACTCATATCTATCAACCTTGAAGTGGCTAAAGGTGCAGTAATGCAATATGGTCTTAAAGCTGGAATTAGATTCTAGTTACAGGTATGAAATGGAAACACATTTTTACGATTATATAGTATTAGGCAGCGGTGTGGCCGGGTTACGAGCAGCTATTGAGCTCGCCGGTCACGGCCGTGTTGCCGTAGTTACTAAATGCTTTCTCGGTGAAAGCTCTTCTGAATATGCTCAAGGTGGCGTTGCCGTCGCTTTATCTGATGATGATGATATTTCTCTACATATAGAGGATACTCTCAGAGCAGGCGATGGTCTTTGTGACCTACAAGCAGTTTCGACACTTGTAGCGGAAGGACCAAGCTATATCAAACAACTTATATCTTGGGGCGCAAAATTTGACATGCACGGTAGCCTTCTCGAATTTACGAGAGAGGCGGCACATAGTGTCAAACGTATCATCCATGCTAAGGGTGACGCAACAGGACATGAAATAGTTCGAACACTTAAAGAGTACTCTGGTACATTCGAAAATATCGAAAAGCTCGAATACACTTACGCACTAGATTTCATAAAAGACAGCCCAAACAGTGTAGCTTGCGTTATCGCCCTGAATGAAAAAACAGGTGAGATAAGCCACTATTACGCAAAGGCAGTTATCGTCTCTACAGGCGGAGCGGGAAGACTCTACACACGTACGACAAACCCTGCTGTTGTCACTGGTGACGGAATGGCTATGGCTTTCAGAGCGAAAGCTGCCATGAAGGATATGGAATTTTTTCAGTTTCACCCAACAGGTCTACATATCGAAGGCGCACCTGCATTCCTCTTAAGCGAAGCTATGCGTGGCGAGGGCGGATTTCTGAAAAATATTAACATGGAACGCTTCTGCACTAAATACCATCCAGATGGGGAACTTGCACCTAGGGATGTAGTGAGTCGCTCTATCTTCTTCGAAATGAAAGATACTGACTCAGACCATGTTTATCTCGACCTATCACACCTCGACAGGAATTTTGTGAAAAACAGATTCCCTAAGATATATTCGACTTGTCTCGAATATGGTATAGATATTAGTAAAAATCCTATCCCTGTCAGCCCAGCAGCTCATTACTTTATGGGTGGTATATATACTGACGATTGGGGCAGGTCTAACCTTAAAGGTCTTTATGCTTGTGGGGAAGCCGCTTGTAACGGTGTCCACGGTGCTAACAGACTCGCTAGTAACTCTCTCCTTGAAGGTGTCGTTTATGGCGGACGTAGTGCTAAAGCTGCTGTCAAAGATAATGGCAACCGCGAGATCAGAGAGCAGGATATCAACATTACAGAGACTATAACTATCGATGAACCACAAACAGAGCTTGAGAAAATCCAAATCTCTATGTGGAAAAATGTGAGCGTTTCAAGGGACGAATCAGACCTTGATGATGCTATTGAATACCTCACTCAGTTCCTTTCTCAGTTCGAAGGTAAAACACCTGCCGACAGAAAGACAGCAGAGCTTGGCAACCTCGCCACTGTTGGACTTCTAATGGCGGAAGCAGCCAAAGAACGCAAAGGGAGCAGAGGTGGACACTATAGAAAAGATTATCCAGACCGCATAAAGGATAACTGGCACATATATTTTGAAAATGCCGAATTTAGTCCCATTAAAAGGTAGCAATAAACCCCTCATCACTGCGGATGGATCTATTTCCCTCTACAGTATGGACTACCACGAGGGGTATAGAGCAAAAAGTGTCGGTGCATACACTGAATCTCTGCATAAATTCTATAACTCAAGTGGCATAGATGATCTTGTACGTAAACAGGACGTCCAGCTATTGGATATATGCCTCGGTGGCGGGAGCAATCTCGCTGTAACGATCGATAAGCTCTTAGACATAGAAACCCCTTATAATATCCACATAGTCACCGTAGAGCGTCAGGCATCCCTGTTTGACACCATACGCGACACACCCTATCTCTGGCCTATACGTGGTTATCAAACCCTGCGCAAACTATTTGTAGCTGGACAGTACAAAAATATCCGTCTAGATATAGCCATAGGTGACGCTAGAGAAATCTTGGAAAATATTGAGTGGAAGTTTGACGTTGTATATTTTGATCCGTTCGGTAAAAGGAAAAACCCTGAGATGTGGACATTAGATGTCTTTAAATCAGTCTACAATCTTTGTAATCCAAGCGGCAAGGTTGCAACCTATTCTTCTGGTAAAGCTATTAGAAAAGATTTTGTTGAAGCAGGGTTCAGCTATACTTCCACATACAAAACTGCTGGCGGATTCCAAGAAGGGACTGTCTTCTGCAAAGATGTCACAAGTTAATTTCTTATAACTCTTACTCATCCTGAGTCTGCTGTAGTAGGCATAAGGATCTCAGGCGTTTAGATTATCAAAGGCTATGGTCACAGTGATTATTAATCTATATTCTAATTTTGGTTTGAGACTCCTACGTCAAGCTTCGCTATCCTCAGAGTGACAATCATATTTTATCTTTTTTTCCAAATAATTAGTTGACAGAAATCAGATAATACGATATAAAATACATCCTTTCGCGGGTGTAGCTCAGCTGGTAGAGCGCGACCTTGCCAAGGTTGAGGTCGCCGGTTCGAGTCCGGTCACCCGCTTTTTGAAGGCCGGCTTATTTAGGTCGGTCTTTTTACTTTCGAATAGTTGGCGACGTGGCCGAGTGGTTAGGCAGCGGACTGCAAATCCGTGTACCCCAGTTCGATCCTGGGCGTCGCCTCTTTAAATCTATCAACAACTTAAAAAGCCTCAGCAATCGCTGAGGCTTTCTTTTTATCTATTGTGATGTAAAAATGATGTATCTAGTATTTATATTGAAATAGACAAATAAAGGGTCAAATCTGGCTGAAACCGTTGATTTTAAACATTCAAAGTTTTTCTCCAAGAATTTTCAGGCATGAATGAAATTAATTCACCTATTGAAAGTTCTTTATCAAACTAAAACACTTTCTTTTTCAGCTATCATCTTTTTATCTTTATCTTTAGCTCTAAGAATATAGGGCTTCATAAGTTTAGCAACTGATTCAAATACAGGAACACATACAGAGTTACCAAACTGCCTGTAAGCTTGAGTGTCTGATACAGGAATCAGAAAACTAGATTTTTTTGGTTTATCAAACCCCATTAACCTTGCACACTCTCTCGGAGTTAACCTTCTTGGGCGATTAGCCTGATTCTTTTTATTCCAAAAATCTCTTTCGCCTAATTCAAAATTCCATCCTCTGTTTATTAGTATTTCAGAACCGTCTTTATGGTATCTTGCTGACAATGTTCTTGTTACAACGGATTTATTATCTGGATCAACTAAGCCATATCCAAATCCATTCCCTTTTGCCTGATGCTTTTTTGCATAGTTATAAAGATATTCCCAAAGTCTTTCAGTGAGGATGTACTTAGGATTAACTTTTTTCTCAAGAATATCTAAAAGTGTAGGCTTAACTTCTGGAAAATACTGCTTAACATCTTTAAGAGTAAAGCCTTCATGAACATTCAAGTCTTTTCTAAAACCTGCTAGTATTATTCTCTCTCTGTGTTGTGGCAGAAAATTCTGACCATCAATAATTTTAGGATCAGCAGAACCTGTAATATCAATATCAGCCACAAAATATCCAAGTTCTTCTAGTGTTTTAATGATAATTTTAAAAGTATTCCCTTTATCATGCCCTTTTATATTTTTAACATTTTCAAGCATAAAAGCTACGGGTTTCTTAACTTCCAAAATTCTTGCAATATCAAAAAACAATGTCCCCTGAGTCTGGCATGCAAAACCATGCGATCTGCCAAGTGCATTTTTCTTAGACACACCTGCTAATGAAAAAGGCTGACATGGAAAACCTGCAAGAAGAAGATCATGATCAGGAATCATGTTATCTATACGCTCAAACGATTCATTTTCTGCAATATTCTCTTTATTAGTTAAAGTTATATCCTTGATATCTTCATTAAAAACATGCTCAGAGCAATTACTATAATTAGCTTTATATGTCTTAATAGCAAATTTATCCCATTCACTTGTGAAGACACATTGACCTCCAACAGACTCAAAACCTTTTCTTATCCCACCAATACCAGCAAATAAGTCAATAAAACTGAAATCATTAGAATTTACTTTTTGTTTTGGAAGTAGCTTTTGAAGAGCTTCATATTCTGAAAAAGAAAATTTTGTAGTTGTTTTGCCATTAAGCCACCTGTTGATTTTCTCTCTATTCCAACAATCATCACCTATTTCATTTAAATACTCAGCGATGTACCTTTGTTCATATATTTCCAGCAATCTATTTAGTAACACCAAATCATTATGCATGACAAACTCCAAATATGGGTTAACCTAGTGACAGTATATCACAAGTTTAACCCAGAGCAACACATAATATATTCACACTGATAATAAATCTAATTCTTCTTTTTCTTTATAAATATTAACTAAATCATTCGATTTTACCCTAAACTGACTTCTTCTTTTTGACACATACCTAGCATCTCTTCTAGCAAGCTTTATTCCAGGATCATAATATATTTTTCCTTCGTAAACAGCCCGTAGAAAAAGATAGAAGTCTGTATTCTGAAACAATCTAATATGATTTCCATAATGATACTGCTTAATATCGTCCTACATCCTTGACATTGAAGGCACATAAACTGCTTTAGCATGTTTACGTTTCCAATGTCCTATTAGTTTTGCAAAACTCCAGCTGCCAGCAATATTCTCACCAGCAGTTATTAAACCAACAAACCCATCAGCCTTAGTGATAGTATTTGAGTCATAGTCATAGCCATGTAAAATAAGCTTTAAACCTGTTCGCGCGTGTATTTTTTCATAATTATGTATACCTGTAAAATCATATCTCTCCCCATCATTTTTGGTATAACCATAGTCAAGGACAAAACGCTCCACTCCTTCATCTACATACACTCCACCATTTGGTTCAGGTGTCATTAATGTCAAGGCTTTATTACCAATTTTCGCAAAATTATTAACTGCAAATTGCTTTACTTCCCAGCCATAAAAATCAGGGTTAGCATCACCGTTGGGTTTTATGCCCAATTCAGCTTCAAGTGTATATCCACCTCCATTCTGTGCTAAATATGACTGGAGATTTCCATCAGAATTAAGTCTTTTACTATCTATCCATTCTGACAAGTGAATACGTTTTAATTCTTCAAGTAATAAGACCTTCGAATCATGCCCTATACTGCTATCAATAGTAATTTCCTTAAAAATGCCTGTAAGATCAAAATTATTTTCATCAACCGCTTCTATTTCTCTGGCTAAATTCGAATCTGGGATAGCAAGAAATGCAATTACACCGCGACTATTAATACCAAATAATAATACTCTACCCTCATCTCTGCCGTATATTTTGGGATCCATCCATCCACCTGAGTTAATAGAACATCCTTGCAAGAAACCTGAAAGTCTGACTTCAGGATATTGTGGGTAATATATCAATTTAGCATTTGGAGCTTCGAAAAGCCGACCTTCCCCATCCATCCAGTTAAATTCAAGATTTGCAAGATATTTTATCTTTCTTTTTGGATCAGATATTTTCTTGGAATCTGATTTAGTATCCTGAATTTCACCAGTCGGAATGAAAGATAAATTTGTTAAATGGTTACCCATATACGGCTGGTTCTTACTATTGTCATTGGGAGAGAGTCTTTTATATATTATCCTGTTTGCTCCATTTGATTTAAACAAAGCTATCAACTTTTCTAAATTCATATCTTTAGATAATTGCGAATCAAAAATTGCATCCCTCATTTTTTACCTCACAATACTATTTAATGCACTTCAACTAACACGGCAATATTAACACTAAGGATATTGCATCACAACTTATACTTGTATAGTTTTCTGCTTATTAATCACTATAATCAAGTTAAGTAGGGCGCACTTGATCCTGGGCGTCGCCTCTTTTCAACATCAATTAAAGCCCATCTTCGGATGGGCTTTTTTGTTTTTAAGTAAATGAGCTTAAATAAAAAAAGCCCCAGCAATCGCTGAGGCCTTAATATACAAAAATACTTATCTATGGTGTATGCTATTTTTTAATACTCAAGGCACAATGCCCAGTCTCCCTCATCTTGTTGCAAACTCCAGATAAAATATGCAAATCTAAGGCTGTAAATACTATACCTTTTGATGCATCATCTTTATCTATAGACTCAAATGTAATGAGTATATTCTTTTTCTCTTTGTTTTTTGTGAGCCATATCGTATGTATAGTCGCAACACTGCTAGCTAGTATGTTATCTACACCCTCTTTAAATACACGAGCACATTCTGCTTTAGTTACAAACAAAGATTCGAAACTGAGCCCATCTAGCTCATTCTGAGTATACCCTGTAATAGCCGTCATATTTTCATTTGAAAATTGGATGATTCTATCAACTGACAAGCCAATGCCAACAGGTGCGGCATGAAGAATCCCCTCCAAAGTTGAGCGAGTATGAGCTAGGTCGCTTATAAGGTCATATTTTTTAGTTATGTCTCGTGCGACACCTAAGAGTTTCTCAGGAGTTCCATCAGCGGAAAAAACAACTTTACCACTCTCTCTGATCCATTTCTCTTCTCCATTTGGAGTAATAATTCTATGTTCATATTCATATTCAGAATCATTCTTCACTGCGTCATCAACAGCACTCAACAAGCCTGCTTTATCATCAGGATGCACTATGTCAAGGAATGTTGAGTATTTATTATCAAAATCCATATATTCAAGCCCAAACACTTGCTCGATGTTACTCCATTTTAGCTCTTCAGTTCTTAAATCCAAAACCCAACTACCAAACCTTGCTGCGATCTCAGTGCTTAAGTGTAATTCTTTAGCAGCGAACAAATCTTGCTGATACTTTTTTATTTCGTCAATACCGATGAAAGTAATTGTAACTCCCGAATAAATATTTGGGGCTATATGATATGGAATTAGACGCATCAGATACCATTTTCCACTAGAAGTCTCAATCTCTGCTTCTATAGGCATTTGTTTAGATTGGCACTCGTGCACTTTTTCATGTACATCAATGTTCACAATAGAATGTCTAATATCTTCGAGTGAACGACCTATGTCACTTTCAATTATCCTGAATAGATTTATAACTAGTGGGGTAAATTTTCTGATAGTCAAATCTTCATCTAAAAATAGTGTTCCAATCTGAGTTGAGCTTAGCAGGTTATCTAAATCATTATTTAGTTCTGTTAGTTCTGTGATCTTGTTCTGATATTCAGCGTTAACTGTGTATAGCTCTTCATTAACTGACTGTAGTTCCTCGTTAGTACTTTGTAGCTCTTCGTTACTCGCTAACAATTCTTCGTTTGTCGCTTGAAGCTCCTCATTGGATGTTTCGAGCTCTTCTATAGTTGCCTGCAAGCTCTCTTTCGTTAGCTGTAGCTCTTGTTCAAGATCCTGAATCCTTTGCTCCGCCTCTTCTCCAACATCAAAATTAACGATAGAAGAACCAGTACTTTCTGTAGTATGCTTTACAGTCTCTTCAATCATAATAGCAATAAGAGGCTCTCTCCCCTTTTTCAGAGGGAGATGCTTAATACGCATACGAAACTCTTTACTAATACCGTTTATGTCAATTTGTATACTTGAATACCTAACTTCATCTCTAGACTTAATCACCTTTTGAATGCCTGTAGCCAGAGGGATAGTTATCTCTTTTATCACCATCTTGGTGATGTCATTCGTCATCTTTCCTGATGGTAGCTGTATAAAAGCATTCGTATTACCGAGAGAGTGAAGTAACTCTAGTTGTTCATTTATAACAAGTACTAGTGACGCGTAATCAGCTACAACACTGTCTAGTAACCTTTCATAAATTTTTTCGTTTTCATAGTGCCTCAAAGCCTGAGTATTTCCATCCATTCTTGTAGATGTTAATCTAACAGGTGAGCCACCTATCATTATAGGATCCCTTTCTGAAGAGATCATTTTCCGTCTGTATTTTGATGCATAAACCTTCCATTTAGCATGAAGCACATCAAAGCAGTCTGAAAGCTCGCCAGTTGTCTCGCTTGTTCCTAAAAATAGGTATCCATTAGTATTAAGGGCGAAACTGAACATCTCTAAGACTTTCTTCTGTAAGACAGGCTGAAGATATATCAAGACATTTCTACAGCTTATAAGGTCTATCTTTGTGAAAGGAGGGTCTTTTATAAGGTTGTGTTGAGCGAAAACTACCAGCTCTCTAACAGCTCTGCTAATAACAAACGCATCATCTTTATGTGTGAAATATTTATTAAGAATTACATTATCAAAATCAGCACTGATACTTTCAGGATAAACCCCATTCCCCGCATAGACGATTGCATTATTATCAACATCTGTAGCAAATATTTTGAGTTTGAGCTTAATACCTAGTTCTTCCATCTTTTCCAAAAAGACTATAGCAAGAGAGTATGCTTCCTCACCTGTGGAGCAGGCTGCAATCCATACCCTAATCTCTTCATTCTGCTCTTTCGCCTTCTCTTTAATTATCTTTGTGACTGCTGATTCTTCTAAGAACTGGAAAGCCTCTTTATCTCTGAAAAAGTTTGTAACACCAATGAGTAATTCTCTGTATAGTGCATTAACTTCTCTAGTGCTTCTCTCCATATATCTAACGTAATCATGTAGTGTAAGAAACTGATTAACCGTCATCCTTCGTTCAATCCTTCTGAGGACTGTTGAAGGTTTATAATAAGTAAAATCAACTTTTGTTGCATCTCTCAGGAGAGAAAAGATTTTCGTAAGATCCTCATCATCGTCACTGCTATTCTTCTTTGTCATCTTTGGATGTTTTACAAACTCTTGAATGGTCTCTGGCATATCCTCAGGAGCGAGTATGAAATCAGCAAGTCCAGTTGAAATGACACTCTTAGGCATTCCGTCGAACTTGGCAGTGTCTTCACTCTGCAGCATTACCATACCACCACACTCTTTAATTGGCTTAATGCCACGCATCCCGTCACTTCCAGTACCAGAGAGTATAATACCTATAGATTTATCACCCTGGTCTTCTGCAAGTGATTTCATAAATATATCTATCGGAAGATTGATGCCTCTTTGCATAGGCTGGTCATTCAAAATCAGTTTGCTATGGAATATTGTGAGATTCTTTTTAGGTGGAATAAGATATATATTATTAGCCTCTACTAGCATACCATCCTCTGCTCTTTTCACTGGCATGTCTGTATGCTTGGATAAAAGCTCTACCATCAAGCTTTTATAGTCTGGTGAGAGGTGTTGTATAACGATAAAAGCCAAATCAGTGTTTACTGGCATATGTTTAAAAAAACTTTCTATAGCCTCAAGCCCGCCAGCAGACGCTCCTACAGCTACATAATGCGTAGGTAGATTAAAGTCATCCGTTCTATTCATATCAACAGCCTCACAGATAATTATTGTTAATTAGATTTTATTTATGCTAACATAATCACATGATGAATGGGAACAAACAATTAAACGAAAAACAAAAAAAGCTAGAGATTTTGAGAAAAAGGGCAGAAGCCCTTGTAGATTCTCAAAATACTTCTGATACTGATAAAGACGCTGCTTTTGAACAAAAAAAACTTGTACACGAACTTCTAACTTATCAAACAGAGCTTGAGCTACAATTTGAAGAATTGCTTACTTCTCAAGACGATCTATTCAAAGAAAAAGAAAACTTCTCTAGGCTTTTTAACGATGCACCTGTGGGCTATCTCATTATTGACTCTAAATGTGTGATCAAAAAATCTAACAGAGAATTCTCAGATATGGTTGATATTGACATGCTTAAAGTATGTGGCAAACCATTGGTTGTTTTTATCAGTTCAACTTGCCATGCACAACTTTTTGATTCTTTACACACAGTAAGCAAGAATCTCACCTATGAAAAATTTGAGCTAGAACTTAAGCTAAGAGACAACACGAATAAATGGGTTCAGTGTGAGCTTAAACCATACATGGCTGATGATGATAACGTCTATTTTCTCCTAGCCCTAATGGATATCACTAATATTAAATCTATGGAAGATGAGCTACTTCAAAAAAATATGAAATTATCTGATATGAATATGTTCCTTGAAAAACGTGTTAGTGACGAAACAGAGAAGAGACTTAAAAACGAATATATGTTATTTGAAAATAAACGATTCTCAGATATGGGAATGATGATTAACGCTATCGCACATCAGTGGAGACAACCGCTGAATGTTTTGAATCTGATCATACAAGATATGTTGATGGATATGCCAGAGGATATAAAATCGAAAAATGGACATGACGAGAATGAACATATTGCTCTTAAGACTGTTTCATACATGTCCGACACAATAGATGATTTTTTAAGTTTCTTTAGAGATAACAGTACTGACGGCTGTTTCAATATCATTGAGTCACTAATGTCTACTTTGTCTCTTCTCGATGCTAGACTTAAGAAAAATCACGTTGAACTCCAAATGAACTGTAAGTGCGGTGAAAGTACATTTGATTTCTTAGATAAGCAATCAAAGCCTAAATGTATCGATACTCTTAATGTAAAAGGGAGTAGCTCTAAGCTCAAACAAGTGATAATGAACCTCATACAAAACCCACTCGATCTTTTCGAAGGGACAAGGAATCAGGGTATAATAAAGGTTAGTGTAGAATTGGAAAAACATCATATATCTATAGCAGTTGAAGATAATGCTGGTGGGATAAAAGTTGATCCAATATCAAAAATTTTCGACCCATATTTCACTACCAAACATAAATCCCAAGGGACAGGTATAGGTCTCTATATGTCAAAGGTTATCATTGAAGATTATTTCAAAGGGATTTTAACTGCAATGAACACTAGCGTTGGTGCAAAATTCATTATTCGCCTACCTATCAACATCAAAGGCTCCTGATTAGCTTAAACCAGCCATTTTAGTATCTCTCCATATAATTCCCAAAATTGCATTGTGTGATAAAAACAACACTGTTATAATTTTTCTACTATTTTTTAGTGTTTATGGGGGGAAATATGAGATTTATAGTATTTTGCGTATCAGCATTATTATTTGCTAATTTTGCTTTTGCTGAGATTAAACCTGTTTTACAGATAGGTCACGCTCCTGGTCCTGGAGTTAAATTCAGCGCAATGGGAACAGATGACTATCTTGTCACAAGCCATTCTGAAAATAAAAATGAGTATAAAGTTTGGGATAAAAGCACAGGAAAAATAGCTGGAGTGTTTAAATCCAAACCATTTATATCTAAAGGCAATAAAAGACTCTTTTATACTTCCGATAAAGGTTTAACAGTAAAATTTCTAAATAGCTCAAAACCAGACTTATCAATAAAGCTCCCTGATTATAGGCGTACAGTTACAGTAAGTGACGACGGAAAATACTATGGATACCTACAGGTATATCGCAAAGCTGAAGACAGTAATGACATGATAACCTATGTATTCGTGAAAAAAGTGGATGACCCCTCTTATGAAAACAGTTTAAATATTGATGGAGAGTTCTATGACATAGAGCTAGATATGGATAGAAATAGAGTTTTCCTAAAAAGCATATATGGAAAAGACCCAGCAAAAATGTTTAGTGAAAAGCTTAAAATAACGTGCCTTGACATTGTGAAACGAGCTTACATCCACTCTGTTAACTTTCCAGAAGTCAATACAACTAGTATAACCTATGACTTTGAAAATGATCGTATACTCACCCTTCTTGACAATTGGAATATTGTTGAGGTCAACGCTAGCACGGGCGATATCAATAGAAGAGGACAAATCACGGCTATGAACAAGAAAATGATCTACACCGTCGATGAGACTCTCACTATCCTACCTATTAAAAATGATAAAGACAAAGTTATAGTACAGGCTCCAACCGATGTTTTTCTCGCTGACTTCGAAGGAAAGATTTATAGTCACCTGATAAGCGGTAAAGGGGCAGAACCAAGGGGCGTTTCTATCACCAAGGATAGCAAATATGTTTATGTGGTCGATAGGTGGGGTAGCTTAGAAAAATATGAAATAACCACAGGCAAAAAGGTTGATGAGATTAAACCTCTGGAATTCACATGGGGGACCAATCTTGATTTCTCAGCCGATATGAAAACACTCTATGGATATGGCTATGCTTTATCACTTGAAGATATGACAACAACTCCCACTGATTCAGATAAATATAACGCTGTCGTGACTGACAATAAATCAGTCCACAGATATAAGGCTTCTGGTTCATTTGACCCAGCGGATAAGACTTATGCATCATTAGAACACTTCACAAAAACAAAGGCTGACGGGACACTTGAGGATGACACGGTCTATTTTGTTGTCAGAGATAAATCTACCAATAAAATCATAAAGCAACACCCTATTACTACAGCTGACGTTTTAAAAAATGAAATGCATAATGATCTATTAATTATAACTAAAATAGACATTATTTATGATTATAAAAACGGCTATGCGATCATCAGTTCCGACAAAGATATAAATATGATTCTTGATATTGAAAGTGGCAAAAAAACAAATATCAGTAAAAACTCTTTTAAACCAGTTAGAAACAGTCAATTACTATATCAAAATAGTAATAAAACAAAGACCATCACATTCTTTAGTGTCAAAAATATAGAGACAAGTCTATTTACAATTGCTTCTGAGTATCCGAGAGATATCATCAAAAACTCTAAAGGTCAGCTTGTTGTATTGAAAGATCGCGAAGTAAGCGTTTACGACGGGCTAACAAGGGAAGTTGCTGGTAGCTTTAGCTTTGACTTTCGGGCAACAGCAGTAGCTTATAACAGTCTCTTCAATGTTTATGCTATCGCATCACCTTACAGTTCAGTGGCCTTTTATTCCCCGACAGGAGAGCTAAAATCTGATACTCTCATCATAGATGACAAAACTTCTATAACTTACACTGACGAAGGATATTTTTCTGGAACTGGTGAATTTTATAAACATGTCCATTTTGTAGATGAAAACCTCAATATCTATGACTACAGACAATTCGCTTCTAAGTTTTATCGTCCAGAGATGGTTGCGAGCATTATTTCTGGTACCGGAACTACTGGCGAGACACTATCCGAGGTTATCGCATCGCAACCTGCTCCATCTGTCCAGCTGAATAAGCAGATATGCGGTACAACAACAACTGAGGAATCCATAGAGCTCTCCTTCAACGTCTCTGATAATGGGGGCGGGATAGGTGACGTGATTGTATACATCAACGGAACGATGGTTAGTAACGACAAGCGAGCTTTGAAAAAATCTGCTACGCAAATGTCTGAAAAACTAGCACTTTCTAGCGGTGATAACATTATAGAAGTTATCGCTTACAATAAAGATAATAGCCTTGCCGGATCTCCATCAAGGTGCTCAGTAAACGCAACCTTTGATGCTGGCAAGCCAACTCTACACGTCTTCTCTATCGGGATAGACCAATATGAAAATACTGAACTAAACCTCAAATATGCAGGCGCTGATGCAGACTATTTCACAAGTACGCTTCAGTCCGTTTCTGGTAAGTTTTTCAAAGAGATAAAAGTCACGAAACTGACAGGGCTGGAAGCTACCAGCAAAAAGAGCGTTATGGAAAAAATAGCTCAGGTGGCAACAACTGTAAAAGCAGACGATTACTTCATCTTTTATGCTGCGTCACACGGTGACATTGTCAAATTTGACAATAAGGATTCTAGATATTTCTTAATTACTAGTAATATAATTTTTCTCGACCCTGAAAACATTCAGAACGATGCGATATCACAAGAAGAGATCGTAGATATGGTGGGGAATGTTCAAGCTAGAAACAAAATCATAATTATGGATTCATGCCACAGTGGACAGGCTGGTAAACAGATTCAAAAGATGCTCTTCATAGGAATGTCCACCAAGACTGCTGTAGAGCTTATAAGAATGGCGTCCGGTTCATCTGTTTTTACGGCTTCACAAAAGACAGAGCAAGCCCTAGAGGGCTATAACGGACATGGGCTATTCACATATACTTTAGTGGAAGGTCTTCTAGGAAAGGCAGATAAGGATTCTGACGGACACATTATGTTATCAGAGTTGAAGTCATACGTTGAAAGGACAGTCTATAAGAGATCTAAAGAGATCTATAAGGCAGTTCAAATTCCATATATCAATATCGGGTCACTCGATATACCGATCGCAACAACTGCCAACTAGTCAGTTATGCCAATTTAATATTAAAAGCTCATCAACCGATGGGCTTTTTTTGTGCCTAGTCCTTTAAACAGCAAAGCCCCAGCAATCGCTGAGGCCTTTGTTTATCTTAGGTTTTAATGATTTACTATTTAGTCGTCGTCATCGTCATCGTCAATTTCAACTTTCGGCTGAACCTGCTTAATGAAAGAGATAGTCTTAGGATATGCGATCGTAACTCCGTTGTCCTTTAAGTTTTCCATAACGCTTTGGATAATGGTATTTCTACACTTTGCAGGAGAGACTTCTCTAGGAATAAGCCAATATCTTAGTTTATAAATCATACCTTTTGCATCCACGCCAGCAACCGCAGCCTTTGGTTTTTTAGGGCTACTGCTTGGACCCTCTGGCAGGTCAGTAACAGCTAAGGCGGCTTGATTTATCATTTTGATAGCGATCTCAGGTGCTACAGAAAAAGGTAAACAGAATGAAAGTTCAAATCTACTAGTCTCTTCTGGTAGCATAAAGTTAGTATAAACCTTATCTGCAAAAGTGCTGTTTGGTATAAGCACGAGGCTGTTGTCTGTGGTTTTAAGCTGTGTTGTTCTCCAACCTATATCAACCACACAACCTATAATACCTGTGGACGGATCGTTTGTTCTGCCGTGTACCATAATCCAGTCACCGATCTTTATCTGGCTGTCTATGTTCAGGATAATACCTGAGAATATGTTAGCAATATTCACCTGTATAGCAAAACCAATGATCATAGCGACAGCTCCTGATGTTGCTAATAGGCTAGTAATCTTCTGATCAAAAACGAAAGCGATTATCCCAAAAAAAGCAAAAAGTATGATAACAAATGCTGTGATTCGTTTTATCAAACTTGGGACTCTCTTTTGTGTTTTCATTTCGAGTGGATGCCAAAAGAAAGTGTCTACACCTAAAATGATTACCCACACAGGGATTATCCACCAAAGGATATCGAAACCTATCATAGCGGTTCTTAAGTAGTAGTCGTCAACTTTGCCAACCATCCAGTCTATAGTCAATTTTTGCAAGCAGATCATCAGCATAACTATCGATGTTGCCCCACTAAGCCACAAGAATATATCAAATTTATCCTTTGATACAAATAACTTTAACATTCTAAAAAAGGCAAACACACCTATAGATACTAAAAAAACAATGAACATTTGGTATATTGACACAAACTCGAACAGGTCAAACCCCTGCTCTTTCACAAACATTTTATAGTTATATCTGGAAAAATTTACAGAGCCATCTTTGCTATAGAGAGAATCCATCTCTCCGAGTGAATCGGCTTTTTCAATATCCTGATAAGCAATGAGATCTTGAACTTCCCAGTTGTATACAGGGTTCAAAATCTGGTTTTCCTTAAATTTCTCCATAAGCTCTTTTGGCTTCTTGATACCCATTCCAACAACATCAACAACATAGATCAAATTTGCTCTTTGAATTGTTTTATGTCTGAAACTGATACTTAGAGTATGCTTTTTTATATCGAAACTAGGTAGAAAGTCAGCTCTAAACTTACCCTTAACTCTGAATAATTTATATTGAAGACCATTCTTAAATTCAGTACGAACAAGCTCACCTAGTTCTATAGGTTCAACAGCATTAGTAAAAACTATGTCCTCTGGTCTTATGTCTGGTCTGCTTCTAAACCAAATATTAAAATCCATAAAGAATGTACGTTTACCGAAGTCTAGCTCATCGATTTTGTTTACACTTATCCCAGTGTAAACTACATTTGTTTTGGTTAGCAAAAACTGATCAAATGCGACAATATCTTCCTCTGGTATCTTTTCTGCAAGCTTTGGGTGTTGAATACTTTGGAGCTGTATAAGTGATGAGACATTTCCACCCTTTTGATAAACCCCAATATTAAGAGGCTTTATAGCATCACCTTCACTGCTAAAATAATTTTTTCCAGTAACACCAACTATACCTGCTGCTGGGTTGTTTACTGATGCTAAAAACTTCTGGATATTGCTCCTTTCGAGAGGGATGTTTTTTTTGCTACCTGTTGCGTTTGTCAGCCTGATAGCTTCCACTGCCATCATAACTGCATCATAGGCTGAAGCCGCAGACCAGTCTGGTAACTCACCATAAACCATCTGATAATCATGATAAAATGACTGAGCTTGTTCATTTGCAGTATCGAAGATCATAGGGCATGAAACATATATGCCGTTTGTATAGAATCCAGGGGACAGAATTTCTTTAGGAAGTTTACTGAACTGATCAGTAAATGTACTACTGGCAAATGCATCAGGAGTAATTATTCTATTCTCGACCTCTGCATCTTTTAGCAACCGAACAAACTCAGCACCTTTTGTTTCATACATTGCTATAAAGATAACACCTGATTCTGGATTGTTTTTTATCTCCTCAATAATGTCAGTAAACTGTTTTTCTGTGTCCTTCTGTTCAGTATAGACAACATAATGCTCTGATACTTCTAAATCTATATTTTCAGCAGTATCAGTCATCACCTTCGAAAGATACTCACCATAAACTGAATCATGTTGAACTATGGTAACCTTATCCTCACGGAGGACGTTCTTTATATAGTGGGTTATAAATTTACCCTGAGTGTTATCATTAGGTACAGTTCTGAAAAACCAAGGATTGTCCTTAGTGACATTGACCGATGTTGCTGTCGGACTTATGGCTGGTATCCCATATTTCATATAGTTTGGAGCAGCTGCCATTGATGTTGAGCTCCAGTTGTGCCCTATAACAGCAAGTGCCTCAGAATCCTTAGCAATCTGAATGGATACATCTGAAGCTATCTTTGCGTTATTCATGTCGTCAAATTTGTCTAGCTGAAGTCGTCTTCCGTTTACTCCACCACTCTTATTCACATGATCAACATACAATTCTATAGCCTGTATGACAGATCTTCCACCAGCCGCATTCTCCCCAGACAAGGGTCCAGAAAAAGCTATGTGTAAAGTCTCTTTGCTTGTTGTTTTGTTTTTAAAGTAAGGGTAACCGAATAAGGCAGCGAATAGTACTATCGCTAATAGAGGTAATAATAATTTTTTCAATGAAAACTCCTAAAACACATGTATATAAATTGATTTTATTATTTAACCTTTAGATTTGTCAAGTTTTCTATATCTATATGAAAACTCTTCGACTTCAATTCTTATAAATAACTACAACCATTCAAATATGTATATTGTATCCAGTGCTTCTGTCATGTTTATGTGAGATATTTGCAAAGTTTCTCACTTCAAGTCCTCTTTATCTGTTACAATTGAGTTAGACAATATTGGTTTAAAATATATTTCCCGCTCATTACCTATCCACTATATTTTCATCTCACACCATATTCACAAATATCAGACCGTCTATCTGACCGTATCTTTGTCTCTATGTATCTGGCTTAATAGTCCCGAAACCAAGGAGTTTAAATTGAATTATCATGAACAGGTTCTGACCCCAATCACAACGGCAGTACTGCTTGCGGCAGGCACAGGAAGCCGTCTTTATCCATTAACCCAGAATGCACCAAAATGCATGACAATTGTTAATGGGGTATCTATCCTGGGGAGGCTTGTAACTTGCCTTAAACAACAAGGTTTCAAAAAACTTATTATCGTTACTGGTCATCTTCAAGATCACCTAAAAAATTATCTAGGAACTGAGTCCGAAGATTTAAAAATAGAATATGTCTTTAGTCCAAAATATAAAACAACCAACAACATATATTCCTTATGGATGGCACGTGAGCTAATCAATGAGCCATTTGTTTTGCTAGAAAGTGACCTTATCTTTGATGAATCTCTTCTTAGCGAAATGCTTTCACCCGACAGAATGGCAGTTTCAGTTATGGAACCATGGATGAACGGCACTACAGTGACCGTCTCACCTACAAGCAACGTAAAAGCATTCTTTGATAGCAAAGCGAAGAAGACTGCTGAAAAAAAATATAAAACAGTCAACATCTATAGTTTTTCTCTTAAATCGTGGAAAGCTATTCTCAAAAGACTCGACCAACACATCTCAGCTGGTAACGTAAACGATTACTACGAAGTGGTCTTTGCAAACATGGTAGATGATAAAACTCTTTCCTTTGACGCTGTTTCTTTTGACAGTGAGCCTTGGTATGAAATCGACACCCTAGACGATCTTAGTAAAGCTGAGAAACTCTTCACCTTAAATGGTTACGAAGACGTTGCAATAAAAGCGGCAATATAATGGCTAATTACAAAGGCGATTTAATTAAACAATCAGAGAAATACGACATAATATCCGCACAACACGGTGGGTATTATAGACATAAATTTATAGATCATGCATATTTGTACAATCTGCATTTTCCACCTGAAGAGATGTTTACTCACTTAAAAGCTCAGATACACAATCTTGTCCTTAACTACCCAGTTGGTCAGGATGAGCTTGCAATCCTTGTTGGGGATGTAATAAACCAACAAGCAGAAAGGATTGTAGTAGGTAACGGTGCAGCGGAGTTGATAAAGATAGTCTCTGGGCATGTAGCACAAAAACTCATCGTCCCTGTTCCGTCATTTAATGAGTATGTTAATGCAGCACCAGAAGATCATGTAATAGAATTTCCTTTAGATTTTCCATCTTTTGATCTGGATGTTAAGAAATTTGCTGATGAAGCTATCAAGCAGAATGCCGATGTTGCTGTTGTTGTAACACCAAACAACCCTACGTCTATGCTTGTTCCTAAGGCTGATTTGATATGGCTAGCTGAAAAACTCGAGCCACACAACTGCATCCTAATAATAGATGAATCATTTTTAGATTTTGCTGAAGACCCTGAAGGAACAACTCTAGAAAACGAACTAGATAACTACCCAAATATGGTAATCTTCAAAAGTATGAGTAAAGCCTATGGTATCTGCGGTCTGCGTATCGGATATATGCTATCTGCTAACAAAGCTTTTAATGACAAGGTCAGAGCTGGCATCCACATCTGGAATATCAACGGATTTGCAGAAGAATTTCTACGTATCCTCCCAAAATATCTACCTGCGTTTAAAGAGAGTTGTAAACAAGTACGCACAGACAGAGATATACTTTACGAAAAGCTCTGCGAACTTGATGGTTTGGTTGTTTATAAACCAGACGCGAACTATATCTTCTGCCGACTACCAAAAGCTGCACAAAGTGCATCTAATGTAAAAAAACGACTATTCATGGAATATAATATATATATCAAAGACTGTGCGGGAAAATCACAACCAGATGCAGATCGCTACATAAGAATAGCTAGCCGTACAAAGTTTGAAAACAGTAGACTCGTTGATGCACTTAAAAGTGTCATAAGTCATAAATAATAGGGAACCGCTACAATAATGATACAAGACAATACCTCGCAACCGACTATGACCTCATTTATAAAAGACCTACCCAATCTTTGTTCACTCGCAGGACTATTTTGCTCAACACTTGCGATCTACTTCGCTATTCAGGGAAACTTTGCCGCCGGTATCATAGGCATACTATGGGCTGTCGTATTTGACTGGGCTGACGGCATAATTGCACGAAAAATGGGCAACCGCACTAAGCATCAATCTGAGTTCGGTGGTCAGCTCGATTCATTAATAGATATAGTTAGCTTTGGCGTTTTTCCTGCTGTTTTTCTTTTGAGCTACGGAGAATATTCACTGTGGTTTATCCCTGGTGCATTCCTTGTGCTTGCAGCAAGCGCCATTAGGTTAAGCTATTTTAATATATTCGGGCTATGCTCTAAGAACACATATATTGGTCTAGCTCTCGATAACAACGTAATAATTCTGGCAATGGTATTTCTGCTGGAAAGCTTAATACCGCACGCTACTTTCTCCATAGTTATTTATGCAGTGATGATGATTTTAATGGTATTAAATATTGCTCCGATAAAGACTCCGAAGCTTGCTGGTAGATGGTTTTACGTTCTCATAATTTACTCTATTGTGATGAGCATAATTTTTGGGATGAAACTTTAGTATGGGCTAAGACTCTTCAGTTTGCCGTGGAAGTGCGATACAAAACTTTGCCCCCTTAGAAGCATTATCTACAGTGATCTTTCCAAGCATATGAACATCAATGACCAACTTACAAACGTATAGACCTATACCTGTGCCACTCTTATCACCTTTGGTAGTAAAATATGGATCAAAAATCTTATCAATTATATCATAAGGAACACCACCACCAGTATCCTCTATAGTAAGATATATCTTGTCATCCTTATCATAAATGTCGATTATCAGTTCTTTCTCAGTTGTCTCTACCACAGCTTCAACAGCATTACTTAGAAGGTTTAGAACGACCTGCTTAAACTCACCCAACACACCTTCGACATAATAGTGGTTTCCATTACAAAACTTTTCATGCTCTTTAAGTTCCTCTACGCTATGTTTCTTGCCATGCACTTTAAATACAAGCGAAATGTCGTTATATGTGAGACGAGCAATAAATAGGTTCATAATACTCTGAACTTCATTTGTTAGACAAAAGACTTCACTTTTTTCACTAGTATGAAAGAAATTACGAAAATCATCAATTGTGTCCGACATATGCTCAATGATCTCCATCCCCTTGCCAGTAGTCTCTGATAGATAATCATCAGTCAGTTCGTTATACATCTTAGCATCTTCGATATCTTGGATAATTAAACCCAGCGTATTAAGAGGCTGCCTCCATTGGTGTGCGATAACACTTACCATTTTACCCATATCTGCAAATTTGGATTGTTGGAAGAGCAATTGTTCTTTATGCATACGGGTTTCTGTCTCTTTAGCAACTCTTTCCTCTAGCTCTTTATTACTATTCTCTAAAACTAGGTTAAGCTCATTCAGCTCGTTAGTCCTGTCAGCAACTTTCTTCTCTAGAGATTTATTAAGCAATTCAATCTTACGAAGCATTCGACCAAAAAAGTAGTAAATAAAGACTATACAAATGATCAGCATAACAATAGCGATCAGTATTGTTTTTTCCATTTTCTTATTAAAGCTCTTATACTGGTCTGATATGTCAGTAATTACTATAAGATTTGCAACATTATCACCAACATAGTCTTTTAGAGGTATTTTGTGGTAGATGAGTGTTTTACCATCTTGTTCAATGAGTGACGAATTTTCCATGTCTATAATCTTGTCACAAAATTTCTTCATGTATTTGTCATTACTCGAATCGATCAGAGTAAAATCTTCGTGTTTCTTCTTCTCAATTGAGTGTGCATACTTTCTCATCTTTTTCAAATACCCAAATACTCCAAACTCAGTATTTGCCATATTCATTATCTGGTTTGAAAATAGATTCATATTCAAAACAAATACAATAATACCTGCGTGCTTTCCTTTATAATATGCGGGCGAAGCTAAAACATAAAAGACTCCACCTTTTGTAATATTTATACCAGAGACAACTTTATTGTTCTCGCCAGCCTCCCTAATAAATGGGATGTGCTTTACATTATCACCTCTGATATCGTTAATTGTTCTTGTTAAAATGTTATATTCATTGTCTATAAAAGTAATATTACGAAAAGCAGCACTCTCATTCTTCAAAACTGCCACTCTTTTATTGGCAAATTTCTTAAGTTTCTCAATATCCTTATCATACATCGCTTTTAGTATATTATTATTTGCGGATGTGAAGCCTTTAATTCTAGCTATATAGATTTTTTCTGATTGTTTAATAGAGTTTTGCACAATACCGAGAACCATCTTTTGGTCACTCTGCACACGCAAAGATATATCTTCATTACCTTGAGCATATATCATAGATAGAAATATGGCAGACAAAGCACTAATCAAAAGTCCAATTGTTAAAATTGCTATTGTTCTTAAACTCAAATCATTAACCTGCCCATATGTATGTTGGCATATACCGACTATAACAAGTACACAACAATAAAACAATTCTTTAACTAAAAATTTAAAATAAAAATTAACTTAACATAAACTTAAGCCTAGATATAGCTTCCTCAAAACTATTGCAAGTAACGATATCAGCAAACATTAGATTATGGGTTAAACCAAAATCTTCTATCTCAAAACCTTCAGCATCCTGCACTGCTGTAGAGTCAAGATTGAGAGTTTCTATGGTTTTTTGCTTTAAGGAGCGAACGTCTGAACAATACCCTATAACAACCTTACCGAGTGCCTGTGCAAAACCTACTTCCCAAACGGTACCACTATCTGGTTCAGGACCTCTGAAGGGTAACAGATTGGCAACTACTGCATCACAATTTCTTATCATATTTATATTCGCGACTTTGATCTTTTCGGCAAGTTCAGCTGGGTCATCCCCTTTTATCTCGTTATCCAGAGGGAACAATCCTTCAAATCCATTCTCTTTTGTTATCCTTTTTAGCTTCTTGCCATGTGCTACAGCATCAGGTAAAAAAACATCAGGACCTGCTATATATACTTTTTTCATATACATACTATAAACCCTAAATAACAACGAGAAAAGCAACTATTAAGCAACAGTAACTTTATTTCTACCACTACTTTTTGATTCATACATAGCTTTGTCGGCTCTTTGGATTAGTGAATCTATATCGTCTTCAATATTTACAATGGCGCAACCTAGCGATGCAGTGACAGCTATTTTTTTTGTTTCTAGAGTCAGCCAGCTATTTTCGATTAGCATCCGAATCCTCTCACCGATATTATCCAGTGAATCAGAGCTTATATTTGGAACTATAACAACAAACTCTTCTCCGCCCCACCTGCAAGCAACATCAAAAGGTCGCATAGCCGCAGATATAGAGTTCGCCACCATCTTTAGTGCTTCATCACCAACATTGTGACCATATGTATCGTTTACACTCTTAAAGTGGTCAATATCTATAAAAATAAGAGCGAAAGGTACCTGCATCTCTTTCCACTCTAACATCCGTCTTCTTAAAGTTTGATCTGCATATTTTATATTACCTATCTGAGTCATCTCGTCTGTAAGTATCTCTTTCTGAAGTTTTTCAAGCTCTTTAATCATATCCAGACGGTTTGTGATATCTGTAAAAAGCTCTACAGCACCAGAAATTTGATTATCATCATCATAAATAGCTGTCACTCTCACATTTACAGGAACCCTATATCCATTTTTGTGATGCAGATAAATCTGACTCTCTCTGTTTCCACCATCTTTTAATGTCTTCCCTAGTGGACAGCCAACTATACATAATTTATTCCCATTTTCATCAATATGCTGAAGAATATTATCAGCACAACACTTCCCTAATACTTCTTCAGAACTAAAACCAGTAATCCTTTCAGCTGCTTTGTTCCAAAGGGTTATCCTCTTATTAAGATCAACATAGTAAATACCTTCATTAAGTTGCTCTAAAATATTTCGATAATTACCTTCCATAAGACTTCTCCCTATTTCTATCCTACTAAGCTCTACACGTCATTGCACATTTCACTTCAGCTCTAAAGCCGTTGTCACTACTATAAGTAACCTTAGCGTTAATCTTAGATGCCATGCTATCCACCAGTATCAGCCCATATGACGAATCTTTATTAATGATTGATCCAATATCACAACCCTTGCCGTTATCTTCATATAAAATACTGATACAATCACTATCAGCCTTAAAAGAAATCGTAATTCTAGGATCTTTTATTGTCTCATCAAAAGCATACTTAAGTGAATTAGTAAGTAGTTCATTAATTATAAGACCTATAGATATTGACTGAGTTGCATTCAATACAACATTATCAACATCACACTCAATCTTAATATCTGAATCAGATCCTTCAAAATATGTAGCCTCAACGTGAGAAACAAGTCTTGAGATGTATTCAAACGAACTAACCCCTATAGAATCTTCATTGCTATTAAACATTTCATGCATATGAGCCATAGATATCAGTCGACTCTGAATATTTTTTAGTACCTTAGTTAAATCTTCATCCTTTGTATTAGATACTCGAATGTCTATTAAGCTTGATATTATCTGTAGATTGTTTTTAATCCTGTGGTTCATCTCTTGCAAGAGAGTCTCATTTTCTTTGCTAAGCTTCGCCTCTTTTTTATAAAGCTTACTCATTCTGAGATATGAATAAATCAATACTGATACACCAAGAAACCATACTATAAAATTTAGCACTACTATATTATAAAAGGCATACGTAAATGCGTCGTAGTAACCATCAAGAGGTACTTTTACGCTTATCCCTCCTCGAATATCTCCAACCTTATACCCTTGTTTTTCATGACATTTAAGACAACCAGATTCAGTCATAAACGGTCGCAAAAAGCGTAAATACGGTTTTCCATTAATCACATCAATATTCGAGTAAGATTTCTCACCAGATGCAATTGCTTTCAATCCCTTATTCTCCCATTCATCAGGCTTATTTATCGGATTCATCAATTTATCACTAGTCAGATGCCCCTGAATAACGTCATCACCAGCCATCTCAAAAACCTGCCTAGTCATATATGCGGGATTCACAAGAGTTAAAACCTGACCGTCTGTGGTAGTAATGTCTCTATTTGGAATATTTGAAAGATAAGGATTAGGTGGAGTGTGGTCACTTTTAAAAACATAAACACCCCCCTGCTTTGTAATCCATTTGCGATATAAGGAGTCTTTTAGAAATGCGAGGTTAGCTTGATTTTTAGCTATCTTAATAATACTAGACTTGTAGTTTTGATACTCTACAAAGCTGTTTATCAACATAATAAAAGTCCAAGCTGATAATAAAAGTATGAAATACGACTTAAACTTAGTTGTGTCTTTCAAAGTAGTAGCCCTCAAATAATAATTAGAATATGTAATTGCTTATATACAATTATAGTACATAAATATTTCGTTCGCATGTGTTTATACATATTTTCATTCTTTACACTATCCATTAAAGAAAGCCTACCTATACAAAAGAACAAAAAATGCTATAATAATCCCTATGAATTACTTTGAAAAACTAATAATTATACGCGGTGGAGGGGACTTAGCATCAGGTGTTGCTGTACGTCTCTACAACGCAGGATACAAAATACTAATGCTTGAAACGACAACTCCATCAGCTATCAGGCGAAGCGTCTCTTTCTCGCAGGCTGTTTACGATGGAAAGGCGAAGGTCGAAGGGATAGAGGCAGTACTACTCGACAACGGAGTAGAACCTACCCCAGAACAAATACCATTGCTCGTAGACCCTTCGATGAATATATTAAGCGAGGTAAAACCACTTGCACTTATTGATGCTGTAATAGCTAAACGAAACTTCGGTATAACAAAAGATCTATGCGATATCGTTATAGCACTAGGACCTGGCTTTGAAGCTGGCAAAGACTGCCACGCTGTAATAGAGACAAAACGTGGTCATAACCTCGGCAGAGTTCTTTATGAAGGTTCAGCAGCACCAGATTCTGGCGTACCCGGCATAATATCTGGCATAGGAAAAGAGCGTGTTCTACATGCAGAGAATGCGGGTGTTTTGACAGTCATAAAAGATATAGGCGATACTGTAAAAAAAGGCGATCATATTGCAACAATAGACGGCACACCCGTAAAGGCAAGTATCGACGGGCTCATCAGAGGTATGATAAGAAGCGGCTACAAAGTCTTTAAAGGGATGAAGATAGCCGACATCGACCCTAGAGTCGAAGAGTTCAATAACTGCTTCACTGTATCAGATAAGGCACGTGCTCTTGGTGGCGCAGTACTTGAAGCTATTTTGCATCTCAGGAGCAAAAATGATAGAAGCTGAAATCTTTGAGCAACTAACAAATTCGATAAAATCAAATAGACCAGTCGCACTGGTAACTGTCATTAGCCACGCTGGTTCAACACCGGGGAAAGAGGGTTCTTTGATGGTGGTGCACAAAAGTGGCGAATCTTACGGTTCTGTAGGTGGCGGCGATTTAGAATATACCATCATCAAACAGGCTATTAGTTGCATAGACGAAAATATCAGCAGTGAATACGACTATACTCTCGACAAAACTGGTGAAATAGATATGGCTTGCGGTGGGAGTGTACGCATATACATCAAGGTATTCCCAGAGTCACAAAAGCTGGTCATCGTTGGTGCTGGGCACATAGGCTCTCAGCTTTATAAGCTTGCCTTGACTCAAAATTTCAGCGTAACAGTCATAGACCACAGGGAAGAATTCGCAAATAGGACAAGATACCCAGAAGCTACCGAAGTTATAGTGCAGGACACATCAAGTGCTCTATCTGAAATGCAGATAAACGAAAATACTTACATAGCTATTGCTACACATTCACACGAATGTGACGAAGCATCACTCAGAGCTGCAATAGACTCTGATGCCGCATACATAGGTATGATAGGAAGCCGAAAGAAAGTCGCAGGGATAAAATCCAGACTAGAGAAAGACAACATCAAAACTGATTCAGAAAATCTATTCACTCCAATGGGTTTAGACATAGCTAGTGTAAAACCTGAAGAGATCGCACTCAGCATTATGAGCGAGATACTGCTCGTTAAAAATAGTGGCACATTACGCCACATGCGAAATAAGTAGTAGGTTTTTGCTCCTTTATTCTAGGGGTGGCAGAGGAGTAATTTTCTTACCGTCACTCTGAGAGAGTGCAACGAACGTAAGATTCTCTGGCGCATAGATAAGCGATAGTTTACAGTCACAGTGACTAAAATCCATAGATAATTGAAATGTCTGAGATCATTACGTAACAATGTTCCTCATGATAACAAATCAAAAAAAACGGGACATGCAAAAGTACATACCCCGCTTTTACCTAATTAATTCAATAGAAAATCTACTTCTGTATTTGCTCGTTGAACTCATTAATAAGTTCATCAATCTGGTCAGCCTGATTCAGCGTCTTATCCCAGAAATTAGCATGATCATACCACTGAGCATTAAGCTCTGTAAGCTCTTTACCCTGTTGCTCTATCCATGTGTAATACTTGAGGTTGTGAATCGCTTTCTTATCATAAAAGTTAAGCTCTTTAGTATTGTCATAAGATACAGACTGGAGCATCTCAACGTCACGCTCTGCGTTACCGTCAGTATAAACTCCCCTGTCCTCTTCCAGCTCTTTCATACGTGAGCCATAAAGTTGCATAGAGTCAGTGGCTATAGTTACGAGATAATCCTTCTCTGTTAGCTCGTTATACTTAGCAAATTTGATAGCAGCGATAACATTAGCTGCACCAGATATACCAAGTAGCTCAAGTCTCTCTATAAGTGCGGGATCAACACCCTCTTTCGCAAGGAGTGCTTTACCCTTATCCTCATTGAACAATCTTACAGTACGTACAGCTTTCTCATCGTCCACAGCGATAACGAAATCTGTATTCTTGCAATCGTGTACCCAAGGGACGTGTTTATCGCCTATACCCTCTATTCTGTGATCACCAAAGCCATTATTAAGGAGTGTCGGACACTCAAGAGCCTCAGCGACAGCTATCTTCATGAATGGGAATTTAGTTTTAAGGTAGTATCCAGCAGCGAGTGTTCCGCCTGAGCCAGATGATGAAATGTATCCAGCGAAGTTATCACCCTCGCCCATGTATTTATTTACGAGTTCTTCAACAGCACTTCCTGTCACATTATAGTGCCATAGAGGGTTACCCATCTCATCGAATTGGTTAAATATCTGAAGGTCTTCACCAGAGTTACGAAGCTCCCAGCATTTGTCAAAAATCTCTTTAACGTTAGATTCGCATCCCGGTGTAGCTATAACTTCACCAGCCACAGTCTTAAGCCAGTCGAATCTCTCCTGAGACATTTCCTCTGGGAGGATAGCGATAGCGTGGTTAGCCAACAGTGCAGACATGTAAGCACCACCGCGGCAATAGTTACCAGTGGACGGCCAAACAGCCTTTGTTGTCTGTGGGTCGAACTGACCAGAAACAAGCCTAGGAATGAGGCAACCGTATGTAGCACCAACCTTGTGTGCGCCTGTCGGAAAATACTTACCAGAGATAACGATAATGTTAGCTTTACAACCTGTAAGCTCAGGTGGGAGAACAATATGGTTTACTCCGCCATAAAGTCCACCAGAATCCTTCTGCTCATTCTTCCATGTAATACGAAAGAGGTTGATCGGATTAACGTCCCAAAGCCCAACAGATTTAAGTTGTTCTTTGATCTCCGCAGGAATTTTTTCTGGGTGCTTCATCTGATCGAAAGTCGGAAGCAAAATCCCTTTATCTTTGCAATACTTTGCATTTCTATCTCTTGTCGCTTTATTTATACTAAGGTCTATCATTTTTAGTTCCTCCTACAGAACTTCGTTTATATTTTTTATACTCTTTTCAGGAGCTTTTATCCCTTTCATAGCGGAGACTACATCCTTCAAACCGTTACCAGTTGAGATAACGACAACCTTTGCATCCTTGCTCAAATTCTCCATCTCACTCTTAAACCCGGCGTATGCTGTTGCACCTGCTGGCTCAGAAAATAGCCCAGCTTTCGACGCCATTTCATGCTGTGCTCTTAGGATATCATCATCAGAGACACGGATTATCCTGCAATCATGCTCATTGATAAGTTTAAGTGCGTGATAACCGTTTCTAGGGATATCCACACATATAGAATCAGCTATCGTATGTGTCGGTCTGCCGTCAAATCTACCTGTCTCGTTCGCTCTATAAAGTGCGTCACTGGTCTCTGCCTGAACAGCGTAAACTACTGGCATATTGTCTATAACACCTAGCTGTAACAAGTCTTTGAATCCTTTGATAACACCAGCAACTATGCAACCATCACCAGCGGAAACAAAAACGTAATGTGGAGCTTCACCCAGCTCTTTTGTGATCTCAAGTGATACTGTCTTCTTCCCTTCGATGGTCATAGGGTTATAGCCAGTATTTCTATTCATTCCACCCTTCACCTTTGAATATTCAAGTGAAAAATCGTAGGCTAGATCGTAGTTACCAGCCACCTTATATACATTTGCACCATACTGCATAGCTTGCACAAGTTTCGCCTCAGGTGCTGTCTCTGGTAAAAATATTGTAATATCCTGTCCAGCAGCAGCGCCAACTCCAGCCATAGATGATCCAGCATTACCTGTTGAAGCCAAGACTATCTCGTTTATCCCGTGCATCTTTGCAAATGCGGATACGAGGAACGAAGCCCTGTCTTTAAAAGAAAAAGTCGGGTTCAAGCCGTCATCCTTTATATATAGGTTAGAAAAACCTGTCTGATTACGTATATTTTCTGGCTTCCAAAGTGGCGTATTCCCCACGGGTATAGATGCAAAATATTTTTTATCTACAGGCAATAAATCCAATACGTCGAAACTTATATCTGCCTCGCCTTCAAGCTTAACCTCTAATATACCCCTGACAGGCTCGTCCGCCTTCTGTCTAGCAGAACAATCAGGGCAGACCATAAGCTCTTGTCTGATATCAAAAACCTTGTCGCACTCAGTGCAAACGTATGAAAACTTCATATATCTCCTCTAGTTCTTTAGCTCTCTGATATAGCCATATATAGTGTATTTGGACAATTTTAGCTCTTTAGCCACCATGACAACCGAGCCCTTTATGTCGAAAATACCTTTCTCATAAAGTCCATAGACTATGTATTTATTCTTTTCGTGGTTAGGTATGTTTATGTTTGTGCTGATGTCCATTACCATGTCGCCAACAGCATTATGTATAAGGTCTTCAACACTGTCTGCCACCATCATATCTTTATTATCTGATACAGGAGCAACAGGCTCGTGGAAAAGACTGAACGCTGAAATAAACTCAGCGAGAGGTATGCTCATGTTAAAATTTATACCAAGTAGACCTATTGAACGCCCGTCGTTAGTTATCACTGTTTGAACGGTACGCATAGGCTCACCATTCGCAGCGGAAGTAGTATAGATGGTAAAATCCTGCTTACCACTCTTCTGAAAATCTAGCAGTGTTTGAAGTCCATGCTCAGAAAGTGCCCCGCCTACAACCCTTTTGGTGTGCTGATTATTCACTATCTTTATTATAGCGTGCTCAGGGTCTTTCAAACTATGGAGGGCTACCTCGCAATGCTTGCCAAAGAATGCCGCTATTCCATCCACAGCGTCTTTATACGACTTAAGGATAGCTTCATCCTCACTTGTCATATCTACTCTAATAATATCCAGTTCAGCTTGTTTCTTCATTTTTCTACCTTCAATTCTATAGTGACTTTCATCTTCTCATCTGAGACGAGATGCTTTTTAAATCTACTACTATAATATTACGATATAAAAAATATTTTATAAAATCAACAATAATATTCATGTTACACAAATTTTATTGACGATATAAAATAAATTGTGTAGTTTAGGAGTATAGAAATAGAGTGGCACAATACCAATTCTAATAAATTAAGACACACATATACATCAGGAGGCAATCAATAATGCAGGATTTCCAGAAAATTTTAGAAAAAGCAGAAGAGTACAAAGCGGACATGACAAAATTCCTCAGGGACATGGTAGCTATCCCAAGTGAAAGCTGTGACGAGAAGAGGGTTGTTCTCCGTATCAAAGAAGAGATGGAAAAAGTTGGATTCGACAAGGTGGAGATAGACCCAATGGGTAACATCCACGGAACTATCGGACACGGTAAAAGACTAATAGCATATGACGCACATATAGATACAGTTGGCGTTGGTAACATGGACAACTGGGAATTCGATCCGTACAAAGGCTTCGAAGATGACGAAAAGATCGGTGGTAGAGGAACAAGCGACCAAGAGGGCGGAATGGCTTCTATGGTATACGCAGGTAAAATCATAAAAGACCTCGGGCTTGAGGATGATTATACACTCGTAATGGTCGGTTCTGTACAAGAGGAAGATTGTGACGGTCTCTGCTGGCAGTACATAGTTAACGAAATGGGTCTTAAGCCAGAATTCGTTATCTCTACTGAGCCAACAGATGGCGGTATATATAGAGGACAGCGTGGACGTATGGAGATCAAGGTGACAACAAGCGGAATAAGCTGTCACGGTTCTGCTCCTGAGCGTGGCGATAACGCAATATTCAAAATGGCTCCTATCCTACAAGAACTCGAAGAGCTTCACACTAAACTCATCACTGATGATTTTCTCGGAAAAGGCTCACTAACTGTTTCACAGATTTTCCATTCATCCCCTTCAAGATGTGCAGTAGCTGATGGGTGCTCTATATCCATCGACCGCAGACTTACTAAGGGCGAAGATAAAGATTATGCAATAAACCAGATACTAGAGCTTCCATCAGTAAAAAAAGCAAATGCAAAAGTTGAAATGTACGTATACGACACACCTGCATACACAGGTCTCGTTTATCCTACAGATTGCTACTTCCCTTCATGGGTTGTAGAGGAAGACCACGTAGCTTGCCAGTCTGTAGCTGAGGCATACGAAAAACTTTTCAACAAAGCACCAAGAATAGACAAATGGACATTCTCTACTAACGGAGTATCCATCACAGGTATGTTTGATATACCAACAATAGGTTTCGGTCCTGGAGCAGAGGCACAAGCTCACGCACCAAACGAGATCACATGGAAACAAGACCTAGTAACATGTGCCGCTATGTATGCCGCACTCCCTAAGGTCTACCTTAGTAAATAGGAGAATATATGAAAGAGACGGTTGTAGTCGCTATAGGCGGTAACTCGCTTATTAAAGACGAAGCTCATAAATCTGTCGAAGATCAGTACGAGACTGTCATAGTGACTTGCAAGCATCTAGCTGACATAGTAGAAGCTGGTAGCAGGCTTGTCATAGTTCATGGTAATGGTCCACAAGTCGGCTTTATCCTAAGACGCTCTGCTGTTTCACACGAGGCTGCTGGTATCCATCAGGTTCCTCTATCTAGCTGTGTCGCAGACACTCAAGGGGCTATAGGCTTTCAGCTTCAGATAGCTCTTGAGAACGAACTTCATAGACGTGGCATGAAAGATCAGTCGGCAACCATCATCACTAGGGTCATAGTAGACGAAAATGATGAACTCTTTCAAAATCCATCTAAACCTATCGGCTCATTCTTCACTGAAGAGCAGATGAAAGAGTTAAAAGCCAAAAACCCTACTTGGCATTACATGGAAGATTCTGGTCGTGGGTTTCGCAGGGTTGTGCCATCTCCAATCCCTAAAGAGATAGTTGAGTTGAACCCTATTAGGGACTTGGTAGATAAAGATTATGTCGTAATAGCATGTGGTGGAGGCGGTATCCCAGTTATTAAAACTGACGATGGATACAAGGCTGTGGATGCTGTGATAGACAAAGACCGAGCATCAGCTATGCTAGCAGAGAAGATAAACGCTAAGCAGTTCATAATCTCGACTGGTGTTAGTCATGTTTTTATAAACTTTGGCAAGCCTAACGAGAAAAAGCTAGAGAAGGTTACACTGGCTGAGATCAAGCAGTACGCATCCGAGGGGCACTTTGCTCCGGGTAGTATGCTTCCTAAGATCGAAGCGGCTATAGACTTTATCGAGGCTGGTGGTGAAGAGGTTATAATCACCGCACCAGAAGATCTAAAAGATGCTATAGAGCATAAAACTGGAACTATAATAACCAAATAGCGACAGGTATTAAACTTACAGAATACCCCTGAGGATAACTATTCTTAGGCAATAAGCACAAAATATATAAACATAACTAAGGAGCTATAAAATATGAGTAAAATACGCACAGAAGAACTAATAAAAGAACTAAGCCTTTTAAACACAGAGGGGATGTACCTTAACGATTTCCTCCATACATGGGACAAGACAGACCACGAAATAGACGCTGTTTTTACAGTGGCTGAGATACTTAAAGATATGAGAAAAGATAACATCTCAACTAAAGTATTCGACTCTGGGCTTGGTATATCAATATTCAGAGATAATTCTACAAGAACACGTTTCAGCTTCTCAAGTGCATGCAATATGCTTGGGCTTAATGTTCAAGACCTTGATGAAGGCAAATCTCAGATAGCACACGGTGAGACAGTGAGAGAGACAGCAAACATGGTCTCTTTTATGGCTGACATCATCGGTATCAGAGATGACATGTACATAGGCAAGGGTCACGAATATATGAAAGAGGTAGCACAATCTGTAGAGGTTGGACATCAGGAAGGTGTTCTTGAGCAACGCCCTACTCTCGTCAATCTCCAATGTGACGTTGACCACCCAACACAATCTATGGCTGACGCTATGCACATCATTGAGCAACTTGGTGGTATACAGAACCTTGCAGGTAAAAAGCTCGCTATGACATGGGCATACTCTCCATCATATGGTAAGCCACTCTCAGTTCCACAGGGGATTATTGGTCTACTAACTCGTTTCGGTATGGACGTAACACTTGCTCATCCAGAAGGCTACGAAGTTATGCCAGATATCGAAAAGATAGCTAGCGTAAACGCAGAAAACTCAGGTGGTTCATTCACTAAGACTAACAACATGGCAGAAGCTTTCGCAGATGCTTATATAGTGTATCCAAAAAGCTGGGCACCATTTGCGGCTATGGAAAAACGTACAGATCTTTATGGTAAAAATGATTTCGAAGGTATAGATAAACTCGAGAAAGAACTCCTTGCACAAAACGCTAAACACAAAGACTGGGAATGCACAGAGGAGCTTATGGCTTCTACAAGAGAAGGTAAAGCACTCTATATGCACTGCCTCCCTGCCGACATCACTGGCGTTTCTTGTAAAGAGGGCGAAGTTGCTGCATCTGTTTTCGATAGATACAGAGTGCCACTCTACAAAGAGGCAAGCTTCAAACCATACATCATCGCAGCTATGATATTCATGAGTAAGTTCAAGAACCCAGCAGACACACTACAAGGACTTCTTAATAGAGCTGACAAAAGAATATTCTAAGGGTATCTTATTAGTATGATAAATTTCAGACTGAATGGTACAGAAGTAAACTATGACGGGCAAGAAGTCTCACTACTCAGATGGCTGAGATATACCGAGCGTTTATCAAGCGTCAAGGACGGCTGTTCTGGCGAGGGATCATGTGGAGCCTGTTTGGTTGAAATAGACGGAAAAGCGAAACTTGCATGTAGGCAAAAGATGGCAGACATGCAAGGCAAAAATATAGTAACCATCGAAGGCTTCCCTGCGGAGTTGAAAAAGACTCTCGGTGAGGCGTTCGTTGCGTCTGGTGCTGTCCAGTGTGGGTTTTGCTCACCAGGTATGCTCACTAGGACTAAGCACCTTCTTTCAACAAACCCTAACCCAACACGTGACGAAGCAACAAGAGCAGTCAGAGCACACATTTGTAGGTGCACAGGCTACGTTAAGATAGTCGATGCTATACTTCTAGCGGCTGAGAAGCTAAGGGAAGGAGCACAGATTAAGTTTGAGTCTAGTGGCATGGGTCAATCCTCGCCAAAATATCAGGCATACGAAAGAGCTGTTGGCGGTCCACTATTCGCTGACGGGATGCACTTCCCAGAGATGATCTTCGGGTCACTCGCATTCTCTGAACACCCAAGAGCAAAAATTTTAAAGATAGACACCTCTAGAGCAGAAGCTGTAGAAGGTGTTATCAAAGTTCTCACATATAAAGACGTACCGGGCAAACGCCGCATAGGCATGATAACAAAAGACTGGGACGCATACATTGCAGAGGGCGAAACCACTAGATATGTAGGCGATGTTGTAGCCTGCGTTATAGCTGACGGGATGCTCACTGCAAGAAAGGCAGCAAAACTAATAGACGTCGACTACGAAGTTCTTGAACCTCTCACAGATATGAGACTTGCGGAAAAGAGCGATATAAAAATCCACGAAGGTGGCAACCTGCTCAAAGAGACAAACATTTGCTACGGCGAACCTGTATCAGACGTTTTTGCAAAATCAGAATACGTCGTATCAAACACTTTTGAAACTCAGCTGATTGAACACGCCTTTTTAGAGGTAGAAAGTAGCCTAGCCAGATACGAAGATGGTATCATGACTGTCTATTCGCAGGGACAAGGTATATACGAAGACAGACATCAGCTATCCGAACTACTAGGAATACCTATAGATCAGGTTAACGTAAAACTTGTTCCATCAGGTGGAGCATTCGGCGGTAAAGAAGACCTAATAGCACAGGGGCATGCCGCTCTTGGTGCCTACTACCTTAAAAGACCTGTAAAATTAACACTAACAAGAGAAGAATCAGTAAGAATGCACGCAAAAAGACATCCTATGATCTTAGATTATAAACTCGGATGCGATAAGGACGGTAAATTCACTGGGCTTTATGCACGCATAATAGGCGACACTGGCGCATATGCATCTGCTGGTGGTCCTGTTATGGAGCGTGCTGCTACACATGCTGGCGGAGCATACTTTATACCAAATATAGATGTTCAGTCAAAAGCAGTATACACGAATAACCTAGTAGCTGGAGCTATGCGTGGCTTCGGGGTGAACCAAGTTACATTCGCTATAGAAGGGCTCATCGATCAGCTCTGCGAAAAGACTGGCTTTGACCGTTGGGAGATAAGGTATAAAAACGCACTTGAACCTGGGCTCAAAACTACAAGTGGGCACAAGATACGCAAAGAGATAGGGCTAAAGAAAACACTAGAACTAGTCAGAGAAGAATACAATAATAGTAAGAACGTAGGCATAGCATGCGGCATAAAAAACTGAGGAATTGGGAATGGTATCCCTGAGCTTAGCCAAACAAAAATAGAAATATTAACAAATGAACACATAAGAATATATCATGGTTGGAGCGAGATGGGGCAAGGTGTTGACACAATAGCCCAGCAGATGCTCTGCGAATATCTAGGTCTTGATGATGCCTCCAAGATAGAAGTTGTTGTGGAGACACGCTACGAAACTAAGGGTGGAAGCACAACAGCTAGCCGTGGAACTTTTCTGGTTGGCAAAGCACTATTAAATGCAGCGGCTGGTTTAAAGGAAGATCTTCAGACAAACAGCTTGAAAGAGCTAGCTGGAAAGATATATGAAGGGTCATACCTATGTGACTGGACAATGCCTCCAGGTAGTGATGGTGACATTATCAGCCATTTCGCATATAGTTACGCTACACAGTTAGTTATACTCGATGACGAAGGTGCTATCACCAAAGTTACTGCCGCACACGATAGCGGAACAGTTGTAAACAGGAAGCTGTTCGAAGGTCAGATAGAGGGTGGCGTTGTCATGGGTCTTGGATATGCTCTCAGCGAAAACCTAATACTGAATAGAGGAAAGATAGTCGATGGCAGATACGGTCGGATCGGACTACTCCGTTCAACGGACGTACCCGAAATTGAAGTTAAGACCATCGAAATATTCGACGAAGATGCACCATTTGGTGCGAAGGGTGTTGGTGAAATATGCTGTATACCTACGGCGGCGGCTGTGGCTGGGGCTTTCAGTAAATTTGACGGTAAGAAGCGTATTAAGTTACCAGTTGACCCAGTAAAATTATAACAAGGAAGTGTAATATGGCACTTTATCTTAAAAATGCGACTTTCATTGATTGGCAAACATTTGCCATAACTAAGACAAATATAAAAGTTACGTCAAACGATATGAACTTCGTTGACGATATTCCAACTGATGCAGAAGTTTTTGACTGTAAAGGGAAGCTAGTAACTAAATCATTCTGTTGTGGTCATCACCACATATACTCTACCCTCGCTCGCGGTATGCCAGCACCAAAAAAGATTCCTGAGAATTTTAACGAAATACTTACATACATTTGGTGGACACTAGACAAATGTCTAGACCGTGACATGATAGAAGCTAGTGCGCTAGCATCAGCTATGTATTGTGCAAAAAATGGCGTCACGTTTGTCATAGATCACCACGCTTCCCCATTCGCAGTGGAAGGCTCTTTATCCATTATAGCTGACGCCTTTGACAAGATTGGGATATCCCACCTACTATGCTATGAGCTATCAGACAGAGACGGTCAAGACATAGCCCAAGCAGGGCTTGATGAGCACGAAAGATTTCTTTCTGCTGGAGGTCAGGGGCACATAGGACTCCACGCATCATTCACTGTAGGTAGTACATTATTAAAACAATCAGTAGAGCTAGCTAATAAATTCAACACAGGTCTACACGTTCACACAGCAGAAGCTATGGCAGATCAGGAAGCTTGCGTAAAAGATCATGGTAAGCGTGTTGTGCAGAGACTCAATGATGCTGGGGCTATGGAGCTGGCACAAACAATTCTCATTCACTGCGTACATCTCGACAAGATCGAGTGTGGTATTGTAAGAGGTTCTGGAAGATGGATTGTAGAAAATATAGAAAGCAACCAAAACAACAATGTAGGTCAGGCTAACTATAATCAGATTACTGATAAAGTTATGCTAGGGACTGACGGAATGCACTCAGACATGCTCCGAAGTGCTAAGGCAGCATTCCTAGCTGGTCAAGCTGTGGAAGGTCTTGGGATGGATGGCGCTTATAACAGATTCAGAAACATACATAAATATATCGCTGAAAGTGGTTTCAAAGGTGATGGTGATAACAACCTCGTGGTATTAGACTATAACTCACCTACTGAGGTCACTTCAGATAACTTTATAGGTCACTTCATTTATGGTCTGGACTCATCACATGTGAGCACAGTCATATCAAATGGAGAGATCATCGTTAAAGACGGACTACTCACTAAAGCTAATGAAACAGATATAACAAGCTATGCTCGAGAAATGGGCAATAGGCTCTGGGATAAAATGAAATAACATATGAAAAGGTTAGTAAAAAACGGCAAAATAGTAACTCCTGAGAAAACATTCAAAGGGGATATACTTATTGACGATGGAATAATTAAAGATATCGCACCTCACATCAAGTCTGATGCAGAGGTCATAGATGCTTCAGGGCTTTTTGTCCTCCACGGTGGTGTTGATGTTCATACACACCTTAACCTGAAACTTGGCGATAGGCAGGTGGGTGATGGTTTTTACGAGGGGATGCGAGCAGCAGCATTTGGCGGTACAACAACGATAGTTGACCACCCTGAGGGCGGACCAAAAGGATGTTCCCTCCATCATCAGCCAGACTACTACAAAAAACTTCTATTATCAGAGGCTGTTATAGACTATGGAATCCATGGTATATTTCAGAGAGCTGACGAGGATATCCTAAATGAGATACCAGAGCTGATATCAAAAGGTGTAACAAGCATGAAGGCATATTTAACATATGACGATATGCTCACCAATTCAGATATAGATAAAATACTTAATAAAATGAAGCATTCTGGTGGCATAACTGCCTTTCACGCTGAAGATGACACCACCATAAAGTACCTTCGAGATAAATATGGTAAAGAGGGAAAACTCGCTCCCATCTATCACGCGAAGAGCAGACCAGCAGAATCTGAAGCACTTGCTATCCAAAACATACTCGACATAGCAGGTGACGCACCTGTGTATATAGTTCACCTTTCTACCAGACTTGGACTAGAGGTTATAAAAAAAGCTAGGCTTGACGGTAAGACAGTCTACGCTGAAACCTGCCCACAATACCTACTCTTAGATGAATCCTATTACGAAAGAGAAGACGGAATAAAGTATATTATGGCACCACCACTAAGGACAAAAGAAGACACAGATGCTTTATGGAAAGCTGTCATTAACGGCGACATAGATGTGATCGCTACTGATCACTGCTCCTTCTCTTGTGCTGACAAGATAAAATTTGGTCAGGGGGATTTTCGAAAGGTTCCAGGTGGAGCACCAGGAGTTGAAACAAGATTACCTCTAATCTTCTCTGAAGGGGTTATTAACGGACGAATCAGCATTAATAGGTTCGTAGAGCTAGTGGCTGAAAAGCCTGCACAAATAATGGGTATGTACCCTAAGAAGGGATGCATAAAAATCGGCGCAGATGCAGACATAGTTTTATGGGATGCTGAACTTACAAAGACAATATCTGTAAAAGAACTACATCAAAAATGCGACTACACACCATACGAAGGGATGGAAGTAACTGGCTGGCCTCGGACAGTTATATTAAAAGGCGAAATAATTGTAAACAAAGACGAATTACTTATCGAAAAAGGATTCGGTGAATACATAAATAGAAATAGAAAAGCGATTGGAGCTTAAATATGAGCAGTGACAGATTTACATGTGCATCACTTAAGACACTCTTCGACTGGGTATCCGAATACGATGAAAAGGGCGAGATATTCGGAATAGCATCCGAACTGTTTTTTATCCCTTCTGATAATGATAAATTTAGAATGAACCGCTATGGACAGATGATTGAGACACCACTCGGTGTTGCCGCAGGTCCTCACTCACAGCTATCTCAGAATATTATCTCTGCTTGGCTGACAGGTGCCAGATATATGGAGCTTAAGACCATACAGGTGCTCGACGAGCTAGAAGTCACTAAACCATGCATAGACATGTCTGACGAGGGATACAACTGTGAATGGTCACAGGAACTAAAACTGCACCAATCACTTGACGAATACCTGAACGCATGGATATTTATTCACATATTGCGTGACAAATTTAAACTACCTTCTGATTCTAATGGATTCATCTTTAACATGAGTGTTGGATACAACCTTGAAGGGATAATGAGTACTAGTGTTCAGACCTTCCTTGACAAGATGGAAGATTGTACAAAAGAGCTAAAAGACAAGATTGCTGAAATTGAAAAATTCTACCCACGTATTAAAAATATAAAGATCCCGTCTTCTATCACACGGAACATAACAATATCCACAATGCACGGTTGCCCTCCAGAAGAGGTGGAGAAGATCGGTCGATACTTTATAGAAGAGCGTAAGCTAGATACCACTATCAAGCTGAACCCAACTCTACTTGGGGCAGACAAGCTCAGAGAGATACTTAATGACAAGCTTGGGTTTGATGTTGTAGTCCCTGATCTCGCCTTTGAGCATGACCTTAAGTATGAGGCTGGTGTTGCACTCATTAAATCACTAACCGAAGTAGCTGAAAAGGCTGGCGTTGTCTTTAACCTTAAACTTACAAACACACTAGAGACCTCTAACATAAAACAAAAACTCCCTAAGAATGAAGAGATGGTATACATGAGTGGACGAGCGCTTCACCCTATCAGTATAAATGTCGCCTACATGCTCCAGAAAGAGTTCGACGGAAAACTCGACCTATCATTCTCCGCTGGTGCTGATTGCTTTAACATCGCAGACATACTTAAGTGTGGTCTAAAACCTGTGACTATATGCTCAGATATTCTTAAACCAGGTGGATACGGACGTATATCGCAATATCTAGACAATATTAACGAAGCATTAGAGGCATCTGGCGCGTCAGATCTAGACGATTTTGTATTAAAGACATCTGGCAAGGAGACTATTTCAAAAGCTCGTATAGCAAACCTGAAAGCCTATGCTGAACTTGTTACAGATAAAGAGTATTATAAGAAGACTGAATATCCATACGACTCTATTAAAACTTTGAGAAAGCTAGAACTATTCGACTGTGCAGAAGCCCCTTGTATGACAGGATGCCCAGCTGGTCAAGAGATTCCTAGATATCTTGAATACACAGCCAGAGGCGACTTTGAAAAGGCGTACCAGACAATCCTCGCTACCAACCCTTTTCCGAATGTTCAAGGGAAAGTATGTGACCACATGTGTATGTCGAAATGTACTAGAATTAATTACGAAAGACCTCTTCTTATTAGAGAGATAAAGAGATACATAGCTGATAAATATGATGATACTAAGCTGACCCCTGCCCCATCCAACGGCATAAGTGTAAGCATAATTGGTGCTGGTCCATCTGGGCTTTCCTGTGCACATTTCTTAGCACTAGAAGGGTTCAACGTAGAAGTTTACGAAGCAAAGAGTTTCCTTGGCGGTATGGCATCAGATGGAATACCAGTCTTTAGGCTAGATGACGGAAGCCTCGCCAAAGACATAGACAACATCTTGTCTCTAGGCGTAAAGGTTTATAAAAATACACCTATAACATCCGAAATATTCGAAAAGCTTCGCGAGAATAGTGACTATGTTTATGTAGCTATCGGTGCACAACAATCTATGCCACTTCGCATCGAAGGGATTGATGCTGATGGCGTTTATGACCAGCTCACCTTCCTTAGCAAAGTTCGTCAAAATACGAATATTGACACAGGTCAGAAGATCATCGTCATAGGTGCTGGAAACTCCGCAATGGATGCTGCTAGAACTGCAAAACGACTTGTTGGGAAAGATGGTGAAGTGACTATAGTTTACCGCAGGACAAGACGCGAAATGCCATGCAATCCTGAAGAGGTTCGTGGGGCACTCGAAGAGGGAATAAAACTCATCGAACTCGCATCACCTGAGGAGATAGTCTCTTCGAATGGTAAAGCTACGGGGCTGAAAGTTAGCAAGATGAAGCTAGGCGAACCTGATGAAGGCGGCAGAGCCAGACCTATTAAAATAGAAAATTCAGAATACGTCATTGAAGCGACTGCTATCATCCCTGCTATAGGGCAACAAGTTGTTCTGGATTTCTTCCCAGCTGACGAACTACAAGTGAACACTGAGACATATGAAACACAAATACAGAATATATACGCAGGTGGCGATGCATACAGAGGAGCATCGAGCCTTATCCATGCCATAGCAGACGGACAAAAGGTAGCTGATCAGATAATAGCAAAAGCTAAGATAGATAACCTAAATTTGTTGTCACCAGAGGATGATAGACAGCCTGACTTTAAGGCTATACAGATTATGCAGGCAAGACGTAACTTTGGCGCACCACTACCAGAGGTTACAGCTGATGACCGGATCAACTTTAATCTATTCATGAACACTCTTTCAGATGAAAGTGCAAAACAGGAAGCAGAGCGTTGTCTACAGTGTGATCTAGTCTGTAATATCTGCACCACTGTATGCACTAACAGAAGCAACGTATCATATCAGATGGAAGAAGAGGCTATCCCTGTTGAGATGGTCACTGATGAGGGTGATATATATCTGACTGGTGTCAAAGAAATAAGCCAACCTTATCAGGTGCTAAATATAGGTGACTATTGTAACGAATGTGGTAACTGCACGATCTTCTGCCCTAGCGCTGGCAGACCTTTCGTTGATAAGCCTAAATTTCACCTTACTAAAGAGAGTTATGATAATGCTAATATTTGCTTTTATTATTTAGATGATAAAACAATGCTTATAAAAAGAGAGACAGATACAGCTGTACTTAAAGAGAGTGGCGACACTTTCCAGTATTCTGGCAGTAAGATTACGGCAACGATGTACACTGATTCACTACGTGCTAAAGATGTTTTAGTGAAAATTGAGACCTCCGCAGATATAGACATAAGTTTTGTCGCGGAGTATATTACCCTATACAAAACAGTTAAGAAGATTGCACCTTTTAGAAATAGATAAGGAGGCGATAACGTGTCAGTAGGCAAACCAATTGAACGCCTTGACGCTGTAGCTAAGGTTACTGGTAAAGCGAGATATACAGAAGACTTCACCCTGCAAGGTATGAAGCACGCTGTATATGTCCGCAGTGATATAGCACACGGCATGGTAAAAAGTATAAACGTAGATGAGGCTTCTGCACTAACAGGTGTCAGAGCTATTTTCACATATGAGGATGTTCCAGACATACTCTTCGCTACGGCTGGGCACCCATATTCCACCGATCCAGGTCACAGAGACCCTTACGACAGAAATCTACTCACCAAACACGTTCGCTATGAAGGTGACGAGGTCGCTATTGTCGTTGCTGACAGTGAACTTATCGCTAGAAAGGCAGCAAGGCTTATAAAGGTCGAATACGACAAGTTGCCTGTCCTTAACACCCCTGAACGTATTTTAGCTGATGATGCTGAAATGATTCACCCTACTGGCAACATTGTCGGTGCACACGAATTTGTCGTGGGCGGTGACATGGCTGAAGCTATCAAATCATCTGAGCACACACTCGAAAACAAATACAGTACTGCGATGGTGCAACACTTCCACTTAGAAAACCACATCGCATACGCATATATGGAGGACAACGAAAATATTACTGTTGTCTCATCCACACAGATACCACACATCGCAAGACGCATCATAAGTGAAGCCCTAGATTTCCCTATGGGAAAGATCAAAGTCATTAAGCCATATATTGGCGGAGGTTTTGGTGCTAAGCAAGACGTCGTTGTGGAACCTATGGCGGCGTTCCTAACCCTCAAGATGGGCGGAGCACCTATACAGATAAACCTTACTCGCGAAGAATGCCTATCATGCACACGAACAAGACACCCTTTCTTAGGGACTGCTAAAGGCGGTATAGACAAAAACGGCAAACTGACTTTTATGGATGTTGAAGTCGTATCCCTAACAGGTGCATATGCGTCTCACGGGCACGCTATCGCTCAGGCTGGTGGTGCAAAAGCATGTACTATGTATCCAAGGTCGGTCATAAGATTTAACGCTACAACAGTATACTCAAACATGCCTGCGGCAGGCGCTATGAGAGCATACGGCACACCACAGGTTATCTTTTTCGTAGAGAATATGATGGAGGAACTAGCACTTAAAGCTGGTATCGATCCTCTTGAATTCAGGCTAAAAAACGCTGGACTCCCAGGCGATATCAACCCGCTTAATAAAAAACCGATACTATCCCACGGTCTTAAAGAATGCCTTGAAAAAGGGCGTAAGCTTATCGACTGGGATAAAAAGAAGAAAAGATATAAAAAATTTAAAGACGGCACAATAAGACGAGGTCTAGGGGTCGCATGTTTTAGTTATGCATCAGGAACCTACCCAGTACTCGTAGAGATAGCTAGTGTCCGTATGGCGCTTGTTCAAGATGGCTCAGTACATGTTCTCACTGGGGCGACTGAGATTGGTCAGGGTTCTGACACAGTATTCGCTCAGATGGCGTCAGAGACCACAGGCATATCAACTGATAAGATAAAAGTTATATCGACTCAGGATACTGACTTTTCACCATTTGATACGGGTAGTTATGCATCTAGACAAACATATGTTGGCGGTCAGGCTATCTATAAGACAGCCGAAAAGCTTAAAGATAATATCCTCGCATACGCAGAGGAGATGACAGGAGTGCTGGCAAACAGGCTCCAGATTGTAGGCGACAAGATCGTCCTTATCGAGCAACCTGATAAGACTGTCGTCACACTGAAAGACCTCTCCATTGATGCCCACTACCACAAAGATAGAGGCGGTCAGATAACAGCTGAGGTCTCATACAAAACACGCACAAACGCACCGTCATTCGGTTGCACATTCGTAGATATCGAGGTCGACATAGAGCTTTGTAAGGTTGATATCAAAGAGATAATCAACATTCATGATTCAGGTAAGATCATCAACCCTATATTAGCCAAAGGGCAAGTCCACGGCGGTATGGGAATGAGTATCGGAGCGGCACTCGCAGAAGAGATGCTCATAGATGACGAGACAGGTAAGGTATATAACAACAACCTGCTCGATTATAAGATGCCTACCATTATGGATACGCCAGACCTTAAATGCGACTTCGTAGAGACAGAGGAGCCGACAGCTAGCTATGGGAACAAATCACTTGGCGAACCACCGATAATCTCCCCTGCTCCAGCTATCAGAAACGCTATACTCGACGCCACAGGAGTGGCTCCTAGCGAACTACCTATGTCGCCTAAGAGACTCTTTGAGCTGTTTAAGCTTGAGGGGTTGATCTAATGGAGAATGCAAATGTTTGATATAAAAAGTTATGAAAAAGCGGACACAGTAAAGCAGGCTATAGAGCTTCTGAGTGCAAACCCAGACGCAAAGCTCATCGCTGGCGGCACAGATGTCCTTATAAGACTACGTGAAGGGCACGAAGAGTTCTCTTCGATAATAGATATCCATCACCTCGAAGAGATCAAAGGTGTTGAGATGCAAGATAATATGGATGTAAGGATTGGCGCTGGGATGTGCTTCACTGATGTTATCGAAAGTGAAATCATAGACCAGACTATCCCAATTGTGGCAGAAGCATCAGGAACAGTTGGCGGACCACAAGTTAGGAACGTGGCTACCATAGGCGGAAACCTATGCAATGGTGCTATTAGTGCTGATTCCGTAGCTTCACTGTGTGTCCTTGATGCTACGTTAGAGATCGAAGGTATCGATGGTGCAAGAGAAGTTCCTGTGACTGAGTTTTACCTAGGACCTGGCAAAATAGTCCTCACTCATACAGAGATTTTAAAATCAATTTATATCAAGGCTGAAAACTATATGGGCTTTGGTACTCATTACTATAAATACGCCATGCGTAACGCTATGGATATCGCCACTATAGGCTGTGCTGCAGCTATTAAGGTGGACGAAGGAAAGGTAGAAACTTTAAAGTTAGCTTTCACCGTTGCTGCTCCAAAACCTACAAGGGCAACAACCGCTGAACAGTTCTCAGTTGGACTAGATGCCACAAGCGAAAACATTGAAAAAATTGCTAAAAAGGCTCTGGAAGATTTGAACCCTAGAGATTCATGGAGAGCTTCAAAAGATTTCAGGCTACATATTATAGAGACACTCGCTAAAAGGGTTATAACTGCGGCGATAATCGATGCAGGGGTACAGCTATGATAACTAAAGAGATAGAATTCACCGTAAACGGTCAACTAATCACACTTGATGTTGATATAAGAAAATCACTCCTCGACGTCCTTCGTGAAGAGGGATTGACCAGTATTAAGCAAGGTTGTGGCGTAGGCGAATGTGGAGCGTGTACAGCTCTCATCGACGACATCCCTATGGACACTTGCATGTATTTGGCTGTATGGGCTGACGGAAAAGACATCCGCACATCAGAGGGTGAATCTAGAGATGGGCAGGTTTCTAAGGTTCAGCAAGCATATATTGATGCTGGCGCTGTCCAGTGTGGATACTGCACGCCAGGATTCATAATGACGTCTACTGCATTCGTAGAAAAATATAAAGGTCAGAAGGTCGATAGAGACCTTATTAGAAAAGAGCATTCGGGCAACCTTTGCAGATGTACAGGATATGAGACTATCGTCTGCGCTGTTGAGTCCTGTTTAAAAGACTGAGCAAGAGGAAGAATCTAATAACGTTGAAATACTAACTTAAACAAGATGGATACGCATAAAATATGAACACGATTTTAGTAAAAAACGGATATATTGTTACGATGAACCCTGCTAGAGATATTATTAAAGGTGATATCTTTATAAAAGGGAACAAAATTGAAAAGATCGAACAAAACCTAGATGACCACGCAGATGAGGTTATTGATGCCACCAACTGCGCTGTGATACCCGGGCTTATCCAAACACACCTACACCTAACTCAGAGGCTATTTCAAGGTTTGTCTGACGACATGCAACTCCTTGATTGGCTAAAGAAACGTATCTGGCCACTTGAAGCTGGACACACATATGAGACTAACTATATTTCAGCGAAACTTGGCATAGCCGAACTTATCGCTGGTGGAACAACATCCTTTATTGATATGGGTACAGTTAATCATACAGAGGCGGTATTTGAAGCTATCACAGAGAGTGGCGTAAGAGCCCTCGCTGGTAAGTGCATGATGGACTACGGCAACGAAGTTCCAGCAGACTTGATGGAAAATACAGAAGAATCTGTAAAAGAGTCTGAAAGACTAGCAAAAAAATATCACGAGACAGCAGGCGGAAGGCTCGAATACGCATTCGCACCTAGGTTTGTCGTTTCATGTACTGAAGAATTATTAATAAAGGTTAGAGACATTTCACGAGCTCTCAATTTGAAGGTACATACACACGCATCAGAGAATCAGGGCGAGATCTCACTAGTCGAAAAAAGAACAGGAAAACGAAATATCGATTATTTAAAAAGCATAGGGCTAACTGGTGAAAATTTGATACTAGCTCATTGCATATGGCTAAGTGACTATGAAAAACAGATTTTAGCTGATAGCGGAACCATGATATCCCACTGCCCTAGTAGCAACCTTAAGCTTGCGTCTGGGATAGCTGAAGTGCCAGAATTGCTAGAAATGGGATGTAATGTCTCCATAGCTGCTGATGGTGCTGCTTGCAGTAACAATATGGACATGTTTACAGAGATGCGCCACGCTGCACTCATCCAAAAGACTCGTTTACTAGACCCTACAGCTATGCCAGCAGAGACCGTCTTCGAGATGGCGACACTAGGCGGAGCGAAAGCTATGGGTAAATCTGACAAGCTAGGTAGCCTAGAGACTGGCAAGATAGCTGACATGGCTATTGTTAAGTTAGACACACTGCATAACAGTCCAAATCATGGTAGAAATATTGTCGCCCAGATGGTATATTCCGTGAGAAATTCTGACGTGCAAACTGTTATCATAGATGGCAAAATTGTAATGAAGGACAGACAATTACTAACGCTAAATTCTGCTGAAATACTTGCAGATGCTGAAAGGGTTAGTGTTGGTATTATAGATAAAGTTAAACAGCTAGGTTTCTAGCTTACAAGTCACCCTGAGTTTAACGTCAGAATGACTAATAAAAGGAAGAATGAGCATGAAAGAAGATATTTATTACTTAAGAGAAGCAAACAAAGAAGCAATTAAGGCGAAAGAGTCTGGCAACACACCTTTCGGAGCTATTTTAGTCGGTGCTGATGGCGAGATACTTATGCGTCAAGGTAACATCGAAATAACAGAGCAGGATTGTACTGGTCACGCAGAGACCACACTTGTCCGTAAAGCGTCTAAAAAGTATACAAAAGCATTCCTCTGGGGGTGCACACTCTACTCCACTTTCGAGCCATGTGCTATGTGTTGTGGAGCTATTTACTGGGGAAATGTTGGTCGTCTCGTGTATGGAACAACAGAAAAGAAACTCTTGGAACTTACTGGTGCTGATGAACAAAACCCTACTTTCGATCTACCTTGTAGAGATGTCTTTGCAAAAGGTCAAAAAGATATTAAAGTTGAAGGACCATTTCCTGAATTTGAGGCTGAATCAGTTGAACCTCATATAGGATTTTGGAACTAATATTGCTATACTAATTAGTTGAAAAAATTATTTAAAACAACGGAGGAAATATGAAAGCTTTTAAAGGAATTTTACTCGTTATCGCAATGGTGATGATGATGACTACCGCTTCATTTGCAAGCGAAAAGATCAAAATCGCACTCGTTATCACAAGTACTATCGACGACCTCGCTTGGTCACAAGCAATGTATGAAGGTATCAAAGGTGCACAGGCTGAAGTTGGTGCTGATAAGCTCAGCTTTGAAGTTAGTGAAAGACTTTGGAACGCTGTTGACGCTGGAGCTGCTATCAGGCAGTACGCGATGAAAGGCTTTAACATTATTATCGCTCACGGTGCTCAGTACCAGTCACTTTTGGCTGAGATCGCACCTGATTTCCCTAAGACATCATTTGCTTACGGAACAGGCTTTAATGCTTCTGAACCTAACATCTTCGCATACGACCCACACGCACAGGAAGGCGCATACCTCCTCGGTATACTCGCTGGTATGACAACAAAGACAAATATTATTGGTCTTGTTGGTCCTATCGCTGCTGGTGACGCTATCAAATACAACAAAGGTTTTGAGCAGGGTGCAAAATCTGTTAACCCTAAAGCTCAGGTCAGAATTGCATACACAGGTAGCTTCGGCGACTTAGTTGCTGCTGGCGAAATAGCTAGAACCCACATCAAAGCTGGTGCAGACGTTCTCACAGGAACATCTCAGCAAACTGTAGGCGCTATCAATGTTGTAGCAGAGAAAAAAGGTCTCTACTGGTTGTCATCTGATATGGATCAGAAATCAATAGCTATGGACACTGTTCTCGCTGCTCAAGCTTACAACTTCAAAAGTGTAGTTATGGAGATGATAAATAGCAGAGCAAAAGGCGTTATGGGTGGCAAGCACATCGAGCTTTCACTTGCTAATGGCGGTCTTATGATGATGTTCAACGACAAAATCATGGGCAACATCCCAGCTGGTGCTAAAAAAGCTGTACTCGATGCGAAAGCAAAGATTATAGACGGTTCAATTAAGATTAATCTTAAATAAGTTTCTAAATCACAGCCTCCCTTCACTCAAAAGGTTTAGGGAGGCTTTTTATTATGGAATTAGCTAATGACAAAAATCATAGAACAGATAGAATTTAAGGGTATAACTAAACGTTTTCCCGGTGTTCTTGCGTGTGACGATATTAATCTTCAGCTTAATAAAGGTGAGATACTTGCTCTTCTCGGTGAGAATGGTGCGGGTAAGACCACCCTTATGAACATCCTCTACGGGCTCTATCAGCCTGACGAGGGACAGATCATCATCAACGGTCAAGAAACATCAATCGACACTCCTCAGAAAGCTGGAGAGCTGGGTATAGGCATGGTACATCAACACTTTATGCTTGTCCCAAACCTCACGGTAAAAGAGAATATTGCCCTTTGTATGTTTAACGACTCCGCACTTAAGCTAGACATTAACGCTGTCACTGAGACTATCAAAGAGATATCAGATAGGCATAAAATCAACATAGACCCAGATGCATACATTTGGGAACTGAGTGTTGGCGAGCAACAAAGAGTAGAGCTTATCAAAGCTCTGTCACTCGGCGCTAACCTGCTCATCCTTGACGAGCCTACAGCAGTACTTACTCCGCAAGAGACTGACGAACTTATCATCCTGCTTCAAGAGATGGCAGCGAGCGGTTGCTCCATTATCTTCATCAGCCACAAACTGAACGAAGTTAAGGCTGTTAGTCACCATGTTGCCGTTTTACGTAATGGTAAGATGGTATATAACGGAAGCACTGAAGATCACTCCGCAGACCAACTTGCGACACTGATGGCTGGTCGTGATATTTCACTACCTATCGCAAAAGAGAAAGAGCCGTCAGAAGAAATCATACTAGACATTCAAGATGTCACAGCCCTAGGTGACAGAGGCACAGAAGCGTTAGACGGTCTTAGCCTATCACTCAAGAAAGGCGAGATAATGGGTATCGCAGGGGTTTCAGGTAATGGTCAGGCCGAGCTTGCAGAGATCATAAACGGACTCCGCAAGGTTCAATCAGGGACTGTAACTCTGGACGGTGAAAACATCACTAACAAGACTCCTCAGCAGATCATCGACAGAAGCATGGGTTACATACCAGCTGACAGGCTTCACGAAGGGACAGTGGCGACATTTTCGGTCAAAGAGAACATAATCCTCAAAGACTATGCACACCCACCTCTTTCGCATGCGACATTCCTTATGGATAAAACCATAACTAATTATTCAGAAGAGCTAGTCACTAAATTCAATATTAAAACACCAGACATAGATACTACATGCGCATCACTATCAGGCGGAAACATACAAAAAGTAATCCTTGCCAGAGAGATAATAAGAAATCCTAAAGTGCTAGTTGCAGTTTATCCTACACGTGGACTTGACATGGGCGCTGCTGAATTTGTCCACTCTGAACTTTTAAACGCTAGGGACAACGACAAGGCTGTCCTTCTTATATCTGAAGAGCTGGAAGAGCTTATGAATCTTTCCGATAGGATCGCCGTTATTTATGAAGGTAAAATACTGAAAATTATCCCTGCAAAACAGGCACAAAAAAGTGAGCTGGGACTTCTGATGGCGGGTGTTACAAATGAAGCAGAATAGATTTAACGATTTTTTATATAACTTTGGGATAACAGTCTTCGGTCTGATTATCGCACTATTAATTGGCGCGCTCCTTTTCATGATAGCAGGCGCTAACCCTTTCAAAGCTTACTACGTGATGTTCACAGCTCCACTGCAAGACCTCTTTGGAATCACAGAAATTTTTGTCCGTGCTGCACCACTCCTTTTGGTCGCTCTCGGTATTTCTATCTCATTTCGAAGCGGTATTTTGAATATTGGTGGCGAGGGTCAGATACTCGTTGGTGCTATATTTGGGCTGTTTATTGCTCTATACGCGCCACATATGCACTGGGCTATCATGATACCTCTTATATTCATCGCTAGTTTCGTAGGTGGTGCTTTATGGGGCGGAATCGCTGGCTGGATGCGTGCATACCTTAATGTTAACGAGATACTCAGCACAGTTATGCTGAATTATGTTGCTATACAGATTTACAACTTCCTTATCCGCGGTCCTATGATGGATAAAAACGAAATAGTTTATGGTACTGGTGCTTCTCAGACTGCTCGTATAGCCAAAGAATACTGGCTTACAAAACTCATCCCAGGTGCAAGACTGCACTCAGGTATGATCATCGCTGTCATTTTAGCTATTGTCGTATTTATTTTCCTCTGGAAGACTATATACGGCTACCGCATGAGGGCTGTTGGTGCTGAGATAAAGGCGTCAAGATACGCTGGCATCAACACTAAATGGTATCTACTACTTGCGATGTTACTTGCTGGTGGATTCGCTGGCATGGCAGGTGCTGTCGAGGTTCTTGGTGTTCACCACAGAGGGCTAGAATCTATATCTGCTGGGTACGGTTTCAGCGGTATCGTTGTTGCACTCTTCGGAGGTCTTCACCCTCTTGGAGCTATACCCGCTTCGATAGTTTTTGGTCTGCTTATTGTTGGTGCTGATATGATGCAAAGAGCCGTACAGGTTCCTGCTTATATCATCCTTGCGATACAAGGGCTTATCATTCTATCAATCGTCTCTACTAGTGTCTTTATCACTAAGAAAGGGATGAAGGCGAAGGTTCTTAAATTTCTTACTAAAATGACGGGGAGGGCTTAATTATGCTTGGTGAAATTATTATAGGCATTATTTCAGCTGCTATACCTCTTTCTATAACCTTTGTTCTGGTTGGTCTCGGAGAGATGTTTAACCAGAAGGCAGGGGTCTTCAACCTTGGTGCCGAAGGTATCATGATGGTTGGGGCATTTGTCGGCTTTTATGTTGAATACAGCATGAGCAGTGGAACTGGGAGTTCATTCCTCGGTATGGTTGCAGCGATAGGCGTTGGTGCCCTCATGGGTGCTCTCATGGGCGTGATCTGCGTTAAATTCAAAGCTGAACAGGGTATCGCTGGTATCGCGCTGTACATGCTCGGCTGGGGTATCGCTGGTATGCTCTTTAGAGTTTATATCGGTGGAACAACCTGCATCCAAGGTATCACTGCAATAGACATCCCTGCTTTAACTGATATCCCTGTCCTTGGACCAATCATATTCAACCATAACATAATGGTATATATAACCCTTCTGCTTGTTCCTCTCTCATGGTACTTGCTAAACAAGACAGCATGGGGACTTAAAGTTAAGGCTGTAGGTACCGCTCCTATGGCGGCGGACACAATGGGCGTAAAAGTCGATAGAACACGTATGCAGTGTGTCATCCTCGGTGGTGCTATGGCTGGTCTCGCTGGTGCATACCTTAGTATAGCTCAGACTCATATGTATGCTGACAATATCACAGCTGGTCGAGGGTTCATCGCTGTGGCACTTGTTTACTTTGGTAAATGGAAACCGTCAGGAATTCTATGGGGAGCATTACTCTTTAGTCTTGCACACTCTTTCCAAAGATCAATACATGTTTACGGTATAGATTTCCCTTATGAAGTCGCCGTTGTCTTCCCTTATATTCTCGTAATTATCGTCCTAGCATTCTCTGGTAAATCAAAAATAATGGCTCCTGCTGTTTTAGGTAAACCATATTATAGAGAACTTAGAGACTAATCTAATATGAATAGCGGCATATCACTTTAGTGTGTCGCTATTATTTTCATATATACTAAAAAAAGTAAAATTCCCCTACACATAAACTTGTACTACCAAATCTAATAGTCTATAATAAAAGCGAAACAAGATAGTTTTTTATTAACGGGGTTTGATATGTCAACTAATAAGATATTGATAATGCTTATAGTTTTATTCTCTCTTACTCTCCCTCTATACGCAGCGGAACCTATAAAATTCGCATACTATGATAATTATGCACCTCGTTCATTTGTCAAAGATGGCAAGTTACAAGGGATTCTAATAGATGTAGTCAATGAAGCTCTTGTAAACCGAATGGGAATAGAAGTTAAACATGAGGGTTTCCCATGGGCTAGAGCTCAAGCCTTGGTCGAAAAAGGTAGCTCTGATGCATTCATAACAGTCCCAACAACCAAGAGGAAAACATATACAAAGGTTAGCAAAGAACCTGTACTTCTGTTTCAAACATACCTTGCTACTGCTAGTGACAATCCTAAGCTTAGTGTTTTAAAAACAATAACATCACTAGATCAGCTGAAAAATTATGTATTTGTTGACTACTATGGAAATGGATTTTCTAAGAAATTACTAAAAGACATGACCGTAAACTGGCTACCAGATTATAAGGCAATATACAGATTCTTGGTTCAAAAGAAGGCGGATGTCATGATTGTCTCAAGAAAAGGGATATATTCTATAGAGGAATTAGGGTTCAAGAATCAGATTACTGTTCTGCCATACCCTATGACTTCTGTCGCTTTTCATTTATGCATCAATAATAATTCAAAATATGTAAACATACTCGATAAGTTCGACATGGTTATAAAGCAAATGCATGATGATGGAACTATCGACAAAATAATTAGAAATTATTACTAAATGATTATGGAAAAATATAAAATACAAAATTCAAAACCGTTTATTTCGTTACTGATTGCCTTTGTTATATGTTTTGCGGGATTTATTTATTACTTTGAAAAACAAACCCTAATACAAGAACAATCGGAGCTTGACCTTAGTGCTGATGTTGTTGCTGACTCTGTTTGGACACTCTTCACACCTGCAACATCAATATACTTAGACCAGATTTTCAGAGATAGATACTATAAGAAACTAACTCTAAAAAGTCTTGATTCTGTTGTACTAATCGAGATGCAAACAGAACTCTCAAGTCCAGTTGAACGTTTTATGGAAAATCTAGGTCTCATACATCTACACACTATTAAATCCCCTGTATTGTATAATGGTGAAGTGATCGGTAATATTTCAGCCGAAGCATATCACCTCAATATGTACATATATGTCTTAATTTTCGTTATTGCAGCCATTATATTTTTAGCTTTATGGTTTGCGATGCTTGTAAATAAAAACAACCTCGACTTGGCCAAAAGAAAACTAAATGAAAAACATCTGAAAAGGCTAAATGAAACACTACAAGAAAAAGTTCAACAAGAGATAGACAAGAACAGAAAGAGTGAAGAAATTATACATAATCAAAAGAAACTGACTGACATGGGACAGATGATCAACGCTATTTCACACCAGTGGCGACAACCCCTAACAGCTCTAGGTTATAATATCCAAGACATCTCAGAAGCGTATAAGCTAGGTGAGGCTAATCTTGAATACATGGAGAACTTCGAAAGAGAATCTATGACTCTAGTATCTTACCTTTCTACTACAATTGACGATTTTAGACTTTTTTATAAACCGGACAAAGAGGTCCAAAACTTTAATGCTATTGACGAGATCGTCTCAATGCTACGTTTAACGAGTGCACAGCTCCAAAACAATGGGATTAAGGTAAACATGGACTGTGACTCTTGTGACTCAGTCTCTAGTGGCGACCATCTTTTTAATGTTCCAAGCTCTGGTACTGATTCAACTATAATCAGAGGTTATCAAGGTGAATTTAAACAGGTAATATTTAACCTTATATACAATTCTATAGATGCAATTGGAGAAAATATTAAGAAAAATAACATTTCAGAAGGTATCATAAATGTGAACGTAACCTGTCTAGACGATGATGTTATAATAAAGATATCTGATAATGGTGGCGGTATCCCTGAAAAGATTGCTAGCAATATATTAGATCCATACTTCAGCACAAAAGAAGAAGGAAAAGGGACAGGGATCGGACTTTATATGTCAAAAACTATAATTGAAAGTCACATGAATGGTTCATTAAACTTTGAAAATAATGAAGATGGAGCTGTTTTTACTATAACTATACCAATTAATAAAGCAAACACGCCTGAAGCTTAAACATCAAGCGTGCTTGCTATATATTTTCTAACTATCCAATCTTCTCCATTTAACCCTATACAGAACAGTGTACATCACTGGAATGAAAATCAGTGTTAAAACTGTCGCAAAAGCCAGACCAAACATAATTGCCACCGCCATAGAAGCGAAGAACGCATCTACAATAAGCGGAGCCATACCAAGTATAGTAGTTAAGGCAGCCATAGCAACAGGGCGTATCCTGCTTACTGAGGCATCAATAACAGCATCAAGTTGCTCTTTGCCTCCTGCTAGCTCTATGTCAATCTGATCAAGAAGAACAATAGCGTTCTTTATAAGCATTCCCGACAGACTCAAGAAACCTAGCAGTGCCATAAAACCGAAAGGTTTATCCATAATAAGTAGCCCAGCAGATACACCAACAAGCGCCATTGGTAAGGTCATTATAATGATTAGAGGTTGCTTAAATCTATTAAACAGCAACACCATAATAAGCACCATCACAAGGAAAGCTCCTGGAACATTTGCTATGAGCTTCTTCTGAGCATCTGTAGAGTTCTCATACTCACCACCCCACTCCATTGTGTAGCCATCCGGTAGAGGGATTGCTTCGATCTGAGGTCTAAGCCTCTGAAATAGGGCATTCGCTGTACCAAACTGTGGGTCACACTTAGCGGTTATAGTCCTTGATCTGTTCTTTCTACGGATCACACTGTCACCATATCCAGTCTCCACGCCTTCTACAACTTGTTGAATAGGCACATACCTACCATGCACAGTAGAGAATACTTGCAGGTCTAGGAGCGAATCAACGTTTGCACGCTCATCAGCTGGTGATCGGAATACTATAGGGATAAGGTCATTGTTTTCTCTAAAAAGTCCGGCAACAGTTCCAGTGAAAGACGCTTTTATAGCATCGTTCACCATACTTCTTGTAATTCCAGCCGACTTAGCCTGAGCTTCCGCCATTTTCACATCTATGGTCTTAACCTTCTGCCTCCAGTCATCACTTACAAATGTGGAAGCATCATCTCTCCGCATTATATCCATAGCCTGCTCTGATAGATTTCTTAAAATTTGGGGATCCTTACCAGAAAATCTGGCTTCGATCTTAGCTGCAGAGCCAGGTCCAAGTTGAAATTTCTTTATACTTATCTGCACTTCAGGTAGTTTCTCAAAATAAATTTTCTTAATCTGAGGAATTATATTGTCTATCTCTCTATAGTCATCAAGTGAGAGTACTATCTGAGCATAAGCAGAGTTATTTTGTTCTGGCTGATAAGTGAGTAAAAACCTAAGCCCACCAGCGCCTACAAACGAGATAACATCTTCTACATGTTCAATATTAACAAGCTCGTTCTCTGCCTTTGCTACAATCTTCTCTGTTGCATCTATGTGCAATCCTTCCCGCATCCACATATTGATCATTAGCTGTGGTCTGGTAGAGTCTGGAAAGAACGATTGTTTAACAAAACCAAAGCCATATATAGCAACAACAAGGCAACCAACAACAACAGCTATTGTCACCCAGCGAAATTTAATCATAGAACTCAGCATACGCTTATAGGTGACATATATACCGCCACTATAAGGATCTTCGACAGCCCCTCCCTTTTTAGGACGCAAAACCATATGACAAAAGAGCGGAGTAAGAGTAATAGCAAAGACCCAACTGAGCATCAATGATGAACCTATCACCTGAAAGAGTGAAACTAGGAATTCTCCAGTACTATCATCTGAGACAGCAATAGCAACAAATGCCATAATAGCTATGACGGTAGCACCAAGGAGTGGCCACATTGTCTCTTTCACAGTAGAAACGGCAGCCTCTAGCCTATCCCGCCCCATCTGAATCTTTATTAAAATTCCTTCTGAGACGACGATGGCGTTATCCACCAACATACCAAGTGCGATGATAAGTGCACCTAGTGAAATATTTTGAAGCTCCACCTGCATGTATCGCATACCGATGAATGTTGTAAGGATAGTAATAAGGAGTATCGCACCAATCAAAAGACCAACACGAAGCCCCATAAAAATCAGAAGTATAACAACAACAATACCAACAGCCTCTACAAGGTTTAAAACAAACCCATCAACAGCCTTTTCAACAGTACCAGACTGATATGCTATCGTCCCACGCTCTATCCCTATTGGTCTATCTCCCTCTAGCTCAGCAAGGCGCTCAGCTACAGCTTTACCCATATTAACAACGTTCCCACCCTTCACTGTAGATATACCTAACCCTATGGCTGGCTTTCTGTTAAAGCGAAGTTTTGTTCTTGTCTGTTCATAATATCCACGTTTAATCTCTGCAATATCCTTAAGGTGGATCATCTTGTCTGAGCTACTAGAGCGGATAAGCATGTCGCCTATCTCTTCAACAGTTCTAAAGATACCACTAGTATTTACAGAAACATACTCGTCACCAACTCTAATCTTCCCTTCGTCAACGACAAGGTTCTGCTGCTGAAAGGTCTGAACTATCTGCCCGGGACTGATACCTAGTTGTGCCATCTTTGATCTTCTGGCTTCGATATATATGGTTTCAATCTGCTCGCCATAAACCTCTACCTTTGCGACATCGTCTACAAGGAGAAGCTCTTTTTTGAGCATATCGATATAATCTTGCAGTTCGCTATATTCGTATCCGTCACCATAGAAGGCGTAGTAAACACCAAAAACGTCACCAAAATCATCATTAACTATTGAAGGTCTAGCACCCGGTGGCAAATCAGCCTGCCCAGCACTAACTTTACGCCTGAGCTCATCCCAAATCTGAGGGAGATCATCAGCACCAAAATTATCTTTGATATCAACGTATATGAATGAAAGCCCATCTCTTGAGAAAGATCTAACTTCATCTAGCTGACCTAACTGTTGGATAGCTCGCTCTAGTGGATCAGTAACTTCTTGCTCAACCTCAAGTGGTGTTGCACCTGGATATTGTGTAACAACCACGGCAGTCTTGATAGTATATACTGGATTTTCTAGTCTACCCAGCTTCTCATAAGCCATATAGCCTATACCAATCAAGCAGACGGTGAGAAAGAGGAAGAATGTCCGCTTCTTTATTGTCATTTCAGCGAAATTCATTTCTTGTTCCCCTCTTTTAAGAGCCTTTTGACTTGTTGGTTCTCTGTAAGATGAATAAGACCTGCTGTTGCTATCTCATCCCCTTCTAAGAGTCCGCCAAGTATAATTATCTTATCTTCGTGCATCCCATCAGTAACAACTTCAGATTTATGCACTTTCATCTCTTCATCTATCTTCCAAACAAATTTCTTTCCTGATGAATCACTTATAACAGAACTCTCAGGTACAGCAAATGCACCCTCTTTGTAGCTCTCACTGATCACAAGTTTAGCTGCAACAGTCATACCCGGGAGGACGTTAATCTGTTCAGGGGAAGGCATTACAAACTTAACAGGATATGTCTGAGTGACAGGGTCTGCCTCTGTTCCAATCTCTTTAAGTTGCATTTCATACTCTCTTAGTACTGTTATTTCAAACACTGCAAAAGCCTTATAGTTAAGCGTAGCTGACGCATTCATAATCATACTCTCAGGGATATTCACAAGCACTTCGATATCTTTAATATCTTGTACACTAACAATAGGACTCCCAGCGGCAACAGTCTGAAAGTTATCGACATGCCTCTTCGCTATGTATCCTGAAAATGGCGCATAGATATATGTATCGTTTAAGCTCTTTTGAGATAGCTGTTTCTGTGAGGTAAGAACATTAAAAGCTGATCTTGCTCTGTCGTAGTCTGCCTTAGATATAGCATTAGCCACCCAAAGTTTCTTAGCTCTCTGGTATGCAAGTGACGCCTCTTCTAGCTGAGCATTTATTGTGTTCATATTGTGTTTATATGATGCGTCATCTAGCCTAGCTAATAAGCTCCCCTTCTTAACAAAATCTCCCTCTTTCACATTAAGCTGAATGAGTGAACCTGGAACGATGAAAGACACATCAACCTTTTTACCTGCTCCAATCTTTCCAGGATAAGTCCTGACATCCATTTTCTTAACTGATGTAACTTTATAAGTCTTTATCGGTCTTACATATTTAGATGTATTAAAATTTTCTACCTCTTCACTTCCACAACCAACAAACAGAAGTGACATGGATATTATTATCAGAATACTGCGTATCATTTATAACCCCTCTTAATTCCTATTATTTATTAAATTTAAAAATGTCTGGTCTTCTTCTGCTGTGTTAAACGCGAAAAAACCTCCATAAGCTCTCTCAACATCTATCAACCTTTCCATGAAGCTAAACCTACTTGAAGCGACATACATACCTGCGTTCAGGCTAGCGTTTTGTGCATCTAACAACTCTGTAATTGAAACTGCTCCTTTTGAATAAAGATCTGTAACTATCTCAACAGTCTTTTTAGCCGCAACTTCACTCTCTATCGCTAACTTATAGCTATCATATGATGTCCGCGCGTTCTCTAAGGCAGCGATCATTCTCTGTTTAATGAGTTTAGTCACACGAGCTTTCTCATGGTAAGTCTTTCTAAGGTTAGCTTTTTCTATATTAAGTTCTGCACGCCTTTTACCACCTTGGTAAAGTGGGATACTGGCATTTATAGCTATATTCCAATTTGTATTATCATAAAATGAAGGTGCAGTAGAGCCGTCACCACTCTTATCCAGATAACGTTTATACTCGCCAGTTGCAACTACCGTTGGATGGTAGTATTTCCGCTCAGCAGAAACCACTGAACGTTTATTCGCCTCAGCTAAGTATTTGATAGCTTTTAACTCTACAGAGTTTCTTACAGAAGCATCTGTCATTATCTTTTTAAAACGAGCAAACTCAGCATTATCATTCAAGATGTAATCACCCCTATTCACTTCGCTCATTATGAAATCGCCAGTTTCAAAAGTTATATCTTCTAATTTATATGTACCATCGATCTCCTCTGAAACAATCCTAGCAAGCTCAGTCATCGCCATTTTTACGCCATTAGCGGCATTAACTACATCTATCTTTGCTAGTGCGATAGTCGCTTCCCATCTGAGAATCTCAGCTGGATTTGCTGCACCTGCGAGGTCTCTATTCTTTGCAAGATTGTAGTTTGTCTTCGACCTTTCAAGGTCATCTAGTTTTATCTGATGATATGTCTTAGCGCGGAGCACATTTAGGTACGCCTTAGCTGCAAGCTGTATAACGTCTAGCTCTGCCTGTTTTGCAAGATTCTCCTTAGCTAGTTTATTAAGCCCAGCTTGATCTTTCATGCTAAAAACCTCTTCAGAGTATAGAATCTGCTGAAGCTGTAGAGCGACATCAAATGTATTCTCCGGAGCATTCCCTCTTGCAAACACTGCCCTATCATCATCTATTTTTGAATAAGTTGAAGAGAGATTTATAGTTGGTTTAAATGCAGATTTTGACATATCCAAAAGCTCTTTCGCAGTTTGAAGATCTATCTTACCAGTCAAAACGTTTTCATTATTTTTGACCGCCTGAACCATTGCATCTTTGTACCCTATTGTTTTGTTATATTGTATAGACTTATGATAATTAATGAGCTCTGCGGAACGCATCGCATTCCAGTTAGGTGAAAATTTTGCCAGTGCGGCTGCTTCCATATTAATTACAAGCCCTGAGGTCCTTTGTACTTTTATAAGCTCAGTCCCTACTTTTCCAGCATTCAGTTCCATAATAGCCATAGCGACTGTCCTTGCTGTCTTTAGAGAATCTTTATCGGATGTATTAACGGCGATGATACCTTCCACTGCCTTGTTATAACCATCTAGTGAAAAAGTTCTAACTCCTAAATCACTCAGCGTCTTAAAAAATTGTTTACGTTCCTCTTTTGTCAACTGAGGCTGTTCCATCACAAGAGCTGTATCACCAGCAACAAAGTTAGACTTCAATTGATCTATATCTGTGCTTTTTAGAGGAAAAACTTCATACGGAGTATCTATGCTATTAACTAACCTCTTAAGTGTTTCCGAACACATTTTAGAGCTACATGAAGAATAATCACTACTAATTATTTTCAACTTTTTATAGCCAAATAAACTTTTAAATACGCTTAGATCTTTAGAGTAATCAATATCGTAAACGATACTATATGGAAAAGCGTCACTACCAGTTGGTGATTCAGAAAAAAGAGCAACAATTGGTTTCAGATTATCTTTCTCTATTGCTCTACCAACTGTTACATCACCTATGAGGACAATAATATCTGCAAACTGGTTAGCTGATACTATCAGTTCATCTATCTCAGACACTGGTACTGAAGGCTTATAAGCGTATCGCTTTATATTCACATGATCTTTACCAATGATAAAATCTTCGGCTTCATTTTGTACAGTCTGTGCTACCTTTGCAAAACCATCTGACGAAACTATTCCGACATTAATAGTTGCCGCCGAAGCAAGCGCTGGCAACACCATTAAAAACAGCAATATAAATCTTTTCATTTAACATCAACCTCATCAATCAATATTCTAATCATCTCTTCAAAATCAAATTTTTCTATTCTATGCTCAGGGTTACTGACAAAAATATTATCAACTTGATAGTATTTTAGTAATCCAGTAGCCAGGTGTGCCTTGATCTGCGAGGCATGCGGACTGATACCTGTCTTTTCAAACAAATTTTTTATAATTCTGTCAGCTTCTAAAAGCACTTCTCTGAGTAATATAAAAACTTCATCATTTATATTTTTTTGTTCTAAATTCATGATAGCAATAACATTTCTTTGATACTCTATCTGATCTTTTATATATTTTAAAATATCATAAATAGAGGACTCAGTATTCTTTTCAAAATCATTAACAAGCTCATCTCTAAATACGTTCAGAAGCTCTTTCAACATGATATTCAGGCACTCATTCTTTGATTTGAAATATGTATAGAATGTACCCTGCGACACATCAGCCATAGCAACTATGTCTGAAACTTTCGCATGTTCATACCCTTTTTCATTGAAAACAGTCAGCGCTGCTTCCAGAAGTTTGTCTCTTGTTTCATTTTTAGTTTCCATGGAAATTACTATATGACTGACTCGTCAGTCAGTCAAGTATTTTCTGTTATAATTTCAGTTTTTATGCAATAGTACTGACATAAGTAAACAGGGTGAACAATGGAAACTAACTACAAACTTTTAGATACTGGTAGCGGAAAAAAACTCGAGCAGTTTGGTGACGTCAAACTTGTGCGCACAGCAAAACAAGCATTTTGGAAACCATCTTTACCTGCAAACGAGTGGGGTAAAGTAAAAGTTAGATATAAAGATGAAAAATGGATCGGTGAGATAGATGACTTTACTGTCACTTTCGGCGATTGCACATTCTCTCTTGGGCTACTTGAGACTGGTCAGATCGGTATCTTCCCTGAACAGTTAGAAAACTGGAAATGGCTGCAAGAGATCACAAAAGATAAAGATATGAAAATCATTAACGGATTTGCATACACTGGTGGCTCAACTCTATTCTGTTCGACACCTAATACTGAAGTTGTACACCTTGATTCTTCTAAGCCATCTATCACTAGAGCTAAAAAGAACTTAGAGCTTTCAGGTAAATCTGAAAACAAAGTTAGGTTTATAAATGATGATGTTGTTACTTTTCTAGAAAAAGAAGTTCAGCGCGGGAACAGGTATGATGGTTTTGTATTCGACCCACCAGCTTTTGGTCGTGGTGGCAAGGGTAAAACCTGGAAACTCTCGAAAGACCTTTCAAGGCTTATAGAGCTTATCGGTTCACTATCAGATGGATCGCCAAAATTCGTTTTGATTACTGCACACGATCCTGATATGGATGGAAAAATTTTAGAAAACTACATTCGTCGTATTGCACCTAAGGATTGCAAGATCGAATCAGGAGACCTCATTATGAAAAGCGATAACGGAAGAAGCATGCGAAATGGTTACTTTGCTAGGTTTTCTATTTAGATTTCAGACTTTACAACTAGGTTACGGGAAATTCGTTTAGCCTCATATAATGCAGTATCAGCTCTATGTATAAGACCCTCTTTAGTTTCATTCTCCATATATTGAGCAACACCAAAGCTTGCAGTGATTTTAGTATCTATACCAAAATCTGCAGCCTCAATCTCTTTCCTAAGCTTCTCTGCTATAGTATAGACCATGTCTACATCTGTATTAGTGCAAACAATTAAGAACTCTTCCCCACCCCATCTGGCAACAGTATCACTCCCCCTAGTATTGTCTGCCAATATTTCTGCAGTTTGAACCAAAACGTGATCACCCTTCTGATGTCCAAACTTATCATTAACCATTTTGAAGTGGTCAAGGTCGAGTATAATAACAGAGAATAGTTTACTATATCTAGTGGCTTGGCTAATCTCGTAATCTAATATTTCATCTATCTTAAGCCTGTTGTATACGTTCGTAAGTGGATCTGTGATAGAAACAACAAGTAGCCTTTCTGTCTCTTGCTCTTGTTCTATTTTTTTGATCTCAGCATGTATGAGTTCTTGTGTCCTTCTCTCTAACCTACTCGTCATCTCTTCAAAGTTTTTATTAAGTTGATCTATCTCTTCGATTTCAGAGTCTTCATACTCATATGATATAAATTCACTACCCACATATTTTGTATTTTCTGTAAGCAATGATATCGGTTCACAAAGCTTACTAGCAATCTTTGCTGAATTCTTTTTAAAATAAAAGAAAAAGAAGAAGTAAAAAACTAGCATCAGACCAAGAGCCATAAAACCGACCTTAGTAGAATGTTTTTTAATGTTTATTATTGGTTTAATCAACGCTTCCATATCTGTAAGTACAAATAGATGCCAAGACGTTTGAGGAATAATCTTTTGTGTAACAAGATATTCTTTTCCACTAATACTTATAACTTTAGAGTCTATCCTCTCCCTAAAAACATGTCCCATCTCAAGTCGGATATCCTGTTTAGGGTGTTTAAAAATATTATACTCTTCTGGCTTAAGTACAGTTCCTTCTATTTTGTTACTATAAACATGGTTTTTTAGCTCTTTAAGATACATTATCTGCTCAACTTTGTCGCCCATAGCCATGATAGTACCAGTGTCATCAAGCATAAATGCACTCGATTCATTAGGAAGTTTCATATTTAGTATATGTTGAATAAATGCTTCAACAGTTATATCTATCCCTGTAACACCTTCAAGAAAATCACCATTGTATATAGGTACAATACAAGAGATAAGCCACCCCATCCCAGCAGGATCAAGATATGCTTTCGTCCAAACTGGTTCTCTTGTTGGGTTATGCATGAAATCTGCTTCATAGTAAAAATTGTAATCTGACATTTTTAAAACGGAGCCATAGTGCTCTGCAATGTTATTTATAAACGGATAAATACGATTCATATTGTCATATGTGTTTATATATACTTGGGACACAAGAGGATTTGAATCCACCATACTCTTAAAGCTTGTATCGAAAAACTCAGTATAATATGCCTTATACTTCTCATCTTTTTCCATCTTTGTGTCACTTGAGTAAAATAAAGCACTACCTTGATTATTATATTTCTTGTAGTAAGCGCCATTTTTATGAAATTCAAAAACCGGAGGTTCACTAGATATCTCACGTAATTTAACATTAGAAAAAAAGAGTTCGTGCTCTCTTTGTAAGATTTTCGCATAGTTTGTAATCTCAACTAGCTGGTTATTAATGTTTATTTTCTCTTTAGAAACCATACTATTAAGATTTTTCGTAGCTTCGGACAAGAATGTTTTAGCAATATTATTAGTCACATATGAGTTTACAGTGAAATACAGAATGAGAAGTGCTACTTCTATAAAAAGGATAGGGATAAGCGCCGAAGTCATAAAGTTATTATAAATAAGTTGTTTCAAAGATAATCTTCTCAAAATAACATCCTTACAGCAAATAAGACTAAACTACACCTGTTTATGGTTTAAAAATATTGGAATAGTATTTAATAAATTGTTTATTAAATGAGATTATCTAATATCTATACCTAAAGCAATATATTTTATTAAACATTATTTTAAATCATTTAAAAGGGGTGGTCATGAATCCAAAAAAACTCTGGCTTTTATCATCTCTATAGTCCTCTAAACCGATACAAATATTCTCAACATCCTGTCTAACATTGAAAGTTCCGAATATTCTGTCCCATAAAGATAAAAGAGTCCCATAATTAGAATTTGTCTCTTTATAAAAGTCAGAATGATGAACTCTATGCATACGTGGAGTTGTTATAGCAAAGCTGAGAGCATCATCTACTTCAGGATTGATTGTAACATTACTATGATGAAAAATCACAATAACAGCCATAAGAGATTCGTAAGTAATAATTATTTCAGCATTAACTCCTATTAGAAGGTAGATAGGTAACCTCGCTCCTGTTGATAACAGAACCTCTATAGGGTGGAACCTTAAACCAGTGGTTGCATCCATAGCGACATCGGAATGATGTGCTTTATGAAACCGCCAAAAGAACGGGATTTCATGGTTCATCCTGTGCCATATATACATCCACAGATCAAAGAGCAACAAGGCAACGATAAGTTTTAAAAACTCATTAGGCATAAATCTAGAAAGCCCGTGATCAATACCTAAAACTTCTGAAAGGAGGGTAAAATATACAATGGTACTTATGAGAAAGCTGGTTAGTCCTGTAGATATATTAATAAGCCCATGCCTAAGCTTATTCACCCGAAAACGATAAAATGGCGCACCTAATTCGAGTAACACAAAAATACTTAACGAAAGTGGTAGTATATATGATTTTAGTTCCATTAAATAAGTTTATCAGAAAAATAAAGAGATTGAAGATATTTCTATCTTCTAGCCTTCAGCTAATAATAGGTTATAGCCTACTTAAAATTGTTTTAATATTCCCTAAGTGCTATACTTCATCTAATTAAGGTGAACATATGGCAAGGCTTGTTTTTCATTATATTGCTGCTTTTTTTGTTCTAACTCTCTATGGCGGACAGGTTTGTCCATACGTTGAATCACTCACCCTTATTCAATGGGGAAGCACCACACTGGTTCTATTCATAGCTACTTTCAGCATTAACTATGCCGTCTATAAGAAGCTTTGTGGAGCAACAGATACACCTTCGTCTGACATAGTTTTTAAAACTACATTTACTCTCTTTATGCTAAGTGGATTTGCCGTTGGTATATACAACGCTATCGTTCATGGATTTCCACTTGCTAGCGGTTTCAAACTTATAGTTGGATGGTTCCTTATTGGCTTTTTCATGTCACTAGACATAACACTATACAATAGACAAAAAATCATAAAATACATGGCCACAACAGGTAAAAATGTTGAACTGACTGCATCATACATTTCACTCACAAAAAAATATCTTGTCTTCTCCATTTTTACAAGCCTAGCTGTATTAGGAGTTATCTTTTTAGTTATAATTAAAGATCTTGACTGGATTTTTTCTAGTAACCCAAATGCTATGTCAGCTACTCTCTCTATACTTAAAGAGTTCGCCTTTATCTTTATCGTTATCATTAGCTATTCATCACTGGTGGCTGTCTCTTTCACTCGTAACCTTAAACTTTATCTCCACTACCAGAATTCAACTCTGAACGAAGTAGTAAATGGCAACCTAAATGCAACAGTGCCAGTCAGCTCCATAGATGAGTTTGGCTATATGGCAAAATATACCAACGAGATGATACACAGCCTTAAAGAGAGGACAGAGGCGCTACAACTTACACAAGATGTCTCGATCCTAAGCCTTGCTTCATTAGCTGAGACCAGAGACAACGAAACCGGCGCACATATCATGCGGACCCAGCGCTACATACTTGCTCTGGCAGAAGAGCTTAAAAGCTACCCTGATTTTTCAGCTGAGCTTACTGATGAGAATATTGATCTGATATTCAAGTCTGCACCACTTCACGATATTGGTAAAGTTGGGATACCTGACAACATTCTTTTGAAACCAGGGAAACTGACTGACGATGAATTTAAAGTTATGAAACGTCACCCAAACTACGGACGTAAAGCTTTGCACACAGCAGGAAAAGCTCTTGGTAAAAACTCTTTTCTAAAATTTGCTGAAGAGATCGCCTTCACTCACCACGAAAAGTGGAATGGCTCTGGATATCCAAGGAGCCTTAAAGGCTCAGAGATACCTATATCTGGTCGAATGATGGCTGTTGCGGATGTTTATGATGCACTCATATCTAAGCGTGTTTATAAGCCAGCTTTTACACACGAAGATGCCAAAAATATAATCATTGAAGGTCGAGGAAATCATTTCGACCCACAGATAGTCGATGCCTTCTTGAAAGTTGAACAAAAGTTTATTAATATTGCTGACGAATACTCTGACGAGAATTACCGAACATCTAAAATTTCTGTCTAAGAAAAACACGGAGAATAAATGCCGAATCTGCAGTTTCCACCTTATGCGTTAATAGTTTTAATATCTGCTTTTACTGCTTTAGGGCTTGGCGTATACGGCCTTAAAAGAAGAAAAGACAAGGTATTTCTATACTTCGGCATATCCTTTATTATTTTGAGTATGTGGCCATTAATTTATGGCATTCAACTAATAATTGCTGACAGAGAATATATAGAAACACTTGCAAGGCTTTCATCAATTCCTATGCAGTTTTTCCCAATATTTTTACTCTGCTGTATTTTTCAGCTTGTAAAGCAAAAGCTTCCACCTAAATGGTTTTTAATCCTACTATTCTCCATTTCTTCAGTAGTTTCATTAGCTATGTTCTCAAACGATCAGCATCATTTAATATGGGACAAAACTCTATTCGTAACCACCAAAGAAGGGTTTAACTTAATACTTCTTACCCCTAGTGTATGGAAAAAGTTTATCACTATTTTATTCCATGATGGTATAGACTTAATAGTCTTATATATGCTCATAAAGGCTGTAATAGTTCATAAACAACCATATAAAACTCAGTTTCAGCTTATTATTGTAGCAATACTGATTGTTATAATTGTAACTCTTTTATATATCTTTAAATTATTCCCATTCGAACCTTATAACCCAATTCCTGCAACGTTTGCATTCTCTTCAATACTAGTAGCAATCGCTATTTTTAAATACAGATTACTCAATGTTATACCTTATGCTAGAGAGTCAGTTTTCGACATTATAGACTCACCAGTTATAATTTCTGACAATAATAATATTGTGGTAGATTATAACGCCCCTGCAAGGAAGGTACTACGCCTGAGTAACGACATTATTGGTCTACCTATAAAAAAAGTATTTGAACTCCTGCGTATCGATTGGACAGAGTTAGAAGAGAGTGAACCTACAACTATTCATACAAAATGGGGAACAGGTGCGAACTATCAGCTTAGCGTTTTAAAGAAGCGTGTCCAACAAGGGGACATAGAGGGTTCATTGGTCATTTTTAACGACATTACAGCCCAAATGGATGCTATTACCACCGCACACGAAAAAGAGATTTTGACATATAAAGAATCGATACTTGGGGATATGCATGACGGTATAGGTGGCGTTGTTGCCACAGGAACGATATTGGCTCAAATGGCTCTTGATGAAGAGGATGTTGCAGTTAAAAATAAAAAAATCGCTCAGATAGCCAGCCTACTCGAAAACGGCAGTTTTGAACTTAGATCTATGCTGAACATTCTTGATAAAAAAGATATAGACTGGAGCTCGCTAGTAGCTGACATGAGAGGTTTTAGTGCCACAGTTTTAGAGTCTAGAGACATAGAAAGAAAATTTTCTATTAATGGGAAAATATATAATAGCTATGTAGGCTTCGATACATACATTTCAATTTTTAGACTATTTAAAGAGATGATTACAAATATTATCAAACACTCTGAAGCTACTTATGTAACAATTGAAGTGTCCTTTAAAGTTGAAATATTCTCAATTATAGTCATCGATAATGGAAAAGGGATATCAGATTCTGATACAGAAGGATACGGAACAAGAAATATGAATAAAAGAACAGAAAAACTTGGCGGAAAGCTTGTAATAACTTCTAAAAATGGTACAAATATACGTGTGGATATTCCTCTACTTGATAATAACGGAACAGGAGAATGAAGCTTGGCAAATAATATAAAAGTATCAATCGTTGACGACAATATTGAGCTTACAAAAAACCTATCTTCAATCCTTATGAATGAACCTGGAATTAAAATCGTGTCTACTTATCCTGATGCTGAGATGGCTGAAGCTGAGCTTGAAACCGAGCCAGTCGATATTCTTATAGTCGACATCAATTTACCAGGTGCTTCTGGCATAGAGCTTATAGAAAAACTAGTTGAAAAAGAAATAGATACACAATTCTTAGTCTATACAATACATGATGGTAACGAATATCTTTTTAAAGCACTCAAAGCTGGTGCATCTGGCTATATACTCAAAGGAGCCTCAGCTCTACAGATAATCAAATATATAAGGCTCATGCACGACGGTGGTGCTCCTATGACACCTAGCATTGCCAGAAAGGTAATCAACTTCTTTCAGGATACACCATTTAATGACAACAATGACAACCTCACAAAAAGAGAGGTTGAAGTACTAAAACTACTCAACCAAGGCTTTACTTATAACGAGGTATCTGAAGAGTTAAAAATAAGCAGAAATACTGTCCATTCACATATTAAAAATATATACGAAAAACTTCAGGCATCTGGACGCGAAGATGCTTTACGAAAAGCAAAATATAAATCTATAATTTAATTTACCTTTCACACCAACAACCTTCAGTCCAAAACCACCCATTCCTCACCCTACATGGGGATAGTATTTTTTTATCGTCAGTCCTATTATAATTTTATTATTAAAGAGGGTGAATTATGAGTTTTAAACTTAGTTCGGAAACAACTGACAATAATATAATAATCACTACTCATGAAGAATCTCTAAACGAATCAAATGCTGATGCTTTTCTTGCGAATGCACTTAAAATATCTAAAACGATAAATGGCAAGATAATTATCAATTTAGAAGAGACACAAAACATAGACAGCGCTGGTGTGAATAAGCTTATGCGTTTAAAAACCTGCATAGGTGTTTATGGTAAATCTCTATATATCTGTAATATGAAAATGGACAAGAGTCGCAACGAGAACAACCCATGGGTATTTGTCGACATTTTAAACATTTATGATGACTTAGAATCTGCATTATCTGCATAAATATTTCGGATTACGCTGAGTAAGCCCTCGGGGGGAGGAGATCCGATTTTTCAAGCCAGTTGCACGGAAGTGTTTCTGGCTTTTTTATTTATTCCGCTACAGGAACAGATATTACGAAACATGCACCTTCATCAAGATTGGTTACACTCATCTTTCCTAACATATTCCCTTCGATGATCATTTTAGAAAAGTAAAGACCTATACCAGTACCTTTTCCATCTGTTTTAGTTGTAAAGTAAGGTTCAAATATTCTTTCTATGACACCCTCATCAATACCACCCGCATTATCACATATAATAACGTTTACAAAATCATCTTCAACAAAGCTTCTGATCATTATTTTTGGTTTTTCAATCTTTCTAGCAAGGAGCACATCTTTCGCATTATTGATTACGTTAACAATAGCTTGAGCATATTCACCAGGCACACCAAAAGTATCGACACACCCATCGTTACTAATAGTTATCTCAATACTGTTATTTTCTAGCCCTGCATCAAGAAGGTTTAGGCATTTTTTAACCTCATCCTCAACACAGAATTTTACCTGTCCCTTATCAGTGTTAAAAAAGTATCTAAAGTTATCTATAGTGTCCGACATGTGTCCAATAGTTTGTGTACATCTGCCAACTGTTCCAGAAATATACTCATCATCCAACTCTCCACATTCATAAGCCTCTTGGATGTCTTGTATAAACATAGAAATACTACTCAGCGGTTGTCTCCACTGGTGAGCGATATTACCTATCATCTCCCCCATAGCGGCCAAACGACCTTGTTGGAACATAATCCTATCTTTCTCTCTATTCTTTACGACTTCTTCTTCTACTCGTTGTTCGAGACTAAGATTAAGCTCATTTAACTCAGAAGTCTTCTCTATAACTTTCTCTTCAAGTGAAAGGTTCAGCTCTTTAAGTTCATCATTATAAGAATCAATTAGTTTTTGTAGTTTGTTTGAAAAGAGATGAAATATAAACCCTCCAAATAGAAGGAGTACAACAAGAGCGACAATAACCAGAATAATTTCTCTCTTAGCAAACTCAGCAATAGCTGCCAATCTAGCTTCGTAGGCAGCTTCAATGTCTGTAAGGTACATTCCTGTGCCGATATACCAGTCCCATTTATTTATAGGAGCAACGTAACTAAGCTTATTCTCTGGTCTAGCTCCTTTGAATGGAGGCATCACATATAAAACAAAACCACCACCATTTTTTGCTGTGTCTATAAGGTCTCTAACAATATATTTTCCATTAACGTCACGAACGTCATACATATTTTTGCCTTTAGCTGGCTTGGTCAGAGAGACTCCATCATATGTAGTAGCAAATAAGTAGCTATGACTATCAAGAGAGATCGATTCAAGCTGTTCAATAACGTTTGCTTGAGTTTCAGCATCAAAATCATCCTTATACTCTCCATAGCCTATTACCCAGTTGAAAGGTTCAAAAAGCTTAACATACACCTTTTTTTTCTTTAGCTCGCGTGATTCTGAACCTGGTTTCTCCCAGAATACATCCATGAACCCTTCTTTCTTCTCATTAACGATTTTAATGGCATCTCTAACAGTGTAGTTACCCTCGGAATCTCTCATATCAAGAGTATTACGCCCTTCTAGATGCTTGAGAAGGGGCGATGATATGTTTAGCCCATCTGTAGCAAAAATGAATATATAATTACTGTCAAATATCATACTAGAGAGCGCTGCCTTAATAGCAGATTTTATTTCTCTATCGCTAGACCTAGGTTTCATTTCACCATATATTTTTTGTGCTATTCTATGTGCAGTATTAACTCTACTAAGTAATCTAGACTCAAAGTCAGATTCAACTTTAGAAACAATAGAATTTGCTTGCTGAACAAAGCTATCTACTGAATTTTTAAGGATTAATTTTTTATTTTCGATATTTGTGAGTTTATCTTTGAGAGCGTATTGTTTGAACTCATTATATTTACCAATAACAAAGTACGAACCCATCCCTACAGTAATAAAGAATAAAACTGCGAAGGATGTAATAAAGTAAAAACGTTTAAACCGCCACTGCTCTTTACCCATGATCCCAGCCTTTAATAACTAACTAATTGAATTTGTGTAATATCTTATTTTAAGCTAGGAGCTAGTAAAGTCAAGTTAATAACTTTCACAATTCCAATACTTACATAAATTCCAATTAACAGATTCGTAGGCATTCCTATCCCAAACCTCTTCATATATACCATCATTGTTGACATCACAAGCCCCTTCTACCCAGCCTTTTGGAGGTTTACCTTCTGTCGCTTTACTAAACCACCAGCAAAATGGTTTGCCATGTCTTTTAAATTTAATATACACAAGATGATGGGACGTTTTTTTATAAACTATTGTCTTTACTTTAATATTATAGTCGGATGCGCTCTTACCTTTACGCCTTATCCACTCACCGACAAAGGTATAGTCTGCTGGAGACGGCGTTAAATGGTTCACAGGTGGAAATAAACTTTTAAAGTATTTATGTTTAAGTTTTGAAAGATTGTATCCCGTAGAAAAAGCTAGATCAGGAGTCAGTAGTAAGATTAAGCTAAGAGTAAATAGCCTGTAATACATAGCCATAAATCACCTAATGAGTACTTTGTTTATTATACTATTAAATCTAACTCATTTCAGTAAGATATCAAGGCGATACGGCAAAAAAGGAAAGGTAAAATTACCAATAACTTAATTAAGAATTTCTTTAATTGCGTTAACTAGGTCATCTTTAATAATAGGTTTAAAGATACAAGCAGTAACCATCGAGCATATTCTCTCTGCTTCTTCACGGTAGGCGGTTGTAATAATGATAGGAACATTTTTATTCTTTTCTCTTATCTTGCTAACCATTTCGAACCCATCCATTTCTGGCATAGCAAGATCAGTAATAATTATCTCTGGCGCTACATCATAGTATTTTTTTAGTCCTAAAATCCCATTAGCAGCTTCATGGACATTTATACCTTCTTTTTCAAGAAGCTTTTTAACAAGCATTCTTGTAAATTTCTCATCTTCTACATACAAAAGGTTTAGGTCATTTAGTTTACTCATAACACCAACTTTAAGTCTGAATTACAATCATGTAAAGGGAAAAAGTAATATACATAAATTATTATTTAAATTCAACAAACCAATTGCAATGATACCTACACATCCATGGATTAATTAAGTTTTTATAGCTTTCCCATGTTTATTGATTGACAAAGTTCAGCAAATCCTATATAAAATCCATCCAACCTGCGCTTGTAGCTCAACTGGATAGAGCATTTGACTACGAATCAAAAGGTTTGGGGTTCGAATCCCTACAGGCGCGTTATAGAAAAAGCCGACATACATAAGTGTGTCGGCTTTTTTATTTATATTATGTATGAAACAGGTTTGTATCTAAGTCAGAAAATAACTTTCTTAGAATCTTCATTATATTCGCCGAGCATCTTCATAGCTTTAACTGCTGACACTCTGATATCCATATTACTATCTTTAAGCAACTCTTGAAGAATCTTTAAAGAATCAGGCGCTAGATTAACCAAGGCGTTCGTCACTGTAGCTCTTATCCGCCAACTCTTAGAGCAAAGCAAGGATGCTAAAAATGCACACTCCTCTTTTTGTTTAAACCTACTTATTTGACTAACTATAGCTATACATACCATCTCTGACATACCCTCTTCATATAAAGACGACCATTTTCGTTCAATATGACCAGCCTTGATAGCAGCAGCACATATCTCATCATCATCATGGATATAGAACGATGAAATTAGCTCATCAGTTTCATCTTTAAGGGGTATTCTCTGTAAGACGTCAAATGCAATTAAAAGAAGCTTTTTACTCTCGTCTTTTGCAATAACTTCTCTTATAAATGGTTCATAATCTTCTAATTCACAAGTAATTATCTCTTTAAATGCCCACACTTTAATGCTCTCAGGTAGCTTGTCCCAATATAAAAGTAGTTTGAAAAGTAATTCATTATCATTCATCAACAATAACTTTTGGGTGTCATACTGACAAGGACCTTGCAGTTCCTCAATCCAATCTGAAAGACTGCTCTCATCCAACGTTGGTAATTTATGTTTATGATCCGATAGACTCGCGACTCTGATGGCGAGTTGATTATCAGAGATATCACAATGAGCTATTAAATTTGCAGCAGCCCTACTTTTAGTATAGCTACCTAGTTCCATTACAACAGGTGTCAGCAATCTCAAACGCTCATCAGATGAGATTTTTGCAAGGTTTTGTGCGGCTAGAATGGTTATATCGCTATCATTCGTAGTTAAAAACTCATTCTTCGCAAACTCTGCATATGTACCATTATCGAGATACAACAAAACATACACGAACCCTTTTCTAATACTATGATCTTTTGTTGTTTCACATAGATTCACAAGTTTTTCAAATAGATCAACACCACTCTTAGTCGCCATCTCTTTTACTTTTTCAGACTTTTCAACTATAGCTCTAAGTACAGCAACCCTCGTAGCAATATCAGCAGTTTGAAGTACATGTATCATCCCATCTACCGTGGAGATATTAACTTGTTTTTTTTGAGAATTATTGTCTGTATTCATCTATATAAAATTAACCTCAACAGAATCAGGTCTGGTGTATGTGTAATCACCTATGACTCCATCTTTACCTATCTCGTTCGTTAAAGATGAGTTGAAAGAATCTAACCCAATATCGAAGTCTAAATGTTTCTCTAGCTCTTCTACTAGATTAAAACCTAACTCCCCGCTTTTAGACAGAATTTTAAAAGCGGTTAACTTTGACCAAACGATCAGTTCTAATTCGAATAATTCTAAGGTGTGCTTACAGTGAACACCGATTCTTTTTACTGGAGTAGTATCTACATCTAATACTCCATTTGGATCTGTCCCGACAATTGTATCCCCAGAAAAGGCTACTGTTTCAAATACAACATCATCAGCTACAAGGTCAGTTATCCTAAGCCTCACAGGAAAGATAATATCTATCTCTGGACCAAAACCAATCTGAACTCCAATCTCTTCTTCAAGAGAGATCAAAGCCTCTCCAACAGTTACAATAGGAGTTACGATCTCTGTAAAAGGTCCACTTAAGATATCAGCTCCGAGCTCCGCAACTTGCCTAGCGATAAATAACAAGTCCCATTTCACAGGTATCCTAGCGTCTATAAAAACGCCATGTGAGCTTGCAATTCCATGTTGCGTATCTTGCATATGATCAAGTAGCGATGTTGGAAATAACATTGCTATTTTTTTAAATCCCGGCACCTTATCCCTGAGATCCCATATAAAATCCACAAGCAGAGGGATCAGGTCAAAACTAATGTCGATACTCTTACTGAACGCATCATGCCAATGCGCACTAACCCAATGTGGTTTCCAGCCTTTATGCCACCAATGTGAAGGGACCCAGAGATCCTGCTCAAATAAGAAATGAGCACTCATCTCAACTCCAAACAACATTCCGCCCATTACAGTATCTTCTGTTAAAACAATAGTCATTTTATCATTTTCTATCGACCCTTCAGCTACAGAGGAACTTAGTGTCCATGCAGGTAACGCTAAACCAGCGGTAATCTCAACAGAAGCTTGAACATAGCTTTTTAAGCAATGTATCTTCTTCGACACATCAAAAAGTTCTCTGGATATGTTAAATGTTGTATTCTCATTATTTGGAGCATCTGGACCATAGTACGACTGACTATAATGAAGCGTCACAGGCTCACTCGTTCCGACAAAAGTTTTATCTATAGATTGGCTACTCATTGCATTCTCCTTAAATCTAAAAATAAATTATACACTTCTCACATTTTAAACTGGGATACCAATTATTAAGGATGTCGTATTATCTCCAAGCGCACAAAGGAAGGCTAGTCGATTCTCACTATCAACATGCTTTGTTGTTGTACCAAATAAAATATCCTTAATATGAGCACCATTCTCTGAAAGTATATCTGCAGCAGACAATATAGGAATGACTTCACTTCCATTTGCGGCAAACAGTGTAGTTGCAGCAAAAGCACTGTTTTGTACTATCGCTGTAAAATAATATGTACCATCAGTCCCTAATGCCCCAGGACTGATACTAAGTACCTCACCAACCTCTGTATCATCACCAGTCGATATAATAACAACGTCATTCTTAAAAAGGGTCATGTCGTCATTAATCTCCTGAATAGACCATATGTCTCCATTGCTACTTATCCTTGTACCATAAGCTGCGCCATCACTTACAACAGAGTCAGCATTAATAGCTCTAGTTTGTAAATTTTTCGGAACATTTACATTACCTTTAATCTTCACACTACCTTGTGAATTCCTCTCACTACTTCTTGCTAATGTTGCGTTTGCAACAAACACATCAGTAGAGTATTCACCACTAGAATTGTGGTCGATCAACCCAAATGACGATGCGGTATGATTTGTCTCCGTAACAATCTCTCCAGATGAAAGCAAAATATTCATATCATCTAGATTACTGTCAGGGATATGCATCAAACTGTCACTTTTACTAGAATGGTCTGTCGCGACATGGTGTGCAGATGTCATTACATTTTTATCTGAGTAGGAAACATCTCCGAATATCCCAGAGCTCATGCTCTGTCCAGAGTTGAATGTTTGACCAGCGATTAATACTGGTTCAAAACCAGTTTGGTCAACATCAACATAAAGCCCAGCTCCATAATGATCTTCTGAAGCTCTTATGTCTGCCTCTAGAACAGCAGCGATATTGCCATGTTCGTCAACATCAAAACTTCTATAACTACTTACAACTCTTTCATCAGCTAGTTCATCACCAATAAGTAAAGCTACTCTTTTCCAATCAACTAAAGGTGTCCTTTTATTAAGATCCACACCTATTTGGAATATTCCTTTCCTCTTGTTCTCATCCACAGCATCAAATGTGATGATACCATTATTACTTAAGTGAACAGAGCCTCCAAACAAATCAATCTTGAATCTTTCACCGTCAGCAATAATTGTTTCTCCCCTTGTCATCACCTTGTAGAATTGATAACCGTTGGGAGTAGGTGTCGCCGAGGAAAAACCAACTCCGCCACAACCTGTCAGTATAGTTCCACCCAATGCCGTGAGAGAAAGCTTGACAAAATTTCGTCGATTAATATACATCATAATTCTAAACCCTCTTAATATCTGAAATTCAAATAAAACAAACATGTAAATATTTAAACAATTAAACTATGACTAAACATTTACCCCTACCAATTCTTATAGCACGCTTATTTTCAATGTCTATAAATAGATAATAAATAAACATCAAGTATCTTTATTGTTTGAGACATTTAAACTTATTTAATAGTAGCTTACAAGTTTAATAAATGTAAATATATTTTAATTGTCGTGTCAATTAATATTCAAATTTTCATATTATCACAAACGACAAAAAATTAACTATGCGCTTTAAATCTCACCTTCTTAGTCAAAATAAAAAACCAGACTTAACAAATTTGCTTGCAAGAAAGTTTTTTTTTAAGATAATATTGATGTTAATTAGCTTTTTAAAAAATCTTAGGAGAAAAAATTTTGAATAACTTATTTAAAATCATAGTTTTAGCACTCATAATAACTATAACCATGGGCGTAACAGCTAACGCAGCTGAAAAGAAAGTTCGTCTAAAGCTGGCAACAACATGGGGTCCAACACTTGAGCCTTTCTCAAGTGCAGTTAGAGAATTTGCTGACACAGTCGAAAAGATGAGTGGCGGTACTCTCACAATCAGAGTTGACTACGCAAACAAACACAAAGCACCATTTGGTGTTTTTGACATGGTAAAGCTTGGACAGTACGACATGGCTCACTCTGCGTCATACTACTGGAAGGGTAAAGACACTGCATTCCTCCCTCTCACCTCTATGCCTTTCGGACTTACAGCAGTTGAGACATACGCATGGTTCTATTACGGTGGCGGAATGGATCTCGCGAACAAAGCATATAATCCTCACAACATGTACTTTTTCCCTGGTGGAAACACTGGCGTACAGATGGGTGGATGGTTCAGAAAAGAGATTAATACCCTTGACGACTTCAAAGGTCTCAAAATGCGTATCCCTGGATTCGCAGGCGAGATCATGGCTAAGCTTGGTCTTAATGTAACTAATATCGCACCTGGCGAGCTTTATACATCACTCGAAAGAGGAACAATTGATGCTCTTGAGTGGGTAGGCCCTGGTATGGACTTCAAAATGGGATTTCACAAAATCGCACCATACTACTATACTGGATGGCATGAGCCTGGCTCTGAGATGCAGTTCCTTATGAACCAAAAGAAATTTGACTCTCTCTCAGAAGCACATCAAGAGATACTTCGTGTAGCAATGCGTACTACTGCTTACGATCTCTTCACTAAGAACTACGCTCTCAGTGCGAATGCTTGGGAAACTATGCTCAAAGAGAATCCAAATATCAAAGTTAAAACTTTTTCAAAAACTATAATGGATGCAATGAAGGGAGCAAATGCTGAGCTTCTTACAAAAATGAAAGCTGCAAACCCACTCTTTAAAGAAATACTAGAGTCTCAGGAAAAATTTCAGCAGAAAGCTAGAAAATGGACAGAAATGTCTGAATACTTATACGTAAAAGACAACCTTGTGGAATAATCACAATCGCCTGACTGGTAGCAATACTGGTCAGGCACCCTTTTCAATCCTTAGCACAAAAACTATATCACACCCTCCTCTCTCACACCTTGCATTTATAGACTATTTCATCTATTTTTGATAAAACTCCATAAGGTGAAACATGGGACACATAACTAACCCAAACAAAAACTATCAGCTCCTCCAAAAAAAGCTCGACGGCATGGCTACAGGTGCACCAGATTCACCTACATTCCAAAAGATACTAGAGCTTACCTATTCACCTGAAGAGGCTCAGATAGCACGTAGAATCCCAAGTATCCCCGACAAACTGACTAACATAGCTGATAAACTTCAAATGCCTATTGACGAGTTAGACGAGATACTGACAACTATGGCTCGTCGTGGCGTACTCCTTGATATGGAGATAAAAGGCGAAAAGTACTTTATGCTACCGCCAGTTGTCATTGGTTTTTTCGAATATACATTCATGAGAGCTAGGGAAGATGTCCCTATGAAAGAGCTTGCAGAGCTTTTTGACGGCTATATGCACGACTCTGACTCCTTTGCCAAGTCAGTCTTTCAAAAGAGTACACAGATAGGTAGAGCTCTCGTACATGAGGAACACCTCCCGTCTGATACACACACAGAGATTCTTGACTACGAACGAGCCACACACATAGTCGATACTGCCAGCATGGTAGCTGTCTCCTCATGCGCATGTCGACATAAGGCTCACCACCTAGGTAAAGCTTGCGACGCACCGATGGACGTATGCCTCAGTATGAACAATGCAGCAGAGATACTTGTCAGAAATGGTCACGCCAAAGAGATAAGTAACGAAGAAGGGCTAAAAATATTAAAAGAGTGCAAAGAGCTTGGTCTGGTTCAGACTGGCGACAATGTTCAGAATGAAGTCTCATACATATGCAACTGTTGTTCATGTTGTTGCGGAATGCTCGACGCTATGAACACATTTAATATCCAAAACGCAATCGTTAGCTCAAACTGGATAATGAGCGTTAAGGATAACTGTAAAGGTTGTGGTGTATGTGTTTCCAAATGCCCAGTAAAATCAATCGAGCTATATACTAACGATGATAATAAAAAACTCGCCAGATGTATCGAAGATATATGCATCGGATGTGGCGTTTGCATACCGTCATGCAAGTTTGGTTCACTAGAGATGGAACCGAGAGAGAAGCGAGTCTATACACCTTACGACACAATAGATAAAACGATCGCCATGGCACTTGAGCGTGGGAAACTGGCAAACCTCATTTTTGACGAGCCTGAGAAGACTACTCATAAAGTGATAGCGAGGCTGATGCACGCACTTGAAAACTCTCCACCATACAAGGCGATGCTTGCCATCGAACCACTGAAATCAAGATACCTAAATTCATTAATAAAATACGCTAAAAAGCGTGTAGACATATAAGCGAGGTTAGTATGATAGAGATACTCAGAAACAGAAGAAGTACACGAAAATTTACATCGGAAAAAATTTCAGATGAGCAGTTAAATGTTTTGAAAGAGGCACTACTACTCGCCCCTACTTCGAGGAACTTTGAACCATGCGAATTCATTATCGTTAGAGATAAAGAGATGCTCAAAAAGCTATCTGTACTAAAACCCCACGGAGCAACCTTTTTAGCGGAATGCGACACAGCTTTTGTCATCTGTGGCGACACAGACAAGAGTGACGTTTGCGTCGAAGACACAAGCATAGCGTCAATAATACTCCAGCTAACCGCAGAGTCTTTAGGTTTAGGAAGCTGTTGGGCACAGGTGAGGATGAGAAATCACAACGAAGAGATGCAATCCGACGAATATATTAAACAGACTCTAAACTTGCCAGCGAACCTTATGGTAACCTCTGTGATAGGTATCGGCTATGCAGAGACAAAGCTTTCGCCAAAGGACTTTGACAGTCTAAAACATGAAAAGATACACATAGAAAGATACTAATAAAAAAAGCCAGACCGAAGTCTGGCTTAAATCTATCTTAAAGAAATACTAATTATCAGTTATTGCATTTGCTACATGCACCTTGTAACATCACAGCCACACGGTCAAACTTTCTGCCAGTCTGTCTGTTTGCCTCAGCGATAAAAGGGGCTGTATCCATATCCATATTGTCTTCAACACTGCCACAGTGCGGACAAGTGATATGAACATGATCACCAATATTGATCTCATACATCGGTTTTCTACCGTGCACAGGAACCTCAGTAAGAATATCTTCCCCAACAAGGAGATGGATGTTCTTATAGATTGTTGCCAGACTTACAGAAGAATAAACATCTTTGACTCTTTCGTGAAGATCTTCAACACTTGCGTGCCCCATCTTCTTGATCTCTTCGAGGATAAAAATCCTCTGAGGAGTCACTTTAAGCTCTCTCTCTCTTAGAATTTTGTCATACATAATTTCACTCCACACTTTACACATATAAAAACATGATAATAAAAACTCAAATTTTGTCTATAGATAATCAACACTAGATAGTTCAACAGATTGTAAAATATAAAATATTAATGAAAAAGTTTTTTCTAATGCTTGTCTTGTCTATTTGAGATATAATAAACAAAGGTTTTATAAAGATCAATGTATTTATTATTGAGATGGAGTTCACATGATTCGACTGAAACTATTAACAATTAGTCTACTTATTTTATCATATTCCGTTTGTTTTGCTGAATTTCGAGTTGCTGTTTCCACCACACAAATTGCAGATTTGACATATAACGTTGCTGGAGACGATATAATAATTCAGAGCATCCTATCCCCTGGACAGGACCCACACACATATTCACCAGTGCCTAAAGACATAGAGACTGTATCAAAAGCAGACCTTGTCATAGAGAACGGTTTGCACTTAGAGGGTAAGAACTGGATGCGAACTCTAGCAAATGATGCTGGCAAAACTCTCGTCACTGCGACATCAGGTCTCAGGCCTCTCATTATGGAGAAGGATGGCATGAAGGTTAATGATCCCCACGCATGGTTTACCCCTCAGAATGCTGCCGTCTACCTTAACAATATAACAAGAGCCTTAATTAAACTCGATCCAGCAAATAAGCATAACTATGTCGCTAGGGCAAAACTCTACCTAGCAAACCTTAAAGCACTGGATGGTTGGATACGATCTGAAGTCTCTACTATACCACCAGAAAAACGAGTATTAGTCTCTAACCATGATGCATTCCAATACTTTGCTAAAGCGTATGGTTTTATTAATACTGCACCTATTGGATGGTCAACAGGTAGTGAAGTTGGAGGTGGAGTCACACCTAAAAGACGTGAAGAGGTCATCAACTCTATAAAACAAATGAATGTAAAAGCTATATTTTTCGAAACAACTATAAACCCTAAACTTATAAGAGAGATTGCCAAAGATGCTGGCGTTAAAATAGGCGGAGAACTATATTCTGATTCTATGGGAGACGTTGACACACCGGGAGAGACCTATATCGGGATGATGCGTGAAAACGTTTTAAAAATAGTAAAGGGGCTTAAATAATGCGATTTATCCTCACAGGTATTGTCTGGCTTGTTATCGTGTCTGCTGTCAGTCTGCTCTTTTCTAGCAGAGATTCTGAAGTAGTCGTAACTAAGATAACCAAAGCTGATAAAGTCACATCCGTGGCATTCGAGATAACAACCACCTTCTCAGTTGAAGAAGACCCCTTTGCACTCGACATAGGTGAAGAGAAGGGAGCCTTTCAGGTCATATTAGATGGTGCAACAATCTTCTCTACTGAAGACGGCGTGAAAGACAGAATAACCTTCACAACCGATGAATATGAAATAAGCTCTGGTAAACACGAGCTTTTTATAAAAGCAAACCCAACCACAACCGAACTGAGCAATTCAGTTAGGATAAGAGTCCTTTCTGATGGCAATCCTATCACAGACGAAACCATGTGGTTCCAACCTGGGCAGACAATAAACGCTGCACACATCTTCGAGCTGAAAGGAGAAGGAGACCATTATGAACACTGATTTTGCCATACAGGTCAGAAACCTCACAGTAAGCTATGGTCCAAAGCCTGCTCTGCTTGACGTGAGTGTGTGTATAAATAAAGGCGAGCTAGTAGGAATCATCGGTCCTAACGGAGCTGGTAAATCTACACTAATGAAAGCGATACTCGGTTTTGTCAAAAGAGACATAGGTGAGGTATTTATATTCGGAAAACCTGTCTAGCAAACAAGGGGCTTGGTCGCATATGTTCCACAGAGAGGGACAGTCGACTGGGACTATCCTGTAACAGTTTATGACGTTGCAATGATGGGCAGATACGGTCACATGAAATGGTGGCAAAATGAGACGAAAGAGGACCACGAAATAGTTAATAGATGCCTTGAGATGGTACGCATGTCAGATTTCAAAGAGAGGCAGATTGGTCAACTTTCTGGCGGTCAACAACAGCGTGTTTTTATGGCTAGAGCTCTCGCTCAGGGTGCTAAGATTCTACTACTAGACGAACCTTTTGCTGGGGTGGATGCTGCAACAGAGAACGCTATCTTAGACGTTTTATCTGAGGCTAAAAAGGCAGGGATAACACTTGTTGTCGTTCACCATGACCTTGCAACAGCGTCTGAATATTTCGATAAACTACTCCTCATAAAACAGAGGCTATATGCCGCTGGACCTCCTTCTCTTGTATTCAAACAAGAGTTATTAACAGAAGTATACGAGGGTAAATTGAAAGTCTTTACCGATCTGATAAAGGATTAAATTATGGACATATTATTTACACTTTTTATAGAACCATTAACAAAGATGTATTTCCTAAAAGCCCTTGTTGGCGGAAGTATCGTAGCTGTGGTTTGTGCTGTGGCTGGTTGTCTTGTTATACTGCAACGTATGGCATTTCTAGGAGACGCACTCTCCCACGCTATGATAGCTGGTGTTGGTGCTGGTTACCTCTTTATGAAAGTATTTTTCGGGATAGAGGCTGCTGCTGGTGCAATGCTCATAGGTTCGCTATTTTCAGCTATGCTCACTGTCTTTATGATAGGCTTTGTAGCAAAGGTCTCACGTATCAAAGAGGATACCGCCATTGGTATCATGTACACTGGAATATTCGCCGCAGGTGTTGTTCTGGTCTCAGTCTTCAGTAAATATATTCACATAGATATCGTCCACTTTATAATGGGTGATATTCTAGGCATTTCCGATACAGACATGATAGTCTCTTCCCTAGTCTCAGCAGTTGTTTTATCTACTATTATACTATTTTTCAGATACTTTAAGCTAACCAGCTTTGACCCTGTAATGGCGGCATCAATAGGTATACCTGTACTGTTTTTCAAATATCTTTTTACTGGTTGCGTATCACTTGTTGTTGTTTCTGCTGTAAGCATGGTCGGTGTAATATTGGTTGTTGGACTGCTTATCACACCTGCTGCAACAGCATACTTACTCACTGACAGGCTTGAAAAGATGATGGGGCTCGCTGCAATCTTTGGATTCACAAGTATACTTGGCGGACTTTACCTAAGTGTATGGATGAACTCTTCTGGTGGCGGGGCTATTATGCTCTTCTCCACTGCACAGTTTCTTACTGTACTTATATTTGCTCCTAGATACGGGATACTCGCAGACAAGCTAAGAAGCAAAAAAGCTGTCCCTCAGCAACTTACAGAAGACATCATAGCATCAGTGTTTAAATCCGAAGGTGAAGTATCACTTTCATCCCTTACAAAATATATTGATGCTGCGAAGAAACCACTAAACAACGCTCTAAACCAGCTGACATCGGATGGTCTTCTAATAAATGCAGACGGTTCTATCTCCCTCACTGAAAAGGGTAAAACCGAGGCTCTCAGACTAAAAAAGGCACATAGAGTTTGGGAAACCTACCTTCACCACATGGGCGTACCAGATGAGCAACTACACGAGCAAGCGCATGTGCTCGAACACTATAACGATGCAGAGTCTATCAACTACATACATCAGCAACTCGGCTTTCCTAATAAAGACCCACACGGCTCTGAGATACCTGACATATACGCTGACGGTTCATTCTGCTTAACAGATATGTTCGGTTTTTCTAATAGTGAAGTGAAAGTCGTCACTATTAAAACTCAGAAAGAGATCAAAGCTGGTGATTTAGTAAAAATATCACAGCAAGAAGATGGCTTCGTGATCGAAAAGGACGGACAATTAATAGAGCTTACAAACGAAGAAGTGGCAAGTTTGACTATAAAGATCCCATGATACCTTTTGATTTCCGTACTAATTTCTGCTATTTTAGTATCATTACTGGAGGGGATATGCGTCTTATTATTTATTTTATTATTCCATTTGTTCTGTTTGGATGTGGAACAGATTTCTTCCTTAATAAAGAACCGCTTAAGCAATTGGTAGTATTAACACAAAACGGACAATCTCTTGAGCTACAAGCGAAATCACTAATAGAAGATAATGTTACAAGGATGCAGCTTGTATCCGACTTTTATCGTGGCGACGCTGAAATCGTTTTTGAAAATGGTGAGTACCATATGAACTACACCAACCTTCCTATTAGCGAAGATAAAATAGACACTATAAAAGGTGACCTATACGCTGCTCTTTACGCAGGGGATTATCCTTTCCACTCTGACTATAAAATGTATGGTGAATCTATCCTCTCTAACGGTATAAAGACTGTAAAAGATACTGACGGATATGTCCTTTATAAAATAATCTATAACGGTAAAGAGATCCGCCTTAAAAACGTAATACTTGAGTACGCTATAATAATTTATTCTGACAAAGAACTTGGTAAATAAAAGAATATATTCTTTTCGCTTAAATTAAATTGACAATCAACCTTTGCATATTTAATAATATGTTTTGGTTTAAAGTTATAACCAGAAAAGCAAAGTCGAAAACGCATTTATTTATAAATAGTTGAGCGACTTAAATATAAGTAGGGGTATATAGAATGAAGAAATTTTTTCTCCTTGCCGTAATATCGGCATTCCTTGTTATCACGGGTTGTTCTAACCAGCCTAAAGAAGAAGCAAAACCTGCACCAGCAAAGGCTGAAACAAAAGAAGCAGGTAAAGACATTAAAGCAGCCTTCGTTTACGTAGGTCCTGTTGGTGACGCTGGATGGACTTTCGCACACGATGCTGGTCGTAAGGCAATGGCGGAGCTCCCTTATGTTAAAGAAACAAACTTTATAGAATCTGTACCAGAGGGTGCTGAGTCTACAAGAATAATCACAAGCCTAGCACAAAAAGGCTATAACCTTATCTTCACAACAAGCTTTGGTTATATGGATCCAACTCTCGAAGTTGCTTCTAAATTCCCTGAAGTTGCGTTCATGCACTGTTCTGGATACAAAACATCAGACAACATGGGTAACTACTTTGGTCGTATGTATCAACCAAGATACCTCTCTGGTATGGTTGCTGGTCAAATGACAAAGAGTAACATCGTTGGTTACGTAGCTGCTTTTCCTATCCCTGAGGTTATCAGAGGAATCAATGCTTTTACACTCGGTGTTCGTGCTGTAAACCCAGAGGCTGTTGTTAAAGTTATCTGGACACAGACATGGTTCGACCCTGCTAAAGAGCGTGATGCTGCTGAATCACTTCTCGACGTTAAAGCTGACGTAATCACAATGCACCAAGATACACCAGCACCTCTTCAGGCTGCTGAAAAGCGTGGCGCATTCGCTATCGGTTACAACTCTGTTATGCAAGAGCAAGTACCTGGTGCATGGCTAACAGCTCCTGTTTGGAACTGGAAAGCTATATACAACAAAGCTGCTGAGGAAGTACACAACGGTACATGGAAACCTGAGGCTATCTGGTGGGGCATGAAAGAAGGTCTTGTTGACATAGCTCCTATGACTGACCTAGTTCCTGCTGAGGCACAAGCTGTCGTAAACGAAGCAAAAGCTAAGATCGTTTCTGGCGAGCTAGTTATCTTCTCTGGTGAAATCAAAGATAACAAAGGGAACGTTGCTGTTGAAGCTGGCAAAGCTATGACAGACGGTGAGATGCTCGGTATGAACTTCTTCGTTGAAGGTGTTCAGGGTAACATCTCTAACTAATTTTTATAACTGTTTAATCAAGCCCTCTGGACAATTTTCGGGGGGCTTTTATTTTAAAGGCTAATTCATTGAAACCTGTTCTTGAGATTAAAAACGTAACTAAAACATTCCCGGGAGTGAAAGCTCTGGATGGTGTCTGTCTTAGTATTTATGAAGGGGAGATACACACTCTGCTCGGTGAAAACGGAGCAGGTAAAAGTACCCTTATGAACGTCCTGAACGGACTATACAAGCCAGACAGCGGTGAGATATTCATCGACGGTAAACACAACATTTTCATGTCGCCTAAGGACTCTATCAAAGCGAAGATCGGAATGGTTCATCAGCACTTCATGCTGGTAAAAAACCATACTGTGCTCGAAAATATTCTGCTTTCTGTCGAAGGTCTTAAATCAATATTTAATAAAAAGGCTATCCGTATTCAGGTGGAAGAGATTCTAACCAGATTTAATATGGATGTTGATCTTGACGAACCAATGTGGAAGCTCTCCATTGGAACCCAGCAATGGGTAGAGCTGGTTAAGCTCCTTATCCGTGATTGCCGTATACTCATCCTAGATGAGCCAACAGCAGTCCTTACACCACAAGAGGCAGAGAAGCTATTTGCATTCCTCGGTAAGCTCCGTGAAGAGGGAAAATCTATCGTTTTTATCTCTCACAAAATGCGTGAAGTTATGGCTCTATCAGACAGAGTGACTATCCTCAAAAAAGGAACTACCGTTAAATCCCTAACTAAAGGGAACTTTGACGAAAACGTCCTAGCATCACTTATGATTGGTGGCGATGAGATCCCTAAATGGGAACGCGCACCTAAAAAGATAGGCGATGACATACTGACAATTGCATATATATCGGTAGATAACGACAAGGGACTTAAAGACTTAAAAGAGTTTTCCATGTCTTTAAAAAAGGGCGAGATATTAGGTATTGCAGGTATCGCAGGCAATGGTCAGAAAGCTCTATCAGAAGTGATCACTGGACTTAAAGCACCAAAATCAGGAACTGTCATACTCGAAGGGCTAGATATCACACGTGCTGATTGTCGAAATTCCCAGCTATCAGGTATTGCACACGTTCCAGAGGACAGAAAAGCCGTTGGTATAGCACCTGACATGTCAGTTGACGACAACCTCATCCTAAAAAGCTACAAAGACAAAAAATTTATTAAATATTTCTTACAAGATAAAAAGGCTATTAAGCAGAATGCTGAAGAACTAATAGATTGTTACGACATTAAAGCGGGTCCTCCTGGGAACCCTGTCAGGCTCCTATCTGGTGGTAACATCCAAAAGGTTATTATCGCACGTGAGATGTCGCTCAACCCTAAAGTACTTATAGCACTCTATCCAACAAGAGGTCTTGATATTGGTTCCGCCGAATACGTGCATAAGGTAATTATCGATGCCAGAAACAGAAACATGAGCACAATTGTTATCTCAGAAGACCTTGATGAACTTCTCAAACTTTCCGACAGAATTGCTGTGATGTTCTGCGGAAGGATCACAGGCGTGGTCGACCCAGAAAACACTACCAGAGAAGAGATCGGACTACTTATGAGCGGGAGTTGTGACATATGATAAAGTTTGAAAAGCGTAAAGACGCCTCTAAGCTCTTTGTAGTGTCAGCCCCGTTTATGTCAGTTTTTTTGGCACTTATAACTGCTGGTATCATCATGCTCTTTGCTGATGTGAATCCACTTAAGGCATATGGTGGAATGTTACAATAATCTCTAGGCTCATTTTATGGACTTAGCGAAACACTACTTAAATCAACACCACTTATCCTTGCTGGTCTCGCTGTTTCACTCGCATTCAGAATGCAACTTTGGAACATCGGTGCTGAGGGTCAGATACACTTAGGTGCTATAGGCGCTACTGGCGTAGCACTTTTTTCTGGTATAGATGGTTATATAATACTTCCAGTCATGTTCTTCGCTGCTGCGTTATGCGGTGGACTTTGGGCTGGTGTTGCTGGTTTTCTAAAAGCAAAATTCAGAGTTAACGAGATCATCATTACCCTTCTTATGAACTATATAGCCATAGCTATCGTATCTTACCTTATATATGGACCATGGAAAGATCCTAAAGGGTTTAACTTCCCTCTTACAGCTCAGTTTGCAGATTTTGCAAGGCTCGGCTCTTTATTTAACACAAGACTCCATTACGGCTTCATAATGGCTCTATTGCTAGTTTTTGTCCTATATATAGTTATGGAAAAAACAGTATGGGGTTATGAGATTCGCGTTATCGGAAATAATAAAAACGCTGCCAAATACGCAGGTATAAAGATCGATCGTTCTATAATTGGTGTCCTCTTCATGAGTGGAGCCTTGGCTGGTATAGCTGGTTTCTCTGAGGTTGCTGGTGTTCAGTTCCGTCTCCAAGAGGGTATGTCATCTGGATATGGTTATACAGCGATCATAGTTGCTTGGCTAGCTGGTCGGAGCGCTGTCGGTGTTCTTGTGGTCTCTGTCATAATGAGTGTGATACTGGTCGGTGGTGACAGTTTGCAAATCCTAATGGGCTTGCCTGTGGCTTTCGTAAACCTCTTTCAGGGGCTTATACTATTTTTCATACTCGCATCTGACTTCTTTATTAATAACAAAATGGTCTTTATGCGGAGGGTAAAATGATTGAAATACTCATCTTCGCAACTATAAAAGCTGGAACCCCTATCCTGTTCGCAACACTCGGCGCAATTATAATGGAGCGTTCAGGGATCATCAACCTTGGTATAGAAGGCTTGATGCTTGTTGGTGCTCTCTCTGGTTTCGCTACTGCACACGCAACAGGAAGCCTTACTCTAGCAATATTAGCTTCTTTCTTTGCTGCCATGATAGTCGGTTCTATACACGGGATCATAACTGTCTACCTACGTGGGAACCAGATCGTTAGTGGTCTCTCACTCACTATGTTCGGCATAGGTCTCACAGCTCTCTTTGGTCGTTCATTAGTTGGTGTAACTATAGAAGGGTTCAACAAGATTGATATCCCTATATTATCAAAGATACCTATCATAGGACCTTCAATCTTCAATCACGATTTATTAGTTTATCTAAGCGTACTTCTCGTAGTACTCATAAGCCTATTCTTTTATAAAACCAAATGGGGGCTTTACCTCCGCTCTGTTGGTGAAAATCCCGCAGCAGCAGACACATCTGGTGTTAATGTAAATGCATACCGCATGTGGGCTGTGCTTATTGGCTCTGGTATAGCTGGTCTCGGTGGAGGCTACATATCACTCGCATATACACCTTTCTGGGTTGAAAATATGACAGCAGGACGTGGCTGGATAGCCGTGGCTCTCGTTATCTTTGCTCAGTGGAATAGCACAAGAGCACTCGCTGGAGCTTACCTCTTTGGTGGAATCAATGCCATACAGCTTAGGATGCAAGCGATGGGAACAAATATCTCACCTCACTTTCTACAAACACTACCTTACGTTTTTACTATAATTGTACTTGTCATAGCGACCATAAGACTTGAAAAAGGTGCATCTCCTGAACCAGAAAGTCTAGGACTCCCATATGACAGAGAGGACAGAAAATGACAAAAGCGAAGCAGATGCTCATAGACGCTATCAAAAATGATGGAGAAGTGAGTGGCGAGATTGTAAAAGTAGATAAGACACTTAACCATATGGTCAATATACAGGTCATTAAAGCAATAGGTGAGGACATCGCTAAAAAGTTTAGAGATGCTAATATAGATAAGGTTCTAACTGTTGAGGCTAGCGGAATACCTGGTGCTCAGGCTGCAGCTATGGATCTTAACGTTGATTATATCTTTGCAAAAAAGAAAAACCCTATAACCATGAAACGATTCTTCTCGGCTGAAAGCTTCTCATTCACTAAAAACGAACATACCACTCTTTTCGTTTCCAAAGAGGTTTTGCAAAAGGGAGACAGAATCCTTTTCGTTGATGACTTCTATGCAAAAGGGAACACACTAAAAGCGATTAGAAAGATCGTTGAACAAGCTGAAGCGACACTTGCTGGTGTTGCTGTGATCATAGATAAAAATGGAACAGAAGACATCCATAGCATTCTCACGCTCGCAGAACTTAAAGAAGCACTGGCAAAATAATATAAATGCTTAACTACGTTTTAGCTCTTGGCGTCGGTATATTTGCTGGTTTTTTTCTACCTAGCGGTTTCATGAGCAAACCTAAATCTCTTATTTTTAATGTATCACTGCTGGGACTCCTATTCTTTATGGGGGTTAACCTTGGGCGTGACGCAGACCTACTTTCAAAGATATCTAGCTTTGTAGTTATCTCTATACTTATGAGTATTTCGGTTATTATATTTAGCATAATTGCAGTATTGATACTCATTAAGATCTTTGGTGAGAAACAACCATGATGATCTTTGCTATGCTGCTAGCCGTCTTTTTAGGCACGGTTATGTCATTCAGTCATATACTCAGTGCACCTCTGATAGAAGCGTGCCTACAGATAACAGATATCTCACTGATAATACTTCTATTTTTAATTGGCTTCGACATAGGAAACAATAGGGAGTCTCTTAAAACGCTACTTAAGGCTGACAGGTATGCTCTCATTATCCCAGTCGGAACCATTATAGGTACTATCTTTGGAGGATATCTTGTCTCAATTATCACTGATCTAACCGCTAATGAAGGTATGGCTATCGCCTCAGGTTTTGGTTGGCACTCACTCTCTGCTGTTTTGCTTACAGAGATGAAAGGGAGCGACATTGGTGCCATCGCATTTTTATCAAACGTTTTCAGAGAGAGTATAACTATACTATCTATCCCTTTTTTGTCTAAGCTTGTTGGTCCCTATGCTGCCATAGCCCCTGGAGGAGCGACAACCATGGACGTAACCCTCCCTATAATTGAAAAGTACTGTGGAAAGCGTGCAGCCATCATTGGTTTCATTAACGGTGTAATCCTATCGACACTTGTCCCTATCATCATCCCTCTATACGCATAATTTTTTATGTTTGATTAATTTAACTCTAAAGGTGTATATTACACTATAAACAACTGATAGAGGATATTTATGAACTTTTTAATTGCAGATGACGATTTAGTTACAAGACATATGCTTGCTGCTCTACTCAAAGAATATGGTCAAACATCAGAAGCATCCAACGGTAAAGAGGTTATCACAGCTTACAAACTCTCACAAAAAGGTCTTAAGCCATTTGATGCTTTGTTCATCGATATCATGATGCCAGTCATGGATGGCAAAGAGGCTGTGAGCCAGATTAGAGCCATCGAAAAGATACACGGTGTAGCTCCAGATAAAGAGGCAAAGATCATAATGCTATCCGCCTTAGATGATCCGAAAAATGTTATGGATAGCTTTTATAACTCTGGTGCCACATCATATTTAATCAAACCAATCAATGCTGAAAAACTCAAAAAAGAACTAACTAAACTTAATTTGCTATGAGATATTTATTAACTACTCTAATAATATTATTTTTTAGTCATACAGCTTTTGCATCTAAGCCAAACTGGACTTTCGCTTTTTATCAAGATGGAAAGAATATTAATATTCAATCTACTTGTAATAAAGCAAAAGATCTAAAAAATGGACGTGTCATTATCTATCAAGATAGCTCAACTTATGACTGCACAAGTGGCAAAAAATCATCCAAGAAACTTTCTATCAAAGATTTCTTTGCTCAGGCAAAAATGAATAATGACTCATGGAATTATTTCTATTCTCTATCGTCTAACAAGAAACTTGACTCTATTGAATTAACAAAAGAATTAGCTAATAATAGACCAGGAGTACTTGTCGTAGACTCTGACGAGATGGGCAGCATCAGTCAGCTCTGGGACATGCACAACATCGCAGTGAAACTAATAGTATTCAGTACTGATGCGATGCAACAAGCTATCGATTTAGAAGCATTTATAACCAATATAAGCGGACAAAACCAGACAGCCGACTCGTTAGCTTCCAATATGATAGAGACTATTAAAGCTCAGAACCAGAAGAGCAAAGAACCAATTGCCGTTTTCGCCATTGAGGCTGAAGATAAACTTCAAGGCTATATGCAACTCTTCGAAGGGAGAGCTGAGTGCTTCGGTAAAAAGGTAAAAAGATTTGATAACATAAGAGCAGTAACGGGAACACAAACAGACCTTGTAACTGCACTGAAGGTCATCAACAGGGCTGTATATAAAAAGTTTGAACCCTTGATGCCTTATTCATATTCATCTCATAAGGTATTTAAAGGTCCAACTTTATACTTACCTAAAGATGTAGAAACTTTTAAAAAGACTGAGGCTGAATTTGCAAATACTAAAATGCACAAAGACTACCACAACTGGTTAATATTCCTAGACTATTTATTTCAGGAATAATTTTATAATATCTTATGCAATGTACTACAACTTAAGAATCGCAAATAAAAAAAGGCTCTACGAATGTAGAGCCTTTTGCTTTTATAGTATTTGACTTAGGAAAAGCTTAAGTCGATCACTCTTAGGATTATTATATATCTCCTCTGGAGTGTCCTCCTCTATCTTCATTCCTTCATCCATAAAGATGATCCTGTCTGCTACCTCACGGGCGAAGCCCATCTCATGGGTAACTACGACCATTGTCATCCCCTCTTTTGCGAGAGTCTTCATAACATCAAGAACCTCACCAATCATCTCAGGGTCAAGAGCCGATGTAGGCTCATCAAAGAGCATAACCTTTGGGTTCATAGCGAGTGCCCTTGCGATAGCAACACGTTGTTGCTGACCACCAGAAAGATGCCCTGGGTATGTATCTCTCTTATCTGAAAGACCTACCTTTGCAAGAAGCTCAATACCGATCTTCTCTGCTTCCGCCTTCTTCATCCTCTTCACATGCATAGGTGCCATAGTGATATTCTGAAGGACAGTTTTATGAGGAAAGAGGTTAAATGATTGGAAAACCATCCCTACCTCTGCTCTAATCTTGTTAATATTTGATTTCTTAGAAGTGAGCGACACACCTTCGACCAAAATCTCACCACCCTGAATCTGCTCTAGGAGATTCAGAGAACGCAGGATTGTCGATTTACCAGAACCAGAAGGTCCGATAATAACAAGCACTTCACTTTTAGATACTTCGAGAGAGACCCCTTTGAGTGCGTGAACACCGTTAGGATATATCTTTTCTACGTCTGTTGCTTTAATCATTTCTATTCCCCCTATTACCTAATCTTGCGCCGACATTTTCTTCTCTAACAACTGCACAAGATAAGAGAGTGCAGAGGTAAGAACAAGGTATAGTGCCGCAACTGTGAACCAAACCTCGAATGGACTGAATGTAGAGGCGACAACCTCACGACCAGCCTTTGTAAGGTCGGTAATAGAGATAACAGAAACCAGAGATGAGTCTTTTATGAGCGAGATGAACTGCCCAGCCATTGGCGGGAGAGTTCTTCTAAATGCCTGTGGCAAAATAACGAGTATCATCGCTTTCGGATAGCTCATACCAAGGCTTCTCGCTGCTTCCATCTGCCCTCTGTGGACAGACTGTATACCAGCACGCACAATCTCTGCAATATAGGCTCCGGTAAAACACGACAGAGCCGCAACTCCTGCCGTCATTCTATCCAGATTAAATACGGTTCCAATAAAGAAGTAGAATATGAATATCTGAACAAGCAGAGGAGTTCCTCTGATCACTTCAATATAAAATATTGCTAGTTTCTTTAAAAACGGATTTGCCGATATTCGTGCCAAACCGGTCATAACACCGATTATGATAGCAAAAAATATCGAATATATTGATATCTCAAGGGTTACAAGAAGGCCCATAACAAGTGGGCCCATCTTGTAATGTTTAGTCTTTGCTAAAACGTCACCTTCAAAAACAGTATCTCCATCATGGATGATTATACCCTGTACATCTTTCAGCACAGTAGGTGTTGATCTCTTACCCGGGGGAGTAATAGTAATAGTAGTACCATTGATACTCATTTTACCGTCTATAGGTGCCATTACCTCATCAAAATCTGAGTAAACGACATACTGGGGTAATCTCTCCCAACGCCAGATATAATCAATCTTCTTGCTCGCTCCATAGATTCCTACAGCTACTGAAAGTAGGAAAAGAACCAATAAAGCGTTCCATAATAGATTCTTGTTTTTTAAATTCAACGTATTAAACCTCTGATTTAGCTCTGGATGTCTTTAAGCCATTCGTCAGTACCGAACCATTTGTTGTAAATTTTCTCGTATCTTCCATCGCCTCTCATCTGCTTGAGAAGGTTGTTGAGGAAGTTCATGAAGTCTGGGTCACCCTTTCTTATAGCCCAAGCGAGTGGCTCGTATGTGAAAGGTACATCAAGGAACGCAAGGTTTTTACCGTTCTGCGCGAAGTAAAGTGCGTTGTATGGGAGGTCATAAACGAAAGCATCAGCTTTACCGTTAACAACTTCCATAGCGCCTTCTTGCTCTGTCTCAAAAAGGTTAATTTTTGATTTGCCTAAGTATTTTTTAGTAGCATAGTCGCCAGTAACACCAAGCTTTGTAGCTACTGTGTATTTAGGGTCATTAAGGTCTTTGTATGACTTAACTTTACCTGCAAGTGATTTTTTCATAAGGATTGTCTGACCAACAACGATGTATGGATCTACAAAGTTGATCTGAAGGTTTCTCTGAGGAGTAACAGTCATACCAGACATAATGATGTCATACTTGTTAGTGAGAAGTGATGAGATGATACCATCCCAAGCAGTGTTCACAAGTGTGAGTTTAACACCCATCTCTTTTGCGATTTCTTTAGCCATATCTACGTCAAAGCCAACAATCTCGCCTCTTTTGTTCTTAAGTTCGAAAGGCATATAGCCTGCTTCCATTCCAACTCTAAGTTCACCTTTTTTAAGGATCTGGTTAAGAGTTGACTTCTCCCATAAAGAGTTGTCGTTAGCAAAAGCTGTTGTACAAGCCATTACCAACATCATAAGGGTAACAATCAGTTTCTTCATATTAAAATGCCTCCTTAGCATGATTTGCCTTCTTCAAGTATTTCGTGGATGTTCATTTTTACCCTATGTATAGGGCATTCAGGGATCTCTTCTTTAGGAATATATACTATTTGTGTGTGATCACATTTAGGACACTTCACTTCTACCATAGTTACTTCTTCTCTTTTAGATGACATTAAGCACCTCTTTTTAAAGCAAAGAATCATTATAAAAACAACGAGAGTAAAAATAAAGCATTAAATTATTTATTCAACATTATTAGTGATTTAGTATTGTTAATATATAAACTATTTTTTTAACAATCATTTCCTAAATTAAGCCTACTAACTATTGTAGATAAACTAACAAACGGTTTATATTAGGCTAAGTAGCTCATCAACATCTTCTTGTGTAGTCGCGAAAGAGCACATAAAACGGCAGAGCCCTGTCACTGCATCCCAAACATAAAAACCGATTTTATCTTCAAGTTTTTGTATCATATCTTTTGAAAGATATACGAATAGCGCATTCCCTTGAACAGGATATTTGAATTCAAAACCAGCATCTTCGAATCCTTTTGCAAGCTTTCTAGCCATAGTATTTGCAGTCAAAGCATTCTCTCTCCATATTTTGTCTCTTAGGTATGGAATATACTGAGCAGACGCGTAACGCATTTTTGAAAGATGTTGCATAGACTGCTTGCGAAGCCCACGCATATAAGCCCCTATCTCAGGGTTTAAAATGACTATAGCGTCGCCAAGCATCATACCGTTCTTTGTCCCACCAAACGAAATAATATCTGCATCTTTCACCATCTCACCCAGTGAGCAACCGAGAAAGACTGCCGCATTAGCCATCCTAGAACCGTCTATATGAAATAACATTTTATTATCTTTGGCAAAGGCAGAGAGAGCTGCCAGCTCTTCTAGTGAATATACTGTTCCAGCCTCTGTAGACTGAGCAACAGATATCACATATGGCTGACTATGGTGTTCATCACCAATAAACTGTAATAAAGAACTAATATCTTCTGGTCGAAGTTTACCATCCTCTGTCTTTATATCTATCAACTTGCTTCCCAAGAATCGCTCAGGGGCACCGCATTCATCAACATTAATATGTGCTGTTTCTGCACATACAACAGCATGAAATGGTTGCATAATATTAGCCAGAGAAAGGACATTGGCACCTGTCCCGTTCAGAACTGGATAGAATTGAGCAGTATCTCCAAACTCTTTTCGAATAAGCTCTTCAGCTTCTAATGTATAGTCATCATAGCCGTATGGTTTAGCAAATCCATTATTCGCATCAACAACAGCCTGCATAATTCTAACGTCAACTGGTGCGGTATTGTCACTCATAAATGCTTTATTCATAAAAAATCCTCCGCAGTTTTATACGGAGGATTATATAGTATTAAGATATTCTTGAATAGGTTAGGTTTTAAACTTACTAACAATACCAGAAAGTCCTTCTGTCTGATTTTGCAGATCAGCAATAGTCTTAGAAACATCCTGTATAGCAACACTACTCTGATTTAACCCATTACTCAGTGTTTGGACATTATCATTGATATTATAGATTGCACTATTTTGTTCACCAACAGAAATCTCTATCCTCTTGCTGGAATCTGTTATCAGCCTGATAGCATCAACAATATTTTCAAACATCTCTTCAACATTGTTAATCTTCTCTACTCCCAGAACAACCTTACTGCTAGCATCATCCATATTACGTGAAGCTACTTTAGACTCATTTTGTAAGTTAGTAATAATGGTTTCTATCTCTTTGATGGCACCCTGAGATCTTTCAGCAAGTTTTCTCACCTCATCAGCAACAACAGCAAAACCGCGCCCATGCTCACCAGCTCTAGCCGCCTCAATAGCAGCATTCAGTGCCAGAAGATTTGTTTGATCTGCGATATCGTTTATAACATTCAGTATGTTTCCTATTTCAGCAGATGAATTGGAAAGTTGATCTATAGTCCTACCAAGATTCTCCACGCCATCCTTTATAGAATGCATACTACTAACACCATCTTGCAACATCACTTTACCACTTGATATATAATCGTTTGCCTGTCCAGTTCTTTCCGTGACCTCTTGCAACGAAAGCCCAACCTCTTCTGCTGAGGTACTCATCTCTTCTGTAGCAGAAGCGACTGTAGCCAATTGTTCTGTTTGATCGCTAAAATTAAGTGTCAGTTCTTCACTAGTAGCAGACAGTTGAGTGTTACCAGACGCAATACTTGCAGAACTATTTTTAACAGTTGTAATGATTGTCTTCAGATTATTAATGAATAAATTAAAATTAACTGCCAAAACACCTATTTCATCCTTACCAACTACAGGAAGATTTACAGTAAGATCGCCCTCACCTTCTGCTATATCTTTCAAAACATCAGTCGTTTTATTAAGATTATTTACGATCCCACTTGTGAGGCCTTTACCAATCACTAAACTCATAACAACACCAATGAGGATGAAGATCATAAACATTGTCTTTGTCCTTTTATAAGAAACACTAGATGCCTTATCTTCTGTATCTGCATCAGCTAATGCCATCTCAGTAAGCTTATCCATATTATCTCTTGTAGCTTCAAAAAACTTTTCAGTCTCACCAAATGATAATTTCGATGCCTTCATAAGTGATTCATCTGTTCCCTGCTGTATCAGTGAGATAACTAGATCAGAAGATTTTTTCCATGTAGCAAAATCATTATAGAAGTTATCAATATGAACTTTTGCAGACTTATTCTTATTAACCTTTACGAATTTACCAAACCTAGTTGTTACCTGATCTCTGTTATTGTTGTAGCTATCCATTAATCCTTTAAAAGATTTATCATCTTTTGACACTACAAGCATTGCTCGTTCAGCCACTAACATTTGATAATAATCCCTGTCAGACTCTATGAGATAATCTATCGAAGGCAATTGCTGGTTAAATATGTTTTTCAGGTTACTACTGATATCACTTAGCCCTTTTATTCCTATCAAACCAGTAAGTATCAGTATGACTACCAAAAGCCCAAAACCACTATACATCTTAGCTTTTATTGATAAATCTTTTAGAATTTTCAAGATTAGCCTCCTTACAATCAATAGTTTCGGTTATAAATTAATGATACAACTATCACTAGGATTTTTCAACTAAACTTAACATTTAATAAACTATTCATATATTTAAACAAGCATTTAACTTTGATTCATTTATCTTTACAACACTATAAAAACCTACTAAAATTGATTGTTTGTTTTATTTCTTTAGGAGGATTTTAAAAATGCAAGAAGAAAGTTTTTTTAAGACGCTGATCCTTGGTATCAAGATGCTCTTCGTAGCATTCGGTGCTTTGGTTCTCGTCCCACTTCTCACAGGTCTCGACCCATCCATAGCACTTTTTAGTGCTGGTGTTGGTACTCTTATTTTCCAAATAGTGACTAAGAGGATGGTTCCTGTTTTTTTAGCTAGTTCATTCGCGTTTATCGCCCCTATCTCTTTCGGAGTGAAAGAATTCGGTATGGCAGCTACACTCGGCGGTCTCGCTTGTGCTGGTCTAGCTTATATCGTTTTCGCTGCAATGGTTAAAGTTGGTGGCGTTGAAGCTATCGAAAAATACCTCCCAGCTATCGTTACAGGTCCTGTTATTATGGTAATCGGACTTAAGCTTGCTCCTGTCGCTGTTAACATGGCAAAGAGCTTTGACGGATCAGGTAACTACGATGGTAAAGCAACAATAATTGCTTTCGTTTCACTACTAACAGCAATCCTCACAGTGACATACGGTAAGAAAATATTCAGTCTCATCCCTATTTTAATGGGTATTATCGTAGGTTATGTCCTCTCTGTGATCCTTGGTGTGGTTAATTTCGAGCCTATCGCACAGGCTTCTTGGTTTGTTATCCCATGGGTTGCTGCTATGAAAGCTGGTACATATGCTGTACCTGTTTTTGATATCGCTGCTATCCTCTACATAGTTCCTGTTGCTATCGCTCCTGCTATCGAACATGTTGGTGACGTTCTCGCTATCTCTAGTGCAACAGGTAAAAACTACATAAAAGAACCTGGACTCCATAGAACACTTCTTGGTGACGGTCTTGCGACTACATTCGCATCATTGGTTGGTGGTCCTCCTAACACAACTTACTCAGAGGTTACAGGTGCTGTAGCACTTACAAAAGCCTTCAACCCTGTGTATATGACAATCGCTGCTATCACAGCGATAGTACTCGCTTTCGTTGGAAAACTCGGTGCAGTACTTAGAACTATCCCAGTACCTGTTATGGGCGGAATAATGATCCTCCTTTTTGGTATGATCGCAGCTATTGGTGTCAGCACACTTGTGCGTGACAAAGTAGATTTTTCAAAATCTCGCAACCTTATCATCTCTTCTATTATCCTCGTTGTTGGTATCGGAGACCTTTCTTTTACTTTCGGCAAGATAACACTCGGTGGTATCGGTCTTGCAGGTATCGTTGGTATCTTACTTAATCTAATTCTTCCAAAGGAGAAGTAATGTATTCTAATTTCAGCGTTGTAAGTCATCCGCTCATAGAGCACAAACTTACTATCATCAGAGACAAAAACACTTCAAAAAAAGAGTTTAAAGAGCTCGTTGATGAAGTAGCTATGCTAATGGCATATGAAATAACAAAAGATTTCCCACTTGAGGAAGTCGAAATTGAGACACCTCTTTGTAAAACAAAAGCAAGGATGGTAGCAGGTAAGAAGGTCGCACTTGTGCCAATTCTTCGTGCTGGACTTGGTATGGTAGATGGATTTCTACGTCTTATGCCGTCCGCCCGTGTTGGACACATTGGTCTTTACAGAGACCATGAAACACTTCAGCCTGTATCTTATTATTTCAAAGTTCCACCACACTCAGAAGACAGGGATTTCATATTGATTGACCCTATGCTTGCGACGGGTGGTTCTGCTATAGCAGCTGCTAACAGGCTGAAAGAAGAAGGTATTAAGAACATCAAGTTCATGTGTCTTATAGCTGCACCAGAGGGTGTAAAAGCATTCTGCGAAGCTCACCCTGATATTCAGGTTTATGCCGCAGGACTTGACGAAAGACTTAACGAGCTTGGATATATTCTCCCTGGGCTCGGAGATGCTGGAGACAGACTCTTCGGTACTAAATAGTTTATCGATCCGCTATGTCCTCCTATGGACATTTATACGTTTAACAAAGGGGTGACCAGAAATGGTTACCCTTTTTTGTTGCATAATCTTCGTTTATTCCCCTTTAAATCTGGCAGTTATTTCGTTAAAATCTCCTAGTAACGAGTAGGACAAGGAAAGATTTACGAACTGGAAGCTAGCATACATTATAGTCTGTGAGATTTTATGAGTAAATCATGACACAGTAATACGAAGTTAATAGGAGATTTTTATGAAAGTATTTGTAACAGGTGCTACAGCTGGATTCGGCGAAGCAATAGCCAAAAGATTTATAAATGAAGGTCACTCTGTTGTGGCAGCAGGAAGGCGTAAAGATAGGCTTGATGCTCTCGCAAAGGAGACTGGTTGCGATATAGAGGTTCTGGATGTAAAAGATAAAGACGCTGTATTTGATGTCTTCTCAAGACATACTGACATTGATGTTCTTGTTAATAATGCAGGGCTTGCTCTCGGCTTAGAACCTGCACAGGAAACAGATATAGAAGACTGGGATCGCATGGTAGACACTAACATCAAAGGTGTGATCTATTGCGCTAGAGCAGTCCTTCCTAACATGGTAGAGAGAAACAAAGGGCACATCATAAGTATAGGTTCTGCGGCTGGAAACTGGCCTTATCCGGGTGTGAATGTCTACGGCAGTACAAAGGCATTTGTTCAGCAGTTCGCAAGGAATATCCGCAACGATCTTTTCGGGACAAAAGTACGCTCAACAAATATAGAACCAGGGATGGCTGACACAGAGTTCTCAACTATAAGATTTAAAGGTGATAAATCAAAGGCTGATAAAGTTTATGCAGGCACACAGGCTCTTACAGCTGAAGATTTAGCTGAAACTGTCTACTGGGTAGCGACTCTGCCTGAACACGTCAATGTAAATACTATGGAGCTTATGTCAGTTAATCAGTCGTGGTCACCATTTCATATAAATAGAGATGTGGAATAGTTAAACGTGCTTTGCGTCTCTGTATAACTGCATAAGGTACAAAACAACACCGATCCATATGAGCACAAATGATGCAAGTTTACTCAGCCCTATAGGTTCGTGGTACATAAATATACCTATAAAAAAGGCTATAGAAGGACCTATATACTGCAGAGTGCCTAGGGTTCCTAGACGAATTCTGTTTGCACCTGCAACATATAAAAGTAACGGTAATGAGGTTGCTACACCTGAGCCAATCAGGTAGTAAGTTTCTGGCAGAAGGTTCATAAAAGCTCCGCCACCCTTTACATGGACATATATAAGGTAGCCGAGTGCAATAGGCACAAGAGTCAGGGTTTCTATGAACAGACCAGGTAGTGGCTTAACCTGTACTTTTTTACGAAAGAGTCCGTAAAAACCAAAGCTAACTGCCAAGGTCACTCCAGCAAATGGGAACTGCCCATATCCTAAAGTCATTATGGCTATAGCTGTGCCCACAAAAACTAAAGCTGGGATCATAAATCCACGTATCTTCTCTTTTAAGAAGAAGAAGCCCAAGAGTACACTTAGCATTGGGCATATGAAATAACCAAGGCTGGTCTCAAGAACCATATTGTGGTTAACCGCCCAAATGTAAGTGAACCAGTTTGTCCCTATCAGCAAGCCAGAACCGATCATATTTATTACTGTACGTTTATCTTTTAAAGCATCCCAAAGCTCGGATGTTCTACGTTGAAAGAGAAGAATAAGATACACAAAGATTGCTGACCATATGATGCGATGAGAAAGAACCTCTTCCGCTGGGACAGATTTCATAAACTTCCAATAAATTGGCAAAAGTCCCCAAAATACAAACGCAAGAGTTGCCGACTGGAAGCCTACTCTGTTTTCTGATCTCATTTATGCGACTGTCATCTGACTACCATTGTCAGACACTTTGATATTAAGAATATACTTTGCTGCTTTTCTGGACCAGTTTACTGGGTCTTCTGCGGCTGATGCTCCATCGCCAAATAGATTAGTAACCATGTCGGTCTTTATAAAACCAGGGTTAAGGCTTACAACTGCGAAACCTGCTGGAACTTCCTGTGCCATAGCTAAGCTTAGACCTTCGATAGCATATTTTGATGCGCAATAAGGGGCAACATTTGGCGAGGTAGACCTACCCCAACCTGAGCTTAAGTTAACTACAATACCACTCCCGCTATGTAACATAGCAGGGAAAAATGCGTGAATAACATTACTAGTACCACAAACATTTATATCCATAAGCTGTTTAAAATCATCAGGATCTGTATCCCAAAGTGTAGACCCATCATTCATCACAGCAGCATTATTTATAAGCAGATCAGGCACTCCAAAATCAGCTAGGACCTTATCTGCAAAAGCCTGAACAGACTTCATATCTGACACATCTAAAGCCTCGCAAACAGCAAGACCTGCTGGTCCACTTCCACTCCTGCTACAGCCTGTAACATTGTGACCAGCCTCTAGAAATCTCTCGCATAAATTATAACCAAGACCTTTGGAAACACCTGTAATAAGAATTTTTTTAGACATCTGAAACCTCCGCTAAACATGCACACTCTTCACCAGAATATATGCCAAGTTTATAAGAGTTGCCAACTTTTTCAGTCTTCACGCTTACCTCTTGCACATCAGGCTTTATTTCATGCATATAGGATAAACTCACAAATCTATTAGTAATATCTATATTATACTCTGAGAGTGCAGTTTCGATAAACTGACCATACACTACATTACTTACATGACCATTCACATCAATATCAGAAGGTCTTAATGTTATCAATTTCTCTGTAATATCATTTGAAGGTTCTACATGTTTAATAGTCTTGATCATATCGTCGAAGACAGGAACATTTTCGCTGTCGTATACCGCTACCATCTCATCACTAGGTCGTATAGGACGTCTCTTAGCTATGTTGAGATAAATCCAAATACTGCTACCAGTGATGCATTTTTTACCGTCAGCATAGACTTCATAGTTTCTAATGCCACGGAATTTTTCCATCCCTCTCGACCAAGTCTTCACTGTAAGTTTTTGTTTAAAATCAGGCAGGGAATCAACTTTGAATAAGTTTTTATTATGCATCCAGATATTGCCAGCGCCCATATAGCTTTCAGTCGTGAAACCTATGCTAGCAGAATGGGTTATCGCAGCCTCTTGAAAGACCTTAAGGATACTATCTATTCGAAATTCACCCTTGCCATTATAATCTGAAATGTCAATATTTCTATCAAATGAGTAAAACATATGCACTACCTGATGGCTTTACTAGTTGTATAAGCCGAATAATTTTAAAACCAGAATAGCACTTTGGTATGGGTCATTGCAACCCCCTAGCAAGCTTGAAAAATAGTTAATTTCTCAACTAATTAGCAGTTAAACTAATGTCTAATAAATAATTCATAAATAGTTAGTACAATTTCAAAAACTATAAGGAATACGATATACAATTCAACCCTAAGAGAGTGGGATTTATTTATAAGCTCTAACTGGGTTTCAGCCGTGGTTGTTATTAGCTCAAGTTTCTTCTGTAGTGCAGAGTTTCGTTCTACTATCTCGAACTCATCCTCCAACCTCATAAAAAACTTTTGAAGCTCTGGATGCTCCCAAAGTATTTCAGGTTTTTCGTGAACCTCTACCCTACCAACCATTATATGTTTTATTAAAAGCGTTGCTCCTATCCTGTGGATAAGCTCTTTCGATTTAATCTTTTGACTATAACCTTTCATAAGCTGACGAGCGAGTGGCTCTATCTCAGTAAAAACCTCAGACATAGCAGCTTCGTATCTATCCAACATAACAGTCTTAGCTAAAATGTCTGCCATAACAAGGACATGCTCTCTTGTGAGCTCTTTTAGATAAATAATATCATTATCAATCTTCTCTTCGTCAACACCAAGCTCAATCTTATAATTCTCTGATAGGGTATTAATTAGAGGAGATTCCATATATGGAGCAAGTTCTCGGAATAAGTCTTGAAGCTCCTTTTCGTGCATACCTATAGTAACGACAACACCAAAACGAAAAGCGACTACCCACTGATTTTCACCAAGCAGAAAACTAGCAGGAAGATATGACATCCTCTGCCCTAGTACTATACTTTTGCTTTTAATCTTCTCACTAACACATGTGGCTGTCATTTCTAATAACATTATGCATCTCCTTTAATCATGGAGGATAATAAGCCTTTTTATTAAATATACAACAAAATAATTAACAAATAAGTTTACCAAGTATAAAGGGTACAAAATGTTCAGTAGTGAGAGTCCTTTCCCCCGTAGAAAATGTCCTAAAACCGAGATCTATGAAAGTTTCAACTTCCCTTTCGATGAAGCCTCCTTCTGGACCTATGGCTATTGTAGCCGGGGCTGTAGGTGATTCTGCTGATTTTCAATAAGGATGAGCGATATATCTTAATCTGTGTGATGGTAAATTTGGAATGATCTCTTCGATAAAACTAGTAAAGAAACGATGGAATTGAACACGAGGCATTATTGTATCTTTTGCCTGCGAGAGAGCTTCCAAGCAATAGGATTCTATCTTATCTGAAGATAAGTATGGGCTATTCCAATAGCTCTTTTCAACCCGCCACGTGTTGATAATATGGATATCTTTCACGCCACAGCTAACAGCACCAAAGAGTATTCGTCTGAATGCTTTAGGTCTAGGGAGTGCAAGTATGAGTGATATTTGAGGAGCGGTAGGGGCGGTCTCTTCTGCCTTAAACTTTAAAGTTACGGAACGCTTATCTATCTCCATGATAGTAGCAGACACAACTTCTCCATTAACAACACCAGCACGTAAAGTGTCACCATTTTTTGATTTAATATTTTTGATGATATGATTAGCTCTATCGTCATCAAGGACAACAGAACCGTTTTGCAATTCGCTAGGTTTTATCAGAAGCAGATTCATTATAGCCTAGTCTTCCAAGACCCTGATAATTATGGCTTCTCTTCCATCTCTAGAGTAATAAATCTCGTCAATTATACGCCTAGAGATTTTGACACCTTTACCGTCATTCTGCTCTCGATCATACATCCAAGTTTTTAGCACATGCGGATCAAAGCCTGTACCTTCGTCGAGGATTTTGATGAATACATATCTTTTACCAAATTGCTCTCGAATACCGACGTTAACATGGATTTTCTTATCACTGGTAGTAGATGTTATGAACTCATCATACTCACCATTATTTATCATTTTATACTTACGTCTATTATCAAGCTCAAGGACTGAATGCTCAAATGCGTTCATGGTAAGCTCAGTGAAAGCTAGTGTAAGCATGCTAGAGTCTTCTATATCAAGCTCCTGCTTTGCAAAATACTCCTCTAGCCACTCTATTGATTTACCAACGTTTTTAAGTGACGACGAAAATGATTTGGTTTCACAAGCCCCACCACAACTTCTCATCTTTAGAATATGAATACATGAGACGTCATCCTCTGGCTCCTCTATTACATCTTCGAGATATTTATGAAAGTCAGTCTTCATCATACTCTTGCCGTATGCCTCTTTTACTCTATCCATGAGGGTTTCGCCAGTTTTGGTTGTGCACTCATATAAACCATCAGTCATAAGCAAAATACCATGTATGTCTGTGATGTCTTTTGTGTCGATTTTATAGTCAGTATCATACTTGGTCAGAGGCGGGTTGTTACATTTAAACGAAAGAACTTCGCCATCTTTTGACCTCATAAGAATAGGAGGGGAGCTAAATGAAGAGTACTCTAAAGTCTCATTTATGAAATCTATCTTCATAAAACAGATAGAAAGTATTTCATCATCGAGGAGTATCCCTTTTATATATTTACTAAAAGCGTCAATTATACTTGAGAGACGCGAAGTCACCTCATCACCCTCAGAGTCTATAATGTGATTCATATATGCTGTTGTAAGGATAGACGTAACAGATGCAGACAAACCTTTCCCCATAGAATCAGCCAAAAAGATTAAGGTAGTGCCGTCATTAAGCCTTCTAATGGAATAGATATCACCACTGAGAACATCGAGTGGCTTATATAGGATATTCATAAAAACGCCATATTCCTCATCGAGCTTATTCTTCACATCGAATTTCTGAAGGAAATAATCATTTAGAATTAAACTAAGCTCTTTCTTAAATGCATTATTCTCCTGATGAGCATGGTACTTTTCTCTGTATTTAAGTAGTTCTATCTCTTGCGTGAGGGCTTTCTCAGCTAGCCTTGATGTAAGCAACGGTTGAATAGACCTTACGATAGCCACGTCTAGTTTCTTTGAGTCGATAGGTTTTGTTAAGAATTGAGTGACATTACAATTAATGGCATCAACGAGTGCATCCTTCTCTGTGTAAGCAGTGTTAAGGATAATAGGAATATCCGCATTCTCCTCGCGGATCTTCATGATCATCTCAATGCCATCCATATAAGTCATACGGTTATCTGTGATAATTATATCAGGGTTCTTACTTTTGAATTCACTGAAACCAGTTGCCCCATCATCTGCGGTATATACTTCTTTAAAAATGCGTTTAAGTTTTAAAGAGAGATACTCTCTGGCGAGTGGTTCATCATCCACGCAGAGTATAGTGAGCTCCTTAGTGATCTCTTTTAATATCTTTTTATCGCTCATATAATCCTTTTTAGTGACATTGTATTTCCAATATTCAAAATTAAGTTTATAATAATATAAAGAGAATTGCAAAACTATTCATAGACATGGGGGATAATTATGAAAATCACACACGATAAGCCCGACACTTTAGTCATAAACGGTGAAATGAAGACTATCGAAGACTACACCGAAATCAAAAATGCCCTCGCTTCTGTTCTGAACGATGGGCTAGATTCAATAACAATAATTATACAAGATTCAATGACAATAACATCTTCAATTATTGGTCTATTCACTAAGACTGTTCATGGTGACGGGCTCAAGATTAAACTGCTTGTAGGTAGCGATAGACTTTATAACCTATTGGAAGACTTAAACCTTATAGCAATCTTTAATGTCTCTAAAAACTAATAATTAGTCAACGTACTACAAGGACTCTTATTGCTGTATATTTCTCTAAGGTAGCATTAAATCTATTGTTTTTGTGTCTGATTCTGATATCATAATTTTTAGAAGATAATATGAAAAATAGAAAAGTATTAATTGTAGAATATAAAACTGATTCAACCGGAAATCTTGATGGTGAGCTTAAGGCTCTTAGGTACAACGTCAAAAAAACAAGCTTCAAACTTGAAGAACTTGGAGATGTCGCTAAAGAGTATGCTCCACACATAATGATTGTGGATATGTCCGTGCATGCAGACAAAAACATTATAGCAAAAGCATCTAAGGCTCAGTTTGAATTATCTATCCCTGTTATATACTTCACCGAAGCGATAAATAGCCGTACTCTTTATCAAACGATGAAGACAGATCATTATGGTTACATATACACCCCGTATGATGAAAGCACTCTACAGACAACTATCGAACTAGCCCTACATAAACATAAAAATGACGTTTCTGTTCGTGAAAGCGAATTTAAATATAAAGAACTCTTTAACCATATGACCAGTGGTGTTGCGATATACGAATTACAAGACTTTGGAAGTAGATATGCTCTTGTTGATATAAACACTGTTGCTGAACAACTTATAGGCAGGACAAGAGATGATCTTCTTTCAAAACCACTCACTATGGTATTCCTAAATGCTGTACAGTACGGGATATTAGACACTGTAAAAAGAGTACAAACAACTTACAAACCTGAGACTATGAAAGCCCACTATTATGAAGACGAGAATTTCAACGGGTGGTTTAATAACCACATCTATAAATTACCCACTGGTGAAATTGTTCATATTTTTCATGAAATCACCGAACAACTTGAGGCTGAAAAAGAACTCAAGGCAAAACAGAAAGAGCTTGAGTTACTCAATGTTGAACTGGCAAAAACTGTTGTTGAAGAAACAGATAAACGACGTAAGAATGAGCAAGTCCTCTTTGAGCAATCACGTTTCCTTGCTATGGGTCAGATGATAAGTGCTATAGAACACCAATGGAGACAACCACTCTCTGCGCTTGGGATAAATATTGAAGACCTTGAGGATGCTTACATTACTGGCGACCTAGATAGCGACTATATACATGACCTAACAAAAGATTCTATGGTTCTCATCAAGACTATATCTAAAACAATGGAAGATCTTAATAGTTTTTTTAGAACAAGCCAAACAGAAGAGATTTTCTCAATACCAGAGATGCTTAGTGAAGTATATGGGCTTATCCTCTCAAGACTCTTTAATAGTGATATATCATTCCATATTGTCTACACAAAAGACGACTCAACCACTGAGGCTCACGATAAAGAAGTACTAAATTTTATCAAAAAGATACGAGATTTTCAGGCTGAAGGTGTTCCAGCAGAGTTCAAGCAAGTTATTATCAACATACTAAACAATGCCATAGATGCTATCCTAGAGAAGAAAAGTAGTTCTACAGAACATATCCAAGGGCATATCTCTCTAGAGATTGACAAACGTGAAAACGATATCAATATTTATATCAGAGACAATGGAATTGGTATCACACACGATGCTATCGGTAAAATATTCGAACCATATTATACGACGAAAGAATCAGGATCAGGCATAGGGTTGTATATGTCAAAAACTATTATAGAACAAAACATGAAAGGTAAATTAAACTCATCACCACTGCCAAACGGTGCGATATTTACAATTAACTTACCTTTGACACCTAAAAAAAACTAACAACCAGCTTCACTTTGTGATCCCAATTTCTTTATCAAATACAAATTTGCGATTAATTATTTAACGGGTGACTCTATTAACAAACGTATATCTAAAATCACACTAATATACTCAATATCTATTGCTCTTATCTTCTCTATAATCATCATTTGGAGCCTTAACACTGTTTTTAAAGAGTTTAATAAACAAAACGCCACTGATCTAAGAGCCTTTTACATACTTCAGCAAAAAACACTTATAAGACAAGAAGTTGAACGACTGAATGAACGCATAAAATCTGCAAAAACATCCGTAACGCAAAACGTAAAAATGCGTATGCGTGACCAAGTTCGATCAGCAGAAAGTTTTGTAAAATACATATTCAAGCACGATACTAAAGATGAAATAAGAATACACCTTGAAGCTTTAACAAGTTCATTTCACTGGGATAACAACTCCTCATATTTTTTCGTAATATCCAAAGATGGAACTATTCTACATCATGGTGGTAATGAAAATGTACATGGTAAAAACATAAATATATTAAAAAAAGATTATAGCAAACTCTACACATTCTTATATAAAGTATACAAAACTGGGGGAGCATTCGGAGAGTATGATTATGTGACACCAGACACATCAGATAACCCCGGGACTAGAAAAAACAAAATCGCTTATGCAAAATACAACAAGGATCTAGGTCTACTCATAGGGACGAGTGTATATGAAGATTCAATTGATACCATTGTAAAAAATGAGATAGTTGCAGCTCTTGAGCATGAAAGATTTGGATTTGATAACTATGGATATTTCTGGATATTCACAACCGATTATGAAACAGTCTTCCATATTAACCCAAACTTATACACTACAGACCTCTATAATTTACAAGATTCTAATGGTAAATATCTTTTTAGAGAATTCTTAAAAATAGCCAAAGAAAATAGCTCTGGATATACTGAATACTACTGGACCCTACCCGGAGCTTCTGCCAGTTCACAAAAGATATCTTATCTAACCTACATAAAAGAGTGGGATTGGATCATAGGTACCGGCTTTTATTTTGAGAATCTAGCCTTACAAATGGAAAACGAGAATAAAGTAGCAGATACCGTTTTAAGCAATAATTTACGCAAGGTTGGGTTTGTTATAGCCTTACTATTCATTCTCGTGACACTCATTTCTATTTTTATTTATAAGCGAATCCGTCATATAGAAGATTCTGAAGAGAGATATACTAACGACCTACTTCAGTACAAAATTGTGATTGATAAAAGTGCCCTAGTCAGCATTACAGACACAAAAGGAATAATCACACATGTCAATGACCAATATTCTAAAGTAACTGGTTACGCAACGGACAAATTTATAGGCAAAAAACATAACCTAATTAGCCACCCTGATACCCCAAGGGATGTGTATAAAGAACTGTGGGAGACAATTAAAAAAGGTAAGATATGGCGTGGCATCATAAAAAACCTAACAGCTGGCGGAGATTATTTTTATCAAAAATCAACAATAGTACCTTTTAGAAATAAACACGGAAAGGTTATTAAATACATTTCTGTTAGCCACGATGTAACAGAGGTTTTCGAGAACAAAACAAAACTCCAGCAATACCTAAGTATAGATGATCTCACTGGACTAGGTAACAGAACAAGCCTCCTGAAAGATATCAGCACTTCAAAGTCGGCAGATTTAGCCATCATTGATATAGATGGTTTCCACACTATAAACGAGAACTACGGGATGAAGGCTGGTGACGACCTTTTAATCAAGTTTAGCAAAAGACTCACCTCAAATAGTAACATCAGAGTTTATGATATATTCAGACTACACTCTGACGTATTTGCTATACTCTCCACTAATAGTAACAAGGAAACTTTTATTGCAAATGTAGAAAAAGGCATAGCTAGTATATGTAAAGATACAATCACACTAAAAAAATCTGAGATTCTTATTAGAACTTTTGTAGGCTACGCCCACGGCTCACAGTTGCTCCTATCGCACGCTGACGCAGCCCTTCAGTTTGCTAAAGCAAATAACGTCAGTCACTATATTTATGATCCATTAAAGCTAAACCATACAGAACTATATGAAAAAAATACTAAAACGTTAAAGCTACTTAGCTGGGCAATAGAAGAGGACAAGGTTGTTCCTTTCTTTCAACCTATCGTAGGAGTTAACGACAAAACCAAAAAATATGAGTGCCTAATGAGAATTATAGATCAGGAAGATAACATCATATCGCCATTTGTGTTTTTAGACATAAGTAAACAAACTAGATTTTATCCTTACTTAACAAGGATTATTATAAAAAAATCAATTGATACTTTTACAGAGACTGATTCTGAATTCAGTATCAATATGTCATCTGAGGACATTTTAAATACAGAAACTATGAACTTCTTATACAGCTACGCTAATGAGAAGAAGGTCATGGACAGATTAATTATAGAGATCGTGGAAACAGAAAGCATCTCAGAGTCTACCGATGTTGCAGCAATCTTACAGCAATTTAAAGATCAAGGGGCAAGAATAGCAATTGACGACTTTGGCACAGGCTATTATAACTTTGATTATCTACTTAAGATAAAAGCAGATTACATCAAAATCGACGGTAGTATCATAAAGCTTATAGCTAAAGATGAAAGAGCTCAGGACGTTGTACACTCTATTGTCTCCTATGCACAAAAGCTCAACATGGAGACCATCGCAGAATTCATATCAGATGAAACTTTAGAAAAAGCCGCAATAGAGATGGGCATAGACTATCTACAAGGGTACCATCTAGGTAAGCCAGAACCGAAGCCTGTAGATTAACTTATTAGATTCGGTTTGAATTCCTTTCGAAAAGGGGTAAGCTTCATGAAGGAGCTGTTATGAAAGCAATGGTATTGTCGGGCGTCACGGATCTTATTATCAACAGCAAGCCTCTATCTGAGGCTGATATCACTACACCTACCCCTACTAAAAATCAAGTATTGATAAGAATATCTGCGAGTGGGGCCTCCCATATAGAGTTGGAAGAGATCGAAGGAAAAAACATGCCTTCAGTGTTACCTATTATTCCAGGGCACCAGGCTGTTGGTATGGTAGAAGATAAAGGCGAAGATGTCACAAAGCTTGAGATAGGCGATAGAGTCGGTGTTTCATGGATATTCTCTTCATGTGGGACATGTGATTTCTGCCTTAGAGGTGACGAAAACCTTTGCGACGAATTTAAAGCAACAGGGCTAGATGCTGATGGAACCTATGCAGAATTCATAGTCATAGACGAAGATCATGCATACCCAATACCTGATTCACTAAATAATAATGCTGTAATACCACTTCTATTTGCAGGGGCGATAGGATACCGTTCACTACGCTTTAGTAGCATAGAGAGTGGGCAAAAACTCGGTTTAAGCGGATTTGGTATGACAGCAATGATAATACTAAAACTTTTAGCAAATAAGACTCCTGGTGTACAAGTGTTTGTCTTTTCTAGAAGCGAAGCCGAGCAAGAGGCTGCTAAAAATGCAGGAGCATTCTGGACGGGTGCTATTGATGCAGATTCACCTGAAAAACTTGATGTAATAATTGACACCACCCCTATATGGTCTCCAGTAGTAAAAGCACTCGAAAACCTTAAAAAAGGTGGAAAACTTATTATAAATGAAACAGAGAAAGATGATCAAGATCGTGACGCACTATTAAAATTAACTTTTCACAAACATCTCTCTTTTGAAAAAGAGATTAAAACAATAACCAATATCTCAAGGACTGATGTTATCAACATTTTAGATATGGCATCAACAATGGATTTACAGCTAGAGTATGAAGAATATAACCTTAGTGATGCAAACAGAGCAATCAACGATCTAAAAAACGGAAAAATGAATGGGTCTAAAATACTAATTGTTTAGGCTTTTTCAGCAAAGCCTAATATGTAACCATCGAAATCTTTTATGTAGAATTCTTTCATACCATAAAATGCCTCGTGAAGCCCTTTCACTATGTCAACCTTACCTTCGAGTGATGCAAACAATTCATCGATACCGATTACCTGCATGTAAAAGATTACTCTGCTACTTGCCGCGTCAATATTAATAGTAGGAAATTCACTTTTAATACTTGAAAGTGACTGAAACATCAGCTCCACATCACCATTTTTTATAACTGCAAAGCCATACTCTTGATCTTCCACAAGGCTATAGACTATATCTTCTGTCCCTTCAGGAACAGCCATTACAAGCTCAAAACCCAAACTTGATATATAGAAATTCAAAGAGTCTACAACATTCTCTACCATAAGGTTATTCAGCAATCTAGTCGTATTCATATTTTCGCCTCACCAATATTAAATACTATATTACTCTTAATTTAAGTAGTAAAGCTAGAATATTATTCGCTTTTAGCTGTTTTCTCAGTAATAAATTTTACGAGAAGCAATATTATCGGAGCAGAATGAAATAAGAGATCAAAAATATCGATAGGCTTATGAAGAGTCCCTGCCATCAACATAGTCAACTTTTGAAACAAATGTGGTTCAGGAAGAAATGGGGCAAGACCCAATATAACAGAAAAAAGGATCAAAGATTTGTATTCTATATTCTTCAACAATTTACACCTCCACCTACCATTTCTAGACTCAAGCATACGATTTAAAGTCTCAAGGTTCAACATGAAATGCCGATTGGTTGAATATTAGGCTGACTATAAAGTCTAAGAACTATGCTTTTTTCGACGCAACCTAAAAAGCATTCTTCAAAAACAATGGACGGTATTACGAAGAATTATTCACCCACTCCCTTCTGGGTGAAGAGGAGAAACTTATGTATACGACTCTAAACGCTCAATCCGTTAGCGTACGGATGAGTTATTACGACCAGCAGACGCCAACGGCAAGGACAGCCCAAGCGACTGAAGTCAAAGACCAGACAGCACAAACCAACAATTCTAAGCCTGAGGGCTCTTCAAGCTTTGCTGATGTTCTTTCACTTGCACGCAGAGATGCGCATCCTATAGAGAATTTTGAAGCTTATGTTCAGGATTCGGTTAATAAAGTTTTAGAGCAGATAGCTGAGCACGCATCAAAAGTTCTATCAGATCAAGCAGGTGAGTTTTCAGTAAGCCTTACTAGAATTGACATTACTATTGAAATGGATGAAGGCGAAACGCTTCAAGATGTTAAGTCTGAGCTTGATGAGTTATTATCAGAGGATGGCTACTGGGGCGTTGATAAGACTTCTCAGCGCATGTTTGACTTTGCCACCGCTTATGCAGGTGATGACCTTAACGAGCTTGAGAAAGCTAGAGACGCTGTGACAAAAGGCTTTAAAAAGGCTGAGGCGATGTTTGGAGGAAAACTACCAGATATTAGCTATGACACTTATGAAGCGACAATGAGTAAATTTGACGAGCATATTCAAAATATCAACAACTCGCTGGAAAGCAGTTACGTATAAACCTATATGAGGGGGGTGTAAAAGCCCCCTTTTCTATTTAAGAATTCAGATTACTCTTATTGAAAATAATACAAATTCTCAAGCCATCTTTAGTATTCTCGAGAGTAATATCACCATTCATTCTATCTTTGATAATAAGCTTAGACATGTATAAGCCAAGCCCTGTACCATTGTCTCCCTTTGAGCTGACGTAAGGATTAAATATCTTTTTCATCATCTCATCAGAGATACCGCCACCATTATCTTCGATACAAATCTGAACACTATCACCAACCTCAGAAATAACTATATGGATATTCCCTTTGTCCACACCAGATGTTTCTATAGCATCACGTGAATTAGTAAGGAAATTTAATATAACGTTTTTTAGCTCATTCTCATATCCAAATACTTCCGCTCTCTTCACACGATCTTCCGAAAGAAAGATATTACAATCAATATCAGAATGCTTGAGCTGCGGACGGTATAAGCTGACAACCTCTTTCACAATACGATGCACATTAAAGCTATCTTTAACATTTGAAGGCTTAAGGAAGTGTCTAAAATCATCCATAGTATTTGCCATAAAAGATACCTGAGCCATAACGCTCTCTACACTCTTGTTAAGCATTATACTGTTTTGCTCATCAAGCTCTATAAGCTCTTCAAGCATCTGAACTATCATTGCAATGGCGTTTATAGGTTGCTGCCATTGGTGAGCTATCAAAGCAACCATTTCTCCAAGAGTAGCCATCTTTGACTGCTGTATAAGCATACGTTCTTGGTCAAGGTTCTTACGCTCCATAGCTTTAATCTCTGTTAGATCATTAATAAAGACAAAAAGACGTTCGCCTTCAGAACCGATGGTCATCTCAAAATTAATAAGGACATCAATAAGCTCATTGCTCTTCTTTTTAAGTCTATATTCTAAGAAATTATTCTTACCACCACTATTAACAAACGTAGCAAACATCTTACTAGCATCCATTACATCATCTGGGTGCAATAGCTGTACACTATGATTATTGAGCATTTCGCCCCTTGTGTAGCCAAGAAGGTTAATTGCGCTCTGATTACAGTCTACAACCTTACCTTTAAGGTTCATAACAAGAATTGCTAACTTAGCGTTTGAAAAGATTGCATCAAAAGCTTCGGACTTAGAGTTTTTGGCCATCTCCGCTTCTTTTCTACGAGTAACATTATGAAAAACACCAGTGATACTCCCTTTGAGTGTTCCAGAAGGAGGTTCGAGATAAATTTCGATGTATCTGAGCTCTAGTTTATCATCTTTAATAATGAAATCTAAAGTCTCATTAAGGTCGTTTGATGCGCTCTCCAGTAACATACAAAACTTGTCATACTTCCCTTTTCTTACTTTTTTACAAAATTCTTGCATAGAGTACATGGTCTTATTCTCAGATAAACCAAGAACAAGGCATGCTTCATTAGATAGTATAAGAAGTTTCTCATCAGGCAGATATTCGAAGCCACCAATACCAGCGATTTTCTGAGTTTGGAGCAATTTTTTACGATTCAGCTCCATATCTTTCATCGCCAGCACAAGGCTATTATTTTCATGCGTATCTTTCATAATAAATCACTATATCAACTGTATCTATATTTCGGCAATAGTTAAGTCAAGGTTTAATCCCAAAAATTGCAAACCCCGCGCAAGCTCCAGAGAGTAAAGCATTCTTAGTAACCAAGAATACAATAACAAAAAGTAATACCCCAATAAAAGTTAACTTAAAGCCTGTTTTTTTAAGAGCAGCAATTCGCTCTTCACCTTCCACATCTGGATAGTACTTATTCATGGAATAGTTTTCAGCCCTAATATAAACATATCCACCAAATATCATCCCAGCCAAAAAAAGAAGTATCGTATTTGTATTAAATTCCATTTTCTTCTTTATCCGTATTATCACAGGTCTCGCCAGTCTGACATTTACCCTGCCCACACCCACACGACCCGCTTGTCTGTTTTTTTCTCAGCACAAACATATATAGCGCCATAAACGCTAAACATATGATAAACACTATTAAAAACTGCATATTACCCGCCAAAATCATAAAGATATATATTATCCGGTTCAACACCAAGATTATCAAGCATTACTTTTACAGCTTCGATCATCATAGGTGGTCCACAAAGATAGTATTCTATCTCTTCTGGTGCGTCATGCTTCTTAAGATAGTTATCATAAACAACCCTATGGATAAAACCAGTATACCCTTCCCAGTTGTCCTCTGGTAGAGGGTCAGAGAGAGCTATGTTCCAGCTAAAATTATCAAAATCTTTCTCAAGTTGCTCAAAATCATCTAAGTAAAATAGTTCCTTAAGACTTCTTCCGCCGTACCAATAGCTAATTTTTCTTGTAGTATTAAGACGTTTAAGCTGATCAAATATTATAGACCTTAGAGGAGCCATTCCAGCACCACCACCGATAAAGACCATCTCATTCTGAGTATCCTGAGCGAAAAACTCACCGAAAGGACCTGCGATAGTCACCTTATCTCCTGGTTTCTGTGCCCAAACATATGTAGAGCCAATACCAGCGGGAACGTTCTTGTTAGGGGGAGGTGTCGCTATCCTAACGTTTAGTTTTACGATACCCTCCTCTTCTGGATAGTTCGCCATAGAATAGGCTCTCTGGATCTCTTCCGTTGTACCAGCACTATATCTAAACACACCAAACTTTTCCCAGTCAGCGACATATTCATTACCAACAATCATATCCTTAAACTCAGCCTCGTATGGAGGGACAACAACCTGAATATATCCTCCAGCTCTAAAGTCCACCTTCTCTGGGACTTTAAGCTCGAATTCTTTGATAAATGTAGCGACATTGTCATTTGAGACAACTTCACATTCGAACCGCTTAGCAGAAAAGACAGCAGCTTCAAGCTCGATCTTAATATCCTGTTTAACAGCACACTGGCAAGAGAGTCTATACCCCTCGCGCTCCTCTTTACGGTTTATGTGTGATTTTTCAGTAGCGAGTATATCTCCACCACCCTCCAAAACCTTCACTCGGCACTGACCACAAGAGCCACCACCACCGCAAGCAGAGGATACGAATATCTCATTATCAGCTAAGACATTCAGTAGTTTTGCACCTGCCCCAGTTTCGATATCTTTCTCTTCGTTTATGTTTATCGTTATAGTTCCACTAGCTACCAGCATCTTTCTTGCATTGATAATTATACCAACCAGAAGGAGTATAATAACAGTGAATGCTCCAATTCCTAATAAGAGTATCGTCATAGCTGTATCCCCGAAAATAGCATGAACGAGATAGCCATTATCCCAGCCACGATAAATGTTATACCAGCCCCATCAAGACCTTTAGGAACAGATGCATACTTCAGCTTCTCACGCAGACCAGCCATAGCGACAATCGCCAAAGCCCAGCCAACACCAGAACCCATTCCAAAAACAACAGACTCTCCAAAGTTATAGTCACGCTGAACCATAAATAATGAACCACAAAGGATTGCGCAGTTCACTGTTATTAGTGGCAAAAAGATGCCAAGAGCGTTATATAGCGACGGTACATACTTATCCAACGCCATCTCTAAAATCTGCACTATGGCAGCGATAACACCTATGTATGTAACCAATCCGATAAATGTAAGATCAACACCTGAAAGCCCTGCCCAACTAAGTGCACCCTCTTTCAAAAGGTATGTATAGATGACGTTATTTACTGGTACAGTAATAGTCTGTACAACAATAACTGCCACTCCAAGCCCAAAGGCTGTCTCGACCTTCTTTGATACAGCTAGGAACGTACACATTCCTAGGAAGAACGAGAGTGCCATATTCTCTATAAATACTGCCTTTATAAACAGCGCAAGGTAAGATTCAAGCATACTACGCCTCCTCCTTCGCTACTGTCAGCTTAGCCGCCCAGATGATAACTCCGATAAGGAAGAAAGCACTAGGAGCCAGCAGAAAGAGACCGTTTGGTGTATACCAGCCCCCCTCAGTAATCGGCTTCAAAATTGTATATCCTAGTAGTTTACCAGAACCGATAAGCTCTCTGGCAAATGCGACCTGTATCAGGACAATGCTATATCCAGCCGCGTTCCCTATACCGTCCAGCATAGATTTAAAAGGCGTGTTATTCACTGCGAAGGCTTCCGCCCTACCGAGCAGTATACAGTTGGTTATGATAAGCCCTACAAATACTGAGAGCTGTTTGCTCACCTCAAACATATAAGCTTTAATAACCTGATCTGCGATAATAACCAGCGTCGCAATGATCGTCATCTCAATGATAAGCCTGATGCTCGATGGCATCATCTTTCTCAGTAAAGAGATGAAAAAATTTGATAGCCCCAAGATGCATATAACAGACAGAGACATTACAAGTGTTGTCTCAAGCTTAGATGTGACCGCCAGTGCGGAACATATACCGAGTATCTGTATAGCTATCGGATTATTTTTAAATATTGGATCGAAGAGCACCTTGCCGTATCCAGCCATTAAGCACCCCCCTTCTTCATAGTTTCAAAGAATTTAGCAAAACCGTCATTACCGAGCCAGAACTTAATAACACCTTCAACACCTCGGCTAGTTAGAGATGCTCCGCTGAGTGAATCGATCTGATAATCACCCTTAGCGCCACCCTTAACGATAGATAGAGCTACGCCTTCACCACGATAAATCTTCTTGCCAACCCAGCTCTTTTTCCAGAGTGGATTATCTATCTCACCACCAAGACCTGGTGTCTCGGCATGCTCATAAAAGGTTATACCGCTAACAGTGTTCAGGTCAGGTTCTATTGCTAGAAAACCGTACATAGTCGACCAAAGTCCAGAGCCGTATATAGGCACAATAACTTTGCTCAAACGTCCACTAGCATTTTTCAGCATAAAAACAGGAACCTTTGCAGGGATGCTCTTTATTCCAGCCAAATCCTGATCTTTGGTCAATTGTATCGATGAAGCACCAGTTGAAAGTTTTTTAAAATTATTGAAATAATCATCAATATTTCCATCTACCTTCTCACCAGTCTTCATATCTGCAAAGACGATATCTATCGCCTCAAAAGTCTTTTCAATATCCGTGTCGGCGTGCAAAAGTCCGCCAGCAATAAGGACATTCTTCTTTCTGTCCAGCTCTTTATTCTTATCCTGCATAGGTTTAAGAACAACAGCCGCACCAGATACCAGAAAGGAGCATACTACAGCCAGTACTAAGGCTATAATAAAAGTACGAATATCACTTTCACGCTGCACTTCTAGCCTCCCTTCTTTTTATATTCGCTCTAACTACTAAATAGTCGATGAGCGGAGCCATTATATTAGCAAACAAAATCGCCAGCATTGCACCCTCTGGGTAAGCTGGGTTCACCACTCTAACAAGTGCCGTAAGGGCACCTATCATAAAACCGTAATAAAATTTCCCCTTCTCTGTAAATGTTGCAGAGACAGGGTCAGTAGCCATAAAAACAGTTGCAAATGCAAATCCACCAAGTACCAAATGCATCTGAGGAGATAAACCAAACATAGGGTTTGTATCTGAGCCAATAATATAAAACAACCCAGTGAACACAACTAAGCCGGCAACTGATGAAAGGATAATCCTCCAAGAACCTATCCCTGTGATGATAAGGACAGCCGCACCAAAAAGACACGCAAGTGCTGAAGTTTCTCCCATAGATCCTGGGATAAAACAAAGGAATGCGTCCATAAATGTAACGTTCAAATCTAATCCAAGTGCCTGACCACCTAGTGGTGTCGCAGCAGAATAACCATCTAGCGCAACCCATATAGTGTCGCCAGTAGCCGCCGCAGGATAAGAGAAGAATAGAATCGCTCTTGAAAAGAGTGCAGGATTCACAACATTTCTACCTGTACCACCAAAGAGTTCCTTACCAAAAACTAAACCTATAGATAAGGCAACCATCGCTTGCCAAATAGGCACTGTCGGAGGGAGAATCATAGGGTAAAGGAGCGATGTCACAAGGAACGCCTCGCCTATCTCGTGCTTACGCACAACAGCGAAGAGTACTTCCCATGTTCCACCAACAATCATTGTCGCTATATACAGCGGAAGGAAATATAAGGAACCATGCAAAAAGTTGTCACCTATACTAGTCGGGTCGTACCCTGCCCCAAGCATGGTAACAACAGAATCACGCCAACCAGAAGCGACTGCACCTGTCGATGCGATAGCCATGTTTGCCTGCAAGCCAGTGTTGTAAAGTGCCATTAACAGACACGGTAAAAGGGCGATAACAACAGTTGTCATTATCCTCTTTAATTCTATTCCGTCACGAACGTGTGTACGCCCGTGGGTCTTTTCAAGTGGGGTGTAGATAAAAGTATCTATCATCTCAAAAGCAGGATACCAACGTTCCAGCTTTCCACCTTTTTTGAAGTGTTTTGCTTGTTTATTTAGAAAAGCTTTCATATCAGCCTTCCTTCTCTATGCTGACTAGTGCGTCCCGTAGGATAGGTGCATAGTCTATTTTGCCGGGGCAAACATATGTACAAAGGGATAAATCCTCCTCTGACAGCTCTAAACAGCCGAGTTTCTCCGCAGTCTCAATATCAGAAACGATGAGCGACCGCAAAAGATGGGTAGGTAATATATCTAGTGGCATCACCTTCTCATAAGTACCAACAGGAACCATAGGTCGAAGGGCACCGTTCAGTGATGTATCAAAATGTAGTTTTTTTTGCCCAGTAAATTTAGAGGCAAATATATTCTTAACAGAGAAAAGATCATTACGAGGTGTGGTCCAACCTAGCAAATATCTGTCTGTTAACTCAGAAAGTGCAGTCACCTGAGAAAAGCATGACGACAAGTGTTCAACACCATCCTCTACAGTAAAGCCGTATAGGGATGAACCAATAATAAGCCTGGTTTCACAATCCTTTAAACGCCCCTCAACTATCTTTTTAATTGGAGCTCCCTTTAGGATCTCTATGTGGCAAGGTTTGACAAACTCTCCAGAGAGAGCGATACGAGTAGTCTCGTTCAGCTCGCCATGTGTAAGAAGATATCCTATATCTATAACAGCAGACATGTCTATTGTCCAAACTGTGCGTTCAAGAGATACAGGTGTTAGGAAATGCACATGAGTACCAGATAATCCAGCAGGATGTGGACCGTCAAATATCTGGATATCCGCATCAGTCAGGTCAGGTAGCTGGATATCTATACCAGCGCAGACGTAAGTTTTTTCAGAAAGTTTTGAAATAGCCTGAACACCCTTCACGAAATATTCTTCGTTACCTTGCAAGATAATAGACATATCAGGAGCAAGCGGACGAGTGTCCATGCTGTTGATGAGTACAGCCTGTGGTTTACGGTCAGCAGATGGACATTTAGCAAATGGTCTCTCTCTGAAAGCAGACAAAAGACCGGAGCATTTAAGTAGCTCATATACAGCTTCGCCATTCGATACTTTTGTATCAAACTTTACAGCTTCGCCTTCACCTTTTTCAAAAACCATAGAGAGGAATTTACGTTTAGCACCTCTCTTGACCTCTTTGACCTTACCTGTGATAGGTGCAGTATATGTAATTTCAGGATTCTTCCTATCGGTAAAGACAGGTTGTCCTTTAGATACGCTATCACCCTCTTTCACAAGCATTGTAGGTTTTAAACATGGATAATCGTCGCCAAGTATTGCAGACTCAGTAATATTATCTATCACATCTATATCGGCACATGGCGCACCTTTAACAGGAAGATTAAGCCCCTTCCTGATTCTGATTAAAGTCATTGCCCCTCCAAAAGGGTTTCTAATAAAAAACTAATATCATTTTGAAGTAAGCTATAAATATGCTTTCTATTCAAAATGAGACTTATAAATTCTCTTATTAAAGTGTAAACCATATGTATATGATGTCAAGTTGAAGCGGTGTTAGAAAACGAGTTATTTCTTTGCCATACCTACAAGAATACCACTAAGCCCTACTAGACATATCCCGAAGAGGGATATCATTCCAGGCCAGCCGTCACCAGCGAAATAACCGAAGACTGTAGAGAAGATTAGACCAACATAACTTACTGTGCTGATAACAGACGCTCTGCCATATTTATACGCCACAGACATAAGCCACTGTGCAATAGATGCGAGCAGACCAACCATAACTACATAGAAGATATCTACACCAACAGGGATAAAATCTGTAGAGAGGTATCTAGCGTCTCCCATAATAAGGCGAGACATGAAATATATCGTTGAGCCAACAAGCCCAGCTACGGAAAAAGACAAGACGATCGTCCGTGCATCGTAATTATTAGCAAGTCCTTTGACAGATGTGTATGCCATAGCAGCTATCACGCCACCACATAGACCAGCAATTGCGCCAGCAGGAGCTATCGCCTGTGAAGGTTTCAAGATTAGTAATACGCCTATGAATCCAATAATAATAGCTGTCCAGACCTTCGTACCAGCCTTCTCTTTTAGGATATATCCAGCAAAAAGAGCCGTAAATATAGGAGCAGTTTTAACAAAAGTTGACGCCATCGCAAGAGGTAAAACACTAATAGAATAGAAGAAACAAAACATAGCGGAAAAGCCAAAAACTCCACGCATAACAAGTAGTACTGGTTTACCGCCTTTACTATTAGATTTATAAAATAGCATTGAGCCTGCTAGTATAGTGAAGCTGACGATGTTTCTAAAAAAGACGATCTCGAAAGTATTATGATGAGCACTCAGCATTTTGATAAAAAAGCCCATCAACGAGAAGAAGAAAGCCGCGAAAAACATAATCAGAACACCACGTAGTTCTTCGCCAAGAGCGTTAAACTTTGCCTTGGTAGCATTATATGTGGTCATAGGTGAGAATATAGCACTTTAGATATAAAGTTGCCACTCACATTATTTTCATACATAAAGAGCCTTTGAAACCTCTCAATGATGTACTATACTAGTCAAATGGAGTTTTTATGAGCTGTAATAAATGTACCACAACACCTATACTGCCTTCAGAGTCTTGCGACTTCTATGTATCTGCTTCCCATGATTATATACTTGAGAAATTAGCTGACAACATTCCTGAATATAAAAGCGAAAGGATGAATGACTATCTTTTTTTCAATGCTGATGCTGACGAGTTTTTTCAAACTAATAACTTTGAGTTTTTAAACCTCACCGAAAAAGAAAACCTCCATATGCTCATACTAAAGAAGAATACCCAACCCAGCTTCTCGCATTTTTCAAAAACTAAAACTCTAGAAGCTTGGATAACACTTTATAAATCTATGGAGCTTATTTGGCTTTTAAAAGAGGGGCGGATAACTACCTTTTTCCAACCTATTGTTAATACAAGTTCACTGGAAATATTTGGCTATGAGTGCCTATCCAGAGGTGTAACGCAAAGCGGTGAGTACATGCCACCTGATATTATGTTTGGTGCTGCCAAGACCACAGGAATGCTATTTAATCTTGACAGACAGTGCCGAGAAGCTGCTATAAAAACCTCGGCTATAAAAAAGATAGATAAAAATATTTTTATAAATTTTCTTCCAACTGCAATCTACAATCCTGAGTTTTGTCTTAAAGATACAGTAATGTGGCTTGATAAATTTGAATTTGAACCTTCATCTATCACTTTCGAAGTTGTAGAGACCGAAGAGATTACTAATACAGCTCATCTACAAGAAATTCTAACTTTTTATAAATCCAAAGGGTATAACACTGCACTCGACGACATGGGTAGTGGTTATTCATCACTAAACCTCCTATCTGCTCTCAGCCCAGACATAGTAAAGATAGACATGGAACTTATCAGAGACATAGATAAAAACTCGATAAAACAGTCTATTGTCGAAGGACTTATCGCTATATCAAATGGGATTGGATATAAGATGATTGCAGAAGGGATAGAAACGAAAGAAGAATACGAATGGATTAAGGAAAAAGGGATTGATTATGTTCAGGGGTATTATTTCGCTAAACCATCACCAGAGCCTGTACGTATCCTTTAAAACAATAAACACAAAGCTTATATGTAGTAGCTTAAAAGAAATAATGAAAAATTAAGTCAAGACGCCCGTGCTTAATAGCGTATATCCCGCTGAATCGCATAACCTTGCGGATTTCAGCTCGCATCTCAGGTTTATAGCAATGGACAGGGCATTTTTTGCATAGTGGTTTTGGATCGAGTGGGCATTTATCATTACGTTTGAGAGCGTAATTTAGCAGTTCAGCACACGGCTGGCAAATCTCACCAGCCGTTCCATGATTTTCCCTACAGTATATATTAATGAATGCATTTAAAATCTTAGCATCCTTATTTATACGCTTCTCTTTTTTCATATGGTTTCTAATGTTTCCCCATTTCTTATTCTATTACGTAGATCGTTCAGCTTCTTATCTAGCTCTTGCAAGCCTGTAAGGTTCGCCTGCTCCGCTTCAGATGTTTCGATAATCTTTGAGACTCCACCATTTTTAATAACGAGCCTCTTGTCACCCATAAGTGCAAGTATCGGGTCGTGAGTAGACATCAATACTATCTTCTCTTCTCCGACTAACAGCTCCAAAGCCTTCTTTCTGTCTATACCAGCGTTCTCAATCTCGTCTATGAGAACTATTGGAGACTTACTCAAAAAAGCTGTATCCGCTATCATAAGAGCCCTCGACTGACCACCAGAGAGCGCTGTTACTGGTGTATCAGCGTCAAATTTTTCACCTGCGAGCTCGTTCGCTTTTTCGATGATGAGATCGACCTTCTCTTCTGGCTTAGTCACAAAACGGCTCTCAGCGTGTATCAAAACAAACTCTTTTGCGGACAAATCCATTACAAAGTTCATATTCTGAGAGAGTTGCGCCACAGGCTTATGCTCAGGAGAAAATCTCCAAGATTTATCAGCATCATTTCCGTTGATTTTAATATGTCTTTTTGTCGGAGTGTCGCCCATTGCCATCCATTCGATATCAGCGAGTAAACGACTCTTACCAGAGCCAGTAGGTCCTACTATGCAAATGATTTCACCAGCTTTGATCTCTATATCGATATCCTCAGCTTCGCCAAATTTGTTCTGGCCACCAATGATACGCAGGCTGTCTATCTTCGAAGTCTTCTCAGTGAGGCTACCTACAGCATCAACAAAAGCCACAAAGCTCTCGATAAATTCGTCTGGCTCTATGCCGAGGTCTTCTAGCTTCTCTTCTGAGAGATTAGCAACAAACTCAGCTACGCTCCCCTCTGGAATAGGGAGTCCTTGTGATTCAAAAAAGTCTTTAGTAAAGGGAAATTCATCACATAACAACCGAAAGTCTATTTTAAGTAGTGTTTCTCTATCCATTATCCACATCCATTTTTCTAACGTTACCCATCTGATATTCTGCACCGATACGTTTCTCGCCTAGACAGTAAGAACAAAGAGCTGACGGCATAGAAAACCTTAAGCTTTTGCCATTCAGAGTATCTGTCTCAGTCTCCTCGTCAGCGAAAAGTGTAGAAAGCTCGAAAGCCCCCTGACCTGTTATACCGTTAACGTGCATAATACTCGCTTTTGGGTTAACCGCTGCCACACGTGAAGCAAAAACTTCCCGCTCAGCCTGAGAGACTATGTCACCTTTGGTTATGATGACTATGTCTGCAGATTTCAGCATAGGACCTATCTTCTTTGGTGTGTTGATACCTGATAGATTATCTATAACGCAAACTGCAAGTATCTCTTTTATGTGTGGAGAACATCTATTACAAAGCCCAGCAGACTCACTTATAAGTATGTCCACACCCTGCTTCTTTCCCCACTCAAAGGACTCTGAAACATTACTAACAAAATAGTGATCAGGACAAAGTGCTCCAGACAAACCCTTTTTAACAGGTATCCCTTTCGCTTCATAAAGCTTGTCGTCGTCAGTGTATAGACAGTCGAATTTAACAACACCAGATTTCATTCCGCTTTGAGTTAGTGCCTCGATAGTCTTTAATATTACAGATGTTTTCCCCGATGAGGGGGGACCGCTTACAGTTACAAATCTCATTTTAAGACTCCAATGATGAATTAAATGTCTTGTTCAACTCTTCTAAGAGTTTGCCCATATCAGTGTTGTATATATAGTCCCAGCCAGCCCAATAGAATTTGGCATTCTCAGGTAGTTTATTGTCTACCTCTGGGTTGAGTGCTGGGAAAAGTCCTCTGTGTGCAAGTATCTCACCAACCTCTTTACCATAAAGGAAATCAGCAACAGTCTTTGATACATCAGCTCTATCCTTTCTCGTCAGCATAAAGATTGGGCTGATGATGCTACCTTCTGATGGCCAAACAACCTCTGCTGTCTTGCTACCGAAGAGCATCTTTGTGAAAAAATACGTCATAATAGTAACCGCAGGTTTTACATCATTCTTACGACCAGCGTTCTTAACCATCTGCGCTGGATGCATTGATAATACCATACTATCAGCGAGTCTCTTAACACCATCTTCACCAAACATATGGTTGATATGAACCAGAAGAGCATTAAAAAGATCAAAATCGCCAACAGGGAGAGAGACTGACTTCTCGAACTCTGGTGATAAAAGATCTGCCCAGCTTCTAGGCACTTCTCTGCCATCAAGTGCGTCTTTATTTACAAGAAAAACCGCAGGGACAACAGCGACCATCCCATAGTTCCCTTTAGGGTCTTTCATCTGTGAGAAATAATCGTGTGTAGGACCAGTCAGGTCGGTAAACATCCCGTTCTTTACGTGGTTTCCAAATGATCTCTCATCAAAGAAAACATCAAACCCAGCAGAAACAAAAACGTCAGGAACGTCCTCTGCTGTAATCCCCTCAACGTTCTCCTCCAGCCAAGACATGCCAGCTGATGCTGCTATAAGGTCTGTAGCTACTGAAAGCCCAGTCTCTGCTGTCACGCCCTCAGCGAAAGCGTCAATAGCTTCCAACAGTGGCAGACGAACAGGGCAAGGGAGCAAACCTTTAACTGTGATGTCACCTTTTGTATTCTTCTCTCTGAGTGTGATATCGACCTTTGCATCGTTGTTAGAGTCGATCTCGTTAAGGCTATTTATGAATGTCTCTATGTCATAGTTTTTTTGTTTGATGGCTGTTTCGAGTTTAAGGAATTTACCAGCAGAATTAAGTATTGCTTCCTGCTTAAAGTTATCGAATCCTTTACTAAGAAATAGAGAAAAAGCTTCTGGGTGTTTTTGTGAAAGCTCAAGAACTGTTATATTTGCATTTATCATAATTTGTCTCCGTTATTTACTTCTTATGATATGGAATATAGATTGTCTTGGAATAAATTAAATTGATAAGTGTCAAAAAAATACGTTTATTGCAAATTAGGATGTAACTTTCCTGTCATTCAGAGTGAAATGAAGAATCTATATTCGTTTATCGGGAGAGATTCTTCGAAAGGACCTCAAAATGACGAAAGAAATGATTCTAGCTGTGCTTTTATCTGGTCACGAACCTTCATAGCAAATGCGAGCTTCTCCTCGTCTGTCCCCTGAAAGGATGAAGGGTCTTCGAATCCCCAGTGGAGTTTTTCGCCTTTGCCAGGGAATAAAGGACAACGCTCTGCGGCCTCTTTATCGCATACGGTGATGACATAATCAAAACTTTCGCCCGATTCAAGTATCTCCATCACTGTCTTTGTTTTGTTTGCTGACATGTCTATACCAACATTTGCCATTGCCTTCACAACAAATGGATTAAGCTTTCCCGCTTCGAGTCCTGCTGATTTTGCTTCGAATCTATCACTAGCGATATCATTAAGGAACATCTCAGCCATCTGGCTTCTTGCACTATTATGGATACATATAAATATTACTTTTGTTTTCATGATTAGAATACTAAACGATGATTCTGAAATTATCTAGATATTTATGCGATAGGTAGGATTATAGTAAACTCAGCACCGCCAAATACATTCTGGACAGATATCTGACCGTTCATACTTGTCTCTATCATCTCTTTGCTCATATAAAGCCCTATGCCACTACCTTGCTCTTCCTTAGTGCTAAAGTACTTATCAAAAACATGTCCCATCTCTTCTTGTGGTATCCCCCCACCTGTATCAGCCACCTTTACAACAACTTTGTCTTCAGAAAGAGTCACTCTCACACTAATAACTCCTAGAAAATCTGAAACATCCTCACCGTCACTAACATGTTTCTCTCGAAAACGAACTATTGCATCACGTGAGTTATTAAAGAGATTCAAAAGGACATGTTTAAATTCATTAGCATATCCATATACTCTAGCTTCAACCTTTGTATCATCTGTCCAGTTATTTTCAAACCCAACGTTAAAGCGAGTAAAACTAAACTCAAATAAATTTAGAACATCTTCGATTGAGTCAATTATATTGAAAACAGACTTTTCCTGACTTGGCTTAAGAAAATTTGTAAAATCCCTACCTGTCTGACTCATAAAGGTTGTTTGCTCTTTTATATGCTTAATATTCTCGAGAACTTCACCATCAATTTTATTTTGTTCGATATCAAAAATTGTCAGATCTGCAAGAAGAGATATAGAGCTGAGTGGTTGTTTCCATTGATGCAGGATAGATGCCATCATCTCCCCCACAGTAACCATCTTTGACTGCTGAGCAAAGAACTGCTCCTTATCTCTAAGCTCTCGAACCTTCTCTTCCACTTTAGAAGCAAGTGACTCATTCATCTCTTTTATTTTCTCATGACTGTTATAAAGTCCATAAAAAACAAATATTATCGATACTGCTCCAATACTGAGGAAAAAGAAGAGTAGATTATATATTTTGACTATATCATCATAGCCTTCAACAAAAGAGTGACTGATCAGATAGCCTAAACCTTCACCATTAATATCAACAATAGACATATAAGAGAGTAGTAATTTATGATATTCTTTATCAACTTCCGAAAACTCTTCAAAAGCTTTTATTTTTTCACTATTCACACCATTAATAGAATTCATAAGTTGATTTCTGATATCCACTGCCGATGAACAAGTATCTTCTTTTCCACTAATACAGTCATCACAAGTACCCATGAAATAATCGTCAGAGATAGATAGATCATCAAACTCACTCACAGTCTGACCAGTATAGTTCTTTATGACTTTATCTTTTTGCAGAAGGTACGAGTATCCAATACCATATAGACGGTTCATTACAGTAACTAACTCTTCCAAACCTATTGATAGCTCAACAGAACCAATATATGCACCTTCATACTTGATGGTGAATATGTATCTATACGCCAATAGGTGTCGTCCATTTTCAAAGCCAGCGACCATTTTATGATTCTTAATTACAGTAACGATTGATTTTCTAAATGAGCTTATGTCGTCGCCGAAAAAGAAAGGTTTATGCATACGAAGAAAACTTGTTCCATCAGGAAGATGGTAATGCATATGCGTAAGACCTACAGATTTCATACTCTCAAAGATAGGCTGAGTATACATCCTAAGCCAATTACGATATTTGTCTCTTGATTTTGGTTCAGTCTGAGCTTTATTAATAAGGACTTTGACTTCATCAACATCGATTCTATCTTTGAAGACGTTCGTGAATATCTGCTCGTAAGCTGCCACAGCTGAAGTAAAGTTATTCTTATGCGTGAAGGATTGAGTTTCGTAATATGTATTAATTCTTCGTTCTCTAAAATTTGATAGAGCGAAGTATATCGATCCCTCTGCAATAAATATTGCTAAAAGTAAAATCAAAACTTTCTTCATTATGTGTAGCCCATTATCAGTCATTCATGCCTATATATGGCATCAATAATACACTTTTTCAGCTACAGATTCAATCTGTAAGTTGTTTTACCCCTTAGCCATACCTCTCAGCACGTATGCAAGTATCCCACCATGTTTAAAGTAGTCAATCTCGATATCTGTATCTAGTCTGCAAAGGACTTCAAACTCTTTTACAGAGCCATCAGTAGACTTAGCACTAACCTTCATACTACATCTCGGAGTTACACTCGCTACACCTTTAATATCAAATGTCTCTGTACCATCCAGACCAAGAGATACCCAGCCATCACCACCAGTAAACTGAAGTGGCAAAATCCCCATCCCGGCTAGGTTGCTTCTGTGGATTCGCTCGAAGCTCTCGGCTATAACAGCTTTCACGCCCAAAAGGAGAGTCCCTTTAGCTGCCCAGTCTCTAGATGAGCCAGTTCCATATTCCTTGCCTCCAAGGACAACAGAAGGTACACCATTATTGATATATTGCATTGCTGCGTCATATATATATTTTTCTTCGCCTTGAGGCATCTGCTTTGTAAGTCCGCCCTCTTTAGGGTCTGCCAACTTATTCTTTATCCTTACGTTTGCAAAAGTACCACGCATCATAACCTCGTGATTACCTCGCCTTGATCCGTAAGAGTTAAAATCAATAGGTTTTACATTATTTTTCTGTAGATATTGTCCAGCAGGGTATTCCGCAGGGATAGCACCAGCAGGTGATATATGGTCTGTGGTAATAGTGTCACCAAGCATAGCGAGAGGTCTCGCATTTATAATGTCAGTAACAGGCTCAGGGACAAGTGAAAACCCTTCGAAAAATGGTGGTCTACGGATATATGTAGAATCAGCCTGCCAGTCGTAAATGCTAGACTGAGATACTTCGAGTTTCTGCCACAGCTCGTCACCGTCTAAGATTTCTCCGTATCGTTTTGCATATTGCTCTTTTGTCACACAGCTATTAACCAGCTCCCAAACCTCGTCATTCTCTGGCCAAATATCTTTCATATAGACAGGTTTACCATCTTTCCCTTTACCGACAGGGTCTTTATACAGGTCTATATCCATAGTCCCAGCAAGAGCATAAACTACTACTAGCATTGGTGATGCAAGGTAGTTTTGTCTAACATTAGGGTGTATCCTCGCTTCAAAGTTTCTATTACCAGATAGAACAGAAGCTACCGACATCTTATTATCTTTGATAGCTTTATCTATCTCTGGTTTTAGTGGACCTGAGTTGCCTATACATGTCGTACAACCGTATGCCGCAAGGTTAAAGCCTAGTTCGTCTAAATATTTATCTACGCCAGATTTTGCAAGATAATCTGTAACAACCTTTGACCCAGGTGCGAGACTAGTCTTAACATAAGGATTGATCGTTAAGCCTTTTTCAACAGCCTTTTTAGCTACAAGACCAGCACCTATCATAACGTAAGGGTTAGATGTGTTTGTACAAGAAGTGATCGCCGCCACAACTATATCGCTATCTTTAAGCTCAAACTTTTTGCCATCCAGCTCTATCTGAGCTTTAGCAGATGCTGACTCACCTGCCACGGCAGACTTTAAATTTTCGAGTGGAATGTGCTGTTGAGGTTTTTTAGGACCTGCAACGCACGGCTTAACAGTGGAAAGATCGAGCTCTACAACTGAAGTGTATTCTGGCTCGTTATCATAATCGTAATAGAGCATATTCATCTTTGTATAGTTCTCTACAAACTGAGCTTGCTCCTCTCTGTTAGTCATTTTCATATATCTGATAGTCTCGTCATCCACAGGGAAAAAGCCCATAGTGGAGCCAAACTCTGGTGACATGTTGGATATTGTTCCCCTGTCAGTGAGAGTGAGAGATTTCATCCCCGGTCCAAATACCTCAACAAACTTCTCTACAACCTTATGTTTGCGAAGAAGCTCTGTGATAGTTAAAACAACGTCAGTCCCCGTAATCCCTTCTGCTATCTTGCCAGTAAGCCTCAGACCAACGACCTCTGGGATAGGCATATAGTAAGGCTGTCCAAGCATAACAGCTTCCGCCTCGATACCACCAACACCCCACCCCATAACACCAATAGCGTTAATCATTGTTGTGTGTGAATCAGTACCTACAAGCGTATCACAAATAGCAGTAACCTCACCTTCAACTTCACTTTTAAGGACTATCTGACCAAGGTATTCAAGGTTAACCTGATGGCAAATACCTGATCTTGGAGGAACGATACGCATATTATCAAAGCTTGCTTGAGCCCATTTAAGAAGAGAATATCTCTCCATATTTCTTTCGTACTCTTTAGCTACGTTCTTGTCTAAACTGTCTGGTGTCCCGTAATAATCGACCTGCACAGAGTGATCAATGATCAAGTCAACAGGGACAACGGGATTAATAAGTGCAGCATCTTTACCCTTTTCAGCTAGTGCATCACGCATAGCAGCAAGGTCAACAACACCCGGAACTCCTGTAAAGTCCTGCATAACAACTCTCGCAGGGTGATGAGCAATCTCATAAGGAGAATCGTATGATTTCTTCCATCCACCAAGTTCGCGCACGTCAGCCTCTGAAATAACTTTGCCGTCGAAATTTCTGACTACGTTTTCAAGTAGGACTCTTATAGAATAAGGAAGCTTTTGTATCTCTGCTATACCTGCTGCCTGCACCTTCTTTAAATCATAATATGCATATATATTTCCGCCAAATTCAAAGTGACTTCTAAAATGAGTTCTATCCATTACTGGCTCCTTGGTTTTTACTTGTATGTTAATGATACTACAATAGTGAAGATTATCAACGAATGTTGTAATAAATCATTTATGTTTTAATGAAAAGCTATAATGTATATATTATAAATGTGAGGGATGTATGAAGGCTAAATGTATTAAAAAAACTCAAATTTTAAAGACTGACATAGATACTGCATGGGATTATTTCTCGTCTCCTCTTAATCTAGCAGAGATAACCCCAGACTGGCTTAATTTTGAGGTGGTCTCGGATGTACCAGAGAAGATGTACGAAGGTCTTGTGCTCCAATATCACGTTCATCCATTCCTAGGCATCCCAATAAGCTGGGTCACTGAGATAACACACGCGAAAGAGCCATATTACTTTGTCGATGAGCAACGCTCAGGTCCATATAAGCTATGGCACCACCAACACCATTTCAAACAAGTTGAAGAAGGTATCGAAATGACGGATATCGTTCACTATATCTTGCACATGGAGCCCCTTAGTCAATTATTCATTGGTGGAATAATAAAATCAAAACTTGAAGATATTTTTAACTATAGATACAAAGTACTTAAAGATATTTTTAATGAGCAATAACAAAAATAACATCAACCTAAAATCTAATTAACATCTCCATAACATACGTCTTTATAATTGGAGAGTATGAACGAAATAGTACTGCCTGATAATTGGCGCAAAAAGCTAGATTTGATGACTCACGCTTTTCAGCCGATAGTTAACCCTCTCAGTGGTTCACTATTCGCTGTCGAATGTCTCCTGAGAGACTATGAACAAGCTGGCTTTTCCGACATATTTGGCGTTTTTGACAGTGCGTACGATGACGGATTACTCCTCTCTGTTGATCTTGAGCTTAGAAAAAAAGCTATCGAGAAATTTATGCAGATAGGCGGCTCCAAGAAGATAAAACTATTCTATAATTTTGACGTTCGAATTACTGATATGTGTAATTACACCCCTGGTATGAGTAAGACAATACTAGAGAGCTACGGTCTAGATCCTGGTGTTTTCTGTTTCGAGATCAGTGAGCGACACCAAACAAGGGGCGGGAAGATTGATTGCCTGCTTAACAATGCAAAAGTGTCAGGTTGTCAAATTGCAATTGATGACTTCGGCTCTGGATTTGCAAATTTTGAACTATTCTACTTTAGCGAACCAGATTATCTCAAAATAGATCGTTTTCTTATAACAAATATAGATAAAGAGGTCAAAAAACGTAAATTTTGCTCTCATATAATAAACCTAGCTCACTTTTTTGGCATATCTGTAATTGCTGAGGGGATTGAAACAGAGAATGAATTCCTCACATGCAGAGACATGGGTGTTGATCTTGTTCAGGGATATTTCATACAGAAGCCAAAATTAAAGACGAAACACATCAGAGCAACCTATACTTCTATTGAAGAACTTTTCAAAAAGAATAAACGAAAAATAGTCCAAGACTCTCACCTTGTTAGTGGTCAGATGATAAGACTTCAACCTATAAGCCAAGAAGGGACCATGGAAGAACTTCTCAGTAAGATTGGTGAAAACACTGAAATACCAATTGTACCAGTCACGGATTCAGGAAATATACCAGTTGGTATAATAAGTGAGTCAAATCTCAAAAAATATTTGTACAAACCATATGGTAAAGATCTTCTATTCAACAAGAGCCACACACCTTCTATAAGAAAATTTATCAAAAAGTGTCCCACAGTTGAGATCACAATTCCACTGGAACAAATGCTTGAGATCTATGTCGCTAACTCCGATGCTGAAGGTATCATAATCACTAATGACCTCAAATATCATGGTTTCATGACTGCACAATCTTTACTTAACACGCTGAATGAAAAAAACTTAGCCTATGCGAGAGACATGAATCCTCTGACAAAATTACCAGGCAATAACCTTATTAATAGCTATCTAAATAAGGCATTCAAAAATACTGATTCCTCCTACATCTTTGTATATTTTGACTTTGACAACTTTAAACCCTTCAACGACAGATTCGGTTTTCGTCAAGGGGATAGAGCTATCACACTCTTCGCTGACATCATGAAAGAGCACATGCATTTAGAGGGCGCTTTTGTTGGTCATATTGGTGGTGACGACTTCTTTTGTGCTGCTAGTTGCTCAGAAGGGACGCATGACTGCTGTGTGAATATTCTGGCAAAGATAAAGCAGATCACGACTATTTTTACAGACACTGCGGCATCTTTTTATGATGCTAACGAGGTTGAAAACGGAATATATTCAGCCAAAGACAGGACAGGGCAAACCAAAAGCTTTCCACTCCTCACTGTCAGCTCTGCAATTATTAGGGTACCTGCAGGTGAAAGAAGCACCACCTCTGATGAACTAAGCAATATTTTGGCTATACTTAAAAAAGAGGCCAAAAACAGCTTAGACAAAACTGCATATATGGACCTTGGTGCTGACGGAATTGTAGAAACAGAGACGAATAAACATTATATCAAAGCTACAAACTAACTTTCCTGTTGAATATCACTGCTCTACTCAATAGAATATATTTTAAATTAACAACAATGAATCAGACATTTTTAGTTTGATTCTATTCTCATTTCGTATATATTGAGACCCTCGGAGGAGAATCATGCCAGAAGTAATCATTTTAGGTCATAAAAACCCAGACAGTGACTCTGTCTGCTCAGCATATGCATACGCAAACCTTAAAAACGAAATAGATGAAGAGAAGAGATATACCGCAGGGAGATGCGGAAACCTTAATAAACAGACACGTTTCATATTCGAAAAGCTAGGCCTGACTCCACCCAAATTTATCAGCGATGTTTACCCTAAAGTACGTGATGTAATGACACATAAAGTCGTTGCAATAGATGAAAATGACACTATCAAAGGAGTTATTAAAAACATAGAGGAACTCAAGATCAGGATAACCCCTGTAATCTCTGGTGGGACAAAGCTAGAAGGTGTCATATCTATATTGGAGCTTGCGAAATTCTTTACCCCTAAGGATGAAGATGGTCGCCCAGTTTACCTATTCCGGGGTTCTAACTTTGAAAAATCGATCAAAGGCTACACTTATATGCGTGGCGAAAATGACGAATTTGAAGCGACATTTATGGTTGGAGCTATGCCATACGAGCGTTTTAAAAACCGTATGGAGACACTCAAACTAAAGAAAGCTATCCTTGTAGTTGGAAAAAGACGTGACATCATAGAATATGCAATAAAAAATCAGCTACCTGCTATCCTACTAACAGGGATTGAAGATGATGCTGACATAGATATAGATTTTACAGGATATAAAGGTTGGGTGTATATCTCTGAACTTGATACAGCAGAAACGCTCAGGAACTTACAGCTAAGTATTCCTGCAAAATCATTCATGAAGACTGATGTGCCTCACCTTACAGAGGACGACTACCTTGACGCAGCAGGAGATATCCTGATGAGTGTAGACCATAAAGGACTCCCAGTAACAAATGAAGGAAGATTAATAGGTATCTTCACTAGGTCTGACATCATCAAAAAAGTTCAAAAAGAGCTTATATTAATGGATCACAATGAGCTTTCCCAAGCTGTTGATGGTGCCGAAACTGCAAAAATATCTGAAATAATCGACCACCATAGACTAGGCACTATAAAGACAAAAACACCTATACACTTTTACGCAAAACCAGTGGGTAGTACATGTACACTGGTCACTCAGCTATACAAAGTTAGCGGTTTAGAACCTGATCCTAAGACAGCAGCAGTTCTGCTTTCGGGGATACTCTCTGATACTGTAATACTAAAATCCCCAACAACAACTAAGCAAGACATCGAAGCTGTTCACGAACTATCTGGAATCTCTGGACTCGACTTTGAAAAGTATGGAATAGAAATGTTCTCATCAACTGACAACCTTAAATCAAGAACTCCTGATGACATTATAGGTACCGATTTTAAAGTCTTCTCAGAATATGGCAGGACAATAGGTATTGGTCAGGTAGAAGTAGTAAATCTCGAAGAACTTGATGGTGTTAAAGACGATCTTCTTAAAGGTCTCAACAAAGTAAAAGAGGACAAAAGTTTACTTTGGAGCATGTTACTGGTGACAGACATAATACGTGAAGAATCTGTTCTTTTATCCAGCGGATATGTACCTGGAGAAAAACTTCTCAGCTATAAGCAATCTGGAGATAGGCGTTTTTATCTTCCAGGTGTCCTCTCCAGAAAGAAACAGCTACTCCCAGAAGTTCTTAGAGTTCTTGAGGAACTATCAGAATAAACTAAAGGCGACCTATTAAAGTCGCCTCTTTTTTATACTTTAAACTCTCTAGCCTTACTTTCTAATGAACTTGCATTACTTTGTAAACTAGTAGCTGCACCAGCTATCTGCTCCACTGCATCTGATGCTTCATTTATGCTTGATGATATCCCCTGAATAGAGCTGTTAACTTGATCTATACTTCCAGCAGACACTGTCATACTCTCACTAATTGCTCCTTGCTCAGAGCTTATTGACTGCATATTATCTGATACTTTTTTATATGAAGCCTCTAGGTTTCTGATTAATGATAGACCTTCATTCACTTTTACAGTGGAAACATCCATAGATTTTTTAGCATTCCCTGTATCGCTCATAAGCTGGCTGACAATATTCTCAACCTCGCCTGTCGCATCTTGTGTCCGCTCTGCTAGCTTTCTAACTTCATCTGCTACCACAGCAAATCCACGCCCAGCTTCGCCAGCTCTTGCTGCTTCTATAGCTGCATTTAGCGCAAGCAGGTTAGTCTTATCAGCAATATCATTGATAACGTGCAGGACATTCTCTATCTCACTAGATGAATCAACAAGACTACCCATAACCGTTGAAAGTTGATTAGTATCAGAGCTGATCTCTTCTGTCTTCGAAATTACATCTTCAAGAAGATTAAACACATCACTTGTTTCATCGTTAGTACTATTAACAAGCCCAGTCATCTGCTCTAGACGAGCAATAATATCCTGAGTTGACTCTGAGAGGGAATCAACGGATAAGGCAATGTTCTCAATCTCTGATGACTGCTGACTAAAAGTGACCGAAAACTCCTCTGATGCTGAAGAAAGGGTTACACTATTTTCGTTTATGTCTTCTATGTTAAGTTTCAGAGTTGCAATAAGCTCATTCAGTGAATGAGTGAAAATATTAAAGTTTGTTGTAAGCTCACCAATCTCGTTCTTTTGAGTATAATCTACCTTGACAGTAAGATCTCCAGAAGCACCTTGTACAAATTTCTCTTTAAATAACACTAGAGGATTAAGTACTGATCTTGTAATTAATATTGAAAGTACCGTAGCGACTATTAATGCCAATATTCCACGTGCGATAGAAGTATTCCTAATGACATTCTGGTTGCTTATTATCCCGTTGATAGTGGCGTTCAATTCTTCCTTATGCTCGTTAACAACCTTAGCGATGGTTTCGCTGAGCTTTGCAGCATATGGATCGAATTTTCCCATATAAACATTTCCTGCTGAAGCCCCTTCTGCGACATAAACATCTGCCATCTGCTTTCCAACATTATAGTAATCAATAAGCTCTTGTTTCATATCTTTCAGAAGTGCAACCATCTCAGGTTCTTGAGTATGGTCAGCAGCTAGAATATCAATAATTTCTAAAGACTTATCATAATACCCTTTTGCCTCACTATATCCATCATCAAAACCTTCTGCCCCTCTTGTTGCAGAGACATCTGTGAGCCATTGCTGGATTTGAATAATATCCCTATCTAGTTCAATAAATCTCATTGTATGAAGAAGAATTTCATCTTTAGCAGTTCTGAGCTCTCTCAAAGTACTGTTAGCACCAATAACACTAAAAAACGACAACAAAACAAGCAATAACGAGATGATAGAAAAACCACCTATTATCATTGTTTTAATTTTTAGATTAAACATTTCCCACCTCGATAAATAAACACAAATAAATAATATTTTATATCAATTATAACATACATTAAGCGTAATAAAATCTGTTTCAAGCATTTGACAATAATATTATAAAAGGGAAACTGCTCTCAATCTGAAAATTGGATTTATCAAAACCTCCATATATGCTTTCAATCTTAAACCCAGCCCCTTCAACAGCACTAATAAACTCTTTATATGTAATAGGACATAGCTGAACACTGGATGCTTGCTGAACATCTTCACCTATTAGCTTTCCAGTGAACTTTATACTATCGCCCTCATACTCATAGTGTCGTTCAAAGGTAATATCCTCTGTCTTAATTGCTGAGAGCTGAGGTGGTCTCTTTTCTAGTATACGGTCGTAGTTGAGTATCTGTATGAGAGCCTTCCCTCCAGTTTTAAGTACTCTAGAAAACTCACTCAGAATATTTGCTATATCAGTAACACTACTCCCATGAGCTAAAGTATTCCCTGTGCAAACCAAAGTATCATATGTCGCATTATCAAAAGGAAGATTATGCATATCTCCAGAAATAGTCTTCTCTGAGTAACCAATAAGCTGTGGTTCATACTCTAAGCCAGTCACATCATAACCAATATTATCTAAAGCTCTAATAAGTTGTCCTGTTGCACAACCAACATCTAAAATTTTGCCACCTTTAGCAGTCATCTCACTAACAAGCTCAACAGTCTTTTTATTTAAAGGGAAAATTACGTCATAGTATTTAGAAAGCATCTGATAAAATTCCATCTGTCACCTCGTATCTATAATAATATCAGTTATTTCATTTTATGGTTTGACATAACTCAAGAATGTTTTGAAATCCAACTGTCGAATTGATTGCCTAGATGGTAATATTAGAGAGTGTATGCTATATGGAGTATTCATTATGAAGTTATTACTAACTACAGTCATCTTATCGATAGCTCTTTTACTCTCTGGTTGTTCCAAAAATAACGAAATAAACAAACAATATAGTATTGGCATCATACAATACACTAATACGAATACTAAAACCCTATTCGGATTTAAAGATAAACTATATTCATTAGGTTTTATTGAAGGGGAGAATACTACATACATAGACTACGGGTACGCAAAATCTTTTGATGAAATACAGCAAAAACTAGTTAAAATTATGACTCAGAACCCTGATATCATTTTTTCATCGACAACACCTGCCTCAATCGCTGCTTATAAAATTGCAAAAAAAGATAATATTCCAGTAGTGTTTGCCCCTGTAAATGACCCAGTAAAAGCAGGCATCATTACTAATCTTAAGGCTCCAGGTGAACATATAACGGGTGTAAGACTAGGATCAAGTGATGATAAGAGACTTGAGTGGCTCACAATTCTCAATAAGGAGACCAAACGAGTACTAGTACCGCACAACCCTAAAGACAAGAGTGCTAACACTACAATAGAGACGATAAAACACGCCGCCACTACATTAGGGGTTGAGCTAATACTTAAACCAATTCACTCAAAGGAAGAGTTCAATACTCTCCTTGCTAACCTGCCAGATGACATACAAGCCATTTTTCTCCCTAGAGATGGCTTTATCATGTCTCGAAACAAAGACTTCGCAAAAGCTTGCCAAGAGAAGAAAATTGTTTTATCTACGCCAAGATACGAACATGTACAAGACGGAGCCACAACAGGATATGGATTTATTGGCTATGTAGTGGGTAAGCAAGCAGCAAGAATTGCAGGCGCAATACTCAATGGAACTCCCCCTGGAGATATACCAGTAGAAACTGCCGAAGACTACTTTTTTATCAATATTGAGGTGTTAAATAAGATAAATCTCAAAGTTGGAAACAATATACTAAGGCAGGCATATAAAGAATAATTCAAACAATGTTACATTTCCCCGTTGATACACAATGAACTTTAATCCATATCAGATTAACTTTTTTATCTAATCATTCAATAAGTTTACAAATATTTTATCACTATAAATTAATCATAATTATTCCACAAATTACCCTTGTTTTTCGCAGATGACGTATTATCATTATAATATAACAGTGTTTAAAAAGGTGGTTTATGGAAAGCGTTCAAGCCACGGGCGAATACGACGGTAGAATAAAAAATCTAAAAGAGGTACAAGATCTAGCTCAGCTTATAGAGTTCATACTCCCTTACGTACTTGCAAAAGTTTATATGACTGGCAATAGACGATGGTCATTCCTTGATAAAGATAGGCGAAAAATTGCGCTGGCCCTTTTAATGAATAGAATTATCAGAAGGTTCGCTTTTAACGTTTGGGATGTAAAAACCTCAAATGGCGGCTTCATAGAGGACTTCCACACAATGCCCATTATCGGGATAATAGATGTTTTAGCCACACAATACGCCATACAAGAAAAATACATATCAAAAGAATCAAATTTTGCTCTGGCAACATTTAAATTATGCGGAGAGGGAATAATAAGTGCGAGCCTAAAAGCTAGGATAGATAGACTACATATACTCAAAGCGAGACGTGAAAAAAATCTAACGCCACTCAGCAAGAAAAACAGCAATAAACCAAGCATTTACACAATCGCTGTCGAAACTTTATACGAGCTTGAAGAATCCTTAATCACAGCCTCTAAGAAAAATAGAGTTTAATACAAATAACACATATATAGCCAACAACACCAAATACATACATTGCCATTTACTTAAATAAATTCCATGATATACTATGTTATATATATTATTATGTTTAATTTTAGTGCGGGGTTTACATGTCACTTATCAAAAAGAACATATGGACACTTTTTTATATACTACTAATCTCCAGTCTATTGTTCACATCAGTACTATCTTATCATTCATAGAGAAGTATAGAGCAAACATTTGAAACCAGACAAGAGCACCTTGTTAAACTAATATCTGACGCCCTGCATGCACAAATGACTTCACAAGAGATAATGCTTAATATCCTCGGCAGTCAAGTTATTCAAAACATCGAAGAGAGCAATGAAATTAAATATTTACCGATATTTGATAATTTGCTAGAAAATAATCCATCTATACCAGCGTTAGCTTTACTCAGACCTGACGGGAACTTCATATACATTAGTAATAACGCGGATATTTCTAAGCTACCAAATCTACTTAAACTGGAAGCGAGTGGAGCATCATTTCAACACGCTTTAGATAACCCTAACAAAATGGTACTCGGTAGAACATACTACTTTAAACCTATAGGTGAATGGGTCATACCTATAAGAAAGGCGATATCTACTAGCAATGGTCAGATCAAAGCAGTATTAGCCAATGGATTTAGGCTTAAAACTTCTTCCGACTTATTCAACAACGGTCTACATATGGGAGACTACAACGATATCGAAATAATCAGAGATTTTGATGATTACCCACTACACATCTCAGCTGAAAACGTAAACCAAAAGTCAAGATATAACAAACAGATACCTCAAGAGATTTTTAAACAGATAAACATGGCTCTACAAAAAGTATATAACACGACATTAGACGAAGCCAGACACAGTAAAGACATTTATACTTTTCACTTGGATATCAACGGAAAAGAGGTCATCACAAGCATAAGATACGACAACAGATATGAACTATGGACGATGTCACACACTAAACACGCTGTAATAACTAAAGCTATCATCAACACAGTAACAATATACATTACAATACTAATCACATTCTTATTAGTTCTATTCTTCATCTTTAGATACATTGCAAACGCAGAAGAAGCAAAAAGGCAAGAACTCCTATATCAAGCTAACCACGATACACTAACTAAATTACCGAACAGAAATTATCTTATAAATAACATTCACCACTGGATTGATCAGAAGAGCACACCATTTAGCGTCCTTTACATATATATAGATAACTTCAAAAATGTAAATGATAGCTTTGGTCACCATATAGGCGACCTATTAATGCAAGAGATAGCAATAAGGATATGCGATTTCGTACATAAAGAATCACTTGTAATACATATGGGTGGGGACGAGTTTATTATTCTAAGCAGAGAGATAGTGCATCACGAGCTTAATATCTGCGCCAACCAATTAATAGCAAAGCTCTCCGAACCTTATAAGGTGGAAGACATATCCTTTAATCTTTCAGCAAGTATTGGAATCTCAAGATATCCAGAAGATGGCATAAACCTAGACAATATACTAAGGGCAGCAGATATTGCAATGCACCAATCAAAAAAACAGAAAAATACAGCCAGTGTTTTCCAAAGTGAAATGCAGGACTCATATCTATATAGAGTAAATATCGAACAAGAGCTTAAAAATGCCATAAAGAATCAAGAACTACATATGGTTTATCAGCCACAATTACAAGATGGCAAAATAATCGGAGTTGAAGCACTTGTAAGATGGATAAACCCAAAACTAGGCTTTGTTGGCCCAGACAGCTTTATACCCGTAGCAGAATCATCGGGTATGATGCCACCACTTGGTGAATACATTACAAACACGTCATTAAGCGAGATCAAAGAGGTATTTGATGCAACAAACACCGAATTTATACTATCTATCAATATCTCTCTCAAACAGTTTATATACAGGGAATTCCTCAGCAGACTTGTATTAGCCATAAAAGCTTCAGGAATAAATGAAAATCAAATCAAACTGGAAATTACCGAGAACCTCTTCATTGAGGACTTTGACCACATTGTCCCACTTCTGAATAAGATACACGACCTAGGAATGAAAATTTCTTTGGATGATTTTGGAACAGGGTACTCATCATTGAATATTTTAAGATTTTTACCTGTTGATGAACTAAAGATAGATAAGAGCTTTATTGATGATATCTTAACTGACTTGTCAGCACAAAAAATGGTTCGTAACATTATCGATATCTGCACAAACCAGAACCTTCAAGTTATAGCAGAAGGTGTCGAAACTGAGCCACAGCTAACCATGCTTACTGACTACGGATGCGACAGATTTCAGGGATATTTATTTGCAAAACCAATGAAAAAGGATGATCTTATCGCTTTTATAAAAAGCAGTAAATAAAGATAAAGACTAGAGCCTATACTCTTTCATCTTAAGCCTTATGGCTTTATAATCCGGAATATATACCTCAACAAAATCCCAAAATGCCTGACTATGATTACCGTGTTTAAGGTGAGATAACTCATGCACAACAAGATACTCGACAAATTCCATAGGTAACTTAATCGCTTCATAATTAAACATTATATTACCTGAAGAAGTACAACTCCCCCAACGACTCTTTGCCTTTCTAAAAGAAATTTTTCTATATTCCAGCTTCATCAAGTCAGCCCACTCTTCAGTAAGCTTAGTCATTATATTACTCGCCTCTTGTTTATAAAAGCTATCAAACGCCTTCTCGAAATATTCATCCTTCATAAGAAACGGATTATATATAATAGTAAAACATGATCCATCAAAGCTAAGCTTAGGTTTACCCACTCCAAAACTCTCATCCTTGATCAGTTTCAGAACCATCCTCTGACCAAGATAAGGTATCAACGCACCATCCTTAAACTCTAAACCACATACGTCCTCTCGAGGTAAAGACAGCTTCTTTAATATCCACTCAGCCTTGCTTAGAACTAACTCAACAACTCTTGCCTCGTCAACCACAGGTGTTTTGACCACTACCTCATTTCTAGAGTTTATAGATATAGACATACGCTTCAATCTAGGTTTGACCACATGCAAAAAGTATATTTCAGTATCTTGATACTTAACTAACATATCACCTATTCTACACATTAAAAAAAAGACCTACAAATACGTTGCAAAGAAAGACTTTCATTATTTTATAAAGCTTAAGCTTTCATTGTCCATTTATCTTATATATCATGTTTCTGACAGCTCAAACACCTTATCTGCTATCCAAGTGTTGTTTTAGAGGCATCAGGTGAAACCCGATAAGATACTAATTTATTTGAAGTCATAAGCAAGAATACAATCAAACTTAAAACACCAAGTAAACATGACATAAAAACCGCATTTATAAGATTGTCACTATAGCTAAGAAATATTGAACAAACAAAGGCTGAACAAGAAGCACCCAGTCCCATTATAAAACTAAATCGACCAAGAACATGACCTAGTTCATTTTTTCCCGCTAATTCAATAAGAAGAGATGAACAAGATGGCTGCGATAGAGCTCCGGCAAAACCACAAAATACTGATGCGAAGAACAACTGATGCAAATTATCTGCTCTAAATAGCAGAACCACAGAAGCATAGTAAACAAGACCACCAGTAAATATCAGCACATTTTTCTTCAGTCTATCTGCTAAAATACCTGCAACAGGCAGAAAAAGAGCCATTACAGCAGTTGATGAACCTATCAAAAAGCCGATAAACGACTCGCTTATCCCAAGACTTTTCATATATAAAGGTAGTAGGATAACAACTGACACCACACACCAACCTTTAAAAAAGATAAAGACGTATATTCCTCGCAGTGGGTGCCCAGTTATTTTTTTCACAGAGTTGCTTTTAGTCTGTATACACCTTTCAAAACTTAGTTCTTTAAATATTGGCAAGAGTATAAGCATTGCTACAATACTAAAGCCCCCTGCCAAAACAAAAATGCTGTCAAATCCAGAATATTCTTTTATAAACCCACCAACAACAGGAGCAACAGCCAACGCAGTATAAAATGAAAGGTCAAATATACCAAAAGCTCTGCCACGACCGTCAGTATCTGTAATCCTCCCTATCACATAATGCATGACAGGTCTAAACAAGGCACAAGCAGCTCCCTGCATAACTCTGACTGCAAGGACATATATCGGTTCATTTATTATAAATAGAGACACGGATATCAGCATATATAAAAAGAGCCCGGCGGATAACACCTTTGCAGCGCCAAATCTATCAAGTAACTTTCCCGCAATCGGACTTAGACCTATCTTTGAGAGAGAGTAAAATGTAAATGCAAAACCGATCACCACCCCCCCGGCATTCAACTCGCTCAGATACAGTGAAAAAAGCGAATCATTCATACCGAATGAAAAGGTTATTAAAAAATTTATCGTGAAAAGAGCCGCTATAACTCTCTGTTTTGCTGAAGCACTCATTCTAAAGCTCTCCTGTTTATAAGTATAAGAGAGACCTCTTGCATCTTTAAGAATACAAGCTATTTAACATTCATATCATCATCAAATGCGTGACATCCGTCCTGATTACAGTATAGTTTCGAAGGCTTATGTATATTATGGCAGAGCGTGCATCGAAGCTCACCCTGATGGGATTTGTGTACGTTAACTTCTACCTCTGCACCGTTATTCAGATACACCTTCTCTTCGCCTTCATGATCTTCGTGACAAGTCTTACACACTGAAGTCTTTGCCCTTTTTACCGGTGCATCCGTTCCGTGGCAATCAGCGCAGGCAAGCTCCATCTCTTTATGAGCTCCTTTAAGCTGCTGCTCTGACGCAATGGCAACTATGCTTACTGCAAGAATAGATAATATTACTATAAAAAAAGTTAATTTTGATTTCATTTCATGCCTCCTTTTATTAAAAAATGGGAGAGAGCCTCCCCCCTCCCATTCTTATGTAAATATTATCTGACAGACTGAAGATACTGGGCTGCGTGCTCCCCTGCCATACGGCCAGAGTTCACAGCGAAACCGATAGTACTTCCTGCCATAAGGAGGTCGTAACTGTCTCCGTACATACCACCGGCATCATTACCGACTGCATATAGCCCATCTATAACTTTGCTGTTCTTGCCTATTACCTGCATATCCTTAGTAACTTTTGCACCACCGAGAGTACCGAGTGCTGTCGGCTTAGCCATTACTGCATAAAAAGGTCCTTCAGCGACAGGCTGGATGTATTTAGGGTCTTTTGCAAATTCAATGTCGTGTTTAGTTTTTGAGTAAGAGTTATAGCTCTTAATTGTAGCTTCTAAGGCTTTAGGATCAGCGCCCATCTGTTTAGCAAGTCCCTTGATAGAGTCACTCTTAAAAGCGATACCTTTCTTAACGCCCCTTTCAAGCTCCTGCTCAAGTTTTAGAAGTTTTGTTTTAACAGGAACCATCACACCAACACCAACATCAAGACCTTCTGTCATAAGATATTTCTTTGTGTTGCTGTCAATGATCGCATACATAAGCCCGCCAGCTCTGTGAAGTGCGTTACCTGCGAAAGGCCATTGAAAAATTACTGTCTCGTCGCAGAATCTTTCGCCATTTTTATCTACCCATAGATAAGGCTGACGCGCAACAGCTATAAGCTGTGATGTAGTCGCCTCACCAGGCATACCAGGTCTATAGTTCTGAACTACTTCCATCCCTTCTAGTTCAGCGCCAGCTTCTATCATCATATTGATACCATCACCGACTTTACCAACGTTTCCTACAGGAATAGCATCGCCAAATCTGGTGTATTTTTCCATCATCTCTTTATTATTAAGGAACCCACCTGTAGCTATAATCACTACTTTGGCATAGATTTTAACTTCTTCCTCATCGATGTTCTCAGCGATGACTCCGGCTACCTTACCGTTTTTCATCATAATCTTCTTACCAGGTGTCTCAGTGAGAATTTTAACGTTCATTTCAGGGAATTTTGACTGGAGAGTCTTGAGCATTGTTGCCCCTCTTCCGTCAAAGATATGCCATGACTGAAGACCACCAGGATAGTTGGATGTGAGTTCTTTGAAACGAACCCCCTGCTCCTCGAGCCAGTCTACAGTTTCCGCGGATTTATCAACGAACGCTCTCACTAACTTGGCATTTGCACGCCAGTGGCTGTAATCCATAATCTTCTTAAAGGATTCATCCTTAGTGAGTATTATGTTACGCTCCTGCTGCATTTTACTTTCCGCAGCAAAAATCCCCTCTGAGTATTTACCTGTACCGCCCGTTGCGGGCTGTTTTTCAAGAACGATAACGCTCTTTGCACCTGCCTGTGCCACTGCGTATGCCGCTGCGGTACCTGAACCGCCGCCACCTACAACTACAACCTCAGCATGCATTGTCTGTGCAAAAGCTGGAGACACTGCAAAAACTGTTGCGAATAAAAATAGCATGAGTTTACTAACTGATTTCATGGTTTACCTCCTGACTCAATAAATTGAGTATCTATTAAAAAGATAAACCCAAAGACAAATAAATGATGTATACCGCTATACAGATTTAAAAAATAAATTAAATATTATTTAAAATAATCCTGCCAGTCATAAAGATCATTAAAAAGTTTCTGGCTTAAATAAAGTTGCTTTTCTTCTTTTCTAGCAAGCCCTTCCCGCTGCCATTTCGTTAGAATTCTACTGACTGTTACTCTAGTGGAGTTTATAATATCGCCCAGCTCAGTATTGTTCAAGGCAAGCGGAACCTTTGTAAAATCTTCAATAGGGCACTGAAATGATATTATTAGCGATTTAAAAAGAGTTCTAAGTCTGTCTTCATAGTCAAGTGTAAAATTAGCAATCATACCTTCTAGGAAACACTCCTGTTTAGCAATAGTTGTTTTAATGATTGCTTGGGAAACATCGAAATCCTGCTTCATACATTTGGTAAGAATATCTGGTGGTATAATAAGAACTTCAGAATCTCTTTTTACTACGGTTGTGACATTCACGATCTCACCAGACAAACATGTAAGATCCCCCATAGCTCTTCCCGGAGGAATTATCGCCAGAGCACGAGGCTTATCCTGATCATAATTAACCATATACATACATAAACCTTTTTTTAGATAAAAGAGTTTATTGCATTCCCCGCCACATTTTAGGATTTTATTCTTTTTTACCCTTTGTAAACGCCCATATTTATAATATAGTTTTCGAACAACCTCCTGCTCTTCAGGAGGAATACAAGGATACTGATTAAAGACCTGCCTCATACAAATTCCTGTTAGTGTTTTATTATAAAATTATATCACAGATTTTTAATAATAAATAACTATCATACAGTCCCTCTACTTAAGCAAATTAGACGAAAACTTGAGAGGTCTATTACGGTTTGCCTAAGAACACATTAAACTCCACAATAATTAAAACCAAAAAAACATTTAATAAAAAAGGGTTCTCTGATTTCTCAGGAACCCTTAAGACTCGTTTTAGATGGAGATAATCGGGATCGAACCGATGACCTCAACACTGCCAGCGTTGCGCTCTCCCAGCTGAGCTATACCCCCAAACGAATTGACATTATATTTAAAATGACAAGATAATCAATCTATATTTACCAAACCTAAGATGACAAACTTAAACAGAAACTTATGCCTTTATTTATCCATTCTAGCAGATCATCACGATTTAAAAGCTGGTCACCATCAACAATAACCCAGCCTTTAGTAGGACGTCCTTTCATATTAAAAGTCCTGACATAATCCTTTGCGAGACACTCTTCATAAACAACAGGACCAACCCTAACAATCATATCATCACCAGTGACAGCACAGACCATCTTACCAGACAGCAGAAAGACCTTACTCCCAAACATTCTCTTTTCAGAATAAAATTCATAATCTATAAGTTCGTCTCTAACTCTAGAAGTTAATATTTCGCAATAAGCCATTTTGCGACCTCACTAATAATTCAATATATACCTAAGAGTTTCATATCACAAGACGCACAAACCGCAAAGAGTGAGCTAAATCTCTTTGCGGCAGCGCAGGTTATGGAGTTTTTTATTGGCGATTTATCAATCTACCGGTTTTTTAATATTTTTTTACACCTCACTTTACATTTTCTTTCACTTATTAATTCGATTTTTTTTTAGGTCTTTAGCTAAAGCCTTGTTGTTATGCTTATATTACTTATCGGCTGTTTTACAAAATACTTTACATTTAATATGTAATATTTCTTTACATCATTATATAATAATGCTATATAAATACTTAAGAATTTTACTAATTCGTATTACATTATGTGTGTTATGTGAGGTTACAAAATGGTCAGCAAAAAAGTTACGGCGACAACCAAAGTTTTCATGTTCAGCGATGTCTTTGACAAGAAGATTTTAGGGGATCAAATATCTAGAGCTACGATACTTAATACAACAATAAGTGACATCCCAATGCTACCACAGCAAGCATCTGACATGGACGCTGACATTATGGCATCATCTATTTCTGGAACTGCCGCTATTGAAGGCAACCCTATCACTGAAGATGATATTCGTATGGTTCTTGGTAAGAAAAAGACTATTAATTATTCAGATAATCATAAAATAGAGATAGAAAACTTAGCTGAAGCCTATAAAACACTCGACAATTTCGAACACACAACAAAAAATTTCATAATAACTGAAGACTTTATCAAAAAACTCCACCTTTCAATCACAAAAGACCTCTCACATAAAGGGAACACACACGGTAAATACAGAGACAAGCTTGTAAAGGTAGGATCCGAAGAGCATGGCGGTATCTATAGACCACCATCAAACCTCAACGACATCGAACAGCTTATGACATCATTCATAGACTGGATTAACAGCGAAGAGCTTCTTGAAACCTCTCCATACATAAGAGCTTCTCTCGCACACTATCACCTATCCTTAATACATCCTTTCTTTTCAGGCAACGGACGTACAGCACGCCTTTTAGAGGCTTACATCTTGCACGCTGCGAACATTCGCCACGTATCCAAGATGCTATCTAAATACTACTACCGTAACCTTGATAGATACTTCCTCGCATTCAGTTCTACTAAACGTAAAAGCAAAGACACAACTCCATTCCTGCTATTTGTTCTCGAGGCTGTTAATGCATGTCTTGATGAGCTCAAAGATAGAGTCTATGGCTATCTATACGACCTTACTATGAGAGAATTCTTAAATATAATGAAGAATGATGGTGATCTGAATGACAGGCAATACGATCTTGTAATGCTCCTTATGGAAGAAGATGTCGAAATCTCACTGCAAGATCTGCATATTGAAAAGCCTTTTGTGTATTTATATAAAGGTGTAACAGAGCAAACAGCAAGACGTGACATTAAAAAACTGTCAGATATGAACTTACTTAAGAGTGAAGATGGCAAGAACTATAAACTTTGCTTTGACACACTTATGTTTTAAGTTTTATTTAATGAATTTAGCGAATTGATCGGCGAATGAATCTAAGCTATAGACAGTTACGGAATCGTCATAGTCTCCGAGCAATTCAGCGAGTGCTTCCCAGTCGTCCTTAGGATAGACGTTCTTAGATATCTCAGGTAGCACGCCAGTGTCCGAAGTGATGATAGGTACACCACAAGCCATAGACTCCATACCAACACGGCAGATAGCCTCTGAACCGAGAGACGAGACAACACATACATCAAGGCAATTGTATATATCTGCAATATCGTCCCTTTTACCTGTTATAACACTTATGTCAGTTATACCATTTTCAGCCAATGATTCTTCGATATCATTTTGAGTACTCACAGCATCAAAACCAGCGATAACTAGCCTGATATTCTCCTGACCTTCATTATAACGTTTAGCTACTGCTTTAATGAGATTTTCGTGACCTTTGATAGGGTCGAAGCGACCGACAATTCCAACGACAAAATCCTCTTCACTAAATCCAAATTCATCCCTGAGTTTAATTTTCGCAAACGAGCTAGGCTTAAACACTTCGGTATCAACCCCACCATAGATAACATTCAATCCTATTTCTGGGGTATCGAATATTTCCCTATACTGTCGCTTGATAAATTCGCCAGAAGTGACTATGGCATCTGTACATTTGTTATGAAAGATTTTGTTAAGCTTGCCAGGTTTCGGAGGTCTGATGTCTCCCCTGACACGAATTAGCTTAAACTTCTGCTTTGTCATGCGACGATAAGCAAAATACCAGTAGAATTCGCCTCTATTGCAGATGACGATATCTGGCTGGAAACTCATGAACAATTTATCCATCGCCCCCATCCCAGCTATAACACTGACAGGGTTTGACTTATTGATACTGGCCTCGAAAGTTTCGAGGCCAACATCGTGAGCTTTAAGGACAGGAGGTGTACCAGGTAGACCGCATACAACGACATCATGACCTCTGCGCTTGAGGACAGATGAAAGATTCACGGCATACCAGGCAGTTGCGTTAAACCACCTGACGTTTATTACGTTCAGGATACGCACCTCGTACTCTTTTAATCCGCTTGATTTCTAAGGTAAGCCGGGAGTTCCGACTCTTCCTCATTGAAATCAGACAGAGTTTTTAGTCTATGGTCTTGTTTCCTGATACTTCCGAGTGTTCTTTTGATATCATTCCCTGATTTTGCTTTCTCGGCAAAGCTTTCAAGGTCTACAGCCTTTTTTTCACGAGACTTACCAAGCCCAGTTGCTACAACAGTAACTCTTATCTCGCCATTCATATTAGGGTCAAGAACAACACCTTTAAAGATGTTAGCCTCTTCTCCAGCTGCTTCGTATATTCTAAGTGCGATATTCTCCATCTCTTGCATACGGAAGTCCATACCGCATGTAATGTTGAGAAGAAGAGCTTCAGCACCAGCGATTGACGCGTCAGTGATAAGTGGAGAATTAAGGGCCTTCTCAGCCGCATCAATATCTCTAGTATCTCCAGATGCAACACCAATACCCATGAGAGCCATACCTTTTGATCCCATGATAGTACGGATGTCTGCGAAGTCGACGTTAACAACACCACTAGAGTTGATAGCGTCTGAAATACCCTGAACACCCTGACGAAGTACATCGTCAGCCATTTTGAATGCCTCATCGAAGAGTGTGTTCTCTTTGCACTGATCCAAAACTTTATCGTTGTGGACAGTTATATATGTATCTACATGCTCTTTAAGGAACTTAAGTCCTTGGTCAGCAAATGTATTTCTTTTTTTACCTTCAAAAGAGAAAGGCTTAGATACAACAGCGACAGTGAGTGCACCAAGGTCTTTTGCAATGCTTGCAATGACTGGAGCCGCACCTGTTCCTGTTCCACCACCCATGCCCGCAGTAACGAACACGAGATCAGCTCCTCTGAGCTGTTACTCTATTGCTTCCATATCTTCCACGGCAGATTTCTTACCTACCTCTGGATTTCCACCCGCGCCAAGACCTCTTGTAATTGTCGTGCCCAGTTGAATTTTAACTGGAGCAAGATTGGCCTGGAGCGCTTGAGCATCAGTGTTGGCTGCTATAAAGTCAACGTCCTCGATGCCCGACCTGATCATGTTGTTTACTGCATTGCCGCCTGCGCCGCCAACACCCACAACCTTGATAACCGCGTTACTTGCGATTTCTGCGAATTCAAACATTTTGTCATCCTGTAAGCTCGTAAACCCTTCCTTGGGTTTCTTACATTTTGTCCCGTTCTTAGCTCATTTATATATAGGCTGTTTTCACAGTCCTCTACACTCTTCTACTTCCGTCAATCTCTATTAAAAGAACTCACCAAACCAGCTCTTCATCCTGCCCAGCACATTGCCGAAAGCTTTCTCGTCAGAGCCTGATAGCAAGTTACCCTGCTGAACACCCTTCTTAGCTGCTGTCATGGCGAGTCCAACGACAGTTGCGTACTTAGGGTCTGTTACGTAATCTGCAAGCCCACCGACCTTAAAAGGTCTGCCAAGCCTTACAGGTATGCCTAGTATATCAGCAGCGAGATGTTCTATACCTTCGTGGTTTGCGAATCCACCTGTGATAACAACGCCAGCCCCTAGATGATCCATCAAGCCTTTGTATTGTAGCTCCCCTTTAAATATCTGGAAAACCTCTTCTGCTCTAGCCTGAAGTATCTGTGTAACAACGGGTTTGCCTACCTCTCTAGGAGGGCGACCACCAACTGTAGGAACCTCTATAACATCATCTTCCTCTGTGAGTGGCATCCAAACACATCCGTGCTGAATCTTCAGCTTCTCAGCTTCTGATTCTGGTGTATTTAGTCCAATCGCGAGGTCTTTAGTAAAATTTCTGCCACCGATAAGAAGTGCTGCGGTATGGAATACTGCTCCTTGCTTATAAACAGCTAGGTCAGATGTTCCACCACCACCATCTATAATGCACACTCCTATCTCTTTCTCATCGTCTGATAACACAGATTCTGAAGAGGCTAACTGCTCTAAAACTATGTCATCAACGATAATTCCAGCTTTTTCACAGCTTTTCACTATATTCTGTGCACTTGACACCGCACCAGTGATTATATGAACATCCGCCTCGAGTCTGACACCAGTCATACCGATCGGGTCTTTTATCTCACTTTGACCATCCAGAATGAACTGCTGAGGGAGAATTGCAAGCACCTCATTACCTACTGTAACGTTTGTAGCTGCTGCTATTTCTATAACTCTTTCTACATCTTTTGCAGTTATCTCACGATCACCTTTAACAGCGATTGTACCCCTCTGATTAAAGCTTTTGATATGACCGCCAGCAATACCTGCGGTAGCTCTTTTTATCTGGACACCAGACATACGCTCGGCCTCAGTTACAGCCTGCCTTATGCTAGCGACAGTAGAGTCTATGTTCACAACCACACCTCTGCGGATACCTTCACTAGGTGCTTTACCCAGACCGATAATATCCAGACTTCCGTCCTCGTTCTTGCTTGCTACAACCGCACAAATTTTGGTTGTCCCGAAATCAAGACCGACAAAGATGTTGTCAGTAGCCATTACATCACCCCTTTCACATATATTTTATCAGTTATACGCATATCAACATAGTCGATAGTCTTATACCTGTTTTTTACTCTGTTCTTATAAACAGCAAAGAGCTTTGCAAACTCCTCTCTGTTGTAATTTCCGAGTATCTTTATGTCGCCATCACTCACTGAGAAATAGAAGGGTTTAAGATCAACCTTTGTCTTCTCAAGATATACAGTGTCTTCATAGATTTTAATGAATTCTTTAAAATCCACTTCCTGAACACCCTGCTCCATATGGATACTCGCTTCTTTGCAGTTCTCTTTTATCAAAAGACCGCTTGATGTAGCTGTAAAGCACCCTTTGGTGTTGGTCAGCTTAAAGACTGGTGTTTTTTCAAAAACAACAACCTCAAGCTTATCAGGAAATACTTTCCTGATCTCCATTCTCTCTACCCATGTGTCATCCACACTAGCTACATTTGTATTTTTAATATCAAAGATGCTTTTACCTACTAAAGACTTAACCATGCTTTCAACCTTGGTTCCGTCAGCCTTTATTACACCCTTAACAAGCACGCTCTTAACCTGGAAATAACCGCTATCTGATAGATACATCGCACCAGCGAAAACGCCAGCGGAGAACAGACACACAGTAACCAGTGAAAAGATCGTTACAGCCACAAATCTGAAAATCCCTTTTCCTTTTGCCATTACCTAACTCCATTTAAGTAAGCTCCGATAAGTCAGTCAAAAAAGCCGTCTTAGCTCTTTTGTCCTACACTCCGCTGTAGCCAATACAGCTTATTTTCGGAGTTGCAGGCATAAGTCCTTTATTACCCATTTTATTCAAAACCCATATCGCTTAGCTCATAAGCGACTGCCATTTATTTAGTAAACGCCCCGAGGAGCATTTTATCTACCATCTGATCGAAGCTAATTCCAGCCTCGCCTGCGGCTTTAGGAAGCAGACTTGTCTCTGTCATCCCAGGGAGAGTATTAACCTCTAGCACGTACGAAGTCTTACCGTCGTACATAATATCAACTCTTCCATAACCACTACACTCAAGCGCATCATAAGCCTTCATAGCGGTCTGCTGAATCTTCTCATACTCAGGTTTAGATAACCCAGTATCAAAAACATACTCAGTCATACCTTTAGTGTATTTTGCTTCATAGTCATACACACCTTTTTTAGGTCTTATCCATATGATAGGAAGCGCCTTTCTGTCTAGTATACTGATAGTCAGCTCCATCCCCTCTATACACTCTTCTACAACAACCTTAGTGTCATATTTAAATGCGTCTTCTAATTTTTCGTTATAATCTTTTTCGTTATCTACTATGTGTATGCCTACACTGGAACCCTGTCTCGCAGGTTTCACTACGCTCTTCTTGAATGGCATACCAGTCTTAAACATATCGAGTGCTCTATAGTCTGGTGTAACCACACCTTGCTTAACAAACTGCTCTTTCGACAATAGCTTATCAAAGGCTATCAGGTTTGACTGATATGTAGACCCAGTATATGGGATCCCCATGATATCCAACAAACCTTGAATACGACCATCTTCGCCATATGTCCCATGCAATGCTATAAAACAAACATCAGGCTTAGCCTCTGCTATCTTTTCAGCAACATCCTTACCCATATCAATGAGCACAGTCTCATACCCGAGTCTAACAAGCGAATCATAAGCCGCTTGCCCACTCCTAAGTGAGACCTCACGTTCAGATGACATGCCACCATAAAGGACGGCTACTTTTTTATTTCCCACTACGCTTCTCCTTCACAGCTTCACCAAGCTCGTGAGAGAACTTTGTAATAGTTCCAGCACCGAGAGTAAGCATTACAGTATCGTCACAACCCTCTTCTGCTAGGTATTCAAAAACGTTTTCAAATGATGAAATGTATTTTACATTTTTAAAGCCTCTGGTCTTGATCTCTTTCACCAAAGCCTCTGCATCTATACCTTCTATTTTATCTTCGCTTGCAGCATAGATATCAGTTATAAAGAGCATATCTGCGTCAAAAAATGCAGTAGCAAACTCTTTAATAAGCGCTGCAGTACGCGTGTATCTGTGTGGCTGAAATATAGCCAGTATCTTCTTATCGTTATAAGCACCACGAACAGCTTTAAGGGTTGTCTTGATCTCTGTAGGGTGATGTCCGTAGTCGTCCATCACTATACAGCTATCATCTGCGTATCTTGTAGTAAGTCTACGCTGAACACCTTCAAATTGCTCCAAAGCTTTCTTTACAGTCTTAAATGGTATATCAAATTCTTGAGCAACTGCTATGGCACCTAACGCATTCATAACATTATGGTCACCAGGAAAACCAAGTTTGATACGTCCCGCTTTCTTTCCACGGATCACAACTTCAAATTCCATAGAAAAGCCTTTCTGTACTATATTTACAGCATGCACGTCAGCCTGAGCCCTAAAGCCATAGGTTACGAACCTTCTGTCAATAAGCGGAATAAGATCAGCTGTATTATCATCCTCTAAACAGAGTACAACTGAGCCAAAGAATGGAACCCTAGTAAGGAAGTCCACGAATGTCTGTTTCACATCTGCTAGGTCTTTATATGTATCTGGATGCTCATAGTCTATATTTGTAACAAGCGCAATCGATGGTGACATAAGCAGGAATGATCTGTCTGATTCGTCAGCCTCAGCCACGAGAACGTCGCCACTACCAAGTGTTGCATTAGTATCTTTTGTATTTAATATTCCACCAACAATAATTGTTGGGTCTAACTGAGCGGTGTTAAGAATTTCTGCTACCATAGAGGTAGTTGTAGTCTTTCCATGTGAGCCTGATATAGCTATAGAGTGCTTCAGTCTCATCAACTCCGCAAGCATCTCACCCCTTTTGATAACAGGGATAAAGTTATCTCTGGCACATACAAGCTCAGGGTTTGTCTCTTTCACTGCTGATGAGTAAACAACAACATCTGCACCCTCTGCGTTCTCGTATTTATGTCCTGTATTCACAGTTATGCCCATTGTTTGTAGGCGTTTAACATTAGCACCTTCCAAAAGATCAGAGCCACTAACGGCAAAACCCATAGTGTGTAAAACTTCGGCTATACCACTCATACCAATGCCGCCGATCCCAACAAAGTGAATGTTTTTTACTTTACCAAATGCGTTATCCAATGTTCATTCCCCCTGCTATCAGCTTCACACTATCGTATATTTCTACTTTTTCGAGTGAACTCTTATAAACCTCATAGTTGAGCGAGAAACTCTTAACCATACCTATAAGAGATTCTGGTTTAACATCTTTCTCTTCCAAAACCTTTGCTACGCCCTTATCCTCTGCAAACTTCGCGTTGTATAGCTGGTGGTCATCAGCCGCCTGAGCGAATGGGATATAGAGTGCAAGCCTCTTAGAGTTTGTAACCTCAAAAACTGTACCAGAGCCAGAACGAGCAATAACTATATCTGCCCATTTAAGGTTCTCTGCTACATCATCTATATAACCTGAGACTGTCAGTTTATCTGACAACTCAACATCTAGTTCTTTATATTTATCAAGTGTTTCATCAAGAAGCTTTCCACCTGTTTGATGACGAATAGTAAAACCAGCATCTATCATAGATTGTGCCGCCTCTGCCACTTGATTATTCACAAATCTACTACCTTGAGATCCACCAAGTATTAATACATTCTTTTCCATTGTCTCTTTTGGCTCAATCCCTTGAAACTCTGCTCTCACAGGGTTGCCAGTGACCATAGTCTTTCCAGCCACCATTTTAGTATCAGGAAATGACAAAAATACCTTCTCGCAACCACCAGCAAATTTTCTATTAGTCAGCCCCATCACACTATTTTGTTCGTGGAGGTACATCTCCACCCCCTTCATAGAACCAACAAGAGCCGCCGCCGCAGAGACAAAACCACCAGTCAGAAGAAGTTTGTCCCCCTTCTTTATCCTTGTGTAAACCTTGGCTATCTCCTTCATCAGCAGAAACATTGACTTCACTTTTCTAAATACGTTAACGCCGTTAAGTGGTGTCTCTGACTGCTCATAAAAAGGATACCCAAGCGGTTCAAGAACTTTACGCTCAAGACCACGCTTAGAAACTATAAAATACGTTTCAACGCCAAACTGCTTTACATAGTCTGCCACAGCGATACCAGGATAGAGATGTCCACCTGTACCGCCACCAGCGATCACAAGTCTCTCAGACATCAGATTCCCCCTGCACTTCTTCAGCACTGCGTATAAGTACACCAACCATAAAGAGTGACATGATCATACTCGAACCACCATAACTTACGAATGGGAGCCCAATCCCTTTTGTAGGGAGAGCACCAGTCACAACACCTATATGAAGACCAGCCTGAACTATCAGACAATATGCAATACCGAATGTAAAAATCGATTTAAATTTATTCTTATGCATCTTCGCAACTTGTAGACAAACATAGAAAAGTACTGCAAAAAGTGCTATCACAAACACTGCACCAAAAAAGCCTGTTTCCTCTGCAATAATGGCATATATGAAGTCAGTATGCGCCTCAGGGAGAAAGTGCAGCTTCTGTGATGAGTTGCCTATACCCTTTCCAAATATCTTTCCACTTCCAACAGCTGCAAGCGACTGGATAAGTTGATAACCAGTAGTATACTTGTCTGCCCATGGATCGAGGAAGCTAAGTAGCCTCGCCTTTCTATAGCCCATCATCATTCCAGCTATCAAGATTGGAGAGATGAAACCTAACATACCGCCTATATGCTTAATACTTGCTCCTCCTATGAGAAACATAGCAATCAATATCGCTATCATAAGAAATGTCGTACCAAAATCTGGCTCAGAGAGTATCAAAGCACCTATCAAACCAAGTAAAATCGATGCTGGCAAAAAGCCTTTAGAGAAGTTCTTTAGTAGAGCCTCTTTCTTGTCTAGGTAGTGAGCTAGGTATAAAACTAGCGTAAACTTTGCAAGCTCGGATGGCTGAAAACTAAAACCAGGGAGTAAAAGCCACCTGTGTGCACCATTAATAGGGCGATAAAAGAAGACTACTACTAGCAAGATTAATGTTATAAAATAAAGCGGTATCACGTATTTACGCCACGTATCAAGTGGCACCTTATAAGCTGTGTACATAGCAAAAAAGCCAACGATGATGCTCACCATCTGCTTTTGGAAAAAGTAGAGTTCTTGACGGCCAAGATATATTGCCTGCATACTTCCAGCTGAAAGTATGAATATTAAGCCACCCATTACAAGCATTGAAATGATAACTAGGATTACTAGCCTGTTATCTCTAAGCTCGCTCATCTTACCTCTTCCTTATTTTTTATTTCTTCCACCAATTCTTTGAAGTGTGTTCCTCTGTGTTCAAAACTTCTGTGTTGGTCAAAGCTCGCACATCCTGGTGATAAAACAACCTTCTGTCCAGCCTCAGCAACCTCGAAAGCTTTTGCAACAGCATCTTCAAGCCTTGCCGCTTTATATAATGGGACTCTAATCGCCCCGTCTAAAGTCTTATAAATCTTCTCTCCAGCACCGCCATAAGCTATAACGCTTGCTGTCTTCTCGTTTATTACATCTATTAACTCAGAGAAGTCACCGTTCTTATCTTTTCCACCCAAAATAACAACAACCTCTTCGTCAAACCCTTTAAGAGCTGTCAAAGTGGAGTGAATGTTAGTCCCTTTTGAGTCGTTGATATACTCAACACCTTTAATAATAGCAACATGCTCACATCTATGTTCGAGCCCTCTCAAATCATCTATCAGATGCGTAACATCCCCTTTCAACCCACACAGCTTATCAACAGCCAAGAGAGCAAAGGAGAGGTTTACTATGTTATGCTTCCCTTTCAGAGGAAACTTTTTTGTATCTACATAAAATGTGCCGAAATCTAATTTACCTTCAATAACTTCTGAATCTATCTTTACGATCTCGCCCTTATATGAAGAGACCTTCTTCTCAAGATATTCTTCATCTTCTATGATAAGTCTGCCATCCTTGTCTAAGAACTTGAGCAGGTTCATCTTGTCACCTGCGTAATCGTCCATGTCTAAATATCTATCTAGGTGATCTTCTGCTAGATTAGTGACTATCACGCAATCAGCTGAGAACTCTTTCAGCACCCCAGTTTGAAAGCTAGACAGCTCTACAACGTAGCAACCGAATGCCCAGCCTGTAACTGCCTCACCGTAAGTGAGCCCAATGTTTCCACAAGCGACTGCTTCCACTCCGCACTTCTTAAGTATCTGCGAAGTAAGAGTAGTCACTGTTGATTTGCCGTTAGTCCCTGTAATAGCAACAACTGCGGCATCAGCTGGTTTTTTGCTATGCGCGAGCTCTATCTCGCTCGTATATTCTTTTGGAGCGTTTGTCATCTTCCTAAGGTCTATCCCCGGGCTAACAACAACCTTCTCGTATTCATCTTTAAAATCAGCAATTTTTTTCGCATCAGCATTGCCGTCATCAAATATGTCGATGTCGGTGAAACCATTCGATCTCAGAATGTTTTCAGCGGCTTTACCGCTTTTGCCGTAGCCTATAATTGCTGCCTTCATACAATCCTTACCTCAGCTTCAGTGTGGACAGTGCCACAAGAGCCAATATTATGGATATGATCCAAAATCTAACCGTTACCTTTGTCTCACTCCAGCCAGCCAGCTCGAAGTGATGATGTATAGGAGCCATGCGAAAAAGCCTCTTCCCACCACTCATTTTGTAATAACCTACCTGAAAAATAACAGAGAGGGTCTCAACCACAAATATACCGCCAACTATAGCGAGAACTATTTCATGCTTTGATATAACAGCGACTGTCGCCAGTGCGCCACCAATAGAAAGACTACCAACATCACCCATAAAGACTGATGCAGGATGAGCGTTATACCAGAGAAAACCAAGCCCAGCACCAACCATCGCTCCACAGAAAACACTAAGCTCTCCTGCGTCACGAACATATATAATATGCAGATAATCAGCGAATTTAACGTGCCCAGCCATGTATACAAAAAGTCCAATAGTTGCAAAAGCTATAACTGATGGCATTATCGCAAGTCCGTCTAGACCGTCAGTCAGGTTCACTGCATTCGATGTACCAATAATGACGAACAAAGCAAATGCGAAATAAAAGAACGAAAGATCCATAATAAAATCTTTGAAGAAAGGCATAGCAAGCTTTGTCGCATTTCCATCAGCATCAACAGAAAGGATCATAGCCGTAGCAGCCACTGCAACAACAAGCTGTCCCATAAACTTCGTTTTCGCTGATATTCCATCAGGGTTCTTCAATATCGTTTTTTTATAATCATCAATAAAACCGAGTAAACCATAAGCTGCGAATACAAAAAGGACTATCCAAACATACTGGTTAGTAAGGTCTGCCCAAAGTAATGTAGAGAAAACAGCAGAGCCGACAATAATAATGCCGCCCATTGTTGGTGTCCCCTCTTTCTGCTTATGTCTATCAGGCTCATAGCCCTTTGATTTCATATTAAAAGACATCTCTTGCAGTTTACGAATAACATAAGGTCCTATAATAAGAGTAATGATCATGGCGGTAACCGCCGCATACGCTGTACGGAATGTAATATAACGAAAAACATTAAGTATACTTAAATAGTCCGACAGCGGAACTAGCAGGTTATACAGCACTCTTCATCTTCTCCTTTTCCATATGTGTCACGAACTCTTCAAATCTTTGACCTCTTGAAGCTTTAAAAAGGACAACACCCTCTTTTACTTCAGAGATTAAGCTAAGAGCTTCTTCACGTGTCTGGACTACCTTTATATTGTTTGGCTTCTCTAATCGAGAAAAGCCTTTACCTACAAAAACGAAATCAACATTATTAAGTTCTGATGCAAGCTTCATAAGCTTGAAGTAAAGCATCTCTTCATAACCTTCGATCTCTCCCATCTCACCGATGAAAGCTACCTTTTTATCCGCTGGGATTTCATCAAGGTTTTTCATAGCAGACATAACAGACTCAAAGCCTGCATTATATGTATCATCTATAACCTTAAGACCGTCCACATCCTTGATGCGTCCACGCCCCTCTTTTGGTTGGAAATTACGTACACCCTTCATAACGTCAGTGTATGAAAGTCCAGCTGCTAGCCCTATAGCTACTGCTGGCAAACTATTCTCAACAAAATGGCTATAGAAATGGTTCAGTTTGAAGCAGTATGGAGTGTTCCTAGTCACAGCTGTAAAATAGAAATCACCCTCTGCTGTTCTGTTTGCATCAGCCAAAATAATGTGTGATGCCATATCAGAACCAAAATATCTCACGTCTGCTTTTTCAAGCACATGAGATGTCATATATCTGCGGCATGAATCAGAAATATATAAGATACCTCTGTTTCTCATCCCCTCTACAATAGAGAGCTTTTCAGCCGCCAAGCCTTCAATACCGTCAAAACGACCGATATGAGCATGACCAACACCTGTTACTACACAGATATCAGGCTTTATGTATTTTGACAAAGCAGCTATCTCGCCACTACTGTTGGAACCCATTTCAAAGACGGAGTAACTAGTACCCATCTTCATATTAGCTGCACATATTGCAACGCCAAGTTCGTTGTTATAATTACCGTAAGCTGTATAAACACGCTTTCTGGTGCGGAGAACCTCAGAGATAAGCTCTTTTGTTGTTGTTTTGCCTACGCTACCTGTAAGGGCGATCTTCCTACCCTTGTATCTGTTCAAGTTAAATGAACCAATATCTTTCAATGCAATAATGCTGTCATTAACAAGAACTTTGTTACCCTGAACTTTCTCATAAGTATCTGCATCGCATAAGATAACTAATGATGCCCCTGCCTTGAGAGCTCTATCAGCATAGATATTACCGTCAGCATTCTCACCTTTAAAGGCGATAAAACAGCTTCCTTTTCTTACCTGTCTGCTGTCTATTACAAACTTTCTGATGTCCAGATCACTTTGCACGTGGGACTTCTGAACACCACCCATGGCGTTGATCGCCTGTGTAACTAGCATTCGCTTACCTCCAGATACTTTTTCACCTCTTCACGGTCGTCGAAGTGACTTTTTTCTGTACCGAGAATCATATAGTCCTCATGCCCTTTACCTGCTATAAGAACGATATCCTTCTCTTCAGCCATTGTAACCGCTTGGCGTATTGCCATACTACGGTCTGGTGTGATGATGACGTTATCAGCATTTTCAAACCCAACTAGGATATCCTCAATAATCTCTAAAGGATCTTCTGTTCTTGGGTTGTCACTTGTCACGATCACTACATCAGAGTCTAGCTCTGCTGCTCTTGCCATCCTTGGCCTCTTGGATTTGTCACGGTCTCCTCCGCATCCAAATACAGTAATAAGCTTCTTCTCCTTAAAGCTACCGAGAGCCTCAAGAACATTCTGAAGAGCGTCATCTGTATGTGCGTAGTCTACAAATATATATGCTCCGTTTGAACGCTCGAATTTCTCCAAACGTCCTGGGATATTTTTAAGTTCTTCTATACCTTGTTTTATATGGTCGTTATCAATACCTAACATTATGCAACCAGCTGCTGCGGACATTATATTCTGAAAGTTATGCAGTCCTACAAGAGCGGATTTAATCTCAATCACCCCAGCAGGGCAGACAAGTTTTGCCTTAAGCCCGTCAAGACCAAACCAAATCTCTTCCGCAGTAAACTCCGCCTTAGGCGAAAGCCCGTAGGATATCTTGTCAACCTCAGCCTCTTTAAAAAGCTGTAAGCCATAATCATTATCTATTCCTATAACGCCAACATTAGAATACTCAGGCGTAAAGAGAATCTTCTTCGCCTCAAAATATTCTTCCATCGTTTTATTATAATCAAGATGATCACCTGATAGGTTCGTAAAGATACCTACATCAAAAACAACTCCATTTACCCTATGTTGATGTAATGCGTGAGATGAAACCTCCATAACGAGAGCATCAACCCCAGCATCTACCGCTTGTTTGAGTACTTTAAAGAACTCATAGGTAGACGGAGTGGTGGAATCCAGATCAACAAAAGTATCACCGAAAACCACCCCTGTGGTGCCTACGAGAACAGGTTTGTGACCTGCAGCTCGTAATATTGAATCTATAATATATGAAACTGTAGTTTTACCATTTGTACCTGTAACAGCTATTTTTTGAAGCTCTTCATCTGGCTTTTCAAAGAAGTTTCTACAAGCATTTGCAAGAGCTTTGCGTCCATCCTCAACAATAACAGTCGGCACACCTTCCACCTTTCTTTCAGCCACAACAAATGGGACGATGCCACTTTTGTACACGTCTGAAATATAATCATGTGAATCTACAACAGCACCCTTAAACGCAAAGAATGGTGCTCGCTTTTTTAGGTTCCTGCTGTCAATATTAATGTCTTTAACATTCGCTTCGAAATCTATCTCAAGATCAAATCTTACGATGTTAAGTCCATCAAGAAGCTTGGAGACTTTCATAAACATAGCTCCTTTTAAGCCCCAAATGCATTGAAAGCTGTTCAGCCAAGACCTTAAAGGTATAAGCCGCTGTTGAACCACCATAGATTGATTTTCTAGGTGTCTCATAAACCACAACCATCGCTACTCTCGGTTTATCCGCAGGAAAAATACCTGCGAAGCTGGCAACATAGTCTCTCTCACTATATGTACCTGTCTTGTTATCTATCCTCTGTCCAGTTCCGGTCTTTCCGGCTATCTGGATGTATGAGGAATCAGCTCTTACACCTGTACCGTACATGACCACTTCTCTAAGTAGTTTCTGCATTTTCTTAGCTGTCTCTTCTGAGAATATCCTATCTTGCTCGAACTTCGGCCTGTATGTATTACCGTCGTTTTCGACTTTGCTCACAACTTTAGGTTTTATAAGTCTGCCACCATTTGCGATTGCACTATAAAACTGAACCATTTGTAGCGGTGTAACCATCACTTCCTGCCCAATAGACAATGAAGGCTTACTAAGCCCAGACCATTTCTTTACGTCACGAAGGATACCGTCCTCTTCACCGAGTCCTGAAACACCTGTTTTTCTGCCAAAACCACTAGCTTTTAGATAGTCGTAAAACTCTTTTCTGCTCACCTTGTCAGAAAGCTTTACCATTCCGATATTGCTAGACTTTATGAGTACCTGCCTGGCAGTAAGTATTTTATTTGGATGCACGTCTTTGATTACGTGGTTATAAACTTTATATTTACCATTCTCGCAATTAACCATTTCACGAATATTCAAATTCTTCTTGTCTAATAACAACGAAAAAAGCACAGGCTTAAAAATTGAACCTGGCTCGTATAGGTAACCTGCTGGATAGTTCTTCCTCTCTTTCGCAGGAAAATCACCATATGAATTCGGGTCAAAGCCTCCGGATGATGCTGCGAAAATGATATCACCAGTATAAGCATCCATAGCAACCGCTATACCGCGTTTAGCACCGTATTTCTCAGTATCCACACGAAGTACTTCTTCGCTAAGCCCTTGTAGTTGTTTATCTATTGTCAGATACAATTGCGTATCTATTTCTTTCTCTTTTCTAGTATCTTCGTAAACAATCCTCTGCCCCTTATTATCCTTAAGGCTGAGTAACTGTAATTTGCGACCTTGAAGAATGTTGTCGTATCTATGCTCTAGCCCACCGAGCCCTTTATTGTCTGTACCTGTAAAACCAACCATTGATGCGGCAAGTTTTCTTTCAGGGTATAGACGTTGCTCTTCAAGCAAAAACTCGATATTCGGTATCTTCTTTTGGAGCTCTTCTGCACGGTCTATGTCGATATTACGCTCAAGCCAAACAAATCCACTGTTTTTAAGAAGCCTTGTAACTGTCCCTTTTGATAGTCGCAGACCATTCTTCTTAAGCTTACGCACAAACATCTTTCTGTCATTCAACTCACCTGCGAAAACATAAAGGGATGCGGACTTTTTATTCAATGCGAGTGGCTCGCCATGTACATCGAGAATAAATCCCCGTCCCCTTGTGCTTTCGACAACTCCCTTTGCCTGTTTGCTTGCGTATTCACTATAGAAATCGCCGTGCAATAACTGCAAATAGGCGACCCTGAAAACCAGAGCGCCTAAGGCGATAAATGCAAGCAGACTAAAAAAGTTTATTCGACTTTTGTCATTTGACATAAAACGTCCTTTTTACGTCGGGTAGCTCCAGTCCCAAGACCTTCGCTTTTTTATACAGGTTTTCTGTGTCGTACTCCTTTGAACGTTTATCCAAAAGTGAAAGATACATCACCTCAGTCTTCTCTACTTTTTCAGAGATATTGCTTATCTCATATCCTGTCTTTATACAAAGATGCCTCACGTACACGAGTGAAAATAGAAGCACAACTGTAAAAGAGGCAAAAAGGAGTGTACGCATTTTAATTCTTGCAGATTCTCTTGTTGCTGCTTGCTCTAGTGTATGTACTCTCATTATTCGCTCCTTTCTTTAAACCCTTTCTGCTACTCTTAGCTTAGAGCTACGCGAAAGCGGATTCATTTCTACTTCATCTGGTTTAGGTTCCATAGGTTTTCTAGTCACCTGCTTAAACGTACGCTTCTTGTCGCATATGCATACTGGAAGCCCCGGTGCACAGATGCACTCCTTCTCATAACCTTTGAGAACCTCTTTGACAATCCTGTCTTCCAACGAATGAAAGGAGATGAAAGCTACCTTCCCTCCTACTTCAACGTATCGCTCAAGCTTGCCAAGCATCTCTTCTATAGAATCAAGTTCGCTATTAACATATATGCGTAGAGCCTGAAAAGTTTTAGTCGCTGGGTTTATACCCTGCTTCTGAGCGGCTCTTGGTATAGCAGTAGCAACAACTTCAGCCAAACGAGTAGTAGTCTCTATAGGAGATTCCTCTCGTGCTCTGACAATCGCTCCTGCTATCTTCCATGCGAAGTTATCTTCGCCATATTTTCTTATGATATCGCTCAAGTCTTCTCTGGAGTATGTATTTACCACATCGGATGCTGACAGTTTTTCGTCCTGATTCATCCTCATGTCCAAAGGTCCTTCGCTGCGAAAGGAAAAGCCCCTTTCCGCAACTTTCAGATGGTAAAGAGATACTCCAAAGTCTGCGAGAATAGATGTTACTGAATGGATACCAAGCTCGTCTAAAGCTTGGTCGAAGTTTGAAAAATTTGAATGTACAACCGTAACGTTGGTGTTCTCCGCGAACTTCTCATTTAAGCGTGCAACAGCATCAAGATCTCTATCGAGGATAATAAGTCTCCCCTTATCAGACATCTTTTCCAGCATTGCAGCTGAGTGTCCGCCTCCACCGCCTGTCATGTCCAGCGTAATGCCGTCAGGATCAGCCGGCAGATACTTGAGCACCTCCCTTATCATTACCGGTATGTGCTTCATTCTTCAAAACCGCCCCGGGAGCCTTGTCGAATTCTATCTGTACAAAGCTGCCTTTTTCCATAAACCTATAACACTCCTGTGCAAGAGTCTCTCTAGTACGGTTGGTCATATCGAATACCGATAGATCGCAACCCGAATTTACCTTTCCGGCCAGCCAAGAAAACACTGACATAATAGTCTCCTGTGTTATTTACTTGCGACCTGCCTAAATTATCACCTAATTTTCCCAGCGAACTTTTTATAAAGTTCCGCTTTTCGGTCGTCTGTAGCTTTTTGCCCCCAGACAGCGGCAGGCCAAATTTCGAAATGGTTACGCAAACCATTTACAATACATTCACCCTTGATACCGCACCTTTCACGAATTTCAGACCCGATCATTACTCTGCCGTTTTTATCTATGGATAAATCACCCATATCTGAAAAAAGCATTCTCATGAATTCCTGAAACTCTTCGTCGTCGCTTGACTGTTCGTCTAGCCTGGTTTCCTCTCTGTCCCATTCGGCATTTGGATAAAGTCTCAGGTGGTCGCCCATGGACAACAGCGTAAGCTCATCGCTGCCATACTTGACCTTCAGAATTTCTCTAAACTTTGACGGTATAGAGATTCGTCCGGTGTCACTAATTTTATGTTCGTAGCGTCCTCTAAAACTTCCTGCCATGTTTTATACCAACTTATGCCTTCTAATGACAATATCGTACAATCCATGCCAAAGTTAACAAAAAATATGCACATGGTCAAGTGATATTGACTTGGCGGATATAGCTCTAGATAGGGGTTCAAAGGGATTTAGGCACTATTATTAGTGGTTTATTGACACACGGGCTAAAGTTAACAAGAAAAAAAAGTTTTATTTTTTTTATGATTTTTTTACAAAAGGGTAAAAATACCTAATAATATTCAGAAATAGATATATTCCAGACATAAAAAAAGCCCCGCTTTCGCGAGGCTTAAATTAATAATTTAGATACATTTTGCTTTATCGAACATCTTATCCAAAATTACAATGAGATGCTCAACTTTCCCTCTCATCTTTTCGATGTCTACATATGCGTTATCAAGGTCGCCCTTATTTATCATTTCAGCGATATGATGCGACAATGCATGAACCTCTTTATGAGGTTGCTCTATAGATTTAAAATCAGGGTCTGAGCCATGTAACGCCTGAAGCTCTTGTGAAAAATATAGTTTGCCAAACTCACATTCGTGGTCTGTTTTAAGTCCTTGTGGCGCAGTACCATGCATATATGATGCATAAATATTCTTAAGGTATTTGATATGTGCCATTTTAGCTCTTACGAACACAATACCATTACAAGAAAGCTTGTATTGTATAATATCCTTCTCAAGGATAGCCAAGTCATCCATAAGCCCATCTATCTGCTCCATAAGCTGAACAACATTGTCTCTGGATTCTCCTGAAGCTGCGGCAACTTTTTCTATACTACCAGCAACTTCATTAGTTGCACTAGTTTGCTGTTCAGCAGCCGAAGAAGTATTCAGAAGGAGTCCATTAAGTTCTTGTACAGCTGAGAGAATTTCCTGAAATTTAACATTAGCATTTTCACTAGCCTTAACCTGAACTTCGATATTCTCAGACACCTCAGTTGCATTTGCTTCTGCTTTAGAAACGTTATCCTGAATAACCTTAACCATCTTCTCAATTTCATTTGTAGAGTCTAAGGTCTTCTCTGCTAGTTTCCTAACCTCGTCAGCAACAACTGCAAAGCCTCGCCCAGCCTCACCAGCTCTCGCTGCTTCAATCGCTGCATTTAGGGCAAGCAGGTTAGTTTGCTCTGATATATCGTTAATAACTTCAACAACGCTACCAATATTTTTAGCATTCTCTGTAAGTGAGTTAATGTCTTCGGCAAGATTAACCACAATTCCTTTTACGTGTTCAGCCTTCTCTGTCGCCTCTCTGACCATTTCAGAACCGTCCTGTGCAAGAACCAATGTGTCCTCACCCTTGCTGGCAACATCAGCCGTATTTCTGGAAATCTCCTCCACTGTGATACTCATCTCTTCGCCTGCAGCCGCAACTGTAGCAGCTAGGTCAACGTTATCATTAGAAGACTTTCTAACTTCAACTAAAGAGTAATATATTGGCATAATCTTCGATAACAAATTACCGAGAGAATAAGTTGTTCTTGATATATTACCATCCATAGTTTCAAGAAAATTATTCATTTTAAAAGATACTGTCTCAAGCTCGTTACCCTCTTTATAAACAGGTAGTCTCTTTGAAAGGTCACCGTCACCGGATGTAACAGCATCTGTAATATCAGACATCTGAACAAGTAACTTGAAATAGAATTGGATGAAGTAATAAAGCATTACAGCAAATATTGACGCCAATATAAAGCCAAGGAGTAATTTTTTTAGACCGAACATAGTTGAAAGAGCAAGGTCTTCTGTAATATCCTTAAAGAATACAACCTCACCAATAACGTCACCTTTAAAGTCACTAAGAGCTGTCCTTTTACCCACAAATGTATGTCCGTCAAATTCAAGAGGTTCACCCTCTTTAAAAGCTTCCATAAGCTCTCTAGAATGTTCATTCGTGTATTTATAATAGACGATACCGTTCTTTAGAATATCAGTATCTTTAGTATCAAAACGTCTCGCTTTTTTGAAAACTGAATCTTTAATTCCGATTACGAAATCAAGATCAAAAGTCTTTTTAATATTAGCGATACTATTATTTATCGAACCACCATATTCTACAGTACCAAGATGTTTTCCTTCATAGAACATAGGGTAAACAGCTCTTAAGCCAGGTCCGCCACGACCAACCTCAAGTCCTACCATAGATTTCTTTTGTTTGTTCGCATCAACAACTGTTTGCCTAAATGCAGAAAGATCGTCACCAAACTTACCGGGCTTGTGTAATCTCAGGAAACTAATTGCTGGTGGAGTGTGGAATTGAAACTGAGCTATACCGTGAGACACTTTAATCCCTTTGTAAAACTCTAAGAATTTCTTCTGCAACCCTTCTCTGTCACCTTCAGCAAGCATTCTTGATGCTTCCTGATCATTTGCTACAGTATGGATTGAGAGTGACAAGTCTTTCAACTTCTCTTTCAGAGTATCTTCTAATGAGTTAGAGATATCGTCCATCTCATGTTGAGAATCCTCAAAAAGACTTGTTCTGTAGGAATAGTAATCATACCCCGCAAGGATAACGGTTAGTAGCAAAATACCAACATAAACGCCAATCGATACAATATGCTTAATACCTAATTTCATAATAAACCTCGAATCATTTCTATCTTTGGGTAATTATTCTTTCACATAAAAATACCACTTTAATTTTACTTTTTACAGTACAAAATTGTTAATAATGTTATTATCTATTATATGATTCAAAAATTTATACAACTCGTTGAAATAGTCAAAACTCTAAGAAGCCCTAATGGGTGCCCTTGGGATAGAGAACAAGACTTATATTCAATAAAAAATCACTTTCTGGAAGAAGCTTTCGAACTTGTTGACGCTCTAGACAATGAAGATGTCCCCAATATCCGTGAAGAATTAGGAGATGTAATATTTCACGTAGTGTTTCATGCAGTTATGGCTGAAGAGGAAGGAAAATTTGACCTATCAGCTGTGCTTGATGAAATTAATGAGAAGCTAATTAGAAGACATCCTCATGTTTTTGGTGACATGGGTGAAATAGATACCGAAGAAGTTATAGTTAACTGGGAAAAGATTAAAGACGAAGAGAAGAAACAAAAACGGAATAAGTCTATACTTGATGATATCCCAAATAGTTTCCCATCTATCCAAAGAAGCATAAAGATACAAGAACGTGTTCGTAAGGTCGGTTTTGACTGGCCAGATATGAACGATTGCATGGAAAAGGTAAACGAAGAGATCGGAGAATTCAAAGAGGCAATTGAAACAGGTAATACCTATGATATCGAACATGAATTAGGTGATGTTTTCTTTGCTCTAATAAACATTTCTCGTTTTCTAAAGATCAATCCAGATGAAGCACTCAGAAAGGCGAATAAACGGTTTCACACCAGATTTTCCTATATAGAGCAGCAACTTTTAGAGCGTGGATTGTCCTCTGAGGATGCTAGTTTGGAACAAATGGAAGAGCTTTGGAAGGAAGCAAAAAAGATGGAATAGTTCTTGCAAATACACTGTTCACATACTATATTTCATCATCATAGTTAATATGATAATTATTATTATTTAATTTCAAGTATTCCAAATAGGTATATTTTTTATGAACAAAGAAGTAAACACTTTTCACTCGGGGAGATATCTCTTCAGTGCTGAAATTTCAGCAGACTTGACAGTTTTAAATGAGGCGATAAACGTTTTTTCAAGAATGCCAATTTTTCCTGATGTTATCTCAAATATTAATAAGAATATGTTTGAGAAAGCAATTTATCATGAGGCTTCTATATAGAAAACACCTGTGACTCTTGATAAGGTTATGCAGATTGTAAAGCACGACAGAAGCAACTTTTCTCAAGATTCTAATGCTATAACAACTATAAATATTTTCATGGCACACAACCTAGTAAAGGACAAACAATCAGAAGATCTAAACTCAGAATTAATCTCTGATTTACATAAAGAACTTGTTAAAGGCTTACCTAATATTCTTGACACAGAAGGCAGTTACCGAAAAGGTGGTCCAAAAGCTGATGAAAAATGGATTGCAGCTCCTTATTCTCCACCAGGGTCTCCGCTAGACATCAATTTTCTTATTAAAAACCTGATAGACTGGCTTGAAACTGAGGCAAAAGACCTTAACCCAATAATAAAAGCATCGCTATTGCATATGCATATAAAAAAGATACAACCATACAATAATGCTAATGGTTACACAGCAAGACTTATGGAAGCTTGGTATCTAAGAAATAACAATATAAAACTACTACCTTACATATTACCTGTCATCTACAATGAGAACCACGAAGAATACTATAAATGTATTTCAGAGTTTTATGCTACGTCAAACCCCAACCCTATGATAGATCTTATTTCAGCCAAAATTGAATCACTTGTAACAAAGATACGTGATGACAATTATAACCTTCTGGGTGATATAATATCTTCACATTATCTAACTAAGCTACTTAGCGAAAAGACTCTTATTAAAAGACAATTCGATTTTTTATCGATCCTGAAAGATGAGCAGATCACTTTTAAGCAAGAAGATCTACAACTCAAAAAACCATTTACTAAGTTTTATGGCAAAGTAAGTAGAACAACTGTAACTAGAGATATTAAAAAGTTTGAAGATTTAGGACTGATAAAAAACACTAAAGACGGATACATATTTAATCATAATATGCTTGAGGCTTGATTTAGGATTTATATTCAATTATTCCTTCATCTTTGTTGAAAAAGAAATAACCTTTTTTAGCTAGCTCTTTTACTAATATGAATTTTCCAGAAACAGCAACACGCACTTCTGGCCATATCTCTTTATTTATAACTATTCTTCCATCTATAGGCACCGTCAACTTTGCTTGTAACTTCTTTAGTTCGCTATTCTTCTCAAGTAAATCTTTCCTAAGCAAGTCACGTTTTTTTATTAAGTTATTAATGAGCTCACGTTTATCTTCTGTTGCACTACTTGAAACTAAGTCACGATTGTTACCAAGGTATGCATCTATCCTCAGAAGGTTTTTTGAGATATTAAATCTTTTATTAATTAGTTCTCTAAGTGTCTTAACGCTCTTAGCTGAAGAATAAAGTGCTAGTTCAGTCTTCGCATAACTCTCAGATCCAAAGACCTTCGCCTCTATAAAATTGACGGCAAAGAGACTCCCACCTACCACAGTCCCTGGAGAACCCTCTACCCTTATAGAATCTTCTGCAAATATCTCTGAATTGAAAATTGATTTTTTTATAATTACACAATCACCAGAATTAATATTGGCACCTTGAACAAACTTTGCATATACAGAGCCGCCAGCCTCTATATCCGCCTTATGTGAACCGCCAATAATCCCTTGTTTTGCAACAACTGATCCGCCTGCGATAACCTTTCCGCGGATTGTATCAGCCACAACCTCATTCTTCGCCTTGACCTCAAAACCAGCCTTAATTATACCCTTAACTATCACCGAACCAGGAAAATCTATATTTCCAGTCGAATAATCGACATTCTCTTTAACAAGGTATATCTCAGATACATCAAAATAAATTGTACCATCTCTCTCTTTCTTGTATTCGATAAGCCCGTCTATCTTGCTCATCACCTTTCTTCCTTGTTGATAAGCATTTGAACCGAGAATAAGCTTTACCTCTTCACCATCAGCACCTGGGACAGGTTCACCGTGAACATTCATACCATCATGCCCTTTTGTAGGAGCGATAATCATTGCGGTAGGCTTTTCAGCTTCAGCTAATGAAAGTAATTTTTGTTTGTAAACTCTATAATCTACCTGAGTCAAATCTTCTGACGAGAGGATAACATTTTCAGGCTTGCTTGTTCGCAATATGAGCTCACCAGCCTGACCAAAAACAGGTTTTTTACCCCTTGCAATCTGATACCGCTCATTCAACTTTAACCCATCATAAAGGCTCTTATTTATAGTCGATACAAGCTCAGAATCCACACCATAAACGACATCCGCTTCCTTTAACAAATCTTCAACATCGACAACTTGAGGATGTTGAGGAATAACAATATCTGCAGAGGTTTTATCCTTAGAAATTTCTATAAAAGGTTTAATTTTTTGAGGCCCACTCTCTTCAAGATGGGATTCAATATTCTGGTAGTTCTCTGTCATTTAATACTGTCCATAATAATAAAAGATACAGAGTACCTCTCAACAGCAGTAAGCCCACTCAAAGTCAAGCTAGCAATTGCTTCGATCTCATTACCTTCAGCATTAACGAGGCACACCTGCACAGGTTCCCCATTGGATGTCATCATCTTTTCATAGTCAGCATTACTTTTAAATATCGCGGAGATATCACCACCGACATAATCGGATTGTTCTCCTAAAAGGTGAAATGCAGAAAAATTCATATCTTCTATGTTATTGAGACTATCAAAAATTACACAAGGTCTTGGAGATTTTTCATATAGAGATTTATAAAATGCTTCACCCTGCCAAGCACGTTCTTCATTTTGCTTATGTTCGGTCATGTCGTTCACAACACCAAGCACACCTATGATCGTGTTATCGGAATCAAGTAAAACTTTTTTATTTATAATATAATAGGTGCCACCCATAGCAGAATAACGTCCTTTATGTTCAACCATCTCGTGGCTATCTTCATTTATAAGTACCATGTCGCTATAGGAGAATACCTGAGCTTCGGACTGAGTAAAAATATCAAATACAGTCTTCCCAATGATATCCCTCTTTTCTCTACCATAAAGTTTCGCCAGTGCATTATTGCAACCAACATATATCCCATAAATATCTTTGTAGTATACAGGCACAGGGAGTATGTCGAGAATATTTTGAAAGAAAGTAGTATCAGAGGCGACACAGTTAAAGTTGCAAGCTCCCTGCCCTATGACCTGTAGCAATATTTCAGAAACAGAGTCATTATTCCCACCTTTTTCTATAAGATCTATAGCGGTTTGAAGCTTATTTATAGTTGTTGTTTTATCGTAATCTTTTCTCATTATTTACACCTTCTATGTAAATATACACAAGGTTTCTGCATTTAACACCATAAATCACTATTCAATTTCGCTTGTATTTTTATCCTTTTTGAAATAACAATATCTAATGAAATTCAAATCTTTAGTCGTTCAGGGCTTCAAATCTTTCGTCGACAAGACGGTAATCGAATTCCCTGGTGGTATTACATGTGTGGTGGGACCTAATGGTTCAGGAAAGAGTAACATTCTTGACGCTATACGTTGGATATTTGGCGAACAGAGTGCAAAAGAGCTACGTGGTGCGGATATGGATGATGTCATCTTCTCTGGATCACAACACCGTAAAGCGACAGGTTTTGCGGAGGTTTCACTAACTCTATCTGATCTACCTGAGAGTCTTACAGCTAAATGGGGTTCATTTAGTGAGATCACCGTATCCAGAAAACACTACCGCACTGGCGACAGAGAATACCGAATTAACAACAAAAAATGCCGACTCAAAGACATCAAAGAGATATTCTACGACTCAGGTATAGGTGCCAGAAGCATCTCTATCATTGAGCAGGGGAAGGTTGAAAAAATCATTTCATCCTCTCCTGAAGACTTACGTGCCTTCTTCGAAGAGACCGCTGGTGTTATGCGTTTCAAAGAACGTAAAAAAGAGGCTTAACGCAGACTCTATCAAACAAAGGACAACTTAAGCCGTGTAACTGACATCATCTCAGAGATCAGAGCACAGATGGAGACTCTATCCGTACAGACTGAGCGTGTCGTTAGATACAGAGATCTAGCTGATAAGCAGGCAAAGCTCTCAAAGGCAATCATATATCATAAATATACAAAATCATTCCACGACCTGAAAGAGATCAACGAAACGGTCAATACCCTAAAAATCGATCTATCAGGCTATACTGACAAATTTGCTAAACTGACTAATAAAGAGACCGAAATAGCGAGCAAATTACAAGCTACCAGAAGAGATTTCAACGGTAAAAATGAAGCTATACTCGCAGCAGAGACTGAGTCAGGAAAGACCGAAGCTGACGTCAGACTACTTGAAAACGAAATACTAGCAGCGGAAAAGAGCAAAGATTCACTTCACGGAGATATTGAGTTTCTCCAAAAAAAGCTTAATGAACTTACTGACAGACGAGTAAACGTCCTTGAGAATAAAACCGAGATGAGTGACAAGCTCACGCTTATAGAAGACAAAATAGAAGAATTTAACGAAAAAATATCAGACTACGAAAGTATCCGTGAAGACATAAAAGAAGAGATGTTCGCAGTGGATGACCAATACCTCGAGCTTTCTCAAAGAGCATCAGACACCAGAAACGCTATATTCCAAAACGAAACTCTACTAACCAGATCAGAAAAAGATAAAGAACGACTCATACTTGAAAAAGAGGAGTCAATCAAAGATAGTAACTTCGCAAAGAATAATATAGAAGAGCAGACTAAGGATGTGGAAAGGCTTGAACGTGAGCTTGAGACCATCGCAGACACACTTGAGCACTACACAGACGAATATAACGAACTCAAAGACGAAATCTCACTGCTCGAAACCCAGCTTAGTGATAAGAGGCTTGAAGTAAAAAGTATAGTCAGCAGAATGGATATGCTCAAACAAGCTCTAGAAGCTGAATCCGCAAGTGACGACATAAAAAAAATACTCGAGAAACTAAACGGACAACTACTCTTGCCTAATCTTTCAAAAGAGCTTACCCGTGAGCTTGGTGACCTGATAATAGTTCCACGTGCAAAATCTGATGAAGTTAAAGAGATACTCGCTGAGATAAAGCAATCGGTTCGATTTGTTTTTGACGATGACGTAAATAATCTACTGACATTTGCCAAAGAGAATATAGACGCATCTGGTGAAATAGTTAGAAACGGTTTCATACATAGAAAACCTGGAGCTGACGATAAAAGAGAGAATGTTCTCAGGCTTCAAAAGCAGATAGATGGTTACTCTGAAGACCTCAAATTAGCTCAAGATGCTGCTATCGAACTTGAAGAAAAACTACCTGAACTTGTTGAAAAGCTAGAACTGATCTCCGAAAAGAAGGACGATCTCTTAGAGCAAAAACAAACAGCAACCCTTGATCTTAAAGATAAAGAGCGTAGCCTAGAAGACCTAACAAGCAAACACGAAAGACTCTCAAAAAGAGCATCCATTATCGACAGTGAAATACAAAATATAGATAACGAGATTGAAAGAGCTATCGAAAAGGTAGACTATTTAAAAGAACAAAACAAAGAGCTCTCTGGACAAATAGCTGATAAAGAAGAAGAAAAAGAGGCTATGCAAAGCAAGCTCGAAGATATAGATAATATGTATGAAGATGTGAGAGATGAGCTATCTTCATATAGGGTTGAACTAAGGGGTGTGCAAGAGAATGTTAATGCTATCTCTCGTGAGCTTCAGTTTATTGACAAAGATTTAGATGAATCTTCTTTAAAACTAACAGCAGCAAAAAACAGACTATCACAGCTTATCACCTCAGACATCGTCACCCTAAAAGATAACTTAGAAAAAAGAAAATCTGACCTTCAAGACATAATTAAAAAACGTCACTCTCTAAATGAAGAGAAGCTAAAACTAGATTCTCAAATAACAGAGATGGAGAAAGAGATAGAAGAGCTAAGCCATGATATTGACAAGATGAACCTCTATGTCAAAAGTATCGAAGATGACGTTTTCGATGCTGAAAAGAAGATGGAACGTTACCAAACTGAGGTTAATGTCCAATCAGAAGCCTTCTTTGAAACATTTAATATTGAAATACAAGATTTCGAAATGGATCTCTCTGACTTCCAGCCTAATAAGGCGAAGACTGAGCTAAATTTAATCGAAAAAGATATAGAAGAACTCGGGCCACTAAATATGGCGGCTGAGTCTGAGTACAAAGAGATCATGGAGCGTAATGAGTTCCTCACTGAACAAAAGGACGACCTTGAAAGTGCGGTTAATTCGATTTACGAGCTTATCCGTGAGATGGATGAAAACACTTCTGCACTATTCCTAGAAACTTTTGAAGGGGTCAAAAAGAACTTCTCTAGAGTGTTTGGCATACTTTTCGGCAACGGAAGCTGTGACCTGAAACTCACAGACCCTAGCGACGTCCTAAACAGTGGTGTCGAAATCTTTGTCCAGCCCCCAGGTAAAAAATTGCAAAACATGAACCTCCTCTCAGGTGGAGAGAAGGCAATGTCTGCATGTACACTCCTTTTTGCACTATTCCTCTATCGCCCGACACCTTTCTGTTTCCTAGACGAAATAGATGCACCTCTCGATGACAACAACATCGACAGGTTCACACGTATAGTCAAAACTCTATCCGCAGACACCCAGTTTGTTATCATCAGCCATAACCAAAAGACTATGGCAGAAGCTGACTCCCTTTATGGCGTAACCATGCAGGAGCCAGGTGTTTCACGTCTCCTCTCCGTAACCATGTAGGTGAGTAAGCACCGACAGACTTACTTTAAGTTAATATTTTGTGCTTCCACGTTTTTCGACTCATTTCATTCGCCTGATATACTTATTTAAGAACAATCCCAAAACGTTTTGCAACTTCATCCTTATCAACATCAAAACCTAACTCAAGAGCATCTTTGATGATATCCCAACTAGCCTCAGCCTTAGTATCAAGCACAAAAGCTGGCACAGGTTCATCACCAAAATTCAATTGAACTATCCATTTAACAAGTGTATGTGTGAGCGTCTCTGCTATGGATTTCGCTATCTTTGCACTCTTCACCTCAAGGGTCTCAAGGTGCTGTTTTGACAGAGAATAAGATCCGTTTGATGCAGTATCACTTGTAAGTACTTCGCCAGTGATAGCTTTCGACATCTCAGTGTTACATATCTGTACCAACTCCGAAAAGTCCTTCGATGTTCCCTTAGTCTCAAGCACTTGTACACTGTCCACATTTGCGAGAGCCACAGCTGCATCTGACTGAATATTATAAAGATTCTCAGCCAATTCTTTAGCTCTAACTCTGCTGTCTGCATCATCTATTGAGTCAAAAAGTGCAAGAACAGTTGGCACTCCATACTTCTCTGCCACAGTCAGCCAATACCTAAAACCAGCCTTTTTAAACATCCAAGGCCAATAACATTTCGACAGCACTGGCGTCCCATAAGGGTTCTCATTTTTTGGGCTATTTCGATGAACGATAAATTTATACTCTTCTTCTAGGGGGATACTATTCATGCCGTCTATCATAGCCAGTCCACCATCACCTCTAAAGCTGAATCTGCTAGGCTTCCGACCGAGCGCTCTTTCAGGGAGCCAAACCCCGTCCTTCTCCTTCCAGATGATTTCAACCACGCTAAAACCGTACTCCACAGCCATCATCATATCCTGCATCATCTGCTTCATACCCATGCCGTTCAGGCAACTTTTAACAAAGGATGCAACACCAGCGGATTTATCATCAAAGTCCACCTGCCTCACGTCCCACTGCATACCATAAACCCTGTCTTTAAGCTGTTCGAGTTTCGCATAAATATGCGCGTCCTGAAGCATCTCCTCAAAGACACCCATATTTGCACCTGTTTTGCCAAACAAAACATCGGGGTTCGCAAGGGTATCAGTCCCTTTAATATCCATATTTTTTGTTAAAACACTAGTAAGTCTTTCCATTTGTATCTCCTTAGTACTGTTTAAATATTTTACCTGATTGCCTTCCAGCCCCAGCGAAGGATGCCGAAGGTGTTTGTCTCTTCTCAGTGGAGCTGAGTGCCTGAGTCATAGCGTCTACCATGTCGTCATGCTTACCAGCAGGGAAAAGTGCCGCCTCTTCAATAAGCTCATCTGCGAAGCTGCCCTTTTTCAAAAAGACGTTACCTGCCTCAAGCATAGGGGTGATACCGAGTGCTCGTGATATCTTGCTCCCTCTTGGGTTAATAGGGATAAGCCCTTGCACCTCGTTCTTTAGTGCCGAAATGACGGCTGGTCCGTTCGCCTTATCTTCGATATACTTCGCTCTTGCCTGAGGGTATTTTGCGCTCATCTCCCTGAGTGCCCTGACAGCAGACATAAAGTCCATTCGTCCACGAATCTGATCGACCAAATAACGCCCAGCACCCTTTACCCCCCAAACCTGCCCAACTACATAGTCTGATGCCGCGCCGCCTGAGAATGTCATATCCCACGACTGCACCATATAGTCAAAACTGGGCTCAACGTCGTACAACCTAAACCAAGCTTTTTTGAATACGGCACCATCATCAGGGGCTGGTTTTTGTTGATAGAGTGCGTTCCACACCCTTGTCCCCACTGCCATCTTTATCCGTGAGAGAGCCTTCATTCCGTACTTCTCTCTCCAAAGTGGCTCACCTGTCCTTCTGAACTCTTCGTCCTCTTCTGCGATAGCGGGGAAACTGACTACCTCCCAATTTTCAGATCCAGATGAAAGCAGTCTTCCAGCGAGGTCGTCCTCATGCCAACGAGTAAGGATGACAACGATCTTGCCACCCTTTTCTATCCGCGTATAAAGGGTAGATTGATACCAGTCCCAAACCTTGTCCCGATAGTTCTTTGAATCAGCATCCTCTTGGTTTTTGAAAGGGTCATCAACTATTAGCAGATCACCCCCCATACCTGTTATCGAACCACCAACACCAGCTGCAACATATCCGCCACCACTTGTGGTCTCCCACCTGTCTGCGGCTTTCGACTTTCCACTAAGTCCGACACCTCCAAAAATAAGTGAGAATTTTGGATCAGCTACCAAGTCACGCACCTTCCTGCCAAAATTTTCAGCAAGTCGCGCACTATATGACGTAGCTATCACTCTATTTTCTGGGTGGCGACCAAGGAACCACGCAGGGAAACGGATTGACGCAAGCTCACTCTTACCGTGTCTAGGGGGCATCAAGACCATAAGGCGGTCTATCTCTCCAGACTCCAGCTCCATAAGTTTGCTCGCAAGTATCCTATGGTGCCAGCTCGCCTTATAGTTCCGGTAGGTCATCACGGTGAAAGGGATAAGACCACCTTTGGCGAGTTTTAGAGCATAAAGTTTTTTAAGATCGCTATTGTTCAGATTCATAAAGAACTGCGTTTATATCCTCTTCACTAAGGTTTTCAAGCTCCGCCTGAAGCTCTGCCAGACCTGGTCTTGCTACCTGCTCCTCCTTGAGCATTTCGTCAGGTGATTTCCCTATACAGATATCTTTATAGTTTTTCACCGTTTTCGAGTGCACCTCTACATCCCTAATGCAATCACAATCATGGAGTAGATCATCCGCCCTTTTCAAACCTTCCATTGTGCTGTTACAAATAGCCTCAATCATCTGCACTCTGTGGTTTTTTAGTTTGCGAAGTGTCCTGTCTGATTCTGGTCGTCTCCAACCTTCGTCTTTAGCTTTTTTCTTCAACGTATCAATCTTAAGCCCTTGCGAGGCGGCTAGTTCGCCCAGATCATAAATCCCATCCTCATAGTCCTTTCGCATAAGATGCCAGATTTCTCTGGAAATTCTACCCATTTGCAACTCCATTTTTTAAAAGAGATTTTACGAAAAGATGAGCTTTAATATGTTTAATTACGATAGATTTAGAAATGTCTATCAGTAAAAAATAATACTCTGTTTTCAAACAGTCATTGGTAGGATATAATAAACGAAGAAAACTATTTCGGAGTAAGTCTATGATCAGAAAAGTAATCACAGACGTGTATGAAGATGTACATTTTAGCGATAGGTACGACAGTGAAGAGATAGGTCTGCTCACCCGTGAGCTAGACGTTAGACACTCTCACTTTACAAACCTGCCCATAGTATCGGATGTTCGAGATTTCCTTAATGGCGAGCTATTCATATCCTCCATCTATTCAACATCTGCCATTGGCAAACCAGACATAGAAGAGGAAGACGTGCGTAATTTTCTAGCTGAAAAGGAACACGGTCTTGATGAGACAAAGAGTCGAGTGGTAAACAATATCCGTCGCACTTTCGAGTATATCAACAAAAATAGCTCTACCTTCGAGATGACCCCAGAGAATATTCGTCGTATGCATATCATGTACACTATGGATACCTCAGAGGGGCTACCTGGTGTTTATCGCACAAAGGACAGGACAGAGGTAAACAAAGACTACTCTCCACCTAGAGGCTCACTTGATGAGCTTACAAAAGAGTTTTGCGATTGGTTTACATCAAAAGATATGGAACAGCACCACCCTGCTGTCAAAGCTTTCTTAGCTCACTACCACATAGGTATGCTCCAGCCATTTTCTAACGGGAATGGTCGTGTCGCACGGGCTGTAGAGGCTATGGTCTTCGCTCAGGCAAAGATGCCATACTTACCACACGTTCTATCTCAGTATTACAAACGTAACCGTAAGGATTATATAAAAGCCTTCATTAAAAACGAAAAGACGGGTGGTTTCGACATGACTCCATTCTTAAGCTTTTGCCTTGATGGAGCTTCACGAGCTTATAAACTTATCACAGATATGGCTGTCACAGGACTGAGAGCTATCAGCGTTAGGGAACACATACGCAGACTCCGTCAAATGAAAAAAGTGACCGAAAGACAAAAGGATTTGCTTGAGATAATTTATAGATATGACAAGCCTTTCGACCTAAATGAGCTACTAACTAACCCTGTTTTTGCAGGACTGTATAAGAACGTAACAGAGAACACCGCTCGTAACGATATGAAACGCCTTAAGGAGCTGAACCTTATCACAGCCGAGGGTTCGAACTATATTTTCAATAGATTTGTATTAGGATAATAGAATGTTTCTATGTTTTGACATTGGTGGAACAAACATAAAATCTTGCCTCACAGCGGTGGACGGAAAATGCCTTGATAATATATCTGTGCGTACACCCGAAACCTATGAGGAGATTTTGCATGTTCTTAATACCATTGCAAAACAGTTCGGTCAGTTTGACGCCTGCGCAGTTGCGGTACCCGGAACATGCTCACCAGAATCAGGCGAGATACTCTTCTGCCCTAACCTCACCTGCCTAAACAAAAGAAATATTAGAGACGACCTTGAAGACCAACTAAATAAACCCGTATTTGTAGAGAATGACGCAAATCTAGCAGCGCTAGGCGAGTACTACTATGTCGAAAAAGACAATATTAACAACATGATATTCCTTACCATAGGTACAGGTCTTGGTGGTGGTGCTATACTTAACGGTGAATTGCTATCATCCGACATATCACTCTTTGAAGCTGGTCATGTGAACATAGAGCCTGATGGCAGGCAGTGTGGCTGCGGAAAGCGTGGGTGCCTCGAAACATATGCGAGCATAGGTGGGATAATTAAAACATACGAATCACTCTCTAACGGGAAAAAGGTTGATAACGTTAACACTATCTATAATGCGATGAAGGCTGGCGACAAGATAGCGACGCTTACATTCGAAGTTTTTGGCGGTTCTTTGGGCATTGGGATGGCGACCCTTGCAAACATTCTAGTACCTAAAAAGATCAAAATCGGCGGTGGCATTTCTGAACTTGCTGACGCATTTCTTCCACACACTATCAAAGTATTCTCTCGTAACATTTATCCTGCATACAAAAGCCGAGTTCAGATAGAGGTCTCCACCCTTAAAAACTCAGCAGGCCTATACGGATGCAGCGCTCTTTGTAAAACCAAACTAGGTCTATAAACTCTTATATATCGTGAGTAATTAAGCCTACAAAAGCCCTTTACAGCTCTTTCTGAACGCTATATATTCGCATACGAGGGACGAATTGAATAATAAACTCATTACAGGTATTACACCTTCTAAAAGTCTTAACTGGTTGTATCGTAAGCTAGACGAAAACCCTATCTACCCACCTGCTGTGGCTGAGGTTGATGGAGAGTATTTTCAACTTAATAGCTTCGATAAATATTCTAATGATTATTATCTGACTCAGGCGGATACTCTGGCTGACGCACTTAATAAATCTATCGACATCTTTGGTGCTTCAACCTTAAACACTATTGAATTAGCCCACCTGACAGTAATTTGCGATAAATTCAACATAGACAAACGCAAGATTGAAGCGTACGAATTTCATAAAATAAAGGGTGATAAGAACTTCGAGACACTCAAGAGTATTACTCAGTTTTGCCCTGATCTCCAAAGATATCTATCAATCAAGACTATCCCTCTAAAGACTATTGCAGTTTTTGATAAGCTTGAAACTGATTTTAGGCGTTTTGTCAAAAACACCGTGGCTGACAAAGATATCTCTGTGCAAGAATTTCGGAAGATGGTCAATCTCCTCTTCGATATGCAAGCGACTGCAAACCCTGAGGATATGGGTCCCGATATGATGAAGAAGCTTGCGGCAAAGAAGGACATGACACGGATCAGCTTTATGAAGCAGATACAAAACCTTACTCAAGGTCTTTCGGTCAATGCTATCTCTGATAATAATTTCGAGACATCAGAGCTAACATTCAGCTTTAAAGCATCAAATATAGAAGAATTCAGCAAAAAGGCTGAGAACTTAAAAAACGATATAGAAATGATAGAAAAATTATATAGGTTTATGAATGAGCAGGATATTTCTTGATAAAGACGCCGCTGAAAGCTGGCCAGCACTTAATGCTATAAAAAACTGCTCCGATGTTGATTTCGTAGACTCACACAGAGAAATACCTGATAACAAGAACAACATTCATATCACATCTGGATCTAACAGTTTTGTCCATAGGTGCCCAGCGACTAAAACTTACCGTTGTTGCGACTATTATGTTGCGGATGTTATGGAGGGGTGCCCATTCGACTGCACCTATTGCATTCTTCAGTCATACCTTAACCACGAATACATCAAGGTTTATTCTGACTTTGAAGGGGTTAAAAACGACATACTAGCACTGCCAAAAGATAGGCTATACAGGCTAGGAACTGGCGAATTATCAGATAGTCTAGCACTCGACCACATATTTAACTTTAGCGGATATATCGCTGATACTGTTAATGATGCAGAGAATGTACTCTTTGAATTTAAAACCAAATCAGCAAACATAAAAAACCTGCTAAACCTTAACCCTAAAAATATGATGGTCTCTTGGAGCCTTAATCCATCTGAGGTAATAGAAAAAGAAGAGCACGGAACAGCGAAACTAGAAAATAGACTCAAAGCCGCTAACCTATGTGCCCAACATGGCTATAAAATTGGTTTTCACTTCGACCCACTCATATTTTATAAAGATTTTGAAAAAGGGTATACAGACGTGATAGAGAAGATGGCTTCATCAGTACCAGAAACATCTGTTGAATACATAAGCGTATCAACATTTAGGTTTATCCCTGAGCTGTTAGATATAGTCCGAGGGAAGTTTGATAGGTCGCTACTATTGCAGAGTGACTATGTCAAAACGCTAGATGGTAAGATGCGTTACTTTAAACCTATGCGAGTACAGATGTTAAAGTTCTTTGTCAAAGAGGTCAGAAAACATTGGCCAAATGTGTTTATATACTTCTGTATGGAACATGAATCTGTGTGGAAAAAAATAATGGGCTTCGACCCAAAAGAGCGTGAAGATTTTGAAAAATTCTTCCCTTGTCAGATCAAACATAACGCTAAAAATGAGCAATAAAGATTTTCTTTGTATTAATCAGTGAATCTGCTTATAATAAGCCCGCTTCTCAGGAGGACTAATGGGTTTTTTCAGTATATTTAAAAAGAAAAATAACGATGATGAACAAAACATAGAAGAACAGATTGAGACAACGAATGAAGGTGAGCAATCGGCAGAATTTGAAGAGACTGAAGAGGTTGTAGCCGAAGACACGATCGTTGAAGAGGTTGCTCAGGAAAAGGAGCAATCAGAAATTGAAGCTGTTCAAGAGGAAGAGATCGACGAGCACGCAGAAGCTGTTAATCAGGACTATGCTGAGAAACCTGCCGTTAGACTCGGCTTCTTTAAAAGACTCAGAAAGGGACTCTCTAAAACTTCAGGAAAACTTGTTGGCGGAATGGAGAGCATCTTTACTGGTAAAAAAGTTATCGACGAAGACCTGCTGGAAGAACTCGAAGAGCTCTTTATAACTTCTGACGTTGGTGTAAACACCACTATGAAAATCATAGATCAGGTACGTGACGAGCTTTCCAGAAAAGCACTCAAAAACCCAGATGAGCTAAAGGCTTCACTTAAAAAACAGATATTGGATATCCTAAATACACCTAACGACCTCAATGCAACCGAAGATAAACCATACGTAATCATGGTGCTTGGCGTTAACGGTGCAGGAAAAACAACCAGCATCGCTAAAATGGCTAAGATGTTCAAGGAGCAAGGGCTCTCTACATGTCTTGCCGCTGGAGACACATTCAGAGCTGCTGCTATTGACCAACTATGCGTTTGGGCTGACAGGGTCGGCGTTCCAGTTGTCAAACAATCAGAAGGGAGCGACAGTGCCGCTGTCATATTTGATGCCATATCATCATGCAAATCAAAAGGAATGGACGTTCTCATAGCTGATACTGCTGGCAGACTTCAGAACAAAGTAAACCTTATGAAAGAGCTCGAAAAAATCGTCAGAGTTGCAAAGAAAGAGCTTCCTGATGCACCGCATGAAGTGCTACTTGTTCTTGATGCTACAAGTGGTCAAAACGCACTTAGCCAAGCTCAAAAGTTTAACGAAGACATTGGCATTACAGGTCTTGTCCTCACTAAACTAGACGGAACCGCAAAGGGTGGTGCTGTTATCGGCATAGTTGACGAGCTAGGCATACCTGTAAAATTTATCGGTTTTGGTGAAGGGATAGACGATCTCAAACCATTCAATGCTAATGATTTTGTTGACGCACTTTTTGATACTACAGAAGATAAGGATAGCTAACAATACATGCGATCATTTATATTTGCCCTAATACTCATAGCCATGATGCCACTTAATGCATTATCCCAAGAGAACATTCGTGGCATTTTCTTTGATAATAAATCACCTCATCTACTGGGTGTGCGTCTGATCAACCGACGTAACAGAGTAGAGTATCACCATATATTTGAGCCAAATTCTAAAGCACATGTTGATACAAAACTTAGTAAATTTACTCTTAGTGCCCAGCTTATAACTTCTAGCTTTCCTATAGATTGCTGTGAATGGAAAGTTATAGATAGTGGCGAAACACTTACTATTGAGTACCTTGAAGACAGGAACCGCTGTTATTGCAAAATAAAGTAATCAATCTATATTCATACAGCTTCTCTCTTGTAAAAACTCTTCTAAACTTTTCTTTGGCACACGCCACCTACCCGTACCCTCAGAGCTAGTATTCCACGCTATGAGTTTTGCACTCTTTATCCATCTGCGTACTGTTATATGACTAACCTGAAGTACTTTCGCAACCTGATATATTGTCAAATTACTTCCAGGCAAGCATTCCACCTCTTTTGTAATACAATCTTCGTTCCAGACTTTACACGGTGCAGCCATAATCATCCCCCTCACAACATAAATAATATGTACTTAAATACACAATATGTATGTTTATTTCAACATATATTTTCTGTTTGTATTTAACAGAATATATGCGTATATATTATATATGACTGTAGGACAAAGGTTAAAAGAGCTTCGTAAAGAGCTAAAGATAAGCCAAAAAGAGTTAGGCACACTACTTAATGTTGCACAACAAGTGATTAGTTATTATGAAAACAGTGGAAATATTGATGCATCTAAACTATCAATAATTTCTAAGAAGTATGGTGTCGATATTAGGTTTTTCTTTGAAGATAAGCCAATAAGTAACTATAGAGGGACCATACTGATAACTAATTCAGTAGATGCACCTATCATTCCCGCTGGATGGGATGATCTCTTAGATGACTTATCTGGGCTTGACTATGATAAGATACAAATAATTGAAACTGTAGTAAAAACACTTATTAAAGAGTATTCTAAATAATCTAATCGTATTTATATGGGGGGCAAGCAGGCTGATGGCAAGTAGCAATAATAGCTGCCCATTCATCCTTAGGTTTTCTAAATCTATGTACAAGCCTAACCCAAAGATGGGACGAGGGGGCAAAACACGGATTGCTGACGGAGATAAGCCAAATCCATATCATTTTGTCAACAACATTGACAAAGGCTATAAATTTTATAAGTCCTTTAATTACAATAAAGATTTGCCAATATTTAACAAATTAATTCTGAAACAAGGCTCATTGTCAAAATCTCTACGTTACCAATTTCTAACCAGCACGCAGATAAAAACAATTGGAAGTGTCTCTCCAGAACAACTTATTTTCAAACTAGATAATAAGCAAGAGCTTGATCGAATTTCAAATATAATGCGGTTTAGCAGAAACAAATCTTTCCACGCATCCTTCTCACATATACAAGATATTGATTCACTATTACCTGAAGATAAAATCAGACTTTCCTCATTCGACATAAGCGAATACACAGGTGAGAATTTTTATATCAGCATTTTCCAAACAACAAAATACTATAATCAGATTTGCAATTTCATAGGGTATCAGCTCAACTTACGACAGTCAGACATAATTACTATTAACGACAATCTATTCATCAAGATCAAAACTAAAGACATAAAACTGGTCTTTGATAAACTTATGACTCATAGTCTCATTAAATGTGTAACTCCTGAACCAGAGATTGTTTTGCATGAACAATATGCAAGACATAATGACCTAACTTTAGATTGCATACTTCCAAGGGATTATAATCTAGAGTACCCAAAAGTAGCGATAATAGACTCTGGGATATCAGATTCTTCTTATCTAAAGGAGTGGGAGATAGGGACAGAAACATTTATAAATGACTCCGACAAGAATCCTAGGCATGGAACTTTTGTATGCGGAAGACTCCTATCAACCGAGGATCAATTCGGCGAAATAACTTTCTTAAATGTGGAAATTATCCCTGCAAAATCACCATTAACAATAGATGTTTTTTATAAAAACATGCAAAACCTGTTAGAGAAACACAGTAAATCTATAAAAATTTATAACATTTCACTCGGCACAAACCTCATTGTGACAGATCAGTTTTCATTGCCAGCCCACATGCTTGATACTCTTCAAAAAGAATATGACGTACTTTTTATTATATCTGCAGGCAATGTTCAGCCTGACCAAGATACAGACACACGGATTACCTCTCCAGCAGAGAGCGTACACTCAATAACAGTCGGCTCCGTTAGTCATATAGAGACTAATATGCAAAAACTACATTCGCCATCGCTATTTACCCGTCATGGACCTGGTTCAGCTTCATTTATCAAACCTGATTTATCCAGCTATGGAGGAAGTCATGAAAAGAAATTTGGGAAATTGAAACCTGTCGGTGTCTTCTCAATAGGTATAAGGAATGAGCTGGCAGAAGACTCAGGGACATCTCATGCAACACCTCTTGTAGCATCCATGGCAGCAAAGATATATCATCAATATAGCCACGCATTCAAAAGTCCAAATATGACAAAAGCACTCATCATCCACAACACCTGTTTACTAAACTGTACGAATAAAATTGATGATTTTTCAGGTTATGGGGTTATGCAAACAGATGATAATTCTAGTCACAGTGTAACCTATCTTCATGAGGGGACAGCAATACACGGCAGGATGGTTGAATTACCTGAAATTCCAGTACCTGACGATATGTTTGAAAACGGAAAATTGAACGGGCATATACAACTAACTATAGTGTATAAGACTCCCACCGATATCAATTATCCTCATTATTATTGTATGTGTAATCTTGAAGCATCACTAGGCTATTACAAGAATGATAAGTGGACTGCGATACTTACCCCTAAAGATACACTAGGCATGCCAGATTCATTCAGAAATGATTATAAAACGACACAAGAAAGGTTCAAATGGCAACCAACAAAAGTGATGAGTAGATACCTAAAAAACAAAGAAATTGCTAAAAAACTATCACTCAGAATAATACCAACTAAAAGAGATTTCTATACAGAAAATGAAAATATAAACTACGCAATAATCATATCTTTTACCCATAGAGAGAAAAACCTTTATCAATGCTTAAGAAAAAGGTACAGCGATTTTGAATATATATTAGAACCCGCATCTAACATGTGGAAAACATGTGGATAAAAACAGTAATAATTAGGCACATCATCATAGTTTTCATGTAGTTTTAGATTTTATTGTTAAACATAAATGACTTAGCCATAAACCTTATTATGACTGCATTTTACCTGTCAAGCTTTTTCTTTTCAACATTATTGTGGGAAACCTGTTAACAATTCCCCCACAAACCCTATGGCTTCACACTTTTTACAAAAACGGTTATTTTTTAAGCAGAAAAAAAAGTCATAAATATAATATTTTATTTCTACCAAACCCTAATATTTTCTTCTTTCTCATAAGTCAAAATATCAAATCTAAAATCTTCTTTTTGTACAAGATCAGTGGATATTATTATCCCCTCTTTTAAAACGTCAATAGCCTTAGCAAATTGCCCCGTCTCTGCGTAAGCCGCCGCAACAACTTCGACATACTCTAGATCGTTATTGATTTCAAAAAGCTCTCTTGCAAACTTCAAAGCGATCTCACCGTTTCTATAAGTTGATATAGTGTTGGTAGAGTATATCCATGCAAGCATTCTCTTCGCGTCCAGATGACCTTTGTCGATTTCAAGAGCTTTATTGAGATCAGCAATCGCCTGGAATGCGTCTTTTTCTTTATAAAACACCTTAGCACGTAGATAATATAACTCAGGATTCATGCTCTCATGTTGAATTGCTTTTTGGATATATGTTTTTGCATCAGCATATTTTCCCATTTTGTACTGAAGCTCACCCATAGCAACAAGAAGAGTAACACTCTCTCCTCCACGTTTTTTTGCTTTATTAAGATCGCTAATAGCAGATTTAAAATCACCCATCTCTACATGTGCTTTTGCTCTTTCAACATAAGCTATAGACAATGTCTTACCACGAAGTTGCACAACATAAGAGAAATCGATTATTGCATCTCTATATATATGCAGTCTCATGTAGGCACGGCCTCTTTTGAGATGATAGATTGCCTTGTTACTATTTCGTATAGCTCTTGTATATGCATTAACTGCTTCAACGTAATGGCCGTAATATGCATGTATATCAGCAAGCCCACTGTAGTATTTGTGGGAGTGAACATTAATTTTAGAATCTTTTCCATAATGCTCTATAGCTTCCTTATGGGTAGGAGCTTTCATCGCTTCCTTAGATTTTGCTATGAAAACTTCACCAGGAGGAACACAAGCAGCAAGCATCATCATCACAACAACAAGTAGAATAAATCTTTTCATCGGTCATACCTCTATAAATTCTTATATATATGAAAGAATAGCTCTTATTAAGTTCCATTGGAAGAGTAAAAATATCTACATAAATTTCAGGTAATCACTAAACATACTTAAACATATCTCACATAAATTTTATGTATTCTCTCTCAAGCAACAAGAACAGCTTGGAGGAATAGATGAAACTTGAACTAGCAAAGGCTGGTAACCACAACGGCATAACAATAACAAAAGAAGACCTCATCGACATGACAGAGACCTTCTCCGGAGACGTGCCAGTAACAATAGGTCATGAACTCGATGACAGCATGCCTGCTTATGGGTGGGTTAAGTTACTCAGCCTATCAGAAGACGAAAGCACTCTCATAGGTGAGATTGAACTTGGCGAAGAGCTTGAGACATCCATCTCTGATGGTAAATACAAAAACTGGAGCATTGGAGCTGGAAAAGATTCAGAAGAAAAGATGTATCTACACCATGTAGCATTTTTAGGTGCTGTCCCACCAATGATCAAAGACTTACAGATAATCGAAATGGGTGACCAAACAGACATTATCACATTCGCAGTTCCACAAGGCACATGCAGTTTTCTTTTATCTGACATAGATCTGGCTGAATACACAAGCCTACGTATAGAAAAGAAGAATCAAGCGATAAAGAGACTATCTGATGTCACTTCTGGCAAGCTCCCATTCGGCAAGAGGGAAGAGCTTATCCAATTCGCAGACAAACTCATGTCAGACAAACAAGGGCCTGAAACTGTAGAGTTCTTATCTCAAATATTCGAATCAGTAAAAACACCAGTCAGAGAGGGTCTCTCTGAAAAATTCAGTGCAAAAAGAGCGGAAATGCAAACATCATTTTTTCGCAAAATATAGGAGGATTTAATGGCAACACTTAACGGAGTTGTTGGTCAGCAGACCATCACAGACAAATCAGTAATCGACGACAGACATCCAGCAGTAGCTCGTATGAAGCAGTTCAAGGCAGACAACGGAATCATCAAGAGTGGCGAGATTCTCGCACTCGATGCAAATGAAGACATAGTCTCTTTCGACCCCGCAGCTGGCACATCAGAAGCCACACCAGTAGGCGTATGTATGGCAGATGTTGACACAGAAAAAGACTCTATAGGTAGCGTCCTTGTTCACGGAACAGTAGTAGCAAAGAGTCTTCTCACTAAGGGTATCACTGCTTCTGCAAACGAAATTGCAACTCTCGAATCTAGCACACTTATCTGGTCATTCTAGGAGGATATTAATGATACAGCTCGATCTTAGTAATTTTTTTACAACAGACTCAATAATCAAAGCTCTCACATCTATGCCAGAGCTTAAGTCTCCAGTTATGGACTCTATCTACACTGAAGACAAGCGCAGAAACCACCCCCTGCCAACAGTTTCAGTGAGCGATCTTCAGCAAGTAGTTAAGAACATCGCTATAACAAAAAGGGGCGGAGAACCTGTTCCTGTTTATGAAGATTCTTTTAACATTACCCACATCGAACCACAGCCATTCAGACCATCAGAAAGGCTCAACGGTTTCGACGTAAATAACCTTAAGCTACTCGACGACACAGGCGTAGAGCTTCTAGTAAACAACAAAATCGACAGACTTCGCCGTATCGTAAGGGCATCAACAGAGGCTATGGCAGCCCAGTCACTCAAAGGCTCTATCGCCTACCCTATGGCAATGGATGGTGGTTTTGGTACATATAGCGTCGATTTCGGCACTACACTCTCCCATTCTACAGGGACAGCATGGACAGATGCAGGTATCACACTCGATTCTATCCTCGCTGACCTCATCTCTATGGAAGCGAATATTCAGGCGGAAACTCACTACGGTTCAGAGATTAAATTCTGGGCTGGTCAGGACGCTTTCATGGCACTTGCTAAAGTTGTTCAGGATATTAGTAACAGCTCTATATCTGGAATCATCGACGCTAAAACAATAAATGTAGCAGGCTTTAGTGTTCAGCTTATGAACAGCTCATACACGGATCTAGCAACTGGCTCACAGGTTAAAGTTGTTGACACTGACAAGGTTATGGCATTCGCATCCGATGCACCATTCGAGATGGTTTACGCTGTCATCGACGACCTCGACAGTAACCTCACAGCTATGCCATTTTTCGTAAAACACGTAAGAGACCCAAGATCATCCAGCATCGAGATTATAGCAGAGAGTAAACCGCTCCCTGTCCCATTCACAAAGGGAATCTGCTGGACCACTGCCGTATAGGCATAAACCACTCCCTCATTAAGTCGGGGCGCATTCTTTTGCGCCCCAAATATCTCGAGGTAACTAATGTTAATAGATATTTATGAGATCCAAGATAGCTTCCTGACCGAAGATTATGACGCAATATGCCGAGGCGACGACTCTATAGTAGAAGAATCTCTCGAATCAGCGAGAGCATATATTGGGCTTGTTGCTGAAAGATTCGGTATCGAATATGACGAAGATGACCCTGTACTCAGGCTGGCTGTAAAAAAATGGACAATAGCACAGATGTACATCTTTGCTGCGGAATGGGAAACAGCCGAAAATTATAAAAAAGAGTGTAACGAGATTCTATCTCCACTCGCCCCCGTGCAAGAGAGTGAGAAACCTACTGGTAAAGTTTTTTCTGAGGTAGCCACAGGTAGCTCCAACTGGAAGGGGTATTAGATGAAAACCGAACAGCAGATAAAACAACATATAAAAACAACACTCGAAAACTGTGGTGTATTTGACTCCGTGTATACCCCATCTGACGATAGACGTGACAGCACTATCATGCGTGAACCTGCTGCATCTATATCAATGGAGAGTTCCAAAACGATAGAGGATCAAGGGGTGCAACTCACCGAATACAGTTTCGCCATTTATATGAAGTTTCTCACTATTGGGGTGAACGACTTGAGCGATGACATCCAGCTCGTAATAGATTCGCTAACTCAGCTGGAACCGACAAACATCAACAGAGAGCTAACAAGCGGAGACAACAAACGCTCATCTCTCTATAAGCTCAAAATTGATTTTGTGGGGTGCAAATCATGATAGCCATTGCTGGCATAACCATGCCTGACTGCTCTATTTGGCACAATGAGATGGAATACGGCATGCCAATCTCCAACATCGAAACATGTACAGAGGGGAATAAGCTGGTCTACTCCAGCGGATACGACAGACGTATAGACATATATATACCAAAAATCGCAGGCGAGCTAACAAGGCAAACTGTCTCAGAGCTTAAAGCCTTGGCTGATAATGGTGGGATAGTCCACTTAAGTATTAACGATAGACAGATGCAAGCTGTGTTCAGGCATGAAGATAGCCCCTTAGAACTTAAGCCTATTAGTGCAAAACAAGTTCAAGAATCAGGCGACAGCTACTACGGAATGATAAAGCTACTGGAGGTATAGAATGAACCAAACTGACATTAAGATATTAAAACCAGAAAATATTTCAGATACAGATACTAATGGCGGAAGAGTCGACCTAGCTGCCGCAGTCATCTCAGGGGTTAAGTTTAACCTACTCCCTAGGGTAACATCCACAGAGAGAGCAGATGGAGTTGTAAGATACCGTAAAGCATTTATAGCGAACATGAACCAATCAGGCGAAACAGCCTACGGTGCATCAGTTGCTATCAGCTCTCCAGGGAACGGTGAAGATAGGTTCTACATCAAACAAGCTACAAACACAGATACAAAGCTAGACATAATCGAAGAGGACTGGACAGGTTGCGGTCTGCTAGCCTTTAACAGGACAGCTGGCGACACGTCGATACAGGTAACCTTTAAAAGTAACGACTACACAATCAAAGAGAATGCACTCCTTATCATCAAAGATGACCAAGGAGCCTCACACAATATCAGAACATCCCAAACTGCACCTTGCTCCACTTGGAGCGGTAACATTGCGACTATCCAGCTTGATAGCCAACTACCTGAAAATTTCACAGCTATCACTACAAGCGTTGGCGTGATGATTGAAGCTGGCGATCTTGTACCATCTCTTCAATCTGTTGTAGTAACCAGTGCTGGAGGTGGCTTTGACGAAAGCCTTATCACTCTCTATAACTCTGGCACAGAGGAAGACACCTACTCTATCACTTTCGACAGCTCTTTCAGTTTCCACGTCTCTGGTGTCGAATCTGGTGCGTTAGGTTCAGGCACAACAGGGTCAGATTATTCACCTGTAAACAGCAAAACAGGACAGCCGTATTTCTCTATCCCAGTAGCTAGTTGGTCTGGGCTCTTCGAGGCTGGCAACACTATAACAATTAGCACATCTCCAGCTTCTGCTGGCTTTTGGATAAAAGAGGTCGTCCCTGCTGGCTGTGCCCACGAGCCTAATAATAGTTTCAATCTTGATTGGCAAATAGATTAATTAGCAGGTGGAGGAGTAGAATTTATGAGTGATCTTTCTATTACAAACAGTATAAATGTTATATCTATCCTCTCAGAAGGAGGGGTTTTTGAGATAAATCCGTCACACACTGAGTCTATATATGAAACAATAGAATGTAGTTTCTCTCTTTCTGGTATGGATACAGCCACCGAATCAGTTAAGCTTATCAACACCTGCGGATTTGATCACTCAGTTGATATATCAACCCAACTATCTGATCTCACAAACAATACTCTATCAATAGACAACACTATAGGTAACTCAAGTTTAGCTAACACTATAAACATATCTACACCTTTAACCAAAAACAACTTACAAGGCTCTATAGATATCGCGTTTCCTCAAGCTACAACTAAGCTAATAGATGACACCCTCACTGTGTATGCTGACGGGATAGAGATTACAACCAAGTTGAAAAAGGCGAGTTTGACTTTATTTGGGAATAATAAGCCGATGTCACTAAATGCCAGCTTCAGCTTTCTAAATAGTATCCCAACAGAGCTTTTAATCTCAATAAACGATATCGACTACAACTTCACTACCACCTCATCTACGTCATCTTACAAGGGGATAGAGATAGAGGCGGAGTCTATGGCAACTAGTCGCAAAAAGATCATTTCATACAACTATCAGCTGGCAACAGATGCTGTAGCTCAGTTTGGAGATATTATATTTGCTGGTGATCAGTTCTTATCAGCTAGCATTAACGGTAGTTATTCTTCTTATAAATTCGCAAGAAAGCTCTCAGAAGCATCTGGTAACTACGCAAGGCAGCTGCCTTCAAATAACCTTATATTCAACACCTCTAAGTCAAACCCGACATACGAACCATCAAATATTCTCGACTGGATAAAGGTGGAACCAAAAAAGCGATATTCATGCGTAGAAGTAATCTATGGCAAGAGGGGCGACGACTATATCACCATCGAGCCATCAATCAGAAAGAAAAAGATTGGCGGACAAATCAGCCTAAGAGTTTATGGTTCTCTAGGTAAAACTCTCAATACAAATGCAACATCACTAAAAGCCCTACAAAAAAGCATTACTGAAGAGATCACCGAAGATGTCTTCTTTGAAAATGGTATTGGTAAACTTTCAAAACCAGCCAATACCACACTCACTGAAGGCGTCACTGCCACTGGTAAAAGAGTGGTCAGCGATTCTTCATGCCAAATGATGGCAGTAAGATACCTAACGACCTACGATCTATACGAAATAACATCAAACATAGCTTCAGACATGACATTTTGCGTCTATTTAGAAAACATCGCATACCTCCTCACTGGAGAAACAGGTGACGTGAAGAAACTCGTAGAGGAGTCAATATGCGACCACACAACAGCCATCAACAGAGCAAAGACATTCCTACACTCTGAGGCTAATAAAACTACCCTAGTAACCACACACGACAACATAATAAATACGACTTCAGGGCTCAATATTAAATCGAAATACGGCACAGGTCCCCTAATAGGAGCCAGTATCCATATAGATAGTAACCCAATCAAAATAACAAACAAGCTGGAGGTTCTACAGTGGCAAAAGTAACAGTTAGCTTTGTGACCGAAGAGGATGACAAGCAGATAAGTATAGAAAGCGACCAAGAGAGAAACAAGGATTACACAGATAAAACAAAGACAAAATTCAGATATGGCGACACTGCATATTTTCGAGTTTACTCCCATGAACCTGACACTATTCAGGCGATATCTACCGATGGTGACATCTCTGATCTTGGGCTTTTTAGTGACATAATTACAGGTGAAATTACAACCTTCATCAGTGAGAGTTCAGCAGCTACAGGTAAGCCTATCAAAAACATCTATGGCTATGAATGGCTAGGTAACTCTCTAGGCAGTATCACAATGATCGATCCATATTCTGTAAGGTCATCTGAAGCCCCATCAGTGGCAGACGATAATATTGCAATGGCATCAATAAGCTACCAGACAAGCTATAGGCTATTTGGACTAACCCTTAGCAAGAAAGATATTGATGAGTATCCAGTAATTGTCTACGTGAGGAGCCTTGATGTCTAATACTAAAATCACCTTCACGAATCAAAATATTGGGCTAAATAATTTTCGTTTTGTCTTGGAACCTGATGAAAATGCTGGCAAGACGATCTTTGCCCCTGAAGAGCGAGCAAGGCTAAAGCTCTACCCAGGTGGCATGTCACCAGCAATCTCAACGACAAACGGAAATGCAAAAATTTACCTGAGTGGACTCTCCCAGACATACACAGAATATCTTGCATTCAGAGATTCGTCTGAAGCTAAGACTACATACTTCATAGATAAGCTAGTGTCATCTGTATGGGAAGGGACAGGGACGGGCAAGCCAGCGATATTCGGCAATAGGCTTGTTTTGCCTGCCAAAACTACTGGTGTGCTCAAGGTGACCTACGATACTAGCTACGACCTAGTTGACATCATCTCATTTCAACCTACTTACATCCTTGTAACTGCAAAGGGTTTGGGACTTGAGGGGGATTTCTTAGTAGATTTCACCGACGGTTACCAGACAGATATTTATGAAAAAGACGTTGTAATGACCATACGTGATGCCTGCACAAAAGACACCTTGCCTGACGCAACCATATACATAAACGAACGCTACATAGGCAAGAGTGATGCCAGCGGTATCATCCGCCTAGGCAGTATGAAAAAAGGGACATACGCACTAAAGATAACCAAAGACGGTTATCAACCAACAGACGAAGACAACATCAGAAACGACTCCTTTACGGTGGAATAATGGGAACAACACAAGACAGATACCAGTCCTTAGACATATACATTTGCAAAGCTGTTTATCAGCCCAAAGGGGTATGTTACGGCAAGACCTGCAAGCCTAAAAGCATTACTGAGACTGATGAGACCATTAGCGGCACAGTTAAAACTTATATCAACGGTGTGCTCGTATCAAAAGATGTCCAGATAAGCAGTCAGTACACTCAGATAGATGCATACATGACACAAGTTGGCTTCGATACTCTCAGCCTCTCTGCATACATTTTAGCAGATGGCGATGACGAAGCTTGCTTACTATCGACACCTAGTTGTTAAGATTTTGACCCATTGGAAATGAATGTCCCATGGTCTAGGGTTGGCAGTGAAATTATAGCTCTCTTGCCACTCCCAGAGCATTGTGCAGTGGAAAAGTTTCTCACAAGCTATCCAGACAACGCACTTAGCTATTCAACACCTAGTCACGTAGGGGAGACAGATGGCGAGTCTCTTGCATTGACATTCGATGCTGGTGGTTATGTGCCTCATAAGACTCACCTTGATGACACTCACCTCATCCCAGGAGAAGTAGTTTCTGTTTCCTATAAGGTGAACGGATTTGAAGAATATCATCTGCTTGGTGTTATAGATTTCCAAACCAACATATTCACGACAGCAACCTTTATCGGTTGTGGCTTAGTCGACCGAGTAAAAGTTTATAACAACCCTGCGCAACCTGAACTTGGATATACATACGAATATCAGCCCAGCGAAGGTGGCATTGGAGTGCAACTAAGTGATGAGTGGATATTTGATACTAGGTTGCGTTTTGCTGTGGAGTACCGAGGTGAGGTTTATTGGTTAAAGTCGGTCGACTCCTCTGTTTATGAGCTTGATTCCAGAGTTACTGTCATCAGAGGGATAAATGAATCACCACTCATCCCAGATCAAAACCTAGACCAAACATGCACAACAGACACGCTGTCAGAAACTAACGACCGCATCACACAAGATTATTTCTACGTATAAGGGTATAAAAATGTCATATAAACTATACAGCAACAATACTTTAGACCCAGTGGAAAACATCAGTTTTCAAACTGGTTACGTCACAGAAGTTGACTACCTTAATGATACAGCTATCATTGACTGCGGAACTATCTACCAATCTGTCCCTATCTTTTATAACTGCCCATCAGCAGGATCAGAACAATCTAACGGCTCACTAGAGAGGTCTTCAAGTGCCTTTTGTAAAGGTGATGAGGTAGTTGTGAGATTCTATAAAGGTTCTCCATCACATATCATCGGCTTCAAGGATGAGCTTTGGCCATGTATAAAGACACCTGCCCTTCTCTTTAGATCAGAAATAGATGATTACTTTCTAGACATAGACAATTCTGTCTTTAATAAGGTTGGCAACTCGCTCTTTTACGACAGGTATAAGGAACTCGCACTGACCAATGACAGTGTAGAAATCACCACATACATAAACCAGCCAGACGCTGATATCAGCACAGGTTTTGTGTCATATCAAATCCACTGGATAGACGGCAAAATGAATAGATATACTCAGATGTATTTCAATGGCGAGTTAATCTATTCCACACTAAACAACGAGACAAACTGGCATGTCTTTAATGGTACACGTTCAAACATTCTTAGTTTATGCGTACATCCAGTCACTGGCTGGGGGAGCATGATTTATCAGATCAACACCTATTACAACTGGCAACCACAAGAATCAGGAAGGGTAGAATTCGATTTCTATCTATACACATCAACAGGAACACACATCAAACTTGCTAGTGCTGAGGTGAATGTAACAGGTGAATATTCCCAAGCGACAGGACTCGCCCTGTCTGATCAGATCGTACTTTCTGGAACAGATGAGCAGATCGGCAACATATCACTTGGCAATATAGATATCTCAGAGGCTGGTGTTTTTTCAGCGGACAGCAGCACTAACTATATAGGTACTGCTGACAATATAAGCAAAGTAATTCTGAAGACATCTGAAGGGGCTAATACACCTATAGACCAACTAATAACCATAGACACAAATTCAAATGGTGGACCACTACTTACAGATGGAACTCCAACAGATTTCAACAACGAAATATACATAAAAAAGAGATAAATGGAGGAAAACTATGAGCTATAGAAGTGTTCGAGAGATACTTAACGCTGTATTCGACAGTGACGACAATTCACTAAAAACCATCTTCAAAACTGATGGCGAAGTACTAAATATGGTACTCGACGAAACAGAAGGCCCAGCATTAAAGGTTAATATGGCGGGTGGTTCAGGGTTGACTGATGCTGAGAAAGCGGAGATAGCTAAAGCTAGCTATAACGCAGTAATCAACCCTGACAGAAATATAGACCAGCGTCTTAATGGGGTCGTTACTTCTTTTAACGAGTTTATATGTGACAGATTTAAGCTAGGTGGCAATACTGGTACTGGCACGTCTACGGCATCAGGTGAAAATGTAACACTTAATAATAAACAATGGAACAAATTAAGTGGTGCAGTGACTGGAGGTAATGGAGCTGAGTATATTTCAGATAAGACAACACTGGAACTTGATTTAGATTTAATCAACTCCACTAACCTTGTGACAGATGTGTATTCACCTACTGGCGGAGATGTAGCTTATCAGGTTTATTATAATTATGGTGCTGGTGGCTCTACTCCTGAAACAATCTCAGAAAGTGTAATCAGTATACCAAGTGGTGAGTCCACTATTTCAGTACCAATAACCCCACCCGTAGGTAAGACAATAGGAAGTGGTGCTGTTTGTATTATTAACTTATTTAAACAAGCAGGTACTAATTATCCTAATGTAGTATGTAACCATACAGCAGACCTTTATTTTACAGCCACTAAGCTTGGGTACAATGATATTCGTATACCTGTAGACCCTGCAACAGAGCTTGTTAAGTGTCAAAGATACTTGCCTTATCGTAATGACACTGATGACGCAACATCTACCTTTCCAAGATTAGGCAATGGCTTAGCCGCAAACACAGTCACATGTGATGTGATACTTAACCTTAAAACATCACCAAGAATTAAGCCAACAACAATAACTTATAGTGGGGCTTTTGCTCTCTATAATCCCAATAGTGGATTGCTACCTGTAACTGGTATGGTTGTTGGTGGATTAACTAGTAATAAAGAGAGTTTGTGTGTAAGGGGCAATGTCGCTTCTGGACTGACTCAAGGGGCTATGTACCAGTTAATGCCGAACAATGACTCTGATGCATATATTGAAGTATCAACGGAGCTATAAAATGAAAGTAATATTACATGCTGGATACTACGTTAAAGATTACGAGAACGGGAAAAAAACATCAGTAAATGGTGACTACTTACAAGACTCAGCAGTTCAAGCTTGGATAGCCGAAGGCAATACGCCTGATGTTTATCAAGAACCAGAACCAACTTATATTGAGCTTAGACAAGCGGAGTATCCGTCACTGGCTGAACAGCTCGACATGCAATACTGGGACTCTGTGAACGGAACGACCGTATGGGCTGACACCATTCAATCTATCAAAGACAAATATCCGAAACCTATGGATATCTAAATGAGCATAGAGCTATCAGACATAATTCAAACAATAGGTAGTTTGGTCAGTATCGTATTAATCCCAATCTGGAAATCTATGAATGACCTACGCAAAGGACAAGAAAGGACAAATGTCATCCTTGCTCGTGATTATGTGGCGAAAAATGAGTGTAAACATAAGCATGAATTACTACATGCGGATATTAACAGGATTCACGAAAGGATCGATGAATTCGCTGATAAACAGCATGGATAACAACAGCTATAAAGTGGCATATCGCCACAATAACATAAGGAGTATCAAACATGGACTCAAAACTACAAATCTCACACGGATCAGACTCTGAAAGACTCGCAATCCTACTAGATATAGGAGAGCAGTACTACTGTATTGATAGTAAAAAGTTTTATATAGGTGACGGAGTTACCTATGGAGGAAACGAAATAAACGCTAGCTCACTGGGGGGCGTAGATGCCTCTGATTTTATCGTATATTCCGCACAAAGCACACTTAGTGTCAACCACGCAAACACTGCTGACTTAGCTGCAAATGCCGTTAAGCTTGAAACTGCTAGAACTATCAGCATCAGTGGTGACGCGACTGGCTCAGCTTCATTTGACGGTAGCGCTGACGCTGATATCGTTCTGGATGTGGCAAAGGCGGACTACGCAACAACTGCCACAACACTGCAAACAGCTAGGAGTATTTCTCTTGATGGTGACGTAACTGGTTCAGCCACATTTAACGGCGGAGCAAATATCAGCATCAATTCCACTGTAGCTAACGACAGCCATACACACGATACAAGGTATTACACCAAAGCAGAGAGTGATGCCATGCTTGCAAACAACGTGCCTCCAGCCGGTGAGGTTGGTTCACTCATGTTAGGAAAAGTGAATCTAAGTTTATATGATATTTCATATGGAACAATGGTAGTGGGTGTTGCTTTGCAACCTGCATCATGCAGTGGAGAATCATACGGAACTGTTAGTGGCACATGGAGATGTTTAGGGTACGTCAAAAGTTACGACATTGGAACAGGTCAAGTAACAATATTTATGCGTATAGCTTAAGGAGAATAAATATGGAAATTAGAAATGTTAAAAAAACAGCTTACGAGAACGTCTTTGAGTGCGAGTATAACCATCCACAATTTGGATGGATTCCATTTGCTGCAATGGCAAGTGACTGTGAGAAACTTGGTAGAGATATCCATGCTGAGATAATCTCGGGTAGGCATATCATTGCTGAATGCGACCCAAAACAGTAATATATCTCCTCAAAACAGCCACACAGAAATCTCAATAAATCAAACCTAACAATAGCAACCTCTGTCCAGAATTCTTTATGGAGGTTGCATTAAAAAAAATATTTAAAATAAGGAAAATAATGATGATGATTTCAAAATTCCAAAATAAGAATCTACCCGAAAATGAAAGACTCTCAGTAACACCAGACGTAGCGGAACTACTATTTACAACAGACGACAAGAAGCTCTATGTGGGCGACGGAACAACAGCTGGGGGGATACTCATATCAGACAATGCGTTCATCACAGAGGACATGACTCTAAATGTACCTGCTGACTATACTGACATCAATGAAGCTCTAGATTTCCTCTCAGCATTCCGTATTAAGGACAACGCAATCGTCACTATCCAAGTTGCTGATGGCACATACACCTATACTGAAGAGATAGTAATAAACCATCCTGACTCAGCAAATCTGAAGATCATAGGAAATGAAACAGATCCAACTCTATGTCAAATATGGAATCCAGTCAGCTCAAGCATTCTGAAAATCGAGGGTGTGCTTCTTAATTATATTGATGGCTTCTATTTCAATGGTCAAAGTAATTCAATAGACTACCCAAACGGGATAAATATCAATCGAATTGGTTTTATGATAACAAACGGAGGAAGGGCGACTGCTGGAGCAATCAGAACTGACAACTGCTTCCGAGGTGTAGTTGTCTCTTTAGGAGCAAGATTATTAATTAATCAATTCATGGCTTACAGTAATTCAAACTCAGGTATGATAGTTAGTGAAAACTCACAATGCAGAATAAAGACGTCTTGCAATATCGCAAATAACAATACGGGTGTGCTTATTAATGCAAATTCTATATTTACAGCTGATAAAAACACTATGCTATTTAACAATAATAGTTATGGGGTATTCTGTACAAACGATTCTGCTGCTTTTCTAAATTCAAGCATAATAACAGGAAACACTACACTGGATATTTATTCAGAAAACTCCAGCTTTGTAAGCGCTATTTCAACAACTTGCAACAACCTCAGTCCAGCCATAAATACTCAGGGCAATCATTTAGGTTATATCAGAAACTAAGCTTTAACCCTATCAACCTCTGTCCAGAATTCTGGATGGGGGTTGCATTAAAAACCACCACTATCTCGGAGAAAATAATATGGCTTTAGTAAAATATCAAAATAGAAACCTACTCGAAAATGAAAGACTCTCAGTAACACCAGACGTTGCGGAACTACTATTCACAACAGACGACAAGAAGCTCTATGTGGGCGATGGAACAACACTTGGCGGTATCCTCATATCAGATAATGCATTTATCACAGAAGATATGACTTTAAACGTGCCAGCTGACTACGCAGACATCAACGAAGCTCTCGATTTCCTATCAGCATTCCGCATCAAGGACAATGCAACCGTAACTATCCAGGTAGCTGATGGCACATATGAATACAGTACTGAAATTTTCATCGATCACCCTGATGCTAAGAGCCTACAAATTATAGGCAATCCTGTTTACCATAACCAGTGCATAATATGGAACTCTACCAGTGACTTTGTCTTTAGAGTGAATAGAGGACAGTTGGGGCTCATTAGTGGTTTTTTCATTTCAGGAGTCAATCCACAATCAAGTGATAATCCTTCACCTACTGTATACAGGAGAGGTCTAGGTGTTCATTCTGGTTCTGTTGTTAAAGCAGGAAATATTGAAATATCAAAATGCTATTGCGGTGTTGAAGTTGCATATAATTCTGAGTTTGTAGTTGATAATTTAGGTATAAAAGACTGCGTAGGAAGCGGAATTTTAGTAAATATAAATTCAATGTTTTACATTTCGCAATCATGCAATATTGCAAGTAATGCTGATGGTGTCTACATAGGAGCAAATTCCTCTTTCTTTGCAGATGAATCAGGACCAACTCCTCAAAATGCAATGCTAATTCAATATAACAGGATTTCAGGATTAACATGTATTAATAACGGCTTTGCAAGCCTGAACTATGCAAACCTGCTCTATAACCAAGGTCCGTATACCTTATACACTGCTAATGATGGTTTTATCCAAGCAAATGGCACAACCTACTAAACACTCAGCCCAGCCCTAAAGACTCAGGGCAACCATTTAGGTTATATCAGAAACTAAGCTTTAACCCTATCAACCTCTGTCCAGAATTCTGGATGGAGGTTGCATTCAAATATTTCAAATAAGGAAATAATTATGATGATTTCAAAAATGCAAAATAAGAATCTACCAGAAGATGAAAGACTCTCAGTAACACCAGACGTTGCGGAACTGTTATTCACAACAGATGACAAGAAGCTCTATGTGGGCGACGGAACAACACATGGCGGTATCCTCATATCAGATAATGCATTTATCACAGAAGATATGACTTTAAACGTGCCAGCTGACTACGCTTCACTCGGAGGAAGTATCACAGCTATCTATGCGGCTAATGGAGGTTTTGTTCAAAACACAGGCACAATGCCATCGAATATATCTCCACCTCTTCATACTTTCGGCAACCACGCGGCATACATAAGAAACTAATCACAAATTTAAAAAAATGGAGAACAATATGTTAGCAACTATCAAAAACAGAAGAGAACTCGAAGCAAACAGGCTTAACGTAACACCAGACGTAGCGGAACTACTATTCACAACAGACGACAAGAAGCTCTATGTGGGCGACGGGACAACAGCTGGGGGGATACTCATATCAGACAATGCGTTCATCACAGAGGACATGACACTCAATGTTCCTGCGGAATATGCAGACATAAATGAGGCTCTAGATTTTCTATCAGCATTCCGCATCAAAGATAACGCAATCGTCACTATCCAAGTCGCTGATGGGACATACACCTATACAGAAGAAATAGTAATCAACCATCCTGACTCAGCAAATCTGAAGATCATAGGGAATGAAACAAACCCAACCGCTTGCACCATATGGAACCCTGTAAGCAATAACGTAATATCCATTAATAAAAGGGAACTTGGCTACATTAGTGGCTTTAAGATATTAGGTCATAACGATGAAGTGAACTATCCTTTAAATGGACAAACAGTTTATAGACGTGGACTAATGGTAAGTAATAATAGTGGAGTAGTTGCTGGCAAATTAGAAGCACATAACTGTTTTAGAGGTATTGAGGTCTCAAATATCTCGCAATTAACAATCAATAGCTATACCGCATCTTACAATTCTGAATCTGGATTGCTTACTGATATGGGATCGTTAAGCCAGATATCTGGTTCATGTTCAATAACAAGTAATAGTATAGGTCTTTTTGCAAATGGAAATTCTGTGATCATAGCCAATAAGAGCTCGATGATTACTCAAAGCAATACAACCTATGGGGTCTATTGTATTAACCAGTCAGAAGTGTTTATAGATCATGCAACAGCCACAGGGAATACGACAAAAGATTTGTACGCCGCAAATAGTGGTTTTATCGAAGCAGTGGGTACCACCTACTCAACACTCAGCCCAGCCATAAATACTCAGGGCAATCATTTAGGCTATATCAGAAACTAACCCTTAACCCTATCAACCTCGATTGTAAAACGGCATCCTCCATCGATATTTTCGACTTTGAGGGTGCCTCCGAGGTTATCCTCTACAATAGCTTTAGACATATAAAGACCAATACCTGTTCCGCCCTCTTCTGTCTTGGTTGTGAAGTATGGATCGAACACATTAGATATTACGTGTTCAGGAATACCACCACCGCTATCTTCAACAATGATAAATACCTTTTTGTCATTAGCATTAAGTTTCACATCAATACGTTTCTCAACTGATTTCAAAACAGCATGCCTTGAATTAGCAAGTAGGTTAAGAAGAACCTGTTTGAACTGGTTTGCATACCCTTTAATAAGTATTGCGTGGTCTTCGCAAAATGTCAGAGTATCCGTATTCATCTCTGAACTAGAGCCATTCTCACAACTGCATGAAACATGTAGATCTATATCACTATTTTTTACCTGCGGTAAAAATATTGATAATACCTGCCCTATATCCTTCTTATCATCAAAGACAGTCTCTTTTTTACAAGGTTTAAAGAAATCTCTAAAATCATCTATAGTCTTGGACATATAATCTATCTGTCCCATACCTTTACTTACAACATCCTGAATATACTCATCATTTATCTCATTGTGTGCAGATGCATCTGTCAAATCTTGAATAAGAAAAGCGAGTGAACTAAGAGGCTGACGCCATTGATGAGCGATATTACCTATCATCTCCCCCATCTCAGCAAGCCTGCTCTTCTCCATTAGGAGTTCTTCTTGCCTTCTACGCTTTACAGCTTCCTTTTCTACCAATTGGATAAGATTCTCATTTAGGTTCTCTAGCTCTTTTTCATACCTAACTCTGTCATGCACATCGTCAACAATAACGAAAAGTAGATTATCCTCATTCTTACTCAGTGGCGAAATAAGGAGTTCAACATTTCTTATGCTACCGTCAGCAACCTTCTGATGAGCAGATATCCTTTTTCCTGTACCTGTCAGAACGATATCACTAAGTTTATCAGCACATTCGCTCATGTTTTCGACTATTGTAATGTCACACATCCCATAGCCTTGAAGCTCATCTATATTTTTGCCATAAAATTTAATAGCACTCTGATTTGCATTTGTAATCTTCATTGTCGTTGAATCAAATATCAGCATAACAGCTAAATTCTTTTCGAATATGTTTCTAAACCTACTCTCATTCCTCTCAAGGTCTTTATGTAGGAGAACATTCTCTGTGCAGTCTTTAAGTGTAATTACGTGAGCAGGGCTCCCTTCTATTGAGACGCAATCAGAGACAATATCCAAATATATAGGTGTTCCATCTTTTTGTTTAAATTCTATAGTCTTATTAAAAACTTCACCACAAGCACCAGCATGTAGATCAAACCCAAGGTATTCTTTAAGTCCACGGCACATAAGGCTATCTCTATCTGCTTCTAATAATTGCTCTAAACCCTTATTTACAAATTTATAGCCACGGTACTCCATGTATATGCCAACACTCTCATTTGATTCCAATGCTTGCAAGTTAGCCTCAAGCTCAATACTAAAGCTTTCTAACTCTTTCCGTATCGTAATATCTTTAAATTTCCATAGATACCCTTTAGGCTCATCACCAACATAAAGCTGTTTAAAAGTGCGGGTGTATATACGACCATCCTTAAAACGTACTTCGTCAACATAAGTGTCGCTTTTATGCCCACTAATGATTTCATCTTTCACTTTGATATAATCATCAGTATCTACAAGACCAGCTAACAATTTATGATAAAAATCAGCATCATATTCATTGGTCGGTAGCTCTGTAAAAATTGTATTTGAAATGATTTTAAGAAAACTATTATTAACCTGTATTAGGCTTCCAGAAGAGCCTTCAACAAATATCCCTGACTCTAGGTTATCTATAAGACTGGACATTCTTAGATTTTTTTCTACTATTTTACGAAGAGCATAATTTTTACTATCGCTATCGGAAGCAATAATCTCAGTCATACTCTTACGACTCACGAATGGAGTAATCTCTTTAAAGATACACACAGCATTACCTATGTCATCGATATCAGAAGAGACTAGATAGCACCTAACAAGCCCTTTATCAGTAGTAAAGACAATACCTTCATTGCAGTCAACACCTTCACTCAGGCCCTTATTCTCAATACTCTTGATACGTTTCTTATAAGCATCATTAGTGAATAAGATATCACCGTTAGGACCAAAAACCGCAACAGGGCTAGAAATAAAATTGAACACAATATATCTATTTAACAACATATGCTCCCGCAGATACCTGTTTAGTTAATATATCATATTTTTTAACAATTGCTAGATAATGGTGAATATTTAATCAGAAATTGAGCATTTTTTATTCATAATACAATTATCAACAATACATTCACATCAACATTTAATCACTTTATCCATAGACACTAATGATTTAACAATTTTGGCACAGTTTTTGTTTATAGGAGTTTAATCAGATTTTTCTATTGGAGGAAAAGAATGAAATTAATCAAAGCAATAGTCAAGCCTCACATGCTTGACGAAGTTAAAGATGCTCTTAACACAATAGGTGTTACTGGTATGACTGTTTATGAAGTGAAAGGCTATGGTCGTCAGAAAGGACACCATGAACTCTACCGTGGCGCAGAATATCAGATAGACTTCGTTCCAAAGGTTATGTTGGAAATAGTCGTAAATGATGATATCGCAGAAGCTTGTATGAAAGCAGTTTCTGAATCTGCTAAAACAGGAAAAATTGGGGACGGTAAAGTATTCGTTCTTGATGTTGCTGATGCCCTTAGAATACGTACCGGCGAAACCGGCAACGACTCTATTTAATTCTGGATGAATATTATGTATAAAAAAATATTAACAATTCTCATGATAACAGGGCTTAGCGCAACAGCTTTTGCAGCTGACGAACCTGTTACTCTTGAGTCACTCAGCAGTGAGATTGCAAATGTGCAGGCCAATGCTGATTGGCTTTGGACACTTATAGCAGCTTTTATGGTCTTTTTTATGCAACTCGGTTTTGCTATGGTTGAAGCAGGCTTCACTAGAGCTAAAAACGCAGTTAACATTATTATGAAAAACCTTATGGACTTCTCCATAGGTTCACTCTCTTTCTGGGCAGTTGGTTTCGCAATCATGTTCGGAACAACTACTACTGGTTTTTTTGGTACAGAAGGTTTTTTTATCTCTAACTGGGATCCAAACGACAACTGGACACTCTGCTTCTGGCTATTCCAGACAGTATTCTGTGCTACAGCAGCTACAATCGTTTCTGGTGCAGTTGCAGAAAGAACAAACTTTAAAGCTTACCTCATTTTCTCTGCAATCATGACAGCGGTTATCTATCCTGTATACGGTAGCTGGGCTTGGGGTTCACTCTTCCACGGTCACGGCTGGTTAGAAGATATAGGTTTTATCGACTTCGCTGGTTCTACAGTAGTTCACTCTATTGGTGGTTGGGCAGCTCTTGCTGGTGCAATCGTTCTCGGACCAAGAATTGGCAAATACACTAAAGATGGTAAGCCAAGAGCTATACCTGGTCACAATATCCCACTTGCAACTATAGGTGTATTCATCCTCTGGTTCGGCTGGTACGGATTCAACGTTGGTTCTTAAACTGCTGCGGATTCATCACTCCCACTCATCGCAGTGAACACAACTCTTTCACCTGCTGCAGCTATTATGTCTTCAATGTGGCTAACATACATGTTCTACAAGAAATTCGACGCTGGTATGTCGCTTAACGGTGCTCTTGCTGGTCTCGTTGGTATTACAGCTGGTTGCTACAACGTAACTCCTGCATATGCGATCCTCATCGGTCTTATATCTGGTGTTGTTGTTGTTCTCTCTGTTCAGTTCTTTGAGAAGATTAAAATTGATGACCCAGTTGGTGCAATCTCTGTACACGGTGTTTGTGGTGCATGGGGTACTCTTGCTGCTGGTCTCTTTAACTATAACTTTGAAACAGGCGCACTTGAGCCAGTTATTATGTCTCAGATCATAGGTATCGCTGCTGCTTTCGCATGGGCTTTCCCTGTGTCATTCATTACTTTTAAAATTGTAAACATTTTTATTAAGATGCGTGTATCTGAGCAAGAAGAACTTGAAGGTCTCGATTTCCACGAACATGGTATCGATGCTTACCCTGAATACTCAAGATCATACATTAAGTAAGATTTAAGTTATTAAACAAAAAAGCCCACTCATATGAGCGGGCTTTTTTTATCTCTGAAATCAAAGTAAAATTATAGTTTTAGTATTGAACAGCGTGCCAGTTTATCTTGTACACACGGCATCCTGTAGCAAGCTCAGCGTCCTGTTTATAAGTAACAGGTTCACCAGCACCAACCTCAGGAGCTAAGAGGACATTGCCTCCAGACAAGAATGCTCTCATAAACTTTAATGACTCACCATCAAAATACAGGGCAACATCTCTATCGCCGATGGATTCAACTTTAACCTTTTCGATAAATAAGATATCAGTCTCATTCACCTTAGGAGCAAATCTTCCATCATTAACAGAAACCCAAAATGCGCCCTTTTCCATCTCACATCTGCCATCTTCTACATCGTTAAGTGTAATATCAATTACAGGCTCTGAAGGTTCGTAAACAACAGCCTCTTTCTCAGCAGCTATGCCTGTAGTCTGCTCAAAAGAATACCCTTCTTCAGTTCCAATAAGGTCTGATACACTGCATGTAAGACATAATGCGAGATTCTCGATTAAATCTCTCTCAAATTCCCCATACCCAAGCTCTAGTCTTGTTAAAGCTTGAACATCAATTTTAGCAACAGTAGCCAGATCGTTTTTAGAGAAACCTCTTTTGTCTCTCATGTTTTTAATACTTTCACCAGTCTCTTTAGTATTTTCGATTTTATCGCCATAAGCGAAATAATCTAACTTAACTTCCAGGAATCTGGCAATCCTTGAAAGTGTTTCGAGATCTGGTTCCCTACTGCCACTTAGGTAATTTGAAAGCCTCGAAGGAGATAGCCCCACAGCACGACATACGTCGACCTGTTTAATCCCCTTTCGTTTAATCAACTTTCTAATCTTGTTTCCCAACATATTTCATATTACCTCATTATTTTTAGCCAGTAAATCAACTATTTGCAAAAGAAGCACATGACGTAAACATGTAGCACAGCAAATATACTAATAAAGTATGACTAACTAACTTAAGTTTAAACAAATGAAGCAAAAATGATCCAATAAATGAATCAATATTACAATACAAAGCCAATTGTTTGTCACACTATAATATTATTATACACAGTTTTGACAATGTTTTTTTGCTTACAAATCAACAAAAATCCAATTCCACTTATTAAGATAATTAATAATTAAATATATTCACAATAATATATTATAAAGACATTTCCTCATTTTAATGGTATTTAAATTCATGGTTTCCAGATTAAGAGTTAAGGTACAAAAAATACTTCAGCTGGACTGTCCACCAAACCGCATCGCCACTGCAGCAGCTGTTGGCGTTATAGTGGGCTTTTCACCATATATAGGCTTTCATACTGTTCTAGCCATAGGTCTATCTTTTATTTTCAACCTCCCTCTATATCCTCTAATTGTCGGTGCTTATATTACTAACCCGCTTACGTTTATTCCAATTTATACCCTGTGCTATAAGGCAGGAGAGTTCTTCACAGGGCAACATGCTGAAATAACAGTTAATTTTTCTGATCTAACTTTTAGTACAATTTTCACCACAGCAAAAACATTTATAGTGCCATTTTTTGTCGGGGCTCACTTGCTTGGCTTGATTCTTGGCGCAATAACATATATTCTGTCTTATTATCTAGTTAAGAAATATAAGGATAGTGTTTAACTTATGGCAGAAATTCTAGCAGTAGCCAGTGGAAAAGGTGGAGTTGGTAAAAGCTTCTTCTCATCTAATATATCAATGTCACTTAAATTTGCTGGTAACGACGTACTTTTAGTTGATGCAGACCTTGGTGGTGCAAACACCCACGACTTTATAGGTTTAAAAGTTCCTGGGCTTGGATTATATGAGTTTCTTAAAGATAAAGTAGACATTAATAACGTCATAACCAAATCCCCAGCAGGAATTGACTTCATCGGTGGATCTAGCGACGTGCTAGGAATGGCGCACATCACCAATTTCGAAAAGCTAAAAGTTTTAAACAAACTAAAAAAGCTTGATTACAAATACGTCTTTTTAGACCTTGGCGCCGGAACAAGCTTTAACACTGTAGATTTTTTCAACTTTGCAGATAAAAAGATCATGCTTATGAATGCAGAACCAACATCTCTAGAAAATTCATACGGTTTCCTCAAAGTAGCATTATATCGTAAAATAGAGCTCCATCTCAGAAAATTCCGTGAGATGAGTGATATTTGCAAGAAACTTCATAGTAAAAGCATGCAATTCCCAAATATAAGTTCAATATATACAGAAATAGGCGTGGTGAATACTAAAATACTTGAAGAAGTGCAAGAGATAGTAGATAGTTATAAGGTAGGTATAGTACTTAACGTCATTCGTACGAGAAAAGAATTAAATGTTTTTTACGGTTTTGAGAGTGTTACTAAAAAATATCTTGGTATTGATATTGAAAAATTAGGTTTTATGCCATATGATATAAGCGTAAGCGAAAGTATAAAGCTTATGAAACCTTTTTACTTGAATAATTTAAAGAGCGATGTCTCCCGTTGTTTGGATGACATCCGAAGCCATATTTTAACGAAGCTATAGAAGGGGTGCTCAATGAGCAATCTACAACCAATCGGAGAACTTGATTATGACGAGTTAGGTCAAGGCGAAGGGATGGAAGTCATCCAGCTTGTGGGACTTAAACTCGGCGAAGAAGAATACGCTATTGATGTATTGAAAATTCAAGAAATTATCAGAACTGTGGAAATAACATCTGTTCCTAGAACAGACTCATTTATACTCGGTGTTATGAATCTTAGGGGCAAAGTTATCCCTGTTATAGATTTGCGCATCCGTTTTTCACTAGATAAGATGGATTTCGATAAAGAAACTCGTATTATTGTTGTCAGGTTTGAAACTGAGAATATAGGTTTTGTTGTTGACGAAGTGACTGAAGTTATTCGCATCAATAAAAGTATGGTTGAACCAACTCCACCTCTTGTAGGTTCTGTTGGACAAGAATATATCTTAGGTATCTGCAAATATCAGGAGAGACTTATAATCCTCCTTGATATCGACAGTATCGTAAGTGATGATAAAACAATAGAGAGTGACCTTAAAAAGACTATCCTCGGTCAAATGGCTCTCCCTTCTGCTGAGCAGAACTACCAAGACGTAGCATCAGTAGTGGAGCAAGAATTTGCAGAGCCTGAAGAATCTTCTGAGCAAGCAGCTCTTGAAGCATCTGACGATGATAACGGAATAGAAGAAGGTTCTGCTGATGACGAAGTAGGTGCCTCAATAGACGATCTCATTGCACTTGAGCTCGCCAAAAGAGAAGCTGAAACTGATGAACTTAATCTCCAAAAATCCGCAGAAGAGGATTCAAAAAAAAAATCTGAATCTGTAGATGAATCAGCTGGCGATATTGATGACATCCTAAACGACGCTCTTAACCAGAGTGGAAGCAATATGGATTCTGAAGATGGTCACGTTGTGCAAGATGAACTTGATAGTCTCATCCAACTAGAACTTAGTAAAAGAGAAGCTGAAACAGAAGAAAGAAATAAAAAAAAAAAGTAACTGATATAGATACGGCTGAGGAACCAAATCAGGAACCTCAGCCTGAACCTACCTCCGAAGACTCACAACAATCACCTGAACAATCTATAATCGAAGACGACCTTAATGCTGATGATGAGGAAATTGAACTTCCTGATGACATCAGTGCATCACTTGAAGACATTAGCGATGAACTTGATGAAGAGATCGTTGATGAGGTCGATGAGCAGATTGAATTGCCTGAAGACTTAGAAGACATACTCGAAGAGACTGAGGAAGTCATTGAAGAAGATGTCATTGATGAGCCTATTGAAGAGATCGTTGACGAGATTGAAGAGCAGATTGAATTGCCTGAAGACATAGAAGACATACTCGAAGAGACTGAAGAAGTCGTTGAAGAAGATGTCATTGATGAGCCTATTGAAGAGATCGTTGACGAGATTGAAGAGCAGATTGAATTGCCTGAAGACTTAGAAGACATACTCGAAGAGACTGAAGAAGTCGTTGAAGAAGATGTCATTGATGAGCCTGTTGAAGAGATCGTTGACGAGATTGAAGAGCAGATTGAATTGCCTGAAGACTTAGAAGACATACTCGAAGAGACTGAGGAAGTCATTGAAGAAGATGTCATTGATGAGCCTACTGAAGAGATTGAAGAAGTTGAAGACCCTATGGCTGAGCTTAAGTCTATGGCAGAAGATAGTGCAGGAGAAAACAACGATACATTTGATAAGCTAAAAACACTCTCTAAAAAAATTATAGATGGCGAGAGCGTAAACTTAGGTATAGATGTCAAAACAGAGATTGGCGAACTATTGAAATTAATCTTATCAACTAGAGATAGAGTTAATGAGATTGAGCCAACACTTGTTACATCAAAAGAACATTTGCCAAATGTCTTATCAACTCTTGAGTCAGTATCTGAAACCACAGAAGATGCAACTCTCAGTCTTATGGAAAATGCAGATGGACTAAACAACTATTATCAAGAGTTTGTTGATGAGATCAATGATCTTGAAGATCTTGTTTATAAAAAAGATTCTAAGCAAATACTTAAAAAGCTAGAACGTTTAAATGATGGAATACAAAATGCAGACAATATGGGCTTCAATGTCCTCCAAGCGCTAGAATTCCAAGATATCACTGAGCAAAAGTTACATAAAGTAATAGAAGCAATAAGTGACATTGGTGGCAGGATAGGCGCTATTATGGGATTCATTAAACTGCGTCAGGACCAAAACCCTGAAGCGGTCGATGATGCATCACAAGACGACATAGACAAGCTTTTATCAGAGTTTGGCTTAGATTAACAAATACTGTTCAAAATATAAGCACTTGTTTCATTAGAAGCAGGTGCTTTTTTTTTAACATTTTTTGTTAAACAAATGAAAATACGTATTAAAACAACGTATCTCATTTTTTGTGGAAAAACTGTTGATAAAAACACTACTTTTCTACACAAAATTCTTGTTTTCACCCCAGATTCCTTTTTTAACCATTATCATCAACACTTTACAAGTAAACCTTGTTATTACTGGGATAGAGGTGTCAAGTACTTTTTTTTCAACAAATATGTTGAATAATTGTTTAAATTATTTTTTTACAGTAGGAAAAACATTTGGTTTTTATCAACTTACCGCATTTGTGCATTTTTTAATCAAATTTGTGTTTTAAAAATAAATTATAAAAAAGACTAACTACTCACTTTTTCTTGTTCACATAAAAATAATGAGCGTCAAATTATTACCTTGCAAATAGTATGATTTTTAAACTATATTTTATCTTGGTGGTACAATCTATGAAGAATGAAGATAAAAGAACGGTATTTAGCGTCTTTCTTAATACATGCGAAAAATACAAAGATAACATAGCTTACAAATACAAGATTGGTGATCAAGAATTCCAAGTTACATATAAGAAATTTTTAGAAGATGTCTTTCTCCTCTCTAAAACATTCAAAAAGCATGGGATAAAAAAAGGTACAAAAGTACTCTTCATATCAGATAACAGATATGCATGGATAGTTACAGACATCGCTATATCCTCACTCGGCGCAATCTTAGTTCCTAGAGGGAGTGACACCCCCCTAGACGAGATGCAATACATCGCAGAGCACTCTGGTAGCGATTACGCTATATTCGAGACAGAGCAAGTCTTAGACACTGCCAACCCTATGATAAAGAGTCTAAAATTCAAAACTATATTCTTAGTTGAAGGCGAAGACAAATCAAAATTATTCAGCAAAATACATACATATAACGAAATAATGGGCGACAGAACTTATACTCAAGAAGAACTCGATATTTTCAAAGAGAGCAAAGTCTGCACGAGCGAAGATTTATTCACAATCATCTACACCTCTGGGACAACAGGCTACCCTAAGGGTGTTATGCTCACAAACAAGAACCTGATACATAACATGGATGTCATCCCTGACCTTATCCAACTTACAGACAAAGATCACTGGCTCTCTATCCTGCCTGCATGGCACATCTTCGAGAGGACAGTCGAGCTTGTTGCTATGGCAAATGGTTCCACGTTAGTTTATTCCACAGTTAAAACTTTCGGTGCCGACCTAGAGGAGTATAAGCCTACTATAGTTGCCACTGTTCCACGTGTTTGGGAATCACTCTACGCGAAAGTGATGAATGCACTACAGAAACAGTCAGAAAAGAAGCTAAAAATGTTCAAAATACTCGTAAGGGCATCCGCTTCATATAATAGACAACTCAGACGCATTAAGGGTCAGCTTCCAGAATTTGAAAAAACACCTTTCTTTAAAAAATATTTTCTTAAGCTCGGTTCTCTCTTTAAGTTAATCGCACTTAGCCCACTTAAGATACTTGCAATGAAGAAGTTTAAAGCTGTTCAGGAAAAGTTTGGCGGTCAACTAAGGCTTGCTGTCAGCGGTGGCGGAAGCCTCCCTGGATATCTTGAGGACTGGCTTGACGCTATTGGTCTTCGTATAGTTAACGCATACGGAATGACGGAGTGTGCACCAGCTATTGCAGGGCGAGCACTTAATTGCGAGATTTTCGGAACTCTTGGTCCGGCGGTACCTGAGACAGAGATTATAATCTCTGATGAACACGGTAATATCCTCCCAGAAGGAACTGAAGGGGAGATACTCGTTAAAGGACCACAAGTCTTCCCAGGGTATTACAATCTACCAGAGGAGAATGAGAAATCATTCAACAAAGACGGATATTTCAGAACTGGCGATCTAGGAATGCTCACATTAACAGGCGAGCTCAAGATTACTGGCAGGATAAAAGATATCATAGTCCTAGCTAATGGCGAGAACATCGACCCTAGCAGGATTGAATCAGCTATAACTATGCTCCCATTTGTTAAAGACGCTGTTCTCGTTGGTCAGGATCAAAAGAACCTCGCTGCACTTATTATCCCAGACCTCGAAAAGCTAAAAGAACACATGGAAAAGAAATTTGACGAATTCAAACACGAACTAACATCTAAACATGTTATGGACCACGTAAAAAAGGATATCAATAAGCTTCTCACCAACAAGAAAGGATTTAAATCCCACGAAAAGCTATCCAACCTCTCATTCTTAGAGAAGGACTTTAAGCTTGGCGAAGAGCTAACTAATACACTTAAAAAACGCAGACACTACATTGAAAAGAAGTATAAAGAGATAATCTCTAGTCTTTTTAAATAAAATACCTTGCGTATTTTTAGAAGTCGTTTACCTTCTATATTGATATGAACAACTTTTTACCAACCACCACACAAGAAATCGAAGAACTCGGCTGGGACAGACCAGATGTTATCATCGTCTCAGGCGATTCATATTTAGACAGCCCATATAATGGCGCCGCACTCATCGGCAGACTACTACAATCACAAGGCTACAATACAGCCATCATCGCACAACCTGATATGGAGACTGACGATGTAGCAAGATTAGGTGAGCCTAAGCTTTTCTGGGGTGTTACCTCTGGCTGCGTTGATTCTATGGTGGCTAACTATACAGCTTCAAAGAAACCAAGGCGAAGTGACGATTTTACACCCGGTGGCGAAAACACTAAGCGACCAGACAGAGCTGTCATCGCATATACAAACATTATTCGTAAAAACTTCAAAAAGACTTCACCTATTATAATAGCAGGTGTCGAAGCATCTCTTCGCAGACTTACTCACTACGATTTATGGACGGATAAACTTCGTAGATCAATACTTTTCGACTCTAAAGCTGACTATCTCATCTACGGAATGGGTGAAAAAGCTGTCCTTGAATTTGCATCTGGTAAAGAGCCTTCAACAATCAACGGACTCTGCTATATATCAACAAAAATTCCTGAAGATTATATAGAATTACCAGAACACAGTGAATGTGTCGGTGATAAAGAGACCTTCACAAAGATGTTTCATGAGTTTTATAAGAACAATGACTACATCACTGCTAAAGGCTTAGTTCAAAAGCAAGACACTAGATATCTCATACAAAACCCACCAGCAGAGGATCCTACAAGGGTAGAGCTGAACAGTTATTACGAGCTTCCATACACATACGACCTTCACCCATATTATGCTGAGATGGGAAAAGTAAAAGCTATGGAGACCATCAAGAACTCAGTCACAACCCACAGAGGATGCTACGGTGAGTGTAATTTCTGTGCTATCGCTGTGCATCAAGGCACAAGGATAGTAGAACGTACCGAAGCCTCAGTAGAGAAAGAGGTTCAGAGATATATAGACAAGCCTGGCTTTAACGGAATCATCAACGATGTTGGTGGACCAACGGCTAACATGTACGGCATAGAGTGTCGCAAAAAGAAGGACAAAGGGCGTTGTGCTGACAAGAGATGTCTCTACCCTACGGTATGTCCGTCACTACAGGTAAATCATAAATTCAACAACTCGCTACTATCACGTATCCGTAAAATGGAAGGGATAAAACGCGTTTTCATAGCTTCAGGCATCAGATACGACCTTATCATGGAAGATAAAAAATTCGGTAAGCAATATCTCGAAAACCTTGTGAGATTCTTTGTCTCTGGTCAGCTCAAAATAGCACCTGAACACTGCAATAATAAGGTTCTTGACGCTATGGGTAAACCTCACGAGAATGTATTAAAAGAGTTTGTAGCTGAGTTTTATAAAGAGACTAAGAAACACGGTAAGAAACAATTTTTGACATACTATATGATCGCTGCCCACCCTGGATGCGAGCTTGAAGATATGAAAGACTTAAAGAAATTTGCATCAAAAGAACTAAAAATCAGCCCTGAACAGGTGCAGATATATACTCCTCTACCATCGACCTACTCCGCACTTATGTATTACACAGGTAAAGATCCGTTCACTGGTAAACCGATATTTGTCGAACGTGATACAACTGCGAAGATCAAACAGAAAGATATACTTACAGCATCAACTGACAGAAAGCCTGGCAGAGCTATAGCTAAAAAGAAGATTGACCCTCGTCCTAAGGCAAAATCTAGACCTAAGGTAAAATGCTGCGCTAATCGTCGAAAGTCACGTTAAGGCTTTCTACTTTATCGTTTCTACGAACTAGCAGAGTATAAACTTTACCATTCTCAGCAAATAATAAGCTCAATCTTATATCATTAAGGTTAAATATCTTCTGACCACCGAACTCTATGATATAGTCGCCATTTTCAACACCAGCTTTCGCTGCGAAAGAACCGTTTATGACCTTCATCACTAGCAGACCTTCATCCGTCTCATCAACCATAACACCGATCTTTGGAGATTCTTCGAATTCCATCTTTTCAGGGTAGAGTATATAGTCAGCGATCCCTTCTTCGTTATCTTCGTCCTGCACTATAAGAGTATAATCCTGACCGGTACGCCTTTTCAATCTGTCAGCGATCCCATGACCAAACCTTAGATGACCGTTACCAGCTAGAACAACAAGAGTCTTATTTGGATTTTTAGCTATATAATTTGCAGCAGTTTCAGCCATTGTTTCGTCCCAAAGGAGCTGTGCTTCATAGAAATGGTAGAAGTTTTTATCCCCTTTATGCATTGAAAAGATGCTCATCAGAAACTCTTTATACTTGCCACCCGTGTACTCAATATCAGAAGGAATCTTCTCTAGGTCTTCGTCACTAAGTTCGAATATTCCATTTGCGGATACTTTCTTTGTTATCTCTTGCTCTAGGTTCAGTGCTACAAGAGGTATTTTATTAGCCTTCGCATAGTCAAAAATCCTTTTATAAAGCCTAAAGTCAAAACGCCATCTGCTATAGTATTCAGTCTTTTTAAGCATCTCTTTCTGGCTTAAATCACCTGCGATGTATGCGTCGAGATATTTTTGAGAAGGACGCTGAATCATCTCTAAACCTATGGCAACATCTTTATTATTTTTTCGTAGCTGCCTAATCACATTAAGTTGGTTTTCATGATGAGCAAACTCTGAGTGAACCTCACCAACTAGAAACACTTTAGTATCAGCATTTTCACGAACTATATCTTCTATACTTAGAGGCTTTTGCACAGCAACCCCCTGCTTATCATTTAAAAGATTTATAATTATTCCTGCGTCCGATTCATCTATGACCTTATCGTAGCTTCTTCCGTTATCTAGAGTTAGTGATGAGTATTTTCCATAGTGTCTTACGCGGTTTGAGTTCTTCTTAGTCGTCTCCATATCCTTACTGATAACCACATACGACATTCTGTCATTAGCCATTGGATGCTTAACACTCTTCACCATAAAATCACCAGCATACGGCTCAATATCTTTACCATAGAGTTTTTTATAGGCTTTATTCCCCTCACCTAAGAAAATGAGGACATTGTCAGTAAAAAGATATGGAGGCTCGCTATCGCTAACTACCTCAGCATTTTTTAAAGACATAATGAACGGAGTATATTTATCTCTATCTGCTGGATCCACAAAGATTGTTTTGTCGTACTTGCTAAATAAGTGATGCAAAACTGGAGGCATCTCTGCATCTGTGAGATATCTTGCTGCTTTATACTTAGGGTCGATTATGAGCTTAGTCGGCTTACTTTTTGTTTTAACAGCAACCCGCTTCCCCTTCTCTTTGATATATAGATACTCAAAAACATCCCCCTCTTCGGTCTTCACAACGATATCAAGAGGATACTCTAGCCAATCATATTTATTTGCAATATTGAAGCTCACACTATATCCATCGAGTGTACTGCTCACCTTCACGTCAGTAACGTCAAATTCGACAAGAGCAGTCTCAGCAAGCCAACCGTCTAAGAAACCTTTCAGGTAAATCCCGCTGACATCTTCTAATATAACTATCATCTCATCCCAACTAGCTGTTTTATGCATATTTCTCTGTAGAAATACTTTTATCCCTTTTTCAAAATCCTCTTCTCCAATCATAGATTCGAGCATAGAAAAGATCATCATACTCTTAGCATAACCTATAGCCTTCGAGGTTTTATCTGTCTTGTATTTAAACTCCATCAGGCAAGTACCGTCCTCTTTTTGCCTTGAGTGAGCCATATAGCTTATTATAGCGTTCTTACGATATTCAGCACCTTCTCCATTCATCACAGCATAAAGCCTATCAGCGAGATAAGTAGTAAGCCCTTCAGCCCAGTTTCCAGTCTCTAAATCAGGGGAAACTCCAACACCAGACCACTGATGGACTAACTCGTGCCCAAGAGAAACCTCTGTAAGAAATGGCATACTTATAATTCTATTTGAGATAAATGTCATACCAGTCAGTGCCTGACCAGCAGGGAAAGGGACATCCACAACTTTAAATGAGCTGTATGGATATTTGCCAAGTTTATCAATATATATTTTAAGTAGTTCTTCAATCCTACTAAAATAACTTTGCGTATATACTCTGTTTTTTACTGTAAAATAAGTGGAGATATCTATCCCTTTATAGCGTTTGGTCTCTTTCATCCATTTATCAGAGAAAGCAAGTGTCACCCCACCTGATGGGTCATCAAACTCGTATTGAACGCCAGTGTAAGTCTTCCTTGAGCGGTTATTCTCTGTCACAACCATAAATTCATCGGGATGATTAATGTGCATCCTTAGACCATATCCAGCAGGGATTTCTGGCATCCACTTTTTATATATTACAAATGTGTGCCCATCGTTGAAGTCAGACTTGTCTAGAGAGAAATTGAAAAGCTTACGCTCTCCGTTCATCTCCACCATGCCGAGGATTGTGTTTTGTTCGATATTTATTTTGATAGCAGCATTAATATATTCTTTAGCAAAGCTAATTGTAGGTAAAAGGATTAGAATTAATAAGACAAGTAATTTACGCATAGATTTCTCCTGTAAATACTAATAAATCTTAAAATAATATATGTTACTCGCTTACAAACAGCCAGCGATAAAAGATTTTATCAGGGATGGCCGCAGACAACCGCATTAGAACCCCTACAAGCAAAATAGAGAAGATAGTACGGAGGATAAGGATACCTGTGATGTCGCCACCAATAGCCATCATAAGGATAGTATCCTCGACCATAGAGTGACATATCCCCATAAAACCAAGTCCGAAAAAGACATCTCTGTGTGTCATAGAGCCAGACTTCGCCTCTTTGATGATAAGCCCTCCACCATATGTAAGCCCTAATGTGAAGCCAACCATAGTAACATATGCCGCCTGCTCCCCTATTCCCATAAGTTTTAACATAGGTTTGCAAGCCAGATTTATTAGATTAATGATACCAAGTTTTTTGAAGATTTTCATAAGTGCAACAAGACATAGGATAATAAAAGCTATATATACTAGATTAGTAACCTCTCCGTATGCCCAGCTAAAAATTGAATCGTTACGCACTTCTGGAGTATATAATATTTTGACAGGCTCCTGAAGAAAATTGAAAGCCTTATAGAAAACATTTAGAAATATCCCAAAAAGGAGTGCCGCACCAAACCTAAAGAGCAACATCGCACGTATGCGAGTGCCAGCCTTTTTTGCGACCTGTAACTCTACAGGAAAACCGTGAGCCATAAGCATCATAGACGTGAGTACAGTCGCCTGAGCGATAGTCATATCAACATCGCTAGCGAGTGTAGCAAAGACAATAACGCCACCATAAAGGTTTGTCGCAAGGGCACTCGCCCAAGCAAGCCCCATAGCTCCGGGCACACCAGTCAGAACCATAAGTGGCTCTAGCAGATTACCCAAAATAGAAACTAGCCCTGTCTCTTTTAAAACCTTAATCACAATTATCATGGGGACTAAAATTTTAAAAAGGGGAATACAAATCTCAATAGTCTCTTTAAAAAGCGGCTTTACGGGTGCGTAGATATCCACTACACCAGCCTCTTAACGTCGTAAATTTTACTAAGAGTCTCCATGACCTGCTCAATATGATCATAACCTCTAGTCTCTAAAGATATATTAACCCGGGATAGCCCAACAGGAACCATCTGGTCGTTACGAACATGAACAATTTCATGAATATTAGCCTGTAAGTCACTTATAACAGTACTAAGAGTTGTTAGAGCTCCTGGTACATCACGGAGGATGATAGATACAGTCATAAACCTACCAGTCGCAGTCATACCTCTGTTGATAACACGGTTTATAGTAGTCACATCAATGTTACCACCAGAGACAACTAGTACAGTATTCTTACCTTTTACGTCGATCTTGTCGGCCAAAACAGCAGCTAAAGGGGCAGCCCCTGCACCCTCAACAACAAGCTTTGCTCGTTCCATATATTCCAAAACACCAAAAGCTATTTCGCTTTCAGATACAGTTATTATCTCGTCCACACAGTCCTGACAGTGCTTAAATGTAAGCTCACCAACCTGTTTAACAGCTATCCCTTCTGCGAATGTAGCGGACGTGTTAAGACTAACTACGCGACCTTCAGCAAGAGAGCTAACCATACCGGCAGCCTCTTCCGCCTGAACACCAATAACTTTTATATTATTATCAAAACCTTTGACATATTCAGCGACACCAGAGATCAGACCACCGCCACCAACAGGGACAACTATCTGGTCTATATCTGGATTCTCGTTCAAAATCTCATATGCGACACTACCCTGTCCAGCTATTACATCTTTATCATCAAAAGGATGCACAAAGAAGAGATTCTCGTCTTTTGCTATCTTTAATGCATGCTGATAGGCGTCCTCGAAGGATCCACCATGCAAAATGACCTCTGCTCCATGCCCCCTTGTACTGCTCACCTTCACCATTGGGGTGAACTCTGGCATAACTATAACAGCACGGAGCCCAAGGTTTTTAGCACTGAAAGCTACACCTTGTGCGTGATTACCAGCAGAAGCCGCCACAACGCCATTTTGACACTTATCCTGATGCTTCAAGATACAGTTCATAGCTCCTCTGATCTTAAAGGAACCTGTACGCTGGAGATTTTCCAATTTAAAATAGATATCTGCATCTAATCTTTCCGAAAAATTATTAGAATAATAAAGCGGTAGATGCTTGATGTGTTTGCGTATTCTAAAGTACGCTTTTGTTATTTCTTCAAACATGAGTGTATATTAATCCTCGCCTACCTATTTTACAAGCCTTGTTTAGTCTTTTTTATCAGCATTTGTCATAAATTCAATTGAGTTAGACAGTTTGATTCGGTATATTAAGGGATAAACTACAAAGGTTGGAATTATGAAAAGAATACTATCTATACTATTAATATCTGTCTTAACTATGATGTTCGCTGGCTGTGCTACTACTAGCGATGAGCAAGCAATCAAACAACTCGAGCCTCTCAAGGTATCTCAAAGAAAGACACTAGCTGTTCTACCTTATGATTTCAAAGATTACGACCTTACTTATCAAGGTCTTGAGAGTGGGCTTGTCGACCTTACTATAAATTACTTCTTCTCTACACAGAGACTTGTCCTTGTTGAAAGGACTAGACTTAATGCCATCGCACAAGAGCTCAAATATAGCTCAAGTGCACTTGTAAGCACAGAGCATGCGCTAAAGATTGGCGAACAAGCTGGAGCAGGATATGTATTCCTCGGTGCTGTAACATCTATCAAGCCTATAGCACATAGAAAAACTATAGGTGTTGCATACATAAATACTAAAGGCTTTGATGTAACCCTCACAGGTCGAATCATCGACATAGAAAAAGGTGTAGTGGTCGCATCTGCAACTGCAAAAGGCGTAGAGATAAAAAAAAAGAAGGTTGCATTCGGTGCCACAACGGGTTCTATAGACCCAGACGACACACTCATCAGAAATGCTCTTCAAAAAGCGAGTAAGATACTCACTAATGACCTAGCATCTCAACTATAAGATAACATTAAACATAATCATTAAGGCGGTTTTCACAAACCGCTTTTTTTTATCCAGCGCAGCTTTACATTTCGATAATCATAGAAATATCTTGACGAACATTCATAATATTATATATTCATTGTCTGAGGTGATAAATCATGAACGAATTTAAAAAGTTTTTTTATCTATTAGCTATTTTTCTCGTAATATATTTTGTATCTTTCGACACTCCAATCATGACCTCTTCCATACTTGAAGGCTTTTATCTGCTTCAAGATTATGTGAGAGAGCATACACTGACTTGCTTGATACCAGCCCTCTTTATAGCTGGTGCTATCAGTATTATGATATCTCAATCAGCAGTGATAAAATACTTCGGTGCTGATGCTAACCGCTTTCTATCATACACTGTTGCTTCTGTATCTGGAAGTATCCTAGCTGTTTGTTCATGCACTATCCTCCCTCTATTTGCAGGGATATACCGCAGAGGCGCAGGTATTGGTCCAGCAACTGCATTTGTTTATTCCGGTCCAGCTATCAATATCCTCGCTATCATCCTAACATCAAAGATTCTCGGATGGCAGCTAGGTATGGCTAGAGCCTTCGGAGCAATATTCTTCTCTGTTATCATAGGTTTAATAATGGCGTTCATATACCGCAACGAAAAGAGAGAGACACCACCAGCACCCAAGACTGCTGTATCAACCGAAGGACGATCACCTTCGAAAGTTGTTTTCTTCTTTCTAGCTATGACTGCTGTTTTGATATTCGCGACATGGGCTAAGCCTACAACAACAGGTACTCTCTTCGCTATGATATTTAATGCTAAATGGCTCCTTTCTGGGTTGTCGCTAGCGATAGTCCTTATGATGGCGTTTTCTATACTATCCAAGGATGAACGTACAGACTGGATTATTGAGACTTGGGAATTTTCTAAGCAGATCATTCCGCTACTTTTCATAGGTGTACTTGCTGCTGGTTTTTTCCTAGGAAGACCGGGGCACGAAGGTATAATACCTAGTCACTACATTTCAGATTTAGTTGGTGGAAACAGCTTTAGCTCTGTCTTTTTCGCATCTGTTGTTGGTGCACTGATGTATTTCGCAACACTAACCGAAATCCCTATCCTTCAAGGGCTTATAGGAGCTGGTATGGGTAAAGGTCCTGCATTGGCTCTTCTGTTAGCTGGTCCTGCTCTCAGCCTACCAAACATGCTCGTGATAAAAAGCGTAATAGGTACACAAAAGACAATAGTTTATGTTACTCTCGTGGTGGTGATGTCTACCATCGCTGGTTTGGTTTTCGGAAGTTTATAATTTAAAACTAAGGAGTTTGATATGAGAATAAAAGTACTAGGACCTGGATGTAGAAACTGCAAAACTGTACATGAGATGGCACTCGCTGCTATCGAAGAACTTCAGCTCACAGAAGCTACTGTTGAGTATGTTCAAGACATGGGTGAGATATCAAAATATATTATGGCGACTCCTGGGCTTGTGGTGGACGAAGTTGTAATGCATGAAGGTAAACCACTACCTAGCTATGAGCAGGTTAAGGCACATCTGTCTAAATAGGTAGAATTCACTAGTTCGCACACAAAACATGTGTTAATTATACTATTATCGTTTTAGTGGAGTTAAAGATGGAAAAGATACAAACTTACCTTACTGATTGGATTTCGACTTATGGAATGGATATCATTTATGCGATATTAATATTTATCGTTGGTCGCACGATAGCTAAGAGCCTGTCAAAGATAGCTGTAAAAGCTATGGAAAAGGCAAACGTAAGTACTACCTTAACTAAATTTCTTTCAGGTATAATTTATTACCTACTTTTAGAAGCAGTTATAATAGCTTCCCTTAATCAGCTAGGTATAGAAACAACATCTATCGTAGCCGTTCTAGCAACCGCAGGTCTGGCTATTGGTCTCGCCCTGAAAGACTCTCTGTCTAACTTTGCTGCTGGCGTGATGATAATCCTCTTTAAACCGTTTGTTATTGGTGATTTCGTAGAGACAGCAGGAACAGCAGGTATCGTTGAAGAGATAGGGATATTCACAGTAAAGATGAGAACCCCTGACAATAAGCAGATTATCGCTCCTAACTCCTCTGTAATTGGTGGTAATATTACAAACTATTCCACAAAGCCTACTCGTAGAGTAGATATTACAGTCGGTGTTGGATATGACGCGGACATAAAGCAAACTAAGAATGTCTTGACTGGTGTAATAGCAAGTAATGGTAAGATTTTAAATGATCCAGCACCACTTGTAGCTGTCTCAGAGCTTGGAGATTCAAGCGTTAATTTCGTGACTAGGTCATGGGTTAATGCGGCAGACTACTGGGATGTCTACTTCGAACTAATGGAAAACTATAAGATCAAACTTGATGAAGCTGGTATAAATATTCCATACCCACAAATGGATGTGCACTTAAAGAAAGAGGACTAATCCTCTTTCACCTGTAGCCACCAATAAGCGACTGCGACAAAGAGTGTTCCGCCAGCAAAATTGCCTAGGGTCACCGTTATCAAGTTATCAGTCCATATAGATGTCCAGTTAAGCACGCTCAGATGCTCTGGTGAAATGCCAGACAGGCTGACTGCGTTCGTGAATCCCTTTGCGAATATACCTGCGGACAAGAAATACATATTAGCTATACTGTGCTCAAATACAGAAGCTACAAAGGCCATTATCGGGAAGAATATAGCTAAAATTTTTCCTGTTACATCCTTTGCCGCCATAGCCATAACTACTGCCAGACAGACCAGCCAGTTACAACCAACAGCCCTAAAGAAAAAAGCTACATTGTGATCAAGATTCTCTGGAGTAACAGTCACTTTAGCCATAGCGATCTTTATAGCCGTAGCTCCAACAACCCCATCAAGAAGCCCTGAGCCCCAAGCGATAATTACTGCCACAAGGACAGAACCTGCAAAATTTCCTATATATACATAAAACCAGTTTCGCATCATTCCAGCGAAGGTTATTTTTTTTTCGAAAAGAGAAATCACCATGAGGTTATTACCAGTCCAAAGCTCGGAACCTGGGATTATCACAAGCATCAAGCCAAAACTAAACACTGCCCCCGTAAGGAACTTCTTAGCACCGTACCACTCGAAGCCACCAGTAGCGACTGTTGTAGCCAGATGTGCAGCAAAGCCTATGTAAGCTCCAGCAAGCAATCCCAAAAGGAGTAATCTAGCTGCTGACATACTCGCCTTCTTCTCACCTATGTCTACAAATTCTTTATACAAAACATCAGGTGTTAAAAAACCAGACATAAAAAACCTCAAAATATAAATTTGTTTTATATTTGAACTGAATTTTCTATTTCAGTCAATCATTAAACGACAAAAAGAGCTCTTCATACTTTTCTTTCAGATTCCCCCAATAGTATTGGGACATATCGCTTGTGCCACGCTTATCAGCAAGTTTTACTATAAGGTCAGCACAGTTACTAGCCTCTACCATCAGGTCGTCAGATGTATCATATAGAAATTCGTTAGAGAATATCTCAGGGTATGCAACTCTATTAGGCAATATAGGAGTACAACCAGCATCCGCCGCCTCCATAACTGACAGACCTTGAAAGTCGTGTACGGATGTTGAGATTATAAAGCTACTCTCAGAAATGATATCTTCATATCTATCCCTACTCTCTGCAAATCCCCAGTTCAAGATACTAGGTTCGAACTCTTTTTCGATAATTTGAAATGACTCTGGGATATCTCTAAACACCTGCCCCACAATATTCAAATCAAAATCGATATCACGCTTTTTCAACTCTCGTAGCATATTTAGAAATCTATCTGGTCCTTTATCGTATTCCCATCTATGGTTCCACAAAAGGACAGGTTTTGCTCCAGATTTATTTTTATATGCAACAGGTTCAATAGGTACACTCAAAACACTCGCTTTCTTTTCTATACCTGAAAGATCTTTATGAGGGGAAAAATCAGGCATCTTCTTTAAAAACTTTTTTGCACCAGCCATAAATGATTGCATATTAAACTTTGTATTAAAAATAACCTTGTCAGCAGCAAAAGCATTTATGATCGAAATTATCATCACTTCAGTATTAACATGCTTAGATCTGCTGTCAGGATAATCGAATTGGTTCTCGTGGAAATAAACTACAACTGGAGTCTTTGCCAACTCCGGGACTAAGCCCTTAAGTGATGTTATATCAGTGAGCGATGTTGCAAAGATAAGGTCATACCCTTTAGTCAGTTCTTCCCTATAATTAAACGCAAAGCTAAGGCTATTCCCCATAGCTCTCCATGGGAAGAATCTCGGTGGAAGAGACAAAACTGTAAACTCAATATTAGACAAATATTTGACTATCCCGTTATTCAGACAGTTATGACTTACTGCATTATAAGCTGACAATATAAGTATTCTCAATTCAACACCCCTTTCTCTTAAAAAATGGGTATACCATATTATCCATACAAACTGAACTATTTGTTATATTAATACTTAAAATGCTTATCAATGAAAAAAGCCTCCTAACTGGGGTATAGCTAGGAGACTTTTCAGGAAACAAGATAGAAATTTAATTACTAATATGAGTAGCATGACTGGCGGTCATGTTGAGAGCCACCCATATCTTGTAAGAAAGATAACAGACATTATCTTAAAAAAACCTTAAATGAACATTGACAAAACAGACAAATATTTGATATTATTAGCATAATAATTGTTGTAAAATAAATTTAACAATATATACAGCTACGTCTCAAGGAAAACCATGAAATCTGACTTAGAAAACTATACACAAGACTATTGTAAAGCTGAGCAAATAATCATACGCAAGGCAAAACTAAAAGAGATTGAATCTATCAATAAGCATAAGCAGGTTTATATCTTTCATGGAGCTCCCGGGCAAGGGAAAACTGTTTTTGCCCACCAAATGGCAGAAACCTACTACTACGAATATATTTGGTATGATATTTCTGAAGATGACAAAGATCCTATATTTCTCTGCAAGAGTTTACATCATAAATTATCAACTTTTTACCCAAAATACTCATGTGATGAATTTGACCAACTATTAATCCAAAATAAATTAGACCCTCTGCAATATGAAACATATATAAAAACTATTATTAGAAGCTTAAAGAAGGTAATCAGAAAAAGGATTGCTATAATTTTTGACAATGCTGATAAGCTACCAGCAATCGGACTAGCGTATAAAACAATACAGAGCGCAATAAGCTTATCCTCAACTATCCTGCATTTTATTGTTTGTTCAAGAAATACTAATCACAATTTATCCAATAGCAATCAATTAGAAAACCATAAACATCTTTTAGATAATGATTTTTTTACCATTACAGCGAATGAATTTAAAAGCCTCGCCCTAAAACATCTAGATGACATGGCGGACCTAAAAGGGCTGGAAAAAATCTATGAAATTACTGAAGGATGGGCACATGGTATTGATGCTGCCTTCACTTATCTCAAAACTTATGATCAACTCCCAAGCATAGACGATCTCTCAAATCAACTAGATCACTATTTCAAGGCTATAGAATTGCACACATATGATACAAAAGAGTTTACGACCTGCTCTCTTCTTGCTCTTCTTAAAGACATCAAGATTGATCTTGCTATACAGTGCCACGGCAATTCAAGCATTGCCAAATTCATAATGAATCTATTCGACAATAATAACTTTATTAAAAGGTCGAGTTCGATGCACTTCTCTCTGCACCCGTTATACGCTAATTGGCTTTCAAATATTTGCTATAACCAGCTGACAAGGCTAGACATTGAGCTATTCCTTATTCAGGCTGCTGATTATGAGCTTGAGCACCATAACCTAACAAATGCTTTGCGATATTTGATAAAAGCCAAAACCTACTCAAAACTTGAGCAAGTTATTAAAGAAAATATAGATGCATTTCTAGTTACAAAAGAAGAGTACTCTCTATTTGGCATCCTTTCAGACATACATGTAACCATCTTTCGAAATAGCCTATGGATGCCTCTTGCTTATAGCATAGTAACAAAATGTATCTCACTTGATAAAACAGAAGGGATGCTGCTACATACACTCAAAAACTTTCAAAAACATGATAACCACATAGGGGTTATATTATCGTCCTGCGGTCTCATCACATATAATTCTTTTATAAGTGGTGACATTGTAGAATGTCGTTATCACTTAGATAAGGTTAAATCATTATTAAGAGAACATGAAAGTGAACTCTCACAAATAAAGCTCCTAGAAGTATATACTTCTATATTACTAGGTTGCTTATTTACGGAGGCGGGCTGTGACACCAAAACCATTTTAGATAAGGCATCTGCACTTACAAATGAGATACAAGCGGTCAATCATAAGTTTGTCTTAAACTATCTTTTTTTCATTTATTACGAAAAAACTGGCAACATCGGGCTATCCGAGAAGCATCTAAACTTACTCATAACTAGCGTAAATCATTCAACAGTCAATAGTCTAAAAACCCTTACAATTATCATGAGTATCTATTTCTCATTTAGCGAAAACGGTCACTATAAAGCACAAGAAATTCTTTCATCAAAAATTAGACAAAAGGCTAGGCTTTATCTCGACAGATCGTTATATCTCAAGGTTAGCTTAGATGTTTTTGATGCTGACAATGCCTTACACAATGGAGATACTGACCAAGCTGAAAGGTATATAGAGATTTATAGCAATTTAGACCTAGATAGTATGCCAAGCTCTATTTCATCTATAATCTATGCCTACAAAGCAGTAATCAATGCACTTCGCTTTGAAGATGGTGCGGAAGAAAACGCTAATAAAGCTCTAGAACTATCTATAGAGAGCGGTTTCCCAAAAAATACTCATTGTAAGTTTATATATTTTGTTGGAGTTGTGAAGACCTATCTTGGAAAATACAAAGAAGCAGAATCTAACCTGTTAGATGTTATCGCTCATGCACAAGAGACAGGAAACGATAGATATAATGCAGCAGCTCATGCTTACCTTTCATACCTTGCAAACAATGTAGGTAACAAAAAAGATGCTAAAGAGTATGCCGTCATCTCCATCAAATATTTAAAAAAATCTAACTCAGATTTCTTCAGACTGGCACTACCGGAAGTTATGCAAAATCTACTCGAGCACGCTCATAAAGATGAGATTGTAGCAGACTACACAAAAGACATCGCCTATAACAAGCATGACAAATCATTTAGCAGCAAAAAAGAGCTAATACCTCTGATGGAAATCAATGCTTTTGGTGAGATGAAAATTACTCTTAGCAATCACTCACTATCTACCGATGCTCTAGCAGGCAACTTTAGATTAATGATAGGAATACTAGTTTCAAGTAAAGAATACAGTATTAACCAAGAAACTATCCAATCGTACATATGGCCTTCAAGTAGCAAAGAACATGCAAGAACAAGTTTTGATAACCTAATGTCAAGATACAGGAAACTACTTAAAGATAGTTTCAAAGGGGTTAACCCTAAAGACTATATAACCATTAACAACGGTATAGTTAGACTCATCAACACTAAGTGCAATGCTGACATCTTTATCCAGACTTGCAACAATGCTTGGATCAACTACGATAAAGGGAATTATTCTAATAGCATTAAACATCTACTAGAGACGCAAGACATGTATACTGACAGATATTTACCATTTCTCACAGGCATAGAAAAGATTAACGCTAGAAGAGAATACACTGACCAAGCCTTCATTGGTCTAATAACACTTATCTATCAAATAGGTAACTACTCACCAGATCTGATACAATTAGACTATTATTTTACTAAATGGTTAGACGTATACATCCACAACACAGAAATGGTAAAAATCGCGTACATGTATTATAAAAAGAAGAAAGACAGGGTCAAATGTTTAACGATATTAAATAATTATAATAAACACCTAGTTACTGATGGATTCTCTAGTGACGAGATTGATGAATTATTATACATCATCAAAACTAGCAACTAAGAGTTTAACACTTTCTTAAGTAATCCTGAGGCAGCACTCTTCCCTTGATCAGCCATAACCTCTTCGATATCGAGATTACCCTCTGAACGTTCCTTTCTTATTCTGCGTTCAATAGATTCTCTTATAGCGACCTCAACGTCCTCAGCTGATCTCTTTGACATATTAGAAAGTACTTCGGCACGCATAGCTTAATCATCCACATACCAAAGAGCGAATGCGATATCCTTGCTTCTCATATCTCTCAAAGTTACCTGCAATTTAGCCTTGTGGTTTGTCACAGCATCCATCAAAGCTTGACGTATACTATCTTTACTCATTCCGTCCCCTTCTTTAAGAGCAGAATCTATCATAGCATGCAAGAATTTCATTTCAGACTCTGAGAAATAGAGTTTTGTACGGCCATCAATACTAAGGATGTATTCATCTTTGTTGCGTACTTTTTCTACATTAATGTTGGATTCGTCGTCTAAGTTTACTTGCATATCACACCTTTACTTTGATCTTGTATGCTATTTTATCTTAGCTTAGCTATAATTCAAAGGTAAATAATCCACATTGGTTACTAAAAAAAGGTATTGATATTTATGCTGATAACTTTTTGAACCAAATATCATTTTTTTTATAATTAATTAAGTTCCATCTCTTAAAATTAGTTTCGTAAATGGTTTTTATTCGAAAATATAAAATAGAGGCTTGCATGAGATAGTTTAGTATTATAAGCTATCAAAAATTTAACTTATTTATCCAATAAACGAGGACAAAATGAAGGAATATAGAATTATTACTGGCGGTATGGGAGCAGGCGTTTCTAACTGGGAACTCGCAAGAACAGTTGGCGAGAATGGTCAGATAGGTGTTGTTTCAGGTACTGCAATGGATGTTATTCTTACTAGAAGACTACAGGAGGGAGACAAGGACGGTAATATGCGCCGTGCACTTGCAGCTTTTCCCGTACAATCCATAGCTGAAAAAATCATTAACGAATTTTATATAGAAGGTGGAAAAGAAGCTCATGTATCCTACAAAAGGATCCCTATGTACACTCTTACCCCATCAAAAGAACTTTTCGAGATAACAATCGCTGCTAATTTCACAGAAGTTTTTCTCGCTAAAGAGGGACATGACAACCCTATTGGTATCAACCTAATTGAGAAGGTAACACTACCTAACCTTCCATCAATTTACGGCGCAATGCTTGCTGGAGTTGACTACATCATCATGGGTGCTGGTATCCCTAGAGATATCCCTGCTGTGCTCGACGCTTTCTCTAAGGCAGAGCCTGCTAGCATCAGAGTTAATGTTACTGGCGCTGAAAAGGATGAAGAATTCCGTATGGTTCTCGACCCTAAAGAAATCATGGGCGAGTTCCTCACAGAGCTTCCTAGACCAAAATTCTACGCAATTGTATCATCGAACATACTTGCAACCACAATGGTTAAAAAGACAAAGCCTCCTGTGGACGGGCTTGTTATAGAGCATAATACTGCTGGAGGACACAATGCACCACCAAGAGGCGGACTTAACCTCGGTGAAACTGGAGAGCCAACTTACGGTGTTAAAGACGAAGTAGATCTTGAAAAGATCAAAGCGCTCAACGTACCTTTCTGGATGGCTGGTTCATGGGGCGAAGCTTGCAAGCTTAAAGAGGCTGTTGCGGCTGGAGCTCAAGGTATCCAAATTGGAACACTCCTAGCTATGTGTAAGGAATCAGGCTTCGTTGATAGTATCAAGAAGACTATCCTTGCTAATATACCAGATGTTTTCACAGATCCTAAAGCGTCACCTACTGGTTTTCCATTTAAAGTCGTGGCACTCGAAGATTCACTCTCAGTACTCGAAACTTACCTTAAACGTCCTAGAATATGTAACCTCGGTTACCTTCGTCATATATATAAGAAAGAGGATGGCACTCTTGGGTATAGATGCCCAGCAGAGCCAGAGAAAGCTTTCATAACAAAAGGTGGCGACCCTGAAGAGCTAGAAGGGCGTAAATGTCTTTGCAACGCGCTCGTAGCGAATATAGGACTCCCAGAGATATACAAGAGTGGCTATATCGAGCAGACTCTCATCACAGCTGGTGATACACTTAAGAAAGTTAAAGAATTTATGAAAGACGGAGCTGACACACTTAGTGTTGCCGAAGTTATCGAGCAACTATTAAGCGACCTTAATCCATCAGAAGCTTAAAGGTATTTGCGGAAGCCTAAATATTTAGTCTCTTCCCAACCTTGCTTCTTATACAACGAAATAGCTGGACTGTTACCCTTATCTACCATTAGAGCAAGACGGGTCAGTCCAGTTTTTTTTGAGTAATCTTCAAGATAGTTTAGTAATTTTTTACCTATACCTTTTCCACCGTGTTCTTTAATGACAACAACATCTTCCACCACACCAGTATACACACCCTGAACTGTTGAAACAAATTTATGCAGACAGCACATGCCAACAATAACGCTATCAAGCTCAGCTACAAAATATATCGTAGTCTCACTATCTAAAGCTAATTCAAAACCTCGTTGCTGGTTTTCACGTTGATTTGGAAAATCACCTTCAAGACTAAGAAGGTAATCCATAAGAGAGATCATAGAATCTATATCTGATTTTTCAGCAATGCGGATATCCAAGTTCATAAGCTACGCCCCTACAATAAGTTGAAGCATTATACTAGCTTACAAGCAGATAAATGCAATATCAAATGGCTATACTTCTATCTTATAACCAACACCATAAATAGTTTGGATCAAGTTTTCGCCAACATAAGGAGCTATCTTTTTACGAAGATTTTTGATATGACTGTCTACTGTCCTCTCATAACCTTCAAACTCGTACCCATGCACACTAGATATAAGATCAGACCTAGAAAAGACTCTGCCTGGACTCTTTGCCATATTAAGTAAAAGCATAAACTCACTCCTAGTCAATACTATGTCTTCCCCTTTTGCGGTCACTTTATAAAGCTCAGGACATATAGTGATACAGTCTACGGTTACTGTTTTGACAGGTGTTTCAGGGTTAAACCTACGAAGAACAGCTTTCACTCTGGCTACAACTTCTCTTGGGCTAAATGGTTTACAGATATAGTCATCAGCACCGAGTTCTAACCCGATAAGTCTATCTATCTCTTCTACCTTTGCAGTCAGCATAATGATAGGTACACTAGATTTTTTGCGAACCTGCTTGCATATCTCTAACCCGTTAACAACAGGGAGCATCACATCAAGTAATACAGCATCTGGCGTGTGTTTATCTATCATAGCCACTGCATCTGAACCTGTATGGTGTACCATTGCATCAAAACTTGATTCTGTTAAATAATCTTTAAGCAGTAACGCTATCTCTTCTTCATCTTCTATTATAAGTATCTTTTTATTCATCACCCTTCTCCAAAGGTAATCTGATTATTATTTGCAGACCACCCTTATCACCACATTGAGCAGAGATTAGACCACCATGACTTTCTATTATATGTTTACAAATGGATAAACCTAAACCGCTACCACCTGTAGCACGGTTTCTAGAGTTATCCACTCTGTATAGTCTCTCGAACAGATGTGAGATGTGTTCTTCTGGCACACCCGGCCCAGTATCCTGAAAAGAGATTACTGCTATATCACCTTCAATATAGGAATCTATGAACAATTCGCCTGGTGATTTAGCATACTTAATAGTGTTCTCAAGTAAATTTATAAAAACCTGATTCATACGCATCAAGTCAACATTTATTGGTTTATCTTGCTTATCGTCATTAAACTTCAGAATAATATTAAATTCAGAAAATCTCACTTCATAGAAATCTAGCATTCCACAAAGCTCTTTTGCGATATCAACTCTCACCTTTTGCAGATGCATCCCTCCAGATTCAGCTAGAGATATGTCATGTAGTTCATTTACGAGTCTCTTCATTCTCAAAGCGTTGCTATGCATAGCATTTACTGTCTCTTCGTTAGGCTTCCGTACACCATCTTGAACAGCCTCAATACTACCCAATATCACCGAAAGAGGTGTACGAAGTTCATGAGAGATATCTGATATCCACCTACTCTGCTTCTGCTCATAAGCTTTCAAGGTGCTTGCCATCTCTACAAAGTTCCTAGCCAAATCACCCAGTTCATCCTTAGAAGTAATATTCATTTCAAAATCAAACTCTCTATCAGATATTTTTTGTGTAGCTACTCTGAGACTTTTTATAGGAGCCAACATATATTTAGTCAACCAAACTGCCATCAGTAACGCGAATCCCATCACCATAAGTATAGTGACTACCACCAAAGACAACTGTCTCTCTAAGAAATTAGTAGCAAACTGATCACGAAATTTATTACGTTTAAGAATACCGAAATGCCCTACCTCTTCTCCATCTATAACTACAGGGACAAGGTTCATATCCTCGTATTTATTTTTACCACCAGCTATATGTTCACTATTTGCATCGTACAGAGAAAATAAGTGCCCCATCTCAGGTGGCGGAAGTAATTTCACCTCATCTGGATGTCTACGTGTGGGTTCCGGTGGTCTTCTTTCAAAAGCTTTCAGCTTAAAACCATCAGATAAGTTTGCATCCCCTGATATCATAGCAAACGAAAGAGGGATATCTCCATTTTTCAAAGAGACAAATCCTCCATCTTCTTTATAGTATTTACCAAGGTTTTCACTCATAAGCTTTAATTCATTGAGTTTCTTTTTTTCAAGAAAATTATGAAAATTCTTTTCTCCAAAATAACCTATTATTATAACTGCTGTAGCAAGTGACAAGATTATAGATAAAGAGATTATTCCAAAAAATTTATAAAATAGTTTAACACGCACTTTCAACTCCTAAAACAAGGATAGGGTAAATAGTCCCTTTTATTCAATCGAAAGATGATACATTCAAATACTTAACACAGTTCCTCCATAATTTACCCATAATCATGGCATATATTAACAATGGACATGAAATCTTATTTCATAATCTCCTAATAAATTTCGACACACCAAAAAAGCCAGACTCATGTCTGGCTTTTTAACTATGGACTACAAAGCTAATCTCTCTTTCTTTATACACTCGTGCTTATACTTGTATACCCTGCTACTGCATTAAATGAGTCCAAGATATTTTGGAAAGAATTTGAAGTAGAGGTTGAGTCATCATCACTACTAGCAAGAAAAGAGTCCTGAAGTGACTCCATAAGAGCTAAATATGTATTTGTAGAAGAAGTATCTTCAGATGCTTCCTCTAACAAACTCATGATATCATACTCGTCATCCTCTTCTGATTCACCAGAAGGAGGAGGAGGTGGTGGTTGTCCTTTAGGTCCACCAGCTTTACCGCCAGCCATCATTTCATCCATTCCACCCATACCTTGTTCACCAGCATCAGGCTTATTTGCTTCCAAGAAGCTCTTTAGCTCATCGCTACTTAAAGCTCCATCCTCATCACTGTCATAAGCACTAAAATTCTCTGTTGCGTCAATAGAATTTCCTGTTCTTTCTGACATGTTTCCAACAAGACTTTCAAACTCTGTACTGTCAACAGAGCCGTCTCCACTGGAGTCAACTTTTTTAAACATATCCTCAGCAGACGGTCTTTGTCTGCTTGCAGAGTTTATGTTCATTTGATACATGTAACTACTGTCTGATCCACTAATATTCATCATTAACCTCCTTGTTAAGATTCAATGACCAATTTATCTCTATTAGCCCATAGTGCTACACTTTTAGACTAAAGCAAGAAAGTAGAATGAGTATGTTCAAAACATGTAGATATTGTGTAGTTATGCTCTTTTTAGATGTTTAAAGAAAGGAATTGGCAGTTTTTCCATAAAAAACAGGTGAGAATGACACTTACAATCGCTAGATCCAAAACCCTTCATTGGGATTTCTGTATCCATACGGATAAATTCCTCTGCTATTTTGTGTTCAATATCAGCAGATTCCAAGGTGTACCAAGCAGAATGAAATGACATAAAACGCCTTATATAATCAATATGCCAGCGACACTTCTTAGCAGTCTTAAGGTGCCTACCAAGCCTACTCTTTATACCGCCTCCACCATAAGCACTCCCAACATAGGCATATATCCCAGCCTTAGTTCTAAGCTCACCTATACTGCCAACACGGATAATACGTTCACGAGTACACCTTAAAAAGAGTACATAAACTCCCTTTTCGGGTGGTAACAATTTTGGAAAATCTTTCATATTAAAGCAATTCTAACAATAAAACTGGTACAATAAAAGTATGAAAATACTAATAACTGGTTCGACTGGATATATAGGCAGGCGACTCGTCTATGAGTTCATCAATGATAATGCCGACATTAGACTGCTTGTTCGAAATCACAATAAGCTTGAAAGACAAATTGTTGCAAACTGCGAAGTAATTGAAGGATCAACTTTTGACAAGTCTGTGCTGGCTGATGCCTTAGCTGGTGTTGATTGTGCATACTATCTAATACATTCCATGGGTAATGACGGTAATTTTGCTAAAATGGACAGAGAGAGTGCTGAAATCTTCCGTGATGCATGTATAGATGCAGGTGTCAAAAAAATCATATACTTAGGCGGTTTAGGTGCACCAGACACAGCAAGCAAACACCTATCAAGCAGGATAGAGACTGGAGAAATACTCTCTGCCAAACCTGATCAAATCGACACGGTGATCTTTAGAGCTGGGGTGATTATCGGCTCTGGTAGTGCCAGCTTTGAGATTATACGTAACCTATGCCAAAAGCTTATTCTTATGGTCACGCCCAAATGGGTTGATACCCTTACCGAGCCTATAGGTGTCGATGATGTTATTGCTTATCTTAAATCCGCTTCTGAATTCACCCCAGAAGATGGCACTTTAACTATAGATATAGGCTCAGAGCAGTTAAGCTTCAAGAATATGATGCTAGCATGTGCGAAGGTTATGGGGCTAAAAAGATACATGATAAAAACATCTTTTCTCTCTCCAAAACTCTCCTCTTATTGGCTAATACTATTTACACCGGTTAATTTCTCAGTTGCAAAAGCTCTCGTAGCTGGTCTCACAAGTGAGACAATAAAACTAAACAATAATGCAGAAAAATATTTCCCTCAGATTAAACCTTCCAGTTTCGAAGATAGCGTCAAAAAAGCTATCGATGACATACATAACAGCCAAGTGCTAAGTAGCTGGTGCGATTCTAGTGATGGGAAAGTTTGCGATCTGCCATTCGTTCATGATATATCACACGCAGTCTTTAAAGATAGATATGTAACAGACATAGGCGATTATTCACCTGAAGATATCTTTAAGAATATTATATCTATTGGCGGTGAACAAGGCTGGGGCGCTTATGATTTTCTCTGGAAGATACGCGGGATAATAGACAAGCTTTTCGGTGGATATGGTATAAATCGAGGAAGACGAGATCAACACGATCTGCGTATTGGTGATTCTCTGGATTTCTGGAAAGTAGCTGACATAATACCAAACAAACGTCTCCTACTCTCTGCCCAAATGAAGCTCCCAGGTACAGCGTGGCTTGAGTTTCAGATTATTGACGGCTATCTTATACTAACAGCATTCTTTTACCCTAGAGGCGTTTTTGGAAGGCTCTACTGGTACTCAATGCTACCGTTCCATAAGCTTATCTTTGCTAATATGACAAACAAACTAAGCCGGCTTAGCAAATAGGAGATAAAACCACGGGAGTGTAAGTAGTACCTGTGCTTGTCCAGCTAATGCGTTTACATAAATCTCCTAGGACTTGAAATTTATGCCAATTTATTGTGGATCATTGAGCGGATCTTCTCCGTCCTGCCATGATGAAAGATATCTCTCATGTAGATGAAAATCCTCACCTTTGTGCTCGGTGAATGTCACATATATATTCTGGTGTGGGATATCCCAAACATCAGCCAAAATTCCCATAAAGCCGAGGGCTAGTTTTCTTCGAAGGATTATCTCTCGCCCTTCACGGATATCAGCATTAACCAACGCAACACCCTCTTTGTTATCTTTTACCCTGCCTATAAATAGATTGAATGTGTCATGCTCTCTAATAGATATGCTTATATGTTCAGTCCCAGTCCCCATTATCTCAGAGAATAAGGCTTTGATCTTTTCACTAAAAAACACTTTATCGTCGTCTTTTGCTTTTACGTTGATATCGAATTGAAGATGTGGCACTGCTTACCTCCGAAAAGTTATACTTATATTATAACCCTCAAAAATAAATCTGCATGTGAAATGGACATAAAAAAATGCCCTCATCTTTCAACAAGGGCATCTTATTATTTATGATCTAAGCTCTTAAGCCGACCAGCGGAAGGCTGAACAGCTTGGCAGCAAATATACTAACTCGAAGCAAGCATCAAGGTGCTAACCCTGTTAAAGTTTGCCTGAGAATTTTTTATTACGCATAACGTGTCTGTCAGTCTGAGAAAGCATCTTCTTACGAAGACGGATATTCTTAGGTGTAACTTCTACGAGCTCGTAATCAGCAATAAAGTGAATCGCTTTTTCGAGAGTCATAGGAGCAACAGGAGTAAGAGTAAGTGCATCATCTTTACCAGATGCTCTAACGTTAGTCATCTTCTTCTCTTTACACGGATTAGCATTTAGATCGTTATCTTTGTTATAAGAACCGATAATCATACCTTCGTAAACTACGTCACCAGCTTTGATGAAAAGCTCGCCTCTAGGCTCTAGATGAAACAGACCGTAAGTAACGCCCTTTCCTGCTCTGTCAGAAACTATAGAACCAGTGAACCTCGAAGGGATATCGCCTCTGTGTGGCTCATAACCAGCAAGGAGTGAGTTCATTATACCAGTTCCTTTAGTGTCAGAGAGAAATTCATCTCTGTAACCAATGAGTCCACGGGAAGGGATAGAAAACTCTATTCTTGCTCTTCCTGTTCCATTGTTTACAAGGTTAGTCATACGACCTTTTCGTATAGAGAGTTTCTCAGTGATAACACCAACAAAAGCCTCGTCACAGTCTATAAAGAGCTGCTCTATAGGTTCGTGTATAGCACCATCAATCTCTTTATAAATAACTTCTGGTCTACCAACGCAAACCTCAAAGCCTTCACGTCTCATAGTCTCAAGGATAATAGCCATCTGAAATTCACCACGACCCTTAACAATAAAGCTGTCACGATCTTCAGACATCTCAACCTTAACAGCAACATTAAGCATAGTCTCTTTTATCAGTCTCTCTTTGATACGAGTAGACTGAACAAGCTTTCCTTCCTGCCCTGCTAGCGGTCCTGTGTTTGGCATAAAGTGCATAGAAACAGTAGGCTCATCTACAGTGATTCTAGGAAGAGCTTTAGGAGCATCCTTCATGCAGATAGTGTCACCGATAAGAATATCTTCTATACCTGAAAGCACTACAATTTCGCCAGTTTCAGCTACAGTAACCTCTTTAGTTCCCATACCTTCATAAATCTGAAGCTTTGAAACACGAAGTGTCTGCTTCATATCATCTGGTCCGAGACGAACAAGAGTCTCATTCGATTTAGCTGTACCGTTGATAACCTTACCTATAGCAAGTCTACCAAGGTAGTCAGAGTAACCAAGGTCACTCACAAGCATCTGGAAAGGCTCTTCTTCTGAATATGTTGGTCCAGGAATAACCTCAACGATAGCATCAAAGAGCGGTTTAAGGTCTTTATTATCATCATCAAGCTCTTTCTTGCAAAGTCCCTCTTTACCAATTGCGTAGTAAACTGGGAATTCTATCTGCTCGTCATCAGCACCAAGGTCGATGAATAGGTCATAAACTTCGTCTAAAACCTCTTCAACACGTGCATCATGTCTGTCGATTTTGTTAATACATACGATGATCTTAAGTCCAGCTTCGAAAGCTTTACCAAGAACAAATCTTGTCTGAGGGAGTGGTCCTTCTGATGCGTCTACAAGAAGAATAGCACCGTCAACCATAGATAGAGCACGCTCTACCTCTCCACCGAAATCGGCGTGTCCTGGTGTATCCAGAATATTGATCTTTGTATCACCCCACATAACAGAACAGTTCTTTGCGGAGATGGTAATACCACGCTCACGCTCTAGATCCATACTGTCCATAAGCCTGTCGTCCACTTCTTGCTCTGCTCTAAACATTCCGCTTTGTTTGAACATAGCGTCTACTAGAGTTGTCTTGCCGTGGTCAACGTGGGCAATGATAGCAATGTTCCTAAGTTTGTCGTTTTGAATTTTTCCCATGATATATTCTGGTCTCCTGATATTTGGTGTAGAGCCAGACAGTATTCACCAGAAATGAAAATAAAGAAAGTTATTTTTACTGATTTTAAGAAAATTTGTTATATTTATGCTTTTGGGAGTCTCATTTCAAAGATTGTCTCTCCATTTTCACACTTAACAATTAGCATGCCGCACATATGACGCTCAATAATAGTCTTCGCCATATAAAGCCCAAGACCTGTACCTTGACCTGCTTCTTTTGTTGTAAAAAATGGATTAAACACGTCATCTATCACATCAGCTGGGATGCCAATACCATTATCTGTAATACGAAAGACTAGTTCGTCAGCATCTTCACCAACATAGCCTTTAATATATGCGCCCTTTGCATCCTCTGGATATTTCTCTTTGAGAGAATCTATAGCATTAAAAAAGACGTTCAGTACAGACTGCTTAAATTCATTCTTGGGACCCTTTACTTTAGACTGTTCACATCTACACTGCTTAATCTCTTCTAGTTTCATATAATCAAAATTCATTGTTCCACAGTTGGCAGCGAACAAAAGCTCTATCCCTTCTGCCTGCAGTTTAGAATGTAAAATACCACCTATATCACAAATAACATCGCTCATAAGGAACTCTTCTGTCTCTCTTGATGGTTGATAATACGATCTATACATATCTATTGATTCAGACAGTTGTTGGAGTAGTCCCATATTATTCTTCTCAAAGTCTTTGATATACTCTTCATCTAGCTCACTAGATTTATAGGCTTCCATTAAATCCTGTACATATAACCCTATAGCATTGATAGGCTGACGCCAGTGATGCGACACAGCTGAGAGCATCTGCCCCATATCTGCAACCTGTTTTTGTTGGTTAATAATCTGATCTTTCTGCCTACTCAGCTCGAGCTCTTCTTTAACTCTATCCTCTAGGCTTGCATTTATTATAACCAGCTCATTTAATGTTTTTTTGTGTTCAGATTCAAGCTCAGATATAGATTTCATAAAACCGTTGCGTATCAAAAAGATTACGATAATTGTACCTATAGAAACAATTACACATACCACTATCAGATGCTTTGCAAACCACCCATGTAAGATGCTACGCTCTGCAAAGAATAGGTAACTTCCTATATTTTCGCCCTTATAGTTATTTAACTCGAACTCTTTAAGAACCTCAAATTGCTTATCACCAAGCTTTATATAATTAATTTTTTCAGAATGATTGAACTCTTTAATAAATTCTACAAAATTTAAGCCAGTATTATTGAAGATTATTACATGAGAACCGAGCTCATGCGGTTTGTCGTGCATATGCTTGACAGTTTCTCCACCTTCTTTACCGTCTAGCATAATAATTGTTTTGATACCTGCGATACTATTAACTCTTTTAGCAAAAAAACTAACACTTACTCCAGCTTCTAAAAAGCCTATAATCTTCCCTTTTTCTTTTACTGGCTGTATATGTCTAAACATAAGTCCGTTCTTACATTTCTCTATACCGCTAACAGGTTGCCCACTCTCTACGGCTGTTTCGACCATAGGTCTATAAGAATTAGAGCTACCCATTGAAGGTTTATGTGATCTATGAAATCTTGTTCCATCTGGAAGGATATAATTATGTACTACACCTGAATTTGCAAAAAGCGAATTGGTATACATATAATATCTATTCGCAACTTTGGTCAAAGCCTCTTTATCTCTATTTCTAAAGGCAGTTCGAACTCTTTTGTCACTAAGGATGAATTTTGTATTAGCTTTCAGCATTTGAGCGGTACGTTTAGGAAAGTTGCTATAGTAGTTGTCGATGATAGTTACTTTCTCTTTATGTAGCAGCTCAACATTCATTTAATATTGATACCACTCATCTAACATATAGAATATTAGGGCAAGAGCTGTAATTAGGATCGTAATAAAGAGAGTTCTTGATTTAACTGTCATTAAAAGCTCGCTTGTATTTTTAATTGCTACTTAAGATAGTATAACACATTTTTAAATTATGACTAAAAGATTATTTATTTCATCAGAATGGTTATCTCATTTTATATTTGCTATACTAACTATATATCTTTCATGAGGTTTATTATGGCACACCTTACAGCAAAAAAAGGCTATAGCGAACTCGCTGACAGACTGAACAGATTCCCTCAGGGCGCACCTACAAGTGGAACACTCTTCAAAATTCTACAAATACTTATGACTGAGCAGGAAGCAGCTTTGATAGCTCAACTCCCTATCAAGCCCTTCACAGCACAGACAGCAGCTGGCATATGGCGGATGAGCGAACTTGCGGCTATTAAACAACTTGAAGCACTTGCTGACCGAGTACTGCTCATAGACATCCCTGAAAATGGCGAAGTACAATACGTTCTGCCACCACCGATGGCTGGTTTCTTTGAGTTTTCTATGATGAGAACTAGAGGTGACATAGATCAGGAATTTTTAGGTAAACTATTTTATCAGTACATGGATGTTGAAGAGGACTTCATTAAACAACTCTTTGTAAATGGCGAAACTCAGTTAGGGCGTACTTTTGTAAATGAAAGTGTTCTCTCAGAAGATAACAACCTATATGTTTATGATTACGAAAGAGCGACAGAAGTTATCAAAACTGCCAGTCATATAGGCGTCAGCATGTGCTACTGCCGTCATAAAATGCAACACGCAGGGAAAGCGTGCGATGCGCCAATGGATATATGCATGACATTTAACAATGTAGGAGGTTCCCTTATTAGGAGAGGCTACGCCAGAAAGATAGATGTAAGCGAGTGTATGGATCTGCTCGACCAAGCATACGATCACAACCTTGTACAATTTGGCGAAAATGTTAAGAATGAAGTTAGTTTTATATGTAACTGCTGTGGCTGTTGCTGTGAAGCACTAAAGGCAGCACGCAAATTTGGCATACTACAACCTGTACATACGTCCCATTTCTTACCTGATGTCATCGAAGCAAACTGCACGGGATGCGGAAAGTGTGCCGAACTATGCCCTATAGAGGCTATGACAATAGTATCTGCAAACGATCCTGAGAAATTAAAGCGTAAAAAAGCTAAGGTAGACGAGAACACATGCATTGGTTGTGGAGTTTGCCTCAGGGGATGTAAGGTCGATGCCCTGAAACTTAAAACCAGAGAAAAACGTATAATCACCCCAGAAACGGGTGTACACAAAGCTGTGATGATGGCTGTAGAAAGAGGATGTCTTGAACATTTGATCTTTGATAATAGGGCACTATTCTCACATCGTGCGATGGCTGCGATACTCGGTGCAATATTAAAAATGCCCCCAGTGAAACAGATTATGGCAACGAATCAGGTTAAATAAAAATACTTATTAAAGTTGATTGAAAAATATAATACTTAAGCTTAAAATGTAAAAGAATAAACAAAACGTGGGGAGTAGCCCGATGAAGCAAATCATTCATTTTTTAGCAACTATAATCTTTGTTGTAATTTTTTCTATTATATCTGCTTCTATGTGGGGTGGCAAACCTGAAACTCTCCCTGAAAACTTCAATCTAACAATAAATAAAGAGATGACAGTAAGTCAATTTGTAGAGAAGAATAATCTAGAAAAACCTTTTGTCAAAGAGCTACTTGGACTTCAGTCACGTGATGATCTTCAAAAAAACATACTAGAATTTGGCTCAGAAGAACAGCTTATGGCTAAATACAAAAAGACTCTAGCCATTGCTACCGAGCACGAAACAAAAAACTGGTTCAAAATTCCTCTTAAATTCGCAACATGGCTTGTGATGCTTGTTTCAGTCTTCTTATTACTCAAATCTGGCAAGGTCACCAAATCAAATAGAAAATGGATATATGCTATCTCTTTCACTATTTTTGGTGTAATCCTTGGCGCCGACCCAAGCCCCATGGGAACTGTAAAAGATGCTATTTATTTATACGGAAAGGCGGGGGCTATCTTTCCTCCAAGAATGGTCGCTCTCACGATTTTTCTCTTAACTGTCTTACTAGCTAATAAATTTATATGCTCGTGGGGTTGCCAATTTGGAACTCTTCAAGATTTTATATTCAGGTTGAACGGTGATTCTAAGAATAACAGACTGCCACAGTTCAAGCCTTCTTTTGCTATTTCTAACAGCATAAGAGTGTTTATATTCATAGCTATGTGTTTCACAGCAATAGTTTATGCCACAGATTTTTTCTCGCTTATTGACCCATTCAAAATCTTCAAGCCAAAGATGCTAGGTATGGTCGGCACAGGGTTTGTTGGAGCTTTACTCATACTTAGTCTCTTCACATATAGACCTTGGTGCCTCTTTTTCTGCCCATTCGGACTTGTAGGTTGGCTTGTTGAAAAGGTTAGTATATTCAACATAAAAGTAAACTACGACACATGTATCTCATGCAACAAATGTAGCAATGAGTGCCCATCAACAGTCATGGATGCAATCCTTAAACAAGACAAAAAGGTTATACCTGACTGCTTTTCATGCGGAATATGCGTAGAGGTATGCCCTACTAACTCAGTAAACTTTAAAGCAGGTAAAAGGACTCAGGTACCTGAAGGTAAATTCACAAGTTAGGCGATACCTATAACTAGCTTACCTCTTGTGCTACCAGTCTCAATATCTATATGTGCACTAACTGCTTGATCAAGTGTATATATATTAGAGACAAATACTCTTAGATACCCTTTATCCACAAGATTAGCTATTTCAGAGAGATTATCAGATGATATTTCTACTTTTATACCTTGTACGTTAACTCCCTTTGCCTCTCCAGCTTTACAAACTCTTTCGGCAGTAATGGTTGGCACAGTCACCATCATCCCTTCAGGCTTCAGAACATTTACAGACCTTTCACCAACTTCGAATCCCATATTATCCAATATAAAATCGACTGGTTCGATAGCATTAGTAAAGTCACAAGTATTATAGTCAACAACCTCATCAGCTCCTAGCTCGAGCAGAAATGAATGGTTTCTTTTTGATGCGGTACATATGACATATGCACCTTTGATCTTAGCAAACTGAACAGCTAAGTGACCAACTCCACCAGCTCCAGCGTGGATAAGGACTCTGTCACCCTCTTTAACGTTACCTACACTGAAAAGCCCCTGCCAAGCTGTCATTCCAGCGACAGGTAATGCAGCGGCGTATACAAGCTCAATATTCTCTGGCGCTTTTGCCATATTCTTAGCTTTTGTCGTTGTATATTCGCAATAGCCACCAGTATCAGCAATAAAATCTAGCCTTCCAAAAACTCTGTCACCAACTACGAACTCAGTAACATCGCCACCAATGGACTCTACAACACCAGCAACATCAAATCCTGGTATCCATGGCAGATCGTTCTTTATAGACTCAGCTACAAAGCCAAGCCCTCTGCGTGTTTTTGCATCTACGGGATTCACCCCTGCGCCAGCTATTTTTATAAGTATCTCATCAGATTTAGGCGTAGGCTTCTCTATATCAGCAAGTTTAAGTTCACTTGGTTCTCCGAATTTTTCAATAATCACAGCTTTCATATTTGTCTCCTCATCAGGTTGTATTATAGAATATAAGCAATATGAATGTTTTCATAACCCACATTTTGATTTATAATATCATATGCAAAAGGAGAGTACTATGTTTGTTGATAATCTAAAATTTATAAAAAGAGTGCCTATGGATATGCCTGGAGCAGTGAACGTCATGAAACAAGCTCCAATAGGAAATGCTGAAGGATGGGAAGACCATGTTATGCGTGTATTCACAATCACAGACATGGGTAATACACCTAAGCATAACCACGATTGGCCACACATAAATTATATAATCAAAGGTGAAGGGATACTTCATATGGACGGTAAAGACCACCCTGTAGAAGAGGGTTCTGTAGCTTTTGTTCCAGCAGGGGTTGAGCATCAGTTTAAAAGTTCTACTACTGGCGAATTCACTTTTATATGCATAGTCCCAAATAAGGGCGAATACTGATAGCTAGCAGGGTTACTTAGCTATACAGACCTTATTTCTGCCGGTTTTTTTAGCTTCGTATAGAGCATCGTCAACTTTTTTAAGGAGTTGGTCGTACTCTGAGGTATTTTCTAACGATGCTACTCCAAAACTTGCTGTGATCTTATCTACATGCTCAAAATTATGTCCAGCTATCTCTTCACGAATCTTTTCAGCAAGTTGCAAAGCTCCATCAATATTAGTATGTGGGCATATAACAAGAAATTCCTCTCCACCCCAACGACCAAAAACGTCTGTCTTTCTAACATGTAATTTTGTTACTCTGGAGAGCTCTTGAAGCACATAATCCCCTATAAGGTGTCCATAAGTGTCATTTACAGCTTTAAAATGATCTATATCGAAAAGGATTATAGATGCTGGCTCATTATATCTTATAAACCTTTGGTACTCTTCCTGAATAGTGCTATCGAGTTTAAGTCTATTGTATATCCCTGTCAATCTGTCGGTAATAGATAACTTCTCAACCTCTTTTTTATCAGTAATATCCTGCCTAACTGACATATAGCTATATATTTCACCATCTCTATTCTTCAAAGCTGCAATAGTAGTATCAGCCCAGAAAATACCACCATCTTTCTTTTTGTTTATTGTTTCTCCAACCCAACTTTCACCAGACTTTATGGTGCTCCATATCTCTGCATAAATCTCAGGAGTCATCTCTTCATGTCCGAGAATCTCAACCTTCTCTCCAATCAGTTCTTCTTTTGTATAGCCAGAAACATCACATAAAGCTTTACTCACATATGTAATATTACCTTCCAAATCAACCTGAGTATTAAGGACGTTCTCATCAATAATATTAACATAACGGGCTAAATTCTCTTCTGCATCTCTTTCCAGTGTTACATCCCTCTGCACACCAAAATGTCCTGTTAAAGCACCATCTTTAGCATACAAACAGATATAATCACCTGTCACAACCATGGAGCTACCATCAAACCTTTTCTCTACAGTGTCTATCTTCATGCGACCTTCATCAAGTAGGTTTCGCCAAACTTTTCTACCAGCGGAGATATCATGCTCAAAAAAATCTTTCGGAGTAAACCCAATAAAATCATCCTCTTTTGCTAGATATTGGTCCAACATTGACTTGTTCACTTTTGTTACTCTTTGGTGTTCGAAAACATAATCTAAAAGTTTCTCCTTATCGGCCTCTTCATTCCAATATATAGGTTCATCTAGCATCATAAAGAAAAAACCATCCAGAGACTGATTAAAGAAAAGATCTAATAATTCTTTACTCTCACTGAGAGCCTCTCTAGCTTTTACAAGATCTGTAATATCCTTATCAACACCTCTAAATCCCTTAAATTCACCATTTAAATCGAAAATTGGTATTCCACTTGTCATTACACAAATTTCTTCTCCATCCTTGGCGATTATCCAGTTTTCAAGATCGTCTATCGGCTTTCTATCTATAAAATATTTTTCAAATTCAGATTTAACTCTTTTCGCCTCTTTTTCACTCATAAAAGCAAAAGGAGTCTTACCCAGAAGGTCAGCAGGTTCATAGCCTATTATCTCTTTCACCTTTCCTGATACATAGACATATTCACCCTCTTTATTAACTTCCCAAACCCAGTCAGAAGAGCTTTTTGTATAATCCATAAAACGTTTTCTGCTCTCTGATAGTGCATACTCATTTTGTAATTTTTTTTATAACAAGAATATCGTAACCAATGTAAAAGCTATAAATAGAAGATTAATCTTTAAATAATCAGGCGCCTTTGTAATCCAACCATTCACAGGTACAGCGACCATCTGCCATTTACCATTTGGTATAGCTATCTCTGCTTTTACAGCCCTTCTATCTTCGAACAATCTCATATCACCGTAAACAATACCGCCATTCTGTTCAACATTTTCAATATTATGGATGGCAATTTTTATTCCGTAGTCACCAGCAGTCTTTGCAAGTTTAACGGCGATTGCATCAAAATTGATAACTGATGAAACAAGCCCCCAAAGCTTCTCTTCACCATCAACATCGATATATACAGCGTCTCTACCTATAATTCCACGCCCGCCTTGAATGAGATTGAGCGGACCAGCAATAACCATATCTCTGGTCTTTATAGCAAGCTCCACCTTAGGCCACTGTGCTGTAAGTTTACGATAATCAATACCTTTAATCTTCTCATTACCTTCTTCTGGATAAACGTAAGTAAGAACAAAGTCAGGAGCAGCAGCAATGTTAATGAGGCTATTAGGCTTAGATGTAACGACTTTTGCAAGTTTTTGAAATTCTTCACTAGTGAAGTCAGGATGAACACTTATGTATGAGGCAACTGAGCGTATCAATAGTAGATTTGACGCAAGATCAGACTCAACATCAGACCTGATATACGCTAATCCGTCCTGCACATGAGACAACTGGATAGTCTTTTGTTTTTCTAAGATATAGTTCTTATATAGAGTATTAGATACAAATGAGAATATTATAATCAAAACAGTGTATATCGCAAATTGCCACTTGTGTAATTTCATGTTGAGCACCGCAAAATTGTATTTAATTAAAGTATAAGCTATATCCCTGAAGATACAACACGAAGTTACTTATAAACTTTGAAATTTTGTTCTGACTGACAACTCTGACTTGCATGTACAGATACTCGCAAGGCTAGATACAAGTTAGTTATTAGCATTACCAGCAGCTTTGAGAATACGCTTTATGTTAACTCTTGAAGTCTCATTTGCAAGCATCTTAGTGAGGGTCTCTTTATTCTCGGGGTGATCTTTAATAGTGTCACCCATAATGCCTATAATTGTTCTTCTAGTGTCTGTCCCTTTTTGCTCAGGTGCAATATCTCGAATGACCTCTATGGTCTCTTTACTTAACTCACGTCTAGATAAAGTATCTACAACTGATTCAATAACATCTTCATCACTTTCCACAGGAAGAATATCAGCCAATACTTTTTCCGAATAATCATCGCTCATGTATTTAAGTGCCTCAGCAGAAGCTCTCCTAAGACTAGGATCGTCACTCTCTAGATATGCTGAAATATCTTTCGAATACTTCTCTGATGCAGTATTTCCAATTGAGTTTAGGAGAAATCTCTTTTGATAGCTATCAGCAGTACTAAGCCTATTAACTAACATATCTGCTAATTCAGCCGCCTTTTCAGGATACTCATGCATAAGGCTCTTGCTTATTGAACCAATAGCTAAGACAGAGGCTGTATGTATATCCATATCAGAACCGTTCTTTTGAATATTATCCAGCTGAGCCATCAAAAAACTCACAGACTCATCAAGCAGAGGCAGAGAAACAGATGTAAATGATATAACAGCTCGCAACCTATCTTCTGTAGTCTGCTCAGCTGATGATGCTATCTCAATTAACGCCCTTTGTGCTTCAGGAATACTTATAATACCTAGTATATTGATCAGCTCTCTTACCTGTTCGTCTTTAAGATTATCACTCAATAACTTTTCAGGAATCTCAGCTATAGCAGATTTGTTATCTAGTAAATATTCACGCATTTTGAGTGAAATAATTCTTGAGTGCCTCTCACCAAGACCGACTAAAAGCTCATCTAGGCTGCTATCATCATCTATTGACTTCTCTTTTGTGGAGGTAACCTTCGTCGAAATAGTGTGCATTTTTTTTATCTTGCTCAGAGACTCACCAAAACTCATTTCAGCAAATGGATCCTTTGAGTAATATTGTTTACCTTGTAACTCTTTAAGACTTAACTTAATATCAGCACTAAATACGCTATTCCCCTGATCATCAAGGTATCCGATCGACTCATCCCCATATACACTCTCCACCCAATTATCATCACTCGGCTTAAATATGAAATCAGATTTAGAGATCGCAACTATTGAGATCAAATCCCCCATATCAGCAATAAGGCTAGTATATTCTTTCTTCTTTTTAGAAAACCTATTACCCATAGCCTTATATTCAGCAATGTATTCACCCGTTGAATCTTCTTGGATATATTCATAGGTTGCATCATCCTTCAAAATAACTTCCAGAGGCGCATAGAGACCTTTAAGCATTAATTGTTCTTTTGTGGTTAAGTTATTTGGATATATGATTTGCTCTAAGCTGCCATTCTTATTTATTACAGCGAGAACAGGTTGAGCATAAGCCTTTTCAAGCATAACATCCTGCTCTCCAGCATTAGAAACAGAAACAGGGCTAACAGACAGCCCCGCCTGAACAACATCATCTTTGACATCGAAAATTTTTAACTGTAAAACTGCATCAATATCAACTTGTGAGTCGACTAAAGAGTCACCAAAATTAATTGCAGATTTCGTAATAACCTTATATTGATAATATTTTACACCTTTAGACCATGCAAATTCCTTTACTGAAACCTTCATCTCCTCAGGTGTATCAACAGCCAATATCAGTTTAAGTGATACCACAAAGACTACAACAATAAGAGAAAAGGATCCTAGGTATTTTATAATGTGCTTTTTGCTCATTTTATATCTAGAAACTCCAACTCTTCGATTTATTCAATAACGTCGCTTTCTTATCATATAGAGCTTTAGTTTTGTAATACCATTTATACTTCTTCTTCTTTTTAGTTCCACATGGATATGGGACACCCCATTTTTTACACCACTTAGCAGTTCTATATTTTACATATAGTCCAAATTTTCCGTAAATGGTTTTCATGTCATTTTTAACTTTAGTTGTTAATGTTCCTGTCAGAAGCTGATCAGTGTTGCTGTTATAGCTCAGAGTCGCTGAGGCATAGACATTCAATATATCGTCGATAAGTGTCAATGCAGCAACCGGTCCAGCTGAAAATCCAAAACCACCAACACCGGCACTGGCATAAATATCGAAATTCATATCTGGCAAGTTATTATCAGTAGATAGGATAGGATTGTCAGGATTTACACTCAATGTCGCTGAAAGAGATATTCCAAAATTCCCCTCAACTCCAGAAGAGAGTGTTACTGGGACTGGTCCTAAAAAGAATGTTGACTTAGCTAATGCCTTCTCTTTATTCCAGCTTCTTTCATAGCTTCTTGTTATGCTGTCAGCCCAATACTCTTCACTATATAATTCATCACCAAAAAATTCTATTGTTGTCCTGTAGCCTGTATCACCAAGGGAATTTACATATGCTGAGTGCTGGTCCGAAACCTTAAACAAGTCGGCAGATTTCTTTAATATATAAAATGGCATACTTATTTCAGATTTCTCTATCACACCATATTTAGTGTTAGTCTGAAGACCTGTTCTAGTATACATATCCAGCTTAGCCTTAACTTTGCTCTTTTTACCCTTAGACTTAACATAGTCCTTCTCTATCATATAATCACTGGAAGCTCTTGTTCCAGGTAGAGAATACACATTGACATACGCTTCATAAATATTGTCTGTTTCATCAAGCTCTGTAACTATATTGTAAGTATCAATAAGTACTCTTATTCCAAATTTATTATAAGAATTGATTAATTCAGTAGCTGCTCTATCTCCGAGCACAACAGTATCAGACAATGCAGGGACATCCGATGCGGTAAGCTCAGCTGCGATACCATTAACAATTGCCAATGCTGTTGCCACAGGGATATTTATATCAAGGTCTACAGTATGACTTGGTACAGATTTGTCTTCAGTCTCATCCGAATCAAGCTCAACTGCATCTGTTTCCAATAAATTCATAGTTACATAGTTCATATATTGAGCAAGATTATTATCCCAATAGTTAAGGTCTGTCCAAGCACCATTGACATATATTTGAGCCTTCAATTTAATAGCGTCTAAAACTGCCTGAGAAGGGACTGGACCTTCAATGACAACTTCGGCATGACCATGGATATGAGCATTTCCATAATGAGGATATTCATCTAGTAAATTAAGGACTGGAGCCTGTGTAAGGTCATAATCAGACACATCTAATATAACAGTTGTATCTTCCAGAACAATTTCTTTGATAATTATATTGGTTACGTCAGAATATATAGTACTGACATTTAGGGTAATATTTGAAGCTCTCGCATTATCAGCAGTAGAAAATTCATTATCATCTTCATTTGCCTCAGTGATAAGATTATCTGGATCAACTTGAGCTAAGATAAAGTAATCTCCACCAGACTGCATATCTTGAGGTAACGCAAAATCTACACTCCGTCGGTTATCACCAACACTGACTACTTCTATTGAGTCTGTTCCTAAATAATACTGCTCAACCTCAGAGGTTGAATCTGTATCATCTAATGCATTAAATTGATCATTATTTACTATATAGAAGTTTACAGCAACTTGCTCTTCAACTGTCCCAGACTCAAGCATATAATCCAAAGCAACACTATGCCCTGCATTGGCTGTTGCTGTTGGTTGCTCTATACTAGTAACTTTAAGATTAATATCAGCAGGATCTGACGCACTATCAGAGCTTCCGCCACCGCCACAAGATGCAACAAGCATCCCTATAAGTATCGATAAAAAGATTGACCTTAACATATAGCACCCTCAAAATAGTTTGGATACATATAAGTTTAGCACATAGGTCAGTAATATCAACTCTAATTGATTTTCATATTCACTAATGTCATTAAGCAGAGCATCTGTTTACTTATAAACTTTAAAATTTAATTCTGTCTGAAAATCTTGACTGGCGTGTGCTGATGCACAGGTTGTTTTGGTGATGTGATTGGTAATTATCTTGACTGTGTAAAGCCCATATTTTATAAAACTGATCAATACCCCGTTTGTTGCTATATCGTATTCAACATCTTCCTGTGTACCATTTACAACTTCCAGAGAAAGATTGTAATAATCTCCGCCACCTATTTTTGCTTCAGGAACAATGGCAGGCACAAAAACTTGTTCGCCAGAAGATATCTCATAGTCAGGCACAAATCCGACCGAAGACACCATGTAAATAATCAGAAATATTAAACTTTTCATAGAATTGAAAGCACCAGACATTTTTCAGCCTGGGGCATATCCCCTTAGGAGTCTTTCTTAGTCATTACAAGCTCTGGAACGGAGGCGACTTTAAACCTTGTAGAAGGGTTAAGGTCTGTATGTTTACCAAAACCTGCAGGATACTGTACTGCATCCTTATCGTTAAGCTCTGACAACTCAACCAATGTGAGAGCTTTTGTAGGGCATCCTTGAACGCAAGCAGGTTTAAGCCCAGCATCAATACGCTCAACGCACATGCTACACTTCTCTGCTCTTTCGAGTACTTTATTATCTTTTGAGGCACCGTATGAACACTCTTCGATACATGCTCTGCAATAGATGCATTTATCTGACGAGTGTACAACTATACCGTCTTTCTCCCGCTTCACGTGTGCCTGCACAGGGCAAACCTCTACACAAATAGGTGTAGCACAGTGGTTACAAGCGAGTGAATAGAAAGCACGATCATTATGTGGATAGTCCTCTTTCTCAAGAGGGACCAAGTTTCTCCATACGACATCTACTTCCTGATGATACTGATTCTTACATGCCATAGCGCATGAGTAGCATCCGATACATTTTTTTGAATTGACCATAAAGGCCATTTGCTTTTTCATCTGTTCCCCCTTACGCCTTAGCTATATCTGCAAACTGGTCATGTATAGCAACACCAGGTGCACCAGTTTTGAAAGTTCCCATATCTGACGATTCGTCATCAACAACGTTTTGTACGTTAAAGTCCCCTTTCTTAAACCAAGCTTCATACATTAATATAACGTCTACGGCTACGTTCTCTGTGAGTCTCGCTTTCACTGTCACATTTCCAACCTTGTTCTCAACCTTCACCATATCACCCTCTTTGATACCTTTCGCTTTAGCAGCCTTAGGGTTGATATAGACATACGGTTCTTTGTTGAAGTCTTCCATATAGTCGACATTGACGAACTGCGAGTGAAGACCAAACTGAGTATGCGGGGTAAGCACACGGAACTTGTCATAAGCCTTTCTACGCTCTTTAAACTCAGGTAGTTTTGTATGACCAAACTTCTCTGCCTGATCGGAGCTAAACTCGTACTTACCTGATGGTGTTCCGAATTTTTTATCACTCCAAGACGCACTAGAAGCTATCTTCGCTTTCCTTGGTCCATCTTTGAGGTCTTTCCAGCTCTTTATTCCAAAGAACTTATGTATGCCATCATTGAACTCTTTCTCCATCCAGACCTGGGTATCAGTTATCTGAGGGAAAGTACATGAGCCTTTATCAAGCTCGTTAATCTTCTTAGAAAGGAGTGCCGCAATCTGGAGGTCACTCTTCGCCTCATACTGATTTGGGATAGCCTTTTCGTTCAGCCCTATCCAGTAGTGCCAGTAAGAGACGTTCACTGTATTCTCTTCAAAAAGCGTCGTTGATGGGAGAACGATATCAGCGTTTTGCACTGTCTCGTTAAAGAACTGATCAACAACAACAACCATCTCTAATGTCTCGAAAGCTTTCAGAAGTTTTGGTCTGTCGAAGTCCTGAGCGAATGGGTTTTTGCATGCAACCCAAAGAAGCCTGATAGGAGGCTCGTTAGTTGTCAGGATCGATTCTGCCAGTTTATTAATGTTTATTGTTCTGTTTGCATAAGCTGCTGCCTGAGCCTCATCATTCGCAAACTCACTCTTGATAATATCTTTGCCCAAATAACCCTTAGAGCCTTTAGGCTGTTTCTGAACCATAGCGTTATAATTAAAGCCCCAAGTCTGGAGGTGTCCGTATCTAGCTCCGCCACCCTCTTTGCCTATATTGCCTGTCATTGCAACTAGTGCATCTATAGCTCTAACATTATTACCACCGTTGGTATGTCTCTGAAGACCATAACCAGCCCATATAGTCGCTGGGTCAGCCTTTGCAAACTCTTCTGCTAGCTGTCTTATAACATCAGCAGGTACGCCAGACTCTTTCGCTGCCCACTCTACAGTTACGCTCTTATTAAGGTAGTTGAGATAGTCATCAAACCCCTTAGCATATTTTGTAACGAATTCTTTATCGTATAGTTTTTTATCTACAATGTGCTTCGCCATACCAAGAGCCAAAACGCCATCCTGTGATGTTTTGATCCTTACATAAACGTCAGCCTTCGCAGCAGTCTGAGTCAGGATTGGGTCGATAACTACAACCTTTGCACCCTTATCTTGTGCTTCGTATATGAACTTCATAGTGTGCACAGAGTTCCATGCAGGGTTTCCACCCCATATGATTATATATTTTGATTTAACAAAATCTTCTGGGTCGTTGCACCACATATTACCCATATCAAAGTTTTGCGCATCGATACCCGCAGGCCAGCAAGGTGTCCCGACAAAACGAGTAGTGTACCCCAGAGAACTCATCATCCCCTCTACTCCGTAATGTGTGATACCAAAGTTACCAGAGTACTTTGTGAGTGCCATACCAAGAAGGTTATCGTCCTTCTTTTTTATCTCTAATATCTTCTGAGATATCTCAGTGAGAGCCTCGTCCCAGCTTATTCTCTTCCAGTTGCCTGTTCCTCGCCCCATCTGTTTCATAGGGTATTTAACCCTGTCTGGCGAATAAACTCTTCTAGGGTAAGCAAACCCCTTTACGCAAAGAGCTCCATCGGTGAATGTTGATTCCTGTGCTCACTCTACGAACTCAAGCACGCCATCTTTCACAAAAGATTTAATACTGCATGTGTCGTAGCAGTTTCTTGGGCAGGCATTACGAAAAGTTTTATAACCACCCTCGTATTTAGTCCTCTCCCACGGTTTGGCGTGAAGGATTCCAGCCGGCATTGATGCGATAGCACCTGTTGCGACCAAACCTTTCAGAAAAGTTCTCCTGTTAAAAGAACAATCTGAAGTATTCTTTAATAAACCCTGCTCCCTTTTCATATCAGCTCCTTTGACATGTCTGTCATTTCTGATTCTTTTTTGATCCATTCATTTATCAACCCCAACACATCCCTTATAGCTACTGAATCTCCACAGTTTTCAAGTCCCCTCTGAACAAACTGAGGCAACCATAGTTTCATGTGCTCATTTATAAATTCATCATATGCTTCAATTATTTCAGGCACTTCTTTAATCAATAGGAGAAGATATCTACATACATCAAACTCGTATGCGAGACTATCTTCTGGCTCGCTACCTATCTCAGGTAATTCAAGCCCAATAGAATCGTAAAAATCTCTAACCTGACTTGTCACCTTCCCCTGTATCTGCCCCTCAGGGTCTAGATACACAGACGCAACAGCAGGTGCTAATGGTGTAGAAGGACCTACGAATAGCCTATTAAAGGTGTATTCTTCCTCTTGCCAGTCGATATCAGCAGGTATTGTGGTGTTTGATTCGGTTTTGATCACGGCATAAGAATCGATAAGACGATCCAATGTGCCGTAGTGAAAAAAATCTCGGAAGGCTTCGAGTAGTTTTACCCTGTCCATATCTCACCTCTTCTTTATAAGATGTAATATAGCTGGGTACCTATCGGGTAGATATGGGGTGGATCAGGTATTTACTGGGTATATTTCCATACCCAGTATGATTCGATTATTTATTGAGGTAAGCGAAAAGGTTTACATCCTTGCCACTTAGTCCTAGTTTCTTTCGTATATTTTTTCTATGTGTCTGAACAGTTTCTGTAGATATGTTCATACTATCGGCTATGTCTTTACTTGTGGAGCCAGACTGAATTAGCTGACACACCTGAATCTCAGACTTAGTCAGTTTCATCATATCTTCGTTATTTATAGCACCAGTAGATTTTGTCAGCCCAGCTAGCTGGTCACGAAGGATATTCATATACATCTTTCGCACCTCAGAGCTGTCCTCTGTTGCCAGTTTTTGCAATGACGGGATGATGCTTGTCACAACTTTTTGAGAAATAGAGAGTTCTAGCTCTTCCTTCTCTTTATCTATAGCCTTCATAACATTACGCAGTGTAACGTTCATCTCTTCGGCCTTAGATTTCTCTTGTCTGAGGTATTCTTCCATAGATTTCTGCTGGGTAATATTCCTTACGATAAGATGTAGAAAATCTTCACCACTTATCTGGAATTTATTCACCGTGATGCTAGCAGGAAAGACATCCTCACTCGCAGTAACACCATTAACCTCACCATGCCAGACATCACCCTCTTTTATAGAAGCAGCGAGTCCTAATCTATCTATACTATCAGGGTGAAAAAGCTGAACAACTTTCTTCCCCTCAACATCACTCATTTTCATACCAAATATATCTGACGCTTTCTCGTTCACCTGAACAATACTCATAGATTTATCCACGAGCATAATCCCCTCACCAGCAGAGGTGAATAGCGAACGGAATAGCTTTTCAGATTTACCAAGAGCCTCAGTTCGCTCAGATACGACCTGCTCAAGCTTTAATCTCTGGTCGACCATGCATGTTATATCATTTAAAATAACTACATAGCCTGCAGATGCCAAAGAGACTTTTTTCAGCGGGACAATAACCATAGAATATATTGCTACCTTATCTGGAAGCATTATTTCGTGTCTCTCTCCATAAGGAAAACTGCTTATGAAATTCTCAACTGTGTACGCTTCAAGCCCTAAGAGTTTTAGTATATTTATTTCTAATGCTTCATCGCCAAAACGATTCTTAGCTGAGGTGTTCATCTCTATGATGTCACCATTTCCATTGATAACTATCGCGATGTCTGATGTAGCTTCGAAAATATTTTCATACTTATTTTTATCCAAAGTGAGACTTCGATTCTTTTCAGCAAGCATGAGGTGGTTATCATCAGAGCTTTGGCTATCCCAGTCGTTCAATGCGATAGTCTCCATAGCATCTATAATGCGCCTTAGCTCTATATAGCTGGAGAGCTTCTCTTTATCATCAATATCAGCCTTTAGGATAATATCCTCAACAGAATGTATAAGCGTCTTGAAGCAACCGAAAAACATCTCTGCATTCAGGCCACGAGCCTTATGTCTCTGTCCAGTCATCACAATGAGCTTAGCTATATCCCTGCTATTTTTCAGTAGGCTAGCAAAATCAAGTGGGATTCCATCTTCTAAATGCTTCTGTATAGGAAAAATAACCCCTTGAATGCTGAGTATGCAGTCTTCACGTTTGGCTGTGGTATGCTCCAGATAGCCAGCACGCTCCATATACATAGCCCAATTGCTAAGGAAATCTTCCATCTCTTTCAAAATTATTTCTAATAACAATTTCACATTTTCACCCTATAACTATAGTAACTGGATTTTCAGTATTTTCAATTCAACAAATGACTAGCCCACAAAAAATCAGTTATAAGTATAGATAACATTCATAAATTTGATTATTGCTAAAGCTAAAATAAAGGTAATATTAGTTAGTACCAAAAACATAAGGTAATAATATATGGCTGATAAGATAAAAATCATTGGGATCCCTGTTGATCTTGGACAGATTTTGCGTGGTGTCGACATGGGACCTAGTGCCGTTCGGTATGCTGGTCTCGCAGGTAAACTATGTAAATTAGGCTATGATGTTACCGACTATGGAAATATCGAAGTGCCTATCAGAGCTTCCCTGCAAGATGGTCAAGATGCCATTCTGAAAGCGCTTACTGATGCTAACGAAGAGATATACAAAATAGCCAAAGAAGCTGTTAATGAAGGCTATAAACCCGTATTTATAGGTGGGGACCACTCGCTATCCATAGGAACCATAGGTGGCATCACCCATGAAAAAAGATGCGGAGTTATTTGGGTTGATGCACACGGAGATTTCAATACTCCAACAACGTCAAAGTCAGGAAACATCCACGGGATGCCTGTCGCAACTCTTCTTGGCTACGGACACGATGCTCTCATTAAAATTGGTAGAGATGGAGCGAAAATTCAGCCTGAAGACATAGTCTTGATAGGGCTTCGTGACTTAGACAGAGGCGAGCAAAAAGCTATCAGAGATAGTGGAATCACATACTTCACTATGAGAGACATTGACGAGAATGGCGTTAAATACGTTATGCAAAAAGCGTTAGAAAAACTTCAAAATTTTGACAATATACACTGCAGTTTCGACATGGATGTCCTCGATCCTACAGAGGCTCCAGGTGTAGGCACCCCTGTCAAAGTCGGACTTACCTACAGAGAAGCTCATCTTATGATGGAGATTGTAGCAGACACAGACAAGGTCTGTTCCATGGATATAGTCGAGATCAATCCAATACTAGATAAATATAACGTAACTGCAAACATAGCCGTAAACCTTGCCGTCTCTCTCTTTGGCAAGAGCATAATCTAAGGAGACTCATAATGAGCTTTACTCTACCAAAATATGTCGCCCCTAATTTTAATCAGGAACCTCTTAAGTAATCCCCTGTTGTCAAAACTGTAACTGTCGAACTGGACGGTGTTGCACCTGATAATTTCCACGCAACCTCAAACTATCCAGAATACGTTAAACTTCAAAGTGGTAATTGGACACTCACAGCTGAGAGTAGGATGGACTGCACACTTGTGATCAAAGGTGACAAGGTCTCTGCTGTGGAAGCTCGAAACCTAAAGATCGGTGATAAAGTTGTAATAGGCAGAACTGAAAATGGCGAAGACGGTATATTCGTACATACGGAAGGTTTCACTTCTAGCGACGCAAACTCAGAAGATAAGTTCGCATTTAGAACAAGAGGGACTAGGGAGACACCTTTTTCTCACAGTTATGATTTCCTTTATAACCTACTCCGCCATGACAAAGACCACGGGCATATATCTTGGGTCTTAGGACCTGCCGTGGCATTCGACAAGGACTCCAGAAACGCTATGCAAGCTCTTATCGAAAACGGTTACTGCCACTCTCTGCTGGCTGGCAACGCACTCGCCACACATGATCTCGAAGGTGCTTATTTTAGGACAGGGCTAGGTCAAGATATCTATGACCAATCGCTACGACCACTCGGGCACTACAATCACCTAGATATCCTAAACAAAGCGAGAAGACTCGGTTCTGTGGAAAACCTGATAGCAAACCTAAACCTGAAAGACGGAATAATATACGCATGCGAGAAGAAAAAAATCCCATATCTATTAGCAGGTTCTATCCGTGATGATGGTCCACTCCCTGAGGTTATCCCAAACGTTTATGACGCACAAGATGCCATGCGAGAATACGCAAAAGATGCAACTGTTGTCATAGCTATGGCGACTCAGCTACATACCATAGCATACGGCAATATGACACCTAGCTATCGTGTGATGCCAGACGGAAGTATTAGACCTGTGTATTTTTATGTTGTTGATATGTCAGAATTTAGTGCTGACAAGCTAGCGAACAGAGGCTCCGCACAAGCTAGTGCGATACTTACTAATGTACAAGACTTCGTGGTTAATCTTTGGAACAATTTGGCAAAATGAATAGGCTTGATAAAGTGGGATTATAAATGTCTTAACGACCTGAGTTGCGATACTTCAGTAATTAGACTATTATTTCTTTAGATATCTAAATATGTGTGCTGGGAAAAACATGAAAATAATTTTATTTGTTATCCTTTTATTAACTGGTTCGTTATCTTTATATGCAGAACAGACTATTAAATATGGTATTTCGTCTATGCTATCTGCGTCTAATACCTTCATATATTACGAAGAGTTTAATGCATACATAGCCGAAAAGATGGGTGTTAAATCTGAGATAATCCATAAAGAGAGCTATAGCGACATGAACCAACTCCTAGAAAATGAGCAGGTTGATTTCGCAAGCATATGTACAGGTGCGATGCTATACCTTGATCAAGAGGCATACAGTATCGTCGCAGTACCAGAAATTGACGGTAAAAGCACGTATAACTCACTCATAATCTCAAATAAAAATCAAAAAATGAAAAACACATCAGACCTTGCGGGGAAAACCTTCGCGATGACAGATAGACTCTCAAACACTGGGTATCTATTTCCGACATATTACTTCACCAAAAATTTTACGAAACCTGAGAATTTCTTTAGCAAAGTTTTTTTCACAAGTAGCCATGACAAATCTATCTATCTGGTAAATAAAGGTGTAGTTGACGGAGCTGCTGTTGATAATCTCGTCTATCTAAACATCAAAAACAACAACGAAAAAGATGTAGAAAATATTAATATAATTCACATATCTGACGAATTTGGTATCCCCCCTATTGTCGCATCAAAGAAGATGACAAAAACCGACATAGCAAAGCTCAGAAAGATTCTTCTCGAAATGCATGAAGACAAGCTTGGAAAAAAAATACTAAGCAGGTTTATGATAGATAAATTTATAGTCCCTGATCTAAAAAATTATGAGAATGTCATCAAGATGAAGGGTTATGTGGAAACCAATTAATAAACTCATCCCAGACTCTTTTCATAAGCGGATACTCACCATGTTTATCCTCTTTGCTATAGTTACTGGTGCAACTACAATCACCATACAGTACTTCTATGATAAGCAAACATTCAGAGGATATGCCACAGAAACGATCCTGAATATACACGCAAGTATCGAAGATAGGATAAAAGACTCTATACTCTTCGACGACATATACACACTTTTCAGCGTTGCCGAAAACATTACATCCAGCGTCTCTTTAATTCGGAATATTATTATTCTCGATGCTAACGGTGACTACATCACTGACGCTCTTGTTTCAAAAAAAGTGCCCAGCCTAGATATAGATAACCTAGAAGTATATGAGATAGGACTTAAAAACGGAAAGTCACTCGGCAAAGTTGCCTACCTTATCGATATAGATACTATCAATAAGACACTCCTCACACACAGTCTCACTAGCATTTTATTTATCACTCCCTTCATAGGACTATTCATATTTCTAGGTGCGACACTAATAAGATACTTTACTAGACCGCTAAAAGTAATCTCTTCAAGACTTAAAAATGCAGATATCAATGAACTACCAATCACTTTTAAACTTCCAGAATACACCTCAATAGAGTTAAGAAAGCTTGCTGAGAGATTTACTGTAATGTCCACTGAATTGGATAATAATATTAAGACAAATATTGAACACGAAAAAGCATTGGCGAAAGAGGAGAGGCTAGCTGCCATAGGCTCTATGTCTGCTGGATTAGCTCATGAACTACGCAACCCTGCCATGAGTCTACAGATGATGATACATAGCATAAAGAGCTCAGAGAACAAACTAGAGCCTGAGGATATGGATGTAATGAGCAGAGAGGTCGCAAGAATAGCATCCACTGTGAGCGAATTTTTAAAAATAGCAAAGCCGATCAGCATCCAGCCCAAACAAATGGATACTGAATACTTGAAAGAGATTCTCACTGACTACACAGATAGAGTGATGAAGGGTAATATTGCAATAAGCTACTCTGGAGATGATTTTAAGTTTATTTCTGACCCACTCATGCTTTCCAATATTTTTGAAAACCTCATCCTTAACTCATACGAGGCAGGGGCGACTAGCTGTTCTCTCGAACTAGGCAAGACTAAAGATATAGTAGAGATTACCTTTATAGATAATGGTGCAGGTATTAATGAAGAACATACAGAAAAGATATTCCACCCGTTTTATACAACAAAATCATCAGGTACTGGGCTTGGCATGAGCATGTGTGAAAAGATGATCACAGCACTAGGCGGAAGCATAAGGCTTGACACAGGCAGCAGTAAAGGTGCTAAATTCCTTATCACCATAAAGGACATAAAATGAAAAAAATATTAATAATAGATGATGACACCTCCCTAACCTACAGCCTGCAAAGAGCTTTTATGAATCAGTATAATATCATAACCGCAAACTGTGCCGCATCAGGTATGAAAATATTAGAGAGTGAGGCGGATTTGGGTCTGGTTTTTCTAGATTATAAACTTGGTGAAGAGAACGGACTTAATGTTCTGGAACGTATAAAAAAGGATTTCCGCAATGTTCCAATAGTCTTTATGACTGCATATGGGACGAGTGATACTGTACTTGAAGCTGTAAAACACGGTGCTGTTGATTTCCTTGTAAAACCTGTTGCCCCGAATGAGTTCACTGAAGCTATAGATACATATCACACTCTAGCCTCAGATAGTTGTGATAAAGGTTTCATAAAAGTACCAGAATACAACCCATCCCATAAGTTAGTCGGTATATCAAGAGGCATTAGAGACGTCCTTAAGCTGACTGCCTCTGCCTCCATGTCTGACGCTCCTGTACTTCTAACTGGCGAAAGCGGAACAGGTAAAGACCTTGTGGCTAGCCTCCTACACGAACATAGCGATAGAAATAATCAGCCATTCCTAGCGATCAATTGTGCAGCGATCCCGCAGGAACTCCTTGAAAGTGAGCTTTTTGGCTATGTTAAAGGAGCCTTCAGTGGTGCAGTTGCATCAAAGATTGGTCTATTGGAATCAGCAAATGGCGGAACAGTATTTCTTGACGAAATTAGTGAAATGCCTATTGAGCTACAGGCGAAGATGCTCAGGTTTTTACAAAACGGAACTGTTCAAAAGCTTGGTGAACTCAAAGAGGTAAATCTTGACGTAAGGATTATAGCAGCTACAAATAAAGACATCGTATCTCTTTCGGAGACTGGTGTTTTCAGACACGACCTATACTACAGACTTAGTGTTGTTAATATATTCATCCCTCCACTCAGAGAGAGGAAAGAGGACATAAAAGATATTGCACTACATCTGATAGCTAAACACACACGTAAGCACAATAAGAATATAACCTGTGTAGACAAAGAATTATTTGTAAGACTTGAAGCTTATAACTGGCCTGGAAACGTACGAGAATTAGAGAACAGGATAAGAGAAGGGATAATACTAGCTAAGAATAACCATCTATCACCCGATGATTTTAAAGCCTTTCACGACCATAAAGAGCCACCTAGCGAGATCAGCCTCTTTGACTATTTCTCTGATAAATATAGTGACGATATTTACTCTTGTAGTATCGACGAATGCGAAAAGATTCTTATCAAAGGAGCACTAGATATGCACCAAGGGAAGCTGGCAAAAGCTGCTACATGGCTGAATATCTCACGAATGACTCTCAACGCTAAAATAAAGAAATACGAGATAGACACGTAAACATTCTTTACGCTTCATGTCCAACATGTTTACACATAACTAATCCCCGTTTTGTATACTCTGTATAACATCAACCACTTACAAAAAACACATACTTGGCACTCCTCTTGCAAATATACATTTGTTATGAATTGAAGGAGGTCTGTATGAAATTGAAGAGAAGAGACTTTCTAAAAGCTACAGCGGCTGTTAGTGCTGTTGCTATGGTAGGTTGCGGAGCACCAAAAAATAACGCTCTTGCACCTATGAACCCAAAGAAAGCCATTGGCGAAGAACCCGGCGAGTGGATATCCACTACATGTCAGGGTTGTACTACATGGGACCCTATACAAGTTTTTGTACAAGGTGGACGTGCGGTAAAAGTAAGGGGTAACCCTAATAGTAAGGCTAACTGTGGAACATGCTGCCCTAGGGCACACATGGGGCTACAACAATTATACGATCCTGACAGGGTAAAGGTTCCTATGAAAAGGACTAACCCTAAGAAAGGGAGAGGTGTCGACCCTAAGTTCGTCCCTATTAGCTGGGATGAAGCTCTCGACATGATAGCTGACAAGCTGATGGAGCTCCGTAATAATGGAGAAGCTCATAAGTATATGCTAAACAGAGGACGCTATACCTATATGAGAGATATCATCTATGATGCTATGACAAAGATATATGGTTCTCCAAACAATATATCCCACTCTGCAATATGTGCAGAGGCAGAGAAATCTGGCGCGTTCTACACTCATGGATACTGGGATTATAGAGACTATGATCTACACAACAGTAAATATGTTCTTATTTGGGGACTAGATCCGCTTGTTTCTAACAGGCAAGTCCCTTTCACCATTAAGTCATTCGGTGATATATCAGACAAGGCTACGATAACTGTAGTAGACCCTAAACTTAACGCATCCGCTGCTAAAGCACACAACTGGCTCCCAGTTATTCCTGGAACAGATGGCGCGCTTGCTGTAGCTCTTGCTCACGTTCTCCTCACAGAAGATCTTTGGTACAAGCCTTTCGTAGGTGACTTCAAAGACAGCGTAAACCACTTTAAAGCTGGTCAAACTGTTGATGCAGATTCCTTCGCAGGTAAACACACTCACGGTCTTGTAGAGTGGTGGAACATAGAGCTTAAAGACAAAACCCCTGAGTGGGCGTCAGAGATAGTAGGTATCCCAGCTGAATCTATTTATAAAACAGCTAGAGAGATGGCAGTTGCCGCCCCTTCTGTTTGTGTATGGATGGGACCTGGTGCTGCAATGCACGTTCGTGGAACTTACACTGCTATGGCGATCGAAGCTCTTTGCGGTATCCTCGGCTCTATCGATAATATCGGTGGAACAATGATGAAGGGTAAGACCCACGTCAACAAGATGCCTAAGCTCGATGCTTACAAAGATGCAACTGCTAAAAAGAAATTTAAAAAGATCGACCAACGTGGTTTCCTTAATTTCCCTGCAATGAAGAAGGGTAAATCAGGTAGCGGTGTTGTTACTAACAACGTTGCTGACGGTATACTTCAGAAGAACCCTATGGAAATTAAGATGGGTATCGGATACATGAACAACTTCCCATTCTCAGGCACTGGAGCACAAAGATGGGAAGAGGCTCTTAGCGATCTTGAATTCTATGTACACATTACCACTCATGCATCTGAGATGTCTCAGTTTGCTGACATAGTTCTCCCTTCTGCTATCACAACTTTTGAAAAGTGGGGATATCTAAAGAGTAAAGGTAACCTGCACTCACAAGTATCGCTCCTGCAGCCTGTTGTAGAGCCAATGTGGGACGTTAAAATTGATGAGACAGAGATCCCTTATCTCATCGCTGAGAAACTTGCAGCTAGAGGCTTTGATAATCTCTTCCGTTATTACAAAGAGAACTTCAACGACCCTGAGACTGGCAAAGCACCTACTAACTCTAAAGAATTTGCAGAATATGCAGTTAAATATTACACCGCTCCATCATGGGACGGTAAAAAGTCATTCCCTGGTGACAAGATCAAAGGATTGGAAGAGTTTAAAAAGGCTGGTGTTTGGAACGATGCAAGACTCAGCTATAAAAAGAGCTGGGGCAAATTCAAAACTAAGACTCATAAATTTGAATTCTACAGTGAAACCCTCAAGCAAGCTCTTGGTAAACATGCCAAGAAACACCATGTCAGCATTGATAAGGTTCTCGACGTATGTAACTACGAGGCTAGAGGTGACAAGGCGTTTGTTCCTCACTATGAGACACCATTTAGATATGGTTCTTTCGAAGAGTACCCATTCACCTTTATCGATCACCGTTCAAGACTGAACAAAGAGGGTCGCAGTGCGAACACAACATGGTATCAAGAATTTAAGAAAGTTGACCTTGGCGACGAGAGCTGGGATGACGTTCTTAAGATCAACCCTGATGACGGCGCTAAGCTAGGTCTCAAAAATGGTGACATGGTTCGCATAACTTCCACTAACGCTAGCTTTGTTATCAAAGTTAAGCTGTGGGAAGGTGTTCGTCCTGGAAACGTAACTAAGTGCTATGGTCAGGGACACTGGGCATACGGACGTGTAGCTGCGGAAGACTATAAAAATGCCAAGCCAAAGGGATTTAACAACAATGAGCTGATGCCTGCTGATTATGACAGAATCTCTGGAAGTACAGCCAGAAATGGCGGTTTCTGTGGCGTCAAGATCGAAAAGGTATAAGGAGAGAACTATGGCTAAAATGGCAATGGTAATAAACCTTAAGAAATGTGCTGGCTGTGGTGCTTGTGGTATCGCCTGTAAAACGGAGAACAACACAAGAGACAGAAAAGACGGTCAATCATATAACTGGGCTGATTTCATCTTTAAGATGGATGGAAAATTTCCTGATCTAAAATTTGCAACATACCCTGTACTTTGTAACCACTGTACAAATGCTGCATGCGTAGATGCCTGCCCTGTGACACCTAAGGCAATGTTTAAGACAAAAGACGGAATCACAATGCACAACGACGAGAGATGCATAGGTTGTCGTTCATGTCAGGACGCTTGCCCTTACAGTGTTATGGATCAGAGAGAAGGGGGAGACTATAGCGTTATCAGCTTTAACTCTGACGAAGCTGCTCCTTTCGAATATTATAGAGACAAGACAGAGCTTATACCTGGATGTACGTCATCTGGGGCTGAAATAGCTGCCAAGGCTGGTGCAACACCACCTATGATGACTGCTTATATGCATCCTGAGTATGATAATGTAAGACGCGAAGGTATAGTTGAGAAGTGTATCCTTTGCTCACATAGGCTGGCTGACTGTAAAGAGCCTTATTGTGTTGAGACCTGTCCTTCAGGTGCTAGGATTGTTGGTGATATTGATGATCCTAACAGTAAAGTATCTATCCTGTTGAAGACATACGAAAGTGAAGTTCTTCAACCTGAAAAAGGTACAAAGCCTAATGTTTACTACATTAGAAATTACAACATGAAATAAGAAATGATCTTTGGGCGGTTCATTATTGTGCCGCCCTATTTTCAAAACTATGGAGTTAAAAATGACTGCTGAAATGCTTAATATAAATGCTGAAATATGCCGTATGTTTTCTGTTATGTTCTATAACCCCAAAGAGAGCTTTCTAACAGAGCCATCTACTATTGGTGAGCTATCAGAGCTATTGAAAACTCTAAATAAAGATTTAAATTTTGATGCTGAAAAATTGATAAAAGATACACTCCTTACGGATGAGACTGAGCTTCTGCTTGATTATGCAGCACTATTTATAGGACCTTACCAGCTTCAAGCTCCACCTTACGGCTCTGTATATTTGGATAAGGCAAAGAGACTCAATGACGAATCTACCGCGGCTGTTACTGATATCTATAGACAGTTTGGGTTAGACGTAGAAAGTAGCATGAACGAACCTGCTGACCATATAGCTATTGAACTAGAATTTATACACACGGCACTAATTATGATAGATAACAAAAAGGCTGCTGGAGAAGATACTTAATGCGACGAGCAAGTATTAACAGATTTTATAGCTAATTACTTCAAGCCTTTTGCAACACAGATGAGTGCTCTTATGGTTAAGAATGCCTCCACAAATTTTTATAAAACAATAGGGAAGCTTCTTTCGCAATATTCCCAAAGCTTATAATAGCTAGCACTAACAAAGCCAGATATCGGAAGTCTGGCTTAAATGGTGTTTATTTTTGCATTAATAAAGGTGAAAATATTCTGTCATGTTGTTTAATTGATATAAATGGCTTAGATTAGTCTTTAAGATATCAACAAACAAGGTGACACATGAAAGCCAAGGAACGTAAGAAACTCTGCATAGTCATGATGGGGCTACCAGCTAGAGGCAAGTCAACACATGCCAAAAAAATCCTTGAGAATCTTTCCAAAGAGAATCTAAATGTCAAAGTTTTCAACAATGGAGACTTGAGACGCAAATATATAAAAGAGAATACATCTTCTTTCGAGTTCTATAACCCTGACAATCAAAAGACTGTTAAAGTCAGAGAAGAGATAGCTTTAATCAATATCCGTAATGCAAGAGAGTATCTAAGGAGTAAAGGGGATATAGCTATTATCGACGCAGCGAATGTGACAAGAAAAAGAAGGCAAATAGTCATCAGTGAGCTGGCAGACTACAACATTCTTTTCGTTGAATGTGTCAACGAAGAGGAGGACTTCCTCAACATATGCGTTGAAACAAAGACCAAATTGCTTGAATTCAGCCACTTACCAAAACAAGAAGCCTATCAAAACTTCCTAAAGAGGATAGAATACTATAAGAAGCGTTATGTACACCTTAGCGATGAGCCAAACTATATAGTAATCGATTCACTAAACAATAAAATACTCAAAGAAAAAGATGAAGGTATCCCTTACTATCACTTGATTAGGGATATATTGGTTTCTGACTGGATTCACAATCTATACTTAGTTCGTCATGGTCAAACATACTTTAACCTTGAAAACCGCATTGGTGGTGATTCCGAGCTCACAGAACGGGGTATGCGACAAGCAAAAGATCTCGCAAAGCATTTTAAAAAAACAGATATACACTATGTTTTCACCAGTACAAAAAAACGAACTATCGCCATTGCCGAAGAGATAAAAATACAAATCCCTGATATCGAAATATTTCCATTTGAGGAGTTTGATGAGATAGATACAGGTGACTGTGATTCAATTTCATATGATGAACTCAGACTAAGCTATCCTAATCTGTATGAAACTAGGTTCAAAGATAAATATAATTTCACATACCCTAATGGGGAGAGCTATAGAACCCTAAAAGGACGTGTTCAACTTGGTCTGAAAAAAGCTCTATTCCTAAGCGGAGATGTCGGAAATATGATGATTATTGGTCACCGTGGAGTAAATAGGATTATATTATCACTGTTTGAATTTAGGAATGTTGAAGATGTCCCTTATATATATATTCCGCAGGACAAATACTTTCACATTACTGCCACTCAATACAAAAAGCTAATTGAGATGAAGAAATTCTCAGCATTCGATTAATCACTAGAAATTGTGAGTGTATTGGACTACTTCGATTGGACACCGCTCCATACCTGCTGAGCTGTCCCTATGACAAAGAATGACTCTGGGTCTATAGCATTGACATAGTATTTTAAATCATTAACCTGAGGACGTCTGACAGTGCAGTACACAACAGATCTCTCGTCATCTTTCAAGTCTGTGATGCCCCATGATATAACATCTCGCTTAAGCTCATTTAGGAGTGTGTTTTGTATTATTACTGGATGCTTAGTTATTATCATTGCTGTCCTTACTTGGCTAACACCTTCAAGCATGAAATATGACACAAGTCCTCAGAGTATCAGTGTAAGCGTTGCAAGCATTGCAATTTCCCAGTAAAAGACAAACCCAGCAAGAAGAATAATACCTAGATCAGTTATCATATATGATTGAGAAAGTGGTATCCCTCTTTTCATCTGAAGTATTCTCGCAGGTATACTTGTCCCACCTATACTTGCACCAGAACGATATATAAGCCCAGCACCAAAGCCAAAGACTATCCCTGCATAGATTGAGTTCAGAAGAAGGTCATTGGATACAGGGAACGGATTAAGGTTTGCAGTAAAGAAAAACTGGAATACATCAACGCATATTGAAAATACAACAACAGAAAATGTCGTTGAGAATATAAACTTCCATCCGCCCAGATAGTAGTATCCAAGAATCAGAAGCGGGATATTAAGTGTAAGGATAAGCATACCTTCAGGTACAGGGATATAATTGTTTATTATAATGGCAAGACCTGTAACCCCACCTGCTGCAAGCTTGAAAGGAACCTGGAAAAGCACATAACCTATTGCTGCAATAACACTACCAATCAGTATCCCTGAATATTGCAATACAAATCGTTTAATCTGTTCATTTTTCGGTACTACAAGATGTCTTTTGCTTTTATGAATCTTGAACCGTTTATTAACCATAATTTATAGTACTCTATAAACTGCAATTTTGCAGCCTATCTCTTCCTCTTTAAAATATACAGCGTCGACCAGTTCCTTTAATTCCCAAATTTTATTATATTCCATCTGGACCATCTTATCTCTGTAATTAAGTTCGTCATATGCGCCCTCTCTTACAGTGAAAACTATGTAGCCACCACTTTTAACTATGTTTGCAAGTCTTTCAAATGCATCACCTGCTACATGTCCATAAGTAAATGTACCTACACAAATCAGAGCGTCATACTTTCTAGCTTTAACATTTAATGGTTTGGTAATATCCGTGTGAAATAACTCAGCATATACACTCTTCTCACCTGCAACCTCAAGCATCTCTTTGGAATAATCCATTCCATCAATATCAGCAAAATTTTGCTCTGCCAATAGTATACCTACTTGTCCTGTACCGCATCCAACATCAATAACTTTTGCTTCAGCAGGAACATACTTCATAAATAGATTAACTGATTCTGAAGGAGCCCTATATCCGAAGTCTGCCAAATCTGCATCATAGCCCTTTGCCCATGCTCCATAGGCTTCCATTAGTTCCTCTGTAGTCTCAGCGGAGTAAACTTTTTTTAATATTTCTTTATTAGTATTCATTTTCAACCTATCTGTTATAAAGCAACATTCATGCGTTCTGCTTGAACCAGACATTCATGCTCTCTATATTGCCACTTATATTAGTATTTTTGATCAAAGTGCCGCCAAAGCTGTAGCCAGCCTTTGAAAAAGTGATATTCATGCCAAAAGAGACGGCTCTAGCTATTGTAAAAAATGTGCTAATTTCGCTCCCCTTTAAATCTCCTTCCATAGCCATAAGCAGAGATGATGCAAAACCCATCCCCCTGTACTCTGGCAGTGTTGCAAAATCAGTCATCTCAGATGTTCTGCTCTTTCTACAAATCTCTGCACTTGAAACAGCGACTAGATTTGAATCATTAAACACTCCATAATAGTGAGTATCGGAATCCATGGAATTTGAAATAAACGTTTTATCATGAATAGGAAAAGGGTATGTAGCAAACACATTGTCGTAAATTTTAATTATGTCAGGGATATGCTCTTTGCTTAGCTTTGAAATATTGTGATTATTGCACTCAATTTCGCTTAGAGTATACTCCTTCGCTTTATTTATAACCTTTTCAATACTCTTTGAACTTGCGCATTCAGCTCGTTCATCATCCAGAAATTTAGACATGAAGAAATATCTATCTTCACTAGTAGGGAAAGAAGCTTCTATATTATATCCACAATTTTCAAACAAAACTCTAGAGTTCGAATTTATCTTAGCCACAATTTTTTCATAGTTATTCTCTTCTGCCATACCTTCAACTGCTTTTATAGTGCTTTCTCCACTATCATCACAAAAACTAGTTATGTATGCTCGTTTGTTATGGTTACCGTGGTGAACTGTCGAGTTATTTATAGTAGTAAACTTATCCATCATCACTCCTCCTTATCTGCCTCTCGTTACAACTTGGGGTGAGTGTAGTTTCTGTATTATTGTCACATATAAGCTTTTCTATACCTATCTCAGGTACATACTCCTCCGGTGATAAATTAAGCTCAAGAGTACATTCATCACAGTCTCTGTCACAAAATATAGGTTCATAACTGTCTGGTTCTTTATATGTACATATAATACCTTCGTAGTTACGTAGGATTACTTTATTGGTTGCCCATGTAACTATATAGTTAGGGTTAAGAGGGATTTTACCGCCACCGCCAGGTGCATCCACAACATAAACAGGTACAGCGAAACCGCTTGTATGACCACGCAGAGACTCAATAATTTCTATACCTTTACTTATTGGAGTTCTAAAGTGAGATAGTCCTTCAGCGAGGTCACACTGATAGAGATAGTATGGTCTTACCCTATTTTTAGTAAGCATATGAACAAGAGACTTCATGATATAAGGGCAGTCATTAACACCCGCAAGTAGAACTGACTGATTTCCCAGCGGAATACCAACCTTTGATAGCTTTTTCAGAGCTTTTTTCGAAGAGTCTGTAACCTCTCTTGGGTGATTGAAATGGGTATTAAGCCACAAATTATCGTACTGACCGAGCATCTCTACAAGTTCGTCGGTAATCCTGTAAGGCAATACAACTGGCATTCTAGTCCCAATACGGATCACTTCAACATGTTCAATAGATGATATCCTATCAAGTATCATTTTTAATTTTCGATCACTTAGCATAAGTGGGTCTCCACCAGAAACAAGTACATCTCTTACTTCTGGGTGGTCTTCAATATACGTAAATGCATCCTCAAGATCTTCGAGGCTCATGTTTGAATCATTGTCACCTACTTTACGTTTTCTGGTACAGTGTCTGCAGTACATTGAACACATGCCTGTGACTGTTAATAAAACTCTGTCAGGATATCTATGGGTAAGCCCTTTAGCTGGGCTATCAGACTCCTCAGACAAAGGATCACTCATTTCGTAATTTTCAACATCAAGCTCATTCATAGTACCAAAAGCCTGCTTAAAAACTGGGTCATCCTTATAGTTGTTTTTGTCAATCAATGATGCGTAGTAAGGTGTTACTGCCAAAGGGAACTTATCAATGACCATATGATACATCTTTTCTTCTTCTTCACTAAATTTAACACCAAGGATTTCTGACATCCCTTGTACTGTTTTTATAGTGTTTCTGAGCTGCCATTTCCAATCTGTCCATGTTTTATAATCAATATTGTTATCAATCTTGTTTGCTAATTTTTCCTGCGTTTCAGTATAAATACTCATTATTACTCCTTACACCAACATGGTAGATTATATTTCATATATGAAATATGTCAACATGCAATGTAATAATATAGAATATCCATGCATAAACTTAACAAAAAAATAATGAGCACAACGACTACCACAAGAGACAAACAGGCATACGTGAAATGAGTTAATATTCTGAGACAGAAATGGATCAAATAAAAAAGGCGAAAACATAAAAACTAGGATTTTATACTTTCGCCAATAGTTGGAGTGTCCCTTCATGTGTAAAAGGGTATGTATATATTAAAGTAGCATTATGTAATAGCATTTGTAATAGGGATAAGTACCGAATGATAGGGGAAAATTTACTTAGATTATGTGCATAAAATTGTTTATATGCCTCTAGTGGTTTTAGTCTGTTAGACTTTTATTTATCTAGATTATGACGTCCTGATAATGTGCCCACTTGATAGCATATTGAGAAAGTTCGTTTGCGTTCTTAAGACCTAATTTGTGTTTCATACTCTCACGAAAAGCATCTATAGTCTTTACGCTCAGGTTAAGTTTCTCTGCAATATGCTTGGATGTGAAACCATTCCCAACCATCTGAAAAACTTGGAATTCTCTATCTGTAAGAGCCTCCACAACGTCTTTGTCGCTGCAATTCTTAACATTCATAGCTTTATTAAGGATATATTCTGTCATCCTTTCACTAAAATATATCTTACCCTTCACGATGTGCCTGAGAGCCTTGATTACAACTGCTGGCTCTTCACTCTTCATAACATAGCCTGATGCTCCTGCACGAACACATCTCTCAGCAAAAACCAGCTCTTCACGCATAGACAGAACAAGAACAAACACATCTGGGTATCTAGCTTTAATAGCCTTAACAACCTCTAAACCATCAGAAGTTGTCAGAGACAGGTCTACTATTGCGATACTCGGCTCGATATTAAACAACATATTAAGCGCAGCGGGACCGTCATCGGCAGAGCCACATACTTCCATATCTGGCTCTTGATTTACAACCATAGCTAACCCTTCTCTAACAAGGGCGTGATCATCAATAATAAATACGGAGTACTTTTCCATGGTTCCCTCTAGCCTATATATTATCTATAACTCTTAATATACTATTTACATGAATATTTACAACTAATTGATTAACCTAAGCCACCTCACATAAAACAACATATATATCTGTCATTAAAGTAGATTTTACACATTATCACCAAAACTAGGTGAATACTTTCTGTAACTTAGGTAAATTCACCTACACAGACTTTATGAGACGCTGATAAGTTTTTCAATTATTAACAAAAAAAGCGGGGATGTATTCGTTATCCATCCCCGCAAAAACAAAAATGAAGCACTTTCAGGAGGTCGTTTTTATTTTTTTAACTTTTGTTTCCAGTCAAATCCCCACTTGTGGCATTTTTCAGAGCAAAAATCTGTAAACTTCCCGTGGGAACTATGGCATTTTGTACATGCAAGATTTGGAAAATGAGATTTATGTGGATTTGTTTCATAATCAAGATTTTTTGTCTTCTCAGCCATTTCAGGATAATCGCCATGGCATGATTTACACTTAGGAGCCATATTGTCAAACTCGTCATAATCATAAGTTGTATGACAGTCGCTACAGGATAGACCTGCGTTCTTGTGAGAGTTAGCGAGAGTTCCCTCTGTATATAATGTTGTGAACATAGGAGCCGCTTCACTTGCTTCTATGGTGATGTTATTTTTATTGTCTATGCTTATGTAGCCCTCTTTATCTGCCACGTGACATGATAAGCATGTATCTACACCTGTTCCCATATCTGCCAAATGGACTTCGTGTACTCTCTTACTAAGTTTTATCTGCTTGCCGTCTTGGTGGCAGGCAAAGCAACCTTCAAACTTGTCTTTCTTGATATGTTTAGCCGGAATAACTTCTTTAGCTGAGTCGTGGCACTCGCTACATTTAAAGTTAAAATCCTCAGCATTGGCAGCAAAGCTACATGTAAGTGCCAAAATTAGAGCTAGTATAATATATTTAGTAGAACCCATTCTTTCACCTTAATCAGTCGTTATTATAATAATCACGGCTGCCTACATGAGACAGCCGCAATCATCCTACAGGGGGTATGAATCAGAATGCATATATGAATTTCAGCCAGAATTTGTCACCTTCTGTTCTGTTTCTCACCATTGTCTCTTTCTGATATTTAGCTGTGAAGCTCATGTTCTTGTATTGATATTTAACAGCAGGACCGTAACCTAATACTTGCCCTTTATTATCTATAACTTTTGCTCCGTTTAGCTCATCGTCTGTAATTTGCTTGTAGTAGTAACCACCAAGACCTGCTACCCAGTTTCCGAAGTGATAACCTGCATGGTAATCGAAGTGGAATTCTTGACCAGTTTGGTAGTTAGTATCATCATTCTCTGTATTGAAGTCATACATAGCTTTTATAGAAGCTTCGTAGCCGCCATCAGTAATGTATGTGTATCCAAGTACAGGTTCGATGTTATAGTAGTTACGACCTGGGTTGATGAGGTCATCTTTGTCGTATTTGCCTGTAGGCACTGTTATGTCCAGCCCTACTGCTGAGTGCCAGTTTTTGGAGTGCCATGCCACTACTGTGCCTAAAGTGATGTCACCAAGTCCTGAGTTGTCCCCTTTCATTCCTGCAATCTCAATTTCCATATCAAGAAGGACAGGTATAAGTGTTTGAACTGTGATGAAACCTCCAAGCAGCTTTTTATCTGTTGTGTAAACAAATCTGAAAACGTTAGCTAATACATCAAGCTTTAAGTTTACTGGTACTTCATCTCCACTATTATTTACGAGTTTTTCGGAAGTATAATAGTTGGTATAGTTGACAAAATAGAATCCCGGAGGTGGTACAGCGCCAGCCATAACAGCTTCAGCACCGTTAGGGTAAGAACTTCCGCCACCTTCACTTGCAAAAGCACCCATAGTGCTTATCATTGCAAAAATTGAGAGAGCAAAAACCAAAGCTATTTTTCTAAATACAGTCATTTTAGTCTCCTATTTTGCGTTTTTTGCATAGTTTGTTGCGTTTACACCAGAGATACGTCCTGATGTTGCTGCGAAAGAGTATGCTGAACCAGAAGCCCAGAGAGTGTATGTCCTTCCGTATTGACCACCAGCGTCACAACCTGCTGCGTATAGTCCTTTGATGATTTCGTCTTTATCATTTCTTACTTCGAAGTCAGTAGTTACAGCCGCTCCACCAAGTGTTGTGAAGAATGTAGGCTGAACTCTTACAGCGTAGTAAGTTGGATTATTAATTGGGATAACAGTTTCAGCTTTTCTACCAAACATCTCGTCTTTATGCTTAGTTGCTATTTCGTTGTATTGTTTTACAGACGCTTTAAGTTTTTTTACGTCAGTTCCAATTTTTTTTGAAAGTTCTTCGAGACTATTTGCGTAAGCTACTCTTTTACTTCCTGCAGCTACAGCATCTTTGATTTCTGTTCTGATTTTTGTAAATTTTGTTCCGACAGGGATGAGAACACCAAGTCCAGTTCTTGCACCCTCAGTCTCAAGGAGTTTAACTGTGTTTTCGTCAAAAACAGACCAAACGTAAGCATCACGCTGTGCTTCGATAACGTGACCTGCGATAGAGAAGTTATGTACTATTGTTTCATCAATAACTCTTTCGCCATATTTGTTAACCCAGAGGTTAGGTTCCCATGTCATACCAAGAGTGTCACCCATAGGTGGGAGGTATTTGTCATGGATAGCAGGGTGAAGCATAAGACCAAGACCAACAAGCTCTGCACCTGCATCCTCAGCCATCATTTCGAGACCATCACCTGTTTTACCAAGTGGGATCAGCTGCTCAACTTCTTTAGAGTTATATGGTGTCCAGTTGTCAATCTTCTCTTTACTGTCGCCAAATCCGCCAGTAGCGACGATTACAGCCTTAGCATTGATGATAACTTTGTTACCTCTTTTATCAACAGCTTCCACACCTTTTACTACACCGTTTTTAACGATAAGTTTTTTACCAGGAGTGTTATACATAATCTTAACACCAAGCTCTTCTGCTCTTTCTACCATTCTGGTAATAAGTGCAGCACCATGATGAGCACCTTTATAGTCTTTTACAAGGTGCCAAGTTTGTGGTTCTTCGGCTGACATTCTAAAGACTTCGAATTTTACACCTTCATCTTTAAGCCACTTGATAGTGTTTGTAGACTCTTTGATATAAGTCATAACGAGTGCAGGGTTAACTCTGTAACCTCTATTGATTTCCATAGATTTTTTGAAAACCTCTTCGGCAGTCAGATCAACAAAAAGCTTTCTTTGCTCTTCCGTCTGAACAGCGAAAAGACCTTCTGCGAAGTTTGAACTACAGCCTGCGATAGACTGTTTTTCAAGAGCTATAACCTTAGCCCCAGATTCTGCTGCTGAAACAGCTTCTGATACACCAGCACCGCCAACTCCTACAACAACAACATCTGTGTTGTAAACTCTGTCTTTTGCATGTGCTGACACAGCAAAAATAGCTAGTGCAGCGAAGACAGTTGAAACGAAAAGTTTTTTAATAATACTTTGCATTATATCCTCCATAATGATCCACCAAACTGTATGATTGGTGCTTATGACTAATTATAATGAGGATGACTATGGATAACTATTGGAGGGACTACCGTAGAATCAAGTAGGATTTACTTATTAGATATAAGAGATATTTGAAGAGGAAACAGAGTGATACCTACAGTCAATCAGTAAAATTACCTATAAACCGTGACTGTATTTGAGTGAGTTAATCGTTTAAATATCACTCATTAAAACAATAATTGATGTACCCTCTCCTTTTACTGAAACATATTCTATATCTGCTCCAATTATGGAAGCTCTATATTTCATTATTTTTAAGCCTCTACAAAATGAGGATATTGGCTCCTCTGGAAGCCCTATACCATCATCCTTTATCTCCATGTGGAATTTGTCCCTTTGTTTTTTTAAACAGATGGTAATAGATTTACATTTACTATGCTTCACCGCATTAGATACTGATTCCTGAGCAATAAAGAAAAGGTTATTTGAGATTTCATAATTATCTATTGAAACTGATTCTAAACAATTGTATTCACAACTTATGCCATAGATAGATGTGACATCATTAGCCATACGTTCCAGCGCTGACATAAGCCCACGTGGATCTTCATTTACAGGACAGAGTCCATTTATGATCCCACGCATCATTGCAAGAGCTTTCTTTGATTGATATTCTATATTGTTCACTATCGGAGCGATCTGGGTAACCTCATTTTTCAATTTGCTATTTAATGCGTTTGCCATAAAAGAGATACCGGTCAATATCTGCCCCAAACCATCATGAAGTTCATTACCTATCTCTTTGCGTTCTCTGGTGGAGATGTCCAGAATTTCTCTTTCGAGGTATTTCTGCTCAGTAATATCTCTTATAACCTGAACAAGTCCAATAAATTCACCAGATTCATCCAAAACAGGATATGTCATGATAAAAAATAACATTTTTCCAGCTTTGACCTCACCAGACTGCATTCTCTTTGTATCTACAGGGTTCCCAAGAGGACAACCATTTCAAAAGTTATTCTCTTTATGACACAATTCAAAACACTGCTTTCCAGGTAGCTCATCGGCAGGTATTCCAGACATTAACGACGCCATCTTGTTTCCCCAGATGACTCTCATTTCAGTGTCGTAATAAATAATGCTATCACTCATAACATCCATAATGATAGCTTTCTCTCTCTCTACCATACGAAGGGCATTAGATGTCTCTATTTTTTCTGTAATATCAGCGACTAAACCTCTGGCGGCCAGAAAAACATTATTATCGTCATACACCGCTCTACCACAAAGCGTCAGGACAATCTTTTCACCAGTCTTCTTCTTCATCTTCCATTCAAGATTCTTTACTACGCCAGTACGTTTAAACATCGCATAACTTTTAGTATGGACTTCTTCACCTTCAGCGAGAAGATCATAAAAGGTCATTCCAAGCATCTCTTTCTGAGAATAACCAAGTAGATTTTCAAAGCCCTTGCTAACCTTCGTTATGACGCTATTGGTGTCCATCTCAAACTCACCAAGTTTGGCGTCGTCCATTATGAATTGTTTCTTATCATGGTATTCTAGAAGTTCATCGTAGGCTTCTTTAAGCATCCTAATGTCTTGTTGGAGGATCTCTATATTTTGGTGACAATCTGCAATATTATCTGGGAACGTGTTATTCATTCTTTCGCTCCTGTGCTATCAGGTTTGTATATATCATACCAAATAAATTAAGAACCTTTAAACACTTATGTGACACAATAAATACTATAAACAATAATTCAATTGGTAAATTTACTATAAAAACTAAGTAAACTTACCTAGTCCGTATGCGTAATACCTAATTTACAGAAATATGAATAGGTAGTTTAACCGATTGAGATTCAGTAATTGCCCTGATTGTTTATTTTTCTTATCAAATTATACTTCTTTTAATACTAGGGAGTTTAATAATGTCAACTCTGGTTGCAGGAAGATATTTTTATTGTTTTTTCGTTCTAAACTTTCTTATTACTTTTGCGTTCGCAATTAATGACTCACTCTTTTCTCTTTATTACAAAGGCATTGGGGTCAATGGCGTTCTACTTGGTATAGCTTTCTCCTTATACTCTTTCTCTAAAATAGTCATGACCCCATTTACAGGCAAGCTTTTAGACAGAATTGGAGCCTTCAAAATATTATTCATAGGGGTGTTGCTGTACCTGATAGTGGCTATAATGCTTCTTTATGTTCACAACAAACAGCTTATAATCCTTATCAGAGTTTCTCAGGGGTTTGCCTGTGCATTCTTTCGTCCAGTCATATTCTATATCATAGGTAAAACGACAGAAAGCTCTTTCCGAGGAAAAGTTTTGGGCACTTTCGACCTGTCATTTTATGCTGCGATAGCTTCAGCACCTTTAGTTGGTGGCATCTTGAAGAACCTTTACGGGTTTGGATTTATTTTTAAGATTATAATTTTCTGTTGTGTGTTATCACTGATTCTGGTCTTACTCAGCTATCCAGCTATTACTAGTAAGGTATTCACTTCGGAATCAAATGAGAAAATTTTAAATAATAAGCAAAGCATACTTTTGAACGGTTTATATGTTTATATTTTCTTTAGAAGCTGGGGGATCACCTGTATGGTTATTCTTCTCCCATTGTATCTAAGTGACATTGGTTATTCTGAAAGCCACATAGGGCTATTACTTAGCCTGTCCACCACTGTCATGCTATTCTCTTTACCTTTCACAGGACGGTTCGCAGACACTTTTCGTAAAGACAACTTGATAATAATAGGAGGAGTCGCCACCTCGTTTTGCCTTATCCTTGTGCCTCATATGAATGAGTTTTATTACCTGGTTTTTATTATAAGTATTTGCGGATTCTTCAGTGCCATGTCTCAACCTGCTTGCTCAAGCTTACTTATAGATATAGCATCTGGTGAAGCTATGGGCACTATTATTGGACGATTTAACTTTGTGATGGGGCTTGGTGCTGCTGTAGGTGCATTCTTCAGCTCTGTGACCTACTCTTACTTTGGAATGACTGTTGCATTCGCTCTTGCAGGTTGCTTAGGCGTGTTAGCTTCATTTACTTTCGCATCTCTAACTGAGAGATACTTTTCAAAAGTTTCTTATCAATAACTTAAGTAAAAAACGTATATTGATTTGAAAACTGGTTTATCCGATATTCTCCTGTATAAATCGGAGTGAAAGGATTGGTGGCTAAACAAGTTAGCCATTCTTCGAAAGAACTCATTTAATCGAGCCTTATGCGGTCTTAAGCACCCTATTTCATGGGCTTTCCACCGCTCACATCCGCTCATAACCGCTTTAAGTGTGACAAATAGTGTGACAGATTCTCCATACATCTCACTTTAAACACAAAGCCTATTCGCAAACAGCTTCTCATAATGTATAATCTAATATTGTGTTAGTGAGGTTTATTCATGAGTGAAACTAAAACTTGTCCAGTCTGCGGTGAAGCATCTTTCGAAGATCAGAAGGAGTGCTTACTACACTGCCCTAAAGATTATTGGTACCAAGAAGATGTAACACCTGAAGAAATTGAGAAAAAAGAAAGAACATTCTGGTTAGCACTCCAAAGAAGTTATGGGTTACAAACTATTTATGACGATCATGTACCTGAGTTAATACAACTGCAAAATGACTTTACACATATTCAATCAAAACACACACTAAGAAGCGTCTCTAAAGATAGAGATTACTGTAAGGAAGTAATACAGCTAATCTAGCACACTATTGGTGATAACAAATATGCGACTGATTGGCAAAGCATTTGCGAAAGTATACTGACCCATGAGAAAGGCAATAAAGACCAAGAGCTACTATCTAAGCGTGACGAGCTCAATACCACATTAGAAGAGATTTCTAATAGACTTCAAATTCAACTCTCAGGTCGTATTTCTATAGTAAATATATCTTTCCCTGAGTTCGGCTCATTTGAACCATTTATCCAAAATAATTTCAGCCTATTAGGAGTAATTTCAAGCAATTCCACAACAGGTGGTAATTTAGCCCCACATATACAGGTCTCTTTTTCATTTAGTGATTGTATCTTCTACAACAACTCGGCATTTGTAAACTTGCATCAAAAAACTCAAGATCAAAATGCTACATTAGAGCTAGCTTTTGATAATTGTCATTTCCATGGAGATATCGAAGTTACCCAAGGTGAAAACATTGAAACCAGATTTACCAACAAATGCGTATTTGACAAGAATACCTTAATAAAAAATTCTAGTAATAAGGCATCAAAAGCAGTTTTCTATCAAGCGACATTTAATGGATTTACTCAATTTACCATTCCGACATTAGAACTCGAAAACTGCATATTCAACAATAACATAAGCTCTATTCAATCCAATTGTAAAAGTAGATTGTGCCATTTCAATGCACCTATAGAATCTATTAAAGGTAGTTTTCACGATGAAGGAAGCACATTCCAAGCCGATATTACTATAAATGCCAGCAACAGCTCTGAACATAAATTAACAAACTCCAAGTTTAATGACCAAGTCACCAATATCTCTGAAAAAGCAAAAGTTGAATTTAATAAATGCACTATTAGTGACCTTCAATATTGCCACTCTGGAAACAAGCTAATTATAAAAGGAGGATCTGCTAGAAAGATAGATATTAGAGCAGGCGAAAATTCAAAAAACAACTTTTATAACATTGATATCCACATAGACTCTATAGAGACACTAAGCATTCGTAACTTTAAACATGATCCGACAAGACCCTACAGTGAAAGTATAAGTGAAATATCTCCTAATATACGCATAAAGAAGTGCAGTAATTATATCTTCATATATAACACAGCAATAACAAACGGATTTAAGCTAATAGTAGATGAAACAAAAGGGCTACTGTTCCACAAATCTTTATTTTTCAGTGAATCAGTTTTAATGATTTCTAAAGTAAACAGTCAACTCTCCTTTAATCATTGTACGTTAGGAAATAATCTTTTAATTACAAGCGAATCAATTAACGAATCAGCGGTTAACACTCTTTTGCTACGCCATATTAAGCTTACTGACACTGCTGAAGTAGTCATCAAAAATATTAAAATAGACAATCTTTATTTCAACGAAGTACTCAATTACTCAAAGTTCTTCAAATTCAGCAATATCTCTATCAACGATGTACTGAAAATAGAGGATTCTTTAATCCCAGAACTATACTTATCTGGAGTAAGTATTACAGATCAATGTATGGAAATAACTTTTTCCGATACTTCTTTTATGAATGTTTCTTTCAACAATGTAATATGGCCCAAAAATCTTGAAAAGATATTCAATACTGAAGTGGCCCCTGAAAGTAACAGGGACACTTGTAGGCAACTGAAAAAAGTTTTAGAAAACCAGGGAAACATAATAGACTCTAACCGATTCTATGCGCTTGAAATGAAAGCTTATGGAAAAATGCTACCTAAAAGCTGGTTCACTAAGCATATACGCGATAAGTTCATTTTCTGGCTAGGTGAAAAAACATCGAACTTCGCTCAAGACTGGACAAAACCTATATACTGGATGCTAATGCTTGCATGCTATAATTTACTTTTTTCTGCAGTAGTCAAGTGTGAGCATCTACAATTACTAAATAAAACCTTCGCCCTTTCATCCGCAACGGTTATGCCTTTATTATTAATTATACTATTAATATACGGATTGAAGAAAATACCTGAGCCGGTCTACTCACTTCTAACACTAGCCACCATCGTAGGGGTTACTTTTGGCATCTACGGATACACATTTGTTTCAGAAAACTTCTTTACAAGTTATATCTTATATCCATTGGAACGATTGTTGGCTGTTTTCAACCCTCTTGATAAAAAATCAACAGAAGGGCATCCAATATTATGGTTCTTCTCAAAAGCAATTTTTGCATTCTTGATTTATCAATTTGTAGTTGCAACGAGGAGACAAACAAAAAGATAGCCCAAAAATTTACCACTCAATAGAGCTATTTACTATAAGGTTTTTGTTTAAACCTTTCTAATAATCTCTTAACGTAAAAAGGCTAGCCCTTGGGAGGCTAGCCACAGTTGAATCTTACATATCGGGGTGAAAGGATTGGTGGCGAAACAAGTTCGCCATTCTTCGAAGGAACTCATTAAATCTAACCCTATGCGGTCTTGAGCCCCCTGTTTTCAAGGATTCTCACCGCTCATGTCCGCTCACAACCGCTTTAGTTGTGACAAATTCTGTGACGAATTATCTTCTAGGTTGACTCCAATCACTTTTATTTTCTAATGCTCCTCACTCTAGCGAGTTAGATAAAGTTAGATCACCTATTATTTCAACACCGTTCAGGTCACTAACCATTACTGAGTTTATTTCAATCTGGTTAATCAATGATACTGACGAAACAATAATATTAAGCTCACCTAACTTACCAGCTTCAAATCCAGTCGCACAAATCATAGAGAGGCGAAATACACCATCGTCACTATCATTTTTTACATACTTGCTGTGGTAATAGCCATCTGAGACAGTTCCTGTAAATCCACCTGTAGTCAAATTCCCATCCCCATCAGTCTCAATTGTAATACCATCAGGCATCGAAAGGCTAACATCAACAGCCCCAGCAGTATCATTAAAACCACTTAAGTCAAAGGTGATCTTGACATGTGTACCATTGCTGTTTCCGCTACTGCCACCTACAACATCATCTATAACGTTACACCCACTTAATATCATTATAAGCATAGCTAAAATGGTGCTGAAATATAATCTTCTAAATTTATTTATTCTATTCATATTTTATTCTCCAAGTTACCAGCTAATAAGCCCTTCAGCTCTACGAAGTATAATTAGTGCATCCGCAGCATTAATCTGTCCATCAGGACTAGGTTTTCCATCTATGAAAGGTGCAACATCACCGTACATTAAATCGTTCGCAGTAGTCGCCTCGCCTGCAAGCTTAAGAACATAAAGCGCATCCGAGACATCTAGTAGACCATTTCCATCCATATCTCCATTTGCAATAAGATTTGGGTCGTTAGGAAATGTATCAAATACATCAGCAACTCCATCTCCATCAGTATCATTCAGCTGTGAGAATTCTGCACTCTGAAGTGCCTGACTTTGACTTATAAGTACATCTGCCAGATTTAGATTATTCTCTATTGCTGATTTTATATTAGCTACTGTTTCTTCTATGAATTTAGTCAATTCCTGAGATATACCTTCATTGATTTCAAGCGTTTCCGACGTACTCTTCGCAAGCCCCACAACAACAGCAGCTAGATTAGACATACCATCAGGATTATCCTCACTTGAGGTTATAGCTTCAATAGCAGCGTTACCAAGCTCTGCTATAGTATCAGAACTAAGTACCGAGTCGCCGCCTTTAGCTTCTTGCACGATAGTGGCATATTCAAGAACACTTGCAAAAGCAGCTGAAAATGCTACAGCATCAGGGTTTGGTTCACTAACACTAGCCAGCTTTTCACCGTCAGAGTTTGAAATGGTTATCGGTTCTGTGTACAGCTCCAGAGTTGGTTTGTTAATAGCAGACAGCATATCAGCACGAGTCTGTTCATCACTAAGATCCACATCGATATCTTCACCTACAAACATAGAGACAGCTTTACGAAGTGCATTGCTCCTCTCTTCTAGTGTAGCACCACCACTACTCTCTAACTCTGCCGAGATTATCGTTGTGATAGGGTTTGCTTCAAGGGTTGGAATCTCTGAATCACTAGTGGCAACTAGAGCATCCTCATCGATAAAGCTGGATACTGATCCAGAACATGGGACATAAATACCTTGAGCTTCATCATAGTGCTTACAGTCACTTACAGTTACTGTATCACCGTCAGATGCATCAATATCTAAACTGCTCTGCCCCTCTGCCATAGTACCGAACAGCTCACCGTTAACATAAACGTTACAGCCGAACAGCTCAGGGTCAGACGCTCTGAAAGCATACTTGCTTGCATTACGGCTAGTAGGGATTACCCATTTATAATCACTGACTACTAAAAATTCGTAATCAGAAACCTCTTTGTAACGTGATTTCATCACTGAGTCTTCATCAACAGAATACCCAGGTGCAATCATGCAATTTCCGCCTTTATAAGCATATCCGTACTCATTATCAGCTATACATACATAGGCAATTTTGCCATCTATAGAATCTAAAGAGACTAGTTTTTTACCTGTTGGTACATCCGCACTCTTGTCTATATAATCTTCATTTTCTGGAAGGAGCGTTTCAAACAGAAGCTGTGGGTTTGAGTATCCACCATCACGGTAGTCTGCAATCTCACAGGTGTTTGTCTTAACAACGCCACGAGAGAAGAGTGAATATATACCATAATGTATCTTTTTCTTCTGCTCAACAGACCAAAAACCAGCTAACTTTTTCCCTTCATCATTGTTTGCTCTGCAAAGAAAGTGAAAGTCTGCATACCTGTATGCACCTTCATCGTGACTACTAGCAAGTTTCTTTACATAGTCGCTACCCGGTTGAGGTACAGGGTGATATTTTCTTTTAAAGCCACCGTCTTTGTAGTGATTCAAAGCTTTTTGATACGGAATGCTACCTCTATAGCTTTGTACTTCAGGATAAGCAGCTAGATAATATAATGCTGAAAAACTAGATGAGCCCATACCAAGATCATACATGTTATGCTCTCCATCTAAATTCTGCCAATAAACATAAGCTGCATTAATCAGCTCAATATTTTTCTCTGTCTCAGTAATATTCAGTTCATTTAACAAATACTTTTTAACAACTGGATATTTATTTAAGTAGTCTACCCAGTTAAAAAATGGACTTCCATATCCATCATTATATACAGAGTTGGCATACTGGTGTACAGACAGACCCGGAGTATCGAAGTACACAGCCCACGAAGTAAGGTGAGCTGGAGGGGCTGGAGGATCTTCATCACAACCGCCAAATACTCCAAAAGAAACCGTGCAAAATCCGCCAACAGCAATATCTGCACCGGCACTTAAAACACTTGAGCCGACACTAAGAACAGAACCTACTGCATCAACTGCAAAGCTACCAAGTGTAGATGCCGCCTCTATACCAAACTACACAACCGGAGTTGCAAGATCAATAACAATCGATAGAACTGAACTGCAAAGTGAACCGATAACAGGGAGTAGATCACACATTTGTTCTGCCACACGCTCTGCAAGGATATCTACAGATGCAGCTTCACCTGTATCAACACCAAAGCTCGTACTCAAGCCAAAAAGATCGACAGCTACATTAGCCCCTATGCTACCTGTATAGCTATGGAGGTTTAAGCTTCCGTCAAAAGTTGTAGCAACCTTACCTCCGCTGCATAATGTACCACCTACGATATTACATAAGAGGTCTTTACCACCAGGTATCTTATTTGCAACTATAGTAACAGGATCTTTAACATTACTTACTACTTGAACGGCAAAATCACCCGCAAATCCAGGACCAAACATGTTAGCAAAGAAATCTTCCACTGGAGCATCAAAACTTGAAGGTCCGAAGTTCATTTCAAAATCTTCTGCGGTCCCTTGAATTGATCCTGATGCAAAAAGGCCGTCATCATAGTCCGCCTTGAGATAACTTCCTTTTATACTACTCAAGTCCAGATCTGAGTATTCTACGGTTTTACCTATATATTTAGTAAATTCTTCAAAGTCATCTTCATCAAACACATTAGCAACAGTGGCTGCCAAAACCCTAACATTAGTAAGCTTCGGGAAGAAATTCTCTACCTGATCCATGAAAGTGTCAAAAACAGCTACACCTGAAGGGAGCATAAGCATCATTGATGCTTGGCTTATCTCGTCGGCGTGTACAAATATACCCGCTTCTAAATAAGCCCCTGATGAAGGTACCTCAAGAGATGTAGATATAGCTGCATGAATCGGCTCTCCCGTTGCTCTAAACTTTCCGTTTGCTACATAAGCTTTAATACCATTAGGTATTGGAGAACCTGAAGGGAAAGTTAGCTTCATTAGTCCACCGCTAGCAGACACAAGCCCTATCCCAAGCGGATTCCACTCTGCTGCACATGATGATTTCTCTGTATTCTCATTCGGAGTGCCACTACAAGCACCGCTGAGAGCCATTCCGAAAGTATAATTAGGAGGACCGGAGGTACTTACATCCATACCAATGCTAGGAGTTGCCGCTAGAAAAGGGTCTCTGCCCGTAGGTCTAACGAAAGCCTCTCCTACTGTTTCTAACTCTATAGACCCTAAACCTGTACTTGAAGGGTTAAAATTCATCGCCATAGAGACGCCTAGTGATTTGAATGCAAACTGGCTTTCCAAGCCGAATATCGCAGGTGTCATAAGCCATGTATCAATAAGAGGATTCAAAGAGACTTCCAGACTGCGTAAAGTACCATTTTTCGAATATTCTATCTCTACCGGAAGCCCTTCGCTTACCTTATCTTTGAGCGAGTGCTCATCAGGGAGTACATTATCAATTACAGAGATAATACAAGCCAGCGACTGATTAAAGGTAATCGGGATCGTCGGACAATCAAAATTATTCAGCTTAAGATTTCCTGTAACTTTCAGCTTGTCCGATGTAGCCACATAACTACCACTGCTATAGGAGATGGCTATTGGCTCAAAAGTTGAAATAATACTTTTTAACGTATCACCTATATCAACATTCAAAGTAGTCTCTTCATATTCTATTATCAGATTGCTCAAAGGACTTTCAGGCAATGACTGATCAACATTATCGGATATTTCATCAGGAGCAATAACCTTGTCGTAAATACGCAAGTCATCTAACTCACCAGTATAAATACTGCCGTCTGACTCTGAGAAAGTCATAACCTGACCAACGGTCAGCTGGTCTGTAGCATCGAGACTATTTGTAGGTCCAGTCTCCTGATCTTCTAAAGTTCCATTTATATAAAGATTTATCGCACCACTGCTTTTAGAGCGTGTAACTGCGACATGTACCCAATTTCCTGTATTTACTGAACTAGTTGATATAAGTGTACCTGTATCTGTGGTAGAACCTACCCCAACGCTGATCTTGTCCTGAGTCAGGGAGATACCCATATCATTCTGATAACTAGGTGCTTCACCATCAACCAGCCCGACACCTGTATACCATTCACCCGGAGTTCCACCACCATCCTGAGTTGTCTTCATCCAGAAGCTGATAGAAAAATCATCCTGAAAGTTTTTCGGGATAAGGTAAACATCATCTCCGTCGAAGCTTCCAGATTTTCCGATCATACCCTCTATATAAGTCAGGTCAGTAGATGTTCCGTATGGTTTTCTAGTTTCATCAATATATGTAACACTCGGATTGGCTGCGAGATAAACTTCCTTTTGCCTATTATTAAAATTACCTTCAAACTGGTAATGTGCGATCAAATTTGGATCCATGTTGACTGCATAAGAGAGAAAGTAATCTTTAATTGCAGTCTCTGAGATATCCCAACTATAGATTCTCAGCTCATCCATTACTCCCTCATAAAGCCTGCCGTCTGACTCAGTCAGAGCCAATATCTGCCCAAGTCGGAGTGTTGTTGTAGCGTCAAGAGTGTTAGTAACACCGTTTTCCTCAGCCTCAAGCTCACTATCTACATAAAGCCTTACCAGACCTGTTTCTTTTGAGCGTGTCATTGCAACATGAACCCATTCTCCGGTGTTCACAGAGCTACTAGAGGAGATTGCGGTAAAATCAGTAGAAGAACCCACCCCTACACTGATTTTGTCCTGAGTGAGAGCTATTCCCATATCCTTCTGATAACCGCCAACTTCACCATCAACAAGTCCAACACCTGTGTACCATTCACCAACAGTTCCGCCACCGTCCTGAGTTGTCTTCATCCAGAAGCTGACCGTGAAATCATCCTGAATGTTCTTTGGAATATCGTAAGCATCATCACCACTAAAATTAATAGCAGTATCTGAAACACCGGAAACTGATTCCGGATCATTTTCATAAACATTTATTGCATTAGAGAGATAAGCGTCAGGATTGTCGAACTCAAGATCATCTTTCTTATGATCTGTAAGTATCGGTGTAGAGTTGACTGTGTCAAACCTGTAGTCGCTCACCATAGACACTAAGAAATCACCTGTTCTTGCATCAAATTCATCTTGAACCTGAGTTTCCGACCTGACACTACTGTAAATTTTTAACTCATCAAGCTGTCCAACATATGTACTTCCATCACCTTCATTGAAGATCCTAACCTGTCCCACAGTCAGGTCACTCGTCGCATCGAGCGAGCTGGTAGAACCAAACTCTTCATCTTCAAGCATGCCGTTAATATAAAGGCTTATCAGTCCTGTACTTTTAGATCTGGTAACCGCAACATGGTACCAGTCTCCAGTATTCACAGAAGTTTCAGACTTAAGCATAGTATCGCCAGATGTAGAACCTACTCCTAAGCTGATTCTATCCTGTGTAAGTGCTATTCCCATATCATTCTGATGACCAGATGCTTCACCATCGACCAGACCAACACCTGTGTACCACTCGCCTATAGTTCCACCACCATCCTGAATAGTTCGCATCCAGAAGCTGATTGTGAAATCATCCTGAAAGTCTTTTGCTATATCAAATACATCATCACCGTCAAAATGAGCAGCATTCCCTGTTATTCCGTTATTATAGTTAAGCTCAGCATCTGCTTCACCATACGCACGCCTCACGCCACTATCAGAACCGTCTTCATCATTATTGAAATTATTTTCAAAAGCGAAGTAAGAGACTAACGTCCCCCCTACGGATATGGTAAAAGTCTCAGTTGCCACAGCAGCACTATTTTCGCCACCATCAGCTACCTGAAGTGTGACAGTGCCAGAAGTAGTGACGCCCTCAGCAGGTGTCCATGTTACGACACCTGTGCTGGAGACAACCATACCACTAGGTGCATTTGAAAGGCTCCAAGTAAGGTCAGTTCCATTATTTAAATCGTCAGGATCACTCACTGACGCTGTGTATGTATATAATGTATCTGCAGTAGCTGTTGTACCTGCCGTACTAGTGATTGAAGGTGCATCGTTGACAGAAGTTACTGTTATCGTAAAATCTTCCATTGCCGCAACAACACTATTTTCGCCACCATCAGCCACCTGTAGTGTAACTGTGCCAGATGTAGTAACGCCCTCAGATGGTGTCCATGTTACGACACCTGTGCTGGAAACAGACATGCCTGAAGGGGCATTTGAAAGACTCCACGTAAGGTCTGTTCCGTTATTTGAGTCGTCAGAATCACTCACGGACGCTGTGTATGTATATAATGTATCTTCTGTTGCTGTTGTGCCTGCTGTGCTCTTGATTGAAGGTGCATCGTTGACAGTAGTTACTGTTATCGTAAAGTTTTCCGTTGCAGCTGCAGCACCATTTTCACCGCCATCAGCAACCTGCAACGTGACTGTGCCGGATGTAGTTACACCTTCTGCTGGTGTCCATGTTACAACACCTGTGTTAGAAACAGACATGCCTGAAGGGGCATTTGAAAGACTCCACGTAAGGTCTGTTCCATTATTTGAGTCGTCAGGGTCACTCACAGATGCTGTATATGTATATAGAATATCTTCTGTTGCTGTTGTGCCTGCTGTGCTCGTGATAGCAGGTGCATCATTACCATAATCAGCACTATTGTAGTCAGCGCTAATATCAGCTTCTGAAATAACTTCATCATAGATTTCTAATTCATCCAACTCCCCAACATACGCAGTTTGGTCTGGATGAGTTACAACCAACCCTACTGTAAGTACATTATTCGAGTCTAATAAACCAGTATACCCAGTGGCTTCAGCCTCCAGAGTTCCATTGATATAGAGCCTAAACAAGCCTGTTGCTTGCACCCTAGTAACAGCTACATGAACCCAGTTTCCTGTGTTTACAGAACTTGTAGATGAGATATTAGTGTAACCTGTGAAAGCACCAACACCGACACTAACTTTATCCTGAGTAAGGGCAATTCCCATATCATTTTGATCACCAGCTGCGTCATTATCGACCAAGCCAGCACCTAAGTACCATTCACTAGTGTTTCCTACACCAGCCTGAGTGGTTTTCATCCAGAAGAGTATTGTAAAATCACCCTGAAAGTTTTTAGGAATATCATAAGCATCGCTACCATCAAAGACTGCAGAATACCCTGATATACCATCACTATAGGTTAAGCTGCCTCCAAGTCTGTTGGTTGCACCGTCAAAATTCTCCTCAAACCCGAAGCTATTCAATAATTGCGCATGAGCATTAGTGCACAAAATCATCATAGAAAACAGAATATTAATAATTAGAATAATAGAAGGTAATTGAAGTGAACGTCCGAAAAAAAAATTTGCAAAATAATTAGATATTTTAATCATAGAAGACTCTCCCCTCCTGCCAGATTAACAAAATGTAAGTTATAGCGCAAACAATAAATATAACATTCTTTTATTTTTTATGAATTGCAATTTAGTATCCGTATTTATCACAAAAATTGTACTTAGGCAAAATCAATACACTGTGACAAATTGCTCTAACGAAAGCTACGCCTTTTTAGCTTTTTAACGTAAAAAAGCCAGACCTTGGGAGTCTGGCTTAACGGATATTCTCTTGTATTAATCGGGGTGAAAGGATTTGAACCTTCGACCCCCTGTTCCCAAGACAGGTGCGCTACCAACCTGCGCTACACCCCGTAAGAGAGATCAATTTATATATGACCACAAAGGAATTGTCAAGCCATAGATTAAAGAAAATTGACTTAAAATACATATATTTTATTTTTTAGCGTACAATCTCTAACATTAGCAGGCTATTGTTCCTTTCAATGCTAAATATTGGAGGCTATTACATGAAAAGTAAAACATTGCTACATGCACTGCTTATACTAACATTATCAACTACATTCGCTTGTTCAAAAAAAGATAATCAGACTGAATTCTCTCTCCCTGACGGCACACAACAACAGGTAGATATTCACCTCGCAGATTCGACTTTTTCATCAGGCAAAAAGCTATCTCTCTCCACAGGCATAGGGAGTGGCGCATATCGTTTTCATGCTGACCCATCGGGAGTCATTTACACGATTTCTGACAGAGGTCCAAACATTAAATGTTCAGATGACAAAAAACTCATTGGTGCTGATATTTGCAAAAAAGGGAAGATCTTCCCTGTTCCTGAATTTGCTCCTACTATCTACAAATATAAAATTACAAAGGAATCTGCAGAGCTTTTAGAAATGATCACACTTAAAGATTCTTCTGGTAAAGATATCACAGGTTTACCAAACCCATTCCTTAAAACGAATACAGAACAGGCATTCGATGTTAACGGTAACCCTATCGAGTTCGACCCATCTGGTGTTGATACGGAGTCATTAATTAAGCTGTCCGACGGCACATACTGGTTATCAGAAGAGTATGGACCATCTATAATGCATGTCGCTGCTGACGGGAAGGTTATAAAAAGGCTTGTCCCTGCGGGTCTCGAAGAGGACTTGAAAGGGGCAAAATATCCAGTCGTTGGCACGCTCCCTGAGATACTTATGAAACGTAAACTGAATAGAGGTATTGAGTCAATATCAGTAGACCCATCAGAAAACAATCTCTATTTCATACTTCAAAGCCCACTAGCTAACCCAGACTCTAAGGCGTACAAAAAATCAGCATATGTCCGTATTTTCAAGATGGATCTCGCAAGTGAGAAGATAACTAATGAATACATATACCAAATGGAAGATCCTGCAACATTCATAAAGGACAACCTTAAAAAGAACCGCAAGCAAAATGATGTAAAGATTTCAGAGATGGTAGGGCTAGCAGAAGACAAACTTTTAGTTCTTGAAAGGATATCAGCTTCAACTAAGCTTTTTGTGATAGACCTCTCTAATGCAGACAGCATTCTCAACACAGTATGGGATGACATAAAGAAAAAAGAGACTTTTGAGCAACTCACACATACTGACTTCAAACCAGTAAGCAAAAAACTAGTCTTTGACACTGATAATGAAGAAAACCTTCCAAATAAAATAGAAGGGATAGCGCTTATGAAAAATGGCAAGGCTGTCCTTGTAAACGATAACGACTTTGGCATAGCTGGCGATAAAACCACATTCACAACAGTTTCCATTCCTCTTCAGTAAAACTTTGCCTTACCTTGAATAGTGCCAGAGCCATCTGGCACTTTTCTCCTTGACTAAAACGCCTCTCGCTAGTATTCGTGTTATTCCCTAAACGATATATAAGGTGAGAAATGTTCAGAGGAATTATCTATGCAATAATATCTGCGACCTGCTATGCGACACTCCCTATCTTTGCAAAAATGGGCTTCAATGAAGGTCTTACTGCAATACAAATGCTTAATTTTAGATTTTGCATAGGTGCAGCTGTACTCGCCATTTTTTTTCTACTGTTCAAACGTAAAGCTCTAATCCCTACCCCAAGGTTGCTCCTTAAATGTGCAGGTCTTGGCATAGGTCTATATATGCTACAAAGCTTATTCTTCATCAGCGCAGTTCAATACATCCCAGCATCAACAACAGCCCTGCTACTATACCTATATCCACTTGTGGTACTGATACAGTCTACAATATTCTTAAAGATAAAATTCCGTTTCGCTTCACTCGTATCTGTTACTTTAATAATGCTTGCTTGTTGCTTTGTTTTTTATGATGCATTCGAGCGACAGCTAAACACAACCGGTCTACTCTTTGCCCTCGGTGCTCCTATGCTATTCGGAACATATCTGACGATGAGTCAAGTAGTATTAAAGAATGAACGTCCCACAACAGTTGCTTTGTATATGACAGCCTTTACAGGGCTTGGTTATTTTCTTTTGAATGGTGGTATGGATATAGGTAGTCTCACATCTAGCCAGATAGCTGTCGGGCTAGCTTTAGGGATAATCCCTGCAGCTCTAGCTATAAGTCTCTTATACGCAGCCATAGACCTTATAGGAGCCACCTATGTTTCTTTGTTTAGTTCATTCGAGCCAGCAGCGACTCTATTATTTGCAGCGGTGCTCTTAGGCGAAGATATCGTTACTTTTCAAATATATGGTGTGGTTCTTCTCATACTCGGAATCATCCTGCCAAACTATAAACTAATCCTAAATAGACAATAAAAAAGGGGCTCCTAAAAGCCCCTGTAGATTATTCATTAATAGAATTTTACTTCATCCACCCAATAGGTTCCACTCTTCGTAGGCTGACCATTTACTAAAGGTGACTGGCTCGGACTATAAAAGAAGATTACATCTCTTATAAGATCAAGATTAAGAACCGTGTCCCCCATTCTCATCTCTTTTGAGCCCTCACCATCTCTAGGTTTCTTATACCTAAGCTCAGAAAAATCTACTCTATATTTCTTCCACTCTTTAGTAAGTCTGATATTATATTGAAATATATCTATCGCGTGAGGATTGTCTCTATTCTCATCAACAAGTCTGAATTTAATATTAAAAGGTTTATCACCTTTAGCGTAGAACTCAGCACCTTTATACATACTGAGGTCTCTATCTTTAGTGTTAGCCAGATTAATACGTCCTTTCTTTTTATTTACAGAAAAGTCAGTACGCAGACACTTCTTTGTGCCATTCGCTCCAATACTATCCACTATAGTGTTCCTTTCAGAACCTTTACGTTCTTTATATCCGACATTAAAGCCATAAGTCTTGCCATCTTCGAAGCTAGCATTAAGAGGGCTCGAGTCACGCAAAGAATCGGGTTTGAGCTCACCATACGTAATCTTGTCGTTAATAGCCGTAAGGATCACAGAGGTTGCTGTATTCACAAGTCTAAGGTTCGCATTCCAATAACCGCCCATGTCAGCTACAGAACCTGTCAGGATGATATCTGCATTCAGAAGTTTCCCAACTTTTGATGCTTGTGACGAGTCAGTCAGTCCAGACATCTCTAGCTTAAGCTCGGTGAGGATAGTTCCAAGTCTGCTACGCTCTACAACATTAAACTGACCAGTATTAACCATAGCGGTGGTCAAATCTTCTAACCAGAGATCACCGATCTCTTCATTATTCTTAAGAGCTTTAAAGTTTGTTACAGCAAGGGTCTTTTTTGGGACGAATATCTTAACCTGCTGTCCTGTGGTAAATTTATGCCCTTGACCTGCAAAGATATATATATATCCACGACCTTCGATAACAGTAGCCTTCTTTCCGTTGATTCTGGTGACCATATTCTCTAGCAAGAATGCTTTCTCTACGATAGTAGCAGCGACTCGTTGGTTGAAATCCATGCCAGATTTATCTAAATTCAAGTTCGCTCTAATGGTGAACATATCCCCAGCTACGTCTACAACCTGCCCATCGACAAAAGCAAAAGATTTAACACCTTCCGCTGGTCCTGCAGATTTTGGGTCTGTTGTAGCACAGCCAGTTACTATAAATAATAACAGTATAAAACTTAGTAAATATCTAAACATCAAAAAGCTCCTTTTAAAGTAAATCATCCAGCATTCCTTGCCAGTCATCTGTATCTTTAATAAGAACGGGATCATACCCTTTAGCTCTTATATGCGACTTAATACGTGTAGCGCTCATACTATCTTTAACCTGGATAACGATAACTTTATCACCACCAGAAACAGTGCCACCTATTGCATCACGAACTGATTCTAAAAGCTCAACAAGTCTCTCTGCTCCACTTTCGAAAACTGTCTGTTTGATCTGAGCTTCACTAGCACCCATACCGCTCAGCACAGCAGAGTCTTTTGGAGAAAAAACTATCAAGCCTAACTTTTGCATATATATACTAGTAGGTCCAAACTCATCGGTGATAAGATTACCAGCATACTGTATAATTTTATCTTTTGCGTCATAATCATCGTATTTTAAAGAACAAGCTGACTTGACTAGATTCTCAGCGATATCATAAGTTTTGCCCATAGTTCACCTATATAATTAGTTACAGTTTTATTATAACACATGGCGAAAACTAGATTAAAGTAAAAGATATGTAATTAAGTGGATATAGGTTTCATTAAATATAAGGAAAGTTTAAGTGAATATTGAGTTGTATAAAGAGAGTCTTATTTTGCTTTATTAGGAAAGGTCTCTGAATAAAAGACATATCTATTTTTGCCTGTATCTTTAACATGATACATCGCCTTATCGGCATTTGCCATGAGCTCATCATGCTCAGTAGAATCGTCTGGATATACACTAATACCCATACTGGCTCCAACATAAAATGTGTGACCGCTTACAGTTAAAGGGACATTAATACCATCCAGAATGCGTGTCGCAATAACATTAATTTCATCATAACCACTCACACCTTCCAAGAGAACAACAAACTCATCGCCACCAATACGTGCAGCGGTATCACTCCCTCTTATTGAGGCCTCTAGTCGTGTGGCTATCTCTCTGAGAGCATCGTCACCAGCAGCATGTCCGAGAGTGTCGTTAACAGGCTTAAAACCGTCAAGATCAAGATATATGACAGCATTCTTAAGCTCATCCCTCTTCCTTCTCTCAGTAGCTTTTGCGACCCTATCAGAGAGCAAATCTCTATTAGGTAATCCAGTCAATGTATCATGCATAGCAAGGTATCTAATGTATGAGTCTTGCTTTTTCTTCTCAGTTATATCTCTGATAACAACCTGCACAGCAGTCTTGCCATCCATATCAAAAGGCATAGCAGCGAACTCTACGTTTATAATATTTCCATCTATACGAACCATCTCACCTTCCATGAGAGGCATAGATCTTTGGAACTGGTAAAGTTCTTTGAGACGCTCTTTCAGCACCTCACGTTTTTCCTCAGTAAAGAACTCTATAACAGGCATACCTAGGATATCTTCTGCTCTTTTCCCACCTAGGATAAGAGCCCCTGCTGGATTGACATACTTTACAATACCGTCACGGTGGATAACGATTCCGTCGGGTGAGTGTTCAACAAGTTGTCTATACCTTTTTTCAGAATTCACCAGTTGATCTTCAATTCTTTTTTTATCTGTTACATCACGGATAGTCGCTAAAACGACCTCATTACCCATTTTATATATTTTAGTAAAGTGAATCTCTACGTCTATACTACTTGAATCAGAAGGTTTTTTAAGCATCCACGTAAAGAATTGATCTTTACCTGCGAAAGCGTCTGTGAGAAACTTAGTCACGATCTTCATACTTAATTCGTCAGAGGAGAGGTTTTTAAAATTGCCTACATTTACCATATATTCCATATCAACATCCAAGAGCTCAAGGATCTTCATGTTGTAGCTAACGATATTTCCACTAACGTCAAAGATTAATATGGCGTCTTGTATGCCGTGAAAAATATTACACAGAAACTCTTCCTTTTGGTCTTTATCCTGGATAGCGACCCATTTAACATTGCCATCATCATCTACATAGCTTTTATTAAGTGATTCGCCAGAATATTTTTCAAAAAATAGGATATGCCCTACAATATTCCCATTATTGTCATTCACATTAAAAGTAGTAGCTAAACAATCTAAATAGTCATCGTTTGATTTAAGAAATTTTAGAAAAACACCAGATTCATTCCTACTCTGCCCAGTCATATGTTTACAACTAGAGTATAAGCTTTCGAAATAATCCGCATGAACGAAGTCAGTGATGTGCCCACCTTCGATATCTGAATTTGAGAATCCTGTCATTGCTAGCATTTTATTATTACAGCCGACGATTAAACCATTGTCATCTGCTAATAGAATACCTGTAAATGGAGTATTATAGAGTTCTTCATTTGCAATATCTTTAAGTGTCACATGTATTACCTAAATATTCATTTTCCGGTTATTTGTGTATTGACCAAAATTTGGCAGAATAATAGCGGATTTATATGTATGTCTTCACAATACTATAACAAAAGTCTATAATCATTCAAGAGGTTTATGAATGCTAAAAGTATATACTGGGAACAAACTTGAGACTTTACTCTCTAAAATGGACACCAATATAAAGACTGGAACTAAGTCCCCTCTTGCAAAAATCCCAGTATGTATACAAAGCCCAGGTATGCAAAGATGGATTGGGCTTAAACTAGCAGAACAGACTGGCATAAGCGCAAACCTCGACTTCATATTCCCTGGTGCTCTTATGAAGAGGCTAGCAGGGGTTAAGGCTCACGAACAAACACCCTGGCCAGAAAAACATGAACTCACTTGGAAGATACTCGACAACCTAAAAACTCTACCCCAAACTGATCTATACTTAAATATAAATAATTACCTAAACGACGATCCTGACAATATCAAAGCTTATAGACTTGCAATGCGTATTGCAGATACATTCGACCAATATCAAATATATCGACCAGATATGATACTAGACTGGCTAACACCTAAGCCAAAAGACATTCCAAAAGAACCTAGCGACCAGTGGCAACTTGAGCTTTTCCAGTCTGTCTTTCCGACTCGTGACACATGCAAAACCTTCGTCTTTGATAGGTTTATCAAGAACTGCATAAGAGACAGAAATATCTCACACCTGAATGCACCTATGCATATCTTCGGCATAAGCGTTATGCCTGCTTTTTTTATCGAAATGCTAAAGGCAGCATCAAACCACACAGACGTTTATTTTTATCTGCTCAGCCCAACGAAGGAATACTGGGGTGACAGCAAAACTATCAGAGAGAAACGTAGACTAGAGAAAATTTCAGCAAAAACAGCTGAAGAGATATACATAGAAGAGAAACACGAATTACTTGATAATCTCGGTGTTATTGGTCGAGACTTTTTCGACTACATCTTTGGATCCGATGAAAGTTTCATAGATGAAGACGACTATGAAGATATTGAGAGAAAATCTGTTTTATCAACTATGCAGGCTGAAATACTAGAGCTAAAGTATGGTGAAGAAAAACCTAAATATGACGGCTCTATAATAATTAATAACTGCCACAACCCTCTACGTGAGCTAGAAACACTTTACGATCAACTCCTTGAGATGTTTAACAAAGACATCGACCTAAAACCGTCAGAAATATTAATAATGACTCCAGATATAGAAAAATATTCGCCATATATAAAAGCTGTTTTTGACAATCCGTACAGTGAACGAGAAAGAATACCATACTCTGTAGCCGACGTGAGCGAAAAACAATCGAGTCGTCCAGCAGGTATATTTCTGGAGCTTATAGAAACTATCCGTGGGAATTTCAGCATTGCTGACGTCTTCAAAATTCTTTCATACGACATTATCGCTAACAATTACGGTATAAATAAAACAAATATAAAGACCATAGCCTCTGTCCTGCACAAGACTGGCGCATTCTGGGGTTACGACTCTGATCATCTCAATAGAGAGAATTTGGACATTGACGACACCTTTACTTGGCAAAAAGGGCTAAGAAGGGTCGCACTTGGTCTGGCAGAGGGTGACACAGGTACATTCTATAACGACATGGCCGCCATTGATATTCCATTCTCTTTATCAGAAGAGATCGGTAGTCTTATGAAGTTCGTAGATCAAGCATCAATCTTCGCCTCAGAGCTCAATACCGAAAAGACAATTTCCGAGTGGTGCGACCTGCTCCAGCTCATGACAGAGACATTCATGGGTAACTCGTACGAATACGCAGACGACACCCTTTATCTGAATAAATGTATAGCAGATATCAACAACGAAGCTGACGCTTATAAAAATCCGATCAATGCAGAACCGATAATAGAGCGTATCACAGAGACTTTGTCTGAGACTCGTGGAGCGAAAGGCTTCATCTCTGGTCGAGTCACTTTTTGTGCTATGCTACCTATGAGGAGTATCCCTTTTAAAGTGATCAGTATCATAGGCTTGGACGAAAACACATTCCCACGCCAAAAGGTATCTCTAGAGTTCGACCTGATAGCAAAGAACCCAATAGCTGGTGACAGAAATAACCGAGACAGTGACAGATATCTATTTCTGGAGACTATGATCTCCGCTAGGGAAAAACTAATTTTAAGCTATGTTGGTCAGAGCGAAAGGGACAACGCAGAGCTACCACCATCGACACTAATAACCGAGCTAACAGCTCACCTAAACAATAGATTCGATATTAATGACATCATAACTAAGCACAAGCTACACAGTTTCTCAAAAGAGTATTTTAAAGGTGGCGAGTTGTTCACCTATTCCCCTGCTAGATACGAAGCTGCTAAGGCTTTTTCATCCGTCAAAGGTGTGCACAATTTCAGCGATAAACCGATAGAAGCTAAAGAGAAAACAAAGGTCTCATTGGCAGAATTTGAGTCTTTTTTTATAAGTCCACCTGCGATCTTTCTAAAAAGTGTTCTAGGTATCAATACAAGCATCTACGATGATACCCTACCAGAGACAGAGCCGTTATCACTTGATACTCTCACTAAATATCAGATAGAAGACGATGCTATAAAAGAACATCTTTCAGGTGATGACCCTAATAGGACTCTAGATTACTTATATAAAACCTCCCAGCTTCCACCAGAGAATCTTGGTCAGTTCCACATAGAGGAGACCGTCCATAAAAGTACTGAAATAGCAAATAAGGCTTCTGATTTCTTAGGTGGGATACCTACAACCGTGAAGATAGAATCCGAAATAGCCGGGCTACAGATCATAGGCGACATAGAGGGTGTGAGTGGAGACAAACACACATATATCAAACCAGCCGAAATCAAAGCGAAAGACCTCATGCGAGCATGGATAAGGCACCTTTTGCTGAACAATATCCAGCCAACAAGCACTGAGTTGATAGGAAAGACAAAAAGCATGAGCCTGCAACCAGCAGACCCAAAGATACTCTCTGAGCTTGTCAGCATCTTTAAAGATGGTCAAAGAGGACCTCTCAGATTTCACGCTACTGACGCTATACATCTTAATAAGCCTAAGAGCTTATCTACTGATATATATAACAGACTAGAGAATGACTACTCCTTTAATATATGCTTCGGTGAAGATGCAAAGCTGGACTATGATCTAGCTGATAAGATAACCAGACCCATATTCGAAAACCTTGAGGGGGGCAAATAATGAGAGAGCGATTAGATGTTCTCACGGCACCCTTAAGAGGGGCTAACCTCATTGAGGCTAATGCTGGGACAGGGAAGACTTACAACATCACTGCCCTATACGCAAGGATGCTAGTTGAACTTGATTTCACCATCGAGTCGATACTAGTAGTAACCTATACAAATGCGGCTGTATCCGACCTGAAAGGCAAGATCCACACAAGACTATGCTCCCTAAGAGACGCTATGATCGCAGTCCAAAGCGGTAATAAGCCAGCTGACGATAAAGACTTTTCGGTTAATTATGCTATTCAACGTCAGTCAACCTTAGAAAAAGATATTAAGACTATAAAGGGTGCTATACGTGACTTCGATCAGTCGTCTATATTTACCATACACGGATTTTGCCAACGAATGCTTAAAGAGAATGCATTCAGTGGCGGTATCCCATACGACGTACACCTAACAGGTGACAGCAAAGAGCTTATCAAAAAGCCTATTCAAGATTTCTGGCGAAAGAACGCTTACAAATCTAACAAAGCTGTGATTCCATACCTTTTAAAAGATTCACCAGACGAGCTAATAAAGTTTTATCGTGGCATCCAAAGCAACCTTTCCATAGAGGTGCTTAAACCTGTAGATTTCGTAACAGAGACAGAGCTTTTAGAATATGAAGCTAATCTTAGAGTCTCTTTCGAAAAGGTAAAAAATGCTTTTTATTCTGATATGGAAGAGATATTCAGACTGATGGACACAACTAGACCTGATTTTCCTCTCAAAAAGACATCTTATAGAGTTGATTATGTTGCTCAATCTTTTCATGAGATGACGACCCTATTTACTGACGATAATCCACACTGCCCTCTTGAGGCTGATAATAAAAAGATACATAGATTCACCCAGACAGCCATCAACGAGAAGGCTACAGCTAAAGGGACTATCGAGCATCCGTTCTTCTCATTAGTAGAAAATTGGTACAACAATGAAGAAAGATTTCAAGAAGTGGCAAAAGATTTCTCCGCTACATTCCGTTATAGACTATACGAGTATATGCAGGAAGTTCTGGAGCAGCATAAGCTTAAGAACAATATGCAGTCGTATGACGACCTGATAGCTAGGATGCGAAACGCTGTACGAGAGAACGAAGGGCAAGGCGTCATGACATCCAGCCTAAACAAGAAATACAAAGCCGCGCTCATAGATGAATTTCAGGACACTGATCCGTATCAGTACGACATATTCCATACCGCCTTTGGCAAACAAAACAAACCTTTCTTCATGATTGGCGACCCAAAACAGGCGATTTACTCCTTCCGTGGTGCTGACGTTTTCGCTTATCTTAAAGCGGCTACTGCTGACGGCAAACAGTACACACTATTAGATAATTACCGCTCTGACCCACAGCTTGTTGAAGCGATAAATAGATTCTTTATGATGGATAAAGCATTCATACTAAAACAGATAGAATACTCACCATCTGAGGGTGCATCATTAGAAATGAAACTTGTCATAGACGGAAAGACAGAACCACCTGTCACCCTATGGGAATCAGAAGATAAGGGTGCAAAAAAAGAAGAGCCTATCAATGCCGACTATGTAGCTAGGGTAACGGCAAACCACATATCAAGCCTACTGAATAAATCAGAATCAGGGAATGCGAACCTGAATGGCAAACGAGTGAAACCATCTGACATAGCAGTTCTTTGCAGATCAAAGACGCAGATGATAAAGGTCAAAAACGCACTTGCAGATTGCAACGTCCCTGCTGTTGTTTCTGGCTCCGAAAATGTCTTCGCAAGCCATGAAGCTATAGAATTAGCTAACATCCTCTCCGCTGTTATTTCACCATTTAACCAGAAAGCGATCAAGACAGCACTAGCAACTCCGCTCTTCGGTTATACCGCAGACCAGATAAACGGGCTGACTGAGACTGATGAGTGGGACGATATAACAGAAGAGTTCAGAGGCTATAGCGACATCATAAACATGAAAGGCTTCGCACCGATGTTCGTCCATTTAGCTAGCAAACGAAAGCTATACCAAACGATTGCAGGTATACAAAACGGAGAACGTAAGCTAACTAACTATATTCACATAACTGAACTAGCGCAAAGACACGAGGCTGATAAAAAAGCCGCACCTATGGATATATTAAACTGGCTAAAAGAAGCTATAAACAACTCGGAAGACCGTGTAGAAGAGGCCGAATTAAAGATGGATAGTGACGAAAATGCTGTCACCATCATCACCATACATAAGAGCAAGGGGCTTGAATATAATATAGTCTATTCACCATTTCTTATGTTTTATAACAACAAATCAGACGGTATCTATAAATATCACGATGAAGATAACAACTATATGCTAGACATGAGTAACTCCGAGCCTGCGAAAGTCGCATCAGATATAGAACAAAGAGCGGAAGACATCCGTATCGCCTACGTCGCTCTCACTCGTGCAACTTCTGTATGCTATACCGCATGGGGTAATGCTACAGGAAACAAAAATTCTTCAATTTGCTACCTAACTAATAACTATTCACCAGATTCATTCGCAGGTAGTGATGTTTACATCAAAAAGTTCCCAACACCTGACATCCAGATGTATGTCGCATCACTTGAGAGACCAAAAACAGCTAATAAAACTTTTGACAAAACAGTCCCTTCCCCTTGGCAGATTAACAGTTTCTCACGTCTGATCCACTCATCATCCGCTGGGGTAAAGGATACCGACCAATACACAAAGCCAGATCAAACAAAGTTACGCGTGAATAAATTCGACATATTCGCATTCCCAAAAGGTGCAAAGGCAGGAACATGCTTGCATGAGTGTATGGAAGATACTTTCTTTGAAAATTACACAAAAGAGAGCCTGCTTAAGACCGTCGCTCACAAGCTAGACCTATTCTCCTTCGACGAGGATTTTGTACCTGCTGTCGCTGATAATCTTTTGAGTATAATAGAAAAAGATATGTACGGAGTGAAGCTATCGGAGCTTGAGGCTGATAAATATATCCACGAAATGGAGTTTCAGATATCAACTGCGAATTTCACATCAGATGCAGTATCGGAAATATTTAGTAAACATGTAGAGGCTGATTTTGCGGCGGCGGCGTCAACACTAAATTTCAATGCACTAGAAGGCTTTATAAACGGTTTCGCTGACCTGATATTCGAACAAAACGGCAAATACTACATACTCGACTGGAAATCTAACCACCTAGGCATGGAGATAGAAGACTACACAAAAGACCGCATGCACACAGAGATGCTTAGCAGTCACTACTATATGCAGTTGTACATCTATACTATCGCTCTGCACATACACCTTAGCAATTTCATAGTCGACTATGATTACGACACTCACATGGGCGGTGGACTATATATCTTTATGCGAGGGGTTAATCATGCTGGAACAGAGGGGATATATTTCCACAAACCAAAGAAAGAGATAATATTAGAGCTAGCAAAGCTGGTAAAAAAGCCATGAATAAAACATTAACAAAACTACACGAAGAGCGTCACCTACGTGACATAGATATATATTTTGCAAAATCGATAGCAGATAGCTTTGAGGCTCCAGAGGGTGAGCTTCTATTTGCCCTGATCTTTAATATCACAAAGCTCGGCAACACCTGTTTAGACATCACAGCTCTAGACCAGTTTGACTTTGCCGAAGAATACGAAAATGACTTAGAAGAGCTCGCCTCTAATATAGATATCCTACTAATCAAAGGCGTTATATGTGAAGCACCAGCAGATTATGCACCCTTTATAAAATCTGGGAACAAGCTATACATGAAGAGCTTTTATACTGATGAAATGAGTGTCTCTCAGTTCATTCAGGAGCGTTTAAAAGATGATGACGAAATTGATATAGCTAAACTTAAAAGCCTGCTAGACATATATTTCCCTGAAAACAGTATGCAAAAGGGAGCCGCTCTGAACGCCGCTCTGAACAGCTTTACAGTTATTTCAGGTGGACCAGGAACAGGTAAAACATCTACTGTTTTCAGCCTGCTCGCTGTCCTTTCCGAGATGACCGCAAACAACTTAAAAATAGCTGTCTGTGCACCTACAGGGAAGGCAGCCTCAAGGCTAACAGAGACCATCACCGAAAAGAGAGAGCATTATAAAGATAAAGCTTTCATCGAGAATATCCCAGAGAAAGCAGTGACAATACATAAACTACTCGGCATGGCTGGTGACTCAAGAAAATCAACGCACGGCACACATAATAAGCTACCTTATGATATTCTAATTGCTGATGAAGCCTCTATGATCGACGTTCGCCTAATGTCGAAACTAGTGAACGCTCTCCCCGCAAAATGCAAACTAATCCTTTTAGGAGATAAAGATCAACTTGCATCTGTCCAGCCCGGCTCAGTCCTAGGTGACATATGCAGTCATTCACCAGTTAATGAGTTCAGCAAAGCACGTGCAGAAACGATCACCAATGTCTCTGATAAACAATTCACGACAACTGACAGCGCTTACTCCGACATAACTATCATGCTCGATAAAAGCTATAGATACCAGAATGATAAGGGGATTGGTCTACTCGCAAATGCTAGTGGGAAAGGTGATGTAGAAACCGCCATTCGAGTTCTAGAAAACGACGAGAGCGGACAGATCGACTACATTAGGTTTGGGGATAATTTTGAATCACTAACAAGTAAGCTAATTCTAGATCACTTCAGGTATTACATGTCTCAAGACAGCACGGCAGGAAGGATTAAATCGTTTGGTGAGTTTGGCATACTAGCGCCACACAGAAAACAGATAGGCGGAACTGAGCACATAAACGCACTCGCACTCAAAACACTCTTCAAGGCTGGGTTGTGCGATAACACTAAGCGTTTTTATCATGGTATGCCCTTGATGATTACCGAAAATGACTATAGCCAAAATCTACTGAACGGCGAGACTGGGATTATTATTGATGATAAAGAGCAGAAAGCTTGTTTCCTACACGAAAATGACAAGATACGAAAAATCACACCAGCAAGACTGCCAGCATTCACACCTGCATACTGTATGACAGTTCATAAAAGCCAAGGGTCAGAGTTTGACCACGTATTATTCGTTTTGCCAGAGGCTGACTCGCCTATCCTTACAAGGGAGCTATTTTACACTGCTGTCACCAGAGCAAAAACTAAGCTGACTATCATATCAACTGATGACGCTATTAAAAATTGTATAGAGAGGCGTATCACAAGAACTTCAGGTCTCTTCGGTCAGTAGCACAAGGTCGGTAACACCGACAGGTATACCTCGAGTTAATTCAATATGCGCTCACGTGTTTCCTCCCCTTTTCGATGGGAGACAGAGGGGTTAGGCAAGAGAGATTTTTTAGCTACACTCAGAATGACAAATAAGAAACTAGATTCTAGAGGCAAGCGATACAAGGCAAGCCGACTAAACAAGTGCCGAATGTACACATAAGCACATGAGGCATCTTTTTAAGAGGCTTAACGTAGTATCGCGAAGTCTATAGGATTTAGGGTTAAGACTTGGAGATTACTTCGAGCATTCCTTCGATAGTCTTGATCTTACGCATAACAGATTCCAGTTCGTTCTTATTCTTAACCTCTATGGAAAAATCAAGTGAAGCTGTACCTGATGAGCTATCTCTTTTTGTTGAGAGCTCAACGATGTTTAGCCCCATGTCATTCAAAATAGTTGTCAGGGCATTAAGCATACCAGCTCTATCTTCGACTGATGCATGAAGTTTAACAGGCATTTTGTAGCTCTTTTTATCGTCCCATTGAACGTCTACTAGTCTTTCATCACTAAAGGCAGAGTTTTTTAGACTCATACAATCTACACGGTGGACAACGATTCCTCTTCCGCGGCTTATATAGCCAATAACCTCTTCACCTGGTAGTGGCGAACAACATTTAGCAATCTTCACCATAACATCATCTATACCTTCGATAATGAACGGGTTAGACGATTTTTTACGCTGTTTATGCTGAGGTTTAGCAATATCTTCAGGCTTAACCTCTTTCGGTTCAGAAAACATATGTAATATTTGCTTCGGTGATATCCTACCGAAACCAACACTGACATATATATCCTCTTCATCTCTAAGACTAAATCTATCTATAACTTTTTTTACGTTTTGCGGTTTATTAAAAATCTCACGCACAACCAGTGATTCTGAGCTAAATTCATTCTCCAGAATCTCAAAACCTACATTTCTGCTAAGGTCTGTATCTATCTTTCTAAGTGCAGCTCTTATTCTGTTTTTTGCTCTGCTCGTCTTAACAAAGGCTAACCAGTCACGGCTAGGCTTGTGGTCTTCACCAGTTATGATAGAAACTCTGTCACCATTGCGCAGTTTATATTTGAGCGGGACTATCCTTCCGTCGATCTTAGCACCCTTGCACTTGTGACCAACCTCAGTGTGGATACTGTAGGCAAAGTCTATCGGTGTAGAGCCAACAGGGAGTTCCTGCACATCACCATTAGGTGTGAAAACATAAATCTGAGTCGGCAGAACGTCCTCTTTCAAAGCTTCGACAAGGTCTTCTGGTTTTTGCAGCTCATGCTGTTCCAAAAGCTGACGTAGCCATGTAAATGTTCTATCTTCCTGAGGGTCAAAAACTTTACCCTCTTTATATTTCCAGTGAGCGGCGATCCCCTCTTCTGCGACCTTATGCATCTCGTGAGTTCTGATTTGGAACTCTACTGTGACACCCTTATTGCTGACTATTGTCGTGTGCAAAGACTGATAAAGATTAGTCTTTTGCATAGCGATATAGTCTTTAAACCTGTGCTGGATAGGGTTCCATATATTATGTAAAATCCCCATAACAGCGTAGCATGTCGGTACGTCCTCAACCAAAACACGAAGTGCGAGCAGGTCATAAATCTCTTCGAAGCTGACCTTCTTCTTACGCATTTTATTATATATAGAGTAGAAGTGCTTCGGTCTCCCCGTCACACTAGCTTTTATATTATGCTTTTGGAGCTCTTCCACGACCTTCTCACGGACATCAATCAGCTGCTGTTCACGTTCACCACGCTTCAGCTTAACCTTTTCGTATATATCATAATAATTATCTGCTTCTAGAATACGGAAACATCTGTCCTCAAGCTCCCATTTAATCCATGCTATACCCATACGGTGTGCCATAGGTGCATAGATATCTGTGGTCTCCTGCGCAATACGCTTCTTCTTCTCTTCACTGAGAAAATCAAGAGTACGCATATTATGGAGCCTGTCTGCAAGTTTTATAAGAATAACTCGCACGTCTTTGGACATAGATATAAGCATCTTACGGAAGTTTTCCGCCTGTTTTTCCTGTTGAGACTTAAACTCTATCTTACCAATCTTAGTAACACCATCAACGATGAATGCGACATCACTACCAAAAAGATCAGAGATCTCTTCAAATGTAGCGTCAGTATCTTCGACTGTGTCGTGGAGCAGACCACCTATAACAGTGTCCACATCCATATTCATCTGAGCGAGGATATATGCAACATTTAGCGGATGAGAAAGGTATGGCTCACCACTCTTGCGTAGCTGACCACGGTGTTTCTGTGCTGCGTATACGTATGCGGTATGGACTCGGTCGAAACCGTCCTTGATACCGTTCTTTATCAATCTATCTTGTATATCCATTAAGCGGACTACTCGTTCTCTGCTACCCATTCTGCCTCTATTGGTTTAATGTCTTTTAAGACTAACTGTGTATATCGCCCACCATAATAACCAGTCACAGCTGGCGAAAACACTATATCAAATCTATCGTAATTTTTCACAAGTTCTTTATAACTCTTCATGTTGTAACCTATACAATCGAAAGATTTTCCATCTTTTTCAAGGAACATCTTAAGATGCATATGATCACGTCCAACAAATGATGGCTCTTGAAACTTGCCAACATCCCTCATACAAAACACTGGTTCTCTATTACCTGAGCCGTACGGCTCCATCCTTTCAAGCCATTTCATAAGCTCTGAGTCTATATCCTTTGGCTCAAGCATGGCATCAATATTAAGCTCTGCTACAAAGTCAGCTGGCTCAAGAAGCTCATCCACAGCATTATGAAACCTTTTTTGAAGTTCGGTTATGTGCTTCTCGTCTATTTTCAGACCTGCGGCATATTTATGCCCACCGAAAGAGAGCAAAATATCCTGCATCCTCTCAAGACCTTTATACAGATCAAAAGATGGAATGCTTCGCCCTGAGCCTTTACCTACTCCATCATCGAAAGTAAGGACTATCGCTGGCATGTGATACTTTTCCACAAGCCTAGATGCAACAATACCTATGACACCTTGGTGCCAATCCTTCGAGTATAAAACTAAACCTTTATATTTTTCGTGTAGTTTGTTCTTCTCTACACGTTCAAATGACTCTTCTATTATTTGACGCTCAATATCTTGGCGAGTCTTGTTTTCGTGGTCAAGCTCGTCAGCAAGATAAACAGACATATCTCTATCAGGTGTTGTAAGAAGCCTTAACCCTTTATCAGAGTCTCCCATGCGACCAACAGCATTGATCCTCTGTGCTAGCCCAAAGCCAACATGTGTTGTTGTCACCTTTTGTCCGTCTATACCAGCAACACGTTTCAGCTCTTTTAGCCCTGGTCTACATAGCTTGCCAGAGAGTATCTCAAGTCCGTGCTTAACTATGATCCTGTTCTCTCCAACGAGTGGCACAACGTCCGCCACGGTACCAAGGGTCACAAGATCTAGATACTTCTTTATGTTAGGAATCTTACCTTTAAACTTACCAACATCGTTAAGCTTATACCTAAGAGCCATAACAAGCTTGAAAGCGACACCGACACCAGATAGACCTTTAAACTCACTCGTATCGTCCTCCTGCATAGGATTAACAACAGCTAGCGCTTTAGGAATCTCCTCTGATGGCTGGTGATGGTCCGTGATAATAACGTCCATCCCTTTCGACATTGCGTATTCTATCTCTTCGACAGCATTTATCCCACAGTCAACAGTGATCATAAGCTTAGTATTACCAGATGCGATATCGTCCATAGCGGAACTGTTTAGTCCATACCCCTCTTCAAGCCTATTAGGGATATAGTATGTTACATCCGCTCCGACCTCTTCCAAAAAAAGGAACAACAAAGCAACCGATGTAACACCGTCGACATCGTAATCACCATAAATACATATTTTCTCTTTTCTATCTATATAACCCGCTATAAGCTCTGCTGCTTTCTCCATATCTTTGATTAGAAATGGTGAAGATATCCCTTTAAGTGGGCTTTTAAAGAAGGTATCTAGTATGTCTTCTTGGAATAGATTTCGTTTATGCAATACTTCACTGATGCACTCTGGCATCCTCAGCTTTGTTGCGAGCTGAGAGATGTCATCACATTCAGGATTGCGATATACTAATTTATACCTGTGACTCTTATAGCTAATCTTTGACATACCAGTAGTTATACTTCCCCTATCATATTGATATTAACTCAAAACCATTGGAAAGCAAGAACTTTTCAGATCAGAATTTATTGAAAGAACAGACATAAAGGGACTGATTGGATGCTCCATTAGAGCTTAAGATGAACACAGAGAGAATTAAAGACTTAATAACTCTGAATTATTTATAAAACAAAATGGGGAAAATAACGTATAATTAATTTAAGAATTTAATAGGCTTAACAGGGTCGTATGACTTGCTAACAGGTAATCTCTCAGGTCTAGACATAGAGTCCGCCCTAACCTCTTTACTACCAATAACCTTACCAGCGTTGTCATAAGCTGTAAGCTGGTACCTGCTGACTGCGGAATTGTTAAGAAGATTGATAACAAACCAGATCATTACTAGTGCGAATGCAACGTACCAGTATTTCATATATTTGCCACCAAAATATTGTGTAAATTTACTATAATTCATGGGTGCTGTTATACCTCAGATTAACTCTTATTTCAAGGACTCAAACACATAACAATTTATATTATTTTTTGGTTAAACCGTTCTTACAAAAATACTCATGACTAAAATGTTCTCTACTATCGAAAAATGCTCTTGTTGCAGCGGTATCTCCACGTGAGACCTTTGGATGATATAAGTGGTATTGGATCGCTTTATTCTTCATGCACAAAAAATCAGCACCGAATAATCTCAGTCTCCTCTCTATATCCCAATCTTCCCCACCCCATGGTTCTGTAAAGTCTTCATCAAATCCATTCACTGCGATTAACAGCTCTTTAGGTAGCCCAAAGTTGCAACCTTTTATCCCTTTTTTCCTAGAACTATGCATAAATGGAATATATATCCCTTCTTCACGTTTTCTATTTTTATTTAGATATAGGTTTAAAGTGGTAATTTTCTTAACATCACCTGAGTTTGAAATTGATTTAGTAAATTCTTTACCGAGCAACACCCTCTTACCAAAAAGACAAGTATTCTTAGCCATATTTTTACTATATTCATACAAAAACTTTGGATGCAGTACACAATCACCATCAATAAACACGAGCAACTCACCACTAGAAACCTTAGTCGCTTCGTTTAGAATTTTATCCTTTAAAAAACCCTCATCTGGCTGTGAAACATGCTTTATGTCAAACCAATACTTCTCTTTTGCTTGCTGGACAAAACTGGTCATCTCATCAGCATCATTGTCCTCAGCGATAATGACTTCAAAATCTTTGAATGATTGCCTAGCAACAGACTTAAGAACGAGATCAAGAAAACTAATATTTTTATATACTGATATGACTAGTGTAATTTTGTATTCGAATTTCATTTCGATAACTCCAATATCTCAAACGGGAAACTATATCTTTAACGCAAACACGCCTGAATTTTCTTATTCTTGATGATAATGTTACCTTCACAAGAGGCTTTTTTGGAAGTAATTTTGATATCTGAATCTTGGCAATTCCCAACAGAATAACCATCTCCATAGTAAAAGAGCATCGCAGATTTCGGTTCCCAGTGCTCATAATATTTTGCATCAACACAAACACTTAAGCTATTCTCTTTAGCAAATGATTTCACTATTTTAAGCTCATCAAAAGTACCTTGCCCTGTACTTAGAGGGTATAAAATCATAAAAACTGAGTAAATAACCATTATCCCAATCACGACTTTTCTTAACTCTATCTTCAACACAGAGACCAGTCCAACACTAGCAACGATACTCATTAATGGCATCATAACATATAGATAGCGACTATATTTTGACGAGATAAAATGTATCGAGATGTAATATGCGAGTAGGAACCATGCAAAAAACTTAATGTATTTTAAAGATTTCATCCCCCATATTTTTCTTTTGCAACCTAGTACAAAGAATATAAGTAGGAGTAAGTTGTATTTCAACATAGTCTCTGTATGTTTAAAAAGGGACAAATCATTAAAGCTTCCATCGTTTACAGCAGAGACCCTATTTATACTCTCGTTGATCACCATAACCTGGTATAAATCTGTATTAGCAAATGCATAAGCGTACCACCATGCAAAACAAGCAACAAATGCGAGCCCTGACAATAGTAGATCGAACAACAACGCTTTTTTCCTTGGCTCAGAAGCAAGAAGATAGAGCACAATAAACGCAAAGATAAAAACACCAGCAAAGCCCTTAGTTAAAACTGCTAAACCAGCAAAGGCTCCTGCTATAATCAAGAATTTTCTTTTCCTATTAACAGTATATTTGTAACTAAAGATAAGGCTAAGCATTGTAAACAAAGTTAAAAGACTTTCTAATCTGCAAGCCTGTGAGTTCTTAAACACCACATAATTGACAAGAAAAAACAGAACTGCGCCATACCCAACATCCACACTTTCAAAAGCCTTGTAAGCTAAGTGAAAAACAATGAGCATCAATAATATTGTAGCAAGGACAGAGATAAATTTCGCACCATAGACGTTACTACCAAAGACCCATATTGCTATAGAATTCAGCCAAAAAAACAGTGGTGGTTTATTGAGATACGGTTCACCAGCAAGCGAAAGAAGTAATGGATTTTCTGAAGTCAAAAGACCTTTAGAGATAGCGGCATAGTGGATATTATCAGACGTCATCCCGTGTTCATAAGCTCTACCGAACAGTGCTATTATGCCGAACAAAACAACATTAAAATAATGCGTATAATCTCTTAGCTTAACCATTCAGCAACCTCACAAAACTCACATATATTCGGCAAACAATTCTTATATAATATTTAAACATACCTTAATCAAGCTTTAATTATACGTCTTTTCTAGTATAATGCATTAGAGATTACACTTTTTATGAGGCTCGCTAAACTACATGACACAAATAATACAGATAGTTATCCCTGTCTTTATAGTTCTCGCTCTAGGCTGGTTCATCAGACAGATAAAGCTTATTGATGAAGATTTTATCAAAACAGCGAACAAGTTAATCTTCAACGTTTGTATACCTGTCCTATTATTTTACAAGATATCTGCCGCGGATTTACGCTCTGTATTCAGCATAAATCACCTCGTAATAATGACAATTACAATTCTAATAATGTTTGCAATAGCCTTCATTGTAGCAAAACTGATGAAGCTAGATAGCTCATCTGGCACATTTGCAATGAATACCTTTCGAGCTAACTATGCATACATGGGACTCCCAGTTAGCGCATACGCTTATGGCGAAAAAGGTTTGGTCATAGCAAGTGTATTAATGGCTTTTGTTGTCCCTATGGTTAATTTCATGTCAGTTGTGGCTCTCAGTATCTCTATGAAAGACGGCCGCTCATTCAAACCATTCCTTAAAAATACGTTACTTAACACTCTAGCTATTGCATGCTTGTTTGGTATATTAGCATCTTGGTATTCTATAAGTTTTCCTGTCTTTATCGAGAGATCACTAGCAATCGTAAGTGGCGTAACACTCCCATTAGCACTCTTTTGTGTTGGTGGCAGTATGAGCCGTGAACGCATGCAAGGTGATTTTTTTACGGCGGGGATGTCTTCAGCTCTCAAGCTTATGTTGATGCCATTTTTCGCTTATCTGCTACTGAAGTTTTTGGGAATTGAATTCGATATCACGTCTAAGACTCTCGTAATAATGCTGTCTGCACCCACAGCCACAGTTAATTATGTTTTAGCTTCAGAGATGCAGGGGGATGCGCCACTCGCTGGTAGCACTATCGTTATGTCTACACTCTTATCAATACTCAGCTTTTCATTTTGGTTGTTTCTATTAGGTGTGTAATAAGTAGAGCACCTTGGGGCTTATCTCGAGTTGATTCAATTTGCTCCCACGCTTATACTCCCTTTTGCAAAGAGGAGACAGGGGGATTTATATTTTATTGACAGAGATACTTCGCTAAAACTCAGGACATCTATTTCTCTGCGAATAAAGGTAGTCTAATATTGAACTCGGTCCCTTTACCTTCGGTGCTTTTAAACTCTATTGTCCCTTTATGCCTCTTCACCACTAGATCATAGACTATCGCCAAACCATTACCTGTCACACGACCGACCTCTTTTGTAGTATATCCTTTATCAAATATTCTCTTTAAATCTTTCTTTTTTATCCCAATACCAGTATCGGAAATCTTAACTTCGTAAAATCCGCTTGTATACCTACTAGTCAGCTTAATATATCCTCGCTCACCATCCGCCTCGAACTTCTTCCTAACGGCATGAGCAGCATTCACTAACAGATTCAGAAAGACCTGCCCCATTTCATCAGGACAACAGGTTATTGATTTTGATTCGGAGTTTATGTTTAGGTCAATCTCAGCATATGGGTGCCATTTATCCTTTGTCAAAAGGACACAGTTTTTAACTATTTGGTTTATGTCGACACAGGCAATCTCTGTTTCGTATTGTACAATAGACCCCAGAGCACCTATGGTTTCGTTTATGTAATTCGCATCTTCTAGCGCCTCACATATCTCTGATAAAGAGTGTTTTACCTCTTGCTTTTCAGATAAGTTTTCTAATATCTGTTGGACATTATTTGAGCTCTCACCGAGCATCGACGGTAAAGAACCTGCAATATCTCCTAGGACTTCAAGCTGTTGGATGTGGTTTGCCCTTCTTTCTAGCATCCTCTCACGAGTGATATCAAAGATAACAACAATCTTAAATCGCCTATTCTTAAACCACGCCTCTATAGTAAATAGCCTGACAGGTTTCATGCCTCCAGAGCAGGTGTCTAGCAGCCTTTCCTCATTACTGACAGATTCTTCTGCAAGTTCGAAAATTGATGTTTGACTTCCACCAACCTCCTCATAAAACTTTGGACATTCGCCAGTGAACCCTTCGCTTGAGAACTTGGTTGAAAAGAGTTCTAGCACTTTAGAGTTATAATCCGCAACAGTATGGGACTCCATATCAAGCACTAAAGTGGCTGCATCGATCCCTTCCATAAAAGCTCTACGGAGTGATTCGCTCTCCTCCAAAACAGATTCAGTATGACGTTTCGCTGTAATATCATTAAAAAGGATGGCGATACCAATAAACTTTCCGCTCACATCCTTCATACGGGTGTAAGTAACAACAAATATTTTATCGTCTATTACATGAGTCTGTTCCATAGACTCGTTATAATCTTTCAAAAACTCCTTAACTTTTACACTAACAGACTTATTTAGTTCAGGTTTTTGACCTTTATAATGAACACCACCTGGTGTTGAGTAACCTTCAAAAAGCTCAGCAGCAGCTTGGTTCATAACAAGGGGATCACCTGATGAATTTGTCACAACAACAGGATGCTTAAGGCTTTCTAGAATGGTCAAATACATTGATTTCTCGTTCGTCAGCCTTATGTTTGCCTTAGCCATTTCAGTATTTATCTCTTCTCCACCCATCCTTACCCATTCATCCAAAAAGCCAAGCTCGACTTTATCAAAATAACGTTTAAGAAATGTACGGCAATTTTTTACATCTTCCAGTTCCATACCAATTTTAAATAATAGGTCTTCGTATGTTTGGCGATAGTATTTGAATAACCCCATAAACATAATTAAATCTATCCCTCTTGCTCGGTGTTTTCTTGCCTCTTCGACACCGAATAGGGCATAAGGATCATTCATAAATTCACTATGTGGATGCAGTTCAAGAATTCTGAAAGAAGTCACAGGGGTATCAAGGATAGGTTTGCTCAGCCCAACAATGGACGCGCGCCACGCCTCTTCTAGAGTAGAAGTATAGGCAGAGTAGCCTTGTTTTTTTGCGTAGTATAAAATGCGTTTGATAAGCCAGTCTTCGCTCTCAGAGATGTGTCTCTTTAACTCTGTTGCTAGCTCTTTTGATAATCATTGTTCCATAAAACAATATACCATACTTATTTATAATGTGCAGAATAGAACACTAAACGAAAGTATACGGAGATTTCAGCTATTTTTGACGATCTAAGTAAACGTGCCGAAGACATGGACACCGTTGTAGCTGTCTTTAAGCTAAGATAAACTAATCAATACAAAGGGTATGCTTATGTGTACCCTTTACTTTTTTCTCTTTTCTATAACTAGCTTAGCAAGTTCAAAATCGAGTGAATTATCTATATCAATTGAGCTTTCATTATCCATCAGATAAGCATACGACCTATCAGAATACAGTTTCATAGTAGAGAGCATATATGAACACCTGACAGCATAGACACCGCCATTAATCCTATAATGTTTTGGTAAATCCTGACGATTTTTATTCTCTGCCTCTGGTCTAATAAAACCTTTCATGCACATATCTTCAGGTAGTTCATTCATCCAGAGAGTATGATGTTCCGCCTCTGTAACGCTAACAACTGAATCTGCATCCTTATCAGAAAGCATTCTGAGACAATCGTCTATATGGCTAGCATCTCTGAAAGGGGTTGTAGGCTGCAGGAGCACAAAATAGTCGTAGATATCGCCTATTTCAATAAGAGCCTCTAGAGCGTACTTAATGACATCGATACTCTTTGCGCTGTCGGTAGCAAGCTCATCAGGACGCATAAAAGGGACTTTGCAACCGCATTTTCTAGCTACGTCTGCGATCGCCTCATCTTCAGTAGATATGACAACGTCATCTATATATTCACTGTTCAATCCAGCATCAATGCTATGGCAGACCAATGGTTTCCCACCTAGCTCCAGAAGGTTCTTACCAGGGAGACCTTTGCTACCACCTCTGGCGATAACAAGTCCTAATACCTTTTTACCATCAATCATTCGTCTATTACCTTTAGCTTACTGACAGATTTCTTGTACTCTTCCCATTTACCGATATCGATGTATTCGTTCTCATTAACAGGATAAGTCACAACTTTATCGTTGTTTTTAATAAGCATGCTTATAAGGTCTGTCATATCCATATGTACCCCTTCTGGGATAAGCTGTAGAGCACGTTTATTTAAAATATAAAGTCCTGTATTTACAGTAAAAGAGAACTCTGGTTTCTCTTTTATATTAATAACTTCACCACCACTTTTAAAATCAACGACACCGTAAGGGATTCTGTAATGCTGTATAGAGGAGACTATTGTGAGAGCGGCCTCTTGCTCCTTGTGAAAGTTGAGAATATTTTCATATTTTGATTTGATGATCACATCACAGTTAGACACAAATAGATCGTCAGCCACCTTATCTTCCATCATTTTAAGTCCACCAGCTGTGCCATAAAAATCCTTTTACCAAAGGTAGTTAATGTCGTATTCTTCGGATAAATGATTGAAGTAAGACTGAATCATCTCACCTTTGTAATTAACTATAAAGAAGAACTGCTCAGCCCCCCTCGCCTTAAATTTGTCAACAATAACCTGAATGATTGGTTTCTCGCCAATTGGTATGAGAGGTTTTGGAAGAATCTTTGTGAAAGGCTCTAGACGTGTCCCTTTACCACCAGCCATAACGACCAGTGGGCAATTTTTCAGGATGTCTGATTCGCTATCCTTCCTTTCAGAAAAGACTTTATCCCATGTGATAAAATCCGCGACAGTCATGTCTTGTTCGACAACAGGGAGCAACTCTACCTTATGAGTTATAAGCATATTTTTTATCTTATCAAATGCAAAATCTTCAACATATATATAGAGAGGTTTTTCATTGAATACATTTGCGATGCTGCTATCCAGATTATCTCCAGCCAAAAGGCTTCTACGGATATCTCCATCAGTCAGAGCACCAAGTAGCTTCGCACTCTCATCAACGACAATAAGTACTTTTTCCGCTGACTTGTCTAGCTTCCTGAGTGCTTCCTTTAGGGTTGCATCAGTGTTTATAAGTAGTTCACTACCTCTCATATTATTCTCCGTTACTTTCTAGTGTTATGTACGGCATTATCTATATTAGCATATTTATATCTGACAGGACACACACGACAGTTCTCAAGCTCTTCCAGCTCACCACCGCATATCTTTGTACGTAGTTTTTCAGCCCTTCCGCCACGCCATATGTCAATTAACTGATCATCTATAACATTGCCATATACAAGCCCATCAGTATAAGCTCCACAGCATGCACAGACATCACCATTTGGCTTTATAAGCATTTCAAAATTAGGCAGAAAACACTTAACTCTATCTTTAAGCTGTGGTCTATTTATTCCATAATTTCCCCAGACATGTTGCTCTCCGAAATGATCTGACACATGGACGAAATGAGTAAATCCTGATATCTGAACCTCGTCAACATATGCACTATGAGTCGCAACAAATGCCTCAATCTCTCCCTTCGTGTCCCTTTCAGTAACAGTTGTAGTAATCTTCATCTCTGTATTCTTTCTTATAGAATGAAAATACTTAATATTATCTATTACCCTCTCATAGATCGGACCACCCAAGTTTCTCATTGTTAGATATTCATCCTTTGATGCACCTTGAAAAGAGAATATTATGCTATCTAGTCCAGCTTCAACTAAGAAATCAGACATTTCTTTATTCAACATACTTCCATTAGTGGTCATATGAAGCAACAAACCTTTTGACTTCACGTAAGTTACAGCTTCTCTAATCTGAGAATACATTAGAGGTTCGCAATAGCCGATGAACCTGACCATACTGCCATACTCTGCTATCTCGTCTATCACCTGTTTAAGTTTTCTAAGTCAAAATTGTTCAGGTTGTTCATCCTGATATGTAAGAGAGCACATAGTGCATTTAAAATTACAATCATTTTGCAACTCTATCGTCACATAAGGGGGGAATGGAGCGGTACTCTCATATTTATTATATTTTCTGGCTTCACTATAAGCGTCACTAACCTTATTAAATCTATACATAATTAAAAACCTACCATTCATATATAATCGTCATTGTATGTAAATTTATGATACATTATATCTATATATTTGTAAAAAATTTTAATACAGGTATATATTTAACGCTTATATCCAACGATTACAGGCAGGTAAAAATAAATGAAACTTGAAAGATTTATAGTAACGTTCGTGATGATGAACATAGTATTAATGATTGCAATCGTCTTCTCTGTAAAAGATTTTACAGTAATGGAAGCTCTGAGTGAGATTATATATGGGCAAAAGACAGCCCCAGCACACTATGCCTTGTCTCCTAGTAAGCTTAAAGAAGAAGGTTTCAAATCTGACAACAAAGAAGTCTTCCAGAATGGCATGTCTGAGATATATGCAACTACAATTATTTCTGCTGAAAAAATCGCTAAACTCAACAACCTGCCTCCATACGAAAAAGGGGTAGAAATTGTTAGAATGTTTAGCCTTATGGGGGATGGAGAGTGCTTATCCGAGCCAAACATAGCTGACAAGATTAATCAAACCGCTAAAAAAAATGGTTGCTCTGTCGATTTTGCTCAGATTTTTACGATATTAGCTAAAGCATCAGGATTGGATGCAAGGATTGTCTCTAACGGCATCCACTATGGGGCTGAAATTTATAATGGTAATAAATGGATATACATAGACCCATATTTTGCTATGTCCGCTTCAGGTAAAGAAGGCAGGATGTCATATATAGAATTTTCTAATGCCATTTTAAATAACGGCTGGATTATATTCGATTATTTCGGTGGAGAAAACCACTGCATGAACGGAAAACCAATAGCTGAGCACCCATACTTTAGTGATCAAGAGTTATTCGCATCCATCTATTCCCTTAATGGAAATAATATATTCGAAGTTAATAAGATTGAAAGTAAGTACAGTTAGAAACCTGCCTTCATGAAGTATTTGTATCCATACTTGGATGGCAAGCCAAAACTATTTATCACTGAGTTACAGCCAAACTACAGAGGGATCGTACGCAAATATGTTGCAGGGCTGATGGCTGTGATACTAGTTGTCTTTATCGGAACGAATATTGTCCTACCTGCCTACTACTTAACAAGTCTAACCAGAAGGCGCAAAAGCCAGAAATAAATAAACACGAAAAAAGCCCGTAACATCTTAACGATATTACGGGATTGATTTTCATCATTAATAGTTATCTAAAAAAAGACAACGATACCAATAGTTACAGTAAGTTACTAGGCTTTCTGTACTTTACCGGCTTTCATGCATTTTGTGCAGACTTTCTTGCGGACAACAACACCTGACTCTACAACTCTAATTCTATGTACATTAGGATAGAATACCCTTCTGTTTACATTATGAGCGTGGCTTATCTGGTGGCCGAACATTGGGCCTTTACCGCAGATTTCACATCTTTTAGCCATCGTACCTACCTCCTTGATTTCAAGAGCCTAAAATGCTAGCATAAATTCCGATTTTAAATCAAGTAGTTTTTTACAAAATAAAACTCACGTGATAAATACAAATAAATGCCCACATTAGGAGAAATTATGACAGATAATACAAAAATCAAACTCGAGCTCAACTTCGAGGATGACCTGTATATGTTTTCGGATACTATCAGAACTCAGACAGAAAAGATACAAAAATACGGTCATGGAGCCGAATATGATGCATACGAAAAACTAACTGGAAAAGATTTTTTTGGTAACGATAATCCATTTAATATAGAGATAGGTATTGGTAACGGAGAGTTCACATCAGAATATGCAAAAAAATATCCAGACAGCAATTACTTAGGCTTTGAGGTTATGAAAAAAATATTTCATAAAGCTATAATCAAAGGGAGACAAGTCGAGTCTGGTAACCTCCGTCTCATACATTTTGATGCAACTTTTTTCGTATCTATCATGGAAGATGAATGCGTAGATAACTTTTATGTAAACTTCCCAGACCCATGGCCAAAGAAAAGACACAAAAAACGTAGAATCTTGAAAACACAGTTTATAGAGTTTCTTGTTAAGAAACTTCGCCCTGGTGGCACTCTATGCATAGCAACAGACCAAATAGATTACGCTGAAGAGATAGTCGAAAATCTAAAACCTGTTGCATCACTTAAGAGCGTGTACAATACTACTTATATAAAAGAACTAGACGACTATATTCCGACAAAGTACTACAGAAAATTCGTTCCAGAGCTTGGGGTTCACTTTTTCAGACTGAAAAAAGTCACGGAGTAAACATGCGTATCATTATAATCCTGCTGATTATACTAACGACTGGGGTTTCATACGGTAAAGATATCTTTACTATCCAGATTGATGGGGTAATTACGGGATATACTGAGAAATATATACGAAAATCATTAGATAAAGCTACTGAAGCTAAAGGGGCACTGCTTATAAAGCTAGATACCCCTGGCGGCATCCTTGAGTCCACCAGAGGAATAGTCCAGACTATCTTAGAGAGTGACGTACAAGTGATAACATTTGTCGCTCCACAAGGCTCTAGGGCTGGCTCAGCTGGCACCTTCATAGTACTTGCATCGCACTATGCAGTAATGGCAGAAGGAACAAATATAGGCGCCGCTCACCCTGTCAATATAACAGGGAAAGATATCGAAGGTCATATGGCGCAAAAGGTCGAAAATGATACAGTGGCTTTCATTAAATCAATAGCCGAAAAGCGTGGTCGAAACATTAAAGCCGCTGAAGAGACTGTTACACTCTCGAAAAGTTATACCGCAACCGAAGCTCTTGATCTTATGATAATCGATTCTATTGCTAACACTGACGAACAAGTTGTCAAACTAGCAACAGGCAAGCTAGGTTTTACCGCTGGAGAGATTATATATTTAAAAGCGACTCCGATGCAAAAAGTCGCCTTCTTCCTTAGTGACCCTAATGTACTAGTCATGTTACTCTTCATAGGTATGCTAGCAATTGTTCTAGAGTTTAAGATGCCTGGAACCTTTGTGTTTGCCACCATAGGTATATCTGCAATACTCATGTTCCTCATGGGGATCAACATAATCCCTGTCAATTCCCTTGCTCTTCTATTAGTTATCGCAGGAGTTGGTCTCTTAGGTGCTGAAATATTCGTACCCAGCTTTGGACTGCTAACTGTAGCATCCATGGCAAGCCTTGGAGCTGGACTATATCTACTATTCTCAACAGACGGTAACTTAGGCATAGGGGTTTCTGTTTGGCTAATAAGCATTCTCATAGGCTCTATATTGTCAGTAACAATACTTATAGGTAGACTCATATTTAAAGACTTTAAATCTAAGCCAAAAACTGGAATAGATACACTCAAAGATGAGATAGGAACTGTTGTCAACTGGAACGACAATAATGGGCAAGTTTTTGTTCATGGTGAGCTCTGGAGTGCGAAAAGTGAAGAAGTTCTTGAAAAAGATGACAAAGTGGCTATTGTTGACGTGGATGGAATGATGATAAAAGTGGAGAAAGCTAGTGTCTGAAACAATGAAAGAATTGATGGAATTTCCAGTAATATACACATTTAAAGCGATGGGAACCAATGATAGAAAATTCGTGAACGATATAAAGAGAGTTTTTGATTCAAAGACAATCGATTCACTAATAGAGAAACCGAGCAGTAAAGGCACATATATTTCTGTATCTGTAACAACCGAAGTTGCGGACTATGAAGAGCTACAACAGATTTACATGTCTATCAAAAATGTCGCTGGTTTAAAATACCACCTTTAACAAACCCTACTATTTAATACATTTTACCCTTTATTATTTTTATTGCATATTACACTCTTTTTAAATATAATTAAATTTAGAACAGTATTATGTTATTGGGGTGCTTAATGTTTAAGTCTTTATACACAAGTCTCGAAAAGAATTTTTTCAACACACTAAGTAAAAAACTATTTGGTAACCTGTTATTTATAGCAGTTTTACAATTTGCAGCTATCATCTCCTTCGGGCTCACAAAAGGCGAGATCACAAAAGCTCTAAATGCTCTCCCTGTTGAAAGAGCAGCCATAGACCACATAATAAACCTATGTAGCGACAGATTCATCCTACCACTCACCCTCATGGGGATAACATTTGCATTACTATTCTTCATGATGTTTTTCTTCACCATATTAATAGTCAGACCGATAAAGAAAATCGCTGCTGTCTTCGCAGAGATTGGTGCAGGCGGAAGTGACCTATCCCAAGATATGCCACTACTAACACATGACGAGATGAGAGACCTCTCACACAACTATAACCTCTTCATGGAGAAACTACGTAAGATACTCTTAAAAGTAAGGCTTCTAAGTGTCAATATTGGCGTAGAGTCAGCGCAAGTTGTCCTCAGTGTTAAAAGAGCATCCGAAGAGGTCAACAAACAAGGTGAACTCTCAGCTGATATATACGAGGCAAGCTCCAGAACAAACGAATCTATCGAAACTATCAGGTCAAACTCTGTCGCAATTAGTGATGCCGCAAACCAAAACCTCGAAAGTGCCCAAAACTCAAAAGACGAGATGTCTGCCCTTACCGGCAACATGGACTCTATAAGCAATATGCTCGAAGATTTCCAAGGGACCGTCTCTGACCTAACTAAAAACTCTGAAAATATCAGAGACATAGTATCACTCATAGAAGACATATCTGACCAAACTAACCTACTCGCACTTAACGCAGCAATAGAGGCCGCTAGAGCTGGTGAAGCTGGTAGAGGATTTGCCGTTGTTGCAGACGAAGTAAGAAAACTAGCGGAACGTGTGAAATCAGCTACCGAAGAGATTTCTGGCAACATTAACGAAATGATAGGACAAGTAAAACATACAGAAGAGCAGACTGGACGCATAGACCAATTTATCAGACAGACTAGAGACGTAGTCTACAACACTGCCGAAAGCTTTGAAAACATGGTTCGCGATTTTGAGGAGACAGGCAGAGGCGTAAACGAAATAACAGTCTCACTAGACGACTTCACAAACATTAATTCTGAAATTTTTGAAAATGTAAACATGATCAATACCCTAGCGACACAAGTAACAGGCAAGATGGATGAGTCAACTAGCAACACCACAAGCCTTAACCAGCGTATAGAAGATATTCAAGAAAACGTTACTAGATTTAAAATAGGCATGGGCTATATGGAGCACATCTTAGAGGCTGCGCAGTCAACTAAAAATGAATACGAGCAGGTACTCACAGACCTAGCAAGCCAAGGTGTCGATGTATTTGACAAAAACTATAAAGATATCCCTAATACTAACCCTCAAAAGTTTTCAACCAAATACGACTCAAAGGTTGAAGCAAAATTTCAAGATATCTCAGAGAAATTACTCAATTCAGTCAATGGCTGCATATTCACTCTTGGCGTTGACACTAATGGCTACGCACCAACACACAATAAAAAAATCGCACAAAAACCTACAGGGGATATTACAATAGACACAGCCAAAAGTAGAGATAAAAGGATATTCAATGATACAGCTGGACTAAAAGCTGCACAAAACACTACACCATTCTTAATGCAAACTTACGCAAGGGACACTGGCGAAATACTTAACGACCTAAGTATACCTATAGAAGTGAATGGAAAGCATTGGGGAGCATTAAGAGTTGGATTTGATCCATCAGTTCTTTTGAGCGAAAGTAGCAAATTGACTAATTAGATTATAGAAAAAGAATTATCATTATCAGAAGGATTAGTGCACCTATTATATTCATAAGAAATGTAATAGCCTGATCCTTCTCGAAACGATTAAATACTGTATTCTTATCTTTGAACTCTGTTCTGATGCGAGTAATCTCTGCATGTTGTTTTGTTCTGTCATCAAAAAGGCTTTTAATAAATGTAGCTATCTCAAGTTCCACAATTGTATCTTTCTTAGTAGCTAATTTAATCATTTCTGCTCTCTCAACATTGAGAATGCCTTTGTTATTATCTTCACCATCGAAACTGAACCAAAATCCAAACTTCTCCATAAACGCAAAGAAAGCACCTCTATCAATATCTTCATTCTCCTGAGTAAAAGAGAAATGGATAGGCTCAATCTCATAGTCAGGATATTGATCTTTAATGATATTCGCTATCTCGTTCAATGCATATGAGCTAAGCCCATAACCACGATAATTCTTAGAAATTTTGTATCTATTAAGATGTGGAAACCTTATAACCTTTGAAATCAGGTCAACATTACAAGTAAGTTTATTATCTTTTTTGAACATATTTGTCTGACTAGCAGGCCCTGATGCAACATAGTCATCTAGTAGCGGTTCGCCATCTGGTTCATTTTTAACAATAGGAGTAAGGATAGAATTGATAGTCACTTCAGAATTAGATCTAATAACATCCAGCTCGTACAAAACATAAGCCATTGTTACAGATCTGGTATCAGTTACTTTACAAGTAATTTTCAGTAAACGAATGTCTTTAGACTTGTCCTTTGCCATTAACCACCACTCTATTTAAATATTTTACTCAGTCTACCATTTAAAAAGGTCTTTTCAAACTCGATGTGTATTAACATATTTCTAGCATTCTCATTCTTCATAATACTAGGGATTATAGATGAGAAAGAATTAAGCTGCTGCATAAGCAACATTTGTGGGAGCCTATTCGTACTAGTCCCAGATTCCATCATCTCACCTACAAAGCTTTTCAGCACCGCCATAAAAATCAACACTGTTTCTTTAGAGTCTTCCTCTAATACAGCTAGATTTTTATTATCTAAGAACTTTTCCTTAATACCTTTCGATATAGGTAATTTCTTAGTATGGCTCTTAAACTGACGCCTAGACTTGCCAGTCGTCAAGCATAATATATAGTTGTAATAGCAGATAAAATACTGAATACGATGATCTTCCAGCGGATCAAGATCAGAATCAATCATATTTTCTGAATCAACAGATGCGTCAATAGACATTACTGCAAGATCAACAGATCTTGAATACAACTTTTTAGTAAAGTCTGTAAGAGATAAATCAAACTCCCCGTCAATAATTTGCCCCGCGCTAAATTCCCAATCCATGTAGTGAACTCCTCTATGCCTATAAGTAATCAATATACTCTAGTTTTAATATTTTACACAAGTTATTTACAGCCAGATTATATAATCGGCAACTACGATGGAAAAAATTACCACTAATTATCGGCACGTTTTTTGCGATAATATAAATAGGAGATATAATCTCGGCATTTTTGCACAGTCAGCCCATACCAAAAGGCATGAAACTAGCAAAAAAGGTTAAGAGGGTTTTACCCCTTTCCGTTAAAACGGCGTGGAAATAGCTTTTTCAAAGCGTAATTACCTGTATAGCTTAATGTTCATAATACCCAATAATACAGGTATAACCTTGAGGTTATAATCATGTTAGGACTTGAGATTTTAAACAAATGGATAGAAAATAGAAATACAGATCCAGATTTAATCGAAATATTATTTGTCGAGGGCGGAGTTATAATGAAAGATAAAGTAAAAAACTTTGGTGAATACGTAGAAGTTGGAACCAGAATAGCTGTAAGCGTTAAAAGAAAAGACTACCCTGGTGTTTACGACTCTAGAGTTGAAGACATAACAAAAAAATACATACTTATCTCGCATCCTGCCGATGGTAGAGTACCTATCCCTATGCTACCAGGATCAAAAATGACAGTAGAATACGTTAGCAACGACGGCAGGTTTAAATTCGACACAACTGTCATAGATAGACACACAGAAGGAAGCCTAAGCTTCATAAAAATAAATATACCTGAAACAATCGCAAGAAATCAATTGAGAGAATTCTTCAGAGTTAGCACAAATCTAAAAGGTCAGGTAAAGATATTCTATGCAAAGGTTCCAGATAAAAACATGAAGATACCTCACAAAAAGGTCCCTTGCAAAGTAGTAGATCTTTCTGGCGGTGGTGGCAAACTAATCACTGAAGCAAATTTAGACAGTGGACAAGTATTCGGTTTAGATATGTCTGACGAAATTGACGGCACTGAAGATATCAGATGCACCTGTATCCGTTCGAAAAGGATTCAAGAAAAGAATGAAGTCAGCTTTAAATTCAACTTCACCAAAGATTCTGAAAGGAATGACGTTATCAAATATGTATTCAAAAGGCAGATCGAACTTAAACAACTAATGGGTTAGTCTGGAAAAACCATATCAGGATTTTGCTTTTTAATCTTATACCGCATAAAGACTGAAAGAGCCTTAGCAGCTTTTAAAAGGTACAGCTCCTCCTCCTTTAGCCACTTAGTAACTAATCCGTGAGCAATTTCAGTACCCTCAATGGCTGGTTCTTCGATCAGAGTATCTGTATTTATCTCCACAGCAAAGATATTCACCTCTTCATTCGTCATGCCAACACCACTATACACCACGCCTAGATCAATCAAGTCGTCCTGGGTTATCCTAACACCTGTCTCTTCATAAACTTCTCTAACAGCTGTCTCAGATGGACTTTCACCTTGATCTATCAAGCCAGCAGGCATCTCTAAAACACGACATCCAATCGGCGGTCTATACTGCTCAACCATTAGATATTCCTCTCTGTCTGTATGATATACCAAAACGATTGCAGCACCATTACTGTTCACTCGTTTCACATACTCCCAACCTTCGTCGGTCGTCACCAGCTCGAGGAATTTACCCATAATTTTCTCCAATATTTTTAATCACAAATTTCACAACTTATAGAATATTACAAACGATATATAATTATTATACATGAAAAAATTTATTAATATTTTTAATCAAACTTAACCCACAATGGAGCGTGGTCAGATGGCTTATCCATACCCCTAACCTCATAGTCGATACCAACATCTACACAACGACTAGACAACCCTGCCGTAGCTAAAACAAGATCAATCCTTAGCCCACGTTTAGGTTCAGCCTCAAAGCCTTTACTCCTGTAATCAAACCAGCTCATCTGCTCACTATCCTCTGGACGAAGCTTCCTGTAGACCTCTTCAAGCCCCCAGTCAGTTATAGACTGAAGCCACCCTCTCTCCTCTGGCAAAAAGCTTGTCTTCCCCTGCTTAAGCCAACGCTTAACACTATCAGGTTTTATACCAACATCGAACTCGGTAGGTGCAACATTCATATCTCCAACTAACACAATATTGTCAGAAGGATTAAAAGAAGTATCTAAATAATTAAGTAGATCAGCATAATATTTCTCTTTTGCTGGAAACTTCACTGGATGATCTCTACTCTCCCCCTGAGGAAAATAACCGTTCATAAACTTCAGATCACCAAAGTCGCACATAATAAAACGTTTCTGAGCCTCGTCATCGTCTGTTGGAAAGCCCTTTTGCACGGCAACAGGTTTAACCTTAGACATAACAGCCACACCATAATGTGTCTTCTGACCGAAGTATTCCACGTGATAGCCAAGTTTATCTATCTCTTCTACAGGGAACTCTTCGTCACGTACTTTTGTCTCTTGTAAACCTATAATATCAGGTGAGTGATTCTCTATCAGCTTCTCTAGCTGGTGATATCTCATCCTTATGCTATTTACATTAAATGTAACTATTTTCATTTCATCTCCAAGTCATTGAATTTCTTTATAGATATCCCACCAAGTTCGATCTCTTTCAAGATAGCTACTATCCTCTCAGCCGATTTTCCATCTCCATAAGGCAATTCTAAATCAGTTAAGGACGTTTGAAAGCTTTCTGATTCTAGTTTAGTTATAGCTAGCGCTATCTCCCTTGCTGATATTCCACAGTCAATAACATTATCACCACGAACACGACCCTTTTGGCGTATACCGATATTAACTGCCCCCTTCTTGCAAACTGCAGCCTCTAATATACCGCTAGACGAATTCCCAACCATTCCAGTACACTGATTCAATACAGATAAATACCTCTGGTGTCCAAATGATTTCGTCACATAGGCTCTCTCTTGGTTAGCACTCACGTAATCTTCTATAAGTTTATTTATTTCAGTACCACCAGTATCTGCATTTGCGTATGTAAATATAAGATAAGCTTCAGTAGCATCTAAGGCTTTTAACATCTCAACAAACTGTTCTTTAGGTGACATTTCATCCAGAATGACCGGATGGAAGGTAATAAGTAAATTTTTTTCTTTAAAACGTAGCCCAAGCTCTGACTCAAGCTGATCTTTACTAATTAAATCTACCGCGAGGATGGCATCAACAGCTGGAGAACCTGTATTAAATACTCTATCTGGCTGCTCACCCATTTGGATTACTCTGTTACGATATTCATCAGTCGCAGTAAAGTGGATGTGTGACATTTTTGTAATACAGTGCCTGAACTGCTCGTCCATAACGCCTTCCGTCAGCTCCCCACCATGTATATGAGCCACAGGTATTCCGTGCACACAAGCCGCTGAAACAGCTCCAAAGATTTCAAATCTATCGCATAACACTAGTAAAACATCTGGTCTATCGGTGGCAAATATATCTGCAAAACCCATCATAGACAGAGCTGTAGATCTTGACACCCCACGAGGTGTATCATCCTGCAAGAAGATATCTACCTGCTTTGATATATCAAATCCAGCAGCAGTTATTTCAGTTACAGTTCTGCCGAATCTGCCTTCAATATGCATACCTGTCACATAGAGTTTTAATTCTAGTTGCTCATCATCTTTTATCTTTTGCAATACAGGTTTCAATAGTCCAAACTCTGCTCTCGAGCCTGTCACGACAGCTATACTTCTTTTTTTAAACATTATAAATATACGTTTTATAACCTTTCAAACCACGTTTACGAAACCAATCTATAGTCTCTTTAAGACCTTCACTCAGTACTTTATCAGTTTTATAACCCGTCAACTCTGTAAGCTTTGTACTATCGCCCATCAGCCTCATCACCTCAGATTTATCTGGTCTGAGCCTATCTTCGTCTGTGGTTATTGTTGCGGAAGGGTTAATAAGCTCAATAATGTTATTGGCAAGATCTCCAATAGAAACCTCTTCACCTGTAGCAATATTTATCTCTTCTCCTATTGCCTTATCACACTCTGCTATCTTACAAAATGCCTCAGCTGTATCCTTTACATAAACCATATCCCTTTTAGGGCTAAGAGCCCCGAGTTTGATCTCATCCTTACCATCCAATAACTGCGTAATTATCGTAGGTATAACAGCCCTTGCAGACTGTCTAGGTCCATAAGTATTGAAAGGTCTAACAATCGTAACTGGCATGTCAAAGCTTCTATAAAATGATTCTGCCATATGATCGGCACCAATCTTTGTAGCTGAGTATGGAGATTGTCCCTGTTTTGGGTGTTTCTCGTCAATAGGGGCGTATATTGCCGTCCCATAGACCTCTGAAGTAGAAGTGACTAATATCTTTTCTACCCCCTCATCACGAGCCGCCTGTAACACATTAAGAGTCCCTTTTATATTCGTATCAACATATGAATCTGGAGAGTGGTAGCTGTATGGGATACCAATAAGCGCAGCAAGATGAAAGACAACATCTATGCCCTTCATCGCGGTACGTACACCATTTGGGTCACGGATATCACCCATAAATATATCAATATTCTTTTGTTTATCCGCTGGCAAGTCTTCAAGCCAACCGTAAGATCCGAATGAGTTGTAATAAACAAAAGCCCGCAAATCGCACCCTTCATCAAGCAACCTCTCTACAAGATGACTACCGATAAAGCCACAAGCACCAGTAAGCAGAACTTTCTTACCTTTCAGTTTCATATATCACTTCCATTAATCACGATTATTAATTATTACTTTTTTTTCTATTTGTTTCAAACGTTTTGATAGAGATTCTTCGTTTACACACAAGTTGATAAGAATTTGGACATAAAAAAAGGGGTGATCAAATTGACCACCCCTTTCGTTTCATATATTTTCTGTCAAATTTTAACAGACTCTGTTTTGCGTACGATTGTTACTCGCCCCGCCTCGAATTTAACTTCAACAGAGCCGTAGAAACTTGTCTGGAACATGTCCTTCAGCATATTCTGAAGTTCTTCAATTTGGGATTTATTATTGTCTTTCTTTTGTACACTCATAGCAGCCATTGTACTACCTCCCTTATTTTTCTACGTCCGCACATCATTTTACTGAAGTAGCTGTAAAGCCATTTGCGGAATCTGGTTAGCCTGTGCAAGCATTGAAATACCAGCCTGTGAAAGCATCTGATATCTTGTAAATGTTGCCATCTCATCAGCCATATCAAGATCACGAATCCTTGATTCGGAAGCAGTCATATTTTCTGTTGCTGTATCAAGGTTTACAATTGTGTGCTCAAGTCTATTGATCTGTGCACCTATTGTAGCTCTGATACTAACAACCTTATTAACTGCCGCATCGATATCTGGGATTGCCTTCTGAGCAAGTTTCTGTGAAACAAGTGTCACATCATCAAGCCCAAGACCTGTAACGTCAAGCTGAGGGATACTAACCGCCAAAGATTGACCTTCATTCGCACCGATCTGAAGATCAGTTGAATTGTCAACTACGTGGAGGAAATACTCTTCATTAGAAGCTGCTTCGTTTGTACTGAAAGCTATACTTTCTGATACTGTGTCCCAAGTCTCGTCGAGTCCAGCCCTGGAATCCAGAACGATCTCAACACCACCTATGATTCCGAAGACTCTATCGTTACCTGTTTCATCAGTTCCGATAAGGTCGCCAGTATGTGCATCATAGATTTCGACTTTTGTTGTATTGTTAGTAGACTCTTGGATTTCATTTAATGAAAGTCCATCGATCAGTCTTTGGTCACCAGAGAAAGCTAACTCACCCTGCTCGCCTGTAAGGGCTGACTGGATGATAAATGTTCCTTTTACTGCTTTTGGACCATCATCTGATGCAACAGAAACGTAATCCACAAGGTGGCTGTTTACGTTGTTATCATCTGAACCCATTCCAAGCTCTTCTACAAGTGCCTCTGTAAACTTCTCTTCTACATCTGAAAGTGTATCATCACCTTCAAGATATATAGTTGCACTTGTACCATTACCCCAAAGAGTAAGTTCTTGCTTGTTCTCAAAGAGAGAATTACCGTCTGAGTCTACGAAAACTTCAAGATCTTTGAGTTTTGTAGTTGTAGCAGCGGCCTCACCAGCACCAGTAATCTGAAGAGCGAAGTCATCAAGAATAGTTGTTCCTACTGCTGAGTCTAGTGCGTTTGTGTTTTCTCTGAAGTTGAGAGTCATGTTACCAAGATCTATATTACCAGTTTTCTCGTTTATAGCTGCGGTATACACGACTACGCTATGAGTATCGATAAAGTTATCTCCATTATCTTTAAACGTTAGCGTTTCTGTACTTGTATTCGATGCATCAAAGCTGATCTTAGGGCCTGGCTGACCTGTCGGACCATCAGTAATCTGAATAGTACCACCACCAGAAGATGCTGCTGCTTCTACTGAAGCTGTCGAGATATTGATAAGCATTTTATCTCCATCTTGAATAGCACCAGTAGAGAAATCAATTTCCATATCGAAATTAATTGCTTCATCTGCTGAGTTTGTTAGTGCAAAGTCAGTTGTTGATGTTGCTGAGAATATTCCTATTCCTGAATCATCATTAAATGTGATTGTTCCCCACTGACCTGTTTCACCTGTTTTTGCATCGATAAAACGTGCATTTGCAGTGATTGTTGCACCAGCACTAGCGTTAGCAGAGTCGAAATCCTGTGTAAACTCGACCTCTACATAACCATCTCTAGTTCCTAATGAACCAGAACCAGTTGCAACATCATTAATAACAAAAGCTGAACCTGACTGTTGATACATACCTGTAACACCAACAGATGCGCCAGCGGAGGTGTCTCCTACTGTCACAGTATAGTGGGCGGTACCTGTAGTAGCTAAGGTTTCAGGGTCTGTTACGCTGAAAACATTAGATGTGTTTGAATTAGTATCAGTTACAATCTCTGCACCAATAACACCATCTCTCAGCGTCATAATATCTGTTTTGAAAATTTGGTTTTCCCCGGCTGTTGATTCAAGCTGGATCTTATAGTTGCCTTCATCCACGTTTGAGCGAATGATAGCCTCTATTTTGTCTGAGCTTGCAGACCATAGGGCAGTTCCGTCACCATTAAGTAATTTTTTGGTGTTGAACTCTGTTGATGTGGAAATTCGGTCGATCTCATCCTTGAGCTGCTCAACCTCTTTCTGGATTTCTACACGGTCGTTTGATGTGTAGGTACCGTTGGAAGCTTGAACTGCAAGCTCACGTATTCTGCTAAGCATGTTACTTACTTCACCGAGTGCGCCTTCAGCTGTTTGCAACATAGAAATACCGTCTTGTGCGTTCATTGAAGCACGTTGGAGACCAGCAATCTGTCCTCTAAGTTTTTCTGATATTGCGAGACCTGATGCATCATCTGCGGCGTGGTTAATACGTAACCCTGATGAGAGCCTTTCGATGGACTTGCCAAGTTGGCTTTGGCTTGTGCCCAAATGTCTTTGCGAATTGAGAGACATTACGTTTTGATAGATTCTAATAGCCATCTCTATCCTCCTTGATTCTTTCAATAGAGGTCAGCACATCCTTGTGCACTTTTAAATTCGGCTATTATTCACTATTTCTTTAGAGTTTATTTTAAATTATTTTACAACAACAACCTAAACCATTGTTACATTAACAATAAAAACTATTTAAAAAATCTCATAATGTCATTATAGAAAGCAAAAAACATAACAAATAGCAGTAATGAGAGCCCTGCCATGTTGGCATACTCCCTAATTTTGATGCTAACTGGACGACGAATGATCGCCTCCATTGTAAAGAACATTAGATGCCCACCATCAAGAACAGGAATAGGGAGAAGATTCAATATTCCGAGATTTATACTAATGATAGCCATAAAACTCAAAAAACTGATAATTCCAGTCTCTGCTGAATCCTTTGCCATCTTTACTATCATAATAGGTCCACCGAGTGAGTCCGCAGGAACGACCTTCTGAAAGATCTTTACAACACCCATCACCATGAGCTCTGAAACTTTATAAGTTTGTTCTACACCCTGACTAAGAGCCTTAAAAGGGTTAAGAACACGAACCGTCTCTGTCATGTCTCCACGTTTAATACCAATACGACCTACCTTTATCTCTTCGCCAAAGACATTCTTGTCTACAACGATCTCAGGTACTACATCAATATTAAGTATCTGACCTGCTCTTTCGATACGGAAAGACAGACGTTCACCAGGGTTCTCACTTATATATAGTGACATTTCATCCCAGTATTTCATCTCATTTCCGTTAAGTGCAGTAATAACGTCACCATCCATAATGCCTGCTGCTTGAGCTGGTGCACCATCAATAAGACCACCAACAGAAGCAAGGAAGCGAGGTGTCCCCACCATGAAGATTAGGGTGTATATGAAAATTGCGAGGATAAAATTAAACACAGGTCCAGCTAGAACTATAGCAAATCTGTCTTTAAGCGGTTTATGTGCGAATGATCTGTTTTTAAGACTTTCATCAACTTCAGCGTCGAGAGATTCACCATACATCTTAACAAAACCACCGAGAGGTATCGCTGACAACGCATATTCAGTCTCACCAACTGTCTTGGAGTAGAGCTTTGGTCCAAAACCTATAGAAAACTTTTCAACAAGTACACCACTCTTTTTAGCAAATAGAAAATGCCCAAGCTCATGTATAAAAATAAGTACTCCGAGCAGGAGTATCGCAGATAATATTCCCATTTATTTATATTCCTTTATTTACAATTTCAGTCGCTGTCACTCTAACAGCCCTGTCTATATCTAAGACAGCCTCGATACTATCAGGTTCAGCAAAATCACATACAGATAAGGTTTCTCTAATAACTGATGCAATTCCGAGGTACTTTATCTTTTCATCTATGAAACTAGCTACAGCTATTTCGTTTGCTGCGTTCATTATTATCATAGGAGAGCTTAAATCATTTTTCAAGACATCTATAGCAAGATTCAGACACTCGTACTTCTCAAGTTCGGGCTTCTTAAAAGTAAGTTCCCCAACCTCTGCCATACTTAGCGGTTTAATTCCTGAAAGAGTCCTCTCAGGATATGCCATAGCATAAGCGATAGGGGTACGCATATTCGGGCTACCCATCTGAGCTATCATACTTCCGTCAATAAATGTGACGTATGAATGAACGATAGACTGAGGATGTATAACCACATCCAACTTTTCAGGTGGAGTATCAAATAGAAAACGAGCTTCAATAAGCTCAAGCCCTTTATTCATCATGGTTGCACTATCGATAGTTATCTTACTACCCATACTCCAGTTAGGATGTTTCAGAGCTTCAGCAGGGGACATAAATTCCAAAGCATCGAATGGTGTATCTCTGAAAGCACCACCACTTGCAGTCAATACAATTTTTTCTAAGAAGTCTTTATCATGCCCGTCGAGGGCTTGGAATATCGCAGAATGTTCCGAGTCAACAGGTATAACCCTACTACCTGTTTCCTTCGCTTTATCTAAAATGATTCGCCCAGCGGCGACTATTGATTCTTTATTGGCTAGAGCAAGGTCGAGACCTCTGCAAACTGTTTCGTAAGCAGGAGTTATCCCAGCGGCACCAACAGCAGCGAGTAAGACAAGATCGACATCTTCATTTCGAATAAGGTCTGTTAGTCCATCCTCTCCGTATAAAGCACCGTCGAGCTTACCCTCGCCTGTTATGCATATCTTCTCAGGCAGAAACTCTTAAACCTGCTCCTTGAGCAATTTAATATTATTGTTACAACTTAAAAAAACGACTTTGTATTTATCTGGATTAAGACGGATAACGTCGAGAGCTTGTGTCCCAATAGAACCAGTGGAACCGATGATGCCGATCCGTTTAGACATGTTTATACCATCACATAAATAACATATAGATAAAGTGCAGGAGCACCAAACAGAAGTGAATCTACACGGTCTAGAAATCCACCATGCCCAGGAATTGTATTCCCTGAGTCTTTCACGTCAGCACGCCTCTTAAACATCGACTCAACAAGATCGCCTATCATGCCAGCCGTAACAACAAGAAATGATGCAAAGCCTGCGTGATAGATAGAGACATCCATAAGAAAGTGACTATACAAAATACCAGCAGCAACACCACCAATATAGGCAGCGAAAGCACCTTCAATACTCTTCTTAGGACTTACCTTCTCGTAAAGTCTATGCTTACCGTATCTACAGCCGATAAAATAGGCTGAAGTATCACTCATCCAAATGACAACAACTAATAGAAATATATAATGTACACCAGTCTGACGAAGCAGAATGATAAACGAGAACATCAAAGGAGCATAAAGAACTGTAAGCATTGTGCTGCCTATAGCTATAAATGTTTCCTCTAATGGTTCTTTTGAAAATAGTTTAAATATCATAGAAAGCCCAGCCGTTATGACAAGGGCAGAGGAAAAAATCCTAACATCGCCAACATAAATACTGTATGGCAATAGGATAGAGCCGAAAAATGCAGGGAAATAAAGTATCTTAATACCAGCATTCTCAAGCATGCTCATAAACTCTTTAGCAGAGATGAGTATGACAGCAAGAACTGCCAGAAAAAACACGATATTATCGAAATGTATTATAAGTGCAACAATAGGTGGTATGCCTATTAGTGCCGTTAAAATCCTCTTTGATCGCTCACCCATTATCATCCGCCAATTGTTCATCTGTCATGCCAAACCTTCTCTCTCTTTTAGAATACTCGATAAATGCATTATCTATAATCTTCTCATCAAAATCTGGCCAGAGACAATCAGTAAAATAAAGCTCACTGTAAGCGACGCGCCACAACATGAAGTTACTTATTCGAATCTCACCACTAGTACGGATAAGCAGGTCAATATCAGGGATTTCCGGATTATACATAAACTGCCCAAACTCATCACGCTCAATTTTTGATAGTTCGATCTCACCTTGGATAGCAAGCTCAGCCATTTTCTTAGCTGCGTCAACAATTTCACTGCGACCACCATAAGATATTGCTAAGTTTAAAACCATGCCGTTATTATCAGCAAGCTTAGAGATAGCCTCATCCATAATGTTTGCTGTCTTTTCAGGTAAAAGATGTGTACGACCAGAAATAACTAAGCGCACATTATTCTTACCTAGCTCAACAACTTCTTTCTGGAGGTAATCTTCTAATAACCCCATAAGGAAGCTGACCTCTTTCTTAGGTCTAAGCCAGTTCTCCATCGAAAAAGCATACAAAGTAAGATATTTAACACCTAGCTGAGAAGTATGCTTAACTATATCACGTACAACCTCGGCCCCTTTTTTATGACCAAGAACGCGAGGCAACCCCTTGTTCTTAGCCCAGCGGCCATTCCCGTCCATAATGATTGCTAAGTGTTCAGGTATATTAATATCTGGCACTATATCTCCATTACCTCTTTCTCTTTAGCAGCAGTGACTTCATCAACTTTCTTGATATAATCGTTAGTAACTTCCTGAATCTGATCTACAAATTTCTTTGAATCATCTTCAGATATCTCTTTATCTTTTTCTAGTTTTTTAATCTTATCATTTCCGTCTCTACGAAGATTTCTAACAGCGACCTTATTGTCCTCTGCCATCTTTTTAACGAGCTTAACAATCTCTTTCCTGCGATCTTCTGTAAGCTGTGGCACAGGGATACGGATAAGCTTACCATCGTTAGATGGATTAAAGCCCATGTTAGAGTTCTGAATAGCTTTTTCTATTGCAGGGATGATAGAAGCATCCCAAGGTGATATTGTTATCAGCCTAGGCTCAGGAGAAGAGAGTGTCGCAACACCATTAATAGGTGTTGGTGTTCCGTAGTAATCTACAGTCACATTATCAAACATGCTAATAGAAGCTCTTCCTGTTCTGATTGATTTAAGCTCTTCCTTGTAGTGTGCAATGGTTTTATCCATCTTATCTTTTGTTTCTTTAATTACTGAATTAGGCATGTTACCCCTCCACTGTGGTTCCAATTTTTTTACCGAGAACAACATTTTTCATGTTCCCTTCACCAAATATATCGAAGACAATTATTGGTATATTATTATCCATACACATAGAAATTGCTGTTGAGTCCATAACCTTCAAGCCCTTATTTATTACGTCTAGGTAGGTCAATGTGTCAAACTTAACAGCGTCTTTGTTCTTTACTGGGTCGGAAGTATATATCCCGTCTACCTTAGTAGCTTTAAGGATTACTTCTGCATTTATCTCTGTACCACGAAGTGTCGCAGCAGTGTCTGTAGTAAAATATGGGTTACCAGTACCAGCGGCAAAGATAACAACTCTCTCTTTTTCTAGGTGACGCATAGCACGTCTTCTTATGAATGGCTCTGCTATTTGTCTCATCTCGATAGCAGTCTTAACTCTAGTAGGTATACCAACCTTCTCAAGCCCGTCTTGAAGAGCGAGTGAATTCATAACAGTGGCAAGCATTCCCATATAGTCAGCTGAAACCCTGTCCATATTTTGTGCTGTTCCCTGCATCCCACGGAAGATGTTTCCGCCGCCAACAACGATCCCTACACGAACACCCAACTCAACAATACCTTTTATCTCATTAACAATAAAGCTAGCTGTTTCAAAGTTAATACCATAATCAGAATCTCCCATAAGGGCTTCACCACTAAGTTTCAGTAGGATCGTTTCATAAATAGGCTTTGTCACTACACACCTCTAAAATATTTAAAACCTTATAATTATTACATGAATCTATAGTTATTTCAATTTATAAGCTTAAAGAAACGTTCAAATCTGTCATACTTCGGATTCAGAAATCTGAGTGAATGAAGCGGAAACTTAGCCCAAGCAGAATTATATTTCGGTTGCTCAAGTGACCAGTAGATAATGAACGCCTTACCTTTGATCTTGCTCTAATCTACAAAGCCCCAAAAACGACTATCGTAGCTATTATCTCTATTATCACCCATCATAAAATACTTTCCCTCTGGAACTGTGAATTCTTCAAAATTATCTTTTGTAGATATCTCCGCAGGTTGAGCCATCTGCCCATTTGTCCTTTTATAAGGCTCGTCGATAGCAACACCATTCACATAGACAACCTTATCAACAAGCTTAATCTTATCTCCAGGCGTACCTATGACCCTCTTTATAAAGTCTTTATTAGGCTCTAGCGGATATTCAAAAATCACGACATCGCCATTGTCAGGTTCGCCAAATACGTAGGCCATTCTATTAAGTATGAGGAAATCGCCTATTTTAAGAGTGCTATACATAGACTCCGATGGGATAGTATATGTTTGTAAGAAGATCCCTTTTATGATCATAGCAATAACAACAGCTACTACCAATGAATCAAAAAAGCCGTCCTTCTTCTTTGGTTCCAGTTCTACATTATTAACATCTTCACTCATTAATCATCACCTAGTTTCAGTACGGCCATAAAAGCTTCCTGAGGAACTTCCACGCTACCGATATTTTTCATTCGCTTCTTACCAGCTTTCTGCTTTTCAAGAAGTTTTTTCTTTCTAGTAATATCTCCACCGTAACATTTAGCTGTAACATTCTTTCTAAATGCTTTTACAGTTGTTCTTGAAAGGATTTTATTACCTATAGCCGCCTGTATAGCGACATCAAACATCTGTCTGTGGATAACATCTTTAAGTTTGATAGTCAGGTCACGCCCTTTATAGAATGCCTGATCCTTATGTATGATAACTGAAAGTGCATCGACTTTCTCTTTATTAAGAAGCACATCAAGCTTAACAAGATCACCGGCCATATAGCCAGAGAATTCATAATCGAATGACGCATAGCCTCTTGAAACAGACTTTAGCTTGTCATAAAAATCCATAACAACTTCGTTTAGTGGAAGTTTATATTCGAGCATTACACGTGTTTCGTTGATGTATTTCATATTTGTCTGCATACCACGTCTTGAAACAAGAAGCTTCATAACAGGACCAACAAACTCTTCAGGCAGGATGATAGTCGCTGTAATCACAGGCTCTTCAATAGTCTCTATCTCACTAGGGTCTGGCATCTGGGCAGGGTTATCAATCTCAAACTGCTCGCCATCCTTCTTTGTAATACGAAAGATAACTGTCGGAGCAGTACTAACGAGATCAAGATTAAACTCTCTCTCCAATCTCTCTTGGATAATCTCCATATGAAGCAGACCAAGAAAACCACAACGGAATCCAAAGCCAAGAGCCATAGATGTTTCAGGCTCGTATGTTATAGAACTATCATTAAGTGACAACTTCTCAAAAGCGTCACGTAAATCTTCGTAATCTTTAGAATCAACAGGATACATACCACTGAAAACAACTGGATTAACCTTTTTGAATCCAGGGAATGCCGCCTCAGTTGGGCGTCTAGCAATTGTAACTGTGTCACCAATATTTATTTCGCGGATATCCTTGATAGAGGCAGTAATAAAACCAACCTCACCAGCTATAAGTTTTTCAGTTTTAGTAGGTTTTGGCATAAAATAACCGACAGTATCTACAACCCTTTCGGATTTGTTAGACATGAACTGAACCTTATCACCAGCCACAAGCTCACCGTCAATCATACGAACGAGGACGATAACACCAAGGTAAGAGTCGTACCATGAATCAACGATCATAGCTTTTAGCGGTTTTTCTATCTCTCCGGTATGCGGTGGGATATTTGCAACTATAGCTTCTAGTATCTCTTTAGTTCCTGTGCCATCTTTAGCACTAGCAAGGATAGCGTCAGAAGCATCTATACCTATAATATCTTCGATCTCTGCCTTTATCCTGTCTGGGTCAGCAGAAGGCAAATCTATTTTGTTCAAAACAGGAATAAGCTCAAGTTCTTGATCAACAGCCATATAAGCGTTCGCAATTGTCTGAGCTTCGACACCTTGAGCTGCATCAACAACAAGTAAAGCACCCTCGCAGGCAGCGAGACTTCTAGAGACTTCGTATGTGAAGTCAACGTGCCCCGGTGTGTCGATAAGGTTTAGGATATACTCTTTACCATCATCAGCCTTATAAGTAAGGCGGACAGTCTGAGCCTTAACCGTGATACCCCTCTCTCTCTCGATATCCATACTGTCGAGAATCTGCGATCGCATATTTCTCTTCTCTACTGCGCTGGTAAACTCTATCAGCCTATCGGCTATAGTAGATTTACCATGATCTATGTGTGCAATAATGCTGAAATTTCTTATGTTACTCATATGCCTCTCTGTACTTAAAATCGTCTAAATCTATAAGCTACTTTATTGCAGATGATTTTCTTTATGATTCAAGGCGAGTAATGTTATCAAAAGCGGAGTTTACACATAAGTAAATGAGCACTTTGGATACATCGCTTAACGATGAAGCATAAAAAAATAATCGCAATAAAACGATTTTTACATATCCGCTAAAATTACTATATTTACTGGGTAAAACACAAGGAATATCTGACAATATTATACTTAAATACTGTCATCATGAGGAACAAAGTGACCTAATGATCTCTGGCTGTGGATGATCTGAATATTTAGAAGTATCTTTTCTTCATTAATAAATCCTTCCTTATTTTATTAATGTATTTATTGAGAATAACGGTTCCATAATAGACACAACAATGAATCCGACGACTAAACCGATAAACATAATAAAAATCGGTTCGATGACTGAGACGAACCTAGCTGTAAATTGATCTGTCTTACGAGAGTAATATGTAGTCACCCTATCTAGCAGATCTGCAAGGTTTCCAGATTTCTCCCCTGTTGTAACAGCAGCTATAAAAAGCTCTGAAAAGAGCCCTGACTGAGACACTACTTCGGAGAATTTCCGCCCAGCACGAACCCCATCTGTAATCTCTGTAAGCCCCTCTTTTACGTAGAAATTGCCTATACCTTCTACAGTATTACTAAGCGCCTCCACAAGCGGAAGTCCTTCACGTAATTGAAAGGAGAGAACGTGGGCAATCCTAGATGCTGTAACGTCACGAACAAAGGCAATTTTATATAATTTTTTATCTAGATTTCTGCGGAAGCTCCCTTTTGCGCTATAGGTCTTTCTAAAGACTATGGCCAACATAAGAACGATTATAAATAGGAAAAGACCATAGTTTTGAAGAAAATCAGCAGTGAATAACAAAAGTTTTGTAGAGCCAGGAATATCAGCACCAGCAGATTTAAAAATCCCTTCCAGCTTTGGCACTACAAAGGTGAGCATAAAACCGACCACACCAAAACCGAGCATCATAACAACACTAGGATAGATCATCGCACTGGTTATCTTTTCGCCTGCTTTCCTCTTATCCTCTTCGAATTTTGAAATATCTAAAAGGACAGCAGAAAGACGACCAACTTTCTCTGAGGTACGTATCAGGTGTATATAAAGCTCAGTGTATATTTTCTTATATGGAGCCATAGCCTCAGAGAAACGCATTCCTGAGCTGACTTTTTCTTCCATATCGAGTAATGATTTTTTAATTTTGATGTCTTTGGTTGTATCAGCGGTCACTTTCAAAGCTCTGGTAAGCGGTATACCACTGGACAAAAGTATCGAAAGTTGGAAGAAGACATCGGGCAAGCTCTTCTTCTTAAAAGAGAAAGAGTATTTATCAAGTTTACGTTTTTCTGAGCCTTGCCTGATATCAGAAACCATTATGCCGTCAGCAGAGAGTTTAGACATAGCGGCATTTTTACTCGCCATCTCTATAGTACCTTTTGCACGTTTACCAGCTTTGTCTATCCCGTCATAGTTAAATACAGGCATTAGTCATTTCCTGAAACAGCTATGATCTCACTCGGTGAGGTCTCACCATTTATAACAAGCTCAAAGCCGTGGTGCATCATCGGACGATACCCACTCTTATATGCCTCTGTTGCGATAGCCGAAGCATCCGCACGCTCGTTTATCAGCTTTCTGATACCATCAGTTACGCTAAGCATCTCAAAAACACCTGTTCTGCCTGCAAAGCCAGTATACATACATGACTCACAACCAACAGGTTCATAATATTCTTCTATCTCAAAGCCACCAGTCTTGAAAAAATCTTTAACATAGGCTTCAGCCTGAACCTTCTTCTTGCATGCAGGACAGAGTTTTCTAACTAGCCTCTGACCAACAACTGACGCCAAAGATGACGAAAGCAGAAAGGGTTCAACATCCATATCAAGAAGTCTCGCAACTGCTGTTGGAGCGTTATTTGTATGCAAAGTCGACAGGACTAGGTGACCAGTGAGTGCCGCCTGAACAGCAGCCTGCGCTGTCTCAACATCACGAATCTCACCAATGAGAATAATGTCTGGATCTTGCCTAAGGAATGACCTAACAGCACCAGCGAAGGTTATATCCACAGTACGGTTAACCTGCACCTGAGTAATCTGCTCCATGTGATATTCCACAGGGTCTTCGATGGTCATAATGTTTGTATCGTCACTCACTAGCTCTTGGAGAGCCGCATAGAGAGTGGTCGTCTTACCAGAACCAGTTGGTCCTGTAACGAGAATGATTCCGTTTGGCCGTTTTATACTTTTTCTAAAAGCTGGCAACAGACTAACAGGTAGACCTGTCTTCTCCATCGTCACCATACTTTTGGATTTTTCTAGAATTCTAAGGACAACCTTCTCACCTGTAACAGATGGGATGGTCGAAACCCTAATATCTACATCTCTGTTACCAATTTTCAGGTTGATACGTCCGTCTTGCGCCTTCCTTGTCTCAGCTACATCAAGATCAGATATAACCTTAAGCCTAGCGACTACGGATTCCTGTAAGCTCTTCGGGTATTGTCTAATCGTGGTCAGCTTACCATCTATGCGGAACCTGACAGCGAATTTTCCTGTCAGCCCTTCAAAGTGGATATCACTCGCACCATTCTTAGTCGCCTGAATAATAGTCTGATTTACAAGTTTGATTATTGGTGCATCGTCATATGAAGCAGATAAAATGTCTGATGATTCAACGAAATCGTCAAGATCTTCAGAATACTGATCGTCCCTGTTGGATTCAAGCATCTCCAGTTCAGTAAGGATAGCCTGACGTTCAGAAGGGACACACGAAGCACTCGCAACCCCCATAGAAAACAGGAGATGTCTAGCCTTAGAAAGCCCAGTTTGCCCGTCATACAGCACAGAAATTTCATCACCTATACGCACAGGGACAAAGTCACCACGGTCAGGATACTTCAGATACATCTCAATTAATTTATCAAATTCTATCATCAGAATTCTTTCTTTATCCTTTTGTTGATTTCACTTTTAAAATCGACAGTCTCTTTACGTTTCTTTTTTGTTATTTCATCAGCTTGCGCCTGAGTTCTGATTATATGCACGCTGATAAATACCATCATATTTGTCTTTTCAAACGACAAATTCTGACTTTTAAAGAGCCAGCCAATAAGAGGTATCCTAGAAAGACCAGGAACACCTTTGCGGCTATTATCTGAGTCATCTTTTAATAGTCCAGAGATAACCATCATTGTTCCGTCTTTCAGCTTAACCTTTGTCTTTGTGTTACGAGTAAGTGTCGTTGGAGCAGTAGAAGCTATAGTCGAGCTTGTAACCTTCTTAACTTCTTGGTCTATCTGAAGGGTAACAGTGTCGTTCGCTGATATCTGAGGGGTTATCTTTAGCCTTACACCTACGTCACGATAGTCGTATGACTGAATAAGATTATCATTAGAATCATATTTTGTACTAGTAAGGAAAGGTCTATTCTCTCCTACAAAAACTTCTGCCTCTTCGTTATCGAGGGTGAGTATTTGAGGATTAGAAAGCAGATTAATATCTGTTATCGTTTTAGAAAAATTAATAAATGCTCCAAGCGTAGGGAATGATACTCCATTGTATGAAATTGAATTTCCAATGATACCAAGTCCAAACCCACCAGGAAGAGCACCTAAGACTGAGCCATTTGCGACTCCAGCAGCATAAGTACCAAGGTTTCCACTTGAGTTCAAATAACCCGCTGAACCAACAGTGCTATTGTTATTACCACCAACACCCCACTCAACACCAAACGAATTTGAGTTCGACATTGTTGTCTCGAGGATGAGAGCTTCAACATAGACCTGCTCTCTCGGTTTATCTAGCTTTTCGATAAGCTTTTCTACCTTTGCATAAAGGTCTGGGTCACCAAATACTATTATAGAGTTAGTAGCCTTGTCGAAAGCTACGGATGATTTCACATTACCTGCTTTTTTACTCGCATTTGCATTCACTGAGCCAGTCAGTTTGTTTAATACTTTTTCGACATCTTCTGCATTCGCATTGTTAAGATAAAATACCTTTGGTGCGTTATGGCTACCAGGTGAAGGAGAATCTAATTGAGCAATAATATAAGATATCTTTTCGAAATCTCTATCTTCACAAGCTACAACCAAAATGTTTGAATAATCATCTGCAACTATTACAGGCTCATTAGCTACAAGGAGCTTCTTTTGCATGTCGTTATATAGTTTAGCGAGCATATTTTGGACGTTATTGGCTGATGCGTGCTCTATCTTGACCATTCTTATGGTATAGCCTGATGCTTTCATCTCTAGCTTTTCCATAAGCTTCTTTATCTTTGTGATACGACCGATACTATCACGAATGACGATAGCGTTTAGACCTTTCAGAACTTCTGCAAAACCAGCCTTAGACTTAAGCCTACCTAGTGCAGTAGTCAACATCTTTGTATCATAATTCCTAGCATGTAAAACTGTTGTGATAAGTGCGTTAGAATCACCAGAGCCTGAAGAATCAGCGATACTGTTCATGTCAGACTGGCGAATGATCTCCGTGTATGAGCCTCTATTTACAAGGTCAAGTCCGTTCGCTCGGAGTGTCGAGGCAAAAATTTCCATAATATCATCTGAGTTTATCTCAGACGAAGACTCAATACTAACCTGCCCTTTCAAATCTTTCTTATCATACACAAAATTCTTACCAGTAAATTCAGAGACAAAGCTCACGAATTCCGTCATTTCCATATCTCGAAAATTTACGTTAACTTCCGCAAAAACTGTTGATGACAAGACGATAAGGAGCAATAAAATAACTGATTTAAATAAATTCATCCCTCTATCTCCACATATAATGTCATTTTCTTTCCGGCTCTTAGAATGTCAAGGCTGACAGCACTAAGGTTTTCGGCATTTTTCAGAGCATCAAAAAAGACTGCCGGTGTCTCGAGCGACTTACCGTTAAGTCTCATTATAACATCATTCCTAGCAACACCTACCTTTTTAAGTACAGATGTATTAGTCATTCTTCGAACTCTATAACCTTCGAACTTACCATCACGCTCATAAGGAACGATCAGGATAGATTTTATTACTGAATTAACATCAGAAAGTTCTTCCACTACGACCTTTCTAGATATTTTAAATTTTTGAGTTGTTGCAGATGTTGTGTTCACCTTAGTTGTAGAGCCAGCATTACCACCATCTTTTTCAGATTTTAGGACTAGCTTATACTTTTCACCATTCTTTGAGATAATAGCATGGAAGTATCCAACATCTTCGAGAATAAGCCCATCCTTCTCTTCATCAAGCTTGAGTATCGTTTTTTTGTCCTTATAGCTAACAACAGCCATTGAGGTTTCATCTCCAAAGAGTACACCTAAGAGATTTCCATCAAAGCCACTATCCACAGGAACAGCAGACATTACACTTTCGCTGGTGTTCTCGATAGTTTCAGACGTTGTCTCAGCATCAAATATATTTTTTTGTACGATGAGACTGATATCAGGCAGGTTAACCTTTGAGAGTTGCTTCTTCACCTTAGAGGTTGCAGGCATAAATGTAACGGACGAAGCCTTCATTGAAATCCAGCCAGTCACAGCCCATGCAAGACAAAAGGCAAAAGCCAAAGGATATATAATGTAAGTGTATTTATTTATTCCCATGACAAATGATTACCACGAATAGCGATATTGTCAAACGATAAAAGTGTTAAGGTTATATATCGCGTGGAGGATAATTGGATAGAGAAGCCTACCAGACTTGTCATACAAAAAACCAAAAGCTAATGATGGAAAAAAAACTAGCAAGGAATGCGGCACACCCCAAAATGGAATATGCAAAAGGGAAAAGAAGATAGACGTTAAGAGGTTTGCAACACTCAGACCAAGCAGACTATCAAATGTTATCCCGAAGCTCTTCTGCTGAACCTTTATAAATATAGCATCCTGAATCACCCCCCTGAAGAATAACTCTTCTGCTACTGGGGCAAACAGGACAAAAGTAAATATATCAAATATTGGAGGAACAACAATCGAACCGTACATAAGTCGGAATCCAAACCATGCAAAACCAGCTACAATAAGTATAATTAGCCAAAATCTAGCCGAAAGTGTATTCTTAGTCATACTTAAACTATCTATTGTATAAAGCGTTTTTGTCAAATATAATCTTATTAAAATATCATTTCGGAGAAGAGAAATTTAGAAACAATAAAGGCTTCACTATCATAGAAATTCTTGTAGTTATTGTCATTTTAGGGATATTAGGCACTATGCTAGTACCAAAATTTATAGACAAACCTGACGAGGCAAGAGTCACCAAAGCTATGCTCGACATTAAGGCTATAGAATCTGCTCTCAAAATATATAAGCTTGAAAATACTGTTTACCCAAGTACAGACCAAGGTCTAGTCTCTTTGATAACTAAGACTGACATTGAGCCAATCCCTAAAAACTTTAAAAAGGGTGGCTATCTCGAAAAATCAAGCATGCTAGATCCTTGGGACAATGAGTTCATATATCGTAGTCCAGGAGAGGACGACAGAGACTATGAGATCATCTCTTATGGGGCAGACGGCAAAGAGGGCGGCGAAGACTTCAACGCTGATATCAAAAGCTACCAAGAATAAGATGTACCCTAAAAATGTCACTCTGAATAATCAGGATGACGAAAACAGAAGTAAAAGAGGGTTTACCCTTATAGAGATATTAATAGTTATGATAATAGTGGGGCTAGGTCTGATGACTGTCGCTCCACGAATAGCTGAAAATACTATTCTCACAGACCGAACAGAGGTCTTCTTTAATGACATCATAGATAAACACCTTGAAGTTGCAAAAGAACTAAATACTCAAATCTATATAACAGGCTTTAAAGGCTCTGGAAATATGCTCCTACACGACGGAAGCAGAGTTGAGATCCCTGCTGGCTACGTATCAACAGTTACTATCAATGGAGAAATAACAACTGGATTAGAATATAAAATATACTTTTATCCAGACGGGATATTCGACCAATTTCTACTCACGTTTTCCGGTGAAGACACTCTTGAGTCCTTCCCTGCATTAAACAAGGTGGTGCACCAATGAGAAAAGGTTTCACTCTACTCGAAGTACTCATAGCGATGGTTGTATTATCAGTAAGCATGCTAGGTGTTTACAGGCTTTCTGCCATGTCGGTAGAAACTTCAGAGTATGCAGTACAAAAGACAATGATCGTGGAGGCTGGATATCAAAGAGTCCTAGAGATAATCAATTATCCGGGTAAAGTCTTCAAAGATAGAGGACGAAACGCACTCGGGGTAAAGGTAAACTATTCATCTGAGTCACTACCTACATTGTTTCCAGGAGTAGACGAGGTAAGCCTTACAGCAGAATACGACGGAGTAGCGACAACTTATGTCTATTACGAAAAAGAGTAGTCAAGGATTCACACTCCTTGAGATGCTCATAGCACTCACTCTTTCTGTTATTGTCTTAGGTGGCGTTTATAGCACATTCGATTCCGTCATAAACACAAAAGTAGCCACAGAAGATAGCTATTATAAAAATAGTCTGCTCTTATCTGCGCGCAGTGTTGTAAAGCCTGATATGTTACAGATGTATGACAAAACCCTCAAAATAGTTAATAATCCCGATAATGATGAACTCTATTTCATGACGAACAATAGCATTAAGATGGAAAAAGCATTCCCAGTAAATGTTAAATATTATATTGAGGATAGTTACCTAATAAGAGAAGAGACATCCGAAGATCACAACTATGAATGGAAACTACTCCTTATGAAAAACGTTGATAAATTTAATGTTGAATCTCATAACGGATATAGATTTACAGAAGATTATGACTCTATGGACACAATAATCAAAGTCTCTTTTGAAGTGAGCGGCTACCCTGTAACCTTTATCGCAGGTAGCGGACACACTAGCAAAAAAGGTGATTATGCGGGTGCCACATGGCAATAAACAACAAAGGATAGGTACTTGTCTTTGTACTTATTTTTATAGCTTTCGCTGCGTCTACAGTTTTGCTTATACACGAACGTAGCACAAAGAGTATGGTTGAGGCCTCTGAAGATTTCTTCGAAAACCAAGCTCATGTATACTCCATGACAGCTCTCACTGCCATTATCGAAACTATGAAAGATGACAACAATGCTTACGACTCTAAAAATGAAGATTGGGCGCTTGTCCCTATAGTAGAAGTTCCTTACGGTTTCATATCCGTAGACATCAAGCCACTTAACGCAAAGATTGCCATCAACGGCATGGCAAACTCCGATGAAGAACTAGCAACAAGATATCTCAACGCATGTACTACAATAGCAAATGAAACAGAAGCTGACTCACTCGAATGTGAAGTGGTAAAAGATTATATAGATGCAGACACAGAAGTTTCATACGGTGGAGCAGAAGGTGTCACATATGAAAGAAATGGTGTACTCTTCCGAACTAAGAACAAGCCACTCAGCTCCCTTTATGAGCTACGTATGCTTATGAATGATAATGAGCAATTCAACACCGTAAAAGATTACCTCACTGTCTATTCACCTGAAAAAGCTATCAATATAAACTTTGTTAGCGCACTCACTCTAAAGGCTTTTGTACCTGAAATAGAGGATTATGCAGATGAGATTGTAGACTACGCAAAAACTCAAGAATACAAAGATCCGTCAAACATAAAAGAGGCTGTAGATATCCCACAAGATATATATCTGAAGATACTCCCTTTTCTTACAGTAAAAAGCACTTTATTTTACGTGAAGACTGAAGTAACCTTAAACGACAAACCAAGGTATTACCATGCGCTGATCCAAAAGGACGGCACCACAGCCGAGGTTGTTAATTTTCTGGCAGGACTAAATGGACAATACTACTAAACAGATTTTAATTTTTGAAGATGCACAGTTTTTCAGCCAAACACCTGCTGGTAGGCATAAGATGAGTGATGAAGAGCTAAAAAACCTTAAATCTGGCTACGCCCTTGTCATATCCGACACAGAACTATTTTATACATCTATGGAGTTCCCAAACGCTCCAAAGCGTAAACTGAGCCTATTCATTTCTAACTACCTGATGGGAAGTTTCCCGCAGCAACTATGCGAAAAATTTTGTTATTTCAGCAAAGGAGACAAAATTCTCATAGGTATATTCAGTAATTCATTCGCCGAAAGCTTCAACAACCATGAAGAAGTTTTTAGCAAGGCGGCGTATATCACATCGCCTCTTGCAAATGTTTACAGCAATAACGATTCATTCACATACGATATAAATGGTCTTGGCATAACTGTTGAAGACGGTCTTATTACAGACACTAAGAATGCTGATGATCCTATCGACCCTGACTGGGCAATTTCTCCAGAGACTAAGCTGACCATCCCTTTCATAAAAAATAGATCTGCGGCTCTTAATATTTATAAAGTACCTCTTTTAGTTTTGCTTGCGTGCTACATCGTTTTTTTCGCAGGAGATTATTTCAGAATGAAAGGACACAAGGATAAGTTAAACGCAGCTGAAAACACTCTCGAAGCTATCTACAAAAAGGCTGGCGTGTCAGGCAGCAAAGACCCATACGGAAAACTGCTAGCTTTGGCTGGTGGCAATAAAAGTGGCGAAAGCTATCAAACCCTATTCCTTCTGGAAAAGATAAGTAAGGCACATAACGAGAATATTACTACCGATATGATAGAGATAAAGGGCGAATCTGTGAGCTTCCAAGGGAGCTCCAGTGACTTCACCTACTTAGAACAATTTAAAAAGAGCCTCTCTGACCAGCTTGGTAAAGACGTGAAAATTGTCGACACTATAAAAAAAGAGGGGAATATCAATTTTACTCTGAGGTTTGACATATGAACAGACAGCAGATAACAACAATTGTCGCAATTGCTGGTGCAATATTCCTTCTATTTTACTGGACACACCTTATCTTTAACTCAGGTATAAAGAGTGCTGACTCCAGCGTTAAAACTATACAAACTAAGATAGATAAATCATCTGCTCTAGCCGCTAAGGCGAAATCTGGCAAACGAACTTCTGCCTTTATGAACAGTGGACTACTCTCATTCTTACAGACCACCACAGAACAAATTGGTCTCGCTGATAAGGTCGGTGGGATAAAGCCAAAGCCAGTGCCAGGAGCAAAAGAGGCCGCTACTATCAGACTGGAAGGGCTTAATTATAACGAGCTAGTATCCTTTCTCAGATCAGTCGAGAAATATCAGAATCTATACTCAAATAACGTAAAAATTAGTAAAAGATTCGACAATAATCAATTATTAAACCTAGTTATGGATATCGCTAAAAAATGAAAAGAAAAATAGTCCTCAGCTCAACCGTCTTTATAATCACCCTTATAGCCTTCATATGGATAATGTTCCCTTACGACAAGATTGCTGTAGTAGCTATTAGTAAAATACAATCAACATCTAAGGTAAAAATAAATTATTCACAAGTCTCTAGTGGCGCTTTTTCAACTAAAATTAGCAACTTAGAGGTCGACGATATTCCAGTTGGAAATGTTACGTTACACTACTCACCTCTCACGTTTATATCAAGAAGCGTATCTGTAGATTCTGTAGGTACCATAAACGGCACAGCAAAACTGTCTGAAAAACACGTGGAAGTAGATCTAGATATTAACCCAGCGATCATTAATAGCCTTACCAAAGAGGCTGAGTTTAGTGGCAAACTTGCACTTAGAGGCGAAGGTGCTCCTCTAGATATGTCATTAACTGCTCATATAGATTCAGATAAGGTTGGCATAAATACACCAATTGGGAAACTAGATTTTGAAAGCGTAAGCACCGAACTAACTCTTGAAAAGAACACACTTACAATAGTACAACTAACATCAAAAGATGACATGGCACTTAATCTAAACGGAACTATTATCCTTAATATGAGAAGACCAGAAATATCTGTATCTAATATAAAAGGGAGAGTAAATGTTTTAGGGACTCAGAAGAATATTACATTGAAGGGTAGACTAAATAATATTAAGCCATCAATTAGATAGCCTTTCGAAATAATAATAGATTACATCATCTATAACCCTCTTAAGCATCTTTGTATTCTCAGATCGATTCACTACATCAGCAAAATCATAAATCACTTTTCCGTCTGGTCTCTTGAGGTTTCCATCTTTAAAGTTAAATTTATGGTCACATACTTCAGGTAATTGATCAGCTTTCTGCTCCCTACCTGATGCAGTTAGATACTTTACAGAACTATCGAAGTCCTTAAAATATGCTTTGCCCTCTTTCAGACATAACATCTTCTCTGTGGATGCCAGCATTAACGATTTCTTATACCTGAGTGTTGTATCAACAAAATTAACTTCACCGTTCTTTATCAAAAAGATAAGCCCATCACGAACTAACCCTCTATCAGCATCAACAGGTGACTCGTAAGCTAGATCTAGCCCAAAGATATAACCATCACAAAACATCTTATCGCTACGTTTCAGAAAGAAGCAACCATCCTTAGCCTGCGTCTGCCCATTCTCAGAGAGGAGACCAGCGTCAAAGTCTGCAGTTAGCCTTGTTAACCTGTTGTCACTGTCATAAATATAGACATCGCCGTCATTAAAATAAGCTTCTTTCAAATCTATAGAATCAGGATACATTGCTGTATATTTCTGAGTTTTAATACTCATGAGTGCGATCTTACCATTCTCATTTGCGAACATCAAATTCTCACCTGATACACGCCCCATAACAACTTCACCAAGAAAACTGCCATCAAAAATCTTCTTTACACGCCTCTTGTCATACAACTCAAAACTGTTCCTAGTAAACTCTAACAGGTATTTATCTGACAAAGAAAAGCCCTTACCACTTGAGTCCATCTCATGCAAGATGCCACACTCTTTTAAGTCAGCGAGAATTGCATACTTAGAGCCAGTCACAAGGGCAACGCCACCTGACAGACTCACCGAAAGATACTTATCGTCTTTTAGCAATATTGCAGGGCATATAGCTCTATTGGTCTCTATACGATCTTTCTTAAGGATTGCAAGCATCCCAATATCATAATCTATATCTATCACATCATTAGACAAGCGTTTTACCGTTGGCTCTTTTACAAACCTCACAACTGAAGAAAGTATAATATCTGACGTAGGCATACTCTTTTCAAACACTGATGGATCATCGCCAGCGACCAAGCCCTTTTTAATTTGCACACCTAACATCATAGACTTTTCAGCTTTATCTATCGGAGCTTTAGTTGTAGTAGCACATGCCGAGATCAGTAGTGCTAAAAACAGTGCATTCCCTATACGCAATAGCCGTATTACACGAGTACGCTTCTTCAGCCTCGGGTAAACCTTGGATACAAGTTCCCGTTTCTCTGCATCTGAAAGTTCTAATGTTTTCAACTGTTTAGAAACCAATGAAACGAACCTCTTTATCAAGCTGAACACCTGTTTCTTTAAAGACAGTCTCCTGTACATGCTTTATCAAGTTATATATATCAGACGATGTAGCTCCGCCCTTGTTTATTATAAAATTTGCGTGTTTTTCAGCCACCTGAGCACCACCAATCTGGTAGCCTTTCAGCCCGCACTTCTCTATGAGTGTACCAGCATAATTTCCTTCTGGCCTTTTAAATACTGAACCACAAGAAGGAAAATCTAGTGGTTGTTTCTCATTCCGCTTAGCTAATATTTCTTTTCTGCTAGCTAGTAGCTCGTCACTATTCTCAGGCTTTAGCCTCATCCGAAGCCCAGTAACTATCCCTTCAAGATTATCAGCACTGCGATATCCAAAACCAGCATCCTCTGCCATAATAAGAGAAAGATCACCGTCGAGTGAACACATATCAATAGAGAACGCGACATCCTTAACCTCTGTGCCAAATGCTCCAGCGTTCATACTGACCGCACCACCAACACTACCTGGTATACCTGACATATTTTCTATACCGCCCAGCCCAGCCTTGATACACTTCATTATAACTGTATCCAGCACTTCACCAGCACCTGTATATACAAAGTCTCCATCAATATCTGTCTGCCTATTGAGGCATCTAGTGCTAAGGACTAGACCTTTAACACCATAGTCAGAGATGAGAACATTATACCCCGTACCTAAAATGGTTAAAGGTAAGCTATTCTCTTTCGCATATCTCAAAACATCTACTAGTTGATCGTTATATTCTGGGCAAGCAAAATACTCTGCTTTACCTCCAGTTCTATAACTACAATAATTTTTTAAAGATATGTTCTTTTTTATCATTTATTTATCTTTGTCCCATTTAATGCATTAGGACAGTCACAGTTTCTGTCAGTACTAAAATAAACAGGGATCATGCTAAAAATTTCTTTTAGATTCTCGCCTGCACGTCCCATTTCTTCCACTACCTCGTCAGCTGTTAATTTGCTATTTGTAGTTCCAGCGGCATAGTTAGTGATTATGCTTATATTTGCGTAACAAAGTTCCATCTCACGTGCGAGCGGTGCCTCGGGGAAGGCTGTCATTCCAACTAAGTCTGCACCTAATCTACTAAACGCTTTTATCTCACCCTTGGTCTCTAGCCTCGGTCCATTTGTACAGATATAGGTTCCAGATCTTTCAAAATCCACCTCAGCAGAGGTTGCGGCATTCTCTATTACACCACGAAGCCTAGGACAAAAAGGTTCTGTAAAATCTATGTGATGAAGACTACCTGAAACAAAGAATGTGTGCTCTCTGCCAGATGTTGTATCTATAGCATCGTCAGGGATGATTATATCACCCGGCTTATATTTGCTATTTATCCCGCCAGTGGCGGTGATTGAAATTATTGTATCGACTTCTAATTCTTTAAATCCTGCGATATTAGCACGATAGTTCACCTTGTGCGGTGGGATAGAATGTTTACGCCCATGCCTATTCATAAAGTAGAATTGCATGTCTTTGTAGCTGTATACGCGATATTTATCGGATGTGTCACCATATCCAGTATTAACAGTAACCTCTTCGATAAACTCAAAGCCTTCGATGTCATAAAGTCCGCTTCCGCCAATAATGCCAAGCTTTTTCATGACTTCTCCATTACTATCTTGCGGTCACAAGTTGAGGCTATCTCCTCGTCGTGAGTGACGATCAAAACGGTGATTCCTTCCTCTTTCATCAGGTCGAACATTGATAATACCTCTTCACTATTCTTCCTGTCGAGGCTACCTGTTGGTTCGTCAGCTAATACCATCTTTGGTCTATTCATAAGTGCACGTGCTATTGATGCTCTCTGTTGTTCACCACCAGAAAGCTCCGTAGGGAAATGAGTTGCTCTGTCTGCTAGCCCAACTTTCGTCAACAGTGCCATAGCACCCTTCTCCGCTTCTGCTCTATTATCTCCAGCTATTAATGCTTGCATCATAACATTCTCTAATGCTGTAAAATCTTCTAACAAATAATGAAACTGGAACACAAAACCGACTAAGCTGTTTCTGTATTTATCTAACTGTTTCCCCTTCTTCTCAAACACATTCTCGCCATCAAACAAAACGGCTCCATTGTCTGGACTGTCTAGCCCACCAATTATCTGAAGCAGAGTAGACTTACCAGCCCCAGAAGGACCAACAATCGCAACCCTCTCGCCAGACTCAACTGTCATATCGAAATTTTGGAGAACATTAAGGGTGTAATCCCCTTTCTTAAAACTTTTATTTAGATTTATGATTTCTAGCATTATATATCCTTAAGCAAATTGAAAAAGCTATATGGTTTGGACATAAGTCCACGATAGAAGTTTAATATAATTTGAGTGAAAAATCATTTTTTTTATAAAAAATAAAATATTTAAATGAGCAGAAAGCACATGACGGAAAAACCTTATAGAGCCTAGCTTGTAAGTTCTTTTAGAGACAATTTAAATAGTTCTTCAAAAGAGGCACCAGTCTTATAGATATTATTAACGGCTTTTTGGCACTCAGGGCGACCATAACCTAGATTAAGTAGAGCACTGACAACGTCTTCCGTACCATTTGTCACTCCTGTCTCTTCTGTAGAAAATGATAGTTGACCGAATTTATCTTTCAGCTCAACGACAATACGCTCAGCTGTCTTCTTGCCTATGCCAGGGATAGTTGATATTAGAGCGATTTCACTCCCCATCACTGCATTCATAAACTTATTAACGTCCATACCAGAGAGTATGGCAAGAGCTAATTTCGGACCTATTTTTGAAATTGTAATGAGCAAAAGAAAGAGTTTCTTCTCCTCCATTTTGGAAAAACCGTACAGATAAACACCATCCTCACGCATAACAAAATGAGTGAGTAACCTAGCGATCTGACCAGTCTCTGGGAGCTGTTGGTAAGTGATAGACGATATGCTCATCTCAAAAGCGACACTACCAGTGTCTAAGACAGCACTAGTCGGAGTCTTTTCGATAACAGTACCTTTAACACTATAGATCATTGAAAGCTCCTTTTAAGCGACACGTCCAGAGAGGTTAAACCCGAGGCATATGCCACAAGCAAGTGCGTCGGTAGCATCAAGTGGGATTTTTCCCAGCTGTTTGCCAAGCAACACCTCAACCATCTTCTTAACCTGCTGTTTATCAGCCTTACCATATCCGACAACAGCCTTCTTTATCTGTAGTGCGGTATATTCCCGCACCTCTATTTCACCAGCGATAAGAGTTGCAATGATCGCTCCACGAGTTTGCCCGAGGAGCATTGCACTCTTTATGTTTACAGAGCAAAAGATGTCTTCAACAGCAGAAAACTGCGGTTTGTACTCTGTGATAGCTTTTCTAACACCATCGCAAATAACACCAAGCCTATGCGGCAAAGGATCCTTTGCGTTTGTGCGGACAACACCGTGTGCAACGTATTCGACCTTACCAGGCCAAACCTGCACTATACCTATACCTGTGCAGTTAAGTCCTGGGTCAACGCCCATGACTATAACAGGCATTAGTCGTCCAGTTCTGCCATAGCTGCTTCGTCAGCTTCAAAGTTAGAGAAAACTTCCTGTACATCATCAAGGTCTTCTAGAGCTTCAGTAATAGCAAAAAGTTTTTTAAGGTCAGAACCACTGAGTGGTGTAGTATTTTTTGGTTTCATAGAAACCTCAGAAAATGTCATATTAACACCCTCTTGTTCTTCTATAATTCCCTTAACTGTAAAATAATCTGAAGGCTCTGTAACCACTTGGAACACATCCCCTTCATCTATAAAGTCATCAGCACCAGCCTCTAGGACTAGATCCATAAACTCTTCTTCATTAACGCCTTCTTTGTTCACTTCGATGATTCCTTTGTTTTCGAATATCCAAGCAACACAACCCGGCTCACCCATGTTTCCACCCTTTTTGCCCATAGTGCTACTGACTTCAGAGACAGTTCTGTTTTTATTATCTGTCAGAGCTTTAACAAGTATAGCTACGCCACCTGGACCGTAACCCTCATATGCCACATCTTCGAATATAGCGTCGTTACCTTCGCCAGTACCCTTTTTAATAGCTCTTTCTACGTTATCCTTAGGAAGGTTTGCAGACTTCGCCTTATCCAAAGCAACTCTAAGTCTCGGGTTCATCTCTGGGTCTGGTCCGCCTATCTTTGCAGCAACTGTCAGCTCTTTTGCTACCTTAGTGAAAGCCTTACCTTTTTTTGCATCCTGCGCCGCTTTACGGTGCTTAATGTTGGCCCATTTACTGTGTCCAGCCATCATTATCCTCCAAAATATTCTGTATTTTATCTTTTCTGATTAGTTTAAATCGGTTGGTGATTATACGAAAATTTATAAGAATAATCAAATACAAACTATTTTACATATATGTATGACATTTAGCTTCTTTAAACAAGCAGATCAAGACGTACGAAATTGAAATATTTTAAGCGTATACCAGAGACATGATAAATATATAAATGAGAGAGAGACGAAGAAGTGCGACGTTTAAAGGAAATTAAAAAAGGGCAGGAATAACCCTGCCCTTAAATCTATTTCAATAAGATATAAACTTATTGTCTTATTTTGAATCTGCTAACCAGACCTTGAAGCTCTGATGCTAGCTGGCTAAGTTGCTCAACAGCCTGAGCTGTCTCAGCAGAAGCAAGAGAGTTCTCACCAGTGATTCTGGAGATATTCTCAATACCCTGAGCCATCATTTCAGTAGCAGTTGCCTGCTCCTCTGTTGCTCTAGCGATCATCCCAACTTCAGCAGAGACTGTGTCAACATTGACCTTGATAACATCTAGTGCTTCCTTAGCTTCTTCGGCAGTAGATTTACCCTCTTCTACCTGCTCAACACCCTCGCGCATACCAAGAACCGCACCACCAGTATCAGCCTGGATAGTCTGGATCATCTCTGCGATCTCTTGAGTAGCTTTTACAGTCTTCTCAGCGAGCTTACGAACTTCATCAGCAACAACTGCGAAGCCTCGTCCGTGCTCACCAGCTCTAGCAGCCTCGATAGCCGCGTTAAGAGCAAGAAGGTTTGTTTGGTCTGCAATATCGTCAATTACCGATATAATCTGACCAATCTGCTCACTCGATTCACCAAGTTTGCGGACAGTAGAAGCTGATTCAGAAACGCTTTCTGCGATCTTCTCCATCATGTTTCTTGTCTTTTCGACAAGTACATGACCTTGATCAACAGAGTGGCTAGCCTCTTCGGCACTGTTGGAAACGTTTGCAGCATTTTGTGCAACTTCCACAACAGTCGAGCTAACTTCTTCTACTGCACTCACTGTACTCTCAGCCTCATGCGACTGTTCCTGAGCACCGTTTGCGATTGTCTCTGCGTTACTTGAAAGCTCTGCAGATGTAGAAGCGAGAGCTGATATCGAATCGACAACAACACTCATTGCGCCATTAACATCGTTGACCATTTTATTCATAGACCTAGCTAGGTCGCCAACTTCGTCAGGTGAATCGTCTTCGACGACAACACTAAAGTCGCCAGAAGCGACCTGATTCAATTTTTCACCCATGTAGCTGAGCCTGCGGAAGATGAATTTTGTATTAATTATAACAAGTATAAAAAGGATACCAATTGTAACAGGAAGGAAAACTAGAGCAGATATCCCTAAGCTCTTGTATATCCCTGCAAAGACTGGGTCAGTAGGAAGAAAGATTTCGAAAGCTCCGTGAAGTTCACCTGCTCTCCAGTTTTCCATCTTCACACCAGTCACATCAAGACCTTGGTTATTACCCCATCTATCTTGAGAAGTAGCAGGATCACCATGACAAAGCTCACACATTTCTCCAAGCCTTACAGCTTTGTAATATCTAAGCTGATGCCCTTCTTTATCATTGATAACATATTCAGGAGTATGAGTTTTATTACCAGTTTTATCTAGCTCATCAAGTTTCTTAAGAGCAACAAGATCAAGTTTATCTGGTGCATTCTTAGGATTTCTTGGTGAAACCTTAGGAACTTTAAATTTAAGACCAGCCTCTTCAGATTTAAGAGCCATAACATCCATAGCACCAACAATAGGTACAGTAAGAAGAAGTTTATTCAAATCCTCTTTAACCTTTTCAGTGTCGTAAATGCCTGCCTCATATGACTTAGCCATAAATTCTCTTACGCCTTCAGCAGCGAGAACAAAGCTTCTAGCCTTAGCAATCTCAGCTTTAAAGAACTCATTTTTCATCTGGAAATAATTCACAGTAAATAAAACGCCCATACCAAAAAAAACGGTAATAGCGACAAATAGTGTGATTTTCACATTCAGTTTCATACCTACTCCAAAATACTTGTATTTATCATCATGCAGTATACACCCATTCAATAGTTTCTAAAAATAAATTTAAACACCTTTCTCAGTGTTTCTTACATCCTTAGACTGTTTACGGGTAATATATTTATTCAACGCATCTAAATATGCCTTAGCACTAGCAACAACAACATCAGTGTCAGAACCTCTACCACGGACATCATATCCTGCATTATCGAATTCTGCAGCGAGTACAACCTCACCCTGAGCATCCTTTCCTGCAGTGAGAGCCTTTATCTGGTAGCTTTTAAGTCTGCCAGCTATACCAGCAATACGCTCTATTGCTTTCATCACAGCATCAACTGGTCCGTCACCAGTAGAAGCGTCAATTGAAACGTTCCCTTCACTGTCTGCTAGCTTTACAGTAGCAGTAGGGATAGTTGTGTCACCACTAAGGATATTCACTGTCTCCATTGTGTATGCAACGGTAGTGTCTTTTGACTGATTAAGTATGATAGACTCAATATCCTCATCAAATACTTCTTTCTTCTTATCAGCTAAAACTTTAAATTCTTCAAATGCTGATTGCACTGCATCTTTTTCAAGCTCAAAGCCGAGCGCTTCAATACGCTGAATAAACGCATGTCTACCTGAGTGCTTACCGAGAACAAGACTTGTAGATGGATAACCCACACTTTCAGGAGTCATAATTTCGTAAGTGGTTCTATTCTTAAGCATACCATCCTGATGGATACCAGCTTCATGTGCAAAAGCGTTCTTTCCTACGATAGCTTTATTTGGCTGAACACCAACTCCAGTAATACTTGTAAGCATTCTACTAGCTCTGTATATCTCATCAGTTTTTACGCCAATCTCTATATCTTCAAAAAGGTCTTTACGGACATTAAGCCCCATAACGACTTCTTCGAGTGAGCAGTTACCAGCCCTCTCACCAATACCGTTAATAGTACATTCAACCTGAGACGCACCTGCGTTAACAGACATCAAGGAGTTCGCAACTGCAAGTCCAAGGTCGTTGTGGCAGTGTACAGATATTCTTGCCTTATCAATATTTGGTACTCTGTTAAGTACTGTTGAGATCACTTTATCAATCTCAAACGGCATAGTGTAACCAACTGTGTCTGGCAAGTTTACTGTACTTGCACCAGCAGCAATCACAGCTTCTGTCACCTGACATAAGAAATCAACATCACTTCTAAGTGCATCTTCTGCACTAAACTCTACGTCATCGCAAAGATTACGAGCAAATTTAACAGCATTTACTGCTATCTCAAGCGCCTCTTCTCTACTCTTTTTAAGCTTATGTTGCAAATGGATATCACTTGTCGCGATAAATGTATGAATTCTAGGTCTAACAGCATGCTTAAGAGCATCCCAACCTACAGAAATATCTTTTTCGTTAGCACGACAAAGTCCTGCTACACCAGCGTTTTTAATAATTTGAGCGACTTTTGTTACAGCCTCGAAATCCCCAGGGGAAGATATAGGAAAACCAGCCTCCATCACGTCAACTCCAAGTCTTTCGATCTGTAAAGCTAACTGTATCTTCTCTTCTGTGTTCATGGAAAAACCAGGAGCCTGCTCACCATCTCTTAATGTTGTGTCAAAAATAATTACTCTTCTCTTGGACATTGTAAATTCCTCCATCATTTTGATTTTATCAATTTGTCTAACCTTTTACTACAGTTTTTTTGGAACTTTTTTATGAGTACAAAATATACTCCTTGAGATTCATCCTCTCGCAACATACTTCAATAGACAAACTAGCATATATACCCTCCAATAACTCATATTTTTTCACAAAAAAAGGCCCCACCCAAAAAGGGAGAGGCCTTAGCTTTAATTTAAAACTGCTTTCGCTAGTTTATAAACTTTCTTCGCTTGATATAGCCTTTTCCTTCTTAGGGTGTTTCATACGAACATAAGCTAGGTATAGTAGACCGCTTAGTGCGTAACCTGTAGATAGTAGAAATAGGAATAGCTCTGGGTATAGACCTAGAACGAAGATGATTAGAACGAAAACAACTAATACGTTATAAGACTTCTGCTGAAAACATGTCTTACAACTGTAATATCTAATATTGCTCACCATTAAAAAGGCAAGAATATATATAGTAAAAGTAACCCAGATAGGAACAGTCATATCATTAGGATCACCTATAAACTCTTTTGCAAAAAGAACACTGGTCACAACAACACCCGCAGCAGCAGGTATAGGTAAACCTATAAAAAAACGAGGGTCGATAACTTTTGTTTGCACATTAAAGCGAGCAAGACGTAAAGCGCCACAAGCAACAAATAAGAACGCTGCCATCCAGCCAAGACGCCCATAAGGTGCAAGAGCCCACTTATAAACAAGTATTGCAGGTGCGACTCCAAATGACACAAGGTCAGCTAATGAATCTAACTGAATCCCAAAATCACTTGTAGCATTCAACATACGAGCAAGTTTGCCATCTAGGCCATCAAAGACAAATGCTAACAGAGTTGCACTAGCTGCTATAACATATTCACCATTAATGGTTGCGATGATCGAATAAAATCCGCAGAATAACCCTAAGATGGTTACTAAATTCGGCAAAACGTAATTTTTGTTATTAGTTGCTGTTGTGTTCAATACTCTTGTTAACCTATATGTTTAGCTATGACGGTCTCGCCAGCTTTCACAATATCACCATTTTTAATAGAAATGTCAAATCCTTTTGGAACAAATACTTCAACTCTTGATGAAAATTTAATAAGTCCGAAACGCTCACCGATAGGGAGTGTCTCATCAACCTTAGCGTTACATACCGTTCTTCTGGCAAGGAGACCAGCAACCTGTTTCACTGTAACATCACCGTACTCTGTTGATATATCTATAATATTTTGCTCATTTTCATATGATGCTTCAGGTTTATCAGCAGCTAAGAACTTACCAGCCTTATGTGTAACTGCCTTAAGAGTTCCGCCGATAGGCATCCTGTTAACATGAACATTAAACACATTCATAAATATGCTAATCTTAGTAATCTCGCGACCTTCATACTCAGTCTCAAAAACTTCAACGACCCTACCGTCAGCAGGTGACACCATTATGTCTTTGAACGGAGGGATACTCCTCTCTGGGTCTCTAAAAAACCACAGACAAAAAACACCAAAGACAAGAGACAGCAGAATAAGCAGCTTTACTGGAAAAATAATGAGTATTAAAAAAACCGCCAAAGCACCAAAAACAAAAGGAAAACCTTCTTTTGCTATCAAAATAATCACCTCAATTCAATTTCATACAAGATACCTGCAATATTTTTGCTTTTCAAGCGGTTTTATTCATCTCTTTAGTTTGATATATTCAAAATTAAGTGTTACTATGTCCGTCTTAAAAAATAATGAGGAGATTATATAATGATACAGAACATTAAATGGGAAGCTACTAAAAGAAAAGAGATGACAAAAGGCGAATTGAAAATTCAGAAAGCTGCAGGTCTCGTACCTGCTATCATTACTCGCAGGGGTGAAGATAGTATCTCAATATTTGTAAACCACATGGATCTTGTAAAAAGACCATCAGGTAACTTTAGAATCGAGCTTAAAGTTAAAGGGATCGGCGAGCCTTTCGACTGTTTCCTTAAAGAACTTCAGCACGACTATGTTGCAAACACAATCATACACGCTGACTTCCAAGGACTTACTGTTGGTGAAGAGCTTGATATCGACGTTCCTTTCGAGCTTGTTGGAACTGCTCCTGGTGTTAAAGCTGGTGGTATCCTTAACACTTCTATTACTTCATGTAAAATCCGTACACTTCCTAAGAACATCCCTGGAACAATCCAGATTGATGTTTCTGAGCTTCAGATTGGTGATTCAATTAACATCACTGATGTTAAATTTGCTGCAGAGCATACTCTTGTTGAGCCACTTGAAGGTTCTATCGTTTCTATGATCGATAAGAGAAAAGAGGAAGAAGAGACTGAGGAAGCTTCTGAAATAGCTGAACCAGAAATCATCACAGAAAAAGCAGCAGAGTAGTCAACCAGCGGTTAAGGCTTATCACAATGCTGTGAATGCAGTCTAAATTGCCAACTCTACCGGCTCCACACTGGAGTCTTGCGAAAGTTTAAATTACAAAGGCGGTCTTCGGATCGCCTTTTTTCATGCCAACAAATATAAAACTAACATTATTGCTATTAGCACAAAAAAAAGGCACAAACCTTTCGGAATGTGCCTTTCTTAATATTATCAACTCTGCAAAGGGTTAGGTTGTTCCTCTCACATTGCCTAGTTATTTATAAATATAATCTAGTTCTTGTTTTTGTCGACAATTTTATTGTCGCCAAGCCAGCTCATAAGACCACGAAGTTTTCCACCAACCTCTTCGATTGGATGCTCAGCGCCCATTCTTGTGAGTGCGTGAAAGTTAGGGCAGTTAGCCTTGTTCTCAAGCATCCACTCGTTAGCGAACTGACCAGACTGAATTTCGTAGAGACACTCTTTCATGCGCTCTTTAACGTCAGGAGAGATAACTCTTGGACCTCTTGTAAGGTCACCGTACTGAGCTGTGTTACTGATAGAGTAACGCATGTTAGTGATTCCACCTTCGTATATAAGGTCAACAATAAGCTTAACCTCGTGGAGACACTCGTAGTAAGCCATCTCAGGAGCATAGCCAGCCTCAACAAGAGTTTCGAAACCGTACTGGATAAGCTGAGTAACACCACCACAAAGAACAACTTGCTCACCAAAAAGGTCAGTCTCAGTCTCTTCTTTGAATGTTGTCTCAAGTATAGCTGCTCTTGCACCACCGATAGCGTTAGCATAAGAGAGTGCGATGTCTCTTGAGTCGCCTGATGGGTCTTGGTCGATAGCGATAAGACAAGGAACGCCAGCGCCCTTCTCGTATTCAGCACGAACAAGGTGTCCAGGACCTTTAGGAGCGATCATTACAACGTTTACGTCCGCAGGTGGAACGATCTGGTTGAAAAGGATATTAAAACCGTGAGCGAAAGCGAGGTAGTTTCCTGCCTCAAGACCTGGCTCGATAGCTTCTTTGTATATATCACCCTGTGACTCATCTGGAGCGAGAACCATGATAAAGTCAGCCCACTTACAAGCTGCCTTTACTTCCATAACTTTAAGGCCAGCACCTTCAGCCTTTGCCCAGCTTGTGCTACCTTCACGAAGAGCAACACAAACGTCAACGCCTGAGTCCTTCATGTTATTTGTGTGTCCGTAACCTTGGCTACCGTAACCTACAACGGCTACTTTTTTAGTTTTAATCAACTCAAGGTTAGTGTCTTTTTCGTAATAGACTTTCATAATTTTAGTATCTCATATATATGCATAAAATCTTAATAGATTATTTACACAAAGTCAGGCACCTGTCAGATGCCAAAAACATATCAGACTTCCAGCGGAAGTCGTAAAACAAGGCATAAAGTCTGCTTTCACAGTATTGTGATAAGCCAGTAAGCGCTAGCTTATTTGAAGTCGGTTGTGGATTTGCTTCCACGTGCGATGGCTATAGAACCCGTACGCACAACTTCGATTATGCCGTATGGCTCAAGCACTTTCAAGAAAGCACTAACCTTATCTGAAACACCCGTAATCTCTACTACGAGAGAGTTATTAGTGATATCGATAGTTTTGCCTCTAAATGTGCTTATAATATTAAATATTTCTGAGCGAGTCTCTTGGTTAGCTTTCACTTTTACCAGATGCATTTCACGCTCTATATGCTCCATTTGGCTAACGTCACGTACCTTAAGTACATTAACTAGCTTTCGAAGCTGTTTAATAATCTGCTCTATAACAGCATCATCACCAGTAGTAACAATAGTCATTATAGAAAACTCAGGTTCCATTGTATTATTAACAGAGAGAGACTCAATGTTGTATCCCCTACCACTAAAAAGGCCAGAAATACGAGAGAGAACTCCGAACTTGTTTTCAACGAGTACTGATATAGTATGTCTCATAGTATTCTCCTTATTTCAGCAGCATTTCGTTAACGGCAGCACCTGCAGGGATCATAGGAAAAACGTTCTCTTCCCTGTCCACACAGAAGTCCATTATAACAGGTCTATCTTTAATCTTTAAAGATTCCCTAATTGCACCTTCAACATCCTCTTTCTTCTCTATGCGCATACCCACAGCTCCGAAAGATTCAGCCAGCTTAACAAAGTCAGGCTGACAGTCGAGACAGCACTCGCTGTATCTGTTGTTAAAGAACATGTTTTGCCACTGACGGATCATACCAAGATATTTATTATTCAGGATAGCTACCTTAACGGCAACATTATACTGCATAGCAGTACAAATCTCTTGAAGATTCATCATAAAAGAACCGTCACCTGCGATATCGAAAACTTCCTTTTCTGGACAACCAAGTTTGGCGCCTAGTGCAGCAGGAAAGCCGTATCCCATAGTTCCAAGTCCACCTGATGATATAAACTGACGAGGCTCTTTAAATTTGTAAAATTGTCCAGCCCACATTTGGTTCTGTCCAACTTCAGTACAGATAATAGCTTCGCCCTTAGTTACTTTATAAATTGATTCAACTACATACTGAGGCTTGATAATGTCAGCTTCGCGGTCATAACCGAAAGGCTGTTTCTTATCCCAAGCTTTGATTTTCGCCATCCAGTCCTTTCTGGCGGATGCGTTTTTATCCCAGTTGTATTTATCTACTTCGGCAAGAGCCTGCTTCAGAACAGCCATACAGTCACCAACGATAGGTACGTCGATTTTAACGTTTTTACTGATACTTGAAGGGTCAACGTCGATATGTGCGATAGTAGCATTAGGTGCGAAACCGTCTAAGCGTCCAGTCGAACGGTCAGAAAATCTAGTACCTACAGCCAGAATAAAGTCTGGTTCTGCCATCGCCATGTTTGATGCATAGTTTCCGTGCATCCCGAGCCAGCCGATGTAGTTTTCATGTGTTCCTGGTATTCCACCCTGTCCTAGGAAGGATGATATTACAGGTACACCAGTGATCTCAGAGAGTTTAGTCATCTCTTCGTTTGAGCCTGAGAGGATAACCCCTCCACCCATATATATAACAGGCTTTTTAGCCCCTTCGAGAAGCCTAAGCATTTTTTTAATCTGTCCGAGGTGTCCCTTAACAGTAGGGTTATAACCAGGAAGATCAATCTTAGTAGGCCACTTGAATTCAGCTTTCTGAGCCATCATGTCTTTAGGAAGATCGACAACAACGGGACCAGGACGGCCTGTCGATGCGATATGGAAAGCTTCTTTGATAACAGTTGTGATCTCTTCAGGGCTAGATATAAGGTAACTATGCTTAACCACAGGTCTTGTTATACCAATGATATCAGCTTCTTGAAATGCATCGCCACCAATAAGGTCTGAAGATACCTGACCAGTTAGCACAACTAGTGGTACAGAGTCCATTTGAGCGTTACAGATACCTGTTACAAGGTTTGTTGCTCCCGGTCCTGATGTACCAAAACATACACCAACTTTACCAGTTGCTCTTGCGTATCCATCTGCAGCGTGGATTCCACCCTGTTCGTGTCTAGGAAGAATGTGTTTGATTTCTGAGTCAAAAAGAGTGTCGTAGACCCCTAGTAGAACCCCACCAGGGTAACCAAAAAGAAGATCGACCCCTTCTCTGCGTAATGATTCTACGAGGATTTCTGCTCCTGTCATTTTCATAAAAATACTCCTCACTTTATATTTACCACTAGGCTTATGTATAATCTGCCAAACGAGCTGGTCAAACCCATCTGCGCAAATCCCACCTACTCCAGCGTTAGCGGTCTAAAAGTCTCTAAAAGGACAATAACAATACTAAAAAACATAAAAAAAAGCAACCAGCAAGTAGTGTATATTGCGGTCAAATTTTATTGAGTCAAATAAGATAACATAGCAAAACTCTTTTTTCAAAAGAAAATTCAATGTTTAAGACAATTTTTATGCGTTTTTTGAAAAGATATCTTCTTTCAATTATTGTATAAAAAATGTATATTCCACTCATGGACAATAAATCTGCATTCCAAAACTATTTTGATATGACCCAAAAGCTATACCGTACAATGGTATACGCTCTATTCATATATCCACTTTTTGTCGCGGCGGTTGAAACATTTCATTTTGCTGTCTTTAGATTTCTTAATTTCGAAACTATGCAAAAGATGGGGCTAGTCTTTATGGTACTCACCATTCTATCATTCCCGCTTGCGTATATTTCAGACAGCTTCTTTATTAAGGGTTGTTTAAACACTCATCAATTAGGCAGAAAAATGATGTTTTCAGCAATTGCGAAAATGGCAATGTCAGAAACCATCACACTATTCGGGCTTATTATCTATATAACAAGTGCCAACCTAAAGTTTTTCTATCTTTTTTTTATAATATCTTTCGTCCACATATTAGCTGTCAGACCTGCTCAAAAACGCTGGCAGAGACAATTAGATAGTTTTGTTTAACAATAAGGCTTTTCAAAAAAAATTCCATTTGATAAAATGACTTATGTCTTACTATTCATCTACTAAAAAAGTACCAGGCTTCACAATTTTGGGGCCACTTGTAATGCTTGCTGGACTGCTCGTCGCGGTCGACAAGGGACTAATCTATGCCCTTAACCCAGACATGCTCGTTGATAGCACTAGTCGGGTTTTGGCTATAACTAACTATGTAGTAGTAGCTGTCTTTGCATTTCTTATGCTACAGACCGGCTATATGCTGTTCCGAGGTTACGTTTATAGTAGATACTACGCTGTTATGGCGATGGCTATATGCTACACAGGGGTCATACTCAGAGTCTTCCTGTTTGGTGTCGCCCCATTTAAATGGAAAATAATTGCTAGCATCATATTTCTAGCCTTTATAATCCTCTATCTAAACCAAAAACAATTCCGAGTTAGATTCGAATATAAGCGTGGTCTTGCTGGAATATTTATATTCTTCTTCTGGTTCCTTACTCTTATAACTGCGGCATATGTTTCACTATGGGCAAAGAACAATTGGAATAATTTCCCTAACTATAATAAATACAGCTATGAAGAGAAGCCTTACACAGACGAGTTTGAACCTCTCCCATTGGCATTTAACATTATAATTCCAGACAATTTTCATCTGTCTTCAATCGACAATGATTCAGATAGAATATCCGTAACATTCCATAACCCAGATTATGGGTATATCATAATGAACAATACGTCTTCACTCGAACCTGTTTATAAAAGGATGAAGATTCTAGGCTTTGACAGTGCTAAAAGTTTTGCTAAACACTTCTTCCATGAGCAGGTCGGTCTTGTCCCTCTGTTTGTACGTAAGTCAATAACAAGCCTCGATGTTCAAGAATATAGTGAAGTGAGTGTTGGAGACCTGAGTATCTTTATGGAAAAGAGTGCAGGAGACAATACAGTGGCTCACGTCTTTCTGAATAATAATCTCATTGGAGAGATCACAGTTCTATCTATAAATCAGAGTGACACAGGGCTATACAACGAGCTCTTCTCCACTATTAAAAAATTCGTTCAAAACAAAGAACCTCACGAGCTATACACAATAGGCATGTCGCTTTTAAAGGACGAAAAGACTGAAGAAGCAAAACGATACTTTGCAGCTGCGGCCGCATCAAAGCCAGAGGATGCAGAATTCAGATACATGCTAGCGGAGACTCTAGCTTTAACAGGCTACGTCTCCAGTGCTAAGAAGCAACTTAAAGAGTGCTTAAAACTTAACGAATCACATGCAAGAGCTGAAAAACTGCTCGGTGCATTATCTAAAATGAAATAGCTATGAGTAATATTGTACTCAAAACCACAAAACACATTGAGCATGCTGAACTCCATGACCTAATAGAGAAGGCATATCGTATAGGGCGTAACGACTTTAGAATAGAATACGAAAGTGACGATACTGCATCTATCTATATAGACTCCTTCGTTGACAAAGGTGCTGGACTATCTCTAGATATCACTAATGATGGTATGAAAGCAAAACTTAGCCTCTTCCCCCCACTAAACTTAGGTGGGCAACTTGACAACGAGGCAGTAGAAGACTTCATACTTGATGAACAGAAGCTTGACCCTGAGCTTATAAACTGGGATACATTCAAAGAGTGTTTCGAGAAATACACTGAAGGTCATATTATATATGAGGATGTCATAGCAGAAGGGATTGAGAAGATTGACGGTAGAGATGCTCAATATAAACTCCATTTCGAAATCGAAGAGAAAAAGCCTAAAGAGCTTGCTGACGGTAGTGTAGATTTCAAAAATATTAATAATATCATCATGGTGGAAGAGGACGACAACCTCATCACTTATATCCCAGAAACTCCAGGCGTTGACGGGAAAACCGTTCTTGGTGAAGATATCCCAGCAGTCAAAGGTAAGAAAGTAACTATAAACAAAGGGAACGGAGTCACATACAACGAAGAGAAATATATGTTTCAAGCTCTAGTTGGCGGACACGTAACCTTTATAAACAGCAGACTAAATGTTAATCCTATATACGCTGTTGACGGAGATGTCGATTTCTCTGAAGTGAACATAGACTTTCATGGAACTGTCACTGTGTCTGGTGATGTTCTGAGTGGATTCGAGATACGAGCTAAAAACATCGTAATATGGGGAACAGCAAGAGACTGCGACCTATACGCTACGGACGACATAACAGTAAGAACTGGTATCATATCTACAGGCAAAGGTATAACAAAAGCCGGCAATAGAGTCACCGCAGATTTCATAGAGGGTGCAGAGATATATGCTGGCATTGCGGTAATCATTAAAAACTATTGCTATAATGCTAAGATATTTTGTGAGGGGGAGATCCTTGCTTTATCTGGCGATGGCGTTATCAACAGTGGCGAACTACACGCATTCAGCTCTATCGAAGCCAAACACATAGGAATGGCAAACAGTAGTGGATTCTCTCTACATGTTGGAGTGAAGTACTCTCTGAATGACAGAGTCGAAAAGTTTATTGCCCAAAAGGCTAATATTGAAAAAACACTTAAAGAGACAGACAAAAAAATCAAATCTTTAGCGAAAGCTAATCCAGATATAAAGATCAAAGAGCAACTTAAAAAAATTATTGCTCATAGAAAAGCTCTATTTGAGAAATATGATGGCATCGACGACGAAATCGAAACTCTCATAACTAAATCTATGCACCCTATGCCATATGTATTAGCTAAAGACAAAATCTTCGAAGGGATTAATATTGTAATATACAGTACGGAGTACTACGTCCCTGAAGAGAGGACAGGAACTAAATTTATATATAACCAAAATGTTGGCAAAGTAATTATGGTCGACCCAAAAGCAGATTTAGAGTACGACCCAAGGAAAAAGTAAGTTAATGTCTGACATACTGAAACATAAAGCAATAGTTATTGATATAGATGAAAATGGGACAGCAACAGTTGAGGTAGCAAGAGCAAGCGCCTGTTCAGCATGTGGCGAAAAGAGTTCATGCTCACTAACAGACGGTACAGACATCAAGCTTAGATTCCGTAATTCATCACACCTTAAGGCAGGCGATGTCGTCGAAATAGGCATCCAAAAAAACAGTTTCTACAAATCTCTATTCACTATATACATAGCGCCACTTATAATCATGCTTATCACTGCTCTCATATTAGATAAATTTCTGGATAATCAGTTAATCACAGCATTTGCAACCCTCGGAGCAACTGGGCTCTATTTTATCCTTATCAAATTCCTGCATAAAGGTAAGGATAAGCAAAGCTACAAGCTAATAGGATAATCATATGAAAAGAATTCTCATAATAGGTGCCAGCCCAAGAAGAGGCGGAAACTCAGACAATCTCATAAAAAACTTTGCTAAAGGTGCAAATGAAGCTGGCGTAGAGTCTGAAATTATCCAACTTAGTAAACTTAATATTTCACCATGCATAGGGTGCGAAGCATGCAGAAAGACAAAAACCTGCTCTACCCTAAAAGACGACATGACAGGAATATACCAAAAAATTATCGATTCTCAAGGGCTATTCCTAATATCACCAGTACACAATTATAATATAACCGCATGGATGAAAGCATTTATAGATAGGATGTATTGCTTTTATGACTTTACTGAGCCTCGTCCAAATGGATGGAGTAGCAGACTAGCTAACCAAGGGCGAAAAGCTGTTGTCGCTGGTGTTTCTGAACAGATAACAAAAAAGGACTTTGGATTCACTATCGAAGCTATGAAGATGCCACTTGAGGCAATGGGGTACGAAGTCATAAACGAATTGGCAGTATTAGGGATCTTTGATAAAGGTGCGATCACTAAACACGAAAACTACCTAAGACAAGCTGAAAAACTAGGAGCTGACTTAGCGAACCTAATATAATTAGATACCGGTCTAGCATACACACCTACCCTTATTTACACAATGTGTTTTAATTACACATGAAGCAATTTATCATTCTAATAATTGTATTTCTTTTTGCTTGTGCATACTCCTATCCAAATGAAGAGTGTAATATCATACGAGTAATTGATGGCGATACCATCATCTGCGATATAGATGGATGGTCTGAGGTTTTAGGAAAAAATATCTCTGTAAGAATGCGTGACTGCGACTCACCAGAGATTAGATCAACAGATGCTGCCGAGAAAAGCTTAGGCTTATACGCAAAGAATGAATTAATAGACAAGATAGGTAACAGCAAAAATGTATCTTTAAGAAACATCGGAAGAGGAAAATATTTCAGATTAGTAGCAGATGTATACCTTAATAACGAAAAGCTAACCTGCTTCGAAAACAAACTAGCCTATGCAACCCCATCATATAAATGCGGAACGAAAACCAAATGCTCGCAAATGTCATCCTGCTCCGAAGCTCTTTTTTATTTGAAGAGCTGTGGGTTAAGCAAACTCGACAGAGATCACGACGGCATCCCATGCGAATCTATCTGCAACTAACTCTCTATTCTTGTAAATTTCATTAAAGCCGAAGATGGGCTAGAAGCGAGTAATGCGAGGAAGATTTTATCTTACGCAAACGAGTGTACTCAAAAGTACATGAGTCAAGCAGGTGAAATCAGCACGTAGCAGTACGAAGCTTATAGGCTGTCTTCCTTTCGTATCACAACCGAGTTGCGGTGAGCGATCAACTCCTCAGATTCTGAAAGTATGCGTATGTCATCCATATCAGCCATAAGCTGTTCTTTGGAATAATAGATTATGCTAGATTTCTTCTGAAAATCGTATGTTCCGAGTGGTGAGAAAAACTTTGCTGTTCCACCAGTAGGAAGGACGTGGTTTGGTCCTGCGTAGTAATCACCGACTGGTTCCGGAGTGTTAGACCCTAAAAAGATCGCACCAGCGTTTCTAATTTTCAGCATGTATTCCATTGGGTTAGCCACACAAAGTTCAAGGTGTTCAACAGCTATCTCATTTGTAATATCAGCCGCTTCAGCTAAATCATCAGTAACGATAATAGCTCCGAATCTCTCAATAGATTTTCTAGCTATATCCTTCTTAGGAAGCTCTTCTAGCTGAGCGTAAACGCTATTCTCTATCTCTTTAGCGAGTTCCATATCGTCAGTAACAACTATAGCAGACGCAAGCTCGTCGTGCTCAGCCTGCGAAAGCATATCAGCCGCAACATAGTCAGCATCAGCTGTGCTATCCGCAACTATAAGAATCTCACTAGGTCCTGCGATCATATCTATATCAACCTGACCAAAGACCATCTTCTTAGCGAGAGCGACATATATATTCCCAGGTCCTACGATCTTACAAACTCTAGGGACAGTCTCAGTACCGTAAGCAAGAGCCGCAACAGCCTGAGCTCCACCTATCTTAAATCCTCTATCGACACCAGCAAGGTAAGCAGCAGCCAAGACAACCTTATTAACTTCTCCGCCAGTAGCAGGGGTCACCATAATTATCTCGTCAACTCCAGCCACCTTCGCAGGCAATACATTCATCAACACAGACGAAGGATAAACAGCTTTACCACCCGGTACATATACACCAACGGATTCTAATGCTGTAACCTTCTGCCCAAGAAAAGTTCCCGGTGTCTTTTCGTACATCCAAGTGTTTTCTAACTGCTTTTCGTTAAAGGAGACAACATTAGCCTTGGCTCTTTCGAGTGCGCCCTTAAGCTCATCGTCAAGATCGTCCCAAGCAGATTTCATCTCACCCTTACTAATCTCCATACCATTCGATGCAATATCGTATTTATCAAATTTAAGCGAGTAATCAGCAAGTGCCTTATCGCCATTCTTTTTAACATTATCTATTATATCCAAAACTGTCTGCAGGTACTCACCTTCGAGTATCTCGCCCCTATTTAGGATGTCTTGCAGTTTTTTGTCATCTTTTCTAATTATCATCTATACACCTGTAAAAAAACCTTTTCCGTTTCGCTTGCTGTGGTAAAGTCTACCGTCAGCCATCCGTACAATATCCTCGCCTGTATCATCTACTGTGATATCACCAGGGACAGACACAACGCCACCAGAGAGTGATGCCACTTCAGCAAAACCATATGCGTTAAATACCTTCTTACCTATATCCTGTAGACGTTCCACAAGAATAAATAAGTTCTCTATATTAGCATAAGGGACAAGCATATAAAACTCGTCACCACCAAAACGGCCTAAAATATCGCTCGTTCTGAGTCCATCTTTAATCTCGTCACTAATCTCTTTTATTATTGTATCACCAGTCAGGTGACCGGCAGTATCGTTTATTTGTTTAAAATTATCAATATCCATGAGGATAAAAACGAAGCCTTGGTCATGTCTGATATATTTCGACATGAAAATTTCTAAGAACTCCGACATAGCAAGCTTGTTATAAGCACCGGTAAGAAAATCCGTCCTAGTCTGCTTAAAAATTATCTCTGTGTTATATAGCTTCTGAACTGAGACGGCTGCGATGGAGGCTAGATCCTTTATAAAATCCTTAGAAATCTCACCACCAAACTTACTCTCATCTCTAGCGTAGAGGTTAAGGCTACCTATTATCTTATCACCCTGCATAAGAGGAGCAAAAAGATAAGAACCCATATCGTCATAAACATCAAATTCATTTATCATATGGAGTTTATTATCAGAATTGTACGGTCTTTTCTCTAGGAAAAAAGTTTTAAAGACTGAAGGTGGCATAAAGAATAAACGGTATTCCATATTATTAGTCTCTCTATCAAAGTCGAGTTCATCAGCATTAATAAAAAGTACTGCTCTATCCACACCAAATATATCTTCAAGGTATCTAAGTGGTTTCTCTATGATCTCCTTTAGTGATTCAGCGAGTAAAAAAGCGAATTCAACAGCCTTAAACCCTTCATGTTTAGCTTCATTCTGTTTCACTAAATCCATCAGACTAGTAAGCTCTTCCTTAAGGTTTGAGTTCTCTTTGATCATATTGTTTACTTTTTCCATTATTTCAGCTCTCCAAGATTTTTACCTGTGGCACCATTCACAACAAGCGGAACATTAAGTTCCATAACACTCTCCATAATATCCTTAACCCTCTTTGAAAAGGCTTCAACATCACTATCGAGTACTTCAAAGACAAGTTCGTCATGTACCTGAAGCACAACAAGCGCATTATATTCTTTATCGTCCAAAAGTGCCTGACACTGAACCATCGCAAGCTTAATAATGTCAGCAGCAGACCCCTGCATCGGAACATTTGTTGCGATTCGTTCCCCACGCATGGCTACTGTCTTGTTTTTGCTATTGATCTCACGTATGAATCTTTTCCTGCCAGCAAGTGTCATAGCGTAACCTGTACGCCTTGTATCTTTAGCTATATTCTCTATAAAGCCCTTTACTTTAGGGTAAGCGGCAAAATATTTATTTATGAAAGTCTTCGCCTCTTTCACTGGGACACCAGTATCTCTAGATAGTCCAAATGCAGAAAGCCCGTATAATATTCCGAAGTTTACAGCCTTAGCTAGCCTTCTCATATCTGAGTTTACACCCTCTGGCGCAACACCAAAGATGCCAGACGCTGTTTTTGTATGTATGTCCTCGTTATTCTTATAAGCCTCAGTCAGGCGTTCATCCTCTGTTAGGTGAGCCAAAATCCGAAGCTCTATCTGGGAATAGTCAAACGACACAAAGCTATACCCATCACGAGGTATAAATGCCTCTCTCAGTTTCACACTATATTTTCCCTTAATAGGAATATTTTGCATGTTTGGGCTAACAGAAGAGAGTCTACCAGTAGCTGTTCCGTTCTGCCTGAATGACGAATGTATCCGCCCTGTCTCTTCGTTAACATAAGTTTCAAGTGGTAGAGCATATGTAGATAGTAGCTTCGCCAGCTCTCTATACTTTAAAATATCTTCTAAGATGTGAGCATACAGTGGATTAAAAGGTATCATCCCACGCAGAGATTCTTCGTCAGTAGAGAAACCACTCTTAGTCTTTTTCAATCCTTCGAGCCCTAACTCATCAAACAAAAATCCTTGAAGTTGCTTTGGTGAATTCAGATTTATATCACGCCCGACAAAATTCTTGATAGTGTCACTGATTATAGCAACCTCGTCTTGAAGCTGATCAGCAATCTTTTTCATGATCTCCTTGTCAAAGCCTATCCCATTGTTCTCCATCTTCCCAAGGCAATAAGCCACTGGGAGCTCCATATTCATATAAACGTCCATAAGTCCGTTTTCATCTAGTTTTTTATACTCTGACTCAGCATTCGCAACAATATTCCCGATGAACTGTTCAAGAGAATCTGTCTTCCCTTTGCTTATCCCACCAGAATCTGGATCATTCAACCAGCTCATAAGGAACACATCTTTAGCACCATCAACTCTTAAACCATTATATCTGTATATACTTTTTACATCATAATAATATTGAGCATCTTCTATATTGTGCCCATCTCGCTCACAGTATTTTTTACCGTCAGTGACGTACATCTTACCATCCACATAGATTGCAATCTGCACACTGTCGACATCACCCTCTTCTACCTCTGGGATGTTCGATTCTACGGCTTCAGTAGCCGCCTCACCAGAACATAGCTTCGCATGTATAGTCTTCAACTCCAGCTCTAAAAGCTTCGTACTAAGAGCCTCTTTGTCCTCTATGATTTCGATCTTTGGATCTTCTGGGAGAACGTCAAGCTCTACTAGGTCATAGCTTAAATAAGCCTTGTCTTTATTATCAATAAGCTTGTCTTTGAGTTTCCCTTTAACGCTATCAACATTCTCGTATATACCATCAAGCGTCCCATATTCGATTAATAATTTGGCAGCAGTCTTAACCCCTACCCCTGGCACACCCGGGATATTATCAGCAGTATCACCAGCCAAAGCTAACAGCTCACGAACCTTCTCTGGCTGTATTCCGAATTTTTCGATGACCATCTCAGGACCTAAGAATTCACTCTTTTGCGAATCATAAATCTTGACCCTGTCATCGACTATCTGGAACAAGTCTTTATCTTTAGTCAGTAGCACGACTTCATCATCAGTGTTGGCAGCGAGGGTCGCCATGATATCATCACCCTCATAACCATCAATCTTATAATATGCAACACCCATTAGAGGTATGATCTCGTCCATGATACCAAACTGAATACCGAGATCCTCTGGAGTCGCGTCCCTAGTTGCCTTATATTCAGGGTGAATCTTATGTCTGCGGTTCTCACCTTTTGCATCAAAAACAACAGCTACATTTTCTATCCCATATTTTTTTATCTGAGTAATAATAGTCTGCATAACCCCGTGAAGGACAGACGTAGGAATACCTTTAGAATTAACTAAAGGTGGTGATTTATGGTAAGTTCTGAAAGCGATATAGCTTCCGTCGATTATAATTTTCATTTATTAGCCTTCCAGCTTTTCACTTTTCAAAGGTCTGCCCATAAGGGTCGCTACAGAGTCATACGGTTTCTTTTCAAGATACAGTATAGCAAACACTTCGTTTATGATTGGAGTATCCACCCCCAAGCGCTCTGCAAGTTTCTTGGCTGCCATCGTTGTGTAAACTCCCTCAGCAACCATCTTCATGCTCCCTGTTATCTCTTCTAAAGTCATTCCTTCAGCTATCTTAAGCCCTACTGTACGGTTCCTTGATAGATCACCTGTACAGGTAAGAACTAAGTCACCCATTCCAGATAACCCCATAAATGTCTCAGGCTTGCCACCAACAGCAACACCTAGCCTAGCTATCTCTGCAAGACCTCGAGTAATGAGTGCCGCCCTTGCGTTGTAACCAAAGCCCAATCCATCGGCAATACCTGTAGCGATCGCTATAACGTTCTTGATAGCTCCGCCAACCTCTACACCAGCCACATCGTCTATATAGTAAGCCCTGAAAAAATCAGCTGAAAGAGCCTTCTGCCACCACTTAGCATCATTTTCATTTGGGGATGCGATACTAACAGCTGTAGGTTTTTTCGCTGCTACTTCCTTTGCAAATGATGGTCCCGATAGTATAGAAAATTCCGCATCGAAACAGTCACGCAGAACATGAACGATCAAATCTCCAGTATCAACCTCTATACCCTTTGTCGCTATCAGTACTTTTCTGCCAGTAAATGCATCTTTATACTCTGTCGCAACTCTTCTAGAAAACTGCGTAGGAACCACCCAGATAACCCTGTCTGTATCTAGCGTCTTTAGTTGATCGAAGGTCTTAGCTGAAATATTTTCAGAAAGTTTCTGACCAGGCAAAAAGACTGTATTTTCATTTTTTTCGTTTATATCTCTTACGAGGTCCTCTTCAAAAGCAAACATCTCGACTTTAATGCCATTGCTCGCAACAAGTTCAGCCAAAGCAGTACCCCAGCTTCCAGCTCCAATAACAGCCATTTTATCTTGCATGAATCACCCCATAGTGTTAGATTGTTAAGACATTAGGTATGAAAAAAATTGTAGGTGATTTTATGATTCAAATCAATCAATATGACATCGAAATGCTTAAAAACATTAATGAGCAAAGAGCATGGGAAATTTTTCCTGTATTTCTCGACCATAATCCCGACCTTTGCGTATGTAGAAGTTGTGTTCTCGATGTTATGGCTATTACCCTCAATTCCCTTCCACCTTGCTATCACTCCGAAGAGCATAATATGAGTGCAGCACGTAACAAGGTCTCTGACGAAGAGATTTATCGTAAAATGAAAGAAGCTTACCTTATTGTTAAGGAACGTCCACGTCACGACTAACCAACGACTAGTTGATTATTGAAAGAGAGCCAACCCTGCTATCTAATTTCCGGCTCATTCCTAGCTAAATTACCAAAAATATTACATAAAAAAAGGCGGTCTTGCGACCGCCTTTTTTATATTTATTGTCTTATAACGAACTATTTCATTAGCCGATAAGCTGAAGAGCCATTTGAGGCAATGAGTTAGCCTGAGACAGCATTGCTGTTCCAGCTTGGTTAAGAATCTGATTCTTTGTGAACTCTGTCATTTCCTGAGCAAAGTCAAGGTCACGGATTCTAGACTCTGATGCTGTCAAGTTCTCTCTAGCTGTATCAAGTCCTACAATTGTGTACTCT
>PKTN01000005.1 GCA_002869185.1 Denitrovibrio sp. | reverse complement strand
TACTGATGGTGGCAAGGTATCTGTATGGACTATGGATGGAGCAATAATTACATCATTTGGACTAGCACAAACTGCTGACGGAACTGTATACAAACCTGGGTATAACTCATGGGTTCTTGAGTTACGTTAATAGAGTTTATCGAGCAAATAACATTGCTCAATGGTGTTCTGTCTACTACCTCAAAAAAAAGACCGTTAGGGCAAAAGCTCTAACGGTCTTACTATAAAGACAGCCGATTATTCAACCGACTATTCATTTACATTTTACGCCTCTCGACGTTAATACAAATAAGTACATTTCTGCACCAATCTACTTTGAAACCACCCTCTTCAGGTTAGCCCCTTAATAGTATTTGTATTTTTCAGCGATCTTACGCTGAAGCTTCTGCTGCTTTCTACGAGCTTTAAGAAGCTTTTTACGACGAACCTCTGTAGGCTTCTCGTAATAAGTATACTTTTTGATCTCTCTAATGAGACCTTCACGCTCGATCTTCTTCTTGAGAAGTTTAAGCGCGTAGTCGACGTTATCGCCGTCGACGCGTACTACTGCATTTACTGCCACAGTACTCACATCCTTTCTTAGGGTTTTAAGTTATTACGATTTCAAAAACCTCATCGATTGACTCAACAAGGTGAAACCGAACTACATTTTTAACATCAGCGGGAATATCTGTCAAGTCCTTATCATTAACATTCGGAATGATGATCTCTCTGACACCAGCTCTATGAGCCGCTAATACCTTTTCTTTGAGACCACCAATCGCTAGCACTCTGCCTCGCAAGGTGATCTCTCCTGTCATGGAAACATCACACCTTACCTCTCTCTCAGTAAGTGCAGACATAATCGCAGTAGCCATAGCGATACCAGCAGACGGACCATCCTTTGGCACAGCACCCTCAGGTACGTGCACGTGTATATCCATCTCTGAGAACTTACTAGCAGGTATCTTGAACATAGATGCATGGCTCTTCACAACGGTGAAAGCTGTCTTTGCGGACTCTTGCATAACGTCGCCAAGCTTACCTGTAACCTGCATTATCCCTTTACCGCGAGAGACAGCAACCTCTATCTGGAGTATGTCTCCACCATAAGGTGTCCACGCCATTCCAGTAGCAACACCAATCTCACGGGCGTTAGGAATATCTTCGAATCGGAATTTCGGAATCCCGAGCATTTTTTCTATAGTAGCCTTAGTCACCTTCACTGATTTCAGATTAGGCTTAGTCACTATCATTTTCACACATTTACGGACAACTGATGCTATTTCTCTTTCGAGATTCCTTACACCAGCCTCTTTTGTGTAGCCTCTGATAATCTCTAATATCGCAGGTTCAGCTACTGTTGCTTTATATTCATCATCAAGTTTATGTTCTTTTAACAGTTTCGGAACGAGAAAACGCTTAGCTATCTCAAGTTTTTCTCTCTCTGTATAGCCACTAACGTAAATCACTTCCATCCTGTCAAGGAGCGGTCTAGGGATGTTACCAACGTTATTTGCGGTAGTAATAAAAAATACTTTTGAAAGGTCGTACTCAACTTCAAGGTAGTGATCCATAAATGTATTGTTCTGCTCAGGGTCTAAAACCTCAAGAAGAGCAGATGACGGGTCACCTCTAAAATCTGAGCCGAGCTTGTCTATTTCGTCAAGTAAAAATACAGGATTAGAACTACCAGCTTTTTTTAACGATTGAAGGACCTTGCCGGGCATTGAACCGATATATGTTTTCCTATGCCCTCTTATCTCCGCCTCATCACGCATGCCTCCGAGTGACATACGAACAAATTTCCTACCCATCGCCTCTGCTATAGATTTTGCGAGTGATGTTTTACCAACCCCAGGAGGGCCAGCGAAACATATAATAGGACCTTTTATGTTACCAGCGAGTTTCTTCACTGCGAGAAATTCTAATATACGATCTTTTGGTTTCTCTAAGCCGAAGTGATCTCTATCGAGTATCTTTTCTGCGTTCCCTATCTGAAGATCGTCCTCTGTATACTCACCCCAAGGTAGAGCCAAAAGCCAATCCAAGTAGTTACGGCTAACAGTAGCCTCGGCTGACATAGGTGACATCATCTTGAGTTTTTTGAACTCTCTATTCGCTCTATCCTTTACGGTTTCAGATAGCTTAGCATTAGATATCTTCTCTTCGATCTCTTCCATATCAGCTTTAAAATCATCATCTTTACCGAGCTCTTCGTTAATAGCCTTAACCTGCTCACCGAGATAATATTCCTTCTGAGCTTTAGACATCTGGTTCTTAACCTTCTGCCTGATACGGGTATCCATCTTTGTCAGCTCGATATATGTCTGGACCAACTCAATAATCTTCTCTACCCTTTCAGTGGAGTTATCCATCTCGATAATCGTTTGATGTTCATCATTCTGCATTGGCATATTTGTAGCGATAGAATACGCAAGACGTCCTATTTCATCTATTTCAGAAATAGACTGTAATATATTTTCGTTTATCTTCTTTGAAATCTCAGCATATATATTAAAGCTTTCAGCAAGCATCTTAAACAGAGCTGGTTCTTCATCTACATCCACATCTTCATCTTCAAGCAAAGTCACATTAGCGAACAGGCAATCCCTCTCGTCCGCCACACTAAGGATGCGTCCCCTCTGTAAACCTTCGACAAGTAGCTTTACTGTACCGTCTGGAAGTTTAAGGACTTGTAGTATTTTAGCTACGACACCAGTAGTATAGAGCTCATCCATATCAGGGTCGTCTATCTCATCATCCTTTTGCAAAACGAAAAAGATATTACTACCCGATTCCTCTGCGTAATCCACAGCGTTAACAGATTTATCCCTTCCAACAAAAATTGGCGAAATCATATAAGGAAAAATCACCATATCTCTAAGTGGTATCAGCGTATATTGTTCTATTCTATCCATAAGGTTACCTTCTATTATAAGTTGACGTTTTGTGTTCCCATCTGCAAGCGTTCCTGTTTGTCAATTGCTACGATTTACTTATCACTTTAGGAGCGTGTAGGGGTTATTATAAACCTTAAAAAAAAAAGGGCAACCAATTGGCTACCCCTTTTATATTATTTAAGTTATTTGTTCCTGTAAAACAAGCTATACAAGGCGGCTTCTTGAGAGGCGAGCAAAAGCATACAAAAAGTATGTGTTGCGAGCGATCAAGAAACAACGCAGTAGAGAGTAGTTTTCAGGGACAAATTAAGCTGTTTCTTTCTTGTTCTCGTACATAAGAATAGGCTTCCCATTCTCATTCACAACATCTTCGTTGATTATGCACTCTTGGATACCTTCTTCTGAAGGGATAGTATACATAATCTCCATCAATGCTTCCTCAAGGATAGAGCGAAGTCCTCTCGCACCAGTCTTTCTAGTGAGAGCCTTTCTCGCAATAGCTTTAAGTGCGCTATTAGTAAATGTAAGTTTAACATCGTCGAACTTGAACATCTGCTCGTACTGTTTGATAAGACTATTCTTTGGCTCCTGAAGGATACGAACGAGTGTGTCCTCGTCGAGGTCTTCAAGTGCAGCAGCAACAGGGAGTCTACCAACGAACTCAGGGATAAGACCATATTTAACAAGGTCATCAGGCTGTAGCTCACTAAGAAGCTCGAAGCGAGACAGCTCGCCCTTCTTTTCTTCAGTCGCGTCTTCTTTGCTATGAGCAAAACCGAGTGACTTTTTAGCAACTCTCTTTTTGATAACTTCGTCAAGATAGTCAAAAGCACCGCCGACCATAAAGAGGATATTTGATGTATCCACTTGTATATAGTCCTGCTGTGGGTGTTTACGTCCACCCTGTGGTGGAACATTAGCTATAGTCCCTTCAATGATCTTGAGAAGAGCTTGCTGAACACCTTCACCACTAACATCACGAGTGATGGATGGTGAATCTGTCTTTTTGGAAATCTTATCTATTTCGTCGATGAAGATAATACCTTTTTGGGTACGCTCAACATCATAGTCAGCATTTTGGAGAAGTTTAAGAACAACATTCTCAACGTCTTCGCCCACGTAGCCAGCTTCTGTAAGTGTTGTAGCATCTGCAATTGCGAATGGTACATTCAGAACTCTAGCAAGTGTTCTAGCGAGGAGAGTTTTACCTGTTCCGGTAGGACCGAGAAGAAGTATGTTACTCTTTTCGAGTTCTACGTCAGATTTTTTACCGTGTAGTACTCTTTTATAGTGGTTATGCACAGCAACACTAAGAATCTTCTTAGCATCGTGCTGTCCGATAACGTAATCATCGAGTTTGGCTTTTAGCTCAACAGGTGTAAGGAGGTTGAATACTTGCTCCTCACCACTGAACTCGTCTAAGTCTTCTTTTAGTATCTCATTGCAAAGCTCGATACATTCATTACAAATGAATACATTCGGGCCAGCTATGAGTTTTTTAACTTCATCCTGACTCTTTCCACAAAAAGAACAGGAGAGTGATTCTTTCTTTTCTTTTGCCATCGATTTCACCTCAGGTATACGAAACTGAATTCTCTCAACAAGATATTCGCTTATAAAGTTTTATCAAGTTCTATTGGTGAATACATCGTCTATAATACCATACTCTTTAGCCTCTAGAGCACTCATAAAGTAATCTCTATCGGAATCTTTTTCGATCTGATCATAGGTTTTCCCTGTAGCACCAACGAGTATGTCTGTTAAGACTTTTTTGATTCTGAGAATTTCTTTCGCCTGAATTTCTATATCAGTTGCTTGCCCCTGAGCACCACCCATAACTTGATGGATCATAACTCTCGCATTTGGCACTGCGAATCTCTTACCTTTCGCGCCAGCAGCGAGAAGGACAGCGCCCATGCTCGCAGCCTGACCAATACAGATAGTAGATACGTCAGGTTTGATATAGTTCATAGTATCAAAGATAGCCATACCATCACTAACTGAGCCACCAGGGCTGTTAATGTATAGGAAGATATCTTTGTCAGGGTCATCAGCTTCTAAGAAAAGCATCTGTGCAACAATAGAGTTTGCTACACCGCTCTCAACCTGAGAACCTAGAAATATAATTCTATCTTTCAGAAGTCGGGAATAGATATCGTATGATCTCTCCCCTCTGCCTGTCTGCTCAATTACGTATGGGACATAATAGCTCATTGTTTACGCTTCCTCGCCAGCCTCTTTTGCGGCTTCGGCAACTCTTGCATCTCTTTCTGCTTTAGAGATAGCTTTTTCAGTAATTTTGTTTTCAGTCATAAGAACGTCATACACCATGTTAGTGAAAACTGTATTCTGGAATGACTGCATTCCACCATACTGCTCAAGCTCTTTTTTAAGCTCATCTTTTGTCTTCTCGTATCTAACTGCGAATTCATCAAGAGCTTTGTCTAGATCTTCGTCAGTAGGGTTGATGTTCTCTATATCGGCAATCTTGTTAATAACAAGAGCGCTTTTTACCTGCTTTTCAGCAGTTGGGTAATTTTGTTGTGCGAGCATCTCTTTGTCGATTCCCATTTGTGCAGGGTCTATACCATACTGTGCGTACTGGCGGAGTGACTGCTCAACAAGTCTGTCAGCCTGCTCTTTTACCATTACCATTGGGATTTCAAAAGGGTTCTCTTCGATGATTTTGTCAAGGACTTGGTTGTATATTGCATCTTTAGCAAGCTCATCAGACTCAAGCTTAAGATCTTTTTCGATTTCTTCTTTAAGGATAGCAACAGTCTAGTACTTCTCGTTTACATCTTTAGCGAATTCATCATCAAGCTCAGGAATAGCTTTTCTTTTGATTTCGTTGATTGTAACTCCAAAAGTTACAGGCTGACCAGCCATTGAAGGCTCCTGATAGTTTTCAGGAAAGGTAACAACTATGTCTTTTTTCTCGCCTTTTTTAAAGCCTACAACTTGCTCTTCGAATCCAGGAACAAATTGACCTGAACCGATTTCAAGTGAAAAGTCTTTAGCACAAGCGTTATCGATAATCTCACCGTTCATAGAACCTTCGAAGTCCATAACAGCCATGTCACCCATAGCAACAACAGCGTCGTCCTCTTCAATTGGCTCGAAAGCAGCTTTTTGGTTACGGAGGTTTTCAAGAACAGTTTCGATATCTTCTGGTGCAACTTCGTTAACTTCTTTAACGAAATCGAAGCCTTTATATTTATCGATCTCTACTACAGGAAAGACATCTACGAATACTTTAAATGTAATAGGGTTATCGTCATCTTCGAATTTAACATCTTTAACTTCTGGCTGCCCCATTGCTCTGATGTCGTTCTCTTCTATTGCGTTTTTAACAGCCTCGTTAACAACAAGCTCGAGAGCCTGAACACGGATAGCATGACCTTTCTCTTTAAGGACTCTATCTTCAGGTGCTTTACCTTCTCTAAAACCTTGGATTTTGATAGTTTTAGAAACTTTTGCAAGCTCTGCGTTAAACACAGCTTTATAATCTTCAGCAGGAATTTCCACACTGAGTTCTTTTTGAGATTTTTCCTTATCTGCAACAGTAACTTTCATATTTGATTTCTCCTTAGAATATATAGAAAAGCGGGTGACCGGACTCGAACCGGCGACCTCAACCTTGGCAAGGTCGCGCTCTACCAGCTGAGCTACACCCGCTTAAAAAACTATTTGAAAGATTAAAAGACATTGAAATGCGAGTGAAGGGACTTGAACCCCCACGTCGTTAAGACACTGGATCCTAAGTCCAGCGCGTCTACCAATTCCGCCACACTCGCAAATGCCTCGAAAAAAGAAAGGGTGAATGACGGGGATTGAACCCGCGACAACTGGTACCACAAACCAGGGCTCTACCAACTGAGCTACATCCACCATAACCTTAAACAAATAACGCGCTCAGGAGGATTCGAACCTACGACCTACGGATTAGAAGTCCGTTGCTCTATCCAGCTGAGCTATGAGCGCATTGCATTGCTTTACGAATCACGAAATCTATCAAAAGACTTACAACAAGTCAATAGTCTTTTTTCTTTTTTTACAAGTTATTCTTGCTTTGAACAAGAAAAGGGCATATTTATTCTTTATAACATAACACAGCACAATTTATTATGTGCTAATATAACAGTGATAAGGAACGAAAATGCTTTTACACAATGACACCCCAACCTATATAGGAACTGCCGGTTACAAATTCGATGACTGGGTAGGTACATTCTATCCAACAAGAACTTTCAATGAAGAGATGCTAGGACACTACAGTAAAGATAAAGGTCTCAAATTTCTTGAGCTTACTTTCACATTCTATACAGACCCAACAGTTGAAATCACTGAAAATATCGCAACTAATGCTTCAGAGGATCTTTCATTATCAGTCAGGCTCCCTAAGCGTTTTCTAAAAAACCCATCATCAATCTTTGATGCTAATAGAGTAATCAGTGGACTCGAACCAGTACAGGACATGGTCAGATGCTATTTCGCCGACTTCTTTTACGGTTTTATGCCGTCTAGAGCTAACCTTGACCACATAGCGATTCTGCGTGACAGATTCGGTAAAGATAAGCCTTTCTTCGTAGAGCTTGCTAACCGTAGATGGTATAAAGAGAAATATATTGAAGAGCTTAAGAACCTTGGAATAGGTATTGTTATATGTGACTATCCATCCACTAGTGGTCTCGCTCCATACTTCGTCCAACATTTCGGAGATAATGCTTATTTCAGACTTTACGGTAATTCACCTGAATGGGTTAGCCATGATACTAGAAACCTCGAATATAACTATTCCGAAAAAGAACTCACAAAAGTTATGAACGATGCAACTAAACTCGGCAAAACAGCTGATAAAGTTTTCGTATCCTTCTGTAACTCTGCTAAAGGGTACGCACCTAAAAACGCTATGGAGCTTAAAAGAATGATGAGGATTGATACACGTGAAAAAACTGTATAACCTTTACGAAGATAAATTTAAAACTTCAAAAACCTTACATGAACAAGCTAAAAAATATTTCCCGAATGGGGTATGTCACGATATAAGGAACTATCCCCCTTTCCCGATGGTCACCGACAAGTGTGAAGACATTTATATGCATGACACTGACGGTAATAAAGTACTCGACCTATGGATGGGGCACTATGCTCTTCTTCTTGGTCACGGTAACGAAGCTCAAAAGATCGGTGTTGAAAGGGCTATCGAAGCAGGCATCCACCACGGGACCCTCAACACTCTTCAACTTGAGTTCGCTGAGATTATTCAAGAGGCTGTGCCTCAGCTTGAGCTTATGCGCCTTTGCACATCTGGGACAGAAGCGACGATGTATGTCACTCGTATTGCCAGAGCCTTCACCAAAAGGAACGTGATAGTCAAAGCTGAAGGTGGTTGGCATGGTGGTAACTCTGTACTCTCCAATGGTGTTGTTCCACCATTCCCTAAACATAAAAAAATCCCTGAAAGCGAACAAACTATCTCTATCCCATTTAATGACGTTCAAATCACGTCTGATATTTTAAATGAATATACTAACGAGGTAGCTGCTATCATCATCGAGCCTATGCTTGGTGCTGGTGGAGGGATCCTCGCTTCACCTGAGTATCTCAAATTTCTTAGAGAGTATTGCAACAAAACAGGAGCATTACTGATATTTGACGAAGTCATCACTGGCTTCCGCTTCCGTTTTGGTTCCATAGCACCCTTGCTTGGCACCTACCCAGACCTTTTTACCTTTGGCAAGGCAACGGCAGGAGGAATGCATATAGGTCTTTACGGAGGGCGTAAGGACGTTATGAACACCATCACCACTCAGAAGCTTTTTACAGGTGGTGGAACTTACTCAGCCAACCCTATGACAATGGCAATTGCGATTGAAACACTCAACAGACTTAAAGATATGGATTATCGTAAGCTAAATACAATAGGGGATAATATTCGTAATTTTTTAGTGGATAAATGTCAAAAGTTAAAGATTCCTGCATATGCTACTGGCTTCGGCTCATACTTCTGTCTACACATGCTTACAGAAAAGATAGAGAAACCGACTCCTCACCATTTCATGACGCTTGGCGATAAGCAGATGGAGACTGATTTCAAGGTTGCTATGTTGGTTAATGATGTCTTCACTATGCATGCTGGCGGAGCATTATCCTTTATGCATCTCGAAAATGAGACGATAGATACTATTAAGCAAGCTTATCAAAATAGCTTTCAGATGTTAGATATTATTTAAAGTAGGTGCATTGATTGAAATATATTAGAAAGAAAGCAGCAGCCATAAGGTATGACACTGAACAAGATAAAGTACCTAAGCTTGTTGCAAAAGGGCAGGGGATAATAGCTGATAAGATTATCGCCAAAGCTAAGGAGCATGATGTCCATATAAAAGAGGATGAGGATTTGGTTGAAGCTCTTTCAACCCTAGACCTGTTCGACGACATCCCTGAAGAACTTTACAAGGTTGTCGCCTTTCTTTTAGCCGAACTATATAAAATCAATGGGAAACTGAAAGAACACTAGCTGCCTAGAGGTCTGCAAAATGTTCAGCAATCCTTCTTAGTAGGATGTCTATCTTCTTATCTTTCGTAAAATACTCTTCTGCATATAATGATGCAAAATTTCTCTTATATTCGTCAAATGCTGTCAGCAAAAATACTAACTGCTTATCGTTTATAGATTTGATCTCTTTTAAAACTTCCAGTCCTGATTTTCCAGGCATGTTTACATCTAATAAAATAAGGTCATATGAGCTATTCTTGAAAACCTCAAGCCCGCTCTCTCCGTCGTGTGCAGACTCAACTTCAAAGCCCTGCTCGGTAAGTAGTTCAGTGTAATGAGCAATAATGTGCTCTTCATCATCAATTAGTAATATCTTTCTTGGCATGTTATCCCCTTTTTGGCAGCACCAATGTAAATACAGCACCCTTATCTGAATCACCAACCACAATGTCACCACCGTGAGCGGTCATTATCTTTTTACAAAGCGGAAGACCCAAGCCTGTTCCTGTCTTTTTTAGAGTATAGAACGGTTCAAAGATTTTTTCACGCTTATCTGCTGGAATGCCACCGCCAGTATCTGATACTGAGATAGTCACGTGTCTATCTCCATCTAAGGCTTCAACCCTTAGCTCACCGCCATCAGGCATCTCTTGGACGCTATTAGACAGGAGGTTCATAATAACTTGTTTTAGCTTATCTTTGTCAGCCTGTACTCTCAACTCGGAATCAACTTTAACATGCTGAGTTATCATACTAAAACATAGGCACCCTTGTAAGATTTCCATCACTTCATCTAAGATTTCTGTCAGCTTAATCTCTTCGATATGCAGATCAATTTTCCTAGAGAAAGTAAGAATATCTCCAACAATCCCCTCTAACCTAAATACTTCTTACTGAACTATTTTAATATAGTTTTTTGTCTGAGGGTTCACCGCCGTCTGTTCCATCCGCTTAGTAAAGCCACCTATAGCGACAAGTGGATTTTTAAGCTCATGTGCAACAGTGGCAGATAGTTGCCCCATTTTAACTAGGTTTTCCGAATTGACTGCTGTCTTCCTAAGATTTCCGAGATCAGCAGTAGTCAACTCTAGCTGCTTCATGGTCTTGGAAAACTCAATAGACAAGGAACAAATATTTCCGTAAAGAAGCAACGCCTCTTTATCACTCTCATCATAATTTTCTTTGCATGCCAGCAATATACCGATTGGTCTATCACCCACTCCCAGCCCTGTAACCATAACATTTTCACAAAAGAACTCGTCAAGAACGTCAAGCCCTTCGGAACCACCAGTCTGCACGACATCTGTTCTGTCATAAAACATAATATCTGAAAGCTGATTCTTTGTCTTAAAATTTAGTTTACAGCTTCTAAATCTGTTAAGATCCATATCTCCGGTTAAGTCTGCACATATAACTCCACGAAGTTCAAGGAGCGCCTCATTAAGAAACATTATTCCAGCACGGCAAAAACCACCATTACCAACAAGAGTGCTGACGAGTTTTTTAAGCACCTCATCAACTGTGCTTTTATTGATTATGGTATCAAGGATTTCTGCTCCACTGAACAACCTGCTGGAGGTGTCAAGGTGAGCCCCTGCGTGGATATTAAAAATTTTACGGATATGTCCCAAAGATTTATCGCTAGGAATTACCATCTTATCAAAAAAGACAGTCGCTTTATAGCAATTACTTGGAATCTCGATAAAATGAGCGTAATTCACCTGTTCGCCGATGCTAGCAACAATTTCAAGGTTACGAGTTATTTGTAAACATATAAAATTACTGCCCAGTTCATCTTCGACCAGTGAATATAGGTCTTCAATAACAGAGCTCATTTATATCTCCGACGTTTGCTAAAACAATAAAAAGGGGCGCAACTTGTAGCACGCCCCGATAAATGTTTTATTTTGCTTTTATCGCCGCATGTGCAGCAGCAAGTCTGGCTACTGGCACTCTAAAAGGTGAACAGCTGACATAATCAAGTCCTGCTTTCTGGCAGAATGCGATTGAGTCTGGATCACCACCATGCTCACCACAAATACCTGTTTTCAGGTTAGGGCGAGTTGAGCGTCCTTTCTGAACACCCATTTCCACAAGTTGACCAACACCTGTTTCATCGATAGAAACAAATGGGTCTTCTTTATATATTACCTTCTCAACATACTGAGGAAGAAATTTTCCAGAGTCATCACGGCTAAGACCGAGAGTTGTCTGTGTAAGGTCGTTTGTACCAAAAGAGAAGAATTCAGCATTGTTAGCAACTTCGTCAGCAGTCAGAGCAGCTCTTGGGAGCTCGATCATTGTACCTACGAGATAGTCAACTTGAACACCGTAATCTTCCATAACTTCAGCAGCAACTTCACGTGTCATCTCTTCAAGCTCAGAAAGCTCTTTAACATGACCGATAAGTGGAATCATGATCTCAGGTTTAACATCCTTGCCAGCTTTCTTAAGCTCACAAGCAGCCTCTACGATTGCATATACTTGCATTTCGTAGACCTCTGGATATGTTATACCAAGACGACAGCCTCTATGACCTAGCATAGGGTTGAACTCATGAAGTTCAGCAGCCTTAGCCTTGAGTTGTGCGAAAGGAAGCCCAGACGCATCTGCCACTTTTTGAGTATCTTCATCAGTATGAGGAATGAACTCGTGAAGTGGTGGGTCAAGAAGTCTGATAGTAACAGGAAGCCCTTCCATAGCCTCGAAGAGACCAAGAAAATCTTCTTTTTGATATGGCTTAATCTTAGTAAGAGCTCTTCTCCTACCATCTTCGTTATCAGCAAGAATCATTTCGCGAACTGCGTCGATTCTATCACCTTCGAAAAACATGTGCTCTGTACGGCAAAGACCAATACCCTCTGCTCCGAAATCTCTAGCGATTTTAGAATCACCAGGTGTATCAGCATTAGCACGAACACCAAGAGTTCTGAACTCGTCTGCCCATGTGAGGATTTCTGCAAACTCACCAGAAAGTTCTGGCTCGATAAGTGATGCAGCACCTTTTATAACTTCACCTGTAGAACCGTTGATAGTGAGGATTTCTCCTTCAGCTATAGTCAACTCACCTACAGTAAAAGTTTTGCCTTTTTCATCTATTCTAAGTGCTCCGCAACCAGCAACACAGCATTTACCCATACCACGAGCAACAACAGCAGCGTGAGATGTCATACCACCTGTTGCAGTAAGGATACCTTTTGCTGCATTCATTCCACCGATATCTTCTGGTGAAGTCTCAGCACGAACAAGGATCACACTCTCGCCTTTCTCAGCAGCATCTTCAGCGTCTTCAGCAGTGAAGACAGCTTTACCAACTGCAGCACCAGGTGATGCAGGAAGTCCTTTTGCGATGATGTCATATGCGATTGATGTATCGATCATAGGGTGTAGAAGTTGATCGACCTGAGCTGGCTCTACACGAAGTACAGCAGTCTCTTTGTCGATAAGTCCCTCTTTAAACATGTCATATGCGATCTTAACAGCAGCTTTAGCAGTACGTTTTCCAGATCTTGTCTGGAGCATGTAAAGCACGCCTTTTTCTATAGTAAACTCTATATCTTGGATATCCTTATAGTGTTTTTCAAGTTTGAGGTAAACGTCCACAAGTTGCTTGTAAACTACAGGCATCTCATTTTCAAGTTTTGCGATAGGCTCTGGGGTTCTGATACCAGCAACAACGTCTTCACCCTGCGCGTTTACAAGGTATTCGCCAAAGAAAACGTTTTCGCCAGTTGAAGGGTCTCTTGTGAAAGCAACACCTGTACCACAGTCATTACCCATGTTTCAGAAAACCATCGACTGAACGTTTACAGCTGTTCCCCAAGCGTCTGACATTTTATTGATTTTTCTATATGTCTTAGCTCTTTGATTGTTCCATGAGTCAAAAACAGCATTTACATAATACTCAAGCTGTTCCATAGGATCTTGTGGGAAAGGCTTACCAAGCTCTTTAACAACAAGCCCTTTGAACTGCTCAACAACCTCTTTCATATCTTCAGGTAGAAGGTCTGTATCTTCTTCAACACCTTTAGCATCTTTAATATCAGAAAGGATATGCTCGAATTTATGATGTGGGATACCTAAGACGACATCAGAGAACATCTGGATAAACCTTCTGTAACTGTCGTAAGCAAATCTCGCGTTGCCAGATGATTTTTCAAGCCCCTTAACTGTCTCGTCTGTAAGACCGAGGTTAAGGACCGTGTCCATCATACCAGGCATAGAAACTCTAGCGCCAGAACGAACAGAAACGAGGAGAGGATTCTCCAAATCTCCGAACTTCTTGCCCATCTCCTCTTCAAGAGTAGCAAGAGCAGCTTTCGCTTGGTCCCAAAGACCATCTGGATAGTTTTTGTCGCGGTTGTAGTATTCTACACACGCTTCTGTTGTAATAGTGAAGCCAGGCGGAACAGGAATACCGATACTTGTCATTTCTGCAAGCCCTGCACCCTTTCCTCCAAGAACATTTTTGTCTTTGCCGTCACCTTCAGTACGGCCTTTTCCAAAGAAATACACCCATTTGGCGCCCATAAGGATAACCCCCAGTTATATAATTTTCGTCAGGTCACCCAGCATATTAAACACAGCTTTCAGCTTATTGAGCAAACTTAGTCTGTTGAGCTTTACTTTCTCATCCTTCGCCATAACCATGACGTTCTCAAAGAAGTTGTCGACAGGACCACTGAAAGTTAGTAGCTGGGTCATCGCCACTGTGAAGTTCTCTTCACTCACCTCTCTATTAATCTGGTCAGCCTTATCAGAGATAAGCTTGGCCAGTTCCCTCTCGTAATCAGTCTCAAAGAGTGCCACGTCATAAACATCTGATGTGTGCTCACTCTTCTTGAGAATGTTATTGATACGCTTATAGCCTGCTGAAATGCTCGCAAACTCTGTTGTCTGCTTTGATTCAGCAAGCGCTTTTGCCGCTTTTTCTACTGCGATGATGTCATCTGATATTTCAAAGGCAGCATCTACACAGTCGGCAGGGAGTCCCTCGCCAGAGAGTATCTGACGGTATCTCTGGATCACGAATTCGTAAACCAGCTCAGCAGTCTTATCTGCATCGAGTTTTATATATTTAGTCAGATTATTCACTGACTCAGCAATCATTTTTTTAAGTCCCATACGATAGCCTTTCGCTCTAATAATAGAAAGGATACCTATAGCGCCCCTTCTTAAGGCATATGGATCTTGGTTACCTGTTGGGATAAGTTTGATAGCGAAACATCCGCAGATTGTATCGAGCTTATCCGCCATAGAGACGAATGCACCAACATCACTAGCAGGAAGATCATCGCCAGCGAATCTAGGGAGATAGTGCTCTTCGATAGCCTGAGCTACCACATCATTCTCACCCTGAAGTTTTGCATATATGTTACCCATAATACCTTGAAGCTCTGGGAACTCATAAACCATCTCACTAAGGAGGTCGGCCTTACAAAGTACAGAAGCTCTTTCAGTATCAGTCTTTGCATCAGCGTTAAAGTTTTCAGCGAAGAAAGCTGCAAGCTTACCAAAACGCTCCATCTTCTCATAAGATGTACCGATCTTCTCTTGGTAAACGACTTTTTTAAGTTCGTCTACACGCTTTTCAAGTGGGTATTTTTTGTCGTTAGCCCAGAAGAATTCTGCGTCAGCAAGTCTCGCACGGAGAACTCTTGCATAACCAGTTTTGACGAGCTCTGGGTCTGAAGGAGCGGTGTTAGAAACACCTATAAATTTATTAACAAGTTTTCCATCTTTGTCTGTTACATATAAATATTTTTGGTGGTACTTCATAGAAGTGATGAGAACTTCAGCTGGGATATCGAGATACTTTTCCTCAAATTCGCCCATGAGAGCGACTGGGAATTCGACCAGCCCAGCAACTGTCTGTAAAAGGTCTTCATCTAGATCAACTTTATAACCAGTCTCTTTCTCAATAACCGCCACCTGATCGCGCATAGCTTGGATACGCTCAGCTGAGCTATAAACAACACAAGCGTCTCTAAGCTTAGATTTATAATCATTAAAATTCTCAACAGGAAAATATTCATTAGCGTGTATTCTGTGTCCCATTGTCTCGTTTCCACTCTTAATGCCATCAATCTCAAATTCAATAACAGAGCCATCAAATATAGAAACAAACCAGTGAACAGGACGTGCGAAACGGAATGATTTATCACCCCAGTGCATAGATTTACGGAATGGGATACTAGTAATGACGTCAACGAGGATAGCCTGAATGAAATCACGAGTAGGCACACCCTTAGTCTTTTTAACACCTGAAAGATAAACGCCTCTTTCAGTCTCAACCTTTGTGAGTGAGTCTTCTGCAAGCCCTTTTGACTTAGCAAAACCAGACCCAGCCTTTGTGAGATTACCGTCAGCATCAAAAGCGACAGCCGCAGGAGGTCCCATAATGGTCTCTTCTTTGTCAGACTGGTTCTCATCTAGCCCTTCGATATTTACATAAAGACGTCTTGGAGTTCCGTCAGATTCGATATTTTGAAAACCAATGCCAGCATCGGTCAATTTTTTATTAAATTCTTTTTTTAGATACTCACATGCGCCGCTGATAAATCCAGCAGGTATCTCTTCGCTTCCTATTTCTAAAAGAAAATCAGGCATTGTTACCTCTACCACTATATATATTTTTGACCAGTATATCCTATATATAAAAAAATGTTATTTCAAGAAGTTTATCTGAAAGAGCAATAGATTATGTGAGCATTATTATTATAAGTTATACGTGTATTTCAAGTGATGATACAACAAGACAGAAAAATATCTTTTATGTCATCCTGAGCGAAGAAAAGTATCTCTCTTAAACCAGATTCTTCTCTTACACTCAAAATGACGAAATTATTTTATCACTAAGCCGTAAATGAATACTTAAGACTAGCCTCAAGCTTTTTTACGTCGTCCATATTACCAAGAAGATCAGCAAGTGAATCGTAGTTACCAGCAAGGAAAGCCGCTCTTGCGTTTTCTTTGATAGCCACGTCAAAAGACTTACCATTAACACTAACTTTGCAAGCTTCAACATCTATCTCCATTTGAGCAGATGCATCGATAGCCATAGCTTCAACTATGCCCGCACGTGTAGCATCGTCCGCCTCAACACATACAATACCGAGTGTTGTGCAGTTGCCAAAGAAAATTTCAGCGTAGCTACCAGCGATAACAGCGTTAAAACCAGCTTTTTTAATAGCTTGCGGTGCGTGCTCACGTGATGAACCACAACCGAAGTTATTACCTGAAACAATGATAGATGCACCTTTGTACTTTGCATCATCAATAGGGTGTCCGATAGATTTGCCATTGTCGTCGTAGCGAACATCATAAAAAAGCTGTGCGCCAAGAGCATCAAATGTTACACACTTCAAAAAGCGTGCAGGGATAATTCTATCAGTATCTATATCGTCACCAAGGACAGGGACTGCCCCACCAATTACTTTTTCAATTTTACCAAGTGCCATTTCTCTAACCTCCAATCTCAAAAACTTCTCTACAGTCACTAATCTTACCAGTTACAGCAGCAGCGACAGCCATCACAGGAGAGACAAGGAGTGTTCTACCTGTTGCAGAACCTTGTCTACCTTTGAAGTTTCTGTTTGATGTAGATGCAGATATCTCACTACCGATAAGCTTGTCTGGGTTCATAGCGAGACACATAGAGCATCCCGGCTCACGCCAATCAAAGCCGGCTTCGATAAATATTTTGTCGAGACCTTCAGCTACAGCTTGATCCCTAACGCCGAAAGAACCAGGAACAGCGAGTGCGCGAACACCCTCTGCAACTTTTTTACCTTTGGCATATTTCGCAGCTTCACGGAAATCTTCGATACGACCGTTTGTACAGCTACCGATGAAAACCACGTCTACTTTTTTACCATTCATAAGGTCGCCACCAGCAAAGCCAGTATAGTCAAGAGCTTCCTGCATAACGTCATTAGTAGGCATAGGAATCTTTTCAGATATACCTATAGTCTGCTCTGGGTTGATACCCCAAGTGATCTGAGGCTCTATGTCGGCTGCGTCATACTTAACGATGTCATCGTATTGAGCGTCAGCGTCAGAAGCTACTGATTTCCAGTATTCTACCATTTCGTCCCAGTTATCTTTAGGAGCGTAAGGTTTCCCTTTAATGTATGCGAATGTAGTCTCGTCAGTGTTTATATATCCTACCCTTGCGCCACCTTCGATAGCCATATTACAGACAGTCATTCTGCCTTCCATGCTCATATTGTCAATTACGTCACCAGCGAACTCGTAAGCGTGTCCAGTACCACCTGCAACACCAAGTTTGCTGATTATATAGAGGATAACGTCTTTAGCGTAAACGCCTTCTTTAAGCTTGCCGTTGATCTCGATACGCCTAACCTTAAAAGGTGCGATAGACATTGTCTGAGTAGCGAGAACATCACGTACTTGAGATGTACCAATACCAAAAGCGATAGCACCGAAAGCACCGTGTGTCGCCGTGTGAGAATCACCACATGCGATAGTAGAGCCAGGCTGAGTAAGACCCTGCTCTGGACCTACGATATGTACTACACCCTGCTTCTCTGACTCAGGGTTGAAAAATGTGATCCCGCTAGCCTTTGTATTAGATTCGATAGCTTGCATCATCTCTTCAGCAAGAGGGTCAGCATAAGGTCTCACTCTATTTTCAGCATCAGTAGGTATAATGTGGTCAACAGTAGCGAATGTTCTCTCTGGAAATGCTACTTTGATGTCAAGGTCTCTAAGCATAGCAAATGCTTGAGGACTTGTTACTTCATGGATTAGATGCATCCCTATGAAAAGTTGGGTTTGTCCGTTCGGGAGCACTTTAACTGCGTGCTTTTCCCAAACCTTTTGAAAAAGGTTCTTTCCCATAAATAGCTCCTTATATTTTTAGAATTAATAATCTATTTCTGTATTGGACGTGTAATATAGTATAAAAATATTACAGATGTAAAGAGAAAAGTTCCGCAAGAGTAAAAAAAGTTCAGTTAAACTAGAAACAGCAAATTTACCTGTTATCTATTTGATTTTTAAGTTTCTCAAAGCTGGTTCTTATTATCTCAACGTCTACGGATGCTATCTTGTCATTTCTGGCTTCACCTTCGATAGCTTCCAACAAACGCTCTGGCTCAGCAAAACCTAAGTTCATGCAAGCCCCTCTAAGGTAGTGAGCCTGCTTCATTGTTTCTTTAGTATCGCCAACTTTCATAACGTCGGCAAGCTTCAGGAGATCTCCCTCAACCGACTCGAAAAACACTTCTAACATATTAAAATAGGAATCCTCGTCTATCCCCACCTTACTTATTACTGACTTATAATCAAAAATGGTTAAATCAATCTCTTTAGCCTTGCCTGAAGAATACAAGCTCAAAACCTCTTTCAGCTTTATGTTATCAATAGGTTTTGTTAGATACTCATCAACTCCAACCTCAAGAAACCTCTCTTTATCACCCTTAAGAGCATTTGCAGTAAGTGCACAGATATGTATGTGTCCACCTTTATATCTATCCAATAGGTTGAAAATAGTATCAGAATCAACCATTTCCTCCACCCTGTCAGGTGGAAATAGCTCAGCAATATCCTGAATCGCATCACCACGCTCACAAGCACGAATCACCTTTGTTGTGGATACCCCGTCCATGTGTGGCATATGCATATCCATAAGTACAAGATCATAAGCCCCATGCACAAGCTTCTCAAGAGCCTCTATACCATTATGGGCGATATCTATCCTACAACCAAACTTTTTGGTAAGCATGTTTTCTATTAGAAAAATATTTACTTTATTGTCTTCTACAACAAGCACATTTAAATCTGCATTAAAGGATGGTGATTTCTTAACTTTATCTGTTCTTTTTATTTCAGCTACTAAAGAATTTTCACCCTGAACCTCTTTTCTTAGGTCGAAAACAGCATCGAAAAAAAAGGTCGCTCCCTTTCCGATTTCACTTTCGATCCACATTTCTCCTTGCATAAGTTCTGCTAAATCTTTGGCAATCGCAAGCCCCAGACCAGTACCTCCGTGCGTCCTTGCTACAGTGGAGTTCTGCTGAGTGAAGCTATCGAATATCATATCCTGCTTCTCTTTAGGTATACCAGGTCCTGAGTCCTTAATAGCGAAACATAATTTAGTCTTACCCTCTTCGTCATAAGCACTCTTTTTAACACTGATGAGGACTTCGCCAGTAGGGGAGAATTTTACAGCATTGCCAGTAATGTTCAAAAGTATCTGTCTGAGCCTAAGTTGATCACCCAACAGTTCATTTTCTACATCTGGAGCTATGTAATAGACCAGCTCTAACCCTTTTGAGTCAGCCACAGGCGCCAAAGATGCGAAACACGACTCTATCACTTCACTTAATTTGAAGTTTTCATTTTCAAAATCTAAGAAACCAGCTTCAATCTTAGAAAAATCCAAAATATCATTTAATAATCCCATGAGTTTATTTGCTGAATCAACTACAGTCGTAATATATTTTCTTTGAGTTTGATTTAAGTTTGTATCGAGAGCAAGCTCTGACATACCGATGATGCCGTTCATTGGTGTTCTGATCTCATGACTCATATTCGCTAGGAATTGACTCTTTGCTATTGTTGATGCCTCAGCATCCGCCTTTGCCTTATCTAAAGCTTTAACCATTGGATTAACAATCAAAACAAGGATAAACGAACCTACTACTCAACACAAAACAGATACTATTACAGCAACGATTATGCTGTCGTACATCTTATCGTTAAGTTTTGCCAATTCGATCTTTCCAACAATTGCCATATCTGCGGAGTTAATGTACTGAAACGCAATCATTGATTTTTTACCAAGATGGTCCTTAATCGACACCATGCCTCTTTCGCCACGAAGTGCTCTGCCTATTGGTCTCTTTTCTATTTTTGAATAAGGAACAGGCTTTATTTTTTTACCGCTTGTGTTAATAAAATGAACCTTACCCTCTTTAATTCTGGCAAAGATCAGCTGAAACTCTTCCGCATATTTATAATGTGATTTTCCTGATTCTCTAAGATGAAATTCGGCTGCTTTATTAAGGATGCCCACGAGGGCTTTATTTGAGATATCAGTACTTGATATATTCTCTTTTTCTTGAACAGCATCTATGAGTAAACTAACATTGCCTACTATATCGTTAAGCCTTTGTATCTGTTCTTCCATAGAGGTTTTATATAGGAATGATAGAGCGATAATTGATATGAGTAAGCTTATGAACATTACAAAAGTAACAAAAAACACCATAATCTTATTCTTATGAGACATTGTTGGATCCTCTATGCATTAAACATGCGAAAACGATAATATATAACAAGTAGCATCTTTGATGACTAATTCAAAGATAATTTTATTACAAATGTCGTTCCCTGCCCAGAGTTAGAGCTGAACCCAATCTCTCCATTATACTTTTGAACTAGTTCTTTTACGATGTATAGACCGATACCTGTTCCTGAAGCTTTTGTAGTGTAAAATTCATTGAACACCATCTTCTGAATCTCTTCTGGTATACCTTTACCATTGTCACTGACACTGATCACTACTTTGTCATCCTCCCGAACTGCACGCACCCAAAGCATAGGACTTTCAGAATCTTCAACAGCTTCAACAGCATTCCTGACAAGGTTTAATATAATCTGCTCTAAATGGACTGGGTTAGCCTTTATAATCCCAAGCCCCTCTTCAACATCCATAACAAGCGGAATATCTGTCCACTTAAGGATTGTTCTGTCAGCATAGAGCCTAACATCCGCCATAAAACTATTCAGATTTACCTCTTTCATACTCTGCTCGTCATCAAACCGAGAGAAATTAAGGGTGTTATCTATTATGTCTTTGATACGTTCTGCATCAGCAAGTATCTTTTTAGTATAATCTCTGTGCTCTTTGCTCTTCATAGATAAGATGTCATCATTCAGCATTATAGAGTTGAGCGGGTTCTTTATCTCATGACTGACAGCAGCGGTTAACGTACCTATAGTCATAAGTCTATCATTATGCATCATATTCTTATGGATGTTGCTAATAGTCCGAAACGACTTCCGCAGGGAGTAGACCATATAATTGAATAACCGAGACAAACGCCCAAACTCGTCCTCAGAATGAACTTCCATCCTGACCTCAAGGTTGTTGTTCGCCACCTCTTGCATAGCTTTCTCAAGCCTGTGAAGTGGTCTCGAAACTAGGTAATTGACGAGTAAAGCAACTATAATAAAAAGACCAACACTGGATATAAGTAGGATCTTACGAACATTTGCTGCATCTTTTCCGAGAATATCTGTCAGGTATGTAAGATCAATATTTATATTGATATACCCTAAAACCTCGCCTTCACTCTTAAGATGGCAAATTCGACATTCTGGAGCATTGTTTATAGACGAGTAATAGGAAATTACACGCTTCTCATCAAAATAATTCTCTTTAAATCCGTCTTCGAGTCTATTTTTTACGATTGTATCAAGATATTTCTCATCATATTTATGCAAAAGCTCTGGGAGAGCCTCAGTAAGTTTCCAATTCTTATCAAAAACATTAACTCCAACAATATTACTATCATTTTGGAGTTGTAAAACAAGTCGCTTAATAGACTGTCTATCACCATTTAGCATAAAGTTATACATGGCGCTATTTACAAGGTATGGGATACTTTCGATATATTTACTTGTAATCTGATAAGTCTCTCTCTTTACATCATTATTCATCTTATGCCCAAGGGCAAAACTTGACAACATCATGATAGTAAAGATCAATATTGATATCTTTACCTGTAGATTAAAAATGCGACCATTTAATATTTTAAGCTTCATGGTATAATTGTGCCAGTAAGATGAAAAATAGGCAATAATTTTCAAACCTTCTCTAGAATTGTATTTTTTATAGTATTTTAATTGCAAAGCTCCCATATTGTATGTATATACATACGCAACAGAGAACTTTTATTATGAATGATGATATAAATAAGTCGACTTTAAATATAGTCAGAACAATGAAATCTGCACTTGCTAGAGATAGTGTTATTGCGTTCATTTTTGGCGCTATAATATACGCTGCAGCTGAAAAGATCGATATAGTCAATTATCTTCACAGACTCGGATATTCACATCAGTTTTACAATATGGATAGTGTCATCAATTTTCTACTCTCTGCTTTTCTTGTTTACACGATATTTTCATTTGTTCGTTTCCTTGAAATGATACGTTTCTTTAAGGTTATGTTGAAAATCTCCAGATATGACTACCTCACAAGAGTTTATAACAGAAGATCACTCATAGAACTCTTAGAAATAGAGTTTACGAGGAACCAAAGATCCTCTGAAGGCTATTTCTCATTTATTCTTTTTGATATAGATGATTTTAAAGCAATAAATGATAATTTTGGACATTCACTTGGCGACTTAGTGCTTAAAACAATTGGCGAAACTCTGCTGAAAAGTGTTCGCAAATCAGATATATGTGGTCGTTTCGGCGGTGATGAATTCGCAGTGATTTTACCTTACACTAATGTTGACCATGCTGTAATTGTTGCGGAAAAAGTCAGAGAAAAAATTTCTAAACTAAGATTTACCTCAAGTAAAACCACAATAAATGTGACCCTAAGTATAGGAGCCATTGAAGTAAAACATGGAAGCCCTATAGATGACTTCGAAAAAGTGATAGCCGAGGCAGACAAATATCTATACCAAGCTAAAAAACAGGGTAAAAATAAAGTCTGTTCATCCAAAAATTTTAATCAAGACCCTCAACAAAATCAATAAAACGTCTTATAATAGAGCAAGAAACTGGTGTTTCTTCAACAGATTCGAGCACCTTGTCTACATCAAGCCCCATCTTTGTATACTTTTCAACATCTCTCGAGATATATGACTTAATAATTTCAGCTGTAAATTCTGGATGAAATTGAACACCCCATGCACAATCTCCATATCTAAATGCGTGATGAGGATCATGTCCATTTTGGGCGAGTATGACAGCCCCATCTGGAAGTTTAAGGACAGTCTGAGCATGAACCACATGGGCAGGAAAATTGTCTGGTATCATTTCAAATAGAGGATCGATCGATTTATCAGGTAACATGTTGATTGTCGCTGTGCCTATCTCTGTCCCATCTTTGTGAAAACCTACCTCGCCACCAAGTGCATGAGCGAGTAGTTGATGACCATAGCATACACCAAGTACTGGTATTCTTAACTGAACAGCTTCTCTCAGCCATTTCGCTAATTTTTCACTCCACTCTAGTCTTTCTGTCACCATATCGTGTGAACCTGTAACCATCACACCTGCGCACTTTTCGAATGCAGGCAACTCTTCGCCCTGTTCCACATCTATAACGATGCAATCATCCGCATGCGTGGAAAACATGTCCGCAAAATCGCCGTGTTTCTCTATTATTTCGGGAAAAGTACTCCCCGTTTGGAATATGTATATCTGCTTCATTGAACTCATCATAAACTTATTTTCTTAGTTAATAAATAAAAAAAGGCTCCCCGATGGAACCTTGTAGAATTATTGGGAATTATGGGGACAGTTCACTTAATTAGTCGTTTTGGTCCCGGCTTTTTCTTTTTTATATCTCTATCAAGTTTAGTCTCTATCATATTTATGAAATTCTCATCACCACAAGGTCGACCAGTCTTTGTATTAGAAATTATGAGACTATCGTCGTCGTCTTTAGATAGAAATTCTCTCCAATTCATAACCTCACCTAGAAAAGAATGGTTGTTGACTAATGGGTCTGTTTTACTGTTACCTACAAAATATTTAGAACTTGACCATTCATAGTCCCATGCATTTTCAACTAAACCAGCTTTTACAGGGTTTCTCTCTACATACCTTATTGCTGAGTAGAAGTGTGATTCTGATAATGGACAGGAAAAAAAACGGCTCTGGAACAAGTGCCCTCGCACTCCATCTTTAAAGTTTTTCTGACGAGTATATAATTTATGACCTTCGCCTATACCTTTAGACAAGCTATGCTCATTGCGGGGTACAACGATAAAGTGTACATGGTTATCCATTAAGCAATAACTAAGATACTTTAATCCGAATTTGTTTCCACACTCCTTCATGAATGCTAAATAATCTCGCCTTTCAGTATCATCATTAAAAATATTCATTGAACGCACGCCACGCTGAGTCACATGATGCGGGAAATCTGGTACTACTATTCTTGCTAATCTTGCCATAACTTTTTTTTACCATTTTATTATTGAATTTACCACAATAATTAAGTGAACTGTCCCCTAAATTCGATTACATCATGCCGCCCACATAGTGATAAATTACTTGCTTATTATGTGTTTAATAATATGGGGCTTTACAGATACCCCACATTATACCCCACAAAATAAATATTGCTTAAATATTGGCATCATATCAACTAAAGTCCAAATCATCGAAAAGCATATCTCTTTTAATGCGCTCAGCTTCTCTACGTTGTGCTTCTCTTTTTTCTTTTTCGTTATGTTGCTCTATCGCTTGAGCCAAATTAATGTTAGCGTCTGCCACATCTTTTTTAAGATCATTCAAGTGATTTTGCAGTTCCCCACTAGCACACTTGACAACAACACAATCTCCCTCAACCCAAGCTCTTCTCCACATCGTATGCCTTGGAAATTTCCTCGACTGATTGAAAAAATGTACCCAATCACCAGAAGGACTTTTAGACAACTGAAAAAAGTAATCCTGTAACCCCGAATACTCACTATCTTGTCTAGTGCGTTCTTTCAGAATACCTATTATTTTAATTCCAGGTTCTTGTGGCATTTCACCTGAAGATATTGTCGAATTTACAACTCTATGATTGCTTTTCTGATCATTAATCGATTTAGCTTGCTTCTTTACACCAATTGTCCTAAGAAGCTTGTCATATGACTCTTCAAAATCATCTGGATTTTTGAAGTCAGCATATAGCTTGTCTGACAACGAAACAGGCAATTCACAATCATCTATCACTAATGGTAAAACAGTTACTTGGCGTCCAGAAATTTCCTTTGACATGGCAATACTTATTTCTTTCTGAACCCAACTAGATCCCACGGAGTTCTTAGAAATTATTGCGGCTACATATTTCATTTCACGAATACCTTCTGATATTTTATCGATTAATGAATCACCAATATTAATTTCGGCTTCATCTAGCCAAACCACTACATTATCAGTAATTAAGCGCTCAGCTAACGCTCTAACCCATGGTTTATCCTTTGAATTATGACTAAGAAAAATAGATGACATTAATTTAACTCCTACCTTGTATATACAACATAATTATAGCACTTTTTGCTAACCGGCCAAGCATCAAAATACAAACACTTAGCAATATAAAAATTTGTTTTTATTATAAATAATTATACTTGTTATTTATTCACCTTCTCTTCATCCATTCAATAATCTCAGAATGTCTCCAGCCCACGCTACTCCCTGAAAGTGGCACCCTTGCTGGAAATTCACCTTTACGCTCCAGTCGTCAAATAGTTGTCCGTGAAAGCCCTGTTAGTTCCTGAAGCTCTTGTGCTCTTATAATCCGCACGGGCAAATCATGAGAGTCAAATTGTGATACAGTTCACTTTACAGCATTAGGCGATAAAAAAAAGGGCTCTCCGAAGAGAACCCTTTCTGATTAATTAATTATTTGTTTGAGCAAATAAATGTTATGAACGTGATGTGCTTGATGAGATCCTTCGGTCGCATTGCTTCCTCAGAGTGACAGATCTAAGCAAATGATTTTCTAATGACGAGTAGTTCAAGGATGGATTCTTGAGAGGGTAGCGAGCATACGATAAAGTATGTGAGCTTTCCCGAAAGAAACCAGACGATGAAATACGAAGTCAGGAGGAAATCAGTTTACATCATTCCGCCCATGCCTCCCATTCCGCCCATTCCACCCATGCCGCCCATGTCTGGCATGCCTGCGCCTGCTCCGCCTTCTTCTTTAATATCAGTGATGATAGCCTCTGTTGTGATCATAAGGCTAGCTACTGATGCTGCGTTCTGGAGAGCACTTCTTGTAACTTTAGTAGGGTCGATGATACCAGCTTCAAGCATATCAACATACTCTTCTGAGTAAGCGTTGAAACCGTATGTATCTGATTTTGCGTTAATTATTTCGTTAACTATGATAGAAGATTCAAATCCTGCATTAGCAACGATCTGACGAAGTGGATGTGTAAGAGCTTTTCTAACAAGCTCAACACCGATCTGCTGATCTTCTGATAGTTTCATGTCGTTGAGTGCACTAAGAGCACGAACGAGAGCAACACCACCACCAGGGACAATCCCTTCTTCAACAGCAGCTTTTGTAGCAGAAAGAGCATCTTCAACTCTTGCTTTCTTCTCTTTCATCTCTGTTTCTGTAGTTGCGCCAACTTTAATAACAGCAACACCACCAGAAAGTTTAGCAAGACGCTCTTGAAGTTTTTCACTATCGTAATCAGAAGCTGTGTCATCAGCCTGCTTTTTGATCATGTTTACTCTAGCCTGAATCTCTTCAACAGCACCAGCACCTTCAACAACAGTTGTGTTCTCTTTGTCCACAACAATCTTCTTAGCGCGTCCAAGCTCATTAAGAGTTACTTGGTTGATGTTCATTCCTGTCTCTTCAGAAACAACAGTACCGCCAGTAAGAACAGCGAGGTCCTTAAGCATCTCTTTTCTTCTGTCGCCAAAGCCAGGAGCTTTAACAGCACAGCAGTTGAGTGTTCCGCGGAGTTTGTTTACAACGAGAGTAGCGAGAGCCTCTCCTTCGATATCTTCAGCAATGATGATAAAAGGTGAGTTCTCTTTAGCAAGCTGCTCAAGTACAGGAAGGATGTCCTTCATGTTAGCTACTTTGCTCTCAAGGAGTAGGATGTATGGGTTTTCGAGAACTGCTTCCATGCTGTCAGCGTTAGTTACGAAGTAAGGAGAGAGGTAACCTCTATCGAACTGCATACCTTCAACAACATCAAGAATAGTCTCTGTTGATTTGTTCTCTTCAATAGTGATAACGCCGTCTTTGCCGACTTTATCCATTGCATCAGCGATGATAGCACCGATCTCTTCGTCGTTGTTAGCAGAGATAGAACCAACCTGACCGATCTCTTTTTTGTCCTGAATAGGCTTAGACATAGAAGCGAGTTTTTCTACAACAGCTGTTACAGCCTTGTCGATTCCTCTCTTCATTTCCATTGGCTTAGCGCCAGCAACAACGTTTTTGATACCTTCACGGTAGATAGCCTGAGCAAGAACAGTAGCAGTAGTTGTACCGTCACCAGCTACGTCGTTAGTCTTGGAAGCAACTTCCTTAACCATCTGAGCACCGATATTCTCAATAGCGTCATCAAGCTCGATCTCACGTGCAACAGTAACACCATCTTTAGTGATGAGTGGTGAACCGAATTTCTTCTCTATAACAACATTACGACCCTTTGGTCCGAGTGTAACTTTAACAGCGTTAGCAAGTTGATCAACACCCTTAAGGATTGTTTGTCTTGCGTCTTCGCTAAATGTAATCTGTTTAGCCATGTTTTTTATCTCCTACAATATTTTTATTAAATTATCTCTAATCCTGAGTGAAGCGAAGTATCTCAACCATATATTCCATGGATTAGATTCTTCGTATAAATCCTCAGAATGACTTTTCCTTATTTTGGAAATTAGCCTTCGATGATACCGAGGATATCGTCCTCACGCATGATAAGGAAATCCTCACCGTCAAATCTAACTTCTGTACCTGCGTATTTAGCAAAGAGAACTTTGTCGCCAACTTTTACAGTTGGGTCAACTCTTGTTCCGTTATCAAATACTTTTCCGTTACCTACAGCGATGATCTCGCCTTCGAATGGTTTCTCTTGTGCACTGTCAGGGATGATGATACCTGATGCAGTCTTCTCTTCAGATGCAAAACGCTTAACAATGATTCTGTCCTGTAAAGGTTTGATAGATGCCATTGTAGCTCCTCCTAAATCCTATTTTAATTTTGTACTTGTAGTAATCTTATCCATTAGCACTCATGTACGTCGAGTGCTAACAGTCTTTATATATATATAGCGTGACACAAAAAATCAAGATTTTTTTTGTATATTGTCTGTCTATTCTAATGAAAAAGATTGGAAGTATCCGTATTCCAATAGAAACGCCTCTGGACTAGCTGGCGTATAATATGATAAATAAAGAGATATATGATTAAGGGAGTTTATATAATATGGAAGAAAGTGGGGTAAAAAGGCTGTGGGCTCCATGGCGAATGTCTTATATTACTGACGAGACAAAGCACATCGATTGCGTTTTTTGTCACAGCCCAGCTCAGGACAAGTCTGAAGACAAGAAACACCTTATTTTATACAGAGGAAAGTATAACTTTGTAATAATGAATCTTTACCCATATAATAATGGTCACCTAATGGTCGTGCCGTATAAACACACTGGCGACCTATGCGACCTTAACGATGACGAGCTCCTTGAAATGATGCAACTTGCTCAGATGTCTATCAGAGTGTTTAAAAAAGAGTTTAATCCAGAAGGGTTCAACTCTGGGTTCAACCTCGGAAAAGCAGCAGGGGCAGGCATTAGACAGCATATACACTTCCATGTTCTCCCTAGGTGGACAGGCGATACAAATTTTATGCCTGTTTTAGGGGAGACAAGAGTCATGTCAGAGCATATATTTGATACATACGATAAATTGAAACCGTTATTCGACCAGGAGGCAGGTGAATGAAACTTCTCAGCGGACTTATTAAAATAGCGGCTACCGTCGCCATCGTTATCTTCTCAATATTGAACACCGCACCTATGAGTATTAATTATTTCTTTGATAGACCTGCTATCTCGCTACCTATCTTTATCGTTGTTCTCTCTGCACTTCTTTTTGGTGTGCTACTCTCAGGACTTCTCTATTCTATGGATAGGTTTCGTCTTAAAAGACAAATTAGCTCTATGAAGAAACAACTAAAAAAACAAGAGGACGAGATGGTTCGCCTCAGAAACATACCTTTCGAAGAGCCTAAAGATATAGCTAAAAAGGATGAACTTTGAAATATAGTATAGACTTTATCAAAGGACTTTCTGCACTGATAGAGGGGGATTACACAAAAGCCTCTACTCATCTTAAAAATGCCGCTCTTGAAAAGAGTGATAATATAGAAGCGTACTTTGCGGCTGGGCTAGTATTTCGCAAAACGAAGCAGTTCGACCGTGCAACTTACGTCCTTGAAAGCATCCTTAGAAGTAGCGACCTTGATGCATCGACTAAGCGCGCTCTAACTGTTGAGCTTGGACGTAATATGTTCGAAGCTGGTAACTACACAATCGCATTCTCTCTACTAGAGATGACATCTGACAAAGAGGGGACACTCCTACGAGCTAGAACCCTGCGTAAGCTTAACAAGTTCGAAGAGGCAGCTAACACATATAAGATGGTAGCAAAGAGCGAGAAGATTAATTTAAATAACGAGATCGGCTACTGTTTTTATAGATGTGCAATGGATTCCACAGGCTACAGACAAAATAAATTTATCAAAACAGCACTAAAATATATCCCAACATCAAGATGCATTAGCATGATGCAAATAGATAGCAATATCGAAGCTGGTAAGATGTCTAAGGCTCTTGTAGATATCGAGAGATTTCTCATTGCAGGGCTCCCTGCTTCAGATGAAGACATGATAAAATTTCAGTCGGTCTACTATGATATGAAGCGTACAGAAGAGCTGATGCGATCAGTGCTAAAACGTATCAATGACGGTTCAGATAATCCTTTCTTTTACTCATATGCTATCTCAAGGTTCGTTCAAGGGGACAACAAAGAGAAGGCTAATGAGCTTATTGAGAAATACACTAATGATTTCGGGTTTAACAATAATATCGCAAAGGCATCATTGCAAATAGCTTCAAACCTTATGCTTGAAAAACTAGTAGAAAAAACTGATTTTTATAAATGCTCCGTATGTGGCACACAGCATAAAGTCTATACAGATGCTTGCCCTTCATGTCAGAGCTTCGAAACACTCAAAACAATATAACTTTACTAAAAGGACGACATGGCTACACCTGCTAAAATAACTCCAATGATGAAACAGTTCTACGATGTTAAGGAGAAATATCCTGAAACAATCGTTTTTTTCCGTATGGGTGACTTTTATGAGATGTTCGGTGACGATGCTGTTGAAACATCAAAAATACTCGGTATAGCTCTTACCAGCAGAGATAAAAATAAGAAAGACGGCATGCCTATGTGCGGTTTCCCTCATCATAGTTATCAGCCTTATCTTCTAAAAATGCTAAAAGCTGGAAAGAATGTCGCAATATGCGATCAGCTTGAAAACCCAGCAGAGGCAAAAGGTATAGTAAAGCGTGGCGTGACAAAAGTTATCACTCCGGGGACAGTCATCGACGATGCTGCTCTACCTGCAACAGATAACAACTATCTCGCAACTGTATTCAAATCGATTAAAACATATATTGCATTCACCGACCTATCAACTGGAGAAGTCTTTTTAGAGAAGACTAGCAGTGACATTCAAGACATACTAGATAGATACTCTCCAAAAGAGGTAATAACCAGCTTTCATTCTGATATACCTAACAGCTTTGAGTTTGGCGGTAACTTTTCCGAGACACTAGCCGCTAGGGAAGTTATGGAGCATTATGGCGTTGGCGCTATGAAGTCACTAGGTCTGGACGAAGCTTCCTATGCAGCGCCAATTTATATGGCACTTAAGTATATGCACAGGGTTATGCTCGATGTTAAGCTCCTTAAACCAAAACTTGTGACTGATGATGAACGGGTCTATCTCGACTCTGTTGCAGCATCAACTTTGGAGTTAGTAAAGAACAGCCGTGACGGCTCAGAAAAGGATACTCTTTACTCCATTCTGAATTATACGAACACCACAATGGGCGCACGTACTCTTAAGAAATGGCTACTTAGCCCACTAAGAAACACTAATCAGATACTCCGCAGACAGGAGATTATTGAGTTCTTTATAAATTCTCAGGATACCGCTGAGGCTCTCCGTGACCAGCTAAACAGTGTTTATGACATAGAACGGATCACTACTAGGCTATCAGCCAATAGATGCAACGGTCGTGACCTCATCTGGCTTAAGAACTCCACTGCGACCTTCCCAGCGATTAAGTATATGCTGACATGCTGTGATAATCCGCAGATTAAAGATTTGGCTGAGTTATTTGATGACCTAAGCGATGTTACAGAACTAATTGAAAGTGCTATCGAAGACGAACCACCTATAACTATCACTGAGGGCGGTCTCATTAAGTTAGGCTATAACCAAGAGGTTGACTAGCTTAAAACCATCAAGGATAACAGCCGTCAAATACTACTGAAGATCGAGACTGAGCAAAAGATGCAGACAGGCATCAGCAACCTAAAAGTAAAATTCAACAAAGTGTTCGGATACTATATTGAGATATCCAACGCCCACAAAGATAAAGTCCCAGATACTTACATACGCAAACAGACACTCGTTAACGCAGAACGGTTTATCATCCCAGAGCTTAAAGAATTGGAATAAAAAATCCTCCATGCTGACTCTAGGCTTGTAGGTCTTGAGCATGAGCTATTCAGCGAAATCCGTACAAAGGTATCAGAGAGTGTCGATAGACTACGTGAATCAGCAGGGACTATCTCAGAGATAGATTGCCTCCTATCCATGGCAAAGGCGGCACTAGCGAATAATTATCGTAAACCACTAGTAGGTGCTTTTGACGATATAAAGATTATCGATGGCAGACACCCTGTGGTTGAAAAGAATATTACAACTACTTATGTTCCTAACGACATAGAGATGGATATAGATAATAGCAGACTAACCATCATCACAGGTCCTAACATGGCTGGTAAGTCAACTTATCTTCGCATGTGCGCCTTGATAACACTTATGGCACATATAGGTTCCTTTGTGCCTGCTAGCGAGGCTGAAATAGGTATAGTCGATAGGATATTCACCAGAGTCGGTGCGAGCGACAACCTTGCTGGCGGAGAATCTACATTCATGGTTGAGATGGTAGAGACTGCGAACATCCTAAACAATGCTACAGATAAATCTCTAATCATCTTAGACGAGATAGGGCGAGGCACATCTACATTCGATGGTGTCTCTATCGCTTGGTCTGTTGCTGAGTTCATAGCCGATTCTATTAATGCAAAGACATTATTTGCAACCCACTACCACGAACTTACAGATATCAGCATGACATCCCGAGGTGTTAAAAACTGCGCAACAGAAGTAGCCGAACATAATGGCGAGCTGATCTTCATGCGTAAGGTGAAGCCGGGTACTGCCGACAAGAGTTACGGTATACACGTTGCCGAGCTTGCAGGACTTCCTAGGGAAGTTATCTCACGTGCTAATGACATTTTGAAAAACCTTGAAAAGAACGAACTCTCCCCTGATGGGATTGTAAATACATCAAAGAAAGAACCAAGACATAAGAAAGCTGAGGCTAGTGTAGTGCAAAGCATGATTGTCTTTGACGATCACCCAGTTATTGACGAGCTAAAAGTGCTCGACCTCGACAGCCTAACTCCACTGCAAGCAATAAACCTGCTCGCCGAACTAAAAGATAAGGCAAAGCAGTGAACTCATTCTTAAAATTCTTATTCAATAACCCATTCTTTGCAACATGCTTTCTGTTTTATCTAGTCCCTTTTTGGGTGCCGATTTTGGCTATTGCATACGGAGCTGATCCTGTTTTGATGATCTTGCTCACTGTTATGACAATTCTTGCAAAGTCATACATAGATGCTGAGATTCTAGCGATCAACCCATTCAATAAGATATTCGAGTATTTTATAGCTTCTCCATTTAAAGCTTTTTTTAAGTTCCTTTTTACTGGGTTTATTATTTCAATAGTTCTTGCCTACGCCATTATGGGTGGACCACTAGACAAGGGTATCGCTGCTGTTTTTATCGTTTTCATATTTAAACTTATCTATTTCCGCCCAGCAGAAGAAAAGTTCTGGCAGCTCACTGGGTTCAAAACACATAAATATATCAATATCGCAGGCAGGATATTTACAGCAATACTATGGCTGTTATTCCTTAGCGTCGACTTTCAGCTACTCGACAGTATGCTAGTTGCAACACTTGCCATACTCACAGCAGGACTCACTTTTTACAAAACAAATGAGGGACTGATTTGAGCCTTAAATTCAATTGCGTCGCCTCTGGAAGTTCTGGAAATTGCTATTTTCTCGAAAATGCTAGCAACGTTATCTTCGTCGATGTAGGCGTCCCCTTCAAGAGGATCAGTGAATGCGTCGATATCAGTCAATTTGATGGGAAACAGATTCATCTATTCATCACACACGAACACCACGACCATATAGCAGGCATAAAACCTTTCATCAATAAATTCGCCCCAAAAGTATACGCATCGGAGGGGACAACCCACGCCATAAGCTCAAAGGGTATAGACACAGCACCGTTTCTAATATTAGAGTGTGGTTGCGAATACGAACTCGATGGATTTAGTGCTATACCATTCAACATAAGCCACGACAGTGCAGAGCCATTTGGTTATCGATTCTCATTCGGAGAGAAGATAGTAACCTTCGCAACAGATTTTGGAACATCCACCAAAGATCTTGAATACTTTCTTTGTTGCAGCGACTTGCTCGTTTTGGAATCAAACTATGAACAAGAGATGCTAGATAAGGGTCCTTACCCAAAATACCTTCAAGCTAGGATATCATCACACAAAGGGCATCTATCCAACCGTGATGCATTAAAAGTAGTTGGCTCCATATGCGACACAGGTATAAGACGTATTTTTCTCGCTCACGTTAGTGACGAAAATAACGACTACGAACTTTTAAATAAATATGCTGATTTTTGCTCCACAAACTATAAAATTCCGACAGAAGTTATACACAGAGACTCACCAGTCACAGACATCGACATTTAATCCGCACCTGTTAACAATGTATAAAAATTATCAACAGAACACACACGGAGGCAACCGTGAATAAGCTCCAGCACATCCAATTTAACCCTTGCAGCGTTTATATGAGGCATCACAGCCTCCATTATAGAAGACATGCAGGGCTTAACCTCTGTAGTACTACTGATGAATGATATCATCAGCCCAGCTTCTTTATTGTAGCTGTATTCCAGCCCGTAGAATCCGTATTTCAGCCCGTGAGCCTTGCGTTCTTTTATAACTTTTTTCTGTCCAGCTCTACAAAAGTATGGACCATGAAGCATAAACCCGCTTTCCTTATACATCTTAAACCATTCCAAAGGTGCAGAAATATTTACCAGAGTAACATGTTTATTGAAATTATAAGGAAGACGCATATAGCCATGTCCTTCTGTAATAGTTCTTGAATTCAAATACTAAGCGCAAGAGTCTTTAATTCTGATATTACCTGTAACGGTGTCGTATACCCATTCTATTTTCTTGGTCTGTTGTTTAGCTTATCCATGGTGTCCTTAATTTGCGTATAGGTTTTCATTGGTGCTTCTTTTACGTAGTGGTTGAATCTGATCCAATGCTGGCACAGGCTTAGCTATTACTAATTATTAAAATTTGCACTTAATTATTGAATTATAGACTGCAGATTAGGATATTTTTTTTATTTTGATGTATTTTGTATTTAAATCGTATGCTCATTAGTTGTATAATTCAATGTAAACATATACTGATTTGAGGGAGCGGAGTAATGAGCAGAAAGGTACTAACTATTTTACTATTGATAGCATTATTTTCTTTGTCTGGGTGTAATTTCCTAGGCGGAGCAGGAAGTTCATCAACAACTGTCGTTGCTGATGATACAGGTGACGACACAGGTGGAGATACCCCTGGGGATGTAGCCGTTACTGGCAGCGATACAGGTGTATTTATAGATGCTGAGGTTGCAGGACTCAGTTATGTTACATCCTCTGGTGTGACAGGAGTTACTGATTCTCAGGGGCGTTATAATTATAATCCAGGAGATACAGTTACATTTACTATTGGTGGGATAACGCTGGGTACATGCAGTGCTTCAGAATATGTTACACCGAGAACAATATTTGCGAATAACAATGCAGCCGCACTTCGTCTGGCGCAGTTTCTGCAAAGTGTAGATAGTGATGGCGACCCTAGTAATGGCATTACACCTAATGCGGATGACCTTGCTCCGCTAAGTAACATAAATTTTGAGGATGATGATTTTGAGACGGTTCTTCAGGCAAATCTGCCTTCACACCTAACGTTTGTTTCAGCGGAAGACGCAATGAAACATATGGACGATACTATAGCCCAACTTGGTATCAGACCGGATGGGTCAGCGGAAGACTCCTACAGAGTATTTGCCGGAGCTGATGCAGACCACGGCATAGAGCTTTGGATAACAAGAGACGGGAAGACTTTCAATTTTTTTAAAGATATTGATGACGGAGGGAGTGCAGGATCCTATCCAATCTACAAGGTCGCTTTTGGTGATAAGCTTATCTTTAGAGCCAAGGATGCTGAACACGGATACGAACCGTGGATATCTGATGGTACAGCCTCCGGAACATATATGATTAAGGATATAAATGCTGGTTCAGACAGCTCTGTGACTTCTACAGCATTTTGCTCTGTAGGCGATAAGGTGTTTTTTAAAGCAACTACACCAGATACCGGTTATGAGCTATGTGTGACAGACGGAACAGAAGCTGGAACTGTAATGGTAAAAGATATATATGCCGGTTTAGATAGTAGTGATTTTTTTTATATTACAGCTTTTGATGGCGAAGTGTATTTCACTGCTATTTCAGATAGCTATGGTTATGAACTCTGGATGTCTGACGGTACTGCAGCAGGCACTATAATGTTAAAAGATATTTTGTCAGGGTCAAGCGGCAGTATGCCTCATGGTTTTACTGAGATGAACGGAAACCTTTACTTCACTGCGTCCGATGGAAGCAATAATGATGTTTGGGTAACGGACGGAACAGAGGTGGGAACTATCAAGATTCATGACGGAACTGACTATATAAGCGACATGGCAACCTTGGGTGGAAATCTTTTTTTCGAGATGAGTGGTAACCTCTTTAAATATGACGGTACAAACTTTACGGACTTAGGGATAGTAGGAAATGTGGCTTCAGGCGATTATGCGGCAGGAGACACTCTTTTGTATCTGCGTGGCGGAAACTATGTTTTCGTAACAGACGGGACATCCATAACAAAACTGCTCGATGCCAATAATGATGGACTTTTGTATGCAAATAACCTTGTTACCATAGGTGATAGACTTTATTTCAGATCCAAAACAGATAGTCTGGACGATTTCGAGCTTTATACCAGTAACGGAACAACAACCCAATTGGTCAAAAATATAAATGACGGAGATGACTCAGATCCTAACTATCTGACCGTTGTAGGATCAGAGGTGTTTTTTGAAGCTGATGACGGTGTGCACGGAGATGAACTCTGGAAGACAGACGGAACATCAGCTGGGACTGTGATGGTAAAAGATATAGACGGTGAGAGTAGCACATCTACGAAAGGATTCTATACAACAATGGGGTCTGAGCTATTCTTTTATGCTGACGATGAGAAACACGGTTCTGAGCTTTGGAAATCAGATGGTACAGAGGCTGGGACTGTGATGGTGGCTGACGTCAACACTTTTCCTACATCATCTCTGGATACTACTACGCCTTTTGTAAAAGCAGGGGACAGTTACTTTTTTACAGCCACGACCCTTGGAACCTCAAGCTTTTGGACAACAGACGGTACAGCCGCAGGGACAGCATCGCTTAACCTACCACCTGCCAGAGAGCTTGTTATGCTTGATTTTGATGAAAAGATTCTACTTTTAACATACGACATTAGCACAGGGTATGGTCTTGTGATAACTGACGGTACTACTGCCGGAACAGAAGCTTTAGCACAGTCAAATACTATAAATAATGTCGCTGTATCAGGAGATTTAGTTTATTTTAATTATTATGATTCTGGTGACGATGAAACTTATGTATATGTAAGCGACGGCACATCAGCCGGAACTCGTGCTCTTTTAGATTCAAACGGTGATAATATATTGTCTAGCAGTAATTTTATCCCTGTAGGCCTCGACACCTATATATGTGCAGACTTTGGAGACATGGGTAACGATGATAAGCGTTTATACATAACAGACGGAACACCAGACGGAACAACTCTTTTAAAGCAGGTTACGGACGCTACTGAAGCAAACAGTCTGAATTATTTTGCAGCGGCAGACGACAAACTTGTCTTTAATATGTCTACAGCAGCTAATGGAAACGAACTATGGATTTCAGACGGCACATCAGCGGGTACTCAACTTTTAAAAAATATCGGAGATGACAGTAGCGGTGTCACATCCAGCAATCCTGCTTATCTGAAAACAGTAAGGGATAAAGTATTTTTTACTGTAGATGCTGACAACACAGGCTCACAGCTTTGGAAGACAGATGGAACGACCGCAGGCACAACTAATGTGTTTGATACTGTCTCAAGGGGAATTGCGTCACCTTATATTGCTATTTTAGCAACAGTAGATAATAAACTTTATTTTACAGCAACATCTTCGGAGAGAAGTGCAAGATTAGTTGCCACTTCAAAGGATATTATGGTTACGTATAGTGATATGGACATTGTCCAGGCTCTTGATTCCATTGGAACTAACCTACTATCCTATCCTAGTGCAGGGTTTAGCTCAGAGAGTGACGACTATTTATTGCTTTGGTATAAAACCATCGCAGGTGGGTATCTCAAAAAGATACTAGGTAGCAGTGTTGAAACTGTATTAGAGGATACACTCTTCACAACTTTGGCTCCTGAATAAAATGCTGTAATTAATATTCTACAAAGGGCAGGCTAATACCTGCCCTTTTTTAGTCTTGTTTATTTTCATTAATCTACTAAATTAATAATCTATAGGGGGTTATCATGAGATACTTTTTATTTATACTTTCAATGATTATTCTAACATCTGTAGGTTTTGCTCAGCCTAATTCGCTCAAAGGGCTGGATACGGCAAAGTTCGTAGTAGACCTTAACCAAGGTAACGCTAAAAAACTCAAAACTAGAATAGGTCTCATCCTAGAGACTATGGATAATATAACTGAACACGGAACTAAGATTGACGTTGTGGTTGCGGTGCGTGGCGGTGCGTCTAATTTCATGACGATAAACGATGACCACATAGATGAAGATGAGGGGAAGATTAAAGCTCAGATTTCCAACCTTACAAGCGAACTAGCCAAAAGGGGCGTAAAACTAGAACAATGTGCGGTAGCTCTTCGTTTCCTAAAAATAGACGCGAAAGAGGTTCAGCCAAAGTTTAAGGTAGTGCAAAATGGTTACGTCTCACTAATAGGTTATCAAAACAAAGGCTATGCTGTAGTTGTAAAATAAGGTTGGTAACTAATACCGCTGTAAACTACTGATAAGTTCTTCTCTAAACTCTCTAAGTTACATAGCTGGTAACTAATTTCTTCAATCTAAAAACTCTAAATTCTAGTATTTCATTAAAATAGGTTGGTAACTACTTAAATCATAGCTTATCCAATCCCTCCCAAATAACCAATATAATTATTTAAATATATGCAGTTATTTGATACCTATCTCCGATAGTTATAAGCATGTTTTGTGTTATCAGCAAGATACCTGCTACCTACCGTCAAAAGATAAAGAAAAAGGCTGTCCAAATCCATATTACGCTTGTGAGAATAAGTGACAGAAGCACCAAAGCACTTCCTGCATCCTTAGCTGCTTTTGCCTTTTCGTCGTATTCCATAGTTACAAGGTCAACTGTACGCTCAATAGCACTGTTAGCCAATTCAGCAAGTAGCGGCAATATCACTGAAATAGAGAGAATGGCTTTCGCCGTAATGACGATAGGGACACTAAAAATAACTACTTGGCAGATTACAAATGTAATAACCTCGATTTTGAAAGCTGTTTCGTTGCGGAAAACTTCCCGAAGCCCATGAAAAGCATATGAGAAGTTTTTAAATACACTGAATTTACTTTTGTTTAGCGTCATTATTATAGCCTTTGATGAATCAGTCTAAAATGTAGCCAAAAATGAAGTTGGTCACTAATGTTACTGTGAGTTACTGATAACCTCTTCAACTACTCTTAAACTTATATAGTTGGTGACATATTTATTCAATAGTAAAACTCATGATTCTGGCATATTGCAAAATAGGCTAGCAGCTAATTTTCCCTGTGCTGTATCACATAGAAACTCAAGAGTTTTTATCAACCCATGTTTTCATTTCTGAATTAATCACACAACCATGATAACACTCTCTACTGGAGTTCCAAGATAACAAAGATTGATTATGTTCGTTTAAGTTATTGTATACGTCTTTTGAAACCATCATCTCAGAATCACCAAAACTCCTGTTTCCATATGAACATAGTTTAGCGGCACCACTAACCACCTTCCCTAACCATACAACATCATTTATACCACTGCCTTTGTACCCTGCTTTAATATACAGTAAATCACCATAATCGAAACCGATCCCAATGGTTCTTTCTGAATAATTTCTCTTTCTATATTTGATATTTAATATATCCACCAGGGAAGACACTGTAGCAGCAATAAGAAATACGGTTAAGCTGTCTTGACAAGGGGTGCACCATACTGCTCTATACACTAGTTGTAACTGAAAAAAACACCGAGTAATAACTAATCTAAGAACTCTTAGCCTTCCATTTGAATTTGAATTCATATGTATCTTTAAACGAAGGTGAAAGCTTTTCCCAAATGTATACACCAGAAGTCAGGTTTGGTTGAGTTTCTTCATAATGAGACTTCGAGCCCTCTCTCAGATAGACACTAACATCGCCTATCAGATTTGCATTTCTAAAATCTAATTTAACACAAATATACTCTGTCGGCGACTCTATCGTATAATTCCAAAATTCATCTTCATCATTAAAAGAATTATGTAAGAGGTATCTCATATTAAATTGAAATTCCTCTTGTATTGGAAGATTCGACTTTGGTACTAACTCCCAAGTTTCATGTTTTGTGCCAACATCCTTTCGATGTATACTGAAAAGATCTGAACTCGCATTAGTCAAATATCCACTATAATATATACATCTATCAACTTGATCAATTTTGCCCTTTAGGAATGCTAAACAAGTATCTTTTACATATGCTTTTTCCCCTCTATATCCAGTAAATTTGACTTCATGAATTATCGAATTATAAACTATTTGGGTAATAGGTTTTGTTATGACAAAGTCTGGTTTTAGAGAAACTCTCCTTATATTCCTTACTAGATCCTCTACATCAAATTGACCTGAGCGCCAATCTAAATACGCATAATCTCTTAGAAAAGCAGGAATGCTACAGTCTTCTAACAAAACAGGAATCAACACAAAATAATTTTCGTTAATACGTCTACGAATGGCTATTCGTAGCTCTTCTTTAACCCATTCAGCATTTACGGAATTATTTGATAGCAAAATAACAAAAGCACTACATGAATCTATACCATCAGATATCTTTGATATGATAGACTCTCCAGCAAAAATTTCCCATTTATCAAACCAAATATCTATACCGTGGTCTATAAGCTTTTTACCAATATCTTCTGCAGTATCTTTATCCTTAGAGTTATGGCTTAAAAAACATTTCATTTCATTTCCCTGTCATTTTAGTAACAATCTTTGCAACTTGACCTACAATCTGCAATTTTTTAATTGTATTTGCATGCTTATTGAAATTAATCAACTACTACCGTATCTTTCGATCTATTATATTGCAACTGATGTTCAAGCTTTTCAGTGGCAAACTGTAATGCCTCCAGTAAAGTTTCACATTCAGAATCACCACCAACGAGTATTGCAACGTTTTCAATATCAATATACTTATCATCACCGAATTTAACTTGCATAGAAGACCCGCAAAACTGCAAAAGAGTACGACAACCATTACCAGCATCGCCTCCTTGCGGACAATTAGTACCTACTGTCACTTCTAGCCTGCCATAAGCTTCAATAACTTTTCTTTCAACTTTAAGTTTAATCATCACACGCCTACCTATATCTCTTCCCAACCCAAAGCCCTGTCTCTAGTCAACCAAACAAAACTAAGGAGTTTATTATTAATACTTTCCAAATCGAATTCATTTGGTTCAAATAATTTAGTATCTTTAGATATTGCTTGATACCACTCCACCATTTGATCATGATTTTTGTTAGAGTAATTCTTTATGGCATGACAAAATTTCTTATACGCACTCAAACCTCCAACATCTTCAGGGGGACAAGCCATCGCTCCATCAATACAATGAACCACCATCCCGCTTGACCCATAAATATAATCATTATTCTCTAAAGTTATACGATGAGCCCATTTGTCACCGAAGTCATATATATATTCAATATAGCCACCACCTATACTAATCATACTATTAAGGCGGTAGGCTTCCTCATTAATTCCTTCGTTATCCTCTTCTGGTGAAATAGTGTAAAGTACATCATTTATTTTAAAACTATGTAAATGGACATCATTCCATCCCATTATGATTTGTATTACATCATGTAGTCTATCTAAACTAATATTAGATGGTACATAAAAGGTTCTCCAAACCAATGGAGTAGTGCCTATCAACTCAACCTTCATTAAATAATAGTTATTGATCATTTCTTAATACTCCTTACTAGGTAGTAGTAACAAAGACTACTTCCCATGAGTGTTTTGAGTTATCTTTATTTTTTCAATAATGATATTTTTATATTTATCATTATTACACAGTTGACATGCGACTTTATAACTATCTAAAGCATCCAGACCTTGTTTCATTTTTATTTTGCATAATTGATGAGCCTGTAAAACAAGTTAGGGAAAACTAGGCTCGGAAAAATCCTCTTGCGGGTCTAACATTTCTAGCTCTTGGCTAAAATCAAAGAAGTCATCAAGCTCAACGAGTGGTCTAATCACTATTTCTTCCTTATCGTCTTTATTAATTCCAATAAGTCTGTAATTAAATAGTGTGTTTTTGTCAGTATTACCATCTTTATTTTTATGAAGATCTTTAGCTTCTATAAATTTTTTAACATAGGTGGCAAAACTAGCTTCATCCATCCCCTTTTCACTTAAAATTTCTTCAATACCAATAGGCTCCTTAGAATTAAAATACTGACATGCGACTAAAGTTAGAGTTCCATCATTAAGTTTTTTATCTAGTTCTCCATAAATAATAAAATGGATATTTTTGCTCTCATCTTGTAGTTCAAGTTTTATTTTCTCGAAAACATTTTCCTTGATATCTTTAGCAGCATCCTTTTCCACAAACTTATCTAATTCATTTTTAATAGAGTCTTGATCTTTCTTAAACTCAATCAACAACCATTTATAACCACTCATCTTGAAGATTGTATCGGAAGCCTTCTCATAATTCCCATCAAGTTGTACAGCTTTGGAAAATTTTGATACATGCTTAATTACAAACCCATATTCTACAGTCTTTTCCCACCATAAGAACTCTTTTTTAGGACTATTCATATCCATCTCTCCTTCTTAGTAAAGCTTATCTATTAATGTAAAATATCTTGCTCTGTCCTCATGAAATATCTTCAATAATGGCTTATCATTTAATCCACAATCACAATCTGCTTCTCTAAGTATATCTACATCATTCTGAACTCTCATAATACAGTGCTCTACTAAACACTTATAATTATTGACAAATAAGACTACAAGTTTTAATCTTGGAACACTCATCAATGCCTCTAAATCGCCTAGCCACCTATTAAAATTAAATAAACTACTATCTAACCTTTTACTCATATCTTTGCAAAATTCTTTATCGTTCTTATTAATTAAACCCATCTCAATATGTTGAAACAACGTAAAATATAAAAGACTATCGTTATGAATTATGCCGTTGATATCATCTAAGTAACCAGACTCTTTTACTGCATCGACCATAACCGTATCATATTCAGGATATTGCATAACAAAACTAAAAACATCTGACATATTTTGTATTTTATAATCAACCTCTTTTGCCTTATCCTTAGCGAAATCAAGCCACTTAGCCATATTAGAAAAATTATTATCGGGGAGATTCTCTGTCTGTAGGTATTCTAAGTCATTTTCAGAAAGTTCTTCATATACATCTTTCAGCTCAAACAACAAGCTACTATTCATTAAATCTTTAGGGGAACAAAAATCAGGATCGACTACTAGCTGAACGCCAACGCTACCGTATGCTCTAGCAACTAATCTTGAACAAAATTGCTCATCAAGATTACCGTTTCCTTTCAAAGCACTTAGTTTAACCATTACGGCATCTTTTGTTGAATAGCTATTACCAATCTCGTTTCTGATGTAGTTCTTTAAATTTGTTAAATTCACACCAAATAATTTATTTTTGTCTATAAGGCGTAAAACACAAAAGTCATCTTTAGATGAAAATGTTATACGTTGAGGGTTTTTGGAAAATATCCCTTTCTTAGTAGCATCAATAAATGAGTCTTCAAAAAATATCGCTGCATGAGAGTAAGGTGCCCATGTAGCTAATCGTACCCCAAAACTTGTTAGAGTATAATCTCTAGTCAGAACAATATCGCAATCCTCAAGCTTAGACATATTCAGTCTATATGTAGGTGTTTTTAGATAAGACTTATTTTTCATAACTTATTCCCTTATTATTTGATAGTTACAAATTATTACCTAATGCTATCAATTTTATTCTTGATTTTATCTTTAAATTTAACATTTTCGCATAATTCATAAGCCTGCTCAAACATATCTACAGCTTGAGTAAGATCACTAGCAGCAACTAAAATATCACCTTTGAGGGAAATAAAAGTTGATAAAAAAAATTTATTATTAACCTTGATTGCCTCGTCAATATTAGACAATGCGCTATCAAAGTTTTTAAGACAGAAATATGCCTTTGATGCTTGAAAATAATAAAACTCATTGCGCCTACTTTCATCAATACCATCTAGTAACTCTATTGCTTTCTTACCGTCGTTCCTCAAAATCCAATAATCAGCAATCTGAGTTCTTTCAAAGTCATTCTTAATTATAATAGCAAGATAATAAGGCTCTGCTAATAGTAACCAACGGTCAAACTCTTCTTGGTTGTTGCTTTCAATATTAGCCTTTGCGATACTCTTCATAGTTTCTGCAACACCGAAAAGAGACCTTTTATCAATAATATTACTATCAGGCAAAGGCATTTTATCAGCAAGCTCTATGAGCTGGTCAGGGTGATTAAACCACGCATTTCTTCCTAAGCCAGCAAGTGCAACAAAAGGTTGGTCATAGTTCTCCACTAAACTCAGATTGATTAATTCAATCGCAAATTAAATAAAACTATAGCCTTCAGGCATACAATCTTCGACATTCTTAAGCTTACCAGCTTCTTCTATCGTAGCTAATATAACGGTCAAAGCGACTTCAGATGGGGCTCCAATATAGCTAGAAAATATATGTTTTATATGGGGTACTTTATCATCTTTATCTACAAGTCTTGAAATTTGTAATCTTGTATGTAAAGCATTGATGTCCAATTCTAATGCTTTAATAAAGCTACCTAATGCTTCTTCGTCCTGCTTAAGCCTTTTATAGGCTTTACCCTGGTGATGAAAAAGCTTATGCATTGTCACAATATCAAAATCATTTGATATCATTATTTCTTCAATTTCATCTATAGTGCTTTGGTCATATTTGTTTAATTCTTCTTTTAAGCTCTCAAAATACCGATACTTCTCTCTGGCTTCTATGATTACTTCCATTGCTATTACATTATCGACATAATCAGCTAGCCGCATTTGAGCAATTGTAGCAATAATATCAATATCCTTACCTCCAACATCTAACAATAAGTATAAATAGTGCAAGATGTCAGGTTTTCGCTCAGAGTTACTAACTAAATAAACTATCTTTTTCGCATTAAGATGTAATGAACGCTGAAAATGATAATTAGCACAATCTACCCTTTCTGCAAAATATGTAAACATTTTAGCTTCAAAATCTTCAGTATTATCGAGTCCTTGGACACAGAGTGCGATCATATCGTGCATTACTAATAATTCATTATCCTCTTCTTTTAATAAACTACGTTGCTTAAGTTTCTTAACTCCTCCAATTCCAATAATATGTCGAAGAAAATCAATGTCAAAGATTTTTACATTAAGCCATTTTAGTACTTTTAAGTAATCTTCAAGTCCAGTGGATTTTGACAGTAACACTCGTTTAAGTAACGTTTCTTTTGAGACATCATCTTCATACTGCACCAAAGGAGTAATATCATTAATAATGTCTATTAACTTAACATTCTCACTTTTAATTGTATCCCTAATAATAGCTAATAACAGGGGATGATTTCCTGATTCTTTTAATATATATTCGACACTACTGTCGTCATAACTCTCATCTGGTAAGCCATTTATAAGAATAGACTTTGCACATTCATTCTCTAATCTGTCCAAATGGTATTTAGGTAAAGCATCTATGGTTCCAGCAGAAGATATTAATACTTTACTTCCGATTACAAAACCAGCTTCAAGTTCACTAAAAAAATCTGATGCAATTCCAATATCCAAGCCATCGATAACTAAAAGTGTTCTAGTAGTATTAAATCTACCTGCAATATTTGACGTAGTTCCAAATCGATTTATCTGCATTGACATAAATGACTATTCAGCACTAATGCCTGATCCATTAATCCAAAATATATTTTCATAATCACGTAACCTATTTACAACGGCTCGCAATAAGTAAGATTTTCCACTTCCACTAATTCCATGTACTACCAATATCGTTTCTTTAGCTAATAGTGCTAACACATCTTTTTCTTTAACAGTATAAATATAGTCTTCAGGTACGTTATTAATACAATACTCATACTCGTAATCATCAAGCATCGGTTTTAACGAAGGGAGGTATTCCTCAAAGATGGCAAATAATTCACTTTTCTTGCCTACTTCTTCATATACTCTCTCAGCAATATAACGTGCATCTAATAATTTAAAATCAATCCCTGCACGTAAGTTTTCAACACACATAAGCATTAAGTCAGCGAATTCTGTGACCTTGCAAGTTAAATTGCTACATAAATATAACCTTTTTAAGTCCCCTGAGTAATTTTGGGCATGTTTGATATCACTTAGAATTTTATTATAAGGTTTATTAAAATATTTTTTATCAGTTGAGTATTCTGCTATCACTGACAAATCGAGATTTAAGGAATCGACTGTCCCTTTAGCAGGTTTACCATTTAAATCTAAACCTCTGTGTATTAACTCTTCATCAAAAATAACCCGAATAAACTTGTTCGATAATTCTTCAAAATCAGTAGCGTTGAGAATTTTTATATCTTCAATGAGTTTATTCACTGATCTACGTTTCATAATTTCAGACATACTTATAACCTCACCGTCTTCCATTTCTTAACCAAACCTTCACGCCTTAACCTATTGTGCATAAATATAGCCTTTTTCCAAGGTAAATATTTACGAACTATATATTCTTTCATTAATTACTTAAAAATTTACTTATTTATATTTGTAAATAATTAATTAAAATGATACAATATTATCATGAAGGACAAAGTAAAACTACTGAAACAAATAAGTATTTATCTCTTTAACAAAGGCAAATCCAGCATGATTTTTAAGGACATTGCTGATGGCAATAATCCTGTAGTGGTTTTAAATGCTGGGAAGCCAGTAGTTGTGATCATTTCTCCTGAAGATTATAAAAAGAAATTCGGCAAACTTATTACAGAAATTGAAATTGAGAATGGCAATGACTAACAATAGTACTAATGCTAAGACACTTTTGAATGAAGTAGAACAAATATATTCCGAAAAGGAAATAATCTCTTATGCAAAGAAAATAAACAAAATCTATAATTTACTTAGTAGTGACATTCTTATTTGGCAAGACCTCAAAAATATATTTGGCACTAACTCTTATGCACTTTTTGATAAATATTCTAGCCAATTTGTAGCTAACAAGTTTATAAATGAACTCTTTCTAAAGTATCATATCAATGAGAAAATTTTAAAATATATGCTGGTTAAAGACTTAATAAGTAAAGATGAAACAGTCGTCTTTGAAATGAATACATTAAATAGCCGTGTAGACATTTGTCGTATAAATGGCCAATCGTATGCATATGAGATTAAAAGTGAATATGACTCTCTAAAAAGGCTAGGTAAGCAATTATCAGATTACTCTAAACTATTTGAGTTTGTATTTGTAATTGTAACTGTAAAACACTTGGAAGAAGCTCAGCTCATCATCCCTCTACATTGTGGAATAATTCTTTATAAAGACGGGAAACTACGCACTATAAAAAAAGCTACTAAAAGCCCTCTCATTTCACCTAAAGAACAACTTTCTCATATACACCCCAGTAAGTTTAAATATAACTTTACATACCCTTACGATGGAGATGAAAGTAGTAAAGCATTAGAAGCAATACTTACCAAGTATACTAATAAAACAATCAATACTAGGTTCAAAAAAATATTAAAAAGTAAATACAAAGAAGAGTGGAAATTTGTAAGAGATAACTATACGAATATACTACCCATAGATGTTGAAGCCTTTTTCCAAACAACATTATCTCCAGAACTAGTGTATTCCAAGAAAGCTTAAGACTATCTACTTACATATATCTTCCGCTACACTATATATATAATGACTCATAGTAATACCCTTCCATTGCCCTTGGCTCATCCCTGATTTATCTTTATTAACAATCGCATTTATCATTTTACACCCAGGACATCTATCATGGTGTTCATCACTAAATTCACTCCAATACTCTGATCGAAAAATAGATGGTGCAATATGTTCTTTAAACTCAGATAAAACTTTGCCATTTCCTCTGTAGCCAACAAAAAAGTTGTTCTCAAAAGAGTAATAAATCCCCGCAGGGCTAATGGCTCCACCTGAACCCGGTAAACTACTTGTTACTCCAGCATAATCAGAGTAAGCATCAAAGTTATACCCTTTCATGTTATATGCACTAAGCAAGCTATTATCAATTTCTTCAATCGGCTCACCATCAATAATATCTTTATTGTAGAAATCTACTGGACGATTTGAGTTAAGAATCACTGAGATAAAACCTATCTTTTTTCTACTGTCATTTATACTTTTATAGGTTTTTTTAAAAATTGGATTACTATACCCTCTATTATCTATATCCAATATCAAGTAATCTCCTTTACTCAATAACTGGTCAATATCTTTTGCTACCACTTGATATTGCTGATTAGTTAATTTCAGACCTTTACAGGAAATTGTTTTAGGTAACTTTGAAATGCATACCTTAATATCATTAATGCCTAGAAGCATTTTTTCATTAAAAGAAATAACTGGTATCATACCTCTCATTTCTTCACAAGTAACAAAATTCTTAAATATTAAGTCGTTATCTCTACCAATCCCTGTCAGAAATTCTTTTACAGGATCGGCATTTGATCTTTTTGGTGTTATCTGAGGAAAATTTAATAAAAACTTTCTTTCATTCTCCAAAAAGAGACTCTTTAGATCATCAATATAGTTATTTTTTGAATTACTACGTGTCTTTTCCTGTATGATCTCTACCATAGGAATAACTTTATCGCAAAGTTCTAATTCCAGAAATTCTTTCAGTACACCCATTTCTATAGTTCTATTCTTGATTACAGGAATATACATCACTTTACTCCCCTATATTATTGCAAGTCAGAGTTTTCCATTCAAGATAACTTGCTATGCCATCTAGTCCTGGATATATAGTAGAATCATTCACACCATATAAGTTTAGCACTCTTTTAAATTCCTCTTTACATTCCTTATGGATAATAATTTTCTCTAAAAAATACTTTGTCCCAGAAACACTCGCCTTCTTATCACTAAATGCATCATAAGGTTGGTAATGTACTGTAAACATCCCTTTCTGAGCAACAATACGCTGATTGATATGTGGAGGGTAATAAATATATATCTCGTCCACTTCTAGAGGTGAATCAACATCAGATAAATTGCTATTAAACTTTGTTATATCTGTAATATATATGGCGCATTCCTTTTCACTTAAATCTTCAACAGCAAAGTAAGCTGCTACAAGAGGATTATCCGTCCAATCCAAAAGCCTAGTTGCCAAACCATGGTGTTGAGCAATAGCCCACCACTCCCATTCATCTTTTGGAGCGTATGAAAGATGCTGTGGTGCATATTTCTTAAATTCATTAATCAAGAATTCCTCATACTCTATAAGCTGTTTAAATCTACCGCCATGATTAAAATTATCTACAAAATATTTTCTGCCTATTTTAGGTGCAAGATCAAAAGATGAATCCGAAACACCTCTAAATCGCATATCATCACTATATTTTTCCACTAAGTTATGAAACTGCTTAAAGCTAGTTATTCTCTTAATTCTCACAAAACCACCTTTTCAAATTGAAACCACCTTAACTTTACTTCAAGTATGAATTTTATTCAATACCCTTGCTCCCCACTTCTCAGGAGTATCAATACGGCTATGTTTTGAAAATTTGTAATTAAATGAGTGGAAACCATTCAGATAAGCAATGTCCCAGTGACCATTATTCTCTAAAACACTGGTTAGAATCCTTTTAATTTCTTCTTTTATCCTAGATTTGTCATACCTGCTCAATATCAGTGTTGATATAGGATAATCGTCAGGTCTTCCAAATTCAACTATTACTGAATCTTCAACGAATACAACAGCGCAGTTTCTAGCTTTGTCTCCGACTTTAGCGAATGCCGAGTCACTTAATAACGGTCTCACGATAACTCTATGTACTTTGGCTCCAGCAGATCGCTCCATAAAAACGATTGCCTTTAAGAATTTCTCGAGACCATTTATATCAACATCTTCAGGTAAAGCAGTTAAGCTTTGGAGTTCAATAGGGCTGCCTTTACCAGAACCAACATGGTCTCTTAGCGTATACTTAACTTTGCTAGCTTCCACCTCAACGTTCTTAATCTTCTTTTTTACCTTATCTGATATTTTAGAAGTATGCTCAGCACTTATACCTTTATATGATATTTTCACAAACACGCTGTCATGCCATGCCACGTCTCTATTGTTATCTAGACCAGGAGAAGTAATGTGATCTAACTCTCTTTTATCCTTACTACCTTTAGGTATTTTTCTTTTTTGCTCTTCAGCTTTGCCCAAAAACTCATGCACATTTGGATGGCTATAGCTAACATGGTTAAATTTGGGTTTGAGCCCACTTATCTCACGTATTTCTGTAACGAGAATGAATCTCTTGAATTCTTTATATTTAAAATGAAACTTCACCCCTTTGAGAGGGATAAGATCAAACATCTGCTTCTCTCTTGGACTAGTTATCGAGTGCCTGTATACACTGTTCCATAAACCTTTTAAGTTTTCCTCCAAGAATATAGACATTAGATGAATGACATTGCCATGCGTAAGTAACTTTCTTGGATATTCCTTAGATAACTCTAAGTTTAACTTATCACCTTCAAATCCGTAACTACCAATCAAAAAGCTTAATCCTTCAGGAGTGGTGATACTGTTTGCTAATGTACTGTTTGTAGCAAGCAGAGAACGGATTATCTCAGCTTGTGGGAAGAAGTATGTTTTGTGCCCTGCACTATAGCAGTATACTTTTTCATTAGCTAAGTATCCATTGCCATAGTAAGAACAAAGACTTCTCGGCATTTGACCAAAGGTTGTAAACCATCCAGCAGTAAGGTCTTTAATCCTAAGAGACTTGCTTTCCTCTGAGGGCACACTACCACGTAAATACCCATCTACAACCTTAGCTCCCACAGCTAAAAATGGTAACGCTCCTATTGGAAGGTAAGTCTGAACTACTTTCTCTCCATCAAACAAATAAACGTTTACATTCCATTTTCCGTTATTCGTCTTCCAGAAATTCCCTACCCAATACACTTCTGCATCTTTCAAATATTTTTGACTAAAAAAACAGTATGACGGCATAGATAAACACTCTCTAATTTAAATAATCTTTAAACACTTTAATCTTATCAAGAGTCTTAAGTACATGCAGCAGATACTCATCTACAGAGCTTATCCTCCCTTTAGCAATAGAGGCTTTCCTATATATGTGTGACTCATATAGTGGTTCTTTCTCAGCAAGCATCTTATCGATCACACACCTAATTTTACGCTTCTGAAAATCTTCAACACTTTCAAGTTCTAACTTCATGATTCTCTTAGTTTCAGGCAATTTCAGTATGTGCTTTTCAATAATATTTAGTTTACCAATCATTTTACCAATTCTGCCAGCAGTAATTCTTAAAAATGGATTCTCTGATGCTTTAATTCTTCTAATGGCAACAATAACCTCTTTTACTATGACCTTATCTCTTTGAGTCCAGTCTACACGCTTATTCATTGCGACAGGGATTCTCCTATCAGGAGAGTTTCTGCCTAACCATTCTTTGTCATTTCTATAAAGCCACATGTATATTTTAGGGGATAGTTTTCTAAGCTCGCTTTTTAACTTCTCTGGATACCTTTCAACTAAAGCTAACCAACCTTTATGATGTGACGTTATGCTTCTTAAAATGCTTTTTTTGCTCTCTGAGGAGACAACATCACGCACAACAGTATACCTTGCAAACTCATCTAAAGAGCCTGCAAGAAAAATAATCATTAAAATGTGCCGAACAGGGTGAAATGATTTTCTATGTTTTCTAACAATCTCTAATAGCCATCTTTCGATATCAGATGAATAGAGTGTACCGAGTAATGATTCTCCAAAATAACTTCTAAATTCAGACATAAGCTTAGCATTATCTACTGTGCAACTACCACGTATTAGACCTCTTAGTTTCAACAATGATAAATATGCATTTCTGAAATCCTTTCCGTGTAGATCTAGTCTACACTCAATAAGCTCTTTATATGCTTTTGCAACTGTAATTAACATCTTTCGATCCACACATTGATAGTCAGCAATAAGTCCTGTACGCATGAGCTTTGCATCAGGATACACAAACTGATGCCTATTATATTGCTTGATGTTTATTACTGAGCTCAGCAGAGGGATATCATGTATAGGACAAAAGAGGACTGTTGATAGCTGATGTAGTCTATTGAAGTATAGCTCTCCTCTTAGATTAATAGACTCAGAATTACACTCACGACAATATTTAAGATGCTTAATAGCAGGAATCTTACTAGCCATTAAGCCTAGTAAGTTATGTATTGAACCACCCTTGTGACCACACATATGTCTATAAACGATCGCTATCTTTGATGTATCCAAGAAGTGCCTATACAAAGGAAGTAGAGTATTTCGATAAATAAATTCATTAGTTGAAAATGAAAAATTAGAATCTCTCAATTTTTGAGAAAAGGAATCTATCCGACTCGGGAGGTCGTGCACTGCAAAAACTTTTCTATCACCGAAAAGCTCATCCAAAACAACTTTTGATGAAACAGTCCCTGTATGCCTTTGGTATCTAGCTATTACACTATAGAGAAGTTCATTTTCATAAGGCTCAGGGAAATATCTTAAGTATTTCTTCCCATTTCAACTCCTTTAGCACATAAACTCAAATAATTTATCCAAATACCTTAATACCAACTCTAGCCAAAAAAGAATTTTAGTAACAATATCAGGTACCATTGTCAATAGCTTTTCTAAAACCCAAACTGCAATATCTACAACAATATTAAGAGATATCTCTTTAATCAAGGACAATAAAACACCCATATAGACCTCCATACTATATAGTAAGTCCAGTAAAGTATCGTCCTTGATTGTTTACTGATGTTGTACTAATCGTATGGTTTCAAAAAATAATTAGTCATATTATATCTCATATTCAGTCACGCATGGTGAACACCTTCAATATAATTCTCCTATAGGTTTCTTAATAATTCCATTTTCTCTAAAAACAGAATGTACATCTACTTCAGATTCTTTTGCCTCTTTATACAAATTTAGCAAAACCAAGTCCTCAGAAAGCTTCACCTTAGAAGAACTATTCGACTTTTTATTGATTTTATTAAATGCTTTATATGAAAGCTCTGTCACAGTAAGCCTTGGGTGTTTCTTTACAAACTCTTCAACACATTCCTCTGCAACATCATATTCAATACCTTCAAGCTGAAGTCTTGTTATGATATCAACTATTTTCTGGTTTAGGAGTTCTCTCGCTTCATCTTCGTTCTTTATATTTCTTTTTAATATCGCAGAAGGAGTAAAGTAATTAGTTTTAATTTCATCAAAACTTAATAGACTCATATCACTGTATTTAGCTATTTCAATCGGATCACCAGATTTTAATGCATCCAGCATAGGACGCATATAGACTAACCCTTTTTTTGCAACATATTTAAAAGTATCAGGTGTTAAGGTTTCTGACCCATTCATAATTACATAGTGTTGCGCAAGAGCATACAACTTCATAGTAACATCGATAATGCCTTGACTCTCCTCATATAATATATTGAGAAATTCATGATTAAGTTCTGGATGATTCTTTACCCAGCTATACTCCCAAAGCCCTTCTACAAAGACTTCCCACAACTCATCATTTTCAAGCCCTTTCCAATCCGGAATCGATCTACCATCCATCCTACGTCCATGCCTCAAGTCTTCCTGCAGAAGTTTTTTCGCTTTTAACGTACCAATAAGAAGCGTAGGAACAGAAATAGTATTATTGAGTGTCACGAAAAAATTAAGCATTTTGCTAGCTCCGCCAGACTTAGCTTCACTAAGATTCTGAATCTCGTCTATTATGAGAATACCTAGGTAATGGATAGAAGCTACCTTTGTCATCATAGCAATCATATCTTCAATTGAATTTCTCTTTTTGCCATACTTTTCATGATAGTTTGTGCCTAATATATTATCCATTTCCATGAAAAAACTAATACATAACTGTTTCAATGACCCATCTAATGGACATTCAATCTTCAGCCATACAACTTGAGTCAATGCATTATGTCTATCATGCAAAATAACCTGATCATACATTTCCAGGATTTTATTGGTAGATGTGGTTTTCCCTGCACCTGATATACCTACAAATCCTGCACTTCTTACAGAATCATAGTCAGTATCGCAATCCAAAGGCCTTTCCGAAGACAAGACAGGATTAATCTTATCATTTGGGTTTCTGCCAACATATCCTTCTCGAATCATTATATCAATGTCGTAGGCCAACTTTATATGCTCGTCCAATGGATGAAAATAGGCAAAAATTTTATTCAATGAATATTGCTTAACTTCTGAAGGCTGGTCAGCCTCACTCCTAGAAAACCTAGGTTCTTTCAACATAGCAATAGTTATTTCATCTGTAGTCTTAATCTGAGGTAGAGCCTCAATAAGTCGATTATTTTGATATTGTGTAGGTAACTGCTTTGTATAAAAAGCTTTTGCAAATTTAATCATCTCTATTAAACTTCTTATTTCTTAATTTACGGAGTCTTTCAGCAACAGCCTTCTTTGAATTAGTAGTTTCTTGGCGATCTATACTTATAACTTCTGCTGGCTCTGATTCTTTAAGTGGAGACTTTTCTTTCTGACGTTGAACAGTCTTTTCAATCTCTCTATTATCCCTGATGTTTTTTGCTCTTTTTGGACTTTTTGGATCAATAATTTGTACATCTGCCTCCTTAGAAGCTTCTGATATAACTCTTTTCAAGCTTTCTTGAGCTTTAACCATGTTATCAAATTCAACACTCTTATACCCTTTTGCTTGTCTTTGCTTAAGCTTGTCGTAGAAAACACAATCTTCAAGAAAGTATTTGAACTTATCGGAAGATGGGGTCGGTACTGCGGAATGATATTTTCCTTTATATTTAACATACACCTCCGATAAATCTCTTGGATCATATGCAATATCTAAACGAATGTACTTTTTGCCTTGAGAGGATATAAACCAACCTTCAGCCATAGCTAATGGCAAAGTGTAATATAAATCCTTAAATAGCCTGAGTCCTCTTCGACTAGCACTAACCTTTTTGTGCTTCAGTAGAGCAGCTTTAAGTTGGTCTTCAGGAACTGCTTTAAAGTTGCCAGATCTATTCTTAATTCCCCACTTCCATAACTCCACAGGGGTTTCCAAAACTCCCGACTCAGCAAGTTTTATATCAAAAGTATAATTTGTAATAAGCTTCTTGTTATGCTCGATGGTTGACTCAATAATCAGAGCAGTAAACTCTTTTAAGTTTAGCTTTCCATCTAGCCTATAGTCGTGACCACCTCTTTGCCTAAAATCAGGCAAAACAAACCCGGGCATTTCAGGTTTCATATAGTCATGCATTGTTCTAAAGTGTCTTTCCACTATCCCCTTGCCATCTGCCCTATATGAACCTGCTGTCTGTATTTCTATTCCAAATTGCTGTATTATATTCTCAGCGGTTACACCTTTCATCTCTCCATTATCAGCAAGAAAAACTTTTGGCAAGTTCTTAACAGGCCACTCTTCTTCATGAATCTCAATACCGTATTTTGCAGAAAACTCTACCTTGTCAGCAACGCAGTTGAGTATAGCCATTCTAGCACTAGCCATTGAAGGACCTTCAAGACCGACATAGATACCAGCAACCATTCTACTAAAAACATCAATACAGAAGTAAACAACAGGGCGTCCAATTATCCATTATCTATTAATCTCAGAAGCCAAATACACATCTGCAATAGTTGCATCAATCTGATATTTTGAACCTGGTCCGAAAGCTTCCTTTGTTGAATTACTTAGAATTGGTCGATTATCTTTATTAAAGTTTTTCTCTCCAACTTTTGCTTTTAAAGACTCTTCTGGTGAAGAGAATCGCTTATACCTCCTGATAAACTGGTGGTAGGAAGGCTTATTTTCATCATCTTTAAAGTACTCAACCAACATCTTCCTATAAGAGCTAGCCATAGAGCGTTTCTCAGCATTTTTTGCATGTTCCTTAAAAACGGTCTCAAATATTTTCTTGATTTTAGGTGTAATAGCAGTGCCTTCTCCCTCTACATCAGCAAATTCTCTTTTGCGACCAGGCTTCAAATCACCTGTTTTGACTTTGCCACATTTTGAGTAATCACCCAAAAGAGAGTTTTTGGTCATACCTCTCTGCCAGTATTTCTTCAGATAGTTATACAGAACTTTCTTATGAACTCCTTTAGTCTCAATAGTGTCTTTAAGTATGCTACCTCGTTGTTGTTTTATATATATTTCAGGAACTTCTGAGACTATCGAGGAAACTATACTCCATGCTTTATCCCTAGCTAACCTCGTTTTCTCTGTTGCATTAGAATCATCCAATAGGTACGAGAACGGGTCTTCTATTGCTTCGTAATCATCATATATGTCCGAAATGTCTATCCGCTCTGGTAATGAGTTGCTATCTATACTTATTACATAAATATATGTATATTTTTCATCAACCCAAAGAACTCTAACTCGCTCTTCACCAGAAAGAAGTAATACCTGATTGACTGCAATCATGCTAGCCTCTCCTGAATATCTGCTTCAATAAGCACACATTCACAACTGTCTTGAACTGAAAACGGTTTAAAGATGTCTATTGAAAGCTGTTTATTTGCTATAAGGCATTTAAAAGTACTCAGTGATGTGCCAGTAGGTGAAGCAAAATTCAAGTCAGATTTTTCAAAAACCTCTAATAAAGAGCACTTACTATTACTCACTTCTCTAAGAATATACTTAACAAAATCAGAAGTTATTTTTTGAGCCTCTATGTAATCTATGTATTGTCTTAAGTCTGTGAGGTTTCTTACTAAAGTCATATCAAGCTCTTTTTCAGTAACTATTCCCCAGTCTATACCTTGCTCATGCCAGTACAGTTGTTCAATCTGGAATTTATTAATTACAGATTCCTTTTCCAAATCACTAGCTTGTTTAAATGTTCTTGCAAGAGTTCTGCCATCTGAAAGTGTAATTAGAAAGTCGGTAGACATCACATAATAAGTTTCGTTTTGAAATGGATGTGATATCCCAATTCTTTTTGAAATAGGTACAGTCATAGCTCGATCTAAAGGATACTGCTCCCTAATATCTTTTACTTCGTCACTCCATTCAAGACATACGAAGTAATTGAATTCATTATCTGATAATAAGTGATGGATTCGATTAATTTTCCAAGAATATACTTTGTGGGCTCTTGAGTTGCTTGATGTTACATCATTGACTGTAAGCCAAGGTTTATAATTCTCTAACTCACCCTGACCATAGCCTTCCGCTATTCTTCTGTTTATTTCTTTTTCAGTAAATTTTGTTCCCATATATTAAGATTAACATGAAAATTTTAAACATCTACTAAAGTTACCAACTTATTTCAAAAGTAACCAACCTATTTTTAAAGTTACCGTCTTGTTTTAAAAGTTACCAACTTTATTTTACCGACACATATGCTCTTTTACCTATGGAATGATTTATTCAACAGTGACAGATTTTGCTAGGTTTCGGGGTTGATCTACGTCGAGACCTAGTAAATGCGCAACATGATAAGAGAATATCTGCGTAACCACAACAGTAGGGAATACTGAAAGTTCTTCGATGATATCTGGGATCTCAATAATATGATCACAAATACCTTTAAGCCCTTCATCACCCTCTGTAACAACAGCGATGATGATTCCGTCTCTGGTCTTCGCCTCTTCAACATTTGAGGCGACCTTCTCATAAACTGAAGATTTAGGGCAAAGAATGAATATTGGTAAGTCCTTATCTATAAGTGCGATAGGACCATGTTTCATCTCGCCAGCTGGATAGCCTTCGGCATGTATATATGAAATCTCTTTCAGTTTCAAAGCACCTTCAAGTGCGATAGGATAATTAACATTTCTGCCTAGATATAAGAAATCCGATGCATCTTTAAACTGTTTTGCAAGTTTTAGAATATTGTCGTCCTGCTCAAGTACCTTTTCAATAACTTCAGGAAGCTTCAAAACTTCTCCAAGGTAACGTCCGGCCTCATCGCTCGACATAGTTCCACGTTCTTGACCTAGATATATAGCAAAAAGGAATAGGCTTATAACCTGTGTTGTGAACGCTTTGGTCGATGCAACACCAATCTCTGGACCTGCATGCGTATATATAACACTGTCGGATTCTCTTGATATGGACGAACCTACAACATTACAGACTGATATAACCTTTGCTCCGTGCTCCTTCGCTATACGAAGTGCCGAGAGAGTATCCGCTGTCTCACCTGACTGAGTAATAGCGACAAAAAGTGTCTTTTCGTCTATCACAAGGTTTCTGTATCTAAACTCAGAAGCAATATCCACCTCGACAGGTATCTTTGCGAATTTTTCTATATAAAACTTGGCTATAAGTCCAGCGTGCCAGCTTGTTCCGCAAGCGACAATAACGACTCTGCTAAAATCTTTTACAACTGATTGAATCTTTTCGAAATCCGCAAAGTTCACGCGACTGTCTTCGAGTGAATACCTTCCTCGAATAGTGTCAATGATAGCTCTCGGTTGCTCATAAATCTCTTTCTGCATGAAGTGGCTATAACCCGCCTTCTCTGCCATCACAGGATTCCAGTCGATCAGCTTCACTTCACGATCAACTGGCTGACCATCTATACCTGTTATTGTGTAGCCATCTTTTCTGAGCACAGTGATATCACCGTCCTCCATAAAGATGAACTTACGAGTATGAGACAAAACAGCAGGAATATCACTAGCAGCGAACATCTCCCCCTCGCCAATACCTATAACAAGTGGACTATCTTTTCTAGCTATAATAATCTCGTTTGGATTTGCCTCGCTAAGAACAGCAAGCCCATAGGATCCTATAACATGCTGTACAGTCTTCTGGACTGCACTTTTTAAATCGCCATCAAAGTTCGATTTTATAAGGTGAGCAACAACCTCAGTATCCGTCTCTGATACAAAAGTAAAGCCCTTCTCTTTAAGCATTGTTTTAAGCTCTATATAGTTTTCGATGATACCGTTATGTACGATAGTTAGACCTTCGGAGCTGTGTGGATGTGCATTATCAAAAGACGGCTTACCATGGGTTGCCCATCTTGTGTGTCCAATACCAACATTGGCTGAATACTTCTTATCTGATAGTTTCTCACGCAGATTTATTAGCTTCCCAACACTACGTTCGACCTCTATCTTTCCAGATTCCAGAAGTGCTATACCAGCAGAGTCATACCCTCTGTACTCAAGCTTTGCCAAACCTTCCATAAGAACTGATGAAGCGCTTTTATCTCCGATATATCCAACGATTCCACACATATTATTTATCCTTCTTCCATTTACTAACCCAGCCAGCCAAGTTTTGCTGTTTAGCTCTTGTAATCCCAAGCGCGTCTGCTGGAACATCTTTTGTGATAGTAGAACCAGCCGCAATGAGTGCACCTTCGCCTATCGTAACAGGTGCCACAAGCTGAACATCACTACCTACAAAGACATTATCACCAATTATAGTTTTATACTTATTAAACCCGTCATAGTTGCAGGTAATAGTACCACAACCTATATTAACATTTTTACCAATCTCAGCGTCACCAACATATGTTAGGTGGCTTGCCTGAGCTCCAATATCAAATACAGCTTTTTTTGTCTCTACAAAATTACCTAGCTTATTATTACCTTTAAGGACTGACCCTGGTCTAAGCTGTGCCATAGGACCAATCTTACAACCCTCTCCAACGACTGCCTCTGTTATAAGACAATTATCTTTTATCTCACAATTCTCGCCTATTTCACTATCGACTATTCTGCTACCTGGATACACAACTGTACCCTTCTTTAAAGTCACTTCGCCTTGCAGAGTGACATTCGGATAGATAGTAACATCTGGTTCTATAGTTACATTTTTGTCAGCGTAAAAAGTATTAGGGTCTAATATAGAAACACCATTCATCATATGTTCTTCTGCTCGCTCTATCCATATCTGTTTGCCAGCCTCAGAAAGCTGAACACGGTTATTCACCCCAAGAAATTGCTTCTCATCCTTTGCCAAATATGCAAAAGCACCATCAGCAACTATATCTGTGAGATAATATTCACCCTGAGCATTATTATTATCAATATTTTTTAATCTAGTTAGAAGTTCTTTGGCATCACACAGATAGATCCCTGTGTTCACTTCATTAACACGTTTTTCATCATCAGAGGCATCTTTCTCTTCTACAATGCGTAAGACAGTATCATCTATCCCTCTAATAACTCGACCATAACCAGTTGGTTTCTTAACCTTTACGCTTATGAAAGATATAGGGTGTTTTGTAGACTTATCAATAAATGTCTGGAGTGTATCAGCCTTTACAAGTGGCATATCACCACAAAGTATCAGTACCTTACCATCGAAATTCTCGAGGTCTTTTTCTGCAGACATAACAGCATCGCCTGTCCCTCTCTGCTCAGTCTGCACGCAGTAATTAACACTCTCGCCAAGCTGTTCACGAACAAGCTCTGCGCCATTACCGATAACAACATTTATATGTGATGCAGAGACTGCTCTAGCAGAATCCACGACATAATCTATCATTGGGCTACCAGCGGACTCGAACAACACCTTTGGTAGTTCAGATTTCATTCTTGTACCTTTGCCAGCAGCAAGGATTAGTACCATTAGTTTCATCAACACACCCCAATTCTTATATGACGGATTTAATAGAAAATGGTTCTTTAATCACCATTGAAAATTTTAAGATATGATTTCAGACCTTTATATATTCCATTTGCGATTTTTTGTCTATATTTTTTGGTCTTAAGCATCTTTGCCTCGTTTCTATTGGAAACAAAACCAGCCTCAACCAAGACTGCAGGCATTTTAGCACCAACTAAAACATAAAAAGGAGCTTGCTTCACGCCAAGATCATATTTTTTTGACTTGTATATATTTTTGTGTAAACTCTTCTGTACAAACGATGCTAGCTGGAGAGATTCTTCTAGCTTCGAGTTAAGCATGATATCCTTCAGAATACCTTGCAGGTCAGACATAGACTTCTGTGTGGTCGCATTCTCAAAAGCAGCAACCTCAAGAGCCTTCTTGTCATTAGTAACGTTAAGAACATAGGTCTCAACACCACGAGCCCGCCTATTAGGTGCGGCATTCACGTGGATAGAGATGAACATATCGGCCTTTTTTCTGTTAGCGAAAGCGGTTCTCGCCTCAAGCGGAATAAATACGTCCCTATTCCGTGTCATATATACATCAAGATCTTTGTAATTCGCTTTAATCATTCCATATAGTGCTTTACCTATATCAAGAACAAGATCCTTCTCTTTAATTCCAGCATATGTTGCACCTGGGTCTTTACCACCGTGCCCAGGGTCGATAACAATCGTCTTGATCTTTAACCCAAAAACACTCGCAAGTGTACTGCCAGAATTGTCGCTACCAGTAACTTTTGTTCCAGTACGAACCTTCTTCATAGTTGAAACATACTTAGAAGATGTTCCACCATTATTGGTATTTGAGGGTTTCTTGGCTATTGAGTTACCACTAACATCGATAACGATTCTGTGAGGGTCTGTCATAGCAAAAACTGTAAAGTCTTTTACGCTATCACTATCTAAAACTACTCTAGCAACGCCCGGCCTGTTATAACCCCAGCGAAGTGAACGAAGCAGTCCATCTTTAATATTAATATTTTTAGGTATCTCAGCAGACATGACAGTGTCTGATAAATCTATGAATAACCTAGGCGGTTTTTTCTGTTCTGGGTTGGCCTTCAACCAGTGTTTTTCAAAGTTTGCCTTTCCAGACATATCCATAACAACACGGGTGTAATCATCAGTTGAAAAATACCTAACACGTTTTACCGCAACCTTCCCGTTCGGAGTAGCTACCCTCTTATTTATCGAGCCATAAGCTACTTCTTTTGATGTGGATTCTGCTGAATCTGCTGTCTCCGCATCATCTGATGCCACTGCAACCTTTCGTTCAGGCTTTTTGACTTCTGGCTTTGCAACTGGTTTTGACTCAGCTGTTTCGACATTTTCATCAGGAGTGTTATCTGCATATAAGCTTTTTTCAAATTTCTTCTCAATCTGCTTTAGCTTAGTTTGCGCAGTTTTGGAATCTTCAGTATTAGGAAAACGATTCATCAGCTTCCTAAGCATATACCTTGCAGATGGGTAATCCTTCTGTTGTTCGTAAAGCTTTGCTGATTGGAGATATGCTAATGAAGCAAGACGTGTTTGATAATTAGAAGCAAGAAGTTTTAGATTCTTGAGTGCTTTTAATAGATCAGCCCTGTTGTTATATCTTACATAACTGCGATAGTATGTTTGAGCTGTATAGTGGAGTGAGTCATCCGCAAGCTTCCCGCTTGGGTCTGTGGCATATATTTTTTGAAACTTATCCGCCACAATCCTATATGATTTTCGCGTAACCTTATCTGAATGCTCTATATATTGAAAGTCTTTCTTAGCTGACTGATACTCTTCTATGCTCGCATACGCAGAGACAGAAAGTAAGATTAGCAATATAATAAACAATCTTTTCATTTGATAAGTTTACCCTTTAAATATCTACCTGTGTCAGAAGCGTCGCACTCTGCGCATTCTTCAGGTGTTCCTTCAAACAGAACATATCCGCCACCTTCGCCCCCTTCAGGACCTAGGTCGATAATATGATCCGCACACTTTATAACATCAAGGTTATGTTCAATAATAATAACTGTTTTACCACTCTCTGTTAAACGAGAGAAAATCTTAACGACTTTACTTATATCATCAAAATGTAACCCTGTCGTGGGTTCATCGAAAATATATAAAGTTTTTCCTGTAGGTCTTTTACTCAATTCTTTTGCTAGCTTAACCCTCTGAGCTTCACCACCCGATAGTGTTGTTGCTGGCTTACCTAGTTTGATGTAACCAAGCCCCACATCTTTTAAGACAGATAACTTATTCTTTAATTTCGGAATATTTTCTAAAAACTCAAATCCCTGATTAACAGTCATGTCCATTACATCGGCTATACTCTTCCCTTTATACTTAATATCAAGGGTGTCACGGTTGTATCTTTTACCATGGCAAACGTCACATTTAACATACATATCAGGGAGAAAATGCATCTCTATTTTAATATAACCCTCACCAGAGCATGTCTCGCAACGTCCACCTTTAGGTCCTTTAACGTTAAAGCTGAAACGCCCCATCTTATAGCCACGTATTTTTGCATCTGGTGTCATTGCAAATAGCTCTCTGATATCTGTAAAAATTCCTGTGTACGTCGATGGGTTCGACCTAGGTGTACGACCAATAGGCGACTGGTCGATATCTATCACTTTGTCCAGATATTCCACACCTTCTATTGAATCGTGTGCACCACATTTTATATTTGATCTCAAAAGTTTCTTCTTTAAAGCTTACTGAAGAGTATCCATAATTAGCGTCGACTTACCTGAGCCTGAAACACCTGTCACACAAGTATTCAGCCCAAGTGGGATATCAACACTGACATTCTTTAGATTATTTTCAGTAGCGTTTTTAATGCTAATAACTATGCCGTCACTCTTCTTACGCTCTGCAGGTATCTCAATTCGCTTTTTGCCAGACAGATACTGACCAGTCAGAGATTCTTCGCAGTGGCTAATCTCTTCAGGGTGACCCTCAAAAACAACTTCACCACCTTTCCGCCCAGCACCCGGTCCCATATCAACCACAAAGTCTGAAGCGTATATTGTGTCTTCGTCATGCTCAACAACGATAACGGAATTACCTATATCACGTAGATTCTTAAGAGTGACTATCAGCATGTCATTATCTCGTTGATGCAATCCTATACTCGGCTCGTCAAGGACATAAAGGACATCTGTAAGCCCAGACCCGATCTGTGTTGCAAGCCTTATCCTTTGAGCCTCTCCACCAGAAAGTGTCGAAGCCTTCCTCTCTATTGTTATATAGCTGAGACCTACGTCATTAAGGAATTTCAGCCTACGCTTTATCTCGTTAATTATCTTAGTAGCGACATCTCTTATAAAGCCGTCAAAAGTGACCTCTTCAAAAAAGGTTAGTAGCTCTCGTGTGTTCATTCGTGAAAGCTCACTAATATTCTTGCCACCTATAAGTACTGATAAACTAGTTCTTTTCAACCTTGCACCATTACATGATGGGCAATCCTGTGATGACATATATTTCTTAGCAAAATCCTTATCTGTCTGGGTTCCTGTGTATAGTTTTTCTTTCAGATAACCATAAACTCCAGTGAATCTCTTATCGTAGAAAACCTTCTTTTCGCCCTTAAAAGTAAACATTTTAATAGGCTTATCAAGACCCTCAAGCATAACATTCTGATGCTCTTCAGTAAGCTCATTGAAAGGTTTATTCATATCTATGCCAAACTGCTCAGAGAGAGCAACTAGTGTATTAAAGAAGTGAAAATTATCAAATTGTTGCCACGGCTCAAGAGCTCCTTCACGGACGCTCATTGTATTATCTGGGACAATCGAATCTATATCAAATACTTGCTTTTCACCCAGCCCTTCACACTCATCACAAGCACCAAAAGGGTTATTAAACGAAAAACTTCTAGGCTCTATCTCTTCGATACTTATATCACAGTCCGCACACGTAAAGTTCTGAGACATTAGATCTGATTTACCATCAGTCATGATCTCCACTAAGCCTTCACCTAGTGTTAAAGCAGCCTCTACTGAATCAGTGAGACGTCTCCCTATGCCATCTTTTATCTTTACTCTGTCTACTACAACAGAGACATTGTGTTTAATTTTTTTATCCAGCTCAATAGGATCTTCAAGTCTATATACTTCACCATCTATGACTGCTCTTACATAGCCATCTTTGAGCAACTTCTCGAATAATTTCTTATACTCACCCTTCTTCCCTCTGATAACCGGAGCCAATATCTCAACCTTAGCCTCTTCACCTAGCGCGAGGATTCTATCGACTATCTGTTGAACGGAGTAGGACTGAACAAGTTTACTACAAACAGGGCAATGGACAGACCCAGCCCTTGCAAAGAGTAGCCTCATATAGTCATATATCTCTGTAATGGTTCCAACGGTTGATCTAGGGTTTCTGCTAATAGATTTTTGTTCGATACTTATAGCAGGAGAAAGGAACTCGATTGAGTCCACATCTGGTTTTTCCATCATTTCAAGAAACTGTCTAGCATACGCAGACAAAGACTCCACATATCGCCTTTGACCTTCTGCATAAAGGGTGTCAAATGCTAATGTAGATTTCCCTGAGCCAGAAACTCCAGTTATTACTACTAGTCTGTTTTTAGGAATATCAAGATTGATATTCTTTAGATTGTGCTGCCTGGCACCTTTAATAATTATATGGTCATTCATTCTTGCCAGTCTTTATCTTCCAATGATACAAACTTAATCTGCTGATATTTATCCTCAAAAAAGTAAACGACATTCTTTTGGTTCTCTCTCACTGTCACCTTCTCTCTATATATCTGAACATCAAGTCCACCGAATAGTTCTCCCGTAACCTTAAGTTTTGGTTTAGGGTGGTGAGCTTCTTTAATAAGTTTTTTCATCTTTTCATCTACATCAGCGACCTTCTTATCTATCTGCTTACGCATAGTAATCAGCTGACGAACCTTCGGGTTAGCCAATACTTCTTTACTCTTAAGGTTTACACTGCCGAGGAACTCATCGATCTTCCCTTTACTCTCCTCTAGCTTGAGCTGAGAAGTCTTAAGAGCATCCATTTCCTCAGCAAAATAATATTTTGTCCCTACGTTAATTAGAAATTTAGAATTACCTGTTGTTCCTGCCTGAAGCATACGTACTTCAGAAAAAGCGACAAGTGTGCCACCTGCAATAACGCCAGGTTCTTTTAGTGCCTCGATCTTCCCACCCGCTTTCAGGATGGAACTGTAGGCATATTTCTGAATCTCAATATTACCTTTAGTTTCAATTTTAGCACCTTCAGCATAACCAATAGTTACATCGCCTTTTGCCTTGATACTACCTTTAAGATCACCCTTAACGCCAAGCTTTATAATAATATTGCCACCAGCTTCAAGATGAGCATCCTGACAGAGACCTTCTATGAAAATATCTTTTTCAGCTTTTATCGTGAAATCACTTAGGACATCATTCTTTACATGAACACTACCATTGAAGGTAATATTTCCACTAGTGTAGTCAACATTTCCACGAACAACATAGACAGGATTTACTTCAAGTGTATTTCTAGCAAACGACACGCATCCATCTGTTGTTGCATAATACTCCGTCCCCTCTTTCTCTTCTCTAACACCTTCACCAAAAGAGATACTAGTATCAACACCAGCGATAGCAGGAATCTCTTCATTTCTAATGCTAAGACCACGAACACCTGAAGTTGCAGGTTTTAAGGTAAGGAGCAAATCTCCTTCATTCACAGTTCTGATATTATCTACGTTTTTATAATCAACCCTACCATTACGTAGGATCTTTGGTTTATTCTTAAGAGGGTCAAAATTCAAAATGATCTGCGAGTTTTTTCCATGAATAGGCTCAACACCCTCAGCGATCACTATCCCCTCAGAAATCCCACCTTCGTTACAAAGGCTAACAGCATTATCTATAGCATCTCGGTGGATATTAACGGTGATATTATCCTCTTGGAGAAACTCCATCACACGATTAGATGTTAATACTTTCCCATCATTTATTGCAGGGAATAAGTTTATAGATGCTTTGAGACCATCAGATGAAATAACCATTTCTGCATCAGCATCAACAGATTCCTCTGAAACAACTTTAACAATAATACGACCGGAGTCATCACGCGAAAAGATGAACTCGTTTAAATCAAGGCCGTAGCGCTTATCAAAAAGTTTTGCAAGCTCCGCTTCATTCTTACTTGTGTAATTCTTTAAAAGATTCATAATTATATGGTATCCTTACAGTAAACTCAGTGAAAAAGCCCTCAGCTGAATCTACTTTAATAGTTCCATTATGCGCTTCAACTATCATCTTAACTATGGCGAGTCCAAGCCCAGTACCCTTTGCTTTACCAGAAGTAAAGAAGGGTTGAAACAGCTTTGCAAGGTGCTCATTGGGTATACCCTTGCCTGTGTCACGAACTTTAAATAAACAGTGCTCACCATCAAGTTCTGATGTAAGTCTTACGCTACCGGTACTACCTAGTGCATCTATTGCATTTGAAACAAGGTTAAAAAGCACTCTAAAGAGCTTCCCTCTATCAACCTGCATAGTTATGTCATCTAAGGTAGTTACCTCTACTAAAATATCGGTGTCTTTAGTCATAATATTAGCATGTTTAGATATTTCTGCAAACATTTCAGAGACTTTAAAGGTCTCAAGATTAATTGAAACTCTCTGCCTAGAAAAATCTAATAGATCAAGCGTCAACCCATGGATACGCTTAACTTCTGAGTGAATTGAGTCAATATACTCTTGCATCTCAGGATTTAGGTCTTCCTCAAGGTCGATAAGCTCTAGGTATGACTGAACTATATTCAAAAGGTTCTTTATGTCGTGAGCTATAGACGAATTCAACATTCCGATTACACGCAGGTTTTCACTCTTACGCATATCATGATAAACATTGAACCTATCAACACCTAACGCACACTGAGACGCTATGTATCTTGCCACTTTTACGTCAACATCGTTAAAGTAGTCACCCTCTTTATCTGTTAGGTTCAAAACACCAAGTACTTTATCACCTTTTTTAAGTGGAACAGACATGAATGAAGATGCCTCATAACCAAGCTCTTCACGTGTTTCATCGTTATGATTAACCATAACCTCAATGCCTGTTTTTGCAACCTTTCCTGCTATACCTTCACCAAGTTTTATGTGAACAGTTGAATAATCCACATCAAACCCAGCGTGAGCATACATCTTCAGAGACTCATCCTCAATAAGCATCAAAGATATACGTTTAACCTCAAGATACTCTTTTGCAATATTGATAATCGCAGGAAGAAGGTTATGTATCTCAAACATGCTGTTCATTTTTTCGGAAATCTCAACCAAGACTTCCAAGAAATCTTTATTCAGCGAAGTACCTCAATATATTATATTCCATATCCCTCTGAGCTGGCTTAAACCCTGCTCTAAATATGGTATTGGTAATCTCATCCGTACTCATTCTAAACGCTGCACCACAAGCAGCAACAACATTCTCTTCTATCATTAGAGAGCCAAAGTCATTTCCGCCAAAAAATAGTGCTGTTTGACCAACTTTAGGTCCCTGTGTAACCCATGATACCTGAATATTAGGCACATTATCAAGGTAAAGCCTTGAAATTGCTATAATTCGTAAATATTCGACAGCTGAAACATGTCCACCACCCAGCTCGGTATTATCTGGTTGAAACGGCCATGGGATAAAAGCAGTGAATCCTCCTGTTTTATCTTGCAGACTACGAATTTTATCTAAATGCTCAATAATTTTTTCGGCAGAATCTTCTTTTTTGAACATCATTGTGGCTGTCGTCTTCATACCAAGACCGTGTGCAGTCTCCATAACAGATAACCACTTATCTGAGCTAATTTTGTTAGGACTTATCTTTTTACGTTCTTCATCTATGAGAAGCTCCGCACCAGCACCAGGTATACTATCCAGCCCAGCAACCCTAAGCCTCTTTATAGTCTCTTCTACTGTCATATCTGAAAGAGATGCTATATGAGCAACCTCTGGAGCTGAAAACCCATGTATCCAGACACCAAGATCTTTCATAAACCTAAGCATGTCTTCATAAAACTCTATCTTAAGATCGGGATGCAACCCACCTTGTAAAAGTATCTGAGTACCACCCAGAGCTTTTGTCTCTTCGATTTTTTGTTTGAGTGTCTCTTTATCCATCACATAGGCATCTTTAGCCTCTTTTTCACGATAAAAAGCACAGAAAGAGCACTTGCATGAACATATATTTGAATAATTTATGTTTCTATCTACAACAAAAGTTACGGTTTTATTAGGGTGCATCTCATTACGTTTACTATTAGCAGCTGTAGCTAACTCTAAAATGTCTGAATTTTTCAAAAGTTCAACAGCCTCATTAAATTCAAGTCGTTTCAACAATATCCTCCGAATAAACAGTTACAATATTTAATTTTACATATAGACAGCTTAAATGGAAGTTTTTTCTGCTTAAAGAGATTGTAATTATACACAAGAGGCAATAAAATAATATATGTTTGAATTCCTATACTACACCGATACTTTTACGAGTTTTGTTATGGTTGCAACAAGAGTTTCTGCAATCCTTTTCGCTGCACCTTTTTTTGGTAGCAATATAATAAAACCTCAAATTAAATTTATCTTGTCAATACTTATAGCAATCCTAGTCTTCCCTGCTATAGAGAAACAAGCATTTACAGATATCCCAACTGGTATCATGGTAGTTTTTATGTTCAAAGAAATCCTTATTGGTGTCTGCATAGGAATATTATCGCACTTTCTTTTTGTAGGTGCTCAATTAGGTGGGCAGATTGCTGGTATCCAAATCGGATTTGGTATGATTAACGTTATGGACCCCCAATCTAATATATCTCTCTCTATCATTGCATCATTCCTTAATATAGCAATGTTGCTCATATTTATCGCTGTTGGTGGTCATTTTCTGGTGATAGGCTCGATAGCTGAGTCGTTCCGATTTATTCCACTTGGAGGAGGGGAAATCCATCCTCTTGCATTTGAATATATCGCAAAACTATTTTCATTTGTTTTTGTAACGGCAATTAAAATCATGGCGCCTGTCTTAATAACCCTTTTATTATTTTCTACTATTTTAGGAGTTATAGGAAAGCTCGTTCCACAAATTAATCTGATGATCGTCGGATTTCCTATAAAAATTGCTATAGGGCTAACCATGCTAGCTTTAAGCATGAACTATTTCTATATAGTCTACGAAAAGCTACTTCGACGATATTTTGAAGAAGTTGCAAATATAATAAGGCTTTTTTAAATGGCTGGCGAAAAAGATGAAAAAACCGAACAGGCCACAGGGAAAAAACTTCAAGAAGCAAGAAGTGAAGGGAAGGTAGCACAAAGTAAAGAATTATCTTCTGCTGCAACCCTTCTAGGAACTACTTTCTTCTTCTTACTCTATGGTCCATATCTCATGAAGACCATGGGGCTCTTCTTACGTGAAATTTTCACTATGACTCACTATCCAATAAACTCAGCTAGCCTTGAAAGAATAATGGTCTTCGCCACTGTAGTCAGTGCGAAACTATTGGCTCCTTTTTTTATAATGGTACTTATCCTTGGTGTTGGTATTAATCTATACCAAGTCGGCTTTATGATAACACCTAAAGCTCTTAAACTTAAATTTGAACAGCTAAATCCTGTTACAGGCTGGGGTAAGTTCTTCTCTAAAAAAAGCCTTGCTGAACTTTTAAAGTCATTATTCAAAATATTCGCTATCAGCTACTTAGCCTACTATGTCGTAAGAGGAAAGCTTGGAATGATGTCAACCATGGCAGACATGGATGTTATAGATATAATTACAATTTTTTCTCATATTCTTTTCGAAATCATGTGGAAGATTGGGCTCATGGTAACACTTATGGCTATTGCTGATTACATTTATCAAAAATGGCAATTTGCTCAGGACATGAAAATGGCAAAACATGAAGTGAAGGAAGAGCGTAAGCAGATGGAAGGGGATCCCAAAGTCAAGGGACGTATCAGACAAATACAAAGGGATATGGCAAGACAAAGGATGATGGACGATGTTCCTAAATCAGATGTTGTTGTCACCAACCCCACCCACTATGCTGTCGCTTTAAGTTACTCATTAGGTGATGATAAAGCTCCTATAGTTGTCGCTAAAGGTCAACGCCTTGTTGCATTACGAATAAGAGAAATTGCTAGAGAGAACGGGGTCTTAGTACATGAAGCACCACCAATAGCTAGATCACTTTTCAAAACGGTTGACATAGGTGACGAAATACCTGAAAATCTTTATAAAGCAGTGGCAGAGATTCTTGCGCTTGTTGATAAATTTAAATCACCAAGCTGACATTTTACATACCACATTTCACCTTAATGACTTTATTAACACTTGAGGTTTAAAATAAAATGGCCGAAGAAAAGGGATTTATCGATAAGTATCTAAAACAAAAGGATGTTTCCTTCTCCGTTTTCTTCATTGGCATACTTATCATTATGGTTCTGCCCCTTCCTACATTCTTAATTGATATGCTTCTAACAGCTAGTATCGCTCTTGCTGTTGTGATACTCATGGTTTCCATACATGCAGAAGACCCACTTAACTTCTCTACTTTTCCATCAGTCTTACTTGTTATTACTCTATTTAGACTTTCTCTCAATGTTGCAACCACTAGAACAATCCTTTTGCACGGTGGGGAAGGGGATGCCGCAGCTGGGCAAGTTATTAGATCGTTTGGACAATTTGTTGTTGGTGGTAACTACGCTGTTGGTATTATTATCTTCCTTATCCTCGTACTTATTAACTTTATGGTTATCACAAAGGGTTCTGGTAGAATTGCTGAAGTTGCTGCAAGATTAACATTGGACGCTATGCCTGGTAAACAGATGGCTATTGACGCTGATCTAAATACAGGGCTTATGACTGAAGAAGAGGCCAAAGAGAAGCGTATTCAAATTAAAAAAGAAGCTGACTATTTCGGAGCTATGGACGGTGCTAGTAAATTTGTTCGTGGTGATGCAACTGCAGGTCTTATTATTACCGTTATCAATATTATCGGCGGTCTTCTTATTGGTGTTTTTCAGCAGGGTATGCCTGCAGTAGAAGCCGCTACTGTATATACAATTCTTACTATTGGTGACGGACTCGTATCTCAAATTCCATCACTTATCATATCTACTGCTGCTGGTCTTATAGTTTCACGAGCAGGTGGAACTGGCGAACTTTCAAACGAATTATTCAGCCAGCTATTTTCCAGCACAAAAGTTCTAGGGATCACAGGTGGAATCCTCTTCTTTTTCGCTCTTGTACCTGGAATGCCTAAAATCTCATTTATAGCACTAGGCTCTCTAATGTTTTACATGGTACATATAACCAAAGGTAAAATAGGCGAGCCGACTAAAAAAGAACAAGAAGAAGCCGAAGCTAAGGAGAAAGCTGAAGCTGACATTCCAGAGGACGAAGAGGTTAAAAGCTTACTCGATATGGATCTTATGGAACTTGAAATCGGATTCGGGCTTATCCCTCTTGTTGATACTAACCAAGGGGGTACACTTTTAAATAGAATCAAAGCAATCAGGAGACAAGTCGCTCTCGAAATGGGATTTATTGTCCCTCCTGTTCGTATTAGAGACAACTTACAGCTTGATGCTAATGGCTACTCTGTAATGCTTAAAAGTGTCAAAATAACTACTGGAACTATATTTCCTGATAAATTTCTCGTTATGAATCCTGAGGGGGACATAACTAAGATAGATGGTATACCAACAAAAGAGCCTGCTTTCGGGCTTGATGCTAAATGGGTAGACGAGCCTGTCAAAGAGATGGCAGAGATGGAAGGTTTCACAATTGTCGATCCATCTACTGTTGTTGCGACACACCTAACAGAAATTATAAAACGTAACGCACATGAGCTACTTGGTAGACAAGAGACTCAAGAGCTACTTGATAGACTTAAAGAGAAATATCCGAAGCTTGTTGATGATGTCGTACCTGCAATACTCGACCTAGGTACAGTTAATAGAGTTCTCCAGTCTCTTCTCAGAGAGAGAGTTTCTATTAGAAATCTACAAACAGTTATGGAGGTTCTCGCTACTTTTGGTATGCAGAACAAACATCCTGATTATTTAATTGAGAAAGTGCGACTTACCTTGAAACGACAAATAACAGAAGCTATGATTTCAGCAGATGGTAACTTATACGTTTTCACACTACCATCGCAAATAGAACAAATGCTTGCTGGTAGTCTACAAAACACTGATGATGGTCAAGAAATCGTGATTGATCCTGCAGTAGCACAGAAAATACTCTCTGGAATTATGAAGAAATCTGAAGAGTGCGTAAATAGAGGACTAACACCATTGATGATTATTTCTCCTCCTATAAGACTACCGATGAGGCGTTTTGTTGAGAAATTTGTTCCAAATGTTAATATAATGTCACATAATGAGATAAGCGAGAATGTTAGAATCGAAACTCTCGGTATGCTGGAGATCGAATAATGCGAATCAAGAAGTACGAAGTTTTTGACATGAAAGAAGCTATGAAGCTCATCAAAGAGGAACTTGGCCCAGACGCCATGATATTATCCTCTCGTAAAGTTGTCAAAAATAATAGTTTCGGACTATTCTCTCGCCAAATAATCGAAGTTACAGCCGCTATTGAAGAGGATGACAGAGTAAAAAAAGGGAAAAAGACTGTTGGCGTAAATGTCAATACTCCTAATCCTCCCCAAAACACACAAGAACAACCTAAAGATTTAGATCGAATCGTTGAACTTATAAATACACTTGGTCTTAACAAATTTGATGGTCTTATTAATGACATCACTGAGATAAAGAAACAGATGATAGAGATGAAATCTAGCATGAAAGAGAATATCATGGTTGATCTCACTGGTCCTATTAGAGACTTCTATAATCTTATGATTAAAAATGGTATCGACGAAGTTATCGCTTATAAATTTCTAAAAAAAATTGAAAAGAGGGCGTCCCATGGACTAACTCCTAATCAGATAAAAAATCTTATAATGCAGCTTATGTCTGAGCTCATCCCTATTGAAAAGGATTATTTTTCCTCTAGTAAAAGAAAAGTTCTCGCCTTTGTTGGTCCTACTGGTGTAGGCAAGACAACAACTATCGCAAAGGTTGCTGCAAACCTCAGCCTAAAGCTTAAAAAGTCTGTTGCACTCATAACGATAGATAACTTCAGTATTGGAGCTGTATAACAACTTAAAACCTATGCAGAGATTGTTAACATTCCACTTAGGGTTGCTTCAACACCAAATGAACTTGAGAGGATTATTCAGGAATGTAAAGAATTCGACTATGTCTTCATAGACTCTATGGGACGAAGCCAATTTGATGATGATCAGATCGGTGACCTTATGAAGTTCCTTGAGGTCAGCCCAGCTATTAAGGTTTCACTCGTATTATCCATGAGTAGCTACCATGCTGAGATGATGGATACATATGATAGATATTCAAAATTATTACCAGAATTCCTTGTTTTCACCAAACTGGATGAAACGAGATATTTTGGACCATTAGTAAATCTGCCTATTAAAAAGAAGACTCCTGTGATGCTTCTTTCGAAAGGGCAAAACGTACCAGATGACATGGAAGTGCCAGATGGCAAGAAGATTGCTGGTAAGATATTAAATGAGATACCAGCCTTGTGGAGCGCGAAATGACAGATCAGGCTCATAGCCTGCGTAGAAAGGCTTGGGAACAGAACAGAAAGGCTACTTATATCTCCGTTTCCTCTGGGAAAGGAGGGGTTGGTAAAACCAACTTCGCGGTAAACCTTGCCTGTCTGCTTTCACAGCTAGGGAAAAAAGTTCTTGTTTTCGATGCCGACCTCGGACTGGCAAATGTAGATATTCTTATGAATATCAGTGTGTCCGCTTCTATCAGAAAGTATATGACTGGTGAAGTTGGGCTCAATGAGATAGTCAAAAAGGATAACTACGGGGTAGACATTATCCCTGCATCCAGTGGTTTTGTAGAGCTTTCTAATCTGTCGGATGAGGAGCACGAAAAGCTTGTAGACATATTTGTCCTGCTAGACGGGCAGTACGACTACATCATTTTCGATACTGGCGCAGGTATCTCTGAAAATGTGATACGATTCACTTCCATTGCTGACTTAGTAGTGGTTTTGACAGTACCCGAACCTACGGCAATAACTGATGCCTATGCTTTTATGAAGGTAGTACACTTTCAGTACGGCATAGAAAACATACAGTTTGTGCTCAACAGGGTCGACGACGTGCAAGGTGTTAAAGGAATTTTTGAAAGCATGAAGAATGTTGCGAGAAAATTTCTAAACGTTGAACTTACTTTTCTCGGTTATCTGAGAGAGGATAAAGCACTAATCAAATCTGTCAAATCACAAAAACCAGCATGCATACTTAGCCCTAATACTCCTTATGTTAAGGATTTATTAAAGATAGCTAGGAGCATAACTGGTCAACCGAACGGTGCCGATGACAGCAAAAAAGGAAATTTTTATTCCCTTATAAAGGGGGTATTCAAGTGATGACTATCTATTGGAGGATCGCATGAACCTTTCTTACAGAGAACTTTCACTTTTACTCGCTACAACAGTATTTTTGTTGTCATTTGTTTCAAAATTTATTATTTATGATGTAAAATTGACTTATATCGGAAGGGACATTATACTGTTCTTTGGGATATATTTGATATCGAAGAATATTTTTTTTATGATAGATAAACTTATCATTAACTATAGGAAGATAATGTGACAGGATACGGTGCCGCAGCTGCTAACAGGTTTAGCCGCGAAGAAAAAGACAAAATTATTGTTGAATTTATGCCTAGGATAAAATCCTGGGTTCTTCGCATGAGTACTAAGCTACCTGATAGCGTTGATGTTGATGACCTTTATTCTTCTGCATGTCTTGGTCTTATTGAGTCTCTTGAGAGATTCGATAAAGACAGAAATGTTAATTTCTACACATTTGGAGAGAGACGTATCAAGGGAGCCATCTTGGACACTCTTCGCAATCTTGACTACCTTCCAAGAAATGTTAGAACCAGACTTAAACAGCTTGAAAGACACATAGAGAACTACTACCGTACAGCTGGTGAAAAACCTTCAGTTGCAGACATTATCTCCAATAGTGACTTCTCAGAACAAGAGGTTTACAGACTTCTTGAACTTATGGAAAATGATAAAATCCTTTCACTAGACGAAAGTGTTGGACCAGAAGGGGACACGACCCTTGTAGACTTTATAAAAAGTACATGTATAACACCAGAGGACGAAACTGTTAAAATTAGACTCATCCAGAGGATGGGTGACGAGATAGACGCACTTAATGAAAAAGAAAAATACGTTGTGTCACTTTATTACTACGAAGAGCTCACAATGAAAGAGATCGCTGAAGTACTTGGTATTACAGAATCTAGGGTTTCGCAGATTCACTCTGCTGCCACAGATAAGCTTCAGAAGAAACTTAAAGAATTTTACTAAGTATCATAAATGATTAGTCACTAGTTTGACAGGGAGATATGAATGGCAAAGGTTAGACTACTTGTCGTTGACGATTCAGCTTTCATGAGAAAAGCCATTGAAAATATGGTCAAAAAAGATCCTGATATTGAAATTGTGGGTTCAGGAAAGAATGGGCTTGAAGCTATTGAAATGGTTAAAAAGCTCAAACCTGACGTAATGACCCTTGATATAGAAATGCCACGTATGGACGGACTTACAGCTCTTCAAAAGATTATGGCTGAGAATCCAATGCCTGTTATTATGGTCAGCTCACTTACAACCGAAGGGGCAGATTCAACACTTAAAGCTCTTGACCTTGGTGCTGTTGACTTTATACCAAAAGAAAAATCATTCGCTAGTTTTGGCGTTATGAAGATTGAGGATCAGTTGATATCTAAAATCAAGAGTTTTGCTAAACGTAAATCACTCTTCAGAAGACCAATACTTAGCAAGCCGGTTGCAACTAGACCAGGAACTACGGTAGCTCCTGCTACACCAGCAATCAGAAAACCTGCACCAAAAATTACTTCTAAAAAGAAGTTAGTTATAATAGGAACATCAACAGGTGGTCCTCAGTCTCTACAGAAAGTCATTCCAATGCTACCTGGTGATTTAGGTGTACATATACTTGTTGTTCAGCACATGCCACCTAATTTTACAAAATCATTAGCACAAAGGCTAGACTCACTTAGCAAGCTCACAGTTTTAGAGGCTCAAGGTAAAGAACAACTTGAACCTAATCATGTTTATATCGCTAAAGGGGGAACCCATCTTAAACTTAAAAAGGTAGGACCTCACTATTATACAGAAGTTGGTACTGAGCCTTCTAGTACACTACACATCCCAAGTGTTGACGTTACAGCAGCATCAGTTGCCGAAACAATAGGTCGTGATGCACTCGGTGTTATTATGACAGGAATGGGTAGTGACGGAATGAAAGGTCTGCAACTTCTTAAACTCAAGGGTGGCAGTGTAATAGCTCAGGACGAGCCTTCATGTATAGTCTATGGCATGCCTAGAGCAGTTGTAGAGGCTAACATACATGATGAAATTGCATCACTCACAGACCTGCATCAAAGAATTGTAGCATATTGTAAATAGATTATATAAAAAAAGCAGGAAGTTAATTAATGGCAGACATTCTAAGTCAAGAAGAGATCGATGCTCTCCTCTCTACAGTTTCTACTGATGAAGAGATCGCTGAGGAATCAGTTGAGCAGTTGGATTTCGTCCCAAAGAAGATTTCTGTCTATGATTTCCGTCGACCAGACAGGGTTAGTAAGGAGCAACTCCGCTCCATTAGGAATTTACACGACAAATTTGCAAGAAATTTTTCATCTACTCTCTCTAACTATCTCAGAACAATTACTGATATTACACTAACATCTGTGGATCAAATGACTTATGGCGAATTTCTTATGTCGCTACCTGATCCTACAAGTTTTAATATTCTCAGTATGATCCCTATGGAGGGCAATACTGTACTTGAGATAAATCCATCTCTTGTTTTCCCTATTGTTGATAAGCTTCTCGGTGGAACAGGTAAACCCCTTTTTCAAACAAGAGAGCTTACCTCACTTGAGCAACATATAATGGACGGCATTTTAGGGCTCATATTAAAAGATTTGGAAGAAGTGTGGCGTCAGATTATCCCTAATATAAGGATGAAAAAGGAACTGAGCGAAAATAGTCCACATATTATACAGATTGTTTCTCAAAACGAAGTTGTTATACTTGTCGTATGTGAAGTTAAATTTGGTGAAGTTCTCGGTATGATGAACCTTTGCATTCCTGCGATAGTTCTCGAGCCAGTTCTTGGTAAGATCAGCTCTAGTGACTGGCTTATCGGAGCGAAAAAAGGCCTTGCTGGTGAGAAAGAAGATGAGATTATGCATATGATGGAGCATACAGAGGTTCCGACACATGTTTATCTTGGTCATAACAAACTTACTATAGAAGATATTATGGGACTTCAAGATGGTGATCTTGTAATGTTTAACGTGAAACAAGATAGACCTGTTGAAATCCAACTTAATAATAAACTAAAATTCCTCGGAGAGGTCGGAACTCTCGGAGTTAAAAAAGCTGTAAAGATTACACAGTTTATATCGGAGACAGAAGATGAAAAGCCCGCTGAATGAAAATCAACACAGTGCTTTTACTAATATTGCACAGGAAATTTTTCAGTCCACTATGGACAGCATGTTTGATAAAGATATCAAAGTCTCTTTTACGGAAGTCTCTAGTGCTGGACCTGATGATCTTGCAGAAGGATATGAATCACAAGTTCTCATCCTTGTAACTGAAGAAAAGTCAGGGATGGAAGCTGGTCTTATGTTTAAGACAGTAGATATCACTTATTTAACTAATCTTATGATGATGATGGACGAACCTGGGAAAGACTCAATAGAAGAGGATGATAAGGATGCTATCAAAGAATTAGCTACACAAACTCTGGCTGCTATTGCAGTTCCACTTGAAGAGTCTACTCAAGTTAAGGTATCATTTAGAATAGACGATATAATGGTTAACGATGCACCTGCCCTCTTCCAAGCTGAAGAGTATATGGTAGCAGATGCTGCTTTAGGGATTGGAGACGAAAATACTACATTTAGGTTCTTCACAGACCTTAACCTTATGAACCTATTTGGTGGTGGAAGCGACGACGAACCAGATTTCGGGTCAGCATTCACTTTTCCAGACGACGATGACTCTGATGACTCAGACTCTGGTGGCGGTGGAGGATTTAGTGGTGGAGCTGCTCCATCTAACCTAGATCTCCTGCTAGACATAGATGTTCCTGTTAGTGTGAAAATGGGCTCTACTAAGATGTTTTTAAAGGACATTCTTACTATGGGCTCAGGTAATATTATCGAATTAGATGAGTCCGCTGACGAGCCTGTAGAGCTTGTAATTAATAATAAAGTTATCGCACGTGGCGAAGTTGTCATTGTGGATGGCTATTTCGGTTTCAGGATTAAAGAAATCGTAAGTAGAGCTGAACGAATTAAAAAATTAAAAGATTGACACAATGCAGTTTTTTTGCAAATAATATAAATAAGAGAAACAAGGTGGAGGACCAGAAATGGCTCACGAACACAAAATAATTACTGTCGACGATTCTTCGACAATGAGACGTATCATAAAAAATACGCTGACAAAGCTTGGCTTTTCAAACATTCTTGAAGCTGCAAATGGCGTTGAAGGCTTGGACGTCCTAGCTAAAAACAGTGATGTTGATATGATTATTACAGACTGGAATATGCCTGAGATGGATGGACTCACCTTTGTAAAGACTGTTCGTTCTAAGGATGAATACAAAGAGACTCCTATATTAATGGTCACTACTGAAGCCGCGAAGGAAGATATCCTTACAGCTCTTCGAAGTGGTGTGAATAACTATGTTGTTAAACCTTTCACACCGGACACTCTTCAAGAAAAGGTGAATAAGCTTCTCGGTATTTAATCATGTATGAATACAAAGATATCAATGAACTTCTTGATATAGCACGAAATATCAATGAAGGAAATTATGATGTTGCCAGTGTTGCCGTAAACACTGAAAACGAACTATTCCACATTGCTCAATATTTTAGTGAGTCAATTGATAAGTTACGCACAGTCTTTGAGACTGTCGAAGATAGTTACGAAGACCTACCAGGATTTGAAGAAATACTTCAAACTATAATCAGCGACTCAAAAACGGCATCAGAAAATGTATTGGCATCTATCGATAATGTAAACTTTATAACTGACGATATCAGAGAAAATCTTGCAACACTGAAGACTCAGGCAGAATCTGGAAATTTTTCTCAAACAGGAGGAATAATTGACAGACTGCGTGATAAGGCACTTTCAGGGCAAGATACTTCATTTGATATTATCGCAGCACTAGAATTTCAAGATATTACCAAGCAAAAAATAGACAAGCTTGTTAAAATAATATACGACCTTCAAGAGAGACTCGCTCACCTCGTTGTCATGTATGGCGTAAAAGATGACAAAGTTGATGTCGAAATCTTAGATAAGATGAAAGACAAAGAGAACGTCTTGGAGGATCAAAGCCTTGTTGATGAACTTATGAAAGAGTTCGGACAATAAGCTCCGGAGGGGACCATGAGCAATAATGACATGCAGGACCTAGTACAGGATTTTATTTTAGAAACTGAAGAAATTATTGAAGCTCTTGATCACGACCTTGTGGAACTTGAATCACGCAAGAATGATCTAGATCTGTTAAATAAAATATTCAGAGGCGCACACACTATGAAGGGCGCTTCCTCTTTCCTCGGTTTTGACAAAATGAGTAGTGTTACTCACCATGCTGAAGAAATTCTTAACAAACTCAGAAAAAATGAGATAACAGTTAATGCTGGAATCATGGATATTCTTCTTGAGTTTGTTGATAAAACAAAAATAATTGTTATCGACATCAAAGAAGGCACAGACAATGCTGATGTTGAAGAGCTGATAGGTAGACTTAAGCTTGCTAACGAAGGGAAACTCGTTGGTGCTGAAGGTGGTGCGCCATCTACAGCTGCAGCTCCTCCTCAGAAAAATGTTGAGCAAGTTAAAAAAGCTGCTATGTCTATAGAGCAAACTATACGTGTTGACGTCTCAAGACTCGACTCACTAATGAACCTCGTTGGTGAGCTTGTTCTTTCTCGTAACCGTATTGGTCAGATTTCTGGTGATCTTGAAAAGAAATTCGAAGGCGAATTCCTTATAGAGCAATTGATGGAGACAACTTCACAAATTGGTCTCATAACAACTGAGCTCCAGCTAGCTGTTATGAAAACAAGAATGGTACCTATCGGTAAAGTCTTTAACAAATTCCCTAGAATGGTAAGAGACCTCTCAAGAGACATGAAAAAAGATGTCGACCTTGTTATTTCTGGTGAAGAGACAGAGCTTGATAAATCTGTCGTTGAAGAGATCGGCGATCCACTCATTCACATGATCAGAAACTCTGTTGATCATGGTGTTGAAACACCTGAGATCAGACGCAGAAGTGGTAAGCCTGACAAAGGAACAGTTAACCTCTCTGCTTATCACGAAGGTAACCACATCGTTGTTGAAATCAAAGATGACGGTGCCGGAATGGATGCGGAATTTTTAAAGAAGAAAGCTATAGAAAAGGGTGTCATCACTGTTGATGAAGCCAAAACAATGGATCCTGAAACTGCTTACGGACTTGTCTTTAAGCCTGGTTTCTCTACTGCGGCTAAGATTACTGACGTATCTGGTCGTGGTGTAGGAATGGACGTTGTTAAAACAAACATTGAAAAACTTAACGGTATTATCAATATCGAATCAGAACTTGGACATGGAACAAGATTTAGACTTAAGCTTCCGCTTACACTTGCTATCATCCAAGCTCTACTTGTTGATATCTCCGGTGAAATATTTGCTATTCCACTTGTTTCTGTTATCGAAACAGTTCGTATCAAAGAGACAGAGATTCACTCCTTTGAAGGGCGTGAAGTTCTCAAACTTAGAGACTCCGTACTCAGTCTTATCAGACTCGACGAAATATATGAGCTTCAAGAATCTCTTGATGATGACATATATGTTGTTGTTGTTGGACTTGCTGAAAAGAAACTTGGCTTTGTAGTTAGTAAGCTTGTAGGTCAAGAAGAGATCGTTATTAAATCTCTTGGTGAGTACCTTAGCGGAAACGAAGGTATCGCTGGTGCAACAATCATGGGTGATGGTCGAGTTAGACTCATCATAGATGTTGCGGGTGTTATGGAAATCGCTACTAAAATGCCTCGTAGATTTAAAAAGAAAAAGACTGAAGCTGTAACTCAGAGCAAAAATGATAAAATAACTGCTCTTATTGTTGACGATTCGGCTACTGATAGAAAAATAATTACCAGACTCCTAGCATCCACTGGATGGATAGAAAGTAAAGAAGTCACTAGCGGAAAAGACCTACTCAAAGTTTTTGAAAAAGTTGATCCTGACTTCATTATTACTGATATTATGATTCCTGACATGGATGGTTATGAAGTTGCTAAATCCCTCAGGGAAAAAGGTTTTACAAAACCTATCATAGCAATTTCAGGTAGATCTGAAATCTCTGAACGTAAGAAAATTTCTGCTGCAGGTATTGATGCTTTCCTCTTAAAGCCACTCAATCTGCAAGCTCTATTGAGTAAAATCGATGAACTTATGGCGAACGCTAGCAATAGCTAGTATAATTTTCGCTATAACATCGACTGTTTATGCCGATATATATATTTATGAGGTGGTCACAGAAACACGTAGGTTTCAGACCGCCTCAAAAATGCTTCCCAAGCCTTTCCTCAAATATTATGGTGGAAGTGATGTCATTTATGAATTAAACGTAGTTGACACTATTAAAGGTGATAATTTTGATGAAGCACTTAAAAAATACAAACTTGGCAGAAACAACTATCGTGACTTATCTCCTAAAGCTACTAAGCGTCCTACTGGTTATCCTCGTCATATATGGTGGAGATAGCTACGCCCTTGAACGTTCAAAATACAAAGTAATCGTAACCAGACCTGGTAAAAATGTAACTACTCAACTACGTGTATATGCTGAAGACATGGAAGAGGCTAGAGAGAATGTCGCGCTTAATGGGTTGCAGATATTGTCTATTGAGCCATATGACCCTGTAATGGCTGAGACCACTATGCGTGGAGCAAATTCAGGAGATGCTGCTCTTTACAACATTTCTATATCGAAAGTAGGAAATGGTGAGATAATACCAGCAACCGACACTCAGGTTCAAGCTGGTGATGAACTTCAACTACTCTTTAGACCAGGTCCTTGTGAAAAAATTGGCAAGCTTATCTACAATGGTGCAGAGGTTACTTTATCAGGTGAAACGCACACCATTAAAGACATCAATAAAGATGGATTTATTGTCGCTATATTTGAAGATAACGGTGGAGAGTGTGCAAATAATGGTGTTTATAGTAAAGACCTCACAGAGATAAAAAAAATCTTCTTTGCTTTAGGAGAATTTAGTTCAACTCTCTCAGAGGCTGATATTCGCATGATAAAAGAACTTCCAGAAGACAAGAATTATGTCATCATAGGGCACACAGATGACCTTAAAGTTACACCTAACTCGAAGTATTCAAACAACCTAGACTTATCAATTAAAAGAGCACAGTTTCTTATGAAGTTACTTACTAACAATGGAATTAATTCAGACAATATAAAGATAGTAGGGCTTGGTCCATCATTCACTGCTGCACCAAATCAAAAAGAGGGGCAGCCGCTTAATAGGCGTGCAGTGTTATATGAGCGAAGAAGATAAGATATCATATCAAGAATTCTATAATATAAAGCTAAGTAAATTTTACGAGCATGTCACTGATGTCATGCATGACTTTTCCTATGCTATTCATAGAAATTTAAAAGAAGAAGATAACCGTAGAAGGGTAGAAATCTGGCGTTCATCAAAAAATGAAAATATAAGTGCCCTTATTTGGCTGGAATTAGTGAAGGGTGATGCTTTAATTTACAATTATATTGCAACTGATATTTTAAGAACGATGAATGAAGAGGGCTTAACTAAGCTTTTCTTTTTTACTAACACTGACCTTAGCGCAGATACGAAAGAAGTTCTTGATGGTAAAGATCACTACATCTTTACTCCAAAAGACATAATAGAAACAATCAGTGCTCTTGAAGTCAAGAGAATGTCTAACAGTGTTAAAAAACGTAAAACTGTTAAAGTCACCTCTGGTATGATAGTTATTCGCAACTATCTTAAAACGAACCCTCCAAAAGGTCGCCGAGTATTTATCAATACGAGTACTCTATCTGAAATGGCAAGTAACTACATTCATCTGGCCAAAGAAACATTCAATGAGATCGATAGAATTGATGACATCAATAATCTTACTCATGAAACCAAAGAAAGATTTAAGCACTTGCAGACAAAATTGCTCCCAGAGCTTAGAAAAACTTTGTATTTTAAATTTACTGAACGTTTTAATGATCTTTCTCAAACAGTATACAACATTGTCCAGAATCTTATTATCTATATCGGAGCCCTCATAGAAATTGAATCAGAAGAGCAGATGAACAAGGCTAGGGATGGTGTGGAAAATGATCTCGATGTTCTTCGTGGCATTGATGAAAAACTAGAAACATTTTATTTGGAGCAAATGAAAAAAACAGAAAAATTAAGCTATAATCTTCTTTATATTTCAATCGGACTTATTGATTTTATGGTTATAATTTACGTCATCATGCTTCGTAGTAACTAAATAATACCAAAACTATATTTTTTATTCTTTCAAACAGTTTGATTTTTACCATACAATGGATTAAACTTATTGTAACATAAAGCCTTTAATTTTATTGGTTTTGGATTTTGCTTTTTATAAACTTTACGGAACGAGATAAAAAATGGAATATAGTAGTGAAATATTAAACTTCATCAATGAGATTGTTCTGGTTGTAAATGATAATTACCAGATACAGTACTGTAGTCCTCAGGTTAAACAACTGACAGGAAAAGGTACAGAGAAGATGAAGGGCAAGAAATGCCATATGTCTCTTTTTAATAAAATGGAACCTTGTAAAGACTGTCAGCTAGTCAAATTAAAAGAGAATAAAATACCTGTTGATATGGAGCATGACACCATAACACACAGAGGCTTTCGTAAACTATTCTCTGCTAAGTTTTTTAAACTCGAAGATAATGCCTACGCTGAGATAATGAGTGATATAACAAGTACCAAAAAGCTTATAGATAAACTAACTAGACACTCTAAAGAACTAAAAGCTTCTAATGTTATTCTAAACCTTAAACGTAAAGAGACTGAAAAAGAACATAGATTTATACTTCGCACTATCAACTCCCTTAACGATGGAGTTATGGTTATTAATCCTGATCTAACAATCAATATTTCTAACAGTAGCCTAGCCGAAACATGTAGCCTCGAAGGCAAAAACATTGCAGAAATGAAGTGTTACGAGGTATACGGATACCATGAGCAATGCCCAGACTGTCCACTTCTTGACCCTAAAAATACAAGAGCATTCAGACAGGCACACGGTAAAAAGCTGACTGTCACTATGAACCACTTTGATAAGTACATTGTTGAAAGCCTAAGAGATACAACCAAAGAATTAAAACTTATAGATGAAATTAAGACTCAGCAGGATGTACTCCACGAGAAGCAGCGCCAAATGAGCCTTCTTAATGAAGACCTGCTTAGGATGAATGATAAACTAAAAGTTGCACATAAAATCATTGACGAAGAGCTCACACAAGTTGGTGAGATACAATCGAGTCTACTCCCAGAAACGCTCCCTCAAATCGAGGGTTATGATTTTGGTGCATTCTATGTCCCAGCTGAACACGCAGGTGGAGACTATTACGACTGTATCGAAATGAGTAACGGATATTGGGGCCTTGGTGTTGCTGACGTTTCTGGTCACGGTATTCCAGCATCAGTTATTATGGCTATAACAAGAGCTATTATGCGCTCCTACACTTACGACATTATTTCATCTTCAGAAGCAGTAGCTATGGTAAATGAAATTCTTTGCGAAAACATACATACTAACGACTTCGTTACTATGTTTTATACTGTTTTCAACTCTAAAAAGGGTGTTCTTAACTATGCGAGTGCCGGTCACAACCCACTCCTGTTCTATGATAAATCAGAGATGCTAGTTAAGAAAATATCTTGCCACGGTATGTTCCTTGGAGCATTTGATGTGGTAGAATATGAAGAAGGGGAATTAGAGATTGATGATGGAGATATCGTCTTCCTCTACACTGACGGACTAAACGAAGCAATGAGCAGAAGTCGTGAGCAGTATGGTTATGATCGTCTTATCTCTAAGATAATGATGTTTTCTAGCCTACCGGTAAGCGAAATGATTGAAAATATAATGGAAGATGTTGTTGATTTCACTCAGGGACACCCGTTTGAAGATGACATTACCATACTTGCATTCAAAAAACTCTAAGGAGGATCTTATTATGTTTGAAGTACAAGACAAGGGTGACAAAAAAATTGTTTTTGTTAAAGGGGAAGTAAACGCTCAAACTGGGAGTGAACTTAAAAAGAATATACTAGAACTATTCAACTCTACAGATTCTGTTGTTCTATCTTTTAAAGGTGTTGTTTATATGAACAGCTCAGGCCTTAGAGAGATCATCGATCTACTTAAAAGCACTAATAAAATCAAAAAAAATCTTATGCTGTGTGAAATGTCGGCAGACATCAGAGAGATGTTTACTTTCACAGGACTTGACAAGGTTTTTAAAATATTTGACACACAAGCACAAGCTTTGGGGTAAATTATATGTCCATTGAATTCGCCAAATTTGGTGATGTCCTCAAAATTATTGTTGATCAAGAAGCGCCAGGTAAAGAGCTTGAAGAAGCTGCTAAAAGCATCCTTAATGAAACAGGAGTTGCAAAGGTTAGCCTTGATCTCAAAAATTGCTTTTACATACAAAGTAAGGCACTAGCAAGCCTCATCGCATTCAAAAAGAACACGATGAAGATTGGTGCTGAGTTTGTTATTAGTAACGTTTGCGAAAATATTATGCAGGTTCTTGAAATGTCAAACCTGACAATATATTTCACAATAGATGAGGACTTCAGTACATACAAGCCAGAAGAACTTGTTGAAAAGTTTTTCGAAGCAGATAGCGCAGATATAGTTTCCGATTTTATCGCTCAAAACATGAACGATACATATCGCGAAAATCTTTACGAAATAATGAAAAGTGATGAACCTACCCTTAAGTATTACGCAATACTTACTCTCGGTAAGGCTCATGATTTTGCATCTGAAGATATGATCAAGGAATGTCTCAACAGTGATATCCCTCAAGTAGTTAAGGCAGCAATGCTTGTTCTTGGCTGGTTTGGTGACACTGACAGCAAAGAGAAGATTTATACTTTTCTAGACTGTGATATGGAAGATCTTCGTGAAGTAGCTGCCGCGTCTATTGCTCTCTTGTCAGACGAGTCTGATGCAGAAAGATTAGGTAAAATGCTCACTAATGATAACGCTTCTGTAAAAAAAGTGACTATACAGGCACTTACCCTTATCAACGACCAGAAAGCTTTCGAACTTCTTTGTGAAAGACTTGATAAAGAGACAGATGAAGGCATTAGCGCATCTCTAGTAAGAGCTATATCATCTTTTAATAAAGCTGGAGTATCAGATATACTTGTAAAAGCTCTCGGAAGTAGCTCAATCAAAACAAGAGAAGCCGCTGCTGGTGGACTCGCAAAAATTAAAGCTAAAGATAAAGTAAGCGAAATACTCAGTAGAGTTACAGACTCTGATTCATGGGTCGGTTACTTCGCTGTATAGGCATGCGGTGATATTTGCTCTGTTTCTGATGCGGATAAGCTACAGTCTAGCTATAGTCAGGTTGATGAAAATGTGAAGCTGGCAATTGTCGAAGCACTAGGTAAGATAGATGCTGACTTTAGTGAATTCTACATCTCAATACTTGACGATGAGAATGAAGACATCAGAAAAGAAGTACTGAGTGCTCTCTTACATGATAACAAAGAATTAGCCTCTGAGGCTGCTGCTAACCTTTTCAAAGGTGACAGAAGCTGGCTCGTTCGCTATAAGGCGTTAGAAATTTTAAGCACTATCAAACCTGAAGGATACAAAGATCTCTTAAGAGAAGGGCTTGAAACTGACGATAGCAAGTATGTAAAAGAGAAAATTCAGTCAATATTGGATGCAATATGATAAGTACAGGTACAATAAAAATAAAGGATGACGAGTTTGTAGAACTTAAAGATATTATCTACAAAAATGCCGCCATCGCTTTTGCAGACAGTAAAAAGTATCTGATAGAAAACCGACTGTCTAAGAGGCTTCAGGAGCTCAACTTCTCTAGCTTTAAAGACTATATATACTATCTCAAATATGATGCTAAAAAGCGTGAAGAGATGGAAGTACTCCTTAATGCGGTTACTATCAATGAGACATACTTTTTGCGTGAAAGAGCTCAGATGGATCATATGATAAAGACTGTGATCCCTAGTCTTGTAGCTAAAGGTAAAAGGAGCATAAGAATCTGGTCTGCAGCCTGTTCGTCAGGTGAAGAGCCATACTCTCTTGCGATACTTCTTAATGAAGCGGGGCTTTTTAATAAAGCTAACATCGAAATCCTTGCTACAGATATCAATACTGAAGTATTGGACATTGCTAAAAAGGGACTATACAGAACCATCTCTTTTAGAGGAGTACCACCTGCTATCCAGCAAAAGTATTTCACTAAGGATGGGTTCACATTTAAGTTAGATCCTACCATTATGAGTAAGATCAAATTTTTCCAAGGTAATCTTCTTAGTCCTATGATTAGCTCTAAGGTTGGTAAGCTTGATATAATTTTTTGCCGTAATGTTCTTATTTACTTTGACATACCAGCAAAAACAAAAGTAATTGAGTTGTTTCATAAATCTCTCGGAGTCCCTGGTGCGCTGTACCTTGGTCACTCTGAGACATTGAATAAAATTTCAGACAAATTTGTCATGGAAAACTTCGGGGGCGGGATAATCTATAAGAAAGGCTAGGTAAATTCACATGGGATAGTACCAAGAGATCTGCAACACGTCGTTAGTAAAACGCATTTTGCTGAAAAAGTTTCTGAAGCCCAAGATAGGGCTAATGATGGTAAGCAAGCTGTTCTCACTCAAGAGATGAAAGCTGAAAGTGAAAAGCGTTCAAATAGTGTAGCAGAGACTGAAGATACCGAAAGCAAGACTTTAGACCCCAAAGAAGAGAGAAAAAAACGCGAAGAAGAAAGAAAAAAGCGTGAACGTAAAGAAGAAATAGCTAGAAAACTAAAAAGAGATACAGGGCACATCATTGATCTGGAAGCGTAGATGACAAGCTGTAAGTTAATTGTATATTACCCTGGAGATTTCAGAATTTTTTCTGGGACACTCCTTTGTGCTGACCCTTTACAAGTCAGTCTTCAGGGTTTTGATAAAACAGATATTGAACCAGCCATAAGTATGAAACTAAAGTGGCATGTTGATAATTCTCCATGCCTTGCTACAGTCAGTTTTGTATCAGCAACTGATGACGTTATTAACCTAAATCTAATCTCAAGCACACAGCCTGATAATGACGATTCACACTTTATAGAGTTTAAAAACTATATAGACATTGTTAATGCACCATTAGAATCTATTGGAGACCTAAGACATAGAGCTGATCAGATTAATAATCGCCACAGAAGCTCACTTGGTACCCAGATAAAAAAGATAATCACAGATGAAACCCTAACCAACCAATACTTGTTTAAGCTTCTTTTACAAGTTGACTCTAAACTAGATGAGCTACTTGATAACATTAAGCAAGAGGATATCATAGAGGGTTTAAAGCAACGTAAAACCCTAAGTCTTGGTGGTGGCGGAATTACTTTTGTATATGAAGAGGATGATATCGCTATAGGTGATAGCGTATATGTTCAGGCTTTACCAAAGAATGGGCTCGGGCTTAACTTTGCTGCAATTTGTAAAGTGAGAGACATTATAGCAGTGCCTAATGGAAGTATCTGTGAAGCAGATTTTGACTATATTGATGAGAGCACAAGAGAAACAATCATTCACTTTATCTTTCAAAAGGATAGAGAGAAACTCAAAAGGAATAAGATATAATGGATTTTTCAACTCTGCTTGGAATAGCGTTTATACTAATCTGTATACTGTTCATATTCCTTCTTATCGCTATATCTAAAATCAATAATCTCCACAAAAAAGTTACTGACGTTAACCCAAACGATCTTTATCCATTTATGGAAGAACTCAGAGAGCTTGTCATCGAGAGCGAACGTGTAGCTGACAAACTAGAGGACGCTGTTAATAAAAAAGAAGAGCTTCTAGAAGACCTGTCTGCACTACTAGACGATAAACTCAAAAGACTTGAGACGATACAGGATGAGCCAGAATTGAATATGACATACTCCCAACCTAGTGACACTTATTCACCACCAAATAATACATACGCACCCCTAAGCGATACATACACTCCATCAAGTGATGCATATACTTCATCTACTACCTACTCACCGTCACAGACCATGCGTCCTCATTCTATGCCAACGAACACTTCCCCCGCTGGGAATATGAGAAGCCGTATTGCAGATATGGTTGATCAAGGTTACAACGACTTAGAGATTGCTGCAAAGCTTGGTATATCAACAACAGAGGTATTGATCGTAAAACAAATGGACCTGGGTTGATATGAATGTCTTTTGGCCTGAAGGGCTTCAAAATCTCGCAGATAAGGGTGAAATATCTTTCAAAGATGGTGAAAGATTAAACCTAAACGTTGTTCGCAAAATGGACAACGGTCTATATCTCATAAACCTTAAGGGAAAATCATTCTCCGCTAGATTAGACTTTGAACCACAGTCGCAAACTATACGTGCAGAGGTAACCAAGTCAGATACAGGTAGCCTTCAGCTTAGATTTATACCAAAGGCTGAAAATAGCTCTAACCCTATGCAGGTGACCACTCAAACAACCCCTTCTGGACAACAGAAGCTCTTATTTCAGATACCCCAAGGGACTATAGATGCGAAGGTGGGCGAAAAGGTTAATATCCAAATCCTCAAAACTTTAGACAATGGAAATACCCTTGTAGCAATTAAAAATAACCTTTTTGAAGTGAAAATTGATCCTCAGCTTCTTAAAAATCTCTCAGCAGAGATTACAAAAACTGACGGCATAATCGAGCTTGTCTCAGATAAGCTACCTATTCAAAACCTTAATCCAAACTACATTAAACAAGAAGTAGGCTCATTCGACATAGAAAAACTTATGAAAGCTTTTGGGAAATTTCAAAAACTAGATATAGCTAACATAACACCAGAATCTCTTAAAACAGCAATTAAGAATTCTGGTCTTTTTATGGAGAACAAACTACTTAATGATGAAAATATGTCTGGTGACGAGAAGCTACGAGCTTACGCAAACTCAGACAACTCGGCTAAAGATGGCATTACAAAAATGCAAGTATCAAACATGTTACTTGCTGGTGGGCTCATCTCCTTTCTTAAAACTCAGGATGAAAGTATTGATGACACATACATGCGAATGAAAAAAGGCGAAAAAGGACAAAACACCCTTTATCTCTCAACTAAATTCTCACAACTTGGTGATACATTCATTATAATTAGATCATTTAATAACCATCATGATGTAATGATCAAAACAGAGAAGGATATCTCTGACATGCTAAAGGATGTAGAGTTAGATAATACAAGAATACATTGGTACGAATTCAACAAGAAAGATCTTGAAACTATGGATATAAAAAAAGATATTACATTTAATATGGGAAACTTTGAGGTAATCATTTAATGCAGTTAAACATCGATACAATAAAACAATTCTTTTTGGATTCATCAGAATACTCTCTTACTTTTGTAGTGGCGATACTCAGTTATTTCATCGTAAAAAAAGTCATTATTAAACTTATCCACAGTTTTTTCAAAAAAACAAAGAATAAACTGGATGATCACCTTTTAGACTCTAAAATATTTGGACAACTTGCCCTTATAGCCCCCGCTTTGGTTATCATCTATGCTGAAGAGATCCTCAAGATACCAAACGAAATACACCAAATAATTTCAGCTTTCATTGCTTTTAATATTACGATATTTATTATACGTTTTTTTACAGTTATCAACACAATATACAACTCATTTGATATTTCAAACAGAAGACCTATCAAAGGGTACCTTCAGCTTATACAGGTTATTATCGGATTTCTAGGCAGTATCGCCTCTGTGTATATGGCTGTTGGCAAGTCACCGCTAGGTGTTCTGAGTGGTCTTGGTGCAATGACAGCAGTCTTGTTATTTGTATTCAAAGATACCATTCTCTCTTTTATAGCTGGCATGCAGATAATGTTTACAGACTTAATACATAAGGGTGATTGGATAGAGGTTCCACAGTTTGGTGCTGATGGCGACGTTATAGACATTGCCTTATATACTGTTACAGTTCAAAATTTTGATAAAACTATTGTCTCTATCCCAACCAGTAAGCTACTTGACGGATCATTCAAAAACTGGAGAGGCATGACAGAGGCTGGTGGTAGACGTATCAAGCGTTCTATCTATCTAAATCAAGCCTCTATTAAATTCTTAAAAACTGATGACATTACTAAATATAAAAATATTAAAATTCTTCAGCCATACATCGACTCAAAACTAACAGAAGACATAGATACTGGCAATCAGAGCGACATAAACCGCAGAAAACTTACTAACCTCGGAACATTCCGTGCTTATATACGTGAGTACTTAAAGAATCACCCAAAAATCAGAAAGGATATGACTCTTTTAGTTCGCCAACTCCCCTCTGGACCTGATGGACTTCCTATTGAAATATATGTTTTCACTAATGATACCAACTGGATAGTCTATGAAGATATTCAGGCTGATATATTTGATCACCTTCTTGCTGCTGTGAATGAGTTCGATTTGGCTATTTTCCAGCATCCTGCAGGTACAGATATGCAAAAACTGCTATCAAGTTCTTAATATTTCTTCCGATTAGTACCTTTGAATATCTTTGGAGAATAAATAATGTTTGGTTCAAAAAAATTCACTGTAACTGTAGTAAGTAGTGGTAATGTTCTCGAAACAAAGAGTGGTACTAATTTGTATCAACTTCTTCGTGAGCATGACCTTATAGATAGAAAGCTTTGTGACGGAAGCGGTCAGTGCGGAAAATGTAAAGTTAAGATTTCTGGTAAATCTATCAACAAACCCACAAAGAAAGAACGACTCGTTCTAGCAGATCAAAGCCTTGATAGTGGGATTAGACTCGCTTGCCAATACAGTATTAAATCAAACATTTCTGTCGATACACATGAGGCTGTAAAAAGGGAAAATGTAAACCCTGGAATAGTCAGCATGAAGATCGTTAAAGATAGTGGAGAGGTTGAAGAGAACGAATTTAAGAGTTTTCTTACTACTGATATGTTTATTCAGGAAGCTGAAAAACAAGAGAATGTTAAGCCTTCAGAACCAGAAGTTATTGAAGATTTTAGTGACGAGATAATAATAGATGATTCAGTTTATGACGAGCGCCCTATTGAAGAGATAGTAGGTCAGCAAACTGAAGACGTTGTTGAGATTATCAAATATGACGAAACACATGAAGATGATTCCTCTTTTAGCAATGACGGGCTTCTCCTTATCCAACAACCAGATTCCATTCGTTACTATCACTACAGTGCTGGTATAGGAAGCATTGTTCAAGATGGAACGATTAAAACATCAGAAAGATTAGAGAACATACTTGAAAATCAGCTAATCGCAGATTTTATTCATAATAATATAGAGCTTCAAGATATAGAGAGAGTGATTGTAATACTCTACAGTGCATATTTTGACGGCGAAGAGATGTTCGGACTTGTTAAATATACATCTATGGAGCTCGGCGAGTTCTTAATTGAAATACTTCAACCTAAAGATAATCATAGAGACCTTGTTAGGTTTATGCGGTTTGTTAACCAAACTCCAGGTAAAAAACTTCTTATACCTCTTGATAACATGGAAAAAGCACACTTTATGGATGATGGAAACCTCCATGATATGTCTGCTACTTTTATAGATTGTGATTCATTCTTCGGTATGAGTGAATTAACAGGAAAAAACCCTATTATCACAATCAGCCGTGACCTACTTGACACTAAGATCAAAGATGATTTCCATCTCCCTGATTCAATATCTTTTCCTGTCTTTTTCAGAACAGCATCACTACTAATCAAAAATGGTCTTGCTGATAAGAGATTACAACTTAGAGATAGAGTCGATGTTCTTGATGAGCTACCACTTGAAGTTACCGTAAAGCTCAGTACCAAAGATGGTGTTAGGCGTTTCAATATTTATCGTAAGCAAGGTTGCGACCTTTACATAGACCAGAACGCCCTAGATAGCCTAAATAGACTTCGTGCATTTATATGGTCGGTCATTACATACACAGAAAAAACTTTTGGTAATATCGACGATGTAGTCTTTTATACGCTGACCGATAGTAATACTTTAGCTGAGGACCTTGTTTCACTTTCTGCTATACCTAAAAAATATGAAAAGAAGATTAAGACATTCTTTGGTGACCCTAGTATGTATGCTGTTCAGTTCTTCCAAGAGAGGAACATAGCAACTTACTTTGAAAAGAGATTCGGTGAGCAACATATTATCAATCTAGATGAGGATGAAGTATTCATTGAAACCCAACGTCAGGTTTAGCAACCTGTGACTTACTTCTATATATACGTGCAATATTAGCAACACATATTGTCCCTCTATGGATTTGAACCTATAAAAAAAGACCCACAAATGTGAGCCTTATCTTTATATTCATATTTAATTTTTAAACTTTAGTAAGATTATATGTGCAACCTATTTAAAGGCATCGTAAATAGCGCTTTCAAGATCAGCAGCACGAACTGGTTTATTAAGGTATAAACAAGCCCCATGTGTAGCTGTATCTTTAAATGATTTATATGAACCAAAAGCAGTAATCACTATCTTCTTTGCTTTGTCATTATTTTTACTTAATTTTTCAATAAACTCGACACCATTCATTTTAGGCATATGAAGGTCAGTGATTATAACATCATAATCTTTAATCTCAGCTTTAGTAAGACCGACTAGACCATTCTCTGCCATATCTACTTCGTGGCCACCCATTTTAAGTATTTCTGCATAACCCATTCTAGTATGCTCTTCATCATCAACAACAAGTATCTTTAGTTCTTCCATTGCTTTATCTCTCATTGTCATACTTTATTATCTCACCATGCTGGTATATAGGAAATACAGTAGAAACAGTATTTTTATAAACTAGCTGTTGTCTACCTTCAAAAGCTGTTAGTAGAGTGTAGTTATCAAAACCTATTAGACTTCCTCTAATTTTGACACCATTAATAAGAAAACTAACTATAGGTGATCTAGACTTACGAACCTCATTCAGGAAAATATCCTGCATAGGCGGTCTTGTATGTCTTGGGTGTTTACCTTGATGTGCGCTATAATATATCTTTGATATAAAGTCTATATCTACCACTGTTTTAGCTGCTGCCACGGTAGCAATATCATTTTTATTTAGCATGATTTTAACTTCAGCATCATCTATAATAATATGATACTGGTCAAAGTCACTAACGCGACCTCTGAATCTCTCTTTATTTTTCATAATAAACATAAGAGGAATTTTTTTCGTCCTCGCATTATGCATAAAAACAAATTCTATCTGTGCGTGAAATGTAGATCCAGTTTCCATAATAAAGCCTTCCTAGCTAACCTGTATTATGATTATAAAGTGTTTATTACTGTTGACAAGTTTTAATTTTGTCCACGTTATTATTATTCAATTTTCATCAAGTTAGATATTGTGTTATCTTTGTTTATAAATCTCCTGACTTGTACACATTTTAAAATATCTTAAAATGACTGACAAATTTAATCAAAATCGCTTGTCAACAATTTCCAAATGCCTTATTATTACTACAACTATATTTATAATATAATACTAAGAGGTCACTATGCGTTTTAAGGCTGTAAAAGATGAGATCTATTCTTTCATTCAATATGCAAATAGTTTTACATCTCCAAAGAATCTGAACACTGTTCTTCAAAACATTCTAATCGATGCTGAAAGTGATGGCGTCACACTTAGAGCCACAGATATGCAAGTCGGCTTTTCTGGTAAAGTAGGAGTCTCTGTTGAACAAACAGGAACTGCAACAGTATCAGGTAAAAAACTTTTAGATATTATAAAAGAGATACCTGATGGTTCTGTAATTGATTTCACCTTTGATGGATCTAAGATTAATATTGATTCTGGTAAATCATCCTTTAAACTTTCAACTATAAGCCATGAGATATTTCCAACTATGGCTGAGATAACTCCAGAGTACTATTTAAAGATTAAATCTGAACTTCTTTATGAGCTTCTTAAAAAGACTAGTTTTTGTATCTCAACAGATGCATCTAAAATAGAATATACTGGCTCACATATGGCAGTCTATGGAGATAAGCTAGAGATATCAGCAGCTGATTTCCAAAGGATAGCAACAAGCAGTATAAAATTTGACGAAGAATATTCAAATGAATTTATGATAAATATTCCTAGAAAGACTGTAATGGAACTTATGAAGATTCTAGAACAATCTGAATACGTCGAGATTGAGACAGATAGAAAACAAATAGTATTTACAATAGGCGAAGTCAAAATATTTAGTAAACTTATCGAGAAGTATATTAAAAGTATTACTAAGCTTTTCACTAACGATTTTCCTATGAAAGCTAAACTTAACAGAACTAAGTTCTTAGATGTAGTTAAGAGAGTTTCAGCTATTACAAGTGAAGTCACACACGGTGTTGTTCTCTCATTTAAAGATGAAACACTTACTGTTTATTCATTAGAAACCGAATATGGTACAGGTAATGAAACAATAGAAGATTTTGAATATGAAGGTCAGCCTATTGATATTATTTTTAACGCTAAACATGTAGCAGAGATGATAAGCAGTATAGACTCTGATTATTTTCAATTACAAATGATGGGAGAGCGTAATCCAGCTATTATTCTCCCTGAAAGTGGCGAATATAAATACCTTGTGGTACCTATCTCAATCAACAGGTACTAATGTTTACTGAAAGAGTTAGGCTGCTAAATTTTAGAAATCATGCTGACTCTATATACGACTTCGAAAAATTAAATTACCTAGAAGGGGATAATGGCGCAGGTAAAACTTCTGTGCTTGAGTCCCTTTTTATTTTATTTAATCTTAAGAGTTTTCGTCCTCAAACATCAAAAAAGGCAAAAAAGTTTAATACTGATTTCTTTCAAGTATCAGCTAAATGTATTTCAGATAACTCTAATTATACTTATCATTATCGGTATGATAAAACAGCTGAGCTTAAAGATGATAGTGGTAAAATAACTGATAAAGCTGATTATTTATCACTTCATCCATGTATTTGTTATTCTCCAGAGTTTAAACAGATTGTTTCTGACGATCAGGATGATAGAAGAAGGTTTATTGATAGATTATCGTTTCACATAGATAAAGGTCATTTTGACCGTCTGACGGACCTGAGACGCTTGAATGTTATGAAGGTACTAGAACTTAAGAAAAATCGTTTAAATGATGCTTATATCGACTCTCTTAATGAAAAAATCGTTGAGCTCTCGGATAAGATATCTGGTACAAGAGAATGTACTACGGGTCAGCTAAATTCTCATATGGTACAAATATACTCTGATCTAGGTTTCAAAGATTCTTTTAAATTATCTTTTATGACTAATGTGCCAGATAGGTCGATTTTGGAAAAAGAAAAAGAGGATAGAAGGTTGCTTTTTGGTAGTTCTAGAGATAGGTTTTACTCTGTCTCTGGTGATCGCGTATACGATCGTTTTTCTTCTTTTGGTCAAAAGAAATCTTTTGTTCTTATAACCCTTGCATCAGGGCTTAAACTGCTTGAGAATTCGCACAAAAATGATATAATAACTCTGCTTGACGACTTTGAAGCGGGACTTGATGAAAACCGCACTGAGAGGTTGTTTCAGCTTTTTGAGAATAGTGCCCAGATTTTTATTACAGGTGTGAAAAATTATAGATTTAGAGATCTCCACACAATCAAAATACAGGTGAAAGATGAAGAAGGAATTGAATAGTTATAGCGAAGATTCTATTCGCGTACTTGAGGGGTTGGAAGCAGTACGTCAACGCCCCGGAATGTATATCGGTTCAGTAGCTCAAAGAGGGCTGCATCACTTGGTTTACGAGGTTATAGATAACTCTATAGATGAAGCCTCAGCTGGTTATTGTGACACAATCAGTATAACCATCCATATAGACGGTTCTTGTACTATCGAAGATAATGGTCGTGGTATACCAGTTGGTATTCACCCAAAGGTCGGAAAACCTACAGTAGAAGTTGTTATGACAACACTTCACGCTGGTGGTAAGTTCGATTCAGGTTCATATTTTGCTTCTGGTGGTCTTCATGGTGTTGGTATTTCTGTAGTGAACGCACTCAGTGAATTCACGGAAGTTACTGTTAAGCGTGACGGTGGAGTTTATTATCAGAAATATGAGCGTGGTAAGGCTGTTACAGAATTTAAACAGACTGGTAAATCTGATAAAAAAGGGACTAAGGTTACTTTTAAACCTGATCACGAAATCTTTGAAACACTAGATTTTTCTTATGAAGTGCTTACTAGGCGTTTCCGTGAGCTTGCGTTCCTAAATAGTGGTCTTAGGATCAAAGTAACAGACGAAAGATATGATAAGTCTGATGAGTATTTTGCTGAAGGCGGACTTATTAGTTATATCAAATACTTAAATAAAGCTAAGCAGCTTATTATCCCTGAGCCAATTTTTCATACCGAGATGTATGAGGATGCTGTTCAGGTTGAGTTTGCTATTATTTATAATGATTCTTACACAGAAAATTTGTATTCATTTGTAAACAATATCCACACTGAAGAGGGTGGTACTCATGAGGCTGGTTTTAAGGCAGGATATACAAAAGTTTTCAACAGTTTTGTTAACAAGCACGGGCTTAATAAAGATAAGATGAATCTTACTGGTGACGATGTTCGTGAGGGTATGTCTGCTATTATTTCTATCAGACTAAATGAGCCTGTATTTGAAGGTCAGACAAAAACGAAGCTTGGTTCTGCTGTAGCTAAATCCGCTGTCGAATCAGTAATGGGTAAGTTCCTTCCTGATTTTTTCGAAGAGAACCCAACTATTATCAAAAAAATTCTTGAAAAAGCTATGCAGGCATTCCGTGCTAGAGAAGCAGCTAGAAAGGCGAAAGAGCTTACAAGACGTAAAAATGTTCTTGAGGTTTCTACTCTGCCGGGTAAGCTTGCTGACTGCCAAGAAAAAGATCCTGCTAAATCAGAAGTCTTTATTGTCGATGGAGATTCTGCGGGTGGTTCTGCTAAGCAGTGTCGTGACAGAAGAACTCAGGCTATTTTGCCTCTTAAAGGTAAGATTCTTAACGTTGAAAAGGCTCGTTTCGATAAGCTTTTATCAAATAACGAAATTAGAACAATTATTACTGCACTAGGTACTGGTATCGGTAAGGATGACTTTAATATCGAAAAACTTCGCTATCATAAAATCATCATCATGACTGATGCCGATGTCGATGGTGCTCACATTTCTACTCTTATTATGACTTTCTTCTTCCGTTATATGAAGGAGATCATTGACCGTGGCTATCTCTATATTGCTAGTCCACCGCTTTATAAAGTTAAAAAGGGTAAACAAGAAAGATATATCCAAAACGAAGACGTTATGGTCGATTACTTACTTGATCTTGGTCTTGACGGTATTGATATAGCTCACGTTTCTCCTCAGAGGTATAAAGAGCTACTTCAACACCTTATCAAGCTTAATCGTATGGTTAATAAGTTTGCTAAGAAGGGTTTTAGCAGAAAGCTTGTTAAGCTACTAGCTACTCATCCTGATCTTAATGCTGCAAAGCTTGAGGATAAAGAATTCGTAGATCATCTTTTTAAAGCTATGTCTGAAAACGGTATCACCGAAGATTACATAGATAAAGAGATTGAGTTCAACCCTGAGTATGGCAGATATAACATTAAGCTTATTTCAAATAGTATCACTCTTGCAGTAAACACTGACCTACTCTCTACTCCAGAATTTAGAGAGCTACGTCGTCTTGGTGTTTATCTCAGTGAGATAGGTAAATCCCCTTATAAAATTAATGTGGATGATGAGATAACTAACTTTGATACTCTTACTGAGTTTGTTAGTTTCATCGAAGCACGTGGTAAAAAAGGCTTAAATGTTCAGAGATATAAGGGTCTTGGTGAGATGAACCCTGAACAACTTTGGGAAACAACTGTTGATCCTGATCGTAGAACTCTTTATAGGGTTCGTATAGAAGATGCTGAAATGGCAAATGAGCTGTTTTCACTTCTTATGGGTGATGTGGTTGCTCCAAGGCGTGAGTTTATTGAAAACAACGCATTGAACGTTAGAAATCTTGATGTCTAGGTGATATAAATGTCAGAAAATATAAGTAAAATTGTAGATATAAGTATTGAGGATTCTGTACAGAATTCATACCTTGATTACGCGATGAGTGTTATTGTCGGACGTGCACTTCCGGATGTTCGTGACGGTTTGAAACCTGTACATAGACGTGTTCTCTTCTCTATGAGTGAGATGGGTGTACACTATAATAAGTCATATAAGAAATCGGCTCGTATCGTCGGTGACGTAATTGGTAAGTATCACCCACACGGTGACTCTGCTGTTTACGATACACTCGTTCGTATGGCTCAGGATTTCTCACTTAGGTACCCTTTGATCGATGGTCAGGGTAACTTTGGTTCTGTTGATGGTGACTCTGCTGCGGCTATGAGGTATACGGAGATTAAATTGGCTAAGATAGCTGATGATCTTCTTACTGACCTTGATAAAGATACTGTCGATTACGCAGAAAACTATGACGGTTCTATGATGGAGCCAGTTGTTCTACCAACTAGAATTCCTGCTCTTCTCGTTAACGGAACTAGTGGTATTGCTGTTGGTATGGCTACTAACATCCCACCACATAACATTACTGAAATTATTACAGCTCTTAAGTTTATGATAGACAACCCTGGATATACTGCTGAGGACATTATCGGTAGTATCGTTAAGGGTCCTGACTTCCCTACTTCGGGTATAATCATGGGTAGCAAAGCTACTATGGAAGCCTATAAGACAGGTCGTGGTTCTATTACAATCAGAGCTAAAATTCTATTCGAAGAGACTAAAACTGGAAAACCTGTGATCGTTGTTCGCGAGATCCCTTACCTTGTAAACAAGGCTAATATGATCGAAAAAATCGCTGAACTTGTTCGTGATAAAAAGGTAACTGGTATTACTGATCTCAGAGATGAGTCAGATAAAGATGGTATTAGAGTTGTAATAGAGCTTAAAAAGGGTGAGAATGCAGATGTTGTTCTCAATAGGCTTTATAAGTTTACTCAGCTACAGACCTCTTTCGGTTTTAATATGGTTGCTATTGTTGATGGTAAACCACAAACACTTTCACTCCTGCAGATTCTTGAAGAATTTATTAAGCATAGAGTGACAGTTGTTACACGTAGAACACAATTCCTTCTTAGAAAAGCTGAAGCCAGACTTCACATTTTAGAGGGACTCATTAAAGCTGTTGAGAATATTGATGAAGTAATCAAAACAATTAAAGCATCAAAAGACACAGCGTCAGCTAAGATAAATCTTTGTGATAAATTTGGTTTTTCTGAAATTCAAGCACAGTCAATTCTTGAGTTAAGACTCCAGAAGCTTACTGGTCTTGAGATAGAAAAGCTTAGAGATGAGTATGAATCTACACTGAAAGATATCGAATTCTATAAAAGCATTCTTGGTAACAGGTCTGTAATGATGGGAATCATTAATGACGAGCTACAAGAAATTCTTGATAAATATGGTGATGAAAGAAGGACTGAGATCGCACCTGGTCTTCAGGAATTCGAAGACGAAGACCTTATTCCTAATACTGAGAAAGTAGTTACTATGACTCATCAGGGTTATATTAAATCTACTCTCCTTTCAAGCTATGTTGCTCAAAAACGTGGCGGTAAAGGTAAGACGGGTGCTGGAAGTAAAGAGGAAGATTTCGTTGAAAGAATCATCGTTACAACTAATCACACAAGGCTTATGTTCTTTACTAATACTGGTAAAGTTCATTACCTTAAAGTATATACTCTCCCTGAGGCTATGCGTGATGCAAAGGGTAGACATATCTCTAACTTGCTAACACTTGAACCAAATGAGTTTGTTGAATCAGTACTTGCTATGCCAGCAGAGATTCAGGATAAATATCTTTTCTTTGCTACTAAAGATGGTGTCATTAAGAAGACATCCCTTGATGATTTCCGTAGCGGTAGAAGCGGAATTGTCGCTATTAAACTTCGTGAAGGGGATGAGATAGTTACAGCTGATATCACAACTGATGAGGATACAGTTATTCTTTCATCAAGACTAGGTAAGACTATCCAGTTCTCATCAACAGATGCAAGACCTATGGGTAGAAGCACTAGTGGTGTTCGTGGTATTAATTTAGAAATGCGTGACGAGCTTGTTAGTATGGAGGTTCTCACTGGAGCTCCACATATACTTGCTGTTACTGCTGGTGGTTTTGGTAAGAGAACTCCTGTTGGGGAGTACAGACTCCAGACACGTGGTGGTAAAGGTATCAAGCTATGCAGAATCAGTCCTAAGACTGGTTATGTTTGTGGATCAAAACAAGTAACTGAGAATGATGATGTGATGATCATCACTAGATCGGGTAAAACAATAAGAATCGAAGCTTCTGGTATTTCAACTATGGGTAGAGACACTATGGGTGTTAAGCTTATGGATATCGGGGACGACGAAATAATAGCATTTGCAGTAATTAAAGAGGGTACACTTCATGGCGACACTGATGGACGGGAAGGCCTTAGCGGCGAAGGTGAGAGCGGAACTCAAGACTAAGGTTGAGGATTATAAAACTAAGACAGGGCGTGTTCCTGGTCTTGCGGTAGTACTAGTTGGCGAGGATGCAGCTAGTCAGGTATATGTTAGGATGAAGAACAAGGCTTGTGAAGAAGCAGGCTATAAGTCTATCGTTAACAGAATGCCAGCAACTACTACAACAGAGGAACTCCTTTCTGTAGTTAATGAATATAATAATGATGACACTATAAACGGTATACTTGTACAGCTTCCTCTCCATGACCAGATAGTTGAGAACGAAGTGCTTTATGCCATAGACCCTAAAAAAGATGTTGATGGTTTTCATCCCTTTAACGTTGGTCTTATGAATATAGGTGACGACACACTCTTCCCTTGTACACCTTATGGATGTACTAAGTTCTTTGAATAGTATGGAATTGAAACATCAGGTAAATCAGCTGTAGTTATAGGACGTAGTAACATAGTTGGTAAACCAATGGCAACATTACTTACAAAAGCTAACTGTACTGTTACTGTTTGTCACTCACGTACTAAGAATATCGCTGATGTATGTAAACAGGCTGATATTATCGTCGCTGCTATAGGTAGGGCTGAGTACGTAACTGCAGACTTCGTTAAAGAGGGCGCTGTTGTGATAGATGTTGGTATGAACCGTAAAGATGATGGTAAGTTATGTGGTGACGTTGCATTCGATGAGGTTGCAGCTAAAGCTAGCCATATTACTCCTGTCCCTGGTGGCGTGGGTCCTATGACAATTGCTATGCTTCTTGCTAACACTATGAAGGCGTTTGAAAGTACTTTATAGTTACTTAATATAATATTATGAAAATCAACTTTGTTGCTATGATGTGCAACAAGACTAAACTTAATTAATATCATGGATACTATATATGCGGCACTGAGTCCGCTGATTCCTTCAGCAGTTATTGTTGTTCGCATTTCTGGGTCTGATGCTTGTCAGGTGTTTGATCGCTTGGGGATAAAGGATCTAGAACCTCGAAAAGTATATAATTCTAATTATAGCGGGTCTGTTAGAGATGATGTCTTAGTGACATATTTTAAAGGGCCCGCATCTTATACTGGTGAGGATGTTGTCGAAATATCCTTCCATGGAAACCCATTAATCATTTCTTCGGTTTTTCAAGATTTAGAACGGCTCAATTTTAGGGGAGCCGAACCTGGCGAATTTACAAAGCGAGCGTTTCTAAATGGAAAAATGGATCTTACTCAGGCTGAATCAGTTGCAGAGCTGATAGATTCCAAAACAAAAAAGGGAATTGACTATTCTTTTGACCAGCTGAGAGGCTCTATGAAGCAAGAAATAAATTCTCTAAGGTCTTTGTTTATCAATATACTTACTATCGTTGAGGCGCATATAGACTTCCCTGAGGAGGATATAGCTGAAGCACATCATGAAATCGTCTTTAAAAACCTTAATCGCTTGCAAATAGAGGTCTCACAGATCATTTCGTCATATGTTTCACATAAAATATTGCGTGATGGATTTCGTATATCTATCGTAGGAAAACCTAACACTGGAAAATCTTCTCTTATGAATTATCTATTAAAAGAGGACAGGGCTCTTGTATCTGAGGTGGCAGGAACCACTAGGGATTATATAGAATCCTCATTTGTATTGGGAGGTGTTCCAATTTCCCTTGTTGATACTGCTGGTATGAGGTTTACTGATAATGCTATTGAAAAAGCTGGTATTGACAAGACTTTAGAGCTAATTGAGGATGCTGATCTTGTAATTGTACTTCTTGATTCTTCTAGAGTGCTAGACGCTGAGGATGAGAATGTCTTAAGTATTACCAATGATTTATCTAGGATTGTCGTTTCTAATAAGTGTGATACTCAAAATGTTCTTACTGATATAGATGTGGATTGTAACATCTCGGTTAAGCAGGGTACTAATATGGATCTGTTTATAAAGCTGTGCGAAAATTTTATAGCACAGTCTGATGCTGAGATGTTTAGTAAGTCTGTTATGGTTACTGAGCGTCAAAAATCATTTTTTGATCAGATATTGGAGTCTATAAATAGACTTTGTGAATATACTGAGATAGATTTTGACGTTTTCGAGTTCGAACTTAATTCTTCTCTAAGATTGTTGTCAGAAATTACTGGAATGTCATATACAGAAGACATTCTTTCCAATATTTTTGATAGTTTCTGCATTGGGAAATAAATTATTTTATATTTTGTGGAAAAGTTTAATGTTTCACGTGAAACATGATGGATATATAGGTGTATTATGCTTGAGTATGGAAAAACGTATGATGTGATAGTGGTTGGTGCAGGTCATGCCGGGTGCGAGGCGGCTCTCGCTTCTGCTAGAATGGGTGCTGATACGCTGCTATTTACAATTTCGGTGGAATCTTTGGCACAGATGAGCTGTAATCCTGCTATTGGTGGGCTTGCAAAAGGTAATATTGTCAAAGATATAGATGCCCTTGGTGGGGAGATGGCGAAGAATATTGATGAGACAGGGATACAATTTCGTGTTTTGAACATGAAAAAAGGTCCTGCTGTCAGAAGTAGCCGTGCCCAAGCGGATAAAGAGCTTTATCGCCAGAGAATGCTAGAAGTTATAATGCATCAGGACAAATTAGACCTGAAACAGGCTATGATTCACGGCATAGAGTCCAAAGATGGTGAAATCATTGGTGTGGTAAACGATATTGGCATGCTGTACAAAGCTAAAAAGGTGATTTTATCCACTGGAACCTTCTTGAAAGGATTGATTCATGTAGGTGATAGTAATTATAGTGCAGGAAGGATGAATGAATTTGCCTCTATAGAGCTGGTCGATTCGCTCCATAAGAACGGATTTGTTACTGAACGCTTGAAAACAGGGACTCCAGCAAGGCTTGATGTAGGTACTATCGATTTCTCAAAGGTAGAGGAGCAACCGGGTGATTTTCCTCCAAAACCATTCTCATTCGAAACATCAAAAATAATTCTTCCGCAGGTACCATGCTTTATTACATATACTAACGAAAAGACTCACGAAATAATTAGATCAAGTATGCATAGGTCACCTCTGTATGGTGGCGTTATCCAAGGTGTAGGACCTAGATACTGCCCATCTATAGAGGATAAAGTTAAAAAGTTCCCTGAAAAAGAAAGACATCAAATATTCTTAGAGCCTGAAGGACTGAAATCTAGAGAGTACTATGCGAATGGGTTCTCATCTTCGCTACCGATAGACGTACAGATAGCTATGTATAGGTCTGTTCCTGGGCTTGAGAATGTAGAGTTTGTTCGACCTGCATACGCTATTGAGTATGATTTTGTACAACCAACAGCACTCAACCCGACTATGGAAACGAAGTCTATCAAGGGGCTATACTTTACAGGTCAGCTTAATGGAACAAGTGGATATGAAGAGGCAGCAGCTCAGGGTTTGGTAGCTGGTGTTAACGCAGTACTCGCAATAGATAATAAAGAACCGATGATAATAAAGCGTGATGAAAGCTATATTGGTGTTATGTGCGATGACCTTGTGAATAAGGGTGTAGATGAGCCGTATCGTATGTTCTCGTCTAGGGCTGAATTCAGATTATGGTTAAGAGAAGACAATGCAGAGACACGACTTTTAGAGAAGGGCTACAAGCTAGGTCTTATTTCTAAGACAAGGTATGATAGGTTCCTTGCAGAAAACGAGATATTCGAGGCAGAGGTAGCGAGACTTGGAAGTATATGGGTTAACCCTAATAAAGAAAATATAGAAAAGCTTGAAAAATACGGAATGGAACCAAGAAGTGGGATAACAGTAAAAGACCTACTTCGAAGACCAGAGATGAAATATACTGATATTAAAGAAATGTTCGGTGGTCTTGATGATGAAAAGTTATCAGAGCAAGTCGAAATAGCTGTTAAGTACGAAGGATACATAGATAAGCAGAAGTTAGAGATAGAAAGATTTAAAAAGATAGAAAATGTAAAGCTTCCTGATGATATAGACTACAACGAGATCCATAGCCTACGCAGGGAGTATAAAGAGAAGCTGACTAGCATTAAACCAGCTACACTAGGGCAAGCGAGTAGGATTAAGGGAATGACACCAGCAGCAGTATCATTGCTGCATATATATATAATGGGTAAGAAATGATAATCAAAGATTACTATGATTTTACAGATAAGAAACTAGACCTAATTGAAAAGTTTTACCAGATACACCTAAATGCAACGCTTAATCTGACTAGGATAAAAGATAGAGAGGATTTCTATCGTAAGCATGTATTAGACAGCTTCTTGTTGTTTACAAAGCACGAAAAAATACTGCAAGGTAGAGTTGCAGATATTGGAACCGGTGGCGGATTTCCAGGAGTCATACTAGCAATAATGTATCCTGAGCTAAAATTTAGTTTGATAGACAGTGTCGCAAAAAAATGTAAATTCTTAGAAGATGCTGTAGCAGAGCTAGGGCTTGAGAATGTTGAAGTTATAACATCTAGATGTGAAAATATACGAAATAGAAAATTTGAAACAATTCTTTCTCGTGGTGTCGCTAAAGTTGACCAAATGATTAACTTTACGATAAAGTTAGCCGATAAGGATTGTATATGGGTACTATATAAGGGGCAACAGGTCAGGGACGAACTGTTTGACGCAAAAGTATCATTAATAAACAAAAAACTGGAGTACATAAATGTCAGATATGAAACACCGATTCAGAGAACTTATACTATTATTAACCGCTCTGGCGATGCTGGTAGGTTGCGCTAACGAACTACAGATACAAAAAGAGGAGCCGTTAAGGCTTTTTAATCGTGAATATTATGCTGTAAAAAATCTGACAAGATCCGATATCAGAAAGATGAAAGAACTTATGACGTCTGATGATAAGTCAGCATCTATGACAGCTGGTTTGATCCTCGGAAGGCATTATGTGCGAAATGAAAATTTAGAAGAGGGGTACAAGCTCCTTAAAAATAATTTGGATGATAGTTACCTCGATCGTTTTACTAAAATATCAGGGCATCTCTGGTTACATGACGCAGCAGTCAAATCTAGTGACGAGGCTGTAGCGGAAACAGAACTGGAATATCTAAAGACAGTAGACATGGACGCAATAGCAACAAAAGCATTTAAACATTATTGTGCACAAGAGCAGAAGATAATTAATGACGATTCAGTAAAAGACTGTGTAGTGCTGGAAGAACCTGCTGGTGAATCTGAGATAGAGATAGAGATTTTTGAAGAGCCAAAAAGGGTAGATGAGCAGGTAGAAGGTCAACCACTAATGGAAAAGATAGTGGTGAGTGTTGGTTCAGCCGAAAAAGATCCACAGCTTATTGAAGCGATGCTATATTCTGTGAGTAAACTGGGTTTAGACGTAGAAGTAGATTTCTCAGGAGAACGTACTGATTATGATTTCAAGCTAGATGCAGAATCAAAAATAATCACCTCAAAGACTGGTCTGTTTGAATTTGGTCTTGAGATGGATAAGGTCTTTGAAGAAGCAGTAAATCTAGCAATGCTAAATGGTGGACTTAATCTAGTGCTCGGGTACACACCTGAACTATACGAGAAGGCAGTTGAGATAGAGGATAAGTATAGAGACACTGACATTAAAGTATATAAGTTTAGTGTTGAGGATGAAGGTTTTCAAAGCACTCTTAAGACAATAAAAGAAGAGTTAGGTGAAGATGCTACTATATCATTTGCTGTTGCAGGTGATGAAAAACAACTAGTTAAGATAGTTCCATTCCTTAGATTCTACTCAGAGAAACCTGATAAAAGCATAATTGCATGTGCTGTCGAAGGCTTTGGAAAGCTATTTTTTAATCAAGAATATATCGAGTATTTTAGAGGTGCCTATGTTGTTACAGAAGTACTGTTGCTTGGTAATTCGAAAATAGAGTCGTTTAATCAAGAATATTACAGTGACTACAATAAGCTCCCTACAATTAATGACATGCTAGGTTATGATTTAGTCTTATTCATGGAAAAGATAAAAAATCCATCTTTCCTGACAGAGTACCTTACAGGTATAAAATCACTGGATGAAGGTAAGACAACACGTGATCTTGAAGCATATAAAATTGTTACATCAAAAAAGATTAGGAAACTAGTTAACTAGATCATTCAACAGTAATGAGTTTGTAATCGTGAGTACCTAGTCCCATCTTTTCAGCATGGGACAGCTGTATACTAGATTCTACTTGTGGGTAGCGTTCTTGAAAAGGATCTGTGCCACCATGAGCCTTAGTCACCATATCCATACAAGCTCTATCGAGGGCAACTGGGTCAGTTGAAGCGGCGAAACCAATATCACCAACTACAGGTCTATCATTTCCAGGATAACAATCACAAGCTGGAGAGACAGATAGAATAATACTTAAATAGATCAAATTTCCATCAAGAGCTTTTACAACTCCAGCAGCATACTCAGCCATCTTGGTTTGTGTGGATGTAGATGAAGCATCCCAGTTGATGTGTATAGCGCCCTGTGGGCAAACACTTATGCACATAGCGCAACCAGTACACTTATCACTGATAAATGCGGTAGGGGTCATATCTATGGCGTTAGAGGCACAATAAGAGAGACATCTTCCACATGAAGTACAAAGGTCAGCAACCACATTAGGTTGTGAGTCTGAATGCATATCTAGCTTTCCTTGTCTGCATGAACAACCCATAGAGAGATTTTTAATAGCTCCACCAAAGCCTGTTACTTCGTGCCCTTTAAAATGTGAAACAACAACCATACCGTCAGCAGTAACTATATCAGACGCAAGTTTGACTGAAGAGAGTAGTTCACCGTCAATATCTACTTCGACAGAATTGTCACCTCGCATACCATCAGCAATAATTACAGGTACTTGCAATGTAGAGAAATTAAAACCATTCATAGTCGCGTTATGGATATGGTCAACACTGTTAGTGCGCATACCAACATAAAGTGTGTTAGTGTCAGTTAGATATGGCTTAGTGCCGATGTGGTTTAGCTTTTCTATAACAGGTCTAAGAAAAATAGGACGCAAGAAAGCTGTATTACCAAATTCACCAAAATGTGTTTTAATAGCCACCAGATCACCTTTTTTGAACATCTTCTCTGGGGCACATCTATTAATAAGTTTTTTGATTTTAAGTAAGGGAGACTTATGTTTTTTACTATCTATAGTAGAAAAGAATACATCTGATGGCATTTTACACTCCTAGTTTGGTATAATGGTTTACACACAATGATAAAGGGTGATTAGATGGAATTCAAGAAGTTAGTAGAAAAAAGATTTAGTTATCGCGGGTACTTAAATAAAGAGATTTAAAAAGATAAGATTGATCTCATTCTAAAATGTAGTATAATATCACCAAGTGCTGCGAACAAACAACCGTGGAAAATATATATAGTAGAAGATAAAGCTGTACAGGAAAGGATCTATGCTGGGTATAATAGAGACTGGTTTAGAGAGGCTCCACTAATAGTAGTCTTTGTAGGACTAGAAGGTGAGAACTGGGTTAGGGGCGATAAAGCAGATTACTTATTGTGTGATATAACTATTATAGCAGACTACTTTGTGCTTGCTGCAACAGAGCAAGGATTAGGTACATGCTATATTGCTGCATTTGATGAAGAAATAGTGCATAAGGCTCTCGGATTACCAAATAACGAAAAAGTAATGCTAATTACACCTCTTGGGTATCCAAAAGAGGGTGCCAAAAGAGTTAGATCAAGAAAAGACTTAAGTGAAGTAGTAAAGTATATATAAAAGCAGGGTTTTATGAGCAACGATTTTTATATTGGAAGACAACCTATACTTAATGAGAAAGGTCAGATAGACGCTTATGAGTTATTATATCGACAGCCAGGTGAAAACATGGCAAATGTAACAGATAACTCAACAGCTACAGCGAGAGTTCTTATTAACGCTATTCACAATATTGGGCTTGAGTCACTGCTAGGCTGCAAAAAAGGTTTTATCAACGTCGATGAGACAACAATAATGGGGGGTGTTATCGATATACTTCCTAAAGATCAATTTGTCGTAGAAATTCTAGAAACAACAAAAGTGACGCCTGATGTTATAGAAAAGATAAAAGAATATAAAAAGCAAGGGTACACCTTCGCTCTAGATGATATGGTTCTCAGCAAAGAATACATAGATACATTTAAGTGTCTTTTTGAACTAGTGGATATAATAAAAATTGACTATATGTTTTGTGATAAAGAGCAGTTACGAAAGAACATGGCAATACTAAAAAAGCTGAATGTTAAGATGCTAGCTGAGAAAGTAGAAACACAAGAGGATTATGAATTTTGCAAAGAATTAGGTTTTTATTTTTATCAAGGTTACTATTTTGCAAAACCAATCGTTATCACACAGAAATCAGTTGACCCATCTAAAGTTGCTACAGTACAGCTTATTAATATGCTTAGAGAGGATGCTGACGCACACGAGCTAGAAAAAGTAATAAAAAACTATCCAGCCTTGTACATTAATCTACTTAAATTCATGAACTCAGCTGCTTTCTTTACAAAAGGGAATGTGAGCTCTATAAAGCACGCAATAGCACTTCTTGGAAGAGACCACCTTACAAAATGGTTGTACCTCATTCTCTATGCAGGACCTAATAATGATAGCTTTGACAATCCACTACTAGTAACAGCTCAAGTTCGAGCGAGAGCTATGGAGAATATTTGTAAAGAGACAAGACTAGGTGAGCAAAAATCAGGATCAGCCTACCTAATAGGGTTAATTTCATTGATGGATGTAGTATTTAATAAGACAATAGAAGAAATTGTGAAAGAATTGAATATTGAACAAGAGATAAAGGATGCAGTAGTTAACGAAGCAGGAGAGCTTGGAAAATTACTTAGAATGGTTAAGGATTATGAAAAAGATGATATAGAAGCGATGCAAAAACATTTCAACGAGATAGGTGTAGATGTTGATAAGTTTAGCAAAATTATGATTGAGAGCTTCTCGTATGCATGTACTATTTCTGGTGAATGTAATTAAGAAATTTTTAACTAGATATTGCAGTAGTTTAGCAAAATTGAAATGCAACATGTTTTATTTAAAAAATACTTAAAAATATACTGTTGACGTAATACATATTTTTTGTAAATATATGAACTATTAGAACTAGTGTGTGGATAAAAAACAGTGTTCTGAATCCAAATAGGAACTGTTTAGGGAGTGATCATGAAGAGAGAGAAATCTGAATACGCCGTTCAGGCTGTTAGTAATGCAATTGATATACTAGAGTTGCTTGGCGATCAAGATCACGAGCTTAGTATTACAGATATAGTTAGTGACCTAGGTTTAACAAGAAGTAATGTTAATAAACTGTTATCAACATTGGAGCTTTTAGGCTACGTGGAACACAATAGATACACTGGCAATTTTAGGCTAGGCGTTAAAACATTCCAAATATCTCAAGCTTATATCAATAAGCTAAATATCATAGAAATCTCCATACAAGTTTTACAACAACTTAAAAACGATACGAGCGAATCAGCATACATTAGCGTACTGCGTGATGGTAATGTTGTTTACCTCAATGTGATAGAGACTGAGCAAGCTGTTAGAGTGCTACCTAGAATAGGAAATGTCGGTCCTGCTTATGCTACTGCTACAGGTAAAGCTCAACTTGCATACTATGATTCAATAGAATTAGAAAAACTCTACTCTACTGACTTCCAAAAGATTACTCCTAATAGTGTAAGTACATTTGATGAGCTAAAAGAAGATTTAGCTGAAATCAAAAGAATGGGATACGCAATTGATAACGAAGAGTACGAACTTGGAGTTAGATGTGTAGGAGCTCCTATAAAAGATTTTATGGGCAATGTTATCGCAGGGATTAGTGTTTCCGCTCCATCTGAGAGGATGGCTATGGATCACATACACGATCACGTTGCACCAATCGTTACAGATGCTGCAAAACTGCTTTCTAAGAAATTCGGTTATAGGGAATTTGACGAAGATAAGAAATAATCTGATATCTTCCTTGTAATCTAAACTTCTCGGTGGTTATATTCAGATATGAATATTGAATCTGACCACCAAATAATCTTTTTTACGTCCAATCATGTTTTATCCAATACAGTGAAGGAATGTCTTGAGCCGATTAACGTCAGCCAATACCTACGTATAGTTACAAATTTAGATGACTTAGCGACTGAGCTTAGAGCAGGTAATGCTATTCTGACGATAGTTGACCAAGATTTAGGCAGTGAACTTGTTGAAAAAACACTTAAAACACAAAAAGAGATCGAATCAGAGCTCCCTCTCATAATAATAACCGAAAAAGAGAAACAAGAAGACGCCGCTGAGCTTATTGAAAAGGGTGCGGATGACTATATTACAAGGGACAATCTTAAAAGGTTAGTTCCTGTTATACGTAGAGAGGTGAAGGCTTATAAAGAAGTGCTTGCTGGGCAGAAAGCAAGGCAAGAGATAAAGGAATTAACAAATATAATCCAATCTGCTGAAGATGAGATTTACATCTTAGGTGGAGATAGCTACAAAATCAAATTTGCAAACAAGAAAGCATTGCAAAATCTCGGTTACAACTTAACAGAGCTATATGGAAAACACATTCAAGATATAGCTGAAGAGATTACAAAGGTAAATTCTAGTACCGAAGACTCAACAACAAATAGAGTTACATTTAATACTAGATTTATAAGGAAAGATGGGAGTAAATACCCTGCACAAGCTGTATTCCAGACTGCTGAGACTGACGGGAGTATCGCTATACTAGGGATTGTTCACGACACAACAGAGAAAGAGAGTGTTAAGCAACATACATTAGTGCTAAATATGGCAATCGATGCTAGTGCATCCGCTGTGACTGTTATAGATGAAAAACAAAAAATAGTTTATGCAAATAAGGCTCAGCTTAATACTGCAGGCGCTACGCGACAAGAATTTACAGGCAAAAATATAGTAGATGTCAACTTATACGAGAGTAGTGGTTTAGAGTTCTTTGAGGCACTGCAAAAGTGCCGTACAGGAGATGGGTGGATAGGTGAATATCAGAAGACAGGTGACGATGGAAGCGATTATATTGTACTCGGATCGATATCACCAGTACTTGCAGATGGTATAAACGTTACTAATATCGTAATAGTAGAAGAGGATATAACTGAGCGAGTGAGGATAAAATCTCAACTGCTGCATGCACAAAAAATGGAGACAGTTGGAGAGCTTACTAGTGGTATTGCACACGACTTTACCAACATGCTTACTGCTATTGGCGGGTTTGCATCCATAATGAAGCGTAAAATGGATAAAGATAGCAGGTTTTACTCATATGTGGAAAGAATATCGGATATAACTGTGAGAGCAAAGAGCTTAACGCAGAATTTACTGACATTTTCGAGAAAAGAGGCACAAGCAGAAAAGGTTATTTGTGTAAATGTGTTAATAAAATCCGTTGGCGAATTCTTATCGATGGTTATAGGTAACAGGATTGAGATAGAGTTTGAACTATTAGAAGATGATGTAAACATCCTTGGCGACCCTGTCCAGTTGGAGCAGGTGATAGTAAATCTTGCTACTAATGCACGTGATGCGATAGAAAACGATGGAAAACTGACTATTACAGTCGATAAAACATTGGTCAGTGACGAAACTGCTGCTGGTGGTTTTCAAGAATACGCTGTGATAAGTGTAAGAGATAACGGATGTGGCATACCACAGAATAAGATTGAGACAATATTCGAACCATTTTTTACAACCAAGAAAGAGGGGAAGGGTACAGGGCTAGGGCTATATATCGTTTCAGATATTATTAGTAGGCATAAAGGAACCATTGAGTGTTATAGCGAAGAGGGTGATGGAACAGAGTTTACTATAAAGCTTCCAATAACAGAGCAAAAGATTGATGAGCCGGTCGACGATAGTTCAGAAGTTGAATCAATTCCGGTGAAGAGCGCAAACATACTGCTTGTTGAGGATGAAAAGATCGTCAGGGAATCATTATCTCATGCACTTGACGTTTATGGATATGAAGTATCTGAAGCGGTTAATGGAAAGGAAGCACTAGATATATTTAAAGAGAAACATGCAGAGATTGATCTAGTGGTGAGTGACATAGTGATGCCTGTGATGAGTGGGATATCTGCATATAAAGAGATGAAAACAATAAAGCCTGATATGAAAATCATATTTACTACTGGCTATGTAGGTGAAGCTCACAGGAAGGAAGGCTTTAATGAAGAAGATCATATCGTAATGTTAAAACCATTAATTATAAAAGAGTTAGTCAAAAAAATAGAAGAACTTCTGGCATAAAAAAAGCACCACTCCTAAGAACGGTGCTTTGATATATTAGGTTATATTAGGTTAAGCGGGACATTTGCTTGATTCTACATATTCCACAATCTTAGCTTTAATTGTTTTCACAGTATTTTCAAACTTATCCACATCTTTTTCGAGTAGAGTCATTCTGAACCCTGGTGTTGAAGTAAAGAATGAGGTAAGTGGAACAACACATATTCCCGTAGCACCAAGGAGGTAATAAACAAAACGCTTATCATTCTCCATGCGGCTTCCATTAGTAAGGTCTTCCACGATATCCCTAACATCATTAAGCTCTATACTAAGCTTTTGCTGGTCAGAAAGTACTGCTTCATTGAAAACTACTGACATATAGAAAGCTCCGTTAGAGCGATTTACAACAACATATGGGCAATCCTTAAGTATGTTGTAAGCTATATTAGAAAGGTTCTCGTAGTGCTTAAGTCTCTCAGAAAGGTAGCCCTGATACTCTTCGTGCTCCATGATGAGAGGTATGGAAAGCTGAGGGAGAGTTGTTGAACAAACTTCAGACATTTTTTGGTTAAAGATAGCGTTAATAAAACGAGCAAAAGCCTCGTCCTTATCAGCGTTGTACACTTCTATCCATCCACATCTTGCACCTGGCCATGGGTACTCCTTAGAGATACCTTTCATAGAGATACCAGGAACGTCACCAATAATGTCAGCGAGAGCAACTGTCTCTTTTCCGTTAAAGAGCATATTCAGATAGATTTCATCAAAGATAAGCATAAGCTCATACTCTTTAGCGATAGCTACTATTTTTCTAAGATCTTCTTCAGTATGTACGTATCCAGTAGGGTTATCAGGGTTGATAACGAGTATACCGACGATAGAGTTAGAGCTTCTAACCTTTCTTTCTAGTTCATTAAGATCAGGTCTCCAGTTATCGTAAGGGTTCATTCTATAAGTATTTGGAGGATAAGATGCATGAAGCACTTCCGCCAGTAGGTGTGTAGAGTAAGTAGGTTCAGGAAGCATGATTCTTGCATCTACTCTGATTGAGCTATACGCTCGCGCTATTGCGTCGCCAAGTCCGTTAAAAAATATGATATCATTTTTAGTGATCTGAGCTCCACCTCTGGCGTTTGTCTTTGCAGCGAGGTATTCGCGTACATCTTCATCACCTTTAGTAGAACAGTAGGCAAACGAGAGATCGTTAGTCTTTACTATATCAGCTATAGTATCCTTCATCCAAGCAGGGATCTTCTCACCTTTTGCTACAGGATCGCCTATGTTTTCGTAACATATTTCGATCCCCTTTTGTTCGAGCAGCTTAGCTACTTCGACAATTCCGCGGATTTCATAGGTTAGGCCATTTCCGCTTTTTGCTAAATCATAGCGCATATTACACCTTTTCTAATTATTCTTAGCTTCTTTTCGTTGCGACGCAAAAAGATTGCAAGTTAACGTTTATATTACAACTTATCGGAGATTTCCAGTATAAACTGAGAAATTAGAACGGTTTTTGTAAAAAAAGTATAAAATTAGAAAAAATAAGCAAAAAAGAAGGATTAGTCCTCGTTTTTAGCCTCAATTTCCATCTTCTCACCTTTGCTTTCGCCACGTTTTCTGAGGTGTATAACAACAGGTACGCCTTGAAATCCGTGGTACTCTCTGACGAGGTTCACAAGGAATCTCTGATAAGAGAAGTGCACGGAGTCTGGGTAGTTGACGAAGATAATAAACTCTGGTGGGTTTATACTAACTTGCGTGATGTAGTAAAACTTAATTCTTCTGTTTTTAACTACTGGTGGTTGGTGTCTATATACTGCTTCTTCAATGATATGTTGAAGCTTATGTGTTGAAATACGTTTAGAAGCCTCGAGATAATGTTCTTTAGCAGCTTTAAAAATCTTATATATGTTTTTACCTGTAATAGTAGAGGTAAAGATAATTGGTGGTTTATTGAGGAACTTGAGTTTGTAGTCTATGTCGCTCATAAACTTTTTAGCCTCTTCATCCTTCTCTTCGATGAGGTCCCATTTATTTACAACAAGAACAACAGGTCTTCCAGCTTCCCACGTGTCAGCGATAACTTTAACATCTCTGTCAGTGATACCTTCAACACCATCGATTAGGCAAACAGCGATATCTGCACGCTCTACAGCATCCTTCCAGCGGAAATAGCCGTATTTCTCTATCTTGTCTTTGAACATAGATTTCTTTTTACGGATACCAGCAGTATCTATAAGAACGTACTCATCACCATCTATTTCGAAGAATGTATCTACAGCGTCACGTGTGGTACCAGGGATTGGGGTAACTATAAGGCGTTCTTCCCCTAGCCACTTGTTAATCATACTTGATTTACCAACGTTTGGACGTCCAGTGATGACAAGTTTTATACGACCCTTGTAAGGGTCAACTTTTGGCTGTCCCTTAGGTATATGTTTCACAATTTCATCGAGGAGCATGTCTACATTTCTACCGTGAGTAGCACTGATACCAATCATGTTATCAAGTCCAAGGCGATAGAATTCATACATAAGTGATTCTCTTCCGTCAGAGTCGATCTTGTTGACAACAACTTGGAAAGGCTTCTCTTTTTGTCTAAGCATCCTTACGACTATCTCATCAAGTGGGTGAACACCCTCTACTCCATCAGTCATAACAACAAAAAAGTCAGCTTGATCGAGAGCAGAATAGAACTGTGCCTGCATCTCTTTTTTGAGTATCTCTTCTTTAAGGTCGAACCCAGCGGTATCAACTATAGTGAATCTTTGTCCTTCCCAGTCGGAGGTAAATTCTATTCTGTCACGGGTTACGCCTGGCATATCGTCAACGATAGCGAGTCTTTGCCCTGCGAGTCTATTAAAAAGTGTGGATTTACCCACGTTAGGTATGCCGATGATTCCGACTGTAAACATAATCTTGTATCCTTATTATTTGCAAAATCTGATTGAACTGTCTTCTGATCTGCTGTTTTCACTCAGAGCATTTACAGTTATATTGATGCACTTGTCAAACTCTTTCTTGTATACGAGGAACGGTAGGGGCGAAGAAAGGGTTTCACATGAAACATTTTCGCAAACTTTTATCTCGTATTTAAGGTTATCAAATGTACTGTCCCAAACAACGCGAAGTGTTCCGCCTATATTTGCAGCAGCAAGCCCTGTCACCTTCTTTGGTGTTACCACGACTTTTGGTGGTGTGATGTTTAGTGTGTATACATCACCTTTGTTACCGAAGTAATCGGTAAGTCTAACAGTTAGTTTATTAGATATCTCTTCTGTTGGTATGGTTGCAGTTGTTTTACCTGTTGTAGATACAAGTTTTCTGCCTGAATAAATATCCATACGCATGAATTCTTTAGAGGCTTCTATGTTGACAGTAATATTTTCAGCGTCAGAGGTAAAGCTTGCATTAGTGATGACTGGTGGTATCTGATAAATTATAGGAAAGACGCGTGGGTCAGAGAGTAATTTATACTTAAGTGTCTTTTTAGTTAGCCTGTAATAGTAGGCGTTATCTGCCTTTACTGAGGTATCAATAAAGTCTGCCTTAGGCTCAAGCACCTTAATACGTTTATATTCAGGGCATGCTTCTCCATTGGATTCTGCCTTTTCTATAATAAGAAGTGCATTTTCATTGTTAGCAATGAAAACACCCTCTGGCTGGGCTTGAACAATAACTTTTTTAGGTATAGCAATATTTTCAAGTGCTTCTTTAGGGATAGGGTCAGTTTTTTTCCCGCACCCAATTAAGAGGAGTGCCATTATTATAAAAAGACTAAAATATTTCATTTACGTACTTTTTAGCTTTTTTGATCTGCTCTTTTACAGAGGATTCTGCTGTCCCACCGTATGCACTTCTACTATTTACGGATGCTCTTACAGTAATATACTGATAGATGTCATCAGTTATAGCATCAGAGAACCTTTTAAATTCGTCAATAGACAGCTCCGAAATATCAACATTTTTCTCTATAGCATAGGCTACAGTAGAGCCGACTATATGGTGAGACTCACGGAAAGGTACGCCTTTACGGACTAGATAATCAGCAAGGTCTGTAGCAGTGGAATAACCAGCACCTGCACTCTTTTCCATGTTTTCTGGTCTAAGCGTCATCTTCTCTACCATAGGAGCGAAGATTTTAAGAGAAGCTTTTATGGTATCAAGAGCATCAAAGACAGGCTCCTTATCCTCTTGCATATCTTTATTGTAAGCGAGTGGTAAGCCCTTCATAGTAGTAAGCATACTGATGAGGCTACCGTAAACTCTCCCTGTTTTACCTCTGATCAGTTCAGGCATATCAGGGTTCTTTTTTTGTGGCATAATGGATGAGCAAGTACAAAAGTCATCTGACAGCTCTATAAAGCTGAACTCAGATGTAGAGTAAATAATCAGCTCTTCACTAAAGCGTGAGAGGTGCATCTGGCATATTGCGCATGCTGATAGGAATTCTATAGCGAAATCTCTGTCAGAGACAGAGTCTAGTGAGTTTTCTGTCGGAGCCTTGAAGCCAAGCTCTGATGCTGTGAAGTGTCTATCTATGTCGAATGTAGTACCCGCAAGCGCTCCAGCGCCAAGCGGACAGTAATCCATACGCTCTAAGCAGTCAGCAAAGCGAGTAAAATCTCTCTTAAGCATTTGAAAGTAAGCCATTATCCAGTGAGCAAAGAGTATAGGCTGGGCAGTTTGAAGATGAGTGAAACCTGGCATTAATTGAGCATTTTCAGAATCTGCTTTTTGCATCAGAGTTTTGAGTAGCTCAGCAAGAAGTGCCTGTACCTCAATAATCTCTTCCTTCATGTACATTCTAAAATCAACTGCAACCTGATCGTTCCTGCTTCTTGCTGTGTGGAGGCGCTTACCAGCATCACCGACAATCTCTGTGAGACGTTTTTCGATAGCCATGTGGATATCTTCGTCCTCAGTCTTCCACTCGAAATTACCAGCTTCTATCTCTGATAAAACTTGCTCAAGACCTTTCAGAAGATTTTCACGATCCTCTTCAGATATAATCCCTTGCTTAGCGAGCATCTTAGCGTGTGCCATGCTCCCTTTGATGTCATATTTATAAAATCTGTTATCAAAATGAACAGACGCATTGAATTCTTCTACAAACTTATCTGTTGGGAGTGAAAATCTCCCTCCCCACATTTTTTTACTCATTATCTATCTCCGAAATATAGCTATAAATTTTTATAGCTTATGAAACGATTCAAAAACTTTCACTTAACTATATCATATTAATAGTAGCAAAATCCTTATTATCCTAGCAGGCGACCATCGAAAACTCAAAATAAGCTTTCAGCTGCTAGCTGATGAAATTCTTCATCTTGTCCCATATGGATTTATGTGAAGAATAGTTCTTATCGTTAGTAGCGCCGTCAAATTTTTGAAGGAGCTCTTTTTGTTCTTTAGTAAGTTTAGTAGGTAGTAGTACTTTGATATCAATATTCATGTTACCAACGCCATAACCTTGAACATCTGGAAGCCCTTTCCCTTTAAGGACTATCCTGTCTCCAGGCTGAGTTCCAGCTTTGATCTCAAGCTTTTCTTTACCGTCGAGTGTTGATATCTCTATCTCTTTACCTATGATTGCATCTACGAATGATACAGGTAGCTCTACAAATATCTCACGCCCTTCCCTGCGGAAGAAATCGTGATCTATAACAGTAACTTCAACATAAAGGTCACCATTAGGTCCACCGTTCATCCCAGCGTTACCCTTGCCGTTTACTCGGAGAGTCATACCAGTTTCGATACCTGCAGGGACTTTAATGTTTAGCTTGCTGTTCTTTCTGTGTGTACCAGCACCACGGCATTCTGTACAAACCTCTTTTATAACCTGACCAGCACCACCACAGTTTGAACATGGTGTGCTAATAGCAAAAAGACCTTGTCTACGCTGAACAGTACCAGAACCATGACATGTAGGGCATGTCTCCATTGCTCCTGGCTCAGCACCAGAACCATCACACCTCTCACAGTTCTCTGTGGTCGGTATTTCTATCTCTTTTTCACAGCCAAAAGCTGCTTCCATAAATGTTATATCAAGATCGTATTGTAGTGATTGACCTTTCTGTGGTCTACGCTTCCTTTTAGTATTACCAGTGGTACCAAAGAAATCGCCAAAAACGTCACCAAAAAATTCCTCAAAGATGGTTTCACCACCACCGCCGCCTCCGCCACCGAAGCCGCCATTCTCGTCAAAGACACGCCCATATTGGTCGAATTGAGCACGCTTTGTTCCGTCAGAGAGTACTTGGTACGCCTCATTTATTTCACGAAATTTTTCTTCAGCAACAGAGTCACCAGGGTTTCTGTCAGGGTGATACTGCATTGCCATTTTTCTATATGCTTTTTTAAGTTCTGCTTCTGTAGCGTTTTTGTTTACGCCCAGAGTTCCGTAGTAATCTTTAGACATGTATAAATCCTCGTTCGTTAAAAAGAAAACGATATATACAAAATTTTTATATATATCGCCTTATTCTTAATTTAAAAAGGGGCGGTACAGTATAACTGCACCGCCAGTATTGTTAAAGTCTTACTTTTTATCTTCGTCTTTTACTTCTTCGAATTCTGCATCTACAACATCTTCTGGAGTAGCTTCTGCATCACCTGCTGGTTGCTCTGCACCCTCTGCATCAGCAGCATTTTGTGCCTGTGCATCTTTGTAGATCTCTTCAGCAAGTTTATGTGCTGATTGAGTAAGCTTCTCTACAGCAGCAGTGATAGCCTCTGCATCTTCACCAGCTTATTTCTCTTTAAGCTCTGCAAGTGCTTCTTCGATAGCAGTCTTAGTAGCCTCATCAACTTTATCACCATGCTCTGTGAGAGATTTCTCAGTAGAGTAAATGAGTGTGTCAGCTTGGTTTTTAGCTTCGATAAGTTCTTTCTTCTTCTTATCAGTTTCAGCGTTGATCTCAGCATCTTTAACCATGTTCTCGATCTCCTCATCTGAGAGACCGCCTGATGCTGTGATACGGATAGATTGCTCTTTACCAGTACCTTGATCTTTCGCGGCAACATGAAGTATACCGTTTGCATCAATATCAAAAGATACTTCGATCTGTGGAATTCCACGTGGTGATGCAGGGATACCTACAAGGTCGAAACGTCCGATAGATTTGTTATCGCTAGACATTTCACGCTCACCCTGAAGAACAGAGATAGTAACAGATGTCTGGTTGTCAGCAGCAGTTGTGAAAACCTGTGACTGACGTGCAGGGATTGTTGTGTTTCTTGTGATTACTTTTGTCATAACTCCACCGAGTGTCTCGATACCTAGAGAAAGAGGAGTAACATCAAGAAGTAGAACGTCTTTAACGTCACCAGCAAGGACAGCACCCTGAATAGCAGCACCAACAGCAACAACCTCATCTGGGTTGATACCTTTGTGTGGCTCTTTATTAAAGAATTCCTGAACTTTTTGTTGTACGAGTGGCATTCTAGTCATACCACCAACGAGGATAACTTCGTCGATCTGGCTAGCAGAAAGACCAGCATCCTTAAGAGCGAGTTTACAAGGTTTGAGTGATTCCTCTACGAGGTCACCAACGAGTGACTCGAACTTACTTCTAGAGAGCTTAACAACAAGGTGTTTAGGACCTGATGCATCGGCAGTGATGAATGGGAGGTTGATCTCTGTTTCACCTGAAGATGAAAGTTCGTGTTTAGCTTTTTCAGCAGCCTCTTTAAGTCTCTGAAGAGCCATTTTATCGTTTTTAAGGTCAACGCCGTTCTCTTTTTTGAATTCACCAATAAGCCATTCAACTATTCTCATATCGAAGTCGTCACCACCGAGGAATGTATCACCGTTAGTAGACTTAACTTCGAATACGCCGTCACCAAGCTCAAGGATAGATACGTCGAATGTACCACCACCAAGGTCATAAACAGCGATTTTGTGATCGTTGTCTTTTTCAAGACCGTAAGCAAGAGCAGCAGCAGTTGGCTCGTTGATAATACGTTGAACATTAAGCCCTGCGATCTTACCAGCATCTTTAGTAGCCTGACGCTGTGCATCATTGAAATAAGCAGGAACAGTAATAACTGCTTCTGTAACTGTTTCGCCGAGGTAGTCTTCTGCTGTTGATTTCAGTTTCTGAAGGATCATTGCAGATATTTCCTGTGGTGCGTATTTTTTACCCTTAACCTCTACCCATGCGTCTTTGTTGTCTGATGCAACGATTGCATATGGAAGGATTTCTTTAGCTTTTTTTACTTCTTTAGCGTCGATCTTACGACCAACAAGTCTTTTGATAGAGAAGATAGTGTTCTCTGGGTTTGTGATCGCTTGTCTTTTAGCAAGCTGACCTACAAGTTTGTCTGTGTCTGTGAAAGCCACTACTGATGGAGTAGTGAGAGTTCCTTCTGCGTTTGCGATTACTTTTGGCTTACCGCCTTCCATTACGCTTACGCAAGAGTTAGTAGTACCAAGGTCGATACCTATAACTTTTTGTGATGTTCCAGCCATTTAATTGTCTCCTTATATGTTTTTTATTTAAATCTATAGTTATGCGAGTGAGTAGACAGTCTACTAACCCTTCTTGTTCACTTTTACTTTCGACGGACGAACAACTCTACCGTGTAGCTTGTAACCCTTCTGGAGAATCATAAGTACAGAGTTATTGTCATATTCATCTGATGCTTCTACCATGAGAGCTTCGTGGAAGAGAGGATTAAACTCATCTCCAATATTTAGCTCTATCTCTTCAAGTCCGTTCTTTTCAAGCACTTCTCTCATCTGCTTAAGCGTAAGCTCTACACCCTCTTTTAGTGATTCAACAGGTGCTTCAGGGTTGATGTGGTCTAGCGCAGTCTCAAAGTTGTCCATAACAGGAAAAAGCCCTGCGATAAGGTTCTGGTTAGAGTATTTGAGCTTGTCGTCGAACTCTTTAACGAGTCTTTTACGAACATTCTCCATCTCTGCCAACGTACGGAGCTCATTATCCTTAGCTTCATTCATCTGCTCAAGAAGGCGTATGTTCTGCTCCTGAAGGATAGTTAGTTCATCCTTCTCCTCTACTACTTCCGTTTCAACCTCTTCACTAGTAGGTTGTTGCTCATTTTCGTCTTTAATCTCTTCCATCTATAATTCCTCACTTATTCTCAATGAATTTGCCAAGTATACCTGAGACTATCTCCGCAGAGCAGTCCACCACAGAGACTACATCAGAGTATCTCATACGCTTAGGTCCGATGATGCCAAGCATACCTATGACGTTGCCGTCCCTGTTGTATGTTTTGGTAACAAGACCTAGCTCGGATATCTCTTCCCTTCCTATCTCTGAACCAACAAATATATTTACACCCTTTTCGTTCTGACATTTATCAAGAACGTCAAAGATGAATTTTTTTTCTTCGAAAGTATCAACCAAGCCTTTTAGTGTCTTAACATCAGTAAACTCAGGAAGGCTTAAAATACCTGAGGTACTGCTAACTATAATATCTGAATCACCGCTACTCTTTGAAAAGATAGCCTCCGCCATAGTCGATACATTGCGGAATAGATGATCCATCTTCGCCTTATCAGTCTTCATCTCATCCATAATCTTTGTCTTAACTTCCATCAGGCTTTTGTTTTGGAAGTGATGGTTAAGATAGTTACTCACTTGAGTAAGTTCAGATTCACTTATGGATGGGTCTACATCAAACATTACGTTATGCACTATACCAGTCTTCGCAACTACAACAGCTAAGACAGTTGTTGCATTGAGCCTTACGAATTCTATGTGCTTAAGGAGCATAGTATTTAGTTTTGGTGAGATAACAAAACCTACAGAGCTTGTTAGCCTTCCGAGGTTGTCACTCACTTTTTTAAGGACACCACTGATATTGTCTGCATTACAGTCCGCCTTGAGAGCTTCTATAATGTCTGCGTTGCCAGCATCAAAAGTGACAAGCTTATCTATGTAGTATCTATAGCCTTCGTCTGAAGGGACACGACCTGAGGAGGTGTGTGGCTGCATAATGTAGCCCTTCTCTTCTAGATCGCTAATTATATTGCGTATCGAAGCCGCTCCAAGCTTAAGCATGCCGGTCTTTGAGATGAAGCGAGACCCTACTGGCTCATTATTTTGAACAAATTCATCAATAATTGTTTTAAGAACTATCTCTTCTCTTTCATTCAGTGAGCTCAAACCTGACACCTCTTAAAGTGTAACTAATTTGTGAAGATACGCATTATTGTCTTTATTAGCACTCGATGGTGATGAGTGCTAACAGGAATAGAATAAGAATTCAGGTATAAGGTGTCAAGAGTTTTTTGACTAAGAAACGTAAGAATTACTAGCTTATGTTACTGATTATCTCTTCGATCTCTTCAAAAGCTTCCAAAGCGCCTTTTTGGATGAAGATATCTGGCTTGCAAACTCTTGTGGAAGAGAGGTCTGGATTGATGGTCACTATTGTTGAGCCTCTGTCTTGAAGTTTTTGTGCAATATAGTCATTGGTGGGGATCTGACTGCTAGAGCCAACAAGAAAAATAACATCTGGGATTCCAGTATTGGTTATAAATTTTTGAAAATTACTATACTGATCTTCGTGCTCAATATATTCCCAGTCTCCAAACATAAGAACATGTGGACGAAGTAAAGACCCGCACTCTGGGCAATAAGGCATGTTGGTCGCTGTCATGGTTTCGTAGTCAAGGTCACACAGAGGCACCTCTTCGTTATCTTTATATATATAGCGACAGTTTAGACCTTGCATACATTGTAGCCTCCACATTGAGCCGTGCACTTCCATAACCTTGGCAGGGTTGAGACCAGAGATGATGTGATACCCATCTGTGTTGGTTGTATGTATGAATGCATGTTCGAAGTAGTTCTTGATTAAGTCATTGATCACTTGGTAGCCGTAGTGAGGGCTGTTCTCTCTGGCGTTACGTCTACGCCATTCATAAAATGCCCAGCTGTGATGTGCTTGTGTTCTAAATGATGCTGGTGAGGCTAGTTCTTCGGCTTGGATACCCTTATCTTTAAAGATAGGAAAGTTGCGCCAGTATCCCTCTTTATCACGAAATGTGGGAATACCTGAATCCGCACTCATCCCTGCACTTGTCAGAAATAGAGCAGTTTTTGATCTTTTTAGTAGTTTCTTGAGCTCTTCCATAACAGCCTCCACAATATAAATTATAACATAAAAGCTGATGGTAGAAATTAAAAGAGGCGCAAGATACTACCTTGCGCCCCAGTTTACGTTTGATATCAGGAGGTTTTCCTGTTTGATTCTATAGCTGTTTAGCAGTTTCGATATTATGTGAAGAGAGACGTGTAAAGATAGAGGCTCGGCTGTCCGCTAATGCCTCGATAACTATCTTACCTCTGGATATCACACTAATTTGCTGATCCTTTCTTAGGACGATGTCGTCAAATCCCTTGCCAGCAGTTATCCATAGTGAGCCTTCGTTGCAAAGTATACTGACAGACTTGTGACCGTCAATACCTGCTGTTTCGAAACGGTTTAGGGTTACTTCCTTTTTTAGTGTCATGTCTCTGCCTCTCATATATTTTCTGATTGTAATATAGGAGGATAACAGTTATCATAACAGATACAGAAAAATAGAAATGTGACCATAACAGTTAGGTGATGTATGACAAAATTAAAGCAAGATTTTAAATTCCGTCAAGTGATGGATGTTATTGTTAATATGGTGAAAAATGAGGTTTTACAACCTGGAGACAAAGTGCCCTCACTCAGGAAGATGAGTACAGATCAGGCTGTATCTGTTTCAACTGTTATGCAAGCATACATGGAATTAGAGTCTGTCGGTATGTTAGAGGCGAAACCTCAGTCAGGTTTTTATGTCTCAAAGGGTACATATATTCCACGGGAACAGATAAAAAAAACAATGCCTAGCACCGAACCAGTGCAGGTAACTAAAAGTGATGGTATCCAAAGTATTCTGGACGCAATGGTTGATCCCGAGATTATTCCTCTTGGGTGTGCGATCCCATCTATGGATTTGTTACCACACAAAGAGCTTATTAATATAATGAAAAAAGTTCTTAATATGGATCACTGTGCTGGCCTTGAGTATGGAGACACCAAGGGGAGCAAGTTTTTTCGTCAGCAGATAGCGTACTATATGAATATGAACGGTAATGATGTCCATTCAGATAATATTATCGCTACAAACGGAGCATCAGAGGGGATGTCACTTGCTCTTAGAGCTTTGACAAGTCCTGGAGATCTTATATTGATGGAGTCTCCTAGTTATTTCGGTTTCATGCATCTGCTTGAGACTAGTAAGGTTTTTGCTATGGAGCTACCTACCTGCCCTGAGTATGGTGTGGATATAGAGGACTTCTATCATGCTGTAAAAAGATACGGGGTGAAGGCTTTTCTTACTCAGCCAAATTTTGTAAATCCTCTAGGGCATAGCTACCCAGAAGATGTAAAGAAGGAGATCGTCGAGATTTGCAGTAAGTTTAACGTGCCAATAATAGAAGATGACATAAATGGTGATTTTGCATTTAATGGCAAGCGGGGTAGTAATCTCAAGAAATATGACAAAGATGGAAATGTCATCCATGTATCATCTTTTTCGAAAACACTTTCATCTGGTGTTCGTATAGGCTGGGTCGAGCCGGGTAGATATTATGATAAAATAATTAAGCAAAAAATGGCATGCTCGCTAGGTTCAAATGAGGTCTCTCAGCTAACCATCGCACACTACTTAGCATCAGGAAAATATCCTAGACATCTTCGAAAGCTTAATAACGCCATAAAGAACCAAGTTACTAATTATACGCTTAAGGTTTTAAAATATTTTCCAGAAGGTACCAAAGTTTCAACACCTATGGGTGGATTTGTACTGTGGATTGAGTTGCCTGAGCAGGTTGATACATATAGCCTACTTGGAAAAGCTTTGGCCAATAAGATATCATTTTCACCAGGGTCTATATTTACGACCCAAGATAAATACAATAACTGTATGAGATTAAATTGTGGGTACCCTGTGGATGCGCGTATAGAGGGAGCTATTAAGAAGCTAGGTGAGCTTTGTGCGGAGTATATTTAACAAGAGAGTATGGCTTTCTTTGATGTTAGACCACCAGCAAGAACATTTTTAAGTGTTTCGAATGCAGGTGACTCATCTGTTAGGTAAATTTCTCTAACTCCATTTTGGTTGGTATCTATGTTTAATTTATTTATACATTCGATTATCGCCTCTGACGAGTCGACGATTTTGAGATTTGGATAACTTTTAGATATTGTCTCTTTCAGAAGAGGATAATGAGTGCACCCTAATATTAGTGTGTCTATGCCTGTTGCCGATAGCCCGTCTATATAGTGCTTAACTACCTGTTTTGCAATGTCGGTATCAACAAGCATCTCTTCAACGATTGGAACGAATAAGGGGCAAGCAACCTGCTCAACAGTTATTTCATTATATATGTTTTTTAATGCTGTTACGTATGATTCACTTCTTACAGTAGCTCTGGTACCTATTACGCCTATACTGTTATTAGAGGTAGTCTGAATAGCCAGTTTTGCTCCAGGCTCCACAACCCCAATAACGTTAACTCCATATTTCTCTTTGATCTGGTCAATTGCATAAGATGAAGCAGTATTACAGGCAACAACAATCGTATCTATATCAAAGTTTTCAATTAAGAAACCAGCACATTGAAGGCTATAGTTGATTACAGTCTCTTTCGATCTGCTGCCGTATGGAACTCTCGCTGTGTCTCCGAGGTAGTGTATGTCAAGATTAGGGAAGTGGTCTGCAATCTTTTGATAAACTGTAAGTCCACCTACTCCTGAGTCAAAAATTCCGATCGCCAAAATTGTACCCTCATTAAATTCTAAGACGGAAGAATAGCCTTGATAAGACAAATCTGCAAGATATGATTATTCCCAATCTTTAAGGAATTGCCTAAAATGTTCTATTGGAAGAGGTTTGCCAAAGTAGTATCCCTGAACGATATTGCAACCCATCGCCTTAAGCAGATCAACCTGTTCTTTCTTCTCTGCTCCCTCTGCGACAACTGTTAGTCCTAGGCTTTTAGCCATTAGGATGACAGAAGAGACTATAGATTCGTTCTCTTGGTCGTGGTCTATAGAGTTGATATAGCTTCTATCAATTTTTAGTGTGCTAATAGGCATCTTTTTCAAATAACCTATCGAGCTGTAACCAGTACCAAAATCATCAATAGCAAATTTTATATTTAAGTCACTAATATCAGCCATTATTTTAGAGATAGTGGAGAGGTCTTCAGTGAAGATGCTCTCTGTGATTTCAAACTCAAAACCCATATCTTTGATTCCGGATTCAGCAATTGATTTATTAACAAAAGGGACAAGGTCCTTTTTCATAAATTGTCTGAGACTAAGGTTCACTGCTATTTTAAGAGAGTCAAAGCCCTCTTTGTGGAGTGCTGTGGTGTCTTTTAATGCTTGAGTAATAACCCATTCGCCTATTGGGAGTATAAGACCATTCTCTTCTGCTATAGGTATAAAAACATCTGGTGGGACATTACCTAGCTCTGGATTATTCCAGCGGAGTAAAGCTTCCATTCCCATTACTTTCATGTCTCCTATAGAAATCTTAGGTTGATAAAAGAGTGTTAGTTCATTATTTTCGATAGCTCTGTTTAGCTTAGATTCCATGATGAGTCTGTCGCGAAGGAGAGTATCTAGACCGCCCGTGAAGTGCTGGAGATTGTTACGTCCTTTCTGTTTTGCTTGGTACATAGCTATTTCAGAGTTTTTTATGAGCTCTGAGGTGCTGTCACCATTCTCAGGATAAAAGCTAAGACCAGCGCTTAATTGTATGAAAAGCTCATAGCCTTGAATTGTAATTGGTTCAGATACCTTATTGATAATATTTTGAGCCCTAAGTACTGCTTCTTCTCTGTTTTTGAGATCAGTAAAAAGGATACTGAATTCGTCACCACCAAAGCGAGCAACAGTGGTTGAATCCTTTGTCTTGTTTTTGATCCTCTCTGCGATAATTTCAAGAACTCTATCACCTGTGGTGTGGCCGAGAGTATCATTGAGGTTTTTAAATCTATCTAGGTCCAAAAATAGGACGGCAATTTTGTATGATTTATCATCTTCTTGAATAGCTTTATCTAAGACATTATTAAAGTGAAGCCTGTTAGGAAGCCCAGTTAAGAGGTCATGTGTAGCCTGATGTCTAATGTGGTCTTCATAACTTTTTCTTTCGGTGATGTCGTGTATAACAGTTATGTAATTTGTAATCTTCCCTTTTGAGTCTCTAATGCATGATATGGTTAAGATAGATGGAAAAGGTGGACCATCCTTTTTTATCTGCCATGCTTCACCGCTCCATCTGCCATACCTATACAGGCTCTTCCATACATTTTTGTAGAATATATGGTCATGCTTATATGTTCGTAATGACATTACATTCTTGCCCTTAACTTCATCCTCTTTAAAACCTGTTATTGAAGAATAGGCAGAGTTTGAAGAGATAATGTTCCCTTTAGCGTCAATAATGAGCATGCCATCGAGGGTGTTTTCAAAGACTTTTGAAGCTAGAAGTAATTTAGCTTCGGACTCTTTACGCTCAGTAATATCAATACCTTGCAGGATTGTACCCACATAGTTATTGTCAGTGAATATGTCAGTAAGATTCCAGATTATGTATTTTGTAACGTTAGTTTTAGAATTAGTTACGGCCGATTCAAACTTGGTGGCTTTTTGTTTAGATGAGCCAGTTACAGCTACATTAGCATCAGGAAAAATATTATAAATATGACTGAGGTGCTTACCTACAACACTAGCGCTGTCTAGGCCTGAGAGTCTTTCTAATGAACTGTTAAAAAGTGCGATGTTGCCTTTGTTGTCCCATATTGATATAGGTGCCTCTGCATTGGTTATAAGGTTTTTTAAATAAGTTTGAGTCTCTGTTAGGTCTTTGCTAACAATAGAAATCTGCTCAGCGAGAAGATTGAACTCAAATATTATAGATTGTTTATAATGTATAGCTTCATTACTTGAGAGTACTTCTTTAGTAAAATCAACTAACCTATATAGCGAATTTACTGTTAGCAAGTTTACGATATAGCCAGCTATGATTGTTACTAAAAAGACGATTGATATGGCAGCATACAGCATCTTTTTGTTTTGTTGATTGATGTTGGAGACAAATGAGTCTGGTAATGACTGATAAAATTTAAGAGTTAATCCGTTGTTGCCGAGTTGTACGTCAGAACAGTGAACAACCTCATTATTGATGATTTGGATATTTTTTTGGTTATAGCATAGTGAAATTATGGTATCTCTATCCTTGACTGTCTCACCAGAAATAATATTGTCACCGTATATGATGGCTGCTTCAGACAAATTTGTTGAATCTAATATCTCTCCGATGATCTCAGAAGAATTATTAATTAAAATTCCTGCATAAAAATAACCAATCAGCTCCCCTGTTACTTCGCTAACGACCTCTGAGGATCCTTATAGAGCTATGAGCGTTCCATCTGTTGATTCTGACTGTATAATCCTTGTCCCCTCTTGGAGAAAGCGACTGTTTGCCATCATGTAGTTAATTATTCTGCTTGTGTCATAAAATGGGGAACTAGCATTAAATACATACTTGCCATTTGCAGATTGAAAGAAGAAAACGTCTATGTCTTTTGCAAAGGATTCATCATAAAGAGCTAGCATAGCATTCTCGAATGCATCGATATTGCCATTTAAGTATAAAGAAGCTTTAGACGAGAGCAAAAAACCCATATCTTTAATAGAATTTGAAAGCAAAGAAGATTGTTTACCAATGATCATGCTAGCTATATTAGTGTTAATGCTTGTTATCTCAGAAGACTTCTTAGCGAATGTCTTCGTAAGGAATTTGTCATTCATTAAGAACATAGCAACAGATAGTATTACTGCCATAGAGATAATAGAGACGATAAAAAATGAATATAGTCTTAGCCCATGGGGATTACTTATTTTTTTGAGTATCTTAATGCCCTCTCTATCAAACTATCTATAGCTTCATTAGTCATCTCTTTAGTAACGGTCACGAACTCACCGCTAAATATCTGTGGAGCCATATCTGCATTATTTATTAAGTCGAGCTTAATAGCTTCTGCTATTGCTACGCCGTTATCGTCATTCATTCTCATTACAGTAAAGTCTAGTTTATTTTGCTTTATTAGGTTTAGTTCTTTGAGAGTGCCACCCCAGCCATTTACAATAACTTTGTTGAGTAGTCCAAGCTCTTCTAGTGCTCTTGATGCTCCGATGGCAATGTCTGTTGAGCAAGCGTAGATAAAAGAGATATTTGGGAATCTCTTCAAGGCATCATTTACGGCATTGTATGCTTTGTCAGCATCAAAATCTGTGTAGAATTTAGCTGCTGGAGTGAACCCTTTTGCAAGAGCATAGCTTTCAAAACCACCACCACGCAGGGAACTAACTGTACCTTTTGGACCATAAAGCAAAATATAGCTGGCACCTTTTGGGAATATTTTGCTGTACTGATCTGCGATGATTTTTGCTCCTTCCACGTGGTCGAACCCTACATACATATATGGAGGATTACTTTGCCATTCTTTGGTCGGAGTTGTTAGGTTTTGTATAAATATCTTAGGTTTTTTCTTAGCTAGAACAGTGGATACTAAACGTTTCATATTTTCATTATCAACTGAGATGGTTATATAATCCGAGCCAGCTTTAATAGCATCTGCGAACTGCTTTACCTGAAGTCTAAAATCACCTGAAGGTTTGCTAAAGAAACGAGCTGTTTCATATCTAATTCCAAGTTCATCGAGGCGCTTTTCCATAGAGGTAACACTGTCTCGCCAATAATTAGACTTTTGTATACAAGGGTAAACAGCGGCGATTTTGACGTTTCTGTTCATATGAAAGCCAATTGGTATTGCGTATGATGAGACGATATCTGAAAAAGATTTCATTAGAAGCTTTTGTTCTTGATGGTCATCTAGGTACTTATCAATAGTGATATAACCTGATGTGTCAAATTGATGGCAGATCGTTGCCACTAAAAAGACAGTAATGAATGTTATAGACTTTGTAAAACCACGCATCATAAATAATATACCTCAACTTAACTATATCACTGGGTGTACATTCGTTCAATATTTCTTTAAAAATCTTTCATCTTGTGTGTACCTTTGGAGAAGAAGATAGCGAAAAGGAACAATAAATAGATTGCTATTGTTATTAGCACAAAATTAGAATTAAAAAATGATATTTGCGCCAAAATGGCAACTATTAACCAGTGCAAAATTATTGCTGGGCCAGAATGTAACATGATAGGAAAATCTTTAAATCTGCAGATGACAGCTAGACCACTTATATTCCATCCGTAAAGAGCAAGTGTCCTGTGATAAACGATAGTCATATCCTTATATATAGGGTCAGTGTATCCGTAGGCATATATAAGTATGTAGATAACCCCTGAGACAGAAGTCATCAACAAGAAGAATATACCTGAAGTTAGGTATGCTTTCTGTTGTTCTTTTATACCGAGCTTTATATATAGGTATAAAACACATGATACAGCAAAGAAGAGAATAATAGATATGGTAAGCTCTAAGAAGATCGCTTCAAATAGGATGAAGACAAAAAATATAACAACACCAAATGTGATAGTCCAAAAGCAGATTACTTTTAGTAACCTAAAGATATTATTATTAGCCTTATGCATAGTGGTGAACATGACACTAAGTGAGATGAGTGACACAGGAAAAGAGAAACCTAGAAAGAAAGTGTTCAGAGTGAGTTTTTCTGAATGTATAAAAGTGTAGTACTCCTGATTGATAATTGCCACTATTGATATAAGAAGACCAATTGATAAGCATAGTAGTGAAGCGTGATGAAACTTCTTTGCAGAAGGGACTTTTAAAGTAAAAAAATCTGACGGAAAGAAATTAAATTTCATATTCCTTACTGATTCAACAATAACAAAAAGAACGAGAGATACAAGTATTGCAAGCATGTAGTATTCAAAGAAAGCTAGAAATGCGTATGCAAAAGATAACACAAAGAAAAGATAGAGCCTTTTAGTCATTCGTCCTTTATCCATTGTGAAATAAAGGATGATTGTTCCGCCTGTACAAAGGTTAAATAGGAATATATGAAGACGTTCGAAATTATAGTTAGGTATGAAGTGATGCATAAAACCAAAGGATAGGGCTATAGTCATTGTTGTCATAAAGGTGAGACGGAGTGATTTACTCATAGTTTTCTCCCTAACAAATGGTTGAGTGCATCCCTTAATAGAGGATATCTAAATCTGAAACCGCTTTCAAGCAGCTTTTTAGGTTTGACATTAACACTTGAAAGCAAAACCTCTTGACCCATTTGACCATAAACCATTCTTATGAGCCATTCGGGAATTCTCAAGAACCTTGGTCTTTTTAGTACGCTTGCCAAGGTGTTGGCAAAATCAGACCACCTTACAGCATTAGGTGAAGTGAGATTAACTGGGCCACTTAATGACTCTGTATTCATTATATGAGTGATTGCGTAGAGGACATCATCCATGCTAACCCAACTTAGGTATTGTTTTCCACTCCCTAGTATTGTTCCTAGCCCGTAAGAAAAAAGTTTGTGTGTACGTTGAAGTGCTCCGCCAGCTGGTGTGAGTGCAACGCCTATTCTTAAGTAGACAACTCTTATACCTTTTTCTTCTGCTGCTTTGGCCGCTCTTTCCCATTGAAGGCAAACATGAGAGATGAAGTCTTTTCCGTTTGGAGAGTTTTCATCAAGTTATTCTTTGCCACCATCTCCATAGTATCCAATAGCGGACGCACATATAAGGAGTTTAGGTGGTTTTTTCATATTAGATATAGTTTTAGCAAGTAAGCTAGTGCTACGAACCCTGCTGTCTACTATTGATAGTTTTTTATCATTGGTCCAGTTTTCGTCACCGATAGGCTCGCCAGCCAGATGTATCATCACGTCAGCCTCTTCGAACATATCTTCTATAACATCGGCATTTGGATTCCAGCAGACATCACCAATGCAAAGCTGTCTTTCATTCCTTACCAAACGTACAACATTGTGCCCTTGAGTCTGAAGATAAGGTATAAGTGCTGAACCTACAGCCCCTGTTGAGCCAGAGACTACGATGGTTTGTGGTTCCTGTTTGTATTCATTAAGAATTTCAATGTCGTTTTTCGAGACATTTTGTCTATATGCAAACATACGTTCAAGTTTTGTCCTGACAAACCATCCTGCTACATACTTCGATATGAAATGGAGTGGTAATTTATATTCCACTGTATCTGTGATTGTTGTTTTGTTATCGTTTTCATCAAAATCGTGTGAATGTTCCCAAAGTGAGAAGGGTCCAGAGTTTTGCCTGTCTTTAAAGTGCTTGTCTTTATAGTATTCTATGTGTTCGGCTTGCCATGGGATGCTAAAAAAGCCTGTACCTACATTCAGTGTACATGTGGCGCCGACATCTATACCGTCGTTTTTTTCTAGCAACTCAATAGATTCCCAAGGAGGAGTGAGACGTAAAAGTGCACCTTCTCTTTCGTGCCACTCGAATGCTGAGTGAGCATCTGCTTGAATTTCTGTAGTGCATAGGTAGGTTGACTTGTTCATATATCAGGTATTTTATATCTAAAAAAAACTTATGGCAACTTGCAATATTTTTAAGTTCCTGTTATTAATATACGAGATAATTAGTAAAAAGTTGTTCTAGAATTGTTTATAAAAAGAATCAGCATGTTTTATTTTGGAGTGTGCTGATTTCGTTAGTCATTTATAATAGTAAAGAAAAAAATACCAGTATTATTCAGTAACAAGAAAAAGAGTATTGAGTTTTTTGATAATACAGGGTAGTAACATAGATACGATTTATAATTTCGGAGGTATGTCATGTCACTGATGGACAAATTCTGGGGAATTGCAAAAACCAGAAACAAGACTATAGTCCTGCCTGAGGGCGAAGACGAAAGAACTATTGATGCAGCCAATGCTCTCGCAGAGAACGGACTTTGCAAAGTTATCCTTCTTGGAAACGAAGCAGAGATCAAAAAAGCATTCGATGCAAAAGGCTATGAAGTTAGATGTACTATTATCGAGCCTGCAAAAAGCGAATATCTAGAAGATTTTACAAATACATATTTTGACAGCAGAAAAGCTAAAGGAATGTCTATGGAAGAGGCTTCCGAGTCTATGAAAGACGTTCTTTATTTCGGTTGTATGCTCGTTCAGAAAGGGATTGCAGACGGTGCCGTAACTGGTGCATGTCACACAACAGGTGATGTTCTTCGTGCTGCTATCCGTGTTATCGGTACAATGAAAGGGATGAAGACAGTCTCTAGCTCATTCATTATGGTAACGCCTAAGCCTGAGTTTGGAGAGAATGGTGCTGTCCTTTTTGCTGACTGTGCTGTTAACCCTAACCCAGATGCGAAGACGCTTGCAGAGATCGCAGTTTCATCAGCGGCAAGCTGTAAGTCATTCCTTGAGGTTGAGCCGAAGGTGGCTATGCTCTCTTTCTCAACAAAAGGATCTGCTTCACACCCTGACGCAGACAAGGTTATCGAAGCTCTTGCTATAGCTAAAGAGCTTGCTCCTGATCTCGCTATCGACGGTGAGCTCCAGGCTGATGCAGCCCTTCTTGAGGCTGTTGGTGCTAAGAAGGCTCCTAGTAGCGAAGTGGCTGGTAAAGCAAACGTACTTGTATTCCCTACACTAGACGCTGGTAACATCGGCTACAAACTTGTGGAGAGAATCGCTGGTGCAGAGGAGATCGGACCTGTTATTCAGGGTCTCGCTAAACCTGTAAACGACCTCTCAAGAGGATGTAAATATATGGATATAGTCAATGTTGCAGCTATTACAGCTCTTCAGGCTGACTAAGGGGTAAAAAAATAATGGATATATTAGCACTTAACTGCGGAAGTTCTTCCGTTAAGTATCAGCTATACGATTGGACAAATAAAGCTGTTATAGCGAAAGGTGTTGTGGAGAGAATCGGTATTGGTGATTCTTTCATCGTTCATGAACCAGAAGGTAAAGATAATTATAGAGAAGAGTATGAGTGTCACGATCACTCAACAGCGATCAGTCTCATAGTAAAAACACTTACTAAAGGCGAGTCTGCTGTTGTTGAGAGTATGGATAAGATATCCGCTGTTGGACACAGAGTTGTTCATGGTGGAGATAAGTTCGCAAGTAGCGTTCTCCTTACAGAAGAAGTAATTAAAACGATAGAAGATGTTCAACACCTCGCTCCACTGCATAACCCACCAAACCTTGCAGGTATCAGAGCGGCTCAAAAGGTTATGCCTAATATCCCGCATGTTGCTATCTTCGATACAGCTTTCCACCAGACAATGCCTGAGGAAGCTTTCATCTATCCAGTCCCTTATGAGTGGTACGAAGAATATGGTGTTAGACGCTACGGTTTCCACGGAACAAGTCACCTTTACGTTTCTAAGCGTGCAGCTTGCCTTCTCGGTAAGGATGCGAAAGATTGTAACATCATCACTATGCATATTGGTAATGGTGTTTCTCACGCAGCGATCAAAAATGGTGTGTCAGTAGATACATCTATGGGGCTGACTCCACTTGAGGGAGCTATGATGGGAACAAGATGTGGTGACATCGACCCAGCTATCCCACTCTTTATGCAACAACAACTCGATGTTGATGCTAAGACAATGGATAACATCCTTAACAAAAAATCAGGTGTACTTGGTATCACAGGTAGATATACAGACAGTCGTGATGTCCTTGCATGTGAAGATGATGAATTTAAGCACCGTTGCTCCCTCTCGACTGATGTAGAGGGTTATAGGCTTCGCAAATATATTGGTTCCTACTATGCAGTACTCGGAAGAGTAGACGCAATCGTTTTTACTGCTGGTGTTGGTGAAAACGCTGGTGCAATCCGCCAGATGGCTGTTGAAGGACTTGAGAATATGGGAATCATCGTTGATAAAGAGAAGAACCTAAGTACTTTTTCAAAGCACGGTGAGACAGAGATTTCTACACCAGAATCTAAGGTTAAGGTGTTTGTGATTCCTACAAACGAAGAGCTTGTTTTTGTGGAGGACGTTGTGGCTATCCTTAATGATAATTACTTGCCTCACACAGAGCATCCTTACTCATTCCTTAAATAATAAGTAAGAGCCAATAGGCAAATTAATAATATAGGGGGTGGCTTTTAGCCGCCCTTTTTTTAGTATCGGTTTTATAAGATTGAAAATAGAAAGGGTAGACAATTGATTGCCCATTTTACTTATAAAACTACTTAATGTTTTTTAATATAGATACCCGGTTATTGTAGACGTGGCGTGCAAGCACTCTAGGGGCAATTAGATCTTTAAATGCATCCTTGACAAACTGATCATCGGTTAATTCTATCCAGTGAAGATTGCTAGAAACTGAATCTTTATCTAGCTCCTTCATAGTTTCGATGAAAGTTGAATAATAGTTTTCATAATCTGGGAACTCATCATTTGTAATCTCTTGAAAAAATAAAACATTTGGAGGCTGAGTTTTTATAAAGCGATCAAGAAGTACTAATGCAAAATCATTTTTTGAAATATTGAATTCATTGATAATATGAAGATGAGCTTTTCTTAAATAATAGAAGTCATTTGCTTCGACAGCATTCATGTAATGATCAGCAAAAGATCCATGTGAAATTTGAACCCCATAAGCCTCTCTAAAAGTTCCTAAAAAAGCAGTGATTCTCAAGGATATTGCACTGTCTATTTCAATATCAAGACTAGGGGCACTGTTCTGGTTTAATCTTATAATGTCTTTCCCTACTCTTTTGCAAAATTGATCTATCTTATACTCTAGCTTATTGAGTTTGTTGTTTGATGAATATTTCAAGAATAAGAAAAATGATATAATTATGAAGCAAATAACAAAATAAAGCACTGTTTCACCTTTAAGAATCAATTGCATTAATCAATTTTAGCATTATTGAGAAGAGTATAGCAAGAAGAAAGAGAATAAGCATTAATTTATGTTAGTTAATAGTATAGAAAATTAATAATTTCTATTGGCAGAGGTTTCTAGTTTATAATAGAAAAGAGAAAGGGCGGTCAGTTGACCGCCCTTTTTTTATTAGATGTATTTTTCCATTAAATTGTCAAAGACCCCACACAGCTCTTGTGTGCTGGAGACCACATTCTCAAGTGATGATCCATCCGCAACTGCATCGCTTACTCTTCTTAGAGAGTTTTCACATGCAGAGTGATAGTTACTTAGTGCACGGCTTATCTGGTCAGAGCTCTCAGATGGAAACTGTGAGCTGAATTCAGTAGAGAGGTATCTACCAAACTCTGTTGCTGACTGACTAGGGAATGAGCCATCACAATAATTTGAAAGGTAACAGTTAAATACCTTCTTTGTAAGTCCGAGGTATTCCAACTTAGCCTTTGCAAAGATAGTACCTTTTCTGCTCAGCTTAAATCTGCTGAACATAGCTGAGAGTTTATCCATATTTTCAAGAAGTCTATCGATCTCCTGCACGAATGAGTGAACAACATCTTTAGATGAGCTTGAAAGATGAGCAACGTTTTCTACACTACTTGCTATTTCGCCAGTAGCACTAGACTGCTCCTCAACTGCTGCTGATATTCCTGTTACAAGATCACTCAGCTCTCTAATTGCAGAGACTATATTAGTAAAATTATCTGATAACCCTGATGCAACCTCTTGCTGTTTTATGACAGAGACAGATACTGTGTCAGTCGATGCTATAACGTGGTTAACGTCACTCTGAATTCTGTTAACCATTCCTTCTATCTCTTTGGTAGAGGTTTGAGTCTTTTCAGCGAGTTTCCTAACCTCGTCAGCAACTACAGCAAACCCTCGCCCATGCTCACCAGCCCTAGCGGCTTCTATTGCAGCATTAAGTGCGAGTAGATTAGTCTGCTCAGATATATCATCAATAACATTAATAACCTGACCAATAGATTCTGCGTTAGTCTTAAGCCCTTCTATCTCTTCTTTTAGAGCATTAAGGACTGATGTCGCCTCAGATGAAAGTTCAGCAGCATGCGTAATGGCATTCCCGCCCTCTTCTGCAAGCTCAACAGTGTTTTCAGCTTTATGTGCAGATTCAGTACTGTTCTGAGCGATCTCTGTGATAGTTGCACTCATCTCCTCACTAGCAGTGGCAACTTGTGAAGAGAGGGTAACATTTTCGTCACTCTTACTGGTAACGCTCACTATACCATTTGATATAGGCACAGTTGCTTCACTAGCATTGGAGAGAGTATATAGTGCCTGTGCAAAATCCTTCTCAATATTTCTGAGAAAGACGTTCACGTAGACAGACATTTCAGAAATCTCATCCGAAGTAGCTGTTTTAAAAACCTTACATAATTCGCAAGTTGTTGCTTCATTCTTAAGAGCAGGGCAGGATTTGTCTCCATAATCCCCCATGTAGTACCAGCAAGGTGTAGATTCTGAGTGACTATTAAAAGCACTAGAATCAGTTTTCATTATCTTGGTTGCATTAGGAAGTCTTATTGGTACATTTTGCGATAGATCGCCCTTTCCACTTGCTAACTCTTTTGCCATCTGAGCGAAATTACTAAGTGGCTTGAGGACAATGATAATAATCACAAGCAGTATAACAGAAAGTATAACTGCTAAAACAAGATTGGTTACTAATTTTATAGTTAGTGATTTCCACGCTGATGTTATGGATTCTTGTACATTTTTCACAAGGAGCAACTTCCCAACTGTAGCTCCAGTGAAGTCAGTCAGATCGACAAAGTAAAGCTCATATGTATCACCATTTACAGATATTTCGTTTTTGTCATGACTTAGGAATGTTGACATATGATCATAAGAGTGAAGGTAGTAAACAACATTATCTTTGATTACGTCTGTTGGTTTTGTGTCAAATCTACGAGCCTTTTTGAAGACCTCATCAAAGATACCAATCGAGTACTGCATGTCATAAAGTGATGCAGTCTGCTTAACGATGTTATTTATAGAACCGCCAAACTCGATACTACCAACGTGAACACCTTTATTAAAAACTGGATATACTACTCTAAGTCCGGGACCGCCACGACCGACTTCAAGCCCTGTAATAGGTTTTTTAGTTTTATTCGTCTCGATTACAGTTGCTCTGAAACCAGATAGGTCATCACCGAATTTACTAGGTTTATGTAGACGCAAAAAGCTTGTTGCTGGAGGTAGATGAAATTGAAATTGTCTAATTTCGTACTTCTCTTTGATAGACTTGTAGTATGGCACAAGTGCCTTTGATAATCCTTCTCTGTCACCATCAGCAAAGAGCTGAGTTATCTCAGGGTCTGTAGCAATAGTATGAACTGTTAGAGATAAATTTTTAAATGCGCTCTCGAGAACATTTTTAAGATTATTTTCTGCTTGGCTGAAAGTCACTTTTGTGGTTTTGGATAAGGTTGACTTAAATGACCTATAGTCTAAGAAAGAATTAAATAGAGTGATTAGAATAATACCAAATAAAGCAACTCCGAAGATCTTTATTTTGATGTTTGTACGCATTATATACCCCCAGTACTTTTGTATGTATATTTATATTATACATAATGATAATTATATTTCTTACAAAGATTTAACAAAAACAAAATTAATTAAGCCATGTTTAGATGCGTGACAGAAATATTGCTTGAAAATATATAAACTGGTATGATGTTTTTAATCAGTTTATTAAGGGATGTGCATGGAAGATATTTTCGCCGCTGATAGGCAACCAGAGGATTTTCAGACAGTTTCTATAAGACCGCAAGGCTTTGATGATTATGTTGGTCAGCGTAAGGTCAAAGAGAACCTGAAGGTATTCGTTCAAGCTGCAAAAAAACGTGGAGAATCCCTTGATCACTGTCTTTTTCATGGACCTCCGGGGCTTGGCAAAACAACACTTGCAAACATTATATCCCATGAACTTGGTGTAAATATCAATTCCACCAGTGGACCAGTCATCGACAAAGCTGGTGACCTTGCCGCTATACTTACGAATATCCAGGAAGGGGACGTCCTCTTCATAGACGAAATACATAGACTCCACTCTAATGTGGAAGAGATTCTCTACCCTGCTATGGAGGATTATAAACTAGATATCCTCATAGGTCAGGGACCTGCCGCCAGAACAGTAAAAATCGATTTACCCCCCTTCACCCTTATAGGTGCAACCACTAGGGCAGGACTTCTAACCGCTCCGCTTCGTGACAGATTCGGTATGATTCTTAGGCTAGAGTTTTATGATGTTGATGAACTACAGCAGATTTTACTTCGTGGTGCTGAGATACTTGAGGCGCACATAGAAGAATCTGCCGCTTTAGAGATCGCAGGCAGAAGTCGTGGTACTCCTCGTATCGCTCACCGTATACTTCGCCGTGTTCGAGATTTCGCTGATGTACTAAATGATGGACACATCTCACTTGAACTTGCCAGAGAGTCACTAGATAAGCTTGAGATAGACACAGAAGGGCTAGATGCATCAGATAGAACCCTGCTCCTTTCTATAATAGAAAAATATGACGGTGGTCCTGTGGGAGTCGATACACTCGCCGCCACTATGAGTGAGGAACGTGATACCATAGAGGATGTTATAGAACCTTACTTAATATATAGAGGCTTCGTAAGGAAGACTCCTAGAGGTCGTATGGCAACAGCTATGGCGTACCAACACCTTAAAATGTCCGTTCCTGGGCGTTTAACAGTCGCTGACCTTCTAGACGAGGATAAATAACTTGGCTAAGAAAAAATCTAAATACGTTTGTCAGTCCTGTGGATATATTTCTCCAGCTTGGGTAGGCAAATGCCCTGAATGCTCTGGTTGGAGCACATTTGTAGAAGAGATTGAAGCGGATGAGAAGACCACAGCAATAAGCAAACGAATCCCAAAGATGAAACCGATATCGCTGAAAGACGTGAAAGGTCTGGAGACTGAGCGAACACCTACTGGTATGGATGAGCTTGATCAGGTGCTGGGAGGTGGGCTTGTTAAAGGATCTGTCCTTCTCGTCGGTGGTGAGCCTGGGATAGGTAAATCTACTATCATGCTTCAGTGTGCTGGAATACTCTCGAGAGACAGGCTAAAAGTGCTATATGTTTCAGGTGAGGAATCTGCTGCACAACTTAAACTTCGTGGCGATAGATTAGGTGTTTCTGATAACGAAATAGACATATTATCTACTAATTCATTAGAAGACGTTCTTCAGGCGTGCGAGCATGAAAGACCAGACTATATAATTTTAGACTATATCCAGACAGTCGCATCTGACGATCTTAACTCCGCCGCAGGGACTGTTGGTCAAGTTAAACATGTCACTTATCGCTTGGTCGAGCTTGCTAAGAGCCGTGGTATAACTGTTATGATAGTTGGTCAGGTGACAAAAGATGGCTACATCGCAGGACCAAAAGTTCTCGAACATTTAGTCGATACCGTTTTGTATTTTGAATGTGACTATAGCAGAGGTGTGAGGATACTCCGCTCTGTTAAAAATAGATTTGGTCCTACGAACGAAGTTGGAATTTTCGAGATGACAGATAAAGGCTTGGTAGAACTATCAAGCTATTCTTTTGTCGAAGACAAGAAGGATAATTCAGCTGGTCGAGTTTTTGTACCTGTTATGGAGGGTACCAGAGCTTTTCTCATAGAGGTGCAGGCACTTGTTGCGCCTACATTTTATCAGTTTCCTAAACGTAACTGCATGTGCTTTGATCTGAATAGGCTAAATATGCTCCTTGCTGTCCTTGAAAAGAAGGGTGGTATCAACCTAGCTGGGAGTGACATATATATAAATGTTGCTGGCGGTATGAAAATTACCGAAACGAGTGCAGATCTAGCTATTTGTGCGGCAATTATTTCATCCTTCAGAGATAGACCAATCCCTACTGAAAGCACCTTTATAGGCGAGGTTGGACTTACTGGTGTTATCCGACCAGTCTCTAATATGGGGAGCCGAATGGCAGAGAGTTATAAGATGGGAATAAGAAAATATTACGTTCCAGAGAAACTGGAGTTTGACAAAAGCATAGAAACTAGTTTATCTATTAACATATCACAATTTCTGGATAGATTTTAAGAGAGTAATTTACTAGCTGTTTTTTAACAGTTATGGAGGATTTTATATAATGGGACTTCTTGATGGAAAGAAAGCGCTTATTTTTGGCGTTGCAAATAACAAGAGTATAGCTTACGCAATCGCGCGTAATTTCATAGAGCAGGGTGCAGAAGTTGCATTCAGCTATGCAGCAGAAAAACTCAGAACTAGAGTAGAAAAAGTTTCAGATGAGCTTGGTGGAAAATTCCTCGTTCCTTGTAACGTTGTAAGTGACGAAGAGATTGAAAAGTGCTTTGAGCAGGTTAAAGAGGAGTGGGGAACATTCGATATCCTAGTTCACTCAGTAGCTTATGCTCCTAGCGAAGCTCTTAAAGGTAGATACATAGATACTCAGAGAGACCATTTTGCTATGGCTCTTGATATCAGTGCTTTTTCACTTGTTGCTATTTCAAAGGCGGCAGAGCCTCTCCTTAATGATGGCGGTAGCATCATCTGCATGTCTTACCTTGGCGCAGAGAAAGTTATCAAAAACTATAACGTAATGGGCGTTGCTAAAGCAGCTCTCGAATCAACAACACAATACCTTGCTTATGACCTAGGCGAGAGAAAGATAAAAGTGAACGCTATATCAGCAGGTCCTATTAAGACACTCGCTGCGGCTGGAATATCTGACTTTAAAAAGATTTTCAACCACATCGCTGACAACGCACCGCTTCGTGACAACTGCACACAGGAAGATGTAGGCAGAACTGCTGTTTACCTTGCTAGTGACCTTTCGTCAGCTGTTACTGGTGAAGTTATCCACGTTGACTGTGGCTACTCTATCATGGGTCTGTAAAGCGAATCTTTTTCCTTATCCTTGTAGTTAGGATTTTATCAGGAAAGCTCACATACTTTTATGTATGCTCGCTCCCCGTTTAAAAATCCTTCCTTAGTTTAAGAAAAAATTTCCAGCTTTGTCGGTCAGCACCTTCTAGCTTACCTCGAGAGGATGCTTTGTACTGCCACTTTGGTCGGCTCATTGCATTCACATGAAATGTTATAAAAAATTGAATACGACGATAGAAAGGGGCTTCATTTGAGGCTCCTTTTTTTTTGCGTGGTTTAGACAGGTACGAATCTCAAAAATAAGTTAAGTATATTTGCAAAACTCCGATTTTATAGTATATTATTAATATACATTTGTTTGGGAGGTTAGCTGTGGCTACATTAGTACAACAAGACAAAAAAAAACAGTTTAATACTATTGAGATGGCAAAAGCAGGATTCAATGCGTTTATAAATATTACAAATAAATGGGGACTTAAGAGGCAGGAACAAATAATATTGCTAGGTGGAGTGTCTGAGTCTACATTTTACAAATGGCTTAAAGAAGGTTCTCCAAATCTTGATAGGAATCATTTGGAAAGGATATCATGCATACTTGGCATTCATAAAAATCTTCGAATATTGCTAAAAGGAGAGTCTGTTTATAATTGGGTACGTCGTCCTATAGGCAATGACCTTTTTATGGGGAAAAGTGCCTTAGAAATAATGTTAAATGGTGGTTTTATAGATATTTATAAAGTGAGAAGGTATCTTGATGGTTATAGGGGTTGGTAGTGGAGGAAATAAATATTGTTTGGAAACCCGCATATATGATCATACCAACTTGTTATCCGCCTCTTTTTCTTTTTGAGGATGTTGCTAGTCAGGAGGAGTTTGAATTTCTCTATGAGTTGGAGAATATGACAAATCCTAGGATGGATGACGTGGATAGCATGCTTGGTGATGTAGAATTAGTTCCCATAGAAGATCGTGTTTATGGGCATGGAGCAACATGTATCATGGGAGCGTTTACACACCCAAATGTAAATGGTGATCGATTCACTGATGGCACATATGGTGTATTTTATGCTTCTAATAGCTTAGAATGTGCTGTGTATGAAACTGCATATCATAGAAGTCAGTTTTTTAAGATATCTAATGAACCAAAATGTGAGATAGAAATGAGAGTTTATAATGTGGATATTGATACTAAATTGGTTGATATACGGGAAGATGTCTTTGAATCATTAGCAATATATCATAAAAGCAACTATACGGAATCACAAAAACTAGCTAAAGAATTAAAGAGGTTAGGTAAGGCAGGGTTAGTATATAATAGTGTACGGTATATAAATGGTGAAAATGTTGCAATATTTAAGCCAAAAAGTTGTTCAAATTGTCGAGAGATGAAGAATTTAAAGTATGTTTGGGACGGAAAAAAAATAAATGGAGTGTATGAAATCAGTGGGGCAAGATTAATAAACTATACAAGCTAGTTACTTCAATATCATGCGGTATTTCTTTTCGAGGCGGTCGGGAATGTAGCTTGTTTTTGCCATTCGGAGAGCCATCTTGCCGAGGTCTTGTTCAAAATTTATGAACTCGTATCTTTTAGGAAGGATGTTAGCAAAATTATTGTATAAATATTGATATATGCCCTTATAGCTTGTGAGCCCTTTGGCAAAATGAAGGACATAAGTATTTTCTGTAAGTTCTTCACCTAGTACGAAGCCGATAGGTTTCTCATCTACATAGTAGATTCCGCCACATACGCAAAGGTCGTTATACTTATTGAGTGCTTCACAACATGCGTAATAGTCAGTCTCTTCTTTTGTCATTCCAGACATTTCAAGCCATTCCTCAAGAATAGCCTTTGCATCTTTTAGATTGTCTTTATTCATCTCAAATGCGACAGCATTGTAGTTTTCGTTAAACTGTTTTAGAAGGTTACGTTTTTTATGCAGTTTGCGACCAGGATAATTTTGCATCTTGTCAGATGTATAAATATAGTCTGTGTCACCATCGCTAAAGCTATATTCAATATTATACTGTTTGAAGTGTTCAATCCAGCTCTCGTGGATAGGGAAAAAGAAATCACACTGAGTTTGTAGCTTTCTAAGTGTGTCTATACAGCAAGTAGAGATATCTTTAGTAGGCATAACATATGTGTACCCATCATACGAAACTCCACGGACAAAAAATTCATTTTCAAACTCAAATACTTCGTAGTTGTGAGAATTTCTGAAAAGGTAAAGGTTAGGAAAGCTAAATTCTGATATAGGCACACTGACAGATTTTAGACGGTCCTTCAGCAAGTTTTTATGTTCTAATGAAATTTGTTCATAGCTCATGTAAATGTATAATTACACGAATTTTGTATATAAGTCCAATTCTATATCTAATATGAATTGTTTTTACAAAATTTATCTTCAAAAAAAAGCTTTGGTTATATATACTTGATAAAGTAGAGATGGGATATATATTGTGGGTCATACATAATTTGTTTTTATCTACTAAACGGAGATAAAATGTACTTTGATTTAGCATTGCTCGCGTGTGTGCTTTCTTTGCTGCACGTTACGCTTTTTTTCTTTATGGGACATAAGAGGCTGGAGCTGGTAACTAACGGTTTCGCTATACTTGGATTTCTCTTTACTATTGGTCAATACGTTACACTATATAAGATGCCAGCACCTCCATATGCTAGCTTTAGCGGTATATTACTTCTGTTGACGATAGCACTTTTTATGGGTTATTTCGGTATGTATTTTAAGTACAAACGTCCATCTATAGGGCTTTTTGTATTTCCATTGACAGTCTTATTTGTTCTTATATCAAGATTCTCGTCAAATGTAGAGATTGCTCACGAAGGTGTTGTGGTTACAACGTGGCTTTATATACAATTACCATTCACTATTATGGGGACAGCATTCTTTATGCTTTCGACATTTGCTGGGGTGATGTATTTCATTCAGGAGCGTCAGCTTAAGCAGAAGAAGTTTGGCATAATCTTTCACAGGTTCCCGCCTCTCGATACTATAAATAGGCTTGTTAATACAACTCTTTACCTAGGTTTTTATACATTTACAATTGGTCTTTTGGCTGGTTTTGTATGGATGATATACTCTAGTGGAACTATTAATATTTTCAGCGCAAAGCTTGTCTTTGCTTTGATAACTTGGATAATTTACAGCAGTATCACTTTTTATAAACAGTTCAGAGGGATGTCACCAAAGGATACAGCTCTCTCAACAATAATAGGTTTTATTTCAGTGCTCATCACTTATGTTGGTGTGGCATTCTTTGTAATGGGATAACAAATGCAATTAGCAGTACTTGGTTTAAATCATAATTCTGCCCCTATTGAGGTGAGAGAGAAACTTGCCGTGGATGGGGAAGAACTCGCAGGTATATATACAGAGATCATGCATAATGACCGTATATACGAAGCGATGATAGTCTCTACCTGCAACAGGGTGGAGTACTATATTGTCACGGATGATTTCCTCTGTAATATCGAAAGTGTACTAGAGATTGTCTCTGGGCATTGCGATATGGATCGGATGGAACTTCGTAAATATACCTACATCCATTGCGGTGAGGACTCAGTTAAGCATATCTTTCGTGTTGCTTCTGGGCTTGATTCGCTTGTAATGGGTGAACCTCAAATCTTCGGTCAGATAAAAGATGGGTTCGAAGCTAGCCGTGAGTATGGTGGAGCGGGCACATTCATAAGAAAACTAGAAGAGCACACTATCAAAACAACTAAGAAGGTCAGAACACATACAGGTATAGGTGAGAATCCAGTATCTGTGAGCTACGCAGCTGTAGAGTTGGCCTCTAAGATATTCGGCAGTTTGAAAAAACAAAAAGCTCTGATTGTAGGAGCTGGTGAAATGTGTGAGCTGGCAGCGAAACACCTTGTGACATCAGATATAGGTGGGATAAGCGTTACTAACAGGACAATAGCTAAAGCTGAGTCTTTGGCTTCCGAAGTTAATGGTGATGTTCTTCCGTTTGATAAGTATCGTGAAAAACTTGAGGACTATGACATAGTGATTAGTTCGACAGGTGCCACAGAGCTTCTTGTAACAAAAGATGATGTTAAAACAGCTATGGGTGGTCGTAAAAAACGTCCAATGTTTTTTATAGATATAGCAGTTCCAAGGGATATAGACCCAGATATTAATGAGATTGAGAATGTTTATGTTTATGACATAGATGACCTTAAGGCTGTTGTTGATGCCAATAGGAAACAGAGAGAGAAAGAGGCTGTTAAGGCTGAAGAATATATTGAGTATGGTATAGAGGGATTTTACGGTTGGCTGGAGTCTATGAAGATCATCCCAGTTATTAAATCATTCCGCCAATCTTTTGAAGAGCTAAAAGAGGTTGAACTTAACAGATTTGCCTCTAAGAACAAAGTAACAGATAAGGATGAGCTAGCCAAAATGGAGCATCTCCTTAATTCTTATATGAACAAAGTATTACACACGCCACTGAGTAACCTTAAAAATAAAACTAACAGTGGTGGAAAATATACGCTAGACGAAGCGATGAAAATTCTATTTGAGCTAGAGGATTAAATATGGAAAAAGTAACTATAGCAACCAGAGGGAGCAATCTTGCTCTATGGCAGGCGTACCACATCAAAGCGCTTCTAGAGAAAGAGCATGGAGTTGAGGTAGAGCTAAATATCATTAAGACCAAAGGGGACAAAATACTTGATGTTCCTTTGGCAAAAATTGGCGGTAAAGGTCTGTTTGTTAAAGAGATTGAGCAGGCTCTTATAGATGATAAAGCTGATATCGCTGTACATAGCATGAAGGACGTCCCTATGGAAATGCCTGAAGGTTTAGCCCTTTATGCTTCTCCAGAGGGAGAAACACCTTATGATTGCTTCGTTTCTACTAAATACAATGAAGTGGCAGAACTACCTAATGGTGCCGTTGTTGGTACTAGTAGTCTCCGCCGTAAGCTTCAACTTTCAAAATTGAGACCTGACCTACAGATTAAAGATCTGCGAGGTAACGTAAATACAAGACTCGCAAAGCTTGAGGCTGGTGAGTATGACGGTATTATCCTTGCGAAGGCTGGGCTGGTTCGTCTTGAGCTTGATGGCTACGTTAAAGAGACATTCACTACTGACCAAATGCTACCATCTTGCTGTCAGGGGATTTTAGGTATACAGATCAGAGATAATGACGATCGTATAAAGAAGATGTTAGATTTCCTTCGCCATGATGAAACTGAGACACGTGTCACTATGGAGAGAGCATTCCTCCGTAGATTAGAGGGTGGTTGCCAAGCTCCTATCGCAGGTCATTCAGTCCTTACAGGTGATAAGATATGTATGAAGGGGATCGTCGCTAACCTTGAAGGTGAAGTTTTTATAGAACGTATCATCGAAGGTAAAGCAGTGGACGCAGAAAAACTAGGTCTTGAACTTGCAGAAAAGATTCTTGATGCAGGCGCAAAAGAGATACTTGAAGAGATATATAACGCAGCCGAATAGTTTAGAATTACTGAGCAATATGGGCGGTTAAGATGAACGTACTTATAACCAGAGAGAAAGAGAAGTATAACGCTTTTGCTGAAAAACTGGAGAAGGTTGGGCTGACACCTTATAGCATACCTATGATTGAGTGTGTTCCTGTTCCAGCTATTATTGCAGGTCGATATGATTATGGCGTTTTTACTAGCCCAAATGCTGTGAAGTATTTTGTACCTTATGTCGGGAAAGTCGCCTTTGATAAAGTGGTTGCTGTTGGTTCGGCTACTGCTGCAGAGCTCTTGGAAATAGGGCTGAAGGCTGATATTGTTCCGAGTGAGTTTTCGTCAGATGGTTTAAAAGATATATTTGCATCAATAGATGTCACAGATAAAAAATTCTTATTCGCTGGTGCAGAGACGAGAGCGGGTGATTTTCATACTGATCTGAAAGATAGGGGCGCGGTGGTCGTTATGGTCACAACCTATCGAACAGAAAAGGTTCTGTACCCTGTAGGGTATATAGAAAAATTTCTAAAAGATAACCGAATAAATATTGTTACGTTCGCTTCACCATCTGCTGCCGAGGCGATGTTAGGCGCTATCGAAGGGATGACGCAACAAATAGTTTGCATAGGCAAGAGAACATCAGATGCAGTAAGGTTAATAGGATACGATAGTAGACATCCACAAGATTTTTCACTCGACTGGATGGTAAAATTAATAAAAGAACTTAGCTGAAAGGAGACATATATTGCATTCCCAGTTGATAGACCTAGAAGACTCAGATCAAGTGAAACAATGAGACGTATGGTGCGAGAGACAACTCTCAGTGCTAACGATTTTATATACCCACTCTTTGCATGCGAAGGCGAAAACATCAAAAAACCTATCGGCTCTATGCCTGATGTTTATCAGATGTCTGTTGATGTTATTGTTAAAGAGTGTCAGGATGTCGAATCGCTTGGTATTCCAGCGGTTATACTGTTTGGTATCCCAGCATTCAAAGACGCTGAAGGCTCCGAGGCATATAACGAAGACGGTATCGTCCAAAAAGCTGTGCGAGCTATTAAGGACAATACTAAAAACCTCCTTGTAGTTACTGATGTTTGTATGTGCGAATACACCGACCACGGACATTGCGGTATCATTAAGGGCGAAGACGTAGATAACGACGAAACTTTGAAGCACTTAGCACTTGAGGCTGTAACCCACGCGAAGGCTGGTGCTGATATAGTTGCTCCTAGTGATATGATGGATGGACGTGTCGATGTAATTCGTGAAGCGCTTGACGATAACGGGTTTGAAGACATCCCTATCATGAGCTACTCTGTTAAATACTGCTCCGCATTCTACGGCCCTTTCCGTGAAGCAGCAGAATCCGCTCCAACATTTGGAGATAGAAAGACTTATCAGATGGATCCAGGAAATAGACTAGAAGGTCTCAAAGAGGCAGAGCAGGATGTTCTTGAGGGAGCAGACTTCATTATGGTTAAGCCAGCTCTACCTTACCTTGATCTTATCAGTGATCTCAAACAGAACTTTGATAGACCAGTTGTCGCATATCATGTTAGTGGCGAGTATTCTATGATAATCGCTGCGGACAAAATGGGCTGGCTGGATGGACACAAAGCTATGATGGAATCTCTCACCTCTATAAAAAGAGCGGGCGCAGATATCATCATCACTTACTATGCGAAAGAGGCAGCGAAAGCTATTAAAGAGGGATAAATGCTAACTAAAGCACATGCGTACAGATGGACGAATAATGGTCTTGTTAAGATAGAAGATGTTGATTGTATCGAAAGATCTTCTCTAATATCTATAGACCGTCAGATAGGTTTGGCTGAGAAAAATATTCAGGCATTTGTAAGCGGTAAACCAGCCTTAAATATGCTCCTTTGGGGAGAACGTGGGCTTGGTAAATCGACAATAGTAAAGATGTTGCTGCACGAATATTCGAAGCAAGGTCTTGCGGCTATTGAGTTCCGCAATGATGATGTGCTTTCACTTTATGATTTATATGCTGATATCCGAAAAATGACAGGTCGTTATGTGATGATCTATCTGGATGATATCTCTTTTGACACAGGCGACACACTCTATCGCATGTTTAAGTCAGTTCTTGAGGGTGGATTGGAAGAAGTGCCGAAGAACTGTATATTCGTAGCTACCTCCAATAAACGGCACATGATAACAGAAACGGCGGCTGATTCTGGTGATCTATACGACAGGGACGATGCCAATGAGAAGACATCACTCTTTGCTAGGTTTGGTTTGGCAATAGGTTTTTATCCTATCCAGAAGAAGGACTACCTTAAAATAGTTGAGAACTATTTAAACGTATTTGAGATACCTTTATTCGATAGATGGGAGCAAGAGGCAGAAAACTATGCTATGGACAGAGGTGGACGTAGCGGACGAATCGCAAAACAGTTTGCTGTCTTCAAAGGTATATATAAGTAGAATAAAAACTCTTATGTCATTTTAAAGATGAGTTGAACTTCTGTTCCGTGATTATCCTTATCAACTTCTTTGTCGACTGAGCTTACATTTATTTCGCCACCGTATGCTGTCATGAATTTCAATACTAATGGCATTCCGAATCCCGTACCTGTTTCTCCTTCAGTACCTTTTCTCGATGTTGGTATATTAGTATCAAAAATTCTCGCAAGTAGTTCTTTAGGGATACCCCTACCATAATCCTTAATATATAAGCTTAATGTATCATTTTGTGCCTTTGTATAAATATCTATAGTGTTGTTTCTAGGTGAGAATTTAATAGCATTAGTTAGAATATTGTTTATTACAGAGTTGATAAGTGAGACCTCTTCTGCCATTACAGTTGCTTGTGGGGCTATATCTGAATTTATAGTTATGTTTTTATCATTAAGCCTATTTCCGAGTATATTTAATGAGATATTAAGTGCCGTGCTAAGGTTTATAGGTGATAGCTCAAGTGCCTGATTTTTCTCTTCTAAGGCTCGCATGGTTCTTACCATTTCAATTATGTTGATTGCTTGCTTTAGTGATTTAGAAATCAAGTCTTCATAATTGTCAAACTCTTCTGATTCTTCCCTTATGATATCTATCATGCTGGAGACACTTCCGATAGGGTTAGTAAGATCGTGACAGAGGATATGAACCAGCTCTTTAGTCTCTGTGACCTGAGCTTTAAGGCTCTCACTACTTTTATGGAGTTGTTGAAAATAGTTTTCTTGTAGTTCTCTGTGTCGTTGCTCCGCTAGTTCAGCTCTGACTTTTATAGTGCTTATTATGATGCTAGCAATAAGAAGAGCAAGATTTATTGCAAAAAAGATAGTGTAAGATAGTGCTGTAGCATGTTTGTAGCGATTAATAATGTGATTCTGATTGATATGAGAGACTAGCTTCCATTCATAGCCAGCAGGTCTAAATTTCATTTCATTAGAAAATGATAAGTATATAGATTCAGAGTCTTCTGTAGCAAAAGTAGGAACTGGACGAATTGTTGTGTGTATAAAGAGGTCTTCTCCGTCAACAGTTACTGCGTGCTCATCGATATATATCTTTTTCCATGCTTTAGGGTATCGTATTTTAAAGTTATTCTCTCGTTTAAACATAAAAGCGAATTCATCATTTTTGTTTGGTGTCATGAGCCAGTTTGACTCTATATCAAGTAGGAAAAGCTCACCAATGGAGAATGGAAGGTACTGTTGTAAATCTTCTATAAGGTTTATTGCTGAATAGTTAAGGACAAGGATAGCGGTCTTTTCGCCTGCGCTGTTATAAAGGGGTAAGCACATACGTATCGTAGGCTTATACGGCTCTTCGATGATACCGTTTTCTATATTTAAGTCGAATCTTGATATGTATAAATATTCCTTTGGAAGATAGATAGTTTTAAGAAAATATGATCTCAGAGATTTATCAGTTAATTGGTCATTAGGTACTAGTGAAGGTTCTCCATCATTATAGTTAACCCGAAGAGCTTCTTTACCGTTCATGTCTAGGACTCTTATCTGGTCGTAAATTTTTTTGTTTTTTGAAAATGTGACAAGAATGTTTCCAAAATCTTTATTGCCAGCAGTCATATCATCTAGATAGCTTTTAATTAACCTATTTTCTTTCAAGAAGCGTATATCAGAAAAAATCCCTTGAAAGATATTTTGTGTTTTAGCATTTTGTAAGTTTAAAAGGATAGCTTGGTTCTTTATCATCTGATCGAGATCGTACTTTTTATATAAAGTTAGGAAAGAAAACAATATTATAATGGAAATGATAAGTATAGGGGTGTATAGAATCGCTACTTTTTTGGCATATTTAGATGCATGAATCATATTTAAAAGTTTCATGGTAACCTTGTGTATTATTATTAACAAAAAGTAGCATGCAAATAATTATGTAGCAAATTCAATTGATGGAAATAATTTCTATTAATAAGAATACGTTGAGACACAAATGGCTTATATGAATGTTGTGTCATGCTAGAAAATTTTTAGTAAATACAAAATCTCCTTCAGCTAAACCTATATCTAGTAATTTATCAGTATCCGCCCAGCAAATCTGGGGATGCTCCGTAGGTGTTATCTCTCCATTTGATATCCGAGCATTATAAAAAAAGAGATGAATAAGCTTGTCAGGGTATTGATGGAGTATATCACCGATAAGATTAGTCGGGTCAATTTCTACGCAAAATTCTTCCATCATCTCCCGTTTTATAGCTTCTTGATGGGTTTCGCCATCTTCGATCTTGCCACCTGGGAATTCCCACTTGCCGCCGAGGTGCGAGGAGTCTGGTCTTTTCGCTACAAAGTATCTGTCATTTTCTTTTATTACAGCGGCAACAACATCTAGTTTTTTGATAATAACCTCCAAATAAAAAAGCCAGCATAACAGATAGCTATACTGGCTTTAAAATATTCATTTCATTGGAAACTTATCCGAGAATCTCTATACCAGGAAGTTTACCAAACTCGATATACTCGAGAGAAGCACCACCACCTGTAGAGATGTGGTCAATATTATCTGAAACGCCTGCTTGGTTAACAGCAGCGACAGAGTCTCCACCACCAACAACAACAATTGCTTCACCAGCACCAAGAGCATCAGCTATTGCAAATGTACCTTTAGCATAGTCTGGGTTTTCGAAAACTCCCATAGGTCCGTTCCAAAGTACTGTTTTGCATTTGTTTAGCTCGCCAACATATAGATCTATGGTCTTTGAACCTATATCAAGTCCCATAAATCCGTCAGGGATATCTTCTTCTGTACAGTCTAATGGAGCACCGTTGAACTCGCTAGCGATAGTGTGATCAAGCGGAAGGAAGATTTGAACCTGCTTCTGTTTAGCAGCAGCATATACTTCAGCAACTATGTCCATCTGGTCAGCTTCGACCATAGATGTACCTATAGTCTTGCCGTTATATTTAAGAAAGGTGTAAGCCATAGCTCCACCTACAAATATCTTATCAGCAAGTTCCATGAGAGACTTTATAACGCCAATCTTGTCAGAGACTTTAGCTCCCCCAACAATAGCGCCAAAAGGTCTTGCTGGCTGTTGTAGAAGTCCTTCAAAGTACTTGATTTCCTTCTCGACGAGAAAACCAGCACCTTTTTCTACCATGATCTCAGCCATGCCGTATGTTGATGCGTGTTTTCTGTGGCAAGTGCCAAAAGCATCATTAACATACACATCAGCAAGTGATGCAAGTTCGGCTGCAAATTCAGGAAAATTCTTCTCTTCACCCTTGTGGTAGCGGAGGTTTTCAAGGAGGATCACGTCACCATCATTAAGCTTATCAATAGCTGTTTTTGCAACGTCACCTATGCAATCAGTAGCAAAAGTACAAGGAAAAAAGTTATCAGTGATATATTTTGCAACAGGCTCTAAGCTCATTTCTGTCACTTTTTCGCCCTTTGGTCTGCCAAGGTGAGAAGCTAGTATTACCTTTGCTCCTTCGTTTTTTGCATATCTGATAGATTTCAGAGCTTCTACAATACGAGTGTCGTCTTTGACAACGCCATCTTTAACAGGGACATTAAAATCTACTCTTATAAAGAGTTTTTTACCTTTAAGGTTCAGTTCTTTGATACTTTTCGCCATTTTTTAGAGCACCTTAGTTATTAATTCAGCCACTCTGTTGGAGTAGCCCCATTCGTTATCATACCATGTAACAATTTTTGCAAATTTTCCATCTGTAACCAGCGTAAGGAGCGAGTCAAAGGTGGATGATGCAGGGTTACCGTTTAAATCTATAGAGACAACAGGATCTTCGGTATATGCAAGATAGCCCTTCATAGGACCCTCTGCTGCGGCTTTAATCGCAGCATTAATCTCTTCTTTAGTAGTATCTTTTTTCAAGTTTACAGTAAGGTCTACGAGAGATACGTTTGGTGTCGGAACACGTACAGCATACCCTGTAAGCTTACCTTTTAGTTCAGGCAGAACAAGCCCAACAGCTTTAGCAGCACAAGTAGATGTAGGTATCATACTCGTTGCACAAGCTCTAGCTCTTCTGAGGTCTTTATGTGGCTGGTCAAGAACAGCTTGATCATTTGTATAAGAGTGGATGGTTGTCATTATCCCCTGAGCGATGCCAAAATTATCGTTAAGAACTTTAGCAACAGGTGCGAGACAGTTTGTAGTACAAGATGCATTAGAGATGATAGAGTGTTTAGACACATCGAGTTCGTTATCGTTAACACCAAGAACAAGAGTTATATCAGCATCTTCACCAGGCGCAGAGATAATAACTTTTTTTGCTCCAGCCTCAAGGTGGAGTGCAGCCTTCTCACGTTTACTAAAAAGTCCTGTGGATTCTATAACAACCTCAGCACCGATCTCGCCCCATGGGAGTTTGGACGGATCTCTCTCAGCTGTGATCACTATTTTTTTACCATTTACGATGATGCCGCCTTCAGTAGCTTCAACATCGAATGGAGCAATACCATGTACAGAGTCATACTTTAAAAGGTGTGCTAGTGTTTTTGTATCGGTAAGGTCATTAATACCAACAATGTCAACATCTAAGCCTCTTTGCACGATCGCACGTAAAGTACAGCGTCCAATACGTCCAAAGCCGTTGATTCCAACTTTTACAGACATTTAGTACCTCCTAGTAAATATATATTCATCTAATAGCTATTATAGCTTTAATGTCAGCTTGATTCTATCAAACATTTATGAAGATTCAGGCGGTGGTGGTACTTTTAGGGTTGTCCTTAATTCTTTAACATCTTCGGTTACTGTTTTGAGGAGAATTTTAACATCATTGTCAGTGATCATACTCTTTTTATTTACAGTGTTAATAAGCCTTTCGAGTTGATAAATAGTCTTTTTGCTCAGCTCGGTATATTTATCTTGTTGCATGTCGAGTGCTGTTTGAAAGTTTTTAAGAGCAGTAGCAGAGCGAATTAATTTATTCTTAACCTCTCTGGTCTCCTGTCTCATCTTCACAATTTCGTTTACATTATTATTTTCCATCAGGCTGGATAGAGCTTTACTCATTTTATTATTTTTAGAAAACATGTCGTCATAGCTTTTAGATAGGTCTTTATAGGCTCTTTTAAGCTCACCCATCTCGTTCATCTTATCTACTTCTGCCATTTGGATACTTTTAACTTTTTCTTTATATTTTTCGATATGCTCTAGGTTTTGGTAATTTTCTGTAACATCAATCATAAACTCACCAATTTCGTCCATCTCGCCTGTTGAAGCATAGATAGGGAACATATGGTGCTCGAAATAATAGTGTTTGCCACCAAAGTCAAGCTCTATGGTCTGACCACTCACTTCTTCGCCAGCAACTATCTCAGACATTCTACAAAAGCTACAGGGTTCGGAAAATCCGTGGATAACTTCATAGCATTTTTTATTAAGAATTGATGGTATATGTGATTCATTAATTAGCTCAGAGAGCTCCTTGTTTACGTTAAGAACGTTATATTCAGGTGTGATACTAAACAGTGGCATAACAAGACCATCAAGTAGTTTAAGCATTTTCTGGCGAGATTTTCTAAGAATCTGCACTGACTCATTCGCTTCGTTTAACTCTTCCTGAATAGTCACTTCCATCTCTTTTAGCTTATTAAACATAGAGAAAGTGATGCAGTTTAGGCTAGTTCTATCCTTGTCAGAATTAAGCATTACAACGAACTTCTCGTCACCCATGCTAAGTCTTAAGAAATAGAAATACATGTATGCATCGCCCTTTTTAAAGGACTGAAAGAAGATTGATTCATCATTAAGATGCTCTATCATATTAGCAGGGGCTGGTTTCGGTTCTGGATGGTCAGAGATCAACTGATAAAATTCACTGCTTCCGGGCAGATAAATATAGACAGGAAAATTGCACTCACTAAAAATATGCGCGATTTTTGATATCGCAGTATCCATTTGTGTGCCTCAATAATAATTTATTTAGTACTTCCGCCTGTCAGTGCAAAAACATCAACTATTGACGCGCCTGATCGCTTTAGTGTACGGGAGCACTCCTCTATAGTAGAGCCTGTTGTAATGATATCATCCACAAGCAATATTTTCAAACCTGTAACATCAGTTTTAATGGTAAAAGCACCTTTTACATTAAAAGCCCTCTGGCGCCTCTTTAGTTTGTACTGATATTCAGTTTTTTTTACCCTTGCGAGTAATACATCATATCTCGCACCAGTTGAACTTGCTATACTTTTAGCAATGTCAGTGGCTGGATGCTTGAGTCGCCGTATCTTCCTTGTAAAGTGTGACGGTACATCAGTAATTACATCATATCCTATTAATGTGTTAGTATCAATTAACTCGTGTAATATTGACCTTCCACTTGCTCTGTATAAAAACTTTATCTCTTTGATAAGCTTCTTTATAGGCCCTTGGTATTTATAAGGTATAAATATTCTATCTCTGAAAATAGCGGAGGAGCATTTTCCACATATTTTTACCTGAAGGCTGGATGGATAACCACAGCTTTCGCATGCATAAGGGTGCTTTTCAATATCTTGCATACAGTCTATGCATACTGGGCTATTGTTGTCAGATCTAAGTCCACAACCTAAGCATTTTTGGTAAAAGATTTCATTAAGCATTATTTCTTAAGCAGACTGGTCCCTGTCATCTCTTCAGGTTGGTCTATGCCTAATAGTTCAAGTATCGTTGGTGCTATATCTGCAAGCTTTCCTGTTTTATCTGTTAATTCACACTCTTTGTTATAGATAACAAACGGAACAGGGTTGAGAGTATGTGCAGTGTGTGGCTGACCAGTAATCTTATCACGCATCTGCTCAGCATTACCGTGGTCTGCTGTTACAGCTAAAATCGCATTGTGTTCATCAGCAGTTTTGATAACTTCACCAAGGCAATCATCGACAGCCTTGCATGCATCGACAGCCGCTTGAATTATTCCTGTATGTCCCACAATGTCAGGGTTAGCAAAGTTCATAATAACCACATCAACCTTATCGATCTCTTCTTTGAATCTTGCTGTCACTTTAGCGACGCTCATAGATGGTTTCTCATCATATGTAGAAACTTCTTTAGGTGATTCGATAAGAGCTCGCTCTTCACCATCGAATACCTTCTCTTCGCCACCATTAAAGAAATAAGTGACATGTGCATATTTTTCTGTCTCTGCTATGCGGAGTTGTTTAAGACCATTTTTGCTGAGCACTTCGCCTAAAATATTTTTTAATACCTGTGGTTCAAATGCCATAGGTGAGTCGAATTGACTATCATAAAATGTGAGAGTTATGAAATGTACGTCAGGCATGGCGCCTCTGTCGAAACCATCGAAGTCAGCTATAGTGAAAGCTCTGGTGAGCTGTCTTGCTCTATCTGCACGGAAGTTATAGAAGAAGATTCCGTCCTTGTCTTTAACAGATCCGTTAACGCCATCTATTATAGTAGGCTTTATGAATTCGTCATTTTCGCCCCTGTCGTAGGACTCTTGAACTGCGTCCACAGCAGATTTAGATACTAGTCCTTTGCCATTTCTGAGTGCGTCATAAGCGAGGGACGTTCTCTCCCATCTTTGGTCTCTATCCATAGGGTAAAAACGACCAGCAACTGTGGCAACTTCGCCAAATCCAAGCTCATCCATAAAGGCAACGAGCTCTTCCATGTATCCTTTGCCACTCATTGGAGGTGTGTCTCGTCCGTCCATAAAAGCGTGGACATATGCATTATTTACACCTGATTTCTTGGCCATTTTGAGGAAACCTTTTAGGTGTTTTATATGTGAATGGACGCCACCATCAGAGAGAAGTCCAAAGAGGTGAACATCTCCATTCTCATTTTTTATTTTGTTGAAGAATTCATTTAGATTTTTGTTTTGCTCTATTTCGCCAGATTCAACTGATTTCGTGATTTTAAGAAAATCCTGATAGACTGTACGACCTGCTCCGATGTTGGTATGACCAACTTCTGAATTTCCCATTTGACCTTTTGGAAGTCCAACATCTTCCTCACTGGCATTCAGTTTGGTATTAGGACATGTTGCTATGAGTTTATTAAAGTTAGAAGCACCACTCATATATATGGCGTTATTCTCTTTTTCGTGACTGAGACCCCAGCCATCGAGTATTAGTAGTATTAATTTTTGATTAGACATTATTATAACCTTTAGTTTAGTACTGATATTTTATCATCGCAGTTATTTTAGGCAAGAGTAAAGGGCAGACAAGGGCAGAATAGCTGATATTAGATATAAAAAAAGCCGACAAATTTGCCGGCTTAGTATTACATTTTTATAAGACCTTTCTTTTCCAGTTCAGACTTACAGTCAGTGCAGTATCTAGCGAAAGGAACATATTCGAGTCTCTTTGGCTCGATATCCTCTTCACATTCGATACATACGCCATAAGTAGCAGCATCAATACGCTGAAGTGCTTGTTCGATGAGCCTGAGCTTGAGAGCGTCAGTTTCAACACGACCTAGCATTAGGTTCTTGTTATAGAGGTTATACGCTTCGTCAGCAGAATCTTGCGTACCGTCTCCACCAAGCCCCATAGCTTCATTGTATTTTGCGTTCAATTTTTCTATGAGATCACGTCTCATTTCCAGCAGTTTAGTTCTGTGGTAGTTCAGTTTCTCTTTGTCCATCACCACCCCTCCTTAAAGAGTGCAGAAGTTTTATTACATCCGCGGTGTAGCCAATACGACTACTTGTGGTAGGGGTGACCATTAATGATAGTCAGTGCCCTGTATATTTGTTCAGCTAGTACAACTAAGCTGATTCTATGCGCCATAACCATACCAGAGAGTGAAATAAATTCTTTAGCCTCTGCGCGAACATCTTTTGGTAAACCTTCTGCTTCACCTATATAAAATGTTATATCGCCGTAGGTCTCAACTCTCTTTTCAATCCATCTAGCAAACTCTTCGCTGGTAAACTGTTTCCCTTCGGGATCCATTCCAACCAAAAGCCCTTTACCAAAGCTTTGTTTCTTCTTCCCTGTGTCTTCTACGACTTGGACAGGCATAAAGCCTGATGCCATTTTGACGTATCGGTCAGTCAGGTTTTTTATCTCTGGTTCCTTTAATTTGGAACCCATTAAAATCTTTAGTAGCATCTAGTTTGCTCGTAAAATATAAAAAAGCTGTTGTTATGTCAACTCTTTTTGTAAAAATTCTCGTATAAACCTCAATATGTTAACTTTTATTAAAAACTAGTTAACAAAATCACTTAGCAAATTCGTAAAGAATTACTGCCGCACTTTGTGAAACATTCAGAGAGTCTATATCACCACTCATAGGTATTTTAAGGTGTACATCAGAAGAGTCTAAAAGAGCAGGACGAATCCCTTTCCCTTCAGAACCCATAATGATGATAGCTTTCTCATCGAACTGAGTATTTTTTAATTCTATTGTTCCGTTAACGTCAGCAGCATAAGCGGTATAGCCATTCTCCTGAAGCTTCTTCAGAGCAGTAGCAGTATTAACTGCACCAACGATGTTTGTGTGGAATATAGTTCCACTTGAAGCTTTACAAACAGCAGGTGTGATAGGTGCTTGCCTATCGAAGCCAACGAGTATGTTTTTTACGCCAAAGCAGTTTGCAGCTCTGATGATAGCTCCGTAGTTCATAGGGTCGAATATCCTGTCGAGAAGGACAATAGGTCCACTATCTACAAGCTCATCGAATGCTTTGTCGAACTTTTTAGGTAATATATCTTTGATCTCAGCGGCGATCCCCTGAGACTCTTTACCATAGTAGTGTTCGAATTCTTTAGGTCCGTAAGTACGTGTCTCCACGTCGTATTCTGTTACGTCAAAAGTCGAATTAACTTTAACAAATAGGAGTTTGACTATCCCCAGTTTGAGAGCTTCTACGACTGTGTTTCTACCGTGAATAATCATGCAAGTTCTTCTTTGATTGATTCAGCTACAGATTCAGGATCAAGTCCTATCATCTTGAAGATATCGTCAGGTTTTCCTGAGTATGCATATCCTCTAGCTCCGAAACGTACAATCTTTGTTCCAGTGCCAACATCAGAGAATCTATTAGCTAGTGATGCGGCAAGACCTGTGAATTCGTTATGATCTTCATAAACGAATACTGGCTTGTCAGTAAATTTTTCGAATGCGCCCATATCAGGGTGAAGTGGACAAGAGCAGTTAAGTACTGCAGCGTTAAGTCCAGCCTCTTTGAGAAGCTCAGCAACTTTGAGAGCTCTGTTTGTCATTGTTCCGTATGTAGCGATAGCGAAATCACCATCACGAAGCAGGTCAACCTTACCGTATTCGAATGTATAGTCATCGCCGAAAGCTGGTTTGGTTCCATCTATATTAGCGATAGTGTCAAGTTTAGAACGTCCCATAGCAACAAGGAAGTTACCAGGGTTTTCAGCAGCGTAGCATACTGCTTTGTATGTTTGGTTAGGGTCAGCAGGTGTGATAACACGGAAGCCGAAGATGTTTCTCATAGCACCTACATAGTCGAGACACTGGTGGGTCTTTCCGTCTTCACACACATCCATACCAACGTGTGTTGTTACAGTTTTGAGTCCAGCACCGTTAAGGTCGTTAAGTCTCTGCTGGTTGTAAACTTCGTCTACACCAAAAACACCAAAATCAGCGAAGAAGCTTACAACGCCGTTACAGCTAGCAGCACCAGCGGCAACAGTTGTGTGGTGTTCCTGAATACCAGATTGAACAAAATTTACTGGGAATTCTTTCTCTACCTTGTCGGTCTTAACAGAGCCAGCTAGGTCACAGTCGAATACTGCAAAAGGTGTCATGCCTTCATCTTGAGAGTTTTTAACTAGACTATAAATCGCGTCACCAAAAGCTGAACGACAATCAGTCTTCTCATCGAGTCCGTACTCTTTAGAGTCGTATTTTACTACAACCTCTGGAGAGTCAAGCTCGTGGTCTGAATGATCGTAAACAAAAGCTTTTCTGATCTCTTTATATTTATCGAAGTCATTTTCAAGGTTAAGCTCAGTGAGTGCTGTAGCGAGTTGCTCTTCAGTGAGTGGCTTACCGTGATATCCGTGGATGTTTTCCATGAATGATACGCCTTTACCCATTACAGTCTCTGCGAGTATTAGTACTGGCTGATCGACAGTCTTGCCGTAGCTGATAGCAGTATAAAGTTTTTCGAAGTCGTGACCATCAACAACGATAACGTGCCAGCCGTCAGCTGAGTAATCGTCAACTATGTTCTGGTACATAACTTCTTCGATGTTTCCACTGATCTGGAGTTTGTTGTAGTCGATGAATGCTGTGATGTTTGAAAGATCGTGTTGTGCAGCGAATCTTCTAGCTTCTGCTTGCTGACCTTTTTGCTGTTCACCGTCACCCATAAAGCAGTAAACGTCGAATTCTTCATCTCTGATCTTACCAGCGATTGCCGCACCACATGCAGCAGAGAGTCCCTGCCCGAGGTTACCTGTAGTCCACTCAACACCCTTAACCATACGCTCGATGTGCCCTTCGTAGATGCTACCCGCCAGCCTGAACTGACCAATAGCTTCGTCTATGTCGAAGAAACCGTTACGTGCGAGAGCTGAGTAAACAGCTGGGGATGTGTGACCGTGTGAAACGTATATTCTGTCTCTTGTGCTCTCTCCCCAGTTTTCTGGTGAGATGTTAGCAAATTTATAAACAGTGAGTAGCATGTCGATAGTTGACATAGAGCCACCTGGGTGCCCGCTTGCCGCTAGTGAAGTCGCTTTGAGTATGTCGCCTCTACTGAGGGATGCTAGTTGTTCGAGTTCTTTTTTATCTTCCTGAGTGAAAGCCTTATCGAAAGTCATTTGAGTTACCTCTATATATTATGATTTTTATTATTTTTCGCTATCGGGTTATATAATGGATAAGATCATGTGTCAATTCATTTGACCCACAGCGAAACAAGGGGTATTTATATTGTATGAATATAATTGATAAATTCTTTGTAAGTACATATGAAAGGGTCGCTTTTAAGAGCTACACCTTATCTAAATTTATTAAAGCGGACAAATATTTCCGAAAAATTCTCGCTATCGAACCAGATAGAACTGGAACGTGTTATAATCTAGGGATGGTAAACTACGCCATGGAGAATTATGACGAGGCTGAAAAGTATGTCGAGCTTGAACGAGCAAGGCTTGGTGATTCTTATGAGTTATGTAGGGCTCTAGGTGATATCTATTGGTCTAAAAAAGATCAAGAGAGTGCATCTAGGTTTTTTAAACTAGCAAAAAACCTTGCTATGTCAGATAAAGAAAAAAATCTAATGACAAAGAAGATGGGTGTTTGTGCTAGCGAAAAGAGCTTTAAAGAAGCATTAGCCGCAGTGGAGACCTTTGCGGAGGCAGACAAACTGATGGCTGACAAAAAGTATGATGAGGCAGAAAAGCTTTATCTGGAAGGGATAGAGAAAGATCCTTCTAACTTTTTTGCTATAAATAACCTTGGTGTCATAGCGATGAATATCCGTATGGATTACGATCTAGCAGAGAAATACTTTGGCATGGGCGATGAGATCGCTAATTTCCAACTTATAATAGATAATATGGCTAGCCTAGCAAAGCTAAGGAAGAAAACAGGACGATGAAAGACTATCGAGCAGACCTGCGAGACATATTTACTGCTGCTGTGGAATATGCCGATCCTGAGCGTCTGGTTCGTGAAGCTGTCATGGATAATCCAGATTTCGAATATACCCCAGAAAAAATATATATGTTTGCCTTTGGTAAAGCCGCATGCGGAATGGCTAGAGGCTTTTTATCTGTTTGTCAGGTGGATAAAGGTATTGTTGTCTCTAATGAATCTCCTGTCTGTCAGTTCCCTGAAAACATTGAAGTTATAAAAGCTGGACATCCTCTTCCGAATGAAGGGAGTGTGGTCGCTGCTGAAAAGATGCTTTCACTCGCTTCGCAGGCTGATGAGGAGACCTTGTGTGTTTTTCTAGTTTCTGGTGGTGGATCAGCTATTTTATGCTCGCCCGCTTTTGGGATATCCTTAGACGAAAAGATGAAAACCTTTGATATACTCATTAAATCTGGTGCAGATATCGAAGAGATAAACACCGTCAGAAGGCATATTTCTAGTATAAAGGGTGGTCGACTTGCTGAGATGGCAAGCCCTGCTAAGAGCGTTACACTCGCCATATCCGACGTACTATCGGGTGCTCGGAACGCTATCGCATCTGGTGCGACATATTATGACGAGACAACTTGGTCTGACGCTATTGAGGTTATCGAGAGATATCAGCTTAAGGATAAACTCCCCAAAAAAGTTATAGATGTGTTGATAAGTGGATAAAATGGAAAATTTCCAGATACTGTCAAAGGTCAGGATAGCGATTACAATTTCCATAATATAGGGACAAATATGGGTGGCATACAGGCTGCTGGCGAGAAGGCCTATGAGATGGGATATCGGACAAAGATATATGGTCAGCTTGAGAGTGATGCTGTTGACGCCGCAGAAGAGATGGCTTCTCAGATTGGTGAAAACCTTATGACATACTCTGACAATAAACCGATATGTATGGTATTTGGTGGTGAGGTTACTGTTAATGTGCGTGGTGAAGGGAAGGGTGGCAGGTGTCAGCAACTAGCTATTGAGTATCTTCTGATAGATAAACCTGCGGAGACATACGCTCTTTGTGCCTCTACTGATGGTATGGACGGTAATACAGATGCTGCTGGAGCCTATGTTGATGAACTAGTGGATAAGGATGACGCTGAGGTCTTTGCTCTTAATAATAATGCTTATGAGTTTTTTGCAAAGAATGACGCACTGATGAAAACAGGTTTGACAGGGACTAACATTAACGATGTCTATATTATTCTGATACCTTCATCTGAGCTAGAAGGTCAATTACAAGCTTTGGCTTCAAAGAGTTCATGCATTTAAAGTGTTCCTTCGGGCACTTATCAAGACCGTGTACATCACACGGGCGACATTCCACACTATTATCTTCTAAAACGTAACAATCTTTAAAAGATGGGTAAAAACCGAAATGTTTTGTTGTTGAACCGAAAATTCCTATAGTGGGTTTATTCAGCCCAATTGCTAAATGCATCGGTCCAGAATCTGTTGATATGGCGAATTCGCACGAGGCGATAATGTCCAGCATCTCGTTAAGGTCTATCTTACCTGTGTTGTCTATAATGCCCTCAACCTGCGGAGCGTTACCAACACCACCAAAAATATGTGTATAGCCATTTTCTATCAGCTTTTCGGCTAGCTCTTTAGCATATGGATAAGCTTTGGTCGTCTTGCTAGCGAATGTATGTACAAATACTTTTTTGTTTATAGTTTCGACATGTCTGACAAGCACAGGTCTAAGTGCCTCAAGCTCAGGCATAGGTATACCTAGAGGTTTTATTACGGATTCGAAGTATTTCTCAACCACATGCATATCAAGACGATCGTTAAGCTTTCTGTTTTTAACAAAAGCACGTCTAGCTTTGGAGTCCTTTTTATAGCAGTGATAGCTGGCTTTTGAGTGAAACTTCAGAAACTTCGAACGAATCTTCCCATGAAGATCGAATATATAGTCATGCTCTTCGAACTCATTCTGAACGATATAAAAATATTCGGATATCCCTCTGGATTTCTCATATCCGAATACATTTTGCACAAACGGAAGGTTTGCAAATATAGGAGTGTATTCAGCATAGGTGAGAACATCGATCTCAGCGTCTGGCAACATTTGGCTAACATATTGCATCACCCCAGTTGTAAGGGCAACGTCCCCCAGTGAACTGAAGCGGACAAAGAGAATTTTCATCTAGTCTACCTTTTCGGTTTTAAACTTAGGGACTCTAGCTACTTCAATATGAGACACAACATCAAAGAGAGTTACAACATTTTCAGGGAGTATCTCAAGCATACATTTAAAGTGTTTCTCTGGGCATTTTTTGCTTCCATGTTTTCCGCATGGACGGCAAGGTAGTCCCTCTATCTCAGCAATCTTAGATTCGTCATCGTATGGGTAAAAACCGAGACTTCTAACTGTTGGACCGAAGATCGCAACGCAAGGAACACCAGTAGAAACAGCAATATGCATAGGTCCGCTGTCGTTTGTGACTAGATATTCGAATGTAGATATTAGTGATGGCAGTTCTCTGAGTGGAGATTTGCCACAGAAATTTATATGGTCGTATTTAGCTGCTTCTAGGAGTTTGTCCACCTCTGGTCTGTCAGCCTCTGAGCCGATAATCACAGGAGTGTATCCTTTGTCTTTAAGCATGTCAGCTACAGCGGCAAAATTCTCCGCCGGCCATTTTTTTGTTTCCCAAACGCTACCAGGATTAATACCTACCAGCTTGTCGCCAAGTTCTGCTCTGAATTTGTCAGAAAGTTTTTCATCGTGAAAGACTGAAGGTTTTATCCTATCTTTAGGGTATTCGCTAAAGAGGCGATCATATAAGAGGATGTATCTCTCTACCTCGTGGTAAGTGAGATCTTTCGCACAGCTCATGGTGTATATGAAAGACATCTTTGATTCAACAAAGCCGAGTCTCTCAGGTATTTTAGAAAGAGCAAGTACTAAACTTGTTCTGAATGACATATGAGGGGATATAACTAGGTCGAAGTTTTTTTCACGAAGCTTTTTAGCAAAAGAGATTGCTCCGCCAAGCCCACTGTCAGCACCTCTTTTGTCAAATGCGATAACTTCGTCAATGAAGTCTACACCCTCAAAAAGGTCAACATTCTCTGGTCTAACACAAAAAGCGATATAGCTCTCTGGAAGTTTGAGTTTTAGAGCTTTGATGAGTGGGGTGGTCAGTATAGAGTCACCCATATATGATGGATTAAATATTAATATCTTTTTCAATGTCGCTATCCTTATTCTTTTATGCGAATATAACCATCTATGCTACTTTGTGCAAGTAAAGTCTGTCAAATATGACGTTATGCTGGTGATGGAGAAAAAATGGGATACTTATACGCTTTGTTTGCGACGATTTTGTGGTCGGGTAATGCTGTCGCTGCGAGATTTCTTGCTGAGTCGGTTCCGCCTATAGGTGTGTCATTCTGGCGATGGTTTGTGGCACTTCTTATATGTGTCCCTTGGACATATGCATCATTTCGCAAGGATTTACCACTTGTAAAGAAACATTGGCGATACCTTATAATTCTGGCGTTTCTAGGGATTACACTCTTTAATACTCTCCTTTATACGGCTGCACATACAACATCAGCATTCAATATCGCAGTTATATCTACAGCTGTCCCAGTGTTTATTTTGGTGTTTTCATTCTTTTTTGCAGGGGAGAGACTGAGTAGACTTGGTCTTTTTGGTTTTTTAATGGCGACATTAGGTCTTTTGAGCCTTATAACGGATGGTCATCCAGTGAGGATATTAGAGCTTAAGGTTGCTATCGGTGATTTAATAATGCTAATTGCTGCTGGTGTATTCGCTTCATATTCAGTGCTCGTAAGGAAGAAGCCAGCGAAGATCAGCGTGAATGCGCTCATATTTACAACCTTTGTAGCTGGCTTTATAATGCTTCTGCCACTTTATATAATTCAGGAGATTTGGTTTACGCCTACGCTTCTTGGAGTTCAGCAGATAGGTGTCTTTTTATATATAGGAGTCTTTGCCTCGTTCGTTTCATTCATGTTTTGGAACAGAGCGATAGGCATGATAGGTGCGGCAAAAACAGGTGCTGTGTATTATAGTATTCCTATTTTCACAGGCTTTTTGGGTTTCATTTTACTAGGTGAAGCTATTACAATAATAGATATATTTAGTATGCTCGCAGTAGGATTTGGTGTTTATCTTACCGGGAAGAAGTAGTATTGTTTTCTTGTCGAGAGGTGATTGATAGATGGGGCTTGAATTTTTAGGTCTACTTATTTTAGGTTTTATTTCAGCAATTGTCGCCTACCTCCTTGGGGTTGGTGGTGGTGCACTTATCGTCCCTATCCTTGTCGTCTTTTTTAATTACCCTGTTCATGAGGCTGTTGCCGTCTCCTTGGTGGTGATAATCGCTTCTAGTTTAAGCATTACATCTGTAAACCTACTTAGAAATCAAGTGAATGTTAAACTAGGGGTTTCAATGGAGTTTGCCGCTATAGTGGGTGCTGTCTCTGGTGGAATGGCTAGCATCAATCTGAGCGAAAAAGTTCTTTCAACTACTTTTGCAACCATTATGTTTATTACTGCATTCATAATGTGGAAAAAATCCGAGGTTGAAACATCAACAAACGAGAAACCAGAAGAGATGGGCGAACTAGACAGATCATTTATGGATTTACAAGCTGGAGAGCTTAAATATTATAAAGTAAAATCAGCTGGCAAGACTACCTTGGTGGCTTTTTTGGCAGGGATCACATCAGGTATGCTTGGTCTAGGTGGGGGCGTGTTTAAAGTCCCTGCTATGAATATAATCTCAAAAGTTCCTATCAAAGCGGCGACTGCCACTAGTAATTTTATGATATGCTTCACTGCTGCTGCTGGGTCTGTGCCATATCTTTTGAACGGGTATTTACACCCTGGCGCTGCTGGAACTATGGTTATAGGTGTTTTTGCAGGTTCTAAATTTGCAACTGGCCGATTGTCGAAAGTGCAGAATAAAAATATAAAAATGTTGTTTATACTTTTTGTGCTTCTGGTTGCATCTCAGATGGCTTATAAGGCGGTGTTTGGATGATGCCAGAGATATCTATATCTAAGATAATGCGTACAGGCCTGGCGATTGGGCTTATATTTATGTTGATAGGGGGCATATTTAGTGTGACGGGTCGATATCATGAGGAGATTAACCTGTCTATTGCTAACATGCTTGATGGATCCCTATTTGTTGATGGTGCAGGCTTGATGTATTTAGGTACTCTTTCAATAATACTCACGCCTATGGCTGTACTTTTTTTTCTTTTTTTCTATTATTTGTTTAGTAATACTAAGAAATATTCAGTATATTGCTTATCTATTATACTGGTTCTAATTATTGTTGTTTCTGTGAGGGTTTAGATTTATGAATAAGACATTAGCTACTGAATTGAATGAAAGAGCTTACCATTTGACACTTAACTGCACTGTAGAAGGGAATCTTTTCTGCTCTGACATGATGGATGGAATTTATAGCGCACTTCTTGAGGCCGAGGGTCTCAGGGATGCTGATATTGTTATCGTCAAGAGTGGTCAGCAAGATGTATTTTCTCGTGGGCATAATATTGAGAGATTGCAAGAGCTAGATGATGTTGAGACTAAACATTACAATATGCGTGGGCAACGTATAATACAGCTAATCAGGTCTATGAAGAAACCTGTGCTTATGCAAATAGATGGAGACTGCTTCGGACCTGCATTTGAAATGGCTTTGGCCTGCGATTTAGTCTTTGCTACTGAAAGGAGTCGTTTTTGTTTTAATGAGACAGAGTATGGTTTTATGCCGGGCTTCGGTGGGACACAGCTCGCACACAGGAAAATCTACGAGACATTTGTAAAATATCTTGTTTTTACAGGTGATAAAGTAGCTCCGAATGAGCTTTACGATAAAGGGATTGTAACAAAGATATTTAGCGATAATACGCTAATGACTGAAAAAGTGGAAAAGTTTTCAGAGATGATATCTAAGAGGAGCGCTTTTGCTATAGGGCTCGCTAAAGAGACTATAAATAATTCTATAGATATGGACTTTGATAAAGCTCTGCTGCTCGAACAGAACGCTTTCAGCTTTTGCTTTACCACAAATGACAAAAACGAAGGAACTAAGGCATTTATAGAGAAGCGTGATCCTGAATTTACTGATAGATGGGAAGATTACAGGTTTTGATATGATAAAAACTAGAGTTGAAGGGCTTGTAGCCTATGTTGATCTTGTCCCTGCTGAGGGGCAATTTACCCTGCTTGATGCAGAGAATCTAAAACAGATTATATTCGCGCTTCGTAAGCTTGAGGATAGTCCAGCGAAGGTTATGCGTATACATGGGCATGGTGGTTGTTTCGCCGTGGGTGCAGATCTGAAGACATTAAATATCTATAGTGGTTTCGATGCAAAATGGTTTTCAAGACTAGGTAACACCTTGTTTGGTCTTATGAGATCAATGCCACAGATAATTATCGCAGAGATAGATGGCTTTTGCATGGGTGGCGGAGTCGATTTTTCGTCCGCTTGCGATTTCAGGTTTGCGACAGCCAGGAGCAAATTTGCACACCCAGGATCAAAACTAGGGATAATTACTGGTTTTGGCGGAACCCAGTCAGTGACAAGGCAGATGAAGAGTGGTTATGCAAATCGATTCTTCTTTTCAGGTGAGGTTGCTCCTGCATCGTTCATGTATGAGGCGGGGTTTCTTACTGGTATAGCAGATAATAGCGAAGAGATGGATAAGCTTGCTACAGCATTGGCAGAAAAGATAAACCGTAAGCCTAGACACCTTTTGACTAGTTTTAAGAGTTCTTTAGACACATCAAAAAGGATGCAAGTATGACAGATGCCCAGTTTGAAGAGTATAAGCAGATAATCGAAGATGAGATTGCCAGTCTGAAATTAACTATTACCTCTTTGACCGAGTCTGTAAAACCTATCTCTACTGATACTGCGATTGGTCGTCTGAGTCGCATGGAGGCTATCCAAGCTCAGAGTATCGCACAGTCAAACCTACGTAGTAAAAAGATGAGACAACAACGATTAGAAGAAGCTCTTTTGCGTCTTAATCGTGGCAATTTTGGTATATGTTCTGTATGTGAAGAGGATATATCTGATAAAAGACTAAAGATAGCCCCAGAGAGTACAGTTTGTATGGATTGCCTACAGAGATAATTTTTTTTTCTACAAAACAACTCGATTTCGGTGGTCGAGGAGAGCTTGTTGAGCTTAAGACTGAGACAGAAAAGACCTCTAAAAACATGGAAGACGCTAATTTAAAAGTTGAAGAGGGTGTCCAGACAATGAGTGATACAGGTTTGGTCTTTAGTGAACTGGTGAAGATCGTAGATGAAATGATAATGGCTAATGATTCTGTGTCTATGTCTGTTTAAGAACAGGTTACGACTGTGCAGGATGTTAGTATAAATGCTCAGGCGATTTCATCTGGTGTGGAAGAGAGTACCACAACTGTTGCTGAGATATCTATGTCTACGACAGAGCTTAGTCGTGGTGCAGAGGAGCTTAAAGAGCTTCTTAGTAGATTTAAAGTTTAGATTAACCAGCGAAAGATATAACTATTGGAAGGGTTATAGCTGAAAGTGCGGTGCCGATTAGTATCGCTGCCGCTAACAGGTCAGCGTTCTTGCCAAATTTTATGGCGAACATAAGAGGGAAGAGGGCTGTTGGACCTGAAAGCTGAACTAATGATACAGAATAGGCGAGCCCTTTAAATGATAAAAGCATAAGCATTCCTACAATGATAAACGGTGCTACGACAAGCTTTATAGCTACCGCAATACAAGAAACCTTGAGTAAGCTTTTATTCATCTTGATAGTGCTGAGTTGTAGTCCTAGAACGAATATCAGAAATGGAAATGTAGCTTGCCCAAGAAAACCTGTCAGCTTGAGTATTGTTTCTGGTACAGGAACATGGAAAGTGTTCAGTAAGAGTGCAAGTATTGATGCATGGAAGATTGGTATACTAAAAACATCCTTCAAACTCCCCTTTATACTCGTTTCGTCACTTGCTAAGTATATCCCTATCGTTACAAGAGGTAGATTGAAAGCTATAAATGTCATTATAGAGTTGTATATGCCAGCATCGCCATAGGTGAAATAGATTAGTGGTACACCAAAATTTCCGATATTGATCATTGATACACTTAAGATAAAGAGAGTCATATCGCTCTTAGATAACCTTAGCATCCCACCAGCAATACGACCAACAATCATGAGTGCTCCAGTCACTAAAACCATTAGAGTCAGATACTTTCCTAATTCCACAAACCCGATGCTCTCCTTTACAAGTGCGTGGAAAACAACTGATGGACCAAAAACATATAAAGAAATATTGACTAGCTGTTTGATGTCGGGCTTGAACTTCCGGTAATAGATGTTTGCTATTAGAAAAATGATTAATATAGGCAGTATGGACTGCTTCAGTAGTATAAAGAATGCCATGGCGTATTATCTGCTTCTTCCTTTAAAATGCAAGAGAAAGAAGAGGCACTCTGTATTGCAAAGTGCCCCTGTGGTCGTTAAAACATACCTTTATCTTTTAAAAGCTGAACTACACCAGCGGCTTTGGATGTTGCCATAGTGCCTCCTATGGATGCTGCTATCATGCAGGCTTCTATTATCTCTTCTTTAGTTGCTCCGAGGTCTATGGCTCTTTTAGCTTGACCGATTATACATCCATCACATCCTGCGGCAAGAGCACCAACCATCGCCATTATCCTTTTTGTCTTTGCGTCGAAGGCACCATCTTCATATGTCAGTTCATAGTGCTTTAAGAAGGTTTCGCCTATTTTTCCTGTGGCATTTAATAGATCAAAAAAGTTATCTCTTATTTTGTCGTGTTCTTTTTCTGTGTACATGTAATCCTCCGTTTTGTAATTCTTATATAAAGAGTAACCATAAAAAATCAATAAGTCTAACGAATGATTCTTGATATAATGATAAAAATAATTTATGGTTAATTATGAATTTATCACTAGAGCTACTCCAAGCATTTATCGTTGTCACTGAGACTATGAACTTTACAAAAGCGGCATCAAGGCTTTATAAGACACAGTCCGCTATTAGCCTTCAGATGAAAAGGCTATCAGAGGAAATTGGTAAACCTCTATTTTTACAAAAAGGTAAAAAACTTTCTCTGACAGCAACGGGAGAAACATTGCTTATCCATGCAGTCAAAATGTTGAAAGTGCATGATGAGGCTTGTGCCGCCTTGGTTGAGTCGGATCTGACGGGGGCTATCCAGTTGGGAGCATCAGAGGATTATGCGGATACTTTATTACCGCCAATTTTGGATGAGTTCGCAGAGAAGTATCCTAATGTTAGGGTTGGGTTGATATGTGGTCCTAGCCACGCTTTGAAAGAGATGCTGGATGATGGTCTGTTAGATATTGCTATTTTAGCTGAGCATGAACCGGGTGGACGTCTCCTTAAATATGAGTCGATTGTGTGGCTAGCGTCTAAGTCGTATGTGAATGATAATAAAGAGATTGCCCTAGCTGTTTATCCTGGTTATTGTGTTGCAAGAAACTCAGCGTTAAAGAGCCTGACAAATGCTGGGCTGAAACATAGGATAGCGTATGAGAGTGAAAGTAGTCAGCTTATTAAGGCTGCTGTACAATCTGGACGAGCTGTTGCTCCTGTTTTATGGAGAGTCAAAACAGATGAATTTAATGTTGTGGGAACAAATGAGGGCTTCCCTGAGCTACCACATATCCCTATCACTTTGCATAAGCAAGCGGTCAAGGATGATAACATTCGTAATACTTTAGAAGACTATATAGTGAAAGCATTTGCAACTGAGTAGTTAGAAGAGATATAACAAATAAACACAAGTCGTAGAAAGGTGATTAAATAATGTTTGAAACAGTCCCCGATTATTTCTTTAAGCAATCAGGTGTCATACCATACAGAATCCACAAGGGTGAGCTTGAGGTGTTGTTGATCACTTCGAGAAAGAAGGGTAAATGGATCATACCAAAAGGTGTGATAGAACCTTATATGACCCCTCAGGAGTCTGCTTTGCAAGAGGCTTATGAAGAGGCAGGGGTGAGAGGCAAGATTGCTGATTCTCCTGTCTGTATATACGAAGTGGAGAAGTGGGGCGGTGTTTGCACTGTTACAGTGTATGCGATGAAGGTCACTAAGGTTTATGATGATTGGATGGAGAGTGATTTCCGTAAAAGGGCTTGGATGAGCCCTGAAAAGGCGTTAAAAAAAGTTAGTAAGAAGGATATGCGTGAGCTGATTAGTATTTTTGTTTGGAAATTTGGGAAGTAGTCTTTAATTAGTTCTGTTTGCCTTATATTGCTGATAACTTGTTTTAGAACCTTCGAGGCATTTTCGTTTTTGAACCCCATCATATTTTGAACAATTAAATTCTTGAGTCATTCTAAGGATATCATAAGTACTTCTTGCGTAGCATCCAGCAAAGAGGATCATTGAAAAACAAAATAAAAGAAGTAGCCGCATAGAGTCCTCAAAAAAAAGGCACGTAAGTTAACATGCCTTGCTATTTAGTTACTTAGGAGCCTAGTTCCATACCATCTGCGAGTTGGAACCTGTCGTGGGTTAGAGAATTAAAGTACATAAGGTCGAAATCTTTTTCGTCACTACGAAGAAATCCTTTCATCTCTTTAAGGTTGTTGAACTGTCTTTCAAACATATATTGCTCAATCTCTTCTATGGTCTGCTTGATAATTTCTGGTCCATTCTTGTATATACTTGAAACCATTTGAACAGCTGATGCTCCAGCTAAAAGGTGCTGAAGAACCTCTTTAGAGGAGTGGATGCCTGTGTTTCCACATAGCTCAACATCCAGTTGCTCGGAAACGATATTAATCCACCTGAGAACTTTATAGGTTTCATTTGGAGAGCTGTAGTAGTCAGCAGGTTCACACTCAATTGTCTCTAAGTTAATTCCAACTCTGAAAAGCCTAGAGAACATAACAACGCCAGAGGCACCATTAGTTTTAAACATATTTACAAGATAAGGGATAGAGCAGCAGTAAGGAGAGATCTTTACAGAGAAAGGTATAGAGATATTCTTTTTTACTGTGTCAATTATTTCGATAGTTTTAAGATAATTTTGTACTGGATCTTCATTCGCATCGAGTGAAAGCAGATTGAGGTTAAGTTCTATAGCGTCTGCACCCGCTTTTTCAAGCTTCTTAGGATAGGTTGACCACCATTCAGCATTTTCACAGCAGATACTTGCAATAATAGGGATATCAACAATTTTTTTAGCTTCTTTAATAAGCTCTAGATACTCGGATATGCCGTATAGCATTCCAGCGTCACTCATGTCGTAATAATACGCCTCTGGGTGATAGTTGCAGCATTGAGATGAGTCGGAGACATTTCTGACCTCTTCTTCAAAGAGTGATTTAAGTACAACCGCAGCTGCACCATTATCTTCGAGAGCTTTTATCTTTTCAGGGGTGTCTGTCAATGTGCTGCTACCTATTATTATAGGATTTTTCAACTGAAGCCCCATATAGCTAGTTCTTAAATCAGGCATGATTATCTCCGTTCATTGTTGACTTATGTCCAAAAATTTTCTGGGCATATGAATGTATTATGATTAATGATACATAACTGAGATGTTCAAAGCAAATGGTATTTTAGTGATTTTAGTACGGTGTTTTACTAAAAAGCAACAGGGTGTTTCCGTTTTGCAGAATTAGAACACACGTTCTAATATATAGTCCATATTTATCAGGTATATAATTTATACAGTGTGTTCTATTATGCCGATAATAACCATATTGCCGGGTGTGTTATTTTATCGCATTTTGTATATAAAGTGGAAAATTTAACTATATATTACTAAGTAAAGTAGGCATATGCTCATTATTTATTTCAATAATGTTAGCAAATGATTCACTGTTTTAAATTTTGATGGTTGTAAAAATATGCGAAAGGATATGTGCTATTGAAAATAACTATGAAGTAGACATTTTAGTCATGTATGCAATCAGTCTGTAAGCATGCGGTATTGTAGTGATTCTAGTAGATGTTTAGATTGGATATCTTTTACCCCTTCGAGGTCTGCAATTGTCCGTGATGTCTTTAATATTTTTGAATAAGCTCTTGCAGATAGAGAATATTTTTTAGAAGCCATCTCTATGATCTTCTTCCCTTTCTCATCTAGCTTGCAGAATTTTTTTAATTCTTTTTCACTCAGTCTACTGTTGAAAGTTCCTGAGCGCTCTAATTGGATATTATGAGCTAGCTTCACCCTATCTCTTATTGTCTCTGATGCCTCCCCTTCGTTCATAGAAGAGAGGTCAGATATGTCGACAGACTGAACCTCCACGTGAAGATCTATTCTGTCCATCAGGGGACCTGAAAGTCTTGACCTATATTTTTGGATTTGTGCTTGGGTGCATGAACACTGCTTTTTGTTATCCCCCATATATCCACATGGACATGGGTTGGCCGCTGCTGTTAGCATAAACTTAGCAGGGTAGGTGACAGTTCTGGCAGCTCTTGCTATGGTCACTTCGCCATCTTCAAGTGGTTGCCTAAGGGTCTCAAGTACGCTCCTGTTGAACTCCAATAGCTCGTCCAAAAAGAGCACTCCGTTAGTCGCCAAGCTTACCTGACCGGGGACAGCTTTCGATGTTCCACCAATTAGAGAGACATTGCTGCTTGTGTGGTGGGGAGCAAAAAATGGTCTTGAGCTTTTAAGGTCTTTAGCAGATTTTACAAAACCAGCAACAGAATGGATTTTAGTTGTTTCGATGGCTTCCGACAGGGTCATCTCAGGCATAATACTAGGTAGTCTGCGAGCGATCATAGTCTTACCGCTACCTGGAGAACCGATCATAAGTAAATTATGCATTCCAGCCGCCGCAATCTCAGCACAGCGTCTTGCCGTTTGTTGACCTTTAACTTCAGAAAAGTCATCTTTGTAAAAGCTGTTCTTACTAAAGAGAGCCATAGCGTCAACTTTATGAGGAGAAAAGCTTGAGGAGCCATTAGCAAAACTGAGAGCTTCGTCTAGTGATGTCATAGAGAAGACATCTATACCTTCAACGATAGCCGCCTCGTCAGCATTTTGGCTAGGTAAAACTATCTTTTTAAATCCTGCTTCTTTGGCTGCGATTGTTATAGGTAGTATACCGCTAACACCTCTTAGCTTGCCATCTAAGGATAGCTCGCCAGCATATATAGTGTCGTCAGAGTCTCCGGAGATGAAGCCTCCTGATATCGCTAGACCAACCGCAAGAGGTAGATCAAAATGAGTTCCATCCTTTTTAAAGTCAGCTGGAGCAAGGTTTATGGTGATAGGTTTTGCAAAGACATTCATGTTTATATTTTTTAACGCAGATCGTACACGGTCTCGGCTCTCTCTGACAGCTGCGTCAGCAAGACCCACCATGTTGAAGGCAGGTAATCCCATAGAGGCTATATCTGTTTCAACTTCGACAACTTCGGCATCAACACCATTAACATGTGCGCTAAAGACTTTTGAAAACATTTTACATCCATTAAACTTTTTAAAGATTATAAGTTAACGAATAGGATAAGTAAATGTATTGTAGTAATTTTCGTGAATTCCAAAATTAGTTGTTGCATTTTTTTAGTTCATGTCTTATATAAAGAAATGGCTGCGGAGAGATCTTTTGAAAAGGAGATTCGGCCCGATTCAGTTTCCGATTTAGATCCAGTAGAGATTTTAGACTCAGATCCTAGTTTCAGTTTCCGACCGAGATTTTAGACTCAGATCCTAGTTTCAGTTTCCAAAGAGATTTAGACTCAGATCCGATTTCAGTTTCCAAAGAGATTTAGACTCAGATCCGATTTCAGTTTCCGAAGAGATTCAGACTCAGATCCAGTTTCAGTTTCCGAAGAGATTCAGACTTAGAACAAGTTTCAGTTTCCAAAGAGATTCAGACTCAGATCCGGTTTCAGTTTCCGAAGAGATTCAGACTCAGATCCAGTTTCAGTTTCCAAAGAGATTTAGACTCAGATCCGATTTCAGTTTCCGAAGAGATTCAGACTCAGATCCGGTTTCAAGTTTCCGAAAGAGATTTAGACTCAGATTCAGTTTCAAGTTTCAGAACAGATTCAGATCAGATTCAGTTTCAGAACCCGACCGCTCCAGAAACCAGTCCGCAGCAGGAGATAGTCTAATGGGTTCAGTAGAAGACTTAGAGTCAATTTTTTGAAAAGCCTCTTCGGTTATTTTTACTGAGGGGGCTTTTCTACTTTATAGGCTTGAATCGCGACCTCTCTGCTCATTTAGATCCCAATCAGCAATCCAATGAAAAATTTTCTTTCGACATTAAATAACTCATCTGAGACCTTTATCTTATGCGTCGAAGAATATATTCGAAAAATAATAAAAAACTATTGCAAATAAGTATAGGCTAACCATATTAAATGTATGGCTGCGGTGCCAATGTTTCAAAGTTTCAAAATATCGCAGAGTCCCGAGAGTATCAAAGTCTCAGTAGACGCAGAATCCCCTAGAGTATCAAAGACTCGTTGAAGAGTTTCAAAGGCTCAGGATTTCAGAGAAAGACCCGAGAGTTCAAGTTTCTATGTCTCGCAGATTTAGAGTTTCACAGTTTCAGAGTTTCGAAAGATTTTAGAGATTCAGAGATTCAAAGGATTTTAGATTTAGAGATTTCAGATCGGAGGATTTAAAGGATCTTCAAGTGATGGACTCGATAAACCGCAGCAGGAGATAGTCCAATGGGTTTAGAAGAAGATTCGGAATTGTTTTCTTGAAAGGCCCTTCAGTTATTCTTACTGTAGGGCTTTTCTAATGCCTATTTTTGGTTATCTATAACTTAGGAATAACTTTTAGCTTTATGAAGAATGCAGCACCATCATCAATATTTTCAAACCACATATCGCCACCCATGTTTTGTATGATCTGTTTTGACATGTATAAACCTATCCCAACGCCTTTGTTATCAGCCTTTGTTGTAAAGTAAGGTTCGAATATGCGATGTTTAATTTCTTCCCTGATGCCGCCACCATTGTCACTTATTTTTAATACTGCAAAGCCATCGTTTGCAATGTCTATATAGACATTTATAGTCTTGTCTTTTTTAGTAGATTCATCAAAAGCGTCCATAGCGTTTTTAAGTATGTTAAGTACCACATGCTTAAACTCATTAGGATAACCTTCAACAACTACAGAGTGGCAACAATCAAAATTAGAATTTGAGTTGTAGACGTTATTATCAAGCTTCATGTCTGTACAGCTTAGCAATAGCTTTATGCCGTGACTTTTCATCTGTGGAAGAAACATATTAGAAACTTCAGATATTATCATACAAATACGGAAATTCTCTAAGTCCTTATTTGGTTTAAAAAAATTACTGAAGTCATCTATAGTGTTAGACATCTGTAAAATGAGTGCCATAGTCTTTGCAACATTATCTTTCAATAGATCTTTAGATAGAGTTCCTGTTTCATATGCATCCTCTGTGTCCTGAACAATAAGCCCTACTGCATTTAGGGGCTGTCTCCACTGGTGGGCTATTGCACCAATCATATCTCCCATGGCAGCATGTTTAGATTGCTGCATCAGTAACCGTTCGTTTTCAATACGCTTAGTAGCTTCTTCGACTACTTTTAGCTCTAGCTTTTTATTTAGATTAATAAGTTTATTGTTATATTTTGCTGTGACTATGTTCTTAGCACCTATTATTACAAGAATGATTGAGAATATAATTATAATCTTCCAAAGGTACTTGTGGTTCTGATTTTGTTGATAGTTGATTGAAACCCAGTTGTTAAGAATTTGCCCACGTTGCACTTTTGAGATGCTAGCCAGGGTCTTTTGCATAATAGACAACAGAATAAGATCTGATTTCTTAACACCTACTTTTAGCTTGTAATCATACTTTGCATCACCAGTTATTTTGAGGTTAAGCATTCCTGATGTACTAATATTATAAGACATTTCAAGTAATGACCCCGCTGTCGCAAATGCTTTACCTTCACTTACCATTTTTAGAGCTTCAGGGATGTTATCTGCGTATATTCTTTTTATGCTTGGGTGGTTTGCTTTTATTAGCTCATCTATCATGTAACCCTTAACTATGGCGAGTGTTTTACCTTTTAGATCATCGATACCATTTATGAACTTGTCACGCTCTCGAGTAACAAATATAGAAGGTGAATCAATGAATTCATCAGTAAAATTAAGATATTTAGTCCTTTCTGGAGTAGAATTTAGGATTGAGAGTAGATCACAATCTCCGGCTTTGGCGAGAGCTAAGGTTTCTGGCCAAGTTTTAGTATGAACAATGATATAGTCCAATCCAGTGTAGTGACTAATTATATCGTGATAATCAGCAGCAATACCTGTGTATACTCCATTCTTATCGAACTTTTCATATGGCATCCAGTTAGGGTCTGTGCACATGACGATGGTTTTCTTTTTCTCAATATAGTCTCGCTCTTCCTGACTGAAGTTAATCTTAGGTTTACTGATTGTGGTAGGGTGGTCATGTGAAAAATCATGAGCAAAAGATATTGTCGCAAATAATAAACTACTGAACGTAAATAGAATAAAAAAGTATTTTAACATAATAATTAATTATAAATCAAAAAAATCACAATGAAAAACAAAAATTATAAATGAAATCAATTATAGAAAAAAATGAGCAATTTTTTCACAATGATCAGAAACAGTTGCACAGTATACTAAAACGTATAAAGAAGTGATATTTAGCGTTACTAGATACTTAAGCTGTTAGAACAATTTTGGCACGGCGTATGCATATATAAAAGCATCAAACGATCAACAACGGAGGATCAAAATGAAAAAAGTATTAACAATAGTAGCAATAGCAGCTCTCGCAGCAACAACAGCATTCGCATACCCAGTAGGCGGTTTCGGTGGCGCAGGTGGACAAGGTGGTCCATGTTATGGTCAAGGGCAAGGGAAAGCGGGATTCGGTCCTGGAATGGGCAGAGGCTTTCATAGAGGTGGCGGATTCCAACAGCAAAATGCTGAGCCAGTTGATGAAGCAGGAGCAAAAGCTAAGGTAGATGCTTACATAGCAGAAAACCTTAAAGGATTCGAAGTACAAGCTACTGAAAAGTTAGATATGCCAAGAGGCACAATGTACAGATATTCTGTAAAAGATACTAACGGTAACGAGTTCCTTCTTATGGTTAACCCATGGGGTCAGGTAAGAGGTCCGGTACCAGCAAGTGCATTTAAAGCAAATAAGTAAACTATCAGCCCCTAGCTGTAACTAAGAAAGAGCCGGAGAGAATATTCTTCGGCTTTTTTTGATTAAAGTGGTATATTTGTAACTCATAAGGAGTCGATTATGTATGGAACTCACTTTCCTTTCGGTGGTTTATCTGGACTAATGGTTTTTATCGTATTGGGGATCGTTGCTTATCGCCTAATAAAAGGTCTGCCAGAAGATAAGAACGGCAAAATGTCTCCGAGAGAAATTTTGGACGAGAGATACGCTAAAGGAGAAATTGATACTGAGACTTACGATGAACAAAAGAAAAAATTGGAGTCTTAGTTTACTCTACTTTGCTTTGTTACTTAGCTTTTCGGCAAGTGGGCATTCAGGTGAACTTACTGTTTGTTATGATGCATCATTTTTATTCAAAATTGGTGAATCTTGTATAACTTATAAGATTACTGATGATAATGCTATGACTGTAGAGAGTAGACAACAGACTACAGGTATGATTGACCTTCTCCATCATTTAGAGCAAAAGGTGAGTGCAGAAGTTTCTTTGAAACCATTTGAAAGTAAGTATCTATTCTTTTATGAAAAGAATGAGCATAAAACGATTACTCATCATTACTTCTTTGATAAACAGATCAAGTACACAAGCAATAGTTATAGATATAAAAATAAAAGATATAAATCTAAAAATAAGCTTTTTGATCGAAAAGATGTTTTAGACCCAACAGCGGCAGTCTTATTTATTCAGCTTCAGGATTTGCCATCAGTTGAAGGTAAACTGACTAGCTTCTTTGAAGGTAAGTATGTTGATATCACCTATAACCAGATAGGGCAAAAAGATATTTCGTTTGAAGGTGATATATTTAGGTGTAGTGTGATTGATTTTAAAGTGCCAGTGTCTACATCTAGCCTAGTTACACCAACAGGGGTGTGGCGTATTTATATAGATGAGCAGACAGGGGTCATTATGAGGCTAGAGCTAAAGTTTCCTCTAGGTAGTGCCAGACTAAAACCAGTTTCGATTAGTGGAGATAGAGCTCTCTTTAAAAAATATATTTCTAAAGGCTTATAAGCCAGGTTTATAAAGGTAGTAGAAACCACCATTTGGTACATAAGCTTCAGTAAGAGATGATGCTTTAGACATAAACTGCTGAATGATATTTTCATCTTTATCATAGAACTCTTTAATCTCAAGAGCTTGGATACCGATCTCATCCTTCATATCAACGATTGCTTCTTCACGAGTACCTATCCTGTCTATAAGCTTATTCTCTAAAGCTTTACGACCGCTAAAAACACGTCCATCAGCAAGCTTTCTGAGTTTAGCCTCACTAATATTTCTGCGTTTTAAGACATCTCGAAGGAATTGGTCGTAAAATTCATTAATGCTATCTTGCATGTATGACATTTCATCTTTATCAAGGTCGCGTGTAGTAGATGGGACATCCTTCATTTTTCCACTTTTGAAGACGACACTTTTGATACCAATCTTTTCAAAAAGAGCTTCAACATTAGAGTACTGCATAATTACGCCAATACTGCCTGTTGTTGTACTATCTAGTGCATATATCTTATCCGCAGCGACAGCTATGTAGTAGCCACCTGATGCGGCGATAGATTCCATTACAGCATAGACGGGTTTTTTCATTTTCATTATACGGAGGTAGATAACCTGAGTAGGGGAGATAATTCCGCCTGGTGAGTTGATCTCAAGGATTACACCTTTGATCTTGTCATTTTCGTCTAGTTTTTTAAGTTTTTTATCCAGTTCTCTGGTGTCCAGGATGACTCCTTCTAGCCTGACGACAGCAATACTGTCTTTGATAACGACATCGTCACTATCTCCAGACATGACCATTACAATTCTTGCAACGATCGCAACAACAACAAGTATGACAAGAGCCTTAGCTAGGTATTTTAAAAACTTTTTCATATTATCTCACCAAGTAAAAGTATGCACTGTAGATCACATATAGTACCACCAAAGAGTAAGAATGGAAAGATACGCCGAACACTTTCAGACGGAAGTTCCTCTCCCTTATCCCAATGATAGGTATGAGTATGGCAATAGTGGCAAAGATTGCGCCAGTTATGTGCCCTTTTGATACGTAGTTAAATATAGGTCCCTTTATGTACACAAAATCAGCGAAAGGTATTATAGCTATATTAAAGAGGTTCGATCCAAAAAGGTTACCGAGTGCCATGTTTACTGAGCCGACTCTGATCGCACCATAGCAAGTCGCAACTTCTGGGAGCGATGTTACTACAGCCAAGAAGAATGAACCAACAAAACTTCCACCGAGTCCAGTGAGTACTGCAATAGAGTCAGCAGTCTTACTGAGCATAAGACCCGCAAAAACAATAGCGAGTGCTGCAATCCCCATTCTGAAGATAACCCCTTTAAGTGTCATATCAGTCTCTTCCTCTTCGTCCTCGTCTTTCTCAAGCACCTTATAAGAGACATAAGATGAATAAAAGAAGAGTACAACGATTATGAGTGTAACGACAGAAACAGAGCCAATATATACCTTGATATAAAAACCGAGAACAGAAAATGCTGTTACTAAAGAAGCGTAAAGAGCTGTGAGTATGTTTGACTCACTTATCCCATTATATATGTCTGTTTTACGAAAATATGCATCAAGGAGAAATATGGTCAGCATGTTAAACATGTTAGAGCCGTAAACATTACCAAACGCAAGGTCAGGGTTGTCAACGAGTGTGAGTGCGCCAATTGTAGATATCAGTTCTGGTAATGACGTAAATAATGCCAGCAGTGTGATACCGATGAAGCTACGACCAATACCAGTAACGGCAGCTAGGGCATCGCCATACTCTGATAGCTTTACCCCAGCGCCGACTACAATTATTGCGGATAGCAGGAAAAGGATATAATCCAATTAATTGTCCCTATTTAAAAGAGGTGCAGCAAAAAACTGCACTGAATATTATTTGTCAGATTGCTCGAGTTTTCCTCTAAGGATGTTTCCGAGGCTAAAAGTACTGTCATCAGACTGAGAAAGCTTTTTGAGGTATTCTTTTACTTCACGCTTCTCTGAGTCTTGCATGTATCTTTTAACAGAAAGAAGGATTTTCTTCTCTCTTGCATCATTACGGAAAACAACAGCCTTGATAGTGTCGCCTACGTTGAATTTAGTAGTAGGATCTACTTTTTCAACATCTAGCTCGTTATCAGGGATGAAACCTACGAGATCTCTAGGGAGTTCTACTTCAACACCCTCTTTAGTTACAGCAGTAGCTTTAACTTCTACTACTTTACCATTAGGAAGAAGCTTTCCAACTTCTCTCCAAGGGTTTGTCTCGAGTTGTTTTACACCGAGGCTGATACGCTCTTTATCTGCATCGATCTTAAGGATCTTAGCATCAATTTCTTCGCCCTCTTTGTATATAGTCTCGAGGTTCTCAGGTTCGTCTGTCCATGAGATATCTTTTTTACGGATAAGTCCGTCAAGGAACTCACCGAAATCAATGAAAATACCGAAGTCAGTGATAGACTTGATAGTTCCTTTGATTGCTGATCCTTCAGGATGTTTAGCCTTAAGAGTTACCCAAGGGTTTTCCTGAAGTGACTTAAGAGAAATGATAATTTTCTTCTTTTCGTCATCTATACCTATAATCTTACCTTCGACAGCGTCTTTAGGTTCGATTGATATTCTTGCATTTTTAAGCCAAGAGATTTCTTCGAGAGGGATAAATCCGTCGATACCCTGCTCGATTTCCATAACAAATCCCTTGTTCTTTCTTGCTACAACAGTACCACTAACTGAAGCACCTTCAGGGTACTTGTCTGCAGTTGTTTCCCATGGGTCTTCTTGCATCTGCTTAAGACCAACTTCGAGCTTCTCATCATCAAAGTCGATGTTGAGGATTTTAACTTCTAGCTCATCGCCCTCTTCAAGGTATTGGTTAGGGTGTTTTACAACTCCCCATGCGATGTTATTTTTACGAAGGAAACCATCTACAGCACCGAAGTTCATAAATGCACCGTAATGCTTGATAGTTTTAACAGTCCCCTTAAGGATCTGTCCTTCTTCTATTCCAGTAAAGAATTCTTTCTTCTCTTTCTCGATGCTCTGAATCATCTGGAGCTTACGAGAAGCGAGGAAAGATCTTTGTTTTTTGTTTGCTTTAAGCACTTTACAGAGGAAAGTCTCACCAACGTAATCGGTTGGCTCCATAGTGCTGTTTTTGAAATCGATGTGATTTTCTGGGATGAAGCACTCGATTTCGCCGTTTTTACCTGTGAAACCTTTGTCCACAACAGCTGTGATCTTAACTTCAAGAGGGATCTCTTCTTCAAGAGCCTTTTCAACTTCGATCCAGTCTGCTTCTTTTTCAATAGCTTTTCTAGAGAGCTTGACGTAACCGCCACCTCCAGCTATACCGATGAAGAGAACGTCAACTTCGTCACCTACTTGGATGCTTACTTCACCGTCTTTCAAAAACTCAGCTTTCGGTACGACACCTTCTGTCTTAAAACCGATGTTAACGAGAACGTCGTTTTCGTTAATCTGTGCTACTGTTCCTTTTACGACTGAGTTCTTCTCTGGTTGCTGGAAAGATTCTTCGAGCATTGCCTCAAAGTCTTCCATTCCCATGTTGTCTCCGTCATTGTTGTTAATACTACTCATTTACTGACCTCTTTTAAAAATTCTATAACTTCTTCTACTAGATAACCGGGGGTACTGGCTCCTGCTGTGATACCAACCTTCCGACTATCCTCAAAAATCTCTTTATTAAGTTCTTCACTCGTCTCTATGTGGTATACGTTCGGACATATGTCGCTACATATTTTATAAAGACGGGTTGTGTTGCCACTGTTCTTTCCACCAATAACGATCATAGTATCGACCTTATTGGCTAGTTCTATAGCGGAAGCTTGTCTAAGGCTTGTGGCATTGCATATAGTATTGTTTATCTGAAGCTCATCACATTTAGTTTTAAGTATTTCAGCTATTTTGTCAAATGATTCCGAGTTCTGTGTGGTCTGTGCCACAAGTGAATAGCTTTTGCTATATGGGAGATCGTTTACTTCCTCGACATCAGAGACAATAATGTATTCAGAATCTATAAAACTGACAATGCTTTTAACCTCAGGATGATCCTTTTCGCCATAAACTACGACTATAGAATTATTATCGCCAAGTTTTTTAGCACTTGTCTGAGCTTTTTTTACAAATGGGCAAGTAGCGTCAACAACTTTAACCTGACGTTCATCAAGCTTTTTGTAGGTTTCTTTAGTTACACCATGAGATCGTATGACAACAGTATTGTCTTTATTCATCTCTTCGGGTGTATCACAGACGCCAACGCCATTTTGAGCAAATTTACTTACTATCTGCGGATTATGGATTATAGGTCCTAAGGTAAAGACCCCTGTATCCTGTTTAGATGTGTCCTCAACGAGGCTAACGGCTCTTTCCACTCCGAAACAAAATCCGGCGTGGTCAGCGATGAAAATTTCCACAGTTGCTCCTACCATAAAAAAATTTATGGGCATTAGAGCCACTCGACTCTAATTATTTGCTTTAGAGGCTATTATTGATATAACTTCTTCTATTGTCAAGTGTGTAGTGTCGATTTCTATGGCATTTTCCGCTTTTCTTAGTGGTGCGTGCTCTCTTTCGCTATCTTTTTTGTCTCGATCGTCGATTTCTTCGGCAATTTCTTCCACAGTTATGCTGATCCCCTGATCTTCATAATCTTTTAATCTGCGTCTAGCTCGTTCCATTGTGCTAGCCTTCAGGAAGAATTTTAACTCAGCATTTGGAAAAACGTGGGTGCCTATATCTCTACCATCCATGATGACGTCATCTGATTCTGCCATTTTGCGAAGTTTTTCTGTTACTATTTCACGAATCTCGCCAATGGATGCAACCTTCGGAACTTCCTCTGCTATTTGAGGGGTACGAATCTTTTTGCTAACATCTTCAGTTTTGCCGTTTATTGTTAGGAACAACTCGCCAGTCTTGCCAAAGAAAATGTCTGACTGTCTAGCCGTATCTATTAGTTCTTGTCAAGAAATTTCATGCTTGAGTCCAATATATGCACATGTGCGGTAGAGTGCGCCGGAATCTAAGAATAGTATTCCAAGCCTTTTTGCGACCTCTTTACTAACTGTGCTCTTCCCGCTTCCTGCTGGTCCGTCGACTGCGATTATCATTTTTGCTCCAGTGTTGCAAATGTTTCCATAAAAGTTGGGAATGATACATCAACACATTTAACGTCATCTACTGTGATGTCACCACCAAAACGTTTGGCTAGCATGATAGCTATCATTGCTATTCGGTGGTCGCCAAATGATTTTAGTTGTGCTTTATCGTTAATCTCAGTCATTGGATAAACTTTCATTCCATCTTCGTATTCTTCTACCTGAGCACCAAGTTGCTTAATGTTGTATAGAGTTGTCTCGATCCTGTCTGATTCTTTTACACGAAGCTCTTTCGCCCCTTTGATGATAATAGGTGAATCAGCAAAAAGTCCAAGTGTTGCAACTAGAGGAAGCTCGTCGATCATATTAGCTATGATGTCCCCTTCGACAGTTACCCCTTTGATCGATTGTGATTGAATAAAGATGTCACCTAGTTTTTCAGCTCCGCCACGCTCGTTATCTATTTCGTACTTTACGCCCATTTCTTTGAGGACTTGAAGCATTCCGCTTCTAGTAGGGTTTAGTCCGACATTTTCAAGCATAAGCTCTGAGTTTTCGAACATTAGTGCCGCTCCAAGGAAGAAGGCAGCAGAAGAAAAATCTCCAGGAACAACTATATCCATGGAACGAAGGTCAGCCGCACCCTCTATAGTGATCTTGAGCCCGTCCGTTTGAACCTTTGCACCGAGTGCTGATAGCATAATCTCAGTGTGGTTTCTGGTAACAGCTTTTTCTATGTATGTTGTGATCCCTTCGGTCTGAACACCAGCCAAAAGAACGGCTGATTTAACTTGAGCGGATTTCGTTGTTGCTTCCATATATACAGGTTTAGTTACTGACGGGAGGATAGTCATAGGAAGGAGATGGTTACCATCTCTTGCCACAAACTTAGCACCCATAGCTGTGAGTGGGTCGATAACCCTATCCATAGGTCTTTTTCTAAGAGATTCGTCACCTGTTAGAACAAAATATTTATTAGTAGGTGCAAAAACACCTGTGAGAAGTCTCGCTGATGTACCGGAGTTCATGCAGTCGATAACATCTGTTGGCTCTTTAAAGCCTTTATAGCCGTTAGATTTTACGATGAACCCATTAACTGTTTCAGTGAACTCAACACCAACAGCGTGCATTGCCGCCATTGTTGCCTTAGTGTCTGCTGAAAGGAGTGGGTCTATCACTCGCCCCTGACCTTTAGCCATAGCGAGAAACATAAATGATCTGTGGCTGATTGATTTATCTGATGGAACTCTCACTGTCCCTTTAAGGTTTTTTACTTTTTCAAAACTTGTCATGAAAGTGTTCTCCTGACTCTAGCGGCATGTTCTATCATGCTATATATTTCTTTTTCGTCTGCATTTTCTATAGCCTCTTTCCACTTTTGCATCTCTGCAACATAGCTGTCTATGAGGCTTACCATATTGTCTTTATTTTCTAAAAAAATGTCTGTCCACATCCTAGGGTCACTTGCTGCGATCCTTGAGAAATCCTTGAATCCAGCTCCAGTATAGTTGAGTGCATCCAGATCAACAGCAGATACCGTTTGTACCATTGAAAACGCAGTGATATGGGGTAGGTGGCTTACAAGTCCAAAGACAATGTCATGTCTTTCTGGCGTCATGATGTGTACGTCCATACCAATAGCTTTATGGATTTCAATAAACGGTTCGATGTCGAAATCAGGGCAGGTCGGTGTTAGGATGTGATACGCACCACTGAATATTCCAGATTTAGCGTTAGCGAAACCAGAAACTTCTTTTCCTGCAATTGGGTGACCACCACAGAATATTATACCTGCTTCTTCTGCAACTTTTGCCATGTCAGCTTTAGTGCTGCCTGCATCAGTGACTGGTCTCTTAAACCCTCTTTTACCTAGTTCCAGCACTAGATCACATGCGGTCTTTACTGGTAGGCATATATATAAGACATCAAAATCCAATGATAGTAGTGTGTCTAAGTCTTCAGTAGTATATTCGAAAAGACCAGTAGAAGCGGCCTTCGCTATTGTCTCTGTGTCCTTATCGAACGCAGATAATTTTATCCCTTGTTCTGCAAAGGATAGAGCTAGCGAACCGCCAATAAGTCCAAGTCCAGCGAATGCTATATGTTTAAACATCATCTGTTTAGTGTTTTTCCAATTGCATTTGCAATGATATCAAGTCTGTCCATAAGTATGTCAAAATCATTTGGGAGTATAGACTGATCTCCATCACTCATCGCGTCCTCTGGGCAGTTGTGTACTTCGACCATAATGCCGTCAGCACCAGCGGCTACAGAAGCCTGCGACATAGGGAGGATGCAGTCTCTTCGTCCTGTACCGTGACTTGGGTCAGCGACAACAGGCAAGTGAGTAAGAGATTGAAGCACAGGTACAGCAGACAAATCTAGAGTGTTTCTTGTCTCTGTTTCGAAAGTCCTTATACCCCTTTCGCACATGATTATATTCCCGTTTCCTCCAGATGCTACATATTCAGCAGCCATAAGGAACTCTTTGAGTGTGGCACAAAGTCCACGCTTGAGCATCACAGGTGTTTTAACAGTCCCTAGGTCACGCAAAAGTCTGAAATTTTGCATGTTTCTAGCACCTAGTTGTATTATATCAGTGTATTCACATATGAGATCCATATCTCTAGGATCCATCAACTCTGTTATTACGAGCATTCCATTGGCGTCTGCTGCCTCACGTAGGTATTTCAAGCCTTCTTCACCTAGCCCTTGAAATGCGTATGGTGATGTTCTTGGTTTGAAAGCTCCACCACGTAGGATTTTAGCTCCAGCCTTTGCAGCTCTTTCTGCGATATACATAAGCATATCACGGTTTTCTACTGAGCAAGGGCCGGCCATTACAGCGACGTTTCCGCCACCCATTTTAATCCCTTTTATGTCAATAATAGTGTCATCTTTTTTGAAGTCTCTACTCACAAGTTTATAAGGCTTTGCGATAGGAACGACTTTCTCAACACCAGGAAAAGCAGAGAGAGGTTTGTCCCTGAGAGCCGTCTCGTCTCCGATAGCCCCCATAACAACCTTTTCTGTTCCAACAGGGAGATAGGTTTGAAAACCGTAGCTTTCGAGTCTCTCCTGCATATTTTTGATGTCTTCTTGAGATGTACCGTTTTTGAATACAATAATCATTGTTTTATCCTGACTTTCGTCATTTATTTGTTAAGGACTACCTTTAGCTTTTCTATAAAGGTTTCGTTCTCTTTTGTTATGCCTACAGAGACTCTGATCCATTCTGCAAGACCAGGTCCTAGGTAACGTACGATTACACCCTCTTTGAGTAGATCATTAAAGACCTTCTCTCCGTTGCCTACTTTAACAAGTATGAAGTTTGCCTGAGTAGGAACATATTCTAGTCCAAGTTTTTCGAACTCTGAATAGAGGTATTCTTTACCATCTTTGTTCATTTTGATAACAGTGGAGAGGTGCTCTTGATCTTCCATCGCTGCTTTTGCTGCCACTTGTGCGAACATATTAGTGTTGAATGGTTGGCGTACACGGTTAATCATGTCGATAGCTTCTTCACATGCGATAACATAGCCCACTCTTGCAGAAGCAAGTCCGTATGCCTTAGAGAATGTTCTCATGATAAAAATGTTCTTATATTTTTTTAACAGTGGTAGTGAGTCAGCAAAGTCCTCTGCATCAATATATTCAACATACGCTTCATCCATAATAACTATGACATCTTCTGGGACTTTTGCCATGAAATTTTCCAGCTCTGCCTGAGTGAAGTATTCACCAGTAGGGTTGTTAGGGTTAGAGAGGAAGACCATTCTAGTTTTATCTTCGATAGCACCAGCTAGAGCGTCGAAGTCGAATTTAAAGTTCTTTTGTACTGGAACCCATTTGCATGATTTTCCAGCAGCTTGCGCGATTATACCGTAAACAGAGAATGATGGAGCTGGGCTTAGAACATGCTCATCGTCTGAGAGGAATGTTCTAATAGCCAGTTCGATGATCTCGTTTGAACCAGTACCGAAGAGGAGTTTTTCGCCTGAAACATCGTAGTGCTTAGCAACAACTTCACGCAGGTAGTAAGCATCCCCAAAAGGATACCTTGATATTTCTGGTAAGAAATCATTGATAGCTTGAAGAGCCTTCGGTGAACAACCTAGTGGGTTCTCGTTTGATGCAAGCTTAACAGAGTTAGATATACCAAGCTCTCTTTCGAGCTCTTTTACAGGCTTACCTGGCTTATATGGGACAAGGTTACAAATTTTTTGACCTGCGAGTTTTCCGTAATCTATCATTTTTCCCCCTTTGGAAAGGAACCAAGAACCTTAACGAATGCTGTATGTTCAACAAGTTCACCCAGAGCTTCGTTAATTGCTTGGTCATTTTTATGACCGTCCAAGTCAGCAAAGAAGACGTATTCCCACGCTTTTTGTCTTGATGGACGGGATTCTATTTTAGTCATATTAATATGTTTCTTAGCAAAAATGGATAGAACTTCATAAAGTGAACCAGCTCTATGTGCAGCGGCAAAGACTATGGATGTTTTGTCGTTACCTGTTGGGAGTGGCTCGAAATCACCGATTATAAGAAATCTAGTGAAGTTACTAGAGCTATCCTCGATACTCTTTTCAACATAGCGGAGAGAGTATTTTATTGCAGCCATTTCACTAGCAATTGCTGCGGTAGATTCATCGTGAGAAGCCATTTCAGCAGCTCTTGCTGTGGAATCTACTTCTTGCAGAGGGATGTTAGGGCAATGCTCTGCAAGCCATTTGCGACATTGACCGAGTGGTTGAACGTGTGAATAGATACGTTGGATGTCAGACATCTTCCCAGTCTTGCTCATGAGGTTATGATTAACCTCCAGGAATATCTCACCACTTATTTTTAGGTTGCTTGTGGTGAATGTGTCAAGAGTGTGGTTTACAACACCTTCGAGTGAATTTTCAACTGGAACAATACCAAAGCTCAAACGACCACGTTCTACATTGTCGAACACCTCAGGGATAGTTCTGACAGGGACAAGCTCAGCAGAAAGACCAAAGTTTTTCATTGCTGCAAGGTTTGTGAATGTACCTTCTGGTCCGAGATAACCGACCTTCTGCACCTCTTCTAGTGACAGAGATGCGGAGATGATCTCACGATAAACTGCCTTTAAGGCATCATTAGGGAAAGGTCCCCCGTTTATAGATGTGAGTCTCTCAAATATCTTCTTCTCTCTGGATGGAACATAAAGTGGTTGTCCTTGGGCTTTTTTAATCTCGCCTATAGACATAGCTTCGTTTGCTCTTTTGTTAAGAAGTTCTAGTATCTCTTTATCGATGGTATCGATATTTATACGGTGTTTATCAAGTTCTTTCATGTCGGATAAGATATCAAAGAAATCCCTGTCTGGCAAGAATTAGAGTTATTGTTTTTTAAGAAAAGGTTTACTGTCGTATTAATCATTCTATTTGCAGATTAATAGTTGCTTGACTTAATTAAATTACTGGCGAAATACATTTACTATTTAAGATGCTGAGTGCTATAATGAATAAAATAATACGATGTTTTACGGTGCTGTTATGCAAAAACAAATCCTTGTTCTTCTGCTTCTAGTGATCTCTTTGTCTGCTTACGCTTCATCAGATTATGAAATAATGACAGAGAATTACCCTCCATTTAACTATTTTAAAGATGGTAAACCAAGGGGTGCAGTCTTTAATGTTGTTAAAGAAATACAGAAAAAAATAGGCTGGCAAAATGAGGTGAAATTGTACTCTTGGAATAGAGCTTACAAATCAGTAAAAACAGAGTCAAATAAAATACTCTTTAGTATGGCTAAAACAGATATAAGGACGCCTGATTTTAAATGGGTAGGACCTATCCTCTCTAGAAAAGGTTATTTCTTTAAAAATAAAGATGTTAAAAGAACACCACTCGACAGAGAAGATATAAAGAATAATTTCATAGTTGGTGTGAGAGAAAACTCAAATATACACTTAAATTTTACTAAAGAAGGTTATAAGAGTATAGTCCCTTTGGAGAACACAGAAGCTTACTACAGAGGACTTTATTTCAAACGTATTGAGTTGATAATTGCTTCCCCATACAATATCCCTGTACGTGCGAAGAAATATGGACTGAATGCTGATGTGTTTGAGCAAACGAAGGTGCAAGCAGGTGTTGGGACACTGTTTATCGCCTTCTCGAAAGATACTCCAGACGATATAATTAAGCTTTGGCAAGATGCACTAGATAGTATAAAAGAAGAAGGACTTTTGCAAAAGCTTATTAAAACTGGGATGGAAGGCGCAGAGAAAGACTTTGAGATAAAATATCATATAAATGAATTCTAAAACAAATAATAGGCTAACGCTTACACTGATACTTTCTGTATTTCTTGCTATTGCAATCCCTATAACTGCTACGTGGTATTTTGCGGTCAATTCGCATGAATATGAAATAGAAACTAGTATGGAGATAAACCAAGACCAAATGCTTAATATGCTTGCGGCTAGTCTTGCTGCACCACTTTGGAATCTGCATAGTGATAAGATAAAAGTGATTTGCGATCAGTTTCTGTCAAATTCATTTATAAAAAAAATAAAAGTGAAGGATTCTATCCTAGATGAGGTTGTATACGATAAAGAAAATCAATACAGCATTGGTGTTCTTACTATAAATGGTGAAAAAAACATAATTGCAAATAATAAGACTATCGGTTCTGTCTACATAGAGGTTAGTTCTGTAAATTTTGATAAGAGCGTATATAACTCTGAGCGGCTTCTCTTGTATCTTTTTATTATGGAATCAATTATTACGTTTTTTCTAGTTACATTCGTTGTCTATAATTTTATCCTAATCCCTTTACACTCTCAAACTGAGAGAGCATTAAGATTATCTGATGACGTTACTACAGAGAAGAGAAACTTTTTTGAACTATCTATAGAAAGACTCAACGCAAAGATTGTTGGCATCCTGAATGAATTCAAAAGTTACCATCAAATAGTCGATGAAAATGTGGCGATAGTAAAGTTAAATAAACATGGTCAAATTACTCATGTCACAACTGCAGTCACTGACCTTACAGGGTTTTCAAAAGAAGAATTGATTTGGTGCCAAATAGACAAGATAGCAGTAATACCTGATGGTGATACAATATCTGTGATAAGCATGGGAGAGATAGATAAGCCGTTTTGTTTTCTAGCAAGAGGGGAGACTAGCTTCGGAGAGGAGTATTGGCTTAGCTGTAAAGTGAGCCTTGAAGAGGACAGAACAGCGACTCTTGTTTGTGAAGATGTCACACATAAAAAAGAAGTAGAGAAACTTGCGAACACAGATGACCTGACAGGGCTTATGAATAGAAGAAGCGTTAACAGTATTCTAAAGAGAGAGGAACAGCTCTTTTCCAGATACAAAGTTCATTACTCAGTATTAGTCATAGATCTAGATTTTTTTAAACGAGTTAATGATACTTATGGTCATCAGGCGGGTGACGAGGTTTTAGTAAAGTTTGCTGAGGTCTTAGAGAGCAATATCCGTGAGACAGACTATTCTGCCAGATTGGGTGGTGAAGAGTTTATAATAGTTTGTCCCAATACATCATTAGATAATGCATACAGTTTGGCAACTAATTTTAGTCAGACTGTTTCAGAATACAAATTTCCTTTTGTCACACAGTTGACCTGCTCCATAGGGGTTACTTCATCAGAATCAGGCAAGCCTGTCGAGCAAATGCTTCTGGACGCTGACGCAGCTCTTTATAAGGCGAAAGAGTCTGGGCGGAATAAAGTTATCAAAGTATAATGCTTAAGAAGATAAAAATTATCCTTATGCGTACTTGACAATTATTAATAGGATAATTATACTCTTATTTAAGAGGCAGAGGTTGTTTATGAAAGAAGAGGCACTAAAACAACTTAAAAGAAAAGTTTATCTCGCAGATGTTTGTGATGAACTTACACCTGATGAGCAGGATGAGCTATCTAGGCTTAATGTTAGCTTTGAAGAGATAAAGGCAACCCTGAGTGAAGATGAAAAAAACTGGCTTTATGCTGGTTTCGCTGGTTGGTATGATAAATTTATGGACATGGAGACTAAGATGTTCATAAAACCGAGAGGAGGCTGATATGAAAGAGAGAGTTTTAGAAATTAGAAAAGAGATACTTCCTATGAAGGATGCTTTTGAGCAACTAAACATAGATGAGCGTGAAGAGCTTGAAGCACTACAGAAAGAGCATGATGAGTTACATAGTCAACTTTCTGATGCTGATAAAGAGTGGTATGATTCCGAGCTTGGAACATGGTATGAGAAATACTTACATGTTGAAACTACGATTTTTATCAAGCCTTGTGAAGGCTAATTAATAAAAGACTTCCTTTAGGTAGAGTCCCATGGCGTGAGCTGTGGGGCCTGCTTCATTTCTATCTTTTGCGTTGAGTACATTTGTTAAGTGCTCGACACTATATCCCTTTTTTATTGCGTCAACTATTGTCCCAACAATAATCCTCACCATATTATGTATAAATCCATTTCCATTTATCTCAACACATATAATGTCGCCTTCCATAAAGCATTTTGTGCTATTTATCGTGCGTATATTGTTATCCTTTAGGCTAGTTTGTACGCAGAATGATGAGAAATCGTGTTCACCTTCGAAGACCTTTAGGTAACGCTCGATATCTTTGTAGTCAAGATTAGCCTTTACCCACCAAGTACGATCAGCGTGCATGGCTGACCTGTCTCTTGAGGCGTAAATTCTAAACTGGTATGTCTTACTCTTTGCACTGATCTGGGCGTGAAAGTCTTCAGGGACATCCTCTACTGATATGATAGAGATGTCATTTGGCAGTATACTATTAAGCCCTTTGTGTACGGCATCAGCAGGAAGAAATATCTCAGTACGGTAGCTAGCTGTTTGTCCGAGGGCATGTACACCTGAGTCTGTCCTTCCGGATCCTATTATATTAATTTTAGTTTTATACATTTTTGTGAGCGCTTTCTGTATCTCTTCTTGTACGGTGCGCCCCTTTGCTTGTATTTGCCAACCTGCAAATTTTGTTCCTAAATATTGTATGGTTATCTTTTTGTTATAGAGCATATTTCACCGCGAGAACGATGCTAGTAAAAGCAAGCAGAATCTCCCAAGTTTGTGGTTTACTTATGGCATGGGGAGTATATTCTCCAGCTTCAACCTTTTTAGCGACATCTTCAGATTTACTAATAATTCCGTTTATGAGAGGCACTAAATAGAGGTCAGGTTTAAAGAGGATTTTATATTTTTTTGTTAGATACTCAGGCATTTCAGAAAGACTTTTGGCGATAGATTTAACCTCGTCGATAAGGACTGGGATGAATTCTATTGCGACCATCAAAACGACTCTCAAATTGCTAGCATGCCTACCCTTGAAAGGGGAAAGGATGACAGATGCGAGTATTTGTGGGTCTGTGGTTATTGTGAGTAGTAAAGAAAAAAGGATAATAAGCAAAAACTTGTAAGCAAGGCTGAGTGAAAGATAAAGTCCACTTCCGAATATAAGGTTGATTAGAAAAGTGAATAAAATGATAAGTGCAAATGGTTTAAGCCTATTCGTTATCGCTCCTAATGTTAGGTTAGCGTTATAGGCAAGAAGTAAGAAGACAACCGAAAAAAAGACGAATGAAGCTAGACTGCTAGAAATAGCTGTCATCTGCATGACAACCAAAAATAGTATAAGCTTTATAGCCGGGTTTAGTTCGTAAATAAAAGAGCGCAAAGCACTACCTTTGCATTTTGACATAAGGCTTACGACTCTTTGTCGTCACTCTCAGATATCTTCTTTTTATCTTCTTCAGGCGTGATATCAACAGCTTGCTCAGCTTCAGTAGCAGCCTTTTTGAAGTTTTTTATTGCTTTTCCCATACCTTCACCGATCTGTGGGAGCTTCTTAGCACCAAAGAGTACTACAGCAATTAGAAGAATAATTATGATTTCCTGTGATCCAAGACCAAACATGGTAACCTCCGAAATCTTACAATTGGAACATCTTACTTAAATATATGTAATTGCAGAATTATTCAATAGGAATATTAGCTATTGTTGTTTTCTGCGACTAATGAACCAAGTAGTGAACAGGAACACGGCAAGCCAACCGTAACCACCGATAGCAAAAATAGTTAGCCCTTTATGGGTTGTGACCTTGCAGTCTAGATACCCCTTTTCCCCAGATGGGAGGCTATCAGAGATTTTACCGTCAGATTGGATGCAAGCAGATATCCCCGATTGTGCAGCTCTGATAACAGGTTTCCTAAATTCGACAGCACGCAGTACATCGGTGGCTAAATGTTGATAAGGTCCTTTTGTTTTTCCGAACCAGCTATCGTTTGTGACAACAGTTAGTATATCAGCACCGAGAGTGACTTGCTCTCTTATCTGGTCGCTGTACATGCTTTCGTAACATACCATTGGAGCGGCACTATACTTCTCTTTAACAAAAAGGGATGGTTCTGCTCCAGGTGTAAAATCTTCTGCATCTTTGAAAAAGTAATAATCTATAGGTTTTAATAAAGTCTTAAATGGGAAGTATTCGCCAAAAGGTACAAGGTGGCGTTTGTCATATATACTCACCTGCTCCTTGTCAAACATGAAAACACTGTTGTGATAAGTTCTTTTACCATCTTTGTCGTAGTATCTTATTCCACCAGCAATCACTGGAACTTTTTCGCCGAATATTTGTAGCATATTATAGCCAGCGAAGCTCTTATTCATAAAAGCTGGGTACACTGTCTCAGGTAGGATAATTAGGTCGAATTTGTCAGGTTCAGAGTTACGAAGCATAACGTTTACAAGAGCCATGATGTCGTATTTATTATCAGGTATCCATTTTTCTGCTTGGGAATATGCTGGTTGTATAATCCGTATATTAAGATCGTTCCCAGCGTAGTCACGCCCACTAACTGAAAAACCATAAATTATTGATGTGATAGAAAGCAATATTGCAAAGATGATAGATTGCTTATTTTTGTCATAGAAGAAAGCTGCCAAAGCTACATTGAAATATGCAACTATTAATGATACCCCATATTCGCCTGTTACCTCAGCTATCTGTATAGCAGGAGCAAAGTTATATTGAGTATGTGCTAGGTTTAGCATCGGGAAACCAGAAAGGATGTTCGACTTTACAACCTCAAGAGCGACAAGAAGCCCTGCAAGCAGAAGTGGAGAGTGCTTTTTACGAACAAATAACCAGCCGAAAATCCCCCAAAACAACCCCAAAAATAGAGCGAATAAACATGTTACGAGTATTCCGACTGCTAACGGTGAATTGCCAAATTCTGAGACTGCCGTGATCACCCATCTGAGGTTAATAAGGAAATATATAAATCCAAATACCCAGCCAGTGAGAAATCCCATGCCAGATTTTGACATAGAGACTAGCATTGGTATCAGAGCGAAATAAGCAAGGAACCACAGGTTATATCCTGGAGAGGCAAGTGTAAGAAAACAAGCTGATATAAGTGCGGATATTGTAATAATAAAAAAGGTTTTCATAAGAGGATGATATTATATAGAGGCGAGTTAGTAAAGGATTATGGACGACACTTTATGCCAAATGAACGACAGAAGCGACCTATGAAAGAACCACTTATGACCGAACCGTCAGAAATTTCTACGTTTATCTTGTCTGCCATTCCTCTTCCAAGGGCGAGTGTAGAGCCTTGGCATGAGACTGATATTTCACCATTACCGTTATTCTTAAGAACTTCAAAATATGCTCCAGAGTATAATCCGATCTCTTTTAGGCGACGAACGAATGTACATGAGCCGTTGTCTTCGCAGTTCATAATAAAATCTTTTATATGTCCCTTACTACCTGGTTCTAGCATAGCCATGGTAAGGACACTGTTTTTGATTTTTGATGGTGATTCGCAACAAACGTTTTCCATATCTCTCCCTTTTGAGATAGTATATGCATAATGAAAATCATTATCAATAGTAAATCAAATGTGGCATAAAATGAGATGCCATTCTAAAAATTTCAAGGAATGGTAACCCATTTGTAATAATTAGTAAACTAGAAATATAACAGTTAACTAAAATAAACTTTTAGTCAAAATATTTTTTTGTATGGCAAGAAATTGAATAAAAAGGTATTGTTAACTATTGTTCACTAGAAATAAGAGGAAAGGGATATGGCTGCTAAACAAAAAGATACATATAAAATATTTACTGAGTTTCTTGCGGAGCAAAAGCAACGCATGACTAACCAGAGAGAGCTAATTTTAAAGACCCTTTGTAAGCAAAAGAAACATGTGACCGCTGAACAACTTTACGAAATACTTAAGAAGACTGACAAGTCTATCGGGCACGCAACTGTTTATCGCACTATGAAGCTTCTAGCAGAAGCTGGTATCGCACGTGAACTGAATTTTGGTGAAGGCTCAGTTAGGTATGAACCAGATACAGATAACACGCATCATGATCACCTTGTATGTGTTGACTGTGGAGAGAACGTTGAATTTTTTGATGAAGAGATCGAAAAACTACAGAATGCTATCGCAGAAAAGCACGGCTACAAACTTCAGGATCACTCAATGAACCTCTATGGAACTTGTTCAAAATGCCAAGAGAAAAAATCTAACTAGTATCCTAGTGCATCAGTGAGGTGACTGGAACTATCTGCACACCCATCCTTTCTATGTCTGCTAATGAACTGTTCATCGCGTAGACTGTACCTTTTTTGAGGTGCCCTATGGCTATTGCACTGCCATTCTTGAGAGCCTTTCTAGCTCCTTTTATAAGTTGGTCATGCACGTGGTTCTTTTTATCATTTATTGTGACAAGTCCCGGCTCTTCATTATCTATAAAGACATTATTAACCGCACACTTCATACCTTCTTTTTGGCATGTCTCGTAAGCAACCGACTGACCTGATGTATAGCTATCCAGAAAAGCAGGAGTATATTTTTTTATCTGTCTTAGTGCTTGATGCATCTTTTCAGAACTTTCAGTAAATGCTGATCCTGTATGGTTATTCGCTCCATCTAGCTTCACAGGGAAGTATCGGAAATTCGACTTAGTTATAGCCGCTATGATTGTCTCTGGCATGTTGAGGAGTAGTGCGCCCTTACCAGGGTCAAACTTTGGATAAGATTTTGGCTGCATAGGGAAGTGGATGAAGACAGTTTTGCCAGATTTTTTTGCGAGTTTCGCTGTCTCTTTACCGTAGGGAGTATAAGGAATAACAGCGAATGTAACTGGGTATTCAATGGCAGCTAACTGCTTAGCTAGTGGAATATTATATCCACAGTCATCTATTACAACAGCGAGCTTCGCTTTAAATTCATTAGCTACTGCTTTTTGTTTTGGCGTAACTTTTTTGGCTACAATTTTCTTTGGCGGAGCATTATAAACGAAAGCTATATTGTAAATTCCATTTTTATCTTCTGCAGTTAAGATAGAATCCCCGTCAACAGTTATCTTGTTGTTAGAAAGATACTTCTTAAGCATGGTTGTGAGTGAGTTTGCATTCTTTTCTGAAGACGTTTTTATAGTTATATGGCTTCCATTCTGAGTAAAAAAACTACTCCTTAGCCCTCTGTCAAACATGAAAAGCTTTATAGTATTGATAACAGATTTAGATTCTACCTGCTTTATTACTGTCTTGGTTACTATCTCTTTTTTAGGTTTAGGGGTAGCGACAGGGGCAGGTTTTTGACCACCAGAAAATCTTAGAGCTACAAAAGCTAAAAGTAGTATCGCAGGTATAACAGCTATAAGGGCTAGGATAGGGAGTCTTTTGTCCTGCTTTTTTCTCTTATAGGATCTGCGTGTCGGTTTTTTGGTAGCAGGTCTCTTTGCTGCAGTCTTTTTTGCAGCTGGTTTTCTAGTTGTAGTTTTTCTTGGTGTTCCTGTTTTTTTTGGAGGCATGGTTACCAAGATATCATTTCTGTATCATCAGACAAGAGTAGATCGAATGTTACTGTTGCATCAGATGGTTCGCAACCTGCGATAATGTCAGTAGCACTAATGCCAAGAGTCTTCATGCACTCTTTACAAACATATACGCGACCATCATCTTTAATGAATTGGCGAATAGCGTCTAGTGAGTTTATGTCAGTCCCAGGTAGAGTAAAACCACCTGTTGACCTTTTAGCAATATTTACGCCCTGCGCAGAAAGCATAAGGACTGAACCTGCTGCGTGTGTAAGTGCTTTATCAGCAAATCTCAGAGCTTTACCCGCCTTCATTTCATCATCCGAGCTTAAGTGAACCACAACAATTTTATCCTTAGTAGACATATTTCCCTCCAAAATAATAATAATCAAATATTGTATACCTTTGGTTAATTGAAAAAAAGTTTTTTTTATTTTTTTTGGAAGAGCAGTATTAGGCTACATGGAAATATTCAGCAGAGATAAGCTCGTAAGCCTTATTACTGATGGTTTTCCTGTCGGAGCTCGCAGAGTTTATAGGCTTAAAAAATGTAGTTTTAGATTCGACCTTGTCGGTACTTAGAAAATTCCAAAGGTGTGGTGCAAAGCTCATGTCGTCATACCAACAGACATAGTCACAATTGATGGATGAGAATGGTTCATTATCTATGGTGAGGTACTTTATACAGGCAGGTATAACCTCAACACCAGTTGATACAGAAGCAGAAGCTAAGAGTGATGAACGGAACGGAAGAACCTTCGAGCCATTAGTTGAAGTCCCCTCAGGGAATAGTACGACATTGAAGCCCTGTTCGATTAGTTCAGACATCTTACCAATCTCTAGCTTGATCAGCTTTGGATTCCTGCGTTCTACGAAATATGTACCACCTAACTTTGCAATGAACCCGAGAAATGGAGTTTTTTCGATTTCTACTGATGAGATAAATATGGACGGTTTTATAGAGGCATAGGTTATTATGTCAAGGTATGACATATGGTTAGATAGTATCAGTTTACCAGTTGTAGATAGATAGGCTTCGTTAATAGACGTTACTTCAAGTCCAAATACTTTTATCGCGAGTCGACACATTTTAGTAGCATACCATGCCCCTACGCGTCTCTTGTTGACATCTGTTACAGCATAAAACCTTAGTATGACTGCACCAATGATAAATAGTCCAAAGAGGAAAATAGTGGCCGAAAGTTTAGTTAATCTTTTCATGCGATTCACCTAAAAACTTGCGTATAAAACCTTTGTCCATCTTTTCTCGATCTATTAGTGTGAGGTAATCGTAACAGTGGAAGGCTTTGTCTTGAGCTGGTAGTCCGCAGACAGAACCACCAGCTTTAAGGTACGACTGAAGGAGTGGCGGAACAAGAATAACAGCCGCTTCTCTGAATGGAGTAAAACGCTCTTCAGCGGTAGTTAGTATCGTTTGTTCTAGTTTTGTGTCACGAAACTTCTTGCGTGGTCTGACATCCTTGTGGTCATTGTCCATGTATTCACTAAGCCAGTGGTGGATAAGAGCAATCTGAAAAGAGTCATCAGCGTGCACAGAGGAACAACCAAACATATATCTAGATTCCGTTGCGACCATATATGCACCGAGTCCTTTCCATAGTGCTGATATTGTTACACCATTTCTGAAGTCTGGGTGAACGCAGGCTCTACCTAGCTCTATTTTGTGTCCATCTAGTTCTTTTATACTCTTCATTTTAAACTCTTTGGCTGAGTAGAATTTATCATTAAATTTTGTGCAATTCAGCCTGTAGGTTCCAACAGGTTTGTTTGTCTTTTTGTCGATTATTGCGAGGTGATCAAAGAGGATGTCAAACTTATCAACATCTATCCCAGCAACACCGTCTTCGCTAATTTCGCCTACATATTCACTATAAAAGACTTCGTATCGCAGCTTGAGTACGTCCATTAGCTCAGAACCGTTTTGTACGGTCTTGATAATGAACCTGCTGTTTTCTACGTGGATGCTTACGTTTGGTCGAAATGTGCGGATGCGGAATCTAAATGTTTTAGAGATGTTGTTGAGTGCTTTTGCGGCTCTTTTTACTTTTTTTGGAACCAGCGTCTTTTTTAAAGCTGACATATTTACCTCATAAAATTCGTCCTTATGAAAAAGATAGTTCTGTATTGTCAGAGGAGGGTGTGAGTTTTGTTAAATAAAATTCAGGAAACGCTATATATGACAAATATTTGACACTTCTAGATAATAACGCTAACAAACGAGCACTATACATAGAGAAGAAGAAACCTTAAAGAGAGGTAATACCATGGCTCAAGTAGATTTACACTGTCACTCTAAGTACTCTAAGCACCCGTCAGAGTGGTTTCTGCAAAGGATAGGTGCGGCGGAGTCCTACACGGAACCAGATTTTATATATAAAACGGCGAAAAGCCGTGGAATGGATTTTGTCACTGTAACTGACCATAACAATATGGAAGCCGCATGGCTTTTGCATCAGAAATATCCTGAAGACACATTTACTGGGACAGAGTTTACTGTCTATTTCCCAGAGGATGGGTGCAAGATACACATACTTGTTTATGGGCTGACCCCAGAGCAGTTTTCGCACATACAGAAGATAAGACGAAATATTTATGATTTCAGAGACTATATAAAAGAACAAAATCTTGCCTACTCCGTTGCACACGCAACATTTAGCGTCAATGGACGAATACAGCTTTATCACCTAGAGAAGCTTATCTTGCTGTTTGATGTTTTTGAAGGGATAAACGGAGGGCGAGGTAAGTTACATAATACCACATGGGTGCAGACGCTCGAAAATCTGACACCTCTTATGATAGAAAATCTTTACTCAAAGTATCGTATTGAACCTATTAGTGATAACCCTTGGGTAAAAGGCTTTACTGCTGGTTCTGATGACCACGCGGGACTTTTTCTCGGTAAGACATATAACTTAGCGAAAGCAGAGACCACAGAGGAATACTTAGAGCAACTTAAGCAGAAGAAATGTAGGCACGCAGGTAGATATTCAGATTTCCACTCACTCGCTTTCACTGTTTATAAGATTGCTCACGATTTTTCTAAGACAAAAAAAAGTGTCCACTTTGCTGGCGGTCTGTTCAGTAAGATTACTAAATATATTTTTGAGCAGGAGAAACCTAGTCTTATAGATAAGATCAAAATGAAAGGTTTCAAGATGAAGGCTGGACGTGGGGACAGAATAAATCAGCTACTCATAGAGCTTGTTGATGAGATAAGCGGAGAGTCTTTCGATAATGTCGAGAGGAAACTGAATATTGTCTATCACAAAGCGTCAGAGATAGCTGATGAATACTTCCGTATGATGGCTTCTAACCTAGATAAGGATATAGACAGAATTAGCATGGATGATCTCTATAAGAGTGTTACATCCGCTCTGCCTGCAATGTTTGTATCTATACCGTTCTTTAGTTCGTTTAACCAGATATATAAGGATAGAGAGCTACTCGGTCAGCTGAATGATAAATACAACTACTCTGAGAAGACAAGAAAGAAACGCATACTTTGGTTCACCGATACTATAAATGACTTGAACGGTGTTTCTGTTACTCTTAGAACTATAGGAAGGCTTGCAGACGAAAAAGGGTATGATCTTAAGCTTGTGTCATCACTTCTTCCTGAAGAGCTTGACGAAAGACTTCCAGCAAATCTTATGAACCTAAAGCCTGTAACATCTTTTAAGCTTCCGTATTATGAGAAACTTAATGTAAAAATCCCATCTTTAATAGCAGCTCTTGAGGATATTTACGACTTTGAACCAGATGAGGTCTATATCTCCACACCGGGACCTGTTGGTCTGGTTGGGCTACTTGCAAGTCGGTTGTTATCTGTGAAGAGTACAGGGATTTATCACACTGACTTCACAGGAGAGGTAGCAGCGATAGCGAAGAATGAGTCTCTTACAAGCCTTGTGGAGTGGTATACAAAATGGTTTTTCGACAGTGTGACAGAACTTAAAACAACCTCTGAGCAGTACATTGATTACCTTGAAGGTCGTGGAATTGCCCGTGGCAAGATGAGTGTTTTTAGGCGTGGAATTGATGCAGAGTTGTTTAAGCCTGTGGAGAAAAACACTGATGACCCATTTACGCTTTGCTATGGCGGACGTGTGTCAAAGGATAAGAATCTAGGCTTTCTTATGAGACTCTTTGATGAGCTTGAGCTGAAGCATAATATAAGACTAATCGTTGTTGGTCACGGTCCATATAGCGAACGCATGGAAAAGTGGGCGGCAGATCGTAAGAGTATAATAATAAAAGGTGAGGTTGATCACTCGCAAATGCCAGACATTTATGCTGATGCTGACCTATTTGTCTTCCCAAGTAATACTGACACATTCGGTATGGTTGTTTTGGAGTCGCAGGCTTGTGGTCTCCCTGCTGTGGTCTCTGATATGGGTGGACCAAAGGAGATCATTCAGGATAAATCGACTGGTTTGGTAGCGAGGGCGGATGACTATCAGGATTGGCTGGAGAAATTAGAGTCATTCATTGAGCTGTTCTATCGTGACAGAGATAGATATAAGATATTTGGGATGAATGCACGCCAGCGTGTTTTGGCTAACTTCAACTGGGATATCGTTATGGAAGATCTTTTTACTGAGCCTACAAAACCAGTTGGGATGAAGCAGAAGTATGCTCAGAAAGTGGCGGTGTAAGTGATGGTATTATCATTTGCCAAAGATGTTCTAGTTAGTTTGCCTTCGCTCCTTAGAGGACGAACACCGGGACAGCTTATCATACAAACCACTGACTTTTGCAATGCAACCTGCCCACAGTGTGGGATGCGTAAACAGGAAGATTTCAAACGTACAAGGCTAGATGTTGATGCGATGAAGCGTATCATAGATCGAGGTGCAAAGAACAAGGTGAAAGCTCTATCATTTACTGGTGGTGAGCCATTCTTGTTTCAAAAAGACCTAATGGAATGTATTCGTTATGGTCGTGATAAAAAAATCCCATATATTCGAACTGGAACGAATGGGTATATGTTTCAAAATTCGAATAAACAGGGCTTTGTTGAAAAAATGCGAGAATTCGCCAAAGAGCTGAAAAAGAGTGGTCTTTATACTTTCTGGATCAGTTTAGATACTTGGGATATCTTGGAGCATGAAAAGAATAGAGGACTTGATGGTGTTGTAGACGGTATCAGGACAGCTCTACTTGTTTTTCGTGAAGAGGGTATATTCCCTTCGGCTAATCTAGGTATCAATAGGACAATAGTTAAGAAGAAGATTGGACTTACATCAACGAGCTCGATAGCTGAACGAGAGCAATTTTACGAGGCATATGTAGAAGGCTTTAGGCGATTTTATGAGTTTGCAGCTGGGATGTGATTTACTATTGCAAATGCTTGCTACCCTATGAGTATGCAGACTGACGCAGTCTATAAGGCAGAATCAATCGACGATATTGTCAGCTATAACGATACTGAAAAACACTATCTGTTTAAAGCGATGTACAATGTCATCCCAGAGTACCGTGGGCGTATCAGGATATTTACTCCTCGGAGTTCACTTATACATTTGGTAAGACAGTACGGAGGGGAAGAGAATGCAGGGTTCGCTTGCTACGGAGGAATCGATTATTTTTTTGTAGAGAGTGGCTCTGGGAATGCTTATCCATGCGGTTTTCGAGCTGCCGCAAACATGGGAGCATATGAAGATTTAGACATAAATAAGATAAAGCAGAAGGCTGAATGTAAGCTGTGTGACTGGGAGTGCTTCCGTGATCCGTCAAATCAGACTGGACCACTTGTTGAGCTTTTCAGAAACCCTCTGAAGGTTATTAAGATGTTCCTTGCTGATAGAGAGTTTGCGATAGAGTGGTGGAAGGATATTTTCTATTATTTCGCATGTGACATGTTCAATTTCAAGAGCGAGCCAGATTATGATGCGATGGGACGTTTTAATGTTAGTAAAAAAACACAGAAAAGGGTGAAAATTCCACCTAAACAGCCGGTAGTATTCTAAAAAATCTATTGTGTGTTATTTATAAAAGGAATACACTTGGATATTCTTATATATGACAGGTGTATAGTTTGATTAATACAGAAAAAATAGTCACTGTGGAGAAACTCAATTTCTCTTATGGAGAGGTCAAGGTGCTTACTGATGTGGATATGTCTATCCATAGAGGTGAGTTTTTAGCTGTGATCGGTCCAAACGGTGGCGGAAAGTCTACACTTGTCAAAATCCTTTTGGGTATTCTCAAACCCGATAGTGGTAAGGTTTCTGTCTTCGGTAAGACCTCTGGTGCAACAGGATTAATCGGCTACGTACCACAGGATGTTTCTGCTGGGCGAGGTTTCCCTGTTACTGTTCGTGAGGTTGCTAGAATGGGCAGAATGCTCACAAAAAAGAGCCTTTCTGATGTTAGTGAGATTAAGTTTATTGACCAGATATTGGATAACCTATCGATACTCAATGTCGCAGATAAAAAAATGGACGATCTTTCTGGTGGTCAGCGTCAGCGTGTTCTTATGGCTAGGGCTTTAGCTATAGAACCAGAACTGATATTTTTGGATGAACCAGCATCCAGTGTTGATCTGCATGGGCAGACACGGATATATGACCTACTTGCTGAATTAAATAAAAAGATGACAGTTGTGGTTGTTAGCCATGACCTTACTATAATCCCAAAATACGCAACTTCCGTGGCATGTGTTAGCGGTCATGTTCATAAGCATGACGAAGCAGAGGTTACAGAGGATATGATACATGAGTCTTACGGTGTGGTGGATGGTTGTCCTGTGGAGCTGGTGGCGCATGGGCATCCGCACAGAGTGCTCAAGGAGCATGATCACTAATGGATATTTTATCATACGGGTTCATGCAGAACGCAATAATAGCTAGCATCTTGGCATCAGTCGCATGTGGGATAATAGGCTCGCTTGTTGTGGTAAACCGAATAGTTTTCATTTCGGGAGGTATAGCTCACACTGCTTATGGTGGTATAGGGCTTGCGTTCTTCCTCGGCATTTCGCCACTGCTTGGTGCTGGAGTATTTGCTGTGGTTGCGGCACTTATTATGGCTTATATCACAAAGAATGATAAGCACAGATCAGACACTGTTATTGGTGCTATGTGGGCTTTTGGTATGGCGATTGGTATAATCCTTATAGACCTTACACCCGGTTATAATGTAGATCTTATGAGCTACCTTTTTGGTAGTATCCTATCAGTCCCTATGGCTGACCTTATTTACATGGGTGTGCTTGATGGGGTGATAGTCCTTTATATCCTTAAATGGTACAGGCAGATACACGCTGTTAGTTTCGATGCTGATTTCGCAACTAGCATGGGTGTTAAGTCTGATCTGATATACGCTTCAATGCTTGTAATGTCAGCTTTAGCTGTTGTCCTGCTTATTAGGGTTGTTGGTCTGATACTCATCATCTCTATGCTGACCATCCCTCCATATATAGCAGAGAGACGATCAAACAGCCTGAAAGGTATGATGATCTATTCCACAATCTTCTCGCTGATCTTTTCTTTGGTAGGTCTTTTTATGTCATACACTTTTAATCTGACCTCTGGCGCAAGTATTATTTCTGTTTCTGCTGTCTGTTTCTTCTTATCTATTATATATGATCGTGTTAAATCTATTAAATAAATGAAAGGTATACGAAACCCTTATTGATTTTTGGGTCGTAATTTATTACTCTGTGAGGCAATGGGAAAAATAATCGCTATAGCGAACCAAAAGGGTGGGGTCGGCAAGACAACCACTGCGATAAATCTGAGTTCCGCTCTCGGCTTTGCTGGAGCTAAGGTTCTTGTTGTGGATATGGATCCACAAGGGAACGCAACCAGCGGTCTTGGCGTGGAGCTGTCTGATGATGATGCGTCCATTTATGACGTGCTTATCGGCAGAGCAAAAGTTAAAGACACTATCAGACCTACCAAGGTTGAGAATCTTGATATCATCCCAGGGCACATAAACCTCTCCGCTGCTGAGATAGAACTTGTGACAGAGATATCTAGAGAGACGAAGCTTCAGAAAATTTTAACTACAGTATGTGATGAATATAATTTTGTAATGATAGACTGTCCGCCATCTTTAGGGCTTCTAACTGTAAATTCTCTTACGGCAGCAAATTCGGTACTGATTCCTCTCCAATGCGAATACTACGCTATGGAAGGTCTAGGACAGTTGCTTAATACTGTCAGACTGATTAGAGAAAGCCTTAATGAAGACCTTGAGCTTGAAGGGATACTTCTCACTATGTATGATCCTAGGAATAACCTTTCTAAAGAGGTTCAGAAACAGGTCGAAGAGTTTCTTCACGACAGTATATTTGATACGATTATTCCGAGAAATGTTAGACTGAGTGAGGCTCCTAGCCACGGACAGTCAATTATTGAATATGATATAAAATCTAAAGGCGCAGCTAGCTATATTGAGCTAGCCAAAGAGATGCTTGCGAGGCTTTCATGAAAAAGAGTTCATTATGTAAAGGGCTCGAATCCCTTATACCGAAAGCGGAAAAGACCAGAACAATCATCAATGAAATAGATATTGCGGATATAATTCCGAACCCAGAGCAGCCTAGAAAGGTCTTTAATGAAGAGGCACTCGCTGAGCTGACAGATTCTATTAGAAAAAATGGAATAATTCAGCCTATGGTTCTCGCTAAAGGTGAGGAAGAGGGTACGTACATTATCATCGCTGGCGAGAGAAGATGGAGAGCCGCAGGACTAGCTGGACTTCGCCGTGTCCCAGCTGTAGTACGCGAGATAACAAAAGAGACAGAGAAGCTTGAGCTTGCTCTGATAGAGAATATACAGCGTGAGGATCTGGGTCCACTCGAACTTGCACGTGCTTATAAAAATCTGATGGATACACACGAGTATCGTCAAGAGGATGTCGCTGACGTGGTCGGTAAGAGTCGTTCTGCGGTTGCAAACACTATTAGGCTACTCGGCTTGCCTGAAAGAGTTATCATGGCTCTAGAGCAAGGTCACATCTCAGAGGGGCATGCAAGAGCACTTATTGGGCTAGATGAGAAGAAGGCTGTTGAAATTCTTATCAAAATAATAGAGAATAATCTTTCCGTCCGTGATGTAGAGAAACTTGTGTCCAGAAAGGAACGCGAGACGATCATGAAACAGGAAGAGGACGAGAATATCTTTGTCATGAGCCTTAAGGCAGAGATGGAAGAGTTTTTCAGAACTAAGATTGAAATCAAGCCTGGTAAAAAGGGCGGGACAATACAGATAAAATACTCCAGTGACGATGATCTGGACAGAATTATAAAAACGATTAGAGGGGAATAGATGAAAGGTAAAGATAACAACAGTATAGACGCTTTCCTCGGAAAGAATACTAGCTTTAACGGTACTCTCATCTTCGACGGACTCGTCAGGATTGACGGCAATTTCGAAGGTAATATTAAGACTACAGACACTCTTGTTGTAGCTGGTTCTGGGAATGTGAAAGCAGAAATTGAAGCTGGCGATGTTAAAATCTCTGGCAGATTTGATGGAGTTATCAATGCTAAAGAGAAAGTAGAGCTTTATAAGCCTGCTTATGTTACAGGAACAATCAATACGCCTATCTTTAAAGTAGAAGAGGGTGTTGTTTTTAACGGAAACTGTTCAATGGGCTCTACAAGCACTACACCAACTACTGAACCTTCGGAGTAATTCTAATGAGAAAACCATTAATATATGGAAACTGGAAGATGAATCTGAACATGCAAGAGTCTGCTGACCTTATAGCATCTATGCTTTCTATTAAGATTGATTATACAAAAGTAGATATAGGTGTCGCACCTGATTTTTGTTCACTTGCGAAGGTGGCAGATACTATTAGAAGCATGGGATACGATATCTCAGTTGGAGCTCAGAACATCTCTGTTGAAGAGAAGGGAGCATTTACAGGCGAAGTTAGTGCAGATATGGTTCTTTCTACTGGTGCTGATACAGTTATTGTAGGTCACTCAGAGAGACGTGCTATCTATAAAGAGACTAACAAAGAGATCAACGCAAAAGTTAGAGCGGCTCTTCGCAACAACCTGAAAGTTATCCTCTGTGTTGGTGAATCCCTCGAAGAGAGAGAAGCTAGCGTTGCCAAAGATACTGTACTGTATCAAGTTGGTATGGGGCTTCATGGTGTAAACATGGATCGGATGAACAAAGTTACGATCGCATATGAGCCTGTATGGGCTATTGGGACTGGCAAAACTGCTACACCAGCAGATGCCGAAGAGATTCATGCAAGTATAAGAGCCCATCTGAGTAAGATGTTTGGTCCTGTAGTTGCAAATAAAGTAAGAATTTTATATGGTGGCAGCGTGAAACCAGACAATGTGTCTGCTCTCATGATGCGCGAAAATATAGATGGAGCCCTTGTGGGCGGAGCCAGCCTTGACGCCACAACGTTTGGCAAGCTGATCAATTTTAATAGTTAACGGAGATTTTAATGTATACTATAGTTCTTGCATTGCACCTTTTTGTTTGTTTTTTGCTTATTATGGCAGTCCTTCTTCAGGCGGGTAAAGGCTCGTCACTTGGAGCTGCTTTCGGTGGTGGACAGGGTGACGTTTTTGGACCTGGCACACCAGTCAATATAATGAACAGGATTACAACAATCGTAGCGATTCTTTTTATGCTGACATCGCTGACACTTGCTATTTTATCTACACAGAAGACTACGGATAGTGTTGTTGACCAGTTTAAACCAGCGGCAACAGAACAAACTGTTCCTGCTCCAGCTGAAAAACCTGTAGTTCCTTCGGAGTCCAAGTGATCTTAAGGCTCTTTGTCGCTGTAATCTTATCTTTAGGGCTATTTGCCTGTGGAGATAAGAAAGATGATAGTGCCGAAAATCAGAAAGTGAGCACAACAACCAAGAAAGTTACGGCTAAAGTGAATAAAGCTCCAGTTAATGGAGATGCGTTCATTGAGTCTAGTCTTGGTGATGCCACAGGACTTATCTATAACATTACATCAGATTCTGCCTCACATGACGCTGCATTAAAGATATATAATGGTCTTGTCGAATACGATAAAGACTTAAATATCGTTGGTGATCTTGCTAAGAGTTGGGACATTTCTGAAAATGGCTTAGAGATCATATTTCATCTTAACGAAAACGTTAGGTGGCATGATGGTCAGCCATTTACAGCTGCTGATGTTGAATTTACCTACAAATTTATGATCGATGATAAGACACCAACATCATACGATGCTGATTTTCGTCTTGTTAAATCATTTGAAGTTATTGATGAATATACTGTAAAAGTCACATATGGTGAGCCGTTTGCACCAGCGCTAATGAGCTGGAGTATGGCTATCCTGCCTAAGCATCTTCTTGAAGGGAAGGACGTTACAAAGTCGCCACTCCTTAGAAAACCTGTTGGCACTGGACCTTACAAATTCCAAGAATGGAAAGCTGGCGAGTCCATAACACTTGTTGCTAATGATGACTATTTTAAGGGTAGACCTTATATAGATAGAAGAGTGATGAGAGTTATCCCTGACACAGCGACTTCATTTCTTGAACATCTTAATGGTGCAGTAGATATAGCGGGACTCACCACACTTCAGTGGACGAGACAGACTGATAATAATCCAAAATATAACGATCAGTATGATAAATATAAGTACCTTAGCTTTGGCTATACTTATGTTGGGTATAATCAGCTTAAAAAGCCTTTTAACGATAAGAGGGTACGCCAAGCATTAACATATGCGACACCAAAGGAAGACATGGTTAAGGGAATTCTTTTTGGGCTTGGTATTCCTGCCACAGGACCTTATAAACCAGGGACAATCTGGTACAATGATAAGGTAAAGAAGTATAACTATGACATAGAAAAGGCTAAAGAGCTTTTTGCTGAAGCTGGTTGGACTGACTCAGATGGTGATGGCATCCTCGATAAAAAAGGTAAGAAGTTTCAGTTTGAGCTTATGACTAATCAGGGGAATACTGTTCGTACTAAGATATGTGAAACATTGCAACAGAGCTGGGCTAAAGTTGGCGTTAAAGTTAATATCAGAGTCCTTGAGTGGGCAACATTCATAAATGAGTATGTTAATAAACAAAAATTTGATGCAGTAGTGCTCGGTTGGAATATAACAAATGATCCTGATCTATATGACGTTTGGTTCTCCAAAAATTGCGGTGGTAGCAAACTGAATTTCATATGCTATAAGAATGAAGAACTCGATAAACTTCTCATTGCTGGACGTAAAGAGTTTGATCCTGAAAAACGTAAAGTCTTTTATCATAAGGCTCAAGAGATCATAGCTGAAGACCAGCCATATACTTTCTTGTATGTGCCATATGCTTTGGTATCAGTCTCTAAGCGTTTTGAAGATGTTTATACAGCACCTGCCGGTTTAACTCATAACCAAGATAAGTGGTGGGTGAAAAAAGAGAATCAAAAATATAAGTTTGAGCAGTAGTAATACTGGAAACGAATTATGCTTAATTATATAGCCAGAAGGCTAGCCGGAATGGTGCCTCTCTTGATAGGCATCACGATAATCTGTTTTGCTGTCATTCATCTGGCTCCCGGAGACCCAGCCCAATTTCTTTCGTCTATGAATCCTAAATTTTCTGAATCCGCACATGAAAAATTCGTAAAACTTTATGGGTTAGATAAACCTCTACATGTTCGATATATCGATTGGGTAAAGCGTGTTGCCGTACTTGATTTTGGTGAATCATTTGCTCCTGACGGCAAGACTGTTATGGAGAAGATCAACGAAAGGATGCCTGTCACTATATATCTGAATGTAGCTGGGATGGTCTTAATATTTTTTATAGCACTCCCCTTGGGGGTATTGTCTGCATATAGGCAAAATTCAATTTTTGATAAATCTGTTACGGTCTTTGTCTTTGTAGGGTTTGCTGTACCTACTTTTTGGCTGGCACTGATGTGTATGTACTATTTTGGTGTTGTTAAAGGTTGGTTGCCAATATCTGGTTTGAAGTCATATAACTATGACCAACTCACAACTCTAGGAAAGATGTGGGACATAGTTCATCACGCCTTTTTGCCTATAGTTTTGTCTGTGTTTGGTGGTCTTGCAGGGCTTTCAAGGTTTGCAAGAAACTCAATGCTAGAGGTACTTGGAGAGGAGTATGTAACTAGTGCGAGGGCAAGAGGACTTAGCGAAACAAGGGTAGTTTTTAAACATGCACTTAAGAATGCGCTTCTGCCTGTTGTTACGATACTTGGTCTCTCTATACCAGGGTTGATAGGTGGTAGCGTAATTTTTGAATCAATATTCAGCATACCTGGAATGGGACAACTCTTTTACCAGTCAGTAATGGCTAGAGACTATCCAGTAGTAATGGGTGTTTTGGTTCTTGGTGCCATTTTAACTCTCATAGGTAACCTTGTCGCAGATATAAGTTATGGGCTTGTTGACCCGAGGATTCGATATGGGAAGAAGTAGACTTTTAAGCAAGGTAAACAAAAATATACTCTTTTACTCAGGTCTGATTATAGTACTTATCTTTGTAGCTTTAGCTATATTTGCTCCATATATATCAACACATGATCCGTCGTTTATAAATTTTGATTCAGTATTCTTGGCTCCATCGGCTGACCACTACTTTGGAACAGATGATCTTGGAAGGGATGTTTTCAGTCGAATAGTATACGGTAGCCGTATCTCTTTATTTGTTGGTTTTGTTGCAGTAGGTATATCTATTTCAATAGGTCTGTTATTAGGTCTCGTTGCAGGTTATTTTGGTGGTTTCGTTGACCTTATTATTATGCGATTCGTAGATATAATGCTCTGTTTCCCTTCATTTTTTCTCATTTTGGCTGTGATAGCGTTTCTAAATCCTTCAATATTTAATGTTATGGCGATTATAGGTTTGACAGGCTGGATGGGTGTAACTAGGCTTGTCCGAGCAGAAGTACTTAGTGTGAAGACAAGGGATTTTATCGTCTCAGCGAAAGTTCAAGGGATTCCGTCGTGGCTTATACTTAGCAAGCATATCCTTCCGAATGTATTGACACCAATATTTGTTACAGCGACATTAGGTGTTGCGGGTGCGATACTTACAGAATCATCACTCAGTTTTTTGGGGCTAGGAGTTCAACCTCCGACACCGTCATGGGGTAATATATTAACAGCAGGGAAGGATAATATCATGTTTGCGTGGTGGCTATCTTTTTTCCCAGGCATAGCTATATTTATCACTGTTCTCGGTTATAATTTATTAGGTGAAGGGCTTAGAGATATATTAGACCCTAAGCAGTAGGTTACATAGGTGGCAGAATAGTTAATATGTCTTCAGGTTTCAGTTCTATCTTAGTACATCTAGCAAGAGCATCTTCAAGTGACTAATCATACCCATCTCTAATATCAGCTATTGTATTAGCCAAAAAGAGTGCTTCAACACAAGGTTTCATCTCTTCACTTGCCAGCTCAGGTTCATGGTGAAAGAGTGCCGCTTCTACAGAGTACTGGTTGAAGTTCCAACATCTAAGGAAATATGCACCGATTTCAGAGTGTTTAACCGCAGAGTTGCCTGTGGCAAGCTCACATGTGTAGTAGTCTGCACTCTGGTTCTCATCTCGGTATTCATCTATAGTACTGTACTCCATTGGAAAGAAAACAAGCTGAACAAGTTTACCTATATCATGGATAATTCCTATAGAGTTATTCAACGCTGATATAGGGCAGTTAGGAACTTTTTTAGAGATTGCATGCATGTAATAGTTTGTTTCAATAGAATGTTTTACTATTTCTTCGAGCTCATGATTCTGAGATGCGTTCATATTTAGATTTGTTGCTAAAGAGTGAAGGAGTACTATATCTTTAATTGGATTCAAACCCATATAAAGCATTGCCTTTTCAACTGATGTACCGCTGAAATTACCATAAAAAGCAGAATTAGCGACCTGCAACACTTTAGCTGTCAGAGTTACGTCTTTTGAAATGATTTTAGCAAGCTCAGGGACAGACTTTTCGTCATTTATAGCTTCCATTAGTTGCTCATAGACAATCATATTAATAGGTAGGTCTGTTGTTCCAGGTAGAAGCTCTATTAGTTTTTGATTATTCATTGATTGACGAATGCGGACGATATCTGCAATCTTTTTTCTTATTAGGCTACTGTCTCCGGTATTTTCAAGATAAGCACAAGCGATACCTTTAATGACTGCTTTTACAATATGCTCTTCGTTGGATGCTTCACCAACGATTATTCTGGCAGAGCCAGAATGTAACTTAAGGGTAGATTTTAGGAAATCGACACCATTTGTATCTTCTAAACTATACTCTGTAATGACGATATCTCTAGGACTTTCTGCCTGAAGTATTTCTGCTTCAGTACGAGAGTCACAGATGATTACGTCATAAGGGAGCTCAGTAATAGCCTTTTTGAGAGCGTCGCAATTATGGTTTTTGTCGCACATTAAAAGTATAGAAGTTTTGTTTAGGGTCATTTAATCAGTTCCTTTTATTATTGTATGTATGAATTATGAACTAAAATTTTTAATTTTGGAATAAGTATTATAATAAGCCTGTCCCAAAGAGATACAAGAGTCGTTTGGCGGTATAGCTTTATGTCGATAAATAGTTAGGTCGCATATTTTTTGAAGTTGTTGCGTTAAAAGAATATTCTGAAATACCCCGCCAGATAAGATAATGTCAGTTATTCCCATTTCTCTTTGGACTTTTTCTACTTCAAAGATGATTTTTTTTACTATTTGATCATGTAGATTGCGTGATGCGATTTCTTTAGGGTCATTATTATTAGTGACTTCCATTGCGTAGGAAAATAAATTTTTGTAGAAATCGTCAGACTTAACATCTGTTATATCTTGACTAATATCCTCAGCAGATTGAGCAAGACCTTCAAATTTCATAGCAGAGTGAGCTTCAAAAAGGTTTGTAGTGATACCAGATATAGCTGCACCAAGGCTTTCAAAAAAACGACCAGCACTAGTTGTTGGAATGCAATTAATATTTCGATCTATCATACTCACAGTTAAGCGTATATCTTTTTCTGGAATAAATAATTTGCTTGTGAGAGTATCTGCATATTTGTTAAGTAGCCCGAAGTGGTGAAGATAAGATACAAGCATTCTGCCAGGATTCTTAGCTGCACCGTCAAGCCCAGGTTGCATAACCTTTGGGAAGGATAGAAGGCGTGATATTTTTCTATCTTTCATCATCAAGAACTCACCACCCCATATAGTACCGTCTGTTCCAAGCCCTGTCCCGTCTAGAATTACGCCCAGTACATCATCACGTAAGCCGTTCTCAGCCATACAGGCCATCATGTGAGCCACGTGGTGTTGAACTTTTTGGATAGGCAAACCTGTTTCTTTAGCATATTTGCTACTGTGATAGTCAGGATGGGCGTCACAGGCAACTCTGTCAGGTTCTAACCCATATAAAGTCTTCATCTTCTCTATTGTCTCTTCGAAAAAATCACATGTATCAGGGTTATCTAAATCGCCAATGTATTGGCTGACGAAAGCGTATTTCCCCTTTGCAATTGTTATAGTATTTTTGAGGTGCGCTCCAACTGCTAGCACACATCCGTCAACAGATGATGGAAGCATCACAGGGTATGGGGCGAAACCTCTGGCACGACGCATAATATAGGGAGTGTCGTCTACGATGGTTGCTAGTGAGTCATCTAGTCTATTGTGTATAGGTCTTGTGTGATGCAGGAAATGAGATGTAAAACCTGATAGAGCTTTTTCAGCTTCCCTATCGTTTTTCGCAATAGGCTCATCTTTTTTGTTTCCGCTTGTGGCTATCAAAAAGTCGGTATCACAAGCATCCAAAAGTATCTTGTGCAACGGAGTGTATGGGGATACAAAACCAATATTGTCAGACATTGGGTTTGCCTGAGGGGATATAGGAGCATCAGGAGCATTCATGATGACAATGGGAGCTTGTGGAGAATTAAATAGTTTTAGAGCTGGTTCATTATTTACATATTTTTGAATAGTAGAATTTTCACACATTACAGCGAGTGGTTTATCTGGTCTATTTTTAAGATTACGTAATGTTTTGACGGGTATATTCTGGGTTGCATCACAAATAAGGTGATACCCTCCTAGCCCTTTTACTGCAACTATCCCACCATCGTTTATGATTTTAGCTGTTTCGCGAATAGCATTTATCCCTGCATATTTTCCGATATAGACCATGGGTCCACAAGCTGGGCAGGCATTAGGTTGCGCATGAAATCTCCTATCAGTAGGGTCATCATACTCCGCTTGGCACTCTTTACACATGCGGAATTTTGACATGGTTGTGGTGGGTCTATCATAAGGCATAGACTTGATAATTGAATATCTTGGCCAGCAGTTAGTGCAGTTAGTGAATGGATATTGATAGCGTCTGTTGCTAGGGTCGGAAATTTCTTTTAAACAATCTTTGCAAATTGCAGTGTCAGGAGAGACAAGAGTAATCCCTGCTGAAACTTTAGATGGCTCGATTGCAAATATTTCAAACTTTATCTCATCTATCTCAAAATGAGTGATTGAAAGAATGTGAGCGAGTGGGGGACATCTAGTCTCAATATCACTTAAGAATTTATGGAGGACATTTTCACTAGAATTGATAAGTATCTCTACACCGGAAGAATTGTTTGTTACGTAGCCTTTTAGCCCATAACCATCAGCAAGTTTGAAGATGAATGGGCGGAACCCAACACCTTGGACAACTCCTGTTACTAAAATCTTATATGTGCTCATTTTTTCCAGAACATAGGGGTGAAAAGGACAAGGATAGTATATATCTCTAGCCTTCCGATGATCATGGCAGCACTTAATACCCACTTAACATAGTCTGGATAAAAAGCATAGTTTTCAGTAGGACCTATCATTCCAAATCCCGGTCCGATGTTACCAACTGTCGATAGGGCAGTTGTAAAGGCCGTCAGCACGTCTGCATGGCTAGTCGCCACGATCATAGTGACAACAAGGAGCAGGAAGATATATAGAAAGAAAAAACCGCTAACAGCGTAGACTATGTCCTTCTTTACAGTTTGACCACTAAGTCGGATAACAAATATCCCTCTAGGATGCACAAGGTATTTCATCTCATTGATCCCTTGTTTGAGAAGTGTCACAAGCCTGATAACTTTTATTCCACCACCAGTTGAGCCAGCACATCCTCCTACAAACATAAGCATAAACAGGATGATCTGTGCTAGTGATGGCCAGTTTTCGTAGTTTGCAGTAGCGAATCCCGTTGTTGTGATAAAGGTTGCTACTTGGAACGCTGCGAAACGAAGACTCTCAGTGAATGTATCGTAAACGGTTCCAGACAGAGAGAAGGTTATTATTAATGTCGCTATAACTATTATTGCCAAATAAGCCTTAAGCTCAGAATCTTTTGTAATACTTTTAAATCTGCCAGTGAGCAGTTTAAAGTGGAGGGCAAAGTTTATACCTGCAAAAATCATAAATATAGTAATTACCCAGTCTATGTATGCTGAGTCGAAATGACTTACACTACTGTTCTTAGTAGAAAAACCGCCAGTTGCCACTGTTCCAAATGTGTGAGTGAGAGCATCATATAGATTCATTCCTCCAAACATAAGGAGTACTGTCTCCGAAACAGTGAAGAGGACGTATATGTACCAAAGATATTTGGCTGTTTCTGTTATCCTTGGTGTAATTTTATCTACAGTAGGTCCAGGTGCTTCCGCTTTGATGAGCTGCATGCCTCCGATGCCGAGTAGAGGAAGGATAGCAACAGCTAAAACAACAATACCCATACCGCCTAACCAGTGAGTAAGCGATCTCCAAAAAAGTATAGAGAGTGGGAGCCCCTCAATATTTGTCAAGATACTAGCTCCTGTTGTCGAAAACCCTGAGATAGTTTCAAAGAAAGCATCAGTATATGAAGGTATAGCACCAGAGATATAAAAAGGTAGAGAACCGCCAAGAGATGCTGCTAGCCAGCTTAAAGTTACAAGCAAAAAACAATCTTTTGTTGAAACATTGTCTGGATTTGTTTGTCTGTAGAATATGATAAAAAAAGCACCAAAACCTACAAGAAGGGTGATGGATACAGCAAAGCCCATGAGTGCTTCTGATTCGTTATAATAAAAGGCTATCCCAGCGCAAACCATATGAAAGAATGCGATGACAAGTTGAATAATGGCAATGGTTTTTAAGATAAGCTTATAATGCATATATTATTTACCAGAGAAGAATTTCTGCAGAGAATCCGCAGTATCCTTAGCGCAAAATGTAATAACAGAGTCGTTCCCTTTCAGCTCAAAATTTCCATCAGGGACGATACTGTTTCCATTACGGGACACAGAGAGAATAAGACTGCCTGATGGAAGCTTGATATCTTTGAGTGCTTTACCTGCGACAGGTGCGTCATGATGTAAGTTAAACTCAGATACTTCTGCTTTACCGTCAAAAATTTTATAAACAGACTTAACGTTTCCGCGTCTGATATGTTTTAGTATTGCATTTACAGAGCTAAGTTTAGGACTGACAGTAGAGTCAATCCCAAGGTTATCTGCTATGCTTAGATAGTTAGATTTATTTACAAGAGCCACAGCTCTTTTTATCCCCATAGATTTACCGTATACTGCTGCAAGGATATTGAGCTCTTCGTTGGATGTAGTAGTGACGATAGCATCTGCTGAAGCTAAATTTTCATCATCAAAGAGTGATTCATCAGATATATCTGCATTAAGGATAAGGGCGTCTGGATAATCAGCGGAAAGCTTCTTACAGTGTTCATAGTCTATATCGACAAGCGTAACATTCTTACCCATTTTGATAAGAAATTCTGTTACATATCTACCGATCTTCCCACCACCCAGCACTATTACTCTTTTAAGCTTTTTGTGTGGTGTTCAAGTCTTTTTAAGTATTTGCATGAAGGAACGCATAGTTGCAATTATATATATGTGATCCTGTTGTTGGAGAACAGTCTCTCCTGTAGGCACGATCACTTCTGAATCTCTGAGGATACCGGCTATGATAAAATCTTCTTTAAGCTCTTGCTTCAGGTCTTTCATAGGTTTGTTACAAAAGTAAGAGTCTTCATCAACAAATATATCTCTAAGCTGTATGTCGCTATCTTCGAATAAGAAGATATCACTAGTAGCACCGTGCTGAACGGTCAGGGCAATATTTTTTGCAGCTTCAACCTCAGGGTTAACGATATAATCGATTCCGCTGTATTTTTGTCCGACCAATCTAGTTTTGGAGTATTCCATATTGCGGACACGAGCAATCTTTACAGGTACCTTGTACTCGCTGTTAACGATGAAGCAAGTGATCATATTTACTTCGTCATAGTCAGTGGCACTGATAAAACCATCAGCTTTCTGTATTCCTGCTTGTTTTAATATTTCTAGATTTGTTGCCTCTCCATGTATAACAAGGCAGTCAAGGTGTGAAGATACAAATTTGACTCGATCGGGGTCTCTTTCGATAAGGACAACGTCCTTCCCCTCTTTGATGAGGTGCTCAGCGATGTGGAATCCAACCTCGCCAGCTCCTGCTACAACTATTTTCATGGTTGAAATTTACTACATTAATGTTGATAACTCAATATAATTGTTTTATCCTTGCGCACATGCTAAATACTAAATTTGTTGAAAAATACACACAAATGCTTGGTGATCAAGCAGAAAGCTTTTTTGCGAGTCTAAATGGACCGAGGCATAAATATATCCGTATTGCCTCATCTAGAAGCGCAGACTACATATCTGAGCTTAATAATGAAGGTGTCGAGCTAACAAAATCTGAGGAACTTCCTGAAGTATACAGTGTAGATAGTGGTGAAGCTAAGCTGACTGGGACAGTTGGTTTCCAGACTGGCGGGTTCTATATAATGAATCCATCGTCAGTTTTCGCTGCTGAAACATTGTGTAAGCTTATGCCTGATTATCCTTATATATTGGACGTCGCATCCGCTCCAGGTGGAAAGACCTGCGCCATAGCTGATCTGCTAGGTAACAGATGCGCTATCATCGCCAACGAGCCATCAGGCAAGAGGATGAAATCCTTACAGTTTAATATAGAAAAATATGGTGCCTTCTCTGTTCGTACAATTGGACGAGACGGAAGACAGCTCCATAAGACATTTGATAGATTTTTTGATGGAGTACTACTTGATGCTCCTTGTAGCAACGAAAATAAGATAGGTAGAAACAAGACAGTTAATTCTGAATGGTGTCAGGATTATGTTGATAGAATGGCAAAACTCCAGAAAGAGATCGCAGAATCAGCCTTCGAAACCTTGAAAGAGGGTGGCATAATGGTTTATTCCACTTGTACATTCTCTGTTGAAGAGAACGAAGAGGTTGTTAGGCATTTACTTGATAATTTCGATTGCGAGCTTGTGGATATTAACGCAGGTGAGCATACAGGGGGAGTTTCAGGTGATGCGGAAGTAGATCCTTTTGTGGTAAGGTACATGCCACATACAGATAAATATGACGGTTTCTTTATCGCTGGCATTAGACGCAAGGGTGAGGATAGCCATGGTGGCGAGTTTAGTAGAATGAAAGCTGATAAATCAGTTGATATGTTCTTTGATAACTTTCCTGAATATGCAGAGCTATATGAAAAGGGTGGTGCAGTATATCTTACGACCCAGATGGATAGAAGTATCAATTTTTCTAAGAATGGTATACTAATCTTTAAAAGAGTTGGAGAACTTAGCTCACAAGCCATGTGGCAACTTTCTGATCTTATGAAGAGTAAGGAAAAAACCCAAATTTCCCTAGAGGAATCATTAAGATATCTGAAAGGGTTTGACATAGAAAAAGTTGAAGATTATCATGGACCTGCGCTTTATTATTATGATATCCCTGTGGGTATGTCAAAGCCTGTGAATAACATGATGAAGAATAAGTTAGACAGGTACTTCCTGTATGGAAAAAACATCGAGTGGTAAATATGAAGACAGTTTTTAAAGTATTGATAATATTATTCGTATTGACGTCTGTCTCTTTTGCACAGACATTTATGAACATCTCAGCAGAACCGACAGACAGCTTTAACGCTATATTGGTGGAGAAATCTGGCAAATGGATGCATGTCCTCAAAATATCAGAGGGGCGCACTGAGGTGCTTCAAACAGTTAAGGTTCTTACTGGTGGAGCAGAAGGGGATAAGGTTGTCCGTGGTGATGAAAAGACACCAGAGGGACTTTATTTTGTGACAGGCTTTATATCACCTGCAAAGTTAAAGAGTATGTATGGTGATATTAGTAAGCAGTATGGGACTGGTGCCTATCCTTTATCCTACCCTAACCTGAAAGACAGATTAGCTGGCAAGACTGGTGGTGGTATCTGGCTACACGGTGTTAGCGATGAGAGATCTGAAGTTGTAACAAAAGGTTGTGTGGCTATGGAGAACGATAAGCTCTCTATGCTAAGTGAATATATTACAGTTGGTACCCCTGTGGTAATAACTAATGAAGGCATACAAGGGGCTGTTGATCAAATACGCGAACACTTTAATAGCGTAAAGCAGATAGTGACAAACTATATCGATGCTTGGGAAAATAATGATTTCGATAGTTTTCAGTCATACTACCATGCAGGCTTTAAATCTGTGGGTGGCAGAAACTTCGCAAGCTATCTCGCATACAAGAAAAACCTTATGGAGATATTCCCATATAGAAAGGTTTATGCTGATAATTTCAGAATTTTTTCACAAACAAAATCTGAGGCTGTTGCAGAGTTTGATCAATACTACTGCGCACCGAATGTATATAGCTATGGTACGAAACGTTTCTATTTCGAGAGTGAGCTTGACGGACTTAAGATCGTGTCGGAGGAATTTATTCCTAAGGATGGAAGAGACTTCGTTAGATCAAAGGTTAATGAATTTCTCATAGATTGGAAGAACAGCTGGGAAGGTCGTAATGCCGATGAGTATATAAGCTTCTACTCAGATAAGTTCAAAACCAGAGGTATGGACAAGGCTGGATGGAAGGCTGATAAAGCAGGCAAGTTTGAAACACTCACCAATCTACAGGTAGCCATTGAGAATATTGCTTTCAAAGCGAGCTCACCTGTTAGTTACACTATAGAATTCCGCCAAAAGTATACTGGCAACTCTTATAAAGATATAGGTATCAAAACACTTAAGCTCGAAGGATGCCCGGGCGATTTCAAGATTGTTTCTGAAAACTGGAGAGCTGAATGATCAGGTTTTTATTATTAATTACGCTACTACTATCTCTTAGTGTAAATGCTTTTGCTGCAAATCGTCAATCGACCAAGCATGAAGTCTATTACAAAGGCACTAACTACGAGTTGAATATATACCGTATCAATGGGCGTACAGACGGTAAAACTATGCTTATCGTTGGCGGTATTCAGGGTGACGAGCCGGGTGGATTTTTATCTGCTGACCTTTACTCTGATCTAAAGCTTGAAAAGGGTAATCTTATTGTAATACCTAGAGCTAATTTTAAATCGATTATCCTTTATGATAGAGGTCCAGACGGAGATATGAACCGTAGGTTTTTAGACGAACCTGAAAAGACCGATATGGATAAAGTTGTCAGCATTCTAAAGAAGCTGATGAGCGAATCGGACGTATTTCTTAACCTCCACGATGGTTGGGGGTATCACACTCCGACTTATGTAGATAAGTGGCGTAACCCAAAAAGGTTCGGTCAGTCCATCATTACTGACGCTGACGTATTCACATGTGCTGACGGCACAGAGCTTGACTTGCGTACTGATGCTGTTGAAGTTCTTAATGAGACCAATAAAAAGATTGGTTATGAACAATACTTCATGCACTATTTTAATACAAAGACAGAAGACTCAGGAACAAAATTTGCAGAGATGAGGAAGACGGCAACCTATTACGCCCTACGCTCTTACTGTTTACCAGCCTATGGTATAGAATCATCAAAGAATCTTCCTACTACGGAGATGAAAGTCCTCCATCACAACTATGCTGTGAATGAGTTTATGAGGCTTTATGATATTATCCCTGAGGCTCCGACAATATTCTTGCGTAAACCAAAGATGGAATATGTTGTAGTTAATGTTAATGATGAACCAAAGATTGTTGAAAATGGTTCAAGTATCCTTGTGCACGAGGGTGACGTTTGTGAAGTTACTCATGTAGAATCTAACTACGATCGTGGGATATCTAGTGATGTTCTTGGTTATGGTGACCTTAATGATTATCGTAAGAAGATAGAGATAAAGAGTGATACTGTGATTGTTGTTCGTAAAGATAACAAGAAGATGGGCTTTATAAATCTAAGAACTAAGAAAAATAATGGAAACGGACACTATTTAGTTTTTATCATAAAGCATAATGGAAAGAAGAAATTAGTACTCTCTGGTGATACTTATAATGTGAAAATAGGTGACACTATTGAGCTAGTCTCTGGCTTTTCTGATGCATCATGTGGGAATGAGTACCCAATCAATTTGAAAGGGTATGTCCCTCCAAAGGTTACTAGCAATAGTGGTGACGATAGGGGGTTTGTTATTCCTTTTAAGCCTTCCAGCTTTATGAGTAAATACTCTGTAAATGGCGATAAACGCACCTATCCTGTTGTGGTTAAACACAATGGCATAAATCTAGAATTCAAGATCAGAATGCAGGATTAGATATGAAGAGGCTGACGGCTATCGCTTCTGGACGAGTGCAAGGTGTTGGTTATAGAGCTTCGGTGATCAGGGGCGTTTCTATGATAGCTGGTGTGACAGGCTATGTGAAGAATCTGCCTGATGGCAGATTAGAGATCATAGCCGAAGGTACTGAGACAAGTCTGGCAGAAGTTATAGAGGTGGCAAAAGCTGGTTCAGGCTGGAGCGATGTTTCAGACTTGGATGTAAACTATAGTGATGCTAAAGGAGTTTTCCTAGACTTCACAGTATCCTACTGATTTAGTCTAAAATAGATACTTGTCAATAATATTTTAAAGTTGTATATTTGTTTTTCAAACCCTGGGGGTGCTACACGTTAGTGTGGCTGAGATATACCCCTTAAACCTGATCCAGGTAATTCTGGCGTAGGGAACGGGCGCTCTAAGTTTTTTTAATAGAATAACTATAAGACACCCATATTCCCACAGGTTTAGGCCTTGTGGGTTTTTTTGTATCTAAAATAAAAGAGAGCCGACCAACGGAAGGCGTAAAAATAGGTAGCACTGAAGTTCGTCACAATATAGTGATAAGTCTTTATGTGCTAACATTGGAGAAAAAGTATATGACACAGCTAAAAGCAGCAAAAGACGGAATCATCACTCCAGAGATGGAGAAGGTAGCTAAAGACGAACTTATTGATGTGCAGGAACTGAGAGAGCTCATTGCCAAGGGACAAGTTGTTATACCAAAGAACATCAATAGAACATTCGACGTGCGTGCGATCGGTAAAAAGATGAAGACGAAGGTTAACGCTAACATCGGAACATCTGGAGACTGTGCTTTCATAGATGTAGAGCTTAAGAAACTTGATGCAGCTGTTAGAGCTGGTGCGGATTCTATTATGGATCTTTCTACTGGTGGTGATCTTAATGAAGTTCGTCGTCAGCTTGAGGCTAATTGTCCGGTAATGCTCGGGACAGTGCCAATATATGCTGTTGCAGCTGAGCTTGCGATGAAGGATCTTACTACTGATAATATCGACGAGGAAGTACTCCTTAGAAACATAGAGAAACAGTGTCGCGAAGGTGTGGACTATATTACTGTTAACTGCGGAATCACAAAAGAGTCTGTTGCAAGAATGGACAACAGTGACAGAACATGTGGTATCGTATCTCGTGGTGGTTCTATACTAGCTAACTGGATTCGTAAGAACGGCAAAGAGAATCCTCTTTTTGAATATTATGATGACCTGCTTGACCTCGCTTTTAAGTATGATGTTACACTCAGTCTTGGTGATGGTTTCCGTCCGGGTGCTATCTCTGATGCGACTGATAGACCTCAGATCGACGAGCTTATTATACTGGGCGAGCTTGCTAAACGTGCTCATGCTAAAAATGTTCAGGTTATGATCGAAGGTCCGGGGCACGTACCACTCAACCAGATCACTACTAACATGAAACTTCAGAAGCGTCTTTGTAATGACGCTCCATTTTATATACTCGGTCCAATTCCTACTGATATAGCACCTGGTTATGATCATATAACAAGTGCTATAGGTGGAGCTATTGCTGGCGCTGCTGGTGCGGATTTCCTTTGCTACGTTACTCCTGCAGAGCACCTTTGTCTCCCTGATGAATCAGATGTGTATGAGGGTGTTATCGCTACTCGTATCGCTGGTCACATCGCGGATATCGAAAAGGGTATACCTGGAGCATGGGAACGCAACGTGCAGATGGGTATAGCTAGAAAAGAACTCAACTGGGAAAAACAGTTTGAACTCTCTATTGACCCTGAGACTGCTAGGAAGAAATTTCAACATAACAAAGAGTTCGATTCTTGCACTATGTGCGGAAAGCTCTGTGCTGTAAAAATCGATGAAGGAAAAAACAAGTAACGATTATGAATAAAGAATATCTTAAGCTTTACCTCGTTCTGGAGACACACATGCTGAAAGTACCATTGGAAGAGTTTATTCCTGCGGTGGTTAAGGGTGGAGTGACATGTATCCAGATGAGGAATAAGGGTAGAACATCTTGGGAGAAATTCTTCGTAGGTCAAATGGTAATGAAACTACTAGCTGATACTGACGTGCTCTTTGTTGTTAACGATAGAGCTGACTTAGCGGCAACCCTCGGTGCAGATATTGTGCATATTGGGGCTAAGGATATACCTCTCTCTGTTGCGAAGAAGACCTTTTCAAAGATGAAGTTCGGATATTCCTGTAACGATGAAGACGATATCGAAATAGCGAAACAGGCTGACTACATAGGTGTCGGTCCAGCTTTCCCTACTACGACCAAGGAGGACCTTCGTGGGCTTCTCGGACCTGAGGGGATAGCTGAACTTGTCAAGCTAACAGACAAACCTGCTGTTGCTATAGGTGGAATAAACGCAAGTAACGCTTAGCAGTTGAAAGATACTGGAGTTGCTGGTATCGCGGTTTCATCAGCTATATGTGCTGCGGAAGATCCTTATAAAGCAGCTAAAGAGCTTCGTGAAATAGTTGATAAATTTTAATGAATAGTAATGAGAAAATAAAGAATAGGGAGTTCAACTTAATTGATGAAATCTCTAAAATGCTGGATAATGGTGGTGTCACACTAGGGGTAGGCGATGATGCCGCCTTGTTCGGCGAAACTCTTATAGCAAAAGATATTATGGTTGAGAGTGTCCACTTTACCAAGAGTGCACCACTTCTTAATATCATGCGTAAAATCGTAACAGCAAATGTCAGTGACATAGCCGCAATGGGTGGAGTCGCTGAATATGCTCTCCTTGGTATAGCAATTCCTGAAGGGTATAGCGTCACAGCCGAAGATATTGTCAGACCTTTTAATACTTATGGGCTGAAATTGATCGGTGGAGACACAACATCATCAAAAAGTTCCTTATTTCTTTCAGTAACTATCATAGGCAAAAAGAACGAATATGTGCTGGAGAGGGGCGGAGCGAAAACTGGCGATCTAGTCTACATCTCTCGACCAGTGGGAAGAGTCCGTCAGGGGCTTGAGGCTGAACTCAAAGGTAGCGATAACTATAACCATTATTTAGTAAAAGCTGAAATTGAGCTAGGTGACCTACTCGGAAAGACAGGTATTGCAACTTCTTGCATAGATATAAGTGACGGTCTAGGTAAAGATGCGTCGCATATCGCAAAGAAGAGTGGCGTTAAAATAGTTATTGAGTCTGATAAGGTGCCAGTAGATAAATTGGTTGGTATAGAAAATCCAATCGAGTACGCATTAGCTTCTGGGGAAGAGTTTGCTCTCCTTTTTACAGTCCCTTCTGAAAAAAAGAAAGAGTTTGAGATGATGTCTCCGAAGTCTATATATATAGGTAGAGTTGAAGAAGGCGCAGGAGTTGTTCTTGAAACAGGAACTGCCCAGACTGATATATCTCGATCAGGTTACGAACACACTTTCTAAATCTAGTAAGCAATCTTAATGGTATGTAGTCCACACTCACATTTTTCACGTGATACTATCTTAGAAATTTTCCCAGTCTTAAATCTTATTAATGGTAGTGCAGATAATGACAATGTTGTGACTATTAGTTCACCCTCTTCGCCATCTTTGACAGGTTTCCCTGTTTTCTTATCTAATATCTCCGCTAAGTAATGATCATCCCACACGTGCATTCCGTCATGTTCTTTGCAGTCTGATGCGAAGCCTGCTAGAAAATCTCCGAAAGATGAAGTTTGAAAGATTTCCATGCCAGTCTCTTTCTCTATATGTTTACGAGTGCCGTTTGTGAGTGGCTTGCCACTAAAAATTCCAGTGCGTAATTCAGTCTCTAACAGATCAAACGATGAATCTCTGCATAGATCTACAAATTTTATAAGATCTGTAGTGTCGCCTAAGAGGCAGGTTGCATTTGTGTCTTTGATAAGCTGATATAGTTTTTTAGGCGCAAGTGAACCACCATGGATTATGAAGTGTTTAAGTTTATCGCTAGTTTTTATGTATGCTGAACTACAAGATTCGTTGCTGATAAGGATAATGGTGTCTTCGTCTGTAATGCCGGCGATACTAAAAGATCGTGAAATCATCTCCGCTATGTGCTCGTTGTCATTATCGGTGTATAGATTCATTACTGATAACTTTTCCACCTTTTGAAGATGACCAGACGTGAGAGCTTTGGTGTCGGCACATGAATAAGCAAAAGGATAGCCTTGTGCTAGAATTTCATAGGTCATAAAAGGGAGACTGCAAAATTCACTATAGCTTGAAAGCCTTCCAGCTGGGAATTTCTGCCCATAGAAGAAATTATTGTTATGTATGTGATGCAGGGTTTTGCCAAGTTTAAGTATTTGGATATCAGTGAGTTTTAACATAATAAACCATCCTGAACTACTAAATATACTATATGTAATAAGTGAGGATGATACAACGGAAAAAATTCGGGCATTTACCCATTCGTTTACAAATTTAATTACCACAAAACAAATAATAATACGGTATTTTAGTAATAATGTAATTATTTCAATAAATATAAAATATAACAAAATTATATTTTTATCTTATTTATATGTGTAATCATTATTAACAAATATTCACCCTTTAAAAAAAGTGTACTATTAATAATATTTTACAATTATTAAAAAAGTTAAACAACGTTGTTTTACGGAATATTAACACCAGCTAGGTGTCAATAAATAGCATAAATTGTTATTGTGTATTGGAAAATAGTCGGATATATAGTTTGTTAAGAATAAGGATGTGTTTTATTATTAATAAAACATTATCCGTTTTTATCTCATTTTTTTGTTAAACACGCACGGAGGTTTCTTATGGGAAAGCAAGCAGAAGCAACAGCGAAAGTGACACCACTAGATCACGCAGCTAAAGTTGCAGAAACAGTGATCGCGGATTCTACAGCGAATCCTGCACCACTTGGTCTTATGGGATTTGGACTTACAACAATACTTCTTAATCTTCATAACATCGGTCTTTTCGGTATCGGTAGTGCGATACTTGCAATGGGTATTTTCTACGGTGGAGTAGCTCAGATTATCGTTGGTGTTATGGAATGGAAAAAGAAAAATACTTTTGGTACAGTTGCATTTACATCTTACGGTCTTTTCTGGCTGACACTTGTGGCTATTATCGTATTGCCTAAATTTGGCATTTTTGATGCTCCTACAACAACAGCTATGACAGCATATCTGTTCCTTTGGGGATTCTTTTCACTAATACTTTTCGTAGGTACACTGAAAATGCACAAAGCAATTCAGATGGTTTTCTTTTTACTTACAATACTATTTATACTACTAGCTGTTGGCGATATGTTCCACAGTGTAGCAATAAAAAGATTTGCAGGATTTGAAGGAGTGCTCTGCGGGCTCTCCGCTATGTATGTAGGTGCTGCTGAAATACTTAATGAAGTATATGGCAGAACCGTTCTCCCTCTTGGCGAATAGTTAAGGTTTCAGCGTATACAGCAGTAGTTAGTTATTGCTGTATACGCAAAACTTTTGAAGGAGAATGATATGGAGGATACTATGGATTACTCAAAACTTGTAACTGGTGACATCTGTTTTTCTGGATGGACTGTACAGATTGCTAAAGGTAGCGGTTTTGTTTCAGATGATAACGGAATAAAAGTAGCAAAGTTTGATGTTAGTGAAGACGGACATATAGCTCTTCTTGAAGGCGAGCACAAGTTTGCTGATCTAGCACTTGTTGCACTTCGTAGTTTTGTTAGGTATGGTTGTCCGCAAACCGTATAGCCTTTTTACCATTTCTTGACATAGTATATTGTATATTGCCATTTCTTAGATCGAATCATAGTTTTTATCAGAATTTAATCAATTATCCATTTACTAACATAATTTTTTTTAAATAATGCCCTCTTTCACTGGCTTATGCTGTCTAGTCCGTAGTATTATAAAAGGAAAAAAAGGATAATCCATGGGTACTGGGGAAAGCTTTAACGTAGCAGTTGTCGATATCGGGAGCAATTCTCTCCGTTTACAAATTTCCGAGGTCAAAGATAAAAGCTACAAAATATTAGAAGACTACAAAGAGATGTTACGTCTTGGCGACTCAATATACACGCAAGGATATTTTACACCAGAGGTTATAGACCGTATTGTTGAGACGATGAAGGGTGTAAAAAAGCTTGCCGAAAGTAAAGACTGTAAAGGGATCAGAGCTGTGGCAACAGCAGCCTTTAGAGAAGCTGATAATCTTGTGGAGACGCTTATTCGTGTTGAGGATGAGTGTGGTATACAGATTGAGGTTATCTCTGGAGAGGAGGAGGCCAGACTCACTTATCTGGCTGCGACTGCTAACTTTGAGTTGTCTAACCGAAAGGCGGTAGTCGTTGATATAGGTGGTGGTAGTACCGAGTACACAATCATTAACAACGGCAAGCTAGAAAGCTCTATTAGTCTCCCGCTCGGATGCAACAGGCTTATGCGAGAATTCTTCGAAACTGACCCGCCAACATCTGCAATGCTCCTCAAAATGAAAGAACACATTATACAAACTCAAAAAGAAGTCGGACTAGGTAGAGATATAGATATGGTTATCTGTACTGGTGGCTCTATGAACAATATCGCTGTGGTTAAGCATAACAGGGACAAAGTAGTTCGTGATAGTAATGTTAAATATGTAGAACGAAATTTTCTTAAAAAATTTATTAAAAGTTTAGGACAAAAATCATACAAAGAGCGTGTAAAAACAGAAGGGCTAGAAGAACGCAGGGGTGATCTTATCCTGCCTGCAGCGATTCAATCTGATTTGGTACTGAATGAGACAGGAGCCAGAGGCTTTTATACCCTTTATGGTGGTCTACGTTCAGGGCTGACAATAGATACTATAAATAAACTTGGCATAGAACTCCCGTTCCAAAATAATACAGAGAATATAAGATTTTCCAGACTTATGGAGATTGGTAATAAATTTGACTTTGACGAACCATCTGCAGTCCATGTTAGAAACTTGGCAAAGATGCTATACGACGGGCTGAAAGATGAATTAGATTTGGACGGAAGAGATTGGATAATATTAGAAGCTGCTTCGCTTTTGCGTGATGTGGGAAAGCATATTACATACACTAAGCACCATAAGCACTCTTACTATCTTATTAAGCACAGTGAGCTGGTCGGCTACTCAGCATCAGAGGTTGAGCTTATTTCTAATGTCGCTCGTTACCACAGGAAGAGCCCTCCTAAAGAGAGCCACGCTGACTTTACTGGTCTAGTTGAAGAGGAGCAAACAAAAGTTCTGAAGCTTGTTGCTATTCTTCGTGTAGCTATTGCACTTGATAGGTCACATAAAGGATTTATTGAGAGTATAGATGTTTGTATTAAAGAGAATGAAGTCGTTATAACGGCTAAGCAGACTGGCGATATAGCTATGGAAATAAGAGATTTCCAACTAAAAAAAGAATTACTGGATACGTTATTGAATAAATCGGTAGTACTCGTATGAAAAATGGAGTTTTTGCAGCAATAAATATCGGAGCAAGTGCTTTCAGAATGCATATAAGCGAATATGTTGAAGGTGAAGAGCGTGTTCTAGAGTACCTTATAAAGCCTTTTAGACTTGGTAAAGATACTTTTTCGAAAGGGTACATCTCGTTGGAGAATGTATATCTTGCTACAGAGATTTTGAAAAAATTTAAAGAGAAACTAGACGAGTATAATGTAAAGAAGAACTATAAAGCAGTCTGTACGAGTGGTGTTAGGGAGGCAGTTAATAGAGCTTTTTTTATAGACCACATCAGGCATGAAACAGGTATTGAGCTTGAGATTATCGAACCAGCAAATGAAATATATATCAAGTATGTCGGTGTAAAAAACGACATTGAAGATTTTGGAGAGTATGAAAAGGATGGCGTTCTTATAGCAAATATATCTAGTGGTAATGTTGCCCTTGCTGTTCTCAAAGATGAACAGAATATTTATTCAGGAGCCTTGCCTTACGGCAGCTTGAGGCTCAGAAGGATATTTGGAGAGATCCCACGGATTAGCAGATATAAGGCTTATGAGCAGTATGTGAAAAAGATGTGCTATTCGGTGGATACATCGATAGGTAAAGGGAATCAGCTTAAGCATTTTGTGAGTGCTTGTAGCTCGTTGAATATGCTCATTAGCATTCTTAAACCTAAAAAGAATTTATTCCGTAAAGCAGAGTTAGTACAGCTTTATGAGAGTATAAAGCAGGTGCCTAGAGATAATATAATGAACAGTCTGGGCATAAGGAAAGAGGAAGCATCGGTACTGTTACCAACCTTGGTTACTTATCTTACCTTGATGGAGTATGTCGGAACAAATACTGTAGAGTTTACTAGACAGTCGTTTCCCCACACTTTGAGTCTTTATTACGCTAAAAACATTAGAGACAAAGGGTTTGTTGGTCGTGTGCGCAATACTATATATGGCTTAGGAAGACGATTTAACATGGATGAAAAGCACGCACAGACAACAGTTAGGTTCGCTATGCAGTTGTTTGAGAAGCTTAGCCCGATACACTCTTTAGGTAGGCGAGAGAAGCTTATGCTTGAGGCAGCATCCATTCTTAGTGATGTTGGAAACTATATAGGCTCTAAAAAACATAATCAGCATTCATATTATCTTATCCAGTCCATTGAGATTCCTGGGCTGGAAAGAGAATTTGTAAAGATAGTCTCCTATTTGGCTCTTATGCACAATGGAGATGTGGAGAGTTGGTTTGAAAATAAATATAACTACTTCCCTATGGAGAAGCAGCTGCTCATAAAGAAACTGGTGAGTATCTTACGTATTGCAGATGCTATGGATGCGTCCCATATGAATCTGATTGATGATTTCGACGTAGATATCTTACACGGTAAGATTGTCGTAAGTGCAAAATGTAAAAAGACGCCATTTCTGGAGAAACTAGCTTTTGAAGAGAAGGGGCAGATATTTATGGACACATTTGGTATCCCGATTGAAATGGATACTAGGATTCTGTACGATTAAGACTGATTAAAAGGATATGTGATGGGCGAAAATATGCCATTTATCAACAGAGAACTCAGTTGGCTTGAGTTTAATAGAAGGGTGCTTATGGAGGCAGTGGATGTTGACGTTCCACTCCTTGAAAGATTGAAATTTCTCGCGATATTCTCTTCTAACCTTGATGAATTTTTTATGATACGCGTTGGTGGCCTGAAAGATCAGCAAGAGGCTGGTTATAAAAAGGTAGATATCGCAGGTATGACGCCAAGCGAACAGCTTGAAAAAATAAGCGAGAAAGCACATGAGCTAACTCAATTACGTCAGCAAATTTTTACTAAGATTAAAAAAGATTTAGATAAGAATGGGATCGTTATTGCCCCAGAGGTTGATCCTGAACTAGATGAGATAACTGAGGCTATTTTCGATGAGGAGATTTATCCAGGTCTATCACCTGTGACTCTATCATCCGCTAATCCTATGCCGTTTATATATAATTTCCGCCTATCCGTTTATGCAGTGCTAAAAAAAGGTGGTGAGACATTTCACTCAATTATTATATTACCTGACAATCTGCAAAGGACATTCAGGGTTAAGCTGGAAAAAACATATTTCTTATTTGCAGAGGATATTCTAAAAAAATATCTGCACCTTGTTTTCCCAGACTATGAGATTGTTGATAGTTACTGTCTCAGGGTTACTAGAAATGCTGACCTGTCACTTGAAGAAGAGGGCGCGGAAGACCTTCTTGTTTCGATTAAAAAATATCTAAAAACTAGAAAAAAGGGTGGTATCTGCCGTGTAGAGATAGATGGTAGATTACCTTCTGAGATTCTAGATAAACTCGCGGAGCTTATGCAGTTTGAGAAGGATGATGTTTACGTTATTGATGATGTGATAGATATGACATCACTCTTTGGCTTCGTTGGAGAGAAACCAGAGCTTTGCTACGAATCTTTTAAGCAGGCATTACCTGCTGGCTATAACGGAAAGACTGATATCTTTGCATTCATAAAAAAGAAGGACGTAATAATGTATCGTCCTTACCATGACTTTACTTTCGTCTCTAATCTAGTGAAGACCGCATGCTCTGACCCTGCTGTCGTGGCGATAAAGATGACTATCTATAGAGAGAATAAGAACTCTACCATCATGGAAAACCTTATGAAGGCGGCAAGAAGTGGGAAGCACGTTAGTGTTGTTATAGAACTTAAGGCTAGGTTTGATGAAGAACGTAATGTCGATTGGGCAAATATGCTTGAAGAGGCGGGCTGTATCGTAACCTACGGTATCGTGGGGCTAAAGATTCACTCTAAAAATTTGCTGATAGTTAGAAAAGAAGCTGGGCGGATAGTTAGATATTAGCATATGTCTACGGGTAATTACAATGAAATGACCGCTGATATATACACTGATATAGATTATGTAACTGCTGATGATGAGGTTGGAAAAGATAGTGCGGCACTCTTCAATTTTTTGATGGGTTACACAGATATTGCTGACTGGAAACATTTCTATCTCGCACCTAAATCTATCAAGTCCTAATTGATAGAGTTGATTGATGACGAGATTGAGTTTGCAAAAAAAGGCTAGAAGGCACACATAATAGTTAAAGTTAATTCAGTCATGGAACGAATGTTGCTCGATAAGGCTATAGAAGCATCTTGTGCAGGGGTTAAGATAGATTTTATCGTTCGTGGTATATGTGCACTTCAGCCGGGTATAAAAGGACTAACCGAAAACATTACAGTTCGTAGTATTGTTGGTCGGTTCCTTGAGCATCCTCGTCTCGTATATTTTCACGCAGGTGGCAAGGGGCGTACATTCTTTTCTACTGCTGACTGGATGGAAAGAAATATGGATAGGCGTGTAGAGTTATTGTTTGAAGTAAAAAAGAAGCACGCAAAAGATTTCTTATGGAATATTTTAGAAGAAAATTTAAAAGATAATCAGAAAGTGTGGATACAAAAAGAGCTTTTATACGAAAAGGTTAAGTCGAGTAAGGATAAGTTTAGTCACCAAAAGGCACAAATAGATAATATTTGATGTTGACAATCAGTATCAATGAACTTATTATTAAGATATAAATACTCCCAATATAAAGAGAGAGGACAAACCAATGGCTAAAAAATGTGGCGATAAGCCATCTAAGAAAGAAAAGACATTCAGTTGCGACAAATGCGGTGCAACAGCAAAGAAGAAAGATAGTCTTTGTAAGCCTGTTAAGTAGGTTTTCGGGTTTGTCTATAAGGCTATACGTTTTTACATAGCGCAACTAATTATACCTCCAAATAGTAACATAGAGCCCGCTGACTAAAAATCAGCGGGTTTTCTATTGTCAGCTAACCTAATATACAATCTTATTTATATGGTTCTTGTTGGTCATATCCAAATGTTTATATCTATGGGGTTTCTGTTGTAAGCTAATCCAATATAAACTTGACCATACATTATTATTGGTTCATTATCTTTTTACTAAATATTTAGGATATTATTATGCTTGGAAAACGCATTATACCTTGCCTTGATGTAAAAGATGGCAGGGTAGTTAAAGGGACAAATTTCGTAAATCTACGTGACGCTGGCGACCCTGTTGAAGTTGCTAAGATATATGATGCTGAGGGCGCAGACGAACTTACATTCCTTGATATTACCGCTAGCTCAGACAATAGAGGGATAATCCTTGATGTTGTGGCTAAGACTGCGGAACATGTCTTTATGCCTGTTACAGTGGGCGGAGGCGTTCGTGAGGTGGCAGATATTAGGAACCTGCTCAACTCTGGTGCTGACAAGGTGTCAATAAACACTGCTGCAATACATAACCCTGATTTTGTAAAAGAGGCAGCTCTTAAATTCGGGTCACAATGTACTGTTGTTGCGATAGATGCAAAACGAAGGAAGGATGGTTCTGGCTGGGAGATATATACTCATGGCGGTCGTAACGCTACAGGGATCGATGCTGTTGAGTGGGCTTGCAAGATGGAAGATTTTGGGGCTGGAGAAATACTCCTCACTAGTATGGACTGTGACGGCACAAAAGATGGATATGATAATGGCTTAAACGCTGCTATATCTGATGCTCTTAAAATTCCTGTTATTGCATCTGGTGGTGTTGGTAACCCAGAGCATATATATGAAGGACTCACAGCAGGAAAGGCTGATGCGGCACTAGCTGCCAGTATCTTCCACTTTAGAGAGTATACCATCGGAGAAGTAAAAGAGTATTTGAAAGAACGTAATGTTCCAGTTAGGATATAAAAAGATATAAGTAAGTGAGATCCTTAGTTGCTCTCAGGATGACAATTGACTTGAAATGTCATTCTGGAGAGTGTGAAGAATCACTATTTTGATGATATAACGGAGAATAGCATGAACGTAGAGATAATAGAGAAACTAGTAGAAGTGGTTAGGGAACGCAAGGCTAACCCATCAGATAACTCATATACATGCCAGCTTATAAATGGTGGCGCAAACAAGATAATAAAAAAGCTTGGCGAAGAGAATGCAGAGCTTATAAAGGCAATACTTACTGAGGAAGATAAGGATGTTGCGGCAGAGACCGCTGACTTCCTTTATCACATGATCGTAGCTCTTGAATTCCGTAATGTTAAGTTCGAAGATGTGCTTGGCGTTCTAGAAGAAAGATTCGGTAAGTCTGGCATCAGAAAATAGCAAAACTACTGCTTGACTTTCTTAAACGTAATCATTAGTATTGTTGCTCTTTAGCGTCTAATCGGAGAAGTGCGTGAAACTCTCATACAAAGAACTGACTATAGACGGAGGCTCATTTGACGGGGCTTTCGAGTTTTTGAACGGTGATTATAAAGTTGTAGTAAAAAGCTTTCAGGCCAATTTTTTACCTACAGATGCAGGTTTATACCTTGATCTTAGGTTCGATTTTGAATATGAAGCTCCATGTGATAGATGTCTAGAGATAACAAAGGGCTATGGCTCTGAGAAGTCTGGGATATCTCTGATGCAACAGCGAGAGGGTTCTTTTAACGAAGAGATCGAGCTGGCTGATGACGACATGGGTACTATGTACGTTGAAGAGGGCGAGATAGACCTTCACATGGTAGTTGAACAAGAGATAGAATTCTATCTTCCTATCCGTATGACATGCGGAGACGACTGTTTAGGGCTTTGCCAGCAATGTGGCGGAAACTTAAATGTTGGTAAATGTGAATGTGAAGCAGTTGTTGACCCTCGTTGGACAGCACTGAAGAATATAAAGAAAAACTAGACACAGGGGGTGTCTCACGGAGCGAGCCGAAGCAGACTTAGTTTGCGTAGGTTTCAACAGACGTGGGAGCGAAACCTGTAATTGTTATGGCGTAGCGATTCCAAGAAAAGTCTATTTTTGACTTATCTTGTTAAATAAATAGAGAACTAGAGGTCGGCTGAACTTTTTTAGGTACTTGAGGTAACTCAAAAAACTTAATCTAGTTGCCACAATAACTAATATGGAGCGTATACAATGGGTGTACCAAAGAATAAGACATCAAGACACAAGAAAGGCTGCAGAAGAAGCCACCACCATGCGACAACAATGGCATACAGCAAATGCTCAAACTGTGGAGAGCTCAAGCTTAACCACAGAGTATGTCCAGATTGTGGCCACTACAACAAGAAGCAGGTAATTTCCACAGACGAGCTTTAAGTTATGAAAGTCGTCGTTGATGCTATGGGGGGCGATTTTGCGCCCCGCGAAGTAGTCAAAGGTGCCGTAGCTGCTGTAAAGGAGTATGGTACCAAAGTCATTCTTGTAGGCGACGAACAGCAGGTCAGGCGAGAGCTTGAATCCTGTGGGGCAAGTACTGTCAAAAATATTGAGATAGTGCATGCTGAACAACAGGTGGAAATGGACGACAGTCCAACACAGATCCTTCGTTCTAAACGAAACTCTTCCATACATACAGGTCTACGCCTTGTAAAGCAGGGTGAAGGTGCAGCTTTTTTTAGTGCTGGCAATACCGGTGCGGTTATGGCTTGTGCAAAGATGATACTGAAGACCCTTCCTGGGATAGACAGACCAGCTATTGCTGCTGTTATGCCTACTATCAAAGGGACTACTGTTATGTGTGATGTAGGGGCGAACGTAGACTGTAAAGTAGAAAACTATATCCAGTTTGCTATCATGGCAAGCGCTTACTCCTCTATCGTTATGGAGAAAGAGTCCCCAACCGTGGGACTTATGTCTGTTGGAGAAGAGGACGTTAAAGGTAGCGATATCACCAAAGCTGTTTTTAAGTTTCTCCAGGAGCTTGGGAACTCAGATGTAATTAATTTTCATGGTAATGTTGAAGGGAAAGATCTTTTCAGGGGCACATCTGATGTCGTTGTTGTTGATGGTTTTTCTGGTAATGTTGCTTTGAAAGTTTCTGAGTCTGCTGGTTGGTATGTTTCGCAAATGCTGAAAGATGAGATTCGCTCATCATTCCTATCAAAGATAGGTGCAATCTTTATGATCCCTGCTCTAAAGCGGATTAAAAAGAAGGCGGATCACTCTGAGTATGGTGGAGCACCTTTACTAGGAGTTAACGGAGTCTGTATTATTGGGCATGGAAGTGCTAATAGTACTGCTGTTAAATACAGTGTAAAGATGGCTCACGATCTAGCCGAAAAACGCCTGAATGACCTTATTGAACAAAAAATCGTCGAGTCACTTGAGGTATTAAAAGTTGACAAAGATGACTCTTTCTGGAACAATATCGTCGAAAAGTTTAAAAGAAAAACTATATAAGTTTTTTTTAACAAGACCCACAGGTGACTACCAGATGAATACATATTCCAGAATAATCGGGACCGGATCATACTTTCCTGAAAAAATCATGACTAACAAAGATTTCGAAAAATTTATCGATACAAATGACGAGTGGATTACTTCGCGTACAGGTATGAAAGAGAGACGAGTCGCTGAAGGCGATATGTACACAAGTGATCTTGCGGCTGAAGCTGCAAAAAAAGCACTCGAAATGGCGGGAATCAAAGCGACCGACTTAGACGGCATTATCGTTGGAACATTCACAATGGACACATCAATGCCATCTACTGCTTGTCGTGTACAACATAAAATTGGTGCTGGACACTGTTTTGCATTCGACCTCACTGCGGCCTGCTCAGGCTTCATTTATGGTTGTAATGTAGCTAACGCACTTATCAAGACTGGCTCTGCTAAAAAAATACTTGTTATAGGTGCTGAAAACCTTACGGCAGGTTTAGATTGGAGAGACAGAGGAACATGTATACTCTTTGGTGATGGAGCTTGAGCGGCAATTCTATCAGCTGACTCTGAGCCTGGTATCCACAGTATCCATACGTATGCTGCTGGCGAATACGGCGAACTCCTTAAACAAGATAATATCGGAACAAAATTTCTTCGAGACCTAAAGAATGAGCCTATTGAAGATAATATGCTCAAGATGAAAGGTAACGAAATATTTAAAATCGCTGTAAGAGCTATGGCGGACTCAGCACAAGAAGCTGCTGATGCGGCAAACTTTAAACCAGAAGATATCGATTGGGTTATCCCACATCAGGCTAACCTTCGTATTATAGATGCAGTTGCGAAGCGACTAAAGGTTCCTATGGAGCAAGTCGTAATGAATATTCATCAATATGCTAATACTTCAGCAGCAACTATCCCTACTGCACTAGATCAATATGTGCGTGAAGGGAAGATTAAAAGAGGCGACAACATTGTTTCTGCTGCTTTTGGTGGCGGACTCACATGGGGTTCAATGTCCTTTACGTTTTAAATTAGTCGAAATTTTGCGTCTATGCAAAATTGTTGATAGAAAAACTCAGCAACCAAGTCTCTGAGTTTTTTTGCTATGCTAACTCCATCCATGGATTTAGTGGAAAGAGATTCTAAGGCATCACGACGAAGAGTCTCTTGAATTTGGTTGACATAAATCTCTTCAGACGACTAACAGGAGTCGAAGTTGAGTGACAGTATAAAGAACTATTTGGTGGTAGAAGATGGGTAAGACAGCGGTAGTATTTCCTGGTCAGGGCGCACAGTTTGTGGGTATGGGGCAGGACTTTTATAATGAGTTTGACGAAGTAAAAGAGATTTTTAATAAAGCTGATGAGGCTCTTGGGTTCTCTTTAACAGACATTATGTTTAATGGACCTGAAGGCGATTTAAAGCTCACATCTAATACTCAGCCAGCTCTCCTTACTATGAGCATAGGCATCTGGGAAATCCTTAAAGATAAAATTCAAGTAGACTATTTTGCGGGGCACTCACTCGGTGAGTATTCAGCTATAGTCGCTGCTGGCGGTCTTTCATTCGAAGAGGGTGTTAAGGCTGTCCATAATAGAGGGAAGTTTATGCAGTCTGCCGTACCAGTTGGTATAGGTGCTATGGCTGCAGTTCTTGGTGCTAAAGACGAGGTTATCATTGAGACTTGCAAAGAGGTAAGTGGTGAGAAGGTTTGCGAACCTGCGAATTTTAACTGCCCTGGGCAGGTTGTTGTTGCTGGTCATGTGGAGGCGGTTGATGATTTCATCGCTGCTATGAAGGAGAAGGGGACAAAGAAGGCAGTGAAGCTCCCTGTTAGTGCTCCTTTCCACTGTACACTTATGGGACCTGCAAGAGCGGAAATGGCAGACTATCTCGATAGCGAAGTAGAATTAAAAGATCTAAAAATCCCAGTCTATAATAACGTAGATGCCAAGGTTGAAAACACAGCTGAAGAGGTTTATTCTTCACTATGTCGTCAGGTCGATGGCGCTGTTCTGTGGACTGAGCTTATAAGAAATATGATCAACGATGGAGTCGATAGATTCATCGAAGTAGGTGCTGGTAAAGTACTCTACACTCTTATCAAAAAAATAGATAAGACAGTGACAATTGAGAACATCTCATCTGTGGCTGATCTAGAAAAAGGGGAATAGTATGTTAGATGGTAAAATCGCACTTGTAACTGGTGCTTCTAGCGGTATCGGACGCGTTATAGCGAACAAACTTGCAGGACTTGGGGTTAAAGTTGCAATCAACTATATTGATATAGGCGACATAAAAGCTGATGCTGAAGCTACTGTAGCTGAGATAAAGGCTGCTGGTGGTGAAGCTGCTGCTTTCGCCGCTGACGTTTCAAGCGAAGAGTCAGTTACGGCTATGATAAAAGAGATTAATGCTGAGCTTGGTCCAGTAGATATTCTTGTTAATAACGCTGGTCTTACTCAGGATACTCTCATCATGAGAATGAAAGTTGAGCAGTGGGAAAAAGTACTAGATGTTAACTTAAAGGGTGCCTTTATATGTACAAAAGCTGTACTTAAGGGTATGATGAAGAGCAGATATGGTAAGATTGTTAACATTGCATCTGTAGTTGGTTTTTCTGGTAATGCAGGACAAGCAAACTACTCAGCTAGTAAAGCTGGGCTTGTAGGTCTTACTAAGACGAGTGCACAAGAGCTTGCAAGCAGAGGTATTCGAGTGAATGCTGTTGCTCCTGGCTTTATCCGCACAGCAATGACAGAGGTTTTACCTGAAACTGTTATAGACGCTATGAAAGCTAAAATCTCTCTCGGAACACTCGGTGAGCCTGAGGATGTTGCAGATGCAGTTGTCTTCCTTGCTAGCCATGAATCAGACTATATCACTGGTAACACTATACATGTTAACGGTGGGATGTATATGTGATCAGTTGATCAATTAAAGAAAGTGTAATTTTAAACTTGCATAAAGACAGAAATAAATATATGTCTCTAACGAGAAATCTAGGAGGATCCAAATGGCAGATATCGAAGCAAAAGTAAAAGAAATTATTGTAGAGCAGCTTAATGTTGAAGCGGATGCAGTTGTAGAAGCAGCATCTTTTATCGACGACCTTGACGCTGACTCACTTGACACAGTAGAGCTTATCATGGCTTTTGAAGAGGAGTTCGGTCTCGAAATCCCTGATGAAGAAGCTGAGAAGATTAAAACTGTTGGCGACGCCATAACACACATCAAAGCAGCTGCTGAGTAATATTAGAAATTAACGAGGGGCTCACAGGGCCCCTTAGTTTATTGCGGAGGATTTTGTGAAGAAAAGAGTAGTAGTAACAGGATACGGTCTTATTACGCCTATCGGCATAGGAAACGAAGAGAACTGGAATTCGCTTATGGCTGGAAAATCAGGGATAGGACTTATTCCTGCTGAAAGACTTAATACAGAAGACTTACCTGTTAAATTTGCAGGACTGGTAAAGGATTTCGATGCATCAAAATTTGTTGAACCTAAATCAGTTAAAAGGCACGAGACATTTGTAACTTTCGCTGTTGTGGCATCACAGATGGCACTAACAATGGCTAATTTTGACTCTGAGAAGGTTGATCTCGACAGATGTGGAACCTGTGTAGGTTCTGGTATCGGTGGATTTCACGCTATCGAAGAGACAACAAGAGCATTTGACGCGAGAGGGGTCAAAAAGATTTCTCCTTTCTTCATTCCTACTTCCATAATAAACATGGCTAGTGGTGCGGTATCTATCCAGTTTGGCTTTAAAGGTCCAAACCTTAGTATCGTTACTGCATGTACAACAGGGACGCACTCTGTTGGTGAAGCAGTAAAAATAATTCAGCGTGATGATGCTGACGTTATGCTTGCTGGTGGTACAGAGAGTGCAATAACATCTCTTGCAATCGGTGGCTTTGCTAACATGAAGGCACTTTCTAAAAGAAATGATGATCCAGAAAAAGCATCAAGACCTTTTGATAAAGACCGTGACGGATTCGTTATGGGAGAAGGTTGTGGTATTATGCTTCTGGAGTCCTTAGAGCATGCTCAGGCTAGAGGAGCTAAGATCTATGGTGAAGTTGTTGGTTATGGCGCATCTGCTGATGCACACCACATGACAGCCCCTGATGAGACAGGTGCTGGAGCTATTAGGTCTATGAAAGCTGCAGTTAGAGACGCTGGTATCGAACTTACTGACGTTGACTACATAAACGCACACGGAACGTCCACACCTTTTAACGATAAGGGTGAATCAAAAGCTATTACAGAACTTTTTGGCGATCATGCTAAAAAAATTAAGATCAGCTCTACAAAGTCTATGACAGGTCACCTTCTTGGTGCTGCTGGTAGTGTAGAGGGTATCTACTGTTGTATGGCTATTGAGAAGGGGATAGTTCCTCCAACAATAAACCTAGTGAATCAGGATCATGAATGCACACTTGACTATGTGCCAAATACACCACAAGAGAAAGAAGTGAAATACGCTCTTAGTAATTCATTTGGATTTGGTGGTACAAACGGAACTCTGATATTTAAGAAGTATGAGTAATATTTCAAGCTCTGATATAGGCTTACTAGAAGAACGTATTGATTACAGTTTCTCCGACAGGTCTATAGTGCTTGAAGCTCTGACTCATAGGTCTTATGCTCACGAGATACGCAATAAACAAAATTATGAGCGTCTCGAATTTTTAGGCGATGCAGTATTACAACTTATCGTTACAGAATATCTGCTGGACAGATATAAAAACTACGATGAGGGTCTGTTGTCTAAGCTTCGTGGCTACTTCGTCAGTGAAGGATTCCTTAGTAAGATAGCTACCGAGCTTAAGCTTGGCGAGCACCTTCTGCTTGGTAAGGGTGAAAAAGCATCTGGCGGAAAATATAAGGAATCACTGCTTTGTGATATCTTCGAGTCTGTAGTGGCTGCTATCTATCTTGATGGTGGCTATGATGCAGCACGTAGGATAATCATTACCCATTTTGGCTCACGTATAGACGAAGACATATCTAACAGTTCTTTTGTCGATGCTAAGAGTGAGTTGCAAAAGATTTCCCAAAGAAAATTCGGAACATTGCCTGAGTACACTGTACTTGACGAAAGAGGGCCTGAACATGACAAAATATTTGTCGTCAGGGTTGATGTCGAAACTCTTGTCTCTGAAAAAGGGATAGGCAAAACAAAGAAGAGTGCTGAGAAGGATGCAGCTAAGAATGCACTCAGAAAACTAGGTAATGAAAAATAAAATACTCCCAGTCTTTATAAGTTTTGCAGGATGCACATCAAGGTGTGTCTATTGCAATCAACACAAGATCACAGGTGTTGCGCCTGCTGATATTTTAACTTCTGCGAAAGAACAAATCAAAACTAATCTATCATATGATGTGGAGTGGAATGAACTAGCCTATTTTGGTGGTAGCTTTTCATGTTTACCAAAGGACATTCGTTATAGCTTGTATAGGCTTGCGGAGGAAAGTGGTATGGATAGGTTAAGGTTTTCGACAAGTCCAGACTGTATAAGCGATGAGATTATTGATGAAGCACTAGCAAATAACGTTAAAGTTATCGAACTAGGTGTCCAATCTTTGGATGATTCAGTCTTAAAAGCTAACCGAAGACCATACGATTCAGACGAATGTATAGAGGCTGTGAGACTTCTGAAAGAGAGGGTAGAGACAGTAGGTATACAGTTGATGACAGGTCTGTATAAAGAGGACTTTTCAAGCTTTGTAGAGACAGTTGAAAAGGCTGTTTTGCTTAATGCAGATTATGCTCGTATCTATCCGTGTGTAGTCTTTCCAGAGACAGAACTCTCCGACCTATATACGTCTGGAGAGTACGCACCTTTAGAGCTTAGCGAAGCCGTTGCAAGATGTGCTTATGGGTATATAATGTTGACTGCATCAGGGTGTAATGTTATTAGGGTTGGGTTGCACGATAGTGATTCTGTTAGAGATTCAGCGATGGCTGGAGCTTATCATCCTGCAATGGGCGACATGGCAAAAACAGTTGCATTACAAACCTTTTTTGAAATGGGACATGTTTTGCAGATTGATCAGAAATATTTAAATATTGCATATGGTTATGGCTGTATTTTGAAAAAGATGCACAGAAAGCAAGTTGAAATTTGTGCAGGTGTAACGCCAGATTTTAAACTGATATGTGAAAAGATAAAGGAGAGCCTAGGTGAAGATTATAAGCGGAAGCTTCAAACACAAACGAATAGAAACGCCAAAGGACTCGTCGATAAGACCAACGTCTGACAAGGTTAGGAATGCAATCTTTTCGGCATTGTATGATGATGTACTAGAAACAAGAGTTTTGGATCTTTATTGTGGTACAGGCTCATTCGGGCTAGAGGCTCTCAGTAGAGGGGCAGCTTATTGCACGTTTGTGGATATAAAGTCTGATTTTGTAAAGAAGAATTGTGAGATGGCAGAACGTGGTACATTTCGGGTCGTTAAAGGGAAGGTGGAGGCCGTCATGGGTCGCCTTGGGGAAGCTTTTGATGTGATTTTTATAGATCCGCCATATCAGACAGTCGATCCAAATGAGCTTTTGAAATCCATTGTAGAGCATGAATTACTTGCAAATGATGGAATTATCATATATGAAGAGAGCGTTAGGGCTCCGTTTGTCTACCCAGAGGAAACCTTTGTCATGACAAGTGAAAAGAAGTACGGAGACACTAAAATTTACTACCTTTCGGTGAAAAAATGATAGCACTATACCCAGGGACTTTTGACCCACTTACAAAAGGACACGTTGATATCGCAGCAAGAGGTGCGAAGCTTTTCGATAAATTAATCTTGTCAGTATCTGAAAATCCTAAAAAGAAGACAGCTTTTCCACTTGAGGAGAGGGTAGAGATGGCTAAAGAGGCTCTCTTTGAGTATAAGAATATCGAAGTTGTTCCCTTTACATGTTTGTTGGTTCATTTTATGAAAAAGATGAAAGCTGACCTTGTTATTAGAGGGCTTAGGGCTGTTGGTGATTTTGAGTTTGAATTCCAGCTAGCACTAATGAACAGGAAGATGGATCCAAATTTTGAGACAGTTTTCCTTATGCCTAACAAGCAGTATATATTTATCTCATCCAGTATGGTTCGCGAGGTTGCAGAGCATGGCGGGGATGTATCTCCATTTGTTCCTGACTGTATTAATAAGCGAATAATAGATCTTTATGGTGAACCGTCAAGTATCTGCTAATTTCTCCTTATTTTATGCCCCTTTGCGACATTCATCTGGTTGATTATTAACTCCTATAGTGATAATATTGGAAGTTAGACAAGAAAGCAGAGAGTAATGTGCCTTTGAACTTGTAGCCGTTTGTTTTGCGGGGGGTTTCATGAAAAAGAAAATACTTCTTATTGATGATAGTGTAACTATCCACAGAGTCATAGAATTATGTGTGGATAAAGTGACTTATGACGTTTATAAAGTCTTCTCACGTGAAGAAGCTGTTATGAAACTTAAGGTGGAAAGCCCTGATCTTGTCCTTTTGGATAATAAACTCGCAAATATCAAAGCTAGTGAGATGGTCGCTGTGGTTAGAGAGCACTGCCCTGATTGTTGGGTTATACTTCTCGTTGGTGCATTTGACCAGTTCGAAGAGCATCAATGTGCTGAAGCTGGTGCTGATGATTTTATTTTTAAACCATTCGATGCAGAATCTCTCGAAGATAAGATAAATATTGGACTCGCTGCTGAAAGATCAGCCCCTGTTCCTCTCCTTATAGAAGAAGAGCCTATTGAGGGTACTGAAGAGGTTAACGAAGCTATAGAAGACGATAACGAAGAGATAGAAGATATCACCGAGGAATCCGATGAGCTAAAAGAGGTCATAGAGGAAGAGGCGGTTATTGATGAAATAGAAGACGAGATATCAGAAGATTTAACAGAAGATTTAACAGAAGATGTCACAGAAGAAGACGAATCAGCTACAGAAGAACAGGCAGATGAAATTGAGGCTGAACCGGAAGAAATTTCTGATGAAGCAGAAGATGTTCTCGAAGAGATTGGGATTGAAGAAGAGACTGAACCTGTCACTGATGTTCGTGCTGAAGTTACAGAAGAGAATCTGGAAGGAGTATCGCCAGATTTAGAGATAACAGAGGAGGCTGAGGAAGACATCTTATCTGATGAAGAGATGAACGCACTTATGCCTGAAGAAGATACCGAAGATGAAAACGATGAAGAAGAGATAGAAATTCCTGAGTTCGAAGAAGAGGATGAAGAGATTACCTCTGAGGTTGAGCCTAGTGAAGAAGATATAGATGAGATACCTGACATTGGCGACATTGACATGGATGAATTAGCCGATGAAACAGATACTGAAGAGATTGCCGAGGGTGAACCTATTGTTGAAGAGGAACTTTCTCTGGCTGATGATGCCGCAGACCTTCTCAATGAACTAGCTGATGCACCTGCTGTTGAAAGACAAGTTGATGATACAGAAGCTATGCTTTCTGAGTTCGAGGAGACAAGTGAGGTTCAAGAGGATTCAGCGGAGAGTCTTCTTGATGAGCTCGCAGATGCTCCTCTTGATGTTGAAGTACCAGAAGAAGCAACCATAGAGGATCTTTTGTCCGAAGCAAGTATCGGTGATGAGGAGATTTCTGAAGAGATCGAACCATCCGCTACTCCTGAAGTCGATGTAGATGACATTTTTGCTGAAGAGATAGATCAGGCAGAAGATGTAATAGATGATAATTCTGTCGAAGATGTCGAAGCTACAGCAGAAAGTCTTCTTGCTGAACTCGATGATGACATCGAAGAAGCGGTTGAAGATACAGCAGAAATCGAAGAGACATCTGAGGTTGAGGAAGCATTAGAAGAGAATGATATCGAAAGCATGCTAGACGATATAGATACTGACGATGAACTAGACGAAGACCTTGAGGATATGTTGAAAGAACTACCAACTGTACCGGCAGTAGGTATGAGCATAGATGAAATCTTAGCTCGTGAGGCTGCTGAAGCTGAAGAGGCTGACAGTGGTGACCTAGTAAGCGAGCTTGATGATGCTGAGACAGAGGAAGAGACCGTCGAAGAGCCTGAGATTGAGGAGCCTCTTGACGATGTCGCAAAAGAAGCTGTTGAAGAGCAGATAGAGTTGCCTGAGCTGGAAGAGATTCTCGACGATGTTGCTGAAGAAGTAACAGAAGAGCAAATAGAAGAACCTGAATTGGCAGAGGAACTAGAGGATGTTACTGAAGAACTGGCATCTGAGCCAATAGAAGAAGAAATTGTTGAAGAGATCGACCCGCTTGCAGATGATCCTTTCGCTGGACTAGAGCAGGTAGATGAAGAAAATATTGGTAAAGAACCAGAACCTGTATCTCCTGAAGATGATGAGGATATAAGTATACTTATCGAAGCTCCTGAACCAGACGAGGATGAAGATGAGTTCGATAATTTATTAGACAGCATAAATGCAGAAGAGGAAGTTGATTTCACAACTGACGAAGATATAGAAGACGTTCTTGATGACGCTGAAGAGTGTTTGGATTGCATCGATGATGAGTTAGACGAGGAGCTTGATGTTCCTGTTGATGACCTTGACGATATACTGCTTGAAAAAGAAGCAGAAGTAGAGGAGTCAAGTGTTGCAGAAGAGAGTATCCCTAGTGAAGTTATGGCTGGGGCTATCGAAGATTCAATCGATGAGACTATGCTTCGCGATACAGTGAAAGATGTCTTAGCGGATAAGATATCAGCTATTCTTAAAGAGGAACTGCCGGGAATATTAGAAAGAGCGATTAAAGCGGAAATAGATCGTCTTGTAAAAGGCGATAAAGAATAATAGAGGTGTAATGTGTCTGAAAACAGACTAGATTATAAAAACAGTGGAGTGGATATCGACGAAGGGAACAGATTCGTCTCTGTGATTAAAAAGACTGTCGAGTCTACTTATAATAAAAATGTACTTGGTAGCATCGGTGGCTTTGCTGGCTTTTTTGATATTTCAGCGGCAAAAGGTATGGAGCACCCTGTTCTAGTCTCTGGAACTGACGGAGTTGGGACAAAACTTAAGGTAGCTATTGATACAGATAAACTGGATACCGTTGGTATAGACCTAGTGGCTATGTGTGTTAACGATATTATCGTGACAGGAGCTAAACCACTATTTTTTCTTGATTATATGGCAACAGGAAAACTTAGCTCTGAGAAGATGAGCAGAGTTGTCGAAGGTATAGCGGAAGGTTGCAGACAGTCTGGTTCACCGCTTGTTGGTGGCGAGACAGCTGAAATGCCTGGTATGTACTCTGGCGAAGATTTTGACCTTGCAGGTTTTGCTGTTGGTATACTCGACAAACCAAAAGCTATCACAGGTGAGAATATAGCAAAGGGTGACGTGCTTGTAGGTCTTCCATCTAGTGGATTACATAGCAACGGCTACTCACTAGCTAGAAAGCTCTTCTTTGAAAACCTTGGTTTGAAGGCTGATGATGTTCTATATGGCGATACACTTCTGAAAGATGCTCTCCTTGAGCCTACAAGAATATATGTTCCACAGGTGATGAAGATTCTCGAAGAGGGGATAAAAGTTAAAGGTATGGTCCATATCACTGGTGGTGGTTTCTACGATAATATTCCAAGAGTCCTACCTGAGGGTGCAGGCGTTAAAATTAACCCTGACGCGTTCCCTACTCCTGGGCTTTATAAATTCATCCTTGAGAAATCAGGTATAGAAGAGAAAGAGCTTTACCGTGTGTTTAACATGGGGATAGGCTTCATAATTGTTATGGAGCAGGTTCAGGCAGAGAAGTGCATGTCACTCATTGATGACGCTTGTATAATAGGTTCTGTTACAGATTCTGGTGAAGTAGAGATTGAGGGTATAAATTGAAAAAGATAGCTGTATTGCTCTCCGGTAGAGGGAGCAATTTTATTTCTATAAAGAAGGCAGTCGACGCTGGCGAGATAGATGGTGAGATAGCAGTTGTTATAAGTAACAAAGCGGATGCAAAAGGGCTAGAGTTTGCAAAAGAGAGTGGTCTTAATGCTGTTTTTGTGAATCCTAAGGATTTTGATGGTCGTGAAGCTTATGACACTGAGATCGTACGCATCTTAGAAGAGAATGGAACTGAGCTTGTTTGTCTTGCCGGTTTTATGCGTATAATATCGTCAGTATTTGTAGATGCTTTCCGCAACAGAATTATAAATATCCACCCATCGTTACTCCCGTCTTTCAAAGGGTTAGATGCCCAAAAGCAAGCTCTTGAATATGGTGTTAAATTCGCTGGTTGCACTGTGCATTTTGTGGATGAAGAGATGGATAACGGAGCTATTATCCTCCAGTCGGTTGTCCCTGTGGAACAGGATGATACAGAGGATGACCTTTGTGCTAGAATATTGGTTGAAGAGCATAAGCTATACCCTGAAGTAGTCCGCCTGTTTTGTGCTGACAAACTGAAGGTTGAAGGCAGAAGGGTCGTTATAAACTTGTAAGAAGCATTAGAAAGGTTAACTAATGTTTTCAAATAAAAGAGGCTTAAAATGAATAAAGCCATTTTAATATTATTGTCTTTATTACTGGCGACATCAGCGTTTGCCGGAGGTAAATCAGTGCTTGATAACGGTGTAAATTTTATAGAGATCAAAAGGGACTATACAGAAACTCTGTCAGTAGTCTTTTTTGTGCGTGGTGGAACTGTAAGAGAGACCCCAGAGAATAATGGTGTAGGATCACTATTTAGCTCTGTCTGGGTTAAATCGAGCGATCTGCTCAAGCAGATAGAGTTTTATGGTGGTGGCGTTTATGCTTCTGTTGGTTCTGACTTTATGGAGACTACCCTCGCTATACCATCTGAATATTTTGATAAGCTTATCGATAGTTATGCTGAAATGCTCAAAAATCCTAAGATAGATAAAAAGATATTCGAGCAAGATAGAAAACTTCAGAAAGAGGGGATAAAGGCATCCGAGGATAGTCCAGACTCTAAGGCTTTTAAGAACTTTATGGCTGCTACATATGAGAAACACCCATATGGACTAAACTCCGAAGGTACCCTGGAGAGCGTTGAGAAGTTCACTGTAAAGGATATGGAAAATTACGCAAAAGAGATACTGCAAGGGGCTAACATTACAGTCGCTGTTGCAGGTAAATATACAGACAAACAACTCGCTAAATTGAAATCAATATTCGGATCACTCCCTGCTGGTAAGCCTTTTAAGGCGGTATGTGAAGCAAGTGCGATCACTAAAGATAAAGAGATTATCGATCTTGATGATGATCTACAGCAAGCCAAACTTTTTGTAGGCTACACAGCTCCAGCAGCATCTGAGGCGGACTATCCTGCACTGAAAGTTATAGCTGATATCCTTGGTGGCGGCATGAGTAGTCGATATTTTAATGTACTCCGTAAGGATAAAGGGTATGCATATTCTGTAGGTACAGCTTATCCATCTAGGATATGTGCGGCGAGGTTTATCGCCCATATAGGCTTAGATGAGAAGAACATCCCTGACGCTTTAGAGACTATAGAAAAGCTAAATAAAGAATTTATAAATGACCTCGATGAGAAAGAGCTTGAGGCAGTAAAGAATTATATGCTGGGAAGGATTCTTATTGATTCTCAGACTAACTCGAAGCAAGCGTGGTATGCATGTTTCTTCCAGAACTCTGGGCTTGGTAGCGAATATTTCGGTAACTATATAGATGTATTAAAAGGGATAACTTTGAGTGATATTAAGCGTGCGGCGAAGATTTTCGATGCATCAAAAACAGTTTATATAATTAAGTAACATTTCCTCCTATACATGCTGGTGGCATTTTGATATATTGTCCATCCCCTGTTGGGCGTATTAGTGCCTCATCAGGCGACAGGATGGAGCCGCTGAACGTGGTAGCACAGATTATTAGCTATACTGGGCAAGGTAACTTACCTCAGCCGACCAGCGGGAAGGCGACCAACGTGGCAGTACAGATTATTAACTCGAAGTAAGGCAAAAGGAACTTCCTTTATGGATGAAAGTAGTGTTTGGGATGAGGTTCTAAAGAACCTTCAAAGTGAACTTGATGAAGGCGAGATCAAGACATGGCTAGAGCCACTGTCCATAGTCGATCTGCGTGGAGATATGGTCACACTTTCTGCCCCGAACAAATTTTATAAAAAATGGGCTGACGACAAATTTCTCACAGCTATCAAGAAGGTTTTTAACGAGACCCTTAGCATTGACGCTGATGTGAATGTTGTTGTTGGTGGTGCTAAAAGAGCTCATGTCTCTGAGGTCGCTAGTGTTCCGTCTGGAGCAAGCAATTATGGCAACAAGAACGGCTCTGGTCTGAACAAAGAATACACTTTCGAGAACTTTGTTACAGGTAGCTCAAACGAATTCTCATATTCTGCATGTGAGGCTGTTTCAGAAGGGCAGTTTATGCAGTATAACCCATTGTTTATATATGGTGGTTCAGGTCTTGGTAAGACACACCTTATGCACGCAGTAGGTCATAGAGTACTTGAGAAATTTCCTAAGATGAAAGTACTTTATATTACAAGTGAGACATTCACTAACGATATGATCAACTCTCTTCGTACCAAAAAAATGGATGAGTTTAAAAACAGATATAGAAATATTGACGTTCTCTTCTTTGACGATGTTCAGTTCCTTTCAGGAAAGCAGAGAAGTACCGAAGAGTTTTTTAATACATTCAACGCACTTTACGATAACCAAAAGCAGATTATTATCACAAGTGATAAGACGCCTGCTGAACTCCCTGAGATGGAAGAGCGTCTGAAAAGTCGTTTTTCTTGGGGCTTGATAGCTGATATACAACCACCAAGCACAGAGGAAAAGACAGCTATCCTTATGAAACGGGCAGAATTCATGGGGCTTAAACTCCCAGGAGAGGTTGCCCTATTTATCGCTGATAATATGCTAACAAATAATGTTAGGGAGCTAATGGGTGCACTTGTGCGTCTGTCAGCCTTTGCATCATTCCATAAGCGTACTCTTACTATTGAGCTTGCTAAAGATGCTTTGGAAAAATTCATTGTGAAGAAAGATAGAGTCGTAACTTCCGATGAGATTACCGAAGCCGTTTGCAAGTATTTTAATGTTAAGCTAGCTGATCTTCGCTCGAAGAAGCGCACTAAGAGTATCTCTTTCCCAAGACAGATCACAATGTACATGCTTAGAGAAAAACTGAATATGTCACTGCAAGAGGTCGGCTCACTATTCGGTGGTCGTGACCACTCAACAGTCCTGCACTCTGTTAATAGTATCGCTGAGAGATATGCCGAGAGCAAAGAGATTCAACTGATTATCAACACTCTCGAAAAAGAACTCTACTCCTCATAGTTTATATAATCTTTGTATTTCAGCGTCAGTCTTCCCCTCTAAAAAACTCACATACTACTTGTATGCTCGTTTCTCAATCGTAAAATCCTTCCTTGAACTACTTGTTTCTATAAACTATTTTCTACTTAGAGATAATCAAATCTACTCCCTTTTATGTTCGTCTTCTGTTGGTCGACTGATGTATGTATCGTCATTCTGAGAGAACATAGTGACAGAAGAATCTCAATTGACCTAGTGAGATCATTCACTATGTTCAAGATGACAAAAGATAGAAAATTACAAAAGCCTGTCGTCGCTGGGCGACAAAAAAGCCGACTCAGATGAGCCGGCTTTTATAATATTAGTGACCCTTAAGCCGACCAACGGAAGGCGTTAAGAGTGGCAGCACATTGTATCAACTTAAAATATAAATGTTTCGGAGGAGAGACGCTCGTCGATTATGCTAGCGATTCTCTCTTCTTCCTCAACAGTGTCAGCTACGAAAGTAGCACTGAAGCGGAGGAAGTTTCCAGCGTCATCCCAAGGTACAGAGGAGATGAGTTTCTCTCTTATGAGGTAGTCACAGAACTCTTCACCAGATTTGAACTCGCGTCCAGATTTAGTTGATTTAGGAATACCGAAGTAGAGGTAGAAAGTTCCCTTAGGCTCTTCAACGTCGAACCCGTGCTTACGAAGAACGTTAGCAAGCATATTTAGTCTGCGAGAGTATTTCTTTTTTGTAGGTTCGATAAGCTCTGGGTGCTCGAGGCAGTAACAAGCCGCTTTCTGGATTGGGATGTATTGACCTGAGTCATTATTATCCTTAACAGTAGCGAAAGCTTTAACCATGTGTGCGTTACCACATACAAATCCTATTCTCCAGCCTGTCATGTTGAATGACTTAGAAAGTGAGTGGATTTCGATACCAACATCCATAGCTCCATCAACGGATAGGAATGATATTGGCTCTTCGCCGTATGTAAGTTCAATGTATGCAGCGTCAGAAACAACCATTACGTTATTCTTTTTAGCGAAAGCTACTACTTTTTCGTAGAACTCTTTCGGAGCAAGAACGCCAGTAGGGTTGTTAGGGTAGTTAAGGTATAGAAATTTAGCTTTCTCGCAAACATCAGCAGGGATACTGTCGAGGTCAGGTAAGAAAGCATTCTCTTTAAGGAGTGGGATGTTATAAACGTCTCCACCGAGATATTTTGTAGTAGTGCCTGAAACTGGGTATCCAGGTACTGTCATAAGTGCGATATCGCCAGGGTTAATGAGTGCGATAGGGAAGAGAGCTAGTGCTGGTTTAGAACCTATACAGTGGTTAATCTGTGTAGAAGGATCCATCTCAACACCAAAGCGTTTCTTCATGTATTCAGCAGCAACATTTTGGAATTCTCCAATACCGTTGTCTGAGTAGAATCTGTTCTCACGTTTTTCCGATTCAATCTGGAGAACTTTTACAACGTCACTGTGTGCCATTGCATCTGGTTCGCCAACGCCCATATCTATAAGCTCCATTTCTGGATTAGCTTCCATAGCAGCTCTTTTAGCTCTTTTGATCTTTTCAAATTTGTAGATGGTGGTGTCTTTACCAAACATCTTTCCACCGAGTCTCTCGGATATAAGGTTTTCCATAAAAAGGCTCATTTTCAACTCCTGTATTAAATCGCCGTTAGTCGCATACGTCGCAATCGTCACACTGGTCTGCTTTGCACGGCTCTATATATAAATGTACATCAGTATCTTCGATACTATCCTTTATTCTATCTTCTATGTCACGTCTGAGACTGTTAGCTTCTTTGAGTGAAGCCCCTTCCCATAAGACGATATGCATATCAACAAATCTCTTAACGCCAGCTTTCCTAGTCCTGAGATTATGGATATTTACGATCTCATGACTGTGGCTGTTAAGGATATCGTGAATCTTTATTAGTTCATCTTCTGGCATAGCTTCGTCTAGCAGTTCTTTTGTAACTGTAAGATTAAGCTTAACAGCTGAAAATATAATATATACTGCTATCAGCGCACTGACAAGAGAGTCTATTAAGTGATGCCCAGTATATTTTATTGCTACAAGAGCGACGAGTACGCCACCGTTTGTCAGAAGGTCGATTTCGTAATGGAGGCTATCCGCTTCTATTACTGCGGATTTTTCAGTTTTTGCCACATGGCGAAGGAATATAACTAAGAATAAAGTCGCAACCATAGAGAAGATCATAACCCATATACTTACACCTAGCTCAGTGATTACAGCATTCTCTTCGGCATTAGAGTATGCCTTATAAAAGATATAGATACCGGAGAAAAGTATAAGGAAGGATTGAATCTGGGCCGCTAGTGGCTCAAACTTTGCATGACCGTACGGGTGTCTTTCATCTGGCGGCTGCTCGGCAACCTTAACAGCAAAGTAGTTAATACTAGAGGAGACAACGTCTAGTATGGAATCGAACGCAGATGATAGAACAGCAAGTGAACCAGTAGATATACCGATCCCAGCCTTGGTTACTGCAAGGATAATTGCTGTTGATATCGAAACTTTCGTTGCGAATACTTTTGTTACTTTGATTGCTCTTGCTCCTCTTCAGGCGGCTTGCCATAGAAATTAAACCAAACACTAAATAGCCCCACAAGTGAGAGAATAAGTATAATTGGAGGTTCGGAAAAAATAAATATAAAAATTACAGCCTTTATTAAAGGAAGTACTTTAAATCGAACCATCCAAAAGAGAAGAATCTCAGAACCTTGAAAGGCATAGAGCGTTAGGAAGATTATTGAGAGGTTAACTCCTGCAAATATTACATATAAAGAAGGTGTAAATATCAGTCCGAATGATGCGATAAGCAACCAAACGAGGTTGTCTGGCATTCTGAATGGGACGATAGGTACACTTTTAATCTTTGCAAATAGATTAAGTGATACAAAAGCAGCGATTGCTACATATATATAATTGAAAGCAGGGAACATTAGAACGAGTGAGAGTGCAGTCTGCTTCATATTGTTTTCTATGTGAGTAAAGTATGGTGACTGAACCATAGGTGCATTAATCTCTTTAGCTGCATCCATAAATGACTTTAGGGCGCCACTAGTGAACTCTACTAATTCTGTTTGATAAGAGCTGACTCCATATATAACAGTGAAGATAATAAAAAATGCTAAAGATGCAGAACCAGCTACAGGTAACCAGCTTCTTTGAATATCGTTTCTGTTACAGAATCTGACAAAGAATGCTGTAAAGACTATAGATGCTACATAAAAACCAGCCAGTATATGATTGAAAACCGCTAGGGCTATTATTAACACGATAAAAAAGAGATCATAGTGCTTGGCACGATCTGGGTGTGCGAGATAAAGCATAAGAACGAGTGGGCTGAATATAGACGCGACAATTCCTAACTGAGGGATAAAAGCATTAGAGGCATAAAGTACAATGGAGATGAGCGGGTACAGTGCTATTGGCATTTTATGGTCCTGAGTGAAAAAAAAGGGGAGCATAAGCTCCCCTTAGTTTAATTTACTTAGTAAGGCTAAATGGAAGAAGAGCAATAATTCTTGCTGACTTCACTGCTGTAGCGAGCTGACGCTGGTGCTTAGCACATGTTCCAGTAAGCCTGCGAGGCATAATCTTGCCACGCTCTGTAATAAACTGTCTGAGCAGTTTAACATCTTTGTAATCGATATCTATTGTTTCAGTGCAGAATCTACAAACCTTTCTGCGTTGAAATCTTCTTTTTACAACTGCCATCAAATCCTCCTAGAATGGTATGTCGTCTTCGTCAATGCCACCTGATTTAGACGGTTCCTGAAAAGAGCTATTACTGGAACCCGATCTGTCTTCCCTGCGGGATACAAATTGGATGTTCTCAGCCACCACATCGTGTTTACTTCTTTTCTGGCCTTCCTGTTCCCAGGTATTGTATGAAAGCCTGCCTTCTATAAGAATCGGCATACCTTTTGTGACGTATTCGCCACACATTTCAGCAGTTCTGCCGAAAGTAACTATGTCGATAAAACAGGTTTCTTCTCTGTCTTTTGTTTTTCTGTTTACTGCGAGACCAAATTTAGCAACAGCGAGATCCTTTCCAGGCGCATAACGCACTTCAGGATTCCTTGTCACATTGCCTAACAATACTACTTTATTCAGAAAACCCATAAGATACTCCTAAGAAGAAATTACTCAGCTGGTTTAGCTGTCTCTTCTTTAGTCTCAACTGCGGGCTCAGCTGGAGCTGCTGCTGGAGTTGCTTCAGGAGCTGGAGCTGGTGTAGCTTCTGCTGCTGGTGCTGCCTCTGCTGCCGGAGCTGCTGGTGCCTCTGTTGTTGTTTCAGATTTCTCTGCATCTTCTCTAGGTCTTCTAGTACCGCCAGGTTTTTTACCATAACGTTTAGGACCAGATACGTCTTTCTTTGGATTGAGTTTGAATTTCTTCTCATCAATAGCAACCACTAGAGATCTCATTACATTTTCGTTGTAACGGTATCTGAGCTCAAGCTCTTTGTGGTAGTCTGTCTCAGCTTCGAACTGGATGAGAAAGTAAACGCCTTCTCTGAAGTTTTCAATGTCATAAGCCATTGTCTGCTTGCCCCAAGGCTCAACTTTGATAATCTTTCCGCCATGCTGCTCAATGTTATTTTTGTAGAACTCGAGTTCTTTGTCGAGATCCTCTTGAGCAAGGTCAGGACGGACGATGAATACGGTTTCGTAAGTCTTCATTTTTCCTCCCTTACGGTTTACACAGTTGCGCACTTATAGGTGCACGCAACAAAGGTGGTCGAACTTTATAACAGGAGGTTTTTTAAAAGTCAATGTGTTATATGCTGGTTTAGTCTAAAAAATACCTGATACAGATGGATTGCAGGTATTCAAAGGTTTGTATTATTCATATATATGATATACTTCTAAACGATAAAATAGGCGAGGTAGTTATCATCGTGAAAAGATTTTTAATTTTTATAATCATATTAATCATTTTATTGTTGGCATGCGGAGGATATACCGCATTAGAGATTAAATCCACAATGAAGCATCTTTTTAAAATGAACAAACTCAGGCAGGAGCAGGGGTACTATACAGCAGAATTCGAATTTAAGCTGCTTGGAATTGCTTACTGCTTAGACAAGGGAGATTATAAAAAAGGCATTTTCCTGATTAAAAAGCTGACAAATGAGATGGAGACAACAGAAGGTATGATTAAAGTACCAAAGTTTGATAATCCCGAAGATGAACTGAATTTTTATCTGGAGCTTCAGAATCCTGTTACAGGCGCTTTTATGGATGACGCTTATCCATATTCCTCATATCACGGTCCAACAGAAAACATACTTATCTATCTGGACAAGCTTGCAAGGAAGATCAATAAGCCTCTCAGGCTTAAATATCCTTTGCGATACCTGGATCAGATAAATACTCCTGAGACGTTGATTCGCTATTTGGATGATATCGGAACAGTCGGTTTTCTAGCTTCCAAGTTTCCTCAGACAACCTTTCACAATACAAGAGATATGGTTAATCTGATCGCAGAAGTAGAAACTAGTGATGAGGATGAGGACTTAGTGATTCAGAGAAATGGGCTCTATAAGTTTACACCTGAGTGGAAAGAAGCAATGCTGAAATGGTTCTATGACTATCAGGATCCAGCCACTGGACTTTGGGGACCAAAATCCAAAAGTGGAAAGCTTCGTAAAAAAGATCTCAGTAATACAGCATCTATTGTAAAGGCCTTTGTCGATAATGAGGGAAATAATAAGCACCCTGATTATCCTCTGCGCTACAGGCATGAGCTTATCAACTCTGCAATGGAGAAGATGAGCGCCGATGTTCCTAGGGACGAAGATATAGAAAGGGTGCACGAATGGGATCTTGTTATGTCAAAAACAATCAAGATGCTTGCTAGATACCTTATGAAATATGCAGATGTGGAAGACAAGGAGAAGATTAGGGACAGAGTGAAAGAGTATATAAATGTAAAATTTGAAAAATACTATAAGCGTGACGAAGGTGCATTTTCTCACTATGCAGGTGAGGGTAAAGCGACGTTAGATGGTTCGGCGTTCTTTTTTATCTTTTGGGATATTGGGGCTTATTCACTAGTAAAACAGCGTGATTTATGGGGCATTGATATCAAGGATATTGGCAATGCAGGTACTTATGAGATTACAGAGAGTAATATTTCTGATATAAATAAGCTTCTAGAGAGCGTAGGAGGAAACTCAGTCAGATTCTATTCTGGTACTCAGGAGATAAGAGACCTGACATCGGATGTTGTGCTTTTAGGATATTTACCATCAGCGGAAGTCCCTGATATTATGGAACTGACATACAGGATGAGAAGATGGCTGGATAGCACGGAATTGACAATGGGTAATTGGGTTGCAAAGGCCGATCTGCAAGAGCGTATGGAGGAAATAGATACCGTAGGGATGATGCCGGCAGAGAATTTACCTGAGCAGGTTTACGATATTTTAATAAATGATAAGGGGCTGACAGCGGTTGTATTTGATCAGATGCAGCTACCAATACATAAAATGATACTTACAGGCGGTTTGAAATAAAGACATGAATACTAGAATTGAAAAAGCTATTGATATAGATGCTGAGGAACATGTGGCAATCTGGAGCCTTCAAAGAGATGACGGTAATAAAGGAACAAAATGCCAAATATAGAAAAAACAATCGAAATCACTGCTGAAGAAGATGCAGGCAGATTGGATGCCTTTATAGCTGACAATTCCGACATCACTCGATCATTCGCAGAACGCCTTGTAGTCGAGGGACATGTTACCGTAAATGGTGATAAGAAACCCAAAAAATACAAAGTTAAGGAGAATGACTACATATATATATACGTGCCTAAAGAAGAGGTGCCTGATTTGACTCCTGTAAAGATGGATATAGATATTATATATGACGGTCCTGAGTATGCTGTTATAGATAAACCTGCTGGCGTTACTGCGCACCCAGCACCCGGACATGCAGAAGATACTGTAGTTAATGCAATGCTGGCGGAGTTCGAAATAACTGATGAGAATGACTTACGTCCAGGTATCGTACATAGATTAGATAAAGATACGTCTGGGCTTATGATAATAGCAAAGAATAGAGACGCAAGAGAGAAGCTTGCATCAATCTTTTCAAAGCGAGAAATTGATAAGAGATATTTAGCGGTATGTTGGGGAAATCCGAAGACGGATCACTTCTTTATTGAGGAACCAATCTTCCGACATCCGAAGAATAGAAAGAAGATGTGTATCCGAGAAGATGGTAAGTACGCCAAGAGTGAGGTCACCGTTTTAAAACGTAGTAATACTTGTTTTTTAGCGGAGATTCGAATTTATACTGGACGAACGCATCAGATAAGGGTACATATGACGCATGCAGGTTATCCGCTGGCAGGGGATGAGGTCTACGGAAACAGACAGTCTTTGAAGATGCCTATCGCTAGACAGGCGCTTCATTCACACAGGCTATCGTTCGTTAACCCCTTCACAGACGAGATGGTAACATATGAATCTCAGGTACCAACTGATATGAGGGAACTTATAAAAAGACTTAAATTATAGTATTCTTTTTGAACGTCTGCTTACTAAATTGGTTGTGAAAATAGGGTGGTTTAACAAGAAATGTTTTAATCCTAAAACGATGTTTCTTGTTGACACCCTTGCTGTGTTCGTGATAAATACTGCATACTGTATACAAAATACAGAGGTGATGTATGAGTGGATATTTGCCTATAGTGCTATTTCTTTTGATCGCTGGAGCGCTCGGTGTGATCGTAATGTTCGCCGGAGCAATCGTTAGACCTAAGAAATACGAGAAAATTAAGTTTAGTGTTTATGAGTGCGGTATGCCTGTGCTCGACGAGAACAGAAAGCGTCTTAATGTAAGATTTTACATTATCGCTATGCTGTTTGTGATTTTTGATGTGGAGACAGTCTTCCTGTTTCCGTGGGCCGTCGCGTTTGACATGATTGGCCTTTTTGGACTTATCGAGATGATTTTATTCATCGTAATTCTTGTCTTTGGCTATTTTTATGCTTGGCAAAAAGGAGCGTTAGAATGGGCTTGATCGATGGTAAATTACCAGAAAATGTATTGACTACAACAGTTGATAACGTAATCAACTATTGTAGAAAATCTTCTTTGTGGCCTATGACCTTTGGTCTGGCCTGCTGTGCTATTGAAATGATGGCATGCGGTGCTGCGAAGTATGACTTCGACCGTATGGGTATTATTTTCCGTGCTACACCAAGACAATCAGATGTCATGATTGTAGCTGGTACAGTAACAAGAAAGATGGCTCCTGTTGTTAGAAAAGTATATCTTCAAATGCCAGAGCCAAAATGTGTTATCGCTATGGGTAGCTGTGCTACTTCTGGTGGTATCTATGACACTTACTCTACAGTTCAGGGTGTAGACGAGATCGTTCCAGTGGACTTTTATGTTCCGGGATGCCCTCCGAGACCAGAAGCGCTGTATGATGCAATCGTAGCACTTCAGTCTAAAATCATGACTGAAAAAGTACTCAGGAAATAAGGGGAACTACTATGATTACATTTGAACAACTTACAGCAAAGCTGGACGCACAGTTTCCTGATAAGCTTAACAGCTACTCAGAGTATAAGTGCAACTTCATAAAAGTGAAGGACACTTCCGTGTATATGGAAGTTATGACTGCTCTTAAAGAGGAGTTCTCCTTCATGTATATGGTCGACGTTGTTGCAACACACTGGCCTAAGAGACGTGATAAATTTGAGGTAACAACAAACCTCTTCTCTATCGCGAACAAACTTAGAGTCTTTGTAAAGCTTGCAGACGAAGACAATAAGTTCCCTACGCTTACAGATCTATGGCCTGGTGCCAACCTGTTAGAAAGGGAGCAATATGACCTTGTCGGTGTTATTTTTGAAGGACACCCGGATCTCAGAAGAGTACTTCTGCCGGAATTCTTCGATGGACACCCTCTCAGAAAAGACTTTCCACTTAAGGAGAGAACCTGGTTCAATAATGCTGATGAACAGGGTATCGGACTTAAGTTTTCAAGGTAGGGGCTGAAATATGGGTAGAACAGAAAACGTATCCGAAGTAGTAACCGTAAACATGGGGCCTCAGCACCCCAGTACACACGGTGTTTTGAGACTTGTTGTTGATCTTGACGGTGAAACTATCGTCAATGTCGACCCTGACGTGGGTTTCCTTCATAGAGGGACTGAAAAACTCGCAGAAAACAGAACGTATCATCAAACAATTCCTCTTACAGACAGGCTTGACTACTTATCACCTCTTTCAAATAACCTTGCATATTGTCTCGCAGTGGAAAAGTTTTTCGATCTTGAAATCCCAGAAAGGGCTGAATATCTCCGCGTTATACTCGCAGAGATGTCCAGAGTTGCATCTCACCTTGTATGGATCGCGACACACGCGCTCGATATTGGTGCTATGACTGTATTCCTTTATGCTTTCCGTGAGCGTGAAGAAATTCTCGACATGTTCGAGGTTGCTACAGGTCAAAGGATGACATCTTCTTGGATCAGAATCGGTGGACTTAGAGACGACATGCCTGAAGACTTCTTTGTAAGATTGGCAGATTTCGTAAGTAGATTCGACAAGTGTGTTGATGAATACGAAAACCTTCTTACTAAAAACAGAATCTGGATGGGACGTACAATAGGTATTGGTCACCTTTCAGCAGAAGACACTATGGTTTATGGTACATCTGGCCCTCTTATGAGAGGCTCTGGTGTAGACTTCGACCTTAGAAGAGATGAATCATACGGAATCTACGATAGATTCGAATGGGAAATCCCTGTTGAAGAAGCTGGCGATACTTACGCTAGATATAAAGTTAGAATGAAAGAGATGCGTGAATCTAACAAGATTCTCCAGCAAGCTCTTGAGCAGATACCTGCTGAAGGTTCAGTAATGACTGATGACCCTAGAGTAGCACTTCCATCTCATGAAGATGTTTATGAGCGTATGGAAGCACTTATCAGAAGATTCTACATCGTATCTAAAGGTTTCAAGCCACCAAAGGGTGAAACTTATCAAGGTATTGAGGCTCCTAAAGGCGAGCTTGGTTTCTATCTGGTTAGTGAAGGCGAAGAGAGACCTTATCGTATGAAGATTAGATCTCCTTCCTTTGTAAACCTTGGTGTTGTCAATAAAATGGCCAAAGGGCATATGTTAGCTGACATTGTTGCAATCATCGGTACAAACGACGTTGTACTCGGCGAAATCGACAGGTAGGGGAAGCGGATATGGCAGAAAATGAAGTAATAGAAACTGAAGAACAGCAAGAATTCGATCCCACTATGTGTGATGAGATCTGTGCAAAGTATCAGGATTGGCCGGGAGCTACTATCCCTGTCCTTCAAGAGACTCAAGATGCATACGGTTATCTCTTCCCAGAGTTGGTTGAAAGAATTGCTGATGACATGAATATGTCTCCACACCAGATTTATGGTGTGATTACCTTCTACGCCCAGTTCTATACAAAACCTCGTGGTAAATACATCATTAGAGTTTGTAGAGGAACTGCTTGTCACGTTCAAGGTTCAGGACGTATTTCTGAAATAGTTAAAGAAGAGTTTGGAATCGGTGACGGAGAGACTACAGCAGACGTTAAATTCACTTTGGAAGAAGTGTCTTGTATCGGTGCTTGTGGTATGTCTCCAGTTATCATGATAAACAATAGTACTTACGGTAACCTTAAGCCTGAAGATGCGAGAAAAATCTTCAAGGATTACGCAAGTCTTCCGGATGAGGGGTAGGTTATGAATGACTATATAGTAGATCACGTTGAAGTTCACGTCTGTATGGGGACCGCTGGGGTCGCATCAGGCGCGAAAGAGGTTATGATCGCTCTCGACGAAGAATTCGAGAAGCATGGCCTTAAAAACGCTGAATCAAAAGAAAGGAACTGTGAAGCTAAGCAAACAGGTTGTAGAGGTCTTTGTGCACGTGACGTGCTTATTGACGTTTATATCCCTGGTGCTGAAAAGAGTATCACTTATGAGCATGTTACTGCAGAGATGGTCCCTACAATTGTAGAGGAGCATATTGTTGGTGGTAATGTTGTTGAGAAGTGGGCTGCTAAGAAAGATTACTTTCAGTTCTACGATAAACAAAAACGCTACGTTCTCGCTGACTGTGGTCGTGTAGACCCAGAAGACCTCGCAGACTATGTGAAGCATGGTGGCTATGAAGCTATCAAAAAAGCTCTCACTATGACTCCTGAGGAAGTTATCGATGAAGTTAAAGCGTCAGGACTTCGCGGTCGTGGGGGCGGTGGTTTCCCTACAGGTCTCAAGTGGACTTTTTGCCGTGGAGCCAAAACTGATGATCACAAATATCTTATCTGTAACGCGGATGAGGGTGACCCTGGAGCTTTCATGGATCGTTCCATCATTGAGGGGAACCCACACGCTGTTATCGAAGGTATGCTTATAGCTGGATACGCAATCGGCTGTGACGAAGGTTACATCTATTGCCGTGCAGAGTATCCGCTCGCTATTGAAAGAGTAATAATGGCTATCAAAGATGCTGAAGAAGCTGGTTACCTAGGTAAAGGCGTTTTCGGTACTGACTATAACTTTAAACTTAAGCTTAAGGCTGGTGCTGGTGCTTTCGTTTGTGGTGAAGAGACAGCTCTTATTGCTTCTATCGAAGGCGAAAGAGGAATGCCAAGACCAAGACCTCCTTTCCCTGCTATTAAAGGACTTTGGGATAAGCCGTCTAACGTTAACAACGTTGAGACTTTTGCTAACCTTCCAAACATTATCCTTAAAGGCTCTGATTGGTATGCAAACATCGGTACTGAAAAATCAAAAGGTACAAAGATTTTTGCTCTCTCTGGAAAGATTAAGTCTTCTGGACTTGTTGAAGTTCCTATGGGAATTACAGTTCGCGAACTTCTTTTTGACGTTGGTGGCGGTATCCCTAAAAAGAGAAAATTTAAGGCTGTTCAGCTTGGTGGACCATCTGGTGGTTGCCTTACTCCTGATCACCTTGAAACACCTATCGACTATGACTCACTTATCGCAGCGGGAGCTATGATGGGTTCTGGTGGTGTTGTTGTTATGGATGAAACGAACTGTATGGTTAACGTTGCACAGTTCTTCCTGACATTCACACAGAGAGAGTCTTGTGGTAAGTGTATACCATGTCGTATCGGTACTAAAACAATGCTTGATATCCTTGACAGAATCACAACCGGAAAAGGTCGTGAGGGCGATATCGAACTTCTTCAGAAGGTCGGTGAGGATATTAAGACATCATCACTTTGCGGTCTCGGACAGACAGCTCCAAACCCTGTACTTACTACTATCAAGTACTTCAGACATGAATATGAAGCTCATATCCATGATAAGAAGTGTCCTGCTAGAGAGTGCGCGGAGCTTATCGACTTCGTGGTTGTAAACGAAAGATGTAAAAAATGCGGTCTCTGTAAAAAAGCTTGTCCTGTTGATGCTATCACATGGGAAAAGAAAGAATTTGCAGTTATCGACAACGAAAAATGTGTTAAATGTCGCGAGTGTATCGTGAATTGCCCATTTAACGCGATAGATTAGGACCGAGGAGAATTTCAGTATGCTTACTGTAAAGATAAACGGAAAAGAGGTAGAGGTTCCACAGGGCACTACAATCCTCGACGCCGCAAAGGAGGCCGGAGTTCACATACCTGTGTTATGTCACGACTCTAGGCTGAATCCCTTCGGTGCTTGTAGGGTTTGTCTTGTAGAGCAGGTTGGAATGCCAAAGCTTCAAGCGGCATGTACAACACCTGTTACCGACAAAATGGAATTAATAACTGAATCTGAAAAGCTCTCCAGAGTGCGTAAAACAGCTATTGAGCTGCTTCTCATCAACCACCCGCTTGACTGCCCAGTCTGCGATAAAGGTGGCGAGTGTACTCTGCAAGACCTTACATATGAAGTTGGTGTTACAAAAGTTCGTTTCGACGCTGTTCCTAACGACACTCCTGTTGACCACACAAACCCTTTTATCGAAAGGGATATCGACAGATGTGTTCTTTGTGGACGTTGCGTTCGTATATGTGATGAGGTTGTAAACATTCAGGCTATCAGTTTCCTTAACAGAGGAACAGATACTCAGATTGGTACATCATTTGATCAACCTTGGAACTGCGAATATTGTGGACAGTGTATCAGCGTTTGCCCAGTCGGCTCACTTAACAACAGGGTTTATCTGTTTAAAAACAGACCTTGGAACCTTGAGAGCGAAAAGACAGTTTGTGGTCTTTGCTCTTGTGGTTGTACTGTTAGTATCGACTACGAAGGGAACGAAGTATTCCGTATGAATGAAATGCCTGAAGAGGGCGTTAACCACGGATACATGTGTGCTAAAGGACGTTTCGGTTTCGACTTTATGAATAGTGTAAAGCGTGAAACTGAAGCTCAAATAACAGTTGGTGGCGAGGCTAAGAAAGCTTCTGTTACTGAAGCTGTTGAGTACGCTTCTGAAAAGCTGAAAGCTATGAACACTGACAGTGTAGCAATCGTTGTTTCTCCAAGAATTACTAATGAGGAAGCTTTCCTCGCTAAGAAACTTGCAGACGCAATTGGCACTAAAAACATCTTCTCTACTGAGACAGATGCAATTATGCCTGGAGCTACTTATGAAGATGTTGAAAACAGTGACGCTGTCGCAGTTCTTAACATCAACGTTACAGAATCTAATCCAATTCTCGGACTCGCAGTTAGAGTTGCAGCTAGGAAAGAGGGATCATCACTGATCACTTTCTACCCTAGTGAGACAGCACTCAAAAGAGTGACAACAAAGTTCGTTACAGGTAACCCTGTTGAGCTTGCTGCGGATATGGAGAAATTCTGCGCTGCCTTTGCTGGAGCGGAAAATGAATTCACTGCTGATGCTAAACGTCTTTTGGACGCTGAAAACCCAGTAGTAGTATTCGACGCTTACAACATGGCTGACGCATATATCGCTCAGGAAATCCAGAAGGCATGCAGCAAGGTTAAACTTGTTCCTGCTAAAGCTAAAAACAACTCAGCTGGTGTCGTAGACATGGGCTTTGGTGTTAATGCTCCTGAAGATTTCGCTAAGGGTGTTGAGACTGGCAAGTTTAAAGCAGTTATTTCTTTTGGTGAGAACATCGCCGTTAGAACTGGCTGGAGCAAACTTACTGGTGCACTTAGCAAGCTTGAGCTTTTAATGGTTACTGATCCTTTTATGAGCGACACTGCAAAACTCGCAAACGTCTACGTACCTGTAGCAACATTTGCTGAGAAGAGCGGATCCTTCACTAACCTTGAAGGTAGAGTTCAGCTTGTAAGCAAAGCTGTAGATAAGGGTGTTGTTTCTGATGCAGAAATAATCTCTGGTCTGGCTAAAGGACTCGGTACTGAGCTTCCTACTGATGCTTATGCGGTAAGAAAGCTCATTGAGAAAGAGGTGAAACTTTACGCGGATGTCCAGTGGGACGGCGGTACTGTTGCTTATCCTTCTGTTTTCAAAACAGAATTGGCTAAAGTGGCTACTACAGCAGCGGGAAGCGGCAAGTTCTACCTTTATCCTGCTAGCCTCAGGCTGCACTCCGGTTCTTACACAAGATGGTCTCCTGACCTGGCTAAAGTATATGGTGCGCCAGTACTTGATGTCAGCGTTGAAGACGCAAAAGAGATGGGCCTTAACAAAGATGATAAGGTCAAACTCAAGGGCGACGGATTCACAGGTGAGTTTGTTGTTGAGATAAATAAACAAGTTACAAAGGGTTGTATTTCACTCCCTGAGGACTTTGTTGAGACAGCCGATATCTTCTCTAATGGAAGATATTTAAAAGCGGAAATTATTAAGTAATGAAAGTTATAGATAAGAGGTAGGGGAATGGTACTCGCGATTGTATTCACACTAATCAAGATACTGATTATCGTTGTGTGCACGCTCATTGGTGTTGCCTACATGACCTATGCTGAACGTAAAGTAATAGGTTCCATGCAAGTTCGCCTTGGCCCGACACACACAGGTCCTTTTGGACTCCTGCAACCTTTAGCTGATGGTCTGAAACTTTTTACCAAAGAGGATATGACTCCTGACATGGTTGATAAACCAGTCTTTTATGTCGCTCCTTTCCTTGGTATGGTTCCAGCACTTGCAGCTTTTGCAGTTATACCTTTTGCCGACAAGATGACAATCTTCGGCATGGAGGTTCAACCTTATGTAACTGACATCAACGTCGGACTGTTGTATATCCTATCACTCTCTTCAGTGGGAGTTTACGGTATCATCATGTCTGGTTGGGCATCGAACTCTAAGTACGCCACTATTGGTTCACTTCGTTCGACAGCTCAGGTGATCAGCTACGAAACAGCTATGGGACTCGCAATCATCGGTCCAGTTCTTTTGGCAGGTTCTACCAGCCTTAAGAGCATCACTGATGCACAGGCGGGTATGTGGTTCATGATTCCACAGTTCGTAGCGTTTATAGTTTTTATAATATCAGCAGTGGCTGAGACAAACAGGGCTCCTTTTGACCTTCCAGAGGCAGAGACTGAGATTGTTGCTGGTTTCCACACTGAGTATTCATCTATGAGATTTGCAATGTTCTTTCTCGGTGAATATGCAGCAATGTGGGTAATGGCATGCTTAGTTGCTATTCTGTTCCTCGGTGGTTACACAGGTCCTTTCCTTCCGCCACTTGTATGGTTCCTACTCAAGGTATTTGCATTTATGTTCTTCTATCTATGGCTGAGAGCTACGCTCCCAAGACTTAGATACGACCAACTGATGGACCTTGGCTGGAAAATACTTATTCCAATCGCACTAGCCAACTTACTTATTACAAGTATTGTTGTGTATGCGATAAGGAACTAGGGGTGAAAGCATGAGAAGAAATATATTTGAAACAATATTCTTTTCAGAAATTCTGAAAGGACTCAGCATTACCCTTGGGTATATGTTTACTAAACCAGTAACATACAAATACCCTTATGAAGCTACTCCTATTCAGGATAGATTCAGAGGTGTTCAATACATTAAGACAAACGAAGACGGCAGCACAAAATGTGTTGGTTGCTACCTTTGTCAGAAGGTTTGTCCTTCAGAATGTATTCACATTGAGACCGATTGCGGTCCAAAAGGTGAGAGGCTTATCAGAAAGTACGAACTTGACCTTTCAAGATGTATCTATTGTGGATACTGTGAGGAAGTTTGTCCTGTAGACGCTATCCATATGGGTTGTGAGTGGAACACTGTAGATAACACAAGAGATAATTATGTTATCAACATGAAGACACTTTCTCAGAACTACAAAGATAACGTTGCAGGTAACTGGAAGAATAAGCACCTTAAAAAGAAACTTGTTGAAGGAGTACAGCAATGAACGCAATTCTAGCAAACATCGGTTTTTGGGTGCTTGGAATTACTGCGGTTGTCTCTGCTCTGATGTTGATAACCAGAGAAAACCCGGTCCATTCAGCACTATGGATGCTGCTCACATTCTTTTGTGTAGCTGGTATCTTTGTTCAGCTTGATGCCGAGTTCATTGCGGCTATTCATGTAATGGTATATGCAGGAGCTATTCTTGTTCTGTACATGTTCGTAGTTATGCTTCTAAACCCTAAGTCTACTGGCTTCATTAAGATGCCATTTAAAGTTATCCTTGGAGCGATAGTATCATTCGTGATCTTCCTTCAGGTGATGATGACACTTATGGGTGCAGATGTAATAAAAACTTCGCAACTTACAGGAATTAGTGATCCAAATAACTTTGGAAATATTAAGCTATTCGGTATAGAACTTTTTACAAAATACATCGTTCCATTTGAGATAGTATCCATAATGCTACTCGTTGCGATGATAGGCGCGATAGTAATCGCAAAAAAGGATTAGGGGGAAAAGATGCTTACGCTTGCACATTATCTTGTTCTTAGCGGTATCATCTTTGCCATTGGCATGACGGGAGTTCTTGTACGCAGGAACCTCATAGTTATGTTCATGTCATTGGAATTGATGCTTAACGCAGTTAACATCAACCTCGCAGCATTTTCGAACCACCTTCAGTCGATGACTGGTCAGGTCTTTATCGTGTTCGTAATGGCTGTAGCTGCTGCTGAAGCCGCTGTTGGTCTTGCTCTGATCATTTCACTGTTCAGAAACAGGCAGACCATCAACGCTGATGAAATAAATACAATGAGAGGGTAGAGGGTTATGATATTTGCAGTATTAATACTACTCGGGCCGCTTGTTGCTTTTTTGATAAACGGTCTTCTTGGAAGAAGATACATCAAAAATCTCGCACCAATCGTGGCTATTGCAGGTGTTAGTGTATCCTTTATCTGCGCTCTGATCGTGTTTTACCTTGTATCAACACAAGGTTTCAGCGTAGATGCTACACTTTACACCTGGGTCATAGCGGGCAAGCTTTCCGTTCCTTTCGGAATACTTGTTGATCCGCTGTCATCCATTATGCTTATAGTTGTTACAACAATTTCTCTGATGGTACATATATATTCCATCGGATACATGCACGGGGATCCTGGATTCTGGAGATTTTTTACATATCTTTCAGTATTCACACTTTCCATGCTTGTACTTGTTCTTGGTAACAACTTCTTAATGCTCTTTGTCGGCTGGGAACTTGTGGGTCTGTCTTCATACCTACTTATCGGTTTCTGGTTCCACAAAAAGAGCGCAGCTGATGCATGTAAAAAAGCTTTTGTAATGAACAGAATCGGTGACTTCGGATTCTATGTTGGTTTACTTCTTGTAATCGTAACATTCAAATCTGTTAACTACTCCGATGCTTTCAACGCTGAAGCTATTCACCATATTAAAGAGGCTGGCTTTGTTGTCTTTGGCATGAAGCTTTCACTCATCGACCTCATGACATTTGGTCTGTTCTGTGGAGCAATGGGTAAATCTGCTCAGTTTCCACTTCATACATGGCTCCCAGATGCTATGGAAGGTCCTACACCAGTTTCCGCACTTATTCACGCGGCTACAATGGTAACAGCTGGTGTTTACATGGTTGCTAGATGTAACGCTCTCTTTTCAGAAGCAATGGTGACTTCACAGTTCATCGTATTCGCAGGTGCTATGACAGCATTCCTCGGAGCTTCTATTGGTCTTACACAGTATGACCTTAAGAGAATTCTTGCTTATTCAACAGTATCACAGCTTGGTTATATGATCATGGCTACTGGTGTTGGAGCATATGTTGCAGCAATCTTCCACCTCTTCACACACGCAATGTTCAAATGTCTACTTTTCCTTTGTTCTGGTTCTGTTATGCACGCTATGCATGACGACCTTGATGTGAGAAACATGGGTGGACTTAAAAAGAAAATGCCTATTACTCACTGGACATACCTTATCGGTTGTATCGCCATCGCTGGTATACCACCACTTGCAGGTTTCTGGTCAAAGGATGAAATCCTTGCCATGACATTTGCTAGCGGTCATAACATCGCATGGTTCGTTGGTACAGCAGTAGCTGGTATGACAGCGTTCTACATGTTTAGATCTTACTTCCTCGTGTTCCAAGGAACTCCGAGAAATCAATATCTACATGATCATGCACACGAATCACCTTGTACAATGGCTGGACCACTTGTGTTCCTCGCATTCCTTTCAATATTCGTTGGTATGATATTTGGTTATCCTCTCGAAGCAGGATACATTCATACTTTCCTCGGACCAGTGCTTACACCAGCACACGCGCATCCTCACCACATGGCACACTCTACAGCTACTATGCTGATGATACTGTCAATCGGTGTTGCTGCCGCTGGTATATTTGTTTCTTACCTATTTTATGTTAAGAACTTCCCAGCACTTCCTGAGAAGACAGTTAAGACATTTAAGCCTCTTCACAAGTTCCTCCTTAACAAGTGGTACTTCGATGAGCTTTATGACTTCCTTTTCGTTCATCCTATCGTGATGCTTTCAAACATACTTTGGAGAGCATTCGATGTTAATGTTGTCGACTTTACAGTAAACGCATTTGGTCGTGTACCAATGTGGATGAGTGGAGTTGTTAGACATGTACAGACTGGTCGTATGCAGACATACATCTTCACAATTGTTGTAGGTCTCATAGTACTAGTCACTATCTTTTATACAGTGTAAGGGGGTGGAAAGATGATGTCGAATATACTAAGTATTCTGATTTTCTTCCCGCTAGCGGCGGCACTTTTCATCCTTATATTTTTTAAAGGTGGAAAGTACTCTATGTGGGCTGCTTTCGTAGCATCAGTGATTGAGTTTTTTCTCACTATCCCACTGATGACTAATTTTGACCAATCAAGCTCTGCAATGCAGTTCGTTGAAAGGGTTAACTGGATCCCTGCTCTTGGTATACAATACTCCGTTGGAGTAGACGGTATATCAGTGCTAATGATCTTCCTGACAACTCTGCTTAGTGCAATAGCAATACTTGGCTCATTCACTTATATCCAGAAGAGACAAAAAGAGTTCTACATCTCCATGCTTATCCTTGAGACAGGTATGGTTGGTGTTTTCCTTGCTCTTGACTTCTTTCTCTTCTACATACTTTGGGAAGCAATGCTTATCCCAATGTACCTGATCATTGGTGTTTGGGGCGGTAAAAGAAGAATTTACGCTGCAGTAAAGTTCTTCCTTTACACATTCGCTGGTTCCGTACTTATGATGCTTGCGATTATCGCACTCTATTTCAAGCACGGTGCACTTACTGGAGTTTATACATTTGATATCTTGGCTATAACTTCGCAATACGCTAGTTACAGCACAGCATTCCAAATGATAGTCTTCGCGGCATTCTTCCTCGGATTTGCCATTAAAGTTCCAATGTTTCCACTGCACACATGGCTTCCTGACGCACACGTTGAGGCGCCTACAGCTGGATCTGTGATCCTTGCTGGTGTACTGTTGAAAATGGGTACTTATGGTATGCTGAGATTCTGTCTGCCGATAACACCTATCGCATCTATTAAGCTGATGCCGTTCGTAGCTATTATGTCTGTAATCGCTATTATCTACGGTGCTCTTGTTGCGATGGTGCAGAAAGACATTAAAAAGCTTGTTGCATACTCATCTGTTTCACACATGGGTTTTGTAACATTAGGTATATATGCTCTGAATCAGTCTGGTATAGAAGGCGGTATCCTGCAGATGTTCAACCACGGTATCATCACAGGTGCACTCTTCCTTCTTATTGGTCTTGTTTATGAGAGAACACATACTAGGGAAGTAGCTGACTACGGCGGTATCGCTAAAAGCGTACCAGTATTTGCTACTATATTCCTTATTTTCACAATGGGTTCTATAGGTCTCCCTTCAATGGGCGCGTTCATCGGTGAATTCCTCGTACTTGTAGGTGCGTTTCAGGCTTTCTCCGACTGGGCTATACTCGCTGCGATTGGTGTAATCTTCTCTGCTGTGTACATGCTCTGGGTTTACCAGAGAGTATTCTATCAGGGACTCAACACTAAATGGGAAAACCTAAAAGACATGAATTTGAGAGAAGTTATTTATATCTTCCCTCTTCTCATTATTGTGTTCTGGATCGGTATGTACCCTGAGACTTTCACTGCCTACATGCACGAAAGTGTTAAAAATCTTGTAGAACACATGCAAACTGTTGCTGTGGCAATGAAGTAGGGGGAGGTTAAGATATGACACCAATTGCAATAATGAACCTTCTTTCAATATACCCAGAAGTGATAATGATCGTTTTCGGTCTTGTCCTAGTCGTACTTGATGTAATGACAAGCGATGAGAAGAAGTCAATGGTCGGTTACTTTGGTATAGCGTTTATAATTATTACTGTGTTGATCGCATGGCCACCAGTTGGGAAAAAATTCCTCGGCTTTGGTAACATGGTAATGTGGGACTCATACTCCTTTGTATTCTTCCTGATCTTTGGCGTGGCTTATACACTGACAACACTCGGTGGAGTTAGCTACCTTAAGGATAACGGAATACTCAAGGGTGAGTTCTATACAGTAATGTTCTTCAGCATTGTTGGTATGATGTTTATGGTATCTGCATTCGACCTAACTGTGTTCTACGCAGGTATGGAAACAATGGCGATATCAATGTATATACTCGCTGGATTTAACAAAAAGTCAGTAAGATCTTCTGAGGCTGGAGTTAAGTACTTTATTATCGGTGCTTTCTCTTCAGGTCTTTTCCTCTATGGTCTTACATATGTATATGGCGCAACAGGAAGCATGAATTATCTCGAGATTGCTGCTGCTCTTAAGGGTGATGCCGCTGGCCTCACTACTTTCAAGCTCTGTCTTGTTATGATGCTTGCTGGTTTCGCTTTTAAAATCTCTGCTGTACCTTTCCACATGTGGGCACCTGATGTTTATCAAGGCGCACCAACACCTGCTGCAGGTTTCATGACAGTTGCTCCAAAGGCTGCTGCTATGGGTGCTCTTATAAGATTCGCATGGATCGCTCTAGAGCCTGTTAGTGGAATGTGGGCACTCTTCTTCTCTATCCTTGCTGTGATCACAATGACCTATGGTAACCTTGTGGCACTTGCACAGAACAACGTGAAGAGAATGCTTGCTTACTCAGCTATCGCTCACGCGGGCTTTATGCTGATGGGTCTTGTTTCTATGAACCCTGAAGGCTACCAGTCAGTCGCTCTTTATGCACTGATTTACGCTTTCATGAACATTGGAGCATTCACCCTTATAGGTATAATAAAGAACAAGGGCATGATCGAAGATGAAAGACTAGAAAGCTTTGCAGGTCTCTCTAAAAAGAGCCCAATGCTTGCTGTTGGTCTTATGATTTTCATGTTCTCACTTGCTGGTATTCCACCACTCGCTGGATTTATCGGTAAATTCCAGATACTCATGGCTACAATGAAAGCTGAGCTTTACTGGCTCGCTATCATCGGTGGTCTTAACAGTGCACTCGCTTGTTACTACTACATGCGTGTCACTATATTCATGTACTTCAAAGAGGCTGAGTACGAAGTTGAAGCTGTTGTTACTAGATCTGCATTCATCACTTCATTTATAAGTGCAATAATGATCTTAGTAATTGGTTTCTTCCCATCGTTCTTTGTTAATCTTGTGAAGACACTGCTTGTGTAGGAGTGAATTAAATGGAAGCAACAGTTGTAGAGGCTTTGAAAGAAGCCGCACAGAAAGAACAGCTTACTTATGACTTCTATGAGAAACTTCTCTCGCTTGTTTCTGAGCTCTCCGCGAAAGCGATCATTAAAGAGCTAATGGAGACTAAGCAGCGTTTTAAGAAGGACATAGAAGACTCTATTATGTGTGGATGCCTAGATAAACTGGGGCTCGATTCTACATGTAAGCTTAGAGATCTTGGGATTGGCAAAACTGGACATTCAGAGGTTGTAACACCTGACTTGAATGTTCAAGAGCTTCTTCTCATTGCTATTAGGCATGAGGAAGGTTCTATGAAGTACTATGAGAGTATGTCTGAAAAATTTGCTGGCACATCTGCTGGTGAGGCATTTCAGAGACTTGCATACGACGTTGCCTGTCACAAGAAAGACATACAATACGTTTATGACGATATTGTAAACTTAGAAAACTAATAACTATTTAGTAATCTATATATAAAAAGCCGCTCTTTTGAGCGGCTTTTTTATTTTTAAGTTGTATGACTTAATTATTAACAAAAATAAATTCTAATTATGCATAGATCATTTAGTTTCCAACTAAAAGAATCTAAAAACATTTAAGCTTATACTTAGCAGTGATAGACACTGATTTGTCAGACTGATTAGGTTGTGAAACGTTTACACTAGCCAGTTTAGCAGACTCAAACAAAGGCTGAGAGGGTGAATAAACACCGTTAAGGAAAGAGACTTTAAGGATAGAGCACTCACTACCCAAAGATTCGCCCATTTGTTTAGCAGTAACACCAGCTTGTTTAATAGCATCAATTTTAAGCTGTGAGTTAAGGCTGCTTTGTAGCTCACTACTTATAACCCAATTTACAGAAGACAATATAATGTCAGCTTTGATAGGGTTAGAATCAGAAGTAATAGAGGACAATAGCTCATTAAACAGTTTCATAGACTTAAACTGACAAGGTATATTCATATAAGATTTGTAACCTATGATCTCTCGTTTATTATTATTGTAAACATACTCCGGAGAGACTGAGTAGCTATTGGAAGTACATATCTTACTGTATTTATTGAAAATATTGACATATTCTTCCATGAATTCTGATGCTTGAGAGAAGCTTGAGCCCTTTACAGAAACTGATATGTTCTAGTGCATTATGTCTGGTTTAGCTGATTTAGATACAGTTATAGAGTCTAAGACTATCAATTTGTCTGCCGCCATAGCACTAGTGCTTAAAAGCAGCAGCAGAGAAACGAGTATAAAACGCATAAAAACTCCTATTTATAATTAGTTCCGTCAAATTTATATATTTTTCCATCCACACTGAGGTCTTTGTAGCCACGAGTTGATGTAGTAAGTACTTTCAGATTTAAAGACCTGATGCGTGGAGAATCGTTCAAAGATATGAAATAATTATCTTTAGATATCAATATATAAAGATGTAAAGTATTGTCCTTTCTGAATTTATAATGGTCAATAGTGCCAATTATGTCATCATTTCCATCGTTATTTAAGTCTGTAGTGATAGTAAGGAAATCTTCATCAGTTGGTTTAAGGCTAATAGGTGTTGTTACAATAGATCGCATAACTTCAGGCTGGAATGCAAACCTTTCAAGCACAGTATTAGAGTTTACTTGATACTTATAAAAATCACTATTGGGTGATAAACGACTGTTGTCTACGCCAGAACAAGAAAATATTGTAAATAGAATAATTGGGATTAAGTACAACATAAAGCCCTCCTTTTGCTATCTAATATATGATAATTATAAAAGAGGGCTATATAAATTGTATAATAATTTAAGATTATTCGAGTTTCATATCGTCACTCTCAAGTTCTTCAAAAGCATTGTCAGCTCGCTTATGAGTGAGTTCGTATTTTATAGTTTTAGTACGCTTTTCTTGGTATTTAAGTATGACGTCTTTCTGGATACAAGCTTTCACAAAGGCTATTTGTTCATTCTTTTTGTATTCGATGGCAGGGAATGACATTGTTTTTCTGATAAATATTTGTGCATTTGGGTCATCTTTGAACATCATCACAAATTTTTTCTCTTTAGGGTCTTTAAGATCAGAGTAGTTATCAAAAATGACAGCCTCGAGAATATTAGAAAGTTCTTTTTTCATTTTAGGGTATGTTGCTGCTTTAGCTTTATCAACAGCTTCCATGCCGCCAGTTTGATGGTCATATACGCAAACCTGATTAGATACATTTTGCATATACCACTTAGGCGCGCCTTCAATAGTAATCTGAGATTGCATAAGGATGTAATTCTTAAAAAGATAAGTTGCCAGAGTTTTCATTAGTGCAAGAGCTATACCTTCAATCATGATAAATCTCCAATAGTTTTATGTAATAATAGCATTGAAGAAAGAAAATTGCTTGGTAATTATAACTAGCCAGTGACCGTATAGTCTCCCTCTTGAATGCGTCTTTTAATAGATTTTTTAAGTGTGTCTTTCTTGTATGAAGGTAGCTTATCAATGAAAAGTATACCGTTAAGGTGATCGATTTCATGCTGGAAAACCCTAGCAAGAAAGCCTTCAGCTTCTATTGTATAAGTATCACCATCTAAATTCATTGCTTTAAGAGTAACCTGATCAGCACGTCTAACATTTTCGTATTCACCAGGGACACTTAGGCAACCCTCTTCTCCGAGCTGCTCTCCAGCTTCAGAAATGATTTCAGGGTTAATAAGCTTATATATCATCTAACTGTCTTCACCCACAGAAGTATCAACAACAATAACACGCTTACTGACTCCGACCTGAGGCGCAGCCAAGCCAACGCCTTTACTCTCGTGCATAGTGTCTACCATATCGTCGAGTAGTTTATTAAGACTGTCATCTATGTTAGTAACTGGTTCAGCTTTAATACGAAGAACCTTGTCAGGAAATGTTTTAACTTGAAGTATCATGACTCCTCCATGACTTTAAAATAGTATAAGATGTAATATATTCAAAGTAAAAAATGTGTTTGAGAATTATTAAATCAACAGTTTAGGTAATCGTCAAGAGTATAGCGGGTAAAGTAGGCATAAATCGCATTTTGAAATGAATTTCTGAGTGTTTCATCCTCTATAGTAGCAACGAGTCTATCAGCAAACTTCTTCTCTTTTTCTGACATTGATTTTCTTGGAAGAGCTTTGTTATCTCTTTCGCTTGTTGTCACAGGTCTAGGTTTGAAAAAAAAGTTAATATTAGTAACGTTGAGCCCTGCCATATTAAGGCGATTAATGAGATCACCCTTAAGAAACCCTATCTCTGAAAGCCAAGTTTGATCATGGACATACATATTAAGCGTTCCTTCATTCAGACTACCGGGTGTTGTGATAAAAGATATCGTATCCCCAGCACATTCATTCCATACCTTTTTTATTTTCAGATAAGACTGAAAGTTACCAGGTATGGAATTAGGTAATATATCAGAGAGCCTCTTCATCCTCTTCCTTCATTAAAGCCAAGAGAGTGTTGTCTAAGTGAGAAATTAGCTCAGATGTACCTTGCTTAGCAATCGATGATATCTTAAACAGTGTAACCTCAGGGCGATTTTCCTTAAGGTAAGCTTCAAACTCATCAAGGTTCTCTTGATATACTGAATCCATCTTGGTTGCAGCGATAACTTCTGGTTTGGATGACACATGATCAGAGAATTTATCTAATTCATTTCTTAGCTTCTCATAACGCTCAATCATAGATTCTTCATCAGATGCATCTATGAGATGAAGAAGTAGTTTAGTCCTTTCGATGTGACGAAGTAACTGAATACCAAGACCAACACCTTCGTGTGCACCTTCGATAAGGCCAGGCATGTCAGCCATAACAAAAGCATTACCGTAAAGACCTTTGATAACACCAAGGTTTGGTGTGAGAGTTGTAAAAGGATAGTCAGCGACCTTAGCCTTAGCAGCAGATACTGAAGATATAAAAGTAGATTTACCAGCGTTAGGAAATCCAATGATACCAACATCAGCAATAAGCTTAAGCTCAAGAGCAAGTCTAACTGTCTGACCCTCATGCCCCTCTTCGGACTTTCTAGGAGCCCTTTGGGTAGGTGTGACAAAGGCTGCGTTTCCACGTCCACCACGTCCACCTTTAGCTACAACAAGTCTTTCATCTTGCTCTGTCATATCTGCAAGGATTTCACCTGTGTCAGCATTCTTTACAACCGTACCAACAGGGACAACAACATAAGCATGTTCCCCAGTACGACCGTGCATGTCCTTACCTTTACCGTGGACGCCTCTTTCAGCTCTACGGTGATAAATGTATCGAACATCCATAAGAGTGTGTTTAGTACTGTCAGCAATAAGTATAACGTCGCCACCGTTTCCGCCGTTTCCGCCGTTAGGACCACCACGTGGGACGTATGTTTCTCTACGGAAACTCATACATCCATTACCGCCGTTTCCAGCAATAGCCATTATTTCACAGGTATCTATAAACTTCATTTAATCCTCTAGGAACACTATATCATAAAAGCAAAAAGCCCACCTATTGAGGTGAGCTTTATTTTAATTCAAATTGTAAGCAGAATTTAAACTGACTTACGCTCTTTCTGCAAGGATCGAAACAAATTTACCTTTACGGCCTTTGTCTTGAAACTTAACGAAACCATCGGTAAGAGCAAAAAGAGTATGGTCTTTACCCATGCCTACAGCCTCGCCTGCATTAATTTTAGTACCGCGCTGTCTAATAATAATATTACCAGCAAGTACAGCTTCACCATCGTACTTTTTAACGCCGAGACGTTTTGAGTTCGAATCCCTTCCGTTTCTGGTACTACCACCAGCTTTCTTATGAGCCATTTGACGCCTCCCTTAACCTACTTTAATATCTTCGATCTTGATAGATGTTAGTGATGAACGATGACCGTATCTCTTTTTGTAGTCTTTACGACGCTTTCTTTTGAAAACGAGAATTTTGTCACCTTTATCATGAGCAACTACTTTAGCTGTAACAACAGCACCACTAACGAATGGTGCGCCAACATTAAGTTGACCATTGTCACTAACTGCGAGTACATCTTTGATTTCAATTTGAGAATCTGTTTCAGCGTTTATACTGTCGACCTTCAGCTTATCGCCGGGTTTGACTGTATATTGTTTTCCGCCACATTTTATAATTGCGAACATTTTTAACGTACCTCCACGAAACCTGCCGTATGCAGGGAACATCACTTATACATAAGCTTAGATTTGAAGTCAAGAAAAAAATGCATATTTCAAATATTGACAAACAAAATATGTACCTATATAATCACGGGCTTACCAACTAGTAAGACAGTATTGTAGTCTCTATATATAAATGAAATAAAGGAGTAGTTATCATGGCACAAATGCTCACTATGAAAAAGCCAAGTAACTTGAAACGCAAGCGCAAGCACGGTTTCAGATCTAGAATGAAAAAGAGAAGTGGTAAAATAGTTATCGCTAGAAGAAGGGCGAAGGGCCGTAAGCGTCTCGCCGTTTAACGATCAGCGTTTTTCTAAACAAGAAAGGCTGAGGAAGCAAAAGGAATTTGAAAGGGTCTTCAGGCGTGGTCGAAAGCTTACTGGTAAGTTAGTAGCCCTCCATTATATATATAATAAAGAAGATCTACAGAGAGTAGGGGTCACCGTCAGCAAACGCGTTGACAAAAAAGCGGTGACCCGAAATCGGCTCAAACGCATTTTTAGAGAAGTTTTCAGGACAGAAAGACCATCTTTACCTGATGGGATTGATATAGTCCTGAGGGCGTTACCAACATCTGCAAAGGCTGAATACGGTGAACTCAGATATGAAATCCTCTCACTTGCTGAAAATATTAGACCTGAGAAGACCGATATTTCTGCTAATCAGGTTTTATAAACTCTTCATTTCCCCAATGCTCGGCGACAGATGCCGGTTCTATCCCTCATGCTCAGATTATGCTGTTACTGCCCTTAAAGAGAAAGGGCTCATTAAAGGGACAATCCTCGCTACATGGCGTGTTGTCCGGTGCAATCCACTGTCAAAGGGTGGATACGATCCTGTTAAATAAGCTGAAACCTCTGGAGGTTATCTCGAAATGAATAAGAATACCATGCTGGCTATTGCACTGAGTGCGGTGGTCATACTCGCTTTTCAGGTCTTTTTCGCACCAAAATCAACTGTGCTGGACCAACAAACTCAAGCTATTGCAGAAACTAAAGTTGATAAACCCGTAGCCGAAGAAAAGGCAACCCCTCAAGCAGAAGAAATCCAGATTGAACAAACGGCTCCCGCTGTTCTTGAAACATTCGACGTAAACACTAAATTAGTAAATTACTCTTTCAATGAAAATACAGGTAATATTAGCAGTGCTACTATTAATGAATATGCAGGTAGAGAATTAGAAGATATTAAATTTGCAAGCCCAACAAGTGATGTTGTATTTGCTGATATACCTTTTATTTCAGTCTACAAATCAAATGTAAGAAAAAACAATGGTAAAACAACAGTAACTTTCACCGGCTCCCAAGGTGATGTTGTTGTTACAAAGAAATATGAAATCAAAGATGGCAACTATCTTGTAAACGGAAGTGTTACGATCAGCAATACAGGGGAAAGGACAGTTAGTGTACCTTTTAATTCTGGTATCGGTTCTCATGCTGTTGACGCTTTCGAAAGCGACAGATACACTTTTCAAGGTCCTCTTATGTTCGACGGCAAAAGGCTGAAGAAGAAAAAGGCTGAGAAAGTCGATGAGTCTATAGTAGTAGATAAACCAGCATGGGTTGGTTACATGTCTAAATACTATATGGTAGGTGTTGCTCAAGATTTTGAAACAGGAATTATAGCAAAGAAGGGTGATTCTGCTACTGTTACAGGTAAAAGAGAACTCAAGCTTAATCCTGGTGCGAGTGAAGAGATTAGCTTTAATATTTTCGCAGGCCCTAAAGAGTACAAGCTTCTTAAGTCTTACGGAAAGAAGTTTGAGAAATCTATCGACTTCGGTATATTCTACTTCCTTGCGATCCCAATGCTTGCTTTCCTTAAGATTATATATGGTTATGTTGGCAACTATGGTGTGGCTATTATCCTCCTTACACTCGCTATAAAGCTTGTGACATTCCCACTTACTCAAAAGAGTATGGTGAGTATGAAGAAGATGTCTTCGCTCCAACCTAAAATGGCAGCCCTTAAAGAGAAATACAAAGGCGATAAAGAACTACTGAACAAAGCTAATATGGAACTTTACAAGAAGGAGGGTGTTAATCCTCTTGGCGGTTGTCTCCCTATGATCCTTCAGATTCCTGTCTTCTTTGCTCTTTATAAGACTCTGCTTCTGTCTATTGAGCTTCAGGGTGCACCGTTTATCTTTTGGATAACTGACCTCGCACTTAAAGATCCTTACTATGTTACACCACTGCTTATGGGTGCTACTATGTTCCTTCAGCAGAGAATGACACCATCAACAGCTACTGACCCTCTACAGAAGAAGATATTCATGTATATGCCTCTGGTATTTACATTCCTTTTTCTCACATTCCCAGCGGGACTCGTGGTTTACTGGCTTACAAATAACGTTCTTACTATTGCGCAGCAGTACGTTATAAACAAAAAACTTGCGTAACACGGAGATATTTAATTAATGAAGTATTTTGAAGTAGAAGGCGCCACAGTAGAACAAGCGGTGAACGACTTTCTTACAGAAAACAATATTCCGAAAGATTTTATCGAACAGGAGATTCTTGAAGCTGGCTCTAAGGGTTTCCTTGGGTTCGGAAAAAAGAAAGCAATTGTTAAGGTAAAATTTAACGATATAGAATTTTTTAAACGTAAAGGTAGACTCACACTTTCTGAGCTCCTTGAAAAAGCTGGATTCGAAGATTTCAGTATAGAAACAAAGACTAGACACACTGACATAGTCTTTAATATTGTCTCTCCAGACTCTAAACTTCTTATCGGTAAAAACGCTCAAATGCTCGATTCTATGCAGTTTATCCTTAATAGGATGATGAATTGGAACAGTGCAGATATAGCTTTTATCGTAGATGTAGAAGACTATAGAGAGAGAGTTGTAGATAGCCTTAAAGAAAAAGCTATAAAACTTGCTAAGACTGTACGCAGGACAGGTAAGCCGATAAAGATGGCTCCTATGGTTACTCTTGTTAGAAAAGAGATCCACCTAGCTCTTAAATCAGTCACTGGAATCAGTACTGTGAGCAAAGGTGACGGACATCTCAAAGAGATATTGATCGTTCCTGAAAGAAAGGGTGGCGGCAGAGGTCGCAGACCAGACAACAGGAATAATAATAACAATAACAGACCAAGAGGTCGTAGACCAGAAGCTGATAGAAATGCTCAGGCTGCTCCTGCAAAGGATGCAAGTCCAGAGCCAACTAAAAAGACAGAGGACTAGTAGATATGATAATGAAGCTAGCTCTTGCAGGTGCTCTTGCATTCATCGTTTTTAAACTGTTCAGAAAGCCTGCTGGTGTCGAAGGTGATAAAACACAACAAGTGGACGCTGTGGAGACCGTGCAAGACCCTATTAATGGCGTTTTTGTTGGAAAAGACACAGAGTTCAAGGTAAAATATTACGACAAGATATATTATTTCAGCTCTAAAGAGTCTATGGACGAATTTATTGAGCAGAAAAAAAAGGGTGAAAAAGAATGAAAATTTTTCTTGATACAGCAAACATCGAAGAGATTAAAGAAGTTAAAGACCTTGGTATCCTTGATGGAGTTACAACTAACCCATCACTGATAGCAAAAGAAAAAAAGGACTTTAAAAAGACTATCGCAGCAATCTGCGAAGTTGTAAACGGTACAGTTAGTGCTGAAGTTATCGCTCTCGACTGGGAGACAATGGTTAAAGAAGGGCGCGAACTCGCTGCTATTAGTGAGCATGTTGTTGTTAAAGTTCCATTTACTAAAGATGGACTTAAAGCGACAAGTATCATGGCTGCTGAAGGTATTGACGTAAACGTAACACTCATATTCTCAGCTAATCAGGCGCTCCTCGCTTGTAAAGCTGGTGCAGCATACATCTCACCATTTGCTGGTAGACTTGATGATATCGGTCATGACGGAATAGAGGTTGTTGGTCAGTGTCAGGCTGTTGTAGATACATACGATTACGATACAGAAGTTATCGCAGCTTCTATCAGAAGCACAGCTCACATGCTCCAGTGTCAGGAGATCGCAGCTGATATCGCTACTATCCCTTACAAAGTTATCGAGCAGATGATGAAACACCCACTCACTACCTCAGGTATTGAGCAGTTTCTCGCTGACTGGGAAAACGCAGTAAAGTAGGTAGATATGTCATTCTGAGCGAAAGCGAAGAATCTCACACTTAAATTATGACAAACTAATATAAAGGGTTCTCTTCTGAGAACCCTTTTTTGTGTCAAGTTACTGGCATTATGAGTAAAACGAAAAATCTCGAAGCATTAAGAATATAGTTAGAATAGTAGCTCCTATTTTTGTAAGAGTAGCTTAAGCTCATCTATAGTATAGGGAGGATTTTTTCTATGTAGCATGGCATGGCAATTTGGGCATACTGGGATTAAGTCATTAATGGGGTCAACTTCATATTCTGATTTGTTGGTTGATATGTTTTTTATGTGGTGTACATGTATGAAATCTTTACCTATGACTCCGTACGTTTTGCTAAAGTCAAATAGGCATATTGCACAAAGAGGTTTATGATATGCTATACATTCATTTCTAGCGTTAGGGTTTCTCTTATATATATTAATAAATATTTGTTTTTTTGATCCCTCAAGAAATATTTCATTAGAAATCTCATCTGGGTAAATAGTTACAAGTTCAGACTTTTTTAGTTTTTTTAAATAATTATCTAGTATATTCCTTTGTGTACGAAGTTTTCCTCGTTTTTTGGATTCATAGTAATTGATGTTACCTTCAAGTGCATTTAGGGCATTTTTGAGAAATGATATACCGAAGTCGCTGTATATATGATCAATAAAATATTCTGTGGTTATTTTGTTATTTGTCCGTTTATAAGTCTTGCCTTCATACATAGACTTGAAATTGTTGATTAAGTCTTTTGCTGAGTTCTCATTTAAACCATTATTTACTGCTTCCTCAACGGCATCTCTCATAGGCATTTTATTGAAGTAGACTTTTTTAGCAAGCGGATAGATTACAGTAATATGTTGAAGATCTATAGTAGGCATCTAAAAACTCCTATTTATTAAATCGGTAAAAATGATGAACAGGACCGTGACCAGAGCCGATGTTTAGCTCGTCTGCATGTTCTATAGCACCTTGAATGTATTCTTTAGCCATAGACACAGCTTCATAGATAGAAAAACCTTTTGCGAGGTTGGCGGCTATAGCAGACGCTAGAGTGCAACCAGTTCCGTGGGTATTTTTAGTCTCTATACGTTTTGAGGTGAATGTATGGAACTCATCGCCATCAAATAAAAGATCATTCGCCTCAATAGTCCCCATGTGCCCACCTTTAAGAAGAACACACTTCGCTCCCATGTCGGTAAGTTCTAAGCAAATCTCTTGCATATCTGATGATGAAACAATCTTTTTACCCGTAATAAACTCAGCCTCAGGGATGTTTGGAGTGATGATCGTCGCCTGTGGAAAGAGCATCCCAACCATATTTTGGACAGCTTCTTCCTTTAGGAGTGGTGAACCACCTTTTGCTATCATGACAGGATCAACAACGAGATTCTTTACCTTATAGTGGTGTAGCTTCTGAGCGACTAGTGCCACTGTGTCAGGGTTTGAGAGCATACCAGTCTTGACAGCATCAGGGAATATATCAGAAAATACTGAGTCGATCTGCATGCCGATATATTCGAGCGGTACATCAACATAGCCTTGAACACCAGTGGTGTTTTGAGCTGTGATAGCTGTGATAGCGGACATTCCGAATACGCCATTTGCGCTAAATGATTTTAAATCAGCCTGAATGCCAGCCCCTCCGCCTGAGTCGGAACCTGCTATTGTTAACGCTTTAAACATTTGTTACCTCACGCTGATTTGTTGCTTTGGTAGCGTTTCTTACGCTCTTCATGTACATACGGTTTTGACGAAATCTCGTACCTGTCTTTGCCGAGTAGATTGTCTATCTCGTTGAAAAAATCATAGCCGGGTTTTATACAAAAGTCCTGACCAGTCTGAATATATGCGGCAAAAGCTTTAGGTCGCTCTAGCCTAAGTTTAACTGGAACTTCACCGTGATGAGTCCCTATTAATGTCTTTATCTTGCTTATCATTTCTGCTGTCATACCTACCGATGATAGGTTGATTGTGACGTGCTTGGTGAGCATTTCCATAGCCTCGGTTACGTCAAAAATTTTATCAGCGATAATGACCGAGCTGTCCTCTTTTTTGTCTATCTTACCAGCGATAATGACTATCTTGTCATTTTCGAGGTGTCTATTATACGCTTCAAAAGTTCTAGGGAAGACAACAACCTCAACCTCTGAGTCCATGTCCTCAAGGTTTACAAAAGCCATCTTGTCGCCCTTCTTCTTTGTGACTATTCGCTTAACGTTTTTCACTAGACCACCAACAACGACGTCCCCCTCACTATCTGGAGCTTGGGTTTCACCAAGTGGTATGGTGAAGGTCTTTAGGATACTGTTATATATAGCTAGTGGGTGGTTAGAGATATAAAAATCGAGAACCTCTTTCTCCATTTTAAGGAGCTCATTCTCTGGCATTTCTTCCACATCAGGATAAAAGAATTCTTCTTCCTCTTCATCATCATCCATAAGGAACGCCTCAATGGAGATAATTCCCTGATTCTTCATCTTTTGTTTTCTTTGACCCTCTTCTAGAGCTTGATCTAGCACCTGTAGGTGTTGTCTACGGTTTTTACCCATACAGTCGAATGCACCAGCCTTCACTAGTGCTTCTAGTACTCGCCTATTACAAGCGCGAAGATCTACTCTTTCGCAAAAGTCATATATATGTTTGAACTCGCCATTTTCGGTGCGTTCAGCAAGTGCAGAGTCGATAGCCGCACAGCCAACACCTTTGATAGCGCCGAGTCCGAAGTGGATTGATGTCCCTTCAATTTCAAATGAAGTTCAAGATTTATTTACGTTAGGTGGGAGGACTTCGATCCCCATAGATTTACACTCTTCGGTGAATGTAACGATCTTTTCTCCCTTATCTATCTCACATGAGAGGATAGCAGCCATATACTCAACAGGGTAAAGAGCTTTAAGGTAAGCTGTTTGATAAGAAATGAGTGCATAGGCTGCTGAGTGAGATTTGTTGAACCCGTATCCAGCAAATTTCGCCAGCTTATCAAATAAATCTTCCGCCTTGACCATGTCGTAGCCACGCTCTTTTGCACCGGGGATAGTTTTGCCATCGCCATATAGGAAGAACTCTTTTTGACGTGCCATCTCGGATTCTTTCTTTTTACCCATAGCTCGACGGAGGTTGTCCGCAGAACCGAGCGAATATCCACCGATGATCTGGGCGATCTGCATAACTTGCTCTTGGTATATAACAACCCCTCTGGTCTCTTTAAGTATCTCTTCGAGATCAGGAAAAATGAAATCTATCGCCTCTTCTCCGTATTTCCTTTTTACGAAGGAATCAAGCATCCCTGATTCCATAGGACCTGGACGGTATAGAGCTACAAGCGCAATAATATCTTCGAAACACTCAGGTTTAAGCTTTCTGAGGAGGTTTTTCATGCCCGAACTCTCTAGCTGGAAGACACCTGTAGCGTCACCTCTGCTGAGTAGTTCGAAGACTTCTTTATTATCAAGAGGGATATTTGAAATATCTAGGTCTTCCCCTCTGTTCTTTTTGATCTGTTTGACAGCTTCATCGATGATAGTGAGGTTGTTTAGTCCGAGGAAGTCGAACTTAACAAGACCAACACTTTCTGCCGTGTCTTTTTCAAACTGGCATATAACTTCATTGTTTTGACCTCTGGACAGAGGCACGTATTCATTTAGAGGCTTGTCAGCGATAATAACACCAGCAGCGTGCATACCTGTGTTACGAATCAAGCCCTCAAGCTTAACGGCATGGTTCAGTATAGTTTCACCACCATCAACTGCTTGGAAAACTTTCTTAAGTTCGTCATCCTTTTTCAGTGCTTTGCGGAGTGTCATCCCTGGGTCTGGTGGGATAGCTTTAGCTAGCTTATCAACTATCGGCAATGGAACCTCAAGGACTCTACCAACGTCACGGACGGTAGACCTACCTTGGAGCTTACCAAAGGTAATGATCATAGAAACTCTGTCGTCACCATATTTTTCACGTACATATTTAATAACCTGCTCACGTCCACGAACACAAAAGTCGATATCAAAATCGGGCATGGACGATCTTTCAGGATTGAGAAATCTTTCAAAGAGGAGATTGAATTCGAGTGGATCAAGGTCTGTGATTCCTAGAGTATATGCGACAATAGAGCCAGCACCAGAACCACGCCCAGGTCCAACTGGGATACCTACTCTGCGAGAGTAATTCATAAAGTCCCAAACAATGAGGAAGTAACCTGCGAAGTTTTTTCCACAGATGACAGCCATCTCATCATCTAGTCTTTTGTAATAGTTTTCGTGTTTTTCCGCTGGTACTTTAGCAAGCTTTTCGTGCAGACCTTTCCTTGCGAGGTGGAGCAGGTAACTCTCAATTGTGTAGCCCTCTGGCACGTCATAGTCAGGGAGGTGTAGGTTACCGAATTCTATATTAGTACTACATCTATTCGCAATTTCTACTGTGTTTGTTAGTGCATCTGGTACTTCACCAAAAGCTCTCCACATCTCTTCGCCAGTTTTGACCCATAGTTGATCAGAGTGTATCTCGAATCTATTAGGGCTATTTATTGTTGATTGGGTTTGTATGCATATAAGTATCTCATGGGAGAGGTGATCCCCTTTGTTTAGGTAGTGACAGTCGTTTGTCGCAACCAGAGGGATGCCAGATTCACGAGACATTTTAATGAGATTCCTGTTTACCATCAACTGCTCTTCAATACCGTTTTCTTGTATTTCTAAAAAGAAGTTGTCCTTGCCTAGGATATCGCGGTACTCGTGAGCAGCAATTACAGCCTCGTCGTATTGTTCGCGCATGAGTTTACGCGGTACTTCACCTGCGAGACAAGCTGAAAGCCCAATAATTCCTTCTGAATATTCAGCTAGAAGTTCTTTGTCGATTCTTGGTTTATAGTGGAAACCCTCGAACTGAGCACGGGAGACTAACTTTTGTAGGTTTGATAAACCTTTGTTACTCTCTGCTTGTAAAACAAGGTGGTGGTTCTTGTCTTGTCCACGTTCGTAGCTAGTGTTGAAGCGATTGTCTGGGGCGACATATACTTCACAACCAAGGATAGGCTTAATATCGTTTGCGAGAGCCTGACGATAAAAATCGACTATACCGTGCATTGTTCCGTGGTCAGATATCCCAACCATAGGAGTCATGCCAGTCTTTTTTATCTTTTCCATCAGGTCGCCAACTAGGACAGCACCGTCTAGTAGCGAGTATTGTGTATGTAAATGAAGATGTACAAAATCGTTGCTTTTGCTCATTTAGTATTCCAGTTTTATTAATAGATAATTCTAACAAAACTAGACTATGAATGAAACCATAAATGCAATACAATTGTTAAACCAATAGGGAAAGGGGAATAATGAAAAGACTTATTTACCAGATGTTTGTGCTTGGGGTCGGAAAGGTAGAGATTTTCTTTCTATTGTCCGTAAGTGCTGCTTTTGTCTTTTATCCCAATCACTTTTTAACTATTACAACCGCCTTTTTGCTCCCTATTATTTTTATTAAAAAAAAGTCAGGTTTTTTTATCGCGGTATTGATATTGGCGTTACATCTATTCTCTATTAATAGTCTGCTAATCACTGGGGTTAAATCTGATGATGGGTCCAAAAGAGTTTATTTAACCACAGGCGGGACACTTGTAAGTAGTCAGTATCTTTCACCGGGTGACATAATAACAGGCGGATTTACTAAGAGAAAATACTCAGGTGAACCTGATGGTCGGTTTTCAAGAGGGTATTTTATAGCTGACAAAGATGGTTATCAACTCTCTATACCATTTATAAGTACTATATTGAATTATCGCCAGAATCTATCTGAAAGGCTTTTCGAGAGTTCAGGTGGAAAACTGAGGCTTACACAGGGGGTTGTCCTCGGAGATAAAAAATATCTAGAGTCAGATACAACAGATAAATATTTCCTTACTGGTCTAGGTCATCTTCTTGCGATATCTGGTTTACATGTCGGTCTATATGGTATGGTTTGTTTCTTTTTGCTATCTTTTCTGCCTTATAAGGTGCGTTTAGTATTTGTGTCTTGCATGTTGTTTGCTTTGATACCGTTTACAGGATTTAAGATCCCCGTTCTTCGGGCTGGGCTTATTGGTGTATCTGTGGCGGTGGCTAGGGTTGTGGATTATGGGACAGATTTTAAGAAGCTACTTTTATTTTTTGCAGGTCTGTTTATCCTCATATCACCAAATATGATAGCGTCTCCATCATTTCTGCTATCTTTTTCCGCTGTATATGGGCTTTTGCATATGGATATGATAAGAGTTCGTCGTTTGTTAAGCCCTTTTATGGTCGGCTTGGTTGCTACAGCGTTTATAATCCCTGCGGCATCGACTATATTCGGCTCATACAATATCTCTTCAGTGATATCAACACCGATACTTATCCCTATATTGTCGTTACAGGTGATAGTTTTCATCATATATCTCTTTATACCGTCATTATCTTTAGAGCCACTCATCCTGTTAGAGAAATTACATTTATTGGCGGTTGATATTTTTGCGGATAAACTCAGTTTTATGTTTACCCTTTATAAGACAGAGCTGGTATGGGCTATCCTTATGGGCATTTTTCTAATTTTGTGCATCAGACTTAGAATATTTTGGGCTTGTTTTTTATTGTTGTTTATCCCCTATATCCCTGCGAATGTTAGTAAAGGTGGGTATGTTCCTAATATGGGTAAATCAAAAGGTTTTGTTATTGTGGATGATAAAACGCATATATTTTACAAAGGGGATCACGGTAGTTTTATTTATAGCTTCTTGCCGTATCTAGCAACTCTGGGCGTGGAATCTGCTGATTCGGGTAGTATAAATATTTATGGCACAGAGAATGTTTTCATACCTATAGCAGAAGAGAACGGGGACTATGGCTGGATGTGTGTAAAAGGTATTGATGAAAAATGCAAAGCTATATATCATACTAGATCTAATACCTATAAGTGTGATGACGATAAAGTACATATACTTTATAAGAACAGATGCAAGACAGACAAAACATATATTTTGAATGAAACAGGGGATTTGAAAATTGCAGATTAGAGTTAACGAAACAGAGATAAATATAGATGATAAAACGACTGCTGGTGATCTGTGCGCAAAGTATAAAAGCGATGCAGACATCATCATACAAAACGGTCATATAGTTAAGTCAGATAGCAAGATTACAGCTGGTGATTCTGTCTATCTGATTAAGCGGGGCGAGAAACTTGGAGAGGGAGAAATAAAGTATCTTTTGACTGCTAGACATACTCCAAAGGTCGCAAAAAGACTGGCAGAGTGTAAAATGGCTGTTTGTGGGCTTGGCGGACTCGGTTCAAACATCGCACTTGCTCTTGCTAGAATGGGTGTTGGAGAGTTGATACTTATAGATTACGACGTGATCATTCCGTCTAATATTAACAGACAACAATATTATATAGACCAGATTGGGATGAAGAAGACGGATGCAACCCATGAAAACCTAAAAAGGGTTAACCCATTTATAAAATATGACATGAGAGATATATTCATTGAGAAGTCTAATATTACAGGTCTTTTTGATGGCTGTGATGTTATAATCGAAGCATTCGATGGTGCTGAGACAAAGGCTATGTTTATAATGGAAGCAGCTCGTGCTTATCCTGATGCACATATTGTAGGTGCTAGTGGTGTGGCTGGGCTGGGCTCTCATGAAAGCTTTAAGGTTGTTAGCGTTGGACGAAATGTGTCACTTGTTGGGGATTTTGAGGCGGAGGCGAAGATTGGACGTGGACTTATGTCTACTAGAGTGACCATCGCCGCTGGTATACAGGCTAATATTGCAGTGCGTCATGTGCTTGCTGATATTTTGGAGGATTGATATGAAGATAATGCTAAATGGTGAGACGGTTGAGCTTGAGGCTCCACTTACATTTAACGAGTTAATAGATAAATATGATATGAAAAGAGAGACTGTTGTTGTTGAGATTAATGGAGACTTGCCAGATAAATCCACTTATGGCGCAACCCAAACAAAAGATGGTGACGTTATCGAACTTATACGCTTCGTAGGCGGCGGCTAACCCCTAGCAGGGGTGGATATGTCGATCAGCACCGACGGGCTTTATGTTTCGAGATAATGTTTTGTGCTACCACACTCTTTCGGCTCACGTTGTTCGCCTGATATAATATTATATGCAAGGCATTCTGATGATAAGTGTAGCTTCGACGTGAGAATCTCAGCCTTTAAATAATCTGATAAATTAGATACACTTCGCTATGCTAAGTATGACAGGACTTTTTCTAGGACTGAGAAATAATTAAAATTAATCAACCACAGGATGTGGTTCACGGAGAGAACAGGAGTAAAATTCATTTTGCGTAAGTTTCAACGTAGTGAGAGTGATTCTTGGCTTTGCTAAGCAGAACGAGAGAATAATTTTCCTAGAACTGAAAAATTATTAAAATTATCTGTTGTTTAAAATGTCAGCGCAATTGCGGAGAGCCTGCATAATGTCATCTTTTACAACAGGTTTTTTAAGGTATTCAGTAATGCCAATCTCTTGAGCTTTTTCAAGATATGGCTTCTCGTTGAACGCTGTTGTTACTATGATAAGGGCGTCGCTGTCTTGTTCTTTGATTCGACGAGACATTTCAATACCGTCCATGATAGGCATCTGGATGTCTGTGATGATAATGTCTGGCTTATTTTCCATGTATAGGTCAAAGCCTTCTGCACCGTCTTTGGCTGAATAAATAGTGTTGAATCTCCTCTTGAGGAAACGCATAAGGCTTTCGCGTACGCTTGTGTCGTCCTCAACGTGCATTACAGAGAATTGCTTAAGTAGCTCAACATCTTTTATGTATTCTGTGTTCATTGGAATCCCTTTGTTTATTAATATACATACTAGTCTTTTCTTTCCATTGAGGCAATAAAAATAATTATAGACCCAGAAAAATCAAACAAAATGAAAAAAATCTGGCAATAATATTCGATTGTTTATATATTTGAATCTGATCGGTTTTGAAACTACGGAGGTATTTTAAATGAGTAGTTGTAGTACTGACGGTTCTTGCAATTCATGCAGTTCAGATAGTAACTGTAGCCCAGACGAAAAGAAACAGCATACACAGGCTATGCTGACTGCAAGACTGTCTAAAATCAAATATAAGATAATGGTTATGAGTGGGAAGGGTGGAGTTGGTAAATCAACTGTCAGCGTATCTCTCGCTGCGACACTGAATGCTCTTGGCTTTAGTTTTGGTATCCTCGATGCTGATATCCACGGTCCTAACATCCCAAAGATGTTTGGGCTGACACAAAAAGGTGTTCTTAGTGACGAGAACGGTCTGCTCCCTTTTGAATCTGAAGAAGGGCTTAAGATCATGTCTGTCGGTTTTCTTGTTCGTGATGACGATGACGCTGTTATTTGGCGTGCACCTGTTAAACACGGAATGATAGAGCAGTTTATGAGTGAGGTTGAATGGGGTGATCTTGATTTCCTTATTATCGACCTACCACCTGGCACAGGTGATGAACCACTCTCTGTTGCTCACATAATAGGTAAAGGTAATGTTGATGGAACTGTGATAGTCACAACTCCACAAGAGGTTGCACTCCTTGACTCTAGAAAATCAGTAACTTTCGCTGGCAAACTCGATATCCCTGTTTATGGAATAGTTGAGAACATGTCAGGTCTTGTTTGTCCACACTGTAGCGAAACAGTAGACCTTTTTAAAAGTGGTGGCGGAGAGAAGGCAGCGAAAGAGATGAATGTTAATTTCCTCGGTCGTGTGCCAATCGATCCTATGGTTGTTGTTCAGGGAGATAGCGGAAAGCCTTATGTGCTTGAAGTTAAAGATACCCCGACGGCGAACGCTTTTAAAGCTATAGCAGATAATATCCTCAGCCAAACTATCAAGGCTGAAAAGTAATATAACAAGGGGGGCGTAACAACCTCCCTTTTTTTATCAAAAAAGTTTTGTTAAGCTCTCCTTATAATCATCTACTGTTCATTAAAAAAAAGTTAGATTCTTTATCTAAATAGGATGTTTGCCTTCCCTTGTAATCTTATTGGTTTAATAGTTATTTGTAGACTTTGAGTGATCAAAATTCTTATTAGACAAGCGTTGATAAATGGGTTAAACCATAAGGATAGATCACACCAGAGAGGTTTGAAATGGCTGGAATGAATATACTTTTTGCTTCAAGTGAAGCTGCTCCATATGCGAAGACTGGCGGTTTGGCTGATGTTTGCTCGTCACTCCCAAAGGCTCTTGCGAAGGAGAATAACGTAAAAGTGGTTCTGCCGCTTTATTCGTCGATAGATTTAGTTAAGTATGGGATTACTGAGGTAATGCACGGTTGCTGTGTACATATGGGGAATTGCGAGGAGTTCTATTCTCTTTATCATGCAAATGAGTCTGGTGTTGATTTTCTCTTTATAAAATTTGATAAATATTTCCATAGAGAGGGAATATACCATACAAAAGCTGGCGAATATGGCGATAACCCTTTCAGGTTTAGCTTTCTCTCCAAAGCTGTTTTTCAAGTGGATAAGGATATTGGTTTTATCCCTGATGTTATACATGCTAATGACTGGCAGACGTCACTCGTCCCTTATTATCTAAAGAAGGATAATGATCCTTATTATAAAAATACTTCAAGCGTTCTGACAATACATAATATCGGTTATCAAGGTATATTCGGCACTGAGTTTATAGAGTATGCAGGTATATCTGTGGATGATATGCACGATAATGCTTTCGAATCATTTGGCGAGGTTAATCTTTTAAAAGGCGGAATAGCTTTCGCTGATAAGATTACAACAGTTAGCCCTAAATATGCTGAAGAGATTCGTGGACCTATAGGTTCATCTGGACTGCATGAAATACTGAATAAGAGAGGTGCAGACCTTTCTGGTATCATAAATGGGATAGATGCTGATGTTTGGAATCCGTCCACAGATAGAGACATCCCTTATAACTTCAGTGTTAAGTCTATGGGTGGCAAGGCAAAGAACAAGCAAGAACTACAGAAAAAATTTGGTCTAACAGAAAGACCAGACGTAGCTCTATTTGGCTTTGTTGGTCGTTTTGCTGATCAGAAGGGGATCTATCTTTTGCAACATGCCATAGAGAGAGCTATGAACGAGATGGTATGCCAGTTTGTAGTAGTAGGTTCTGGTGAGCAGGAATACGAAGATTTTTTCGCTGGTATAGCGGATAGGTTTCCTGGCGAGTGTGCGAGCTACATAGGTTATAGCGAAGAGCTAGCTCATTTGGTTGAGGCTGGTTCAGACTTTTTTGTGATGCCATCTTTGTATGAGCCTTGTGGACTTAATCAGATGTATTCATTGGCATACGGAACTCTACCTATCGTTCGTGCTACTGGTGGGCTTGATGATACTGTGGATAACTATGATGAGTCGACTGGTCAGGGGACAGGGTTTAAGTTTAGTGCGATAAGTGGTCAGGCTCTGTTTGATACGATAGGCTGGGCTGTTAGTACATATTACGATAGACCTCAGCATTATAAAGCTATGCAATTACGTGCAATGGGGAAGGATTTTAGCTGGATACAATCTGCGAAAGAGTATTTAGAACTTTATGCGTCTATAGAGAAGAGGGATGGTGAAATCTACGTCTAGAGATACTTTGGTGCTCTCAGTAGTGTTATCCAGAACAAAGTGAAGAATCTCATAGCAATAAAAAATATCAGGCCAACAGCGTGAGCCGTAAAAGTGTGGCGGTATATTGTGTTATCTCTAAGGAGGCTTAAGGTTGCCTAGCCTTTGTTTTGTGGTTGATCAGGTAAACGGCTGTGATGGCTGATAGACCTCCGACAATAGTATTTAGGTTGATTGTTTCATCTAAGAATATATAGCTCATGGCGAGTGCTATCACGGGTACTAGAAATATGAATGAACTTGCCTTCGCACTACCGAGTGCTTTTGTCCCTACAAAGTAAATTGTTGTTCCAAATGTTGTCGCTCCGACAGCAATCAATAAAATATTTGCTATAAACAGAGTGTCAGAAGGGAGAATTACTGTCAGCCCTTTGCTGTGTACCAAAAGCAGATCCAAAAATGATGTAAAAAAGAATAGGTAGAAGCTGTAGGTGTATGCTGATGTATATTTGTTAGCTCGTGCACTAGTGTGCGTGAGGAAAGCCCAGCTTATGGCTGCGATAAGAAAATATGCATTGCCACTCTTTAGAAGGAGGGTGATATCCATCTTCCATATCTCCATAATGATACCCGCTCCAATGGCTCCGAGCAGAAGTCCAAAAGAATCTTTGCGGGTTGGTACTTTAAAAGTAAAAAGACAGCCAAGCCCGAATGTCAGCACAGGAATCAGTGTTGTCACAAGTATGCCACCAGCACCAGCCAGACCATATATAAGACCTGTAAAAAACATTTCATTATATAAAACAAGGAGCAAAGACGCACCGAGAGCTGTTAATAGCCCTTTTGCGTTAATGCGAAAAGTCTTTTTCATAAAAAGCATAACAGGTATGAATGTTACCCATGTGAGGAAGAAACGCCAGAATGCTAAAACCTCTGGCTCAGCAAAACTAGTTAAAAGCTTTGCGGATACCCAAGAAGAACCCCAGCAGATCATCCCTAATGTCATAAGTGCGTATAGAATTCCGTTGCTCATTTGTCACCATGTTTATTTCTAAGAGATACAGTATAGGTAATATTTTATAATTATCTAGAGTCAGAAATGTAATTTTTTGTACATAACAGTTGGGTATCTATTGTTTTGGTTTGCTGATATAGTTACCACGAAAAAAGGGATCCATGCAGAACATGAATCCCGTTATTTATTTGGTTGCGGAGGCTGGATTTGAACCAACGACATTCGGGTTATGAGCCCGACGAGCTACCAAGCTGCTCTACTCCGCGTCAAGGGAATGGAAGATTAGCAACTTTTATATAGTATGTCAACAGGTAAATGTGAAAAAAAATAACAAACTTCTTTCCTCTTGAATTATGGGACGAAAAGTAGCTTAATAAGGGAACATAGAAAAAATGAGGTTATTTGAGATGAAAATTTCATGCAGAAAGAAAATTGCACTTAATTCGAAGAAGGACGCTATCCTCATTCCTGTTTATAGGAATATGCGCCCCCTTAAACCATTAACAGGGAAAAAGATAGAAGACGAGATAAATACTGTAGTTGCTTCCGACTATTTTTCATACGAAGAGAAGGAATTTACCGTATTCTTTATGGAAATCGGCGGTAAGCTTAGAAAAGTATATTTGGTCACTGTGCCGAAAGATCCTGCAGACTACAGGTATTATACCGAGCTTGGCGCAAGCTTTGCGGCACTTCTACGTAAAGAACGTATATCTTCATTCTCTATATTATCTTTCGAAGATATTTACTTAGAGAAGAAGGATACTAACTTTACTAAATCCTTCCTCGATGGTTTTGCATTTGGTCTATACTCCTTTGATAGATTCAAGAGTATTCAAGAGAAGAACTATCAGTTCGAAGAGGCAGAGGTTATAACAGCTTTTACAAGGTTGAAGAGATTTGTTGATGAGAACGCAGAGGATTGGAACTCAGTTTTCGAATCTATTTACCTTACAAAGGATCTGATAAACACTCCTCCTGCTGACATGACTCCACAAATATTTGTTGATAAAGCTATGGAGCTTGCATCTGACAAACTTAAAATTACCGTTATTGACGATATGGCAGTCCTTGAGAAGGATTTTCCACTCGTTTATGCAGTTGGAAAAGGTAGCACAAATCCTCCAAAGTTTTTGAAGCTTGAGTATAAAGGTGCGCCAGATACAGAGCAGCACGTTGCTCTCGTTGGTAAAGGCGTGACATTCGATTCTGGAGGGACTAATCTGAAGCCTTCAGGTTCTATAGAAGATATGAAGTGTGACATGTCTGGCGGAGCTACTGTGCTTGGCGTGACAAAGATCGCTCATGATACATCAATGGCTATCAATATCATCACATACATCCCACTTGTGGAGAATATTATCGGCTCATGTGCTTACAAACCTGGTGATATCCTTACTAGCAAGCAGGGGAAAACGATCGAGATACTTAATACTGACGCTGAGGGTCGTTTGATCCTTGCGGATGCACTATATGAAGCGACTAAGACTGACCCAGAGGTTATAGTTGATGTTGCCACTCTAACTGGAGCTTGTGTTGTTGCACTCGGTTCATTCTGTGCGGGATTATTTTCTAATAGAAAATTCCTCGCTAAGAATATCTCGGATGTTTCGGGAGCACTTGGCGAAGACATTTGGGAGCTTCCTCTCCTTGAAGCTTATCAGGAACGTGTTAAGTCTGATGTCGCTGATCTTAGAAACATTTCTAAGCAGAAGGGTGAGGCTGGCTCAACAGTGGCTGGGCTCTTTCTACAAGAGTTTGTGGATAACTGGCCATGGATTCATCTTGATATCGCTGGTCCTGCATTCTTGCACGAGGCGCACCCTGTCTTTGGTAAGCATGCCAGTGGATTTGGTGTGCGATTTATAGCAGATTTTCTGAAAGCTAATTACGCTACTAAATAATAGATATAAGAGGGCTCCTTTGATGGAGCCCTTTTTCGTACAATGAAAAACAACATATACATATACCTTTTCTTTCTAGTTTTTATATATCTGTGCTCCGTTGGAGTGCGTTATCATCAGCATATAACAATAGTAAACCATCCAGAGTTCAATGCTGGTGGCGATATAATCCTTACAACTCATGACGGCTACAGATGGCTCAGGTTCGCATCTGATCATAAAGCAAATACTTACACTGATGGTTTGGATCAGCTTTCAGGTTTACCTGAACACTCTATGAAACCACCGATGCTTCCGTTACTTAGCCAATTAATAGCATATTTTTCAGATGGTGATCTTGCGGTCACGGGGTCTTTGATGACAGTATTTTTATCTGGGCTTTTTATATTTCCGCTTGGGCTGATATTCTGGATATTTGGTCTTCCTACCGCAGGTCTCGGTGCAGGGTTGCTTGGTAGTTTGGCACTTGGGTATCTTGGTCGAACGTCAGCGTTTCAGATAGATACGGATATGCTTAATCTGTTTTTCGTTTCGCTTGGAGCACTTTTATTGGTGCTGGCTGAGCGAGGACGCACTATCCTTTGGTCAGCTCTGTTGGGTCTGACCATGTATATCTTTTGGCGTTGGTATTTTCACAGTGGGTTCTCAGTTGTTTACTTAGCTCTGCTCATACTTATGATACGCAAAAATGATATAAAGACTATCGTATCGTCGGTGCTTGTTTATTCTATTTTTGTGTCACTATATCTCTTATTCAATGGTCTAAAAGGTATTTACGAGTTTATCTTTGCTGTTGCTGGTAATGTGGTAGTTGTTTCTGTGGCAGAGTTACAAAGGCTGACTCTTGATGATAACTTTGAATTGATAGGTTCTTACTGGTGGATGGTGGCGTTAGGTTTACTCTTGTCGTTCTCGCTTAAATGGAGGATGCTTCCACTTGCAGTCTTTTATATACTTGGCATGATGCTCTTTTTCAGAGGTAATCGTTATGCTATGTATCTGGCGCCAATGTGTGGGGCTGGGCTTGGGCTTGTTTTTGATTATATGCTCAGTGAAAAATTTAGAACCCTTGGTTATGCTTTGATAGTCTCTATTATGATACTTTTTATTTTGAAACCGCACATTGACAAGATACCCGCCCCCGTAGTTTCAAAAGATACATACGAGGGAATCAGAAGTATAAATAACCTAGAGAAAGATGCAGTTATAGCGTCACTTTGGGACAATGGTTTCATAATAGAATATCTGACTGGCAGGACTGTCGTTGCTGATGGAGCATCACAGTTTAAAGTTGGTTCTGGATTATTTGCAAAGGCAATATTCCAAACAGATTGTTATAAATCTGCATCAATACTGAATGAAATAGCAGGAAAAAAACCAGTATATTTAGTTTTTACCCCCGATATGGATAAAAAATTAGGCTCTATGATGAAGACTTCAGGGATTTGGGCTAAGATCAATAGTGATGATTTAGTGCGTAAAATTGTAGATACTCTGTATTTTAAACTTCACGTTATAGGGCTTGCAAATATCGATTGTTTTAAACGTCTATATAGAAATAACCAAGCACTATCCATATATAAGGTCGATCCTAGCTGTAGATAATGGCAAGAAGTAATTGGTTTTTGCTATGAGATGTATTTTGCATATTGATTTTCTCTATGTTTATGCTATTTTGGGGAACCGATTTAATTATTATGATTTATAATAGCATGGAGCAACACTATGGATTTCAAACAGATTGAAGCTTTTGTCTTTGTGGCAAAGTATAAATCCTTTTCCAGAGCAGCAGAAAAGTTACTTCTCTCTCAACCGACTATTTCAACACACATCAGCACACTTGAAGAGCAACTTGGAGTTAAGCTTTTTGATAGGCTTTCCAAAGAGGTTGTCCTTACTGAGGCTGGGCAGGTTTTTTACCCGTATGCTGTTGACATACTCGATCTTAGAGAGCGTTCTCACGAAGCTGTGAAGGAATTCTTAAACGAAATTAGTGGACATCTTCATATTGGATACAGTACGGTTGCCGCGGAGTTTATACTTCCTGAGGTTATTAAAAAATTTAAAGAAGAATACTATAAAACATTCTTTACGCTTGATAATGGTAGCACTCAAAATATCATCCAACGTCTATCAGACGGGATACTCGACCTTGCTATCGTAGCTAGAAAAATTCCGAAAAAAGATCTCGAATATAAAGTTCTTACAAAGGACAAGATTGTCCTTATCGTACATAAAAACCACAGATTCTACACACGTGATTCTGTCTTCATAGAGGAAATCCTTAGTGAAGAGTTCATCACAAGAGAAGTAGGCTCAGGTACAAGAGCATCTGTTGAGCACGCCTTTAAAAATAAGGGTTATGACTTCGACAGCCTGAATGCTGTAGCTGTCCTTAGCTCTACATTCTCTATCCGCAATGCTGTTAAACGTGAGCTTGGTATCGCTTTCATGTCTGAGATGGCTCTTGCAGAAGAGGAGTGCAACTCTGGCGTAAAAGCTATCCCTGTGACCGACCTTGTTGTAGAGAAGGATGTCTATGTGGTTTATAGCAAAAACAGAACAAACAAAAAGCTACTTAAGCATTTTATAGAAACAATTCTGAAATTCAGGTGAGTCTAAACGAAGAGCAGGAACTGAGCTTTATTTTAGACAAGGGGCTGGAGAACATCAATCTGGTAGATGTGCGCTCCCCGTCTGAGTATGTTCACGACCACATACCTACAGCTATTAATATTCCGCTACTTGACGACAAACAACGTGAAGAGGTTGGGATTTGTTATAAGAACGTCGGACCTAGAGAAGCCCGGATGCTTGGTGTTGATCTTGTCAGCCCAAAGTTACCTCAGTTTATCAGGGAATTTCTGGAGATTAAACAGAATAACAAGATGACAGTGGTTTACTGCTGGCGTGGTGGATTGCGGAGTAATAGCTCAGCTGGTTTAGTTAGGCTTGCGGGAATGCAGGTTTTTGTAGTAAAAGGTGGCTGGAAGGATTATCGCAAACATGTTTCTGATTTTTTAGATAATTTTCCAGAGAGATATAAATTTATGAATTTTTACGGCCCAACAGGGTGTGCTAAAACTGAGATACTAAGGGAACTGGAAGCAGAGGGGCTGAATGTTCTCGATCTCGAAAAGCATGCCGCACACAAGGGGTCTAGCTTTGGTGAGGTAGACGAACCAGAGTATAAAAATGTGACGCAGAAGAATTTTGAATCAAAAATTTGGAATACATTTTATAAAAATGGGGGGAGTCTTTTCCTTGTAGAGGGAGAGAGTCAGAGGATCGGTAAGGTTAGTGTTCCTTCGAAGATTTTCGATAGGATGAAGACAGGATACAGTGTGGTGGCAGATACAAGCCTTGATTTCCGCATTTCATTTACTGTAGAGAATTACAAACCTGACCGATATATTGAAGAGATAAGGGTGTCGCTGCAAAGATTAAAGAAATATATCGGTGGCACGAGGATTGCGGAACTGTCAGCATTGCTAGATAAGCAGGACTACGAAACATTCACACGAGACCTGCTTGTGGACTATTATGACCCGCTGTATTTCCGCTCAATACCAGAAAAACCAGACTATGTTATTAAATATGAAAGCATTAAAGAGGGTTCTGAAAAACTTGCCGAACTTTACAAAAGCTGCGAGGCTGATTAGTCTCTTTGCGTTCTTCCTGATTGCCTGTTCGTCAACATCTCATTCTAGTAATTCAACGAGTTATAAAAAATCAGATTATCGCACACCAGTTGGTGCTGTTATGGTTGGTGCTGTTTATGACCGTCCGTATACTGTACGAGGGGTGACTTACTATAGACTGAAATCTGTAAACTCTTTCAACCAAAGCGGTATTGCGAGCTGGTATGGTAAAGAGGAACACGGAAAACTGACCGCAAGTGGCGAAAGATATAATATGTATGCAATGACCGCAGCACATAAACAACTTCCACTGGGGAGTAAGGTTCTTGTTCGGTGCCTTGAGACTGGAAAAGATATAATCGTGACGGTAAACGACAGAGGACCTCACGTAAAAGGTAGGATAATAGATCTATCATTCACAGGTGCTGTTAAGCTAGGGATTGTGAACAAGGGGCTCACGCATGTGACTCTTGAGCTTCTTAATGGGGCAACAGCGGAACCTCAAGATGGGCATTTCTCTGTTCAGCTTGCATCATTTTCACAAAGAAAATATGCGAGTGAACTTGCAAGAAAGCTTGATAAATCGAAGATAGTTATGGCGTATGTTAGTGGTAAACCATATTACCGAGTGAAGGTTACAGGTTTCTCTAGTCGTCAAGACGCAGAAAGATACAAAGGCAGGATGAAGGGAAAATATCCTGGTGCATTAGTAGTTACAGAAGACTAAACTAATAAGTAGGTACATGATGTACCTCACGGAGAGATCCGTAAAAACCTTGCTTTGAAGGTCTCTTCGGAGTGTGAGAGAAGGCTGGATTTGTTCAGTCAGAGCGACTGATTTTTTTGCTAGGACTGCAAAAAAAATCAAGTAAACGGAGTTGATATGTCAGTAAGAAAAATTAGAAAAAATGATCAGATGAGAGAAGTGACAATAATTAGAGATTATATAAACCATCCAGAAGGATCTGTGCTTATATCTTTTGGTGATACAAAAGTGATATGTAACGCTACAGTGACAGAGGGTGTCCCGTCATTCCTTAGAGATTCTGGTAAGGGCTGGGTTACAGCAGAATATGCTATGCTCCCTCGTGCAACCAACACAAGAAACCAGCGTGAGTCAAAACGTGGCAAACAGGACGGAAGGTCGCAAGAGATTTCAAGGCTGATAGGCAGAAGCCTCAGGGCGGCTGTGGATTTTCAAAAACTTGGTGAAAACACTATTACTATAGATTGTGATGTTATACAGGCTGATGGTGGAACAAGAACAGCGGCTATTACTGGTGGTTTTTGTGCACTTTATATGGCTTGTGAGTGGATGATAAAAGAAGAAATAATAACTGAGAATCCTATTAGCGGAATTGTCTCAGCTGTTAGCGTTGGTATTGTTCTCGGTGAGCCACTCCTTGACCTTGAGTATATCGAGGATTCTGTAGCTGATGTTGACACTAACTTAGTAGTAAAAGATTGCTCTGATATTGTTGAGATACAAGGGAGTGCTGAGAAGGTCGCATTCAATAGAGACCTACTAAACCAGATGCTTGATCTTGGTTTCGCTGGGATAGAGCAGTTAACCAAGGCTCAGAAACAGGTGTTGGGTATATGAAATTATATGTAGCGACCAAGAATCAGCATAAGCTGAAAGAGATAAAAGAGATTCTGTCTGATGTTGATGTACACTCTGTATATGAAGTTGTGGATGATTCTATAGATGTTGAAGAGACAGGAAATACCTTTCTGGCTAACGCATCTTTAAAAGCAAAGACTCTGTCTGCGATGCTTGATGAATATGTTATTGCTGATGATTCAGGCATAACTGTTGATGCACTTGACGGTGCCCCAGGTGTTTACTCTGCTAGGTTTGCAGGTCCTGATGCAACTGACGAACAAAATAATGAAAAGCTTATGACTGTTATGAAACCTTTGCCAGAAGAGCAGTGTGGAGCAAGCTATGTATGCGTGATAGCTCTCTCAAGAGGTGGCATCGTAGAGCGCACATTTAGTGGGCTTTGCGAAGGTTTTATCGCGAAAGAGTATAAAGGGGCTGGCGGGTTCGGATATGACAGCATGTTCCTCTTGCCTGATGGAAGACATATGGCGGAGCTTACCGATAAAGAGAAGAATAGTATTAGTCATAGGAATATGGCTCTGCAAGAACTGAAAGAATATCTTAAAACTAAGTAAGGATACCATATGAACATGCAGAGGTTTCTTATTCTTGTTCTCGCAATATGCACGATTTTTATTGTCGGGCTCTATATTGTGTTACAGGGTGAGAAGTCTGCTGTCGATGGGTATGCGATAGATTTAGACGACCTTTTAAAGAGTGATAGGCAGGGGAAATCACTCACAATCTATTCCAAAGATAAGGTCAAAATATATGAAAAAATTTATGAGCGAACAGCTCCTCTCCCTTCGGATGTCCCTTCAGAGCTAATGTATATGGTGCGTTTTGCAGGGGAGAACCTCTTCACTTGCGACAAACCATCAACTGATGAAGATCAAAAACTTTTACAATTCCATCACATTCCAAAAACTGGTCTGAATAACTGCATTGTGCTGTTTTTTGCTGAGAGAGCTCTTGGTAAGAAAGGGGTCGATGAGATAAATAAACTACGTCTATGGAAGACAGCGGGTGATATTGTCAGCCGATATTCAGAAGAGGGCGTGCTTAGGTCATACATGGAAAACACCTACATGCAGAATGATGTGTGGGGGCTAGAGGCTGCGGCATTTAGCTATTTTTGGAAATCAGTTAATTTCTTAGATATATCAAAGCAGGCGTGGCTTGTCACCGTGCTCACACTTGGGCATCTGCCTGAGGACGACACACCTTCATTTAATAAACGTACAGATATGCTTATTTACAGGCTTTACCTGAATGGGAGCATAGATTACAACCAGTATTCCGCTTACACAAATTCTCGTCTGAAATATGGCATGCATTCTGATGTAGATACCTTGCCAGAGTATTCAAGCTTAATAATTCGTGAGCTACAATCCAAAGGAGTAAAGGCTGATAGACAGCTTGTAGTTCATGCAAATATCAGCGTAAAGACAATATATGCAGCACAATTTGCTATAGAAAAAAGATTAGCAAAATATCCAGAAGGGGTGAATGTCGCTATGGCTGTTGTGAACTATGAGACTGGCGGTATAGAGGCTTTAGCCGCAAATGATCGTTGGGAGTATCGCACAATGAAGATGCGTAGGCAGATAGGGTCAACCTTTAAGCCTATTGTTTACCTTACAGCGGTAGTTAATGGTGCAAAACCAAATGAGATTATCCACGATAAAAAGTATAGCTACAACCTAGGGAATTATGTTTATTCACCTAGTAATTTCGAAGACTATTATATGGGTAATATACCTATGAGGCTTGGGCTTGTTCATTCACTTAATAATGCAACTATAATACTGGCTAAGATGGCTGGACTTCGCAACGTAGGGCAGATGGCAGTCGATCTAGGGATGAAGGCGAGGATAAAACCATATCTTGCGATGCCACTTGGGATATTCCCAATAACACCTCTTAATTTAGCAAAGGTGTATTCCACATTTGGAACTTATGGGATAAAGAATGATATAGGCTTCATATCAAAGATCGAAAATGGTCGAGGTGAAGAGGTATATTTAAAGAAAAAACTCCCAGAGCGGGTTACTAAGGAACGTGAAACATATCAAGTTTTGTACATGATGAAGGATGTCGTGCGTAGAGGGACGGCAAGGGGTAGCGGGCTTATATGGGGTACTGCTGCAAAGACAGGAACAACAAACGAGTATCGTGACGCATGGACTGTAGCCATATTTCCGCCTTATGCTGTTGTCTGCTGGGTCGGTTTTGACGATCATCGTAGTATGGGCGAAAAAGGGACTGGTGGAGGGCGTGCCGCACCTGTTATTGCAGAGTTTCAGAAGATCGTCACAAAAAAAGCAAAAAAAATAGATTTCAATGTGCCGAAAGGTGTTGTATTTAGACGTGTGAACCAAAAGACTGGAGTTGTTATAGGTAAAGGGTGCTACACCAAAAGGAATTACCTCGAAGCATTCTTAAAAGAGGAAGTTCCTGATGCCTGTGACAGACGGAAGATCGTATTGAAATTTACTAAAAATAATAAGGGGAGCTAAAATGAAAAATATATATCTCATAGGATTTATGGGTACAGGAAAGAGCACTGTAGGAAGAATGCTAGCTGAAGATCTTGGAGCAAATTTCGTGGATACCGACAAAATGGTAGAAGGAAAAACAGGAAAAACTATTTCGGATATATTTGAAGAATCATCTGAAGAAGAATTTCGCAGACTTGAAACTGACGTCCTTCGTGAGATAACAGATAAGGATAACCTTGTTGTGTCCACAGGAGGCGGTATAGTCGTCACTAGGGGCAATTTAGAGCTTATGAAAGAGACTGGTATAGTAATTACTCTAATAGCTGATGTGCAGACGATTATGGACCGTGTAATGGCTGACGGCAGCAATAGGCCACTACTTGAAGTCGATGAACCTTTCGAAGAAATAAAAAAACTTCTGTTTGATAGAGCATCTTTTTATATTAATGCTCATCATATCGTCGAGACATCCGATATATCAGCAAGAGAGGCAGCCAATCAGATCCTCGATTTAGTGAAAGAGGCATAACTAAAAGGCTGAAAATTTTATATGAAAACAGTTAAGGTAGATCTAAAAAAAGAGGTTGATTCCTCATACGAAATCACAATCGGTTCATCATTTGCTAGGGAAGTATTACAGAAATTGCGTGATGAAGGTGCTTACTTCATGGTTGATGAAAATGTTTTTGAACTCTACCAAGATTATTTTGACCATAACAATATGTTTCGCTTTCGTGCGGATGAGCACAACAAAACTCACGAGTCTGTAGTCTCTGTGCTTGGTTTCCTCTTTAAGTGCGGCGCTAGAAGAGATGCTAACCTTGCTATCGTTGGCGGTGGTATAACTGGTGACGTTGGTGGCTTTGCCGCTGCTACATATATGCGTGGAATATCTTTTGTTCAGATGCCGACCACTCTACTTTCAATGGTAGACTCTAGTGTTGGCGGAAAGACAGGTATAAACTTCCGTGGTGCTAAAAACAATGTAGGAGCTTTTTCTCAACCTCAACACGTTTACATAGATATGCATTTTCTTAATACCCTCACTGACGAAGAATTCTTAAATGGGGTTGCTGAGGTTATCAAGTATGGTGCAATCTTTGATAAAGAGTTTTTTGACTATTTATCAGCAAATAAAGATAAAGTGATCGCTCGTGATCTGGATACTCTTGCGTATGTTGTTAAACGTTGTTGCGAGATGAAGGCTGATGTTGTGAAGAAGGATGAGAAAGAGAAGGGGGACAGAGCTCTCCTTAATTTTGGTCATACCTTTGCACACGCTATAGAGACAGACTCTCATCATGGGGTTAAACATGGCTACGCCGTTGCAACTGGTATGTATCTTGAGACAGACTTTGCTGTTAAGCAAGGCGAGGCAACCGAAGAGACACTAAATGCCATCGCAGATATACTTAGGCTATACGGTTTTGATCTTTCATATGAGATAGAAGATAGAGACCTTTTCATACAAGCAATGCTGGCAGACAAGAAGGCAGACAAGAAAGGGCTTACCCTAGCCTTGACACCAGCTATCGGCTCATGTAAAATTCTTAAAAATATTCCGCCTCAATCTATCGAAGATTATTTTAACAATATCTAAGAAAGGTTAGTTTTATTGTTTGGTCGAGACATATTTTTACAATCTTGAATTTAGCCAAATTCTCAGAGGATTAGACCTATATGGATGAAAAGGACAAAGCCAAATATCTTGGTGACGTTGAGTACTTCTCTGCAAAACTTGAAGTGAGTCCTAACTCCGTCCTTTTTGTGCCTCTAGCTCAGGCACACCTTAAACTTGAACAATTCGATGAGGCTGTTGCTATACTGACAGCTGGAATAGATAAAAATACAGACGTTCTATCCGCCAAAACAATGCTTGCCAAAGCATATCTAGGTCTTGCAAAGATCGATGACGCCAAAGCTATCCTTACTGAGGTTGAGGTGATTGATCATAACAACTATCTAGCATCAAAACTGATGGGGGATATTCTACGTAACGAAGATAATATCAAAAAAGCACTTATTAGTTATCGCAATGCACTTATGGTTGCCCCAGAAGATACCGAGCTCAGGAGCTTGGTAGAAGAGCTTATGGAAACTTCTGGACTTAGTGTGCATGAGCTTGCAGATGATAGAAATCTGATGGACGCTGATGATGAGATGCTTGATCAGCTTGGTGAAGAGCTTGCTGAAGAGGTTAGACAAGAAGTTGGCGAAGCTGAGTTTGGAGCCTCCGAAGCTTCAGCAGATGAAGTTAGTAAGGCTGTAGATGATATTGTTGGTGAGACAGCTTCAGAAGTTGCTGATGAGATGAGTCTGGATAGCCTTGAGTCTGAGCCTGTAGATGATTTTGAAGATGAACTTGAGGAGGAGATGATTGCATCATTCGATGATGAAATTGTCCCTACCCCTTCTAATATAGAGGATTCTTCTGAAGAGACTGGAGCTATACAGCTTGATGACGCTGTCCTTGAGATGGCTGGTGATGACGAAGATCCAGATGAAGGAGCCGTAAAAGCATTGGCTGCCGAGCTTGGTGCTGATCTTGGTCTCGAATCAGAAATAGATGCCGATGACACTGGTGATGCTGTTGATGAGGCTCTTGCTGGACTATTTGAGGGTGTTAATGACTCTGAAGAAGAAGAAGATGGTGAAGCACTCCTTAAAGAACTGAACGAATCAGATGAAGAGATTACTATAGATGACGAAGAACCAGATGTTGAATCTATGCTTGAGCAAGTGGCGGAAGAGAAAGAATCTTTATCCCACATGTTTGATGAGGTTGCTGATGTTGCAGATGATGAGCCTACTGATACTGCAGCTCTACTTAGAGAACTAACTGGCGAAGAGTTAGATGTTGAGGCGGAGCTACCAGACTTGCCCGATGTAGAGTCAATGGTTGAACAGGTAGAATCAGAAGAGGCAGCTCTTGAAGGTGAGCCTGTTGATGATGTAGAAGCTATGATGGCACAGCTTGAGGCAGAAAGCACTGAACCAGAAGCTAAAGAAGAAGTAGTTGAAGAACCTGTTGATGACGTAGAGGCTATGATGGCACAGCTCGAAGCAGAAAGCACTGAACCAGAAGCTAAAGAAGAAGTCGCTGAAGAGCCTGTTGATGATGTAGAAGCTATGATGGCACAGCTCGAGGCAGAAAGCACTGAACCAGAAGCTAAAGAAGAAGTCGCTGAAGAGCCTGTTGATGACGTAGAAGCTATGATGGCACAGCTCGAAGCAGAAAGCACTGAACCAGAATCTAAAGAAGAAGTAGTTGAAGAACCTGTTGATGATGTAGAAGCTATGATGGCACAGCTCGAATCAGAAAGTTCAGATTCAGAAGTTAATGAAGAAATATCTGAAGAACCAATGGATGATCTTGAGGCTATGCTTGCAGGTGCTGAGGTTGCTGATGAAGATTCAGAAGCCGAGTTAGCAGAAGATAAAGTTATTGAATCTTTGGAAGAGACTCCAGAAGAAGAAATTTTTGAAGCTTCTATGGACGAGCTCTTAGAATCTGGTCCTGAGATTGAAGAACAGCAAATTGAGCCTGAAAATCAGCAGAATGAGCTTAAACCTGAAACACGTGAACAGGTGAACAAGCTTGAAAACTTGTTGGAAACTATAAAAAATAACGCCACAAGTTGATAAAATTCATTAAAATCACTCTTATTTCTGGATAAAACCAGAATATTCGCTATAATCAACAATCAATTTTAAAATAGCAAGGATACTATTATGAAGGTATTAGTAATCAATGGTCCAAACCTGAATATGCTTGGTAAGAGAGAAAAAAGCATTTATGGCGAAATGACACTTGAAACTATTAATGAGATGCTAGTGCAAAAAGCTGACGGAAAAGCTCTTGTTGAGTTCTTTCAGTCTAACCACGAAGGTGACATTGTCGGAATGATCCATCGTACGGATGCAGACGGAATAATCCTGAACGCTGGAGCTTATACACATACGAGTATTGCTATAAGGGATGCGCTCCTTGCAGTATCTAAACCTGTGATTGAAGTACACTTATCAAACGTTTTTGCTAGGGAAGAGTTTAGACACAAATCCTATATCTCTGATATAGCGAAGGGGGTTATCTCTGGATTTGGTGCTATGTCATATGTTTTTGCTCTTGAGTATTTTATGGAGCAAGATTCTTGAAAAATAGATTATTACAACTTAGAAAATCTATGAATGACAATAGGATTACAAACCTTTTTGTCACTTCATTGTCTGATATATATTACCTTACTGGCTTTACAGGAAGCACAGCCTTCCTTTTTGTCTCTGCTGATAATGCTGTTTTCGTAACGGATGGTCGTTATGCTGAGCAGTCTAAGGTGCAGATAGGTACTGATTTTGAAATACAGATTGTTAACGATTATCGTAAGCAACTTGCGGAATATGCTGAAACTATCTCAGAGCTCTATGTAACTTATGATTGTAAGTTGCCTGAGTACGAACTTCTGATGGAAGGTCCTGCGAAGGTCGTGATAGATGCGAATGACATTATAGGTAAGCTCCGTATGGTTAAGGATGAGAGTGAGCTTGTTAAACTGAGAGAGATGTTTGCATGTGCTCACGATTCATTCGTTCAGGCGTTGGACAGCTTTAAGCCGGGCAAGAGCGAACTCTACTGGGCGGCAGAGCTTGAGAAAAATATGAAGATGAATGGTGCTAAATGCCCATCATTTGAAACTATAGTTGGTTCAGGTTACAGAGGAGCAATGCCTCACGGGATCGCATCTGATAAAATCGTGGCGAATGGCGACGCTGTTGTTGTAGACTTTGGTTCTAAAAAAGAGTATTGCAGTGATGTTACGAGGCTTGTAAAGACAGGAGCAGACTCTAATGTTGATCTTGTCGCAGATATAGTTTATACAGCTCTTTATAAAGAGAAGGATGCCGTGAGAGCTGGTGTTAAGTGTTCCGAGATAGATGCCGTTGCTAGAGAATATATCACCTCTAAAGGTTATGGAGACTTTTTTCAGCATGGACTTGGGCATGGAGTTGGCATAGATGTGCATGAGAAGCCAGTTTTTAACTCTAGAGACGAGACTCTCTTAGAGGAGAACATGGTACTTACAATCGAGCCGGGCATTTACCTGCCGGGCAAATTTGGTGTCCGTCTAGAAGATACTATTGTGGTTAAAGAAGATGGTTGTGAGAACCTCACAGCAGTTTTTGAAAAATATATTTACGAAATATAGAAAATAGAGGTGTTTAAATGATTACTCCGAACCAGTTTAAAAGAGGAGCAAAGATTGAGCTCGACAATGAACCTTATGGCATAGTCGAGTATCTACATATCAAATGTGGTAGAGGTGGAGCTACTGTTCGTACAAAGGTTAAGTCCCTTCGTACAGGAGCTGTGATTGAACGTACTTTTAAATCAGACGAAAAAATCAAGCAACCAGATTTCGAAGATAAAGAGATGCAGTACCTGTACAATGATGGAACGACATTCTTTTTCATGGATAGTGAGAGCTATGAGCAGGTAGAAGTTGATGCTGAGTATGTTGGAGATTCTTCTCTTTTCATGCCAGAGAATATCATGGTTAAGGTTCAGTTATTCAATGGACAACCTATTGGTATCGATCTCCCTAACTTCGTTGAACTTGAGGTTACTTACACAGAGCCAGGGCTTAAAGGCGATACTGTGTCAGGTGGTAACAAACCAGCAACAATTAGTACAGGTGGAACAGTAAATGTACCGCTTTTCATTAATATTGGTGATGTACTTAAAATAGACACAAGAGAAATGTCTTACATGGAAAGAGTAAGCTCTGCAAAATAGGAGTATTTTATTATGGATATTAAAGAGATTAAGGATTTAATTAAGTTTCTTGACAAGACAGATATTAAAGAGTTTGAATATGAAAACTCTGAAGAGAGTATATATATATCAAAAGTTGGTGAAGCTCAGCAAGTTATAGCTCAGCCTCAGTACGCTGCAGCCCCTGCGCCTGCGGCACCAGCTCCAGTGGCAACTTCAGTTCAGGCGGATGCTCCAGCGGCTTCTACTCCAGCAGTTAATGGGAATGAGGTAGTTTCACCTATCGTTGGAACTTTTTATGCATCTCCATCACCAGATGCCTCTGCATATGTAAAAGAGGGTGACGTTGTTAAGAAAGGTCAAACTCTTTGCATAGTTGAAGCAATGAAAATAATGAATGAAATCGAAGCTGAATATGACTGTAAAATAACTAAGATAGTCGGTCAGAACGGTGTCCCTGTAGAGTTCGGTGAGACAATATTTGTCGTAGAACCTATGTAATTGTCGCCTTCTGGAGGACTTAATGTTTAACAAAGTATTAATAGCAAACAGGGGAGAAATCGCCCTGAGAATTATAAGAGCCTGTAAAGAGCTTAAAGTGAAGACAGTTGCTGTCTACTCTGATGTAGATAGAGAATCCCTTCACGTGGCTATGGCTGACGAGGCTGTATGTATCGGACCTGCTGCATCTAAAGACAGTTATCTTAACATCCGTAGTATTATTTCTGCGGCTGAGATAGCTGATGTTGATGCTATTCACCCGGGATACGGTTTTATGGCTGAGAACGCAGAGTTCGCATCTATTTGTGAAGATTGCGGATTTAAGTTTATCGGACCAAGTGCTAAACACATCGACATGATGGGTAATAAATCAAGCGCTAAAGAGGCTATGAAGAATTTTGGAGTACCTGTTGTTCCTGGCTCTGAAGGAGCTGTAAAGGACGCTCAGGATGCTCTGAGAATAGCAAAAGATATGGGCTTCCCTGTAATGATCAAAGCGTCAGCAGGTGGTGGTGGAAAGGGTATGCGTGTAGCTCACAACGAGATGAGCTTCCTTAATGCATTCGAGATGGCACGTTCTGAGGCTATGAATGCATTCAACTCTGAAGAGATTTATATCGAAAAATTTATAGAGAACCCAAGACATATTGAGGTTCAGGTTTTCGGAGACGGTAAAGGGAATGGACTCCACTTCTATGAAAGAGAGTGCTCTATACAACGTCGTCACCAGAAGCTTCTCGAAGAGTCTCCAAGTACAGCTATTAGCGACGCCACCAGAAAGAAGATGGGTGAAGTATCTGTAGCCGCTGTTGAGGCACTTCAATACGAAAATGCAGGAACTATCGAGTATCTCGTTTATAAGAATGAAAACTTCTATTTTATGGAAATGAACACTCGTATTCAGGTTGAGCACCCAGTTACTGAGATGGTTACCAACACTGACCTTCTTCAGCTTCAGCTTAGGGTTGCTGCTGGCGAGCCTTTCCCTATGAAACAGAAGGATATTAAACTGCAAGGTCATGCAATAGAGTGTCGAGTAAATGCAGAAGACCCAGTAACATTCATGCCTTGTCCTGGTCTTATAAAGGGTTATGTTACACCGGGTGGCTTTGGAACTAGAGTTGATTCTGCGTGTTATGATGGTTACTATGTCCTCCCTTTTTATGACAGTATGATAGCTAAGCTTATCGTATTTGGTCGTAACAGAGAGATGGCTATTGCTAGAATGCAAAGAGCTCTTGATGAGTTTGTTGTTGATGGTATCAAGACAACTATACCTTTACACGAGCGTATTCTTGAGCATCACGCATTCCAAGAGGGTGATATCACTACAGAATTTATCGAGAGGTATTTTGGATGAGGATCTTCTCCTCACTGATACTGGTTATTTTTGCTTTAACCGTGAGTGTTGACGCGAAGATTGCAGGTTTTTTCATAGACCGTGCAATGGCGGATTCAATGTATGTTAAAGCTTCTTTATATGAACAAGATGGAAATTTCGAGGAAGCCTCCAGAATGCTGGAGGTTGTCCTTGAAACCATCGACGATGAATATATCTATCTCAAACTAGCTAATATCTACAACAAACTTAAAGACGATGAGATGCTGAAGTATACTCTTGAGAGAGCTGTTCGTAAAAATTCAGAATCTTATGCACTCATTGGAGCTTTAGCTGATTTTTATCGTGGCAATAAAGAGACAGCAACTCAGTCTTATGTCCTATACCAAAAAGCTTATAAACTGTCTGGTAACCCAATGTACGCTGAGGGTGAAGCTATCGCACATGCTGCACTTAAAGACTACAACGGTGCAATCAAAATTTACGATAATCTGATTAAAGAGAATCCAAAATCTTCTTATTATGTCCAGAGAGCTAGGTTCTTCGATAAGTTAGGACTTATTAAAGAATCCATAGAAGATTATGTTAAGGCTGCTGATATTGATGGCAATTTTGTCGCTGCAGCAAAGCTTTCTGACTACTATGTAAAAGAAGGCAAGAATGAAGAAGCTATTAAATATCTTCGTATGGTTATAAGTGCAAGTCCAGATCTTGCAATTGCAAAATTTAGAATGGCAGAGTTACTTCGTAAGATAGGTAAGACAGATGAGGCCGCTGATTTTTATGCCGCAATAATAGACTCACTAAATGAGAGTGAGAGGGTGTATGTACTTAAGCAGCTCGCTACCATCTATTTCCGTAAAAAAGACTTTGATAAGGCTGAAGAATATTTTTCTCGTGCCTATGAAATAAATGATGATACTCAGACGGCTTACTCCTTGGCGCTCCTTGCTGAGGCGACAAAAGATTATGAAACAGCTATCGACTGGTATCAAAAAATCCTTGTTAAAAGACCAGACTTTGTTGAAGCAAGTAAACGACTCGCTATTATCTATATACAAGAGACGAAATTGCACCAAGCTCTTGATACCCTAGATTCAGTCGAGCCTACATATCAGGACGTTGATTTCTTCCGCATTAAAAGTCAGATATATACAGATCAAGGCAATTTGGATATGGCGATAGAAATCTTGTCTAAAGCTGTAGCTGAAAATCCAGCTGAAATAAAACTTTATGTCGACCTAGCACTAGCTTATGACAAGAATAAAGAAAAACTTAAGGCTGAGTCTACAATTGAAGACGGCTTAAAATCTTTTCCCGAAGACCCATCACTGCTAAACTTTCTAGGGTATATGTATGTTGAGCAAGGGAAAAGGCTTGATGAAGCTAAGGAGCTTATCCAAAAAGCATTAGACCAAAAGCCAGATGAACCAGCCTATCTTGACAGTATGGCGTGGCTACTTTATCAGAAAGGACGCTTTGAAGAGGCACTCTCTTTTCAAAAACGTGCACTTAAAGGTGCCCCAGAAGAAGAAGAGATCAGAAACCATATGAAAGATATCCTGAAAAAGCTGGGGATAAGGAAGACTCTTGATGAGATCATTCAAGAAGATTAATCTCGCACTTATTCTGATACTGGCGATACTTTTATCCGCCTGTACTCAGAAGAATATTATACTTAAAATTCCATCAGATATTAGAGAGAAGGTTGCTGAGGCTAATCACTCCGTTTGTTCGTATAAAGGGCGTGTTAGTGTTATTTATGAGAATCTTAATGATAATCTTCGGTTTAGAGGCTACTTAGATAAAGATTGCGCCGACGATTTCAGGTTAAAGATACTTGGTCTATTCAATTCTGTTGCCTATGACGTCAATTATAAAGATGGTCAGGTAGAAGCTTATAAAAAGGGCGAAGATGTTAGCCTTGATATGGCATATTTTATGCGGTCAAAAGGTCTCGACAGGATGGTGTCGCTTATCAGATATCCACATGTTAAGATAGATGAGAGCTTCAGAGTTAAGGCTGTAGCCGATGAATATATTATGACAAAAGGGTTAGCTATTGTTGCTGTAGGTCAGGATTTTCTTATTAAGAGAATTAGCTACGGTAAAGAGTCGTTCAAATACGGCTACACAGATGGCAAGCTGACGGAATTAGTTTTTGCAGGCGACGGAACAAAAGTGGAGATCAAACTGCGATGAAAAGCATATCCCTGAAAAGCTATGGAAAGATAAACATTTTTCTACATATTTTAGGGAAAAGACCGGACGGATTCCACGAACTATTCACACTTTTTTCAAAGATTTCTCTTTTTGATACACTAAACATTAAGAAATCTGACAAACAGGTCATTTTTTGTACTAAAAAAAATATTCCAACTGATGATAGTAATATTATTAACCAAGTTCAGAAAATACTGGAAGATGATTATGGAGTCACACAAAGGTTTGAAACTGAGCTGATTAAAAATATACCTGATGGTGGTGGACTCGGTGGTGGCAGTAGTAATGCCGCTGTCTATCTGAATGGTGTATGTGAATTACTTAGCCTTGACATGGATATAAAGACTAAGACAGATATTATGGCGAGAGTTGGCTCAGACACTGCTTTCTTTCTTCATGATGAACCTATGATCGGTGAAGGTCGTGGCGAGGTTCTAACAAAATTCGGTAGTTTACCAAACTGTACTTTACTACTGGTAAACCCTGGTATTCATGTTACTACAGGAAAGGTCTTTTCATCTGAAAATTTAACATTGACGAAGCATAGAGAAGTGAATAGAATGCGCCACGCGTCGGAGTACGAAGAATACGCGGAGCTGTTATATAATGGTCTTGAAGAGACTGTTTTTAACCTTTTCCCACTAGTGAAAGAGGCAAAGGATAGCTTGCTTAGTGCGGGTGCTGATTTTGCTTTGATGAGCGGAAGTGGGGCGACTGTCTTTGGGATATTTCCAGATGATAAGTCGGCAGAGGTAGCAAAGTTAACAATAAGAAAACAACAACCAGATTGGGATGTATATCTGACACATCTGGTCCAAAAAATATAATTCAAAAACTTAAGGAGTTAGAGATGGACTATCTAGTATTTGCAGGGAATTCTAACAAGACACTTGCTCAAAGTATCGTATCAAAGCTTGGTATCAGACTTGGAGATGCAGATGTACGTAAATTTAGCGACGGAGAAATTTTCGTTCGTATCAACGAGTCAGTTAGAGGTCGTGATGTATTCCTCGTTCAGTCCACATGTGCTCCTGCTGAAGAAAACCTTATAGAGATGATGATTATGGTTGATGCTCTTAAGCGTGCATCTGCTAGTAGTGTTACAGCTATTATGCCTTACTTCGGATATGCTAGACAGGATAGAACAAGTGAACCAAGAGTTCCTATTACAGCTAAGCTTGTGGCTAACCTGATAACAAAGTCTGGTGTAGACCGTGTTGTAACTATGAACCTTCACGCTGGTCAGATCCAAGGTTTCTTTGATATTCCAGTTGATAACCTTTACTCATCTCCTGTATTCGATGAATACTTCCGTTCTAACGGCATGTTTGGTGATGACTATATAGTTGTATCGCCAGATGCTGGTGGTGTGGCAAGAGCTAGGGCATATAGTAAGATTCTCGAAACTCCACTCGCTATTGTTGATAAGAGAAGAGAGAAAGCGAATGTTGCTGAGGTTATGCATGTCATTGGTGATGTTAAAGATAAAAAAGTCATTCTTGTTGACGATATGATAGATACAGCTGGAACTCTTACACAGGCAGCAAAAGCTTGTATGGAGCATGGAGCACTTGAAGTGTTTGCATCTGCGGCTCACGGTGTTCTTTCTGGTCCTGCTATAGAGCGTATCATAGAGTCACCTATCAAGAAGGTTATTATCACTGACTCTGTCCCTTTTGGTAAAGATATTAGCAAGATCGAAGTTCTTTCTGTTGCTCCTCTTTTTGCAGAGGCTATTACAAGAATCTTTCAGAAAGAATCTATCAGCTCACTCTTTGGAAAAGGACAGGTATAAGTGCTGATCGTCGGGCTTGGTAATCCAGGCGATAAGTATTATAGAACGAGACATAATATAGGATTTATGCTTGCAGATAAGTTGGCAGATGAATATTCTACTACCTTTTCTAAGGGCTTTCGTGGTGAGTATGCTGAATTCTTCCTTAATGGGAGCAAGCACTACATTTTAAAACCACATACATATATGAACCTATCAGGTGAGTCGGTACAGTTATTGGCTGCCTATTTTAAAATTGAGACAGAAGATATAATCGCTGTTCATGATGATATGGATATCGAGTTCGGAAGGCTTAAGCTTAAGAAGGGTGGTAATGACGGAGGTCACAAAGGTATCAGGTCTATGATCCAGATGCTGGGTGATAAAGACTTCATAAGACTCAAAATGGGTATAGGTAAAGACGGTCGTAAAGATACTATAGGTCATGTTTTAGGAAAATTTTCTCAAGAAGAGACTGAAAAACTTGACGAATTCATAGATTTTAGTGTAAAAGCTGTAGTTTGCTGTATTAACGAAGGTATTAAGGTCGCTATGAACACCTTTAATACTAAGAAGAAGAAAGAAAAAACTAAAGAAGAAATTGAGAGTGAAAAAGAGCAGGTGAAACCTGATATGGTTGACCCCGCTTAAGAATAAAATTCCATAAAGGAGGAATGTTTAATGTCTAACTTGGCTTACCTCGCTCCAGTACTTGGTATTGTAGGACTTATTATCGCTTTTGTTATCTATCAAAGCGTAGTCAAACAAGCAGTAGGGAACGAGACTATGAGAGATATCTCAGATCAGATTCACGATGGTGCTATGGCTTTTCTTAGCCGCGAGTATAGGGTTCTTGCTATATTTATAGTAATTGTTTTTGTACTAATGCTTTTCCCTAAAGATCTCGGTATTTATACTGCACTCTCTTTCCTTGCTGGAGCTATTTGCTCTATCTTGGCTGGTTTCTTCGGTATGAAGTCTGCTACACGTGCAAACGTTAGAACTTCAGAAGCTGCTAGAACTGGTGGACTCTCTGCTGCTCTTTCCGTTTCTTATAACGGTGGTGCTGTTATGGGTCTCGCAGTTGCGTCACTAGGTCTTCTTGGTGTTGGTATACTCTTTATCATTTTTGGTAAACCTGAAACAGCTAAATACATCAACGGGTTTGCAATGGGTGCTTCATCCATCGCTCTTTTCGCTCGTGTTGGTGGTGGTATCTATACAAAAGCTGCTGACGTTGGTGCTGACCTTGTTGGTAAAGTAGAAGCTGGTATTCCTGAAGATGATCCGAGAAACCCTGGTGTTATTGCTGATAACGTTGGTGACAACGTTGGTGATATTGCTGGTATGGGTGCGGATATTTTCGAGTCTTATGTTGGCTCTATCATCGCTACTCTTACAATCGCAGCTACAGCATCTCCAGTACTTCTTGCTAAGCTTTCTGGTACAGGCATACCTGCTATGGGACTTAAGGCTAACCTTATGTTCCTCCCAGTATTCCTCGCAGTAGTTGGTCTTGCATCATCTATCATCGGTGTGTTCTCTATGAAGCTTCTGAAAAATTCAGAGCCTGCAGCTGCACTCCGTAACTCTACATATATTGGCGCTGGACTCTTCCTCGTTGCAGCATACTTCGTAGTGACATCATTTGGTATAAACTCAGGCGTATTCTGGGCACTTCTTTCTGGTTCACTCGTAGGTATCTTTGTTGGACTCGTAACAGAGTACTACACAGCTGCTGGTCCTGTTAAAAGGATCGTTGAAGCATCTAAAACAGGTCCTGCGACAAACATAATTACAGGTTTCGCTGTTGGTCTTGAGTCTGTTGTTGTGCCTATCATCCTTATCTGTGTTGGTATCTACGTAGCTAACCTCACAGCTGGACTTTACGGTATTGGTATCGCTGCTGTTGGTATGCTTGCTACAGTTGGTGTTACTATGACAGTTGATGCTTACGGCCCTATTGCTGATAACGCTGGTGGTATCTCAGAAATGGCTGAGCTTGGATCAGATGTTAGAGCTATTACAGATAACCTTGACGCAATTGGTAACACAACTGCTGCTGTTGGTAAAGGTTTCGCGATCGGTTCTGCTGCACTTACTGCACTTGCACTCTTCGCTGCTTACGCATCTTCAGCTCAGATATCTACAATAAACGTTATGACTCCTACAGTTGTTATTGGTCTCTTCGTGGGTGGTTTCCTTCCATTCCTCGTTGGCGCACTTACAATGACCTCTGTTGGTAAAGCTGCTGAGCAGATGGTTGAAGAGATTCGCCGTCAGTTCCGCGAAATCCCAGGACTTCTCGAAGGCAAGCCAGGTGTTAAGCCTGACTCAAAGACATGTGTAGATATTTCTACAGGTGCTGCTCTTAAAGAGATGGTTCTCCCTGGTGTTATCGCTGTTCTCGCTCCTGTCGTAGTTGGCTTCCTTCTTGGTAAAGAAGCTCTCGGTGGTATGCTTGCTGGTGCTACAGTTACTGGTGTTCTCCTCGCTCTGCTTATGTCTAACGCAGGTGGTGCTTGGGACAACGCTAAAAAAGCTGTTGAAAAAGGCGCATGGGATAGTGATGGTAAAGGTTCAGAGCAACATAAAGCTACTGTAACTGGAGATACTGTTGGTGACCCTTTCAAAGATACAAGTGGTCCTGCGATGAACATTCTTATTAAATTGATGTCTATCGTGTCACTTATTATCGCTCCACTTCTTATATAGAAGTAGATTTTACAAATATCAAAGGCGGTCAGAAATGACCGCCTTTTTTGCATATACAAACAGCTCATGAATAGGCTTTGGAGATATATATAAAGCTGGAAAGTTTTAAATTTTTTCTGTAGAGTACCCTAACCAAAACCGTTAGATATTCTGTAGAGAATATTTACTATAAAGATAGTGATTTTAAGCGACTTGAGGCAGTTTACTGCCGACGGAGCAAATAGAAGGAGGATGAATCCTCATGGGATTTAATTGTGGAATAGTCGGACTACCAAACGTAGGAAAATCGACAATATTTAATGCTTTGACAAAGGCTGGTGCGGCAAGTGCTAACTATCCTTTCTGTACAATAGACCCGAATACAGGGATAGTTCCTGTTTTGGACGAGAGACAAGATTTCATCATCCAGTATGTAAAACCAAAATCTGTAGTGAGAACAACTATCGAGTTCGTAGACATTGCAGGACTTGTAAAGGGAGCTAGCCAGGGAGAAGGTCTCGGTAACCAGTTCCTTACAAATATTCGTCAGGTTGATGCAGTTGCTCACGTTGTGCGTTGTTTCGAAGGTGAGATTACACACGTTGAAGGTTCTGTTGACCCGCTTCGTGATATAGAGATCATCAACACAGAGCTTCTGCTCAGTGATATGGAAATTATAGACAGGGCTGTTGAAAGGAGCAAAAAAGCTTCTAAGAGTGGAGATAAAGAACTTCTCAGGAAGCTTGAAGCACTTCTTAAGCTACAAGGCCCAGTAGGCGAAGGTACTCTCATCCGTCAGATTGACGACTTTGAAGATATTATAAAAGAAGTTCCTGAATACTCATTTATAACAGCTAAGCCTGTGATGTACGTTATGAACGTTGGAGAGGATGATCTTCTAGAAGATAATGATCATTCTAAGAAAGTTCGTGAGCTTGCAGAATCTGAAGGCGCAGTTTGTGTTAAGATTTGCGGTAAGATAGAGCAGGAAATTTCTGAGCTTGAAGAGGATGAAGCGAAGGAATTCTTAGCTGATTTAGGTCTAGAAAGATCTGGATTGACTGAAATGACTGAGCAAGGATACAAGCTTTTAGATCTAATAACATTCTTTACTGCTGGTGAGAAAGAGGTTCGTGCTTGGACTATAACAAAAGGTCTGAATGCTCAAAAAGCAGCTGGAAAGATTCACTCTGATATTGAAAGAGGATTCATTAGGGCTGAAACAGTAGGCTATGATGACTTCGTAGAGATAAAATCCCTGACAAAAGCAAAAGACTTCGGTAAAATGCGACTTGAAGGTAAAGAATATATAGTTAAAGATGGTGATATCATCTATTTTAGGTTTAATGTTTAATAAAGTTATAGTCACTCTAATAATCTTTCTGTTTGCTTTTAGTGCAATGGCTGTGGATGTCCCAGGTACTGGTGATACGACAGGTGAAGATGAGACTGAGGATACTACTGAGATAGTTGGTACAGTAGACGCTAACGAAGTTGTTGAATCTCCTACTAGACATGATACAGTTGAGGCGATGGGTAAGGTCTCTGTCACTAAGACCTATGCTTACGCTAAACCATCCTTTAAAAGCAAGGCTCTGGCTAGGCTCAGCAAAAATTCGAAAGTACTTATAAAAGACGATGAAGGTGAATGGATTAAGATTCTTCTTTATAATAAGAAAGAGGCATATGTTTATTCAAAATACATCTCTTTCACTTTTAATCAGGTTACAAGAAGAGAATCAGAGACGAAAGCTATCATAGAGATAAATAATTTAGTGGATCAGTTTAATGATGCAGTTCAGTCATCATGGTTTGCTGAGAAACAGAAGGTTATCCCTTCACTTCAGTTCCATTCAGGAAAATCACCTGATAAGATTACTTTGCTGTACACAGCAGTGAACGTAAAAGGTGAAGCTGTACCATCATTGAAACAAAACCCGCTTCAGCCGGATATGGTAAAATTGATAGAGCTTATATACATGAAGATGGTAGTTATGAATTATAAGCGTTATAGAATTGATATTGTTGTGCCAGATTTTATATCTGGTGTATATAAAGGGAGAGTTGATCCCTATGTAACTCTCACGCTAGAGAAAAATTTTGCAAATTTAGACGAAATAAAGAGTGGTGTCGGTAGTATTTGGGATTATGTTCGCTCTGCCCAGAGACCCGAAGAAATGTTTACCGACTATCCTCATTAGTTAAGGAGCCAATCATGCCGCTTACTCATTTTGACGAAGAAGGAAGAAGTAGGATGGTGGATGTCACCGAGAAGAGTGAAACTGTGCGAGAAGCGATTGCAGAAGGTTTCATTGAAATGGCGCCCGAAACTCTTCAGCTCTTAGTCGATGGGAAGATGGCAAAAGGACGCAATGTCTTTGAGGTGGCTCGTGTAGCCGCTGTTATGGCTGTCAAACAAACTCACAATCTTATCCCTATGTGTCACCCGCTCCAGATAACAGGGGTTGACGTTTATTTTACTACAGATAAAGAAAAATCCAAAGTTGACATTCAGGTAAAAGTAAAGATGGCTGGTAAAACAGGCGTTGAGATGGAAGCACTTACAGGTGTGTCCATTGCTGCTTTAACACTGTATGACATGTGCAAAGCCGTGGATAAAAACATGGTGATGGGTGACATAAAAGTAATGAAAAAGACTGGCGGTAAGTCAGGTACATATATAAGAGAGCAGTAAGAACAGACTTGTACTTGTTCTGCTGTGCGAGAGTAATATTTCTCTAGGACAGAGAAATATTATTAACAATTAGACACTAACATGCATCTAAAGAAATCTTAGATTTCTGATAATGCCAATAAAGAGGGGGTGATAACCTCATGAAAGTACATATTGCTCAGACAAAGCCAATATTAGGTAATGTAGAAAAAAACGCAGAGATGCATTTTAAAATTATAGCAGAGGCTGTCAAATCAGGTTGCGACATAGTCGTCTTCCCAGAGCTGTCTCTTACAGGATATTATTTACTAGACCTCGTTTATGAGGTTGCTATGGACGAGACACATCCTACTTATCAACAATTTTTAGAGCTTTCTAAAGATATCGCGATTGTCTTTGGCTATGTGGAAGAGTCCGCAGATAGAAGGTTTTATAACTCAGCTGCTTTTGTCCATAAGGGCAAAACAGTACATACACACAGAAAGGTCTATCTACCAGACTATACTCTTTTTGAAGAGGGACGCTATTTCGCGGCTGGTAATGATTTTAGAGCTTTCGATACAGAATTTGGTAAGTTTGGTATACTGATCTGCGAAGATGCATTCCATATGAGCGCACTCTATGTTCTTTCTCAGTCTGGAGTTCAGAACATCCTTGTCCTCTCCAATAGCCCTGCAAGGGGTAACCTTGAAGAGGGGCATGACGCTTCTAACTTCTGGCAGACATCAAACAAATACATCGCTGGTGTCCTCACCGTCAATCTGGTATACGTGAATAGAGTCGGAGTAGAGGATGGGGTTACTTTTTGGGGTGGTTCAGAGGCGTACAACGCAAAGGGTAAAAAACTTGTTGAGCTTGATATGTTTAAAGAGGGTACAGCCTGTATAAATATTGATATGAAGACAGTCCGTACCGCTCGTATTGAGACGCCTTTCCTGCGTGATGAAAAACAATTTATAATCAAAAATTTTATCAATGAAGGGGGGCAGTCATGAGACTTAACCTTGAAATGACAACAGATATATTGGCTAACTTTATTAAAGAGGAGACGGAGAAGATCGGACTAAAAAACGTTGTCCTAGGTCTCTCTGGTGGTATCGACTCAGCTCTAAGTGCCGCAATCGCTGCAAAAGCTTTTGGTGGTGAGCGTGTTTATGCCTACTGCATGCCATACAAACTTAGTAGTAAAGAATCACTCGAAGACGCTATCAAGGTAGCCGAAGCTTTTAACCTTAACTTCGAAGTGATCGAGATTACAGATATGGTCGATCCTTACATAGCTATGAACCCTGATATGAGTAAACTACGCATGGGTAATGTTATGGCTAGGCAACGTATGATATGTCTCTTTGACATGTCAGCTAAAGTTGGCGGTATCGTACTCGGCACAAGTAACAAGACAGAGCTTCTGCTAGGATATGGAACATGGTATGGCGATCTCGCAAGTGCAATCAACCCTATTGGTGACCTATATAAAACTCAAGTATGGGAGCTGTCAGAATATCTTGGGATTCCTGATTGTGTGATAAAAAAGAAGCCAACCGCAGACCTGTGGGAAGGGCAAACAGATGAACAAGAGCTCGGATTCACCTATCATCAGGCGGACGAGCTTCTATATAAAATGGTAGACGAAAGAGTGAGAACAGCTGAGCTTATAGAGGAAGGGTTCGAACCATCTTTTATAGAATCAGTCGAAACACGTATCCGCAGAAACCAGTTCAAGAGAACGACACCTGTTATAGCGAAAGTGAGTCAACGAACTATTGGACGTGATTTCCGCTATTGCCGTGACTGGGGGTATTAATTCGTTATAAGCTGCATATTGCGGCGTTAAACTTCGTGGGAAAATTGAATCATGTACTAGTATGTATACTCAGCATTTTCCACTCAGTTTGCCTGACACTATTTGCTTCTAACAAATTACTAGTTGCTCGTGATGTAAACAGAATTATATATAGCATTTTGAGGAGATAGATATATGTACCACGACAAAATTATTACTGAGGCGCTTACATTTGACGACGTTTTGTTGATACCAGCCAAGAGTGAAGTCCTTCCGAAGGATGTGCAAACCAAGACAAGGCTCACTGATAGGATAACACTTAATATACCTCTCGTGAGTGCGGCTATGGACTCTGTTACAGAGGCTAAGCTAGCTATAGCAATAGCTCAGGAAGGTGGTATAGGATTCATCCATAAAAACCTTACAATTAAACAGCAGGCGGCTGAGGTAGACAAGGTTAAAAGATCAGAGTCTGGAATGATCGTTGACCCTATCACAATAGAGCCATACAAAACTGTTCAGGATGCACTCGACCTTATGGGTAAATATAAGATCAGCGGTGTGCCTGTTATCAATGGTGGAAAGCTCGTTGGTATCCTTACTAACAGAGATCTCCGTTTCGTAGATAACTTTACTGCAAAAGTTTCTGAATACATGACTAGCGAAAACCTTATAACTGTTCCTGTCGGGACTTCTCTGGAAGAGTCGATGAAGCACCTTCAAGAGCACAGAATAGAAAAACTTCTCGTTGTTAATGATGATTTTGAACTGAAAGGTCTCATAACAATCAAAGATATAAATAAGCGTATCAAATATCCACACGCTGCCAAAGATAGCCTCGGTCGTCTTATTGTTGGCGCTGCTATTGGTGTTGGTGATGAAGCACAGGAGAGAGCAAGAGCCCTTGTTGAAAAGAAGGTTGACGTTCTCGCCATTGATACAGCTCACGGACACTCTTTCAAAGTGGTTGAGATGGTTAGATGGGTTAAGAAAGAATTCCCTGATATTCAGGTTGTGGCTGGTAACGTAGCAACAGCAGAGGCGACAGAAGACCTCATTAAAGCTGGTGCAGATTGCATTAAGGTCGGTATCGGACCTGGCTCAATATGTACTACAAGGATAGTTGCTGGTGTGGGTGTTCCGCAGATCACGGCTATTATGGATTGCGCCACTATGGCAGATAAATACGGAGTACCTATCATCGCTGATGGTGGTGTTAAATACTCAGGTGACGTTGTAAAGGCACTCGCCGCAGGAGCTAGTGTCGTTATGATGGGGTCACTTCTTGCAGGAACAAAAGAAGCTCCTGGAGATATTGAACTCTTTCAAGTGCGTAGCTATAAAGTTTATCGTGGAATGGGCTCTGTAGGAGCGATGAATCAAGGCTCAAAAGATAGATATTTTCAAGATGATATCGAATCAGAGCAGAAATTTGTACCAGAAGGTATCGAAGGGAGAGTTCACTATAAAGGCGAGCTTCGTGAAACAGTCTACCAGCTTGTTGGTGGTCTTAAATCTGGAATGGGATACACTGGTAGCGCGACTATTGACGATCTTCGCAAATATGCAAAATTCGTCCGCATCTCTGGTGCTGGACTTAAAGAGAGCCATGTTCACGATGTTATGATCACAAAAGAAGCTCCTAACTACTGGGTTACTACCTAATAGTTGTTTATTTTTGCTTACATGCAAAAATAAATAGGTCGTTCATCCAGAGCGGGGTTCAGGCTGAACTTATGCTCAGCGAAGTGCATCCATGCACTTTTAAATGTTAAATAAGTCATTCTGAGCAATAGCGAAGAATCTCTATACTCTTCAGTCAAAAGCCGTAGCAATTGACCGGAGGGAACGATAATAAGTGGGAGCAAATTGTGCTTCCTCGGGGTAAAGAACAAATGGATTTACATAGTCAAAAAGTTTTAATATTAGATTTCGGATCTCAATACACACAGCTGATCGCACGTAGAGTTAGTGAGGCTAATGTTTATTGTGAGATTTTTCCATGTACAGTCGAATTCGAAAAGATAAAAGAATTCGGTGCAAAAGGTATCATCCTTTCAGGCGGTCCATCATCAGTTTATGACGAAGACGCACCAAAGGTCTCTGACGAAGTTTATGAGCTTGGCGTACCAGTGCTTGGCATATGCTACGGTCATCAGCTAACTGGAATGTATTTCGGTGGTATTGTGGCTGAGGCTGACCACAGAGAGTATGGTCGTGCTGGACTCTATGCAGATAAAGACGATCTTTTCTTCTCTGATATTGCCGAAGAGAGCTTTGACGTTTGGATGAGCCATGGTGACAGACTCGACAAGATGCCAGCAGATTTTAAAGTAATTGCTAAAACAGATAACGCTCCTGTTGCTGCTATGAGGCACAACACGAGACCTATATATACTATACAATTCCATCCAGAAGTGGCGCACACTGTCAACGGAGCTCAGATACTTAAAAACTTCGTAGTGAAGATATGTGGTTGCGAGCAGATGTGGACACCGCATAACTTCGTAGAGGCAGAGATTGTCCGTATCCGTGAGCTAGTAGGCGATAAACGAGTACTACTTGGTCTTTCTGGTGGGGTTGACTCATCTGTAGCTGCTGTACTCATCCAAAAGGCTATTGGCGACCAGCTAACCTGTGTTTTTGTTGATAACGGTCTACTCAGTAAGGACGAAGGTAAGCAGGTTGAAGAGGCTTTCCATGGAAAATTCGAGCTGAACCTTATTGCTGTATATGCTGAAGATAAATTCCTTTCTGTCCTTAAAGGTGTTACTGAGCCTGAGAAGAAAAGGAAAGCTATTGGCAATATGTTCGTTAGAATTTTCGAAGAAGAATCAAAAAAACTTGGAGATTTCGATTTCCTCGCACAAGGTACACTCTATCAAGACGTGATCGAGTCAGTATCATTTAAAGGGCCTTCTGCAACAATCAAAACTCACCACAATGTTGGTGGGCTTCCAGAGGATATGAAATTCAAACTTCTTGAGCCGCTCCGTGAGCTTTTCAAGGACGAGGTTAGACAGGTTGGACTTGAGCTAGGTATCCCTGATAATTTCATCTGGAGACACCCATTCCCAGGACCAGGTCTTGGTGTGCGCGTTCTTGGTGAGGTTACCAAAGAGCGTTGTGACGTTCTACGTGAGGCTGATGCTATCTTCCTTGAAGAACTTCATAAGGCTGACCTATATAAAAAGATATGGCAGGCGTTCACCGTCCTTCTCCCTGTAAATACAGTTGGAGTAATGGGTGACAATAGAACATACGAAAACGCGGTTGCTATCCGTGCTGTAGAGTCTACAGACGGCATGACAGCTGACTGGGCACACATTCCATACGAAGTGCTCGGGAGAATATCAAATAGAATTATTAACGAAGTTCGTGGTATCAACAGAGTAGCTTACGACATCAGCTCTAAGCCACCTGCAACCATCGAATGGGAGTAAGTCGGTAGCATCGGCATATTTATTACCACTATCGAACCTTTAGTTCTCTGGTGGTTGGTAAAATAATTAAATACGTGCATTAGTATAGGCATCTGAGGAAACAGAGTTTCCTATAATGCCAAAAGGAGCAGCTAGCTGTATGAAGTTTGAACGTTTTGTGGCGAAGAGGTACCTGAAGAGCCGTAAATCAAATAAGATACTCTCTTTTATATCTGGAATATCAGTTCTCGGAATACTGCTTGGTGTTGCGACACTTATAGTTGTCGTCAGTGTTATGAGTGGTTTTTCTGATAACCTTAAAAACCGCATACTCGGTGCTAATGCTCATATCGTTGTTAATCGTGTGGATGTTTCTCCTATTGATAACTGGCGCTCGGTGAGCAAGATTATAAAAGATGTCGAAGGTGTTACAGGTGTTTCTCCATTTATACTAAATCAAGTTTTGCTCAATAGTCAGGATAATGTCTCAGGCGTTGTTGTGCGTGGTGTTCTCCCAGAGGAAGAGCTTAAAGTAACAGCCATAGAGAAGTTTATGGTGGATGGTTATTTCAATGATGTAGCTAAGCCAGGGGAGAGTGGAAACCCTACTATCGCACTCGGTAAAGAGCTGGCAGCGAGCCTTGGAGTCCTACTTGGAGATGAGGTTGTTATGGTCTCTCCATTCGGCAAGAAGGGACCGTTCGGTATAACTCCAAAGATGAAAAGATTCGAAGTGACAGGTGTTTTTGATACAGGAATGTATGAGTATAATAGCACTCTCGCTTATATAAATATTACTTCCGCTCAAGAGTTTTTCGGCACTGGAGATATTGCTTCGGGATTTAGCGTTGCTACGGTGAATTTTGATCAGGCTAAAGATATTGCAGCTAAGATTCAGAGTGAGCTGGATTTTCCATTCTGGTCACGTGACTGGATAAGTATGAACAAGTCTCTTTTCTCTGCTCTTAAGCTAGAGAAATATGCGATGTTTATAATTCTTACTCTTATCATTATTGTCGCTTCTTTTAATGTTATCAGTATGATAACCGTAACTGTGAAGGATAAAAAACGTGATATCGCTATTATGCGTGCCATGGGTGCACCAGAGAAGATGATCTCTAGCATCTTTATGAGACAGGGTATGATGATCGGGTTTACCGGTACTGTTATGGGTAATATACTCGCGTTTATCATTTGTACAGTGCTCGACCGTTTTAAACTTATTTCATTACCAGAGGATGTCTATTTTATGGATAGAATCCCTGTGAAGATCGAGTTTACAACATTTATAATGGTAACAATTTGTGCTCTGCTTATTACATATATCGCAGGCCTGTTCCCTGCTAGGCAATCAGCAAAGCTTGACCCTATCGAGGCTCTTAGAAGAGACTAAGTCGGTCAGTACCTACATGTATTATATCAACGAAGGCTGAATTCTCGCCTCACGTTGTTTGGCTAATATGATGATATATTATTTATATTTCACTGGAGGCTACCATGCGTAAGATTTCGATTTTATTTCTAATTCTATCTATCACAGTTTTTGCCTTTGCTTTTGGCGAAGGGGCATACTTTAAAAAAGGTTTGAAAGCATTCAATGACGGAGACTATGTTACTGCGAAAGTCTTCTTTAATGAGTCTATAAACAAAAATCCGAAATTTTCTAGAGGATACAGTTATCTAGCCCTGAGCCAGTCGTATATTGGTGAGATCGATAACGCTATAATGAACTACCAGATGGCATTCAAATTTGATAAAAAAGATTATAGCTCACTAACAAATCTTTGTAGTCTATTTATAGATAAAGGTAATATGAGCGCCGCACATAAAGCATGTACAAAGGCTCTCAGTATAAATCCAAAAAGCTATAAGGCTTTAAGCAATAGGTGTCAGGTCTTTATACAATCTAAGAGATATGACAGTGCAATTGGTGACTGTTCGCAAGCTATACAGGTTAAGGGCGATTATGCAAAAGCATATAGCAATCGTGGCATAGCTTATACTGGCTTAAGTCAGTACGAGAGTGCTGTGAGTGATTTTGACATGGCTATAAAATATAATCCTACTGATGCGATGGCATACAACAACAGGTGTAACGCATTTAAGGAACTTAAAGAATATGACAAGGCTTTGGCTGACTGCAATAAAGCTATCGCAATGGATAAAAATCTGCCTGAAGCTTACTTCAATAGAGGTGCAGTTTACGAGCATCTTGGTCAGAACTCTGACGCTGCTTTCGAGTATAGCAGATATCTGAAGTTTAACCCAGAGGCTGAGACAGTTAGGCAAAAAATGAAAAGGCTTATGAAGGGTGAGTAGTGAGCTTTAAAGGACTTTTACTAGATTTTGACAACACAATTATTGGTACAGAAAATTCCAATTATCAGATATTTCAAGATACGATAAGTGGCTTGGTTGGAAGAGAGCTGACAAAAGAGGATTCCAAAAATTTTGCTGGGTGCACATGGAAATGTATCTTTGAAAGGCTAAATTCTCTGTATCTCCCCGATATGTCACCGACAGATATTAGAAAAATCTTTGTGGATGCAAAGATAGAATACTTTAAAGGGAAGTCAGTTGCTTTGGCAAATGGGCTTAACAGATTGCTTGATTTAGATATTAAAACTGCAATAGTAACAGGTAGTTCTCTGCCTGAAGTCGAGATGTTTGACCACGTTATAGATTTTAGAAAGTTTGATCTGATAGTCACAGATGAGCTTTACGAGAAGGGGAAACCAGAGCCAGATGCATATATTTATGCCATAGAACAACTTGGGCTTAAACCTTCAGAGTGCATAGCTGTAGAGGATTCGCAAATAGGGATAATCTCTGCAACAAGAGCGAGAGCCACTACTGTATTTACCAGAGAGTTTGCTCATGATGACCATTCGGGCATAGCTGACTATACTGTCGATACCATGGGTGATGTTGAGAAGCTTTTAATTTAGTACCCCTTGCTCAGAGTTACAAAAAGTGTTGTTGACGAACAACGTAAGCCGAATAAGCCTGGTCGTATATTGTATTAACTTATACTAAGCCTGCGTTGCTAAACGCTCTGAGGGCACAGTCTTCGATGGCGATACCGCCAAAGTAATTACCTACAATCTTTATGCTTTTGTAGTTTTCTAATGCTTTATCTATTTTAGCTACACGACCTTTGTGATCCATGCCAAGTGTTGGTGAATAGTGGATAGTTTCAGCTGAGGCAACTATCGCACCTCTGTCCATACCTAAAACATCTTCAATCTTTGTGAGTTTTGCCTCTTTGTCTAGCTTATCGCCTCTAAAGTGGAAAGCAAATCCGCGATATTTGTCGTGTGCGATAATATCTCTCGATACTGCAGATGTGAAATCATCATCTTTTGCTATTACAAAGCTGAAATTATCAACAGTGACATCACTCTTATCTACTATAATCCCTAATGTTTCGACCTTAGCAGCTGGTATCTGTTTGAGTAACTCTGATAGATCTGGTGCAATGTTTGCCAGAAGTTTACCAGCAAATATCGGTGGACAAGCGAGGGTTATGTTGTCTGCGGTGTATTTTTTCCCACAGTGGGTTTCAACAACGTATTTTCCATCTTCGGTGGTTATGTCTACTGCTTCTGTGCTTGAGTAAACTGTGACGTTATCGAGTGCAGAGACAGCCTCTATAAAGCTTGACATTCCGCCAGTGAGTGTGAAGTTGCGAGGAGCAGTATCGTCCCTCTCTCGCTTCTTAAGGAGCATGTCAGCAGGGAAATCTGAGGCATCTTGAGAAATAACAGCCTGTAACATAGGTGAGAACATGTTTTCGTAATTATTTTTGCCGAGGACAGATGAATAGTATTCTCTGACAGTGTGTCCTGGCTTCTTTTTAAAGAACATCTTTGGTACGTTAAAAGCCGCTTCAATCTTCGATAGTGAAGACATAAGTGGTACAACTGAGTTGTCTTTATACATCTTAAATGCTGCTTTTTCTCTAGGTAGAAATTTGTCTTCTATACCTAACTCGCGGAGGGTTGTTATGAATGTTTTATATGAGTTATATATAGTATGACCACCAAGCTCTACCCAGAAATCCTCGTGTCTGAGAGTTTTAACACAACCGCCAGCATAGTCCTTTTTGTCTAGTATTAATATGCTTTTACCTGTCTTAGCCTTAGCTATGTGATGTGCAAAGCTCATACCGCTTATGCCACTACCTACAATAATATAGTCAAAATTAGTCATTATCTCCTCCGATGTTTTATTATAGTCCTACCAGACTCGCATATCAAGAGTGCGGTGTGTTGAATTTGTAAAGATGTAGATATAATGAACATTAGCTAGTAAAAATTAGCCTTTTCACATTCTTTACATACCACTTACAACCTTAATCCCCAATTTACAAAGCACACAGTAAAATTATAGGTAGAGGTTAAGACTTATGAAAAAATTCCCTTGGCTGGTTCCAGTTTTTGCATCTGCATTCATTTTTGCAGCTTATGCCGTTGCTGGGGCAGTGATAAATATATCAAATTAACAAGGCTTGTATAGCGCAAGCTGGAAGAACAACCTCCTTCAGGCTGTAGCTTAGCAGGGCTACGGCCTGATTAAATTTGAGGATTAGAAAAGAGATTAAATAAGTACAATTTAAATACCGGAGGTATTTTATGGTATCGACTAAGAAAGTATTATTAAGTGTAATGGTTTTAGTTCTGGCGGCATTCGCCTGTGCATATGCTGGCACACCACACCCAGAAGAGATGGGTAGTCAGGACTGTATCGAGTGTCACGTAGAAGCTACTCCTGATGTCTATAAACAATGGGAAGAGTCCGCTCACGGCTTTACCGGCGTTAAGTGTCAGGTATGTCATGGTGACGAAGTAAACTTCGTGAAATCTCCCGACAACGCAACTTGCGAAGGTTGTCACTCTAAGCAGATTGACAACAATATGGCTCCACAGGCGAGATGCGCAAGCTGTCATATATCTCACAATTTCACAGTGCATAAAGCGCACGACTATAAGTAAGTGGGACTTAAATGAGCATATCTAGAAGAAATTTTCTTAAAGCATCTGTAGCAACAGCAGCAGCAGCCTCCGTTGGCGTCGCTATGCCTAAAAAGGCTGAAGCTAGAGGCAAGGATGTTGATAAATGGATAAAGGGTGCCTGTCGTTTCTGCGGAACAGGTTGTGGTGTTTACATTGGTGTTAAAGATAAGAAAGTCGTAGCTATTAAGGGTAATCCTGATGCTAAGACAAACTTTGGGTTCCTTTGTGTTAAAGGTTTTCTAGCCTATAAATGCATGTACCACCCAGATAGACTTACCGAGCCTATGATCCGTCAAAAGGATGGTACATTCAAAGCAGTTAGCTGGTACAAGGCTCTCGATTTCGTAGCTAACAAGTTTAAATATCTCCACAAACGTTATGGCAAAGACGCAGTCTCTTACTATGGGTCTGGTCAGGCTATGACAGAGGAGAGTTACACATTCAACAAACTCTTCAAAGGTGGATTCGGTTCGAACATGGTAGAGGGTAACCCTAGACTATGTATGGCATCCGCTGTAGGTGGTTATATCTCTACATTCGGTTCAGATGAGCCAGTAGGTTCTTATGCTGATATCGAATACGCAAAGTGTTTCTTTATCACTGGTTCTAATGCATCTGAGTGTCACCCTATCTTATTCCGTAGGATTATGCGTCACAAGATGAAGAATCCAGATGTGAAGATCATCGTATGTGAGCCTAGGAAGACAACAACATCTAAGATCGCCGATATCTGGCTCCCAGTTGATCCGGGTACAGACCTTGCCGTCTTCCACGCTATGGCAAAGATTATCCTCGATAACAACTGGCATAACGAAAAATTCATAAACGAGAACACTAGAATTACTGATGGGAAGAAGACTTTTAGCATCGAAGAGTATAAAGAGTTCCTTAAAGATTTTACACCTGAAAAGGTAGAAGAGATTACACGTTGCCCTGCTGAAAACATCAGACAGGCTGCTGACTGGTTTGCAAACTCTGGCGCATCAATGTCACTTTGGACAATGGGTCTTAACCAGAGGAAAAGGGGAGTATGGGCTAATAATCTTGTGCATAATCTTCATCTTATAACTGGTAACCTCTTTAAGCCGGGGGCGGATTCATTCTCTCTCACAGGTCAGCCTAACGCATGTGGTGGTGTACGTGAAACTGGTTCTCTATGCCATCTTCTCCCGGGGACTAAGCCTGTTAAGAACGACATGTGGCGTGCACATGTTGAGAAGGAATGGGGTATCAAGCCGGGGACAATAGATAATAAACCGGGCTTCCATACAATGAAGATGTTCGATAACCTTGGTGGAGAAAAGGATGCTAAGAAGCCTATTAAGGCTATGCTTACTAGCACAACTAACCCTGCTCAGTCACTCCCTAACCTTAATAAATATGTTCAGGGTATGAAGGACTCATTCCTTGTTGTGCTTGATATCTTCCCGACTAGAACAACACAGCTTGCAGACGTTATCCTACCCGCTGCATTCATTTATGAGAAGGGTGGAGTTTATGGCTGTTCAGAGCGTAGAAGCCAACTTACTGAAAAATGTGTTGAGCCTCAGGGTAATGCAAAACCTGACGTTTGGATAGCAGCACAGATAGCTAAGCGTATGGGACTCGAAAAGCTGATCCCTTGGAATAGTGATGATTTCATGAAGAATAACGAGATGGCTTGGTCGGAGTATATCCGTGTTACTAAAGACACAGATCATACCCTCGCAGGAGCTACATATGACAGGCTAAAAGAGGAGAAAGCTGGACTCCAGTGGCCATGCCCTTCAGTAGACCATCCGGGTACATACAAGAGATATGTACGTGGAATGGATCCTATGTTTGAGCATGAAGGATTTAAAGCGAAATTCGGCAAAAAGATGCCTACAGATAGGCAATTCTACTTCTATATGGATAAGAAGAATGAAGGTAAGGCTAACATTTGGCTCCGTCCATATGCAGGTCCGGGCGAAGTTCCTGACAAAGATTTCCCATTCTACCTGACAACAGGTCGTGTTATAGAGCAGTGGCATACAGGAACCATGACCATGAGAATTCCTGAGATCGCAAGAGCTCACCCTAATGGATATCTTGAGATTCACCCTGATGACGCTAAAAAGTATAAGATCATGGCTGGAGATATGGTTGAGGTTGCGAGTAGAAGGGGTAAATCAATCCTTCCCGCTCATATAACAAAAATAGCTCTTCCAGGTATCCTCTTTGTGCCTATGCACGATAAGGCTATGGACAGGATGATCAATTTTGTTTGTAACGACGTTGTTGACCCAGGTTCTAAAGAGCCAGAATACAAGGTTGCTGCTGTGACAATTAAAAAGATTTCTGGTCCTAAGGACGTAGCAGAAAAATATATAATAAGTAATGTAAACGATTCCTATTCATAGGAAAGCAACCGGCATCACATTTGCACTCCATCTACGGGTGGAGTGCTTTTTTTGATACAGACATTAGATGCCGATGCTTATAATTATTTTGTTTTAAAAGTTGATGCAGGAGCTAAATATGATTTACTCAGGAAGTATCGTTTTTGTAGAGCCTGAAAAGTTAGAAGAGATTAAGGCGACCCTTGTTGCTTTCAAAGAGATAGATATTCACGCTGTTGGCGATGAAAAGCAACAGATAGTCATTTCCATAGAGTCAGAGGATGACAAGTCATTAGAAGACCTCACAGCAAAGCTTAAAGCTATTGATGGGGTTATAGATGTTGGTCACCATATGATGCATTTCGAAGAGGCTGTGGATGATATTATCGCAGGTAAAGTTATTCCTGATCGTAAAGGATTCCAGAGAAGTGCTAGGAGAGAAAAAAATCCTCTTGATATTCAAGTGGTATAAACATGGCACGGAATAGGTTTACCGAAAAGCTTGGTAAGGTCCTGAATACTAATCCGTTCAAAAACTTTTTCAAGCTGAACAGAATGAGACCTCCCGGTGCTGTTGCAGAAAAGGAGTTTATGGAGCTATGCATTCGCTGTGCGAGGTGTATAGAGGTTTGTCCATACGACTCTATCCATAGAGCTGATTTGTTTGATAAACTTCAGATAGGTACGCCATATATCTATGCGGAGACACGTGCGTGCTATCTATGCATGAAGTGTCCATCTGTGTGCCCTACGGGTGCTTTAAATCCTAAGCTAACAGTTGATAGCGAAGTCCGTATAGGAATCGCAGTAATCAATCAAGATACTTGCCTGAATTATCTATATTATAAAGAGGAGATTGAAGGCGTATCTCAAGGTTATGCACAGCTGTGTAATACCTGTAATAATGTCTGCCCATTCACAGACGAAGCTATATATCTAGAAAAATTTATACTTCCTATAGTAACTGATAAATGCACTGGTTGTGGTATCTGTACAGAAAAATGTCCAACCACACCAAAATCTATAAACATATACCCTATTGGTATGGGGGTTAAGGAGGAGGGTGGTTTTTATAGTAGGAAGAATAAACTACACGGGAAAACAGAAGAGATCACTGAGACTCTACATGGGCAAGATTTGATAGATACTAAGCGGAGGATGACCTCATTTGGCTCTAAAGATGACTTCAAATATAATGTAGAGATTAAAGAGGATGAGGACGTATGGCAAAACCAATAAAAACCTATAGGCGTATAGCCCAAATCTCGACTCTGATGGCGATCTTTATCATTCCGTTCCTAAACGTATGGGAGATATACTTTATCAAGGGTACATTTTACTCTATGGATATTGGGGACGCTGCCATTGCTGACCCTTTGGCTGTCTTTCAGTCTATAGTCGCATCAGGTAAGTTGAATGCTTATATGATAGGTTCTGTGGTTATCCCATTGGCTCTTATGATGTTGCTTGGCAGGGTTTGGTGTAGCTGGTTTTGTCCATATTATCTGCTTACTGAGTGGATAGAAGTAGCTAAGAAAAAGCTTGGCATGAACCTCAAAAAACCTGCGTATGATAAACAGTATCCATCTAGAGCTTCAAAATTCAGATTTATATTTTTGCTCTTAGGTCTGCTTGCTATGATGGTGATAGGTGTTCCTGTGCTTAACTTGATATCAGCACCTGGGATACTATCGTCGCAAGCACTTGTTATAGTTAAATTCTGCTATGTCACTTTTGAACTGGTGATTGTCTTTGCAATACTATTTATGGAGCTATTTTACTATCGATACTGGTGTAGGCTTTTTTGTCCGACAGGAACATTCCTTTCACTATTTCGTTATAAACGTGGAATGACCGTCTATAAGGTTAAGGCTGATTGTTCTATGTGTCATTCATGTGTTAATACGTGTCCTATGGTTATAAACCCTATGGCAGATGGCGAATCTCTGCATTGCAATAACTGTGGCGACTGTATTGACGTTTGTCCTGATAACAAAAAAGAGGAGACGCTTAAGTTTACTTTCAAGTAGGCTATGCTATAATCCACTCATGAATAAACAAGAAGCAATCAAACAGTTCGCTAACGGCTTTTTTGGCAGTGGCGAGCCAGAACTTATAAACGTTTTAGATAAAGTGTGTAAGCACAGGAGAGTAGGCAAGAAACAGATACTTTTCATGGAAGGGGAAGAGGGTAGTACGGTCTATTTTCTCGTCTCCGGTAGCATAAAGCTTTACCGTACAAACGATGAAGGTCGTGAAGCTATTGTTCATTTTGTTCGTGGTGGAGAGATTTTTGCAGAGATACTTTTACAGCTAGGGTTAAAGTATCCTGTTACGTCGATGACGCTCGAAGAGTGCGAACTTGTGGAGATAGATGCTAAAAAACTGGAAGAGATTATAATTAGTGATCCAAAGGTTTCGATGAAGCTTATCGGAGCACTATCTAAACGTATTAAGTATTTTGTAAATCTAATCGAATCTCTGACTATAAATGATGTGCGTGCTCGGTTGGTCAATTGGCTGTCTGCACAGAAGAAAGTAGAGTCTAAAGTTATTACACTCCCAGTGCCGAAGGGCGAGCTTGCGTTACTGCTCGGTACTACAGCAGAGACATTCTCACGTGTGCTTAAAAAGTTATCCGAAGAGGGTTATATTGAAGTACAAGGTCGTGAGATTAAGGTTTTAAAAGATCTTACTGAATAGTTCTCGCTAGAGTCACTACCGCTTTTGCTCCGTCGGCTGTGTTTTCTAAATATACATCACCATTCATGTGATTTTGCAGTATAGTTTTACTCATATAAAGACCTATGCCTGCACCCTTACCTTCACCTTTAGTACTGAAATATGGATCGAAAATATTGTCGATAACATCTGTTGGTATGCCGGTCCCATTATCAGATATTTCGATAAATATTTTGTCAACTTTTGTATATATGTAGATATCTAGTTCCTTTCTTAGCTTTTGAGATGTGACCATAGAGTCTTTTGCATTGCTTAAAAGGTTTAGAAATACTTGCTTTAACTCACCCTCATATCCAGTAGTTAGTATCTGATTTTCGCAACAATTTAATACGAATATGTTGTCAGAAATTTCACATTCTTGAGTTTCACATTTACACTTCACATTAGTAATGATGTTATTATCTATGAGTTCTACATTGATAAGTCTTAAACAGTTGGTAAATGTGTTAGCTACATCGAATGTTTTTAACTCTTTGTCAGGTTTGAAAAAATTTCTAAAGTCATCAATTGTCTCTTACATGTGATGGATGATGTCGGCTTGTTTTTTAAACTGATCTTCATGATCTTGTACATACGTCTCCCCGTCTCGCCATTCATCCTGAATATTTTGTGAGATGATATAAATACTGTTTAGAGGTTGTCGCCACTGATGAGATATCGAGCCTATCATTTGTCCCATATCAGCAAACTTCTTCTGCTCATAGAAGAGTTTCTCATGATGCATTCTCTTTGATATTTCTATATTGACCTGATCTTTAAGGTTGTAATTAAGGTATTGAAGCTCTTTTGTCTTTTGCTTAACTTTTGCTTTAGCTAGTATAGTTAGGGCAACAAAAAAGAGTACTGTGATACCTAACGTAATCATGAAAATCTTGACTGATCTAGGTATGAACTTTACATGCTTTTAAGCTATTTCTGTTTCAAAATATTTTGTAAGAAGTTGGTAATAGATAGAATCATTGTTATTTTTCATCTTTGAAAGGTGAAAATCTATGCGCCTTGAGAGCTGTTCTGATTTTTCAGAATTTTTTGAAAATGCAAACATTAATGAGACGGGCTGAAGAACTATGGCAGTCTTTTGTATTGGGGTATCCAGAATATATTTGTCTCCAAAATTCCTGTTGGTTATGACAGCATCAGCAAAACCATCTAAGAGAGCCTCAAAGACCTCATTATAACTCTGCATCTCAACAATAGTTGCGTTAATATTAAAACTCTGGACAAGCCTTTTTATACCGTCAGAGCCTTCGAGGTTTACGCTACCCATTAAACCTGCTATCCGTTTTCCACCTAAATCTTCTATCGATTTTATACTGTTGTTGTCAGCTCGAACGTAGACACGGCTCCAACTGACCATTACAGGTTCTTTATTGAATTCATATAACTTTGCTCTTTCTGGTGTAAAGGCAACGTCAGGCATAATATCTATTTTGTTATTTTCGAGGTTAGTAAGTGCTTTTTGCCAAGTGCTGTGTAGATAGGATATCTTCCAACCCTCTTTTGCGGCGATATTACCGAGTAGTTCAGGCCAGAAACCGATGACCTTCCCATTTTTAGATTGTTCAATTTTTGGTGGATTATCGTAAGAACCAATTATTAGCTCAATCTCGTCGTTAGCAAAAGAGGATGAGCAAAATAGTAACGGAATAAAAAAAGCTGCTAAAATTATTTTGGACATGTACGCACCTTTAAATCTATAGACTAATCATAACAAATAGAATGAAGTTATCAAACTCAAATTGTCTTTAATTGCTCAATAACAGCTACAGAGTTGTGGTATTGTGAGGTTAAGGCTTTTTATGACTTGCCACCAGAGTAATAGTAGCTTTTGCTCCTTCGTCTGTATTTTCTAGAGATATTTCTCCTTTCATATGTTTTTTTAGTGTCATTTGGCTCATATACAGACCAAGCCCCATTCCATCTCCCTCTTTCTTAGTAGTAAAGTAAGGATCGAATATGTTCCCAAGAATATTTTCATCTATTCCTGTTCCATTGTCTTCGATGGATATGATTATCTTGTCGTCTATATCTTGGATCTCGATAAAAATATGTTTACTTGCGGCACCTTTGATTTTTATCGAATCTTTAGCATTTCTTAACACGGATAAGAGGATTTGTTTAAATTCTCCTTCATACCCTTCTGCATAGGTTGGTGGGAAGTTATAGCAACAGGAGCTATTATCTGTTGTTACACCTAGGTCAATTTCAGTATCTTTGTATTTAAAAGTTACATTAATGCCATCGTAAAAGAGTTCGCTACTAATAAGCCTGGTAGAGCTAAGTACAGCTTCTGTGATATTAAAATTAGTTTTTTCAATATCTGGTTGATAGTAATATCTAAAATCATCGATTGTGTCTGACATATTCTGAATAATCTCAGCCTGTTTCTTAAAAGAGTTTATATGTTCGCTATTGATCTCTTTTCCCTCTTCCCACTCTTCACATAGCCACTGTGAAATAAGCGATACGCTATTAAGAGGTTGTCGCCACTGATGAGATATTGCGCCAATCATATGTCCCATGTCTGTGAATTTTTTTTGCTAAAAAAAGATTTGTTCATTTTTCAGCCTTTTTGAAGTTTCTTCTTCAATAGATTGTTGTAGATTTTCGTTAAAATGTCGTAGCTCTTCTGTCTTGCGCCGTACTTGCATACGAGAGAATGATATTAAGATCAGAAAAAACATACCAAGAGCAAAAACTACAGTCATGAATATTTTAAACCACCTAGGCATGACGATAACAACTTTTTCAGCTACTGCGTCTTCAAAGTACTTATTGAGTAACTTATAGTATACAGATTCATTGTCATACATCATCTTTTCCATATGGTTATCAATATATTTTGAAATGTTACGAACGGCTGCAGATTGTTTGTTAAAAGCAAATGTTAGGATATATGGTGACATCATCATCATTGTTTTGCGTACTGGATGATTTTTTATGTATGTGTCGCCATAATTTCTATTTACAATGACAGCGTCAACAAATCCATCCTCAAGTGCTTTAAAGACATTTTCATATGTGTCAAATTCGAAAACACGGCTTCTGAGATTGAAGCTTTTTATGAGCATGTTGACACCTTCTGGACCTTCGACACTAATGCTTGATATTAGTCCACCGATCCTTATGCCATTCATGTCTTTTAGCGATTTGATTTTTTTTTCATTCTGACGGACGTAAACCCTGCTCCAATTTGAAAGTACTGGAACTCTAGCGAATAGATAAGTGGCTGAACTAGCATTGGTTTGAGCAACATCAGGCATTATGTCGATCTCGCCATTATATAGTCTCTTGAGACCCTCGGACCAGCTGCCTTGGACATATTCAATACGCCAACCTTCTTTGTCAGCAATATGAGATAGAAGTTCTGGCCAAAAACCAGTGACTTTGCCATCTGGTAGTATCGTAATTTTAGGTGGGTTATTATATGCCCCAACTTTTATAACTATTTGATTATCGTTTGCACTGTCGAGCGATATCGCAAAGGTATGATAGGGTATAAACATAAATACAAGAAGAGGTATAAGAAAAAAAGTGGTCGGAAAAGATTGAATCAGTCCCGACCATTTCGAATTGTTAAGCATGTTACCCCCAATGCTAATAATAAATAAGGATAACTTTATAAAAATCTTTATTCAAGTCGATTTAGTAATCTTTACCTGCTGCTTTAACATGCTCTGCTGCAAAAGCGTGGCAAGGTGTTACACCATAGACCATCCCGCAGTCACACTTAACTTCAAAGGTATTCATCTCAAAATTTTCACCACACTCTTCGCATGTGATCTCGAGAGGGACTGGCATCTGTCCACTAGAGAAACCCATACCTCTTAGCTTGTCTACTACTTGTTGTCCCGATTCAAAGCTTCCGCTACATCCTTCATGCATATCAATACCCCGTATGTTTTTCTTGACCTTAATATGGAACAATCTATTAGTAATTAAATTGATGGATGTCAAAAAAAGAGGAAAAAAGCTGTCCAAAACCAAATGATACCCGTTATTAGGAATGAGACGAAGACCATAGCACTACCTGCGTCTTTAGCGGCTTTTGCTCGACTGTCGTATTCCATTGTCACTAGGTCAACGTTTCGCTCTATGGCGCTGTTTGCTAGTTCGGCAAAGATTGGAAGAAATATTGACGTGGATAGAAGCGCTTTTGCAAGTATCACTATAGGAAGTGAGAATATGATAACTTGCAGTATTACGAATAGGAAAACTTCGACCTTGAAGGATGTTTCGTTTTTGAAAACTTCACGTAGACCTTGTATGGCAAATGAGAGATTACGAAATATTCCAAATTTTTGTTTATTTAATAACATTTTATAATCCTTACTTAAAAGAGTCCGTCCAGACCAAGAGTGTCCCAAAAATTCCAAAGGTTCATATAGAATGCATCAAACCTTTGCCCCGTAACCTGTTGTTCCTCTCTTTTCCAGAAGAATAAGTCACTCACAGGGTAAAGATATCCAAAATCGTATGACGTGTGCCCGTGCATCTTTCTGGCGATTAGTGCAATGGGGTATCGATACTCACTCTCCATAGATTTAACAATGTTCATAGCAGTATATCTTGTGTTTTTAGCACTTAGCAATAGATTTGATAGGTAATATTTTGAGGAATCTTTTAAACGATAGTTCCTATATGCACCAGCCAGTAAGGTGTAGTGCCTGTGTTGAGCTCTTAGGGCTGTTATCTCAAGTGACCTTATTATCTCATCTCGAAGGTAAGCTATGACAGTGTTGTTAGACTTTTTTATATCTTTAAGCTGGCTAACTATGTCGCTTAGCTCGTCATGAAAATCAATCAGCAGATTCGCGTCCGTTTCAATGTTTATCCTGTCGCTCTTGCCTAGAAAAGGGACAGCTGCTCTTAGCATAGAATAGTCACCAGTGGGCTGAAAAGATTTATTAAACGGCCATGGTAGCTCTTCGAATGGTGTTTTTGCTGATAATAGAGTTATGAGCTTTTTGTTTTTAAGATATTTTTCCTGGACAGCGAGTGCCTGGAAAAATAGATTTGAAGATTCATCACCAAAAAGTTCAGCTAATACCGAAGTGGGTGATGTGGTCTTTTCATTACCATCAGTCGCATACGCCCAAGACCAGTTAGCGATACTATAGTCAATAACCCAGTAGCCCCACTCCCACCCTGAGGTGAAAGTTACGTGACCGTCTATTCCAAGATCCCCGATATTCGTAATGTCGTCATGTCGGCTTTTAAGGTATGGGAGAAGGAATAGAGGTACAGATGTGTCAAAAGTGACCCAATATGAGGACTCAGGCCAATACCACGTCTCACGTTCCATTTTTGATTGTTTCATCATATCAAACATGAACTTCTGATTCTTGTTTCCGTATACAGGAGCGTCATCCTCGGTGATTGAATAAAACATTACGGAGTGGATTACCTTACCAGCACATTCTGGACTAGTTAGCTCGTCACGTTTAATGACATGCGTATTCTCCATCACATTTATGCCGTACTTATCTTTGATAGTTTGAATTAGATATTTCTTTTTTTCAGGCATAATTGTCGAAAGGTCGGGTAGGTATTCGCCCATTGTAAAGTCTATACTTACAAAATCGAACGGAACCTGAAGAAGCCACTTTATATTATTGTCTATTTGTCGAGTATATGAGTTCATTGGATTGAGGATATTCATAGTTTGAAACGCTTTCTGTTGGAGGGTTGAGAGGCTAATGACTGTACCTATTAAAATTCCTCGTGATTTTGCATAGTTAACATATTCTGTAGCATATGCAGGCCAAGCATCCTTGTCCACAGTGCGGAGGAGCCAGAATTGCATAACATTCTGACCTGTATGTACGAGCCAGTCGATATATTCTTTTACGTCGTCTATAGCTGTCCCGTCCATGCTACTGTGGAGTTGTTCTGTTAGTTCCATAGGGTGCATTGTATGCAGGTGGAAACCACGTTTTTCGAACTTAGGTTTTCCAGTGAAGTTGAAGTCATTTGGGAGAGGCCAATTTGCGTGTTTCGGTATGAAAGTATTCTTAGGGTGATAAAATCTGAAACCGAGTTTTTCTTGAAGGAATCCGTATAATCCAAAAACAATACCCATCTTATTTGGTGCTGTTAATGACAAAGCAAAACCCTCTTTCGAGGGCTTTGACTTCCAAATGTAAAATTGTACAGGATAATTAATACTGGAGGGGAATTCCCTCTGCGTCGAGTTATTTTCTATAGGCACTATTTCAAGCCTAATATTAATTTTTGCAGTACTTTGGTTGATCGTAACAGACCACCCAAGAAATGACTGCTTTAGTAGAGTTGCTACTTCATCTACTGATTTATTGACAGCTGAATCAGCAAAAAGTTTATTTTTTATGATAAAATTTATTCTTTTTTCATCGGCAGAAGCGTAAGTTGCTGAGATAGAAAGTAAAAAAGTAATTAATAAGAATCTGAACATACTAACCTCACTATGAATAAATATAGTATGTGGGTTAAGTGTAGATAGCAATACAGCGAGATTACATATAATTGTCAGGTATTGTTGAAATACGAATTTGTTTAACTAAAGTGGCAAATAATTTAGTCAAAAGTAGGTTTATGAAGAACGTCAATCTCTTCAAGCTTACCGTCAAATTCTTTTAGGAGTGTTTGAACGAGTTGGTCATCTTTTGCTTCTGAGCGGATTTTTTTCTCGTGGAAGGTTTCTATAGTTTGTTTCTTTTCAACTATGCTTTTTTTTTAGTATCCTGCTCGAGGATTGTTTTTACATTTTGGATTTTGTCAAATGCCGCAGGTATGACCTGATTTAGAATCTGGATATTTTGTGCTCGGTTGACAAAGTCAAAGTAAAATTTCTTTTCAGCAGAGAAACCTATAGTTAGGGTCCCGTCAGTTATATGGACGATGTATCCGTGTCCTAGCATTGAAGAGATAGAAGCGTGCTCAGCCTTTTCAAGTGCTGATACGATACTTTGCATCTCCATGTCAGTACTGCTGAGTGTTTGTTTTGACGATGTCTCAGCCATCGGTTTCTTTGCAGTGATAGGCTTTGAGGTTGATGTACCACCTGTTGATATCGTTTTAGTAGAGATAACAGAAGCGATATTCGTTGCCTTATACATAGCGAATTCGAAAATATATTGTTCAAAATTGAAGAATTTAAGATCATTCAGTAGTTTCTGGAAGACCTGAAATAGGGCATAGAGTTTATGCTCACTGGAGATCTTTGCTAAATCTTTATAGTATTCATTCTCTTTGGATGTCAGCTCTTTACTGTCTTTGCCTGTCATCAGTTGCATCAGAAGGTTTCTGGTGTGTCCGATGATAGTTTCAGCAGCAAAGGTGAAGTTTACGCCCTTTGCAGAGAGTTCTTCGATAGCTGATGGGATTTTGTCAGGCTCTTCTTTTATTATGTGAGCGAAAAGGTTATCAACGAGTGATTTCTCTGAGAACCCGAGGAGAAAAGATGTACTCTGTTCGTCCAGTTTGCCACCTGTGAAGGCGATAATTTGGTCAAGTAGTGAAAGGGAATCTCTCATACAACCGTCAGAGTTCCTAACCACTAGGTTAAGAGCGTCTTTGTCGTATGTGATCTCTTCTGAATCGAGAGCTCCTGCGAGAGCGTCATACATTATGTCGAAAGGTATTTTGTTGAAATCGTACTTTTGACATCTCGAAATGATAGTCGCTGGCAGTCTTTGCGCGTCTGTTGTCGCTAGTATGAACATTACATAGTCTGGTGGTTCCTCAAGAGTTTTGAGCAGAGCATTAAATGCGTGCTCAGTTAGCATGTGAACCTCGTCAATGATATATACTTTGTATTTGCATTTGATAGGGAGGAAACGTACAGCTTCACGGAGTTCGCGGATTTCGTCGATACCTCTGTTTGAAGCACCATCGACCTCTACAACGTCCATAGATGTACCGTCAGTAATCTCTGTGCAGTTATCACATTTGTTGCACGGGTTTGTTCCTTGAGGGTCGAGGCAATTGACTGCCTTTGCTAAAATCCTAGCGGCACTAGTCTTACCGACACCTCTAGGTCCTGTGAAAAGGTATGCGTGTGCAACTCTACCCATCTCTATTGAGTTTTTGAGCGTGGTTACAACGAATTCCTGACCTGAGAGTTCGTCAAAATTTTGTGGTCTGAGCTTTCTAGCTAATGCAACATAAGACATACTCAGAAATTATAGGATATGGGGTGAAATGTAAAGGTATATTGCAGATAAAAAAAGCCCCGTTTTGACACGAGGCTTTGTTATTTACTTATGTTAGCCGACCAACGGAAGGCGTATAATGTCGAGTGCTATACCTTATTCACAGCATTGTGATAAGCCAGCAGATGCTAACCTGCTTACTCTTGGAAACCGAGACGCTTAGAAATCTCTCTAGCATATTTTCTAGCTACAGGGAGTATCTCTTTTTCCATACGTTCTTGTGTCATTCTGCATGCAGGTCCAGTAACACTGAGTGCCGCAACAGGAACACCGAGGTAGTCTTTGATAGGCACAGCGATACAGCGAACTCTGCTCTCGAACTCTTCATCATCGAAAGCGTAGTTGTCAGTAGCGACCTTTTTAAGCTCTTTTTTAAGTACAGGAAGAGATGTGATAGTCAGGTCTGTGTATCTCTTGAGCCTTGCGCCCATGTATATCTTGTTTATCTCTTCTTCAGAAGAGTATGCAAGCTGAACTTTACCAATAGCTGTACAGTATGCAGGAACATCTTTGCCCACACGGCTAACAACACGAACAGGAAGGGTTGTTTCTGCTATGTCGAGATAGATAACGTTACCTTCACGTAGAATACCTATATAAACTGATTCGTTCACCTCAGATACAATCTTCTCCATAAAAGGGCGGGAAAGCTTAAGTATTCCGAGTTTGTTAACAAACTTTTGTCCGAGATTAAATATCCCAATACCGAGACGGTAATTTTCTGTATTAAGATTTTGCTCTATGTACCCTCTGGATGCCAGAGTTGCGAGTAGTCTGAAGACATTGTTTTTATGTAGGCCAAGTGATTTACTCAGCTCAGTAACACCAAATTCATCTTTATTCTCAGCGTTCCTAAAAACTTCAAAAAGTTGAAGTGCGTGATAGACTGACTGAACAGGCTTTACCTCTGGTTTGTACACCATGTATCGGCTCCTTAAAATAAACTTACTTCTTATTATAGAATATCGTTATAAATTGCTCAAGTGTTTTATCCTTAGTTAAACATATAAAGTGTACTGATGGAAGTAAAAAATAACTAAATCGTGTGCAATTCTAAGATTTATTGTTATAATCCGTTTTATATTTACATAAAGGTACACAAATGCAGGAAAAACTTTCACTTTCAGTAGCTATAATTTCATTTAATGAAGAGGCAAACATAGGCAAAACCCTTGGGGCTATCGCTGATGTTGCGTCTGAAATTATCATAGTTGATTCTCACTCTACTGATAAAACGGTTGAGATCGCAGAAAGCTATGGTGCAAAGGTTTATGATGAGGACTGGAAAGGGCATGTAATGCAGAAAAACTCAGCTCTGGAAAAATGTTCAAATGAGTGGATTTTGGCATTAGATTGCGACGAGGTTGTTACTCCAGAACTTCTTATATCAATAAAGCAAGCTATTAGTAAGCCTACATCCGATGGGTATATACTGAATCGTAGAACACATTATATGGGTAAATATCTTAAGTATAGCTGGCAACCAGACTGGAAACTTCGCCTCGTGAAAAGCAGTAGCCAGCCAAAGTGGGGCGGTTACGATCCGCACGATGTGCTTGAGATTAATGGTAGTGTGGAAAAGATAAAGGGTGGCGATTTACTTCATTTTTCTTATAAAGATATCTATGATCACTATCAAAGGTTAGTAAAATATTCCAAAATTGCTGCAAAATCTTATGATGAGAATGGTAAAAAGTTTTCATATTTTGCAATAATCACAAAACCAATATTTGCATTTGTTAAAAAATACTTCCTTAAACTTGGCTTTATGGATGGTTTCGCAGGGTTGGCAGTCGCTGTCAGCTCATTTATATATGTCTACTTAAAATATCTCTTCCTATACGAGATTCAGCAGGATAAAAAAGATGTCTAAAATCATTTCCATTGGAAATATTTCTATGGGTGGTACGGGTAAAACACCTGTCACTATTATGTTAGCTAAGCACTTTATCGCACAGGGCAAAAAGGTATGCATCCTCTCTAGAGGGTATAAAGGGAATATCGGATACGAGACAAATGTTATCAGTGATGGCAAAGAGATTCTGGTTGGACCTGATAAGGCTGCCGATGAACCTTATATGATGGCAAAAAACTGTCCAGAAGCGATTGTTATCACAGGTAAGGAGCGCTTCAGGTCGTATGAGTTCGCTGAGAGGAAGTTTCAACCTGATATTTATCTTTTAGATGATGGTTTTCAGCATCGCAAAATGAAGAGGGACATAGATATTGTTCTGTTAGACCATAAAAGACCAGCCTCGACAGGTTGGATGTTTCCGTTTGGTTATTTGCGTGAACCAGCATCCGCACTGAAGAGGGCTGATATTATCATCTTTACTAGAGCAATAAATGAAACAATCCCCAAAAAGGTTGCAAACTACCTTAAAGGGAAACCAGTTTTCTTTAGTAATATTGAGCATATGGGCGTGTTTAATGAGAATGGTCAAGTGGATGTTGACCTCAAAGGGAAGGGTGTCTTTGCCTTCGCTGGGATAGCTTCACCTGGAAAGTTTTTTAAGTATGTAAAATCTCTTGGTGCAGATATTGTTGGTAGAAAGGTTTATTCAGACCATCATGGATATGATGATAGGGATACCTATGTCATCGAAAGAAAGGCGAGAGAGATAGAAGCTGAGATGATCGTTACTACAGAGAAGGATTATGTCAAACTGCCTGATGATGTGAAAGAAAATATGCATTATCTGAAAATTAATATAAATGTTCGTGACAGAGAAGGGCTTTTAAAGTTGCTTGATTAGTTGAAATATCAGAAATTGAAAAGCCCCCACAAAACCTTGTTATCAAGATCTATTTAGCAGGGGCTTAAAATCGAGGTATTAATGGTCCTACCTCCCTATTTATTTTAACAACTCCGGGGAAATTATTATTTCACACGAGACCTTTCCGCGTCTCCGACGTTCTATCCGTCCGGTGTTGATACTACTAATGTAGGTCACCTTGGGCTTTCTGCAAGAGTTTAATTTATATTTTTACGCAGTTTCTTCCTGATTTCTTTGCAAGGTATAAATTCTCATCAGCTTCTTTAATAATAGCAAGAGGATCGGGGATTTCGCCTTTTGAAGGTTTGACCTCGTTCAGCCCGAAACTTGATGTGATATGTATCATTCCTGTACCTATATTAAACGGGGTCATTTCAATGATGTCTCTCATGTCATCTATCGCTTTAAAAGTCTCTTCACCTGTGGAGTTAGGGAAGATAATTAGGAACTCTTCACCACCATATCTAATAACTTCGGCAGATTCAGTTGCTGTGTGTTTCATAAGGATAGCTGAGAATTGTTTTAATACTATGTCGCCAGCTTTGTGTCCGTATGTGTCATTCACATTTTTAAAGTGATCTATATCCGCCATAGCGACAGTGAACGCACTGTTTGCGATCATAGCTTTTGTCGCGGATTTATCCATAATGCTTGTCATCTGTCTTCTTGTTAGCGCCTCAGTAAGTGGGTCGGTGGCGAAGGATTCAGACATCGCCTCTTGTTCCATGAGAGAAAGTAGATACGTTAATGTGAGGAATGATTCTTTGAGACTTATGTAGGTGGCAAGGGTTCCTTTGAAATCATGTTGTTTAAGGTTGAAAAACATAATTTTTTCTAGTGTGTCAAAGTTTTTACTGACTTTTTCTAAGTCTTTAGCCAAGTCTTTCGCTGATTCGTTATGTGTGCCTAATGTTGGTTTTGCCTCTGATAACATCTCTATGGTGTTGTTATCGTCTTGAAGTATGGCAGTATGAAGCATAAGAAACCATTCTATATGATTTTTTAAGCTGTGTGTGTTGCTAGAGTATCTATTTAATAATCTTAGCCTTTCAGTAAAGACTTCTATCTCGTGTTCTAGGTAACCGTAAGCAAAGTCAGACTTCATTTTAGAAAAGAAGCGCTCAAGCGAAACGACTTTATCAGGTTTTGAGCTGAATTTTAATAAAAATTGTCTAAACAGATACTCTGTTGCAGTCTCTAAAGTTGAGAAACTGATACCCATAAGTGCATGTTCTTTACCCATTTTTCTGTAGTAGCTTTTCAGTTGCACTGAGTTCATTGAGTGTATATTTGAGAAGTGCTCCAGTTGTTTTGCTATGACGTGTCTGACTTGATGTTTGTTTTTAAAGAAGATTGATAGCTGATCGTTGGACATGATATTATTATAAAACTGCTCGAATATGTCTTTGAAATCATCACTGTTATTGCCAAATAATTTAAACATTTTTGATCTCCATTGTGTATGCTTCTTTGGATTATAGTGTATAAACTAAAAATTTGCCAAGGATAGAATTAATGGATAAGTCTGGGTGTTCAATTAATCATTAGTTTGAGAGAAAGAGGTTTCCATTCAGGTCTTTTATCTATGTTTATTTATCCAATTCCTGATATTGTCAGAGCAGTTGAAGTGAAAATCATCATCCAATCTAGATATCATTACACATTTTCCTGATGGGTTAACTTTAGAAATATTATGAAAAATTATACTGGATGGGTTGGCGGACAAAATTAACCATGCTGTTGGCATAAATCTTACCCCTTTGAAGCTATTTAGTATCTCAGCAATAGCCATCCCTTCTGTACTCTCAATTTCAAAGTCGCAATAAACGATATAGATGTTCATGAAAACTCCAAGTAGGAACAATTCACTTAATGAAAACTATATTGAAATATCATTCTATATAGTATATAAGAGTTTATTATATATGTGTTGTGTAAAATTCACAGATATAGAATTGTTTGAAGTATCTACTTTGAGGGTATGAATATGGGCGACTTTAGACGTTATGCATGTGAGATAAGTGGAGAGCTTTTTAAAAGTATCAATAAAAAAGGCATTCGCAGGGAAAAACTTGCTTGTGAGCTTAGTATCTCTGTCAACCAACTAAAGAATTATGCATATGATAGTAGCAAGTCTGCAACCTTAGAAAACTTTCTTCATGTATTAATTAAATATAAGAACATAGATGTTCTTAACCTTATTGCACGTGATATGGGGTGTTGTGTTAGTCGACTCCCTGATTATAACAGTAAAAATACCACCACTGATGTGGCAGCGGAGGTTTTAGCCGAGACTGCTAAAGCTGTCACAGCATACATGAATAAGGCTAAGCCTAAAGAAGAGATATCAAAACAGATACGATCCTCTATCGAAAAACTACTCTATTTGGAAAGCTCTCTTTGAGTTATATTTACTGAGTCAGAAAGAAAAATATAATAAACACTTGAAAAGAGACTAAAAAAGTCTAGATTATAAATATGGTTGTTTCTAAAGGCAATCAGAATAAAACCTCTACTCTCTCATAATAACAAAGCGGCGGGTGTAATATTACACTCGCCGTTTTTGTACGTTGATTCAGCAAGCAAATGAGTTATAATTCAAAGTGCATCCATATGTTTTTTACAAATACCAAACGGAGGGACAGGTGAAAAAACTTTTTCCGTTATATTACAATAAGGTTAGCCCATGTTATTCCAGAGATCATCTAGGAAACCATGGTTGCTATGCCAGAAATGACATTCCGCGTTTTTTACATCTTGCGGAGCTAGGACGTTTCGAAGAGGCGTTTTACGTTTTGAAAGAGACGAATCCATTCAGCTCAGGTTGTGGTCGTTTTTGCGATCATCCATGTGAAACAGCTTGTAATCGTACAAAGTTCGATGAACCAGTAGATATTAAAGCCATGGAACGTTTTATATCTGACTGGGGCTATAAGAATAATCTAGAGCCTAAAAAACTTGCAGAAGAGAATGGCAAAACTGTTGCTGTGATTGGATCAGGACCAGCAGGACTATCAGCTGCATATTTCCTCGCTAGGCTTGGTTATCGCGCAGATGTCTACGAAAAGGCGGATAGACCTGGTGGACTTCTAACCCAAGGTATCCCAGCATTTAGATATCCAAGAGATATATTTGAAAAGGAGCTGGCTTTTATCAAAAAGGCGGGCGTAAACATTAAATGTAACGAAAATATCAATAAAGATAAATTTCTCAATCTGGCTAGAGAGTATGATGCTGTTATTGTATCGACTGGTGCTCATAAACCTGTCGAGATAGGTATCGAAGGCGAAAAACTTGCTGGAGTTGAGTCAGCAATTCCATTCCTGCAAAAGGTCAACTTTGATCAGGTGTCAGATCTGAAAATAAAAAAAGACGAAAAGATTTGTATTATTGGTGGTGGTTACTCCGCAATCGACGTTGCTAGATGTAGTACTCGTCTCGGCGCTAATCCTACTGTTGTTTACCGTAGGACAGAGGACGAGATGACCGCTCACTCTGGTGAGGTTGCAGATACTATCGCTGAAGGAGTGGATTATAAATTTCTTCGTCAACCACTTAAAATAGAGAAGACGAAAAAAGGCTTAAGATTGCATGTGCAAGTAATGAAGCTTGGTCCTGTGGACGAGAGTGGAAGGGCAAAACCTTTTGCTGTCCCTGGGCTTATTGAAAAACTTGAGTTTGACCGTATAGTTCTTGCTATTGGTGACAGACCAGACCTCTATTTCGTTGGCGAGAGTTTTACAGTTGATTTCCCACGTATGCTTTGTCCTGATCTTCAAGATGGTGACAGCGAAAAGATATTTATCACTGGAGACGCCTCTATGGGGCATGTCGATAGTGTGGGTATGGTTGTCCGTGTAGTTGGTCTAGCTCAAGACACTGTGAAGGCTGTTCGTGAGTTTTTTGGCGAAGATGTCGAATCAGATATAAAGAGGGACGTTGCATATTACAGCACACTCAATACAAAATATTTTGAAAAAACAGGTCGTTTAGTTGAAGACGAGCTACCTGTTGAAGATAGAGAAGCAAATTTTGAGGAGATAGTTCAAACAGTTGACGATGATATGGCAATGCTTATGTCTTCGAGATGCTTTAACTGTGGTATCTGTATCCAGTGTGACTGGTGCTACCACTATAGTGACGGCTCGCTTATGAAGATGCATAAGGAATGGACTCCTAAAAAGGATGAACACTTCTATGAGTTCTTAGAGGATAAACTTGGCGATGCTACATATAAGAGTGTAGAGGCCTGTCCACGTTCTGCTCTTACAGTAACCAAAGAGGGCTCAAAGCTGGATGATTTCAGAAAAGAGCAATACATCTCCGCGTGTGAATTATTCGATGGAGGTTGCGACCATGATCATTAGAAAAGATGAACAATCAACATCGAGAAATATAGCTGTAAATGATTTTTCTGGTGGCGAGCTAGGTCTCCCGTCTGGAGCTTGCGGTCTGCTTGCTGTTGCAGGTGATTTTAGTCTTGACGCACTCCTGAAAGCTGCTAGATGTCTCCAATATCGTGGACGTACAGGTGCTGGAGTCACGCTAAAAAGTTTATATAAAGATACTGGATTCTTTAACTTTCATATTATGTTCCGTTCAGAAGACAAAATCTCTGAGCTGGACGAAGTGCTCCACAGTATGGGGCTTCGCATTCTGGAAAAGAAGGATATGGTGGAGCGTAAATTCTATTACGAATACGACCTGCCAGTAATAATGCACTATAGTATTGTTCCTCCTTCGCCAGAAGAGATGATGTTCCGTGATAGGATAAAGGATGAAGCGGAATACATTAATAAGTGTGTTACTAGGTTTAATAAAAAATATATAGATGATGCGAGAATCTTTTCTAGCTCAAAGTATAACGGGACATTCCTAACCGCTTACGAACTAGCTGACACCATCGACATCTATGATATCCATAAATATGAAGATCATTACTATGACGCTTGCCTTATCCACCTGCGCTGGCCTACGTCTCAGGGGCGTGGACTTTGGTGGGGACCTCAGCCGATATCTATAGGTGAGGTTGCAGGTGTGCATAACGGACACCTCTCTAGTGACATGTCAAATGCTCGTGCACTAGAACAACTCGATATTCAACTGACTGCTGGTACAGATTCTGAGGCTATATTCTTGTCTGTCCAATATCTGCTTAAGCAGAACTACTCACTTGAGGAGATCGAGTGGATCATGTGTAGAAAGTTCCCTCAGGAGCTTAATGCTATGACACCAGAGGCGAGAGCTAGATATGAGGAGCTGATGGGAAGCCCATTCCTTTATCGTATGAAGATGTCAGGGCCTGCAACAGCTATCACTCTTGTGGAAGATACTATGGTCGGTTTCACAGATAGGGATCACTTGCGGTCATTCTCTGTGGGTATAAATGACAAGATTGCACTCCTCGGATCTGAGCAGAGAGCGGTCATCTCAGCAGCATACTTCATGCACGAAGAGCTGAACATGTTCGACCCAGAGGCGGGTAAGATAGTAGGCTTCAATGTGAAAGACAAGAAGGTTAGCAGACTGGATTATGGGTGGAAGAAAAATGATTGATAAAAAAGATATAGTTATACAGAGATCCATAAGATATACAGAGCCTGAAGAGAAGGGGATTTTCGCTCAGGGTGCAAAATATTGGGTGAAGGTTACTGACGATATAGAAGAGCCGGGCAGAGGTTGTGTGCATTGTTCTACTTGTGTAGAGGCGTGTACACACAACACTACTAAGCCTAATGCTGGTCACTGTGTTTTCACTATGGAAGAGCGTTATTATGATGACGGTGGACACAGAGTCGAGCCTGATGATAGTGACGAAATAAATTTGGTAGAGAAAATCCTTTGGATAAATCCTGATGAGTGCTGTAACTGCAAGCGTTGCGTAAAGATGTGTCCTCAGCGTGCTATCAAAGTTTTTGATAACCCAGACTACAATGATATTGGTGTACCTCTCACTGGTGCTGAGCAGATTAATAATATAATTTCACGAGCAGGTGGCAAATCTACTGTATCAAGTGCCCACCTTGGGCGTGGTCAGTCGAAGATGTATACCGACTGGCTGATAGATGCGGCAGAGATTCTGTCACAGACAAGAGATCATAACAACGAGTATGCTGGTCAGATGCGTGATATGTATCTTGGCAAGCGTGCTGCAAAATTGAAAGTTGATACCCCGATATTCGATGTCCACCAGTCGTACGGATCGAATAGTCACGAGGCTATTCTTGCTAGGATGATGGCGTGCGTTAAGCTTGGCAGACCATTCTTTACAGGTGAAGGCTTTGTCCACCCTGATATGATGGCGGCTGCTAGCCACTGTATATTACAGTTCGGCTCTGGTGGCTTTGGTCCTTGGGTAGAGCTGGATAAATTCGCTGGTGTATCCATGAAATATGGACAGGATGCGAAGAAGGGGAAGGGTGGTCGACTTCAAGATAAAAAGAACGATTACGAAATTGCTCTCCTGCGTTGCGTTGAGGCTCTTAGACACCTTTCGTCTCCGAATCCTCAGCATTTACAGTACTCTATCGAAGAACTTCCTATGAGGGTTGAATCACTTAGAGCACTCCTCGGTGACGATAAACTGATTGGAGCGGATGTTTATGGTACTGCATGGAATTTTTCTGAGATTTGTGTAGCTATCGCAAAGTCAGGTTTCGACTATATTACAATAAAAGCTGGTGACGGTTCTACTGGTGCGGCGCATACAGTCGATTTGCAAAACCGTGGTCTTAATATCGTCTACTTGACTCATATGGCGGATATGGCACTCAGAGCTGAAGGGCTTCGTGGACATGTCTCTATCATTGCTGAGGGTGGCGTTATGGATTATTTCCACGCTATGCTCACTATGCTTGCTGGTGCGGAATTTGTCGGTATGGGAATGCGTACTCTGCATGTGCTCGGTTGTACTCTTTGCAGACGTTGCCATACTGGACAGTGTGCATGGGGGATTACATCCAGACCTTATGGTCATAGAATAGACCCTATGACAGCATCTGATAATATAGCGCGAATGATAAAGACCTTCCATGATGATATGGAGGGGATGGCCGCTGGGCTTGGAATGTCTAACCATGCAGACGTTATCGGTGCGAGGCGTTTCAGGTATCACGGTTCTGACCCGCTCCTATTTGATACTTTTGGTCGTGGCGAACATGCAAAGCAGGTTCCAGTCATTGGTATTCGTGACCGCGAGAAGAAGATATTTAAGTCGAGAGAAGTGACATATAAAGAGAATAAAGATGTATTCGAGAGGGTACTTTCTGGTATAGACGGCGACAGTCTTAAGATAGACGTTGGTTTTGACCAGATAGAATCAATTCACCTGAACCATATAATGAAAGAGGCTGTGGATAGAGGCGTGTCTAAATTCTATCTTGATAATGTTATGGGACAAAGAGTCCTCGGCACTGGCATCAAGTGCGAAGAGTTGACTGTCAGAGGCTTAGTTGGTAACCACGCTTTCGCATTTATGCGTGGAGGTAAGGTGAATGTTATCCCTAATCACTCAACTATAACAACAGTCCCTGCAAATGCTCAGGTTGGTGTGGCTAACACATCAAACCCTGGTGAGATAAATATTGCTGGTGAGGTTAGTGACCTTTTTGCTGCTTACGCTATTAGCGGAACCTTCCGTGTGGCAAAATCTGGTGGTGTGCGTAATATGCTACTTATGAAGGCTGGTCTTCCTGATGAGTGGAAAAACCTAAACGTTGATAGATTCCAAAATGCATCAGATGAGATCATCCTGAAAGAGCTGACTAAGAAGTATCAGGCGAGAAGGGCGAAGCGAGTTAAGACAAACTGGCAAGACTTCCTGAAAGAGTTCGAAGGGAAGCTGTCTAGCAGAAAGGCTCCAGTTGCTGTTTATGGTCTTGGTCACGAAAAAGGGATGGGCGACTATTTCATGGAATATGCTCAGGGTGGTATAGGTATCATCCTCAATGTTGTTAACCGTATGGCTCCTATCGGCTATTATGTATGTAGTGGTATGACAGCAGGTGCGGCATTTATCAGAGGACCTGTGACTGATGATCAGCTTGGTAAAGGGGTTCGTAAGATAGAATACCTTACTCCTGATGATAAGATATTCTTGACTAACCATATTAATGATTTTGTTAGCCAGTTTAAGGATATAGATATTGATAAGGCTTATAACGACAGCCTTAATGAATTTGCGAAGAACTTTGCTGATAATCCAGAGCAGATTTTGGCAGACTTTTGCAAGATTATTCCTATATCTAGTCTTTCGACTACTTCAAACGAATAAAACATATGAGGGGGGGCATAAAACGATATGCCCCCTTTACTTTTCTGATTATAAAACATCTCAGTGTTTTTACAGTGGAAACTAACCACTAATAGTGGTAGTATCATCCGAATATATAAACTGAATTTAACTACTAAACTATTGGTGACGTTAGATATGAGTCTATTTTCTCGCAAGGTTATTATCTTTTATATTATTGTAGGCACCTTGTCAGCATTGGCCTCTTTTGGGGTTATAAGCTACTGGTACGAAAGTATAATGTCACATCATATCGAACGTTTATCAGAAATTGTTCATATCCATAAAAGTAATATTGAAACAATACATCAGCAACAAGTTAAGCGACACAACAAAGATATGAAAGAGGCTCTTGATGCTAGCTTAAGGCTTCTTAAGAATAGTTTTATTGACACTAGACAATATGGATTTACAAACGATTTTTTTATCGTTACAAAAAAAAATGGCAAGTATGATTATCTTTATAGAAACATAAACGGAGTGCCAAATACTGCAATAGAACCATTCGGTAAGCTTGGAGAGGGTGATCCGGTTGCTATTGCTTATGACGGTGAAAGTGGTTCGACTACCTATATCGCTAGTGATGGTAGAATCTATCTCGCTGCATATAACTTTATCAATCTAGAACATAGCAGAGTCGCTGTAGTCGCACGGGTTCCATATAAAGAGATTGCAGGTCTAAAAGTTGCAGCCATTGCATCTGTGGCAATCTTGTCGCTCTTAGTATTTATTGGTGGTAGCCTCGCTTTCTACTATTTAAGCAGAGTTAATCTGAGAGAACTCAATAAAGCACACAAAGATCTTGAAATCTTTGGCGATATAATGAACTCAGCTAGGGAACACATATCTTATATAGGTCTCGATAGACGCTTTGTCGTTGTCAATAACATGTATGCAGAAACATTTCGAATACCTAAAAGTAAGCTTAAAGGTATGCATTTGAAAGATTTTCATGGTGATATTAGATATCGTGAAGAGATTGATAGTCGTTTAACTAAGTGCTTTAAAGGTGACATGGTTAAGTTTCAACTATGGATTGACGAGCGTGAATCAGGCAAAATTTGTTTAGATGTTAAATACGTTCCTCACTTTGAAGCTGGAGAGGTTGTTGGTATTGTTGTTACAGCTAGTAACATAACCGAACTGGAAAAAGCTAAACAACAACTCCTTGATAGAACTCAACAGTTGCAGGCACTTGCACTGGATCTTGAAGATAAGGTTAAGCAGGAGACAAATAAACGCATTCAGCATGAGCAGCTGTTTTTCGAGCAAAAGAAGTTTGCCGATATGGGGCAAATGATAAATGCAATCGCACATCAGTGGAGACAGCCTCTTAATTCACTCGGATTATATATCCAGTATGTTATAGATAGTGTAAAGGATGAGAGTGTCACAGAAGAAATATTAGCATAGTTTAAAGCTGACACTATGGCATTAATACAGCACATGTCTAAGACTATAGATGATTTCAGGGGTTTCTTTAACCCTAATACTTCGCAGACAGATTTTGAAGTGATTAAGGCTGTTATTGAGACTGTTTCACTTGTAGATGCACAGCTTAAGAATCATTATATAGAATATAGTGTTAGCTGTAAGTGTAAGCATAAAGAGTTTCTTAGTTGCAATAAATTAGATAATCCTCCATGTGCACACCCAATGTCTCTAGTTGCTGGCTACCCTTCTGAGTTTAAACAAGTGCTCATGAATATCGTTCAGAATGCCAAAGATGCTCTCAGTGAAAGGGCTAGTGATAGAAAAATGGAGATACAAGTCGAAGCACAAGATGATAAGGTTATCGTTCGCGTTTGTGATAATGGTGGCGGTATAGAGCCAGCCTTGATGAACAAGATATTCGATCCATACTTTACAACCAAAAGCGAAGGGAAGGGGACAGGTATAGGTCTATACATGTCTAAGCTTATCGTTGAAGACCATATGGGCGGAACTCTACACGTTGCAAATGATCAAGATGGTGCTGTCTTTGTTATTGTTCTTCGTAAGCTCGAGCCCGAAAGTGTTTGTAGCTAATTCTTTTTAGATGAAAATATACCCTTCAAGATATGTAACCGCCTTACCTGCTATTTTGACTCTATCGCCATCTAAACTACAATAAAGCTTTCCACCACGTTCAGATATCTGCTTTGCAGTGAGACTTGTCTTGCCTAGTTTTCCAGCCCAAAAAGGTGTTAGTAAGCAGTGAGCTGAACCAGTGACTGGGTCTTCGTCGACGCCTGATTGTGGACCAAACCATCTGCTGACGAAATCACAATTGTCCCCTATGGCAGTGACAATCAAACCTCTCGATTTAAGAGCTAAGAGTTCTCTAAAATCAGGCTTGAAATTAGCGATATCAGATTCATTTGCAAAAACAGCCATATAGTCAGTTCCGAGATAAGTACTGAGTGGTTTTTTACCAAGAGCTTTTTCTATAATAGCTTCTGGAGCGCACTCTTTTACTATTTCAGCAGGGAAATCCATCTCAAGCAGATCTTCTTTTTTGATGATTCTGAGCGGACCACTCTTTGACTGGAACTCGATAATGTCGCCTTGAAAGTTCTCATGATTGAAGAGTATATGGGCACTGGCTAGAGTAGCGTGACCACAAAGATCAACCTCGCAACCAGGGGTAAACCATCTGATGTTAAGCTTGCCGTCCTTTTCAAATATATAAGCTGTTTCAGATAGATTATTCTCTTTGGCGATATCTTGCATCATCTTAGTAGAGAGTTCTGTATCAAGTATGCATATTGCCGCTGGGTTCCCTTTGAACAGTTCATCTGCGAAAGCGTCAGCCTGATAAATTTTAATCTTTTCCATAAATCACCTCTTCATAGTAAGAGTACATCAATACAGTTAAGAAAAAATATACAGATTTGAGAAATTTAGTGATAACAGTTAAAACAGTTGAGAGAAAAGCCCCCCAAAAAAAGAGGGGCTGTAATAGGTTTAGATATTTTGGATTTTAAGTACGATTTTGCCGAAGTGTGCGTCAGCTTCCATAGTTTTATGCGCTTCAATTACTTCTTCGATAGGGAATGTCTTGTAGATGATAGGCACAATGCTACGGTCAGCGAATTTTGGGAGTGCGCGTCTAGTAAACTCTGCTACTATCTCACCCTTCATAGGTACAGGTCTGCTTCTAAGTACAGAACCGATGATCTGCTGGCGTTTAACCATCATCAGAGCGAGGTTAAGCTCCGCTTTGATACCACTGATAACGCCGATTACAACAAGCTTACCCATGTAGCCTAGTGAATTCATGTTAGGCTTAAGGTATTTTGCGCCCACGTGGTCGAGGATGAGATCAACACCCTTCTTTGCGGTGTATTCTTTAACAGCTTCAGAGAAATCAGGTGTAGTTGTATAGTCAACCACAAGTGACGCACCAAGCTCTTTTACAGTCTCTATCTTGTCTGGTGCAGCAGTAACGAGGTATTTACTGTTAGGTGTGAGAGCGTTAGAAAGCTGTATCGCAGCTGTGTTTACACCACCACCACCACCGTGGAAGATCGCTGTCTGACCATCTTGGAAATCACCAATCATAAAGACATTAGAAAAAGCCGTGATGTATGACTCACATACACATGCTGCCTCTTCGTAGCTCATGCTATTAGGGATAGGCATAAGGTGGCAAGCGTAAGCGACTGCGTATTCTGCATAACCGCCACCGCCAACAAGTGTCATAACCTTGTCGCCAACCTTCCAGTCAGTAACATCACTTCCGAGTTCTTCGATGACACCAGCAACCTCAAGACCAAGGATAGTTGAATCACCCTTTGGTGCAGGGTAGTTACCCTCTCGCTGAACAAGGTCAGGTCTGTTAATGGATGTCGCTGCGACTTTTATAAGAACCTGATCTCCTGATGGGACAGGTTTTTCTGCTTCGCCTATGTATAGAACGTCTGCACTACCAAACTCTTTTATTAATACGGCTTTCATATAATTAATCCTCCAGAATATTTTCAAATTAGTAACTCAGTTTTACATAAAAAACTACGTTTGAAAATACGAAAAAGGGACAAGTTGAATGTTATTCTTGAATTTTCACGTGATGAGGGTAAAATCAGCATTCTAGTAAAAATAAATAAAGGAAAATAATATGAAAAAAATACTTATTTCAACGCTTCTTGTGTTAAGCGTATCTACAGCATTTGCTGGTGATATGGTGAAGATCGGTATCTCGCAGATTGTTGAGCACCCAGCTCTGGACGCTGCTCGTGATGGCATCATTAAGTCGCTCGAATCTTGTGGATATGTTGCAGGTCAGAATGTCGAATTCGATACTCAGTCAGCTCAAGGTAATATGGTTACTGCTAATCAGATAGCTAATAAATTCGCTGGGGACAAGAAAGACCTTGTAGTAGGTATAGCTACTCCTACTGCTCTCTCACTTATTAATACATTTAGAAAACTTGCTCCGCAGACTCCAGTAATCTTTTCTGCTGTGACAGACCCAGTTGGGGCTAAGATGGTTTCTAACCTAGAAAAACCTGGCGGAAGCGTAACAGGTGTAAGTGACCTTGCTCCTATCGACGCTCAGTTTGGTTTGATATTCGACCTAGGTTTTACTCCTAAGGCTGTTGGTATCATCTATAACTCTGGTGAGCAGAACAGTCGCTCACAGCTTGAACTTGCAAAAGTAGCTGCTAAAAAACGTGGTGTTGAGCTTGTTGAACGTGCAATAGCTAATTCATCTGGCGTTTACGCAGCAGCTCAGTCTATGGTTGGAAAGGTTCAGGCAATATATGTAACTACTGACAATACAGTTGTTTCAGCTCTTGAGTCTGTTGTTAAGATTGCATATGAGCACAATATCCCACTTATCATGTCTGATACAGATTCTGTAAAGCGTGGTGCACTCGCTGCTAAAGGCTTTGATTATTATAAGCATGGTGAGCAGACTGGTCGCATGGTTTGTCGTATCCTTAAGGGCGAAAAACCTGGCGACATATCTGTAGAGTTCCAGGCAGATCTTAAACTTCTTCTTAATGAGAAAGCAGCTAAAGAGATAGGTTATTCTTTCTCCGCTGACATGCTTAAGCTCGCTGATGAAGTTATAAAATAATATGTCATATTTCGCATTTATGGGAGCCATTGAGCATGGACTAGTCTTTTCGCTCATGGCTCTTGGTGTTTTTTTAACATTAAGAGCTTTGGATTTTCCTGACATTTCTGTTGATGGTTCGCTCCCTCTTGGTGCGGCTGTTAGTGCTCTTCTTATAACAAAAGGTTACGATCAATTCTTATCTGTAGCTGCTGCTGCTCTTGCTGGCTTTGGTGCAGGTGCGATAACTGCTCTGCTAAATACAAAACTAAAAATTTTAAACCTGTTAGCAGGGATTTTGACCATGATTGGTCTTTATTCTATCAACCTCCGTGTGATGGGGATGCCAAACATACCGTTACTCGGATATGACACTGTTTTCACTCCTCTGGAGTCTATGGGGATACCTCCACAGGTAGCTTCAATTGGGCTTTTTGCAACTTTTACAGTGCTTGTATGTGTCTTCTTAGTCTGGTTTTTTCACACAGATATAGGTCTTGCACTTCGTGCTACGGGGGACAACCTTAAGATGGTAAAGGCGCAGGGTGTAAACACTGATAGGATGATCTTTTTTGGTGTAGCCCTAAGTAACGCATTCGTTGCTATGAGTGGTGCTCTGGTTGCTCAGTCACTAGGATTTGCTGACGTTAATATGGGGATTGGTACTGTCGTAGCAGGTCTCGCATCGGTTATCGTTGGTGAGGCGGTTCTCAGTAGCTCTACCGTATTAAAAGCGGTTGTTGGTGTTGTGGTTGGTTCGATGATATACCGTCTGGCTGTGGCTTACGCTCTCTCAGTAGAGCTTGGACCTATTAAGCTTTCACCAGGTGACCTAAACCTTATAACAGCTATTATTGTTGTTATTGCACTTACATTTCCGGGTGTTAGAAAGAAACTCGGAGGGCTGAGATCATGATAGAACTTCAAAATATCAAGAAGGTCTTCAATGCTGGAACGGTGAACGAAAATATCGCCATTCAGGGGATAGATCTTAAGATAGAGAAGGGTGATTTTATCACTGTTATAGGTAGTAACGGAGCTGGTAAATCGACAATGCTTAGTATTGTCGCAGGCTTTCAGACTCCCGACGGTGGTCGTGTCCTTTTTGGTGATAAAGATATAACAAAGGTCCCTGAATACAAAAGGGCAGAATATATAGGTGTGGTCTTTCAAGACCCGTTGAGCGGTACTGCTAAGTCTCTCTCTATTGAGGAAAACATGGCTATCGCGGCAAAACGTGGTACTAAGCGTTGGTTTCGCCGTGGGGTAAATTCTAAGAATAGAAAATACTTTGCAGAGCGTTTGAAGGAACTTGGGCTAGGACTTGAGGAGAGGCTGAAGGCGAATGCTGGACTTCTTTCTGGAGGTCAGAGACAATCCCTTACACTTCTTATGGCTGCTATGGCTAACCCCGAGATGTTGCTCCTTGATGAGCATACAGCAGCTCTCGACCCGAAGACCGCAGAGCTTGTTATGAATCTCACTGACAAGCTTATTAAGGATATGGGGTTAACCGCTATGATGGTAACCCATAACATGAAGCAGGCTCTCGATTTTGGTAACAGGATAATCATGATGCACGAAGGTCAGATAATTCTTGATATTAAAGGTGAAGAGAAGCAGGGGCTCACTATACCAGACTTGCTCGGCATGTTCGAGAAAGTTCGTGGGGTAGGGATTACCGACGATAAACTTTTACTCAGTAAATAAGGCGGTTCTTTCCATCCGTATCTAAGTTAGTATTCGCTCATTTACTAGATGTAAATTCGCAAATATTGCCTTGATACAGAAGAAAATAATCCACCTTAGAAATGATACGTTTCTGTGGTCATTTAGTATTTTAGAGGTAGAAAATGTCAGTGTTTGATTCAAGAGCAAACGAATGGGACAAAAAAACTCGCAGGGTACAACTTGCGAAGGATGTTGTTTCATCAATTATAAAATGTGCAAAACCTGAAAAGAATATAGATATAGCAGACTTTGGAACAGGTACTGGGCTTATTATGCTCGGTTTGGCTGATTATGCTAAGAGTATGGTCGGTTACGACTCGTCCCAAGGGATGCTTGATGTATTGGCAGAAAAGTCTGCCGAAGCAGGAATATCTAATCTACAAACAGTACTTTTTGATCTGGATAACGAAAAATTTCCGGTAGAGGCGTTCGACATGATGACATGTTCGATGGTCGCTCATCATCTTGATAACCCTGAAATGTTTTTTAGTAAAGCTTATGATGGTATCAAGAAGGGCGGAAAACTTTGTTTGGCTGATCTTATTATTACTGACGAACCATTTCACGAAGCACCTGCACAAGGCGAGATAAAGCATGAAGGGTTTGAAGTAAAGTGGATCGAAGAAGTTTTGCTTAATGCTGGTTATATCAACGTAGAGATATATCAAGCGGCAGTTATAGAGAAGGAGAGGGATGGTAAGAAGCTTGACTTCCCTGTCTTTTTAGCTGTTGCGGAGAAATAGATGAAAAGAACCGAAAATCTGACACCATTCATTGTTATGGATATAGTGAAGAGGGCATCTGCCATAGAAGACTGCATTCACTTTGAGGTAGGTCAGCCTGACATTTCACCATCTAGTGGTGTCCTTGATTCTATGAGGTCAGCTGTTGACGCTGGACAGTTTCCGTATACTGAGTCCCTAGGGATCCTCCCACTCAGAGAGAAGATATCAGAATTCTATCAAAAACATTATGGCGTAGATGTTGATCCGTCTAGAATCATGCTCACCGTTGGAACATCTGGAGCTTTTCTTATCGCTTATTCTGTGCTCCTTGACCTTGGCGAAAGACTCGCTTTTACCGATCCGGGATATCCTTGTTATAAGAATTACTCTTATGTACTCGGTATAGACCCTGTTATGGTTCCTGTGGATGCGAAAACAGAATATCAGATGACACCTGAACTTCTACAGCAGTATGACAATATTAAAGGAGTACAGATATCATCACCGTCAAATCCAACTGGCAATATTTATGAAAAATCTAACTTAGAGAGACTCATAAAACACTGTGGTGATAATAATATTAGTTTCATTTCTGATGAAATTTATCATGGATTAACTTACGGAGATAAACGAGAGAATACAGCATTGGAATTCTCAGATGATGTTATAGTTATTAATGGTTTTTCTAAATACTTTTGTATGCCGGGTGCCAGACTTGGTTGGATGATCATGCCTGAAAAGCTTGTTCGGTCTGCAGAGATTGTTATGCAGAATCTTTTCATATCAGCACCAACGATAAGCCAGCTTGGCTGTGTGAGTGCATTTGATTATGAGTTCCTCGCTGACTATAGGGACGAATATGAAAAACGTAGAGACTATCTATATAACGAGCTAAAAAATATATTTAAGATTGATGTGCTCCCAGAGGGGGCTTTCTATATTTGGGCAGATATGTCGGAGTATTCTGACGACTGCTACGCTTTTGCTATGGAGCTTTTAGAGAAGGCTCACGTTGCTGTCACTCCAGGGGTAGATTTTGGTGTGAATAATACGAAAAAATACATACGATTCGCCTATACCCGTAACATTGAGCACATGAAAATCGGGGTAGAACGTATTAAAGAATACCTTAAGAACAGAGGTTAAGTATGAAATACTGGCTAATGAAATCAGAACCGAGCGCATTCTCAATAGATGATCTTATCGCTTGTGAAAACTCTACAGATCATTGGGATGGCATAAGAAACTACCAGGCTAGAAACTTCATGCGCGACACTATGGAGATAGGTGACAAAGTACTATTTTATCATTCAAACTGTGACGAGGTAGGGGTTGTAGGACTAGCAGAGGTGGCGAGTGAAGCATATCAAGATTTCACAGCTTTTGATGAGTCATGTAAATATTACGATCCAAAATCCGACCCTGATAAGCCAAGGTGGGTGATGGTTGATATAAAATTCGTAGAGAAATTCGACAGGACAGTAACCCTTAAAGAGATCAAACAGATTGATGAACTTTCAAATATGAAGCTTGTTCAGCGTGGTATGAGGCTTTCAATACAACCTGTGGAAGAGTTTGAATATGACTTTATAATAAATTTGGCTAAAGGTGTGTTATGAGAAGGAAAGAAAAATTATTTCAAGAGCTTGCCGAAATAAATGATGTTATGAGTAGAGGAGAAGTTATTCGTGTCGCTATGGTAGATGGCGATGCTCCATACATGGTTCCTATGAGCTATGGTCACAAGGATGGAGTGATATATTTGCATTGTGCTCATGAAGGTCGTAAAGTCGATATCCTCAAGCAAAATCAGAAAGTATGGTTCGAAGTCACTGTTGACGGTGGGCTTATTAAAAAGGAACAATCATGTGGTTGGTCTTACTCTTTTAAGTGTGTTATGGGTATGGGAAAGGCTGTCTTTGTCGAGGACAAAGCTGAAAAACTCGAAGCTCTTAATGCCATCATGGAGCACTACGGTAGAGTGGATAATTCATTCCCTGATAAAGCCGTAGATGCTACAGAAGTTATTCGCATAGATATAGAAGAGATGACAGGAAAGAAGTCTCCAGCCTAAGTCTTTATATGTAATCACTACTTTTTTAAGTTATTTATCACTTACCAATATCGGTGCGTCCAAAATCAATATGTTGATATGACTAAAATCTTCATCATTAGAGTTTTTATCTAATTTAAAAAAGTTTACATTTATGTCATTTTCTATTTGCGATTCGCGAATTGCTGTGTTATAGTCTCTTTGTTGTTGAGGATACAGATTAGGAGAATAACTACTGCCAAACGCTATGGAGTCACAATGCTAAAGCCGCAGGATGTAATGATAGTTTTAAAGATTGTCGCAATGCATCAACGTGAGTGGAAGTATAATGAGGCGGCCCTAGAGCTACATATGAGCCCCTCGGAGGTTCATGCAGGAGTTAAACGATTAAAGAAGTGTTGCCTATTAAATGAGATGACAATGGGATTTGGAACAGTGGAGACTAAACTCCACCTGCCAGATATTGAGAACATTAAAGAGTTCTTACAGCACGGTCTTAGATATGTGTTTCCTACGGTTACGACGGAGCCAGTGAGCGGGCTTCCGACGTCCTACGGAGTTGTGCACCTTTTTGAAGGATATCATTCAGAGAATAGCTATATTCCAGTTTGGGAACATAATGTTGGTGATTATATGGGGGTTGGCGTAAAACCCCTGTATAAATCCGCTCCTAAAGCTTGTATGGACGATTTTCAGTTTTATGAATTAATGTCTCTAGCAGAGGCACTTAGAAGTAGCGACGATAAGCTACACGGTTATGCGTGGCAAAAGATGAATATTATGTTGGGGGCGTAAAATGGCTAAAGAAAAATATCCTATTACTCCTGCTATTAGAGAACTTCGTAAGCATAAGGTAGATTTTCAGCCACACGTTTATGACTATGTTGAAAGAGGGGGCGCTGCACACTCTGCGGATGTGCTTGGTGCTGACCTTAATGTTGTGATAAAGACAATTATACTTCAAGACGAGACTACTCAGCCCTATGTTGTACTCATGCATGGGGATAAAGATATATCCACTAAAAATCTCGCCCGTGAGATAGGGGTCAAAATGCTAAAACCATGTGATCCCGATTTTGCTACTAAACTTACAGGCTATCTTGTGGGCGGGACATCACCTTTCGGGACTAAAAAACAAATGAAAACATACATGGAAAAGACAATCGCTGATATTGACACTATCTATATTAATGGTGGTAAAAGAGGTTTTTTGGTTAGTATGAAGACTACAGATTTATTAAAGGTCTTAAATCCTCATCTGGTGAGTGTAGCCATAGATAAGTGACTAGTCCTGACAGAACTGCATCTGACAAAGTTTTGAATATATTTCAGATTTCTCTAAAAGCTCTGCATGGGTCCCTGTTGATTCTATCTTGCCTTTATCTAGTACAACTATCATATCAGCATTAATAATTGTCGAAAGTCTATGAGCAATGACAAAACTTGTACGACCTTGCATTAGGTTGGTCAAAGCTTTTTGGACGATACGTTCTGACTCAGTGTCTAGGGCGCTTGTCGCCTCGTCTAAGATTAGAAGGGGAGGATCAAGCAGGAGTGCTCGGGCGATAGTAAGTCTTTGTCTCTGACCACCAGAGAGCCTGTCTCCGCGTTCTCCTATTACTGTGTCGAAACCATCTGGGAGATCTTCTACAAATTTAAGGGCAAAGGCAGAATCTGCGGCTTGTTTTATCTTTTCTGTATCCTGTTCGCCATTTCCGTAGGCTATGTTATATGCGATAGTCTCGTTAAATAAGAAGGCCTCTTGCGAGACAATACCTATATTCTTACGAAGTGAATGTACTTTGAAGTCACGTATGTCTGTTCCGCCAATGAGAATAGCACCTTCGGTCGTGTCGTAGAACCTTGGTATAAGTGAAGCGATTGTACTCTTTCCTGCACCACTGGAGCCGACGAGTGCAACTGTTGTCCCAGGTTTGACGTTTAGGTTAAAGCCGTCTAGAACGCTTCCGTCTGTTTCGTTGTATGCAAATTTTACATTTCTGAATTCGATAGTCTTGTCTCTAGCGTCACACTCGATATCACCATCATTGTCTAATATGTCGTTATGCATATCGAGCACAGAGAAAATCCTGTCAGCAGATGCGTTTGCCATTTGGATAGTAGAGTTATTGTTATTAATCTTCTTAAACGGATCGAAAGTTAGACCAAAAGCGGTAATGAATGAAAAGAATGTTCCTGCCGTTGTTTCACCATTGATAACCTTAAGTCCGCCATAAAATATGATAGCAGCTATAGCAAATCCAGCCACAGCCTCCATTATAGGTGAGCTTAGTGATGAGACTAAAGCTTGCTTGAGCCTATATTTTACTTCTCTGGCATTTAGATGAAAGAAGTTTACCTTTTCTTTTTTTTCGTTAGCAAAAGCCTTTACAACTCTTACTCCTGAGAACGTCTCTTGGAGTGCTGTTGCCATATCTCCAACACGTTCTTGTTGTTTGCGGCTATATTTTTTTACCTTTTTCCCCGTTTTGTCTATGAGGAGTATCATAAATGGGAGAGTAATAAACAGCGTTGAGCCTAGCTTAAGATCCTGATAGAGGACTACAGCGATAAGAAAAAATATTGAAAGTACACTTCTAAATATCTTAAGTGCCGCTGGGATTGCATTCTGAAGATTTGTAACATCATTAATAATTCGTGCCATCATTGCGCCAGTGTCGTTACTGTCATAATAGCTCATAGGCAGACGAATCATTTTGTGGTGCATCTCTTTACGTATGTTTTGAACAGCGTTTTGCCCTGCGTATTGTATAAAGTATGACTGGAAGAATCTTGCAACTAAACGGATGATGTATATTGAGATGATTATAATTGGAATCAGACGGAGCATCTTTTCATTTTTGGCTATGAATATTTCGTCGAGAATATCTTTTACGAGATATGCTGTAGCACCATCAGTGGCGGAGACCACCGCGGAAGCCATAAGAGCAATTATGATGAACAACTTGTTATCTTTAAAGTATTTCCAGACGCGTTTCATATTCTTCATACAATTTCTTATATCATCATTTTGTTTTTTTCGACAGCTTTTGATTAACTGTGGTAAAATTAGAAATAGACATTTTATTTTGTGAGGGTTTATTTATGATAACTATTGAATACTGCATGATGTGAAACTATCATCCTAGAGCCGCAAGTATTGCGGACAAAATTAAGAAAAAATTAGATTTGAGTACGGAACTTATCAAGGGTTCAGGCGGTGTTTTCGAGGTTAAGCTCGGGGATAAACTTGTGTTTTCAAAGAAGGATGTTGGACAATTTCCTGATGAAGATCAGTTGTTAAAGGATATTGCTGCCCTGTTATAAAGTGTCAGACGCTAGTTTGAACCACTTTAGAGCTTCTTTGTTATTTCTTTTGCAACCTCTTCCAACAGTGAGCATGTGTCCAAGGTTGTACATCGCTTCCCCGTGACCGTTCTCAGCTGCTTTACGATACCAGTAAACAGCGTCTTCATCCGATTTAGGTGTGCCTCGTCCTCCTGCGAATAGGAGTGCTAGTCTATTTTGAGATGGTGGATGTTCTTGATGCGCGCCCCGATAGAAGTAGTCGAAAGCTTTTCCAATATCCTTGTCCCCCATATGCCCAAAGAGGTAATGTAAACCGACTTTATACTGAGCCTCCGCCATTCCAGCGTCCGCTGCTTCACGGTAAAATGCAAAAGCTTTTTCTGGAGATTGTTTAATGTAGACACCGTTACTGCAAAAACCAGCAAGTATAAATTTAGCCTCAGCTGAGCCTAGTTTAGCTGCACGCAGGTATAGTCTCATAGCACTCTTTATACTACGGTCTGTTCCTATACCATGCTCATAAAGGTGAGCTAGCATAGTACATGCTGTAGTGTTGTCGAGATTTTTTTCAAGCACAGCTATAGCTTTCTCTGGTTTTTCCTGGTCTAGGTAGTCTGCTGCGTCTTTAAGTGTTTTTTTACGAAATAAATTTTTTAGCTTAAACATTGTTAATTATTCTATAGTCTTTTAACTTTTTTGTCAGCGGATTAGATGTGGCAGAGTCAGCATGGGCATGATCAACAAACCTATATTCCAAGTGTTCGTCACGACCTGCTGGGATGCCAATACGTTTTGTCTGGATAATCTTCTCAGGTCTATAGCCAATGTCTTCCACCCATAACTTGTCATAAAAAAAGTTTTTACCGTCCCATTCAGGTAGCTTAAGCCCTAATGATTTACAAATGAGCGTCTGTCCTGAGCAGAGTTTATTAGTGTTACGTTGACTGCCATCAGTAGTAGGGTTAAGCGCATGCATAATATTTAATGAGCTTTGCGGACTTATGTTATCAATATATGGGACACCCCCTTTTACGAGGACGGCGTTACCTTCACCTTGGCAACTTATATTGAACGAGTCCTTACCTCTGGCGTAATACATATAGATAGTGCCAGCAGGCATAAAGAGAGCTTTTCGTTTCTCTGTATAGCCTAATTATGCGTGGCTCCCCTTGTCCTCTAAGTAATAACACTCAGTCTCTATAATCATAGCTGACAGGATATCCTTTCCATGTCTCTTGCGTATCACCTTACCTAGCAGGTCGATGGCTACAGCTTTTGCATCCCTATCAAAAAAAATGTTACTTATCATAAACCACCTTCACTTTAATTTTATATTTAATAAGTGTAGAATGCTATATGGAAACAATTATAATTATTCTAATCGGTTTACAGTCAGTTTTAGTTTTAAGTAATCTTATAGGTCTCCCCGGTGGGATGATCTCAGCCTTAATCCCAGTTATCATGTACTTCTCTGGTTACATAGGGACAAAACTTCTGATTTCTGTGCTATTTATAATAGCGGCTGGTGAAGTTGCAGAGTTTTATACTAGTTTTGTGGTTGGTAAGAGATTTGGTGTGAGCAGTAAAGGGCTTTGGGCGTCTATAATAGTAGCGATAGTATTCGGTATTATTATGTCACCACTCTTCTTTGGACTTGGCGCTGTTATTGGTACTTTCCTTGGTGCATATTTAGGAGCACTCGTGTATGAACTTGCTTCCGGAACATCTATGCCACGTGCTAAAGAGAAGGCGAAGGGCGTTCTTTTTGGTAGGTTCCTTGGTACTTTTGCTAAACTTGGAGCTGGTTTTTTTGCTATATATATCGAAATCGGCTACCTGTTTTAGTCGATTGATTCAGTATGGGTAAGATTTTTCACCCGTCTCACTCATTTAGAGTGACGGAACAGAAAATCTCCTCAATTATGCTTGCAGGTGCTTACCTTCTCAGTTGCGATCGAGGATGATAGCTGTAGATTCGTGACCAAACCGAGTCGCATAATCTTTTGCAGTATTGCCGAGATTGTCTTGGGAGTTCTTATCTGCCCCCATGCTCAAGAGAGCTATAACAATCCTTGCGTATCCATGCTCTGCTGCATACATCATGGCGGATCTGCCAAGATTATCTCTCATATTTACTTCAGCTTTGTACTGTATCATGAGATCTACTATACCTTCGTGACCATATTTTGCAGCTAACATAAGAGGTGTTACTCCTTCTGAATTAGCAGCATTAGGGTCAGCCCCTCTTTCTAGAAGCATAGCAGTGAGTTTTTCACGTCTCTGTCTGGCTGCGTTTGCAGTGGGAGTATATCAGTCTTCGTTAGGTAAGTCAGGGTCAGCTCCATTTATAAGGAGAGTATTTACAACATCAGTTTGTCCACGCATTACAGCAAGGTTGAGTGGGGTATTACCATACTCGTCTTGAGTGTTAATGCTGACACCGCTTCTGATAAGACTTTTGACTACATCTGGATTGCCACTTTGGGAGGCATTTAAAAGCGCCATGCTACTTTCAGTATCAATCTGAGGTGTGTTACTGTCAATTTTGCCCGAAGTGATAATGTCTTCATTACTACCGACAATATCTCTTGTTGGTTTGGCTACTTCACCTTCAATCTGTCTTTTCTGGGCTGGAGTGGACCAGTCTGGGTATACAATTTTGATCAGCCTGTCGACTATTATTGGGTTGTCTGTTCTCGAATCCGCAACTAAAAAAATAATTATACTCGCAAAAAGAACGAGTATTAAAAGTGGTATTGTTTTACTCATCATTACCTCTGCCTGTGATAATACAAGAAAAAAACAACTTTTTAAAGAGTTCTAATTGAAAATGGATATATTTATTTAATAAATTTCTACTTGATTTTTTGACCAAAAAGGTAGAAACATTAAGTGCATGACGGATTACGCATCCGCCTTTCGATCATTTCTAATGATCTAAAGGTACCTATCATCTGGCTATATCCTTTCTTTACAAGGTCTTTGCAATAACCACCTGATATCTACCTATATTTTATCATGGAGGTCTATTTAGCATGAGCAAGTCTTTTGTCCCTACCTTATTCTCAGAATTAAAGAAAGGTTACAGCTTTAAAAGTTTTTATAATGATGCTGTCTCTGGTGCTATTGTTGGTGTCGTTGCCCTCCCTTTGGCGATTGCATTTGCTATTGCTTCTGGTGTCAATCCCGCACAAGGGCTTTATACTGCAATTATTGCAGGTTTTATTATCAGTTTTCTTGGTGGTAGTAAATTTCAGATAGGTGGTCCAACTGGAGCTTTCATAGTTGTTGTGGCTGATATTGTGGCTAAGTTTGGTTATAGTGGTCTCGCCATGGCTACTTTCCTAGCTGGTATTATGCTAGTCATATTTGGTTTATTCCGTTTTGGGACAGCTATCAAATTTATCCCATACCCAATGACTATTGGTTTTACAAGTGGTATCGCGCTTATCATCGCAGTGACACAGGTTAAAGATTTCTTTGGTCTGACTCTGACAAGATCACCGGAAGGCTTTATTGATAAGATATTCTTGTATACATCCTCTATGGATTCATTAAACATTTATTCAGCTCTGATAGGTTTGTTATCTATTTTTATAATTGTCTTGTTACCTAAGGTTACAAGGAAATTGCCAGGGTCTATTGTTGCGATCTTAGCATCAACTATTCTTGTCAGCATATTTGATCTGCCAGTAGATACAATTGGTAAGCTTTTTGGTGAAATTCCTTCGAGTTTACCTATGCCTTCGCTTCCTGTGATAGACCTTCGCCTGCTTCCTGCTATATTGCCATCAGCAATAACCATAGCCTTGCTTGGTGCTATTGAGTCGCTGTTGTCTGCTGTTGTTGCAGATGGTATGAAAGGGACAAAGCATAACTCTAATGTGGAGCTTGTTGCTCAAGGGATAGCAAATATTGCATCGCCAGTCTTTGGTGGTATCCCAGCGACAGGTGCAATAGCTAGAACAGCTACTAACATTAAAAGTGGTGCAGTATCGCCAGTTTCTGGGTTGATGCATGCGTTTACCTTGCTCGCTATTCTGCTCTTTTTTGCTCCATACGCTAAACTGATTCCTATGAGTTGCCTAGCTGGAATTCTGCTTGTTGTCGCTTACCATATGAGTGAATGGAAGGTGTTTGTTAAGCTACTAAAGTCACCTAAGCCCGATATTGCTGTGATGATAATTACATTCCTTTTAACTGTTTTTATAGACTTAACAGTTGCCATTGAAACAGGTGTGGTACTTTCGGCACTACTTTTTATGAATAGGATGGCTTCGACAACTGAGGTTAGACATATTAATAAAGAGCTCGATGATGACGAGATTGACGACGCTGACCTTCATGGACGTATCTTTCCGAAAGGGCTTGAGATATTTGAAGTGTTTGGTCCATTCTTTTTTGGTGCTACAAACCACTTTAAAGACACTCTTAGCATTGTCGATTACACCCCTGAAGTACTTATACTCAGATTACGTCATATTAATATGATTGATGCTACTGCACTCAGAGCATTGCAGGATATCATAGCTAAGACACAATCAGATGGAACTAGGCTTATACTCTCTGGGGTAAATGATGATCTTATGGAAGTGCTTCAAAAAAGTGGAACAACGACTTTAGTTGGTGAGAATAATATTTATAATCATATTGAGATAGCACTAGAAGTGGCTGAAAGATATTTAGACATAAAAAAAGCCGACTCATAAGAGCCGGCCTTTATATTTAGAAAGTTGATTATTACTTATAATCTCTAGTTACGAGAGTAACGCCTTTTGCAACGTCCGCACACTCTTCACCAGAAAGAGTCTCCTTATTCACTGGGAAGAAGAATTCTCTGTTCTCCTCTGTCTGAGCAACAAAGGATTTAGCTGTCATTAAGTTTGCATGGTAACGTGGGTTAACGTATACAGTGCAAGCCTTAGCAGCTGGTTTCTTATATGTAAATGATGTGGCATTCCACTCATTTGTCTTAGCCTTAGCTATAGTTCCGTCAACTTCGGAGTAATCAACAGCAGGGAAGCCATTCTTACCAGCGACATCACCGTGGAAAGTTTCGAAAGCACATGCAGTGATGCTCTGTCCAGCGAGTTCGCCAAGCATAGAAGCGATCTGTACGTGTGTCTTCTGAGTTCCTTTGATCTCTGCGATTTTATCGAGAGCAACGAGGCGTCCGTACATAGTTGTAAATGTTCCGACAGTTTCGAGAGCATCTTTAGCAGGGAGTATCACATTTGCAGTGACAGCAGAACCAGTCTTGAAGATGTCAGCAGCTATATATGTTCCAGCTTTAGAGAATGCAGTCTCAAGCTTAGCAGAAACTTCGCAGTTTGGCTTAGCGTTGAATCCAGCATTAATGAGAAGCTTAATTCCGCCTGAAGTAAGGTCAGTTGTAAGCTTTTCTGCTGTGTATCCGTTTCTTACGAATCCGTTCACAACAGCACCCATGTAGTTAACCTGATCGTTTACTACGAAAACAGACTTAAGAATATCCTGTCCGATGAAGTCACAGAAAGCGAGAACAGCGTCAGCGTCTGTACCTGACTGGATGTATTCATCACCAATGATGAGGGATACTTTTTTAGCTTTCTTCATGTTAGCAGGGACATAAAGATCTACGTCGTTTTTAACATCGATTACGTTATGGTTTTTCTGGTTAGCAGGTGCAGGAGCATCTTCTTTCATAAGCTCAAGAGCGCCAGCGAAGTCGCCGTACTCAGCCATAAAAGTTTTTGTAGTGAAGAGGTCATACTCATACTTCTTAAGCCCTGCTACATAAATTTTTGCATCGTTGTGGATAACAGCATTCATGATTTTGTGCTTAACGCCTACAGCTTCTCTACGGAGGTCACAACCAATAACGAATATTACATCAGAGTCTGTAATATCAGCGAGTGTTCCGATGTTTTCCATAGTGCCGAATTTAGCAGAGTATTTGTCATAGAAAGAGCCGAGAGCGATATCGGTATCACTAACGATCTTGCTAGAACCGAAGCCAGCCATAAGCTTTTTGTAAGCGGCCATAGCTTCGTTAGTAAGAGTACTGCCAGCAACAAGAGCTACTTCATCAGCTTTAAGACCTGTCATTTTGTCTTTAAGTGTTGTAGCTATCTCGTCCCAGTTAGTCTCTGTGAGGCTTCCGCCTGTGTTGACCTTAGGGTTGAGAGCTCTATCAGCAGAGTCGAGGTATTTAAAAGCAAATCTGTCTTGAGCAGTTATTTGACCACTTCCAACAGCTTTAGCTCTGAGAATTTTTCCATCTTTTATGCCGTATTCAACAGCGCAACCGTCAGGAGAAAAAACAGAAGTTGTGACTTTTTCTTCGAGATCCCAAACTCTAGCAGAGTGGTGGAACTGTGAATCAAGGAGTGAACCGACTGGACATCTGTCGATACAAGTACCGCAGAAGTCACAACCGAGTGTATCACCTTTACTAGGAGTCACGTGGTTATAGAATCCTCTGTCATCCATGCTTAGTGCAGAACAACCTGTCATTTCGTGGCAGGATTTAATACACTTTTCGCAGAGAACGCAAAGGTTAGAGTTATATACAATTTTGTTCCAGTTAACGATAGGCTCTGTTGGTTTGTCTGAAGAGACCATCTCTTCTTTCATACCAAACTCGAAAGCTGTGTCCTGAAGCTCACACTCACCAGCCTTGTCACAAACAGGGCAGTCGAGTGTGTGTTTAATCAGGATAAAGTCGAGCATGTCCTTTCTGTTTTTCCAGATATGTTCGTTATCCGTTTCAACCTTCATACCATCTTTGGCATAGGTTGTGCAGGCTGCCTGAAGTCTTCCCGCGCCCTCGACCTGTACAAGACAGAGTCTACATGCACCAGTAGGAGTAACATCCTTAAGGTAGCAAAGGGTTGGGATATGGATTCCGTTTCTTTCAGCAACGTCGATGATAGAGTCACCTTCGTTGAAAGAGTAGGAGTTGTTATTTATTATAATTTCTGCCATTTTTATCTACTCCACACGCCTGTTATTTAGAACCAAGAGCAACCATAGCCATGCGTACGCATCTAAGGCATCTTGTTGCTTCGTCATAAGCTTTGTTCATTGTGTAAGATTTTTCAACCTCATCGTAGTTATCTTTTCTGGAATCTCCGTCCATCTTTTCCTGATGTACTCTGTGGATTGATGGAGTTTCGAGTTCACAGACTTTCTCGTTCTTATCAAAGACAGCGCCTCTAGATGTTTCGAGAGCTCTCTGGAGAGTCTCTTCTTCTGTGAGGTAAGGTGCGCCTTCTGTGAGATATCTATCTATCATTGTTGCAGCCCAACGAGCAGCACCGATAGCTTTAACAACTGTCATTGGCCCCCACTCACAGTCACCAGCAGAGTAAATCTGTGGGTCAGTAGTGTCGTAGAGGTCATCTCTAACAGCAAATGTGCTCCACTTAGTAACATCGATGCCATCCTCTTCCTTAAGGAAGCTGAGGTCAGGATCTTGACCGATAGCAGGGATGATAAAGTCACAGTCGATAACGAACTCAGAACCTTCAACAGGTTGAGGTCTTCTACGCCCAGAATCATCTGGTTCGCCGAGTTCCATACGGATAGCTTCACAACCGACAACCTTGCCATCTTTTGCGATAACCCTTGTAGGGTTGCAGAGGAAGTGGAAGTTAATCCCTTCTTCGATAGCATCAGCGATCTCGTAATCTTCCGCTGGCATCTCAGCACGTGAACGTCTGTATATAAGGTTAACGTCTGTGGCACCCTCTCTGAGAGCAACACGCACGCAGTCGATAGCAGTGTTACCACCACCAACAACAACGATCTTCTTATCTTTTACAGCAACGTCTTTACCGATGGCTTGTACGTATAGGAAGTCGATACCACCAGGGTAAACGCCTTCGTAGCCGTCTTTTTCACCTTCGATACCCATGGCTTTTGATCTCCATGCACCGAGAGTAATAAGAACAGCGTCATAATTCTTTTTCATGTAAGCGAGGTCGATATCATCTTTAGGGCCACCGAACTTAGTGTTGTATTGAATCTCAACGCCGAGTGACTGGATGATCTCTGCCTCGTGACGGAGGATGTGTCTAGGCTCACGATAGTCTTGGATACCCAGAGCAACCATTCCGCCAGGTTCGTCGCACATCTCGTATATTTTACAATCGTAACCCATGAGAGCAAGGTAGTATGCACCAGTGAGACCAGCAGGTCCTGCACCGATGATACCAACTGATTTGCCCTTTGATTCCATTTTAGGTGGAAGCTCAGGAGTTTTATTGTTGTAGTATTCGTAATCGAAAGGGGTTCTTTTCAGAACCATAATGCTAACTGGGTCTTCATCTACGAGACCTCTACGGCAGTTATCCTCACATGGGTGAGGGCAAACACGACCGCATACGCCAGGTAGTGGCATAGTCTTACGTATTGTAGCCAGAGCATCAAGATGTCTGTGATCTTTTAGTTCTTCGATAAACTCAGGGATAGGTACATTTGCAGGGCAACCTGCTGTACAAGGAGCTGTGATATGCTTGAAGTATTCAGCAGCATCGTCAGCAACTTGAGCCTTAACCTGATCCTTAAATTCTGTAAGGAATGCTTTAACAGGGACAGTCGATGTTGGTGCAACTGTACACTTAGCAGAGTTGAAGATTGATTCACACATCTCCACAGCTTTCGCTATGTCTTCGTCTGTGCATGCTCCAGAGCGTATCTTCATAAGCTGCTCAGCGAGAAGCTTAGTTCCTACACGTCCAGGGAAGCATCTTCCACAGCAGCCTTCGCTACTGATCTCTTCCATATAGTTAGCGAGTGCAGCTAGCATGTCTACACTTTCGTCGTAGACTAAAAAACCATCCCAATTGATAAGGGCTTTGAGAGGTTTATCTCTGTACTCGTCTGGGGTTCTGAGTGGTGAATCTGACCACTCTTCCTTCGCTTTGCCAATGTTGTCTAGCTTGGTATCCTTATAGTACCCGTAGCAAACTTGTGCCATTACACACTCCACGGAAAATTTATGTTTATGCAATTCTTATGCGTTCATACGGCAATGGTATACTGTATACAATTTCGTATAACACAATTCTAAATTCATGTCTATAACTTTATTAGGTTTAAGAAAGTGCCTGAAAAGGTCTTAAATCACCAAAAAAGCACTATTGGTTATACACTTTTGGCTAAATTAAAACAACCCCTTAGGTGAACTTATGCTCTACATTTTTTAAGAAATATACTATTCTGTTTACGGACGGTGCCACAATGTTTTATTATGTGTGATAGAGGTGTTTTTGTGAAAAAGGTCATTATTTTAAGTTTTTTAATTATTTTTTCTGTTTCCGCGTTTGCTGCAAAGCTTGATATTAACATTATATATGAAGCATCAAGGATGAAAGTTACTGAGACAATCTGTGGTGTCACTCCTGATCTTGAGCAGGGATTCATTGAGACAGAGGAGGGGTGCTTCTCTACAGGATATGAAGTAGATACTCCTATGTATGGTTTTGTCTTCGAACCAAAGACTATTTCTGGTGTAGACGAGACAAGATGTGCTTATTATATTTCGTTCTTTGACGCAGCTTTTCCTAAGGCTGATCTTGTGAAAACCGAAATTGTTAATGACGGAAAGGTCGTTAGGGAGATTAAAAATCTTGTCCACGAAAGAACTTTTCAAGGTATAGCGCTTCTGAAAAATGGGGAAAATCTGAGACTTTCGTCCAACAAAGAACCGAAATATACTATTGTATATATAATAGGTGCTCTTATCGTGGCGATTGGTGTTTTCTTTATATTAAGGAAAAAATAATATGGGACTTTGCCTGTTCACCGCAAATCGTTTAGGCGAGTTGCTACTTAGCGAGCTGGATAAGAGGAACTTTTATCCTGATGTCGTGACATATATAAGAGGCTTTCAGAGGACCTCCTTGGCTAAAGACTTAGGAACATTTCGGAAGCAGTTTAATATGACTTTTATAGCCGCTAATAGTGCTTTTACATGCGAGAATCTGCCAGATATGTCAGATAGGACGATTATTTGCGTAGACTGGACAAAGGACTTTTTCAAGGGTGCTGACTGGGATGTAGTCTTTGCTCATCCGTCGCTCTTGCCTGCTTATAGGGGCTATTCTGCTATAACCGAACAATTCGTACGTGGCGTCGCAGTGAGTGGCGCTACGTTTTATAAACAGGGTGATCGTATAGATGCTGGTGACATCGTCTCTTCAAAACAGATCGATATTAACTACGAAGATTATCCGTCAGACTTTTTAGAAAAATATGCTTCTGTCTGTGCTGATTTTATAGTTGAGCTAAACCGTAAAGGGCTGGCTAGCTATCATGCAGTGCCACAGGACGAGGCATCTTCTTTCTATCTTCAACGTAAACGTGGGAAGGACTCAATAATAGACTTTAACCGTGATGCATTTAGCCTTTATAACCATATCCGTGGTTATAGTCGTCCATTCTTTGGGGCGTTCTTTATGCATAATGGTCAGAAGGTTACTGTCTGGCGTGCAACTACTGAGAAGTGGCAGGGTGATTATGGTGAGGCAGGACAGGTCTTAGAGGTTAGTGACGACGGTGTAGAGATCGCTTGCGGAAGTGGCTCTATTACCTTAACCGAAGTCGAGATAGATGGCAAAGTTTATAAGGGTGACCAGATACCCTTGTAGCCGAATAATAAACGTCATTGCGAGGAGCTTTGCGACGTGGCAATCTCTGGCTATAGATAGTATGACTATTTAGAAGGAGCCAAAATGGCAAAATCAGGCTATGTCTATATTATTACTAATCAGATGAATACAGTTTTGTATATTGGTGTGACATCTGATCTTGTTAAACGCATCTACGAGCATAAAAATAAATTAGTCGATGGTTTTAGTAAGAGATACAATCTGGATAAGCTTGTTTACTATTAGACTATTGATAATATCGAAACGGCTCTCGAACGAGAAAAACAACTCAAAAATTATAAACGTCAAAAGAAACAAACACTTATTAATGACTTTAATCCAGAATGGGATGATCTGTATGACATTCTTTTGTCATCATGAGGAGAAGTATTCTTCGACGTGATGATCTCTGGTGTTGGTTCGTCTGACTGGTTAGGTGTAGTCCTGAGCATCTAGATTATTTAGAGGCTGTAGACTCCTACGTCACTTCGTTCCTCAGAGTGACGGGAAAAAACGTCATCATGAGGAGAAGTAAACTTCGACGTAATGATCTCTGGTGTTTGTTTGCTTGACAGTTTAGATGTAGTCCTGTTACGGGGATTTGTCATTCTGAGGGAGCTTGCGACCGTAAGAATCTCTAGATGTAGTCCTGAATATCTATATTATTTGAAGGCTGTAGATTCTTACGCCTGGGTACAGGCTCAAAATGACGGGGAGGGAGCACCACAAAAAAAGGCGATCCGAAGACCGCCTTTATATATCAAAAAGTTATTTTAACTCTTATTCGCCATCAAGTGAGATGCAGACTGCTGTTGCACCATTTGTAGCAAGGTAGTCGGTTGCTGTGTCTAAGTCAGCGTTTGAACCTCTTACTTGACCTGAGTTGTATGTTCCATCGTCAAATTGAGCATCAAATATTTCAGCTAATTCATAGCCAAGTCCAGCTAGGCATACAACATTAGTTGTTAGACCAACAAGTGAGTTACCTACAGTGATGTCGTCATCAAACGCATGTTGAGGTAATGCCGCACCAGTTAGACCATCTTTTAAGAAGCCAGATGACCTTAGGTCAGTCCAAAATTCTGTCGTTTCATTAGCGACGTCTAATAAACCATTTTCGTCACTATCTCCACCATCTCCCGATACTATTCTATCACCAGCAATTGCATTATATCTGTCTTGATATGAGAAATAAGCGAATTCTACCTGCTGGAAATCTCTATAAAGTCTTTTGATCTTTGCGTTAGTTACAAGCTCCTGACCTTTGATAACACCACCGAGAATAACACCGATGATGACCAAAACGATTGCAAGCTCTACGAGTGTAAAACCTTTGCGGTTCATAGTTGCCCTCCATTTGAACAATAATATTTTTATCTTGTTATATACTATCGGAAAGTATGTGTATAAATCAATATGGAAATTTATTTTACACACTCAAAATATAAAAAAACGGTCGGTATTTATACCGACCGCCTATAATAGTCCCTCGGGGGGCTTAAATCTCATGTAATTACATTAACTAAGATTTCAATAAGCGACTAAAGCATTGCGCATATACTTATAGAGGCGAAATCTTAGCGATTTATGAATTCAGGGGGATCCCAGTCGGGATATCCCGACATTTTGCTTCTTTTGGCTTTGAATTGTGGATTTCCCCATCCTTCTTTTATAATAATAAGATAAAAATAGCCTACAACAATATGTAAACTTATTTTACAGTTAAGAATTATTATTATTTACTTTTGCCATCATGTGGAGAAGTATGCCACTCTTGTCATTATGAGGGAGAGCAACGACCGTAAGAATCTCTGGTGTTAGATTATATGACAGTTTAGGTGTAGTCTTGAGTATCTATATGATTCAATAAACTGAGATCCTTCACTTCGCTCAGGATAACTGGGAGGAGAGAAAAGAGCAAAAAAAAGGCGATCCGAAGACCGCCCTTTATGATTATTGTTTTGTAGATAAGCTGTTAGAGTCCTAAGACTTGAAACATATCGTAGTAGCCATTAGGCTTATCTTTCATCCAGACAGCAGCCCTGATTGCACCTTTTGCGAACATGTCACGAGTGTGTGCCCTGTGGGTTATCTCGATACGCTCGCCGTTAGTACAGAACATAACAGTGTGCTCACCAACGATATCTCCAGCCCTAAGTGTCTGCATTCCTATCTCTCTGTCAGTACGTTCACCTATTATCCCGTGGCGAGAGAATGCTCCATCCTTTTCGATATCTCTACCAAGAACATTTGCGATGATCTCACCCATCTTCATGGCTGTACCGCTTGGAGCGTCCTTCTTGTTACGGTGGTGCGATTCGACAATCTCTATATCCCAGTCCTCGCCGATTACCTCAGCAACATTCTCTAGTACCTTGAAAGTGAGGTTTACACCCACACTCATGTTAGCAGAGAATAAAACAGGCATATTTACGGAGAGTTTTTCTAACTCTTTTGTCTGCTTAGAAGTCATACCTGTGCTTGCTATGATAGCAGCTACGCCAGCGTTCTCGTACTTCTCTAGGTTCGCCATAGTAGGCTCTGCTCCAGTGAAATCGATGAAAACATCTGCACCAGCGAAAGCTTTATCTATATCGTCAGTAATCTCAACACCGATCTTGCCACAACCTGCGACGTCACCAGCATCATGACCGAGGAAAGGGCAAGCTGAGTATTCTAGCGCACCAGAAAGCTCACATCTATCATCCTCTTGTATAAGCGAAATGATACGGCGACCCATTCTACCTGCGGCACCGACCATAGCTATTTTAACTAAGCTCATATGAGACCTACTTGCTCCATAACAGCTTTCATCTTAGCTGTTCCTTCTTTTGTCATCTCAACGAGTGGTAGTCTAACCTCTGGCCCGATGAGTCCCATAAGCTCAAGAGCTCTTTTTACAGGTACAGGGTTTGTCTCTGTAAAGAAAGAGTTAAAGAGTGGAAGAAGCTTGAAGTGAAGCTCACGAGCTCTGTCGATATTGCCAGCCATAAATGCATCATAAAGCTCTGCTGCAAGGGCAGGGCATGCGTTTACAGATGCGGAGATAACTCCGTTGCCGCCTATTGAGAGGAGAGGATAGTAAAGTGCATCCTCACCAGCAAGTAGACCAAAATCATCTGGTGTGCCGTCGATGATAGCTGCCGCTTGCTCCATAGAACCACTAGCATCTTTTACAGCAACAATATTAGGTATTTCTGCAAGTCTGATAATAGTCTCTGGAAGCATGTTACAAGCTGTTCTTCCTGGTACGTTGTACATAATGATTGGGATATCTACTCTTTCTGCGACATACTTATAGTGCTGATAAAGACCTTCCTGAGAAGGTTTATTGTAATATGGTGTAATAAGGAGTGCACCGTCTGCACCAGCCTTTTTAGCATGCTCAGTCAGAAAAAGAGTCTCGTGTGTGGAATTTGATCCAGCGCCTGCCACAACAGGCACGCGTTTATTTGTCTGATCTATACAAATGTCAATTACTTGACAGTGTTCTTCATGTGTAAGTGTTGCAGATTCGCCAGATGTACCACAAGGTACGATCCCGTCTGTCCCTCTTTCGATCTGGTAGTCGACCAGATTCCTCAAACTTGTCTCGTCAACCTTTCCGTCTTTGAAAGGTGTCACTACTGCTACGTAGCTTCCGTTAAACGTCATAATCTCCTCCATATGTTAAGCAGTTTAGACTGCATAAAACGTAACTAATACTGATAAGCTTCACTTGTCAGTTCACCTTTATAAACCACTCTGGCTTCACCTTCAAGGTAAACTTTACCGTTTTCCATATATACAGTTAGTAGTAACCCGCTCGAAGTCTTGCATGTAACAGGGCTTTCAGCCAGCCCCTTTTCAATAGCGAAGATAACACCAGCAACACAACCAGTACCGCAAGCCATGGTTTCGCCCTCCACTCCACGTTCGTATGTGCGGATACGGAGTTTACCGTCTGGCATCATCTGGCATAAGTTTACGTTAGTTCCAGCAGGTGCGAAATCAGCGTGATATCTGATTCCACTACCGTATTTCATGATGTCTATGTCTTCTATGTCGTTCACAAACCATACAACGTGAGGCACGCCAGTGTCTATGCTTGAAATTGGGATGTCTTCACCGTCAAGGTTTACTGTATAGTCAGATTTTTTATCAAAAGGCTTAGTAAGTTGAACTTTAACATTCACTCCCTCTTTTACCTCGGCTTCTATAACGCCAGCTAAGGTGTCGAAGCTCATCTTGTTGCCAGCGATTCCGTTGAGGAATGCAAACCTACCTGCGCATCTGGCACCGTTTCCACACATCTCTGCTTCTGAACCGTCGCAGTTATAAAAACGCCACTTGAAATCTGTGTCACTTTCTGAATCTTCTATGAGCATCATTCCGTCAGCACCGATGGATACATTTCGGGCACACGTTTTTGTTATGAGTGTCTGCCTGTCGATATCGTTTGCTTTGCCGTCACGGTTATCTATAAAGATGAAGTCGTTCCCAGCTCCGCTCATTTTAAAGAATGGTATATTCATTTTTTCCTCAAATATGCAGGAACCATCTCAGGTCCTGTTAGGTCGTTATATATCTCTCTACGTCTGATTACATAATATTGGTCACCATCCACAAGGATCTCAGGTACGCGTGGACGAGAGTTGTAGTTCGATGCCATTGTCATACCGTATGCTCCAGCAGACATCAAGGCGTAAAGCCCTTCTATGTCTACGTCTGGCATTTTTCTATCCTTCGCAAGGAAGTCGCTCGATTCGCAGATAGGTCCAACAATGTCAGCAGTTATTGTTTCGCTTGTTTCATCAACTGCTTTAACTTCGTGGTAAGAATCGTATAAAGATGGTCTTGCTAGGTCATTCATTGCAGCGTCAACTATCTTAAAGTTTTTATCTTCTGTCTCTTTTGTGTATAGGACTTTTGTTATGAGAGCTCCAGCATTCCCTGCGATATTGCGACCAGGCTCAAAGATGAGTGTCATGTCTTCACCCTGTAAGACGTCGCAAAGTGCGGCAGCATAGTCGCTGTGGGAAGGGCTCGCCTCATCATTATAGGTTATTCCTAGTCCTCCACCGAGGTCTAAATATTTTATGTTTATACGTTCTTTTCGTAATTCTTTAATTAGCTTCACAAGGATTTCTGCCGCATCTCTAAAAGGGGATACATCAATAAGCTGTGAGCCTATATGGCAATGGATACATACGACATCTATTCCATCTAGGGAATTAGCGTAGATGTAGTCTTTTTTTGCTGTTTTAACAGGGATACCAAATTTGTTTTCTTTTAGCCCTGTAGAAATATATGGATGAGTCTTAGCATCTACGTTAGGGTTAACGCGGATGGCAATTCTTGCTCGTTTATTTAGCTCTAGTGCACACTCATTAAGTAAGTCGATCTCTTGGCGAGACTCAACATTGAACATGAGTATATCAGATTTGATAGCGAATATTATCTCTTCACGTGTTTTACCAACGCCTGCAAAGACTATTTTTGAGTGATCCATGCCTGCGGATAGGGCTCTATGTAGCTCGCCGCCTGATACAATATCAGCACCGCAGCCTTCGGACGAAAGTAGGGATAATATGCCTATGTTGCCACAAGCCTTCACTGCAAAGCAGACTATGCGATCAATCTTGTTGAATGCATTATAAAAATGCTGGTATTGTGTGCGGAATTCTTTTGCACTATAAACGTAATATGGTGTTCCAACCTCTTCGGCTATCTGCTTCAGAGAGACACCTTCACAATAAAGTTCATTATTGTTATATTCAAAACTACTCAAGGCTTACCTCCTTAAGAGTATATAAAATACTGATCTAATCCTTTTTAGCACTCGCCATTTCCTTTGTCAATTCGCCTATTTGGAAGTGACGTTTCAGTCTGGTCGAAAGCTAAATGTTAATAGATTTTATCACATTAGAGAGGGTTTCGCCCTCTGGCTTAAGATAAAAAGTAACATTACTATACCACTCTGAAGCTTTTTCGTTCTTAGCATTGAACCAACGCCAGTCATGCTTCTCGTCTATGATGAGAGCTGTCTTTTTACCCATGGCTCCAGCTAGGTGAGCTGTGTCGTTATCGGTTGTGATAATCATGTCTAGGTTTGCTATTGCATTCGCTTTTTCTGTGATGGTTTGATGCTTATCTATATTATATGTTTGAGCTTCCTCGCTTATTGAATCAATTTCGCCTATACCAGATAGCCCGACTTTTGTTTTGTCAGATTTATCATCGTTAGTTGCGTCTACGTTGATGTATCCGTCAGTGCTAGGGATAGTCTTTGCTCTTGCATTCATAATAAGCCCAAGGCTGTATAGTGGTGAATGTTTATCGAATTCAGTGCAGTCCTGATCAGTCACTTCCACGAAATCTGGCATGTTCGCACTAAGTAGCTCTACCAGCTCTGGCTGAACCTTAAAGATAACTTTTGCAGGTGAGAAACGCTCAAGCTCTTTGACGTACCTAGCGAACATGATTGTGTCGCCTATACTGTTGAAAACATGGTCTTCATTGTATATGTATAAGGTTTTGTCATCCTGACCTGTTCCACGCCATAGTGTTTCTGTATCGCCTTTCATTATTTCGTAACACTTTAGTCTTGATTCTAGTAGCTGAAAACCTTTGCGGAAATCTTTATTGCGAAGGCATATGAGAGCGAGATCTAGCTTCTCGGCATGCATCTCTGGGTGACCTGTAGTGAGCCTGCTAAGATATTTTGCCGATGTATTATAATCGCCTAATTGGTAATACGACATAGAGATAGTTTTTAAAGCTGTTGGATTATCAGGTGAAATTTCGAGAGCTGCTTCATAGCACTCAACAGCATCGTCGAAGAGCCCCTCTTCTCTCATTAGGTTACCACTGTTTATGAGTGCGGCAACATTCTTAGGGTTGATCTCCAGAGCATTGGCAAAGCAAAGTTTTGCACTATCTATGTCGTTTATCTGTCTAAATACAAGACCAAGGTTTGAGTATGCCTCGCCGTAGTTGGGTTTTAGTTCGACTGCGGAACTAAGATGAAACTGTGCATGCTCAAATTGTCCATTCTTTCTGTATAACTCGCCTATATTATTATGGAATTCAGGGTTTGATCTATCTAATTCGATCGCTTTTTTGATGGAAGAGATTGCGGCTTTCATATCCCCTTTGGTTGCGAATATAAGACCGATATTATGCATAGCCTCTGCGCTATGAGGGTCAACCTGCAAAACAGCAGAATATACCTGTTCAGCTTTTGCTAAGTCACCCTTTTGGTGATATGATTTTGCGAGAGAGAGTGCTTCTTTTGCGTTCATTTGTGCCATGTTCATCTCCGATAAAAGACATCATGTAGAATAACATAGTGAGATTTAATTTACAAATAGACAGATTGCCTTTGTTTGTCATTATGAGGAGAAGTACATTTCTACGCAACGATCTCTGGTTGTGGTTTTCTGGCCTGTTTTGGTGTAGTTCAGAGCATCCATATCGTTTTATGTCTGTAGAGTCTTACGTCACTCTGTTCCTCAGAATAACGTGGATGGGGGTTATGATAAAAATGAAATTATCTCCTGCTCGACATGATCAGTAAGCTTTGGTAGATTCTTTTTGACAGGTTCAGATAGCTCCATATCCATCTGGATAGAGGAGGACTGGATACCATAAAAGACTACTTCCGCTGGGCGTTGACCTATCAACTCTGATGTGAGTAGCATGTCTTTCATCCCCATCTGGTGAGCAGAAAGCTTGTTATCAAAAGCTACATCTATGTCGTCACCCTCTAGCTTTACCACTGTGCCTGGTTCCATGTTTAGGTCGATAGCGTCAATAAGGACGAGCTTGTCTGCCCAGTCTATGTACCCTAATAGATCGAGACCAAGTGTCCCTCCATCTAAGACAAGAAGATCATCCTGTTTGTTATTATATTTTTTCGCGAGCTCTTGTGCCACATGGACGCCAGCCGCATCATCGTTCATGACAAGATTACCTATTCCGAGTACGAGTAAATTCATAACGTATGTCCTATAATAAAAGCCGGATGCGAACACCCGGCTTTATATAATTGTGTGGTCTCAAGATGGTCAGAGGTATCCCTCTGCCAATTTTGTTTAAAGTATCTTAACCTTTGATCTGAGGACGTTCTTTTCGTCATAAACATGTACAGCACAAGCTAGACATGGGTCGAACGAGTGGATAGTTCTCAGGATCTCTACAGGTTTGTCTGGGTCAGCTATTGGTGTGCCTATGAGTGACTGCTAATAAGGACCGTGTACGTCCCCTTTATCCATAGGACCAGCGTTCCATGTTGATGGAACAACTGCCTGATAGTTCTTAATTTCGCCGTTTTCGATAACGATCCAGTGACCAAGAGCCCCACGTGGAGCTTCATGCCAACCGTAACCCTTAGCGTTCATAGGCCATGACGAAGGTTCCCATTTCTCATTTGCGTGGATAGCGTAATCGCCAGATTTAATATTTGTAGCGAGATCCATAATCCACTGGTCAACCTTTTTCACTGTTACAAGTGTTTCGATAGCTCTGGCTGCTGTACGACCGAGGGTAGAGAATAATGCCTCTGGTCCTGCTCCGAGCTTACCAAGTACGAAGTCAACAACAGGTTTAACATCCTTATGCCCCTTAGCGTATGCTACAAGCATTCTCGCTAGAGGACCAACTTCCATTGGCTCTCCATCATAGCGAGGAGCTTTGACAAATGAGTAGTCTTTATCTACGTCAAGGAAGTCATATGGAGGTTGTGGACCTGTATATTTTTTATCTGATGCTCCGTCAAATGGGTGCTTCGCAGATTTATCTTCATACCATGAATGTGCACAGTCTTCTGCTATTTTTGACTGGTCAACACTTATGATATTAGACAGATCGCCACCTTTTATTATACCCGATGGTAACCACATGTCGTTTGGATAACCTTTCTGTGTTTCAGGGAATTCACCATAAGACATATAGTTTTTGTGTCCTGCACCTATGCCAGCCCAGTCAAGATAGAATGGGGCAACAGCGAGGATGTCAGGGATGTACACCTGCTCAACAAATTCTTTAGCAAGTTTGTTGTACTCAAGCATCATAGCGATCTTATCTGCGTTGATAGCATTTTGGCTGTTCTGATCGATTGGTATAGACATACCGCCCACAAGAAATGTCTGTGGGTGTGGGTTCTTAGAACCGAGAACAGCGTGAATTTTGATGATCTCCTTCTGAAGCTCAAGAGCCTGAAGGTAGTGTGCAGTCGCCATAAGGTTGGCCTCTGGCGGAAGCTTATATGCTGAGTGTCCCCAATAAGCGTTGGCAAATGGACCAAGACGACCAGTCTTTACGAATGCACCTAGTCTCTCTTGTACGCCTCTGAAGTAGTCCTCAGAGCTATATTTCCAGTCGGAAACAGATTGCTGCATAGCTGCTGTCTTTTTAGGGTCAGCCTTGAGTGCGCTTGTTATATCTACCCAGTCGAGTGCGTGTAGGTGATAGAAGTGTATCACGTGGTCTTGCACATACTGGGAGCCCATTATTATGTTTCTGATTAGTTCCGCATTGAACGGAATACTGATACCAAGAGCATTTTCGACAGAGCGTATTGATGCGATGGAGTGCACAGTAGTACAAACACCACAGAATCTCTGTGTGATGTACCATGCGTCACGTGGGTCACGCCCCTGAAGTATCTTTTCGATACCACGGAACATAGTTCCACTAGACCATGCGTCTACAATCTTGCCGTTTTCAACCTTGGCCTCTATTCTGAGGTGCCCCTCAATCCTGGTGATAGGGTCTACTACAATCCTTTCAGCCATGTTTAACTCTCCCTATTTTCATTATCTAAGTGTTCACTCTCAACTTGCTCTACAACGTTTCTGTTGCGGAATAAGTTGATTATACCGTGTACACCGAACACTGCCGCAGATACACCGAGTACCTTTAGACCGAGCTTAGTCGCTGTGGACTCTACGCCGAAGCCTGGTATGTCAGGAAGTCTACGGTAGAACGGTGACATAGTGTCCATGAAGCCTGGCTCTGCACAACCAACACACCCGTGACCAGCCATGACAGGCCAACTGAGTCCATCGTTATAGCGGAGAGTAGGGCAGTTATGAAATGTTTCTGGACCTTTACAGCCCATTTTATATAGACACCAACCTTGACGGTGCCCTTCATCTCCCCATTTTTCTGTGTACTGACCAGCGTCAAAGTGACCTCTGCGTTCGCAGTTGTCATGAATACGCTTGCCGTATGCGAATTTAGGACGGAGATGTTTATCTACTGCTGGGAAGGAGCCGAACACAAGGTAGTGCACTATAAGTGCTGTGAGGTTATCACAGTTCATAGGGCAACCAGGGAGGTTGATAACAGGTGTTCCGCTAACTAATTCAGCTACGCCTTTTGCCCCTGTCGGGTTTGGGTGTCCTGCTGGAATGCCGCCAAAGCATGAACAGTTACCAACAGATATGATAGCTGCCGCGCCCGCTGCTGCTTTTTTGAGATGGTTAATCGCTGAATCACCAGCTATACAACAATAAACACCATTGTCGTCAACTGGGACAGCCCCTTCTACAATAAGTATATACTTACCCTTATTGTGCTCCATAGAGAGGTGTTTTGCTTCCTCTGCAAGATGACCAGACGCCGCCATGATTACTTCTGAATAATCAAGGGATATGACATCCAAAATAAGGTCGCCTACTTTTGGTCTACCAGAGCGTAGAAGTGCTTCTGAATCACCAGAACATGACTGGAACTCAAGCCAGATGACTGGTGGTCTTGTGTCTTCGTTTTCGAGAGCTTCCGCTATCTGCGGAGCAATAGCTGGTGGGAGAGCGAGGGTTGCACTAAGTGCTGTGCAATACTTCATAAAATCCCTTCTGCTAATGTCGTAGCCCTTGAGAATTTGTCTAAGGCTCATTCTAAAACCTCCACATAAAATAATCCCTCAGTTAAAAAGAGACTAAATTTACCTAATATGTTTCTCTCATTATAAGTTTAAAAAACGCTATTATTTTAAGCATTTGTATAATTATCTGTTATAAGATGTATTGCACAAATGCTCTCTATTATTTTTAACAAAGATTTTTGTGAAGCGCAACTCTATTTGCTCATATGTTTATTATACCGCAGTTATTGATTTTTTGCGTCAAAGGCTTATTATGTGTTTTCGGAGTATATATGAAATCTTATACTGACAAATATAAATACCTTTTTGGACCAGTCCCTTCTAGGAGATTAGGTCGCTCTTTAGGGATAGATATTATCCCACATAAGATATGCACGATGAACTGCATTTACTGCGAAGTAGGTCGAACAACAAGTTGTATAATAGAGCGTGCGAGATATGCCGATGCAGATGAGATTATTGCTGAATTTAGAGATAATTATTTTGAGTTAAAATCAGATTTAGATATAGTCACAATAACAGGAGCAGGGGAACCAACCCTAAACCTCGATCTAGGTTACATAATTAAAGAGATAAAAAAGATTAGTGAACACCCTGTAGCTGTTTTAACTAATTCGTCACTCATTACTGATGAAGGTGTCAGAAGCGAATTGATGTATGCTGATGTAGTCGTGCCCAGTATAGATGCTGCGACTGAGGAAGCTTACAGAAAAGTTTGTGCCCCGAATCAATCACTAAATATTGAAGAAATTAATGAAGCCCTAATAAGTTTTACTCACGAATTTAAAGGGCGACTGCTTATCGAAGTCCTGCTTTGTGGGGGGATGAACGATAGTGAAAATGAGCTCTCGAAGATCGCTAATATAATTAAAAGAAGTAAATATGACCTTGTACAGCTTAACACTGTTCATCGTCCGCCTGCCTTTTCCAGAGCGAAGACTGTTTCAGAGAAGGGGTTGTTAGAGGTTGCATTGCTTTTTAAATATGCTGGGTTGAATGTTGAGCCTGTAGGGAACTATATAAAAGAACTGTCAACAGGTGAGCTTACGGCTGAACAACTAATCAGACTAATTTCTATGCGACCGTGTAGTATGGTTGATATCTCTGGAGTTTTTGGCGTCGATGAACAATCTGTCCAGACATTATTGGACGCTATTGACCCTGACAGATTAAAGGTGTCAGAGCATAATGGAGACTTCTTTTACTTTTATATCTAGAATGATGTAGAGATAAGCTTTGCTACATATAAAAGATTGGCTCGCCAGTTTTCTGCCAAAGGATCAACAGCGACAACATTTGCGCCTGTCTCTTTAGCTATTAATTCAGCTGCTTTTTTCGAAAACTGAGGCTGAATGAATATAGCTTTTAGCTTTAACTTACGGGTTAACTCTACAAACTCTTTTAAATCTGCTGGCTTAGGTTCTTTCCCTTCCAACTCTACGGGTATTTGATGAAGCCCGTATCTGTCAGCGAAATATCCCCATGATGGATGAAATACCATAAAATACTTACCATCAGATTTTGAAACGATCTCTTTGATTTTTCTGTCGAGAGCTATTGTGTCCTTCGTAAATTTTGAAAGATTGCTGTTATAGTAGTTGCATCCATCAGCATCTGCCTCGCATAAAGCATTTGCTACGTGTTGCATCTGATGGATAACCAGCATAGGGTCTAGCCAAATGTGAGGATCTTTGGTTGTGGTTGTTTCGCCCTCATGGATATGCTCGTCTTCTTCATGGTGGACATGTCTTTCCACTATACGTTTTACAATACCTTTATCTGTATGAATTACTTTTATGTTGTTGTTTATAGACTCGAATTTAGGAACCCATGATTTTTCGAATGGAGAGCCTATTGCGAAATATATATCTGTCTTAGATAGGTCTATCATCTGTTTTGGACGAGGCTCATATGTGGCTGGGCTGGCACCGGGCATAACCATAACGTTTATATTTACCCTCTCTTTACCTATAGCTTGAACAAAGAATTTCTGAGGAATAATACTTACATATACATTAACTTTGGCATATGAGGTTGATGAAATGAGTATAGAAAGAGTTATTAGTAGTAAGATTAGACGCATTCTGCACACCTACCCTTCAATACCATATCTACAGTATTGATCTTTTTGTCTTTCGCCATGCTGAGGAAAGATGCACTCTCTTCAAATCCAAAAGGATCAAGACATTCAACATTTCCACAATTCTCACAATAAAAATGAGCGTGTAGTGGATTATGCTCACATGCTTTTTCGTAATAGATAGTATCTCCATCTATATTGACCGCTCTTGCGAGTCCCTTTTCTGTGAATACTTTTAAGGCTCTATAAACTGTTGCAAGATCCACGGAGGTTTCTTTAGAGGTTAATTCATGCAATCGGTTTGCAGATATTGGAGCTTTTGACTCTAGTAGAATATCAAGCAATCTACTTCTAGCTTCTGTCATTTTAGTCTTTGTTGTTTTGAGAAGTATCTCAGGTTTACATCTTTCCATGTGGGTTATTATATACAAATGCGAATCATTTGCAATTAATTTTTCATTGTGGTGCGTAGAAGCAATACACATTTGTATGTAACCCTTCTTCCTGCTCTTGATAAGGGGTGTAAAAAGCACAATGACAAGAGGGCTTAATGTGCAGGCATTGCTCTATGATGGAGCACACGAAGTAAACAGAAGCAGGTTTGTGATAGAAGTTATTCGTGGCTAAGTTTACGCAGAATGACAAATAGCTTTTTAGGCGACCAACGGGAGACGAATAACGTGGGAGTATATTGAATTAACTCATAAATAAGCCTCAATGTGCAGAGATTGTTGGCATGGGGCTTGCTTGTCAAGTACCTAAGGAGTACGAGATGAAGAAATTATTTCCTGTCTTAATTATTATGATGATGGTTACAGGGTGCATTACGACTCAGGCAGAAACAGTGCTTTTGACGCCTGTAAAGCCAGCTTTGAATGTGATTAAACCTGTTGGTAAAACAGTAGAATCAGCTGTGAGTGAGACAGTAGGCTTCGCTAGTGATTCATTAGGGATATTTTTAAAAGCGTCAGGTTTTACATATATTTTGTTAGCAGCAGAAATGAATGCAAATCTTTCATCACTCGTTATAGATAAGACAAAAGAAAAGATCGTCGATTATAAATCTCAGGTAGCTAAAAAGCTTGTCCCTGGTAGTTTTTTCTTTGTAATTCCTCCTAAAATATCAAACGGCGAGACTTTTGTTTATGATGAAGAGATGGGTCGGATGATTCGTAATTATTTAACATTAGCAAAATATGGTGTCCCAGTTTCGAACCCTGCAGACGCTGAATATATCGTTGTGACAAACGTAAGAGAATCTCTAAGTAAGACATATGGGCTTAATTATTCCGAGATATCTCTTAGTATCGTGGATAAACTCGACATCCCTACATATGCAGCAAGCATAAGAGTAGAGAGTAAGTCAGATAGGAACTTTTGGTACTATGCTACTAAAAGAGCCAAGCCTGTAACAGAGCTCACGATGAAAGGTATGACACACATAATGGCAGAAGGCATGCCAGATGCCCACGGTGATATTGCGGCACTTGTTCAGTACGCAAAAAAGCTAGTCGGCAAAGAAGAAGAGGTGAACTAGAATGTTAAACGGACTATACACAGCAACAAGTGGTATGGCTATGCAGCAGAAGAGGATGGATATTATTGCATCCAATCTTGCAAACATTAACACTGTTGGGCATAAGAAAGAGATTCCTGTTTTTTCTGAATACATACCAAACAAGACTGAACACACAAACGATATCATTAGGGATAGTGATTACAATAAAATGATCAACTCAACTGTTAGACTTCATGACATTAAAGTTAGTTTTGAGCAGGGATATTTGAAAGAAACAGGGCAAGAGCTTGATATGGCATTAGGTAACCCAAAAGCGTTTTTTGCTGTTGATACCCCTTTTGGTATCAGGTTTACACGAGATGGATCTTTTACTACTAACGACAGAAACGAGCTAACAACTATGGAAGGTTATAACATCGTAAGTAACATAAATACTGCTCAGGCAGTTAGGATACCGGAAGGAGCTGTTGTTACAGAGGAGGGCGACATTCTTGTTGATGGCGCACCAATTGGCGCAATAGACATATTAGAATTTGAAGATACAGCTAATCTGCAAAAATCAGGAAAAAATCTGTATATCGCAGTAGATGCTCTTCCTCAACCAGCAGAAAATCCAGGTCTAATTACAGGATATTTAGAAGGAAGTAACGTAAATCCTATAGACGAGATGGTTAGGATGATCGAAGCCTCAAGAGGGTTTGAATCATATTCAAAGATAATAGCTAGTTTCGAAACAATGAATGCAAAAGCCGTAAATGAAGTAGGCGTAGTTAGATAAGGAGCGGGAAATGTTTAGAACTTTATGGACTGCCGCCACAGGCATGACGACCCAACAGACAAATATTGATACTATCGCAAACAACCTGGCAAACGTAAATAACGTAGGCTTTAAAAAGAGTAGAGCACATTTCGAAGACCTTATATACCAAGAACTTAAGCCGGCTGGATCAATCTCTGCTGCTGGACTTACACACCCGACAGGTATTCAGGTTGGTCTTGGTTCAAAGGTGTCATCTATAGAGAAGGTGCATACGCAAGGTAACTTTCAATACACAGGTGTAAATCTTGACATCGCTATTGAAGGTGACGGATATTTTCAGTTTCAATTGCCTAATGGTGACTTAGCATATACAAGAGCTGGTTCGCTAAAACTTGATGGTAATGGAAACCTTGTAAATCCTAACGGTTACCTTATGGAACCAAATATCACTGTACCAGAGGATGCTTCTAATATCTCATTTGGAGAGGACGGTACAGTAAGTGTCTCCCTTCCAGGTGAAGATGTAGCTCAAGAGATAGGTCAGCTTGAACTTGCTAGATTTATTAACCCTGCCGGTCTTAAATCTATTGGTAAAAACCTTTTTATGCCTACTGGAGCTAGCGGTGACCCTGTTGCTGGAACTCCTGGTGAGGATAGTTTTGGTTCTATCGCACAAAATATTCTTGAAATGTCTAACGTGAGTGTGGTAGATGAAATGGTAAATATGATCACAGGTCAGAGAGCATATGAGATTAACTCTAAGTGCGTTCAGACTGGTGACGAAATGCTTCAAATAGTAAATAACCTTAAGAGGTAATAATGTATAAAAGCCTTTTACTTATACTTTTGTTGGTATCTTCCATGCTTAGTGCCAGAGCCTATGAGCAGATTGCTATAGACTCAGAGTGTATTATGCTTGAGGATATTTTTCCGGATATAGGTATAAAGGATGATATCTTTTGTGGGCTGGACTACGGTGAAGAGAAGACTATAAACCGCCAGATGTCTATGTTTATTATAAACAAGTATAATATTGCAGGCGCAAGAGCTGGAGAGGTCACTTTCAAAAGACGTGGAAAACTCCTGACTGAAGATAGGTTTAAGAGTGATATTCAGGATGTTTTATCTGTTATGTATGGCGAAATTGAAATTGAGATAGGAACCATACGTATGGGACGCCCATTTTATTATTCAGAGGAAAAAGGCTACGATCTAAATGTTCCGAAAAATAGATTTGGGAATGTATCAGTTGCGATAGATAATGGACAACGTAAATTCAATTACACTGTTAATCTTAAAGCGTTTAAAGATATTTATGTAGCTAAGAGTACTATTAGAAAAGGGCACGATATAGGTAATCTTGTTGCTTTGGAGAGATATGATCTCTCTAAGGTTCGTGGAGAATCTATAACTGACACTGATGGACTTATAGCATCACGAAACATTTCCGCTGGCAGACCAGTTACGACTGGTGATGTGATGAAAAAACCGGATGCTCTTGAAGGTTCCAGCGTGGCAATAGTTTTTAATAATGGTCAGCTTAATGTGACTACTGGCGGAGAGTTACAGGAGAACGCCTATATCGGAAAAAATGTCCGAGTGAAAAATACTACAAGTGGTAAAATTGTCCGCGGAAAATACATGAGAGGCCGTAAAGTTCTTGTAAATTTCCAATAGGGCTTGCATGTCAACCCTTTCATCCCTTCTTCATAATTGGCACACTTCTTGTTATTAGTCTGGTAGATGAAAAAATTACCGGAGTAAAGACATGAAAGTCAGAGCCCTAATAATGATAATAGCAGCGACAGTCCTTTTTACAGGATGTGCTAAAAAACCAACATTCGATAACGAAGCTCTTAAGAATAGTTACCAGCAAGAACTTGCTGAATATAAGAAACAGCTTGATGCTAGAAGACCGTCACCATCTCTTTGGATGGCTACTGCTGCTAAAGGTAGCTTATTTCTCGACTATAAAGGTCGTCACGTAGGTGATATCATTATTGTTGAGATAGTAGAGAAGGCTTCAGCTTCTAACTCTAATTCAACTGCAACATCTAAATCACAAGCCGCGGATTCAACTCTGACAAGCTTATTAGGTCTTCCACTTAACTTGGGTGTAGGTAACGTTCTGGGGACTGGGAATGATCTAAGCATGGATAACTCGTTAGGTTCATCTAGCTCCTTTTCAGGTAGTGGGACAAAATCTAAGACAGATACAATCACCGGTACTATAGCAGCTAGAGTTACTGAGGTTCTTCCTTCAGGTAACTTAGTTATAGAGGGGCACAGAGAAATCATAGTAGACCACGAGAAACAGACTATTACCCTCAGTGGTATCGTTCGTCAGAAGGATCTCAACTCAGATAATACAGTTCAATCAACATCTATTGCAGATGCGAAAATAGCTTATAGCGGACAAGGCATGCTTTCAGATTCTAATAAACCTGGCTGGCTGATGACTCTACTCAGCTGGATCATGCCATTCTAGGGAGATTAAAAATGAAAAGGACAGTAATCACACTATTAATACTTCTTATTGCAAACGTTTCTTTTGCAATGGTGAAGATAAGAGATATTTCCAACGTTGAAGGAATCAGGGACAACCAGTTGATCGGGTATGGACTAATAGTAGGTCTTAACGGTACTGGTGACAAATCTGGTACAGATTTTACTGTTAAGTCATTGGTTAACATGATGGAACGTATGGGTATAACAGTTACCAAAGACGCCGTTAGTGTAAAGAACGTTGCGGCTGTTATGGTTACTGCAAAGCTTCCACCATACTCGAAGATGGGTACAAAGGTGGATGTAGTTGTTTCATCTGTTGGTGATTCAAAGTCTCTCGAAGGTGGAACACTCCTTATGACTCCTCTGTCTGCTGCAAACGGACAGGTTTACGCTGTTGCTCAAGGACCTATATCTGTAGGTGGTATGAACGTATCTGCATCTGGTGCAGGGGCTATAAAGAACCACGCAACAGTAGGTATGATCCCTAACGGAGCTATCGTGGAGCAGGAGATTCCTTTTGAGATGGATGAGAGCAAAATCGTTCTCACATTTAAGCAGAGAAACCTTACCGATTTAGTGAAAGCTCAAGCGGCTGTTAATACAAGAGTAGGGCAGGATGTTGCAAAGATAACTTCCACTTCAACACTTGAGGTGGCTGTACCTGCAGAAGAAAGAGAGAATTTCTATGTTTATCTCGACTCAGTACTTAAATCCCAAATAGAGCCTACTCATCTCGCAAGAGTTGTTGTAGATGAGAGAACAGGCACAATAGTAATGGGAGCCGATGTTAGGCTCAACACTGTAGCTGTATCGCACGGTAACCTCACCATAAGTATTAACTCAACTGTTGAGGTTCAAGACCCTGATTTCCTCGGTGATGGTGGCACTCAGACAGAAGAGACAGAAATCACTGTTGAAGAGGAGACAGCTAAACTGATGATAGTTCCAGAGGGTGTCAGTATAAGTGACCTTGTAAAAGGCTTAAACGCAATAGGCGTAACACCAAGAGATTTGATCTCTATACTACAAGCAATAAAAGCTGCTGGTGCACTCCACGGCGAACTACAGGTGATGTAATGTATACAGAAGCTATAAGTTCAGACCTTAATTACACAAAAAACGAAAGTAAAAGATTAGAAAAAGCATGCCAAGAATTTGAAGCACTATTTATGGCCAAGATGTTCGCATCTATGAGAGAGGCTACTCAGGATGGTGGTTTGATTAAAAAAGGCATGGGTGAAGAGATATTTACAGAGATGATGGATACGGAGATTGCTAAACAGTCTTCAGAGGGCGAAGGTATGGGACTCTCGAAAATGTTGTATGACTCTATGAGCAAGCATTTACATGGAGTCGATGGTAATAATTTCCCAGGTGGAAAAAACAGTATAGGCACTTCAAGCCAATTCCTTGATTTACAAAGCAAAATGAATGGCACGAATGTTGCTTCTTCTATAAATGAGAAACTATGAGAACAGGAAGTAGGAAAGAAAAGTAATTAAAACTGGAACAACTAGATAAAAACTGCTAAAGTTTTTTAGAAAGTGAACGATTATCTAGATGTACCGGAGGCACTAAGATGAGAATTGACGACAAATTCAAATTTGATCTTAACAGACTGAAAGACACATCAGCCAAAAAGAAGGATGAGAAATCATCATCTGTAGGCTCTAGTGACAGTTCTAGCAGTGATAAAGTATCACTCTCTAGCGGCGCTAAAGATGTGGCTAACATTAAAGAAAGCCTCAAAGGTGCTCCAGAAATTAGAGTTGAGCTTGTTCAAGAGCTCAAGGTCAAGATCGAAAGTGGTCAGTACGATGTATCAGGCAGAGATGTTGCTGAAAAAATCGTTCAAACTGCAATTGACGACCTTTTCTAAAATAACTTTTTTCAAACCTATTTAATAATTTATAACCTGTTTCTCATTACTGCCGAAATACTCGGAGGTATGAGATGGAAAGCGTTAAAGATTTAATCGAAATTCTTAAATCACAAGAAACCCTTTACTCAGAGATGAGAGACATTCTCGAGGCTGAGAAAGAGTGCGTTGTTACTTGGGATGCAGAAAAAACAATCGACCTTGTCAAAAAGAAAGATACACTTGCATATAAAGAGAAGATTCTTGATGAAGCGTTCAGGAAATGTCTAAAGAAGGTTGAGAAAGAGACAGGCGTTGAAGGGCTTAAAGTTCTTGATATAGCTGATTCTCATGCTGGTGAATATTCAGAAGAGCTCCACGAAGTACGCAATAACCTTATCTTGGTTGTTCGCGATATAAGCGAGCTAAATTTGTCACTCAAAATTCTATACAAAACTAATATCTCACTGATAGATGGCGTTTTCAGCAAGCTAGGGATAGCTGGTACTAACACCTATGGTATCAATAAAGGCTATTCACAGGCCAGAACATCAACTATCAGCAGAACAGGCTAATGTGGCAATTATTGCCGGAGGCTTTATATGTCTAACTTAATGCATATTTTTTCGACTGGTGTGTCTGGTCTTTACGCTTCGCAGGCGGGGATCGATGTAACTGGTCACAACATCGCTAACGTGAATACAGAAGGCTACTCAAGACAAAGAGTAACGCTTGAAACCATGGATCCATCAGTTAGAGGTAATGTTATATTCGGTCGTGGTGTTAACGTTGATTCAGTTGAAAGAATATATGACGATCTTATGGCATCTACTATTAGGGATGAAACGTCAGATTTACAATATTACGAGTCTATGCAACTCTCTCTTTCTAAGGTAGAGGTATATTTTAACGAGCTTGAAGATGGGTCAGGTCTTGGTGAGTCTATGCAAGAATATTTTGATGCATGGAGTGATCTTGCCAATACAGCCCCAGACCAGTCTGACGAAGCACTTATTAAACGTGAAACTCTTATAGAAAAAGCATCTATGCTCTCTGAGAAAATTCAAAGTAGCTATAATGCTTTACAGAGTATTAAAGAAGAGAGTAACACTGTCATCATAGAGTATGTTGACGAGATAAATCAGATATCTGACAATATCGCATACCTTAATAAAAATATCGCACAGAGTGAAGCTGGTGGAGAGATTGCAAACGATTTTAGAGATCAAAGACAGGTTCTCCTAAATAGATTAGCTGAGATTACAAATATTACTGTTAACGAGCGGACCTCTGGACAGGTGGCTGTATACGTTAGTGGTAATGCCCTCGTTGATGAAGGGGTTGTATTCAATATTTCTGCAGAAAAGGCATCCGTAGATAACCCGAATGTAGAGATTTATTGGGGAACTAAAGATCAAGATCGGGATAGGGTTAACATTACTACTGCTTTTAAAAGTGGAAGTATTGCTGGAGAAATGTATAACCGTGATGATCTGATAGAAGGGTATAAGGACACACTTAACTCTCTTGCAACCACACTTATTGAAGAGACAAACAGGATACACTCTGTTGGTCAGGGGACTAATAGGCTTACTCAGATTTCATCATCAAATGGTGTGACAAACCCTACATATACATTTAACGAACCTGCAGGCGCTCTTCCTCTTACTGTAAATGCAGGTACTCTTAGAATATCTATCTACAACGAATCAGGGACAAAAGTAAACGATCTTGATATAGAGATCGACCCAGACATAGATAATATGAACTCGATAATTACCAAAATATCTTCTGCTGATGGTAACCCAAATGGTGGAATGATTCAGGCATCAATATCTGTAAATAACTCTATAAAGATAACAGCTGGATCAGGTTATGACTTTACGTTCTCTGAAGATACATCTAATTTTCTCGTAGCTTCAGGGACTTATGGTTTCTTCTCAGGTAGCGATGCCTCTAATATTGGTGTTTCTACTATCATTCAAGATAACAGTAGTTTCATTGCTGCATCAGCAAGTGGTGCTCCTGGTGATAACGAGAATGCTGCCAAAATATCTAACCTTAAGGGGCAGAATCTAATAAATGAACAGGATATTACTATTGATGAGTTTTACTCATTTTTTGTAGCAAGTATCGGTAGTGACAAATCTAAAGCTGATACTTATGTTTCGACAAAGGAGCAGGCTATTAGTCAGTTGTCTTTGAAGCTAGAAGAGATAAGAGGTGTTTCTATGGATGAAGAGATGACAAATCTTATGAAATTCCAAAGAGCATTTGAGGCTAGTTCTAGGTTTATCACAACAATAGATGAGATGCTTGCAACTCTTGTCAATGGTCTAGGGGCTTAAGGGTAGCTAAGGGGATAATGATATGAGAATTACATATAATTATATGACAATGAAATATTTGAATGGTGTTAACCACTCCCTGAATACTCTTGTCAGAGCGAATGAGCAGGTTTATAAAGGGCGAAATCTTCTTAATCCAGAAGATGACCCAGTTAACTACCTGACAGCATATAACATCCAACGATCTGTTGATGACGCTACTCAATATAATAGAAATGCAGATAATGAATTAATATGGATAAATAACGAAGATAGTGAACTACAGAACGCATCTAAAATCCTTTCAAGAGCAAAAGACGAGCTTGCCATCCAGGGTATAAATGACTCTCAAGATGCCGATAGTAGAAAAGCTATCGCTGGTGAAGTTCTGAATATTTATCAAGAGATGATAGATATTGGAAACTCTCAGTATATGGACAGATACATTTTTGGTGGATTTGAAACTGAAGATCCTCCATTTACCTCTGGAGAAAGGATGGTTACCTCTGTTATTTCTAACCTTGATGGAGCAGAGGCTTTTACTTCAAGGTTATATGGTGATATGCCTGATCTTGCAGAAGGCTCATATACTGCAACAGCAACTGCCGTTAATGGTGTTGTGTATGTTAGTATGGTCGATTCTCAGAATAAAAACGTAATAATTGATAGTAATGGTAGTGATGAGACAACAGAGAATGGGAACCTTACATCCGATATCCTTACAACTAGCTTTGTGCCTGGGCAGGTCATAAGTACTGGTAGAGGTGTTGGTATAAAACTTCCAGATAATATGATTGATGGACAATCACTTCAAATGTCATTTAACTATACTCCTGGTGATGACATTAGATTTATTGGTGATGATGGTGAGATTCAGTCTAAGATCGGTGCAAACCAAGATGTAACAATAAATGTTTCTGGTCAAGATATCTTTATGGAGACATATAGAACTGTCCTAGGAACTATGTCTAATACTATAAACGGATTACCTATCTCGGAGACAACACTCTTTTCCAGTATGGATGGTGCAAATATCTCCACAGCTGATTCTGTTGTTTTTTCCGGAACAGACCATAATGGTTATAAGATCGGAGTCGCTCGTATAACAAGTCCAGAGAATGTAAAACTAGACATGTCTAATGCTACTGTCGATCAAAGAACTATTACAATCACATATGCTGGCAAACAGTATGATATTGAAATGGATAAGAAGGGCTATGACGATATGGATGAGGTCATCTTTAACGTTAATAGACACTTGCAGAATCAAGGGCTGGGTGGTGAAATTACTGCTATAAATGATGGTGATAAGCTGATGTTTATGACCACTAGAGCAGGTGATGGTGTTCAGCTACAGGTAACTGGCTCTGAGTATAATGCACTCGGATTTAAGACTACTACGATAACTGCAACAGGTAGTGATACGACCTTTGATCTTGCATTCGATAACTATCATGGACCTGTTCAGACAGTACACGATGACTTAGCAATAACAGCTTCAGCTAGTGGAACAATACATACCTATTACGTGAACGGTGAAACTATAGAGTTTTCTGCTGTAACAGGTGACACAGCTCAAGATATAGAAGACAAGATTAATCAGTCACTTATAGATGAGGGTCTAGGTTTTGACGTATATGCAAGGGTCGGAGCAGGGACGAACTCTGATTATAAAGTTACGTTCACTCTGACTAATCAGAATTATACTAAAGATACATTCCTAGCTACAAGAGACGACTCAGGTGGTGCTACAGCATATGAGTATGATAATGCTAAAGGTACTGGATATCCTATCGCTGATGAACAAAGGATTAGTGATATGCTAACGTTCGTCGAGGACCTGTATGATAATGCAGTAGATGCGTCTATCGTAGATGGTAAAGTGCAAATTCAGGATTTAAGAAGTGGAAGTAGTAAACTTACATTTAGCATTGATGAGAAGAATACAGGTGTGGGTTACCCTATGCTTGATCCTAATATAATATTAACTGGTCGTTATTCTGGGTCTGCTGCTGAGCAGTGGTCAGTAGATGTCATTGTATCAGCGAATATCACACTGCAAGTGACAGATTCAAATGGTAATCTTATCGTTGATAATAGTGCTAACCCGCTCTCCGCATCTTCTTATAACGGAGAGGAAATATATCTTACTCAAGGAGTGAGTATTGTACTTGGAGAGATCACAGCTTCGACTTCTTTCAGTGTTGACTTAACAGAGTTTTCAAACTTGAGTTTTGGAGATCTTAACGTTGTTGAAGAGGGTGAAAATGTTGACGTTTTTAGGTCACTTAAAAACTTATACGAAGCTTTAGATAAAAATATCCCAGATTCAGGTATCGCTGCTCCTAGTGCGTGGGTTGATACAGACTTAAACTCTACGGCTGTTCCGTATTTTGACGGAGAGTTTAGAGGTAACTATAACGACGAACTGAATTTTGAAGTTGAATATTACGGTGATAAGTCTGAATTCTATATCCAATCAGAGCAATACTGGGTTTCTGAAACAGTAGGAAATTATGCTGATATAGATATTGATATAGATTTAATGCTTAAATCTGATCAGACAACACCAGAGATAACCCTTAAGAATTATTCTATCCCGGCTTCTAGTTATTCTGCTAATGGTACAGTACTTATTGATAATATAGTAAATCAGATTAACTCTGATTTCTCACTCCAGCAACTTGGAGTACAAGCTTATAATGACGAAGGTAGGTTAAGGATAGATTCAGGGTCTGGAAATACTGAAATATCACTGAACTACAATTCAACAGAGACAGCTTTTGTCTTTGGTCAGGTGGATAGCCCTATTATGAGTAAACAACTACCTGAGCTTTCATTTACAGCGAACGCGACTCTAGATGTAAACTATCATGTTCCTGGAACAGGTTGGGATACATCAGTGAATGTGAGTGTACCTGCTGGTAATTATGCAGACAGTAATGCGATACTTAGTGTAGTAAATGCACAGCTCTCTGTTAACCTTCCAGCTGGGCTTACAACCCCTGCTAATGGACTAGGAACCAACTCCGTAGTTGCAGAATTAAATGCCAATGGAACAATAATATTTAAGAATTATGGCACAGTAGACGATATAGTAGTATCTGGTGATGAAGCGGGAGCCCTCGGGTTCTATCAACTCATCCCTGATGATACGATAAAGTCGCCATATAGACCGACATTGGATGTTAGTGAGAAGGATATTGCATCGAGAACGCTAACTTTCAGGTATAACGACGGAGCTGACCAAACGGCGAATATTGTTGTAGATAGAGAAAATTTTCAGTCACTTGAAGATTTGATTGACAATATCAATACTCAACTGACGAATGGTGGTCTGACAGGCATAAGCTGTATAAAGATTGGTGAAGACAAGATGGGGTTTCATTTTGACGACACCACCATCAACTCAATGCACGTTTCCGGAGATTACGAAGGTACTTTTGGTATAGAAAAAGGTGGTGACATCGCCAAACTAAAAGTTACTGGAAGTGCTGGAGATTTGGTAAGCAACTATACGCTTGATACAGCGAATGAGCAGTACTATGTGACAGACGGTATTTATCATCATTACGATGCTGGTTACCTTTATGCAACTGATAGCTATTCAGTAGCTGTTGGTTCAGGGATATCTTATGAACTCCCTGTGATGGAAAAAGCAGAGTCGCAGATCCACGTTGCGCTCACAACAGTAGGTAACAGACAAAATAGAGCAGAATCAGCCATAGCATTCAACGAATCACTGATTACGATGAATGATTCACTTAAGGCAGAATATACAGGTTCTACAACTGTTGATCAGGCGAGAGCCACAACAGATTTTCAGGTAGCTCAGACGGTTTATCAAGCCGCTCTTAGCTCCACAGCACAGATACTCCAGATAAGTCTTATGAATTATCTGTAGAGATATAGGAGAGCAACATGAGTGCTAACTCAGTAAAAAAATGTGAGGAAACAATGGAAACCCGAAAAATTGTATCAGGCAAACTCGGGGAAATTGAATTTGCGGAGACAGATATAATAACTTTGTCTGCACCAGTTCTTGGATTTCCTGATCTGAGCGATTTTATACTTATCTCAAATGATAAGTCTTACCCATTCCTCTGGTTTCAGTCGGTGCAAGATGTAAATATTTGCTTTATACTGGTAGAGCCAGATATCTTCTTTCCATATTATAAACCTACTCTAAATAAGAGAGAGTTAAAAATCTTAGGAGCTGAAGGTGAAAAGGATATTAAACTTTTTGGAATAGTTGTTGTCCCAGATCAACCTAAGAATGCCACAGTAAACTTGCGCGCCCCTCTCGCTCTGAATATGGAGAAGAAGCTAGCAAAACAAATTATATTGGAAGACGATAAGTGGCAGATTAAGTCTCCACTATTTCCAAAACAGGATTAAGGATGCTTGTATTATCAAGGAAGATAAACGAAAGCATAATAATCGGAGACGGCATAGAAGTCAAAATCGTTGACGTTTCCGGACGAAGTGTAAAGATCGGTATAGACGCCCCCAGGGATGTGAGCGTCCACCGTAAAGAGGTCTATGAAGCTATCCTGAATGAGAATATTGAAGCTACGAAGAAAGAAAATATTGTCTCGTTTATAGATTTCTTTAAGCAGCAAAAGAGAGATTAAGCCCTAATTAAGGCTCAGTATCTTTTGTAAATTATCTTAATATATCCAAAGCATATAGCTTTTTCCATTTTCACGTGTATATTTATACAATATTATGGAAGAGGTTAAATACATGCGTTTATTTCTTATTTTTATAATTCTTGTAGTTTCTATCCCTGCTTTTGCTACCCCACCTACAGATAAACAACTTGATGAATATTTTAAACTATCAGGTATGGCGCAGAGCTATAATTCAACAATCTCCTCTATCTATATGCCTCTTGTAAAAATGATGCAGACAAATCTTATTAAGATGAAAGAAAAGGACAAGGCGAAAGCTGATAGAGTTAGTGGAAAGATAGTAGATTCATTTAATTGGGAATATATGAAACCAAAAATTTATTCATTTTATAAGCAGAACTATTCGGCTGATGAGATATCTAGATACATAAGTGCAATGAGCAGTCAGAATTATTTAGAAATGCGTAATAAACAGAATGACCTTACGCCAGCTTATGACAAGATGATGCAGTCTCTCACCATACAAACACTTTTGCAGATAGCTATCGAAGTAGAGCTTGAAGAGCAGTTTAAAAAATAGACATGGATATATATATTTATTTAGGAGTTGAAGATGAAAAAATTGGTACCATTTATTGTAATTCTCGGAATTATTGTGACGACTATGTTGGCGGTTATACCCGACTATCAAAAGAGTCAGAGACCATTTAATAAACTTGCAAGCTTTGCTAAAACAAAGGGGTTTGCAGTCGGTATTTTACTTGCAGATGGTAGCTCAAAAGCTTCTGCTGCGACAGAACTGCTTAAGGTAGAGCAGATAATGAAGAGAAAGATAAATGTTAAGTACTATGAAGGTAAAGAGGCTATGCAACTCTCTGCTGAACTACAGGTGAGGAGACCGGGGTTTATCGTTATGGATGGCGACGGAAACTTGGCAGGTAAAGAGGAAGGTCCGCTCGACGCTACTAAGCTGACAGCTATAATGACAAATCTACATACACATTAATATCGAATGGATGGTTGGTATATATAATTAGTTGCCTAGGCTTTTTGCTTTAGTCACTTTCTTCTTTTTAAATCCACCATCCTTTGTTTTCTTTTCCAGCTGTAGTGATTCAACAATATCTTTGAAATCTATCCCCTGTTCCTTAAGAGCAACAAAACTAGCCACAATAACAGCGATGGTGTTGGGTACTTGCCCCTTTTTCTTATATGACTGGATATTTTTATCACTCACTTTTATAAGCTCGCAAAACTTAGGCAGGCTCATTTCTATATCAAGCAGGTATTTCTTAAATTCAATAAATGTCATAATTTGTCCTTAATTTTCAATATCATAATAATACTTAAGAAACGGTAATAATCAAGTGGTTATATTATATTACTAATCTCTATTGACTAAGGTGCTAAAAATATGCTTTTATACTATATTATATTACTATTAGTAAGAAAAAGTAGTAATGTGTCTAACTATATTTAGGAGGCTCTCATGTCAAAGAAAAAAGATAAGAAAAAAGAAAGCAAGAAAAAAGACAAAAAGAAAGACAAGAAAAAGTCTAAAAAGAAGTAAATAATTTGTTTGTGTCGCATGGTTTAGGCTGTGCGACATGACTCCCTCGCAACTAACAAATAATAATCAAAAGTGAAATATGCATAAAAAAAGGCCTAGTGTTTCCACTAAGCCTTTTTTACTATCTAGATTTATATGGCGGTGCAGGGAGCCTGAGAGTCGAACTCATTAACTCTTCTGCAAAGTCTTTGTGAATCTAAGTTATTTAAGTTTCTTTTAGGGTCTCGTGTCCTAGTTAGAACTGTTAAAACCTGTAAAAGTGTACTCGTATGTGTCCTCGTTTGTCAAATATAAATATACATAACCTTGCGCAAATGTTTTGTTTTTATGTGACCTCGCGTCTGGTATGATGGGTATAGTGAATAAATGAAGAGGTATAAAAGTTATGCAATCATTAGAGCTTTATCAGTTAACTCAGTGGGTAGATAAAGAGTTAGTAAAAACAGAACTTCTGCAGAAATACACAAATCTTATTAATGTTCTCAATGCTAATGTTCAAAGAAGAAATAACCATGCAATACAACCCTTTGAACAACAGAAGAAGGCTTTGCTGGAGTGTGTCAAAGGTATAAATATGAATATGCTATCTGGTTCACAGTTGAAGTCTCTTAATATGGCGGGCATGTATGAAAATGTTGGAGAAAAGGGATTCAGTAAACTTATAAAAATATTTTCAAATATTATTGATATTGCACAAGTAGTCGCAGAAATAAGTAAAATGAACTCTATTACTGTACAATGGATTCAGCAAAATAATGCTTTAGCATTAGCAATGAAACCTTTTTTGAATAAAACTGAATATGATTATCCAGAAGGGCACTATCTAGCACGTGTCATATTTGACAATGATGCATATGTAAACAGCTTTGAAGACCTGTTGGGCTGGTCTGATGAGTGGCGACATATCACTAGAGGTATATCAATAGCTATTAATGAACAGCCAGATGAAGTGAAGCTTGTTGGTGGAGGGAAAGGCTCATTCATTGTAGAGCTTACTGCTACAGGAGTGTTTATATTGACTTTGGGGAATATAGTAAAGGTGACTTTAGATTGTATGCTTAAATACAGACAGCTAGAAATGAAAACCTTAGAGTTGAAAAAGATGAAAGAAGATTTTCTTATATTCAAAGATGATTTTGAAGAAGACGCAACGAGGTTAGAAGATCGTAAAGAGAAGTACAGAGATCATATGAAGGATATAATTTTTAAAGGTGCCAAAGAGAGAATTAAAGGCTTTAATAAAAAGGCAGAGGCAGAGTTTCGAAAAGCTGTCAGTTCTCTTGTGGACTTCATGACTAAAGGTGGTGATGTCGATTGTGTGATAGATGATAGTACGGAAGAAGGTGACGATATTTTAGGAACAAAAGAAGCGTTAAAAGTTGACTTTGCAGAAATAAGAGCTTTGAAAGAGTGTCTTTCTATAGAAGGAGAGTGTGAGCCTCTTAAAGAAGAAGATGAGTAATTTCATGAATAAAGTCTGTAGAAACTTTGTCTGAGATACAGTCTATTATAGGTTTTAGATAGCTCTTTATCTATCAAAAAAAAATAGATAGAAGAAGAAAGACACATGAACAAGTATGCATATGTTAGTGCGTCTTAGGTTCTAACCTCTTAAGTATATTCTTAACAGTTGTAGGTGTCCATTTACCTTGCTTGCCTCTAGGTGTTTTCAAGGCTGTAGTATTAAGTTTACGAGCTATAGCATTAAGGGAAAGACCCTCCGATTGTAACGGCTCTATATATGTATAAATCTCTTTAGCATACTCATTGGCTTTAGCTTGTCTAACCTCTACGCTGACCTTAGAACCTTCTACAGCGTGGTCTTTGTTGAACTGGTGTGCTCCTTCTCTGTGAGTACCTAATTTAACGCCTCTTTCTTTAGCAGCTTCAAGGGAAGTCTTGGTTCTTTGACTAATCATCTTAGCCTCATACTGTGCCATAGAAGCCATGATATGAATAGTCAGCTCTGTAGCCTCTGGCATGTCGCAAGCTGTGAAAGGAACCTTAGATTCCATTAGACCTGTAATGAAATGAAGGTTTCTACTCAGACGGTCAAACTTAGCAACTAGTAACTTAGACCCTGTAAGTCTGCACATTCTTATAGCCTCTTTAAGCTCTGGTCTATCGCTGTTCTTTCCAGACTCTACTTCGGTATATTCAGCTACTAACTCCCACTCTCCACCATTCAGGTGATCTGTGACAGCTTTCTTCTGTGCTTCCAGACCTAAACCAGATTGCCCTTGTTTAGCAGTCGAGACCCTGTAATAAGCTACATATCTTTGCATGTCAGACTCCTGTATAAATAACTACATTGAACGTCATAGTTAATTATACAAAAATAAGCGAGGATTGCAAGCCCTCTTGTGAAATAGTCTAAAATGTTGAGGGTAAGCGGTAAACTCACCCTCATGTAAAGTCATAGTAATAAAGTTAGTTCTGTACTGGCTTGTGTGTGCCTATACAGTTGAGTAAGTAATTGAGATAGGCAGTTAGCCTTTGGAAGAGCCTCTTTTGGTGTAGTAGCTTATACAGCATACCTGAGAAGCTTAGGTTTGATTGAGCCTGATTAGGCTGATTAATAAGGGTTTGAAGAACTGTTTAGACAGTCTTATCCTTATAAGGCATGTAATCGTGTAAAGCACATGTAGTAATACCGCAGTCCTGTACAGGTGAGTCTGCATAGAACCCACAACATTCATAACAGTTAGCTTGTATTGCTTCGCCTCTAGTGATCTTCTCACCTCTGAGTTTAGCTAACAGATGTCTCTTGCCTTTAGCTTGTTTGCCTTGTTGTTCAATCTCTCTGATCTTTCGTTGTACTCGTTCATCTTTCATTGAAGAGTCTCCTTTTCTTTCTATTTATCTACAGACAGCAATAGAGCTATCGTTGTAGTCGCTGGAAGGTCAATATATTCGGGAGGGTTTATATATAGGTCTAGTGGTCTGAGGAAGGCAGCACACGGGGGAAAGTGCCTCCATCATTATATTAATGGGTGTTTCAGATTTTTATGTCATTTTAAAGGAGAGTGGAATAGCCCAGTTGCTTAGTAAAAAGGTGCGTAGGTTGAGAAAGTAAAGGAGTGCTTGAACTATTCCACAGAAATAATTTAGTAAGACAGTTGAGTAGGTCTGTTTAATTAGACCTACCCTTCATTACAGATAACCTCTCACTGAGATTATAAATTGAGTGAGCCTTAATAGCTAAGACCCACTCTTAAAAGCATAACTACATATGGTTGTCGTTGTCATGCTTGCTGTTGTTAAATAACTTTTCAATTATGTTATCTAAGTTATAAGGATTGTCCTCAAGGTCTTTACCTAGGATTCTATCCTTGTTTAAGACTTTTCGTATCTCATCACCTTTAACTCTGATAGCTTCTAGTTTCTTTTGTGCTTCTTCAGCTTCAGCCTCGTTCTGCAAAGCTAGCATCTCTTTTAAATCGTCTAAGGTGTACCCTGACATACGGACAATACCGTTTGAATCCAGTAAAGACCATTCTGTAGAGTCAGCTTTCTTCCAGTCGTCAGGCTTCATGGTGAAGTCATCTGAGTCAAAAGCATCATTATAGAGATTATAGACCGCAGCACTTAAGAAGGTGTTAAGCTCTTCTTCGCTGTAGGAAGTTAAAACAGGCTGCTTGATGGAGCCTATCTTGTAGCTGTGAGTATCGAACATGTCTAAAGCGTTTTCAGCTGCTTTATCAGGTGGTAGGTTTAGACCGAAGTAGACAGCATATTTATAAAGCTTTGCTCTATCTGCTCCCGTTAAGTCTAATCCTTTAGCTCCTTTGTTGAGGTGTCTAGCTGTTTCAGAGTCAATCTTAACGTTATCGTCAAGTTCGTATATCTTGCTTGCAGCAGTAAAAGACTCTTCAGCAGAGTAAGCCGTTCCGTCTCCGAGGATAACACCTCTGAAGTCGTCATAAACTTTGTAAAAAGCTTCTGTCTTTTCGTCCATGTAGAGGCTATGAACACGAGCAGCTTTCATGTCTTTGTATAAACTATACGAAGCTTCAAAAGCTGGTGTATGTGTCAGAGCTAACGTAGACATATGTAGAGAATCTTTAAGAGGCTGATAAGCTTTGTTATGTCTTTTAGAAAGATAGAAAAAGTGTCCCATGTCTGAATATTTGAAACTCTTTTCAAGGTTCTTATCAATAACCAGTTCTAAGTCTTTCTTTGTGATATCTACCCCTTCAGGTAGGTTCTTTAGAAAGCTACTTGGAGACATGTCATTAACGTAAGAATCATATATGTCTAGGTAAGAGCTTTTAGCGTATGCCTTAGCTCCCTTGGTTAGTATTGATGAGGCTGTCTTCATGATTGAAGCTCCGCTATCAGGCGAAAGACTTCCTTCTTGTATAGACCCTTCTATGGACGTGTATAGAGCTTCCCAGTCATCAGAGTCTTTAACTGTTGCAGCTAATTCATTCAGCGAGACCTTAGTTTTAAACTTATGGTTTTCACTTACTTGATGGGCTATCTTTTCAGAAGTGTTAACAAGTGTACGAATCTGTCTAGCATACTTAGTGTCTTGAAGGTTTGTACCTTGTTCCTTATCAATAAGAAAAGTCGAAGTAAGCCATTGAAGGTCTTTTGTTCGTCCCTCATCAGCTAAAGTTGTCCCTATTGTGTCGAGCAGTCTACTGTTGATCTCATCTTTTGTAAGACCTACATGCTCACCTGATGCATAAACATTTGTGATATCCTCTGAAAGCTCTAAAGGGAAGTCTGAAGATGTGGTATCCATAAGCCGTCTAAAAGAGTGACTGACGTTATCTAACGCTTTACCCTTTTTGACATCCTTAAACTTCTTCATATACTTGGAGATATATTCAGCCTTGTTAAGTGATAAGGTTTGTTCTGCTCCTATAAGAGCATAAGAGTTAGTGTCGCTAGTGTAAAACTCTTTGAATGTGTCATCATAAAGCTGTGTAGCGTGTTGTTCTACCTCTTCTTCAGACTGGTTCATATCAAAAGCTTCAGGCTTCAGCTCATCTAACATTTTGTTAGTTTGAGCTTCCATCTCTATAGCTGTAGTTTTACCGTCTAACATATGCCACGCTTCTTCGTAGCCCATGCCAGTATTAAAGAACGAATCAGGTAGTTCATACTTGCTGCTGAAATGATCTTTGATAGCTTTTCGTTCGTTATCTCTTTTATGTGACTTCTGAAGCTCAGTATAACTACCAACTCCAGTCTTAAAGAACTCACCCATTGAAGCTGCTAGCTCGGCTGCTTCTCTGCCTTTAGTGGAAGGAGCTGCTGTCATAGGAGCAATAAAAGCATCTATCCTAGATATAGGATTATTTATATTGTTTTGAATGTTACTAACCTCTGTACTCATTTGGGAGTGTGTCTTGAATAGAATCTAATATTTGCTTAACACCTAAGACGTTTTGAAAGAAGATGAAGTTTCTAAGCTTATAGAAGTCTGATTTCGAAAAGTCATAACTAGGGTCTAGGACTGATCTGAAGAGCCTTAAGAAAGCATCAGAAGAGTCTAGGACTTGTTTAGCTGGGCTTCCTCCGATGATATCAGAGGCTAGACCTGTTGATCTTGCGTAACTGAAAGCAGCTTCATAACCTAACATGCTTGCTCCTGTGTCCCATGCTGTAGGAAGGAGAGAAGCGTATGTAGATTTTGCAAAGCCGTTCTTAGCTACTACAGATACTTCAAGTCTTTTTCGAAGTTCCCAAGGGTCGTTATAGTGGTTAGCGTATGTCTGAGTAATGTAACCCAGCGTAGCCAATGTTGTAGAGGCGATAAAAGAGTTAAAAGTGTTCCAGTCTCTATGATGTATCTCAGAGAGGAGTTGTTTACTCCATGAGCTTATAGTGAAGCCTTTGAACTGAAAGAGAAGTTTACCGAGTTCTGTTTTCATAAAAGGGAGCATGTCCCCTATATCTGGCTCTTGAACAATCTTGTTAGTAGCTCTGAAAAGGAATGTCTGAAGAGCTGCTAATGCTTCCTCATCGTTCCAGTTGTTCAGACCTAATTGTTTTATTCTTTTACCTGCTACGTCTTTATATACAGTGTGTTTCTTAATCTGATCGAATACTCTAGCTTTCATTTGATCACCAAGACCTAACCACGCTAAACGTGATACAGGGATGTCTGCTTCTCCATGCGCCATTTTCACAAGTTTATGTGAAAGGCTGGCAAGAGTTAGACGCTTGTTAAAGGTGTTCATTGGTGTCATACCACCGAGAACGCTAGTGATGCGTTTAGCCTTATCAAGGCTCGTGCTAGTGAGGTGTTTAACTGTACCTAGGTCTCTATTGAAGAACTTGTTACTGGCTTCATTTGCGAGATATTCATAATCATCATCTCCTCTAGTGAGTGGACTATGCGTCATAAACTCGCTACCGATACCTGTAAACTCTTCCAGCTCTGCCAGAAGATCGTCGGACAGTTTCCCGTCTTCAGCTCTTTTAAAGATGCTCTTCAGATGTGGTACACTTTGTAGGACATGTTTAAGCCCTACTTGTCCCACCAAGTTACCTGACTCTGCTAACATTGAGAAACCTACCTGTCCCATTCGGGTTATAACATTCAGGTCTCTAATGCCTCGTGCAAGGTGGTTAAGCTTGCTATATGGGTTTTTATCAATAGGCATACCTAAAAGTTCCTTGTATACGAACTCTAAAGTCTTAGCCGTATTTTCCTCTCCTGCTCCTCTAGCCTCGTGTGTGAGCTTCTGAAAGTCAGACTTGCTTTTAAAGCCTTTCTCAGCTAGTGCGATATGTCCCGACATTGTATTGTTGTACGTCAGGAACAGCCTTTCAGCATCGTTAATGAACAGGTCTTGGATGTTGACAGTATATTCATTACCGTCAATGCCTATGAAGGTTTCCTCTACATCTTCGTCAAAGGGTAGGCGCTGCTTAGCGTGTTTAACCTTACCGTCTGAAGCTTTTTTCATAGCGTCGAAGGTTTCCAATATCTCTGACAGTTCATTATTTGGGATATCAAAGTTTTCAAGTAGGTCTACAAGGGTTTCTTTATTATATTTCGCAAAGTCGCTGGAGACTGTAGACATTAGACCTGAGTGACTATCTTTTGTCACTTTAAGCATATGCTTACTGATACGCATGATCTTAGCTTCGTCTATCTCTGTGACACCTTTCTCAATCAAGCCTTGTCTGAGAGCTTTAGCAAAGAGCCTGTTAAGGTTCTCTCCTAAGACTCCGTAGAGACGGTTAATTGATACAGTATCGTAGAGGCGAGGAAGATACCATGAGTTCGTGGGTATGTCTTCAAAACCGTGTACACCTGCGTCCTTAGCTCTTTGAAGGATATCCTTCATATGCTCTTGAATGTTGGTTATAACTGCATCTACTTCAGGATTTTCAGTGTATTTCTGATTCCTGAATGCTTTACCAACAGATTCATTGAACTGTGTACGTGCTTTGTCTGTCTCCCAAAGTTTAAAACCTTGTCTATTCTGCCACTTGCGGAAGCTAACATTATAGGTTTGGTAAAACTTTGCCTTGCCTGTCAGTTCTAAGATTTTGTTTATCTCTGATGCTGTACCCCCAGCTTGAGAAGTTACAGCTCCTTTCTTACCTACAGAATCAAGAATCAAGTGCTCTGTAGCATCCCTTACAGACTTCACAGATGAAGAGGCAAGGGTTTTGTATGCTCCGTATCTAACTTTCAGCATACTGGACTCTACAGGTAGGCTGGAGACCTTAGATTCAATATCTTTACTGAACTTGACAGTTGTATAGTCGTTACCTCCGTTATTCAGAGAACGTGATGGAGGATTTTCTTTTAAGTATAAGCTGATGGAGTTTTCTAGTTGATGTCTGGTGGCTCTGAAATCTTCGAAGTAATCAGTCTTTTCTACACTCTTGGAGAGTTTTTCAAAGAACTGCTTTACGTTAAGATTTAGTTTATCCTTCAGACCTCCTTCAGCTTTGGTAATGATGTTTTTTAGTGCTTCAGGGTTGTTGAAAAGGCTTCCTATGATGTTACTAACTTTTTCGTCATCAGTCGTTTTAGCTGCTTTAGCTAATGAGTTCCATAGAGCAGGAGACTCTTTCCTGATGTGGTGGGCTAGTTCATGTCCGAAAACAGAGGCGGCTTGATCTGAAGAGGTAGAGTTTATAAAAATACGCTCTGAGTCTTCAGGCATCATAAAACCTTTACTGTTTGTCAGGTTCTTTTCATCGTCATAGAAAATAATCTTCTTACCGAAGAGAGCTTCTAGCTGTTTTTTGTCCTTGAAGCTTGCCTTACTGTTTAGCTTAATAGACCCTTCAGGAATGTTTAAGCTCTTGTCAAGGTCTGAAGCTTTAAGAACTGGTTCAGCTCGGTAAAGACTGCTAGGGTCTTTTACTAAGGCTTCTTGGGTAGTTTTAAGCATCTGCTGAAGTTTCATATCTCTTCTGAAAGAGAAATCAGCAACAGCACCTAAGCTAGTATTCATAGCAGCACCTACACCAGCAGCAAATAGGAAATCAATAGGCGTGTGGTTAACGTCTATCTGTTTCATGGCTTCAGTCGCTCCACCGTCCACGGCTCCTATTATGCCTCGGAAACCTAAGCGTCCTAGCCTTCCGAGTTTTGAAGCTGCTGCAATAGGGGTTGCAAGACCTTCAGTAGCTGCGACTATTGCCCATTCAGTAGGGTCTGTAAAAGCCGCTAAGGCTCTGTAGCCTAAACCTTCAAGTCCTATAACTCCTAAGAGCTTTTCATTATGCTGTGATACTTCATATTGAGATGTGAGAGCGTTATACGCTGCTTGGTTGTGTGCTTTTTTCTTCAGCTCTTCGATATATCGAGGCTCAAGAGTTTTTGAAAGCTCCTTTTCCATGTCAGAGGTGATCTTGAAGTTAGGGTCTTCATCTCCGTAATCTTGCATGTTCCTGTGTAGGACTGTAAGAGTGAGTTCCTCTTCTTGAGCTATCTTAAACTTTTCTGAGAAAGATAGTTCTGCTGCTTCAGCCTGTAGGGAGCGTTTAGACTCCTGTTGTTCATGCAGAAGGTCTGCTATGTACGGGGCTGGCTTTATAGGACTGTAGTCGTCTGTAGAGGTGAGTACAGGGTTAATATTGCCGTGTTCTTCTGTCATATACAGACTCTTTATTCAGTTACAGGGATTATTTCGACATCTTCAAGTTGTGACAACTCTTCAAAGGCTTGTTTCTGTACGCATGACATCAGATAGAAAGACTTGCCTATTATTTCCATAGCTTTCTCAGAGTCGAGAGGGAACTTAACAGCGTTGAACGGTGTGAAGTCAATAGGTCGTCCTTGCTCGTCCTTTATCCAGTGTACAGGATTGTCTAGGTATGTTTGATATTCGTCAGGGAGTGGGAGTGTCATCATACCGTTTTCAATGTAAATATTCTTGTTCATTTCGTTTCTCCTTGCAGGTGTTTTTAAACCTGCTGATGTTTATTAAAAGAGCACAGACCTTCACACACTTTCTCATTAGATGCGTAGGTCTAGACTCTAGTATCATTGGTTGGTTTATTAGGTTTGCTTTGGGGGGAGGTTCTTTCCTCCCTAGGTTAAGGCTTCTTATGAAGGTTCTTAAAAGTGATAGTTACTATTGAAGATAAGAAGGTATAAGTGAGGTCTAGGACATATCAAAAGTTATATTACTATAAGCTTTGATAGAATCTCTAAACATTTAAGTAGTATTAAATATAGCTTCCTTAGACTCTCCTTCTAAGAGGTGGCGTTATAAACGTATTAGGAAGTTTAAAAGGTTATAAACTATATTAAATATATTAATATAAGTTTAAAGGGCTTCCCTCTTCTGCTTTCTTCTAAGAGGGACACTTTCACCACTTCGTGGTCGCTAAACTAAAACGTAGTAAATAAGTATGAAGGATATATTTCAGTACATCCTGTTTAAAGATATGAAGTTCATAAGCTTTACTTAGATACATTTAAGAAACTTAAAACTTATTAAAGTATTATATAGTATAAATATATAAATAGACTTCAATTTAGCTTTAGCTTCTTCCTAGAGGGACACCTTGGTTGGCACGTTTTTGGCACGTTTTTGAGTTTTTACTGTTTTAGAGCTGAGAGTAGAAATAGAAAAACCCCTGCTTTCACAAGGGTTTCTGGTTGCGCGCCTGTAGGGATTCGAACCCCAAACCTTTTGATCCGTAGTCAAATGCTCTATCCAGTTGAGCTACAGGTTTACGACTGCGAAGGATTAGAGAATAGAGTCCAGATTCGTTGATGACGGCTACTTTTTGAAGACCGCCTCTGGTCTCCATAGTATGGACACCCTCCCTTCCGTAGGTGTTGATTTAGTTAAAGAAGTAACTTTCTAAACGTGATGTAACTTCTTTAATCGTTTACAAAAAAGGTGTTTTTATTGTTTACAATACTTTTGAACTATCATAAAATACATGAATATTAATTCAAGGATAACATCTTGCTATACAAACAAGAAAAGCTTTATGTATTTTGTGATGAATCATGCACGAATGAAACTTATATGTTATATGGTGGCTTTGCGTGTAGCTTTGAAACCCAATGTAAAATACAAAGTGAGCTTTATAGATATAAAGAAGACAACGGTATAAGGCACGAAGTGAAATGGAATAACTGCAAAAAGGGGACTCTTATAAGAGATAAAGGTTTTGTAGATATCATTTTTGACTATATTGATGCAGGTCTCCTTTCATTCAAGTTTCTGACAGTTAATACTAGGTTGATAGATTATAAAAAATATTATCAAAGCAATAAAGAAAAAGGTTTCTATGCTTTTTATCAGCATCAGCTTTTTAATCAGTTTGGAAGATTACATTATAATGCAGAGTTGGATACAAAGTTTTACATACGCTTAGATGATAGAACATCAAAATATCCGCTGAGTGCTGTACAGAATAATCTGAATGATAAAATGTTTTTCTCTCTAGGGGTCAAAGGCAAACCTTTTAAAAGTATTGAGGTTAGGGACTCAAAGAAGTGTATTCATATTCAATTGAATGATGTTATTTTAGGTGCTGCTTGTTTCTGTAAGAATGATAAGTTTAATGACCCTAGTGTTGGTGATGCTAAAAAGGAAATGGCAAGCTACATACGTGAGAAGGCAGGGATAAACTTTGTCTATAACACTTCACTTAAAAATAAGAAGTTTAATTTCTGGAACTTTAAGCTTTGCGAGAAATAAAAAACCGCCCCATAGCCTAGCTTAAAAAGCCCACATTAAGTGGCTCTCCGAGGTAAACCCGAAGTTTCGGTCTATAGTGGCGGTATTACTTGTTCCTTTGTAATAACTATAAAGTTTTTCTTTATACTTTGCAATATGAATATCGGTATATTTAATGTAATCTTGAGTTGTTATTATTTGTTAGTGGCTATATTTAAAGGGCTGATAATCAACGACAATGGAAGCCTTATAGGTAAGACCTCCATTATAATGTCTATCTATTAGGGGTTACGTTAATAAATTATGTCTAGCTTCTTCAGGAAGACGGTTAACGATATCATCAGGAGATGAAAGACCTAGTAGCTCTAAAACTGCTTCTGTTTTGAAAGCTTTTCCATCTTCCCAAGTGTCGCAGTCGATGAAGACATATTCAGAGTTGAACTCAATGGAGAATGTAGAAGAGTTGGTTCCCGTGTTTGTCTCTGTAGCTGTTGTCTGTTTGTTAGCTGTTGCTGTGTTCATTGGTAGTGCTCCTTGTTGTTTGGTTATAGTTACAAGCTTCTTAACTTGGTTTTGAGACTCTCTAATGTTTCAAGATTGATGTCATAGTTTACTTTCTCTACTGCTTCCTTAAGCTGATCTAAAGGATGACCTTTTCCATATCTAGTGTATGTAATTGTTTCCCCACCTGCATGTCCTACAAGTTGACCTGCTATTGTCTCAGGGACGTTTGCAAACTTCAGAGCTGAGGTAAAGGTATGCCTGAAGCTATGGAAGTCTTTCTTCTCTATAAAGCCTAGCTCTTTTCTGATAGGTGCTAGTTGTCTGGAGTATGTGTCAGAGTATTTCTCATAATGCTTTCTTGAAAGCTGGTGAAAGATTCTAACCTCTCCAGAAGCTTTAACTGTTTCCACATATTTAAGGAAACCAGATTCAATTATAAGGGAGTGTATAGGTACTAACCTAGTTGAGTTTCTATTCTTGAGTTGTTGGTCTTCTCTGTTTTCATTAATGTCAAAGACGTAGACCTCTTCAACTTTGTAAACATCATCTACGTATAACTGGCATAGTTCATTCATTCTTAAACCTGAATAAGCTGCTAGAAGAGGAAGCCAAAGGTGATAAGGTTTTGTGTTGTATTTATCCTCGGTGTATATCTTACTGGTGAACCATGTTTCAAGGTCTGTAACTGTATAAGCGTCCTTCTGTTCACTATCCTTTCTTCTGTCTCTATCTCTGAGACCATGAGCTGGGTTAAAAGTAGTCATGCCGCTTTTTATTCCCCATTGAAAAAGACCGCTCATTTTATCAAGCATCTTTTCTACTGATCTTTGTGCTCTAGGTTTTTTTATCGGCATGCTGAGTATTTCATCTATGGGTCTATCTCTGTACGCTTTGTTGTGATGAAGGTTAGCTGGAAGTTTCTTTAGTGTTTCCTTGAGGTCTAACATCATAGTCCTGTCGATATCACTGACAAGAGTATCTTTATCTATAACTCTGAAGACAGTCCTGAAGATAGATTCATATTCCTTCTGTGTCTTTTCTTTTACCCCTTTGTTAAGGCTTACGTCTCTTAAGTACTCATTGGAAAGTTGCTCTAAGGTAATTGCCTTTTGAGAGTTTTTAGAAGTACTAGAAACAGGCTCTACAGGTTGCTTGGTGGGTGTATACTTTGAGGTCTCCTCACGCTTACTGTAATCACCATACATTGTATCAGTTTCATACTGGATTATATCTATGGAAGCCTTTAGACACTCGCGACATAAGGATTTAAACTCAGTAGATTGTTCATCGACTACAAGACCTTTCTCAGTAAGTAGAAGTTTAGCTATATGAGAAATACCGCTATAGTCTGCGGTTGTTAAGGCTTGTCTTTGGTCTGCTTGTACACTCTTTAAAGTTTCCATATTTAGCTCATCTAGTGTACTGCCTAGATGTGTGATAGGTTCTTTTAACTCTCTTTCGGAATATGAGTAATGACCTTCAGCTCTTGACTCTTCCATTTCGTTTATAGTCTCGTTGTAATAACTTGATACAAGTTCTTTGATCTGCTTTTTTGATAACATGCCTGACCTCATATGAAAGAATAGTTTTTCTGTTTTGTATGTCAGCATCTTAGCGATAGTCTTAGCATCTTTCAACTGTCGGGTTTTGAGGCTTCTTTTTATGTAGTCTCTATTAGCGAAGTGAGGACGTAGGTCTAGTGGTATTCTCTGTCTATAATAAAAGATACCTCTAAAGATAATTAGATACTTCATGTCCTAAACTCCGAATGAGTACACAAATGTGACCTAATAATGTGTCCTAATTTGTGACCTAGTGTACTAGTTTAGAAACTTGAATAAGCTTGAGATTGTATGTGAACGCTGTAAGTCCTTGAAATAAAAAAAGGACTTAAGCCAAAGACTTAAGCCCTAATTTATTATAGTGGCGGTGCAGGGAATTGAACCCCGGACACTACGGATATGAGCCGTATGCTCTAACCAACTGAGCTACACCGCCATCACGACAGGGATAAATGTATACCCTATCTTTTTTTTCCAGTCAACTAAAAAAGTTATTCCGCAGGAATAAATTCTCCATTTTTAATTTCTGCAATGATGAAAGAATCTTTAGAGAGACCTGTGTGATCCTCTGTTGAAAGGTTAAATTCACCAGCAGTGCCCATAAAGCCAGTCACTTTTTGAATTTCGTTAGCTAACTTCTCTCTGTCGTTACCAGATTTAGCGATAGCAGTTTTGAAAAGACCAAAAGCATCATAAGCATGCCCACCGAATACAGAAACAGCTCCACCGAATTTTGATTCATAGTCATTTTTGTATTTCATAAGCATAGGCTTAAATCTGTCAGAGTCTGAAAGCTTGTCTGCAACGATGAGTCTACCAGCAGTAAGCTTGATGCCGTTAGCAGCGTCTCCAGCGAGTTGGATAAACTTTTTTGATGCAATCCCTTGTGTCATGAATATATTGTCCATACCGAGTGACTGAGCGTTTCTAGCGACTATGGCAGGAGCAGCTCCTGCAGCCCAACAGATAACTGCATCAGGTTTCTTAGATTTAATCTTGGAAAGTTGTGATGTCATGTCTTTGTCAGTATCCATGAATTTCTCATCAGCGATAATCTCTATGCCAAATCTTTTGGCATTATCAAGCGCCGCAACTCTACCTGTAGCGCCATATCCACTTTGTGCAGAGATAAGACCAACCCTTGTTTTTCCTTGTGATTTAAGGTAGTCAAAGAGTTTTTCAGCAACATGAATGTCTGACTGAGGTGTTTTATATACATATGTATTAGCAGGAGTAACTATCCTTGCACTAGCAGCACAAGCGATGAGTGGGATTTTAAATTTTGTAGCAAGGTCTTTGATAGCGAGAGCGCAACCTGTACGGCTTGGTCCCACGACTGCAACGACTTTGTCTTTTGTGGCGAGACGTTTAAAATAAGAGATTGCTCTGTCCTCACGACCTTGAGTGTCATAAATAAAAAGCTTAATCTTTTCTCCATTAATTCCGCCTGCGGCATTAACCTGATCCACTAGCATTTCAGTAGTGAGTTTTTCAGGGTTGCCAAGGAAGCTTGCTGGACCTGTGACTGCGAAGAGACCGCCAAGTCTAATCTCTGCGAATGCTGTGAATGTGAAGCATAACATCAGCATAACAAGTATGATTTTTCTCATATTCAACTCCGTATCAATTTTATAGTTTTGTTCTATAGTCAAATAGTGTTCTACACCATTAGCACTAAAATTAAAAGTTAAATTCAGAAATTATTCAATATGAGTGTACTTTTTGGTTTTGAGTGCAAACTAATAAGTGTATGTCTTGTAGATAGTTGGGGTAATATGCAATTAGAGTGGGAGAGCAGAAAGTAAAGTATAGTTGAACTGAGTTCGAAAATATGAAACAAAAAAAGGCAGGAACTGTTAAGACCCTGCCTTGATTATTTTTAAGTACAATTTTGCTTAGTTAAGTGGTGAGAAATGCCCATCTTTAATTTCAAGCATAATTGCAGCGTCTTTTGAAAGACCATTGTGGTCAGTTGCTGTCATGTTGAACTCACCAGCAGTACCAAGGACACCTTTAAGTGTTTCTACAGCCTGAGCAAGTTTTGTTCTGTCATTACCAGCTATCATGTATGCTTCTTTGAAAAGTTTAAAAGCGTCATAAGCATGCCCACCGAAAGGTGATACAGCCATTTTGTACTTTGCTTCATAGGCTTTTTTGTATTCCATAAGGAGTGGCTTGAATTTGTCGTCATCAGCAAGCTTGTCAGCAACAACGATACGTCCAGCCGCAAGTTTTATACCATTAGCAGCTTCGCCAGCAAGCTGGATAAACTTAGGTGATGCAACACCATGAGACATATACATGTTTTTCATACCAAGCTGAGCAGCGTTTCTAGCGACTATCGCAGGTGAACCACCAGCAGCCCAGCAGATAACTGCATCAGGACTTTTAGCTTTGATAGCAGAGAGTTGTACAGTGACATCTTTGTCTTTGTCCATGTATTTTTCGTCAGCTACGATCTCTATGCCGTATGAGCCAGCGAGGTTTAGAACTGCTTCGCGTCCTGTTTGTCCAAATCCATTTTGAACAGATATAAGACCAACTTTCTTAACGCCAACAGCTTTCATATAGCTGAAGATACGCTCAGCTATGTGAGTATCTGATTGAGGTGTTTTGTAAACATAAGTGTTTGCAGGTGTTACGATTCTTGCACTAGCAGAACAAGAAATAAGAGGGATCTTAAATCCTGCCGCACGAGCTTTAATAGCTAAAGACTCACCTGTTGTTGATGGTCCGATAATGGCGAGTACATTATCCTTTTTTGCTAGCCTGTTTAGATAGTTGATAGCTCTGTCTTCACGAGCCTGGGTGTCATATACGAAGAGTTTGATCTTCTCTCCGTTAATGCCGCCAGCCGCGTTGATTTGCTCAACTAGCATCTCAGTAGTGAGCTTTTCAGGGTTACCGAGGAAACTTGCAGGACCTGTTACAGCAAACAGTGCTCCTAGTCTGATTTCAGCAAAAGCTGTGAATGTGAAGCACAGCATTATTGCTACAAGTGTTAGTTTTTTCATAATTACTCCCTTTTGTAATTCTACATTATATGTCTTAGCCACTAGTAGGTTGAGCAGTGGCTATTACTTCATAGGTGTAAATTGTCCGTCTTTGATCTCAAGCATAATAGCGGATTCTTTGGTGAGTCCGTTATGGTCGCTTGTGGTCATTGAATATGTACCAGTTGTACCCGTTACATTTGTAAGTGTTTGTAAAGCTTCAGCGATTTTTGTTCTATCGTTACCTGCTTTCTCGTAAGCAGCTTTAAATAAAACAAATGCATCGTTAGCATATCCACCAAAAGGTGAAGCTGTTGTGTTGTATTTATCTTCGTAAGCTTTTTTGTATTCAAGGATAGTCGCTTTATACTTGTCACTATTAGGTAATTTTTCTGCAACACCAAGTCTGCCTGCAGCAAGCTTGATACCGTTTGCGGCGTCTCCAGCTAGTTTTATAAACTTAGGAGAAGCAACACCGTGAGACATGTAAAGGTTTGTTATCCCCAGTTGTGCAGCGTTTCTTGCCACGATTGCTGGTGATCCACCAGCAGCCCAGCAGATAACTGCATCAGGCTTTTTTGCTTTTATTGTAGAGAGTTGAACTGTTACGTCCTTGTCTTTATCCATATACTTCTCATCAGCAACGATAGTGATCCCGTAGTCTTTTGCTATTTTAATCATAGCCGCACGCCCAGTTGCTCCAAAGCCGTTTTGAACAGTGATCAAACCAATAGTTTTAATTCCGACTGATGACATATAATCAAAGATACGTTCAGCTACGTGGACATCTGATTGAGGTGTTTTGTAAATATAAAGATCTGAAGGGTTGACTATTTTTGCTGATGCAGCACAAGAGATAAGCGGGATTTTAAATCCAGTTGCACGAGCTTTAATAGCCAAAGATTCGCCAGTAGTTGATGGTCCTATAATGGCAACCACTCTATCCTTTTTAGCTAATCTGTTTAAAGAGTTAATAGCTCTGTCTTCACGCCCTTGCGTATCGTAAACAAAAAGCTTAATCTTTTCGCCGTTAATTCCACCAGCTTTGTTGATATTTTCTACCAGCATCTCAATAGTTAATTTTTCAGGATTACCAAGGAAACTTGCAGGACCAGTGACAGCAAACATTGCTCCTAGTCTGATTTCAGCAAATGCTGATATTGAAAAACATAGGATTACAAGTAAAATAGCGACCTTTTTCATTCAAATACCTCTTCGTTATTATCTAAGACTTCTTATTAGGAAGGGGTATAATAGATCCCTTTCCTGAAAAAGTTCGTAAGTATACACTAAAATTTCATAAAATTAAACAGAGTTTAGTCATATTGAATAAAAAATTTTATGTTAAGCAAAAATGGAATATGTCGATATTATGATATAAGGTGAAAATATGGATATAACTAACTATCTTATAGAGACTGGCAGTCAGATGAGTGCAACGAAAACGGCATATGAGGCTAGTATAAAAGTTGCGAGAAAAGCACTTGATGTCCAAGAACAGACGGGACAGAATGTTATGAAGCTTTTGGAAACTGGAGATATGAATAGGGCTACTGAAGGTGCGGCCACTGGTTCAAATATAGATTTTCTCGCCTAACAATATCTGCGGTCTTAAGCCTATTTAATTTGCTTCCACTCTATTATCATCAGTAAAATTTAGTCCTAAAATTTTATTGAACTCGCTCTCACTTCGTGCTGGGCATTCTACCCTTAAAAAATGTGTATGTAGGTTTATCCTTTAATGACGGTGGCAATCGCTAACGCGGCTATTCCTTCACCTCGTCCAGCGAATCCCATTTTTTCAGTGGTGGTCGCTTTGATAGTGATGTCTTCGAGGGGGATATCGAGTATTTTTGATAAGGTTATTCTCATAGGTTCTATATATGGAGCCATCTTAGGTCGTTGCGCAATTATTTCAGCGTCGATGGATGAAATTTCAAAGCCAGAATTTCCAATTAACTTTATTGTCTCAGCAAGTAATAGTTTTGAATCAATGTTCTTATATGCTTGGTCAGTGTCAGGAAATATATTGCCAATATCTTTAGCAAGTGTAGGACCAGCGAGAGCATCAATAATAGCATGGATAAGAACATCGGCATCCGAATGTCCATCAAGCCCTATAGGTGATTCAATCTTTACACCACCGATGAAAAATTCTCTGTCAGCCTTAAATCTGTGAGCATCGAAACCTATACCAGTCTTAATTTTCATATGTCCCTCAATAATATTCATTTATTAACAGATAGTCTCGTAAATTTAATTTATCTATATTATAATACATGATGCATAGGAACAATATGAAAACAAAATTATTATTAATACCTTTTATAACAGTTATGCTGTTTATGTCTGTTGTCTTTGAAGCAACTGCAGATGAAAAACCGTCCAAGGTCATCATAAGTTTTATAGAAGATATTCCTCCCTCTTGGTTTAGGGATGCAGATGGTACTCTACAGGGAATGGGACCAGATTATTGGCGTTTATGGGGAAAAAAACTTGGCGTAGAAGTTGTGTTCAAAACAAGTACATGGCAAGGTTCTCTCGATGCAGTGCAAAATGGTGAAGCCGATTTCCACTCTGGGATGGTTTCTAGTGATGAAAGAAAAGAGATATTCGATTTTGCTTCCACTCCAACAGTTGATACCGAAGAGTTTATATATGTCCGTTCTGATCTTAATATTTCAGTACCTTCTAAGCTTGATAATATACCTGTCTGGACCGATGGTGGCATCTCTGAGACGATACTAAAAGAAAAATTTCCTGAGCTTGTTCTATTAAATGCTAATGGATATTCGAAAATAGATGAGATGATAAGAAACAAGACGGTTGGCGCATTTGTTATGGATCAGAGTATCGCTGTATACACTCTTGCAAAATTGGATGCCACTGGTAGATATAAAAAGATTTATTCAGTTTTTAAGCAACCTCTGTATGCTGCTGTTAAAAAAGGGAATAGTGAAATACTTGATCTTATTAATGACGGTCATAATATGATAAACACTGATGAAATTGAAGAGATTAATGACCAATACATAGCCACTAGAGTTCAGTCCCCTGTATGGTTAAACGAGCACCTAGTAGTTATATTCGTTGGAGCGTTTATATTTTTCTTGATATTACATTCACTCTTCGCGAGAGCTCAGATCAAAAGAAAGACTAAAGCTCTTATGCATACTCTTGCCGAAGAACAGAAATTAAGGCTTGAAAAGGAACGTCTTCTTATAAAGCAAAGCCGTATGGCTCAGCTTGGAGAAATGATAAACTCCATGACACACCAGTGGAAACAACCACTTAATACAATAAGTATTGTGGCGGATGAACTTGCTGACGTACTGATTGACGAAGATATAGACAAAGAGAGAGTGGCAGCGAATGCTAAGGTGATATCTGATCAGGTTCAGTTTATGTCCAATACTATGGATGATTTTTCAGGGTTTACTAGCCCAAAAGACGTGATAAATGATTTTTATATATGCGAGGCTTTTAAGGATGCTCTGAGGATAGTTGAGCATACAATCAAATATAATAACGTTAAAATCGATATTACTTGTGGTGAAAAAATTCAGTTACATGGTGCTAAGAATGAGCTTATGCATGTGATCATCAATTTAATTTCAAATTCTATCGATGCGTTTATCAACAGAAAAATAGAAAAACCTGAGATTACTATAACAAAAGATATTCAAGATAATGGGAAATTATTAATAGTCTATAAAGATAATGCTGGAGGGCTACAAAATATTTCACCTGAAGAAGTTTTTGAACCTTATATCTCTACTAAAACAAAAGAATCAGGCACAGGTATCGGGTTGTATTTGGCTCGGAGTATTATAAAGAAAACATTTAATGGCAGTATTAGTGTAGAAAATATTGATAATGGTGTCGCTTTTTATATTGAATTAAAAGTCTAAGGCATTATACAGTAATTACCAAAACCATAAGGAAGGGAATGTGGAAATACCTATTCTTGCAGATATTACTGTTATATTCGCTACAGCGGCAGTCTCGCTTGCTATATGTTCGCGTCTTAATGTGCCTGAGATCCTCGGGTATCTAATCACTGGTGTACTTCTTGGTCCTAACGGACTTTCTGTTATACATGCAATTCACGAAGTCGAGATGATGGCTGAGATAGGCGTTGTCTTATTACTCTTTGCTGTTGGTCTAGAGTTTTCTTTATCACATCTTTTATCGCTGAAACGTCCTGCACTCCTTGGTGGTGGCTTTCAGGTTACTGTCACTGCACTTGTTGGTGGAGTTGTCGTATATTTTATGGCTGGACACAATGTCAAGCTAGCAGTTGTCGCAGGCATGATGGCGTCACTCTCTTCTACTGCGATAGTGCTCAAGGTGCTTGCTAGCAGAGGGGAGATGGATAGTCCGCATGGTAGGTTATCTACTGCTGTGCTGATATTTCAGGATATCGCTGTTATCCCGATGATGCTTGCTATCCCTGTTCTTGCTGGTAATGGTGGAAATGTTTATACAGAGCTTGGGATGACAGGTCTTAAAGCTGTACTTATCGTTGCCGCTGTCTTTATAGGTGCTATGACACTCGTTCCGAAGGTGCTTTTTCATGTTGCTGCATCTAAAAACCGTGAGCTATTTTTGCTTGTGGTCGTGCTGGCAGGTCTTGGTACCGCATCGCTAACATACAAGGCTGGTTTGTCGCTAGCTCTTGGTGCATTTCTCGCTGGTATTATGGTTAGTGAATACGGCTATGGTCAACAGGCACTTAGTAGCGTTATTCCATTTAAAGATATATTTACAGGTTTCTTTTTCGTCTCTATTGGTATGTTGATAGATTTTCAAATGTATGCTGAATATCCAGTTATGATAACAGCGGCGGCTGTTGCTATACTATTTGGTAAGTCAATCATTTCAGCATTTTCGATACTTATTTTGAAATATCCGCTAAAGACGGCTATTGTCAGTGGTCTAGCTTTGGGACAGGTGGGTGAATTTTCATTCATTATGGCTAAAACAGGCGTTTCTGCTGGTGTACTCACAAACGATCATTATAAATTTGCTGTGGCTGTGATAGTTCTTACTATGGCTGCTGCACCGTTTGCTATCAGGTATGGTGAGCGGATAGCAATGCAAATCATAAAACTACCATTTTCTGAAAAGATGAAATCTGGTGCACAAACTATATTTACCAGACCAAAGAAGATATTCGAAGACCACATAATAATAGTGGGTTACGGTCTTGCAGGTAGACAACTTGCTGCATCATGTCGTAAGGATGGATTAGACTTTATCGCAGTAGAGATGAATCCAGAAACTGTTAAGAAAGAACACTTGAAAGGTACTGATATTATGTATGGGGACGCCTCCTCTATAGAGGTTTTGGAGCATGCACATCTAGATACGGCTAGAGCAATAGCTGTGACAGTGCCAGATCCTGTTGCTGTACGTAAGATTGTCGAGACGGCTAGGGCAGAGCATCCATACATTCATATTGTTGCTAGAACAAGATATGCGTTAGAGCTTGGTCCACTTAAAAAATTAGGTGCTAATGCTGTAATCTCCGAAGAAATCGAATATGCCAATAAACTAGTAGCTGAGGTTATGGGTAGATATGAGGAGACAGGTGTAGAAGCAAAATCAGCAGGGCTTCCAGGTGTTGAAACACGCACTATTACCGTCCCTGTTGGGTCGCCAATCACTGGGAAAAATCTGCGAACACTCGATCTTCGATACAGGCGAGGCGTGACAGTCTTATCAGTAACCAGAAGTGCAAAAACGACATCAAACCCAAAATGTGATTTTATCATTATGGAACGTGATGAGCTTCTAGTGATGGGTTCGGAGAAAGATATTAGTAAGCTTGGGAGTATTCTTAAATCAAAATGAGCCAGAAGAATATTTTTTGGCGTAATGATAGCCTAACATTCATAGAAGTCCGCAAGACTACCGACAGTGCAGAGCCATACAAAACACATATTCACTACGACTATCTCTCTATTTGTGTGGTGGAGACGGGTAAGACCTCAATGACACATCAGGGTAAGGATCACGTGATCACTGAAGGGATGGTCATTTTTATCAACCCAAGCGAGGCTCATAGCTGTACTCCTATAGATAGAGTTGAGTGCTCTTACTGGATGATACATCTTGATATCGACTGGTGCTTGGATATTCAGAAAGAGATGTTCGGTGAGCTAGATTCATACATCCCTATAAATACTTATTCTACCAACGATAAAAAAATCTACGGGGAATTCTCTGATATTTGTAGAAGCTTGCTACAACTTGACGATATCTGTGAGATTGAGAGCGAGTTCATTAATTTGGTATCTACCCTTTTTGGGAAGTACTGTGCTCGTGAGCAGATTGAAGTCTCTAATGTTGTTGTGCAAGAGGTCGCAAATTATATATCATCAAATATGTTCGTTGATTTATCACTAGATTGTTTAGCAGATAAGTTCCATCAGAATAGATTTCATCTTCTTCGTTCATTTAAATCTGTCTATGGAGTTACACCTATGGCGTTCCAGATGAACCTGCGTATCGAACATGCGAAAGAGATGCTTCGAGCAGGTAAATCAATTGCCGATGTGGCTCAGGAGACAGGATTTACTGATCAGTCGCATTTCCACCGTATTTTCAAAAAGTATGTCGCAGCTACACCTGGCGAATACATTAAAAAATAAGTCAATAAGATACAATAACCTTTTATTAATATCTGGCAATCTCCTTATAAAAGGGGGAGAGCATGACGGAGTTTATATCAGTTGCAACGGTTCATTTCTTAGCATTAATCAGTCCGGGACCAGATTTTTTTATAATTATCACGTTAGCTCTACGAAATGGCTCAAGTAGAACGATGCTCACTTGTCTTGGTATAGCAATGGCAAATGGTGTCTATATAGTTTTAGCTGTTTTTGGTTTCACTCTGGTGCGCGAACACGTATGGTTGCTCGGTGTTATAAAAGTAGCTGGTGCATGTTTCCTATGCTATTTGGGGGTTATGTTGGTGAGATCATCCAGAAGAACACTCTTTAAAGACGAGACTGTGGATGGGTGTACAGATACTAACAGAAAACTATTTATGTCGGGGTTCACCTCTGCGATACTTAACCCCAAAAATCAGATATTATATATTACACTTTATTCGCTATTTATCAGCACAACAACACCGATGAAGATGCAGGCTTTGTACGGTCTCTGGATGTTTGGTATAGTCCTATTTTGGGACGTTTTTATAGCCTTCTCTATAGGTAACAGAGTTGTGCGAGATATTTTGAGTAACTATACCTACCGTATCGAACAGGTTTCTGGGATGGTTATCATCGCTCTAGGGTTGTCTTTAGGTATCAGTTAACTAGTCGCACAGTTAGTTTTACAGCGTCTTTTAGAGTGTTGGCAACTAAACAAGCACGCTCTGCTATTACGATGAGTTTTTCCATCTCTTTCTTATCTAGATAATTAGCTGTGACAGCAATATCTATTTCAGAGAAACGGAGAGGCTTCTCAACAGTCTCTGCTGTGAGGTCTGCGGCAACATTTGTGATATCAAGTTCGCGGGCGTTTATAGCTGCTAACAGATTACTCATAAAACATCCAGCAAGCCCCATAAGAAAGACCTCGCCACCCATTGCTCCGTTATCTGTTCCGCCTTTAGCCTCTGATCTGTCTATGGTTACGTTATGTGTTCTTGCTGTTGCTGTTGACTCTGTTTTACCCTTTTGTGCTATCGAAACATATATTTGTGGCATAATTAACTCCATATTTATTTTGTATTTAAGTCAATATAAGCAAAAAATCTTTATAATCTAGAGTATATATAAGTAGCACTGGTTATAAACTTCTTGTAAAATGTGAGAATGAACGAGATACAGGTTGTAATAATCTTCTTTGCATTTCTTTTTGCTGGTAGTCTTTTTTACTCTGCTAAGAGGAAGAATGAGTCTTTGTTCAGTTTTATAATAAACCTTGAGCTTGAATATATTATTGTCGGAGTTGTTCTATACTTCATGACAGGTTCTATGCCTATCCCGATGACAACACTGAATGGGATAATGCATCTGCTACTTGCTTTTATGGGGCTTGCTCTTGGAACACATTTTAGTATCAGTCTGCTTCGTAATGTCCCTCTTAGATTTTTCGGCATTAGTCTGACGATATATATAGCACTAATACCTTTTTTATACCTGATACTTCAGAGAATGGGGTGCGCTAGTCCTCTTATAATGTCAATCGCTCTTAATACATTAATGCCATATTCGCTTAATCTTTCTATGAAGCTTTTTAGGGTATCAAAAGATAAAGTCTTTGTTTCAAATCTGACTGCATCTCTATTCCCTCTGGTAACTCTAGTGGCGTATTCTTTAGCTGCTGGTTTTGTAGATTATAGACCTGTAGATTTTACAAAATCTCTCGCTTGGGGGATTATACTTGGTTTTATATTTCTACATTATGGTAAATCCAAATCTAAGAAAAATGTACATAAACTTAGTATCCTTTTTGTTGTGCTCATCTCTGGTATAGCAATGTATTATCAGATATCCCCACTTGTGCTCGGTTTTCTGGTGGGTTTTCTTCAATCTGATACAAAATATGGCAATATTTTTCAGGGGATGTCTATCAGCTTCGAGAGGATACTTTATATATTCTTTTATGTGGCACTTGGGGTGATGCTTGGTTATGGATATGACTTCAAGGCTGAGACATTTTTGACTGCTGGAGCAGTTTTTCTCTGTTTTGTAATAGTTCGTTTTGTAGTGGCTAGGTCTTTAATTAACTGGATTATGCCAACTAAGGGTGAGGTTGTGTGCCTCATCTCAACAGGGATACTACCAGCTGTGCTTTTACTTGATTTTGGTACAAGGCATGGCTATTTGAATATATCGAAGCTTTTTATGCCATTCTTTTTGGTACACGTAGCAACGGAGATAACAACTTATTTTATGATGAAGCATGAAAGAAAAACTGATTGATATACTGTCATTGACAGCAGGAATTACATTACTGTTTTTTATGCAGAAGGGTGGCGTCAGCGATCAGGCTGAGTCTCTTTTCATGATCTTTGGAATAGCTCTATTCCTCGCATTTGTAGCAGGTAGGTTACTTGGCAGTTTTGGTATGCCTTCTATTACCAGTTTCCTCATTATGGGTATGTTGCTTGGACCTTACGTTATGAATGTATTTACCAAGGATATGATAGCAGATATGCGGTTTATAGATGATGTGGCACTCAGTATTATCGCTATGACTGCTGGTGGTGAGATAAACTTTAGAAATAGTCGCATCTCTCTAGCTAAGGCTGGGGTCTTTGTGGTTGTCCAGATATTGTTTATATTTGCACTTGTTTTTGGCGTTTTGATGCTCACTCGTGGGCTTTTCCCGCAGGGGATATTTGTCACCATGGCTGGAGTTGTATTTATGAGTGTGATAGCTAATGCTACTTCACCATCGACAACAGTCGCGGTAATAATAGAGAGCGAAGCAAAAGGTAAAATGACTGACTACGTCCTTACTAGTGCGATAATGAAGGATATTATTATCATCATTATGTTTGCATTTTTCCTTTCTATATACAGTGCAAAAGGGAATGTTTCAGTTGGAGCTGTGATACTGGAAGAGGGGCTTTCAATGTTGGCTGGGCTTGTGCTTAGCTTGATAGTCATCTTCTATAAGCAATATGTAAAAGCTAATCAGGGTGTTTTTATAATACTCTTCACTATCGTTATGACTTGGCTGACTAAGAGCATGCATCTTAATCCGCTACTGGTATTTCTTTTTGCTGGTATTGGAGTTAATAATTTTTCAAAATTTGGTCATTCACTCGTTCAGGTGGTTGAGGATAACTCAGGTATCATCTATCTCATATTTTTCTTTATAGCTGGTACGGTCGTTAATCTCCCTGCCTTGAAGGTCATGTGGATTGCTGCTCTTGGTATAGTTCTGTTGAGAACTTTTGCTACCTTCGCAGGTTGTGTGGTGGCTGGTCAGCTTATCAAAGAAGATAGCAGTATAAAGTATTATTCATTCATGGGCTTTTTAGGACAGGCTGGTGTAAGTATCGGTTTTGCCAAGGTAATAGGTGCGAATTTCGAAGGCTGGGGTGTCCAGTTTCAAACACTTGTCCTAGCTATTGTCGCTATCAACCAGATTGTCGGCCCGATAGGTTTTAAATGGGCACTTAAAAAAGTCGGTGAAGCAAAGTAACAAGGTTGGCACCTTGAGGCTCATTTCGAGAGGATGATCTGTAGTCCCTAGCTTGTCGCCTCCCGAAGGTCGGCTGATTATGTAGGTGAAGCTAAGTAGTAAGGTTGGCACCTTGAGGCTCATTTCGAGAGGATGATCTGTAGTCCCTAGCTTGTCGCCTCCCGAAGGTCGGCTGATTATGTAGGTGAAGCT
>PKTN01000013.1 GCA_002869185.1 Denitrovibrio sp. | reverse complement strand
TTAAGCAGCAGCGAGTGCGTATTCGTCGTTTGCAATTACTTGCGTTGGCTTGCTAACCGGGTTGCCGCCCCGGACATGCACCTAGAGACCTACGATCCCTCGTCGAAACCGAGCGCCCCCTCATTTATAAATAAGGTAAGAGAATAAAAAACCTGCACAAAACCTTAAAAGTAGTGTGCAGGCATTTATTACTGCTCAAATGATACTATAGTCATTATTTAAATATTTGCAAGTTTTATAGTGTCTCAAGTAGTTTAAGAAGTCTTACGCTATGGTCTTTAGCCTTTGCGGTAACTTCGTCCTTGTCTCCCATCATGTCAGGTATAAAAAGCTGACCAGATGTACTTACGATCCCTGCATTAACCATACTGCAAAAAGTGCCAGTTTGAACTACAGGTGCAAGTAGCTGTTCGACCGTATGTCCCTTGGCTCCATCAGCCTTATATGCATCTTCTGGACCGCCAGTTGTTGTTGATATTACGAGCTGTTTTCCAGCGAGCTTATCTCCACCAGGACCGTAAGCGAAGCCGAATGTGAGCACATCATCAAACCATTTTTTCAGGATTGCAGGTGTAGAATACCAGTGGAAAGGGAATTGTAAGACTATTACATCAGCCGCAGAAAGAGCAGCTTGCTCAGCTTCAATGTTAAATTTGTAATTATCTGAAACATCGTCAAGATTCCTTACTGTGATATTAGGATTATCTTTGATGTTGTCTATGATTGTCTTATTGGAAAGTGAATTTTCAAAGTTTGAGTGACCAAGCACTACCAGAACGTTTTTCATAATTGCCTCCTAGAGTTATATCTACATATATATAACATTCGAGACGTTTGTCAATGGGTATATAAGACTTATTTTATCTTTAGATCTCTTCCAAGTTCTCTCTTGAGATCACGTTCTTTTATAGTATTACGTTTATCGTGTGTCTTTTTACCTTTGCCAAGAGCTATTTCCAGCTTTATAAGACGGTCTTTTTGGTAAATTTTAAGAGGTATAAGTGTTAGCCCTGCCTCTTTTATTTTACCCATGACTTTGTCTATCTCTTTTCTATGCATGAGTAGCTTTCTGCTTCTAGTTGGTACATGATTATTCAGATTACCTTGAAGATATTCTGCCACATGTGAGTTCACAAGAAAAACTTCATGACCGATAACTTTAACAAAAGCTTCCTTAAGACTGACGTTAGAATTTTTAATTGACTTAACTTCTGTCCCAACAAGTTGAATACCAGTCTCATAAGTTTCCAGTATCTCATAGTCAAAAAAGGCTTTTTTATTCTTTGCAAAAATTTTCATATAAATCCTTGTTAAATAACCCCATTTTTTATGAGGCCTAATTAAATAAAATACACTTTTTTGATTGAAAAACAACAATTTTGATGAGATAATCAATTAAATATTTAAAGGTGGGTGAGGATGGTAGTATTTAATGACGAGTTCTCATGCGGCATCCCTTTTATGGATAACTCTACTAAAAGGTTTATTTCAGAGCTGAATAAGCTCAGCGATGCTATGAAAAATGGTGAAGGTCGGCAGTATGTAATATTTGCTATCGATTACCTTAAAGATTTTTGTGAGACTCACTTAGCTTTTGAAAACAAGGTGATGGCTCAGTATGAGTTTTATGATGAAGCAAGCCACTCTAAAGGGCATGAAGAGCTTAGAAGCCAGATACTTGTCTATATGAAAAAGTACGAAGAGGCTGGTGCTGATCATAATATGCCTTTAGATGTACAACGCCTTATGAGTAGCTGGTTAGTTAGGCACATTAGCAAACCTGATAAGGTTCTGGGTGACTATCTTAAAACAAGGATAGCTAAGAAGGAAAAGGCATAAGTAGTTTGTGCTGATCTTTTAAAGTGTAAAAATATAAAAGGCTCACATCTGTGGGCCTTTTTTTGTGAGATAAACTAGCTTGATTTAGCCTTTTGAGGCTGGGCAGGATTGGCAAGCGGGGCTGTCATTTTTGCTTCCACAAGAGGGTGTGCTATTGTATCCCTGTGAGTACCAACCGCCACCTTTCAGGTGAAAAGCTGATGCGGACATGATCTTAACGGCTTTCCCTTTACATTTAGGGCATTCTATTTCGCCATTATCAGATGAAATCCCTACCAGTTTCTCAGTGATTGTTTCGCAGTTATCGCATGCGTATTCGTATATCGGCATCTGTATCTCCTCGAACTAATTTCAAGTAATATATATAGTATTTTGCATGTCTATTTTCAAGTTTTTTTAAAAAGTGTTTTCGAGAATTATAAAAGGGCTTTAATGTTAGTATTAAAGCCCTTTAACGATTAGAGTTTTATTCGGTAAAATGTTTCATCGAAACATATGCTCGACCATACTGGTCTTTAACACCCACGAGTTGGTAGGAAGCAAGTAAGTCAGCATAGTCGTTGAGTGTATAGCTAACTGATCTGTCAGATAGTTTAGGGTAAATGAGTTTGATAACAGCTGCTTTAGTATTATCTTGGTATCTGAATGTTGCTTTACACCAGCCCCACATAGGGATAACAGCAGTAGGCATTTTGTAATTTATAGTGACAAGACCGTCTATGTGTGTATCTGCCACAGCATATGATGTGCTCACTATTGATGGGAAACTATTATCATTTATTTCTGATGGTTTTAATGGTGGAGCAGCAAGCTTCCTTGTCTGTGTCTCAATAAGCTCATTGTTAGCATTAAAGAATTTTATTGTATAGACTTCATTATATTCTAAACTATCGATGATATCGTCAGACAATTTGTAAAAGACAGAACTGGAGATATTAGCATTTCGACTATCAGAATGTATTACCATACCATCTGAGTTATTGATATCAATAAGGAGTAGACCGTCTGTTGGTAAACCACTTCCGAAGACTTTAGCTTTAGCCATTGTTGAGTGTTGGAATATTTGATACAAAAATAATCCAGACTCTGTGATAGCCTCAGTTGGTGTATCGAGTCTGAATGTTTGGTAGCGTAGTATACCTATATCTGCAAGTTTACCATTTCCAGTAAATTTCCAGTTGTCACCCTCTTGTGTTACCCATCTTGTTTTTTTAGTTTTTGATCTATCATTATAGAGAAGGGTATAAGATATTTTATAGGTATCATTGTTTTTTGATATTATTGAGAGGTGAGTTATACTAGAAATCCTTTTGTCATCAAGGATCCTCTCGTCAAGAACGAGTAAAGAATCGATGAATTCTGTACGATTTTTCCCAAAGAATGTTCCAAAGCTTGTGGCAACATAAGGATCAAAGTCTGTTGCTGTAGAGGTCGATGAGTTTATGACAGAGGTAAAATCTGTCAGCATAGATTTTATGTCATTAATAACTGAGCGTTGAGTTTGTAGTTCAGTCACTTGGCTATCAGAAACCGCTGGAGCATTTTCTAAATCATCTAGATCACTAGAGATTAGAGTAGTGTCATCAAGTTTATTACTCACTGTGACTGTGCCTGCATTTGCGTCTACATTTATATTAATAACATCAAAAATACCATCGAGACCTGAGTGGTCTGCAGTAAATTCAGCGTATATTGGGTCAACTTCTTCACCAGCTAAAGGTGAGAAGAGAGTAATAATTTCATCAAGCACAAGTCCAACCTGCTCTTTTGTGACTCCGTTTAGAGCACCACTGGAATTACTCATGAGAGTATCAGCATCTACTCCACCTAAAACACTTTGAACGATGATATTAGTGAGTGGATTAAGGTTTGCGATCTCACTGTCGTAGTTGATGCTGAGTAGATCGTAACGTGTGTCTCCAACACTACCCACCACTCTCAGAATGAATGGTGCTTCAAGTCCTGTTACATCAACCTCAAAAGAACCATCATCTTCTGTTGTTACAGGATTTATTGTTGGCGAGTCTCCATTTGCGTCAGTAAGGTATACAAATCCGATAACTGGTGCACCAGCAGCGGCCACTCCACTTACTTTTGAAAGGATGGTTGAGTCCTCTGGAACAGTAGCATCTGGTGTAGTGGTACCTGAACCAGCTCCTCCACATGCAATTAATGATAAAAACATAGACACTAAAACAAATCGTAATAAGAATTTCATTACTACCTCCATTATTGAATAGTCTTAAGTTAACATATCGTTAGTGAAAATGAAAGTTTTTAATGGGGTAGGATTTATAACTGTTAGTTTTTTTACAAGCTCATAACATGAGCCGTGAAAGCGTGGTAGCACAAATGATTAACTTATAACAAGCCTCAAACTGCTAACCTTGGTGGAGGTAGAATTGGACGGGAGCCTGTCTTTCGCCATTGATTACGACTCTGACATATTGCTTGCCTGAGTAATATTTGCGAGTTGTACGCTCTCTAAATGGATGTTTTGCGAAAAGTTTAAGTTTTTTACCACTTTTAAGGATCGTTTTTTTCAGTTTAAAGACTTTTGGTGAGTATTTTTTGTTGTTCTTAAGGAGAATAAGCTCAAAGTCTATCATGAGGTTTATGTCTTCTTCAGAGTTATTATCGACAACAAATGAAAATTGAAGATCATCGCCAACTTGAAGGGTAGTATCTTTGATGTCTATCCCCCAAACTTCAACACCTTTCGGTTCTGGATATCCTGAGATAGCTAGTGCTTTTACGTGTCCAGCTTTGAAGAGTGACCTCATGGCGTGGTTGCAGACCCATTTTGCATGTTCGAAATCTTCTTTTAGCCATTGTTCTGCAATATCTGCGGCAAGATCAGGGTGATCTTTTGAAATATCGTTTAGGCTATTTGCAACAGAGCGCCTTACATATAGAGATTCGTCGTTTTTGAGAGCCTCAAGTATGGGTAAGATAGGGGACGGGTCTTTTACAAAGATTTGAAGCCTTTTACCCATAGGTAGCCTTGGTCTTGTCCCTTCACTTGCGAGCCTTCTTATGTGTAGGTTTTCATGGTTTACCCATGTCTTAATGAGCGCTATAGATTCTTGTGGATACTTTTCGATTATGTATCTCATGTCGTATTCTGAGGTGAAGCGTGATGTCATCTCTTTGAGTGCGTTTATAGATAAGTCAAAATTATCTAACCCGAATTTAGAGATGTATCTGCAATGAGGAAGGTTGATAAAATCTCTACTTTGGAATTTGAAATCTCCAGTAGCTTCTATTGCAGGTGGAAGTGAGTTTAATAATATAGTGACGGCCGTGTCATAATCCTTTGGTAAGTGTTTGTGTATGGCGTCCGTAATGAGCTCGATCCGCTCGCCATAGTCCAGCTCAGATAAGTCTGATGTCGCATCTTTGTAAAATAGATCAGAATTAAGTGGTGAATATGCGGACTTGAGTCTGTCTGTGAGTCCCTTGATAGCTTCTATGTTGAAAACATCTCTGAGTAACTTTGACATATCTACTCCGGAATAAGAATAAAGTCACTATATACCCAGCCGATAACTGGAGTATCAGATAAGGTCTCTACCATTATCCATTTTCCTACATTTCCTTTTACAATAACAGATGTTCCTTTGTTTAGTTTCATTAGAATATTTTTCTCTTTGGTTGTAGGCTTGGATCGCAGGTTTAGGTTGTCAGTTATGACGTATCCTTTTTTGACAGTAGATTTCTTTTTTATTACAGGCTCTTCTGCCTGCTTAGGTTTAGGGGTTGGTTTTGGCTTTACTATAATATCTTTTACTGGTTCTGGTTCTTGTTTAATGACAGTAGGTTTAGTTTCGACAGGAGGCTGTTTTTGCATAAACTGATAAACTAAGAGACCAGCCATGGCTATTATTATAGCGACTAATAGGTAAGTGATCTTATTGCTATTAGTCTCAGTAGGAGCAGTCGTTTGTTCGTTTAATTTTAGGCTCTCAGCAGCTGTCTCTATGTCCTCATTGACTAAAAAACTACTCTGCTTGAGGTATGCCGCCATAAGGGCACGCTCCATGGTGAGATTGATAAGCCTAGGGTTTCCTTTTGTTATATTCTGTAATTTCTTATAGAATTTATTACTAGGGTATTTCCCGTTAAATCCTGCTTTGGATAGGCGGAAAACAACATATCTTTCGATCTCTTGCAGGTTAAGTAGTGATAGCTCTGTTTGGAGAGATATCCTCTGCTTAAGTTGGCGTAGCTTCTGTGAGTTTAGCTTATCTGCCAGTTCAGGCTGACCAGCTAAAACAAACTGTATGAGCTTCTCTTTTTCAGTCTCGAGGTTAGATAGGATACGCAGCTCTTCCATTGTTTCGATTGGCAGGTTTTGAGCTTCATCTATAATAAGGAGTATCCTTTTACCTTGCTTCTTCTTATCTGTGAGAAAATCACGGAACCCAGAGAATAGAGTGTTCTTTGAGACCCCTTGCTCGATCTTGTAACCAAAATCTTCCAAAACAGCACGAAACATATCTTCAGGTTCGAGTGAAGGGAAGAGGATGTAAGCGTATTCAACATCTTTTGGGAGTTCATTTATGAATTTGCGCAGAGTGATGGTCTTGCCAGTTCCTGGCTCACCTATAAGTGTAGAAAAGCCTTCGTCTGAGCCGACAAAATATTTCAGTGATTCGAAAGACCCTGAGTGAGTCTCGGATGTAAAATAGAACTCAACGTCAGGTGTTATCCTGAATGGATGTTCTTTGAACTCAAAAAAATCAATATAACTCATATGTCCTCACTAATAGATTTTTACCACACTTCACGCACCATTACAAAGCATTTTGGGATGGATAATTTCATCTGTTAAAATCTTCATAAATAGGTATAATATTAACTAAGTATGACGTGAAATGAGTGGTATTAATGAATAGAGTAACAATGTCAGTAGGTAGCGGTGGCTCGTCCTCTCGCTCTTTTATTTCTGAGATAATCTTTTCGAGATTGGGTAATAGCTATCTGGAGAGGGCTTCAGATGCTGCTATAGTCCCAACTGGATTAAAGACAGCTTTCACTACTGACAGCTATGTTGTCCGCCCTGAGTTTTTTCCTGGTGGTAACATAGGTAAGATTGCAGTCTGCTGGACCATAAACGACCTGCTTGTCTCAGGTGCTAAACCACTTTTTTTATCCTTTGGTCTGATAATGCCAGAGGGATACCCTGTGAATGATCTTGAACGTGTGATAGATAGCATGGCATATGAGTGTGAGAAGGCTGGTGTTCAAATCGTCTGTGGCGACACAAAGGTTGTGGAGAAGGACGGAGTTGACGGACTTATAATTAATACGTCAGGTATTGGTGAATCTATAAATAACTATACAGAATATGATAATATAAAAGATGGGGATGTTGTTATCCTTACTTCAGATATCGCAAGACATGGAATGAGCGTTATGCTCGCTAGGGGTGAGCTTGTGTTTGATGGTCAGGTTGAATCTGATTGTGCATGCCTTGTTGACCTTTTCGAATCTGTGAGAGGGTTTGATGTTAAATTTGCCAGAGATGCCACAAGAGGTGGTGTTGCGGCGGTTTTGAACGAGATCAATACTGACTCAGGTAGAGGCTTTTTTATTAAAGAGGCTGATATACCAATGGATGAGAATGTTGGCTATCTATGCGATATGCTTGGATTCGATCCTTTGGCGGTTGCTAACGAGGGCTTAGCTGTTATAATTGTAAGTGAGGCTGATAGTGCTGGTGCACTTGCTAAGATTAGAGCCTCTAAAAATGGCGAAAGAGCCAAGATCGTTGGGCATGTGGAGGGTAAAGGTGTTGTCCTTGAAACTCTTATCGGTGGAAAAAGGCATATTGAAATGCCTAGTGGTGAGCTTCTTCCTCGCATCTGCTAGTCTCTTTATAGCAGGTTGCAGTGATGGTGTTGACCGTATAAATATTGTCGAAGACAAGTGTGGTAAGTGCCACAAACCTGACATCGTCTATCTGAACAAGAAGTCTAAGGCGGAATGGGATAGGGTTGTTTACGGGATGAAGGTTCGAGGGCTAAAGATAAGTGAAGCAGATGAGAAAATTTTAATGCAAGAATTATATAATAAACTCGGAAGTGAATAGAGATGATAAAGATAGATTGGGCAAAACAGGGCGGGTTACTACCTGCTATAGCACAGGACGCAGAGAGCAAAGAAGTTCTTATGCTTGCGTATGTTAATAAAGATGCACTTAAGCTAACCTTTGAAACGGGGTATGCTCATTACTATTCTAGAAGTCGCGATCAGCTATGGAAGAAGGGAGAAACGTCAGGCCACTTGCAGAAGATAGTTGATATTTATCTTGATTGTGACGGAGATACAATCCTGTATCTAATCGACCAAACTGGTGTAGCTTGTCACACTGGTGAGCGTAGTTGTTTTTATACTAAGATCGACTCAGCTGGAGAGCATATATAATGAGTAACAACCTTTTAGGTGTCGACATTGGCGCATCTAATATCAAGATTGTTGAACTAAAAGAGACGAAAAGTGGTTTTGCCGTTAAGAATATCTTTTTGGCTAGAACCCCTGCTAGTACCGTTGTGGACGGTTCTGTTATAGATCATGGTGCTGTGAGCAAAGTTATCAGTGATACTATCGCCCACGCTAAAGGTATTCAGAAAGATGCAGCACTTGCTATACATGGTGCTGATGTCATAGTGAAAAAGCTGAAGTTACCTTGGAATGGTAAAGGTAATTTTCAGGAGACATTCCTCTGGAGTGCAGAACAATACATGGGGATCAGTGCTGAGAGAGCATCATTTGACGCTCAGTTGATCAGCTTCGATATGGAGAGGCAAATAGCAGAGACTGTTCTTGCTGCTGCATCTAAAGATAAAATCGCAGATCTACTTACGGCAGCTTCTCAGAGTGGCTTAGAACCTATTGTTGTTGATATTGAAGCATTGGCTTTAGTCAATCTCATTACTCAGTTTAAGGGTGCTCAAGGGCATGTTAACGCTATAATCGATATAGGGCATGATGCAGTAAGAATTATCTTTTATGAGAATGGTCATGTTGATTCTATTACCACTATATTCAAAGGTGGAAAATTCATGGCGGAAGATCTTGCAAAAGATATGGAGATCGACCCAGAAAAGGCCGAGGATATACTTAGAGATACCGAAGCTATGGATAGTGATGCTGATGCACAAGCAGCAGCTATGGCATATGGCAGTAGTATCGGATCTGAGATCGAAACGGCCATAGAAGTTTATATGCAAGAAAAAGGGAAGGAACCTATCGATTTTTACGCATGTGGCGCAGTCTCATATGTGTCTGAAGTACTTAGTAATATTGAAACATCAATGGGAGTTTCAGTCTCCCATATAGACCCTTTTAAATATATTGAGATACCTGCGAACCTTAGACCTATTGTGGACGCGAGTGGAGCAGGAACATTTGCTGTCGCGGCTGGACTAGCCATGAGGAAATCATGAAAAATATGATCAGGTTACTGTGGGTTCTTGTAGTTATAGCTGGTATATATGCCTGTGCACAGATAGAGGTGCCTGTAAAGGTCGAGCCTATCAAAGATGCATATGTTAGTACGAGTATATATCGTGGTGACGGTAATTTAAATATTGATATTCTTATTCCTGAAGCCTCTTGGGATTATACATCTGTCTTAAGTGATGATGGTCACTACTATACTATAGTGGTCAAGGACATAAAACGAAAGCTTGGTGACGTAAATATGATCCGTCCGATACTTTCAGTTAAGAGAACAGATTATCCAAGTGGTTTTAAGCTTGTATTTAATCTTGCTAATAGACAAAAACTTGAAACATTCAAGAATGAACTTGGACTCCATATTGTATTAACAGCTTTAGAACCTGATATGGAGATGCTTGCAATGAAGACCTTTGGAGCTTGGTCTGACCCAGTGCATCCAGCGAGAAAATTTAAAGGCATAGACCATCAAAAGATGCAGTCTATTATCAGCTTTGATGCTCCACCTCTATATGCTACTGGCGAAGCAGGGGGGAGACATTATCTAGATATCTTTGGAGTTGATATACTTTCGGGTATAATTAAGCATAAAGGGATACTTGCGACAAACAAGCTGGATGGAAAAACAAGACTAATTTTTAAGAATAAGGTTCAGGTTTGTCCTGACGAGTTTGATCTGATACTTGGGAAATCTTGCACTGGCTATGTCGGTCTATCTGGCTTTACCAGAGAGAAGAATGCAAAGACAGAGTCTTTTCTTTTTATGTTACCTGGTAGACCAGAGATGAAAGTTATGCAGATTGAAGGCATGACAGCATTCGGATTCAAAGATACTAGGCTTTTCAGTCAGGTATTTCAGCAATATATTGATGGCAATGTTTACAAGGTTGAAGCTAGAGAGAAGGATGGCATGCTATGGCTTATATTCCTTTATAATGGTGACCTGAAATATCGTAAATACTATTCTGGTGATAAATTCTTTGTCGTATTCTATAGAGGCTAGTCTTGAAAGAACTTAAATTGTTTATAATGGCGGCAGAGAAATCAGGCGATTCCCATGCGGGTGAGCTTGTGTCTGCTCTTTCTGAAAAATATAATCTAACTCTTACGGGGACAGGTGGTCCAGATCTTTTACGCCTTGGGCAGAAGCAACTTTATGATGTTAACGATCTTAGTGTAATAGGTGTTGATGAGGCTATCAGAAAGCTTCGTTTTCTGTTTAAGGTGCGTGATAGACTGCTCGAAGAACTTAACGAAAACAGACCCGATGCTGTTGTCTTGGTAGATTATCCCGGCTTTAATCTTCGTTTTGCGAAAGAGGTGAAGAAGCTAGGTATTCCTGTGATCTTTTTTATATCACCTACTTTTTGGGCTTGGAATTATAAACGTGTCTATAAACTTCGTGACTATTGCGATCTTGTTATCTGTATTTATCCTTTCGAGGAAGATATATTACTGAAAGAGGGGGTTAACGCAAAATATGTTGGTAATCCCTTAAAAACGCAGATTAAATTTAAATGCGAGAGCAAAGAAGATTTTCTCGAAAAGGGGAACTTTGATAAGTCTTCAAAAATAATAGGTATGCTCCCAGGTAGCAGAAAGAGAGAGATAGAATCCCTCCTGCCTGTGATGATAAATGCTGCGATAGCACTTCCAGAATTTGAGTTTGTTGTTGGTGCAGCAGATGGAGTAGATGAAGAGTACATAAAGGATAAGATAAAAGGGACTAAGATTAGGTTTGCGACTAACCTTACCCACGATATTATGAAATATTCTGATATCTTATGGGTATGCTCTGGTACGGCGACTCTAGAGTCTGCAATAGTAGGTACTCCACTTATCCTTCTTTATAAAACAGGCTTTCTCACATACTTTTTAGGCAAAATCTTTTATCGCCTGAAATATATCGGAATGCCAAATATAATAATGAACAAGGCTGTTATACCTGAACTAGTTCAGAGTGACGCGACACCTTTTAATCTTGTGAAGTTCACAGAGAAGATTTTATCAAATATCGATACTGTTAAAGCTGATTTAGTCAAGGTTGGCGAGTATTTTCCTGATGTGGACGCTGCAGAAGCTGCTGCTGGGGAAATATATTCCTTCATGGAAAAAATAGGTACGGAAAATTCTACCATTTTGTATCGTTCTAAATCCATAAAACTTTAGTTTTTTCTTTAAATATCATGTTTTCTTAAACTGGCACCATTCTTCCTATTAGGAATTTGCGGAGGTGTCTAATGGAGAATATGTCCATACTTAACCTTTTCAGTGCGCAACCAAATATAGAGCTGCCCAAAGAGGCTGCCAGCACTGGTCAAGGTGAGTTCGAAAATGTATTTAAAAAATATCTGGACCGTTCTGAAAAACCAGCTGAAACAGACACTGCAGAAACCAAGAGTAAAAGCGTTAAAGCGGAAGAACCGGAGACGCCTGAGGAAGTTATAGAGAATCTTGATATTCCAAAGGAAGAGAAAGCAGAGCTTAAACGTTTATTGGCAGAGGCTGAATCACCAGAAGATGTGAAGAAGCTTTTAGACAGAATCGTGGAAATGATGCAGGAAGCTGGAGAAGCAGTTGGAGATATAGAGACAGCAATGACAGATATTGCTAAGAGCATTTTAGGATCAGAGGGTGACAGGACACCAAAAGAAAATATTATTTTGGAGCAGTCACTAGATAAGATTGTCGCTCTTCAAACACAGCAAAAAAACACACCTCAGCTAACTGTTGTTAAAACTGATGGGAAAACAACACAGGAAGATACAAGCAAGCAGAACGAACCTAAAAAAGAAGCTTTCTTGTCTATGGTTCAAAAGAATTCTGAATATATTCCTGCGGATATTAAAGATAAGCTTCTTGAGCTTGCTACAGAGGCAAAGGCTGAAAAACCTAATACAAATAATATTGAAAATAATTTTACACTTAAATCTGATGAGTCAGAGAAAGTGATAAAAGCAGAAATAAGAATAGAGTCCCCTAGGGACATTATGAAATTCGCAGAGCTTGTGGAACTTGCGAAGAATCAAAAAGCGACAAAGCTGAATATTCAGCTTCATCCACAGGAGCTCGGTAGAGTAAATATTGAATTAACCGAGCAGGCTGGAAAGATATCAGGAAAAGTTATGTTCGAGTCTGAAACCGCTAGAAACCTGTTTGCGAACAACGCTGAAGGACTTCGTCAACAACTAGCAGATAAAGGTGTGACAGTAGAGAATCTAGAATTTTTATTTAGTGAATCTGAACACCATGAATTTGCTGGCTGGGAAGGAAGAGAAGGAAAAGGAAGCAGAAAGGGTGGAAACATCAATATGGGTGTTTTAGCAGACTTAAACAATGAACAAGAAACGGATGAGGCAGATGGTGTCTACGCCTAAGGGCGAAGATCGGAGGATATTATGCAAATTTCATCAACAAAAGAAGTGAACTATACCACTTACGATACGACACAATTTGAAGAGAGAGACGAGGCTGCTTCTGGAACCCTTGGGCAATCAGATTTCCTCAATCTCTTTATTACACAATTAAAGAATCAAGACCCTACAGCACCAATGGATGATGCTGCTATGATGGAACAAACATCACAGTTCTCTCAGGTAGAGCTTTTAACAAGCATGGAAGAGAACATCGCTAAGATGGCCGCGGGCAATGAAGCTACAAATACTCAACAGTACATGATGTCTGCATCAGGCTACATAGGAAAGCTAGTGGAGTATGAAGGTAATAATACATACATGGCTGGTGGAGTTGCCGCAGTCTCATTTGAGGCTGATGAAGTACCATTTAAGACTACCGTAGTTATTAAAGATGGTGCCGGTAACTATGTGAGAGATTTTAATCCGTCTGTTACAGATACAGATATGAACACATTCTATTGGGATGGAACAGATTCTGATGGAAACCTCGTCGATGAAGGAAAATACACATTCTCTGTTGTAGCCACAGGTCTCGACGGAGAAGAGATAGATGTTACAACATACGGTAACGGTTTAGTTACAGGTGTTAAAACAGTCGGTAATGCTGTTGTTTATGAAGTCGATGGAAGTGATGTCCCTGCAGATAAAGTCACTTCGGTAAGAGATGCTTCTCTTGGAGGTGCTTAAATGATGCGGTCACTTTATTCAGCCATTAGTGGTCTGGGTGTAAACCAGAAGGCTATGGATGTGTTGGGTAACAACATATCTAACGTAAACACTGTTGGTTACAAATCTGGTAGAGCTGTGTTTCAAGATCTGCTTAGTCAGACGCTTGTAGGTGGTAAAGCACCTACAGATGCAAGAGGTGGTATCAATCCAAGACAGGTTGGTCTTGGTAGTTACCTTGCTGCAGTCGATACAATGTTTGAAACAGGTACTATGCAAACCACAGCAAAGAACTCTGACCTTGCCATTCAGGGAGAGGGCTTCTTTGTTATGCGCGGCGAAGGTGCTAATGAATATATATACACAAGAGCTGGAGACTTTAACTTTGACTCTACTGGTGCTTTGACGAACCCTGGTGGTTATAATGTTCAAGGTTGGATGATTGATCCTGCAACTGGAGAGCTTCAGACAGATGGAACAGTAACAGACATTATTTTGTCTAGTGACTATCAGACAGCTCAAGCTAATCCTACTTCAGAAATCAGTCTTTCTGGTGTTTTAAATACCGAAGCAAATCCTACAATAGTAGAATATCCATCACTTTTACACTATGCAGACCCTGCTGACAGTATCTTTGCTGTTTATAGTGAAAATGGTGCAAACATGGACTTGTCTGATAACGAGCCTATAAAGGTCTAGGCTCATGCTGCTGGCGTTACAGATATGAAATATGTTTACAATGGTTCAGATGTTAATATGAACCTCGAAAATGATCAGTCACTTCTGGTCTATATGAACTCAACAGCTTACACATTCACATATGGAACTGATTTTTCTACTATGAATGGACTTGCGAATGCTATTGAAGCTCGGATGGATACTGTTGCTGGGCAGACGGGAGCATTTGATGTGTCTGTTACTGGCGGAACACTTAAAGTTGATAGAGTAATGAGTGCTGGTGCTACAGTGTCGATCGACTCTTTTAGTGGAACACCACTCCTTGCTGTTGGTCTTTCTAATCTCGCAAATACCTATGATGACCTTGGTGATACTAAGTCTAGTAGTGAAATGTATTTTGAAAGCCAGATATACGCTGGTAGAGATTTCACAACTCTTACAGACCTAGCTGTTGCTATTGAAGGTGAGCTTGACGGTAACGTTATTAGCTCGAATGAGTTTTCAGTCTCTTATGACAATACTACAGGTCAGTTTGCATTCACCATAGATCACAACACGAACTCAGCAATTGGAACACTTAGTTTATCTGGTCTATCACTTGATAAAGCTTATAGTGGTTCAGTGTTTGAGAATAATATAGTTCCAGCGGGATCATCGAGTCTTTCTGCTTCATACGGTATGACTGCTCAGTCCACACTGAGTGGTACATTTTTGAGGACAGCTCAAGACAATGACCCAATGACAGAGCTATTTACAAGTTCTGGCGATAGTCTAGGGCTTGATGCCACAGCTATAGTGCAATTCTCATCTTCTGTTGGTGGTGTACTTACTCCTGGATCAGCAAGCATCCCTGCGGGTACATCAACACTTGATGATATGCGTACTGCAATCGCTGAGTATCTTGGATATGATTCTTCAAATTAAACAGAGGTTCTTCAGCATATTGCTAGTTTTGCGGACAATTCTGGAAAATTAAAGATTACAGGCGAGAAGGGTGACCCTAATGAACTCGACTTCGTAAAATTTGAAGTAGTTGGTGGCTCCAGTTATGATACTTTTTACGATTATTTCGAGTACCAGACAGTCCAAAGTGCTGATGGTGGTACATTGGTGACTTCTCAGACAATATATGACTCTCAAGGTGAAGCACATACGCTTCAGTACAACTTTGAGATTGAAGATTCGCTTGATAACCAGTGGAAACTCTCTCTAACTTCACCTGACGATAATGTTAATATATCATTCAATGAGACAACAGGTAACGAAGTATATCTGAATTTTAATGGAGATGGTTCGTTTAACTATCTATCTAGTCCTAATGGTCAGAGGGTTGCAAATCTTACTATGAACTTTGACACTGGTACTGGAGCTGGTGTAATTAATGATATTCAGATGGAGCTTGGTACTCCTGCTAGATTTGATGGTATATATATCTCTTCAGATGAGGGGTCTATATCAAGAACAGAGCAAGATGGATACTCAACAGGTACACTAGAATCTACACTCTTTAACCCTGCAGGTGAGATCATTGGTTACTATACAAATGGTCAGGTATCTACTATCGCTCAGATATCTCTTGCAACATTTACAAATACGCAAGGTCTTTTGAAGGTTGGTGATACAACATTTAAAGCGACAGCAAACTCTGGTGACGGCGCAATAGGTAAACCTGGGTCTGGTTTCAGAGGTGAGATCGCATCTGGTGCACTCGAAAACTCAAACGTAGATCTTTCGGCAGAATTTGTAGGTATGATTACTACTCAGAGGGGATTCCAAGCCAATTCAAGGGTAATCACAACTTCTGATGAGATGCTTAAAGAGCTAATGTCACTTAAACGATAAGTAAGTGAATAACTAAATATTTAAGCCGTGGTTTATGATCATGGCTTTTTTTTCGTTGATATATATCGTAATACAGCACTGCTATTGCTTTTCAGAATATTATTTCTGTTGACTGATGCCTCGTAAGTCCTGTATCTTTAAAGTGAAAGTCATACAATATCATTGTATTAATTTGTAATAATTCTGCATATTTATACATGCTTGTGAGAATTATTAAATCTGGGAGATAGTATGGATATAGCAACCCTAGTCGGAACCATTGTAGCCTATGCGCTGATTTTCGCAGCGATTATAATGGGTGCGGGTATTGCACCTTATATCGATGTCCCTTCTATTCTTATCGTTTTTGGTGGTACTTTCGGAATTATCATGATGAGTTATCCTATGGATAAAGCTATGGCTATCATGAAATTTACTGGAAGAGCCTTCAAATATCCTCTTGATGACGCTGCGACTCTTATAGCTCAACTTGTTGAGTTCGCTGTTAAAGCGAGGAGAGACGGAATACTCTCTCTTGAGTCAGCAGAAGATGAGGTTAGTGATGAATTCCTTAGAAAGGGTATAAGGCTTGCCGTTGACGGTACAGAGCCAGAAGTTATAAAAAATATTCTTGAAACTGAACTTGATTATATGGTCCAAAGACATAAAGCTGGGCAGGGTGTAATGGGTATCGTTGTTGAATTTGGGCCTGCGATGGGTATGATCGGTACTCTCATTGGTCTTGTTGCGATGCTGCAATCGATGGAAGATCCTAGTTCTATTGGACCTGCGATGGCTGTTGCTCTCCTTACTACAATGTATGGTGCTATGTTTGCGAACCTTTTTGGTGGACCATACAAGGCAAAGCTTGAGTATCGTTCATCACAAGAACAGCTCATCAGAGAGATTATGATAGGTGGTATCATGGCTATACAGGCTGGTGACAACCCACGTATCGTTGAGCAAAAGCTCAATGCTTATCTTTCACCTAAAGAGCGTAAATCACAGTTTGATTAAAAACTGTTTATATTGTAGCTCTATCTATCTGAACGAGGAGTTTTAATTTGGGCAAGAAATGCGAAGAGTGTAAACCTGGTTTGCCACTGTGGATGGGAACATTCGCTGATATGGCAACATTACTGATGACATTCTTTATTCTTCTACTATCTATGGCATCCATGGATAAGAGGAAGATTAAAGTTGCGCTCGGTTCACTTCAAGGTTCACTCGGAGTACTGAAAGAGGGTAATAAAACAGAGATGAGTCAAGAAGATATACTCTCTAGATTATCCTTTGTTCAGAATGTTAGAAGTGTCCAAAGAAAAGTAAGTCAAAGTCTTAAAGAATACGTAAAGAGTGCCCAAATGTCTCAGGTGGTTACCATTGCTCAGACAAAGAAAGGTGTTTCTGTCCGTATCCTAGATAAAATGCTATTTCAGCCTGGTAGTGCAGAGTTATTAGATCAGGCAAAACCACTGCTTGATAAACTTGCTGCAGTCATAGAAGAATCCCCATTTAATATTATGGTCGAAGGGCATACCGACGACATTCCAATAAGTACGGCAATTTACCCTTCAAACTGGGAGCTTTCCACAGCTAGGGCTGTTGCTGTAGTGAAATATTTCCTTAGTAAGCAGGTTAGCGCACAAAAACTATCTGCTGCTGGATATGCAGAGAACCATCCAGTTACACCAAACATCAGTGAAGCTAGTAGGGCTAAAAATAGACGTGTAGAAGTTAATTTTGTGAGTCCTGAGTTTGCTGAAGCTAATAAACAATTATTTGATGATGAAGATACAGGAGAGGAATAATGGCTGAAGAAGAAAATGTAGAAGAATCGAGTGAACCGAAAAAGAAAAAGGGTGGGAAGTTAAAACTCATTATAATCGTTTTACTTTTACTTATAATACTTGGAGTGTTAGGTGGAGCAGGTTACATGATGTTCCTAAAGCCAAAACCTGATGAAACAGCTGAAAATATGCCAGCTAAGAAAGCAGCAGCTCCAAAGAAAGAGAAGAAAGAAGGGACAGGAATAGGAACGCTATATCCTCTAGAAAATTTCATAGTAAATATGGCAGATTCTGGTGGAACGAGATATCTTAGAGTTACGCTCCAACTTGAGCTTGATGATACAAAGAAGTTTGTTGAAGCGTTAGACATGAGAAAACCACAGCTTAGAGATTCAATCCTCACTGTGCTCGCTTCTAAAAGATATGAAGAGGTTAGCTCTGCTCAAGGAAAACTCATTTTGAAGCAAGAGCTGCTTCGAAGGCTTAATAGTTTAATAACAGAAGGCTCAATAGTGAATGTGTATTTTACTGAGTTTGTGGCTCAGTAAGGGGACAAGATGACTAATGTCGAACTAGCTAAAAATGAATTTGGCGAAATTCTATTTGAAGTTGACGTGGAGCTGGGTAGAAAACTAGTTAAAGTACGCGAACTTCTCAACTGGGAGAAGGGGACTATCCTTAAGTTTTCTAAGACATCTGGTGAACCTGTTGACTTTCTTGTAAACGGTAAACCGCTTGCACTTGGCGAGATAATGGTACTGGAAGATAGTTTTGCTGTGCGTATAACTGAAATATTAGACAAGGAAGACTTAACCGAGATGTTCAAAAATGGCATGTATCGTTAGATATATAATATTTATCCTATTGTTATCGTCTATGCCGGCAATGGCTGCGGGGATAGTGTATGACGTGGACAGCACAACATTAACATTAAAAATAAGTTTTAATAAAGGCTATTCCAATGTGAATACTCTTCAACTCGATAAAAGCTATGTGATTAGCTTTGAGACGAATGAAGAGATTGATTTCGAAAAAACGTTTTGGGATATGCCTATAAAGTCAATAACAACAACATCAGATGGCACAAGAAAACGTCTGATTGTGGATTTTGAATCTGAGATCGTGGTTCCTGAGGTGTTATCTCAAGAGGGGTTACTTAAGGTCACGTTCACATTTCCCAAAAAAATATCAGAAGAACCAGCAGTTGGTAAAAAAGCATATGCAAGGATGATATGGGGCCTGCTCATTGTTCTTGCTGTTATGTTAGTTATTTTCTGGATCGCGAAATCTTTCTTTAAAAAACAAATATTAACAGATATTCCTGGTATGGGACGCCTACTAGGCAAGGCAGATCTTGACCTTAGGAAAACACTTTATTTTTATGAAGTTGATGAATCGATATATATCATTGGTGTTACAGATGCTTCTATGAACCTTATAGATAAGATTAGCAACGAAGATGAAGTCGCAAGGATTAAGGCAGGTTTTTCTCGTAAGACTGACTTTGGGTCATATATGAAATTCTTTAAAAAATCTCCTGCTATAAAAGACGAAGTTGATATATCTAGGAATACAATAAATGAGAGGTTAGAGTCATTAAAAAAACGATAATGGTTCTGCTCTTTCTTGCTGTGCCTATGACGGCAGTATTGGCCGCAGATCCTATACCTTTTCCTGCATTTAGGTTTGGCATGGAGCAGGCGACAAGTCCTCAAGATGTTTCTGTTACATTGCAACTGATGCTACTTATGACATTTATCACGATTGCGCCAGGCTTTCTGGTGCTAATGACGTCATTTACTCGTATCGTTATTGTTATGTCTCTCCTTAGAACGGCAATGGGCACACCTTCTATGCCACCTTCACAGGTGTTATTGAGCCTCGCATTGATTCTTACACTTTATATAATGAATCCTGTTTTCACTGAGATGTATGATAAAGGTTTTGGACCTTATTTTGAGGAAAAGATAACTTTTCAGGATATGGTAGCAGAAGTGAAGAAGCCCGTTCGTAAATTCATGTTGTATAATACTAGAAAGAAGGATGTTCGCACCTTTTTGGAAATAAGTGGAGAACCAAGACCTCAGTCAGCAGAAGATATCCCTGATCTAGTTCTGTTGTCTTCATTCGTGGTTAGTGAGTTGTCAACAGCTTTCCAAATGGGTTTTTTGTTGTTTTTACCATTTTTGGTGATAGACTTTGTTGTGGCGAGTGTACTCCTGTCAATGGGTATGATGATGCTACCACCAGTAATGGTCTCGGTACCATTTAAGATTATGCTATTTGTGCTAGTTGATGGATGGGGTCTTATTATAACTTCTATTGTAAAAAGTTTTGAGTGATTTATGAATGCAGATTTAGTTATCGATATGTTGGTTCATGCTTTACAGTTGTCTCTTATTATTGCAGCTCCTATGCTTGGTGCTGGTCTTGTTATTGGTCTGACTATTAGTATATTTCAGTCCGTGACTTCTATTCAGGAGATGACTCTTACATTTATCCCTAAAATCGTAGGCGTTGTGGCTGCTGTTATGATTTTTGCACCTTGGATGCTAGATAAGATAATGGCATACACTATAGATCTGTTTACTAATCTCGGTCAGTATGTTGGGCGATGATGCTCAAATATCTACTTTTTTCTACCATACTACTTATAAGCTTTAATTCGCAGGCCACTGATAGGGCTTTATTATCGCCTGATAGAGTCAATAAAATCAGTGCTGGCGAACTATTTACTGACAGTGTTGCTTTTGTGTCTGGGGTATCTGAATACAATGATAATTGGGCAGACCTACCTGGAGTTGAACGTGACATAGATGCTGTAGTTTCACTCCTCTATTCTAAAGGCTTCAAAATTGAGAAATCACTTAATAATACTAAAAGGGAATTCGAAAATAATTTTGACACTTTTCTAAGGCGTTATGCCTATAACGATAGGGGAAGAATTGTAATATACTTTGCTGGTCATGGTCACACTCTTAAAGCTAATTCAGGTAAAGAGGGGTACATCGTTTTCAAAGATGCTGGTAACCCTAAGATTAGCAAAGAGAAGTTTATCTCTGGAAGCGTGCCTATGTCATTTTTTGCTGAGAAGGCTAAGGAGATAAAAGCAAATCAAGTGTTATTTGCTTTTGATAGTTGTTTTTCTGGGTCAGTCTTCTCTACTATGCGTTCCATACCTGAACTTATTATTGAGATACTTAATAAACCAGTTAGGCAATTTATATCTTCTGGAACAGAGAACCAGCTAGTCCCTGATGATTCTGTCTTCCGCAGAAGGTTTATTGATGGTGTTAATGGTTCGGCTGATTCCAACCAAGATAGGGTGATAACTGGCTCAGAGCTTGGGCAGTATCTTCAATCGAAAGTATCTGCTTATACAGAAGGTACGCAAACTCCTGCATTTGGTAAAATGGCTGGATACGAAGGTGAATTTGTCTTTATTAACAAAGATTTCGACGTTAGAGAAGGTGAAGAGGCTGATCCACATAGCTCAGAAAAAGAAAAACTAATAGCGATTATTAAAAAGAATCCATACTCTCCAAACGCAACAAAAGCACTTATAAGATTAAGAGAGATATATGAGTCATTGCAGAATAACCCACCAGTGATGCAACCAGAACGCAAGAATTTAAAAATGAGTGCTAAATCAGTGAAACGTACTAAAACAAGTTCTGATGAAAATTTTAATATGATTATTCCAGCGAGTTTTTCTTCCATGATAGGTGACTATAAAGTCGTGTTTAAGATAAAGGCAAAAGATAAGCAGTCATTTAAGAAGCTGAACGAAAGAAAGTATATGCTTAAATCTGTAATGAGCCGCAGGCTAAATGAATCTAACCTACAGCTCATTGATAATGTTGTGCGAATGCGGGAACGCCTCCGAGAGTCTTCAACTGAAGCTGTCGAGTGGGTATGCCCTGGTTGTATAGATCAGAAGCCTGTTATTGCAGGTCTAATGGGTTTATAATCCACTTCTCATACATATTCTCAATCTCACCCATATAAAGTCTGTGGTAATCTTTCTTTGGATAGAATTCTTCTAAATCTGTGACGAAATTATCTGGGTTGATATCTTGCCAGTAGAGTTTTTTGCAAACCATAATAATCTTAGCTTCTTCGAAATAAATTCCATTATTGTCGAATATAGGCGTTAAACCAGCTTCGGCTACCTTGTTGCAATCTCTTCCAGATTTTGTGCCACACAGAGTTAGTGCATCTTTGTACTCTTCTTCGAAGAATGAGAGAGTGAAGTAGTCGTATTTCTCTAAAAACTCGAATGTGTATCTTGTCGGACGAACTACAATAGAAGCGACGTTTTTGTGCCACATTATACCTAGACCACCCCAACTAGCTGTCATAGTGTTAAAGTTAGCTTTATCGCCAGCAGATATTAACATCCAGTCATTATTTATAAGCGTAAAAGGGTTTTCTTTTAGTTTAGTAGGCTCTAGTTCTTTAAAATTCATTATTATTTCCCTCCGGATAGGAATTCAGCAACAGATTGGCTTTCACTGGATGAAATGCTGAGACCGTGCTTCTTCATCCTTTTGACTGTAGCTGACCATTGTTTCATAGATTTCTGTTTTTTTAATGAAAGGGATGAGCCATGACAAGAGGTGCATTTTTTATAAAAAGTCTCCTCACCTGTTGTAGCGGCGAATGCTATGAATGCTACGAATAAGAATAACATAGTTATTGCTGATTTTTTCATGTCTCCTCCTTATTTAATCGATTTTATATGTCTAATGGCATCACGAGACGCCTCTTCAGATACTATTCTAACTGTCATCTCTCTATTATATTTTAGAGCACTATTAGTATAATTGTGACTCCCAATATAAGAAATTCTTTCGTCTATCACCAATGCCTTTGTGTGCATTCTATTATCAGGTGAATCGTAAACTACTTGAATATTGTTCTTTAATAAATATTTGCCAAGTTTTTTATTCTCTTTCTCAATAAAATCGCCATCTTTCGAGCTATCCAATGCTATATAAACCTTAACGCTGCGCTTTGCCGCTTTTACTAATGAAGCTTTAATAAGTCCAGCTCCATTATTCACATTGTCGTACGACTTAAACATATACATAGCAATGTATATACTCTGCTTGGCTTCTGCAATATCTCTTATCAACTCAGGTAGAAGCTTGCCATCAGGTAGTATAGTTACTTCTGCCTGATGCCTGTTAGTATCCGCAGTTACATTGGCATAGATAAAGAAGGATACAAGCGCAAATATAAGGGCAAGAGCTTTAATCCGATGTGAGTTCATCTATCTTAGCCCACATCTCTTCTTTCCCATTTCTGGTGAGTGAAGAGAATCTAAGGAAATTATCTTTAGATAGGTTCAGTTGCTTACTTATTTTTGCTAATCTTGATGCCTGTTGGTTGTTTGAGAGTTTATCGCATTTAGTGAGTGCAATTACTTTACGAACATTATAATGATCTAACCAGTATATCATGCCAAGATCATCATCTGATGGGTCACGTCTGATGTCCATGATGAGGATGCATGCGGTTAGTTGCTTGCGTTCAGTAAAATAGTTCTCTATTGTCTCGCCCCACTGAGCTTTCTCAGCTTTAGAGACCTTTGCAAAGCCGTAGCCAGGGAGGTCGACAAGCATAGTCTTATCAGCTACTAGAAAGAAGTTAACTAGCCTTGTCTTACCTGGTGTTTTACCAACTTTAACAAGCTTTTTAGTGCCGAGGAGAGTGTTTATCATGCTGGATTTACCAACATTACTTCGTCCTGCAAATGCAATTTCAGGGAACTCCGTTGGAGGATATCCCTTAGGTTCTTTCGCAGATGTTATAAATTCAGCCTTCATGTAAAATTCCCGCCTCTTTTAAAAAATCTATTGTATTAAATTCAAAATTTATGGAGAAACCTGATGCGTTCATGTGTCCGCCACCGCCGTTATACTCAGCTATTGAACGAACATCGACATCAGCTCTTGATCTTAGTGAAACTTTCTTGCGTTGCATATTAATGAGAGCGACATAATCGACCCCAAATTCTTTTATAATATAGTTACCAAGTTCAGAACTATACTCTTCAGCGAAGACAACACAAACCTCGAGCCCGTCTCTGTCTTGCATTATTTCTCCAGATTGACCAGCAGAATAGAGATATTTGTCACGTCTTTCTGTCTCTAGATCAACGATAAGCATCTCTTCAGGGGTAAAGCCTTTGAATGGCTTTTTAGAGAACTGTTCCATATATCTTACGACACCTAGTTTCATAAAGAACATGTTCATCTGGAGGCTGTCTTCACGCTTTAGGTGCCACATGTCGTAGTCGTTTACGCACTCTGCAAGGTTTTGATATTCTGAAACGTCATATCCTGAATCACGTAACCATTCCCACGTGAGAAGGGTAGCACTTTTAGTGATATCATGGATAGTTGTAGTAACTTCTTTCATCCATGATGATGTTTCGTGGTGGTCTATAACAAGTACTTCTATCTCGCCTAGTATAAGATTTAAACCTCTTTGGCTAGGGGACATATCAGTTATTAATATTTGATCATATTTTCTGAGGCTAGCCTCTTCGAGTATTGCATCTATCTCGTTGTAATTACAAAACATATTGTCAACGTCTTTGATGAATTTCTTAGTGAGTGCCCCACAGGTCACTCCGTCTAGATCATTATGTGAAATGTGCAGTATCAAGTTAAATTCTCCCAGTATAGTATTATATCTGTCGGTGTTGACCGACCTAGGCGCCTATTATTTTTACTAAAACTCTTTTACGGCGTTTACCGTCAAACTCTCCATAGAATATACACTCCCATGGACCAAAATCAAGTTGTCCATCAGTGATAGCTACAGTAACTTCGCGTCCCATTATCTGGCGTTTGTGGTGAGCGTCACCATTATCTTCTCCAGTCAGGTTGTGGCGATATCTAGATAGTGGTTCGTGTGGAGCTAGCTCTTCCAGCCAGTCCTTATAGTACTGGTGGAGCCCGCTCTCGTTGTCGTTGATAAAGACTGATGCTGTGATATGCATAGCATTCACTAGGCAGAGACCTTCTATTATCCCGCTTTCACGAATACAGTCTTCGACATCATGGGTAATATTGATAAATTCCATCCGCTCTCTGGTGTTAAACCATAGCTCTTTACGAAAAGATTTCATCTATACCCTCCATAGCTTTTTCCAAAGTCTAAACTAGTTGAGAGTGTTATGCAAGAATGGTTAAGCTGTATAGAAAGAAATTGAGAAGAAAACTATGAAGAGCACATAGCAAAGTTAGTAGCGATATAAAAACCTATCCCACATGCAACAGCTAATAAGAGAAATAATAAAATTTTCATGTTCATCTAAATCTCCTAGACATATCCAACAATATCTTCGCCATTTGCGAATCTTTTGCTGAGTTGTTTTTTGTATCTTTCCTCTTCGGAATATATGCATCCACAGTATTGTTGTCTATACATCTCTTGCTCTTTGGAGATGTTGATACCTTCCTGCCAGCCTTCACGATAATCTTCGTAGTGGAATGCGACCTTATACTTCTTTGCGGCAATTTCACAGAACTCTTTCATCATTTCGTGGTCTTGCCATTTACTATACATCAGAGTCGTAGTAAACGCGTCAAAGTTGCCACGGGAAGCTATCTGAGCCGCTTTTTCGATACGCATCTGGTAACAGAAACGGCATCGCTCTGTTTCACGAAAGGCTGCCATGCGGACGAACTCTGTGAGACCATATGTCTCATCGGTGATCATCTTTATGTCATTTGCATCATTGAACTTCTTGAGAGTCTCGAGTCTTTTGTAAAACTCTACCACTGGGTGTATGTTTGGGTTATACCAGTAACCCATAATACTGTGACCCTGCTCTTGTAAAATCTTAACAGGGTAAGCAGAGCAAGGACCACAGCATTGATGTAAAAGTATTTTCATATAATAGCGTACTATCTATTGGCACAATCGCAAGTGAAAATCTTGCTTAAGTGCATGTCGTCGTAAGACGACTAAGATAGATCAACCGTTGGAACGTTTTTAAGTGACTCATTAATAGCCTCTTCAGGGTAATCGTAGTCTTCAAGTTTGCCTTCATAATAAGAATCGTATGAAGCCATATCGAAGTGACCGTGACCAGAAAGACAGAAGAGGAGTGATTTGGATTCGCCCCTTTCGTCACAAGCGAGAGCTTCTTTAGCTACGCCAGCTATTGCGTGTGATGATTCTGGTGCAGGGATGATACCTTCTGTTTTAGCGAACATAGTTCCATATTTGAATACGTCAGTCTGACCGATGCTTCTAGCTCCGACGATACCCTCTTGGTACATCTTACTAACGATTGGGCTGTCTCCATGGTAACGAAGTCCGCCAGCATGGATAGCTGGTGGCATAAAGTCATGTCCTAGGGTGAACATTTGCATGATAGGAGTCATCTTTGCCACGTCACCATAATCGAATGTGAACTGACCTTTAGTCAGTGTAGGGCATGAGAGTGGTTCTACAGCAACACACTCTACTTTTTTGCCGTCTAATTTATCTTTAACGAATGCAGATGCGATTCCACCGAAGTTGGAACCACCACCGCAAGATGCAAATACCATGTCAGGGTAATCACCACCTATCTCCATCTGCTTCTTAGCCTCAAGCCCTATGATAGACTGGTGGAGGATAACGTGGTTAAGTACTGAACCGAGTGCATAGTTAGTATCATCGTTCATTACAGCGTCTTCCACAGCCTCGCTGATAGCTAAACCGAGTGAACCATTGGAAGCAGGATCTCTTTCGAGCTCCGCACGACCTGCATTTGTGAATATCGATGGTGATGGGATAACCTCAGCACCGAACATGTTCATGAATGATTTTCTGTATGGCTTCTGGTGATAGCTAACTTTAACCATGTAAACTTTAAGAGCCATTTCAAAGATGTTAGTAGCGAAAGATAGAGCACTACCCCACTGACCAGCGCCAGTCTCTGTAGCTAGTTTGTTGATGCCACAGATTTTATTGTAGAAGGCTTGCGGAACAGCAGTGTTAGTCTTGTGGCTACCTGCTGGTGAAACGCCTTCATTTTTGTAATAGATTCTACATTTAGTACCGAGAGCTTTTTCAAGTCTTTCAGCTCTAACAACAGGAGTAGGTCTCCAGATAGATAAAATTTCCATAACCTCTTCAGGTATATCGATATATCTCTCTGCTGACATCTCTTGCTCAAGGATTGGTCCAGGAAAAATTTTAAGAAGTTCATCAGGGGTTGCAGGTTTGCCAGTTACTGGGCTTATAGGTGGAGCTAGCTGAGGAATATCCGCTAGCAGGTTATACCACTGTTTAGGCATATCACTTGGGCTTAGGTAAATCTTTTTCACATTGCACCTTCTATGTTATTTAGTATTGTCAAACATTGTTTAAGTTCGATTTTATAATAAATTGAGTCCCATTTCAAGGCTCTTTGGGGTATCTTTGATATATCTATGTATATGAGGTGGAGAATGAGCAAGGTTATAGTTGTTTTGGCGGACGGTTTCGAGGAGATCGAGGCTGTTAGTGTGATTGATATTCTACGCAGAGCAGAACTTGATGTTTGTGTGGTATGCATCAAAGAAGGGTTGGTTAAAGGTCAACAAGGGCTCGCTGTTATGCCTGATGCAGAACTAAAAGATATAAATGAAGATGAATATGACATGATAGTTCTCCCTGGTGGTAGTGGTGGTGCAAGAAATATTTTAAATGATGATGTCGCAGATAAGATCCTACGTAAATTCAAAGCGGAAGAAAAATATATCGCAGCTATTTGTGCGGCACCGTTTGTCCTAGCTGAAAAAGGGCTTTTAGCTGGTTGTCTGGCAACTAGTTATCCTACTTTTAGAAGTAAGGTAGAGACAGATTGTGACTATCAGAATGCTGTGGTCGTGGTAGACGAGACAATCATTACAAGCAGAGGTCCAGCCACAGCAGCAGAGTTCGCTTTTACTCTTGTTGAGCTACTCGTTGAGGAAGACACTGCTGAGAATCTCCGCGAAGCTATGCTTTTTTCTGGAGATGATTAAGATATTTTTGTAATGATGTAAGAAGATACATATTTTAGGCGTTAAAATTGCTACTCCTAAGGTCTTAGGGGGTGAGCCATGAACAACGCATTTATGGTCAATGACAGTATTTCACCTTCGACGCAACCTGCAACCTGCTGTACAAAGACCTCAACAGGATTTTCATCCTTTCGTGATGTCTATGAAAAGAATCTATCTAGTCGTGAAGATGAGGTAAATATTTCCTCGTCAGCACAAAATCTGCTTAGAGACTTCGAACAAAATTTCCCACAAATTGATAATGAAGCTGTAACTGCAAATCAAGAAGTCAAAGTTGACGATTCTGAGATGACCGAGACTGAAAAACTTTTTGATCGTATGCAATATCTTTTACTGTTGAATTATATCGGGGAAGACCCTGAGGAGGAAGAGGAGGAAGACTCTGAATCTGGCGAGGGCGGGGATGACTTTGTCGAGGCAACGACTACTGAGGCTGATGATGCCCTTGCTGAGTATAAAGAGCTCATGGAGTCTATAGAGCAAGCACGTAAAGATGCATTGGAAAAATGCGGAACTGATAAGAATAAGTATGCTTTCGCAATAGACATCTATAACAAGGCGAAAGAAGAGGACGAAGATACTACCGAAGAGAAAATTCTTACAAATGGGAAGGTCGTTAAAGAGAAGGCTGAGGATAAGCCTGCAAAGACCATGTGACTTTTAACTTAGAGATTATTAGGAGGTGAGCCATGAACAACGCATTTATGGTAAATGACAGTATATCACCTTCGACGCAAAATAAGTGTTGCTGTAAAAACAGTGACACATCCGATGTTTTCGGGAATATGTTTAATAGTTTCCTTGATTCTTCTGATGCAGAATTCTCAATGACTAAGATCGAGATTTCAGGGACGGTAATGTCTAATGAGGAACTGAGCTTGCCAGATATGGAGAATCTGGAAGAGGTTACTGAACGTTTACAATATCTTATGGACCTTATGTTTGTCCGCAACGATATTCCAACTGACCCACCTGTGGAGATTGAGTATTCCTACACCAGAACAGAGATAACTGTTAAAGGGGATAGGGAAGATATCAATCAGATAAGCCAGCTTATGAATGATAACAAAGAGATCAAAGATGAAGTTAAGAAGATTAACGACATTTGGAATAATTTTCTCGGTATGTATGACGCACTTCAATCTCAGAATTTCAACCATGACAATCCAGAAGTAGAGACTGCTAAGGAAGAATATCCTGATCTTTTTGATGAAGATGGCAAGTTTCACTATCCAAAGATGAGTTATGGCGAGACCATTACCTACTTTAGGTCTGAGAGAGTAGTGCAGACATATAGCCCAATTCTGGCTGAAAAAACACCATTATTAGAAGTTTAGGAGAGAGTGATGAGTAATGTTTTTATGGTGAATCAATCGACAGTAATTTTGACGCAAAAAACAGAAAGTACTAAGAAAGAAACCGAGTATGGTTCAAATTTTAAGAAGGCTCTGGACGAATTTATGAATACAGATGACCTTAATTCATTTTCTGCAAAGGGAATAGAGGATCCATCAGGGACATTTTTGGATCAAGAGCTTATCTTACCATCGATGGAAAACTTAGAAGAGCTCAATTCAAGATTAAAATATTTGCTAGATATCGTCTATGCGAGAAATGATATTCCATCTAATCCTCCTGTGGAACTTGACTATGACTATAGCAAGAATGAAGTGACAGTTAAGGGTGACAGGGATGATCTTGACGAGATAAGTGGGCTTATTAATGAAAATGCAGACCTTAAAGAGGCGGTCAGAACAACACTCGCTATTGGGAGTCATGTCGTTGCGATGGCTGATTCTTTGAAGTTTCAGGAGGAATATCGGAATAGCTCGAACCCTGAAGCTGTTGTAGATAAGTATTCATGGCTCTTTAATGATAATAGAAAGATGCCACACGCAAGTATTATCTATTGCGATTCTATTTCTATACTTTCTGATGGTAAAGAACTGAATGTTTAATTTTAAAAATTTGCACAAGGATGTGCTCTTCTGTCTAGCATATAGTTAGATATATCGATGATGATCGCAAATGACACGGATGTTGTTTGCGACATATATTATATTTTGGCGCGCCTCTTGCTTTATACAGCTTGAGAGGTGCTTTATGGATAATGAAACTACCAATACAATCAGCTGTGGTATTAGCTCGACATCATGTGGCGATGCTGGCCAAAATGTTGATACATCAGTAATATTTCTTAATACGCTAAAAGCTTTTGATGAAGAGGATAGATTTGCGAACTCTGAAAACGTCGATGATATTATGCCTGAAAATGAGGAGTCATTTCTTCCTAGTTTAGAGTATATTCTGGCATTCTCTTCCTACATAAGAGAAAAAATTCAATTTCTTTTAAATATGCATGGCATGACGAACGATCCTCCTTTTGAGATAGACCTTAATAACAGGACAGGTAAGCTTATCATCACTGGCGACAGGAAGGATGTGCGTAAAATCTGTAAAGTGATTAAAGGTGATAAAGAGACATTTGATGGGCTTGTTACTCTGCTTTCGGTGGCAGATCAAACGTATCAACTTCTCGAATCATTAGAGTGTGAAGACGATTCATTCCCTGAGTTCATCGAAGGTGGCAAGGTTGTCTATCTATATGGTGACGGTTACCTCAGCCTATATAAAGAACAAAAAGTATAATATTCATTAAATCATAAACTAAAAAAGCCAGACAATCGTCTGGCTTTTTTTATATCTATTGCAGCCGACCAGTGGTAGGCGTAACGCTTCGCTCTAGTCAGTTTCGCAGTATTGTGATTCAACGCTACTTTTTAAGTAGTGGGAAACCAAGCTCTTCTCTGTGGGCTAGATAGTTTTCTGCACACATCTTGGCGAGGTTACGCACACGTCCGATATATACTGTACGCTCTGTTACGGAGATAGCGTTTCTAGCGTCTAGCAGGTTGAAAGTGTGGCTACACTTAAGGCAGTAATCGTATGCCGGAAGTGGAAGCCCTTTTTCGTTAATGCTGATGCACTCCTTCTCGTACATTTCGAAAAGTTTGAAAAGCATATCTATGTCAGCATGCTCAAAGTTGTGAGCAGAGAACTGAACCTCATTAGCGTGGTAAACGTCTCCATAGGTTACGTCTTTATTCCACTTGAGGTCGTAAACTGACTCAACGCCTTGAATGTACATAGCGATACGCTCAAGTCCGTAAGTAATCTCACCAGAAACAGGTTTAAGGTCTATACCACCTGCCTGCTGGAAATATGTGAACTGAGTGATATCCATACCATCGAGCCAAACTTCCCAACCTAGTCCCCAAGCACCAAGAGTTGGTGATTCCCAGTCATCCTCAACAAAGCGGATATCGTGAGCTTTTGGGTCTACGCCGAGCTCTTTAAGAGACTCGAGGTAGAGTTCTTGGATATTGTCTGGAGATGGCTTCAGGATAACCTGAAACTGATAGTAGTGCTGGAGCCTGTTAGGGTTTTCACCGTAACGTCCGTCAGTAGGTCTGCGGCTAGGCTCAACATAAGCTACGTTCCACGGCTCAGGTCCGAGGCAACGCAGGAATGTTGCAGGGTTGAAAGTTCCTGCTCCTACTTCATTATCGTATGGCTGGTATATGATACAGCCTTTGTCAGCCCAGAATTGCTGGAGTTTCAGTATTACGTCCTGAAAGTACATCTTTTATAGTCTCCTTCTGATGCCCAAGGTTCACAAAGCAGACTCTAGTGAGTCGTGAACTTACGAAGCCTCGTTTAGCTTCAGCCATCAGTTATATTTATAGCATATGTGCCGAGGCACTTATTTTTTCTTAGCTCTTTTAGCGTGAGCACGAAGAGGCAGAGCGTGAAGCTTAATAAAGCCGTTAGCATCTGTCTGGTCGTATGCTCCCTCATCATCTTCCATTGAAACTACTTTCTCGTCATAGAGAGAGTATTCTGAATCACGCCCAACACAAGTGATGTTACCTTTGTATAGCTCAAGACGAACATTACCGCATACATACTCTTGTGTATTATCAACCAGAGCTCTCAGAGCGTCCATCTCTGGGCAGTACCAGTAGCCGTTGTAAACTAGTGTAGAGAATCTAGGCATAAGAGTCTCTTTAAGGTTTATAACGCCACCATCGAGTGTGAGTGCTTCGAGGTCACGGTGTGCAGCATAAAGGATAGTTCCGCCTGGTGTCTCGTAAACACCACGGGATTTCATTCCTACATATCTGCTCTCTACCATGTCTACACGACCGATACCGTGTTTCCCGCCGAGCCTATTAAGCTCGCGAAGCATTTCAGCAGGGGAGTAGGCTTTACCGTTAAGTTTAACAGCCTCACCCTTTTCGAAAGTAAGCTCTATCGCTTCAGGTGTATCTGGTGCATCCTGTGGGTCTACAGTGTATTCAAACATCTCTTTTGGAGGTTTGTTCGCTGGATCCTCAAGTACGCCAGCCTCAAAGCTGATATGGAGAAGGTTATCGTCACTACTCCAAGGCTGTGAAACAGTCGCTTTAACTGGGATACCGTGCTCTTCAGCGAAATCCATAGCTTCCTTACGTCCTTTGATTACGTTAAAGAACTCAGGGATACGCCAAGGAACTATGTTTTTAAGTTCAGGGTCGAGGCTAACAGCGGATAGCTCAAAACGAACTTGATCATTACCTTTACCTGTCGCTCCGTGAGCTAGGTGTTTTGCGCCAACTTTATGTGCTACGTCTACCATTCCTTTTGTAATGATAGGACGAGCGAGGGATGTACCTAGAAGGTAACGTCCTTCGTAAAGTGCGTTAAATTTAACAGCTGTATATACGAGCTCGGATACGAACTCTTCTTGTAAGTTTATAGCGTAAAAATCTACAGCACCAGAAGCCATAGCCTTCTCACGGATCTCCTCAACATTAGGAAGCTGACCAAGGTCTGCTACGTATGCAACAACGTCGAATCCTTTAAGTTGAAGCCATTTTAGGATAACTGATGTATCCAGTCCGCCAGAATAGGCGAGTACTACTTTATCTCTTGCCATTTTATGTTTCTCCTTCGAATACTAATATGTTAGTTATCATCTTAGATGATTAAAATTGTTCCCAATGTTAAGACATAACCTTCAGCATTACTGCCTTCTGAGCGTGGAGTCTGTTTTCAGCCTCATCCCAGATGATCGATGCTTCGGATTCGTAAACTTCCTCTGTTACTTCTTGCCCGATATATGCTGGTAAACAGTGCATGAAGTATGATTTTTTGCCAGTGGCATCCATCAAAGCCTTGTCAACCTGATAGCCAGAGAAAATCTTTTTGCGTTCTTCCTTCTCTGCCTCTTGTCCCATGCTTGCCCATGTGTCGGTGATGATGATATCAGCACCCTTGACAGCGTCAATAGGCTTGCGTACAAGCTCAATAGTAGATCCTGTCTCTTTAGCAACTTCACGAGCACCAGCCACAATCTCTGGCTTGCATTCGTAACCTTCAGGTGAAGCCACTGATATATCCATGCCGAATTTAGCAGCACCGAAAAGCCAGCTCTGTGCCATGTTATTTCCGTCACCAATAAAAGCGACTTTGACATCATAAGTACCTGTATGCTCAAAGATAGTCTGCACATCAGCCATTACTTGACACGGGTGAAAATCATCTGTGAGTCCGTTTATTACAGGGACAGTAGAGAATTTTGCCAACTCTTCTATTATATCATGCCCTTTAGTTCTTATCATTATAGCGTCAACAAATCTTGAAAGAGTTCTGGCTGTATCTTTTACAGTTTCGCCTCTACCAAGTTGTATATCGTTAGAACTGAGGTATAGCGGGTAACCGCCAAGCTCGTACATGCCCACTTCGAATGAAACACGTGTTCTTGTCGATGGTTTCTCAAAGATCATCGCCAGTTTTTTACCCTCTAAGAGGTGATGGCGAACGTTATTCTTGTTCTCTTTTTTCAGCCTGATAGCTGTATCTATCATCTCTTTCAGTTCGTCAGTTGTCCAGTCCTTAAGTGTTAAAAAATCTCTTTTCATCTTAACCTCCAAGCCCTAAATCGGAAGCGGTTTTGCTTATCTTTTCCAGACCCGTGTCCAGATCGTCCTGCGAAATGTTAAGTGGTGCATATAGCCTCACAACGTCATTTCCTGCAGGGACAACGAGCAACCTGTTCTCCATCGACTTGCTTATAAATTCTTTTTGCATACCTGGTACCTGAATACCAAGCATCATTCCTCTACCGACAACAGTAACATCTGTGCCGTTAAATATATTGATCAGAGCTTCACGCATGTATGCGGCTTTGCTCTCTACTCTTTCGATAAAACCATCAGCATCCATAATGTCAAATACTGCCTCAGCAGCAGCACATGCGAGGAAATTACCTCCGAATGTTGTGCCGTGAGTTCCAGCAGAGAGGTACTCAGCTATCTCTTTTTTGGCGAGCATAGCACCCATAGGAACGCCATTAGCTATCCCTTTGGCGAGTGTCATTATGTCTGGCTCTATGTTGTAATGTTCATATGCAAAAAACTTACCTGTTCTGCAAAAAGCAGTCTGTATCTCGTCGAAAATGAGGAGTATTCCGTTTGCTTTACAATAGTCTGCACACTCTTCCAGGTAGTCGGCATCTATCATAGATAAACCACCTTCACCCTGGACAAGCTCTAGCATGAATGCAACAACATCACCCTTTTCAGCCTCTGACTTAAATGATGCAAAATCATTAGCAGGAACATGAGTAAAAAAGTCAGCAACAGGTTCGAAGCCCTTCTTAATCTTATCTTGTCCTGTGGCTGATAAGGTAATGAATGATCTGCCATGGAAAGAGTTCTCAAGAGTTATAACCCTTAATCTTTTCCCTTCGTACTTTGTGTTGCCATATATTCTTGCCAGCTTAAGTGCTGCCTCATTCGCTTCCATTCCAGAGTTGCAAAAGAATACATCTCCACCAAAAGATCGTCGGCTAAGTTTATCCGCTACTCTCTCCTGTACAGGTATACTGTATAGGTTGGAAGTGTGGATAAGCGTGCCTGCCTGTTTAGTGATAGCCTCTGTTACAGCTTTGTTACTGTGCCCAAGGTTCACAACAGATATGCCGCTTCCAAAGTCGAAATATATTTCGCCTTTGTCATCTGTGAGTCTGCATCCTTCACCTTTTACAAAAGTGAGGGGATACCTCGCATAATTTTTAAATATTGCGGACATATACCACCTTTAGTTTGTTACTTACGGCAAAAGCCGTAAAGTTAATATTAAAAGCATATTTATATCTTTAGTTCAAGGGTTTTCAGCCAATATCTTAAATCTGAATGTTCTTTCTTTAAAAAATGTCGATAGTAAGATAGAATTCATTTGAAGGAGATTGATTATGTTATTCAATGTTACATCGACGGTCGATAGATATGCGGGGGCGCATGAACACTTTAGCTCATCAGGTTTTGATGTTAAGAAAATTATTACACTTGTTGTCATAGCTGGCGTAGTAGGTATGTTAGTCTTTTTTGCATATAAAAATAAATGATAAAGTCAGTAAACCACTTTTTATTAAATACATTATTAATATTTTTCCTTTTGTATTGCTCGGTTTATGCTGGGTGGTTCGCATCCTATTCTAACTACTTCTTTTTTCCTGTTATTTATGAGTTAGAGGATATCCGTGGGAATGTTTTTGAATATGCTCCAAAAAATACAGCAGGTAAGGAAGACTTTGTTTTTGTCTCATCAGGGGCTCATCTTAAGATTTTTGGTGAGATGTTAAGAGGGGTAAACAATGAAGGAGAAGGGTTAGATGAAATTACCTACCGATCTAATAATGTAAGAAAGAAGTTTTTGACTAGTAATGAACTTACTCACCTGCAAGACGTGGCTGATATGATAACTATGCTTAAATCGTTTATGAAGCTTATTTTGGTTCTATTGGTAAGTGTAGTAGGTACTATGGTGGTGGGTAGAGTCTATCCGTTTAATCTGAGCAGGGTGTTGTGGAGCATGGGAGCCTTTATTGCCGGATTGGGCTTGTTGATAAATAAATATGGTTTTGTGAAAATATTTTATTTTATGCATGATGCGACCTTTCCTAAAAATCATGAATGGTTTTTTTATTATGAGGATTCACTGATGAGTACTCTGCTGAAAGCTCCAGATAGCTTTGTCCCTATGGGTGTGGTATTAGGCTTTTGTTCTTTGGTGTCATTCATCATTATGTATGCAGTTGTTTCTAAATTGATTATAGCACTGATGAAAAGATAGATTCTCTATTTATAAATTCCAGTTACAAGATTACCATTTTTGTCGCCTATTCTTTTAAATCTCTTATGTATAAGATACCACTGATCAGGGTATTTCTTGATGATGTCTTCATAAGTCTCATTGATCTTTTTAGCTACATCAAAAGCACGCTCTTTTGGTTTGAGTGTTTTATTCGGCATAATGACCGGATAGACGATAAGCTTGAAACCGTGATCTTTTCGAAGAACAAATATAGGTAATATAGGGTAATCGCGCCTTACTGATAGAAGAGGTATCCCTTTTATAAAGGAAGTGTCTATACCGAATAGTGGCACTATCATACTGTCTTTTGCCATCGAACTGTGATCAAGGAGTACCCCAATAGAATGGTTTTTATTTATATGTTCCTTTATGCAATCTGTGGCTCCTCTGTGATGGATATATTCCATATCAGAGTTCGCCCGTTGCTTTATTAAGAACTCATCTACTTTTTTATCCTTTATCTTTCTGGCTACAGCTGCACCTTTGAGACAAAGTTTTTTAGTCATAAAGTAAGGGGCAAGTTCCCATCCGCCAAAGTGAGCAGAGACCATGAAGTATCCTCTTTCTTCGAATGGTTTACCAGATATATGCTCAACCTCAACCATCTCGTCTATGAATTTTTGGTCTATACGTTTGGAGTAAAAGGATTCCATATACGCAGAAAATGTGTGTTTGAAGGAGCTCTTTACTATACGTTTAGCGTCATCTTTAAAGCCTATGACTTCGCAGTTTTTATATGCTACTTCTCGTCTAGATTTAAGTATGTAATACATGGTGGAACCGAGGATTCTGCCTAGTCTTTGAAGACCAGAGAAAGAAAAAAGATTTAATATTGCATAAACGACTCTAAGAAGAGGATACACTTTTAATAACCTCTTTCAGGCTGGATAGTTTATTGTTTTTATCATTGTCCAAAGCATCGAAGAAACTTGTGAAATCGACTTGCTCTGACACTGAGTTTAGATAATCAGTCATCTCGTTTATGTTTGTTACTGTGGTTGCAACATTACACTCAAGAGCGAGTTTTGATATCTCTTCAAAGTTTTTCATGTTTGGTCCTATGCAGACTGTTTTTTCAAACTGCAAGGCTTCAAAGATATTATGACCGCCAGTATTATTAAGCGAACCGCCGATAAATATTTTTTCAGATAGAGCGAAGAGTTCTTCAAGTGTTCCAAATCTATCTATTATAACGACATCTGTTGAACTATCCCTCTCAGCAAGTAGGCTGACAGTGAAGTTGTGTTCTTTGACTACCTTTACCAACTCTTGAACTCTGTTTATGTGTCTTGGAGCTATTATAAGCCTATCGCATGTTTTGCTATTAGAGAAGGAATGAAGTACAGTCTCTTCCTCACCAGAGTGAGTGCTAGCTGCGGCGAATACGTTATGGTTCTTTATATAATTGAATATGCCACTATCGATCTTTTCACTTCTAGATTGGAATTTTATGTTTCCGAGGGTTACTATATTTTCGTGGCTACCTTTGATGTTTGCAAATTTTTCAGTATCTTCTGGGCTTTTAGTATAGATGGTTTCAAACTTGCCAAGGAGCCTACGAAACAGGAAACTGAATTTCTGATAGCTTTTGAATGTCCTATCTGAGATGCGTCCATTAATAAGGAATAGACGTGATTTCTTGGAAGCGATACGGATCATGTTTGGCCAGAGTTCAGTATCAACGATAAAGACTGCCTTTATGTTCATGTAATCGATAATGTGGTCAATCGACATAGAGTTCTCTATTGGGAGGAGGAATGCATAGTAAGGATCAAGCTCAGCCTGAGCCATTTTCTTGCCTGTTGCAGTTGTGGTACTGATGATGATTTTGATCTCAGGAAATTCTTCTTTTATAGACTCAATTATGGATTTCAGGCTACGAACCTCACCAACACTCGCGCAATGAAACCAGACCGTTTGCTCTGGTGCTTCAGGAAATTGAATAAAACCAAATCTTTCGAAATAATCCTCATCCTCTTTTTTTCGAAGAGCGATAAGGTAGCCTACTGGTACGGCTATTGGTACAATGCATGCGATAAAAAGACTATATAATATTTTTAGAATAAACACGTGTAAGTTCCATAATTTTATTTTGAACTTCAGCAAGTTCTTTGTTCACAACACTCTTTTCTACAGAGTCACTAAGGATAATAGGTGTTTCCAGTCTAAGGTCTATCTTTGCAAAAGGTTTAGGCATAATGAAATTATCCCAACTACCAAACCTGAAGAAACTTGTACAATCGCAAATAACAGGGACTAGTACACAGTCAGCCTTTTTAGCTAGATATAGAGTTCCAGCCTTCGCCTTGTATTTTGGTCCTTTAGGTCCGTCAACAGCCATGGCGGCGTGGAATCCTTTATCCATATATTCAAGCATCTCAATTACACCTGCTGATGCTCCCTTTGATGATGAAGCTCTAACGACAGCGTGTCCGAAGCTTTCAACGAGAGGTGTCAGAATGTCGCCATCAGAGCTTCGGGATATCATGCTTACAAATTTAAATCTGTTACTTTGACCCACAGAGAGTGCTAGCTGGTTGTGCCAGCAGAAAAAGACTAATCTTTTTCCATCACTCGCAAGTTTGACAACCTCTTCATCTATAACAAGGTTGTGTCTGAAAGTAGAGATATACATTCGCAAAATTAGTCGAATTAAAAAACCTTTCATCTGAACGCATTCCGCCTGTTATGTGTCTTAAATATAGCTTTTTAGAATATAGTATTATGATAAGCTATGCAAACATTAATATATATGCAATTTTTATGTTGCGCATATACGATATAGGGTGGTACAAAAAACCGTTATGATGAAAGGTACAACTGTCGTCGCAGTAAAAAAAGACGGAAAAACAGCAATTGGTGCTGACGGGCAAGTCACCTTTGGCAATACTGTGCTTAAGCACAACGCCAAAAAGGTGAGAAAAGTATACAACAATAAAGTTCTGTGCGGATTCGCAGGGTCTACTGCTGACGCATTTACGCTTATGGAACGTTTCGAGGCTAAGCTTGAACAGCACGGTGGACAACTGCTCCGTTCTGCTGTGGAGCTTGCTAAAGATTGGCGTACAGATAGATATCTGCGTAAGCTAGAGGCTATGATGATAGTAGCTGATGGAAAAGAGCTATATATAATGACAGGTAATGGCGATGTTGTAGAACCACAAAATGGTGTAGCCGCTATTGGGTCTGGTGGACCTTATGCTCAGGCAGCAGCTATAGCTCTTGTGGATAATAGCGAACTTTCGTCGACTGAGATTGTCGAAAAATCGCTACTTATTGCAGCTAATATTTGTATATATACAAATGACAACCTGATTATTGAGGAGATATAGAAGAGTCGATGCAAGAATATACCCCTAAAAAAATAGTAGAAGAACTTGATAAATATGTCGTAGGACAGAACAACGCTAAGAAGGCTGTTGCTGTGGCTATGAGAAATAGATACAGAAGGTTGCAACTCCCTGAATATATGCAGGAAGAGATTTCTCCTAAAAATATAATTCTCATCGGACCTACTGGTGTCGGTAAAACTGAAGTAGCTATAAGACTGGCTAAGCTTGCGAGGTCACCTTTTATTAAGGTTGAAGCTAGTAAGTATACTGAGGTTGGCTACGTTGGTCGTGATGTAGAGAGTATGATACGTGATCTTGTAGAGATTGCTGTTGGGATGGTTAAGGAAGAGAACAAGTCTAGTGTTATTGATAAGGCGAAAGAGAATGTTATCGAAAAACTTCTTGATCTACTCATCCCGCCTACATCTGGTTACGCTACAGAAGAGACAGGCACTCGCGACAAATTCCGTGTGAAGCTTATGAATGGTGAGCTTGACGAACGTGTTGTTGAAGTTGACGTTGAAGAGGCAGGTCCACAGGTTGAGGTTTTGACTAACCTTGGCATGGAGGACATGGGTGCTGGTATATCTGATATGATGAAGAATATGTTCCCAGCGAAAAAACGTAAGCGTAAGATGAAAATCTCTGAGGCGAGGGTAATACTTGAGCAACAAGAGATAAACCGTCTTATAGATATGGATGACGTGAAAGATGTAGCGGTGAAGCGTGTTGAGCAGAGCGGTATCGTCTTTCTTGATGAGATAGATAAGATTTGTGTATCCCAATCTGCTGGAGCTAAGGGTGGCGATGTCTCCCGTGAGGGCGTGCAGAGAGACCTATTACCTATAGTAGAGGGTTCCACTGTTAATACTAAATATGGCATGGTTAAATCTGACCATATCCTTTTTATAGCTGCTGGTGCATTCCACATGTCTAAGCCGACAGACCTCATTCCAGAGCTTCAAGGTCGTTTCCCTATTAGGGTTGAGCTTGAGAGTCTTACTGCGGCAGATTTCGTCCGTATCCTGAAAGAACCAGAAAATTCACTCACAAGACAATATACAGCTCTCCTAGGTGCTGATGGTGTCGATGTGAGCTTTACTGACGAGGGTATAGAGCGGATAGCAGAGATGGCTGATGAACTTAATAGATCACTAGAAAACATAGGTGCTAGAAGGCTTCACACAATAGTTGAGAAACTTTTGGAAGAAATCTCCTATGAAGCGCCAGAGATTAATGATAAAAAGATTGTTGTGGATTCGGCTTATGTCGATGAGCACTTGAAAGATATCGTCGAAGATCGCGATTTAAGCCGTTACGTACTGTAGTATAATTGTGTCATTCTGAAAGAGCGGAGTGAATGAAGAATCTTAATCCAGAGATCATTCGCTGTTACTCAGTATGACGTACTGAGATGTAGAAAAGATAATTTGGAGATATAAAATGAGAAAATTTATTTTATTGCTTGTGCTTATGATCCCTGCCATAGCATTTGCTCGTTTTGAGAAACTGACGACGGACATTAATGATATGTTCAGCAGATTCACTGGCTATGTTGTGAGTGTGGAGAATAATGACCTAATAACTGACCTTGGAAGAAATAAGGGCGTTTATGATGGTATGCAACTTAAGATTTACCGTCTGAACGAACCTATCATTCACCCGATTACTAAGCAGGTTCTTGGCAATAAAAAGATTTTCATCGGTGATATAGAAATCACAGAGGTTTTTGATACATATTCAAATGCTAAGATAAGCAAGTTGACTAGGTCTATTAAACCTGGTGATCTTGTGACAATGAACCCTCCTGTTGACGTGGCTGTAAAGATTGAGAAGCTGCCTGTGAGGCTCGAACTCCTGCTTAAGGAAGAGATTAGCCGAGCAAGAAACATAATCATTAAAGATAATGCAAGCATTACACTCACTTTTACTCAAAAGGAAGAGGGTGGTATAGGCTATTCAGCGACAGATAGCAAGAATGGTAACGTTATATACTCAAGATACTTCTCTGATCAAGACCTTGGACAGGGTGTTGGCTCAATGGCTACTAAGGATATCCTTAGAAGCAAGCAGTATGTAAAGTCATATAAATCTATGGCTGTTGGGCATGCTAAGCCTGATGGGAAGATTTATATCGCAGCTGCAGCAATGAAAGATATAGATTTATATGTGTTTAATGGTAAAGATTTTGCGCCTGCAGGCAGTGTAAATAAAAAGTTTGAGAATATCCAGAATATAGAGCTTGCAGACCTTGATGGTGATGGGACAGATGAACTATTCGTCAGTGAATTAAAATATGAAACTACAGTCCGCTCATCTATATACGAATTTGATGGAAAAGAGTTTAAAGAGCTAGATAGTGACATGCAGTACATCTTTAGGACTGTACACGTGAAAGGCAAGAAGAAGATTGTGGCTCAGAAGCTTGCTGTTGATGGTAGTTATATAGGTATGGTGCATAACCTGCTGAATAATAATGGAAAGTATGAACGTGGTTCTGCTGTTTCAGGGACTAGAGAAGCTTCAATATATGGGTTTGGTTATTCGGATCTAAATGGTAATGGTATGAATGAGGTCCTTTCTATAGATAAGGATTACCATCTGAGTGTATATAATGGTAATGCACTAAAATACACCTCTGTTGAGCAATTTGGTCAAACACCTAACTTCTTTATGTTAAAGAATGAGGTAGCTGATGAAACTAGTGCTTATAAAGAAGGGGAATCTGACCCTTTTGTATATGAAATGAAAAAGAAATACATCAAAGGGCGTGTTTTTGTTAACTCTGATAATAATATATATCTTGTTCAGAATGATCCAAAATATCAAATATTTAGTAATACAAAAATATATGGAGCTTCAAGATTTGCTGTATACTCATGGGACGGTAGAAGACTGCGTAGTATGTGGCAGTCAGAAACATTTGAGCCAACGATAGAGGATTATTATATGTACGAAGAGTTTGGAAGAACATATCTCTTCTTGTTGCGCACCTCAAGTGAAGGCATCTTAGGTGATGATCTCAGTCAGTTTATATATATTGAGACAAAATAGTAAAATTGGCACGATTAATGCTTATACTATCTACAAGTTGTTATTGAAATCTATATTTCAAAGATAGCTAATAAAAAGCACTGGCTAGCAAAAAGCTTCTAAAGTACTGCTAGCATAGGACGATAGTCTAAAAGATGCTTGGTTGTTAGAAAGTTAAATTAAGAGTATGACGTACACAATAATAAGAGCAACAAAGTGCAATAATGTGTTAAAAAAAGTATACACTGTATCATTTGTTGATCAGGTAAGTGTATGTCAGGCTACTAAAAAAAAAATCGTTTTAATGTTGACATGTAATTTTTACCATGATAGCATCAGGACGATTATATAGTCGCTTGGTTTATGCTGAGCACTTTAGTATTAGAAAAAAAGGTCAAACAACCTTTAAAATGTAAAAAACCTACAGGAGAAAAAGAAATGAAAAAAATTCTTGTTGCACTCATGATCGTTGCATTTGCTGCTACTGCATTTGCTGACGTAACACTTTCCGGTTCTTATAAGGCTCGTGGTAACTACATGGCTAACATGGCTTCAGTTGATTCTGATTCTGATGACAAAAACATGTTCTACGATCACGACCTTGACATCTGGCTTAAAGCAAGCACAGATAAAGACACTTACTTCAAATCTAAAATCGAGCTTCTCGATGGTCAGTGGAAGGAAGATGGTCAAGCTACAAAAACTGGCGCAGAAATTCAAATTGAAAGAGCTTGGCTCGGTCACAACTTCGGCGCTGTTACGCTCGATGTTGGTATGATGGACGGTGCTGCTTGGTCTTACGCTTTCGGTAACACAGTTGACGCTTACTACAGAGTTAAAGCTACTGCTAAAGTTGGTGGTGGTACACTTGTTGCTCTTACACAGAAAAACTACGAAAATAACGTTGGTTCAACTACTAAAGATGCAGAGAAAGATGATAGTGACACTTACTTCGTAGGTTACAAAATGAAAGTAGCTGGACTTATGTTCACTCCTTCTATCGCTTACACAGTAGATGGTTCTACAGATGTTACTGACCAAGATGCAGATACTACAACAACTAAATTCGATATGGGTATCGGTGGTAACTTTGGAGCTATCGGTTTCGAGTCTGAAATCATCTACGCTAAGAAAGAGACAGAGACAGCTGACGACCCTACTTTCATGAACCTCTACGCTAACGTATTCACAAAAGTAGCTGGTGCTAAAGTTGGTTTCCTTACTGCTTATTCATCAGTTGATAAAGACAACGGTAACAAAGCAATGGGAATGGGTGAGGATTTCGACGATATGTACTTCCTCGTTCTTGGTGACTACAACGCAATGGGCAATGTAGATGCTAAATACTACAGTGGTGGTCTGAAAGGTGTATGGGCTAGCGCACTTTACGCTGATTTCGCTGTAAACGCTAAAGCAAACGTATACGGTTCACTTGCTTACGCTAAGTCTAACTTTGATAATGATGATACATCAGCTATGGAACTTGACCTTGGCGCTACATACAAGATCACATCAGCTCTTAGCTACGGTGTAGACTTCGGTTATGCTAAAATAGATGCTGACACAGGTACAGATCCTGATGCAGCTATCCTTCTTCAGCACTACCTTAAAATCAGCTTCTAATCAAATTAGTTAGTTAATTTTAATTAGTAAATAATCAAAAGGGGTTAGTCAATGCGACTAACCCCTTTTTTTATCTATATCCTCTATACACTTCATTAAACTTCATAAAATTTTGCATCACGTATTTACAATACACACAGCACATCTTTACTCAGTTTGCTCTGTATAGTTGGCGTCTGGAAGATATATTCACTACTTTTTTTCTTAGAATAAAAGCATCACAACATTCTGTACCAAATGAAGAATTTCTTATAGTAATTACATAATCCGACTGCTAGAATTGGAACCATGGACAGAGCAAAACTAATAATTATTATATTCACTTCAATACTTACCTTCTCTGCATTGTACGCTCCACAGCCAATACAACCGATAATTATGGAATACTTTAGAGTATCTCAATCCAGCTCAGCATTATTAACTACAGTTACTATGTTTCCGCTTAGTATCGCACCGATTTTTTATGGATATATGCTTGAGTCAGTGTCTGCAAAAAGAATGCTGGTAGTCTCACTATTTGTATTAGCAAGTTGTCAGTTTTTATTCTACATAGCAACATCGTTTAATATACTCATAGAGCTGAGGGTAGTAGAGGGCCTAGCTATACCTGCAATTCTGACAGGGATAATGACTTACATCTCTACTATGACTACTAAGGGCAATGTGCAGAAAATTATGGCGATATACATATCTTCTACGATAATAGGTGGCTTTTCTGGTCGATTCTTTTCAGGGCTGATATCTTATTATACTAATTGGAGAATGATGTTTATTATTCTAGGTATAAGTCTTATGGTTTCTGTTCTACTTATTGGAAGGTTATCAGATAATAAGGCTAGCATTACTAAATTAAATGCACGTGCAATTTTCGAAGTGCTTTCTATTAAGAAGTTTACTGTGATCTACATAATGATATTTAGTATGTTCTTTATGTTTGAAGCAGTACTAAATTTTATTCCATACAGAATGCGTGAGATAAACCCAGCTTCGAGTTCTATGTTAATTGGTGTGATGTATACTGGATACATAATGGGGATCGTAACATCATTAAACTCGCTTAAATTGATTAAGCTTTTTAGGAATGAGGTCAACACAATACTGACAGGTCTAGTTATCTTTGTTATATCGTTAGTGTTTTTTGTTCAGCACAATATATATGTTATGTTTTTAGGTATGTTTATATTTTGCGCGGGCATGTTTATGACACATACAGTCGCATCTGGTTACCTTAATAGGTTAGCTGAGAGCAATAAAGGTGTTACTAATGGTTTGTATGTTGCTTTTTACTATTCTGGTGGGACAGTAGGCTCTATAGCCCCAGGTATCATATATGAGAAGTATGGATGGAATATTTTCTTATTGGTGCTAGGCATTATTATGCTGTGTACAATAATATTCGGTAGATTAACCCTAAGGCTAGATACTAAACTTTGCTCAGAACGTCAATAAGCTAGCCGACCAGAGCGGTAGGTGTTATATCTATGCAACACAATAATCAACCATTATTTGAGCCTTAGGTCGCTGAGCTAGCTAGTCTTCTTCAGTTAGTGCATCAACTCTCTTTTCAAGGTCAGAAACTTTACTACCTATAGATACAAAGTAAAATCCTAAGAGCACAAATATGACTGTATAGCCAGCGAATAGGTAATTGAATGATTGCATGGTTATCCCTCCAGTGAATCGATCTTTCTAGTAAGTGATGCTATGTGAGTACGCTTTAAAAGCAAAGCTGCATATAGGACTGTAAATGCAAAAACACTTATGAGAAGTGCCTTAGTCATGTCAGGGTGAAGTCCGCCACCACCCTCTTGAACCACGTTTGGATGTATAGTTCTCCACCAACGGATTGAAAAGAAGACGATAGGTACATCTATGAAACCGATGATACCAACAGCTGATGCAAACCTAGCACGCTTGTCAGGCTCATCGATAAATTTTCTGAGCATTAGGTAACCAGCATATATAAACCAAAGGATAGTTGTGGTAGTCAACCTAGGATCCCATGTCCACCAAACACCCCAAGCTGGTTTTGCCCATATAGGACCTGTTATTAATACTATTGTACAAAACAGAATACCAATTTCTGCACTGCTTTCTGCAATGTCATCAAAGAGATAGTTCTGCTTAATGAGGAAAAGTATGCTGAATACAAACGTTACGAAGAATGCAAAAAATGCTATCCAAGCAGATGAAACGTGAAAGTAGAATATACGTTGGATTGCACCCATAACCTTTTCTGATGGTGCGAAAATAAAAGCAAAATATAATGCGACGCAGACCATTAAGACTGCAAAGATATCTAGAATTTTTTGAATTTTCATATCAATCCTCAACTATAAAATCAAATACTGCAAAAACAACCACTGTAAATATAATATCGAATACAGCAAGAAGCTTCAACCATTTATAAGACTCGACAACGTCATTGCCTAGAACATATATGTTTAGAGCTTGTACAGACGCCAATATAACAGGAACCATAACAGGGAGCAGCAGTAGTGGAAGCATAACCTCTCTTGTTCTAGTGTTTACTGAGATGATAGAGAAGAGTGTTCCGAGTATCGCAAAACCGTATGTTCCCAAGAAGAATACAACTAATGGCAAAAATCCTGTATTGAAGATATTGACATTATACAATACCATGAATAGTGGAATGGTAATGGCTTCGACTATCGTCATGAATAGAAAGTTACTGATAGCTTTACCAAAAAAGATGGCAGATCTGTCGACAGGAGCTAGCATGAGAGCGGAAAAATTTCCACCATCTACTTCGCTCATCATAGATTTGTTAAGACCAAGAAGTCCTGCAAATATTACTGACATCCACAAGATTCCGCCAACAACTCTATTCTTAAACTCTGAGCCTGGTTCAAATATGAAGCTAAAAACAACAACTGTAAGAACAGAGAATAGGAGCATAGATACGACAATCTCACGTGACTTTAGCTCGTGGAGGAGGTCTTTTTTTACAACAGCGGAGATGGTTCTGAGGTAATTCATTTACTCACCGCCTCTGTGTATATTTTTTCAAAATCATCCAAAGAGATGTTTGATTTTTCATCATTAAATACGAACTTTCCACCTTTAATGATAGCTAGTCTGGATGATGCGTCATACCCTTGTTTGATGTTGTGTGTAACCATTATGATAGTTTTTTTGTCATCGAATAGCTCTAGTAGGATGTTTGTAAGAATCCCTGATGCATGTGTGTCAAGCCCTGTGTATGGCTCGTCTAAAACAACAATCTCTGGGTCATGTATGAGTGCCCTAGCGATAGAAAGCCTTTGTAGCATCCCTCTGGAGTAACCTCTGACTTTATCATTACGCCTTTTGTATAGCTCAACTTTTGTTAGTATCTCTTTGATACGCTCATCAATCTTTTCAACACCATAAAGTCCACCGTAGAAACGCAAGTTTTCAAGAGCTGTAAGCTCTGAATAGAGAAAAGGCTGATGCGAAATCACACCAAATTTGCTTCTGTAGTCGTCTTTAAGTTTTTTGAGTGGCGTACCTTCGAAAAGAATGTCACCAGATGAGGGACCTGTCATAGTGCACAAGAGTTTTAGGAAGGTGGATTTACCAGCACCGTTAGGTCCGAATATGCTGATAAACTCGCCTTTATTAAAAGAGACGGACACATCCTTTAGTGCTTGGATGTGCCCATATTTTTTATTAACTTTACTGAACTGAATAAGTGGTTCAGACATTCGCCTTCTTCCGTCCGCCAAGTCCGAATAGTCCGCCTAATACCATCACTACACAACCTAACCATATCCATGCAATGAGTGGTTGATAGACTGCCTGTATCCCTACATAGTTCTCATCCTTAGAGTAAGATGAAAGTATAAGGTATAGGTCACCTTTTAAAGAAGAGCTGATAGCGACTTCTGCAAAAGCCTCTTTATTCTTAGCATAGAATCTACGCTCAGGAGCAAGAGTAAAGAGTTTCTTGCCATCTTTAAATACTCTTACAGGGGCGTATGCTGACACATAGTTCTCTCTCTCAGTGAATTTAACATCCGCTACTTGTAATGTGTAGCCGTGGAAACTGAACTGCTCTCCAGGGGCAAGAACCTTATCTGTTTGTGCGTTGTAAAATGATGAAGCTATGATTCCGTATGCAACCATAACAACTCCAAGGTGTACGATAAGTCCGCCATAGTATCTTTTGTTTTTGGTGAGAACTTTAACCCCACCCCTTTTGATACCAGAGCCGATCTGTATGAATATAGTCACAAGTGAGAGAGTTGTAACACCAGCTAAAATGAGAGATAGTGGTTGTTTGTAACCAAATACAAACATTGCAACCATAACCGCTACACCACATGCGAGCGATGGTAAAAGCTTCTTCATTATAACATCGTTGCTAGTCCTGCCATATGAGAGTAGAGGTGCTATACCACTAGCCAAAAGGACAAGAGTGAAGAATGGTGCAGAAACTTTATTGTAGTAAGGGATACCCACTGTTATCTTGTCTGGCATTATTATACCAGAGATAATAGGCATCATTGTCCCGACTATGATAACGAGTGTTAGCCCAACAAAAATCCAGTTACCGAGGAAGAGCATCCCTTCTCTTGATGAGAAGTTAAACTCTGCATCTTCGTGCTCTGAGAGCTTCTTAATCATTGGGATTAAGTAACCGATGAATATTCCTGATGTAACTATCATAAACACAAGGAAGAAATATACTAGTGATGATTTTGCAAATGTATGAACTGAGTCTAGTACACCACTTCTTGTAATAAATGTACCAAATAGGCACATCTGAAACGAAAGAAGTATTAAAAGGTGCGACCAGATTTTGAGCTTCCCTTTACGCTCATAGACAACTATTGAGTGGAGGAATGCTGTTGAAGTGAGCCAAGGGAGAAGAGAAGCATTCTCTACAGGGTCCCAAGCCCAATAACCGCCCCAGCCAAGCTCTACATAAGCCCACTCTCCACCTAGGATAATACCTATGGTAAGGAATATCCATGTGATCATTGTCCAGCGTCTAGTGTCCATCGCCCAAAAGGATGAAATCTCCTTGCTGACGAGTGCACCAAATGCGTGACCAAGAACGACTGTGAAACCAACATACCCAAGGAAAAGGGTAGGTGGGTGATAAAGCATACCTGGGTTTTGGAGGAGTGGGTTCATCCCCATTCCGTCCGCAGGAAAGAAATCTAGCTCTTTAAATGGGCTAGTAACAAAAACTGTTAACACAAGGAAGAATGTTGCTGTGAGTGCCAAAACGGCTAGTACAGCAGATTTTTGCTTAATGTCATAGTCTTTGATCCTTTTCATTTCTATTATGCCACACATAGTAACTAGCCATCCCCAGAAGAGGAGTGAGCCAGCCTGACCAGCCCACCAGCCACTTATCTTATAGATAAAAGGTAGAGCTCTGTCAGTGTATTGAGCTACGTATTCCATTTTATAGTAGCCAGTAGCAAGTGCATAAATAAGCACAACAGATGCTAAACTAGCGCATATAGCCTGACCGATCAGAAACCAATCTGCCATTTTTGAGTATGATTTGTCTTTAGACTGCATAGTGTAGATGTATAATCCGAATGCAACCAGACCTGTAAAAAGCCCCAGCAGTTGAAATAAATTACCGACTTGTCCCATTGTTTCTCCCTATATAAATAAAATACAAACTAATATGTTAGGTATTATATCAGTCTTATTCGACTTCTGTCTCGTACTTTGACGGACATTTTGTAAGTACAGATGCAGCTTTGAAGTATTTAGCTTCCTGATCATACCTACCTTCTACGATAACCTGAATATCTTCTTTAAAAGTATCAGGAATAATTCCATTGTAAATGACCTTCATAGCTTTACCGTCTGCGTCAGCAATATCAAACTCAAGATATTGTTTTTTGAAGTCTTTGGTGATAGTGCCAGTAACAACATCGCCGCTAACTCTCATACCTTTTTCGTTGAACTTCGCAGGGTTTTCAAGCACTTCAGAGACTTCCAAATAGTAGACGCTCTCTTCGCTGAAACCAGAGTTCATAAGATAGCCAATCGCTCCAATAAAAACCAAACCAGCCAATAACAATTTCCAAGATTTTTTCATTTACTACTCCATGTATAAACAACGACCTGTAACTGTAACAAAAGTTTACTAATTTGGATATAATATTACAGTATTATTATCACATCAACTTAAAAAAGTATTAAAGGATAAATATTCTCTAAAAGGTAGTAATACAACACTATTTATTAGTTCTTAAACTTATGATGTGAAAAAATGATTGCTTTATCAAGAAAAAATTTATAAAGAATGTAAATGGATAATATTTCAATAGCAACCGCAATACTTGCTGGTGTCCTCTCGTTTCTTTCGCCATGTGTTTTGCCACTCCTGCCTGGATATCTTTCTTTTATGTCCGGAGAGTCCATAGACACGCTAGCGAAAGGGGATAGGAAGGCTGCCAGACTCAAGTTATTCCTCGGCGCAGTCTGTTTTGGACTGGGATTCATGTTGGTGTTTGTGCTCCTTGGAGCCTCAGCAACAAAAATCGGAATACTACTCAAAAGCTATAAACTAATAATTGGTAAAATAGCTGGTGTAGTAATAATCGTTCTTGGTCTGCACATGATGGGAGTCTTTCGTATCAACAAGCTCCTTGTGCAGAAAAAATGGAATTACTCTAACAAATCAGGTAAACCATTTTATATAAATGCATTCCTACTCGGTATCGCATTTGTATTTGGCTGGACACCATGCCTCGGACCAGTACTTGCTGGTATATTCGCCATCGCAGCCTCTAAAGAGACTGTATGGGAAGGTATATGGCTACTCGCCGCTTTTGGCTTTGGTCTTTGGATACCGTTCTTGCTTTCAGCTTTTGCTGTAACTTTTGTGCTTGGAAGTATGAAAAAAGTTGGCAAGATAGTGATGGTAGTAGAGAAGACATCTGGGATACTGCTTATTATAATAGGGCTTTTAATGGCTACTAATAGTATGCAGATGCTTAGTGGGTACCTTGTAATGTGGTTCCCTATACTTGGCGAAATTAATTTTTGATATAACTTTTAGTTTGGTTGCTATCCTGGCAACCAAACTTTTCGTTCCACTTAAACCTTTACTGTTCACTCCGCGAGTAATATCCTTCTTAATTGTTTGAAATTTTTTGTTCGCACTGTTAATTCAGAATGACATAAACGGCATTGAGTGACCAACGGGAACGGCAAAATTATTGAGTGTAAATGATTAAATAAGTATTGTGATATGCCCATCGCCGCTGGCGATCAGGTTGGCATGTTGGAGATGAGCGAGAAGATAGGTCCCATAAGTCCGAGCATGATGATGAGCATAAAAATACCAATAAAGCCTATGATGAGTGGCTCTATCATTTTTGAGATGTTAGTAGCGATATAATCTACCTTGTAATAGTAGTACTGAGCTACGTTATCAAGCTGAGAGTCGAGGTTACCTGTTTGTTCACCAATACTTATCATTCTTAGGATAATATTCGGATACATCTTTTGCTCTCCGAGTGCCGCCGAGAAGGATTTACCAGTGGAAATCAACTCTCTAGAATTTTCTATCGAACGTTTATAGACCATATTGCCAAGACTTTCTTCCATGATGTAGAGAGCCATATAAAGTGTCAGACCTGCGGATATCATGAGTCGAATATATTCAGCTATGAAAGCGAAGTTGAAGTTCCTAACTATCTGACCAAAGATAGGCATTTTAGTCAGTACTTTGTCAGTTATATATCTGTATGTGTCGTTAGTTCGTATGAAAAAGCCGTGAGCGGCGAAACTAATGACAGTTGCAATAACTATTACGAGTAAATACTCTTGCAGGAAGTTTGACATCCACATTATGAACCGAGTTGTCGGTGGAAGTTCTATCTGGAATGATTCAAATGCCTTAATCATCTTAGGCATAACAACAACTAGCCAGAAGATCATTGTCGCAAGCATAGCGACAAAAGCGAATGATGGGTAAATCATCGCTGATTTAGTTTTAGAGACAAGGTCAGTGATACGTTTCATGTGAGCTGCCGCATCTTTCAGAGTGTTGTCTAGTTGACCTGTCTCTTCACCTATTCTAACCAAACTAACTGTAATGTCAGAGAAATATTTTGAATATTTAGACAGTGCCTTGGAGAATGACATACCCGTCTGCACTCTGTGCGCGACATCATCTAACATGTCTCTGAGCTGTGGGTTGTCAGCGTCTTTAGCCAGTTCGCTGAGGGCTGTATTGATAGGTAGACCAGCCTTAACTATAAGGTGAAGGTTATCAAGTATCTCGATGACCTCTTGAGCCTTTATCTTCTTGGACGGTTTTAAGTGTCTATAATACGAAGGTATCTTTTTGACAGCTATAATATTTGAACCGAAAGAATCAAGATAGGACGTTACATCTTCATTGTCGTCCATCTCGATAATCTTTTTAACTTTCTTTCCATCCTCGTCTATAGAGGTTATGGAGTATAGCTGCATACTATATAGCCACCCTTAATATCTCTTCTGGAGTAGTCATGCCATTAATAATCTTCAATAAACCTGATTCTAGTATTGGTATCATACCATTTTCTACTGCTTTGTTGAATATGGTTAGTGGCGTTGCACCTGTAACAATCAGCTCTCCAATCTCTTGGTCGATATCAAGGAGCTCGCAGATAACCCCACGACCTGAATAGCCAGTTTGCTTGCAGTGTTCGCAACCCATCCCTTTTTGATATTTTATCTCGCCGTCGGGTGCTAAGCCATGTTTTACAAATAGAGCTTCTGGGATGCCTTGTTCTATGAGACCTGCTATAGGTTCACTCGCTTCTTCACGACAAAACAGACATGTTTTCCTGACTAGTCTCTGTGCGAGTATGCCACCAACACCAGATGCGATCATATAGTCTTCGATCTTCATTTCCATAAGCCTTGGGATAGCTGTTACAGCGTCGTTAGTATGGAGTGTCGAAAGAACAAGGTGACCTGTGATGGCTGCCCTTAGAGCCATTTCTGCGGTCTCTTCGTCACGCATCTCACCGAGTAGGATAACATCGGGGTCTTGCCTGAGGAAGGCTCGCATTGCCTTGCCAAATGTATAGCCAGCTTTTATGTTCAGCTGAGTCTGTTTTATAAATGGGAACTTATACTCTATAGGGTCTTCAGCAGTTAGGATCTTTCTCTGTAGAGAATTGATCTTTCTGAGTGATGCATAGAGTGTTGTTGTTTTACCAGAACCAGTTGGTCCAGTAACAAGAAGTATCCCGTGAGGTTTTTTTAGCTGTTTCATCAGACGGTGTTCTGTATCCTTTTCGAAGCCAAGACTCTCAAGGTTAAAGAGTGATACGTTTTTAGACAGCACCCTCAGAACTATCCCTTCACCATATAGTGTTGGGATGGTTGAAACCCTTATATCAAAATCCTCATCAAAGAATGTGTGGCTCATCGAACCGTCTTGAGGGAGTCTTTGCTCTGCGATATCAAGGCTTGATAGAATTTTTATCCTTGATGAGAGTGCGTTGTGCATTTCGTATGGGAATGCATAGTAGTGTCTGAGTATTCCGTCTATTCTGAAAAAGATGTGTGTCGCTATGTCTTCTGGTGAGATGTGTATATCTGTTGCACGTGCGATGATTGCACTGTTCATAATAAGCTCAAGTAACTGAGGTAGTTCACTCGTAAGCCCAGAATCTATAGCCTTTTTAACTAATTTGTTTATCTCTATATCTATTGGTCTTTCAAGTAAGAAGTAATTGATCTCGATGTTTTTAAGGATCGTCTCTTTGTCAGAAACGAAAACTTCAATCTGCTTTCCTGCTTTCCTTTGTAGGATGTCGATAGTATTAATGTTGAACGGGTCAGCGAGAGCGACAGTTAGTTTATCTTCTTTATTCTCGATAGGTATCATTTCTAGTTGTTTGGCAACATTTCTGTCAAACATTTGGAGAGCATCTTTAGTTGGTGGATGCTCACTAATATCTAGGAATGGTTTTCCCGACTGTTTTGACACAACGAGTGCGATCTCCCTAGCTGAAACAAATGAGAGCTCGATAAGGATTTCCCCAAGGAGCATGTCTTTGATCTTTTTTACTTCCAGAGCTACCTGTATCTGTTCCTCGGTAACGTATCCTTCTTCTTTAAGTAGTTGTCCAACAGTCTTTTTAGCCATTTTTATGAAACCCTCTAATGATTTGTTAAAATGTTATCGCAAAAACAAATAACATGAAAGCTAAATGTTATTACCTATTTGCCTTGGGGGCTGATTTAGTATAATATTAGATAGATTTTTATCAAGGAGCAAACATGAGTGTTGCAGATAATATTACACTTCTTGTAGAGGCACTTATGGATACCTCGCTTTTTGTTTTAGCGGAGCTTATCCAGCATATACAAAAACACCCTGTTTCTTTTATATCTACTGCGATAGTAGCCTTTATTGGTTATATTCTTTTGAATTTTTACAAGATCAAAGTCTCAAAGAACGCTGTTAATAAAAAACTTGAGATTATAATATACATAACCTCACCATTTATCTTTATCCTGTTCACTTACTACGCTGTAAAAGTGCATACAGAGAATCCACTTTATATACTACTTAACTATTTAGGTTTTTACTGGTTATCGACCACCCTTATGAAGATACCTGCAAGGTATATGGATATGAAGGTAAAGCTATATTATACACCTGCTATGCTTTTTATATTTATTGCTCTTGCGATAGCTTTATACGTGGATGTTTCATTCACTTATGTTGGTATATATAAGAAAGAATTAATTTCGGCTTTTAATTTTGCAAGAAGTATCTCAAAGGTGTTTTTAGTCCTAGGTTTCTTCATATATATTAAAGGTGTTTTGCCACAGGCGCTTAGGCAATTGAAAGAGGCGTATCCTGACTTGGCTTTTTTAGCTGGGCTTGCAAGGCTGATCGTTGCTGCTTATCTAGTTATTTCTTGCTTATGGATTTTTAACCTTTTTACATTAGATTTTAGAGCTGTGATGGCTGTAGCACTACTCGGTATGCTACTCGCTCTTTTGTCATACGTTTTTCATAAGATTCAGCAACTTATTAACCATATATACAGTAGAGAGCTTTATTCAGAGCTTGAATGGGCACTAATTAAGAAGAACTCCACTCGTTTCATTTTTATGGTTTTTATAAATATCTACTATCTTCTGATCTATAATGCTCTCGACATGAAGGACATCTTAGAGAAGCTTAAAGGTACGTATCTCTTTGAAACAAAATTATTTTCGCTTTCGATACTTAGTCTCCTGTCTGCTGTGATAGTCTTTATATTTTTGAAATCACTTTTATATCTTTTCACGAAATATCTTCGTGTCGCATTTTCAGATAAAGATATTGCAGATGATACCGACTCGCTAGAGATTATTGTCTACAACTTAGGTCTATTGCTCGTTTTTATGTTTACTCTACTCCAAATAGGTATCACTTGGCAGGTTGTTGTGCCTATTGCAGGTGCGCTTGGTATTGGTATAGGTTTTGGTCTGCAAACAGTTATAAACAATTACGTATGTGGTTTTATCCTCCTTTTTTCTAAAAAGATTCGTATTGGCGATTTTGTAGAGCTTCCTGGTTCTGCTGGCAATATTGTAGGGGTCGTATCTGACAGTGTCTTCGGAAGTGTGGTCTCCATTGATATGTTTGCCACAACAGTTCAGACTTTCGATAATATTGAGATTATGGTTCCTAATTCAGTATTTATCTCAGAGACGATTATTAATTATACTAGAAGTGATAAATATGTACGTGTACGTGTCCCTGTTGGGATAGCTTACTCATCTGATATAGAACTTGCTCAAAAGCTTATGTATGAGGCTATAGATGATTGCGAACAAGTGGTTAAATACAAAGGGAATGATGTCTGGTTCATGGAGTATGGTGACAGTTCACTAAACTTTATGGTACTATTCTGGCTGAACATGTCTGAAGGGCTCCAGATTACATCTGTTAAGAATGTTTTTCTAAGCTCCCTCTGGCATAAATTTAAAGAACATGGTATAGAAATTCCGTTTCCTCAGCAAGATGTCTGGTTCAGAAATGACCTGAAGATTGCTGACAAGATAGATAAGGAGAATGATAAATGAGATATAGTAAGTTTTTTATCCCTACATTAAGAGAAGTTCCAGCAGACGCAGAGGTTGTCAGTCACCAGCTGATGGCAAGGGCTGGAATGATCAAGAAGCTAGCTTCAGGGATATACAGCTACCTCCCACTAGGGCTGATAGTTATAAAGAAGGTTGAGCAGATTGTTCGTGAATGTATGAATGAAGCAGGAGCTATCGAGCTTACAATGCCGTCCATACAGCCTGCTGAGTTGTGGGAAGAGTCTGGCAGATGGGACTTCTACGGTAAAGAGCTACTTAGGATAAAAGATAGACATAATAGAGACTTCTGTTATGGACCAACACACGAAGAGGTTATTACTGACATCGTGAAGAGTTACATAACATCATATAAAGCACTCCCGATAAACCTTTATCAGATTCAGACAAAATTTCGTGATGAGGTTCGTCCTCGTTTCGGACTGATGCGTGGTAGAGAGTTTGTAATGAAGGATGCTTACTCATTCGACGTGGATGATGCAGCGGCAAATATTAGCTACCAGAAGATGTATGACGCATACTGTAAAGTTTTTGAAAGGTGTGGGCTTAAATACAAAACTGTTGAAGCTGATTCAGGCGCGATCGGAGGATCATTCTCTCACGAGTTTATGGTTTTGGCTGATACGGGTGAAGATTTTGTTATCAGTTGTGATAGCTGTGACTATTCCGCAAACGTAGAGAAAGCACCACTTAAGAACGATCACGTCGCCTTCTCTGGCGAAATGAAAGCTATAGAAGATGTTGAGACTCCAAACGCTAAAACTGTTTCAGAGGTTGCAAAAATCCTCAATATCCCAGAAGGCGATATACTTAAGACTATGGTCTTGGATGTTGACGGAAAGCTTGTCGCTATCTGTGTTAAGGGGACTCATGATGTCAACCTTGCAAAGGTGAAAAACTATTTCGGGGCATCTGTTGTGGATTTGGCAGGAGCTGGCGAGGTTTTTGATAGCATGGGCAGCCCTGCAGGCTCATGTGGACCTGTTGGAGCGAAAATTCCTGTTTATGGCGATTTTGCTATCACAGCTATGGGTAACTTTAGTGTTGGTGCAAACGTCAAAGGTGTACATAAAATAAACGTAAACCTTGGTAGAGACTTCGAATTTGAAGATATGGGTGACTTTAGAAACGCTGAAATAGGCGATACTTGCACTGCTTGCGGCGGAAAATATCAAATTACTAAAGGTATCGAGGTTGGACACATTTTTAAACTAGGTACAAAGTACTCAGAATCAATGAATGCTATGTTTCTAGACAATAACGGCAAAAGAAAGCCTTTTATCATGGGATGTTACGGGATTGGAGTGACAAGAGTTGTTGCTTCAGCTATCGAGCAAAACCATGATGAGAGTGGAATTATTTGGCCTGTTGAGCTAGCTCCATTTAAAATAAGTGTACTCCCATTAGCAATGAAAGATAAAGATGTTGTTGATGCTGCCGAAAAGATATATATGGACCTTATAGATAAAGGGATTGAGGTTCTGCTCGATGATAGAGACGAGAGAGCAGGTGTTAAATTTAAAGATGCCGAGCTTACGGGTATCCCTTTAAGGGTTGTAATAGGCAAAAAGACTCTTGCAGAAGGGAAAATAGAGCTTAGAGCAAGGACAGAAAGTGAAGCAACTGAGATATCTTTTGATGGTTGCATAGACACTATCGTTCAGAAACTCGAGGAAATAGCGTCTAAAGCGTAATAATCCCTTGAAATATAAGAAATTTTTATGTAGACTAATGCAAATTTTCGTGTAGACAGGACGTCGGAGGTTGTATGAAGAAGAAGTATACGGTGATGATTTTTGACGAATCCCGATTGGGCGATGTTAAAACCCGTAAAATAAGCAGCAGGGTCATTCGTTTAGCGATGCTTTCAGTTGCTTTATATGTTTTTGTCTCTGGCGCTGGTTTTTACTATTTGAATAATCTTTACAAGGAACGCAGTGTCCTTTCTAAATATCAAGAAGAAAACCTTGGTCTTAAAGAAAAGATTGCAGGGTACCAAGCTCAGATAATCAATATAAACGAGAAGGTTGCTGGTGTTCTCGAGCTTGAAGATAAAGTGAGAAACCTTGCGGCATACGGAACAACAGACAAAACTCACAAGCAGCTCGCTGTTGGTGGTAAAGAGGTTGATGTTCTTCAGGATCTTTCAAAAGTTTCTGAGCGTAAGGATAAAAGATTTTTCGAAGGTCTTAATACAACACTTTCTAACCTTGGTATGGAGATAGAGCAGAGAGCAGTTAGTCTCTCAGAACTTGCTGATTTTCTAGAAGAGCAAAAGCTTATGCTTAGCTCTACTCCTACAATCTGGCCTGTTAAGGGTTGGATATCGAGTGGATTTGGTTACAGAATTTCACCTTTTACTGGTCGCAGAGTCTTCCACGAAGGTCTTGATATAGCTACAAAATACAATGTGCCTGTTCAGGCAGCAGCAAAAGGTATTGTAGTATACTCTGGTAGAAAAGCTGGATACGGAAAGACTATCATTATCGATCACGGTTATGGTTATATTACTAAGTATGGACATAACAATAAACTCACTGTTAAAGCTGGCGATAAGGTTAGCAAGGGTGATGTTATTGCTAAAGTTGGTAGTACTGGACGTAGTACTGGACCTCACGTTCACTACGAAGTTCTCGTTAATGGTATACCAGTAAATCCTCTTAAATTTATCGTTGGTTCTAACTAATAGACTGACTAAATCAATATATAAACCCGCTGTAAAAGGCGGGTTTTTTTGTGCCCAAAATTTGAAGATAGAACGCATGACGATTATTTGACAAAAATCCCTTTATTGATAAGCTGTAATGTGAAGAAAAAACCTCATTTTTACTTTAAAAAAACAGGTAATTCGTGTAGTATTGTAGAACTTACAGATTTTTACGGGGGCACTCAATGAGAAATCCATTTTCGCCAAGCATTATCAATATGCTTAAGAACTGCTCAGTTGCGGTAGTCATGCTTATGACAGTCGCTGGTTGTGTAGTTTCTGGTCCAGATCAAAACCTTTATAACTCCAGTCTTGTTATGGCTCAGAAAGGTCAGAAGGAGAATGCATTAAAAAATATGCAAACCTTGTGTTCAAAATATCCTGAAGATAAACGTTTTTGTGCTGAAGCTTTTACTCTTAAAAGCGAACTTTATAACGATAACATGAACTTTGTTAAATCAAAGTTAGATGCTAATCCACCAGTCTCAAAATCAGTACTTAGTGCTGTTGATAAGAAGCTAAGTAAAGCGACAGCTTATGCTAGTAACTCTTCAGAAACAGCTAAGTATAGAGCAAAACTTGCTGAATACACTAAAATTACTGATCAGGCTGTAATGGAAGCTAAAACTCAGTCTAGTGAATTAGAAGCAAAAGGTGACTTTTTCGGTGCTTATGATGCTGCTTTATCAGCTAAACAGCTGGATCCAACAGTTCTTGGTCCACTCACTGATGAGTATGGATATAAGGCAATTAAGTCAAATATGCCAGAAGCTGAAAAGCTTTTAGCTGAAGATAATATGAAAGAGGCTAAAGAGCTTCTTACTAAGATGGCTAAAATAGATTCTGAAAACTCTCAGATAAAACAATACCTTGAGCAAGCTACAAAGAGTGATACCCCTGATTACTATATAGAGAAAGGTACTGAAGCTAGAGAGAACGGAGAGCTAGAGAAGGCTCTTATATACTTTAAGAGAGCACTGGCATTCCCAGATGCAAGACAAGCTGCACAGCAGGCAATAGATGAAACAAGAGTTCAGCTTGCTGAAGTTAGCTTCCTTGAAGGTGTATAGTTCGCTAGCCAAGAGCTGAATAAGCAAGCTTATGATAACTTCATGTCAGCTTTTAATACTATGAAAAACTTACCGCTAGAGCTTAGAACAATGGTTTCTATACCAAAAGATCAGCTAGAGCAGTATTACGACAATATGTTCTTCCTTGGTCAGAAGGCTATGGATAATGGAGCATATGGTCAATCATATCTTTACCTTAAGATGCTTTATGATCTTGTCCCTTCATATCACGGACTCAGATCAATAAAGAAGAGTGTAGAGGACAAAGTTCTAGCTAGAGCTCTTAAGTCTATAGCCGTTATACCATTTAAAAGTCCTGTGAGTGAGCCTGAGCTTGGTCTGCAGGTTACATCGAATATAATGCAGATTCTTCAAAACACACTTAGCGATGACGTAAAAATCATTGAAAGGGGTGCTCTTGAGATTCTCCTACGTGAATACGAGCTAGCAGTAGCAGGAAGTGCAGAAGAGCAGACTTCTACTGATTCTTTCCGTATTAAATCTGCAGATTACCTTCTTATGGGTGAGGTTCTCGACTCAAGAACTGAGACAAATATTCAAAATAGTAAGAAGAAAGTAAGAGTAAAAGTTGGTGAAAACCAAATTAGAAATATCGAGTGGGAAGATTGGTCAAGAGAGGCTATGCAACTTCGTAAGCAGAACAGACCTATTCCGCCTGCACCTAGAAAATATCTCATGAAGCCTGTTTATGAATATGCTGAGTATGATGTAGCTTTCCATGAAAAAGTTAGTTACCTTAGTATTAGCTATCGTGTGGTTGAGACTTCTCAGGGACGTGTTACATACAGCAATACTGTAAGAGCACAGAAAGAGGAGAGAGACGAGGCGACTAGCGGTATAGATATCGGGACATATCAGGTAAATATGAAGGCTGCTAAGCTTCCTACTGATATAGAAATGAGTAATGAAGTTAGAAAAGAGACTATCGATAAGATATCTAGTGAGATAATGGAACGTTTCAAAGATCAAGATGAAAAGTATTTAGCAGAAGCTATTAAGCTTGAATCATCTAATAATATTCAGTCTGCTGTTGAACTCTATGTAAATGCTATTCTTCTAAAAATTAGAAAGAAAAAAGATGTTACCGAGTTAGAAGATAAAGCAGGTAAGTATCTTGATGTTCTTACAGCTTATTAATCAAAACTACATAAAGGTCGCATTTATTGCGGCCTTTTTTTGTCTGGTTTGTACCGGACAAGTGCTAGCGGCTATGCCAGAGCATATCGCTGTGCTCCCTATTGAAGGGGACGGAAAACCAGAAGATCTGAAAGAGCTTCGCGTCACCTTCTTTAATCACATAGGATCAAAGAACTATCGTGATATGGAGCTAGAGGATATCGATTCAAAACTATTCCTTCTAGAACAAAAATCTGGTAAAAAATGGCGTGAATTCACTAATAAAGAGATAGCTGATGAGCTTGGCGTTCAGGGGCTTATCTTTCTAAACGTCATAGGTATAGAGAAGATGTATGCTGGTTTCTACGGTAGTTTAACTGTGAAGCTGGACGTCACCTTTGTCGAAGCAAGTACAGGTAGAATCTTATGGAAGAAAGAAGAGAAGGTCGACCGTAAGGCTGGTGGTGTTCCACTTTCACCTTGGGCTGCTATATCTACTGCGGTTCAGTCCGCACTTGTTCTTCGTGACAGTGTTAAGATAGAACTTTTTGACAAACTCTGTCGAAACATCGCTAAAGCACTGCCAGAACCTCCTAACTTAGCTGTAGTTAGACCTCCAACTATATTCTCTGTTGTGACTAACACTCTTGATAGCCCTTTCAAAGCTCAAGATGAGATCCTTGTCTCCCTTAAAGGGGATGAGGGGATGAAGTCATACTTCAGTATTGTTGGTCAGACAGACGCGATATCTCTTAACGAGATCAAGCCGGGGCTGTACTTAGGAAAATATGTAGTTACTGAAGGGACTAACTATAAAGGTGCTCTGATGGAGGTCTTTTTAGTTAATTCAGAAAAGAGAAAGGTTACTAAGTATCAAGTACCATATTTGGTTACTGTGGATACAATCCCTCCTTCTGAACCAGTTAATTTACAAACAGGTCTATCAGAGAAAGGTTTTAAACTTAGTTGGGAAAAACCAGAAGATAATGACATAAAAGAGTACATTATAAACAAAGCTGTAGTAGGTCAGGCTGAATTTGAAGAGTTGGCTACTACTGAACTTAGTGAATACCTAGACGAGGGAGTAAGTTTCGGTCAGAAGATATTCTATAGGGTATACACAAAAGATTTCGCAGACAACCTCAGCCCTGCGGCTGAGATATCTAGGGTCGCTGTAAAACCTGGCCCTACGGACGTAACTGGTGAGCTGAAAGAAGACAGAATCTTTTACAGTCTTGGTAGTCCGTATATCGTTAGAGGAGAATTCACTGTACCTAATGGAATTAAGCTGACCATAGAGGCTGGTTCTGTAATCCGATTTGAAGACTCAGCATCGCTCAAGGTATTAGGTAGTATAGAATAGCTCGGTACTAAAGATGCTGGCGTTACATTCAAAGGTAAGGGCTATAACATTACACTTGCGGATACTGGTGCCGGTGGTGGTTTATTCACGAATACTTTTTTCAGAAATGGTGGAGTATTTGAGGTGATAAACTCAGAGGCTAGGTTTGAAGATACTCGGTTCGAATCATTTGAAGTAGGTCTGAAATCTAGTCAAAACTCTAGTGTGAGTATCAAAAAAGCTGTTTTTGGATATAACAAAACAGCTTTTCTAGCGACTTCTGGTGGGTTTAATTTTGACAATGTAGAATTTGCTCATAATAACGAAGGTATGTCTGTCCTTGCTGACGTTAGTACTTTAATTGGTACTATAGTGATGAAAAACAATATTTTGGATATCACTACTGAGACGCCACTTGAGATAAAAAAGGCAACTGTACCTGATAAAGAATCATATGAAATAATTAGAAGTTTTAGAGGCTCTGTAAAAATTGACTATGTTGAGCCGTTTAAAAAATCTCTCAGTCAGCTTATTAATGCATCTGGTAACGATCTGATGACAAAGATTGGTGACAGTCTAATGTCTGAGAACTTTGAGGATGCTCTGAAATATATAGCTCTACTTAAAGAACTATTTCCTAAGAGATACGAAGATATCCAAGCTATTGATGGTTATGCTCTGTTTAAAACAGGCATGCAGAAAGATGCTAGGGTGCTTATAGAAGGTAGTAAAGCTCCTTATGTTAAGAGGTTAGCAGGAACTTTAGGGCTTGCTGAGCAGAGCGGGGCTCCTACTAAGGTTAGATTTGTGAGAGTGAAAATACCTGTCTTTGGCAACGGAGAGGGTATAGGTAAAATTGCGATTAGCAAGGCAACAAAGCAATCTGTAAAAGAGCATATTAAAAGTGTTACAGGTAGGCTTCCTAGGAAAAAATCATACATAGTGAAAGATAAGATCATGTCGGCTGCTGATAAGTATTCAGCAGGAGCATATGCGGTAACAACAAAAGTATCTGGTGCAAAGTTCGAAGGCTTTTATGTCGTTTTTCTGGATACGAATTTGATATTAGCTGATTTACAAGATCTTAGGATAATAGGTAATAAAAAGAGAGAGATTAAGATAGGGCTAGCATCATGTGGTGATGGAGACATCATAAGACCTGAACTAGCAAAAGAGCTTAATAATCTTCTTTTTCCGCTTGCTGAACTCCCTGCTAAGGGTTGTGGAGTGACAGGCTATAAAGAAGATATAGATATTAATAAACCTGACGTATTGGTTATCGTGAAAGAGGCTGCTTCTGCTTCTAAGAGTAGAGTTAGCAAGAACCTCAAGATGATCAATGCGGATATGGACGTAGTCATTTTCGACACAAAGACAGGCTTGCAGTTATTTGACGCATCCAAAGGTGTGGTGGTTTACCATATGAACGAAAGTATGGGAAGAAAAGCCGCTATGAGGAAGGCGTTTGAAAGTGTAAAGCAAAACGTACTAGATAAGCTTGTAGAGATAGAACGGAAACGTGCACCTAAACAGGCACCTCAGGTTGCATCAGGGAACAAGAAAACAGCTTCATCATCTAAAGCGCAACCAGCTAAAAAGGCTGCAAAATCTAAACCTGATCCGAATAAAGGTATAGTGTTATCTGTTGCAGGTGTTGAACCTGTATTTGCAAATATGCCAAATGCTTTTATTAACAGACCTTTTATGACTCTGATTATAGAGAATGAATCGACTGAGAATATAAGTAAATCAGAGCTCACTCTTGATGTACCGGGTTATTTTCCTGCTCCAGTCTCTGCTGAGCTAGAGAGTATTCCTGCATCAGATAGAGTTAGGTTGCAGTTGTTTGCTGAGTTTACTGATAATCTCAAAAAGATATCAAGAACAAAGAGGACTGACGCTGTAATTTCTATCAAATATGGTAAAAAAGAGACAAAGATTAAATATCCTATCGTTATTTTTGATGCACATACAACAAGATGGAATAATGGCGAAAAAATTGGTCTATATATTGATGAAGAGGACGTTGGCGTAAAGGCTATAGCTGAAGGGTTAGTAGCTGAAGTTGCCCGAATGACAGATAATGCTCAGCTCAAAAAACTCTATACAGGTATGGCTACATTGGACTATCTGAATGGAATAGGTGTTAAGTTTCAGGCTGATGCTAAGAGACCATTCGTGAGCGTTTACGGTAGCAATACAAAAGTAGACACGGCAAAGTATCCATCAGAGCTTTTAGCGTCAAAATCTGGTGACGGTGATGACATACTTATTGCTTATGGCTCTATACTTAAAGCGACTGGCGTAGATATGGCTTTCACTGTGTCAGATGGAAAGCTTGTAACACTCTTTGATACCTCAATACCTGAAGAGTTAATGAAAAAGCTTGGCTTTAGTAAAAAACAGGTTGTTATTTATGATGAAAATATATGGCTTCCGATAGATTTGACAAAGCTTGATGCAGGCTCTGTGACAGCTTGGGAGAGTGGTGCTAAGATAGCATCTACTATAGGCGAAGACACTAAGCTTGTAGTGCTTTCAAAAGCCCTCAAGAAGTATCAGCCAGCAAGGCTGTTCAGACAGAAGTCTAAGGTGATACCAGTATCAACCTTTAAAGCTAAGTATGATGAATTAAAGACGAAGTTTCAGAAATAAATTTATATAAGGGGACTTAGGTCCCCTTTCTTTTTGCCTATAAATTGCGCATTTCTGCGTGCTGATAATTAGAATCTATCGAATAGATAAGCAAGATTAGTTAAAGTGTCAGGATTGTTTGCGCAAATAGTATTCACTGTCCACGCATTTATGGCTTCTAAAGCTGTTCCATCTATATACCTTACCCTACCAGTACTAGCTGAATTTGCCGCATCTGGTGACGATTTATCAATATTTTGCTCCATTGCAAATGCTGTGAGGCATGGGACTTGTCTAACTACTATCATATTAAGAACTGTATTATTCCCCGCTACATCTGTTACCGTAGAACCAGCAAAGTATGCAGGTCCTCCTGAGCGAATTGTTGCGTGATCACTATTAGTTTTAACAGGCAAGATGCCTAGGTTTTCAAGCTCTTGGAAAGCGAAGTCCATGTCACCAGAGTTTGTTGTATTTGCTTCATCTGGAGGATTGGTGCTGTTTAAAGAAGTAAAATCTATTTGACCGTCATTATCAGAGTCTCCAGCAAAACGTGCAACCCTTTCATAGAAAGTATGTTGAGCGTCTGCCAGTTTGGTAATATCTGTGATATTAGCCTTGGCTCTAGCGTCTTTAATTATCTCAGTAGATTTGATAGCACTGCCCAGGATTATACCTATAATTATCATTACTATTGCGAGTTCAATCAGTGTAAAACCTTTGTTCATGTGAGCCTCATCTATTAATTTGTAGATTTAGTATAAATGCAGGTCCTTCTTCGGTGTTTTCAGCCCATAGTTTTCCCTGCATATTAGTAGCTATGTTGCGGCAATGGTACAGACCAACTCCAAGCCCTCCCTTCTTTTCAGAGTAGAAAGGCTCGAATATCTTTTCACAGTTTTGGATTTTAGTTCCATTGTCAGAGAAGGTTATAGTTAAGTTGTCATCCTCTTCTATCACTGACATGTTTAATTTAATAGTCGGTTCTATAATACTTTTATCATAGAAGTTTTTTATTATATTTTCAAAGATGATAATTAAGCTTTTCTTCTCGAAAAAGTATTTCTTATAATTTGTATCATGGTCTATTTCAATGTTAAGAATTGAAGCAACATTATCAGCTATTTCGTATGGTGCGATTAGCTCTTTATATACTGCATGCTGCTTTGTTGATTCTGTGAGAGCATCCAGAACTTTGTCCGCTTTAAGTTTTAAAGATGGGGCAGTGCTTTTGAGATAACCAAATAGTTTATCCTTCTTTTCGTCTGAGAGTGATTGCCCAAGATTATGTTCCATAATATTGATAAATTGAGCTAGATTTTTTATGTCATGAGTTAGGAATGTATTAATTTTGTTGAACTCTGACATTGCCTTAGATGTAGCTCTAAGATTGAGTGTGACATCTATTTTTATAAGTAAGAAGATAGTCTCCACCAGCAAAACACCTAAGTATGCTCTCTCCCACCTAAGTATTCCTGGCGATATCTCTACATAGACAGTAAAGTCCTGTGTCGAGACAAATTTCTTAATTGAGTTTCTGCCATGTGTACCTATCTTTTGATACTCGGTCTCTAGAAAATATATGTAGTATGAGTAATCTTTTACTCCAAGTTTCTTCATGAGAGGGTCTAGATGTTCAGTAAATTTTACTGGGTCATATTCGTTCATTTCGTTCATTCTGATGATTTCTGTTAGTACACGCAAAAAACGAGTGACCATATGCTTGAGATAGAATAAAACAGCGAAAATTATTAGACCTGAGAAGATTAGTGTTTGATAAAGAAGATCAATCATCCTTATCCCTTACTAGGTTGAACTTTTTGATGAAATAATAGAGGCTTTCCCTTTTAACTCCAAGTATTTTAGCTGATTTATATACATTAAAACCAGTATCGTTAAGTATTTTCATGATAAGGTTTTTCTCTGCTTTCTCGCGAATATCTTGGAGCCCTTTCCCTACTTCGATTGTAATCTCTAATTGCTCTACGCCACGGTTTTTAAGCTCTTGTTCGGTATCTAAGAATAGCATTGCTCTATCGATAGAAAAGAGAAGCTGTTAGATATTGACAGGCTTTTCAAGATAGTCAAAGCAACCCATTTCTAAGCTTTTTATTGCTGCCTCTTTAGTTGTCTGTCCTGTTAAGACTATAACCTTAGTGAGGTAATTAGTTTTAATATGGTCGACAATAAAGAGCCCTTCGTCAGGGGTGTTTTCGTTAGGTGGTAGACCAAGATCGACTATAGCTATATCTGGATTGCAGGATTTTAGCCTTTCTATAGCCTGAATCCTGTTGCAAGCTTCGCAAACTTTGTTGTTACTTTCTAATGTGAAGCACAATTGTTTTCTCAGGGCTTCATCATCTTCTATAAGTATTATTTTAGCCATATTTTACCTAAAAAACCTTGCTGTGGGAGCGTCCGCATAGTATTGTTATTTATGAAACTATTTAGTGCAGAATTGTTAACAGCTGGCGATCAAAAAACAACAAAAGCTGTTATTCTTGAGAAGAAACGCTCCAGTTACACTCTTCTACAACATTATATCACAGAACCAGAAAATCTAAAGTCGCTTTCGGGTGAGCTTAACTATTATTTTTGCATTGATTATTACGACACGATAATCGAGACTGTAGAAATTCCGCCTGTGAAAGATTCAAAAACTTTTCGACTACTCGCAAAAAACAAACTTAAAGAACATTTAGAAGAGGATGTCTCATATCTTATTGCCTATAAGAAAGATGAGGATGTGAAGCCAGATAAAGCAGGGAGTGCCTTGCACAATGTCTATATGGTACCTGAGTCACTCTTCGAGAAGGATGCTGGACTTGTTGATCATCAGAAACTGAATATGGATATGTTTACACTCTCAGATTTTGCTTTATGTGGTATCTCCGATTATTTCTTTCCTGACGAAGTTGTCTTTCACTCATTCGCTGATGAGACAAAGGTAATAGTTACTGTGAGTAAAGGTAAGAAAATAATTTATACCAGAGAGATGGAATATAATACTAGCGAAGTTTCATCTATCGAAAGTATATTTTATGAAAGTATTAACCTGACATATATGTTCGTAACAAAGAATCAACACATTAGTATTGATAGGATGATCCTCTCTGGGCAACTAGCTGATAAGTCCGAATTATCTCAGATGCTTTTTGACTTCAATAAGAAGACTCAATCTGTTGTTATCCCTGGTTCACTCTTCAAAGATTGCAGTAATCAGCAGTTTAGGGATTTCATGATCCCTCTCTCTTTGTGTTTACTCGAAGATACTTATGACTTTACTCCTGAGAAATATAAAGTGGCTCGTGGGTTTAATATACTTAAAACAGCGGTTAACTCCATCGCTATTGTTGCAACCTTGATCTTGCTTCTACTCAATATGAGTGCTTTTGAAGAGTTATCCTTTGCAAAAGAGAAGGCTCGTGGACAAAATAACGTTATTAAAATGAAGCTAGACAGAAACGTTCATAATTTTAAAGACTCTGGTGAACGACGATACAATTTTTATTATATCAAACAGGTTCAAAAATATGGTGACGATGCATTTGACCTATATAAAGAGACTGCTGGGCTCATAAATACAGCTGATTATAAAAGTGTAAAGTTTGAGAAAGACAAGGATAAAGTCTCCCTTAAGGTCTTTGGTGATGTTAAATTTACTAGCTTTAAAGGGATAGATGATCACAGACAAATGATTGAGAGAGAGGTTAGTCAGATAGAAAATAATGGCAAATATAAAGTTAAAAATACTTCTCGATACAATTCAGATACGCTTGTTGCATCGATAAATTTATCTATAGAAAGTGGTAAGAAATGATGCAAAAATTTATCAAAACTTTAAAAAGCTATAAATTACTTGTATTTCTGAGCGTAGTTATTTAACTTTTATCGATAGAGTTGATTGTATTGAATACCATGTCAGAGAATATCACTAAATCAACAACTGAGCTTGATAGACGCCTTAGAAACCTAAGGATCAATGAGACTGAGCAAATGTTGAAGCTACTCGACTCTGCAAGTGTTCAATATAGTTTCCCTATATTGCAAGAGCAGGATGCTAGACACTTGCTCCTTGAATCTTTAGAAAGGTTTAGAGTTTTGTATGGTGCTAAAGTGATGTCATCAGTCACAAATAACGATAGTAGCCATAAAGTTAAGATTGAATTTAGCTTTATGCCTGACAGACCAGAAGATCTTATTCGGCTTTTAAATTATATGAAGAAGAGTATTTCGCCTATATATCACATCGTAGGTATGGCTTTTGAAAAGGTTAAAGATGAACGGAAGGTCGTCTTTAAGGTTGAAATGATACAGCCATACATGGGTGGTAAATATGTCTTTTAGATATCTAGCTATGTTGCCTGTCAATCTTTGGTTAAAGGCGATGCTACCTGTTATACTACTATTGGTAATCTTCTTTTTGAATAGCTTTGTTGTTGACCAGATAGAGCAAGTCTTTCAGACGAAGGCTAGGAAGACAAGGGATATTTTTAAAGTGCAGCTTGGTGGAGACAATGCTACATTTGCTACGGCACTTTCAAAAGAAAAACAACTACATTACGAGGACATTATCCCTTATACTGATATATTAAAAGACGGGATCATTCAAAGACAAAAGAACAATAAGATCATCTATAGAGAAAACAAAGTGGAAGTTGCAGAGGCTGGCAGTTCAGCTATAGAAAGAGCTGTACGTCCGCCAGAGCCAGTGTATACTGTTAGTAGTATTTTTATTGGTAAAATACGCAAATTTGCTGTAATAAATGGTAAGGTCTTTAAGGTTGGCGACAATATCGGAAATGATGAGACAATTACAGATATAAAAGATGGTAAGGTTCATGTCGCTGGACAATGGGGAGTGAGATGGTTATTCGTAAATTATTAACACTATTAATAGTTATTTTGATATTTGGTTGCGCTTCTACCACACAACAAAAGCAAGAAGCAGCAACAGCTAAACCTGACTTTAAAAAGTCATTGGTCGTCAAAAATTTGTTACCACCACCTCCTCCGGTTGTGAGAGAAGAAGTTCTTGAAGATGACCCGCTCGAAGGTGTTTTTATAACACTTGATGCTATAGAAGAGACGCTTTCATCAGTTCTTTATATGGTTGCGGCAGAGGCTGGGCTTAACCTCATCATTAGCCCAGACATAAACGCTAGAAAACCATTCACCTTGACAGTTAATAATATGCCAGCTAGAGATGTCTTAGACATTATCTCAGATAATGCTGTAATCTACTATATAGTCACTGGTAGCTCACTTAAGCTTGTGGCAAGCCTTACTAAAACATTTAATATTCCTTACATAAGCAAGTCGACAACTCAGAATGCTGAGATTGGTGGAGACGTGTTCGGTTCTGCTGAGTCTAGCCTAAAGGGTGATTATTCACTCAAATATACCCAAGATCCAGAGATCAGTAATCTTCAATCACAAATAGCAAGTGCAATACATTCTATCATCTTTCCTAACCAAATTGAGAATGCTGGCGGTAGTGGTGAAGGTGAAGGCGGATCGAATAGCAGTACAGGTGCTACTAGCACAACTAGTGGTGGAGCCTCTGCAACTGGTGCTCAGAAAGACTTTAGTTACTTCAGAGGGACAGAAGGTTATCTTTATAATATTTTTACAGGTGTTTTAAAGGTTATTACTACCCCAGAGAAGATGAAGTTAATAGAGAGTTATGTTAATGATGTAATGGCAGAAGTAGGCAAGCAGGTTCTTATTGAAGCGAAGCTTGTTGAAGTTATTCTTAATGATAATAGTGCTTACGGAATAAATTGGCAGGGAGCAATAGATGGCAACAGGGGCTCTTTAGGGCTCGGTACTTCTGGTGGAACAAACTTTCTTTCAGGTGGACTTACACCTGTCGGTATAATAGCTAATACTGCGGTTGATAAATGGTTTGCCTTTATGGCTACCCAAGGCCGAGTTGAGTCTATGGGAAATCCACGTATTAGAGTGATGAACGGTCAGTCTGCTATGATATCATCGGGGCAATTAGTTCCTTTCTGGGAGATGGAGAAAGAGATAGACGGTGAGACCAACGAAACAACAGTGACTTATACTCGTGTGACAGTGCTAGATGGAGTTGTTCTTGGTGTTACTGCACATGTTAAAAATGCAGATAGCGTTACACTAAATATAGTTCCTGTCTTCTCCGATGTTGAATCGGTAAAGACTCAATATAATGAAGCTGGTGAGGTAGTCGCTAGTTATCCTGTTATCAATCTGAAAGAGGCGGGCACAGTTCTTAATGTTCCTTCTGGGCAGACTATTGTAATGGGTGGGCTAATCAGCAATGTTGAAACTACAGCAGAAGAGAAGATCCCTCTCCTTGGCGATATCCCTGTATTGGGGTATCTTTTTAAGGGTAAATCAAAAGTTGTAGAGAAACGTGAACTTGTGATATTCTTGAAAACAACAATCATTGACGGATAAATATGAGCCTAATAATAGACAATCTAAAAAAGTTAAAAAAGCAATCTGACCAAGTGAACGTTCCTCCAGGTATGATAAACCTTGCGCCTAAGAAACGTGGAAAAATGCCTAATATAGGACTTTTGGCAGTTTTAGGGCTGTCTATTGTCGGAGCAGCGATTGTCTTTTTTATTGGCTCTGGGAGCTCAACCAATTATACTGTGACTCCGCCTATTCGCACTGCTAAAACAACCCCAACAAACACACCAAAAACTCAACCAATAAAACAACAAGCTCAGGTAGCTCAAACTAGTCCAAAAGTTACTGAGGCAGAGATAAAAGCTAGGATAGATGCTGCTGTTGATAAGGCTGTGCAAGACGCAGCCAAGGACTTTGAAGAGAAGATTAAGAGTACAACAGATGCAAATGTAAGACGTCTTGGTGATGTTGATGCTTTGCCAAGTCAAGCTAAACCTGAAGTGGTGGTTAAGAGACCATTAAAGGCTCCTGAAGTGAAGAAGACTTCTACTCCTAATGGTATCATTGATCAGGTAAACAATGTAAAAGCTCTACAGGCAGGTTTAGATATGCCTAATGGATCTGAACTGCCAGGAGAACCTGAACCAGAATCAATAGTTCAAAAACCGGCAAAACCAGTTCTGACTGATGAGCAACGTAGAAAGTTTAATAAAAAGATTAATTACAATACACTTATGGCAACAGCGAACAGAGCTTTAGAGGATAAAAGATACGACAAAGCTATTGAAAACTATGAAAAAGTACTCAAGATAAAAGCGACCCCTGCTAGCCTTGCTAGTCTGTTAAAAGCAAGAATTGGCAAGGGTGATATTAGCCTTATTAGTGCTGACCTTAAAAAGCATAAAAGGGCAGCGAGTGCTAAGGTTATTGCTTTCACTGCTACTGAATTGAATAGTGTTGGTTATACTGCCGACAGTCTATCACTCCTTAAAGATAATTTAGGTAAATTCAGTAACGACGGCAAGCTGTACTATACAGCTGGGCAGATACACGAGGAAAAGAAGGACTATGAGAGAGCAGAGATAGCTTACGGTAAAGCTGTTGATATGGTCTATGTCGAGCCTTATTACGTTTATGCCTATGCCAGATTACTAGATACAAACAAAAAATATGAGATGGCTATTGAGATGTATAATCGTTTGGGTGAGCTTCAGGCTGATTCAGGGTTGAAGATTACAGCATCAAACAGAGCTATGGCATTGAGTGAATATATAAAGAGAATAAAAGAAGAGAAAGAGATGGAAGCTAAACGGAAGGCTTCTGAGAAATCCTAAAAAGTGAATATACCAATACAAATCCTGTTCCAATTGCTACAATCTTAAAATTAATAGTTGGGTCTGAGCTATTAATAATCCTGGCTATACCATCTAAAACAATTGGCGAAAAGAATTGACCTAAAAATATAAACGAAGTCACAAGTGATGTTGCACCTACGTTGTGCCCATTTGAGCTTTCGGTAGATCTCATCATTATATATGGAATAGCCATGCTTAAGGTATATCCGTTTGCTATCATAGCGATATTTACCATTAAGACGCTTGAGGTGAATCCCAAAAGAGTGTGGCATATCAGCATCATGAAAATTATAGAAGGAACAAAAAGACGCCCGAATATACGCCTTATTCTAGTAACCATTAGCCCCAGTATCATAGCAGTACCTGTTGAGAGCGCTAGAGCGTATCCAGCTTCCGCAGGACCTCCAATCTTGTTTGTGATCAGGTATACAGCAATATTGGTAGGGATAGTATAGAATCCTAAGAAGACTAAGAAACCAGGGAATGCCATTTTATATGTTTGCATTGGTAATTTTTTACGAGGTGCTGTTTTGTCGTGGTTCGCTGTGGAGTTAGGTTCTTTGATAAAGAGTAACCCTATGATGAAAACAGGTATCCCTGCAGAATATACTAAAAAAGCATATCTCCAATCTATTGACGCCAGTAATCCTGACGAGAATGTGGCTATGATGCCACCAAAGTTAGCGAAGGCTGAATTGAACCCCATCATGCGCATGCGTTGTTCGCCTTGATAAAAATCCGCGATAAGCGAAGCTGCCACAGGCATAATGATACCTACTGCTACACCTAGAACAGCTCTTGAGGCTAATAACATATATATGTCAGTTGCAAAAAATGCCCAGAAACCAGATACTGTATAAATACAAACACCAAATAGTGCGAGTCTTTTTTTAGAGAAACCACCTGACCACCTACCAATAGAGTATGACGTAGGTATTATGAATACAGCAGGTAGAGTGAGGATCATTTTTGTAAGGGTTGGTTTTGCACCAGCAAGGTGAGCTTGTATATCGGCTAATGCAGGGGAAACAGCAGCTCCAGCCATAATGGTTAGAAGCGAAAGAGACAGGATTCCTAGTGCAAGCAACCGTGTTGAATTAGGCATTGTTTTTAAGGTGCTCGGCTAGTTTTATATCATTATCCATTATATGCTCAACAAACCACTTCTGGAGGAGCACTCCGAGTTCTTCTGTAATTACTTCTGTATTGCCAGATCTGATAAGATCTTTATAACACTCCATGAGCTTGTCGACGATAATCCTGTGTGCGTTTAAGTGCTCTTTAAAGTGAGGATATTCGCTTTCACGCATTAATTCCTCTTCTGTGCCAAAGTGGTATCTGACATATTTAACGAGGAAATTGAGTGTGCGAACAGTTGTTTCGTGATTGTGGGTATGTGTTATGTTATCGAAAAAGGCATTCATATGCTCGAATAGTTCTTTATGTTGACTGTCTATAGTTTCGTTACCACTCGCTAGAGAATCACACCAAGTTGCTTTCATAGTTTACTCCAAGATAATAAATACTGATTTTCTTCTCTTCCCATCTACGGCTCTGCTTATATGCCCATCGCCTGTGGTGTCTTCTACTAGAAGTATATCACCAGCTTTAAATCTACGCGTCTCATTTTCGCCAGAGGTGATGTCAACACCGCCCTCAAGCATAAGGATGAACTGTCTTTGAGGAGCGTTATGCCAGCCATAGTCATAGTCCTCATCAGTTTCTCTGAAAATTATACCAGTTACAGGGTATATTTTAGATAGGTGACCTATATCTCCTGAGTCTTCGAGCTCAATGTCAAAATCGACAAAGGCTGATTTTCCGTCATCTTTAGTATATAATCTTGTCGCTTTCATTTTTTTTCGTGACAGTTCTGGCAAGTGTCGAGTGGTGCATGGTTACCATCTTTTGGCCACTGTTGATGACACTCAAAGCAATCATTTCCGCATTCTTCTGCTGCGCCGCCGCCAAATTGGAAAAGTTTAGGTTTCACTGCTGGTGCGTGGCAGTTAATACAAGTCTTTAGAGCGAGATGATCTTTATCTCCGTTAAGGGCAGGGTGGCATGTTATGCAGTCGCCTGCACATCCCGCATAAGCTACTAGGGCAGTTGTTCCCATAAGAATGACTGCACAGAGTCCAATAAAAGTTCTCCGCTGTTGCTTAAGGCTACTTTTGAACCATTCCATACGACCAAATCCTTCTTTTTAAGTTCTGTAAGTGCATTATACAACTTATCTTTGAGCTCTGCATCTATATTTACGCAGATTTTATCAAGATCAACTCCATCGGTGATCCTTAGTCCAAAGACGAGTTCTTCAATGATAGTTTGCGGGTTATCTGTGGTTTCGGTAGCAAGATAGACTAGAGGGTCTTTGATATAGTCTCTTATGTTGTCAGTCTTGCCTTTAAGAATTCTTTTGTTGGGCAGGTTTTGCAGTGACCAAGCTGACGAGCCTATACCGTCATAATCACCAAGTTGCCAGTAGTTTATGTTATGCAGACTCTCATGCCCTGACCTTGCAAAATTAGATATTTCGTACTTATTATACCCCGCATCTATCAATCTTTCTCTGACTATCATAAAGTCTGTTGACTCATCCTTCTTGTCTTCTAGGTATGAGGTGTCAAAGCTGTATGTATATGCTGAGATATGCTCAGGGTTTAGTTTGATTAAGTCTTTTAGAGTTGAGAAGGTGTCTTCGAAAGCAGCGCCAGGGATATCGTATATCATATCTAGGTTGAGTGCTGTATCTGGGCATTTCTTTCTGATTAGCTCAACAGAGTCGAATATGTCCTTTGAGGTGTGTATCCGAGTGAGCATCTTTAAAACCATGTCAGATGTACTCTGACATCCGACACTTAGTCTAGAGAATTTGTAATTATGTACAAGGTCTAGGAAATCGTCGCTAATGCTCTCAGGGTTAGCCTCTATCGTAGATTCTGCAAAGTTACCTTTGGTGAGGACTGATAGCATATCTAGAAAACCAGCTAAGAGGTTCATGTCTACACTGGAGGGGGTGCCACCGCCTATATATAGCGTGTTGTAGTCTTTAATTTCCCTAGATTTGAGATCGGCTATTAAGGCTTGAAAGTACTCTTTCTGTATATCGTAACTATCAGTTTCGGAATAAAATCCGCAGTATAAGCATTTGTTCTTACAAAAGGGTAGGTGGACGTATAGACCTTTCACTAGCTGATAGCTTCCTTAACTCTAAGGAGTTTTACAAGAAGAGCTCCAAGCTCGTCAATTGCCAGCATATTAGGACCATCAGCAAGTGCGATTGATGGGTCTTCGTGTGTTTCAAAGAAGAAACTATGAACACCAGATGCCGCAGCAGCCAGAGCTAAGGTTGGGGCGTATTTGCTGTCCCCACCACTCTTGCCACCAAGTCCGCCTGGTCTTTGAACAGAATGAGTCACGTCCATAACAACAGGGAATCCAATCTCTTGCATATCCTTTAGGTTTCTCATATCTACCACAAGGTTGCCGTAACCAAATAGTGTGCCACGCTCGGTGAGCATAACTTTATCATTTCCAGAATCAGTAACTTTTTTTGCTGGGTGAACCATGTCATAACCTGCTAGAAACTGAGCCTTTTTAATATTTATGATCTTATCAGTTTTAGCCGCCGCAACGAGTAAGTCAGTCTGGCGACATAGAAAGGCAGGGATTTGAAGGATATCAGCAACCTCTGCAACAGGTGCTGCCTGATTTGCTTCGTGAATATCGGTCAGAATAGGTAGCCCAGTCTTTGCTTTTACATTATCAAGCATTCTTAGCCCTTCTTCTAAGCCGGGACCTCTGAAGCTTGTGATTGATGTACGGTTAGCCTTATCAAATGAGGCTTTGAAAACATAATTTATGCCAAGATTGTCTGTGATTTTTTGCATTTTTTCTGCTATGCGTAAGATCATATCTGGGTCTTCGATAACACAAGGACCAGCTATCACAGAGAATTCATTTGAGAATTTATTATATAAGTCGATCATTTTTTCTCTTTTTTTGTTTTTTTGTCTTTTTTGTATCGATCCTCGATACTACAGCTGTCTGCATTGGGACCTCAGCCAGCACCTGGTTTTAGCTTTGCCATTACAAAGACAAAAACTATAAAAATTAATAATCCAATATAATCTTCCATTTCTACTCCTACTGAACAAGACCTTCTAGAGGTTTTCCGTCTATAAAGTATTTATAAGATATTCTATCAGTCTCTTTTGGTATGTAAGAGCCATTAATGCATATCTTGAGTTTTTCAGAATCTTTTTCAAACAAATACGCTATGGCTCCCCTGTTATTATTCACAAGTTTACTCTCTTTAATAAATACCACCAGAGGGTAAATGTCAAGGGGATTGGTGTTGTAGCGTCTTTTAATGTCACCACTTATGACAAGCTCAAAACCTGTGAGTTTTTTCTCAGGGTAAGAGAAGACCGCATCAAAGCAGTAGTCAGGTTTACCATCTTTTCCGGGCTTATTCCTGTCACCAATGAGGTCAGCGGATTTCTTTGCCCCTTTGATAAACACAAATGGTCTTTCAGTTTTAACTTTCTGAGTTGATTTCGAGTATTCAGTGATAACAATATACGGTCTAAGTGAAGCGTAATTAGTTGTTGAAGGAGAAAAGACGTGGTTTCCGTAACTGCCTGCCTCTGGTACTCCGCCTATGACAAAAGCTTCATCAGAGTTTGTCATCGCATCTGTAATATCTATCTCAGTCTTATAGGGTTCGTCACTTTTATAGAGTTGACAAGCATACTTACTGGAGGAAAGATAAGCCTTAGAGCCTTTGTGCTCTAATTGATATTTAAAGATTGAAAGATTCCCTTTTTGGTTATCTGGCTGATGAGTCAAAACAAGCTTAGCAGATATTGTTTTCATAGGGTCAAGGTTAAAGCTCTCGTGGTGAGGCTTAACAAATATCATAACATTAGAATCACTACCTGCTCCGATGTTCAGTATGTCGTTAGCAGATTTAAGAAGCTGACCATTGAAATCGACTGCAAACGTTTTGATCTGTGCAGTTTTATCTGAGAGGATTATCTTGCGTTCGGTAGGTTTATAACCACCAGAGTCGGCCTTGAAAATTCCACCACCACCAGTACCAGACCAACTACCTTCGAGTCCGTCACCTTTTAGACGACCATCGAAAACCTGCTCACAGCCAAAGTCAGATCCAGATTTTTTACAATCTAAGGTGAGTGAGATTAAGTTGTCTTTGCCTATCTCGCCTTTTATAGGATAGGCTTTATAGCCCTTTTTAAGTTTAACGTATGCAGTTCCAAAGACGCGATCTCCAGCTGTTTCAATATTCCATATCTGTGTTCTTGTCTTTCCGTCTTTATTGTATTTGAGCCCACTCTCCAGCAGTCCTCCTTTAAACCGTGTTAGCTTTTCAGCCTTGTCATAGTCTAAATAGAAATTAGTCGAGAGCTCGATATCTTTTATCCCGTCTAGAAGTATTGTGTGCTCGAAATAACCGTCACTGTCGGTTAGGATGCTATCTCCAGTCTCCAAAATATTGACTGTTGCCACAGCAAGGGGATCTATCTCTTTTGAGAAGACCTTGCCGCTCACTTTGATACTAGCTGGAAAATCTGTTGTGAACTCAAGCTGTTTGGTCTCAAGCTGGTAGCCTTCGGATTGAGCCTCTATAGTCAATTTTTTGATAAGATACATAGAGGTGTTATTAAGTATATATTGGTCGAGTGCTTCATTTATAGGGTTTGCGATATCCATCATGGCAAAGCCATCATTGGCGTGCATCCAGACTACGAATGTCTTATTTATGTATACTAGATAAAAATCAGCATCGTTGATATATCCAGATTTAGGATAAATGTAGAATAGTCCACGTTCCCCGAAACGAACTTGTTGAGAACGATTTTTTGGTGCATCCTTTGTTAGCTCTCTGAAATACATTGATGCATCTACAAAATTATTAAACGAGTAGAGAGCAATGTTTGTTTCGTATTGACCTTTGCGGACAATATTCATCATCTTTTTTGCCTTACCAGAGTAATATGAATAGGTAGTGGAAAAGACTGTGTGGTTTGATTCCTTTTTGGATCGAATGCCAGTATTTAGCCATAGCTCAGAGCCACCTTCTAGGTCAGCTACCTTAGGAAAGAGGGACTTAACCGTCATTTCTGATATCTGAGCTGAGTAGGCTAATGATGACGTTAGAAGTACTAGTATTATTATTCTAAGCAAATTATGCATGCAAAACCTTTATAAGTATAAAATAGATGTTTATATATAAATAAACATTATATGTTCTGTAAATAGTTTAACTCTTATTATATGGTACATTGAGTATCAAAAAGTTATCAATATAGTGACACTTTAAGTGGGAGCTGACAACAAGTTTTCTGCTAGATAATATCTCGAATATGAAAATAGTTTGTAACCATTTTGAATCTACAACGTTATGTAAGCAAATAATGCAGATTAAAGCATACAAACGGAGGTTTTAAATGAGAAAGTTATTTACATTGGTTTTTGCTATACTACTTGCAACAGCAATAGGCTCAGTAGCATATGCAGGTAATGGGCACGGCGCAGGGAATGGTGGCGGAGGATCAAGCTCAAGTGGCGGCAGCTCCGCGGGTGGCGGATCGTCAGATGGAAGTGGTTCAGCAGGTGGAGACGGCTACATGGGTGGAACAAACCCAGATTTTACTGTTACTGATGATATGCCAATGGATGGAACAGGAACAGGATACGGTGACGGAACTGCACTCCCTCCAAGAGATGGAACAGGTTTTGGACACAGCACAACTACTACTGTTGCAGAATAAATAATACAGGGGGGGCTGTATGTCCCCCTTAAATACTTGGATAATGATGAAAGAAAATGAGTTGGTCAGGAAATTTTTCGAAGAGAACAGTAGCAGAGTCTTTGCCTATATCATGAAGATGACAGGCAACAAAGATGATGCAGAAGATTGTTTTCAAGATTGCTTTATAAAATACACCGAGAAATACCCTGACAAACTTAGCATCCCGCTCTTGTACACTGTGGCAAAATCAGTATGTATTGATAGTTTTCGTAAAAATAATAGGTATCAACACAATGTAGAAGAACAGGTTAGTAAGGTAGAGACTCCAGAAGATAAGATGATCTCAGACGATACTCAGAGAATTCTTAAGAGAGCTATGGATTCTTTAAGTGTTGAAGAGAGAGAGCTAATTTCTATGGCAGGTCCGCAAGGGCTTAAGTATAAAGAGATATCGGAAATTACAGGTATGACTCTTTCAAATGTGAAAGTAAAAGTACACAGAGTTAGGATAAGGTTAAAAGAACTTATGGGGGAAGGCAAAGATGGAAAATGAAAAAGAGATACTCATAAGCCAATTTATAGATGATGAACTTGAGATTGATGAAAAGATCGAGCTGGTGAAGGAAATTAGGCAAACGGACAGTTTTGCAGAGCAAACTATTGAAATGCTTGAGCAGGAAAAAGCAATAGCATCAATATATAATCTAGACGCTCCCCAAGTGCCTGAGGCGGTAAGGGCAGCGAAAGTATCTAGGCTAACGTTCGCAAATGTCGCTTCAATGACGGCTCTTGCAGCCTCCTTGATACTAATAGTAAAGGTCTTTTTCGTGTCGGCACCTGTGTCTGTAGCCAGTAGCGAGATACACAGGTTCGTATTGCATATGCCTGAAGCGGAAAACATATCGATTGCTGGTTCGTTTTCTGGGTGGAAAAACTTGGAGATGCAACAGGTCAAAGGATCAGGGTATTGGCAAATAGCATTACCTCTTGCCCAGGGTGAGCATAGTTACTCTTTTATCGTAGATGGTGAAAAGCAGATAGCAGACCCTACTGTTCCTGCTAGACAGATGGATGATTTTGGTGGAGAAAACTCAATAATAACAGTGAGTAATAGAATTTGAAATTATTAATGGTGTCCATTATAACACTACAGCTATTAGCTTGTGCGACCTTAAAGGTTAAAACTGAAGGCGATATGCTAAGGATGAGCTTTAAGTCACAAGCGAATGAAGTGGAATATTATAGTTCGTTCAATAAATTTATGCCTATTAAGGCAAGTAAAAATGGTGAGTGGCACTCAGTAACTATAAAAGATACAGCCAAGATGAAATATTTTCTGAAGGCTGATGGGCAAATATATCTCACAGATTGTAAAATCAGAGAGAATGACGATTTTGGCGGAGAACTTTGTATTTATGAAAAGGTGATAAGATGAGAAAACTATTTATACTATTGACAATATTATTATTAAGCACTACTTATGCTATGGCTGAATCAGTTTATACTAATCTTCAAACAACAGCTATAAATGCTGGTGTTGAAAACGAGGCTGCGATGATGCTCGCCGAAAGAGTCAAGTTAGCAAAATTCAGTGAAGCTAATGTAATAAAGATTCAATCGACAATGACCGCTCTGCAAAAAAATGGAGCAGGGAAGGTTGCCGAGAAAGTTTTGGAAGGTATAGCTAAGAATGTTGACCAAACAAGGATAATCTTTGCGCTTGAAAGGGTTCAGAACAGATACGAGAAAGCTATGCAAATAGCTAATATGCTAGGGGATATTGGAACAAAAAGTATAAGAATATCTGAGACAATTGCAGATGCTATGAGTGCAGGTGCAACCGATTCTGGGCTTGCTAAAATAGCAGACCAAATTAAAGCGAGTGATAAGTACGATTCCGAATATGCTGAATCAGCTTTTACATTATACAGAGACGTTGTTAGGTATGGTGTTGATAATAATGAAGCATACTCCATTACAAAGAATGCTATGGAAAAATTCAGTGCATCAGAGATGAATATAATGCGCAGAGATATAGCGAAAAATGCTGGTAATAATGACAGCGAGTCCCTTGCTGGTAAAATCAAGGACAGTATCGAAAGTGGTAATGCTGGAATGAGTGGTGAGTCAGGCTCTAGTGGTGGCTCAGGCAATGGCTCTGGTGGTGGCGGAAACGGAAATAGTAAACATTGATCAAAAATACTCCCTAGTATAAGCGAAGCATGATTGTCATAACTGAGCACAAATAAAAAAAAGCCCACGAATGGGCTTTTTTGTGTAATTAATTAAGGTTTATCATGACAGTTTTAAGCTCTGTCATCTCTTCAATAGCGAACTTTGGACCCTCACGACCAGTTCCAGAAAGTTTAAGCCCTCCGTATGGCATCTGGTCAACACGGAAGGTAGGCATGTCGTTAACCATAACTCCACCAACCTCAAGCTCGTCTATAGCTGTGAAAGCGTTCTGGATATTATTTGTAAAGATACCCGCCTGAAGTCCAAACTGTGAGTCGTTCACCCTTGCGATAACTTCATCGAGAGTCTTGTATTTCATAATGCATACGACAGGACCAAATATCTCTTCACGTATGACAGTCATTTTTTCAGTAGTATTTTCAAGGACTGTAGGCTCAAGCATTGTAGTGGTACGTTTGCCCCCTGTTGCAATGGTTGCCCCCTGTTCAACAGCCTCTTTGACCCAGCTTTCAGCCCTAGCAGCTTCCTTCTCGTCTATCATAGGACCGACAAGTGTCTTAGTGTCTGATGGGTTACCGAATGTGCTAGCCTTTACAGCGTCGACGAACATATTTCGGAATTCGTCATATCTATTTTCGTGGATGTAAATTCTCTGGATAGATATACAAACCTGACCAGAGTTAGCGAAAGCACCAACAACACACTTAGGTACTGCATACTTGATGTCTGCATCTTCGTGGATTATTGCTGCAGAGTTTGAGCCGAGCTCAAGCGTCACCTTCTTTATCCCCGCCTTTGCTTTGATATCCAGACCTACAGCAGGGGAACCAGTGAAGGTCACCATGTTTATCTTGTCTGATTCTACGAGGGCGTTACCCACAATAGTTCCAGAACCGACAACGAGGTTTATTCCGCATTCAGGAAGACCAGCCTCAAGGAGTAGCTCGACAATCTTTACCGCTGTGAGAGGTGTGCTAGATGCAGGTTTCAGGATGATAGCATTACCAGCAGCGATAGCTGGACCTACTTTATGTGCTACGAGGTTAAGAGGGAAATTGAAAGGTGTGATAGCCCCAACAACTCCTATTGGGTAGCGTTTATAGTAGCCGAACCTGTTCGCTCCACTCTCGGATGCGTCATAAGGGACAAGCTCGCCACCGAGTCTTCTCGCCTCATCAGCCGCGAATTTAAAATTTTCTGCTGTTCTGCCAGCTTCGCCTCTTGAGAACGTGAGACCCTTTCCTGCTTCTGCTGTGATTATCTGAGCTATCTCTTCCTGATCTCTAAGGATAAGTGCTGACATGTTATCTAATATCTTGCCACGTTGTGCGGCTGTTAGTTTTTTCATTACTTCTTTTGCTTTGAATGCAGCTTCGATAGCTACTTCTGTCTGTTCTAGAGTTGCGGAGCAGATAGTATCCACAAGAGAACCGTCAAAAGGACTATTAACATCTATGGTCTGTCCTGTGTCTACCCACTTACCGTCTATAAAGAGTTTTTTCATTTACGCCTCCATCATGAACTTATGCTTGATACAGATTAACAAAAAAGAACTATGTTTGAAAGAAAAAGGTTAGTAACCTTTGGCTTATTTTGAGTTTACTTAATATGTTACACTTTTATCGTCTTATTATATTTGTCTGAAAAGTGCTATATTTAATAGATTTAGGTTGATTTAGGGCACATGTATAGAGTCCACCCTTATCAGGCGAACAGAGTGAGCCGAAAGATATTACAGCACAAGCAATGTACTAGTTTAGAGATATAAAGCTAGTTTTTGCAGTGAACAGTAAGCACAGGGCATGAGGCTGCACGAACAACCTTTTCAGCTGTTGAACCGAATATTACATGCTCGAAGCCAGTTCTGCCGTGTGTTCCGATGATTATCATATCGATATCGTTCTCTTTCGAGTATTTTATGATTTCGTCATCTGCAATCCCTTTAACCATGACACATGTGTATTCCAAACCATTGAGGACAGCGGTTTCATTGATGAATTCTTCCATTTTAGCCGTGGCTCCGTCTTCCATATCTTTTGAGAGATTTTTTACGGTTAGTTGTGGAAGATAAAATGATACCATCTGTGACTCGTCAAGGAGCACGTGTAACATTACAAGCTCAGCATCGAACTTCTTAGCCATCTCTGCGGCATAGTTCAGTGCACATGCTGATGGATCAGAAAAATCTGTAGTGTATAAAATTTTGTTAACTTTGATCATCATATACCTCCTTATGGAGTATTAGAAATTTTCTTCTAATGTATTATATACGATTTTCTAGAATTTTTCTGCAAAGATCGAGGAGTTTTTCTGGATCGTAAGGTTTGTAGGCGACATCTATTGCGCCCATCTGATATGCGTTTAGCATGTTCTCAATATTGTCGTATCCTGTGATGACAATTACAGGGATTTCTCGTCCGAGATTGTTTAGTGAATAAATGAATTGTATGCCGTCAGATACAGGCATTACTAGGTCAGTAATAATAAGGTGGTAGTCGTTATCCTTTACTTTGTCGAGAGCGAATAGACCATTACTGACTGTGTCGATAATATAGCCTTAAGCTTCAAAGATCGCTTTAAGTGCTGATGACTCCATCTCATTGTCTTCCGCTAACAGAACTTTGTATGCCATAATATTATAACCTGAATAACCTTGTGTAATTATTCTCTAATTGTACCGCAAGTTCGGTAAGATTGCAGTTAATTAAATGACAAATTTGATTTGCAGTATACACGACATTAGCTGGTTCGTTGGTTTTTCCTCTGAAAGGAGTAGGGGTTAGGTAAGGGCAGTCTGTCTCTATAAAAATTCTATCTATAGGTACATATTTAAGAGTATCTTTAAGATCGTCAGTTTTAGAATAGGTTAGCGGTCCTGCGTAAGATATATAAAAACCTTTATCAAGTGCCCACCTGAGAACATCTCTGTCGCCATCATAACAATGAATGATACCGTTGTTTTCACGCCCTTTTATCATAGAGTCCATAACTTCTATGCAGTCTTTTCCTGCATCTCTATTATGTATAACTACTGGTTTATTATGTGTTATCGCCATATCTAAGAATGTAAGGAATACTTCTTTTTGTTTGTCATGTGGCGAATGGTCTCTGAAATAGTCTAGCCCGATTTCACCAATGGCAATAGCTTTGGGGTCAGCTAGAAGCTTGTCAAATTCGCTTAGCTGAGCGAGTGTGAAGTTAGATGAATCGTGTGGGTGAACGCCTACGCTGAAAAAGACATTTTCATATTTATCACTCACAGCTTTAGCTTTTTTGCTGTCAGCAAGGTCTATACCTATGGTGACTATACGGTTAACACCATTGTCGGCGGCTCGTGATATAACCTCTGGGAGTTCATCTAATAAAGGGCTGAAATGTATATGAGCATGAGTATCCGTAAAAGTTGCTCCGTTAGAAACGGCACCTTTTAGATTAGTTAGAAACTCATGATGTGCGATACTTCCACGCTTCTTGATCATTTAATATCTGTACCAGGTTCCACACTGTCAGGGAGCTCAAGAACTTTATGTTTCTTTCCGTCTACTGTAGCAGAAAGAATCATCCCTTCTGATAGTGTCCCCATAAGTTTTGCAGGTTTCAAATTGGCTACAAGTACTAATGTCTTGCCAATTAAATCTGCCGGTTGATAACTCTTAGCTATACCAGAGACTACTTGACGCTTTTCAGTACCTAGGTCAAGTTGAAGTTTAAGGAGTTTGTCAGATTTTTTAACCTTTTCGCATTCTAAAACTTTAGCAGCTTTCAGCACCATCTTTTCGAAGTGAGCAAATTCGATCTCTTCGACAACAGGTTCACCTTCGTCATCCTGCTTTTTATCATCTGTTTCTTTCTTAAGTGCCTCAAGCATCTCTTTCTCTTCTATTCTAGGGAAGAGTTGTTCAGCCTCACCAAGTTTATGACCAGATTCGAAAGTTCTTATTTTGCAAAGATCCTTTGCGTCTGTTACGTTTATTTCCTGAGTTGCACCGAGTTGTCTACGGATCTTCATAGCAGTTTCAGGCATAAATGAGTCTACGAGGAGTGAGACGAGTTTAAGACCGTCTAATACGCTGTAGAGAACAGAGCCTAATCTAGCTTTTCTGGCTTCATCTTTAGCCAGAGCCCATGGTGCTGTTTCGTCGATATATTTATTGAGTGCACTCACAAGTTCCCATGTAGTCATGAGAGCTTTGTTGAATGCCATGTTAGTTATGTGTTCATCTACTTCTTTGAAAACACGCTCTATAGTCTCCTCAAGAGCTTTATCTTCTGGACCAGCCTCGGAGTATGGTTGAACAGTGCCATCGAAGTATCTATTAACCATGCCCATAGTACGGTTAAGAAGGTTGCCTAGATCGTTAGCGAGGTCGCCATTGATACGATGGATAAGAGCTTTGAATGAGAAATCTCCGTCTAGTCCGAAAGGAACCTCGCGAAGGAGGAAGTAACGGATAGCGTCTACACCAAATTTTTCAACAAGCCAGTTAGGGTCGATAGCATTGCCGAGAGATTTAGACATTTTTTGACCTTCAACGGTCCACCAACCGTGCGCGAAAACAGCATCAGGGAGTGATATCCCAGCACTGAGTAGCATTGTAGGCCAGTAAACAGTGTGAAAGCGGAGAATATCTTTACCTACTACATGGTATGTTGCAGGCCAGAATTTTTCGAAATCAGCTCCATCTTCGCCGTAGCCAAGAGCAGATATATAGTTTGTAAGTGCATCGATCCAAACATAGATTACGTGCTCTTCATCGTCAGGAACAGGTATGCCCCATTTGAATGTAGCACGAGAGACAGACAGGTCACGGAGACCATCTTTAATGAATGATACTATCTCGTTGCGTCTTGATTGTGGGCGAACGAAATCTGGGTTATCTTCTATATGTTTAAGGAGTGTGTCGCCATATTTACTCATACGGAAGAAGTAGCTAGGCTCTTTAAGCATAGCAGTTTCACGTCCACATGATGGGCAACAGTTACCGTCGAGAAGCTGTGTTTCTGTGAGATAAGTCTCACATGGGGTACAGTACCAGCCTTCGTAGTGGTCGATGTATATATCGCCATTCTCTTTCATCTTATTAAAGATTTTACGAACAGCTTTTTTATGTAGTTCATCAGTAGTTCTGACAAATTTATCGTTAGAGATATTTAAAGTCTTCCAGAGTCCAGCAAATCTCTCCACAACCTCATCAGCGAGTTGCTTTGGTGTGATTCCACGCTTTTCTGCTGCTTGTTCTATCTTCTGACCATGTTCGTCAGTACCAGTAAGAAAGCATACTTCATAACCACAGAGTCTCTTGTATCTGCTAATAGAATCACAAGCAACTGTTGTGTATGCGTGACCTATATGAGGTACGTCGTTAACGTAATATATTGGTGTGGTTATGTAAAAAGTATTGTCTTTCATATCTGCCCTCCGGAATCATTATCAATAAGGTCTTCGAGTTTAATGTTTTCGTCATCTGTATATTGCTCTTTCGGGCATGAACCACCACAAGGGAGTTCGCCATCAGCATAAACGTCTTTTTCATACATGAGGCAACACATAAGTCTGCCACAAACGCCTGAAATCTTAGTAGGGTTCAGGATAAGGTTTTGATCTTTAGCCATCTTGATAGAGATATTGTCGAATTTGCGGAGGAATGTTGAACAGCAAAATTCTTTACCGCACAGCCCAAATCCACCGATCATCTTTGTAGCGTCACGAACGCCGACCTGACGCATCTCTATACGAGTACGGAATACTCTAGCAAGATCACGTACAAGAGCACGGAAGTCTATACGACCATCCGCTGTGAAGAAGAAAGTAAGCTTACTCCTGTCTAAAGTGTATTCAGCTTTAAGGAGTTTCATGTCGAGCTTATGCTCCACAACGAACTCTTTGCATTTATTATAAGCTTCTGGCTCTTCGGAACAGTTTTTTTCTTTATTTGCGATATCTTCTTCTGTCGCTAGTCTTATGAGAGATTTCATCTCAGCTTTTTTGTCAACTTCGATCTCTCTGTTAGGGTAGATCACTGTTGCTATATCTTCACCTTTTTCTGTTTCAACAATAACCATATTGCTGAACTTGGACTCCACACCTTTAGATAGGAAGTCATATATCTTGCCCGCAGGCTTAAAAGCCACACCAGTGGCATTAACTTTTTTCACAAAGTACCTCAATTGTTTTTATGTAAAGGTCGAGCCTGAACATGTCTAAACTGACATTATACTCAAGCCGTTTTAAAATTTCCAGCAAATAGTTTGAAAAGTCTAGAAGAGTCTCGTCACCGGAATTTTTATATTTTTCAAGCATATATGCGTACATGGATGAGCAGTATGCTCTAATCTTCTCTTTTGTGTCAAGGTTGTTTATCTCTGAATAAAGCTCTAATTTGCTTTTATCAGGGGAAAAACGACCCGTTTCGTCCATATTGTCTAGCAGAAACTGAGCATAGCTGACAGAGCCAGATGCCTGATCTGCTATGATTGGTAATAGATCATCTTCCACTCCTAAGCCAGTAAGAATCTCCTGAACCTCAGAAGAAATTAGTGATGAGAAACGGATATTGATACATCTGGAGCGGATTGTCGGAAGTATCTGCTCATACCTATCTGTTATCAGGAAGAAGTGTGTATCTGACGACGGTTCTTCTAGAGTTTTGAGTATGGCGTTTGCTGCCTCTTTGGTAAATGTATGTGCGTTGTCTATTATATATACTTTACGCTTAGCAGAGAGCGGGCTTAAGTAAGCCTCTGCCGAAATCTGCCTAGCCACTTCTATTTTGACCGGAGTCTCTTCAACAAGGTGTATGTCTGGATGTTGTGAACCAGTAGCAACGATGCAGTGTTTACACATGCAAGTCTCGAGGAAACTGTCCTCTTCACAAATGATCGATCTCGCTAGCTCACGGGCAAAGAGTTTTTTACCACTACCTGTGCGTCCACTAAAGATGTAGGCGTGGTGAAGTCTGTTACTACGCAGGATAGTTTGAAATATATTTTTCTCTTTTTCGTGACCTAGTATGCTCATACAAAATTATCCAATATCTGCATAACGTCAGCAAGGACTTTTTCTGGTGTCTGCATGCCGTTTATACGCCATACGTTTTCGAACTTGCCAGCATACCAGTCGAATCCCTCCGCTACTTTTTCAAAAAACTCAAGACCGAGGGCTTCAAATTTACCCTCTTCGTCAACCTTTCCGTCACGTTCTAATCTACCCATCGCTCTTTCCAAAGCTGTCTTTGGGTCTATCTCTATAATGAATGTGATGTCAGGCATCCTTTTTATACTTCGTTCAACTAAGACATCTAAGAACTCTTTGTCCAGCCCACGACCGAATATTTGATATGCATAGGTGGAGGAGAGGAACCTATCAGTGATAACGTCCTTCCCTTTTGCAAGCTCTGGCAACACAAGCTTTGTTTGGTGCTCTAGTCTGTCAGCACAATAAAGCATCATTTCAGTCTCAGGTTCGAGGTCGTACTGCATGGATATCAGCATCTGCCTGAACATTAAGCCTGATTTGGTTCCGCCAGGTTCACGAGTATGGACAATCTCTCTGCCCATCTCTCTGAATTTTGCTTCCATCCCTTTGGATAGTGTCGATTTTCCGCAACCGTCTATCCCATCGATGGCTATGAAAAGGTTATAATCTTTCAACGTGCACAGTCCACTGTACTCCCCTGTAGCTTTTCGATACAGTGAGGTATTGTTTTTAGTATTACGTTTAGGTTCTCGGTCGCACCCTTTGGGCTACCAGGAACATTCACTATCATTGTTTTCCCTCTAGCACCAACAATAGCTCTGCTTATCATAGCTCTGTCGGTGATCTTAAGGCTCTCGGCACGCATAGCCTCTTCGAAGCCGGGCATGCGCTTATCTATAACATTAAGTGTAGCATCAGGTGCGATATCTCTAGGTGATACACCAGTAGAACCGTTAGTGATAACTAGGTCTACTTTCTGGATGTCAGCATAGTATTTAAGAGATTTTTCAAGTTCGTCCTGATTGTCTGCAAGTATTTCTGTTCTTGTGAATGCTACTTTGAGGTTTTCATCTAGCATCTTTATAACAGCTGGTCCTGTTTCGTCAACACGCTCCCCTTTGCTCCCTTTATCGCTCATAGTGATAACAGCAACCGAGAAACCGTCCTTTTTTGCGTATTTAACATCGTCGCCAGTCTTTATTTCGCCATTGCCACTAACTACGGCAAATATACCCTCTCTAGGCATAACGCAATCGCCCGCCTGATAAAAGATCGCGCACCTTTGGTGGCAAGTTTTTCCAAGCTGGCTGATAACCAACTCTATACCGTTAACAGTGATAATATCGCCTAGGTTACAATCAACAAGATTGATCCCTTCTGTTGTGATGTTTTCAGCGAAATCGCCACTCTTAACATCTAGCCCCTGATCCGCCATCTTTTTGATGCTCTCTACGGCTAGGAGGCTCACTTGTCTGTGCCATTTTCCTGCGTGCGCATCATCTTTAATACCGAAATCATTGACTAGCTCTATTTTATCAACAGGAGTTTTTCTAACTCCTTTAGTTTCGCTTACATTTAAGCTTTGTATCTTAGCATGCATAATCGACCTCAAATAAAATTATATAGTTATTATTACACTCTTTTACCTTGAAAAAATAGAAGAAATGGGGAACATTGTCAATATAAGCAATTTATTTTAGTGGCTGGAGGAACCTATGAAAGAGAAAGTATTTAACGTAAGCGGAATGTCATGTAACCATTGTGTAATGGCAGTTAAAGAAGCAGTTATGGATGTTGATGGAGTCTCTGAATGTGTTGTTGACCTTGAGAAGGGTACAGCTACTGCAAAATTCTCTGACGATACAGCAGAAACAGCAATAGTCGCAGCTATCGTAGAAGAGGGATTCAAAGTTGTATGAATGTATATGATAACGTCTCTTTAACTATAGGGAACACCCCTCTTGTTCGTTTGAACAGGATAAAGGGGAAGTTGCCTAATAATATTTATGTGAAGATAGAAGGGCAAAACCCTGCCTATTCAGTCAAATGTCGTGTGGCTACTGGGATCATCCGTAGAGCAGTAGAGACTGGCGAGCTGAAAGAGGGGATGAGTATTGTTGAAGCGACAAGTGGAAACACTGGGATTGGTCTTGCCTATGCTGGCGCGACACTCGGTTTTAAAGTTATTATAACAATGCCTGATACTATGAGCATTGAGAGACGGCAGATGATGCAGGCTTTTGGGGCTGAGCTTATCCTTACTGATGGCAAGCTTGGTATGACTGGTGCTGTGGCTCTTGCTGACAAAATGGTGGAAGAGAAACCAGACTCATACTTTCTGGCAAATCAGTTCAGGAACCCTGCAAACCCACTTATCCATGAGCAGACTACAGGACCAGAGATATATAATGATCTTGATGGGAATGTTGATGTATTTATCGCTGGAGTTGGCACTGGCGGAACCATAACAGGTGTCAGTAGATATCTAAAGATGGATAAGAAATTGGATATGATCTCTGTTGCTGTGGAACCTGCAAAAAGCCCTGTTATTAGTCAGTATCTAAAGGGTAAGACGCTTGATCCTGCAGGTCACGGGATACAAGGGATAGGTGCAGGCTTTATACCTGATATTTTAGACCTCTCGCTTGTTGATCAGGTGATAGAGGTAGAAGACGCTGAAGCTCTTAAATTTGCTAGAAGACTGGCTAAGGAAGAGGGGATCATTGCTGGTATTTCATCTGGTGCGGCTGTTTCGGCTGCGATTCAGGCTATAGAGAAATTTGGATATGAAAATAAGAATATAGTGATCATTCTACCTGATAGTGGCGAACGATATCTTTCGTCAGGATTATATTAAACAATAAAAAAGGGAGCTACGCCAAGCTCCCTTTATATCACATCGGTTGTATAGCAAAGATTATCTTGTTTCTTTTAACATCTTTTTGGCGTATTTAACGTTGTGATTCATTACTGTTCTGATAAGTTCCAGCTTTTTCTTTTTGTCTGGGTTCTTCTCTTTACTTATCATATGATGAAGCTTGGCAGATAATTGCAGGTATTCGCTCTTACCATCTGCATATTTCTTATCATCAAACTTAAGCTCGAAATCTATACCTTTAACATTCCACACGCCTGAGTTTATGAGGAAAGGAGCGAAATCTTCTATCTTTCTTCCTTTGGCAAGCACTACCTCAGAGTTTGTGAAATTATCAAAAGTGAGTCCGTTTTTATCAGCCTTAAGAGTGTATGAACCAAAGAATGGTTTTTTTACGTCCGCAGGGCTGTTGTATGTGTACCATGATGTAAAGTTTTGCTCATGAGATGAGTGACAGCTATCACAATCCCTTGCTTTACCAATAGAGTGTGACATTTTATCCATCTGAATCCATGCCATCATCTTATCATTTGTACCGAAGCCATCATGTGTACCTGTGACGATATACATATCATTTACCTGATCAGCTTTCCTTTCAACAACGAAGCTTTCAGGTTCACCAATTTCAGTTTTACCTTTTACTGTCGTTTTGTTTATTTCGCGAAGTTTCAAACCTTCAGGTTTTACATCTTTATTAACGTTCATTGCACCCATAGGATATGGCTTCAGAGGGATCCAAAGTCCTGTCTCAGTGTGTTTTACAAGCATAGGTTTATCACGTTTACCGTAAAACTCTTTATGCTTGGCATACATGTTGTTCATCCCTTCTGATTTACCAGGACCCCAGAAGGTGAATTGATAAGCTCCAACCTCTTGGATGTGACATGATGTACAGTCGACATTCTCGTGGTCGCCACTCTTAACAGCGTCATATATCTCTGTGTGACATGATTTACATGCTTTTCTAGTATCTTCTGAGCCGAGATGCCCGTATGAGTGATCTTTGAAGGTGTGGCAGTCGTTACAGTTAAGACCAGCCTCGTCGTGAGCGTCTCTCGGAAGTTCGTTTACAGGGAAAGCAAACTCTTCACGGAGGAATCCTGCTCCACGTCTTCTGTCCATAGGACCTGCGTGACATATTGTACCTTTACCACTTCCGTAGCAGGATAGCTTATCAGGTGTTTTTGTGAATGAGTGTCTAGCTTTAGATTTTTTATAACCTTCGTAGTGGCAGTCGTTACAACTTGCGTGGCATTTATTACAGCCTCTGCCTCTTGCTTCTGCCATTGTGCCTTTGTATTCTTCTGGCTTAGTACATTCATCTTTAACAGCTTCGTAATTTTCTTTATCGCCAAACCAGTAGCCACAGTTTTGTGGTCCGGGTGGTGATGCTGTCCATGTTTTAAATCCACGCTGATATTTGTTTAAGCCCATCCCTGACTTGTTATAGTTTGTTACTTCATCTTCGTGACAGTTCCCGCAGGTCTTCATGGCTATTTCTGGGCTATAAGCCATAGTCTCTGGATCGTGGTCGTGATAATAAAGCTGGGCAATTTTTTTGATACCTAGTTCTTTTGCAAGCTTAGGATCTGGTTTTCTTAATAGGACTTTAGTCCTGTTTTTTCCCTTTGGCTGTATCGGATCATAGTTTGTGATCTCTCTACCAACGGCTTGATATTTATGATTTTTGCCAATTGCTGCATAGAATGGCTTTGGCATACCTTTATGGGCATCATCTTTATTTAGCTGAGTATTATCACCTAAGTGGCAGCTAACGCAGGATATGCCACCCATGTTGACCTCTTCGTCTATCTCTGCTGGGTCGAGAAACATTTGGGGGAATCCTAGTTCTGTTACCATGGCTTCGTCACCGTGACAGCGGACACATGTAGAGTCTTCTTCATATGCAAATGCTGTCAGACTAAGCATCGTCACCATTAATAATAGTATTACCTTACGCACTTTACACCTCCAGTATAGTTACTGTTTATAGTGCAATAGATGTGCCTATTTGGAGTGCGTGAAAGGCTTGATTTACGTTCAGTTTTTTGCAGAATGCAAAAATGACGATCTAGGTTATGGCGTTATGCAAAAATTATACTATGCCGTATTCTTTCAGTTTGCGGTATATTGTGGATGAATCCACTCCGAGTATTACTGCAGCCTGTTGTTTATTGCCATCGACACTGTCTAATACGCTAAGTATGTGTCTTTTTGTTATATGTTCTAAGGTTAAATTCTCATAAGGCAGTTTGCACCCTATATTTAGAGATTCGCATGAAAGTGTATTCCCACTTTCGAGTATCATAGCTCTTTCGATGATGTTTGATAGCTCTCTGATATTTCCTGGGAAGGGATATTGGATCATACATGATTTTGCAGATTCATCTATAGAGAGTACTTTTGTGTTGATATGCTTGAACTTATTAATAAAATATTCAGCAAGTGGTATGATATCATCCTTTCGCTCACGCAGCGGTGGAAGCTCTATGTTGAAAACATTTAGTCTGTAGTATAGATCTTCTCTGAAAGTTCCTTTTGCTACCATCTCAAGTGGGTTTCTGTTTGTCGCCGCTATAATTCGTATGTCAGAGACTTCTGGAGTAGAGCTGCCCACAGGGTAAAAACTTTTTGTCTCTAGAAAACGTAAGAACTTAGGTTGTAGATCGAGTGGCATCTCGCCTATCTCATCAAGAAATAGTGTCCCCCCGAACGCAGACTGGACTATACCTTTTGAGTCTTTGTCTGCACTTGTGAAGGCTCCTTTTTTATGTCCGAAAAGCTCTCTTTCGAAAAGATGGGGTTGTAGGTTACAGCAGTTTATAGCAGCAAACATCTTTTTGCTTCGAGTGCTGTTATCGTGGATATATCTTGCCATCACCTCTTTCCCTGTCCCTGTTTCCCCTGTGATCATGACGTTTGTGTCTGATTTGGCAACACGTACACCTTGAGCCGCAATATCTTTTATAGATTGAGATTCCATAACAAAGCTTTCAGTCTTATTGTGTATCTCTGCGGAATTTTTAAGGGATATATTCTCCTCTACCAATTGAAGCTTATAAACAAGAAGTTCCGCATCGACAGGTTTTGGGATATAATCGTATGCACCTGATTTGATAGATTGAACAGATTCATCTATAGAACCCTGTCCTGTCATCAGTATTACATATGTGTTTGGTGATGAAGTTTTGATTTTTGCAAGTACTTCCAAGCCTGTCATCTCTGGCATCCTGATGTCACTCACCACAACGTCGACATAGTTATTGTCTAGATAATCTATAGCAGAGGTGGGAGAGGTGAAAGAGGTTATAGAGAAATGTTTTTCTATAGCTCTTTTTAAGACTCTGTTCAGCGTTGCATCATCTTCTATCAAAACAACTTTCATTTTATTTCTCCAACACTATCGCGAAAATAGTCCCTTTATCTGGTGTAGTTTCAACAGATATCTGTCCATTATGCTTTCTTATTATCTTATAAACGAGAGAAAGTCCAAGTCCCATTCCTCGTTCTGGCGATTTTGATGTATGGAAAGGATCGTATATCTTGTCTATATCATTCTTTTCTATACCGGAACCTGTGTCAGATACCATTAATCTAGCGCTTTTTTCATCATCTTTAAGAGATATCGTGATATTCCCGTTTAACTCTATGGCGTCTATAGAGTTTTGTATCAGATTGATGAGCACTTGTTGGAGCATGGTTGGATAGCCCTTGACGGTAACATCCTCAAGTTCAAGATTAACGTTTATACCTGATTTAAAATCCATATGCTTTACAGTCTCTTCTACAAGTGTTTTTAAATTAACTTGTTTGAAGCTAGACTCTTGTTGATCCCCGGGGGCTAGTTTTCTTAAGTTCTGTATGATATCTACGCACCTTTTTGCCTCAGTCTTTATAGTGTGCAGATCTTCTGATTGATCAGGAATTTCTTCCTCTAAAAGTCCAGTAAGAACTATTATGCTGTTGAGAGGTGTGTTCAGCTCGTGTGCTACACCACCAGCCATGACACCAAGTGCAGATAATCTGTTCATGAGCTCTAGTTTTGTCTGTGTGTTTTGGATGTCCTGAATGTACTCTTTCAAGGAGGATGCCATGGAACGGATACTGTTTGCTATATCGTTGATCTCTCCAGAGTATTCACCCTTCAGCTCGTGGTCAAAGTTACCTTCGCTATAGGCTTTAACTGCGGATTTGATCTCTGCATATGGCTTCATGAAATATCTGCTGAATATCACAGCAGTGAGTATACTTAGGATGATAGAGAGGAGCATTACAGCTAAAAAATCTCTCCTGAGAACATGTAACGAGCGAAAGAAGTAATCTCTATTAAGTATGGTACAAATCTTCCACGATTGGGCATCAGTTTCGTATGGGGTTAGTGTTGTGCAAAACATATAGCCTTTATCTGTCTCCAAAATAGGAGAATCCTCTTGCTGGAGCCATCTGAAAGCCTCTTCACCATATACATTTTCGAAGAAATATGAAGTATCAAACTGATTTGCAAATTCGTATTTTCTGTCGTTGTGGAATAGGAAAACGCCATTTCTATCCTTGTTAATTGTATTGGTTTCTGCGATGAATGATATCCCCATCCTATCGTCGAGCTGGCTTACTGTTTCGCCAAGTTTGCTCCCCCAGAAGTTGATAATAAGATAACCGAGCACCTCTTCTCCTTCAAATATAGGTATGAGGCTCCGTATCATAGACGGGCAAAAAGACGTTGCATCCGGCAGGTGTCCCCGTTCAAAATCTGAGAATATAGAAAAGGTTAGGTTGTTATCACGGACATTTCTAAAGAATTGCCTGTTGCTGAGGTTTATAGGGACATAGTCTGGCTCACTTGATAAAACTTCACCTTCACGGACAAAGACTAATATATCGCCATTCTTATCGACTAGTCTCATCGCCTGAATATCTTCTATCTTTTTGCTGTAGTCCATGAATAGATTTTCAGCGGTAGTTCTACTTACTGAATATTTAAAAAAATCTTGCAGAGTGTGGTTTTCGGCAACGGCTGTTGTCAGGTAAGAGGCTTTATCTAAAAAGCTTTCAATCCCATTCTTTTTCATGCGGAGGATGAGCTCTGCTTGAGATTTAACATCATCCTGAATCAGTTTTTTTGATTGTGCGAAATAAATACCTGTTGTCATGGATAAAATAAAAACAACAAGTACGCTTATATACACAGCTAAACGTTTAATCATAGCTATATAATATCCCATTATATTGAGAAGGTGCAACTATAAGCTATTTACTTATAAAAAAAGCCCACCGTAAAGTGGGCTTTATTGTTTATATATATTGTCATGCTGAGCCAGCTACTGCTGGCGTAGAGTTCTGAGATCCTGACGGTCGAAAACTCTCTCAGAATGACTTATCCTATTTATTCAGTTGCGTCAGCAGGTGGAGCGAAGGTTCTTGCGCCAAGTTCGTTGTTGACCATAAAAAGTCCAGGACCTGTAGTTCCAGCAAGCTTAAGCTTGTCGAGGATCTCTTTAACAGTAGCTTCTTCTTCAACCTGCTCATTTATGAACCACTGGAGGAAAGAGTTAGTCGCGTGATCCTTCTCTTCGATAGCAAGTGTCGCGAGGTCATTAATCTTAGCAGTCACTTCTTGCTCGTGCTCAAGAGTTACTTCGAACATTTCAAGAACGTCTTTGTACTCTTTACGAGGTTTTTCGATAGTCTCAAGTTCAACAACGCCTCTATCCATAATATAGTGAAGGAACTTAGTTGCGTGCATCATCTCTTCTTGGTATTGAGCGTCGAACCATGATGAGATGCCTTTGAGTCCTATATTGTCTGCGTGTGCTGCCATAGCTAGGTAAACATACGCTGAATAGTATTCGAAATTAAGCTGTGCATTGAGTGCTTTGTTCATTTTATCTGATGCCATTTAATGCTCCTTGTTGATAATTTTTATTAAAATACCATAATTGTCTTTAAGCTGCAATAGCTGAGTAGGTATATTAGCAGTATACCCTAAAGTCCATAGCAGGGAAGATGCTGTTCTTCTCTTCAATCCGTTCTAGGAAGCTAGTGTCCGTATCTTCATTCTCTACCATATCTCTAAGGCGTAGAAAATTATGTATATGTTCTTTAGTACGCTGAACGGCATAATCGATGGCTGTCCCTGTAGTTACAAGGAATGCCCAGTCGCTACTTTGTGCTAAGAATAACTCTCTAGACATCTGGTTTAGACAGCGTCTAGTAAGGTCATCTGTTGTACCCTGGTGAAACTTTGCCATATCAACTATCTTTTCAGACATATAATGCAAGTGGCGGTATATCCAGTCGTTTCCTGTATTGAGCCAAACGTCATAGTAGCCTTTATCTCCCCATGATGAAGGGTTCACCTTAACCATCTGGTTTGTTTGATACTCTTCTAAATACTCAGACGGAGTAATAGGTTTTATGGTTTCAGACTTGTCCATCTCTTTAAAGACATTATAAAGGAATTCAGGTCCTTCAAACCACCAGTGACCGTATAGCTCTGCATCATAAGGTGAGACAACAACAGGTTTTCTGTCAATGAGTTCAGCTATCTCTGCAAGTTGTTTCTCTCGTTCTGCAACAAAGTGTTTTGCGTGCCCTTCTGTTTTTTTGGATGCAACACGGTGATCGTAGAATTCTTTATATTCACTTTCACCAGTAATCTTGTGATACTTAAACCCTGTGAAAACTCTTTCGCCATCTGGGCTTATGTATGGTTTTATATAATCGTGCTCGAGGTCGTAGCCTATGTCACGATAAAAATCTCTATAGCTCACGTCCCCTGGGTAGCCCTCTTTGGAGCTCCATACCTGCTTAGATGAGTAATAATCTCTACCAAAAGCGGCAACGCCACTCTCAGTAAATACAGGTGCATAGACGCCATATTTTGGTCTAGGTTTAGCATAGAGAACCCCGTGTGTGTCCACGAAGAAATACTTTATGCCGTATTCTGCTAGGATATCGTCTAGTCCATCGAAATAAGCACACTCAGGTAGCCAAATCCCTTTAGGGGCTTGACCAAATTTTTGTTCGTGGCTTGTAACAGCCAGCTCTATCTGAGCTCTGACAGCATTCTCAGTCTTGTTAAGAAGTGGGAGGAATCCGTGCGTGAATCCACAAGTAATTACGTCGATATTTCCACACTCAAGAAAGTGCTTATATCCTGAGATGAGGCTTTTATTTAGAAATCCGTAATAGAATTCTTTAAGCCCTTCAAAGCGTTCTTTATACATTAAGGCAAGGTGCTCAAAGCAGGTGTCCTTAGTCCTTTTGATCTCTTTCTCAGCTAACTCTAACATCTTTTCTAGATGCTTCTCATATCTGCCCATCAGCATTCCATCGCTCATCATCTCCGCAAGTGGCGGTGTGACAGATACAGCAAAACGGAAATTTATACCTTCATCTTCCATACGCTTCATGTATTGGAGCATAGGGATGTATGTTTCTGATATAGCTTCATAAAACCAGTGTTCTTCTAAAAAATATGAATATTCTGGGTGTTTTACAAAGGGGAGATGTGAGTGAAGTACCAGCATCCAATAGCCGTTACTCATTATTCACCACCTTGTTTATTATGCAAAGTAGTTGAGGATAAACCCTCACCGCTGTGCAGTTTTTTAAATAGCTCAGAGTGCAGTCTAGCACTTGATAGGAGTTCTTCTCGTCTGACATCATTCAAACCTGATAGATCAAATATCTGTTCGATATTCTCACCAACTGTCATCCATGTCTCTTTGTCGATCTCTTTACTGACAGTGTCTGATGGCATCATTATTTTTTTAGAAGCCATAAGAGGATAGTAGTTCCCCATGCTGTCTAATATGCCAAGCTCTGCCCAAAGGTTCATCTCTGGACAATAAAGATCGAAATACCAATTTCCGTATTTACTAACCTTTACACTTGCCAACTCTTCTATCGAATCTTCATCCCCTTGAAATACTTTTAGGATGAATACAGGCTGTGCTATGTTTAGCTTTGCACAATAGTCGGTGATAGTCTTGTCGGAGACTTCCCAGTAAACATATTCCTTCTTAGGGTTTACAGGGAGCAGGACAACTGTGTCTATGTTATACCTTTCTGGTATAGGGTAATCACGCTTTATCGCTTGCTCTGGTGCAGGTGGCGCACTTTCAGGCATAGGGCTTGTCACCCTTGTCGCCTCAGGTGATGCCTGTGGAGTAGTTTTTGGCGTAACAGTTTTTTCATATTTAGTCAGTGCTTTAAGTAGCTCTGGCTTTCCCATTTTGCTTCTATTTTTGATAGCGTATTTCTTAGCTAACTCATAGAGCTCTTTCTTGTTCATTTTCTCAAGTTTCATTCATTCCCTCCGAGCAACCTCTCATACAAACCAATGTATTTTAAAGATGCACTCTTCCACGAATAGTCCATGTGCATAGCTCTTTTCATGCACTCTGTTAATATAGTCTTATCTTTATAAAAGTCTACTGCGTGTTCTATTTTGTTTTGTAGCTCTTGCCTACTATAGTCCTTTATGAATAATCCATATCCGTTATCTTCGGTCATATCCTTTACAGTGTCTAAATGTCCGCCAGTTCTACTTACAACAGGTAGAGCACCGTAACGCATCCCTTTTAGATGACTCTTTCCACTAGGTTCGTACAGTGACGGTCTAAGGATAAAGTCAGCCGCTCCATAGGCGAGGTGTACCATAGTCTCACTATTACCTATGAAAGTATATATATTGTCATACTTGTTTGTAATCTCTTTAAACTTTGAACAGAGATACGATTCTCCATATCCAAAAAAAGCAAAATTAGCTTCTAAACCAGCAAGAGCCTCTGCGGAATCTATGATCAAATCTAGCCCTTTGCGCTCTCTGATTTTAGTATCCACCATAAAAAGTGGACGTGATATATCACTTAGACCTGCTTGTTTTAAGAACTCGACTTTATTTATTAGCCGTTTCTCAAGTGTTTCGCTTGTATAATTCTCTGCTAAACACCTGTCTGTTTCAGGGTTAAATATGTCAAAATCTATCCCACCAAGTATCCCTTCGAGCTTACTAGAGAGGTCGGACATAAGTAGCCCCAGCCCCTGAGAGTGTTCCTCAGTCTGGATATCTTTGCAGTATGAAGGGCTAGGCACTGTTATATAGTCCGCATGAACCAACCCACCCTTTAGAAAGCTTATCCCGTCGTAATACTCCAGCTCTTCGATGTTGTAAATATCCCACGGTAGCCCGAGTTTCTGAATGCTGAATTTATCAAATATCCCCTGAAAGGATAGATCGTGTGCAGTAAATACAATCTTTGACTGTATGTGGTGGTAGTAAAGATTGCGATAAACAGGAGCCAGACCTGTTGGCCACTCGTGACAGTGTATAATGTCTTGTTTTCCAGTACATTTGCTAATGTATTCGAGTGTGGCTAGACTGAATATCCCAAATCGTATGTCATTGTCAGAATAATCAAATTCACCGGGGCCATAAATATTTCGCCTTCCGTATAGGTCGTCATTACGCAGGAGTATAAAGTGCAGACCATCGATCTCTGCAGTGTATACATCAAAAGAGTATTCCTTATGATCTGCTGTTACAGATATTGAGCACTCTTTATTGTATCTCTCTTCATCGGTACAGATTGTCAGATACATAGGAGATATTACACAAGTTTCGACACCATTAAGCGAGAGCCCTTTTGCAAGCCCTGCAACAGTGTCGCCAAGCATCCCAGTACGGGATAACGGAGATACCTCACTAGATACCAAAACTACTTTCAATTACCAGCTCCTTTAAGATAGTCTGCAGCACTTTCAGGTGCGACAGGATTTATGTAAAAACCAGTTCCAGACTCAAATCCAGCCACGCCAGATAGCCTAGGTGTTATCTCTATATGCCAGTGAAAATCCTCTTTAATGCTCGCCCAGTGACCAGACTGTGATGGTCTTTTAACCGCTGGAGGAGAAGTATGCACAACCATATTTAGTGGAGGATTTTCTAAACATTTGTAAAGTCTACCGAAAACCTCTTTTGTTATGTCAGCAAGCCCTGAAAGCTCTCCCTCGTCAGTATTTTCGAAGCAATGATTATGCCGTTTTGGATATATGCTCACTTCAAATGGGAGCGCAGACGCATATGGGCAAAGGGCTATAAAGTCCTGATTCTCATATATAATGCGCGTATTCTCATTTCGCTCCTGATCTAGTATATCACAAAAAAGGCATCTTTCCTTGTTATGGTAATGTTCAAGTGCCGCAGAAAGTTTAGTTTTTACTATGTTAGGTGTAACAGGGAGTGCAATTATCTGCGAGTGCGGATGATTTATATTTGAACCTGCTAGCAGTCCATAATTTTTAAACGGCATAATGTATCTGAATCGAGTATCTTTTTTAAGATCTTTCACTCGTTCCCTGAATGTATAGAAGAGATTATATAAAATATCTTCAGTATAATTGCCTGGGTTTATGTCGTGCCTCGGTGTTTCTATGACAACCTCATGTGCACCAACAGCATTTACTGCGTCATATATTCCGTGACCTGTACGTTTCAGCTCACCTTCGATACGGAACGCAGGATATCTATTAGGCACAACTCTAGTCGCCCAACCGTTGCTCCCTTTCAGAGAGTAAATCTCTGTCCCTGTTTTTGACTCATGTCCTTTGCAGAAAGGGCATACAGTCATCTCGTCCTCACGAAACTCTAGTCGCTTGACTAGGAAATCGTCAGGTTTTCTGCTTCTATCTGTGGCTATTACAGACCATATCTGCTTTACAGGGTCGTATCTCAGTTCAGACATCTATTCTCCTCACACTATTTCGAGTGTGCCTTTAATGTTAAGTTTGCTGTCCATCTCAAATGGCATGAGTATGCAAATCCCTTGGTCGGTCAGGTCTGCACCACTTTCTGATTGTGAGAGGGTCTTTGCGATATATGCATATAACTCTGTCTGTTTCTCCAAAGTTATTTTTATACCTTTTGGTGTATGCTTGTCTCTTATTATAAAGCTATGAGATTTTTCGCCTTTGATATCTTCAAGTTTTTTACCATTGATGGTCGCTTCAGACATATTGTTAAAGTGGAGATTTAACTCCATAACGTATGTTGCACTGCTAGCAGAATTTATACAAAGCTCGAATGCTATGCCATCTTTTATAGTCGAATATCTTTTCGTTAAGCTTGTCGCATTCTTGATTTCATTTTTATATATTCCGCCATCTCTGGAGAAGAGAACACTAGATTTATTAGTCTCCAGCTCCATAGGTTGATTTACGAAATCGCCTATTTCATTGAAGCTGACATCCATAAATGAGTCGAAGTCAAAACCGTCTACAAAATGATCTATAAAACTATTTTTGTTATACCAATCGTAGACCAGATATTGCTTATATTCTTCGTCAACAGGTGCTTTTGCATCGTGGATATTAGTTACGCCATCTGTATCTTCTGTGGCTGGTTTTTCTGCTACCGCAAAGAGCTTTTCGTGATAAGCCTCTTCCCTTCTGGTGAGAGTGTTTTGGAAGTTGAAAAGGTTGTTTTTATCCTCAAGTGCCACCATCTGACCGCCATCTCTGGAGGTGAACATAAAGTTGCTTGATTCGCCTCGAAGATAGGCTTCGTCGTAGCCATCAAAATCCATGTCGCCAACTGTAACCTCGTCAGTCTCTGAAATCTCTTCGAGCCTTTTTTCAGCCTCGATGATAAATCTGTAAGAGTTGTTTCGTAGGTTCGGCAGGTATAGTCCGCCAAAGATTCCGTGCCATAGAACATCATTGCACTGAGCCTTGTATAGAGCGTCAAGGAGTAGCTCGTCTTTCAGCAAATTTGCCTTTTTGGAGAGCTGAGTAGTTCTTTTGTGTATGCGGTTTGACTCTGGATACTTAACAAGGAAATTCTTCCAGATGCCACCCTTTACAAATGCCTTTGATGTATCGTCAGTATATTTCTCGTCCATCTCTTCGACGAGTGTTTCCATCTTCTTAGTGCGTTCAGTGAATAGTGACCACTCACCCATCTCGAAGTATGAAACGGTTGGTAGATATGCTATTTGAGCAGGTTTCTGCTCTTTTACTGTATCTTTAAAGAGTGCAAACTCTGAATGGTCAGAGCCAGCAACAGCGTCGATGAAATCTTCGAGCCATCTCTTTTTGTATACCCATTCATATGTTTCTGGCCATAGTCCAAACTTTTCACCATCGTCAAATATAGTTAGTGATTTTCCGCCAGAATCTTTTATCTCTTTCAGGTAGTCCGCAACCTCTGTGGCTGGGCTAAAAGGAGTCATATATCTAAGCTTTTCGCTAATAGGGAAGATGAGCATTTCGCACCCATCCTGCTCAGTTTTGAAGTGGGAATGCAGCATAGCTTCGTAAAAACCAGCAGCTATAAAATGATAGTCGTCAACTATCACGTACTCAATCCCAGCATCCGCACAGTCAGGAATGATTGAGCTGTCCCAAACCCTCTCTGTTAGCCAAAGACCCTTTGGGCTCACGTCGAAATTGTCTTCGATGAAGCCGTTCAGCTTTTTTATCTGCTCACGTCTGTCTATGGACGGGATAGAAGCGAGTACTGGTTCGTAATAGCCCCCAGAGAAAAACTCCGCCTGACCAGACTTTGCAGTATCTTGCATCATACTGAATAGTTTTGTGTGGTTGTTCTTAATGTATTCGAAAAGCCATCCGCTGTAATGAATGCTGAATTTGAATTCAGGCTTTTTTAACGCAGTCTCTATGAATGGCAAGTAACTTTTTTCTACTGCATAATCCACCACGTGATAGAAGTTTTCTACTGGTTGGTGGCAATGTATTCCTAAATGTAATGGAAGTTTTTCCAATTTATATCTCCTCTACAACATTATTAATTTACTTTTATTTATTTACATTGGTTTGCATGGATGCAAACACAAACAACTAACTTTCTAGTTGTTTGAAAGAGAGGGCTAAGCCTCGCTTTGCCCGAACGTTAGGCAAAAGTTTCATGGAAGATAACTTTTGCTTTGGTATATCTGTATTCCTAAATGTAATGGAAGTTTTTCCAATTTATATCTCCTTTTCTGTGCGTTGTTCTGTGAATTGCATCATCTTGCAATAAGCCACAGGTGCTAACCTGTTAGACTATCCAGTCGGTTTCGAAATGTGTTAGGAAATCGATCTGGACTGTATTATAAAGTGGAGCAACCTCCACCACTGTATTCGCTTTTTTAAGTCTGAAAATAATATCCGCTGTCTCTGGTTTACCGCCTAGTTCAGCAAGGACTATAGCCGCCTCAAAGATGTCTCGAGTGCAAGAATCCTGACTATCTACAGATATATTGAAGGTGAAGGTTCTTGTTTCGTCAGTAGTTATCTCCGCCTCTAGAGAGTAATCCATACCCGTGACATTGCCAAAAGCTCCGTCAATTCTTAGATATAGTTTTTCAGTATCGAAGCAAAAATAAAGCATGCTGAGTGTGTTTCCTGAGGCTGTCATTGCACCAGCGTCAAATTTTAGATCGAATTTCCCTGCACCTATCCACTCATAAAAGCTAGTCACTCGTCCGTCTATTGTAGGCGAAGAGTAGTCGGCAGGTTTTTTTAGTAGCCCTGTCTTGTGCGATCTTTTGATAGGTCTTGTCACGTCCGCAGGGACTTTCTCGCCCATTAGCTCATAAATATTCGCTATATGCCCACGGAAGAGCTTGTCGAAGGTGTCAGCCTGAAGGCTAAAGTGATCGTCACCATACCACCAAAACCAGTCGGAACCCTCTGCTATATGTAGTTCTTTTTCAATCTGTTCTGTGTTTTCAAGTGAATCTTTACGCTTTTGGAATCTACGATGTGCATCAGCTAAAAGTCTCCAACCCTCGTTCTTCTCGTCGTGCCCCATCCATGTGGTAAAATTGGCATAAATCCATGAACCAGCACGGATTTTAGAAGGTTTATGCACAGGGGTATCGCACTCACAAGCTTCTGACATGGTCATAGTCTCTATCCAGTTGCAAGTATCAAGCCTTTGGTATAGCAGACTAAAGAAATCATATGCGTTGTTAGGATAGAATTCCCAAGCGTTTTCACCGTCCAGAATAACTGGGACAATAGGTGAGAAGTCACAAGAATCGTGGATGTCGGAGAGTTTTTCCATGAAATCATCCACCGCTTTTTCTGCATCCCACCCTGAATAGGTGAAACCGAGTAGGTCAGATATCTCTTTATCACGGAAGAATATGTTTATGTCGCCACTATCAGATGCAAACACGTGTTTTTTATATAGTGTTTTTCTATTTTTTTTATCTCTGAGGTCTAAGCCTATCGAACCAGCTAATACATCTTCGTCACTTGATATCCACTTGATGTCATTCTTTGCGAAGAGCGATGCCGCAGCTTCGCTTATGCTACCTTCTGCTGGCCACATACCTGTTGGCTTTTGACCGAACTCTTTTTCGTAATATTCTATTGCAGACTCAACATGGTAGCTTGCGTCAGCTTTAAAATCAGTGTTGATGCTAGCCATACTTATCTGCGGAAGAGCCTCTTTAGCACTTTTCGGATCCAGCAGGATTGGAAGGATAGGGTGGTAAAATGGTGTTGCCGATACCTCTATCTTGCCACTCGTTTGTAGGTCTTTATAGAGCGGAACTATCTCTTTGGTGAAGTCCGCTAGAGCGTTCACTAGCTCTTGTTTTTCCACTTGAGAGAAGTGGCGCCCCTTCTTTATAAGCTTGTCAACTATACCGACTTCCTCTCTGGTGAATACTCCACACCAACTAAGGAGATACAGGACGGACATATCTATTAGCTCGTCATCAGAGTAATTTAAGGATGATGTAGCGTAGACGTCAGTGTCCCCTTTGCGGTCGTAAAGCTCTTTATATCTGCGTAGTGGGCTGACCATGTTACGATAATTGGCGAAGAAGAGCTGTGGGACGAGTGTGTCTCTCTCCTCTTTTGTCAGCTCCGCTGGATGTTTTTGTATAAGCTGCAAGAAGGTGTCAGAAACGTCAGTCTCTTCATAGTCTTTAAGCTGGACAAGCAAAGAGGGGACAAGGTTATATGTCCCCTTGAGTTTGTTGAATTTCTCGTGATACTTTGGCAGCTCATAATAATCCTTTAGCCCGTGGAGATATACCCAAGGCATATGGTATGTGCCGTCAAGATCGTCTTTATAGTATGGCTGGTGCATATGCCATAGAAAGCAGAGCCTCAGCTTTTTCATCGGATTTACTCCTGCAACCACCCGTTGATCTTATCTTTGAATTCGGTGTGGATCTGCTTGTAATCCTTCTCTTTGCCAGCTTCGACATAGAGGTGGACATTCGCTGTGTACTGGTCAGGAACCATATGTACCCAGCCTTTATTTTTGAATATGATCTTAATTCCGTCTAGGAATGATGCATCCTTGTCCATAGCCTCTTCACTCATTTTCCTCATTAGGAAGCCTTTCAGCTCTAATGTGCAGTTAATGACTGTATGGCTATAGAAATATTCAGGGATAGTTTTAAGAACTTCATTAAGGTTAACATTCTGTCTGGCAAGCATCTCTAAGATTTTGATAGAGCTAAACATTGCATCAGCGTGTGAACCGTTATCTATGAATGTATAGTTCCTAGCAAGGTCGCCAGTGAAGTAGAAATTCTTAAGATAATCAGCTTTTATACCGGCAAACTTTCCACGAGTGATCTCTACATTGATGAACTGGTCATCAAGGACACTCGGTGAGTAAGCAGGGAGATAGATCTTTACCTTACCTTTAACAGATAGGTCAATTAGTTTGAGGATGAGGAGTAGTGCTCTATCCTCTTTTAGTATATCGCCAGAGTTGGTTACTATGCCTAGTCGCTCACCGTGAGGGTAGACAACAAAACCTAGATCGGATTCTGTTACTTTCACGATCTCGCTAACCTCTTTGAAAGAGCTTTCTATTTGGTGCATAGTTCTGGAGAGTTTGCTTTCATCTCTATATGCGTTTAATACAACAGCGTCTGCACCAACTTTTGTGAGTAGCTCAGGATATGTTGCATCTGTAGTTCCGTTAAGAAGGTCTACAACGATCTTTGATCTGCGAGCTTTTATAAGAGGAATTTCTATATTCTTAAGGAAGCTCTCTTTGTAGAATTCGCCAACCATAAGTTGGTCATAAATTTCACCTATATCATCGTGTGTAGCTCTGCGGAAGTTTTCACGGAAGAATATTCTCTCCACGTTCTTCTCAAGCCCAGAGTCGATAGGTGCACCTTTATCATCATAAAATAGAATCTCAGTGTTTGTAGGGTCTGTCTGGCACTGACGGAAGTACACTCCTGCCACTTCACCGAACATCTCCAGCTTTGAGCGCATAACAGGTAGTGGAGTCATGCGTAGCTCTGTCACGTTAACACCTGTTGATAGAAGCCCACCAAGGAAACAACGCTTAAGCATTCGTGATGCCTTGTCGTAATCTCTTGACATAAGCACACGGCTACCTGTTGGGAGTTGGCTACCGAGGGCGGCACCAAGTTTTGCCGCTAAGTCAGGTGAGAGTTCAACGTTTGTTCTTGCTGATACCTTTCCACCTTCGAAGATAGATTTTTTCCATTTGTCGCCCCATATAAGGTTTGAGCTAACAATGGAACCCTCTTCAATCTGTTTCTCTGGCCATACCATGATATCTTTTTCGAAGATAACTTGCTGACCAACCTCTGTGCCTTCTGCGATGATTACACCGTGTCCAGCTTTTGTTCCGTTTCCAATGTTTACTTTATTGCAAAGGACAGAGTTTACCATGTCGCAGTTTTTGCCTATTGTTACTTCATCCCAAAGGATAGAGTTTTCAAGAGTGGATTTTTCGCCTATCTTACACCCTTTAGCAAGGACGGAGTTTTTGATTACGGCTTCTTTTTCTATGACGCAATCGTCACCTAAAACAACAAGCCCCTCGATCTTTGCAGATGGGTCGACTTTTACATTTTTTCCTTGGAAGATTGTAGCATCTTTGGTCTTGACCTCTTCTCCTAGGAGAGGGAGGACAACCTCTTCGTTAAGTATGTCAAGGAGCGCAGCTCTGTATGAATCAGGGTTGCCAACGTCACGCCAGTAGCCCTTTGCGTTATATCCAAAAAGGTCTATTCCGCTAGCCATAAGCTTAGGGAATAGGTCCTTAGAAAAGTCGAAGTTACTGTCTTCTGGGATGTAGTCGAGTATCTCAGGCTCGAAGACGTATATGCCTGTGTTGATAGTGTCGCTGAATACTTCGCCCCAGCCTGGTTTCTCTAGGAATCTTACGATCTTGCTCTCTTTGTCTGTGATAACCACACCAAACTGGAGTGGGTCAGGTACGGATGTGAGAGTGATAGTCGCTTTTGCTTCTTTGACATCGTGAAAGCCTATAATCTCTTGAATAGAGAAATCTGATATAAGGTCTCCAGATACGATGATGAATTTCTCATCAAGGTATTGCTGAGCCTTTTTAACAGCACCAGCTGTGCCGTAGTCATCATCTGGTAGAACGTAATGAATTTTTATCCCTTTGGAACTTCCATCACCGAAATACCCTTTTATTACTTCAGGTTTGAAGTATAAGAGGATAACGATTTCGACAATTCCGGCATCTTTAAGTGAGTCTATGATGTATTCCATCATTGGTTTGTTCATAACAGGTATCATAGGTTTAGGCATACTGGATGTTAGGGGTTGAATCCTTGTTCCAAATCCGCCTGCCATTACTACTGCTTTCATATAAATATTACTCCATTAATGAAATTAGTTTGTGTCTTTATAACTGACAAAATCAAGTTAAAACACACCTGAGCAGTTAAACTGTCAGGTGTATTATTTATAGTCAGTATATATAGCGCTTTAATAAATCTAAGTTGTCTAGTTCTTCGCGAGAACCTTATTTATTTCTTCTGTCAGTGTTTCGATCTCTTGGGTCTTCACCCAATAGCCGTCAGCAAGCCAAGTAGAGAAATCATCCTGATACGCACTATAGGCAGTAGCTAGGATAACCTTTGCCTTCTTCTCTTTGCCCGAAATGGCTTGAAGTATATCAATGCCGCTCTCGCCCTTAAGTTTTATGTCAAGTAGGACCAGATCGACTTTACTTTTCTCTAGATGAGCGAAACACTCTTCAGAACCAGCAGCCTCAAGTACTTTAAATCCTTGGTCTTCTAGCTCGGAGCGATAAAGGAGTCTGATATCAGGCTCGTCGTCTACCACAAGTATATTTATAGCCATGTTCAATTACCTCCGTCTGTTACTTAAAATATACCACACGAGATAACAGTTGTAAGCTTGACCGTCTATATTTTCAGATTATCTATAGCTTTTTTATATTCGTCACAGCTGAAAACATAGTTACCTGCTACTACAGCAGTGCATCCAGCGGCTTTTAGGTCTGCGATATTGTCGCCATTTACTCCACCATCAACCTGTATTATAAGTTCTGGGTTAACCTCATTAGCCATTGCTCTGAGTCTTTTTATTTTGTCATAGCTTGTAGGGATAAATTTTTGTCCACCAAAGCCAGGGTTAACAGACATTATAAGCACCATGTCGACATATGGAAGAATCTCTCTAACTGTTTCGAGTGATGTTGCTGGGTTGAGTGAAACACCAGCCTTTTTACCTAGCTCTTTGATCTTCGAGATTGTACGGTGCAGGTGAGTACAAGCCTCTTCGTGGACAGTGATAAAGTTACAGCCAGCCTCTGCAAAGTCTTCGAGGAATCTATCAGGATCTACGATCATAAGGTGGGCGTCGAAAACCTTCTTTGTACATTTACGTAGTTTTTTGATGACTGGAGGTCCGAAAGTGATGTTCGGAACAAAAACACCATCCATAACATCAAGGTGAATCCAATCTGCGCCCGCTTCATCGATCGCCTTTATCTCTTCTGCAAGTCTTGAAAAATAAGCACTTAAGACTGATGGTGCTATTATCATATTAAAATTCCTCATAAAAGATTTATTAATTTAAAATATTTATGTTACAAAAACATAACTGATATGTGATTATAATTTAAATGATAAAAAAAGACCAGATACATCTTATGAATAAATTGTTAATTTTTGTAGTTTTAATTCTTGTTAGTTTCAATACATATGCCGCTCAGTTGACACCTGAGATGACGAGCTTTGCCCATAGAGTTGCGAAAAATGGCAGGATAAGTGAAAGGGCTGTTCTTAAATGGCTGAAAAGGGCGAACAAGACTGAAGATGTTATAAAGCTTATGGACAGGCAGGCTGAAGCGAAACCTTGGAAAGATTATAAACCACATTTCATATACGATCGCAAAATAAAGAAGGGTGTTGCCTTTGCAAAGAGGTATCCTAAGACTTTGAAAAAAGCGAAGCTGATATACGGTGTTGATCCTAGCGTTATCGTTGCGATCCTTGGTGTAGAAACAGATTTTGGAACCTATGCTCTCTCGCATAGAGCTATGGATGCACTCTTTACTCTGGCTTTTTATTACCCTAGACGTGCTGAATTTTTTAAGAATGAGTTGGACGCACTTATGGTCTATGCTTATCGTAATAAACTTGATCCTTTTAATCTCAAAAGCTCTTACGCTGGCGCAGTTGGTATGCCTCAGTTTATGCCATAAAATATTCTTAAATTCGGTAAAGAGTTCTCTGGTGATGGCAGGATTAATATCTTTAAATCTGGTGCTGACTCAATAGGTAGTATAGCTAACTATCTTTCTAAGCATGGCTGGAAAAGAGGGGAACCTCTCGCAGTCAAAGTTCGCACGAAAGGAACCGCTTGGAAAAAATATCTAAAACAAGGATGGAGACCCAAGTATACTGTGGCACAGATGAAGAGGAATGGCGTTAGACCATCCATGTGGGTTAACCCAAAAAGGAAGGGCTCTCTTGTTGAACTTAATGGTGATAAAGGGACGGAGTACTGGATTATATTTAATAACTTTTATGTAGTTACAAAGTATAACCCGAGTATTAAGTACTCTATGGCTGTCACTATCCTTGCAAAGCACCTAGAACTCAAGTCTACTAATTTAAGATAATTTATCCGATTAACTACCTCTTCGTTTTTTTTGTGATATTATATAATACTTATTAAATTACATTCTGGAGTATGCATTGTCCGAAGAGAAAAAGACCTATTTTACAATTACAGTTGATGAACATTCTATGATTACTAATGTCGATATATGCACAGATGGCTATGGTAGCTTGTCAGAAATAATAGGAGATTCGTTTAACGATTATCTACTTGGCGAGTATGAAGATGAAATAATATCTGCCTGCTCTGGTTTAAATAAGGCAGAAGGGTTTAATACTAATATTCTTTTTGGACCTATTGATAATAGATACTTGTATCTCGCTATAGAAGTTGCCTGTGGTGGTGATTGTTGCACTATTAGCTTTAGTGAAGCTACTGATATAAACGCACCTCAAATTACTGCTGGCAGTGATGAATTGGTAGAGTTGACAGCAAAAATGCAGGGTCTTTTCTATCGAACAGATAGATTTGGTTACCTGATATATCTTGAAAAGGGTGCAATAAATATTCTCGGTTATTCATCTGATATCCTAATAGGGTCTAATCTGCGGAGAGATATATTCGGTGATCCTAATACATATGACGATGTTAAAAGTACTGCCATTCTAACTAGCGGATTGAATGATGTCGATATTCCTTTGAAGCATATAGACAGCAGGATCGTTTGGGTGAGGATAAACTCAGTAGCGATTACTGATAAAAACGGATTATATGCAGGCACGGCAGGTTTTGTGAAGAATATAACAGAGCACAAGCAAAATATGGATGAGTTTCAAGCTTTAAGTGGTGCAGAGCCAACACTTTATCATGCCAGAATATCTGAAGTTGGTGATATGGTTGGAAGCATAACACATCAATGGAGACAACCACTAAGTGCACTTATGTTTATTATAGAGGATATTCGAGATGCATATCATTTTAGCGAGCTAGATGTACAATACCTAGGCGATGCTATAGATGAGTGCAAGTCATATATCCGTTTTATGTCTGACACAATGGATGATTTTAGTAATTTTTTTAGATATGAACCGGATAAAGTTGAATTTCAGCTGATGGATAAGTTAAAAGAGGTTGTCAGGATGCAGTGCGGTAGGCTTGAACTTAGCGCTATTGATGTAAGGATACAATACAATCTGGCTGAGGCAGGTGTAGAGCTTGATGATTTTATAATTATAGAATGTGGAAAGGGGACTAAGGTTTTTAAACAGGAGATAGATATTGCTGCTGATTTGGTCGACTATGGGTATCCTAATCTTTTCAAACAAGTAGTTATTAATCTTATAAATAATTCTATTGATTCAGTTATTGATAGTAGGATTCGTGGCAAGATGAAAGCATCAGATGTAGGTCTGATAGATATATGTGTGAGAGTGTCAGGTGAGCTTATCACATTGTTATTTAAAGATAACGGTCTGGGTATTGATGCTGAAAACTTGGAAAGAGTATTTGAGGCGAGATACACCACTAAACCGAAGAACCAAGGGACAGGAATTGGTCTGCATATGGCTAGGTCTATTGTTGAAAAGAGCCTTGGTGGTAAGATTAAAGCAAAAAGTAGCGATAGTGGTGCACTCCTCGTTATTGAGTTACCACGAGTCGTTGTTAAGTAATTGCTTAGAATCTGAGCCTTATTATTATTGCATAAGTGACGATTACCTATATAATTCTCAAACTACATTAATAAATAGATATGATAATTAACGTATAAATATTACATGCACATAGAGCGGAGGAATCATGGAAGAGCTTATAAAAAAAGCGGATATACTAATTGAATCACTACCTTACATAAAGGAGTTTTTTGGCGAGACTATTGTTATTAAATATGGTGGTCATGCTATGGTCGATGACCAACTAAAGTTTAGCTTTGCTCGTGATGTTGTAATGATGAAATACATTGGTCTTAACCCTGTGATAGTACATGGTGGCGGTCCTCAGATTGGTGACATGCTTAAGATGTTGAATATCGAAAGCCATTTTGTCTCAGGAATGAGGGTTACAGATAAGCAGACCATGAATATTGTTGAGATGGTTCTCGCTGGTAAAGTTAATAAAGATATCGTTGGTCTTATAAACATAAACGGAGGAAAGGCAATAGGTCTTTCTGGAAAGGATGGTGGTCTTATCACCGCGGAAAAACTTTACCTGAAAGAGGGTGAAGACTATTTAGTGACACCTGAGATTATCGACCTTGGACACGTTGGTAAGGTGAAGTCTGTGAATATTGATGTACTTGAAACTATTAGTAAAAGCTTTATCCCTGTTATCGCACCTGTTGGAGTTGGCGAGGATAATCAATCTTATAACATTAATGCTGATCTTGTTGCTGGAAGTATCGCTTCGGCACTTAAAGCTAGAAAACTTATACTTCTTACAGATGTGAAGGGTGTTCTTGATAAAGAGGGTAAGCTCATTTCGACTCTGTCTCCAGAGAAAGTTAGAATGCTGAAAAAAGATGGAACTCTTACTGGAGGGATGATCCCTAAGATAGATTGTGCTCTTGATGCTGTCCAGAATGGCGTTTCTAAAGCTCATATTGTTGATGGAAGAGTATCACACTCAGTGCTACTTGAGATGTTTACAGATTCTGGTATCGGAACACAGATCAAACTATGAACAGAGTAGTTAATATCCCTGAATCATACATAAAAAGCGCTGTCGGTCCTGCATGTGACTGGGATGAAAAAATTATACAAGCATTCATCAAAACTCCGAGACATAAGTTCTTGGATGAAGCGATGTTGAAGATGTCTTATGCGGATGATGCTCTACCTATCGGCTATGGACAGACTATTTCCAAACCATCTACAGTCGCGTATATGACGAAGGCTCTAGATTTATCACCAGAGCATACAGTATTAGAGATAGGCAGTGGATCAGGTTTTCAGGCCGCTATCCTGTCTAAGCTTTGCAAGACTGTATACACTGTTGAACGAGTTCCAGAGCTTCATAGACGAGCTTATCAGATTATTAAAAGGATACCACTCCGTAACGTAAAAATGAAGTTTGAACCGACTAAGCTGGGGTGGACAGAGTTTGCTCCTTATGACAGGATTATTGCTACAGCAGAAGGGAAGAGTGTTCCTCAGGAGCTTATAGATCAGCTCGCTGACGGAGGTCTTATGCTTGTGCCTGCTGACGGAAAGCTTATGAAGGTTACGAAAATAGACAATGATGTTAAAATTACTCCACTTACAAAGTGTAGCTTTGTCGATTTTGTTGGTGCTTAAACATAGTAAGCCGGCATATTTGTGGCGAACCTATTAATACATAATATTTTATCACTTCCATTTTAAATAAAATCACGTTATCTTATAACTCGAAACAACTTTCTTAATTCTTTGAAATGCTGGAGAGATTATGAGCGATCCTGAGATTATAGAAGAACCGACGAAAGAAGATTTAGAAGAGACGATCACAGAAGAGATTACTCGTATTGAGACTTGTAAAGTCGAGAAAGAACCGAAAAGAGATTACTCCTCTGACGATCTTGAGGTATTTAAAATATACCTTAATGAGATATCCAAGTATCCTGTCCTCACAAGAGAGCAGGAGGGTGAGCTATCCCGAGGCATAGAGAAAGGGGATAAGGATTCCAAAGATACCATGATCAAATGCAATCTGCGTTTGGTTGTTTCAATCGCAAAAAAATACATTAACAGAGGGATGAACCTAGTAGACCTTGTAGAAGAGGGGAATATTGGGCTTTTGAAGGCTGTTGAAAAATTCGATTATACAAAAGGCTTTAAATTTAGTACCTATGCGACATGGTGGATAAGGCAAGCTATTGAGCGAGCTATTATTAACCAATGTAGAATGGTTCGTATCCCTGTACATATGTCAGAGAATATCAGTAAAGTGCTTAAAACCCAGAATGAGCTGCAACAGAAGATGGGACGAGAACCGACTATACACGAACTCTCCACTGCAACAAAGATGCCACTCTCAACACTTAAGAAAGTATTCGATGCTATCAAGCAGGACACTTCTCTCGATATGCCTGTTGGCGGGGACGAAAGTAGCACTCTACATGAGTTTATCGCAGACGACGAAAAGTATCTTGATCCATATCTTAAGATAGAAAATAGTAGCAAGAAGGATATTATTTTTAAATGGTTGACCTTCCTCTCTGATAACGAAAAAACAATCATCATAAGAAGGTATGGGCTCTCTGGGAATGACCCTGAAACTCTTGAGTCTATAGGTAATGACCTAGGTATTACACGTGAGCGTGTACGCCAGATAGAAAAACGGGTACTTAGTAAGATGAGAAACTTATTAGCTACTAAAAAAATATCACTGGAGGAACTTCTTTGAATCTTGTACCTAAAGAAGAACTTCAAAACAGGCTTACTGCATTCAGAAAAAAGATGGACGAGCTGGCTACTGGCTGGAACGTCGCACTTGTCGTTAATAAGGTTAATATATTCTATTTCACAGGTACTCTACAGAACGGGATACTCGTTGTTCCGCGAGATGGTGAGGCAACATTCTTTGTCCGCAGAAGTTTTTGTAGGGCAGAGATAGAATCCAAATTTGAAAATATTGTCAAAATAAATAGTTTTCGTGACATTCCTGCTGTGACAGGTGAACTTGGGAAAACAGTCCATATAGAAAAAGAATTTGTTCCCCTTGCTCATTTCGAGCGCATAAATAAGTATTTTAACTTCGAAGATGTAAAATCGTGTGACCTTGCAATATCTGCCACAAGAGCCGTCAAATCTATCTATGAACTTGATATTATGAGAGCTTGTGGTCGGATACATGAAGAGGCTCTACAGACTTATGTTCCCTCCATTATTAGTGGCGGCATGAGTGAAAAAGAGCTTGGCACACTTATGCTTAAGCATATGATGGATAATGGGCACCACGGTATCACCAGAATAGGGATGTTTAATACTGAATTGTACTTTGGACAGATCTGCTTTGCTGAAAACTCAATGTTTCACAATACATTTGATGGTCCCGGTGGGGTAAAAGGTATGTCGCCTGCTGTGCCACTGATGGGTAATGATGAACGTAAGCTTGGGAATAATGAGCTTGTCTTTGTTGATGTTGGTTGTGGCCTAGAAGGTTATCATACTGACAAAACTCAGGTCTATGCTTTTGGTGAACTGACTGATGAGGCTTATGAATATCACGCAAAATGTGTGACAATCCTTGAAGAGACAGTTAAGAGGATGAAACCGGGTAATATTCCATCAAAGGTTTATGAAGAGGTTATGGTCGATGTGAGTGACTCATTTCAAGAGTATTTCATGGGCTATGGTGATGAACGTGTTAAGTTTCTAGGTCATGGCGTAGGGCTTGTTATAGATGAATATCCAGTCTTTGCTAAAGGCTTTGATCTCCCACTTGAGGAGAATATGGTCATGGCTGTCGAACCAAAACGTGGCGTGCCGGGGGTTGGTCTTGTAGGTCTAGAGAATACATATCTAGTCACTAAAGATGGCGGAGTTAGTCTCACTGGTAACGAAAAAGAGATAATCAAAATCTAAATATTTGCTTCGAGTTTTCCTTTTAGTATGTGCATCAAATCTATCATTTTTCCATTCAACCCAGTAAGTACCTTAAACATATCCCCCAGATGGGCAACATTTCTAGACTGAGCTTCTGCTATATTTGCAGATGAACTTTTTGCGGCATTTATCTCTACCATAGTACGTATGAAATATGATTGAACATAATGCATCAGAACTTCATAGAAACGTCTATCTTGGAATAGTTTACACTTTTCTTCTAAATCTATAAGGTATTTTTCACCCTTCTGAGCGTCATACTCTTTTGTTGCCTGATATGGAACCCAAAGCTCTTGCATGTATTGGTCACAAACCTTCATCGCATCTGCAAATAGACCTTGAGCCATATTACAATATTCGATTCCATTGGTAACTATTTCTAGAGTCTGCTTACGACAGTTTTCGATATCTTCAACACTAGGTTTATCTAAGCTCCCCTTGATAATGTCTAAGACATTGATGTCGTCACCTATACACTGATCTATAGCTTCTTGAAAAGTCATAAGCTCTGCACCGAGAATCTTTGCACCACCTTCAGTAGCGTTTATTACTCTAGCTTTTGAGGCTGATACATCTTTATGGTAGTATTGCAGGAACATTTCCCACACTCTGTTTGTTTTGATTCTTGGTACGAAGTTTCCTTCTACCTCTCTCAGATCTTTAAATACTGCTGCATCCTGCTTCTCTCCATATGTGGAGCCATCGGCGTGTGTCATGTCATTTTCGCCAAAGGCAAGGTCTTGCCCGATGAGGATGATAGGATCGCATCCAAGATATTCGAGAATTTTGAATGCCATGTTACCTGCAGAAGGACCTATCTCAAGAATCCCTTTCTCGATATTAATCCATTTAAAAGTAGCAAAGTCTCTATATGTGATAATCCTTTCACCAGGGTAGTTAGCGTAGGTTTCAGGGTGGATTACAGGTGTTGCAGCGAGATATACATCTTTAACATCCTCTTCTTCAATCCCGTCAAAGAGTCTTGCTGTAGGTGTAAGACGCTCAAGTGCAGAGACTAGGTGAGGTTTTAGCCCTTTCTCTTTCATAACCTTTACTGATGCGTCAGCCGCACATAGCACTGCTTTGTTCTCTAAGCCTTCTAAGAGATGTATGTTTTTGTTTAGTGATGGCCCAGTTGAAACGACAATACCAGGTTTACCCTTAAACTTATCTTTAAGATCTTTAATGCCAGGGTTGTTTATTATCTCTTCAATATTAAGAAAAGTGTTTTCTATACCAATCATAGAGTAGAAAGGGTCATTTCCGTAAAACATGAGTACTTCACGCAAAGCGTCTTTCAAAAGTCGGATTGATTGTAGGTAGTAATCTTTGTTGAGCATGAATGATCCTGCATCCTCGATTATGTTGATCGATTTGGCATGAAATTTAGCATTAGTGTTGTGTATGATTCTATTTATTTTTGTGAAGAGTTCTGTCGGTTGATCATCAAGCATGAAGTAGAACATAGAGTTACCTAAAACCTGAGTTAAGTCTACACATGAAAGGAGTGTTCTAAATATGTCCAGATCTTTTTCTATAACAATATTAACACTCTCTTTTACATTATAAGCCTTAAAGAATGCAAAGAAGTTATACATTAAGCCAGTACCGAGAAATATATTGAAGAATGGCAGTCTTATATTTTTTGATAAGACATTTTTGATAGCTTGATCCATATGGTCTTTATTGTCATAGAAAAACTTACTAGATATTTTATCGTACATGTTAGGAATGTTTTGTTTGCCTGGGACAGCTTTGAGCTGAAATCTCTGCTCAGGTTTAATATTTTTGATTTTATTATATATCTCAGGAAAACGATTTTGTAGGGCATCCATGTTTTTCTTTTCAATAGACATTCCATAACTCCAGTGATTTTATATCTAAAATAGTCTTAATTAACGCTTTATTAGTCAACTTTATCATAAATATATAGATTAGGGCAAAAGTATTTAATCAAAGTGTCGATATATAAAGTGAATAAAAATACAAGATTTTAGAGGCTGTAGTGATAACTTTATATAAATCGTAAATTATTCCACATCGTGGATATATTCTGTTTTTTCTAATTTAAATATGTTTTTTCAAAATTCTTCCTAAAGTTTCTAATATTCCTGTCGATATAATTACCACTGGCAAACTATAAGCACGACACGCTTGCTAGACAAGATGTTGTGGTTTTAATAGAAATAAAATCGGTACTGAAACATTCAGGCTGATACGGACTGGACACCCGTATCAGCCTTTTTTGTTTTAGAGGAGGATTCCGTAGACACAGATTTTTTTAACTTAAATAATTAAAAAAAGATTTGACATAAAAGTCACGCTTTCGACGCAACTTAAGCACGTCTTTTACTCAAATCAAGGTTTTCAAGCGCACAAAAGAACAATTTAAAAACAGCAAGGATGCTGAAAAAACACATGGAGGTATATCATGGCAATAAGGATATATAACAATATTCCTGCGCTCACATCCCAGAGATATCTTAGTCAAACCAATTCGGATATGACTAAAAACCTTGAGAGACTATCATCAGGACTTAGAATCAACAGTGCTGCCGACGACGCATCTGGACTTGCAATATCTGAGAAACTACGTGGACAGATATCTGGTCTTCAGAGAGCATCGATGAACGCCCAGGACGGTATTTCACTTTTGCAAACAGCAGAAGGCGGTCTTTCTGTAATCACAGATATGGTACAGAGAATGAGAGAGCTTGCAGTACAGGCTGGTAACGGCGTATACACAAGCAACGACCGTGGCGAGATCCAAAAAGAAGTAGATCAACTCAAAGATGAAATCAATAGAGTTGCTGCTGCTACAGAATTTAACACAAAGAAACTCCTTAACGGAGATTCTGCCGCTCTATGGTCTACAGACAAAGAAGCACTCCTTAATGCTACTGTTACAGGACCTGTCACAGAAGGTAACTATAACCTTGAAATTTCAACAGAAACTGTAGGAACAAACTACGTTTACAAGACAGACGTTATGTCACTTAATGCTGATGCTATTGGTGCAGAAATCTACACTGCTGGCGGTACAGCAAACTCTAGTAACGTAACACTTGTGACTAGCCCTACATCTATCGCTGCTACTGGTGATGATTATTATCAAGTAGAGATAGGTAGCGGTGTTGAAGCTTCAGATGTAGGAACAATCGCAGGGACTTACGCACAAGAGGGTTCATCATTTACATCTAACATAGCATCAGCAAGTGGTACAACTGTTGCTGGTACAACTGCTGGCTTCAAAGGTGGTTATATGGAAGTTTCTTTTACAGAAACTATCACTTCAACCGCTGTTGATTCAGAGACTTTTGATGTAAAAGTTAGATTTATCGATGCAACAACTGGCGTCGCTGGATCGTGGGGAACTGTAGCAGACGGTGCAACAATGGGCGCGTCAGGTCAGCTTACAATCGTAACTGGTGCACAGTCTGCTGTTGGTGGTTCTACAGTAAATCTTACATTTACTTCTAGCATCGGTGATGCTGGTAAGATACAAGACGGAGATAAAACTCTAGTAGCTGTATCTAAAGCGAGTACTGCTGATGCAGCATCTTCTGGTGGTGGTTCTATTCAGATTACTGAAGGTCCTACTGGTCAAGATGGTCCAACAATTATCTATACTGCAACTCACTCTTTGACTTCAAAAGACAACAGTGACAGCGTAGTTGATTACAACAACGTAACTGTTTATCATGCAACATTAGATGAGACTACAGGTAACTTAAATGTTGGATCACTAACATTCAACTTCAAAGAAACTTCAACTAACTCAGGTGCAACAACACTTGACAGTCGTTTCGACGTTAAAGTAGCTGGTGGTGGCGAAGCTGCTACATCAACTACTGAGTTGAAAGATATCAGCAGATTTACTACTAGTGATGGTAGAAACATATTTTATCAGACACAAGAGCTGACAATATATGGTAATGGAACATCTACATCTATCTATCTTGAAGGCAGTGATACTCTTGCTGATTTCGAGACAAAGCTTAGTAATGCTATCGTTGATGATCTTGGCATGGGTGCAACATCAGACACGAGTACTGCAGTTGCAAACGTAAATAACAACCTTGTTAATTATGTTTCTGCTGAGACAGATAATACTAATGAAGCTGTTCAGGGAACATTTGTTATCCAAACATCACTCCTTGGTGAAAATAGCCAACTCTCCTTTACAGGTGATCAGTCTCTTATCGATGGACTTTCACTTGCAACTATTCAAGAAGGTACAAACAGTGAGCTTAAGGCTACTGTAACTGACGCACACACTTGTGAGTCAATCGGTACTGACACATTTAACGATTATACTCTTAGAAATATGATCGGTGGTCTTGAAGTTGGTATAGCTAGTGATACAGCTCTTACTATCACTTGGGATGACACAAACAAAGAACTGGACTACTCTGCTGGCTCAAATGAAGATGTAAAACTTCACGTAGTTGACAATGCAATGGAAATCCAGATTGGTGCTAACGAAGGACAAACAATCCTTACAGCTATCCCGCAGATCGATACTAAAGCTCTCGGTATAGATGACATAATGTTAGTTGATCAAGAACTTGCGCAAAGTGCTATCACTCAGCTTGACAGCGCTCTTGCAGATATTTCTAGCACAAGGTCAACTATCGGAGCACAAATCAATAGACTTGAGTATACAATCACAGGTCTTGACATAGCAAAAGAGAATTTGACAGCATCTGAATCTAGAATTCGCGACCTTGACTTTGCTTCAGAAATGACAGAGTACACAAGGAACCAGATTCTTAATCAGGCTGGCGTTGCAATGCTTTCACAAGCGAACCAACTTCCACAGCTTGCTCTCCAACTTCTCGCATAATAGCCACAGATATATGATGGGGGCTAATAACCCCCATCTGAATATTTGAAGGATGGTGTAATATGTATGAACTTAACAGCATAGCATCAAACGTTGATGGAATAAGCACTGTGGCTCCATCTGAAAAAGTCCGCAGTGTGGAAAAATCCGCAGGACAAGAGAAAAGGTCAGATGAGCAACCTACTAAGGTTCAACCAGAACACGAAGAAGTAGAAAAAGCTGTATCTGAGCTAAACTTGGCTCTTAATTAAATGGATGTTAAAAGAGAGTTCTCTATCCAAGAGGATTCAAATGAAGTTGTAGTTAAGATAATCGACTCTGAAGAGAAGACTGTTATTAGGCAGATCCCTACAGAGGAAACAATAAGATTATCACAGAACATTAAAGAAATGGTAGGGCTGTTGTACGACAGCGTATCCTAACTAATTGAAAGAGCCGGACTTTTTAGTTCGGCTCTTTTTTTTATTAAAAATAAGTAAAATATTTCAAATTAATAAATTAATTATACTAAAGTTTTCCTTATATATTACGATTCTCTTTATGACAAAAGAATAAGACCAAGACAGGTACTGAAATACTCGGGCCGGTTCTTCATGAAATGAAGAATCGGCCTTTTTTCGTTTTCGGTTCCGGGAGGTGCCTTAAAAAAGGGTATTTGCTACTTGTAGAAAAATATGAATAGGACTTTTATGTCCTGAAGCAACAACTTAAAATATTTAGACATGGAAAAGCCAGCACGGATGCTTGTGCCCAATTTACACGGAGGTAAATAATGTCAACAGTAATTTATAACAATGTCCCTGCGCTCACATCGCAGAGATACCTTAGCCAAACAAATACGGCTATTTCAAAAAACCTTGAAAAACTTTCAAGTGGTCTTAGAATCAACAGCGCAGCAGACGACGCATCTGGCCTCGCGATATCAGAAAAATTACGTGGACAGATTTCTGGACTTCAAAGAGCTTCTATGAACGCCCAGGACGGTATATCGCTTCTCCAGACTGCAGAAGGTGGTCTTTCTGTCATTACTGACATGGCTCAGAGAATGAGAGAACTCGCTGTACAAGCTAGTAACGGTGTTTACACTACAAACGACCGTGCAGAGATTCAAAAAGAAGTAGAACAACTTAAGTCTGAAATAGATAGAGTTGCTTCATCTACTGAATTCAACACAAAGAAACTCCTTAATGGTGATTCAACAGCT
>PKTN01000012.1 GCA_002869185.1 Denitrovibrio sp. | reverse complement strand
GTGAGCTAATGTATAGGATGGGGCGTAAGGAAGAGTCGAAGAAATATCTGCAAGAAGCACTAGGTATATATAAAGATATCTTAGGTGATGACCATAATACTACAAAGGTGATAGCTAAAAACTTAGCCGCTGTTAGTAAATAAAAATTTTAATTAAATCACAAAACAGAAAAGCCCGAGTTATTAGCTCGGGCTTTGTTATTTATACGTAAAAAAATCTGACTAGAATGCAACTTCTGCAGAACCTTCCCAAAGACCGTGAAGATTACAGTATGAAGTAGCGATAATTGTTCCTGGCTTATCAAGCTTAAGCTTGAATGTAGAAACAGGTTCAGTAAAAGCTCCACCTTCACTGTGAGCTGTGTATTCGAATCTAGCAACCTGAACAATAGGACCTGCTGCTGGTTGAAAATATACTGAAATCCATGAGATATAGTGCTCAGCTGTGTTAGGGTGAGCGATCTCTTTACCTACAGAAACTTCTACTTCGAATGTCTCACCTGCTTTGATACCTGCTGGTACTACAACAACTGGTGCATGCTTTTCTGATTTAAAATCCGCAGATTTAACAAATTCTCCAATAGACATATAAAGCCTCCTTTAATTATCATCTAATATATTTTACTCAGTAAATATATATACCACAAGAGAAATGCAAAATCAAACTAAAATAGTCTGAATAAGCATCTATATAGTAAAATATTCAGCGGTGCTATTAGGTACGATTATCGCACAAGTAGTATACTCAGAAACCATCTCATGGTTTTCCGTAACACTTACATTTATGCTAGAAAAATCTATCAGATCATCTAACTGGTTGTTTTGTGCGAGATCAGGGCAAGATGGATAGCCGAAGCTGTATCTTCTACCTTGATAGCCGAGTGAGATGATACCGTGAGCTGTCTTAGCGTCAGAATCGTCTATACCTAGTTCTTCACGCACTATTTTATGTGTGTACTCTGCCATTGCTTCAGCGAATTCAGTAAAGAATCCGTGGAATTGGTAGTACTTTTTATATTCATTATTTTTGAATAGTTGTTGGCAGTATTCTGCTGGCTTATTCCCTGCCGTAACAATATGAAAGGCTACAATATCTTTTTTACCTGATGATACAGGGTGGAAGTAGTCAGCGAGTGATACACCTTTTTCTATATCCTGTCTTGGGAACTTAAATCTAGTCAGTTCCTTGTCAGAATCACCATCATAGATCACAAGGTCTTCACCGTCAGAGTTGCAGTTATAGTATGCGTATTTGATACCCATTTCTAGGATACCTTTATCCTTTATCTCTTGAACAGTATCGTTGAATTCTGGGATAATAGTTTCTTTGAGAAGCTTGTCATAGTCGTAATCTGCCATCCCTTTCTTGCTATAACCCCATCTATGGGAGAAAAGTGCGAGCTTGTTCATGTATTCAAGTATGGCATCTATCTCCATGTCTTCCATCGTTGTAACTCCGATAAATGGAGCAGATGGAGGTTCTTCGAGTACAGGTTGTTTGATCACTTTAGGTGTGGCTTTAACATCTGAATATGCCTTTTCTGGTGCATCGTTTCCTGTCTCTTCTCCAGCCAAAACCTTGAGAGCATCAAAGGCATCTCTACAGTAGCTGATCTTACCAGGCATAATAGGCATACAGTCGTTATTAACGAATTTCTCTGTGAGGGCAGCACCACCAAGTAGTACTTTTTTATCAAGCCCCTGACGCTTCATTTCGTCTATGTTGTCACGCATGATATTAGTTGATTTAACGAGGAGTCCACTCATACCAATAGCGTCTGCATCTATTTCTAGTGCTTTGGTTATCATCTCTTCAACAGAGATTTTGATACCTAGGTTATGTACTTCATAGCCATTGTTAGAGAGGATGATATCTACAAGGTTTTTACCAATGTCGTGTACGTCACCTTTAACAGTAGCGAGTACTATTTTGCCTCTTGTTTCAGTGTCACCCTTTTCCATATGTGGCTCAAGGATAGAAACAGCTGCTTTCATCGCCTCTGCAGATTGGAGAACGAATGGAAGGAGCATCTTTCCTGCACCGAAAAGGACACCAATCTCTTTCATCGTATCGAGCATAATATTATTGATAATGTCGATAGGTTTCATTATCTCACGAAGATTATCTAAAACTTCCTGAAGACCTGATTTACGACCTTTTTTGATGAGTGTTTTAAGCATTTCATCAGGTGGGAGATCAGTCTTCACTTCTTGCTCAACAACTCCCTCTTTTTTACTGAAATACTCGATGAATGCTGAGAGAGCATTGTCTTTACCAGCGAGTAGATCATTGCAGTATCCAATCTCTTCGTCAGAGATCATCGATAGCGGTAGAACCTTAGAGGCGTGTACGATAGCCATATCAAGTCCGTGTTCTACAGCCTGATGAAGGAATACTGAGTTGAGTATTGGTCTACTCTCTTTAGAGAGTCCAAAGGATATATTAGAGAGCCCAAGTACTGTCTTTGCACCTGTTAGCTTCTCTTTAATCATCTTGATTGCGTTATTAGTTTGGATTGCAGCATCCACAAGTGTTGTGTCACCACTACCTATAGAGAATGTGAGTGGATCGAATATAAGGTCATTTGGGTTAAGGTTGTATTCTTCTGTAAAGACCTTATATATGCGCTCAGCAATAGCAAATTTCTGGTCAGCTGTCATAGCCATACCATCTTCGTCAATTGTGAGTGCGATTACTGATGCTGGGTGGCTCTTAATAGCTTTGAGTGTTGCGTGTAGTTTATCTCCACCATCTTCGAAGTTGATAGAGTTTATAATGGGCTTGCCTGCACATGATTTAAGTGCAGCTTCGATAACCTCAGACTCTGTTGAGTCGATAACCACAGGAGCTGTGAGCGTCTTATTAAGAAGGTGCATGAATTTACCCATATCTTCTTTCTCGTTACGTCCTGCATATGCGACACACGCGTCTATGTAGTGTGCTCCAGTCTCTTCTTGTTCTTTTGCAACAGCGAGCATACCTTCGAAATCTTCTGCAAGGAGTAACTCACGGAAAGCTTTACTACCGTTTGCATTTGCTCTCTCACCTATGAGGGCTGGAGCAGGCTCTTGAACAAGGGATGATGATAAGTAAAGGGATGATGCTTCGCCAGTATATTTTTTAGCCATTGGGGCTTTAGGTTTGTTTCTATCTGCTACAGGACGAAGTGCGGCTATGTGTGCTGGAGTTGTTCCACAACATCCACCGAGAACGCCAATAGGGAACTTCTGAACTAGACCTTCGACTATTTCACCAAGTTTCTCAGGTGTCATGTCGTAGACCATCTGACCGCCTCTGTTTTCTGGTAGACCAGCATTAGGTATACAAGAAATTTTGCCGTTATAGTTTTCAGATAGTATACTGATAGGGTTATGCATAAGGTCAGGACCAGTGGAGCAGTTGAGACCTATAGAAAAGAGTGGATAGTCACGTAGGAGCGTTACTGCCGCTGCTATGTCTGTACCCATAAGCATAGTTCCATTCTGTTCTACAGTGATGGAAACCATGATAGGTAAGTCTGAACCTTTTTCTGCTTGAAGGTCTATAACAGCGTTTATTGCTGATTTGATCTGAAGCAGGTCTTGGCAAGTCTCAATTATAAAAAGGTCAACACCACCTTCAAGGAGTGCTTCAGCTTGGGATTTATACATAACGTAGAGGTCATCGTAGCTGATCTGTGCTAGTGATGGGAGCCTTGTTCCAGGTCCTATTGAACCAGCGATGTATTTGCCAAACTTGTCAGCAGCTTTTCTTGCGATTTGTGCCCCGAGTAAGTTCAGTTCATATGTTCTATCTTCTAGTCCGTACTCTGACATAACAAGCTCAGTTCCGCCAAATGTGTTTGTTTCGACAACATCAGCTCCTGCTTCGAAGTATTGCTCGTGTATCTCTTGGATTATTTCAGGTGCTGCGACATTGAGCCATTCGCTACAGCCGTTGTAACCTTTCCATACTTCATCTGTTATTTCATAGTTTTGAATTGATGTACCCATGGCACCATCAAAAAGGACTATATTATTCTTTGCATACTCTCTAAACATAATTAAGCTCCAAAAATTTACGTGTGTATAATATTTAAACTAATCACATATATATGTAAAGATGTTATGAATGGTTTTTATTTCTTGAAAAACAGGTCTGCTAGTGTTAGTATTCTAACCGTAATGAAAATCAAAGGATGAATATTATGAGTGAACAAGAAAAGAGTAATGCATTAAGATCTGTAACTATCACAACAAAGCAAGAAATGCCTATCGCATTAGGTACTTTTGAATATATTGCAGGGATAGACCCAAGAGAGACTTGGGCTCCTTTTTCTGATGACGAGATGGACGTAGAAGAGTTTGAAAAGATGCGTACAAAACATATGGACATTATTAAGTCACAAGAGAGCACCAAGGAATTTCAGGATAAATTGAAAGAGATGCTCCAAGAGTCACTCACACTTTATCAGGGTATTATGTCTGCTAATGGTGATGTTTTTAAGCCATATATCGAAGGTAGAATGTTTAACTTTGTACTTGGTATGCCAAGAACAGGTGGTACAACTGTCTATCAGGGACTATCAGATGCTTATGGATGGCCTTGGGAGAAACTTCTTCTTTCAATGACCCATAACTTCATGCCGAATGGTGGTCACATCCTTAGCGACCCTACAGCAGAGTTTGATATGGGGTGGAGACTCCCTTGGAATTTCAACAACTTAGTATTTGAACTCAGCCAGTTCCTTGTTTATATTAATAATGTAGCTCCTGATAGTGAGCATATCTTCATTAAATCAACAGCATTAAGTTACGCTGTTAAACTCCTTAATTTTCTCTTTGCTGATAAGGCTAACTACTTTATTACAGTTCGTCACCCTGGTGCTATCACTATGACAAGCGGTAAAGAAGATATAACAAGAGAAGACCATATGGAGACAATGGCTATGTGGTCTAACCTCTACTCTTCAATGATACGTGAATGTAGACCTCTAGGTAGAATGAGAGTTGTTGAATATGGTGCAGGAATGACAGAGATTATCAATCTTGCATTCGAACAGACTAAAGTTGGCGAAAGGATAGAAGAGACTTCATTCTTTGAGCTTGATGAATATGATAAAGATTTCTATGAGAGTGATGCTGTTAAGCGTATGTTTGACTATGTTAAGACTAGCTGGGAACTTTTCGATATAGACTTTCCTATCCCTGATAAATGCATCTAATAGCTAATACTGAATAAATAAAAAGCGGACTCGAAAGTCCGCTTTTTTTGTTTAGGTCATCTGTATCTCTAATTTATGCCGTTCACTCTGAGTAGGCTTGTGTTGTCTGGTTGTCTGCCAGCGAATTTTTCGAATAGATCCATAGGGTCAGCACTTCCACCTTTGCTGAGTACACTTGCCAGAAACTTTTCACCCGTAACTTTATCAAATACGCCTTTATCAACAAATATGCTGTATGCGTCACAGGAGAGCCTCTCTGCCCACTTGTAGCTGTAGTAGCCAGCTGAGTATCCACCAGCGAATATGTGGCTGAAACCATGCTGGAATTTGTTATATGCTGGTGGTTTAATGAGTGCTGTCTTTTTACGGACATCATCCAGTATCTCTTGAACCTCGTCTGCTGTATGTGGTCTTTCGTGAATACGCATATCAAGTGTGCCGAACTCCAATTGACGGAGTAGGGCAGTAGCAGACATAAATTGTTTTACATTATTAAGTTTATCAATCATTTCGTCAGATATTAGTTCGCCTGTCTCATGGTGTTTCGCAAACATTTTTAGTACGTCTTTATTGTATGCGAATAGCTCCAAAAACTGTGAAGGGAACTCTATTACATCCCATTCTACACCGTTTACACCACTGACATCAGCTTCGTCAACATCACTAAAAAGGTGGTGTATTGCGTGACCCATCTCGTGAAACAGGGTTACAACGTCGCTGTGACGAAGGAGTGAGGGTGAATCAGGAGAAGACTGTGGAAAGTTTCCGCATATTAGTGCAGTAGCAGGGTGAAACTGGTCTTCGCTATCCATATGCCTAACCTGCCAGTTGTTCATCCAAGCCCCATCCCTTTTCCCTTTGCGGAAGGTTAGGTCGGTATATATTCTTGCAAAAGTCTCATTGTTTTTTACAAGGTCATAAGCATTTACGCTTTCATGCCATACAGGAACCTGTACCTCTTTGAACGAAACGCCAAATAGTTTTTCAATGAAGCTGAAAAGACCGTTAACTACTGAGTGTAGCTCGAAGTATGGTCTATAAATCTGTTCGTCATATCCACATTTTACTCGCCTAAGTTGCTCAGAGTAATATGCAGTGTCGAAAGCTTGTAGATCATCAATATTTGCTAGCTCTTTAAGATCGTTGATTTCATCTCCTGCTTGCCTATACGCTTTTTCAGCAAGATCATTTAGGAAATTTATAACATCTTCTGGTGATTTTGCATTTTTTGTAGCTAGCGAAAGGTCGCTGAAACGATCAAATCCTAGAATATTTGCTTTTTCTGTTTTGAGTGTAAGCATTTTTTCGATAATGTCTGCATTTTGCGGAGCCCTTGTGCAATAAGCTTTATAGAGTTTTTCTCTTATGTCTCTGTTAGGACCGTAAGTCATATATGCGAGGTAGCTTGGCATTTTAAGGGTAAATTTATACCCTTCATCACACTTAGCAGCTTTTAAATCTGGCTTAGGAATACCTGCCACATCAGCTTCATCTGCTGTAACTAATTCAAAGTCATCAGTGTCTTTTAGTACATTTTGAGCAAAATCTGTGCTTAGTTGGCTGATCTCAAGGTTGATCTCCATGAGCCTCTTTTTTTGCTCCTCTGGAAGATGAACACCTGAGAGCCTAAAACCTTTTTGCATATCTTCAAGTACTTTAACTTGAGCACTAGTGAGTTCATCTTTTTCGTTTTCAAATACTGACTGGACTGCCTCGTATATTTCGTTATTTTGCCCAATCTGAGTTGAGTATTCTGTTAGCAAAGGCATAGAAGCGTTATATACCTCTTGAGTCTGATCAGAGTTATTTACAAAGTTTAGGTGTCCAATAGGTGTGAAAAATTCGCTAATAGCAGTATCTAAGCTCATCAATGGGCGGATGAAACTCTTATACGTTTTATTGGTCTTGTTCAGTAATTCATTTATTGAGTTGCGGTTGGTGTCTAATATATTAGTTAGTTCTTCAACAGCATTTTCTAGAATATCAGTTCTATAGTTTACAAACATGTGTCTCTCCGTATATATATAATGTGTAAATAACATAATATAGGAGTAAATTGGTTTGAAAAGGATTAATTGCAGAAGATGCATGCATTATTATGTTACATGGGACGAAACTTTCCCACACGGTTGCAGAGCATATGAGTTCAAATCACCCGCTATGCCTTCAGTAAGCGTATATAAAAGTTCAGGTCTAGAGTGTCAACTATTTGTAGATAATCCTAAAATCAAAAAATCATAGATGGTGCTTTAATAAACATCTTCTCATTTTTAATTTTTACGACCCCTTCAATACTTAGTATCTTTAGGCATTTTGTTACGGATTCTCTAGATGCACCTATGAGATTAGAGAGTTCTTGATGTGTATATTTTTTAGTTGAGTAGTAGTCATCAACAGGTTCTGCCTCACCAACAGAGTCGAGTAGGTACTTTATAATACGTTCTTTGACATTAAGAAAAGCGAGTGATTCTATAAGCTCATCAGCCTTTCTAAGCCTTTCTGTGAGTGTTTCTAAGAGGTACAGGGTTACGTTAAAGTCTTTTTGCATAAGTTCGTTGAAAGCCTTTCTTGGGATAAGTGATATCTCAGATGGTTCATCAGCGATAAGGGTTCCTGTTCTGCCCAGACCATCTATCATACTCATCTCACCAACGATTTCGCCTGGTTTAACATAAGCGAGGATAATTTCGTCACCTTTATCGTCTATGATGACTACACGGAAGACGCCACCTAATATCGCGTATAGGTCAGTACCTACGTCACCTTTGTGAAATACAACTTCATCTTTGGAGAATTTCTTTACTTTACAAAAACTGGCAAGTCTCTCGAGATCTTGAGGCTCGGTTGTTTCAAATATTATTAAATCTGCTAGTTTCTCACCTAAACTCACATCTCACCCCTGAAATAATTAATTAATACCATCATCTACTAAGATACCAAAAAGTTCGTCAATAATCTTCTCTTCTGAAACTTTTTTTATGATTTCGCCCTTTTTAAAGATCAGACCGTTACCTTTGCCACCCGCAATCCCGTAATCAGCTTCACGTGCTTCACCAGGACCATTCACCGGACAACCCATCACAGCAATGCTTATGGTTGAGGTCAATGATGCGGCACGTCTTTCAACCTCTTCCGCAAGTTTTACTAAGGCTATCTCTGTCCTGCCACAAGTTGGGCAAGAGATGATCTCTGGACCTCTACGTCTAATCTCTAAGGCATTTAACAATTGCCATGCTACACGAATCTCTTCCGCTGGGTCACCAGTGAGTGAGACTCTGAATGTGTCGCCTATGCCAGAGAGCAAAAGAGCTCCTATACCGGCTGACGACTTTACGCTACCTGCGAAGAATGTTCCTGCCTCTGTCACGCCTATATGGAGAGGATAGTCTGATTTCTCAGCAAACATCCTATATGCCTGAAATGTTAGAGGGACGCTGCTCGCTTTGAGAGAAACTTTCATATCATAAAAGCCTAGGGCTTCAATTTGTCTTATGTGAGATTCTGCTGACATAACAAGTGACTCTGCACAGACCCCGTGTTTCTTTAATAAATCTTTTTCTAACGATCCTGCATTAACGCCAACTCTTATGGAGCAACCGTTAGCCTTGGCTGCTTCTACAACAGCTTTTACTTTATCTGCACTGCCTATGTTCCCAGGGTTGATCCTGATGGCGTGTGCACCACTCTCTATAGCTTCTATGGCTAGCTTATGGTCAAAGTGTATGTCTGCTATCACTGGTATAGAAGATGCTTCAGTTATTTGCCTGAACGCCTTTGCGGCCTCTATATCAACAACAGCACAACTAACTATCTCACAGCCTGCCTCATAAAGAGCTTGTATCTGAGCATTTGTTGCTTCTATGTCTCTCGTGTCAGTGTTTGTCATAGACTGGATGCTGATAGGTGCTCCACCGCCAATCTTTACGTTACCGACATTAATCTGTTTTGATTCTCTTCTATTTATCATTCTCTAACTCTTGAATTTTACTGCTAACTATTTTTCTGATCTCGTTGAGGTCTTCTTCAGATATTGCCTCATATCTTGTAACAAGAAGAGGCTCAGTATTACTTGCTCTGACGAGAGCCCATCCATTTTCAAAATTGATTCTAAGACCGTCAATATTGATAATACCTTTTATACCGTATATCTTGTCATTTAGGTACTGATTAAATTGGTAGTCTAATCTTTTAATAAGATCAAATTTTATGTCATCAGAACAATACTCTCTTATTTCTGGAGTGTTAAAATAGTTTGGGATTGATGAAGTTAGTTCGGATGATGATGTGATTTTTTTATCCAGTAGTTGGTTTACATACGCTTCTACTAGTCTGACTGAGGCGTATATACCGTCATCGTATCCGTAATATCTGTCAGCAAAGAAGAAATGAGAGCTCATTTCGCCGCCTAGGATAGCGTTCTCTTGTTTCATTTTCTCTTTGATCATTGAATGTCCAGAGAAATACATTATCGATTTCATGCCTATATTCTCTATGTGTTCATAAAGACCTTGGCTCGCTTTGACATCTGCAATGACTGTTTCACCTTGGTGGTTATTAGCTATATCACCAGCGAAAATTCCAATTAATTCATCGCCCCATATCATATTGCCTAAGTTATCCAGAGCACCTAGCCTATCTGCATCTCCATCATAACCAATACAGAAGTCTGCCGAATGGTTTAGCATGTGTTGCTTTGCTTCCAGCATATTTGATTCAACTGTTGGGTCTGGGTGATGTCCAGGGAATGAACCGTCTTGCTCACAATATAATGGGAGGATATCTATACCTAGATTGGAGAATATCTCAGGTGCGATGCTTGAGGCTGTTCCGCTACCTGCGTCTATAACTACTTCTATTCGTTTGTTTAGTTTTAATATTTTATCTTTCAGGTCAGAGAAATGATCTGTGATGAATGAAATGTATTTAGGCACTATATCGATTTTTTTTATAGTTCCTAGTTTTGTCGGGGTTATGAAATTCTCGTCGGATATACAGTCGTATATTTGTTCTATTTTTTCTGAGTGATATACAGTGTTTTTTGTGCCTACTTTTATACCATTAAATTCAGGAGGGTTGTGGCTACCAGTTATCATAATGTAGCCATCACTCCCTTCACTATACATGCTGAAATAAGTTACAGGAGATGGGCAGATTCCTAAATCAAGAACATTTACACCTGATTCAGTAAGCCCTTTACAGATTGCTTTGAATAGTGGTTCTGATGATGATCTTACGTCTCTACCGACTGATAGTGTTGGGGATTGGTTATTAGTTTCTTTTATAACCTGCGTGGCAAAGGCTTTACCAGATAATTCAGCGATATTATCAGTAAGGTTCTTATTATAAATTCCACGAATGTCGTATCTGCGAAAAATATCTTTATTCAGCAACATTATTGACCTGCTGTAAATATTTTTGTTATAATCTGCTTATGAAAAAAGTAACATGTTTTGTCAATGATAGCAAGCTTTTAGAGAAAATCGAAAGCTTTTGTGAAAAAGAAAGGTTTACTATTGATGCCATAAAAAGCATCGATGAGTTTGAATATGACGCTGCATCTGTCCTTTATGTAACTGATGATGTAACTAAATCTTGCTTTGAGGCACTTAAAGATATCCCTGTTTGCTATGTAGGAGAGGGGAAGGTTGAGTGTGAAAAGGTTTATAACTTAGGTTGTGACTTTGAAAATATACATCTACGTTGTCTCGTTGATGCAGTAACACATGCTGGTTGTTTTGAAGCTTCTTCTGCTTCGGCAACACCCGTCTCTTTAAACAAGACGTTCAAGATAAAAAATGATATATTTAATATAGAGAAGGTTGTTTTTGCTCTGACAAAAGACTTTGTCTATTTTTTAGATTTTCAGGCACTAGAAAAAGTCCGTGTAGGTCTTTCTGAGATGCTTACAAATGCTATTGAGCATTGAAATCTAGGTATAACTGGTGATGATAAACTTAATGCGACTGAAGATGGATCTTATTATGATCTAGTCAACGAAAGACTAGCTAATACTGATTATAGCTCCAAGCTTGTTACATTTTCATATAAGATCGACGATGATGGTATTGTTATGGATATCATTGATGAAGGGCTAGGGTTTAATGTGGACGAGCTGCCAGATCCTACAGATCCTGAATCACTGCTTAAGCTACATGGAAGAGGAATTCTTATTACTAGAATGTATTTTGACGATGTAGTATATAACGGTAAAGGGAACCACGTAACTATCAAAAAGGGGTTCTGATGCTTCATTTACTAGGCACTAGGGGAACACTCCCTGTCTCTGGGCAGAGTTTTGTTAAGTATGGTGGAAATACTACTTGCCTTATGGCTCCAGTCAGTAACGAAAGCTGTGTCATTTTTGATGGCGGAACAGGTCTTACTAGTCTAAACAAATATACTAATTTTAAAGAATTTCATATATTCCTATCACATCTGCATTGGGATCACATAGTCGGGATGCCTATCTTTCATGCTTTTTATAATCATACTAAGAGTATAAATATATATCTTGAAAATAAGGTAGAGATGGAGTCAACAGACATCCTTGATGTTCTGTTTAAGCCACCTTTCTTCCCAGTGCCAAAGAGTAAATTGCGCGCGGATATCCGTATCAACCTTATAGATAGTGGAGAACAGTTCCAGTTTGGTAAAGTAGGTATACATGTCGCAGACGGTCACCACCCTGATGGTGTTCTTATGCATAAGATCATACTACCAGAGAAGAAGATTCTTTTTACCTCTGACTATGAGCACGGTTCTGAAAAAGATGATTTTCTTATCGAGTTTGCAAGAGACTGTGACCATATGATATTTGACACAACCTATACGCCTGAAGAGTATTCAGGAGAGGGTGGCGGAATGCCAAAAGTTGGCTGGGGTCACTCTACATATGCACATGGTATAGAGTTTGTTAAAAAAGCAGGGGTTAAGAACCTTATTCTTTTTCATCATAATCCAGACTATAACGATATCATGTTAGATGAGATTGGTATACTAGCCAGAAGACAGTTTAAAAACACGCATGTCGCTTACGACGGCATGATCCTCTAATTTTTCATATGTACTTCGTATTTCTGCGTTATTCTGTATAAATTTTTTATCACATACTTTTATGTATGCTCAAAAAAATTGATACAAAGCCGCCTTGAACTACTCGTATCTATGAAAAATTAATATATCTATATTTTATTTGAACGGGTGACTTTTGAAATATCTTCCTTCAATCTCTTTTTGGGTTCTTGGCGTCGTATGGGGGAGTAACTTCATCTATATGAAGATGGCCTCTGAGTATATATCTTCTATGCAAATCGTTTTCTATAGAGTTTTATTTGGATTTATCCCTGTCCTATTATATGCACTAATTTCAAAATCAATAAAAATTGGACATTTTAAGCACTCTATACATTTCTTTGTGATGTCTCTACTTGCCACCTCGGTTTACTATTACGGCTTTGTAAAAGGCTCAACCTTGCTCCTGTCGGGTGTTGCTGGTGCCCTTAGCGGCTCCATACCTCTGTTTGCATTTTTGTTGGCTATCACTTTCCTAAAAGACGAGAGAGCCACACCACACAAGATTTTAGGTGTTGTCATAGGCTTCGCTGGTGTTCTTGTGATCGCTCGTGTTTTTGAGCAAGGGGTTGGTGGTTCAAACTTTGAAGGTGTTGCTTATATGGTAGCAGGCGCCCTTAGTGTTGGGTCATCATTTGTATATGCTAGACGGTTTATTTCACCACTAAATATCCCAGCAGCAGCTCTAACTACTTATCAGTTAGGTTTCGCTCTTGTGTCACTCTTGTTTGTGACCAACTTTGATGGTGCAAATGCAATATGGGCAAACATGCATACAACGTTAGGGATGGTATTAGGGCTTGGTTTGCTCGGCACGGGGCTGGCTTATATCATATATTATTATATTGTCGAGACTTTAGGTGCTGTGACGGCATCTTCAGCGACATACATTCCGCCAGTAGTGGCACTCTTTATTGGAGCATTTATCGTTGGCGAGCATATAGAGCTAATAGATTATGTTTCGACACTGATTATATTTGCAGGTGTTTTTCTGATTAAAAAGGCTAGATAAACTGTTTGGTTATCCTGACCGAAATAAAGGATATCATGAGCTTATCAGGCTTCAAGCTGAAGCCGTAGGCTGTGGAGTATATTGTACCTACTCGTGGTAATTCTATTGGTACTAATCGACTCGATGCGAGCCTCATAGTGCTACTGTGCGACTACTTTGTTGCGACCTGTCTCTTTTGCTTTATAAAGTCTGTCATCAGCTCTCTTTGTAACAGATTCAGCATCATCAGTCTTTTCAAAAGAAGCAATACCAAAGCTTGCTGTAACATAAAATGAATTACCTTTAAGAGCAAAATTGACTGTCTCAAGTTTTTTTCTAATTTGCTCAGCTATGTGCTGAGAATTTCTAACATCAGCATTGGATATGATAACAAGGAACTCTTCGCCACCGTAGCGGAAGGCGAAGTCAGTCTTGCGGATGTTATCTTGTATAAGCTTAGAAAGGTGCTTTAGTACCTGATCGCCCACTAGGTGACCGTAGTTATCATTAACACTCTTGAAGTGATCAATATCAACTAGCATAACACAGAATGGAGTGTTCATTCTTTTGTAACGTTCTATCTCTTCACCCATCTTCATGTCCATATACTTACGGTTAAAAAGACCAGTGAGGTGATCGGTAATAGATTCTGTTTTATATTTATTAAGGTCACTCTGAAGTTTATTAACTTGTTGTTTGTATTCCTCAAGCTCTGTGTTTACTGATGAGTAGTCTTTGGCGATAGTATCGAGATGCCCTTTTTTGTTTTCAGTCTTGGAGCCGAAGGTGTCTACGAAATTAGAAAATGACTCGAGCATTTTTGAGCGTAGATAATCTATCGAATCTTCATTTTTAAGGACATTGTGCATATCTTCTGCATCGCCCAAAAGTTTTTTATCAATTTCGAGGTCCTTTTCTACGAAGTCTATACTATTGGAGAAGCTTGTAGTTAGTTCAGCTTGCAAACCGACAAACTTAGAGAAGACGTCCTCTATGAAACTACTTACTTTATGTTGGCGTTTTTCTAAGGTGATGATGTGTTCACTTAAAGCACTAAGGAGAGCAGTCATAGTTTCGTTGAAGCCCTTATCAGGATCAAAAACAATATCTTCTATCTCTTTAAGTGGGGCATCAGCGACAAAGCCTTTAAGGGGTGTTACATATTTTAGGAGTTCAGATTTTTCGCCACCAGCCATTGCATGTTTTATCATTTGTATGAAAGCTTCGTTGTTAGTAAGGCTCGTCTTTAGGTTAGAAGCTGAGACTTTCACTTTGCTAGCTGCCATATTTCTAAGTGATTGCGTTATAATTTTGCCAAGTTCTGCTGCAATATAATCTGCTCTGTTAGCCATAAATAAACATCCTATATATATAAAATAAGTATTATTCATTATTTTATAAAAAAGAGAGTGTTGCAAGCCCTAAATTATGCTATTTACTAACTACAGAGATTAATAATATTAAGAAGAACAATTAATACTCGTTTTTGTAAACTTGAGGTTGACTTTATAGCCTAGTTTTGCTAAAAATCTAACAACTTGTACACAGTATACAGAATACCGTTTTAAAATTCCTAGATTTAATGGAGGAGCTTCGCATGCTGTACATAGACTACACATTACTTATCCAGATAGTACAGTTTCTGGTTATCATCTACGTTGGTAAGAAGATGATCATGGATCCAGTCCTTAAAACAGTTGAGGGTAGAGATTCAAAAATTGACGGCATGAAAGAGGAAGCCGAAAATCTCAAAGCACAGGTTGAGCAGTACAAAGCTGATTATGCTGAGAAGATGTCAGAAATGAGAGTTGAACTTGCTGAATACCACAGAAAGATCAAAGATGAAGCTACAAAAGAAGCAACAGAAATGATGCAAGGCGTTAAAGCTGATATCGATGAGAAAGTTGCTAGTGCTAGAGCTGAGATTGCAGCCCAATCTGAAAAAGCTAAAGAAGAAATGAATACTATCGTAACAGAGATTTCTGAGATGATAGTTGATAGAATAATGCTTTCCGCATAATAAGTGAGGGATAGATAGTGAAAAAGGTTCTTGTAACACTTACACTGGCGATGATGTCTGTGACAGCATACGCCTCAAGTGATGCTCCTGTCGATATGACAGCTCTTTATAAAAACTTCGGTTATAGAGCGATCGTATTTGTACTTATGGTAATCATCATTGTCAAACTTGCAAAAAAACCTCTCCTTAATTTCCTTGATAAGAGAACTTCAGACATTGAAAAGGCTATCAAGGATGCACAAGATGCATCTGAGAGTGCTAAAACTGAAATGACTAACTATGAAATTAAGATGAAGGGTTTTGAAAAAGACCTGGAGACAATGAAAGAGAAATCTCTTAAAGCCGCTGAAGCTGAGAAAGAGCTTATACTCGAAGACGCTGCAAAGCAGATCGAAAAGCTAAAAGCATTTGCGGAAAACCTTATTGAGTCAGAAACTAAAAAAGCTACTGTACAACTTAAAAAAGAAGCAGTTCTTGCAGCTCTTGAAGCAGCAGAAGCTAGCATCGGTAAGAAGCTTGATGATGAGACTCAGAAAAAATTACTTGAGCAGTATATCAAAAAGATAGAGGTGGCAGGATGAAAGAAAATATAATCGCTGACCGCTATGCTCAAGCTCTTTTTAATGAGGCTAAAGCAGAGAATAAAACTCAAGACGTAATAAATCAGATTGCTGTTATCAGTTCTCTTTACGAAGAGTCAGCTGATTTTCAAGTATTGGTTAAAAACCCACTCATCAAAAAGTCTGAGAAGCAGGCTGTTATTGATACACTCAAGAGTAATGGAACTTTAGATGATTTCCTCTATAAGTTTATTACTATTCTTGTGTCAAAAGGCAGACTTTCACTTCTTAAGCTTATTGCTGATGAAGTCTTGTCTATGGATATGACGGACAGAGGCGAAGCAGAAGCTGTTGTTACAGTTGCTGCTGGCTTGGATGATGCATCTAAGAAAGCTTTAAGCGAAGTCCTTAATAATATCACAGGCAAAAAGATAACAATCAAAGAGACTGTAGACGCTTCCATACTTGGTGGTGTTGTAGCTCAGGTTGGGAGTAACCTCTATGACGCTAGCGTCAGAGGCCAGCTCAATAAGATAAAAGATCAGTTAATATAAAAGAATACTAAGTAAAGTTAAGGAGATTGGCTGTATGCAGATCAAAGCTGAAGAGATAAGCCAGATCATACGCGATCAGATTAAGAACTTCGACCAAAAAGTAGAAATGGACGAAGTAGGTACTATCCTCACTGCTGGTGACGGTATTGCTAAAGTTTATGGCCTAGATAAGGCTATGGCTGGAGAGCTTTTAGAGCTTCCTGGCGGAGTTTTTGGAATTGTTTTCAACCTTGAAGAAGATAACGTAGGTATCGTTATTATGGGTGAGTACGGACATATTCGTGAAGGTGACATCGTTAAGAGAACAGGCAAAATTGCTTCTGTTCCTGTTGGTGAAGCTATGATCGGACGTGTTGTTGATGCCCTTGGACAGCCTATCGACGGTAAAGGTCCAATTGAAACAAAAGAATTCGACGTAATCGAGAAGATTGCTCCTGGTATCGTAAAGAGAAAGCCAGTTCACGAGCCTGTTCAAACAGGTATCAAGGCTATTGACTCTATGATCCCAATCGGTAGAGGACAGAGAGAGCTTATCATTGGTGACCGCCAGACAGGTAAAACTGCTGTTGCGATTGATGCTATCATCAACCAAAAAGGTCAGAACATGATATGTGTTTACGTTGCTATTGGTCAGAGAAGATCTACAGTAGCTCGTATCGTAGATACACTTGAGAAGCACGGCGCTATGGAATACACAATTGTTGTTTCCGCTTCTGCTTCAGACCCAGCTCCAATGCAGTTCATCGCACCTCTCGCAGGTACTACAATGGGTGAGTACTTTAGAGATAGAGGACAGCACGCACTTCTCGTATACGATGACCTTTCAAAGCAGGCTACTGCTTATCGTCAGATGTCACTTCTTCTTAGAAGACCTCCTGGCCGTGAAGCTTATCCTGGTGACGTTTTCTACCTTCACTCAAGACTTCTTGAGAGAGCTGCTAAGCTTTCTGACGCTGAAGGTGGTGGTTCACTCACTGCTCTCCCAATTATTGAGACACAGGCGAGTGACGTTTCAGCATATATTCCTACAAACGTTATTTCTATTACAGACGGTCAAATCTTCCTTGAGTCTGATCTCTTCCTCTCTGGTATCCGTCCAGCGGTAAACGTTGGTATTTCGGTATCTAGGGTTGGTGGTGCTGCTCAGATTAAAGGTATGAAGCAGGTTGCAGGTCGTCTTAAACTTGAACTTGCTCAGTTCCGTGAAGTTGCGGCTTTCGCACAGTTCGGTTCTGACCTTGACGCAGCTACTCAAGCTCAACTTAAACGTGGTGGTAAGCTCGTTGAAATCCTCAAGCAGGGACAATATAGCCCAGCTAGAGTTGAGGAGCAGGTTGTAATAATCCACGCAGGTGTTAACGGACTCCTTGATGAAATTGAAACATCAGCTCTTGCAAAATTCGAGAAAGAATATCTCGCATTCCTTAAGAGTAGCAAACCTGAAATTCTTTCCGAGATTGTTGAAAAAGGAAAACTCTCTGATGAGCTCCTTGGAAGCATGAAAGCGGCAGTAGAAGAATTCAAAAAGATGTTTACAGCGTAAGGAGCTTTAAATGCCTGGTGTAATGGATATAAAACGGAAAATTAAATCCGTTCAAAATACGCAGAAGATCACGAAAGCTATGAAAATGGTTTCCGCGGCTAGAATGAGAAAAGCCGAAGAAGCTATGAACGATGCTCGTGCTTATGCGAATAAAATTTACGAACTTTGCTGTAATATGGCGGAGAAGGTTGACTCTGAGAGCCATCCATTTCTCGCTGAAAAAGCAGAAGTTAAAAACGTATGTCTTGCCATTATTACCAGTGACAAAGGTCTTTGTGGTGCGTTTAACTCAAACGTACTTAAAAAGACAATTGCTTTCATCAACGAAAACCCTGATAAAAATATCAAGTTCGTGATGGTAGGTAAAAAAGGTAACGATGCATTTGGAAGGCGCGGAAACGAAGTGCTTGAAAAATACATCACCTTTGGTGGTAGGATAACTTACGATGAAGCTGGCGAAATAGGCGACAAGCTTGTTGAATATTTCATGAACGAAGAAGTGGATGAGATTTATACTATCCACAACGAGTTTAAATCAACTTCTGTACAAGTAGGTAAAATTACTAAAGTGCTCCCTCTTTCTTTTGAAGCTAAAGAGGCTGCTGACGATAGCGTAGATTACATCTACGAGCCTAAAGCGGATGCACTGCTTAAAGAGATAATGCCTAGATATATAAATTTCACAGTTTTCTTTGCCATACTCGAATCCATTGCGGGTGAGCATGGTGCAAGAATGATTGCTATGGATAACGCATCCAGAAACGCTGGAGACCTTGTTAAGAAGCTCGAGCTTCAGTTTAACAAAGCTCGCCAAGCTGCAATTACAACTGAGATTCTAGACATTGTAAACGGTGCTGAAGCACTTAATTGATAATAACTAATTTAATAAATTGGAGATCATGAAATGGCTGCAAATATAGGTAAAGTCGTTCAGGTAATTGGTCCAGTTATCGACGTTAAGTTCGAAACAGGTTCAATTCCAGAAATCTACAATGCGCTTGAAGTAAAAATCGGCGATAGTAGTGTAGTTTGTGAGGTGGAGCAACACCTCGGTGAGAACATCGTAAGAACAGTTGCGATGAGTTCAACAGAAGGTCTTGTAAGAGGCGCTGAAGCTAAAGATACAGGTCAGGCAATATCTGCACCTGTTGGAAAAGGCGTTCTTGGACGTATTATAAACGTAACAGGAGACCCTGTTGATGAGAGAGGTCCTATTGATGCTGACACACGTTGGCCTATCCACAGACCTGCTCCTCTTCTTGAAGACCAAGATACAGGTACAGAAATCCTTGAAACAGGTATTAAGGTCATCGACCTTCTTGAGCCTTATACAAAGGGTGGAAAGACTGGACTCTTCGGTGGTGCTGGTGTTGGTAAAACAGTTCTTATCATGGAGCTTATTAACAACATTGCACAGGAACACGGTGGTTTCTCAGTTTTCGCTGGTGTTGGTGAGCGTACTCGTGAGGGTAAAGACCTTCTCGAGGAGATGGAAGAATCAGGCGTTATTTCAAAAGTTGCGCTTGTGTATGGTCAGATGAACGAGCCACCTGGTGCACGTATGAGAGTTGCTCTTACAGGTCTTACTGTAGCTGAGTACTTTAGAGATCAAGAAGGTCAAGACGTACTTCTGTTCGTTGATAACATCTTCCGTTTCTCTCAGGCTGGTTCTGAGGTTTCTGCTCTTCTCGGTCGTATGCCATCTGCGGTTGGTTACCAGCCTACACTTGGTACTGAGATGGGTGAGCTTCAAGAGCGTATTACATCAACATCTAAAGGTTCTATTACATCAGTTCAGGCTGTTTATGTTCCTGCGGATGACCTTACTGACCCTGCTCCTGCGACAACATTCGCACACATTGACGCGACAACAGTTCTTTCACGTCAGATTGCAGAGCTTGGTATTTACCCTGCGGTTGACCCACTTGATTCAACATCAAGAATTCTCGACCCAGAAGTAATTGGTGAAGAGCACTATGCTGTAGCACGTGGTGTACAGGCTGTTCTTCAGAAATATAAAGAACTTCAGGATATTATTGCTATTCTCGGTATGGAAGAGCTTACTGAAGAAGATAAACTTACTGTTGCTAGAGCTAGAAAGATTCAGAGATTCCTCTCTCAACCTTTCCACGTTGCTGAGCAGTTTACAGGAACACCTGGAAAGTATGTGCCTCTTAAAGAGACAGTAAAAGCTTTCAAATCTGTTCTTGACGGTGAAGTTGATGACCTTCCAGAGCAGGCTTTCTATATGGTTGGTGGTCTTGACGAAGTTCGTGAAGCAGCAGAAAGAATCAAAGCAGGTAACTAATAATGGCTGATACTATAAGGCTAGAGCTTGTTACACCAGAAAGGATGATCCTTTCTGAAGATGTAGAAGAAGTGATAGCACCTGGTGTTGAGGGTGACCTCGGTGTTCTTCCAGAACACGCACCACTTCTTACAGCACTCAGAGTAGGCGAGCTTGGATACAGAACAGGCAAGCAGACTGACTATGTAGCTATCGTTGGTGGAGGCTTCCTAGAAGTTAACGACAACAAAGTTATAGTCCTCGCTGATGATGCTGAGCTCGGACAAGAGATCAATCTTGACGAGGCTATTGAGCGTAAGCTTAAGGCTGAGCAGAATCTCGATAAAGAGCGTAAAGCTGACGAGAAAGCTTTTAAAGAGGCCGAAGTAAGGCTTATGAAAGAGCTTACTAGTGTGCAGATCGCTGAGAAGTATAGAAGATAATCTTAGATTATTTTTCACAGCTAAATAAATATAAAGGGCATGTACGAAAGTATGTGCCCTTTTTTGTTGTCACTTATAATCTTCGTATCACTCAAACTGAGTCGCATAGCGACGTGAGAATCTCTGACATTAAGATAATATGACTGTTTAGATGTTGGATTATGAGTCTATTATGCTGAGGCTATAGACTCTTACGCCTACGAACAGGCTCAGAGTGACAGAATATTAATCAAAAAAGGGAACCGTTTCCGATTCCCCTTTCTATTAAAATTTAACTTTGTAAGCTCACAACGTGAGCTGTATAAGCGTGGAAGTGCAAATAAGCCGAAACAAGCCTCACAGCGCTGGCTGTGTTAGATTCCTAGGTAAGCCTTTTTAACGTCTTCATTAGCTAAGAGGTTATCTGCCGTATCTTCAAGGGTGATGTGCCCGTTCTCCATAACATAGCCTCTGTCAGCAACCTTAAGTGCAAGGTTAGCGTTTTGCTCAACGAGGAAAATAGTTGTACCATTCTCTTTGTTAATACGCTTAATGATATCAAAAATCTGACGCACTATAATAGGTGCTAGACCGAGTGAAGGTTCATCAAGGAGTAGAAGCTTCGGTTGAGCCATAAGTGCTCTAGAAATAGCCAGCATTTGTTGCTCACCACCAGAGAGTGTTCCACCTTGTTGGTTTCTACGCTCGTGGAGTCTTGGGAATAGCTCAAATACATGATCTAAGTCTTTTTTGATACCTGCCTTGTCATTACGAAGGAAAGCTCCTAGATCGAGATTTTCCATTACAGAGAGGTAAGGGAATATGTGGCGTCCCTCAGGAACGTGTATAAGACCCATTTTAACGATATCGTCAGGCTTCTTAGTGAGTAACTGCTCACCGAGGAAAGTAATCTCTCCCTGTTTAGGTGTCACAACGTTGCTCATGGACATGAGAGTTGTTGTTTTACCTGCACCGTTTGCACCAATAAGTGTGATAATCTCTCCTTGTTTAACAGAGATATTAATATCGTGCAAAGCCTGTATATTACCGTAATAGGTGTTCATGTTTTTTATTTCAAGCATCCATATCCTCCCCAAGGTACGCTTTGATAACTTCAGGATTGTTCCTTATTTCTATAGGAGTCCCTTCAGCGATCTTCTGACCGTGATCCATAACATAGATTCTCTCAGAGAGATTCATAACCAGTTTCATGTCATGTTCGATGAGTAAGATTGAGATGTTTTCTTCGTTGCGTATCTGACGGATAAGGTCTGTAAGCTCGACAGTTTCCTGTGGGTTCATACCAGCGGCAGGTTCGTCGAGGAGCAGTATTGAAGGCTCTGTAGCCATAGCTCTCGCAATTTCAAGTTTACGCTGGTCACCGTAAGGAAGGTTGCACGCCTGCTCATCACAAACATTTGCAAGACCAATCTTTTCGAGGATATCGTAACTCTCATTAGCAGCTTTCAGCTCTTCTGCTCTAGTCTTTTTATCACGGAAGAGGGCACCAAGTACCTTTGCTTTCATACGGCAGTGCTTTCCAATCATAACATTCTCAAGGACAGTCATTGTAGGGAAAAGCCTGATATTCTGAAAAGTTCTCGCGAGTCCTCTTTCAGTGACTCTGTTCGGTTTAAGACCGTTAAGTCTAGCAACAGCACCAGAGTGTGTCAGTGCTCTAATATCACCCTGTGAAGGGTTATAGATACCTGTGATACAGTTGAAGAATGTTGTTTTTCCTGCACCGTTAGGTCCTATGAGAGCTACTATTTCTTGTTTATCTACATAAAGATCCACAGAGTCTACGGCGCGAAGTCCGCCAAAGTCCATTGTGAGTCCTTTTACATCTAATATATGTTCCATATTATCTACCAAACCTTCCATCCGTATCCGCCGAATGGAATGAATATTTTCGCCTGAAGTTACTAACAAGACCTTGTGGACGGAATACCATCATCACAACCATAGCACCACCAAAAACCAGCATACGATACTCGGAAAAAGCACGTAGATACTCTGGAAGGAGAATCATAATGAGAGCACCGAGGATAACACCTGGGATAGAGCCCATACCACCGAGAACAACAACAGAAAGTATGATCGCTGATTCGAGGAAGGTGAAACTCGCAGGGTTTATAAATGTAGTCTTAGCGGCGAATACAACACCCATAAGACCAGCCCAAGCAGCACCAAGAGCAAACGCCATAAGCTTCGTTCTTGTTTTACCAACACCCATAGCTTGACATGCAGTTTCGTCTTCACGAAGAGCTAGCCATGCACGACCAATACGGCTGTTTTGAAGTCTATTCACAAAGAAAATGGTGAAAATAGTGAATAATATCATTAAGAAATATATGTAAATAGTTGATTGGTTAAGTGTTAGATCCATACCGAAAAAGGTAGGTCTGTCAATATTAGCTATACCAGATGGTCCCATAGAGAAGTCATTCCAGTTTTCAAGAACCAGACGAATTATCTCACCAAAACCAAGAGTTACGATAGCTAGATAGTCTCCACGAAGCCTGAGAACAGGGAAACCGAGGAGTATACCAAATATCGCAGCAAGTGAACCACCTATAGGGAGGACAATCCAAAAAGAGAGTCCGAAGTGGTGGTTAAGTAGTGCGTATGTATAAGCACCAACAGCATAGAAGGCAACAAAACCTAGGTCGAGAAGACCTGCTAGACCAACAACGATATTTAAACCAAGACCAAGCACAATATACATAAGTGCCACTGTCAGGATGTTTATCTGATATGAGTCAGTAATAAATGGGAGCACACATAAAACAGCAAGGATTCCACCAGAAACGGATTTAAACATTACTGGATTTTCCATGATAGATTGAGTGAAAGTCTTCTCATCTGTCTTCTCTTTTTTGCCGCTCATCTCCTTTCTTTGTAGGAAATAACGCCAGACCATAGAGACAAAGAAGATACTGATACCCATGTAGAACATGTTGTGCCAACGCCATATTACGACGTTTTCAATAGTATTTACTTTTATTACTACTACAGGGAATGTTAGAAACATAAACCATATAGCGACTTTTAAAGATTTTAACATATAATCCATGTTACACCTTCTTAGTTTCTGATCTGCCGAGTAGTCCTGCAGGTCTGAAAATTAGAATTAGTACAAGAAGACCAAAAGCAAAAACGTCTTCGTAGTCACTGGAGATGTATCCAGTTGCAAAACTTTCTGTCCAGCCGAGGATGAGTGCTCCAAGCACTGCACCAGGGATAGAACCAATACCGCCGAGAACAGCAGCTGTGAAAGCCTTAATACCAGCAATAAAGCCGATATAGAAGTTTACCTGACCAATGTGGTTGGCGATAAGTACGCCTCCCAGAGCGGCAAGAGAGGAACCAATGATGAATGTAACAGAAATGACTCTATCGACGTTGATCCCTATAAGAAGAGCCATCGTCTTGTCCTGAGCTGTTGCACGCATTGCCTTACCCATATTAGTAAACTTGATATAATATGTGAGCAGAAGCATCACTATGACAGTTGTTAATACTATTGCAAGTTCAGCTGAGCTGAATATATGTGAGATCGGCTCCATAAATTCGAAGTCGGGGATTAGCTGTGGAAAAGGGAGAAAGTCAGATGTCTGCGCAAGAAGCACATAGTTCTGTAAAAAGAGTGACATACCAATAGCACTAATAAGTGGTGAAAGCCTAGGGGCATTTCTAAGTGGTGTGTATGCTATTTTTTCAATAGTGTAACCATAAGCAGATGAATATAATACTGCTGCGGCTGTTGCAACTACAAATATTGCTAGAGCTGGCCAGCCTAAAATTGACAATACGGAAGCAAAAATAAGAGCTGTGAAAGCTCCAATCATGTATATTTCACCGTGAGCGAAGTTGATAAGCTGGATGATACCATAAACCATAGTATAACCTAGCGCTATCAAAGCATAAATGCTACCCCTCGTTAGCCCACCGAGAAAAAGTTCAAGGAAATATTCCATTTGTATTTATCCTATAATAAGATAGAGGGGTACATAAATGCACCCCTCTGATTATTCGATTGATTATAAGCTAAATTATTTAACTTCTACGTATTTACCGTTTTGAACTTGGTAAACAGAGAAACCAGCACCAATAGCATCGCCTCTTTCGTCGAATTTGATTTTACCGATAGGTGTCTCTACCCAGTTAGATTTAAGAGCAGCAGTTACCTTTGCGTAGTCAGTAGAACCAGCAGCTTTGATAGCTTCTGTAATAGCGATCATAGCAGAGTATGCTTCGATATAGAAAGCACCTGGCTTTTCGCTGTAAGCAGCTACGTGATCAGCAATTGCTTTCTTGTTAAGAGGATTAGCTGAGTTATCTTTAGGTCCTGTAGCATATCCACCTTCAGAGTATTTGCCAGCAACTTTGATAAATGTATCATCTTTTACACCGTCATCAGAAACGAAAGCAGCTTTTACTTTCTTTTTCTTCATAGCAGTGATGATTTTTGAAGCTTCAGGGTGGTAACCACCAAAGATAACAGCAGTAGCTTTGCTACGTTTGATCTTCTGAACAACAGCTGTGTAGTCAACAGCACCAGGAGTTACACCTTCAAAAAGAGCAACTTTAGCTTTTCCGCCCTCTTCGATGAATTTCTTAGCGAATTCAGCGAAACCTTTACCATAATCGCCTTTATCATGGATAACAGCGATAAGTTTAGAACCGAGCTTTTCAGTTGTGAAATCTACAGCAAGCTTAGCTTGTGCATCGTCAGGAGCGATTGTTCTAAAGAAGTTAGGGTAGTCTCCACTTTTAGTGAGACCAGGGTTTGTAGCTGATGGAGACATAACAGCGATGCCAGCATCTTTATATGTTCCGAGAGCAGCTTTTGTAGCACCAGAACAGATATGTCCAAGTACGAAAGCAACTTTTTCAGAAACAAGCTTGTTAGCTGTGTTAACAGCGATTTCAGGCTTACAAACGTCGTCAGACTGAACGATCTCGATTTGCATTCCGAGAATGCCACCTTTAGCGTTGAGTTCTTTAGCGTAAAGAGCAGCAGCTCTTGTTGCTGGGATACCATAGGAAGCAAGGTCTCCAGAGTGAGGACCAGCTACACCTAATTTAAGTGTGTCAGCAGATGCAGTAAGTGTCATCAGTGCTGAGAGAACGATTGCGGATAGAAATTTTTTCATTCTATTTCCCCCTGTTGTTTTATTGTATCAAACGTAAGTGATAATAATAATCAAATTATTGTACACAGTCAAGCCGAACTTTTGTGCATAACTAAGGTCAATGCCTTTGTTATCAAGGGTTTTGTGTCACTTTACTTTGTTTAACAAAACCATAGTCTCAACGTGGTAAGAGCCAGGGAAGAGATCGCATATTTGTATTTTTTCAATAGCGTACTTACCTGAAAGCCTTGATATATCCCTTGCTAGAGTGTTAGGGTCACACGAAATGTATATAATCTTTTGAGCACCACTATCTTTAATATAGTTAGTAACTTCTTTTTCTAGACCTGTTCTTGGAGGGTCAGCAACGATCATATCGACCTTGCGTTTACCCATAGTGCCTATTTGCTCACTAAGAGAGATGTGCCATTTTACGTTTTTAAGCTTTGCTCTTTCCGCGAGACGTACAGATGGTGCATAACTTTCGATAGCATCGATCTTTTCACACTTCCTTGCCATAGCTAGTGTTAGGTAGCCAGTTCCACAGTATAGCTCTAGACCTAGTCTTCCTTCGGAGTTTTCGAAGACAAAATCTTGGAGCAGGTTAGATATATGTCTATTACCTTGAAGGAACGAGTGAAAACCAACCCAGAATGTTCCATATCTGGTGTCATAGCCTAGATGTTTTCTACCTATCGACTGTTCCCTAGATTTTAGACCGTCAAAGCTGTATTTAGAGCTTAGTAAGTATTCAGTACGAGCTAATGCTTCACCCTTGTCATTTTCTGTTACATATAGATATGACTTACCTTTAATATCTTTTGCAACTTCACGAGCTTTCTCTATCATAGAGCTTTTTAGAACTGGACACTCTTCGATAGGGACGAAGGTATTTGACTTGAATTTATAAAAGCCGATTGTGCCATTATAAACTCTGAAAGTTGCTCTGTTGCGAAATTCTTTATAATCGCATCCGACAATGGTAGCCTCAGGGTACTCAACTTTGTTCCTATCTAATGCTGTGGTTACAAAGCCTTTCTTTATTTCAAGTTGTTTTTCATAGTTAATGTGCCCGAAAACACATCCTCCGCATTCGCCTATATGCTTACAGTATGGCTCAATCCTGTGTTCTGATGGGTTTATGATTTCAACTACTTCACCGTAGACAAGTTTTGCTTTGTCTTCAGTTATTTTGAAAGTAACAGTGTCACCCTCGACTGTGTGTGGTAAAAAAATAACTCTGCCGTCTTCGAGTGTTCCTACGCCATAACCACCGTATGCCGTATCTCTTATTCTAGTTTGTTGGCTCAATCCATTTTCCTTGCATGATATTTTTGTCCAATTCTGTTTGGACACCATTTATATTTTGAAATAAAGGTGGCTCAAAGATCATCTCTCTTCCAGCACCCTTGCGAAACTCCATAAGTAAAATCTTCGGTTTCATACCTAAATCATTACAGATAGGCATGAGTCTTTTAGGTTCAAATCCATATTTTAACCCAGCTTCAAAAAGATCAGCTACCATCTCTGCATCATAACTCAGAAACAATTTACCAGAGTTAGTTAGGTAGCTTTTGCAAAAACTAAAAACATCATCGACACTCATTGTAGTAGTAAACCGAGCATTTAGGTCTATCTTGTTTTTTGGTTCTCTTCCTGTTCCTAGCTTTTTATATGGTGGGTTGCAGATAGCTATATCATATTTATATTCAGGCTCAAATGTTTTTATGTCAGCATTTATTGGTGAAATGCTATCTTCTAGCCCAGAAAACTGTATGGTTTTGTTAAGACAAGTGAACATTTCTGGCTGTAATTCTACTGCATCAATAATATTTGAACTACCAAAAATAGTTAGTAGAGCAGAAATTATTCCACTTCCGCTTCCGATGTCAACTATTTTTAAACTTTTAGTTAAATTCGCAAACCATGCTAAATATATGGAATCAGAGGAAAATCTAAATCCATCTATAGGTTGGCATACTATTATTTCATTATTAATTATTTTGTCATGATTAAAATTCATTAAAAACCTTGTTTTATGTAACGTTGACATATCTGCGTATAGTGGTAATAATACCTACATTAATTAATTATTACATATAGATCTTCATTTGAATATGCACAAGTTTATTATGTCAATAATAATAAAATAAAGTACTTATCGTTGTTGAGTAAGTATAAAAATTTAATTTCATTAGGGGTAGTCGGAATGAATAAAAAGACATCTTCTTTAAATACTAAGATTATTGCCGTAATCTTAAGTGGTTTTATTATGTTATCTGTTTTTGTTACTTTAGTCGCTGTTATACAGAGTAAGAAAGGTTTGACTAACGCTACCTTTGCACAACTTGCATCTGTAAGGGCAACACAAGTCGCAGCTATTGAAGACTATTTTGCCTTTATGGGGAACTCTCTAAAAGCTATAGCCGCTCAAGAGAGTACCGTCGCTGCTGTTGAAGAGCTCACAGACGGCTATATGAATATTGAGGAATATTTTGAAGACACTGAGGCGCAAACCGAGGCTGATCTGAAAAAGATGTACGAAAATGAATATCTTAACCGTATTAATTATGATATTCCAAGAGCACAATCTAAAAGAGCTACTGCTGATTATCTTCCAAAGAGTTTTAAAGGTAGAGCTCTGCAACAACTTTTTATATATTCCAATCCTGAACCTGTTGGTAAGAAAGAGAACTTCATTAAGTCTCACCTTATCAGTCCATACAGTACTGCACACCTCATGTATCATAATTCTTTTTTAGAAGTCCTTCACGATTTTAATCTTTATGACGTATTATTAGTAGATACAGAGGGTAATGTTGTCTATTCTGTTTTTAAAGAGAAAGATTTTGCTACTAACCTAGAAGATGGAGTTTATTCAAATTCAGGACTAGCTGATACGTATAAAAAATTGAAGAGTAAAAAGAAGGGAGATGTAGTTTTTACTGATTTTTTCCCATATGAACCAAGTCTCAATATGCCTTCCGCTTTTCTTGGTACACCTGTGTCTATAGAGGGTGAAGTCTTAGGATATATGATCTATCAACTTCCTAAAGAGCAAATTAACATTATCACTAACTTTAAAGGTAAGTACGATGAAGTAGGAATGGGTAAGTCCGGACAGGTCGCTCTTATTGGTACTGATATGTACATGAGAAACGATAATCGTTTTATAGATAAGATTAAGGGTAAAAATAAGGCTGTTGCTTCTTCTGGAACAACTGTAGGTGTCCTGAAGGTAAAATCTAAAGCAGCGAAGGGTGCTACTGAAGGTAAATCTGGGAATGAAATAATACAAGGTAACTTAGGTAGCAAAGTTTTAACTTCTTATAGTAGTGTTAATATTTTTGATCAAAAATGGGGATTGGTAGTTAAGTTAAATTATGATGAGGCTCTTGCAGCAGCATTTCACCTTCGTAATCTTATTATTTTGATATCAACAATAATTACAATCATTGCAGTAACAATAACAATACTTATAATCCGTAAGATCGTTCTTAAGAAGATTATTGGTCTAACAGTGATTACTAAAAATATAGCTACGGGTGATGGAGATCTCACTCAGAGAATTCCTATTACAAGTAACGACGAGATTGGTGAGCTGATTACATACTTTAACCAGTTTATCGAAAATGTTCATAAAATCGTTGGTGATGTTCAGGCATCTGCTGATTCAGTGGCAAGTGGAACAACAGAACTCGCTGCTACCACAGAAGAACTTAACCTCACATTTAATGAGCAATCCGCAAACGTGACAAGTGTTGCTTCTGCTATGGAAGAGCTTAACGCTACTACTGTAGAGATTTCTGAAAGTGCACTCAGCTCTCTTGAAAAAGCTAAGGAATCTAGTGGAATCACAGAAGAGGGTAAGATAAAGATTGAAGAATCAGTTAGTAAGATAGAAGATATTATGGCATCGACCCAACTTTTGGGAGCTACTATTGGCAACCTTTCAACATCATCTGTGCAGATCGCGGATATTCTTAGTGTTATCAATGATATCGCAGATCAGACTAACCTTCTTGCTCTGAATGCTGCTATTGAGGCGGCAAGAGCTGGAGAGGCTGGACGTGGTTTTGCTGTTGTTGCTGACGAGGTAAGGAAACTCGCCGAAAGAACTCAAGGAGCTACAAGCGAAATTGCAGGTATTATTGCAGACTTTAAGAAAGAGACTGAATCTGCATCTACTAATATGGTAAAAGCAGAGGCGTCTGTTAATGAAGGCGTCGACATCATGAACGAAACCAAGTCTGTTTTCGATAATATCGTAGTATCTGTTGGTGATATTGAGATTGCTAACAATTCTATCAGTGGAGCTATATCAGAGCAGATGACAACTATCAGTGCTGTTACTGCTGAGATTCAAGGGCTAGCTACTAGTATCGATGATAGTGCAAACTCCATCGGTGAAGTTACTATGACTATTGGAGATCAAGATAAGCAGGCTGATAATCTTAAAAGTCTGGTTGGTAGATTTAAAGTGTAATTTACGCTCACAGGTATACTTCGAGTGGATGTTTTGTGCATCCCAAGTATTCAGGTTCAATTAGTTCGCCTGAAGTAGATTTTTAATGTTTGATAAGTAAATAAGTGCCGGTTGCAGCTAACGCTGTGCTGGCACTTTTGTTTAGTAGTGTTCCAGAGCGCCTGGACATAGCCCTGCCTGTCCGCATCGCGATGAAAGAATAAGAACCCATAACAACAGTTATAACAAAGGCTACGAGTATGCATACGATAATCAGATCGTTAGATGTCAGCTTACCTAAATCCATAAAATTCGGCAGAAACCCGCAATAAAAAATTATGACCTTAGGGTTTGAAAGGGTAATGAATAGACCAGATAAAAAGGTATTACGCTTTCTGGGAACGTTATCTGTCTGTTCAGTTATAGGCTTTGATCTCCAAAGTTTGAATGCAAGATATAGCAAGTAAAAACCACCAAGCACTCTGAGTATGTGAAATATAGAGTTAAAGTTAGTTGCGATAGCTGTCAGACCAAAGACTGCAAAGCTGAGATAGACGATGTCGCCAATAATCATACCTAGGATGAATGATATAGAGTTGGAGACTGATTGCCTCATAGCAACAGCTACACACCCCATAACACCTGGTCCAGGGCTTGAGACAAACAGTGACATGGCTAAGACGAATGCTATTGAGCTTTCAATTGACATGATTAATCCTTAATAGTTGCCCTGAAGGCGAGCTGACGATAACGAATATCATTATGCTTACCAAGGGTTAGGGCTAAAAATAATCTTAGTATTGGAGCTCTACTCCCTTCGATACCTTCTAATTTTGATATGTTATATCCATTTGAGATCAAAGATCTTCTTAGGCTTTTTTTAGTAAAGAAGCGGAGGTGAGTAGTATCCAGTATCCCACTTTCTTGATATTTCCAATCTTTTTCGAAAAGGAGATGTTTTAAATTTTTGTAAAAGCGAACATTTGGTATAGAACCCACTAAAGAACCATTTTTCTTTAGCTTCTTTTGTATAGTTTCGAAAAACATGTCATGGCTTATCATATGTTCGATCACATCATTGCATATTACAACGTCGAAATAATCATCAGGTAGATCAACATGCTTATCTTCGAACATTCCAAAAATGGCTTTTACGCCTTTTGCTTGGAGTTTCTCAATAGACTCTTGATCTATATCCATACCTCATTTCTCATCACACTTTATACCGTCCAAGAATATGCCTTCGCCACAGCCAATTTCTAATACACGGGTACAGGTTTCTGGCAGGAAGTCATACATCTCTTTGCTGTTACTGATATAATATGATCTATTTTGTGACATTATGACTAAACCGCCTTACATCTTAATTTTGTAATAGTGAACCCATTGCTGTTCTCTACTATGTGGATATTTGCAATTAGGTTGTGTTTGACTTTGTTCTTGTCACCCATATTGCGGAAGCTAGCTATCCAGCTGAGGGCGAGAGTAACATTTAGAAACTCCGTCTCTTCTTTGATCTCAACCTGCTTTATCTGGTGAAAGGATGTTTCGAAACCAGCCTTAAGACCGTCATACCAGCTGATGAATCCATCGATTTTGCTAAACGAATCACCTAGCATAGACATCTCTATCTCTTCATCGATATATTTCATAGCAAGAGTCTTTGACTCTGTTCTGTTGTCTATATCGTAGTAAAAATCGTTTATAAAGTCGTCTATTCTGTTTTTCATAATAGCCTCTGGTATTTTTATATAATTTAGCAATAAAACGTATAAAAAGTAAAGCGTTTGGGCATTAAAAAAGGGGAACCAAAAAAGCTCCCCTCAGTATATCTAAATGATGTTTAGATTATTTGATATTGTCAGTCATTACCTTAGTGAGCAACTGAGTAAACCTTGCTGGGTCTGTAGGCATGTTGCCTTCGAGGATGAGTGCCTGATTGAATAGGAGCTCGCCCATTTCAGCAACCCTTGGGCTGTCAGCATTTTTTTCAAACTCAGCGTTCATAGCTTCTACAAGCTCGTGACCAGCATTAAGCTCGAGGATTTTTTGTCTCTCAGGGATGGGTTGTCCCATAGCTTTTAGCATAGCTTCCATATTTGCATCCATGTCACCGTCACCAGAGACAAGAACACATGGTGAGTTTTTAAGTCTAGCAGAGAGTCTTACTTCACTAACGTTACCTTTAAGGACTTCTTTAAGCTTATCTGTAAGTTTGCCGAAGTTTTCGTTTGTCTCTTTCTTCTCTTCCTCAGTCTGAAGGTCGATATCACCCTTGAGGATAGATTTGAAAGATTTCTCGTTATAGTTCATTAGGCTTGAGATTATGATGTCATCTATCTCGTCAGTGAGGAAAAGAACTTCAAGCTCTTTCTCTTTGAGTGCCTCAAGGTAAGGTGAGTTTTCAAGCTCTGCTCTATTCTTACCTGTGATGTAGTAGATTTCGTTCTGCTCAGTTTTCATGCGTGAAACGTAATCGGCGAAAGTAGTGAATTTGCCATTTTCAGTAGCAGTAGACTCCATAAGGAGGAGATCAGCGATTTCATTCTTTTTTGCCATGTCAAAGTGGATACCCTCTTTGAGGACACGTCCGAATTCGCCAAAGAAACCGACATATTCATCGTACTCAGTCTCTTTCATTGTTTTGATAGCTTCGAGTACTTTTTTAGTTATATTCTTACGGATTATCTCTACCATCTTGTTGTTTTGCAGTATCTCACGAGAAACGTTGAGTGGAAGGTCAGATGAATCGACCACACCCTTCACGAAACGAAGCCATACAGGGACGAGGTCTTCACAGTTTTCCATGATCTGAACTCTACGAACATAAAGTGCAGGACCTGATTTGTAGTCCTGATAAAGTATGTTCATAGGAGCTTTTTTCGGAAGATATACGAGTACGCTGAATTCTGTTGTGCCCTCTGCTTTGTAGTGGAGAGTCTTAAGAGGATCGCCAAAATCGTGAGTTATGTGCTTATAGAAATCTTTGTACTCTTCTTCTGTGATATCAGCTTTATCTTTAAGCCAAATAGCCTTCATAGAGTTCAATGTTTCTTCTTCGACTATCTCTTTCTCTTCAACTGTTTTTGTTGTGTCCATAACAACAGGGTAGCTGATGTAGTCGGAGTATTTCTTAACTACTTCTTTAAGTTCCCATTCATTGAGGTAGTCTTTTTCGTCCTCTTTTAAGTGGAGTATAATGTCAGTACCTTTTGTGTCTTTATCGCACTGCTCAACAGTAAAAGAACCGTCAGCAGTTGATTCCCACTTGATACCGATAGATTTGTCTTCGCCAGCTTTTCTTGAAATGACAGTCACCTTGTCAGCGACCATGAATGCGGCGTAGAAACCAACACCGAACTGACCGATGAGATCAGGGTTGTCTTTAGCTTCTTTGCTTTCTAGCAATTTGATGAATTCTTTTGTACCAGAGTGAGCGATAGTACCAAGAGCCTCTATAGACTCCTCCTTTGTAAGACCGATACCATTGTCAGATATAGTTAATGTTCCTGCTTCTTTATCAGGAGTTATTTTGATCTTGTAGTTTGCATCCCCTTCAGTGAGTTTATCATTTTTGATCGCTTCGAATCTGAGCTTATCTATAGCATCAGAGCCGTTTGAGATGAGTTCTCTGAGAAAAATCTCTTTGTGAGAATAGAGAGAGTGGATCATCAATTCCATAAGTTTGTTTACTTCGGTCTTAAACTGCATAGTTTCCTGTGCCATTTCTAGATCTCCTTAAATAAGTTTTATATTAAAGTTTTATGAATATAAATGTGTGAGTAACACGTTTAGAATAATATACCACTGTTCAGAAAAATCAAGCCCCTATATTACTATAAGGGCTTCAATATTATATTTCGAAGTTTTTGTTGAATTGCTTGTCTAGCATGATGTTTAGGATAGTTCTGTCTGTTTCGACCATCCCTTCGCTAGCTAGGGTGCCTATGTTTCTCATAGACTGCTCAGGAGATGCCGCAGAGAGACCATCAGTCGCCTGAACAACAACCCCTTGAAGTGATAGCAGGGATGCAGTGACAGCAGTTCCAGCCGCCGTAGCGAGTTTAAGTGAACATCCTGCCTTAGCACCGTCACATATAACACCTGCCAGATCGTGTGTATGGTTGATGATAGCTCCAGCTATGTGGTTTGCCGTACCGCCTAGCATGTATGTGATTCCAGCCGCCGCACCAGCACCAGCCGCAACTGAACAACCACAAATAGCTGACAGCCTGCCTGTGTGTGCTTTGATGTATGCAGTGACAAGGTGAGACAAGGCAATAGCCTCAAGGACTGTCTGAGGGGTATCTAGCTCTATAAAGTCTTTAACCGCCCATATTGGGAGGATAGCTGTTAGACCGTGATTACCACTCCCAGCAGAGCTCATAGCAGGTAGAGAGACTCCAGACATCCTAGCATCTGATGCGGATGAGGCGAGGATTCTTGCAGCTACACCCATATCTTTATTTACGAGCTTTGATCTTACGCTCCTTTCAAATGCGCGACCAATACCTAGTCCTGCACCGTTTTTCATGCCGTAATCAGCCAGTTTGAGGTTTGTGTCGACACCCTCTTGGATAAAACTAAAGTCTTCTTCGTCTAGGTCATTTATCATAAGCATAAGGTCGGATAGCTCAAGGGTTGTGAGCCATTTTTCCATCTTTGCTATATCTTGTTTCCCATCAGGCGACTCATCGCAGAGAGCGTCAATTGCGACATCCTGCCCGTTCTTTTTCATCGCTGCTATATTGTTATGGAACATCCGTATCTCGGCTTCGGCTGTGTTTTTGTCTGCAGTGATAGTAACGTTTATGTATATACCTTTCACTTCTCTATTCAATTTAATATTAATTATATGCTGGGTGGAGAGAGCTTCTGCTTTATGTAGGTCATCTTCTGTGAGGTCTTCTAGCACTTCGAGTCTTTTCTGGTGGTCACCAGAGATAATGCCTAGTGCTGTGGCGAGCTCAACACCACACTTGCCGTCTGTCCCTGGGATGGAGACAGCGAGTGCGTTCTTATACATATTTGCGTCTATGGATACGTCTATCTTTTCTATTTTTGATTTATTATCTATTAATGATGCGGCAGCGGCGGCGGCTAAAGCGATAGCCACAGGCTCAGTGCAACCTAGTGCGAGTGTAACTTCCATCTTAAGGATATCTTTAACTGAGTACATATTGTTCTCCATTGTTTGTGTATAATATATATTATAAAATCTAAGATTTATTTTCACTATCTTTCTGTAGTATAGTGAACATTAGATTACCACAAAAGGGAGAAACCTTTGGACGGACTAAGTATTACCAAAGCGATAAACATACTTAAAAAAAGATATGAGGGGACGAGCATCACAAAAGTGGGTGTCACTGAAGATGCGATTTGTATAGGTGTATACTCGGAGAAACGAGCTTCTATCTTCGTCCGTGTTACAGGTGGGAAGCCTTCTGTCCATACAATATTTTCATCTGAAGGTGTGAGCGACCAAACCTTAGATAGGTTGAACGGTGGCAAGATAACACATATTGGCAGTCGTAAGTATGACCGAGTTATATTTTTTGACATAGAGAAACGTAGACCAAGTGGAAAGCTTGAAAAACATAGATTAATCTTTGAATTGATAGGTAAGATGTATAACGCACTCCTTAATAACGAAGAAGGGATGACTGTTTGGACATTTTGTAAGAATAACCCAGATGCTGATCGAATTATGGGGGTAGGGCAGACTTATCAGATACCTAAATCTAATAAAATACAGACTTTAGAAAAATATACTACAGATAATTTTGCTGACTTATTAGGTTTTTACCCTGTAACTGTGAAGCACGCTGGCAAGTATTTAGAGAACAATTTTTCGTTTGATGAGACTGCTATATTGATTAATGAGTCTTTGAATGATGAAAATTTCTATAAGGATACAGCTGGGAAGTTGATCCCTTTCAAACCTTTTGAGGGTGGTGAGCTTGTTCAGTTTGATAATATTGGATCTTTGATAGATACCACTCCGAAGTCATTGCGTGACGTAAGTATCAGAAACAGGCTGGTTAGGTTTTTTGAGAAACAGGCGGATAAATACTTAAAACTGAAAGATAAGCTTGAACAGGAGCTAGTAGTTGCTAAGGACCACGAGAAGATATCTACTACGGCTGAACTCTTAAAGAGCAATATACATAAACTAAAGAATGCAAAAGGTGTCGTTCAGCTTGATAAATATACCTACGAAGGGGTTAGCACTGTTGAGTATAAGGTTCCAGAGTTGTTTGAAGTCAATAAAGAGATAGATAAACTGTATCGTCGTACTGATAAGCTTAAAAGATCTATACCACTACTTGATAAAAGAATAGAAGAGGTAGATAATATTGTTGATTCAGCTTTGGAACAACTATATTTTATAGAGATTTCTGCAAACGATGACGAATTACGGGAGCTTTCAGTTGAGATGAAGAAGAAAGCACCGTTACAAAAGAAACGTCAGGTTAAAGAAAAACAGTTCGAAAAGATGGAAATAGGGGAAGGGATAGCGTATATAGGAAGGAATTCTGTGGCTAATCACAGACTAGTCTTTCAGTTTGCAAACCCTTCTGATTGGTGGTTTCATGCACAAAAGATCCCTTCGGCTCACCTTATATTCCGTAAGAACGGGATAGTGACAAAAGAAGAGATAGCTGAATGCGCTGCAATAGTCGCAGGGTATAGCAAGGCGAAAGCTGACCTAAAAGTTACTGTTGACTATACACAGAAAAAACATGTAAAAAAGCCTAAAAATACACCACCAGGCTTTGTTATCTATCATAAGTTTTTCTCTGTGATAGTAGAACCAAACCTATTAGAAAAGTAATTAAAACTGGAGATACATAAATGGATAAGATTGAAGCATTAAAGAAGAAAGCTATTTTTCAAGCTGCTAGAAGAGCTATGCTTGAGAATGAGATGTTCTTACGTGATTATGTGACATATCACCTTCCTGAAAATTATGGCGAAAAAGAGCTTATAGAGCTTAATGTCCTTCTTGAGAAGATTTTCGATAATGATCTTTTTGACGTGGTGATGGGGAACAAAACACCTGAGCAGTTCGAAGGTGTATATAACCTTTCACTCCTTCAAGATATATCAGAATTCGCTTGGAAGCACAGAGAGTTTCTTATGGAGAGAAAAGCGGCAGAAAACAGGGCGGATGAGCTAGAAGCTAAAGAGAAAAAGGGATAGATTCCTTTTATATTTCTTGTACCTTCGGGAGTGTTATGGTGAATAATGCTCCGTCATCAGTGTTTGAGGCTGTGAGTTTTCCTCCGAAGTGATCATGTATAATAAGCTTTGATATATAGAGTCCTATACCAGTCCCTTTTCCCTCTTCTTTAGTTGTGAAATACGGGTCGAATATATTAGATATTACATCTTCTGGAATACCGCCCCCGTTATCTTCAAAGGTTATTACAACATCTTGTTCTATGGTATCAACTAAGATTTCTATCACTGGGTTTTCAATATTATTTTCTATGATTGCGTCTCTGGCATTCATAACGATATTTTGCAGAACCTGTTTAAATTCTCCTAGGTAACCTAAGACATTTAAGTCGTTATAAATACAACCTTTATCTTCATAGGTCGCTGTTTCAAAGCAGTTGTTATTTTCACAACATAAGCATCGTGTTGTGTTCTTTATATTACTATTTTCTAGCTGTGCACTAGTAAGTCGCATGAACTCGTTTATCGCTGGAATGATATTAAAGCGTTCCTTTACCTTGGCAGTTGTAAAGAAAGTTCTAAAATCATCAATGGTTGCAGACATGTTGTCTACTATTTCCATTAGTGTTTCAGAGTGCTCTTTATATTCTTCATTTCCTATTTCAGAGTTTAAAACTGCGTCGGTAAGATATTGCTGTATTAAACCAATATTGTTGAGAGGTTGTCTCCATTGGTGTGCGATTGCATTGATCATTTGACCCATGTCAGCAAATTTCTTTTGTTCAAAGAATAACTGCTCTATCCTCCTAGTTTTTTGTATTTCAGAATTCACTTTTTTCTGTAGACCTATATTAAATTGTTGTAATTGAGTATTATTGTCTTTCAACTTTTTTGTCATTTTATTAAATGCTTTTGCCATCTCTCCAATCTCATCATTAGTGAATACCTTTGCAGTCTTATCTAAATTTCCAGATTAGATTTCTTTAGCAACACTTGCAAGATGGTTGATAGGATTTACAATGTATTTGATATTGAATATGACGAGAAAGATACTCATTAGTATCGCACTACCCACAACTATGTATACTACCATGCTTATATATCTAATAAGGTAGAAAGCATCCTTAAGGTTTTGTTCTGATACAACGGTGAAATACTGATTTCCAAAATTAATTTTTTTATATTTTATATATGATTTATTGCCTGATATTCCAGTGCCAATAGTTGACTTAGGCAGTATATGTATGGTGTTCTTTAAAACTAAAGATGGGTTAGGGTGTGCTACTAATCTATTTTTTGAATCTAGGATATAAACGGATTGTCCTGGTTGTGCCTGTATATTAGCTAAGAGATTCCATATAGGTTTTAGTCGAAGGGAGACTATCATTACGCCAATGAGCTCATTAGTTTGTGGGGCTCTTAGGTCGAAAGAGATGTCAGAGATAGGCTCTCCTGTCTCTTCGCTGAATGTTATATCTCCAAAAAAAATTGAGTTATTTAACTTAGGAAAGAGATATTCGATTTTTGATGTGTAGTTGATAATAGATTTATTTTGAAAGATGTTATATCTATGCACTTTTACGACTTGGTCACCATCTTTGTCTAGTAATATTATCTGGTCAAAGTTATTGTTGAACATAATTTGAGCTAGTAGCTTATCATGCATTGCTTTTAGATCATCCCAAGGCATATCTTGAAGCTCATTTAACTGCTTTATTTGAGAAACGTGAAATTTAATATAATTTTCAAATTCGGAGGCAACTCTTGTCGTCATTTGAGTTTGTATAATATCAATCTGGTTTTGCTGGGTAGATTTGATCTCTGATACTATTATAACCGCACCTATAAGAACGGGTAAAATGATAAGTGAAATAAAAGAGACTATAACCTTCGATTTGAGTGTTTTGAACATACTTAATCTCTTACAATAAATGAATTCTTAAGAAGATACTGTGGTACTTTTATTCCTATCTTATCCGCAGTGTTCAAGTTTATCGCTAGTGTAAAATCAGCTAGCTCGATAGGTATACTTCCAGGATTGGTTCCACTTAGAATCATATGTACTACCCTGGCTGCCTGAATACCGACATTTTCGACACTAAAGCCGTATGCAAATAGAGCTCCAAGTTTAACCCCTTCTGTTTGAGGGCAGGAGAATGGAACATTTTTACTGATAGCAAATTTAGATATAAGTGCAGTTTGTGAAACAATCATTGCATCTGTTGGTGTGAAAATTGCGTCAAAGTTATCTGTATAACCATATAGTTTTGTTTCAAGTTCACTGGTGCCATTTATTTTGAGTGGTTTAATAGTTATACCTAATTTTTCTGCAACGTCTGAAATCATCTTAACGCCAGCTATAGGGCTTAAATCATTAGGATTATATGGGATGAGGACATCTTTAATGTCAGGGTCTAATTTGATCATCATCTCAAAGCGCCTTGGCTCTTGTGGACCAAAAGTGACCCCTGTAATATTGCCTCCAGGCTCTTTCATATTATCGATTATGCCTACTTCTTCAGGTGTGCTGACAGGACCGAAGACAATGGGAGTTTGTGATATAGCCGTCAACTCTTTCATTATCAAAGTCGAAGGTGTTGATATAGTATAGATAAGGTCAGGCTTCTCTTTTATAAGCTTTTCTGCTTCAATCTTAAGGAGTTTCTTATCTGTTTTGACTCCGTTATAGATAAGTTCTAAGTTTTTACCCTGAACGTATCCGTTACGAGCTAGACCTTGTGTGAGACCAGCCAATGCTTGTTCTCCAGCAGGGCTATAGTTTAATACGGCGATTTTATATTGTTTAGGCATATTTACCTTGATAAATATCATTAACACAACTGCAAGCCCTAAAATAAATGCACAGGCAATAATAATTGGAGTCTTTTTCATGTATATTCTCCTGTCTACTTGTGTGTTTAAAGTATAACCTATAATGTAAATATGTAGTAGCGGAATTCTATTTCTTGACTATACTTTTAATAATAAATAGGATGCAATTAATATTATTATATCTATTTGTTTTGCAATATAGATTTTTGAAGGTGAATTGATGGACAAACGTTGGATGGTAGTTTATGAGGATATGACTTGGTATGAGGTCGATGTTACATGTGCATAAGATATGTGCGAAGTTTTTATCTATAAAGATAAGAGAAAAGTTAAAGCTAAAAAGATAAAAGAGAATGAGATGACTCAGGTTATGAGAGTTAAAGATAAAGTTACTGGTGATTATCTTGATATCGTTGACTTTAATCATATGGATAAGTTTTTCGAAGATAACAAGGTTATTTTTAAAAATAGAGTCGGACTTAATAAAGAGGTTCGGAAATACATAGATTTTAGTTTGAAATGAAAAGAGTCGGTTTTACCACCACTGTTCCAGTGGAGATAATCTTTGCATCAGGAAAGATTCCTGTCGATCTAAACAACGTTTTTATAACTGATGATGATCCTTCTTCTATGGCTGATTTTGCAGAGGATGAAGGTCTGCCGCGTAACCTTTGTGCGTGGATAAAAGGGATCTACTCTGCAGTTAGGAGTGGTTCTGTGGATGAGGTTGTCGCTGTTACCCAAGGTGATTGTAGCAACTCCCATGCACTTGCTGAGCTCTTTATCAATAGTGGTATTAAAGTACATACATTCAGCTATCCTTTCGAGAAAGAGGGGCGTTACGAAGCCTTAAAATTTGAGATGGAACGTTTTGCGAAGTCTATAGGGACAACACTCGAAGCAGGGATAGAATATTCAAAAAAGACTGACAGTGTTAGACAAAAACTGCGTAAGCTTGATAAAATGACAGCTTAGGGATACGTAACAGGTTTTGAGAACCACCTTTGGCTAGTCACTTCTACTGATTTCAATACTGATCACATTAAATATGAGCAAGAGCTTGATGAGTTTATGAAAGAGGCTGCTAACAGGGAACCCGCTAGGGACAGACTTAGGCTTGGATTTATAGGTGTTCCTACGATATTTAGCGATATATATGAGTTCATCGAAGATAGAGGTGCATCTGTAGTATTCAATGAGGTGCAGAGACAGTTTGCTATCCCATCCGAGAGTGAAGACTATGTGCAGAGATATGTTGACTATACATACCCATACGATGTCTTTTCTCGTATTGATGATGCAAAAACTCAACAGGAAGAGAGAAAATTGGACGGGTTGATCCACTATGTTCAGTCATTTTGCTATAGACAGATACAGGATATTATAATGAAGGAACGGATAGACTGTCCTATTCTTGCTATTGAGGGGGATGGACCGAGTGGTATTGATGCCAGAACAAAAATCCGTATTGAATCATTCCTTGAGATGCTGGAGGCGAAACAAAGATGAAACTAGGCATAGACCTTGGTAGCAGATTTGTAAAAATCGCCATTAAAAAAGATGATGAAATCAATTTTTACAGAGAAGATACAGTCTATTTTTATAAAAACAGAGTAAAGCGTGAAGACGGGAATGTATTGATAGACCTTTCATCATATGGTGCGACCGAAGATGCTGATATCGTAGCCACTGGCTATGGTCGGAATATGATGTCATTCGCCAACGCACGCGTTATCTCTGAGATTAAAGCTCACTATAGGGGCGCACTTGAGGCTACTGGTGACCAAGAGTTTATATTAGTTGATATAGGTGGTCAGGACAGTAAGGTTATCTATGTAAAAGATAGCTACATCGAAGACTTTGTTATGAATGATAAGTGTGCAGCCAGTACTGGGCGGTTTTTGGAGAATGCTAGCCGTATACTCGACATAAGCTTAGACGAGCTCACTCAGATGGCTTCAGACCCTATAAAACTAAGCTCTACTTGTGCAATCTTCTCTGAAAGTGAGCTGGTATGAAAAATAGCAGAGGGTATTGCGATAGAAAGTATCGCGGCAGGCGTGAATGAAAGCATTAGTAGGAGGCTCTTTCCGCTAATCCGTAAATATCGTAATAAAAAAATATATGCCGCTGGAGGAGTAGCTTCGAACACTGCTCTCATACATTTCCTTTCAGAATTATCATCAACTCAGATATCAGTACTCGAGAACCCTCAGTACAACGGCTGTCTGGGTTGCCTTTATTATTAATTAAAATATCCATTATTGATATATTTCTATTGCCAGCTATGAGCATTGGTGCGATTATTTTGTTGTGACTTAAGATTCAATTATCATGAGGTGAAACGGGATATGTTGGAAAAAAGGTCGTATTATGTCGGTGATATTTTCAGAGTTTACGACAAGAGTCTCGAAAAAGACAAATTTGTCGTGCTTTCAAGATTCGTTTTTAAAGCAGAGCACTTCGTCTTGCTTAGTATTAACACACTAGAGCGCTGGACAGACAGAGAGCTTACTTTTAGAAATGAATTCGAGAAGACTTACCTATCAAAAGAAGAGATCATGTATCTCTATGGAGACGAGCAGATTGCCTATATTGGTAATATGAGCTCCATAAGTAAAGCTGAGCTATATGAGTTCATAGACAGTAAATTGTCTAAGGCGAAGGCTGTTTAACAAATTCAAGAAGGTTTCTGGGTAATTTACTCCAATCCTAGAAAGCTGTCCTTCGAGAGTTAAGTATGAGTATAGGGGCGCTAGACTGGCGCCCCTTTTTTATTGTCTATTTTACGACTGTATCTATTCTACGGTTTTTGAGCATATTAGCTGGGCTGTCATTAGGGACGAGAGGCATAGCCTCACCGTATCCGATTGCAGTTAGCCTATTCTTGCTTATTCCATATTTTGATGTAAGTATCTTAACTACAGCATCTGCTCTTTTTTGTGATAGAGCTTTGTTATAAGATGCAGCACCCTTGTCGTCTGTGTGTCCCTGAATCTCAACGTTTATGTGGTTGTTCATCTTAAGGAAAACGGCAAATTTCTGAATGTTTTCAAGGTAGTTCTGATCAATATTTGCACTGTTGTTGCCAAAGTTGATTTGAAGAGTAGCTGATTTAAAGCAACCAGCAGAGTTTACTGTAACGCCTTCCATAGTATTAGGGCATCTGTCTTCAAAGTCAAAAACACCGTCTTTATCAGTGTCAGGAGTACAGCCTGTTTCATTAACTGGTCTGCCAGCAGGCGTTGATAAACATTTGTCTTTAAAATCGTATACGCCGTCTTGGTCATTATCTTCGGTACAGCCAGCAGCATTTACAGGGTAACCTTTAGGTGTGGCTGGACACTTGTCAGCGTCATCATACACGCCGTCGCCATCAGTGTCTTTTTTTGGCTCTGGAGCAGGCTCAGCCTTTTTTGGTTCAGGATAGTCATACATCTTACTGCCAAAGTGATAGTTGAGTGCTATCGAAGGAATAATATCGTTACGCCCACCCTTTGAGTGGAGCATATCTTTAACTCTGAAATCTATGCTGATCTTATCGTTAGCAATGATTCTTGCACCGATACCAGCAACTAGTGAGCCCATGTCATCTTCAGCAAGTAGTCCACCTACACCGGCAAAGATGAAAGGCTTGTAGTAGCTAGTTAGGTCGAAGAATTTCGCCCCTACAACAGATAAAGAGGTAGCGTTTGTGTCACCTTTTACATCATGATCAGTTTTTGTATAGTCTATTTCGTATTCAACAGCGATGCTATCAGTAAAGAAGTAGCCTAGTCTAAGACCGAGCTCAGCTTTATCATCAAGCTTTTGGTCGTTATCAAAAAAGTGGTAGCCAAGCACTGGTCCAAGGTATGTTTCACCCTTTTCTGCTGCGAAAGCAGGGAGTGCTAATATTAACATTGATACTACAATAATCAGTTTTTTCATCGTTTCCTCCATGTGTACTAACTAAATACTAACAGGAAAAAAAATAAAAAACACTAAATTAGTGTGAAAACCAATTATTATTTTCTGAGGAAAAAAGTTGATATATCTTTTGGTGTGTTAAATACAGTTATAGCGTCTTTATGTTCTTCTTGGTTGCCATAACCATACGAGACTCCATAAGGGGATAAACCATTATTGATGGCCCCTGTAATGTCATAAATTCTGTCTCCGATCATTGCAGATTCATATGGGTTGATTTTTTCAGTTTGAATAATATGGGCAATGAGCTCTGTTTTTTCTACGTGAGAGCCATTTAAGTTACTTCCATAAATTTCATTAAAATAACTGTCAAATTTAAAATGCTCTGCAATTTGTTTAGCATAGACGGTAGGCTTAGATGTGCATATGAAAAGTTGATATCCATGCTTTTTAAGGCTATCTAGTGTTTCGAAGATTCCATCATATGGAGTATTTTCAAACATTCCTATTTTCGAAAAACGCTCGCGGTATATTACTACTGCTTCGTGAGCCTCTTCCTTGCTTTCAGTACCTAGCATCTCTTTAAAGCTTTCCCAGAGTGGTGGACCAATATATTTATTCATGCTGTTACGTTCGGGAACGTCTACATTAAGTTTTTCTAAGGCATAAACTATACAGTTTATTATACCGAGTTGTGGGTCAGAGATTGTACCGTCTAGGTCGAATAAGATGTTTTTCATAAACCAAAATATATAGCATAAGTTCGTAAAATTAAACAATATTGTGCATTTATTTCACAAGTGTGCAGAAATGTTACAAACCAAGAAAATAATTTTGTATTTATTAATAATAGGTTATGAGCAAATGCTAATCGGCATCTTTATTGCAATTAGTAAAATAGAATAATGATGGTATATTTGTGTAGAGATATACCAAGAATAACTGGAGATTTTTTATGAATAAGAATGTTTTACGTAAAGCGGTTTCTATGACTTCGACGTTCTCTTTTCTGTATTTAGCCTTCACAGGCATAATAATGTATATCGTTCCTCCTGGCAGGATCGCTTATTGGGCAGATTGGAGAATATTCGGCCTTAACAAGGAAATGTTTACTGAGACACATACAACTATTTCTATGCTTTTTCTGGTGTGTATGGTTTTACATATTTGGCTTAACTGGAAGCCAATTATGAACTATATGAGTAATAGATCTGGCAAATTTGTGTTATTTACAAAAGAGACACTTTTCGGTTTTGTCCTCTCGGTTATTTTTATCGTGGGTACACTTATGATGGTTCCTCCTTTTGGTAATATAGTGAATGCTATTAATGACTACAAAGAGGATTACGAATACACTCTTGGTAACCCACCATATTCTCATGCTGAGCTCACAAACCTTACTGCATTCATCGCTCGGATGAATTTTGATACTGAGCTTGCAAAAGTAGCTCTTGATAAAGCTAATATCAAATACGACATGATGGATACTTTGAAGACAATCTCTAGAAATAATAATAAACGACCAGCAGATATTTTCGAGATATTGAAATCATCAAAGATTAAAAAGAGTACTCCTGTAAAAGAGGTGACAGCTACTTCTGATGGTATTGATATGAGCAAGTATGAATCGATGATGGGGACAGGTATGGGTAAGAAGTCTGTTGAGAGAATCGCAGAATCTTTAAATATATCAGTCGATACAGCAATCGAAAGGCTAAAAAAACATGGAATAGAGGCGACTGCTAAAGACAAATTAAAGGATGTTGGTGGGGTTGCAGGTATTGTCCCTATGGATGTCTATATCATTATAGATACAGGGCTTAAACCTTAAGTCTCAACTTTATAAAATTAGTTTCTGAAATGAGACTATAGTTTAAGTTACTGATAACAAATATATTTATAATTAGGGTGGTGCTGAATAAGCCTGCCCTAATTTTTTTTTATTCTTTTTTGCAGTTATAGTTAACATGATTTAACTAAGTGTTCGTGATTATTGAGTCATGTTTGAAATTATTTCACATGAGTAACTTGGTTGTTATTTATGTTTCTATGAATACAAGATATTGATAAAAAAGCATTAATTATTCTATCTGTTGGTCTGTTATTGGAAAAAACAGGATGTATTATATTGTCAGATATTCTGTTGTTTTTGTCAGTTGTGAAAATAAAACAGAGTGCTGTAAAACAACAAGGAAAGCTATAAACTGAAACAAAAATAGTACTTGTTTTATTTTTATGAAGGAGTATGTTTTTTATAAGTAAGTCATAAATAACGAAATACTTCGAGGTGATATAATGTATGCAACAGTATTAGGAACAATATGTGTTTTAGCATTTGCTGGTTACTGGGGCTTTGTTTGGCACCACGGCAAATAAGTTAGTAAAGAATTCCTGATGTTCTCAGGGATATCCAAATTTTATATTTTCATAGACCCCCTTTTAAAAAAGGCAGCCCTGAGCAAGCGGTCTTTTTTTATGCCTAAAAAATGTTATTTTTAGTGAAAGAATTATGTACAGATGTTTAAAATTATTATATAAAACACGTGACTTTATTCTCACTAATTTATAGTTTTTTGGAGGCGGATATGCTGAAAAGCAATAAACAGAATCTTCAATTAGGTCTTCTTGTCTTATTACCACTTATTCTATTTTTTGCCCATGCAGGCGGGCTGGCTATTGTTATCGCTTCTATAGTGAGTATAGCTATTATCCTTATGTCAGTGTTTTATCCTGATGCTTCAAAAAAGAACACCAATGCTGATGGCGAATGCATCCTAGAGTATGGTGATCTAGTTGCTATAAATAATTCAAAACTTGATCTTAATATTAAGGAATTTGCAAATAGAATGAGTTCTAATATGCGTGACGCTTATGTAGGTATATCTACGGCTGCTGATGCGACTATTCCGCTTATTAATCAGATTGCTGAGATTAAAAAGATTGCTGAGCATAGCAACACAGTTTCTAGTGAGGTATCAACAGCGGGGCATGAGCTTTCTATGACAATTTCTGAGATATCAGATTTAGTTAATGATTCAGCGGATAAAGCAGGCATCGTTGTCAATATCGCAAATGCTGGATCTGAAAAAATCCATGATACAGTCGCTAAATCTGAAATCGTTGGTGAAACAATGAACATGCTAGCTAATGATATAAAAGAACTTGAATCAGAAGCTATGCGTATTGGTGATGTTGTACAGGTTATTAACGACTTATCAGATCAGACTAACCTTCTTGCACTTAATGCAGCTATTGAGGCTGCGAGAGCTGGTGAGGCTGGGCGTGGTTTTGCTGTTGTGGCTGACGAAGTTAGAAAGCTTGCAGAGAGAACTCGTGACGCTACTGAGGAGATTGGTGGTGTTGTTAATGAGATCACAGGAAAAATAAGACAGGCGGCTGATATGTCATCTAAGACATCAGAAGCTGTTGTTGCACAGCTAAGCATGAATGCAGAAGTTAGTGATAGCTTTGATACAGTTGCTAGAGAGATTGAAGATGTTAACAGCCTTATTGGTAATATATCAGCATCAATAGGTCAGCAGGTCGGTGCATCAAGCCAGATAGCTGAGAATATAGAAAACTTCCGTAAAGACTCAGAGCTGCTTGATGAGCTTGGGGATACTCTTGCTAGTTCTATCGGTGGGTTAATGCAGTCTATAAACGCTATCGACTCAGCAGTTTCTAAATATAAAAAAGGTGATAGAGCCGCTATGTTCATAAGAGCTAAAGTTGCACATGCTAACGTTTTGAAGGCGATGCAGATGGCTGTTATTAGCAAACATACGGATATGAAAATACCAGATCATGCTAATTGTATGTTCGGTAAGGTCTATTACAGTGATGAATATCAGGAACAGTTCAAAAACGATCCAAACTATAAAGCTATTGAAACACCGCATAAAGAGGCTCATAAGTACGCAGATTTAATCAGTGATGCTGTGAAGCATGGTGACCCAAATATGCACATTAAGCTACGGGATTTTAGTAAGGCAGTTGAAGTGTTTAAGGTAGAGATGAATAAGATGATTGATAAGCTGATAGTTAGTTGATAAAAATTATCTAAAAACAATATGTAAAATGTACTTGTATTTTGGTTTAGTTATGTTAAGATGTCTTTAGTTACAATTACGGAGGAAATAATGGCTAAATCATTAGTTGGAACAGAGACTCTTCAGAATCTTATGAAAGCATTCGCAGGTGAATCACAGGCGAGAAACAGATATGACTATGCTGCTGGTGTGGCTAGAAAAGAAGGATACCGTCAGATAGAAAACATTTTTCTTGAGACATCAATAAACGAAAGAATGCACGCTAAAAGATTTTTTCAGTATGCATGTGATGGTGTTGCAGAAATGCCTCTCATGTTTAACGTTAACGCTGACTACACTGTTGCATACTCAAACACTCTTGATAACCTTAAATTCGCTGCTGATGGTGAGCATGAAGAGTGGGAAATACTTTACCCTAACTTCGCAAAAATTGCTGCTGAAGAAGGTTTCCCTCATGTGGAATCTCTATTTAAAAATATCGCTAATATTGAAGCTCATCATGAAGCAAGATACCTTAGCCTTATTAAGAATATCCAGAACGGACTTGTATTTAAGAAAGAAGTGACTGTTACTTGGAAATGTCTTGTTTGCGGTCACGTACACGAAGGTCTTGAAGCTCCTTCTGTATGCCCAGCTTGCGCACATAAGCAAGAACACTTTGAAATGTCAGTAGCTAACTACTAAACATTATAAGAAAAAACTATCAGGGAGCTTTATGCTCCCTTTTTTTATAACTATAAATTATCGATAAACGATAAAAAATTATTGACAATTGATAAGATAGCCCTTATTGTTACCATATAAATTATATGAGGTGACTTATGAATAACATCGCAAAGATAAAACGAGTGAGCGGGTATATAAACAGAATATTGTTCTTATTAATGGTCATTTTTGTTATATACGATATATGTTTCTGGCTGTTTATAGACGTTATGCCAGAATACCTGATAACAGTGAATAGTGTTCCAGTACCTCTTGTTTCTGGGCAGCTCTCACCATCTCTAAAGCTTGTTGGATTCGCTATTAGCCTTTTACCAATATCAGCACTGCTTTATTGTTTATTTAATTTACACAAGATTTTTAGTAAGTATAAGGCTGGTATCATATTTTCAGTCGAGCATGTTGTTTACTTCAGAAGAGTTGCTAAATACTTATTAGCTGTAGTTTTTGGGTCAATTATTTACGAATCAGCGAAAAGTGTTTTGTTTTCATTAAGCAACCCTCCTGGAAGTCGTGTTTTAGAAGTCTCCTTCAACTCAAATGACATATTTATCCTACTTATTGGGAGTGTTATATGGGTTGTGGCATGGGTGATAGAAGAAGGCATTGCTATGGCAGAAGAAAATAGCCTAACAATATAGGAGATTATATGCCAATAATTATAAAACTTGATGTATTGCTCGCTGAAAGGAAGATGAAATCTATGGATCTTGCGAGACTTATAGGCATAACAGAGCAGAACCTTTCAGTTTTAAAAACTGGAAAAGCAAAGGCAGTACGATTTTCAACTCTTGAGGCTATCTGCAAGTACTTAGACTGTCAGCCGGGCGATATTATTGAATATAAGGATTGATTTTAGTGTTTCGTCATCATAGCTATGCAATACATTAGCGCATCAAGTGATACCGCTGACTTATAGATAACCATTAAATATCAAAAACTATCAGGAAGCTGTAAGGGGTCTTTTTTGTTATTTTGGAAGCTCTTGAAATTTTTTGATGTTTTCGAGTTTCTCATCCCAGTTTGCTCTGTGGGAACAAAATATATGAGCATTTGGTTTATTAGGAACATCGACATCTAAACTCCCAGCAGGAACAACTAACAGACTACCGTCCATTTGTATATTTGGAAGTGATGACCCGCAAATAGGACAAAAACTTTTTATATGACCACTTGATTTGTAATCAAAGGTTTTAACATTCTCTTCTCCTGAGAGCCATGTGAGCTTTGCTGTGGATGAGAAAAGATTAGCAGCATGAGCAGAGCCAGTATCTTTTCGACAGTGTTCACAGTGGCATAAAAAGAAATTCTCAAATTCACCTTCGATTTTAAAAGTTATATCACCACAAAGGCATGATCCAGTATATTTCATAGTTCACTCAACTAGTAGATTTTCATAGACGTTAAGGTAACACAGGTTATTGTTTTGTCATCCTGACCATGCAACACATTAGAGCACCACTTCCGCCATTAGTAACCTTTACCATCGCTTGACATACCTTACAGATATATGTTTCGCCTGTTTTGCTAGCCATTTTTTTCTCCTAAAAATTATATTATTAACCTTAGGACAATATATGTCTGATGCATGATTTGGTCAACCTCTGTAATCAAATTCAAATATAAGGTGTCATGTCGATATCGTATGTATCCACCCACCACTATTTAAGTGGTAGGTAGATATCTGTAATTAGGTCGCATTCATCGACATCGATTAAAAGATTTAAATATTGAAAATAGCATGGGAAATCTCTTAACTCCTCTCCGCTGGTGGGTAGCCAGTTTTTATAAAGGTAATAGACACTTTCAGAGATGTTATCCAGACTACCTATATGTTGTACCACAGCACAGCGTCCACCTGGGATACTACCTGTCTTAACTTTATAATCATTTTCAGGCACATCATCGTTTATAGAGCCACATACATCGAAATGAAAATCATCTTCTGGGGTCACATTTGGGTCACTATAAGGTATGCCAAATGTTTTGCTGGTTTTGATAGGGGATAGCCCTGTCTCTTTTCGCCATTTAATAAACTGTCCGGCAGTTTCTAATATTTTGTTTGGTGAGCCTCTGTGTTCTATTAAAGCTATCTTAGTCTCTGGGAAATCAACAATTCTTACATCCATTCTTTCTACTCCATTCAAATTTTGAAATTGAAACTTATTATATCGAAAGTCCCAATTAGGTTTTTTTCTGAATTGAGAAGGAGTTTGAGTTAGCATTTTTTTGAAAGCACGAGCGAAGGCTTCAGGGCTTTCAAAACCAACATCAAGGGCTATGTCGATAATCTGCATGTCTTTGTTGAAAGCTAGCTGGTAGGCTGCCGTTTTAAGGCGTGACATTTGTATAAATTTGAAGAGTGTCATCCCTGTATGTACCAAGAAAACACGGTGAAAGTGAAATTTTGACAGATTAGCTACTTCACTTAAAATATCAAGTGTCAGTTCTTTATCTAGATTATGCAGTATGAAATCTTGAACCCTTTTAATCCTCTCAATGGGCATGTTGTCTACCTCCAACATCAATTCTGCTTATAATCTAGTCCATCTATTTATATATATCCTGACCAATCTTGCTGAATTTAAGTGTAGTTGAATATCCGTATACAACAAATATGAGTAAAAGTAGTTAAACCGCCAGACGATATAGTAATTAAAACTGCATAGATACGCTAATAGCACCGAAATTTTGGTCATTTGTGCTCTGGTTTACAAATTCCCTGGTACGGATAACGTGAGTGTAGCTTACGCGTAGCTTTTTCTTGGTTATAACTATGCCGTATTGTAGATCACCTACAAATTGATCCTTGTCAATACTGTGACTATCTTGAAAAGTGTTTCCGTCAAGAAAGAGGTTGTGGGCTATTGCTCGCCCCTCTATCCCAGCAAATATATACCATCGCATTTTTATCTGTGGGACGAAAAATTCAGAACCAGGCATACTTGGCTGTATACGTGGTGGTCCGTAATCCAAAGGGAGTTGTTTTCCGTATCTGACTGTCAGTCCAGAGTTTGCGTATGTATATATATTGCCAAGTGCACCTCCAGCGTGAGGTGTAATGTCGTAGTCCAAACCTAGTGATTTACCTGAAACCAAGCCTCTCCAGCTTCGTTGGTATGTTAGACCTATTCCAATTTCATTTTTTAATTGGTTATCCCAGCCCATAGGTTTTTTTGAGCCGATATTCCTGTGTACAAGTTTTTGAGTATCCTCAGCCATTGATGCAGGACCTACAACTCCGACTGTGAGTTCGAGCTGGTCTAGCCAATTTCCTGTTTCCGCGATTAAACCAACCGAACCATAAAGCCAGCCAGCATAGGGGCGATCATCTTCCGATAGTGTTTCGACAGTAATATCTTTTGGAGTATACATGTTTTGCCCTATCGCATAGTTAGCCTGTACTGTCGCTTGCTCTGGAAATAATGGGAATAGGTGGGCGGCTTTAAGTGCCCATGCGGACCCTGCACCCGGTTTAGAAAGCCAAGAAGCTCGCACTCCATTTGTATAGTATCTGTCGCTATGAAATATATCATTCTCAACAACAATACTTAAGGTTCCTTTTGTCCCCTCATCCTCAGCAATAGCTAAGTGTGATGTAGAGAATAGTATGATTATTAGTATGGTAGCTAATGAGATATGTTTGTTCAAGTCTTTCTCCTGCTTATTAAAAAAAGTGATTATGCAGTTACTAGGCTATTAGCTTTCTTCCTGAGAGTTCCAACGAGTAAATATACTATAGGTGTGTCTATAAGTGCTATAGCCATTTTTATAACCCACTGACCAAATATCAACTGCCAGATAGGCATTACACCATAGAAAGCTATGCTTATGAATATGAAAGAATCTATGAACTGAGAGATAGCTGTTGAGGCATTGTTTCTAAGCCATAGATGCTTGCCGTTTGTCTTTTGTTTGAGAAAATGAAATAGCCATACGTCATGGAACTGACTTATAACGTATGCCACAAGTGACGCTATTATGATCCTCGATGTACTACCGATAACTGATACAAATGCCTCTTGGTTAGTCCAAAAAGGGGCACTAGGAAGGATTATAGATGCTTGCATCATAAGGAATGTGACTACGAGTGATATGAAGCCAGAGAGCACAACTGTGTCTGCTGCTTTTTTGCCATAAATCTCGCTTGTTGTGTCGGTTATTATGAACGTTATGGAATAGGCTATGATCCCTGCTGGGACGAAAAAACCGAATATTGTAATGATCTTGCTAGAGAGTATAGATGCCACAACTAATGCAGCTGAGAATAGGGCAGAGAGTATAATTAGTGAATTCATTTATTTTTGACCTCATGTGTTACGGAGCTAGCGAATATAGTACTGTCAGGTGATTTGGTCAATCATCTTTATGAGTAATATTAACTAAGGCTGGTCGCTTCTTTTAACCATTTAATGATGAGCCTGTATGACCTATTGATATCCATGAATTTATCACGGTCACCGCCATTGTCTGGGTGATATTTTTTGCAAAGTTCTCTGAAGCGAATCTTAACCGTCTGGCTGTTTTCGTGTCCGTGTAGACCGAGGGCGAGATAAGCATCGTTTAGGCTGTTTTCGGAGCTGAGAATCTCCCATGCGCCAGAGAGCAGGCTTTCCGCCGTTACACTGTCCAGCTTGTCATAGTTCTGCTTATCTAGATAAAAGTATTTTAGCGACAAAGACTCTATGGCATCGTCACCTAGCTGTTCACTGTGTAGTGCGCAGTGGCTACTATTGTCAATATTTGCTTGACCGCAGAAGGTCATTGTCTCTTTATCGAAATAGGCACATTTGTTATCTGCTGGATAGTCGAATACCCCAGTTTGCATAAAATGAATGTGTAGATATTTGCCATCATTAACGTATTCATTTTGAAGTGTATATAAAGCGTGGAATAGGGCGAAGTGTAGTCTATAAAGCTCTATGGCTGGCATACTAATGATGTCGATATCATCGAATACCATCTTCATCATCTTACTTTCGTAAACTGTTTCAGACTCTATCAATTCTTTGAGTGCTGGAATGTTAATTTTTTCTAGTAGTTGATCAAGTTTCACGATCCCTTTTCCATAAGTAGTTCTTGTCGTTCCATCTTTTCGAGTATCTCCATCTCTATCTCATCAATCCGTGCCTGCGCTTCGGCTAGCTCTGTATAATTTGAGCCACCCTTTGCCAGTATCGACTGCTGTTCAGTCAGCTCAGCTTCAAGCTTTTCTATCTCAGGCTCGATAGTCTCCAACTCTTTCTTTTCCATATATGTGAGTTTGTTCTTAGGCTTACTCGTTTCGATAACCTTCTTTGGTTCTGCCTCTTTTTTTGTTTTAATGGCTCTCTCTTTTCGCTCCACAAGATAGTCATCATAATCACCGAAAAAGGTTTCAATATTTCCATTACCGTCAAAGATGAGTAGGTTATCTGAGACCCTATTCATAAAGCATCTGTCGTGTGACACCACAAGCAGACAGCCTGGGAAATCAACAAGGAAGTCCTCAAGAACGGATAGGGTTTTGATATCAAGGTCGTTGGTCGGCTCATCAAGGATAAGAAAGTTTGGGTTCTGCATAAGTATAAGGACTAGGTGTAGTCTGCGTTTCTCACCGCCAGATAGTTTCTTGACAGGTGTGTGGTGCATAATCGAAGGGAACAGAAATTTCTCCAGCATTTGACCAGCGCTGATAGTTTTGCCGTTTGGCAGGAGGATAACCTCTTTCTCGTCACGGACAACATCTATTAGTCTTTTTTCTGGGTCAAGGTTTTTACTATGCTGATCAAAAACAGCAAATGATGTATTTATCCCTGCACGAACTTCACCAGTATCAGAAGGCTCTTCAGAAGTTATCAGCCTTATGAATGTACTCTTGCCAGCCCCATTAGGACCTATGATGCCGAGTTTCTCTTTATTGTTAAATGTATATGTGAACGGCTTAAGAATTACTTTGCCGTCATATGATTTCGATACGGATTCGACCTCAAGGATCTGCTTACCTAGGCGTTGCCCTGTGATCTCCATCTCTATCTCTTGCTCTTTTACAACCTTTGGTCGGTTTTGCATCTGTTCGATGCGGTCTATCCTAGCTTTCTGCTTGGTTGACCTAGCTTTTGCACCACGCTTTAGCCATTTAAGCTCGTTGCGGAGGATGTTCTTTATCCTATCCTCGCCACGCATGATACTGTCTTCCATTTCGGATTTCTTCTCAAGGTAGTATGAGTAATTGCCGTCGAATGTATAAATATTACCCTTGTCTATCTCTACGATATTAGTGCAGATACTGTCTAGAAAGTATCTGTCGTGAGTGACCATAAGGATGGATTTTGTCGTTTTGCTAAGGTATGTCTGGAGCCAGTCCACAGTGTCTATGTCAAGGTGGTTAGTGGGCTCGTCAAATATTAGTAAGTTCCCTTCGTCAATGAGTGCTTGTGCTAGTGTTACCTTCTTAAGCATCCCACCAGAGAGAGTATTTAGCTTTAGTGATACGTCATATATACCGAGTTCGCCTAGGATAGATTTCACCTCATGCTCATACTGCCAAGCGTCCAGTTTATTCATCTCTTCCATAGTGGCATCAAGCTCTTCTTGATATTTTTCAGTGTCGAGGGGGGATGCGCATAGCTCTTCGTAGCGTCTGATAAGTCTTACCAGAACAGAATCACCACTCATTATATGTTCGATGATAGTATCTTCAGGATTATATTCAGGGAGCTGGGCGAGGTAGTTTATCCTACATTCTTTATTAAGGGCTAGGGTTCCGCTGTCAGCCTTTTCTCTGCCTGCGATGATCTTAAGGAGGGTCGATTTTCCACAGCCATTAACACCTATGAGGGCGGTCTTCTGACCTAGGTCTAGACCAAATGATATATCCTCGAAAAGTGTTTTGTCACCCATGGTTTTGGAAAGCTTATCTATTGAAACAAGGTTCATCATTCCCCCTTTGCGTTCGATATATTAGCAAAAAGAGTTGGATACAGCAAATAGATAAAAAAGAACCCCCCGATGTTTTTTCGGGGGGTGAGATGAATGTTAGTTTTGATATTCCAGTTTGATAGATACAGGACCTCTAGGGTCACCAACCCTTGGTTTAAAGTAACCGTTATTACCTTGCACCTGAATTGTGGCAGTCTTTCTATTATCACTGATAGTATAGCTTCCGCTAACACTACTACCACTAATTTCCCATATCATATCTTCACTTAGCACAAAAGGAGTGTTATTAAGGTCCACTGCATTGGTATATGTCATACCGTTCGCTTTTTTACTTCTTCCGTTGATACTTCCAACTCCAGCGGCATATGGGGCTTTGTACACTACATTTTGTGCACACCCTGAAGAATTACCAAGAGGGTAGCTTTCAGTTGTTAAAGGGTATGTAGCTGATGTTGCAAATTTTGAGTCACATATATCTATATAGGCGAATCTTGCGTCCATATTATGTATTTTAACTTTGCGATAAACAGTTATCAGGTCTGACCAATATAAAGAATTATGCTTCTTCCAATTCCAATAATTAACGAACCCTGAGTAGTTTTTACCCTGAGAGTAAAAATTGTTGGTGATATCTTCGCTAGGATGAGCTGTATACAAATTATTATGGTCAAGGTCAAGGTATGTTGACATAATATTCTTTTCATCATACTCGCACCATACGTTGATCGGCTTTTCTGAGTTACCATTCAGATATATAGTCTTAGCCTGTTGATCTACGTCTTCGTCTAAAATCTCATGAAACTCTGCACAGTCTTTAGGGTATGTAGAGCCGTGAGTAGGGAAATTTGCTCTTGTCGCAGCTATGTCAGTTAGACCGCTGGAAGGATACTCACACTGAAAAGTCTGAAGTGAGCAGGTATCCATCGCTGTTTGAAGTATATCTAGGTCACCACCGCTATAGGCGTTAATCTGAGCTTGAACAGCTTCTAGCTCTTCTACTGTACTAGTTGTAACACCTGTCCAGTCGTATAGCTCTCTGTTGTCTAAAATCGACTGTATGTCAGTGTCTAATGACTGATATGAGTTATATGAGTAAATTAAGTCAGCAATGTTACGTTTCTTTTGGAGTACATCTGCGACAGTATTTGTAGTTCCGAAAGCATTCTCTATGAGTGGTGTCATGCTAAAATATGTCACCTTTGCCGCCATAGACATGATGTTGGCTACACTGGCACCTAGATTTTCGTCGGTCGCTGTGTCTGTCACCACTTCTAAATCGGCTTTTGTCGCTTCTGCATTCTTTCCATTTACGCAGTCAGTCACCTTCTGTGGGAAGGCATCAACAGCAGCTTGAAATGAGTCCATATCGTTGCCGACTATGTACGCTTCGCATCCAGTAGCGAATGACGAGATAGTAGCACTATATTGTGTTGCAACACTGCTGAGTGCACTAGTTGAGCTGGATGATAAACTTCCAATCCCCTCCATAGCAGCAGTTACATCTGATTTTATAGTCTGTTTTTCTGATTCAGAGGTGCTGCTGAATTGCAATATTGCATGAAGTCTGCCACCTGTTGTGATAGTCCCTGCGTAGTAGTCTCCGCATATTTCATAAACATCTGTCGCGCTCGCTTTATCTTTAAATTCTTGTGTTAGAGCAACATTTGTTATTGATGCGGAAGGTCCAGTAACGTCTATGTATACGTAAACATAAAGGTCGTGACTGCTCTTTTCTGTGGAGCTGAGGACGTCTCCACTCGCTGAGCCACTAAACATTCCATAGTTTACTGTAGCACCAATAGATACGTTCATACTTGATGAAATATCTGTAGTTGATTCTGATTTAATATAATTGTAGTTAGTTGCAAATTGTCCGACAGAGCTTATGCTACCTCCGTCGAAAGTCTTTGGTGCATCATAAGTAATACACTTTATCTGTGAGGCAGCGTCTTTGACAGAATTGTATCCTGTACCTAGCGTAGCCCCTATAGTGTTTTCATAGGTTTTTACAATATTGCCACCTGTTGTAGATGACTTTGCAGAGAGACTCTCACTCGGGTGGGCGGTGGTTATTGGTTCGTCATCGATGCTGGTCACAGGGTTCGTTCCATCCAAACAACCAGTTATAAAGAGAGATATAAGCATTAAACATAGTAGTAATCTAGGCACGGTATACTCCTTAATTTGCAAGATAGTATAAGTATACCGTATTTAATTATAATATTTAACTAAAGTGCTTTTATTGATTTCCAAACATCTGCATCATCTTTTTCATTTGTTCTTGTTGTTCAGGAGTTAGCTTTGGCGCTGTGTTCCCTTGGTTATAATTAGAGCTTGGTTTTGCCATATTTCCGCTAAGAAGGTCTTGGATAGCACTTTTAGCATGGGCTTGCATCATTCGATCTGACTGCTTGTTATGTTCTATAGGTATATTAGTTGGTATTTTAAATGTGGAAGCTGAAGGTTTCGATTTAGATATACTAGTCGCTTCCTCATGGATTTTCATCCCCATAGTATTTCCGTTTATTAATAGAGGTAAGTCAGTCCCTGCGATAGTATATGCTTTGGTTCCCATTGCAATTACTTCATCGCAACTGTAGCCAAGTATATTCTTAGCTTTCTTTTTTACTGTACCATCAAATCCAGCGATCATTGAGATACCGAGCTTGTCAGCATTTTTTACAACTTTTTTCTGATCTTTTTTAGACAGGCTATTAAACTCCTCTGCGAAGTATTTCTTTGGGTTTACTTGTTTGGTTCCAGTCCCTTCAGTTAGGTCTATTTCGTATTCCCAGTCAGGGGTTATTATAGTAATTGTCTTTGATTGTTGAGTCATTCCAAGCATTCTCGTAGATGTCTCGGAGTATTCAGCGATAGTTTTGCCATAGTCTTTTACGTAGACCATCTTGGTACCTTTCATTGTGCCAGTTAGGTTATATTTAATGGTAGCATTTTTGAAAGGCAGCTTAGTCTTCCAAGGGTTATCCACAGCAAACGCAGATAGAGATATCAAGAAGACAGCAAGCATTAAAAGAACTCTTTTCATGGTGGTTCTACAGCAGTTTTAATATTTTATTGTAGGTTGTATGTTTTTGGGGACTTGGTTCATGAATGTGCAAAAAAATAAATATACTATTATTTTATTCTAAATATCAAAAGAATCAAGACATATTGAAATATAGTTTAGGTGGATATTCTTATAATTAGATAATTTCATATATCTGCGTTTGTAAAATTATTTCAATATAGAGTTAATGATGCTATGGTAGGATATGAGCAGATATATAGTAATAATCTTACTTTTTTTAACACTACCTGTGACTGCTTTTGCGGAGAGTGCAAGGGCTGTGGTAGAAAAGTCATTTCATCATATGCGTGGTGAGTCCTCTGTTGGCGTAGTGGATATGCTAATCCATAGACCTGATTATGAAAGACATTTCTCTTTGAAGGCGTGGTCGAAGGGTAGAGATGAAGGGCTGTTTCTTATCATTAGCCCAAAAATGGATAAGGGTAACGGTACACTAAAAAAGGGTCGTAGGATGTGGACTTATAATCCTGGAATAAATCGAGTCATAAAACTCCCACCATCTATGATGGGACAGTCGTGGATGGGGTCAGATTTTTCAAATAACGACTTATCAAAAACCGAAAGTATACTAGATGACTATAACCATATGATCATCTCTCACAATAAATCAGTTTACACTATAGAGAGCACCCCTGTTGAAGGGGCTGCTGTAGTTTGGGGTAAGGTCGAAATGAAGATCAGGGCTGATGGCGTCTTGTTGAAACAGAAATTTTTTGACCAAGATATGGTAGCTGTAAAAGAGCTTACAACATCAAAGATAAAAAAGGCTGGAGATAGGCTTTTTCCTATGGTTTGGGTTATGCGTAACTTAGAGGAAGAGGATAGATATACCAAGATGGTTTATACTGACCTTAGTTTTAATATGAAACTATCGGACAATATCTTTACTACTACAAACATGAAGAACGGAGGGGAATGATATGGGAGATCTGCTTATATCATGGCGAAATATCTGGCGCAACCCTCGCAGGTCGATCCTAACGGCTGGTGCTATCGCCTTTGCTAGTGGTCTACTCATCTTTATGCTCTCATTCCAATTTGGTACTTACGAAGAGATGATCAATGCATCAGTTAAGCTTTCTACTGGGCACCTTCAAGTGATGGCTGAAGGTTATCAAGAGAATAATAAGATGCGAAATACTGTGAACGATGTTTATGGAATTAAAGAGGTTCTTCGAAACAGTGAACTTGTGTCAGCTGTAACAAATAGAGGCGAAGCTTTTGCAATAGCAGAATTCGATGGACGAACAAAGGGTGTTCATCTCATTGGGGTTGATTCCTCAGGTGAGAGATACGTCTCTGGCATAAACGAAAGGCTACTTGAAGGTGGCTTTATCGGTTGTTGTGGAAGGAATAACACTATCGTAGGTAACCTGCTAGCTCAGAGGTTAAAACTCAAGATAGGTAGCGAAATTACTCTTTTAGGGCAGGGGCGTGATGGGTCTGTTGCTGCTGCTATTCTGACAGTTATTGGAATCTTTGAGACTGGATTCGAAGAGTATGACCGTAATGTGTTAATGATGGATTATGACGATTTTAATCGTCTTTTTTATATGGAAAGATCAGCCCATAGGATAGTCGCTATCCTGAAAAACTCAGAGGATGTAGATGCTGTAAAAGCAGAACTTGAGGCATCTGGGCTTATGGAAGGGCTTGAATCTTATAGCTGGGACGAGTTGTCTCCAGGGATTAGGCAGAGTATAGATATGGATATGATGAGTGGATTTGTAATGTACATCATTCTTATTATAGTCGTTTCGTTCAGTATTCTTAATACTTTTATAATGTCAGTTTTTGAGCGAACTCGTGAGTTTGGCGTACTGCTTTCATTAGGAACGAAACCAAGCAGACTTATAAAGATTATGTTGACCGAATCTATGTTTATAACACTTGGGGGGATTGTAGTTTGAATGCTCATAGGTATAGGTGTTACATTTTATTACGGCAAAGTTGGCATATCTTTAGAAGGTATGGAAATTATGAAAGAGTATGGGATGTCTGGTTCTCTATACCCTAAGTTATCGCTAATGTCGGTATTTCTGGGACCAGCGGTAATAGCTTTGGTAACATTTTTCGCAGCTCTTTATCCAACACTTCGAATAGCAAGGCTAAAGCCTGTTGACGCTATGAAGGCGGTATAATTATGAAGATGGCATGGCGTAATATCTGGAGAAATCCAAGACGGACATTAGTAATACTGACTGCTGTTTTTATCGGCGTTACAAGTATGGTCTTTTTAGCAGCCCTTATGAAAGGGATGGTCTTTAGTATGGTCGAGAATAGTTTATATAATTTGACAGGTCATGTTTTGGTTAGGGATGCTGATTTTGTAGCAGACCCTACGATAGTGAACAGACTAAAGGGAATAGATAAAATATTAACGAAAGTTAAGGCTCAGCTACCAGAGGGTGGTAAGGCCTTAAAACGCATAAGGCTAGATGGCTTTCTAAATACAGCACGTGATTCTGTAGGGGTTAATGTTGTTGCGACAGACTTAGATGCTGAGAAGGGTGTGTCGTTTATTGGTGACATACAGATAGATGGTCTGAGGCTAGATAATAGTGACAAAGGCTCAGTTTTGATAGGTTATGCATTATCTAAGAAGATAGGTCTAAGCGTAGGTAAGAAATTTGTCCTGAGCATGCAAGGGACAGATGGTGAGCTTATTGCTCGGTCGTTCCGTATCAAAGGTATATTCCACACTGGTCAGGAAGAAATAGAAAAATCAGTCATAATTATGCCATATATCGCAGCCGAAAAGATGCTAAGTATAGACGGTGATGGGACAGAGATTGTAGTCGATATCCCAATCAGTGATTTTGAAAAGGACGATTGTGAGACTCTTGCTAACAAGATTAATAATGTAATGCCAGATAGTATTAAGGCGTTGAGTTGGAAGGATGTTATACCAGCAGTAAGTGCTTATCTAACTCTTTATAGATCGTTTATGTACATATGGTATCTGATAGTCTTTATTGCTATGGGATTTGGTATTGTTAATACTGTACTGATGGCTGTTTATGAGCGTATGAGAGAATTTGGGCTTCTTCGTGCTATGGGTGCTCGGTCGATAGATATATTACGTATGGTACTGACAGAGGTCTGCTTACTTATCATTATTGGGTTAGTAGCTGGTAACATTGTTGCATATATTATGATTTCGGTTATGTCTTCCACTGGTCTGGACCTATCTGCATACTCTAGTGGTATGGATATGATCAATATAAGTCGAATTATATATCCTGTATTAACCTTCGGGGATTTAGTTAAGGCTGATCTTACGGTATTGGCGCTGGGGATGGCTATATCTTTTTATCCAGCTTGTAAGGCCTGCAGTTTTAGTCCTGTTGAAACTATGAGAAACGTTTGAGGTGATAAGTGTCTATTGTTCAAGTTACTAACGTAGAGAAGATTTACACACAAGGTAAGGTCGAAGTTAAAGCTTTAGATGGCATCACATTGAGTATAAACAAAGGTGAATTTGTTGCACTTGCTGGACCATCAGGTAGCGGTAAGACGACCTTGTTGAACATTATCGGCGGTATCGACTCTCCTAGTAAGGGTGGCGTTACAGTTGATGAAAACATATATAGCGAAATGAACAGCTTCCAGCGTGCAGATTTTAGACTTTATAATGTTGGATTTGTCTTTCAGGCTTACAATCTAATCCCTGTCTTATCTGCTGTGGAGAATGTTGAGTATGTTCTAAAGCTCAGAGGCATTAAAAGTAAGGAATGTCGTGAGCGTTCTATGGCTATCCTTAGTGAAGTAGGGCTAGAAGATATGGCTGACAGGAGACCTGCGGATCTTTCTGGTGGTCAGCAACAGAGGGTTGCGGTGGCTAGGGCTATCGTTGGCGAACCAGCTCTTATCTTAGCTGATGAGCCGACAGCAAATCTTGACTCAGAAACAGGTGAAGACCTTCTAAAGCTTATGCTAAAGCTGAATAAAGAAAAAAATGTAACATTTATCTTCTCAACCCATGATAAAATGGTAATGGATTATGCCACTAGGGTAATATATTTGCGAGATGGTAAAATTGAAGATACGCATACTATATAGCTTCCTGTTATTGTTTTTACTCCCTGCTCTTTGTTTTGCTAATGAGGCAGAAATTAAAGGGCTTCTTAAGTCTCTGACGACAATAGATTCTTATGGTGCGTCTAGCATTATGGGGATGGTTGGCGATGAATCTTCTATGTTTGAGGAGAGGGTTGTCGGTAGAATAATGGTTAAGTCAGAGATTTCCGATGAGATAAAATTTCACATCCACTACGAAAATAGTTTTTCTAAAGGGGAGTATCTCTCCGCTGTTGAGGCTTTGCACGGTAGAACAGCAAATATAAATCTACTTACAAGAAATCCACCTAAAGATTCAACCCAGTTTTTTTCTCTTACTCAGGAATATGTCGATGATAGTGGAGAAGAGGCTTACCACAGGCTAGATAGGTTATATGTTGAGTATTCAGATGTTGATTACAATATACGTTTCGGTAGGCAAGCTCTCACTTGGGGCGGAGGCAAGGTCTTTAACCCTATTGACATAATGAATCCATTTGCACCGACAGATGTTGTTCGGGATTATAAAAATGGTAGTGATATGGTCACTCTGCAAGCTTATACAGAGCTTGTGTCTGATTTGCAGATTGCTATTGTACCAAGACGCAATGTTCGCACTAGCGAGCTTGAGTATGATGAGTCCTCAGCCTCTATGAAGCTACGAAACTCCTATGGCGACACGGATGCAGAGATTGTATTCGGCTCACACTATGGTGAAGCTTTTGTTGGTGGTGGGGTTGCAGGTATTCTTAGCGATGCAGTTGTGCGGTCAGACTTTATCCTTTCTGACGGTGAAAATAGAAGATATTTTTCTGCTGTAGCGAACATTGATTACTCTTGGTTGACATTTGATAACAATACTTATGGCTATTTCGAACTTTACTATAATAACCTTGGCGTAAACTCTATAGATGAAGTATCAAGGGATGAAGAGCTTTTACAGAAGCTTACACGTGGTGATTTTTATATGCGTGACAGATATTATATGGCTACTGGCTTCCAGTATGAAGCTCACCCACTTATCAATCTATATACTTCGATCATTTTTAATATCAAAGATTATTCTTATATTTTACAGCCTAGGTTGGAATGGAATTTTAGAAGTAATATGCGGATATTACTCGGGGTTGATCTACCAGAGGGTAACCTTGGTTCTGAATTTGGTGGCTTTACAGATGCTTCTACTGGTCGGGTTATAGCCCCTGCAAAAAAGGTTTACGGACAAGTTACAATATATTTTTAACAATTTAATGAAACATTCTGTAAAAAAGTGTAAGTCTGCCCTTAAAGCTCTTTACTCATAATACATATTTAAATATAATCCGTGTTTAACAAGTTTCGACAAAGATGAGGATGTTATGGAAATCAAAATGACACTTTTACCAGAGGATCAGCGTAATGCAGCTAGCATCAAAAACGCTGATTCACTCTACTTCGGCAAACTAAGAAGCGACCACATGTTTATAATGAACTATGAAAATGGCGTCTGGAAAGATGCTCGCATAGTCCCTTATGGTCCTATCGAAGTCATGCCTGGGGCTGTGGCACTCCACTATGGTCAATCTATCTTTGAAGGGGCGAAGGCTTTTCTCCACGAAGATGGCGAGATGTATGCATTCAGGTTTGAAGAGAACGCTAAGAGGCTTAATCACTCTGCAAGCTCATTATGTATGCCTGAAGTACCCGTGGATATCCAGATGGAAGCTGTTATGAAACTGCTCGATGTTGAGCGCGACTGGTGTCCATCTCAGCCAGAATCGTCACTCTATATCAGACCTTTCATGTTTGGTACAGAGGATGCTCTTGGTATGGAGCCTAGTGCTAGCTATGTTTATTGCATAATGCTATCGCCTAGTGGACCTTATTATGCTGGTGGTTTTAAGAATACTGTACGTCTTCTTATTACGGAGAGATATCACAGAGCTGTAGAGGGTGGGACAGGTAGCGCAAAGTGTTGTGGTAACTATGGTCAGGCTTTCAGAGCAGCAAAATTTGCTAAAACATTCGATGCGAAACAAGTACTTTACCTTGATGCATCTAATACATATATTGAGGAAGTAGGTGCAATGAATCACTTTCACATACTTAAGGATGGCACAGTTGTTATCCCTGAGTTTACAGATTCAATACTTAAATCTATAACTTCTATTTCTGTTATGGAGCTTCTCCCTACGCTTGGTTACAAGGTTCGTCAGGAGAGGGTTAAGATTGAAGATTTTATAGCTATGGTTAAGTCTGGCGAGATAATAGAAGCTGGTGGTTTTGGTACTGCCGCTGTTATCACACCTGTTAGTGAATATATCTTTGAAAATGGTGACGTGATCACTGTTGGAAATGGTGAGATAGGAGAAAACACAAGAAAGATATATGACGCTTACACTGCCATCCAAAAGGGTGCGACAGAAGATAAGCTTAAATGGTTAGAACAGGTTCCAAGGCTCTCATAAGTTAATTTATAACAATAACAGGGGAGCAATGCTCCCCTTATTTTTTTTGAGGATATAAACATGTCACAATTCGCATTTCACAGCCCAGTAAAAGCATTTTTCGGTTTTAACGCTATAGAGAATTTCAAGGAACTCCTAAAACCTTATAGAAGAGTTTGTGTTGTATCGGGTAGAAAATCTATTGATGCGACTGGCTTTAAAAAATACCTTAACGAACATTTCAAGACTACAGATTTCTTTTACTTCAGCGAGATAGAAGAGAATCCATCTATCAACACAATTATTAAAGGGGCAAAATTTGCTCGTGAGAATAAAGCTGATCTAATCATAGGATTTGGAGGCGGAAGTCCACTCGATGCATCTAAAGCTATCGCTGCATTTGCTACAAACAATAAAGGCTTTTATGAGCTTCTTTCGGAGCCAAAACTTGAAAACGAGCCACTACCTTTGATCGCTGTCCCTACAACATGTGGAACAGGTAGTGAGATGAATAACTACGCTATCATCACAGACACTGAGAAGATGGATAAGGTGAACTTTGCTAAAGAGAACACGTTCCCTAAGTACGCAGTTATCGATCCTGTTTTCCTTCGTAGTCTCGACCAGAAGACTATTTACGCAACAGCATTTGATGCTATTACTCATGCTCTTGAGGGTTTTATATCTACTAAAGCGAACCCATTCAGTGATTCTACAGCTATAACTGCTATGGAGATTATCATGTCTACATTCGCTGCTGGTGCTGACGTTAAGGAGGATGAAACACTCGTTAATTTTCTTTATGGTTCATCACTTGCTGGTATCACAATTCTGCACACAGGTACGACTCTACTGCATGCACTCGGTTACTGGCTTACTAATGAGAAGAAAATACACCATGGAACAGCAAATATAATTTTACTTCCATACTACCTTGAGATGCTTAGAGATAAGGGAGTTGAGAGGTATGCGGTTATCGCAGGGCTTATGCAGAAGCATGAACTTGATATAGCAAGATGGCAAGACGCTGTTGGTTATGATGTTTCTCTGAAAGATATCCTTAAGCCTGAAGAGATCGAGGCTATGGTTGATTACGCACTCACAAAGCCTAATTGCCAGTTGACACCTTTTGAGGTTGAAAAAGATTATGTGCTAGGCATACTTACAAAGTATTAGAAATATTATATTCGCCTAAGAATTATTTGCTATGACTGCAAACAAATTATTCAGTGTTATTATATGCACTTAGAATGCGTTTTATATAATGTATTGTTTCGCCAAATTCAGGCACTTTTCCGTCTTTTATCCTTTGAGGTCCAGCATTGTAGGCGGCGAGTGCCAGTTCAACTTTTTTAAACCTTTTTAACTGTCTGGCAAAGTATTTTACCCCTGCGTCAATATTGTCTTTAGCAAGGAAAGGATCACCTGTTGATATGTCAAAGAAGGTCGTAGGCATCACCTGCATGAGCCCCATTGCTCCTGTTCTCGATATAGCAAATTGCTTCCTTTTAGATTCAACGTCTATCATTATATGTATTAGTTTTGGGTCAGCGCCGTATTTGTTACATGATACCTGAACAAGCTTTTTTACGTCTTCTTCTGATGAAGTTATAAAGCCTAGTCCCGCAACTAGCACTATATGCTTTGTTAGGTGGTACATGCTTATGGTACGGTTTTTTACATGAAACGGATTAATGAGAGCTTTTGGACTACCAGATGTGAGAAATGTAAAAAAGTTGAGTGTTAGTAAGAATGCTATGAAAAAAATGAGCAATCTTTTATATATTGTAAAAATCATAAGAAATAATCCCATAAAAACAACTTGCAGTCAATAAACTGTGTGTAATAATATAGTGAACTTAAATTGGAGTTATTATGAAAATATCGGATATTTTAAAAGCCAAGCGAACAGTTTCCTTTGAATTCTTTCCACCAAAGAAGGAAGAGACAGAACAGGTACTGTTTAAAACGATAAAAGATCTTAGAAAGTACAATCCAGATTTCGTCTCTGTAACTTATGGTGCTGGAGGCTCTACTAGAGATAAAACACTTGAATGGACTAAGTGTATGAAGCAAGAGCATGACTATAGCGTTATGATGCACCTTACATGTGTGGCAGCCAGCGAGCAAAAGATCGAAGCTGTTACAGATAGTCTTACGGGACTTCAGGTCGATAATATACTCGCTCTTCGTGGTGACATGCCTGATGATATGCCTAAGGAAGATATATCAGATGAGTTCCAATATGCATCAGACCTTGTACGTTATATTCGTAAAACTACTGGGGATAAGTTTTCAATAGGTGTTGCTGGTTATCCAGAGAAGCACACAGAAGCAAAAAGTATGGAAGCAGATATAGAAAGTCTTAAAAGAAAGGTAGATGAAGGTGCAGACTTTATTATTACCCAGCTCTTTTTTGATAACTACCACTTTTATAACTATTTAGAGAAAGTCCGTGCTGTTGGTATAGACGTACCTATAATCGCAGGTATTATGCCTATCCTTAATCTGTCGCAAGCTGTCAGGTTTACTCAAATGTGTGGTGCAACTATTCCTAAACCGCTCGTTGCTAAGTTAGACGGGGCTACAGTAGAAGATCAATATAAAATTGGTATGGAGTTCGCCGCGAAACAGTGTGGCGGTCTTTGGGCTAGTGGTGTGGAAGGCTTACATTTTTATACTCTCAATAAATACAACGCTACCGAAGAACTCATTAAGAGCGTCTTCTGATTATGCCAAACTATACAGAACCGTTATATAGACCACCGAGTGAGGCTCACTCCCTCATCTTTCAGATAACAGAAGGTTGCTCATATAATAAGTGCGCTTTTTGTGGGATGTATGTCGATAAGCACTTTAAACTGAAACCTATAGCAGAGGTTAAGCGTGAGGTTGACGAGATATCTGATGCTTATGCGGAACGTGTCCATAAGGTTTTTTTAGCTGATGGTGATGCTGCTGTTTATCCTACGGATGGTTTAGTCGAAATACTCGAACATATGAATAAAAGATTTCCAAACATTCGCAGATATAGCTCTTACTGTGGTCCACAGGCGATCATGAAGAGACCTATAGATGAATGGCAAAAACTATATGACCTTAACTTAAAGTTGCTATACTTCGGTCTTGAGTCTGGTAATAAAGAAGTCCTTAAGCTTATGAATAAAGGGATGGATGCTTTTAAGGTTATGCCGAAAGTTAAGCAGATAAGGGAGTTGGGTTTTCAGTTTTCTGTGATGATCATCCTTGGTGGTGGCGGTAAGAAGCTGAAACAAGCTCACATAGAAGATTCTGCGAAATGGGTTAGTGAGGTAAATCCTGACTTCATGTCATTTCTTACGCTGTTTCTAAGGCGTAAAAAAGATTACTTCAATGACCTTGAAAAACCAACAATGGCAGATATCCTAGATGAATCCTACGGGATCATTGAGAGGGTTGAGGGTAAGAATATAATCTTTCGCTCTAACCACGTGTCTAATTTTGTTCCACTTTCAGGCAGACTCTCTCAGGATAAAGAACGACTACTCGGTCAAATAGATGAAACCAGAAAAATCATGGAGTCTCGTGGTATACTGAATGAATATCCTGATTTCTATGAGGAGTTCTGATGAAAGCTATCTTTGTCCCTTCTGTTATGGAAGCTCGCAAAATATTTCCTGTTGGTAACTTTATTGAGTGGAAGTACGGAATCTTCAAAGGCGAATTCAAAGGGATACCTGTTTTTACGACTGGTGTGTCTAAAACACCAACTGCTTTTTCGCTCCCTGTCATTATCAATGAATTCAAAATAAGTGAAGCTATTCTGACTGGAGTATGTGGTGCATATCGTTCTAGTAAGCTCTCAGTTGGGGATCTAATTACTATCAATAAAGACCATTTTGTCGATGAAGGTTTGTATCATAAAGGGGAGTTTCAATCCATTGTTCAAATGGGGTTTGGTTTTTCAGACACAAGTTATTCTGAATTTGAGATTTTCAAAGACTTACCAGTGGCGGATTCCAATACTGTGTCATTTTTAGATGGAGAAGGAAAAATTTCTGAAATTTTTCAAAAATCTACAGGTGCAGATGTCGAAAATATGGAAGGTGCAGCTTTTGGTTATGCTTGTAAGATGCTGGGGATAAAGTGTTTTCAGGTGCGTGCAGTCTCTAACTATTGCGGAGCAAGAGATGAGCAAGGGTGGGACTTTAAGAAAGCTATATTGAATTTAAAAAGGTTTTTTGATTTCAACGCACTATAGTTTATAAGTCGTGCTGTAGTCATACTTTATTTTATATCTATAAAACAATATATAAATCTGTTTGTATTTTAAATAACTAATGTATATATCTTTTTGAGATTGGCCCTGAAGGCCTCGCCTGAGCTTTTGTATATTGACAATAAATGAAAATTATGTTTTATTATTTAACATTATAACACCTAAGAGGGGGCTATATAATAATGGAAGAGAAAATAAAACAGCTTCAAGAGCTGAATGCTGCTGCCGAGCTTGGTGGTGGTGAAGCTCGAATCGCGAAACAGCACAAACAGGGCAAACTAACTGCCCGTGAGAGAATCGATAAGCTTCTCGACAAAGGAACATTTGTAGAATTTGATAAATACTCAGTTCACAGATGCTACAACTTCGGCATGGAAAACACTAAGTTTCTTGGTGACGGCGTTGTTACAGGTTATGGAAAAATTAATGGCAGAACTGTCTTTGTTTTTTCACAAGATTTTACAGTTTTTGGTGGTTCACTTGCGGAACAGTTTGCAAAGAAAATATGCAAGGTAATGGACAAAGCCATAGAACTTGGTTGCCCAGTGATCGGACTTAACTATTCTGGTGGTGCACGTATTCAGGAGGGTGTTCTTTCACTCGCTGGTTACGCTGACATTTTCCTTCGTAACTCACTCTCATCAGGTGTAGTTCCACAGATATCAGCTATCATGGGACCTTGCGCTGGTGGAGCGGTTTACTCACCTGCTCTTACAGACTTCACATTCATGGTTAAAGACACTTCTTACATGTTCATTACTGGACCTGAAGTTGTTAAGACTGTGACATCTGAAGATGTAACAAAAGAGGAGCTTGGTGGAGCTATGACTCACAACAGTACATCTGGTGTGGCTCACTTCGCTACTGAAAACGACGAGGACGCTATTCTCCGTATCAGAGAGCTACTCAGCTTCATCCCTTCAAACAACATGGAAGAAGCACCTATCATGCCTACTAAGGATGATCCTAACAGAACAGAAGATTCACTTAGAACTCTTGTTCCTGCGGATGCTAACAAGCCTTACGACATGAAAGAAGTCATCGAGAAGATCGTTGACGACGGAAATTTCTTTGAAGTACAAGAGCACTTCGCTAAGAACATTATCATTGGTTACGCTAGACTCAACGGACGCTCAGTCGGTATCGTTGCTAACCAACCAGCTATAATGGCGGGCGCTCTCGACATAGATTCATCTGTTAAAGCAGCCAGATTCGTAAGATTCTGTGATGCTTTTAACATCCCACTGCTTACACTTGTTGACGTACCTGGTTTCATGCCTGGCGTACAGCAAGAGCTTGGCGGAATTATCCGTCACGGTGCTAAGCTTCTTTATGCTTACTGCGAGTCAACAGTTCCTAAGGTTACTGTTATTACACGTAAGGCATATGGTGGTGCATACGACGTTCTTAGCTCAAAGCACGTTCGTGGTGACATCAACTACGCATTCCCAACAGCTGAAATCGCTGTTATGGGACCAGACGGAGCTGCTCAGATTCTTTTTGGAAAGGCTATCGCTGCTTCTGAGGATCCAGTAGCTGAGAATAAAAAAGTGGTAGATAACTACCGCGAAACATTCGCTAACCCATACAGAGCTGCTGAGCTTGGATTTGTTGACGAAGTTATCCTTCCAGAGGATGCACGTCCAAAGATCATTCAGGCGTTCGAGCTCCTTTCTAATAAAAGGCAGTCAAACCCAGCTAAAAAGCATGATAACCTGCCGCTGTAAGGAGTGACATAATGGCTGATATTAAAAAAGTACTTGTCGCCAACAGAGGCGAAATTGCAATAAGGGTTTTCAGAACCTGTCGTAAAATGGGTATAGGCACAATTGCTATATACACTAATGCTGACAGACTGGCTCCCCACGTAAGATATGCTGACGAAGCCTATTGTGTTTCTGAAAATGAAGGCGACACTAGCTATCTTAAAGAGGACAAAATCCTCGAGCTTGCTAGCAAGCTTGGTGCTGCTATTCACCCTGGATACGGATTCTATGCTGAGAATGCTGGATTCGTTGAAAAATGTGAAAAGATGGGCATCCCATTCATCGGTCCTAAAGCTGAACACATCATCCTTATGGGTTCTAAGACTGGTGCTAGAATAGCTATGACAGAAGCTGGCGTCCCTGTTGTACCAGGAACAAAAGAAGCTATCAAAGATGTTGAAGTTGCTAAAAAGACAGCCCTAGAGGTTGGTTACCCGATCATGCTTAAAGCCGTTCACGGTGGTGGTGGTAAGGGTATGAGACTCGTTCATGAAGAGTCTGAGTTTGAATCATCATTCAGAATGGCTAGCTCAGAAGCACTGAACGCTTTTGGTAACGGAGATATGTATATAGAGAAGTTCATTATCGAGCCTCACCACGTTGAGGTTCAGGTTCTTGGAGACTCTCATGGTAACGGTGTACACCTTCTAGAGCGTGAATGCTCTATTCAGCGTCGTCACCAAAAAGTTATCGAGGAAGCTCCATCACCTTTTATCAATGATGAAACAAGAGCAAAGATGTACGAAGTTGCTGTTAAAGCTGTTAAAGCTATCGGCTATGTTAGTGCTGGTACTCTTGAGTTTATCGTTGGTAAAGATCAAGACTTCTATTTCCTAGAGATGAACACTCGTCTTCAGGTTGAGCACCCAGTTACTGAGCTTATCACTGGTGTTGATATCGTTCGCGAAATGATCAACATTGCAGAAGGTAAGCCAATATCTTTCGCTCAGGAATCTATCGAGTGTAAAGGTCACGCTATCGAGTGTCGTGTATACGCAGAAGATCCTATGAATAACTTTGCTCCATCACCTGGTGTTATTACAGTTTATGAATCACCTGAAGGACCAAATGTTCGTGTTGACTCTGGTGCATACGCAGGCTTCGAAGTTCCTCTCTACTATGACCCAATGATCGCAAAAGTTTGCTCAATTGGTCAGGACAGAGCAAGAGCTATCACTAACATGAAGCGTATCCTTTCAGAATACAAAATTTGTGGTATCAAAACATCTATACCTTTCCACCAGAGAGTTCTCGAGAACGAGACTTTCCTCGCTGGAAACTATGACACTGCTTTCATCGACACTAAGTTCAATATGGAAGACATGAATAGAAAACTGGACGAAGATGTTGATGTACCTATCATAGCAGCTGCTATTAAACAGCTCCTTTCAGAGAAAATTGCAGCATCAAGAAGTGTTACAAGACGCGATGTTGGCGAGTCTAACTGGAAGAGATTCGGAAGACTTACAAGTCTCGGAAACAAGCTGGGGAGTGCATAATGATAACTAAAAGAGATTACTACGCTACAATAGATGGTGGCGAGCAGGAATACTTAGTTAACCTCGTTGAGGAGACTCAGAACCAGTTCGTTATCGATATTGATGGTAGAAAACATACTGTAGACTTCGCTATGGCTGGCGACTCTGTTTATTCTATTATTATAGATGGCAAGTCACACGCTATGGAGATCAATGAGAAGGGCGATGTTTTCGACATTCTCATGGACAATGGTGACATGTTCGCTGTTGAAGTGCTCGACGAAATGAAGCGTCTCATGAAAATGAGAACTAATGTCGGTCTTGAAGGTCGTCAGGTTATCGAGGCTCAAATGCCTGGTTATATCTGGAAAATTCTTGTTGAAAAAGGACAAGAAGTTAAGGCTGGTGAGCCACTTATGATTCTCGTTGCTATGAAAATGGAAAACGAAATCAAAGCTCCTAAAGACGGCGTTGTCGAAGATCTCTTTGTAGAGATCGACCAAACTATCGTTTCTGGCGATAAATTGGCTGTGGTTGAGTAATCAACCCCTATTCGTAATCAACTGAGGGGAACATTGTTCCCCTCTTTTTTTCTAACCAAATATATTTGCTTTTACCTGAAGTGAATATATATTAATCTTTGATGAAAGGGAGTCTGTTGCGGTACCGTACCTGATACCTGAAAAGCGGTCAGAGATTACAAATAAAGTGAGGTGAATCAAGATGGCCGAGTTTGCAAAAAAGACCATCAAGGATTGGGAAGAGAAAGCGGCGAAAGAGATCAAACAAGATAATATTGATAAACTTCAGTGGGAAACTGCAGAAGGTATTGGTGTTAAACCGCTTTACACTCTCGAGGACCTTGAGAAATTAGAAAACACGAACACTTTCCCTGGTTTTGCTCCATATATGCGCGGACCTAGAGCCAGCATGTATGCTGGTAGACCTTGGACAGTTAGGCAGTACGCAGGTTTCTCCACAGCAGAGGAGTCTAACGCGTTTTATAAAAAGAATCTAGCAGCAGGTCAGCAGGGGCTTTCAGTAGCTTTTGACCTTGCTACACATAGAGGATACGACTCTGATCACCCAAGAGTTGTTGGTGATGTTGGTAAAGCTGGTGTTGCTATCGACTCGGTTGAAGATATGAAAATACTCTTCGGCGATATCCCACTCGGTGACGTTTCTGTATCTATGACAATGAACGGTGCTGTTCTTCCTATTCTCGCTATGTACATAGTGGCTGCAGAAGAGCAGGGTGTTAGCCAAGATAAGCTCGCAGGAACTATCCAAAATGATATTCTGAAAGAATTCATGGTTAGAAACACTTACATCTATCCACCTTCACCATCCATGAGAATCATCTCTGACATCATAGGCTACACAAGCCAGAACATGCCTAAGTTCAACTCTATCTCTATCTCTGGATATCACATCCAAGAGGCTGGAGCTAATAATGTTCTTGAGCTGGCGTTCACACTTGCTGATGGTTTAGAGTATGTTAAATCTGCTGTTGCGGCAGGACAGGACGTTGATGCATTTGCACCACGCCTTTCGTTCTTCTTCGCAATAGGTATGAACTTCTTCATGGAGATAGCAAAACTCAGAGCGGCTCGTTTCCTCTGGGCTGAGCTTATGCAGCAATTTAACCCTAAAAATCCTATGTCTCTTGCTCTCAGAACTCACTGCCAGACTTCTGGTTGGTCACTCACAGAGCAGGATCCATATAATAACGTAATAAGAACAACTGTTGAGGCTATGGCTGCCGTTCTCGGTGGTACACAGTCACTTCATACCAACGCTCTCGACGAGGCTATCGCTCTCCCAACAGAGCACTCAGCTAGAATAGCTCGTAACACACAGCTCGTTATTCAGGAAGAGACAGGTATTACCAAAGTTGTTGATCCACTCGGTGGTTCATACTACATAGAGTCACTCACACAAGAGCTTATTGATCGTGCTCGTAAAGAGATAAACGATATCCAAGAGCTTGGCGGAATGACAAAAGCTATCGAAACTGGGCTTCCAAAGCTCAAAATAGAAGAGTCAGCTGCTAGAAAGCAGGCTTCAATTGATAGCACAAAAGATGTTATCGTTGGTGTTAACAAATACCAGCTAGCTGAAGAGGACGACATTGACGTTCTTGACATCGATAACACTGCTGTTCGTATCTCTCAGGTCGAAAGACTCGATAAGATGAAAGCAAACAGAGATAGTGCTGCATGTCAGGCTGCTCTTGACGCGATCACAAAAGCTTGCGAAGATGACAAGGAAAACTTACTTGGTCTTTGTGTCGAAGCGGCTAGACTGAGGGCGTCAGTTGGTGAAATATCTGATGCAATGGAAAAAGTTTTCGGTCGCCACAAGGCAGAGATCAAACTTGTTTCAGGAGCTTACGGTTCAATGTTTGAAGATGACGCAGAATTTAACGCAATAAAAACTGATATAGAAGCATTCGAAAAGAAAGAGGGTCGTAGACCTAGAATCCTTGTCGCTAAGATGGGGCAGGATGGTCACGATAGAGGAGCTAAAGTTGTTTCCTCGGCTTATGCTGATGCTGGATTTGACGTGGACGTTGGTCCACTCTTTCAGACACCTGAAGAGGCTGCTAAGATGGCTGTTGAGAATGACGTACATGTTGTGGGTGTATCATCACTCGCCGCTGGTCACAAAACTCTCATCCCTCAGCTCATCGCAGAGCTTAAGAAGCTTGACGCTGAAGATATCGTTGTGGTTTGTGGTGGTGTTATCCCACGTCAGGATTATGACGAGCTTTACAAAGCTGGAGCGGCTTGCATCTTCGGACCTGGAACAACAATTTCTAAGTCAGCTAGAATGACTCTCGAAGCAATAACAAAATAATAACTTAAATCCCCCTCATGCTCCCCCTTTTAAAAAGGGGGAGTTTTTGAATTGTTACCTCCTTTATAAAGGAGGGTTAGGGTGGATTTGGAAAAACTAAAGTGTAAAATGGACATAGATAAACTTTCCGAAGGTCTTTTAAAAGGGACACTCCGACCACTTTCACGTGCTATCACACTCATAGAAAGCTCTAACCCAGAGCATTATGAAGATGCGTCTAAGCTACTTGAAAATATACTTCCTCACACAGGAAAATCTATACGTATAGGTATCTCTGGCGTGCCGGGCGTTGGTAAGTCGACTTTTATAGAGGCATTCGGTCAGCATCTCACGTCCACAGGTCACAAGGTTGCAGTCCTTGCTGTCGACCCTTCATCACAGCTTACAGGTGGTTCTATCCTCGGCGATAAGACCCGTATGGAAGACCTTTCCCGTGACGAAAACGCTTTCATTCGTCCGTCCCCAGCAGGTAGCACCCTCGGTGGTGTTGCGAAAAAGACACGTGAAACCATGCTCCTTTGCGAGGCGGCAGGTTACGACGTGATACTCGTGGAGACAGTTGGTGTTGGTCAGTCAGAGATCACGGTCGCATCTATGGTTGATTTTTTTATGTTGCTTCAGCTTGCAAATGCAGGTGATGAGCTGCAAGGCATAAAAAAAGGGGTTATGGAGATAGCAGACGCCATCGTTATAAACAAGGCAGAAGGCGAAAACCGCGCCAGAGCAGAGCTTGCGCAAGGTCAGTACAAGAATGCACTGCACATACTCCGTCCGAAATCTAAGAATTGGATAGTTCCCGTTCAGCTATGTTCCGCCCTTTATAACGAAGGGATATCATACATTTGGGATATAGTGACAGATTATAAAGAAAAGCTCACTGCAAGTGGCGAGTTTGATGATAAACGCCAAAGACAAGCTGTAGATTGGCTCTGGACAATGGTTATGGATGACCTCAAAGAGCTCTTTACGAGCAACAAAAACGTTCAAGCAAAACTTCCGCAGATTCAAGAAGCTGTTGTTAAAGGGATTACTCCTCCGGGGGTTGCTAGTAAACGCTTGTTGGAATTGTTTAAAAGAAACTAATCCATAACTTTTCTTCCCTTCCGTCACTCTGAGGCTGTATCCAGCCGTAGGAGCCTCAAACGTTAAGATAATCAATAGTCCCTAGTCACAGTGACTAATAACCTCTAGTAATCTAATGGTCTGAGATCATTACGTCACTTCGTTCCTCATGATGACGGGGAAAAGGGTTTTTGTCATTTTGAGCGTAGTGAAGAATCTCTCTTTTAATTATAATTAACGAAACACGTTGGAAGATTGCTTCACATCCGTTCGCAATGACTAAAAAAGAAAATCCCCCTTAGTCCCCCTTTGCGAAAGGGGGAAAAATATCATGTTATACGTCATTTTATTCTTATCCCCTCCTTTTCAAAGGAGGGTTAGGGTGGATTTGCATTTATCATTCCATAATTTAATCAAAATTGTTAATATAATACCAACTTGTGTATATGAGGTTGAGTATGTCTTCTGGAAATAAAAAGTGGTATACGATTTTTGGTTTATTTTTGATAACTGCTATTGTGTCGGCAGTAATTGGCATAGGTGTTAATGATGTTGATAAAGCAATCAGAGGTGACAAGAATGATCAAATACTAAAAGAACTTAAAGAGATAAAAGAGACTGTAAAAATAAAGAAAGAGACAGGTCAAGACATTGAGCCTGATCGAGAAGAGATACTTAGATTAGGTGAAGGTGTTAGCAAGGCTTTTGAAAACTGGGAAGAAGATCAGAAGAGAATCAAAGCACCTGAATTAGTAGAGCTATTGTTAGCTGAAACCGAAGCTCTGTATGAAGCTGGTGAGTATTATAAAGCTTTAGAATCAGTTGAAAAAGCATATAGAGTAAATCCAAAAATCTTTGATGTAGTTAATTGGTATGGCAGAGCATTTAGATGGGTAGGGGATTATGCTCAGGCGGAGCGTAAGCTTTCAGATGCTATTGATCTTGCAGGTAATGATAAGGATTTAGCTGCAGCCAAAGGCAACCTTGCCGGAGTTTTGAAAGATCAGGGTAAATATGAAGAATCCGAGAAGCTTTACAGGGAATCTCTTGATATAAAAAGAGGAGCTTATAAGCCTAACCATCCTAGTATTGCAACAGGTTTAGGTAATCTAGCAGGTGTACTGAAAGACCAAGGTAAGTATGAAGAATCCGAGAAGCTTTACAGGGAATGTTTAGGGATACATAAAAAAGTATATGAACCAGATCATCCATATATAGCAATCTCTTTAGGCAACCTTGCCGGAGTTTTGCAAGATCAGGGTAGATATGAAGAATCCGAGAAGCTTTACAGGGAATGTTTAGAGATAGATAAGAAGGTATATGAAACAGATCATCCGAGTATCGCTATTGATTTAGGTAACCTTGCCGGAGTTTTGCAAGATCAAGGTAAATATGAAGAATCCGAGAAGCTTTACAGGGAATCTCTTGAGATAAAAAGAAAAGTATATGAACCAGACCATCCGAGTATCGCTATTGATTTAGGCAACCTTGCCGGAGTTATGCGAGATCAGGGTAGATATGAAGAATCCGAGAAACTTTACAGGGAATGCTTAGAGATACATAAAAAAGTATATGAACCAGATCATCCGAGTATTGCAACGAGTTTAAATAATCTGGCAACTCTATATTATTATATGAGTAGATATAAGGATGCAAAAGAATATATACAGGAAGCTATTTCAATAAGAGTAAAAACTTTGGGTGAAGAACATCCATATGCTATCGACTCACTTAAAGGTTTAGAAATGATTAATGCGAAGTTGGCGGAGCAGGGAGAGTAAATCCCCTTCAAGCCCTTTTTTAAATGGGGAATAAGTCCCCTCCTTTATTAAAGGAGGGTTAGGGAGGATTTCCTTAAAAAGAGGATAAGTAATTTGCTTGAATACAATGGTAAAAACAAACACTTAGCAAGACAAAACAGAAAAAATCCCACTGATGCTGAAAAACTATTCTGGTCTAAAGTGCGACGTAAGCAGATTAAAGGGTATCAGTTTTACAGGCAGAAACCTATTGGCGGATATATCGTTGATTTCTACTGTCCATCAGCAAAGCTGGTAGTTGAGATTGATGGCGGTGGGCACTTTACACCTGAGGTGGAAATCGCAGACCAAAACAGAAGTTTTTATCTTAAAAATGTAGGATTAGAGGTTTTACGTTTTAATAACACCGAGGTCATGACAAATATTGATGGGGTTGTTGAGAGACTGTATGATGTTTTACCGTGAAATCCCCCTCAGTCACCCTTTGCTAAAGGGGTAGAAAAGACAAATTTTACCTTTATATCCGGTTGACATTATCTGATTATCATAGCAAAATAGAGTAGTGGGAATCAGGGAAGTGCGGTTTAATTCCGCTGCTGCCCCCGCAACTGTAATCCGGACGAAAGTCTCATTCAAAAGACCACTGCGAAAGCGGGAAGGTTGAGACGAGTAGGTTGATGGCAAGCCAGGATACCTGTCTCACAATACACCAGCGGAGGGATGGATGAGCATATCATTACTCAATCCATAAATTTTTAACTAATTAACATTTTTAAGGACTTTTGCGTCCATTAATACTGTTTTTCTGTCATTGCGTTTGTACGTAATGACTATTATGAGTTGAAAACTCTACTAATATTTTTGCGTCAATTTTCGGAGGTAAATAGATGATAGATAAAGTTATGAAGCGTGACGGTCGGTTTGCAAATTTCGACCAAGAGCGGATTGCGAATGCGATTTTTAAAGCTGCCCTCTCGGTGGGTGGTACAGACAGAAACACATCTTCGGCACTCTCGATAAAGGTTTGCCGTGAACTGATAGATAAATATGAAAAGTACGGAACCTGTTCAGTGGAAGAGATTCAGGATATGGTTGAGAAAGTTCTGATAGAAAATGGTCACGCAAAGACAGCGAAGGCGTATATCATTTATAGGAAACAACGTTCCGATCTGCGAGACATAACAGACACGCTGGCTGGCTTTGAATCTATCGTCGAAGACTATCTCGGTGGGGAAGACTGGCGTATCAACGAAAACAGCAACACAACCTATGCTCTGCAAGGATTGAACAACTATATATCATCAACAGTGACAGCAAAGTATTGGTTGAATAAGATATACCCACAAGAGATTCAAGAGGCTCATACTAAAGGCGATTTCCATATACATGATCTCGGATTGCTCGCAGTTTATTGCTGTGGATGGGATCTGAAAGACCTTCTCATCAGAGGCTTTAGAGGGGTCGCAGGGAAAGTAGAATCTGGTCCTCCAAAGCATTTTCGTTCGGCACTCGGGCAGGTCGTAAACTTTTTTTATACATTGCAAGGAGAGGCGGCAGGTGCGCAGGCGTTTTCCAGCTTTGACACTCTGCTAGCTCCGTTCATACATTACGATAACCTTAACTACAAAGACGTTAAGCAGGCGTTGCAGGAATTCATATTTAATATAAATGTACCTACTAGGGTCGGTTTTCAGACTCCATTCACTAACTTGACACTAGATCTTTTTGTGCCAAACAACATGAAAAACGAAGCTGTCATTATCGGTGGAGAGGCTCAGGAGACTACCTACTCTGAGTTTCAGGAAGAGATGTTTATGCTGAACAAGGCTTTCATTGAGGTGATGATGGAAGGGGACGCAAAAGGGCGTATTTTTACCTTTCCGATACCTACATATAATGTTTCAAAGGACTTCAAGTGGGATCACCCTGTTACGACTAGGATAATGGAAGTTACTGCTAAATATGGGATTCCTTATTTTGCTAACTTTGTAAATAGTGATATGAGTCCAGATGATGCACGTAGTATGTGTTGCAGACTCAGGCTTGATAATAGAGAACTTCGCAAGCGTGGGGGCGGTCTATTTGGAGCTAATCCGCTCACTGGGTCTATAGGTGTTGTGACAATAAACCTGCCGAGGCTGGGGCATACATCTGAAAATGAGCTGGACTTTTTTGATAGACTTGAGAGACTTATGCAACTCTCCCGTGAGAGTCTGCGTGTAAAACGTAAGGCACTAGAAAAACTTACAGACAACGGGCTTTATCCTTATGCACGGTTTTATCTGTCAGAGATAAGAGAGCGATTTGGACAATATTGGAAGAATCATTTCAACACAATAGGCATCATTGGGATGAATGAAGCACTCCAAAACTTCATTGGTGTGGATATTATGCATGACGATGGTTTAGAATTCTCAGCAAAAATATTGAATTTTATGCGTGATAAGCTGGCTGAGTTTCAGGCTGAGGACGACATGCTCTATAACCTCGAGGCTACACCAGCGGAGGGGACTTCATATCGTCTGGCGAAGAAGGATTTAGCTGACTATCCACAGATAATAACTTCTGGTTCTGTCGAGCGTCCTTACTATACAAACTCAACTCAGATACCAGTTGAAAAGACTAGCGATCTCTTTAAAGCGCTGAGGCATCAAGATAAACTTCAACCATTATACACTGGTGGAACCGTTTTCCACGTCTTCTTAGGCGAGGCGATAGGCGACCCAGAAACAGTAAGCAAGCTAGTCAAAAAGATTACTGATGAGTATTCGATACCATATATAACTATTACGCCTACTTTTTCGGTATGTCCAACACACGGATACCTTAAGGGTGAGCATAAGAATTGCCCTCATTGCGAAAGCGAAGCGAAGGGCAGGATAGAAGCGGAGATAAGAGAGCTAGAAGGAATAACTAAGGAGGCATAATGATGAGTAAGACTGAAAGAATTGCTGAGCTAAAAGAAGAGCTTAAGAACGTGAAAGGGGAAGAATGTGAAGTTTACAGCCGTGTTGTTGGATATCACAGCCCTACAAGTCACTGGAATAACGGTAAAAAAGAAGAATTTCAGCAGAGAGAGGTTTTTCAAGTAAGTAAATAATATGAAACCAATCATTTGCGGATTTGTACCTGTTAGCCTGATTGATTATCCCGGTAAGATAGCTTCGGTCATCTTTACACACGGATGCAATCTAAGGTGTAGGTATTGCCATAACCGAGAGCTGGTTGTCGGAAGTGCTACCGATAATCTGCTTGAGGATTTTCTCAACCATTTACAGGGGAAAGATATAGAAGGGGTTGTCGTCACTGGCGGCGAGCCCCTTGTCTCCTGTGGTATAGTCGATCTGCTATCTAGTATAAAAGATGCAGGGTATGCGCTAAAGCTAGATACGAATGGATATATGCCTAAACGCCTGCGTGAAGTGTGCGATGTGGCAAAGCCAGATTTAGTCTCTGTAGATGTGAAGGCATTTAATGACGAAGATATGCATAGCATTACTCGTACAAGCTATAAGCTGGAATCACTTTATAAGACTGTGGAAGTGTTGAAAAAACAAGAAGTGCCATTTGAACTGAGGCATACACTCTGGAAACTGCCGAATAGGGCAGAGGTACAAGCTTTAATGAACGGTTTAAAAGTGAATGAACTTACGGTTCAGTTTCCTGTGGTGAATGGTAAATGGCTTGATAAAAGATTTAGAATAAATATGGAAGATATAAGCTACGAGAATGTGTTAGAGGTTTTTAATGGAATAGAAGTGAGTTACAGGAACATACCGCCCAACGTGCCACTATTAAAGTGACACGCATGAACGTTATATTTTATTAAGCTCCGATTATCTTGGCAAACTCTTCATCATCCTTAAATGATTTAAAGTCCTTATCTTTCTTAGCTTTAGCTGCGTAGTCTGGGCTTAGAGCTATTGCATTTTTTAGGTTAGAGAGTGCTCCGTCACGTTTGCCGAGGATAGCGTATACACATGAAGCGTTATACATAGATTCGTGCTTGTCATCCTTTATAGCTATAGCTTTTTCGAAGGCTTCAAGCGCCTCTTCATATCTCTTTTGCTTGCCGAGTGCGAGTCCAAGGTTATGAAGTGCTTCGTGGAAATCAGGTTTAATCTCAGCCGCTTTACCAAAAGCCTCAATAGCCTCATCCATTTTGCTACTCATTATATATACGTGCGCAAGGTTGTTCCATGCAGATGCATCGTTAGGTTTGATCTCTACAGCTTTTTTAAGGGCTGTTGCTGATTCATCATAATTTTTCTCTTTTAGGCATGCGTTACCGTAACTAATTAGGTAAGCTGCGTTTTCAGGTTCAAGCTTGCAAGCTTTTTCGAGGTTTTCGATAGCCACATCATACTTTCTAGAGACATATGCTATATAACCAGAGAGGAAGAGCGCAGGAGAATATTTCTCGTCGGTCTCTTTTATATTACTAAGTATAGTTGTCGCCTCTGAGTAGTTCTTGTCGTTCACTTTCTCAAGTGCGGTTAAGTAATCGTGTTGAGGCATAAGCTCATAGCCAGCCTTTCTTAAGAAATTAATATCCTCATTGATAGCCAAAAGACTAGCTTTTTGAGAGTTATCAAGCTTCACTGCCTTCTCAGGGTCAAAGAGATACTTAGCTTCTGTGATATTTTTATTAAGAGTATTCACAGTTTCGTTTATAGCGGAAAGTATTGGGCTAGCACCAGTTTCTGACTCAACAGAAGTTGCTATAGTGCTATCTGGGGTAGAGTTATGTGAGGTGATGATCATGCTTTCAATTATGAATTTCTTTAAATAGCGAAAAACCAGTACAAGTGTGAGCAAAATTGCTACAACTGCTGTTAATATTGCAATCAGTATCTGATGTAGGTTCTTTTGATAAGTCATGTTGCTGGCTTTTATTGAGTCAGCTAGCTCAGCTTGAGACTTTGATATAGTCACCTTGAGATCATTTATACTTTTGATCACATTCGTATTGTCAACGTTAACATTAATACTTTCAATTTTCTGGTTTAAGTTCTCCTCTAAAGCACTAAGGCTTTTAAGAATATCTTCGTTATCCTTTTCGATAACTTTTGTGAAGATTTTAGATGGTTGTTTGCTACCAGTCTCCTGTTTTTCACTGACTACTTTTGCTTTCCCCTTTTCGTCAGCAGTGTTTTGGATGTTGCAGGATACGGCAATTGCCACAGTAACTATTATTATTACCAAAAAAGCAATATTTCTCATAAGGCTATAATAGCACTAGAACCCCCGTTTTTCCAGTAAAAATGTCTAATATATGTATATCTGAACAATTATTATATCTATTCTATATGATTGACATTAAAATCAAAACATAGTACATATTTAGTCATGGAACTTCTTGAGAAACTGGATATTTTAAGTAGCAAGCTTGACGAGTTGCTTGTTCGGTTGAACGAGGAGCAGGAGAAGAATTCTCAGCTCGAAGAGTCTAATAAGTCACTCGAAGCTGATAATAAAAAACTCTCCGAACAAAATGATGCTGTTCGTGAAAGAGTAGAAAATCTTTTGAGCAGAATCTAAAGAAGAAGTGGGGTGCTTTTAGTGCCTGTCAACGAACACAAGGTCACTATAAGAGGTATGAAATACTTCATTAAGACCGAAAAAGACTTAGATTTTGTGAATCGGGTGGTAGACGTTCTCAATAATAAGATGCAAGATATTGAGAAGGTTGCTAAAGCGCCTGATACGCAAAAGCTCGCTGTTATGGCTGCTTTTAGTTTCGCCGCAGAAAGTATGGAACTAAGAGAAGATAATGAAGGCTGTGAGAGTAAGGTTGATGAACTTATAAATAAGATAACGATAGAATAACCCCTGCGGCATTCGTGACAATTTGGGAAAATTGGAGCCAACACTCAAAGACCGGGGGATGATACTGGATGTGGTGTGCATGCCTGCCTCGAGTAGGAAGCCTAAAGCAGCCGTGATTCCTCCGCCCTTACACAAGGGCTACAATTGGACCGAGTTAACGGTGCTTGCGGGGGTTTTTAATTATGCTATTATATAAAGTGTAGTTGAAGACCCGTAACGTAAGAGATAAAATTGAATATGCACCCATAAGTGATGGGGTTTATATATATAATGAAAATTTTGGAAGAGCTTAGACCTAAGGTCTTTGACGATATAGTCGGACAGAAACATCTGACCAGCAATGATACGGTATTTAGAAAGATGGTAGAGGATGGTGGATTCGATTCACTCATACTCGTAGGACCTCCCGGAACAGGTAAAACAACCATAGCAGAGATTATTTGCAATGTACTATCGATGCCGTTTTTCAGCCTACACGCTGCAACAGCAGGTGCAGGAGATCTGAAACAGATTATGGAGTCCGCCAAACACGCCGGAAAGACAGTTCTGGTTTTTGTGGATGAGCTCCACAGGTTTAATAAAACCCAGCAGGTACTACTGCTGAATATGATAGATACTGGTCTAGCGAAACTTATCGGTGCTTCCACAGAAAACCCCTATCACAATTTAATTCATCCGTTGCGTTCACGTAGCTTTGTCTTTCGTCTGGAACGGCTTGAGAGACCTGATTACGTTGAACTGTACAACAAGGTGAAGGTATATTTTAAAGAACGGTACAAGGCTGTTGATGTGCTTTGTAGCGATGAAGAATTTGAAAGATTGGTTAAATCTGCTGATGGCGATGGACGGAGATTTTTATCTGTTTTAGAGCTTTCGGCGGTTAATGGTGTTTTTAAAGGTGATGTTCTGCACCTCGGTGTAGGTATGGCTTTGGAGCACACAACAGATAGTCGATATAATGCAGATGAGCATTATGATATGCTGTCTGCGATGATAAAAAGTATCAGGGGGACTGATCCTGATGCAGCTTTAATTTGGGGTTTCAGGCTGCTTGAATGTGGTATGGAGCCAGAGGCTATTTTTAGAAGACTTCTAATCTCAGCCTCAGAAGATATAGGTAATGCCTACCCTGACGCTCTTGTCTTTGCTCAGAATGCATACTCTGTATTTCAGGCAGTTGGTAGACCTGAAGGCGACATTATCTTTGCTCACGCAATAACTTATCTTGCGTCCTGTCCCAAAAGCAACAGGAGCTATAAGTCGATGTGGGCTGTTAAAGGTTATCTTGAAAATAACACACCAAATGTTCCATATCCTATTACAACAGAGGGTAAAGGGTATAAGTATCCTTTTGATTTTGGTGGATTTGTAAAACAGGAATATTCTGGTACTGACGAGCTTTTTTATGACCCGTCAGATGCTGGTTTTGAAGTGAAAATAGCCGAGAGGCTTAAAAAACTGTGGGGCAATGATAAAGCCTATGGAAAAAAGTCAGGTGAGAAAGGATGCCCTTGTGGCAAGGGATCAGATTGCAAGTGCTCAGATAAGTAAATTGTCTGAAGCTATTGTTGATCGATTTCTTGAAGCATATGGCGACTTTGATTCTTATCTGCTTTATTACAGTTTTAAGAGTGAAGTGCATACGCACAAGCTCATTGAAGTTTTATACGGATTGAAGAAGACGGTTTACCTTCCCGTGGTGATCGGGGACAAGCTTAAGCTTGGTTACTATGAGGGGGCTGGCAGTCTTTCAGATGGTGCATTCGGGATTCAGGAGCCTGTGGAATGCACTGAAGTTAAACATATTGATATTGCCGTCATTCCTGGTGTTGCCTTTAGCAAAGGGTTTCATCGGGTCGGATATGGCAAAGGATATTATGACAGGCTCCTAGGATCGGCATGTTACGGAAAAAAAGTGGGTTTTGCTTTTGAATGTCAGTTGTACGAAACAATAGACTATGATTCCCATGATATACCCGTTGATGTGCTTGTAACCGAGAATAAAATATACAGGAGGAACAGCTAATGGAAGTCACTTTTTACCTTTTAGTGGTGGCCGCAGCTGTTATCGGTGTTTTCGTGGGTCTCTTCATGCAGAAGAAACGTAACGACGCTGAGAACCAGAAACTTAACAAAACTGCTGAAGACATTATCAGCAAAGCGAAAAGAGAGTCAGACGAGATCGTTAAAGAATCTAAGATCGAAGCTAAAGAGACTCTATTCAAAGGAAAACAAGAACTAGACAAAGAGGTCCGTGAAAAAAGAAATGACCTCAAAGGACAAGAGAAGCGTATTATTCAGAAAGAAGAATCTCTGGATAAAAAGATAGACGCTATTGAAAAGAAAGAAGAATCATTTATCCAAAAGGATGAAGAGATCGCAAGAAGACTCAAAGATATCGACGCTACAAGAGACAGTGTAAACGAGCTTAAGCAGAACATTATCCAAGAGACTGAAAAGATTGCAAACATGACAAGTGAAGAAGCTAAGCAGATGCTCATCGCTCAGATGGTTGACGACGCTAAGCTTGATGCTGCTAGAACACTCCGTTAGATGGAAGAAGAGACTAAGAACGAAGCTGATAAAAAAGCTAGAAGTATTATATCTACTGCTATCCAGCGTTGCGCACCTGAATATATCTCAGAGATAACAGTTACTGTTGTTGCACTCCCTAGTGACGAGATGAAGGGACGTATCATCGGACGTGAAGGTAGAAACATCAGAACTTTCGAGAGCGTAACAGGGGTAGACATCATTGTTGATGATACACCAGAAGCGGTTATCCTCTCTTCATACGATCCATTCCGCAGAGAGATCGCTAAAATGACACTTGAAAGATTAGTGACTGACGGACGTATCCACCCTGCAAGGATCGAAGAGGTTTACGGAAAAGCTAAAGAAGAACTTGAAAAACACGTGATGGAAGTTGGTGAGGAAGCTCTCTTCAACCTCGGACTTCACAATGTTAGTAAAGAGATTACAAGACTTCTCGGAAGACTTAAATACAGAACATCTTATGGTCAGAACGTACTCGGTCACGTTATTGAAGTTGCTAAGATCACCGGCCTAATGGCTGCTGAGCTTGGTCTTAACGAAAAGATCGCTAAACGTGCTGGTCTACTTCACGATATTGGTAAAGCTATCGACTACGAAGCAGAAGGCTCTCACACTGAAATAGGTGTTGAAGTTGCTAAGAAGCATAAGGAAGACTGGAGAGTACTTAATGCTATCGCTTCTCACCACGGTGAGGAAGATTTCAAATGTATCGAAGCTGTACTTGTTCAGGCTGCGGATGCTATCTCTGCATCACGCCCTGGTGCTAGACGTGAAGTTCTCGAGAGCTACATTAAGCGTCTTGAGAACCTTGAGACAATCGCATCTGGATTCGAAGGTGTGCAGAAATCTTACGCTATTCAAGCGGGACGTGAGGTACGTATCGTTGTTGAGCCTGAGAAGGTTAATGACGAAAGACTTATCACTCTCTCTAAAGATATCGCATCACAGATCGAAGATGAGCTCACTTACCCAGGACAGATTAAAGTTACTGTTATAAGGGAAGCAAGAGCTGTTGGATACGCAAAGTGAGAATCCTCCATATCGGAGACATTATAGGCAGGACTGGCAGGAAGGCTGTAACAACCTTTCTGCCTAAGGTCCGCCAAGAATTTATGCCAGACATAATAGTCGCCAATGTAGAAAATGCATCTGGCGGCTTTGGCATTACATATGCGATTTATGAAGAATTCCGTAGACTAGATGTTGACATTATGACCACCGGTAATCATATATGGGACAACAGAGAGACTGAGGGTTCCATCGTAAAGATGGACAATCTTATCCGACCAGCAAACCTTCCTGAAGGGGTGCCAGGGAACGGATTTATTACAATCGAGAAAAATGGACAGGAATTTACCGTAATAAACCTAATTGGGCGTGTTTTTATGGGGTTGTCTGATTGTCCTTTCAGGAAGTTTGACAAGATAAAAGAACAGGTTAATGATGGGTTTATCATGGTGGATTTTCATGGCGAAGCCACTAGCGAAAAAAATGCTTTCGGCTATTATGTTGATGGTAAGGTTGGAGCTGTGGTTGGTACCCACACTCATGTACAGACATCTGATGAGAGAGTTCTTCCAAAAGGGACACTTTTTCAGACTGATGTAGGGATGTGTGGAGCACTAAACTCTGTTATAGGTATGGAAAAAGAAGCACCTATAGAACGTTTTATGAAGGGTATGCCAAGAAAATTTGAGGTTGAAAAGAGGGGTGAACTGATGTTTAATGCCCTGTTTTTCGAATATAACGATAATTCAGAAATTACTGATTTCAAAAGGTTGTCAATAACTTCGGGAGATTAAGATGGATTACAAGGCTGAGATCAAAAAATTAGCCAAAGAGAAGGATGCTATTATCCTTGCTAACAATTATCAGATAGATGATATTCAAGATGTCGCTGACATCGTTGGAGACTCGCTCGGGCTCTCCATAGACGCATCAAGAGTCAAAAACAAAGTAATAGTTTTTTGTGGTGTGCATTTTATGGCTGAAACAGCTCACATGCTTGCACCTGATAAGACTGTGCTATTGCCTAATATGGATGCTGGTTGCCCTATGGCTGACATGATAACTGGAGATAAACTTCGTGAATTTAAGAAGGAACATCCAGGAGCAACAACTGTTTGCTACGTTAACTCTACTGCAGATGTTAAATCAGAGTCTGATCTCTGCTGTACATCTGGCAATGCTGTTAATGTTATCAAAAGCATTGAAACGGATAAGATTATTTTCGTTCCAGACAAAAACTTAGGTCACTATGTGTCTCAGTTTACTGACAAAGAAGTGATCCTTTATCCTGGTTTTTGCCCAATACATAACAGACTCACACCTATACAGGTTGAAAAGCTTATGGATAAATATCCAGAAGCAGAGTTTGTTGCTCACCCAGAGTGCCCACCTGCTGTTGTAGAGATGGCACATCACGTATGTTCTACATCAGGTCTTTATACTTATTGTAAAAACAGCGACAAAAAGCAATTTATCATAGGTACAGAAGAGGGTGTAGGTTACAAACTTAGACTAGAAAACCCTGATAAAGAATTCATATTCGCTTATGACGGTTTTACATGTAAAAACATGAAAAAAACTAGCCTTAAAGATGTTTATGAATGTCTTCTTAATATGGATAACGTCATCACAGTAGATAAAGAAGTAGCTAAGAAGGCTGTTACTTGTATTGAAAGAATGCTCGCTATTCCTAGAAATGAGTAGACCTATCAATTAGATTTAAACCTGAATGTTTTTATCTTGATTAGGTTACTTATAAAGTGGTTGAATTTTAGAACAGTTATGTTATTATTTCTCAAATTTCAGTTGGGCAGTTTTTATGCTGTGTGAAATTTGGGTAACTTTTGCTTTAACTGTTTTGTAGATATAGAAATTTAAGTGCTTCTTATTTTAGAACACAAAAAGAGGTTTTGGTGAAAAAAATAGCATTATCCTCAGATCATGGTGGATACCAACTGAAAATGGAGATTATCGAATATCTTCAGACAAAGGGTTATGAGCTTGTGGATTTAGGTGCAGATTCTGGTGAATCTGTTGACTACCCTGAATATGGTGCAAAAGCAGCACAAGCAATAATCAATAATGACGTAGACTGCGCCATTATTATGTGTGGTTCCGGCATAGGAATTTCTATCGCAGCTAATAAGTTTAAAGGCATTCGTGCTGCGCTCTGCTTCGATGCATATACTGCAAAGATGTGTAGAGAGCATAATGATGCAAACATTATGGCAATAGGTGGTAGAATAACAACTATAGACCGTGCTAAAGACATGGTTGACCTGTTTCTGGAGACCCCTTTTGAGGGTGGAAGACACCAGAGAAGGCTTGACAAAATTGATACACTTGCAGCTGATAGCTGGAAGTAATGAGGGAAGGAAAATTTATGGGTCTTTACGAACTGACCAAAGGATTCGATCCTGAAATGTACGACGCAATGATGAAAGAAGTTGAGAGGCAAGAGACTCACGTTGAACTCATCGCCAGCGAAAACTTCGTTTCTCCTGAAGTAATGGAAGTACAAGGTTCTGTACTTACTAACAAATACGCTGAAGGTTATCCTGATAAAAGATACTACGGCGGTTGTGAGTTTGTAGACATCGCAGAAAAGCTTGCCATAGAAAGAGTGAAAGAACTCTTTAATGTTAAATATGCAAACGTTCAGCCTCACTCAGGTAGCCAGGCGAATATGGCAGCATATTTTGCACTTGTAGAGCCAGGTGATACTGTACTTGGTATGAACCTTTCTCACGGTGGACACCTTACACATGGTAGTCCAGTAAACTTTTCTGGGAAGCTTTATAACATTATACCTTATGGTGTTACTAAAGATACTGAGACAATCGACTATGACGAACTTGAGGCACTTGCAAAAGAGCACAAGCCTAAGCTTATAGTTGCTGGAGCTTCAGCTTACCCTAGGGTTATTGATTTTAAAAGATTTAGAGAGATCGCTGATATGGTTGGCGCATACCTGATTGTAGACATGGCTCACTTTGCTGGTCTTGTAGCAGCAGGCGAACACCCAAGTCCAACTGAATATGCACATATCACGACATCTACAACACATAAAACACTTAGAGGACCTCGTGGCGGTATCATCCTTACAAACGATGAAGAACTCGCTAAGAAGATAAACTCTAGAATTTTCCCTGGCTCACAGGGCGGACCACTTATGCATGTAATCGCTGCTAAGGCTGTTGCATTCAAAGAGGCTCTTTCTGATGAGTTCAAAACGTATCAGAAGCAAGTTGCTAGTAACGCTAAGAAGCTTGCGGCTACTCTTGTTTCTAGAAACTATCGTATAGTTTCTGGTGGTACAGATAACCATCTGATGCTTGTTGATCTCACAGCTCAGGACATTACAGGGAAGGAAGCAGAGGCTGCTCTCGGTCTTGCTAACATCACTGCTAATAAGAATACAATTCCTTTCGAGACAAGAAGCCCATTTGTAACAAGTGGTATTCGTCTTGGTGCACCAGCCGTTACTACCAGAGGCATGAAAGAGCCTGAAATGGAGGTAATCGGTAACTGTATCGCTGACGTTCTCGACAATATAGATAACGAAGCAAAGATTGAAGAAGTTAAGAACAGAATCAAAGAGCTTTGCGGTAATTTTCCACTTTATAAAGGAAAATTATACTAAATCATGAATGATCTCCCTCGGCTTGAGACATAGTCGAGGGGATTGATTACCGCAGGTTCGCATCATAAGGAGAAACTTATGAGACCTGATTGGGATGATTATTTTATTGAAATGACCAATGTGGTCAAAACTCGCTCCACTTGCCTTCGAAGACAAGTAGGTGCCCTTATCGTAAAAAATCGCCATATATTGGCGACTGGATATAACGGTGTCCCTAGCGGCATTAGACATTGTTCCGAAACTGGTTGCTTAAGAGAGCAACTCAAGATTCCATCTGGGCAACGTCACGAAATATGTCGGGGACTTCACGCAGAACAGAACGCTATTGTTCAGGCGGCTTACCACGGAATAAGCATTAACGGATCAGTTTTATACTGTAATACGAAACCATGCTCAATCTGTGCGAGAATGATCTGTAACTCAGGTATCACAAAGGTGATATATGTTGATGATTATGATGATCCGCTTGCAGAAGAAATGTTCTACGAGAAGAAGATCCAGTTAATTAAGTACGAGAAGGGAACCTTCTAATATGCCATATTTTGGATTCAAAGGCGGTATACACCCAAAGTATAACAAATCCGCCACACAGTCAAAGACGACAGTAACTCTACCTGTAGAGATAGGTGAAGTTGTGCATATACCTCTGTCCCAGCACATTGGTGCTCCGGCGAAGGTACTTGTCAAAAAGAACCAACAGGTCAGGGTCGGTGAGCCTATAGGTGAAGCCGCAGGATTTATTAGTACTACTATACATAGCTCTGTGACAGGTAAAGTTGTTGCAGTAGGAACAGTTGAACACCCAGTTGGCGGTCGTGTGCCTGGCGTTTCCATTCAGGTGGAAGATGCTACAAACGACTATATCCGGCTTGAAAAGGCTGGTAGCTTTCAGAAGGGTGTAATGGCTGCAGGTATAGCAGGTATGGGTGGAGCTACATTTCCATCACACGTCAAATTATCACCACCTAAAGATATTGATGCTCTGCTCATAAACGGTGCAGAGTGTGAGCCTTATCTCACTTGTGACCATAGAGTCATGGTTGAGCGTACGGAAGATATCATTAAGGGGAGTGTGATCATCAAAGAGAAACTCGACCTCGAGAAACTTATAATTTGTGTTGAGAAGAACAAACCTGATGCTATTGAAGCATTTAAAAAGTTTGAATCTACATACGGTTTTGAGCTTGTTGAGCTTGAAGTTAAATACCCGCAGGGTGGTGAGAAACAGCTTATTAAAGCGGCTCTAGATAGAGTTGTTCCTGAAGGGAAACTACCTATGGAAGTTGGCGTTATAGTACATAATGTTGGCACAGCTGTGGCTATCTATGACTCTGTAGAACACGGTAAACCTATGTACGAAAGGATTGTGACCGTAACTGGTGCTGTCAAAGAACCTAAGAATATTATGGTTCGCATAGGTACACCAATATCAAAGCTTATTGAATACTGCGGCGGGTTTGTGGGTACTCCACGTAAGATCGTCATGGGCGGACCTATGATGGGGCTTGCTGTGACATCACTCGATACTCCTGTAATGAAGGGGACTAGTGGTATTTTGATTTATAAAGAAGAAGACCTTCCTAACCTTAATCAATACAAATGTATGCGATGTGGTCGTTGTGTAGAGACATGTCCTATGGGGCTTGTTCCTTCTGCTATGGATAGGTTTGTTGTTAAAGAACTTTACGAAGAGCTTGCCGATTGGCATGTTATGAACTGCATAGAGTGCGGATGTTGTAGCTACACATGTCCTTCCAGAAGGACACTCGCTGGTGGATTCAAAACATCTAAGCGTTTAGTCGCAGGGATACTGCGTGCTAGGGAGGAGAAGAAGAATGGCTGATAAATTATTAGTAACATTTTCGCCTCACGATCGTGATCCACTCACCACTAATAAAGTGATGTTAATAGTTATTATGGCTTTGATGCCTTCAATACTTGCATCAGTATATTTCTATGGTTCATACGCTGTTAACGGTTATATATTTACCGTTGCTTTTTGTGTTGGTTTTGAGCGTTTATTCGATTACATATCAGGTCGCAAGACTTATATAAAAGATAATTCAGCCCTACTTACTGGTCTATTGTTGGCTATGAACATGCCCGCTGGAGCACCATGGTGGATAATGCTGATCTGTTCTTTTGTTGCTATCATCGTTAGTAAGGCAGTCTTTGGTGGACTTGGGCAAAACCCATTTAACCCTGCTCTTGTCGGTAGGATATTCCTGCTGATTGCTTGGCCTGCTCAGATGACATCATGGATAGAGCCTACTACTGTCGCCAAAGGGTTAACCTTTGATGCGATAAGTACGGCAACACCACTCGGAACAATGAAGGCTGATATACTATCAACAGGTAAAGTTATTGCTGAAAATATAGCTCCTATCTCTGACCAGCTTATTGGTAATGTTAGTGGTTGTATGGGTGGTGATTCAGCGATATTTGTTCTGTTAGGTGGGCTTTTCCTTATGCAACAGCGTGTTATTAGCTGGCATATACCTGTATCATTTCTCGGTACGGTATTTGCCCTAACAGGCATCTACTGGCTTGCATTCCCAGAGGTTAGTATGAACCCTGTCCTTCACCTGCTTAGTGGTGGTGTTATGCTTGGTGCTTTCTTTATGGCTACTGATTATGTTACATCGCCTATGATAAAGAAGGGGCAACTCATATTTGGCTTTGGCTGTGGTCTTTTGACAGTTGTTATCAGACTCTTCGGAAGTTATCCTGAAGGTGTTGGTTTTGCCATACTTATAATGAATGCTTTTGTCCCTATCATAGATAACTATATGAGGCCGAAAAGCTTTGGGGAGGGTGTGGAATGAAAGACTCTCCATTTAAGATGGTTATAGTTCTTACCATAATCACAGTTATATCCGCCCTCATCTTGGCAACTGTTCACTCAGGAACAAAAGATATGATAACTGAGAATTACAGACAAGATTTCCTGAAAGGTCTTAAGGTTGTTATGCCTGGTTTCGACAACGAACCAGACGTAGACTTCAAGGTTATGAAGGATAAAAAAATATACATTGGTAAAAAGGCTGGTGTGACTTTTGGTTATGCAGTTCAAACTGTTTCACCTAAAGGTTACTCTGGCGATATCGTAGTTCTTGTTGGTGTGGATACTGAGGGTAAGATCCTTGGTATAGAGATCATAAAACACGCTGAGACACCGGGGCTTGGTAATAAGATTGAGAATAAAACGTGGAAAGATACATTTCTTGGTCTTGATAAAGATTCGAATATAGCAGTCAAAAAAGACGGTGGTAATATAGATGAATTTAGCGGTGCAACAATCTCGCCTAGGGCAGTCTGCGAGGCTGTTAATGAAGGTTTAGATTTCCTTAGTCGCTATGCAGTCGGGGGTGAAAAATGAGATTGAAAGCTTTCACCAGCGGTATTTTTGGAAATAATCCTGTAATGAAGCAGGTTCTTGGACTCTGTCCAGCCCTTGCTGTTACTACTTCTGCTATAAATGGTATAGCCATGGGGCTTGCGACTACGGCAGTTCTTATTGGTTCTAATACTGTTGTTTCACTTGTGAAAAATCTAATACCTGCGAAGGTGCGTATCCCTGCATACATTGTAATTATCGCCTCATTTGTAACAGTGGTCGATCTTGTCATGAACGCTTATGTTCATGATCTTCATAAGGTTTTAGGACTTTTCATACCACTTATCGTTGTGAACTGTGTTGTGCTCGGTCGTGCTGAGTCTTTTGCATCAAAGAACGGTCTTTTAGATTCCATATTAGATGCACTTGGTACTGGCTTTGGCTTCACTCTGGCTCTTATGATACTCGGTGGAGTACGTGAGATTATGGGTAATGGATCTGTATTTGGATTTGATCTTTTTGGACCAAGTTTTGAACCTTCTATAGTCATGATTCTCCCTCCGGGTGCTTTCATAGCACTAGGATTTCTCATGATGGGTTATAAATATGTTGAAGAGCACAAGCGTGTTAAAAGAGGGGGTGAATAATGGATTTAATTCTTTTATTCGTAGGCGCTGTCCTCGTAAACAACCTTGTACTTGCACGTTTTCTTGGTATTTGTCCGTTCTTTGGTGTTTCAAAGAAGGTGGAGACTGCGATAGGTATGAGCCTCGCTGTTACTTTTGTTATGGCAGTAGCTAGTATCATAACTTGGATTGTGCAGTATGCTGTTCTTGAAAAGTTTGGTCTGCAATACCTTCAAACTATAGTCTTTATTCTCGTTATTGCATCACTTGTGCAATTCGTGGAGATGGTAATAGAGAAGACATCACCAGACCTATATCAGTCGTTAGGAATTTTTCTTCCTCTGATAACAACCAACTGTGCCATCCTTGGTGCAGCGATAATTAACATTCAATCAGGTTTCAGCTTTGTTGAAATGCTGGTCTTTACAATAGGTTCTGCTCTTGGCTTTGGGCTTGCACTTGTACTTTTTGCAGGCATTAGGGAGCGTATAGAGCTTTCGGATATTCCATACTATTTTCGTGGTATGCCGATAGCTTTCATAACAGCAGGAATACTAGCGCTAGCCTTCATGGGCTTTAGCGGACTTGTGAAATAGGTGGATCAATGATCGGATCAGTAATAACACTCGCTGTAGTAGGATTCCTCGCTGGGTTAGGGCTTATGTATGCCTCAAAGAAATTCCATGTGGTAAAGGATGAGCGTATAGAGAAGATAAATGAGATGCTACCTTCCGCTAATTGTGGTGGTTGTGGTCTCCCTGGCTGTATGGCTCTTGCAGAGGCCATCGTTTCTGGCAAGGCAGCACCAGATGCTTGCCCTGTTGGTGGAGTTGATCTAGCAAAACAGATCGCTGTCTTTATGGGGATGGAGGTCAATACAGGTGTAAAGAAGGTTGCCAGAGTTCGCTGTAATGGCGGAAAAGAAAATGGCACTGTTAAATATGATTATTATGGTCCAAGAGACTGTAATAGTGTAACTCTCCTTGCTGGTGGTAGCAAGGTCTGCACATTTGCATGTGTGGGAGAGGGTAGCTGTATTAAATCTTGCGGTTTTGATGCGATGTATATGGGCGAGGACGGTATCCCACGTGTCAAACCTGATAACTGTACATCTTGTGGGAAGTGCGTTACAGCCTGCCCTAGAAAGCTTATTGAACTAGTACCAGAGGATAAGCCTTTCATCGTCTCTTGTCGTTCTAAAGATAAGGGACCAGATGTTAAAAAGGCTTGCAAGGTTGGATGTATCGGTTGTAAGATGTGCGAGAAGAAATGCCCTGTGGGTGCTATTGATGTGGACAGTTTCTTAGCAGTCATAGACCCAGACCCATGTACCAATTGTGGCACATGTGAAGAGGTCTGCCCAACTAAAGCCATCAGAAATTTTCATAATTTGAAAATAAAAGCTTAAATTTGACGCAAAAAAGACGATGTATATATTAGACCAATTTTTTAGATAAAATTGGATGTCGGGATAGTAACAAACTGCCTGCAAAATCATATACAACGTAATATGTAACTGAGAGCAAAAGACTATTTTTGTTTGATTTAGTCTGTTGCCACGTATTAATATGTCTTTGGAGCGTGTTTGTGAATAATCCAGATATAAAATCAGGTCTTCTTATGGAAGACAAGATTTCTTTGATGAACAGGCTGAGTACGTTTTATAAAATGAGCGAGTTCTTCTTCTCTCTTGATAGAGACATAGTTAGAACCGCCAATGATAATAATATCAATCATGTTGATCTTACACTCGCCGATAGAAAAGAACGCCAATACAAGATGGCAGCAGAAAAGATCAAAGAGATCTGTGATCGTCTTAAGCTTCTAGATTCTAATAGCTCTGACAAAGATAAAATCGTACAAAGAAAAGAACTTCTCAAAAGAAAACTAATCAAACTCACAAGAAGCATAGACGAAATTAAGTAATCAAACGTAAAAGAGTTGACCTCTCGTATATCCTCTAATAAGATAAATATATAAGTTTGGAGGGTGCATCATGAAAAAGTTTCTAATATACATAAGTCTTTTATTCCTACTTACCGGTTGCGGTTCTGCAACAGTTATAGGCATTAATAAAACTAAAATGTCTCCTAAGTTTGACCCAGCAACAGTTAATAGAGTTGCTATAGTTGACTTCAGTAAAAACAAAAACCTAAATTATGATACCGCTATCATTGCAGATAAATTCACCGCTGAGCTAGTTGGAAGTGAGATTTTTTCACTTATGGACAGGAATGATATCAAAAAAATCATGTACGAAGTAGGCTTTCAGAGTAAGTCTTCTCTCGCTGGTATCCTTAATGATGCAACACTTCAACGTTTGTCGGCTATGGGAGCTGATAGTATCCTTACTGGCAACCTAGTATCTTTTAATCAGGTTGATAGGAATGGGACTACTGTCGTTGCTGAGGCTCATCTTATCGCAAAGATGCTAAAGATCGAATCTGGTGAAGTTATCTGGTCTGCTGAAATGCAAAAAAAATCAAAGAGTAAAGACGGTAAAGATGCTCAGTCTGCTGAAATTATGCTTTCAGATATAATAGCAGAGATGTCTATACCTCTTAATACTGCAGATAAATTTAAAAGATTATTCAAAAAAGCCTTCTAACCTATTAGCTCTGACTGGGCTGATAAATCAGATTTTTTTTATATACTGCCATTTTTACTCGGCTCATGTCTGGAGTCTGATATGATAATGCTCCTAACTAATGTCCCTTGACATATTGTTAATGGGCACTTAAGATTGTTATATATACATTATTTCTTTGGCGGTTCTATGAAAGATTATTTAAAGATATTTGAGAATGACTCAGCTGTCTACGCCGTTATTTTTGATCCTAAAGATAACACTATTGTTGAAGCTAGCGATAGTTTATTAAATCAATTTCCACTCAAAGATTATAAAAATAAATTTTTAAGAGATTTAGTCGGTTGCTCAGCTGTTTGTGAAACTGAGTGTCATAAAAGTGTCTTTAAAAAAGATAAAATCAATGTGACTAAACTGATACACTGCCAGTTTTTAGGCAAAAATTTTATAGTGAGATATTTCGAAACTTTAATAGAGGGTAAGAAATATAATGTAATGATTTTTGATGATTTCGAAGATACAGAGAGTCTTGGAAATGTTTATTCCAACATTAATAAGCTTTATGAACATGAGATTAAAAATATATTAAATAGTCTAAGTTGTTTAAGTATGGAGCTAAAGGACCATGTTGATTTATCGCAAGACATAGATTTTGTTTCAACCTGCTTGGACGGTAGTATAAATAATCTGATCTCTGTTACAGATCAGTATTTTGGTTTTAAGGCAGGGCAGATTGGGGATACAAAATGCACTTTAAATATTACAAATCTGATTAAAGATTTTTATGATAAAGAGAAGATAAATCTTAGGCTAAATAAACTTACATTTACCATAGTTGGGGACGAGCACTCAGAAGATCTTAACTCGTATGTAGGTAATAATTACGTGCTTGACAATTGTCTGCTAGCATTGATGTTTTCTAATATTGTAAATAATTCAGTTAAATATACGCAAGAGTACGGAGAGATTCAGTTAATAATTAAACCGTCTGATACTGGCTATTCTGTTATTATTGAAAATGATGCGATTATTACCGATGAGCAACGTGAACAGTTTTTTTCTAAAGATAAAAAAATATTTCATGGTTCAGGTAAAGGGTTATACTTGAGTAAAATGTTGTCAGTTACTTATGGTATTGATATGCAGCTGATCGACAGAAAAGACAAAGTCGCAATTTCTATAAATTTTTAGACGTATAAACGGCACCTAGGCAAACTATCTATCTGTGAGCTTTTTTTCTAATACTATCAAAACTCTCGAGCTATTGAAGCTTTCGTCTGGGTCATAAAATATCTGCTCAGTCTCGAGGCTGATATCTTTCATAACAGTAATATCAAATTTGTCCTTAAGATCTGGATTATCCTGTAATATCTTTTCTGGTGTGTTCATCCTATCACAGAGTAAAATTGTGTCGTGTCCAAGCTCGGTCAGGTCGTTTTCTTCCTGTTTAACAGATTTGAATCTGAAATCTTGCCAAGAGTTTTTTATCTGGGCAAATCCAGCGGAGACGCTACTCACACCTGGGATGACTTCTACTGAGTCTCTTCCAAATTTCTGAATGATAAATTTAGCAAGAGAGAAGAAACCAGCGTCACCAGAGACTAAAACTCCTACCTTTCTGTCTGGGTTTTGTTCAATATATTCTAAAGTTCCTGTGCGCATTCTGTCTGGACAATATGTTTCTTTATGAGATGCGAAGGTATCAAGTGATTCTTGAAAACCGATAATGATATCTTGCTGATTTATAGCTTCCTGTCCTCTTAGAGTTATTAAATCGGAAGCTCCCGGACCTACAGAAATTATTGTGATTTTATATTGCTTGTCAGACATGTGCCACCTGCATTATTTTGATATGATTATAATATATAGCAATGTTGATAAAATCAATGAATCTTAATAGACTTAAATAGGCTTAGTTACTTGAAAAATATCTAAAATCTGCTAAAGTCTTTGCGTGGGGGAAATCACTATGAAACCTGAAATAATAGTTGCTTTAGACTTTGACAACCTTGACTCTGCGAAGAATATAGTTGAGAAGGCTGACGATGCCATTAGCTGGTATAAAGTCGGACTCGAACTTTTTGTTGCAGATGGTCAAAGAGTTATCGAATATCTAAAATCAAAAGACAAGAAGATCTTTTTAGATTTGAAATTTCACGACATACCAAACACAGTGACAAATGCTGTTTTCGCATCGCTCAAATACGAAACAGATATGGTGAATATGCATACTCAGGGTGGACCTGAGATGATGAGTGGTATTGTTGGTCAGATAGATGAGTATTGTGATAAACATAGCGTCTCTAGACCTTTACTAATAGGGGTTACGCTACTTACAAGCCTTGATGAGAACTACTTAAACCTCATGAAGCTTGGTTTCGAATCAAGCAGAGAATACGTTCTGCACCTTGCAGAGATAGCTAAAAAGAGCGGGCTAAATGGTGTTGTCTCCTCTGCTCAAGAGACACCGTTCATTAAGAAAGCGATCGGAAATGATTTTATAACCGTCACACCGGGGATAAGACCTGCTGCTGCGTCAGTTGATGACCAGAAGCGTGTTGTTACTCCGAAGGACGCAAAAGATATGGGAACAGACTTCATTGTAATAGGCAGACCAGTGACTAAGGCTGATGATCCTAAAAAAGCGGCAATGGAGATCAGGGAGGAAATGTGTTAACTAAAGAAGATATCCTAGCGATTTACAAAAAACATGATGCACTACTTGAAGGTCACTTTTTACTATCATCTGGACTACATTCAGATAGGTTTCTTCAATCAGCACTAGTGATGCAATATCCTCATATTGCTGAAGAAGTTGTCAGAGAACTTGCTAATAAAATGTATGACCTGCCATTTACTACAGTTGTCAGTCCTGCTGTTGGTGGTATAAGATTTGGATATGAATTTGCAAGACAGCTAAAGAAAAGAGCTGTTTTCACCGAAAGGGTTAATGAGGTTATGACTTTCAAAAGAGGCTTCGCACTTACAAAAGGTGAGAAGATAGTCATTGCTGAAGATGTTATAACAACTGGTAAATCTACTAAAGAGTGTATGGATGCAGTTATTGCTGCTGGCGGAGATGTTATAGGTATTACTTGCCTTGTGGATAGAAGCAATGGAGCTGCTCAGTTTGACGTTCCGTTCTTTCCACTTATGAAAGTTGACGTATCTGTTTTTGATCCTAAAGATTGCCCACTTTGCAAAAAAGGGATAGAAGCGATAAAACCAGGTAGCAGAAATATTAAATAGCTGTATAATAATACATAAGTAGTCCTAATAAGTAGTGGAGTTTTTTCTTTGGAAAAAATTGAAGATATTGATAAATTTTTATCAATAAATCAGAAACTTTTACTGGAAGTGAAGCTTGGAGAAAATGCGGGGATATATGATTCTCGTGTTGAAGACATAGAGGGAGATATCCTCCATATATCTATGCCTTCGGAAAAGGGGAGAACAGTCCCTCTTAAACCAAAGACTAGACTTCACGTCTCTTATGTAATGAATAGAGGGCGACTCAGCTTTAAGACGATGGTAGAGGATCGATATATGGACCCTATGCCGATGCTTAAGGTGAATAAACCTGAAGTTTTGTTCCGTGAAGAACTGAGATCATTTTTCCGTGTCGATTGCCGTGTGCCTGTTAAGGTTATGGTAGATGTTGAGGAAGATGAAGTTGTTCATCAGAAGATGTTCGAGGGGAAAGTTATCGACCTTTCTGGTGGTGGTTGTAAAGTCTTTACTGCTGCTCCTATTAAGAATGGGGATAAATTCGAAATTTTTTTTCTCGGTAATCTTGGTAAACTTGATCAGGCAAAAGTTGAAGCGAAAAGAGTCGTTAAGGTTGAAGAAAATCTCGAAGTAGGTACTGAGTTTTATGATATAAATCAGGCTGACAGAGATAAAGTAATTAAATATGTTTTTAAGAGACAAGTTGAAATGAAAAAGTTGTTAGGTTAGGAGGAGACATGGCTTTTAATAGTGAAAATGTCGAATTTGGTGGAAAAACTTTCGGAACCTTATATCCTATCAATGAACTTGATTCATATAATGGGGAAGAGCTGAAAAAGTATGTTACAGAGATAGTAGCTTATGTTGATGCTGTTATTATAAGTTTTTCAAAAGTTAGCTACCTTAATAGTAGTGGTTTAAGGGAACTTATCCAAATACTCAAAGTTATGAAAGAGAATGAAAAAAGCTTCTTTCTTACTGATGTTAATAAAGAAATTATGAAGATATTTACTAGTACAAACCTTAATAGGCTTTTTAGCATTTACGCTACATCAGAAGAAGCTATGAGGTTCCTTGTTTAATAGGTTAAAAATTGCCAGATAAAATCAATATAGACTCCTTAGATCTGAACGGTCTAAGGAGCTTTGTCTTACAGCACGGGATGCCAAAATTTCGTGCAACTCAGATTTATAAATGGATGTACCACAAAGGTTGTGAGTCGATAGAGGAGATGACGGATATTTCTGTTAAAGATCGTGCGACCCTTGCAGAGTTGTGCACATTTACCAATATGGATATTGCCGACGTTCGTAGATCAAAGCTAGACGGTTCTGTTAAAGTACTATTTAAGCTTGGTGATGGTGAGCATATTGAATCTGTCGTGTTGAATGACGGAGATAGGTTCACTGCCTGTATTTCGTCACAGGTCGGTTGTAGAATGGGCTGTACCTTTTGTGCTACTTCTCAGCTAGGACTAAAGCGTAACCTCACCGCAGGTGAGATTATATTGCAAGTAAAAAGGCTTAATGAGCTTCTTGCTGAGGATGAGTATAAACTAAGTAATCTCGTTTTTATGGGGATGGGTGAACCACTTGATAACCTTGAAAATGTTAAGGTTGCTCTATCTATTTTGCTTGACGATAATGCTTATGGCTTCTCTCACAGAAAAATTACACTCTCCACATGTGGTCTAACAGACAAGATTGAAGAGCTTTTTAAAATGGAGACTCCTGTTAATTTAGCTGTATCCATAAACGCATCCTCTCAAGAGGAGCGAGCTAAGACTATGCCAGTGTCGAACAAGTACCCACTAGATAAGCTTATTGCTGTGCTTAAAAAACTACCAGTGCAAAAAAGAAAAAGTATTACAATAGAATACGTCATGCTAAAGGGCGTTAATGATACAATGGAAGATGCTAAGAGGCTCGCAAAGTTGCTTAAAGGTTTAGATAAGGCAAAAGTGAACCTTATAAGCTACAATACAGGCAGTGCTCTCGGATATCAGCCTCCTATTGAAAAAGAGGCTTTGAAATTTCAGGAATATCTGTTAAATAACAAAATCGGTGTTTATATACGTAAGTCTCTGGGGAGTGACATCGAGGGTGCCTGTGGGCAGCTCAGAGCAAAGCATGATAAATCGGTGGAGGGCTACGATGAGTGATGTTTCTTTTGAGAAGAAGGTAAAGAATTTAGAAGAGATAGTTGAAAAGCTTGAAAGTGGCGATATGGAGATAGAAGAGACTCTCACCCTTTTTCAGGATGGGATGAAGCTAGGTAAAGACTGCCGTAAGATGCTTGATGAGATAGAAGACAAGGTAAATAAAGTACTCTCCGCAGAAGGTGATGACGTGGAGACGGAGCAATTCAATGGCTGAATTTAATATGCAAAACTACCTAAAATTCTGGGGCGCTAAAGTCGAAGAATTTTATGAATCATATATGACTGTTGGTGATGAACATGTGAAAGGGCTTGTGAGCTCTATGAATTATTCTCTTTTTGCCGGTGGCAAGAGACTACGTCCTGGGCTTATATACTCATCATACGGGATATTCGAAGGATTTTTTGATAAGGTGACTCCATTTGCTGGCGCTGTGGAGATGTTGCACACTTATTCTCTCATACATGACGACCTTCCTGCTATGGATGACGATGATTTACGCAGGGGGAAAGCGACTAACCATAAGGTGTATGGTGAGGCGACTGCTATCCTCGCTGGTGACGGGCTCCTTACTAAGGCTTTTGAAGTGATGACAAACACAGACATCAACCCAGATGTAGAAATATCTCAGATGCTAGAGGCTACACATAAACTAGCTTTAGCTACAGGTGACAAAGGTATGGTTGGTGGTCAGTTTGCAGATATGGAAGCGGAAGAAGGACTATTTAATTCCAAGACTGTAGATTTTATACATACTAATAAAACTTCAAGACTAGTCTCATACTGTTGTGAGCTGGGCGCTATACTCGGGTTTGGTACAGAAGATGATAAAAAGCGTATGCGTGAATATGGAATGCGTATAGGGCTTGCTTTTCAGATAGTAGACGATATATTGGATATAACATCTACAACCGCAGTCCTTGGTAAAGATGTCGGCAGTGACGTAGACAGAGGTAAGGCAACTTATCCGGCTCTGCACGGTATAGACGAATCACATAGAAAGGCTGAGTTACTCATCGAAGAGGCTCAGGAGATCATATCTACATACGGCAAAACTGCTGAACCATGTAGACAGATCGCAAAATATATAATAGAGAGAAAAAACTAAACAAATGTCATACTTGGATAGTCTCAAGCTACCTGATGATATAAAAGAATTATCATACGAAGACCTAGATAGAGTTGCTGAAGATACTCGTCGCAGGATCATCGAAACCTGCTCTAAGACAGGTGGGCACATTGCGCCGAGTCTTGGTGTTGTTGAGTTAACCATAGCACTTTTAAAGATGTTTAACCCTGAAAGCGACCGTATCATATGGGACGTTGGACATCAATCATACGCATTCAAAATCCTTACAGATAGAAAAGATAGATTCCATACCCTTAGACAGTTTAAAGGTATCTCTGGTTTTAATAAGACCACAGAGTCTACCTTTGACGCATTTGGTGTAGGGCATACTAGTACGTCTATATCTGCTGGTCTAGGAATGAGGCTAGCTGATGATATTACTGGTAGAAAACGTAAGATCGTTAGTGTAATAGGTGATGGTGCTATGACAGCTGGTATGGCTTTCGAAGCACTCAATAACCTTGGTGAGCTTGATAAAGATATGATAGTTATCCTGAATGATAATGAAATGTCAATCAGCCCTAATGTCGGTGGCTTTTCTAACTATCTATCGAATATTATGACAAGTAAATTCTATACCAGAGTTAGAAAAGAGATTCAAAACCACCTTGAAGAGAAACCACTTGGAACTCAGCTCCTGCATCTTGCAAAAAAGATGGAAGACGGCGTGGTAGGTTTTTTCACTCCGGGGATGTTGTTTGAAGCTCTTGGACTTAGATACATATGACCTATTCAGGGGCACAAGACCAAAGATATCGTGAAAGCGATAGAAAACGCGAATGGACAGGACGAGCCAGTCCTTATACACGTTCTTACTAAAAAGGGTAAGGGGTATAAGCCAGCAGAAGAGAATCCATCGAAGTTTCATGGTGTTGCATCTTTCGATATCGAGACAGGAAACTCTGTCAAGTTAGCTGGAAATAAATCATACACAGATATCTTCGGGGAAACCTTAGCTGAAATGGCTGAGACAAACCAGAGGATAGTCGGAATCTCTGCCGCTATGAAAGATGGCACAGGGCTTAATAAATTAGAAGAGAAATTCCCAGAGAGGGTCTTTGATGTTGGTATAGCAGAGCAACACGCAGTGACACTTGCTGCTGGTATGGCTATCAGTGGTATTAAACCATTCGTAGCTGTTTACTCTACGTTTATGCAACGTGCATACGATCAAATAATACATGATGTCGCACTACAGAATTTACCTGTTGTTCTATGCTTGGACAGGGGTGGTCTTGTTGGTGCTGACGGACCGACACACCACGGAACATTTGACATCTCGTTCCTGCGCTGTATTCCTAACCTTACAATCATGCTACCGAAGGATGGCTACGAGCTTGTAGCTATGATGAAGATAGCGGAGAACCTAAACTCACCTGTTGCTCTTAGATATGCAAGGGGCGAGGCTGGCAACTATCCAGATATAGAGCAAAAGAAAGTCATTTACGGTGAACCACAAATAATAAACAAGGGTGAGAATATCGCTATTGTCTCTGCTGGGCACATCTTTGAAGAGGCTTATAAAGCTTACAATCAGCTTAAGGCAGAAGGGTATAATCCAACTCTTATTAATATGCGTTTCATAAAACCACTCAGCGAAAAAACTATGTCTGAAGCTCTTAGGGGCTTTAAGGTTGTGGCAACTGTCGAAGAGGGGAGCGTTAAAGGTGGAGCTGGTGAAGAGGTTCAGTCGATTATGATGGATAACAATATCTGTGCAAAGGTATTGAAGTTTGGTCTGCCTGATAATTTTATCGAGCATGGTGACTTAGCAAGCCTAAGAAGGATAGCTGGCATAGATGCCAATTCTATAGTAACCAGAATAAAAGAAAACCTATAGCCATGGCGAAGGTACGTAAAGAGCGTATAGATAAGCTTTTAGTAGAGCTTGGACTTGCGACTGACGTTGCCGAAGCGGCTAGGTTCCTAATGGCTGGGCTTGTTGTTGTGGACGACCACAGAGTAGACAAAGCTGGCACAAAGGTGAGTGAAGATAGCAACATCATGCTTAAGGTTCACATCCCATATGTAAGTCGTGGCGGTCTAAAGCTTGAGAAGGCTATCACCGCATTCAATATAAACTTCCAAGATAAAACTGTAATAGATATAGGTGCCTCAACAGGGGGATTCTCTGATGTTGCACTTCAAAATGGAGCCTCTAAAGTCTTTTCCATAGATATAGGCAGAGGACAGCTCGACCCAAAAGTATACAATAATCCTAAAGTGACAGTTCTTGATGAGACTAATTTTACAAAGATAGATTTTGACGTGATCGGTATTAAGGCGGATCTGTTTGTTGCGGATGTATCGTTCATCTCTCTTGAGAAGATAATATCTGCATGTGCTCAGTTTGCTGAAACTTCCGAATGTGTTTTTCTGATAAAGCCACAATTTGAGGCTGGACACGGCGAAGTTGAGAAGGGCGGAATTGTTCATGACAGGTCTGTACACGAACGTGTTATACTTGAAGTAGCTCAATATGGTGAAGATAACGGCTTTTATTTGCATGGTTTATGCGTCTCTCCTATAACAGGTGCTAAAGGAAATGTTGAATATCTTGCCTATTTTGTATACAATGCCCTCGCAGAAGGGATCGAAATAAAGAGTATCATCAACAAGGTGGTATATGAAAAATATTGCTATTATAGCCAAACCGCACGGTGACAGAGTTAAGCCTCTGGTCTATGAGATCATGGGGTTTCTTAGTAATCGCGGTTTTGAAATACTGAAAGATAAACGTACAGCTGATGTCATTGGTGATAAACACTTTAATACCGATGAAGAGATTCAGTCTAAGGCTGATCTAGTTGTTGTTCTTGGTGGAGACGGTACACTCATCTCTGCTGTTAGGATATTAGGCATGAAAGAGACTCCTATCCTTGGGGTAAACCTCGGAAGGCTTGGTTTTCTGACAGAGACTGTCGCCGATGAGGGTGTTTCAGCACTTAAAGACGTACTTGATGGCGACTATAAAATCGAGCGTAGGATGAAGCTCCACTCTCATCTCATACAAGAGAATGAGAAGATGCTTGAGATTGACGTTCTGAATGATATCGTTATTAATAAATCTGACGCTGCTAGAATCTTCGAGACGACTGTCTATATAGATGGAATGCTCGTGAATGAGTATCGAGCTGACGGTCTTATCATAGCTACTCCAACAGGCTCTACAGCTTATAGTTTGGCTGCTGGTGGCCCTATAGTTCATCCTAGCTTGGAGACAATGGTTATAACGCCTATTTGCCCTCAGGGGCTTTCTAACAGACCTATCGTTATATCTGACGAGAGCGAAGTTACTATAAAAATTAACGCTGAGAAAGAGACAGCTTCAATTACATACGATGGTCAGGTCTTCCGCAAACTGGACGACACGATCACTATCACTGTGAAGAAGGCTAGCTCAGTGACTAACTTAATCGTACCTAAATCAAAGAACTATTATTCTCTGATTAGAGAAAAACTTGGTTGGGGAATTAGCCAATGCTGAGTATGCTTCGGGTTGAGAACCTATCAGTAATAGAATCTATTGCAGTTGAATTTACTGAGGGACTGAATATCATCACTGGTGAGACTGGAGCTGGTAAGTCTGTCTTCATAGGTGCTCTTAACCTTGTGCTTGGTGCACGCTTTAATAGAACTTTATTCCGTGATCCTGAAAAAAAACTTGTCGTCGAAGCTGAGTTTATTGACGTTGAGAATGTCAGTGAAGAGATGATGGAGCAGTTCGAAATTGATTCTGACATCATCATCCGCAGAGAGATAGACAAGAATGGAAAGAATCGTATATTTATAAATGGGCGAATGGCTACTGTGGAGCAACTCCGCGATATTGCCTTCCGTTTTTGCGATATACACGGTCAGCACGAACACCAGATGCTCCTAGACAGCACAACCCACATCACATTCATAGACTCTCTTGTGGAACCAGCACTTAAAGATAAATATGCAGAGTGTTACGAGCGTTATAACAAGCTCGACAGAGAGATTAATACAATAAAAAATAATCGTCAGAAGATACTGCAAGAGAAAGATATGCTCGAGTATAAGCTGAACGAAATCGAATCGATGAATATAAATATCGAAGAGGACTCAGAGATAGATGATAAAGTAGGCATACTTTCAAACATGGAAAAGATTCTGGAGAACGCTAGCCGTTCACTCGATATGCTCCGTGATGGTGAGATAAATGCTTACGACCTCTTGTCGTCTGCCTCTGGCGCTCTCTCTAGCGTTTCTGATTATAGCGAAGTTTTATCCAATTCTGCTAATCAGTTAGCTGAGGCTACATACCTCCTTAACGACGCTATCGCTGGTATAGAGAATGTTGCCGAAAGACAAGATCTAGACCCTGCTGAGCTTGATTCTCTTATGGATAGAAAGTATAAGCTGTCTAACCTTATGCTGAAATATGGACCTACACTTGAAGAGGTTCTAACATTTGCAGAAGATACATCAAAGCAACTTGATGATATAAATTTTGGTCAGGATAATTTGAATAAGCTCGAAGAGCAGCTGGCTGAGATTCATACAGAACTGAAAGAGGATGCAAGACTCCTTAATATGCGTAGGCGTGAGATAGCAAAAAAGATAGAAGATAAGGTTGTTGAATCCTTAGATGAACTTGAGCTGAAGAACTGTGTCTTTACTACTGAATTCGAAGAGGCTGAAAAGATGGACGCCTTAGCAGGTGTAAAAGCAGAGTTTTTTATCAGTACTAACCCTGGTTTTGAGCCTGGACCTCTTAGTAAAGTCGCATCTGGTGGTGAGGTATCACGTGTGATGCTTGCCATGAAAGAGGTTTTCGCTGTAGCTGATAGGGTCGACACACTTGTTTTTGATGAGATAGATACTGGAATTAGCGGACGTACGGCCAAGAAGGTTGCGTTAAAGCTAAAAAAAGTTTCTAAATCTAGGCAAGTTATTGTAATTACTCACCTGCCTGTGGTTGCGTGTGCATGAAATAGACATTTCCACATTACTAAGTCCCTTGACGGTGATAAGGCGAAGACTGAGGTCGGTTTAATAGCTGATAATGAACGCTTGAAGATACTTGCATCCATGATAACTGGTGAAGTTACTCAGTCTGCGATTAGTCAGGCGGAAGAGATGATAAAGGATATGGTTTAAATGTTACATACAATGTTAGATACATTTGTGAATTTTATTTTAGGTGCTGTGGCAGATATGGGCTATGGCGGTATTGTCTTACTTATGGCTCTTGAAAGCTCATTCGTCCCTTTTCCAAGCGAAGTTGTTGTCCCTCCTGCTGGTTATCTGGCATCACAGGGGCAGATGAACATATATCTTGTTGTGCTTAGTGGTGTTGCAGGCTCTCTGATAGGTGCCACCGTTAACTACTATCTTGCAGTTTTTATGGGGAGAAAGCTCCTCGATAAATATGGTAAATATTTATTATTGAATCCTGAACGTCTTGAAAAGCTAGTCGTTTACTTCCAAAAACATGGTGAAATAACAACCTTTGTAGGCAGGCTTATTCCGGGGATAAGGCAGTACATCTCTTTTCCAGCTGGGCTTGGACGCATGAACGTTCCTAAGTTTTGTTTCTATACATCACTCGGGGCTGGCATATGGGTTGTGGTACTTGCTGTTGTAGGATATGTCGTTGGTAATAATATTGAACTAATAAAATCTAATTTACAGCCGATAACCTATATAACACTGTGCTTGTTGATCGTTATTGTTGCGCTCTATATTTTATGGCACAGAAAAGGGAGGAGGCATGAAGCCGCATCTTAAAGTTTTATTATCGATAATATTACTGTTAACACTAACAGTTTCTGCACATGCAAATATAAAGACATACAGAGTGAAGTGGGGAGAAACTCTATATTCGCTTCTTTCTGATAAGTTTTCACCTAGAGAAATCTTTGATATAAATAAAGAACTCAAAAGGTTAATTCCAAATTTTACCCTTAAAAAAGGGACTCTTGTAAAAGAATCTTCTACCTCTATTACTTTTATGCCAAATTTTCTGACTGATATTTCAATTAACAGAATTGATGATGATTTTGAATTGGATGTAATTAAGCACCAAGTTCATAAAGTTAATGCCATTATTGAGGGAGATATTGAGAGCAGTCTTATTGCTGCGATTAATGAAGCTGGTGAAAACACTGAGCTGGCGTTAATGCTTGCAGGAATATATGAATGGGAAATAGACTTCTTTCATGCACTTCGTAAGGGCGACTACTTTAGAATATTAGTTGAAAAGAAATTTGCAAAAAATAAGTTTGTAGGCTATGGCAAGATATTAGCGGCCGATTTTATGAACCAAGGTAGGCTGATACGTGCTCTATATTACGAATCTGACAAGATGAAGGGTTATTTCAAACCTGACGGGACATCACTAAAGAAAGGCTTTTTGAAAGCACCGCTCAGATATTCACGTATATCATCAGGTTATACCAGCAGAAGACTGCACCCAGTTACTAAGAAGCATACCCCTCACTACGGTGTTGATTATGCAGCACCTAGAGGAACACCTGTGTATGCTACTGCTGATGGGCGTGTGACTGCCAGAGGCTATAAAAAATATAACGGAAACTATTTAAAGATAAAACATATGAACGGATACGAGACTATGTATCTGCATCTATATAAATTCAGAAGATCTGTTAAGCGTGGTTCATACGTTAGGCAGGGTGACCTGATAGGTTATGTTGGGTCAACAGGAAGGTCTACAGGACCTCACCTTGATTATCGTATCAAGAAGAATAACAGATATCTTAACCCATTACGATTCAAAGCACCTGACAAGAAGCTTCCTAATGATGAAATGGAAAATTTCGCTAGTCTGACTGAGTGGACTAAAAATAAGATTGATGGAAGTTATGCTAATAATGGAAGATTTACCCTGTTGAAATAGAGTTTGTCTTTATGAAAGCGTCCAGATTTTCTTTTATCATATCAAATGTGAGATTGCTCATACATGGGATATCGTCTGATGTTTTACATTTGCCATTTTCGCATGGTTGGCAGTCTAGTCCTAGCTGTGTGTGTGAATGCTTTTTACTCTCATATACCCACCCATTATTACTCGAACCTATAACAAGAAAAGTAGGGATGTCTTGAGCAACTGCTAAGTGGTGTGGTGCCGATTCATTGCCAATATGAAGCTTTGCTTGCCCTATTAATGCGATAAAGTTGTTCATAGCTAGCTCTGGCATTAAAAAAACGTTTTTTGGCATCTGATGGATATGTGAGGTTATGTAATCTCGCTCGCCAGCTTCATAGGTCAGTAGCACTTTGGCAGAATGATTCTCTGTAAGATACTTCGCGGTATCAATGAAATGACTGATCTTCCAGCGTTTTGTTGGTTGCCTATGTGTGGGGGACATTATTACTAGAAAATCACTCCTAGATATATCGTAGCTTTTTAGCATCTTCCTGACTCTTGCTACTGTGAGTTCTGATGGTATAACTATTGGTTTACAGTCAAAATCAGTCATGTTGAAAGATTCAACTAGTGGTTTTAGAAGGGATAGCTTTATATGACTCTCCATTCCAACCTCTTTATCTGGAAGGTAATTATAAAAAAAACTGCTTTTTCCTTGATTGTATGTAATGCGTTTTTTTGCTCCACTTAGATATGTGATGTAACCAGAGCAACGATCATTCTGTAAATCGAGTATTATATTATATTTCTGACTGCGAACTTTAAGGGTTGCTCCAATAAGTTTAAAAAAATTGTCATTTTGGTTGATAGTCAGAATATTGTTAATATAGGGATTATTTTTTATTACTGGTCTGTTTTTTCCAAAAGTTAGGAAATCTACATTAGCGTCATGAAATAATTTTTTTAGCTCTCTAGGTATGTGAGTAGAGAGGACGACATCGCTAGTTTTACATAGTTGAATTACTAGTATGTTCATTCTGCTTGCACTTTTCTAAACTTGTAGAGCTGAAAGTTTTTAAGACCAGTATCAATTGGTTCAATCTGATATTTTGCAGGGTCTAAAAGAGTTTCCAGGATGCCTTCCTGCCTTGAGATGAAGATATTGTTTCCATCATCGACGATATCTTTTTTATTAAGAACCCTAATTTGCTGACCTATTGCCCAAACGAGCTTCATGTTGTCGGTGTTAGAGAATATCTTTTTACCTTTCAGCTCATCTATATCTCTAACTTGGATAAGCTCCATAAAATCTTTTGGCTTATTCAGGCTGTATGCAAGTGGTGAAGCACCATTTATAAATAGCGCGATAGCTAAAGCCAAGCCAATGAATGTGTTTAATCTGTTCTTGTGAATGATAAACGCGACTATAGCCGAAGCCAAGAGTATAATCATAGGGTAGATAGAGAATCCTGTTGTTAAAGATGTATAGCAAATTGCAAGAATAGAGATAGCGAGTATTGCAATTGAAAAATATTTATAAAAGCTAATGAGCCCTTTCGACCATCTACTGTCATCTAAGCTAAAATTATTTATGTAGTAAGCTATAGGTATGGACATTGTTATAGTAACCGGTAGAAGGTACCTGTCTTTTTTTTCAGGAATTATAGATAATAACAAAATTTCGAGAACAACCCATGTTAGTAAAAAAAAGAGAGTTTTTTTATTTTCGAATTTTTTGATTGAGTGTGGGATATTAAAAAGTGCTAAAGCAGGTAAAAACCAAAGCCCAGACATAATTGGGAACTGAAGGTAGTACCAGAATGGCTTAACGTGACTCTTGCCCCATGCTATTACTTCTTTGCCAGCAACACTTGATGCGATGTGAGGTATGCTAAAATACAGGTATGCAGGCCATATAAGGCTTAGTAGGATACCAATTGCAAAAGCGACTAAGATCCCTTTCCAGTGGGATTTGAACCCTTTAGCCCTATAAAAAACCACATAGCTTAGTAAAAACGGAAGAAGTAAGGTGTAAAAAGCGACGGGTCCTTTGCTCATCCATGATAGAGCCATTAGAAACCCTGATGATATAAACCACCGACTTATATGTTTTTCTGATTTTAGCCCTTCGTAAAAAGTCCATAACACTCCAAGCATAAAAGTGTGACAGAAGATATCCCAAGTACCTTTACGTGCCATATATATAAACATATAGCTGGTCACAAGAACTAGTGCTGAGTAAAAGGCTATAGAGCTGTTATTGGAAAACGATTGGACAAATAGAAAGAGAAAGATAATTGCTAAAACAGCAGATAATCCTGCTGGGATTCTGTTCATTGTGAGGTTAGCATCTGTAGTTGCATAGTGCATAGATATTGCTGTGAGCCAAGTAGGTAGAGGTGGTTTGGCTATTCGAGGTTCGCCATTCATAGTTGGAATAAGCCAATCATTATTTTGTATGACCTCTCTTGCGGTGACGAAATTTCTCGCCTCCATAAGGTCAACGTTCATTGTATAGTTATATGAGAAAATACCAGAGTATAGAATGAATATAAGAAGTAAAAGGTAGGTTATAGATGAAGCCTTATTGTTCACAATGCTATTCTCCTTTATGGGACCAGCTATTGGCAGACCCGAGTGGTTAAGAACAAGTTATATTAATACTATTGTCTTCTATAAAATTCTCCAAGTCTTTTTTTATTATTTCGAAAGTAAGGTCGTTCATGCAAGGAATGTCCTCAGAGATGTTACATATTGATCTTCCACAAGGTTGACAATCAATTCCCAGATTAACAGAGGTATGAATTTTATCTGGGTGAATCCACCCTGTAGATGTCGAGCCTATAATAATAAAAGTAGGAGTTTTTTGTGATACTGCCAAGTGATGAGGTGCTGAGTCATTACCTATATGCATAGAAGCCGCAGATAATACAGCAGCAAATTCAACCATAGAAAATTCTGGAGCAACAATTATATTATCACTTAAATCTACGTTTTCTTTGTATTTATTAAGATTATTGTCTATATATTCTTTTTCACCTGGACCATATGTTAATAATATCTGGAAACTATATGTCTTGGTTAGCCAACACGCAGTATCCATGAAATATTCGAATTTCCAACGTCTTGTGTCTCTTTTATGGGTTGGGGAAATGGTTATAAAAGGTTTTGTTATGTCCAAACCAACAGATTTAACTTTGTCTCTCATGGACTGTGTATCTGATTCTTTATAGAAAACTTCAGGTCTACAATCGTAATTAGAAAGGTCGAAGTTAGGGTCAAATGGCTTGAGCATGTTTAATTTAATTTGCCCTGCATAAACTGCGCTAGAGCTGACTATATTGTTATAAAATGACTGTCTGGACGACTTATCATACCCAACTTTGTATTTTGCCCTTGAAAAGATCACATGATATAGCGATCTAGGAGTGTTTTGTGTGTCGATGATGACATCATACTTATTCCTCCTAATATTCCACACAGAGGAGATTGTTTCTGTTATTCCACCATTACTGGATACTGTGTATACGTTATTTATATTAGGGTTATTGGATAATAGTTGTTGGTTAATTTCGAAAGTTAAAAAATCAATTTCGGCATTTGGGAATAGTGTTTTTATCTCTCTAGGTAGGTGCGTAGTGAGGACGACATCGCCAATTTGCTTAAATTGAATAATTAGCCACTTATGCATAAATAACTACCCCTGATCAGCACTCAGTGACGTTTGTCTATAGCTGATTTTTATATATACACTAGTAGATAAAAATGGTAAAGAATGACTTATGTGTGTTGTTAATATTTTCGTCAAATACTTTCATAACAAAGGGGGAGGGGAACGCATTGCCTTTAACTTTGTTAATTATCTTTTATCGCAGAATATTAAAGTAAGAGTTGTCTGTGGAATCGATAAATTGAAGGACGAGAGATATTCTGACAACCTGATCGTTACTGGACTTTTGAAGCCAGGAAGGTATCTCAAATATTCGAGTTATCATAAAAGAGCTCAATCAGTTATGAAAACATTGGACGGCGTTCATTTTTCATTTGATAGAATCCCTGGTTGCCATATCTATCGTAACGGCTCAGGGCTTCACAGCTCATATGTTAAAAAAACTCTGACACTTATGCCTAAAGGGAAAGCTTTCAAAAAAAGTATTGAACGCTCTCTTGATCCTATAAACAGACTTCTTATTTCAATGGAAAAGAAAGTATATCCACATACTGATCTCCAAAAAATTATCCTTAACTCAGAATTCTTAAAAAGAGAAGTACTATCAGCATTTCCTGAAATCGAGAGTAAAATAGAGATAATTCCAAATGGAGTTAGTAAAGAGAAATATAAGTTTTCGGCAACAGATAGACCATTTAGAGACAAATACAGCATTCCAATCAATAAATTTTGTATAGGATTTGCGGCAAATAATTTTCAACGAAAAGGGTTAGACTTTTTAATAAATGCATTGGCTCTTTTGCCAGACACATATTGCTTGCTTGTTGCTGGTGGTAGGCGTCCAGACTCATATTTATCGATGATTAATGATCTTGGCTTAAAGGATAGGGTGATTTTTGTAGGAGAAGTTGAGGATATGCAGGGTTTTTATTCCTCTTGCGATGTTCTAGCACTTCCGTCTCTGTATGATTCTTTTGGTAATGTTGTTCCAGAAAGCCTTATTTGCGGTACACCTGTTGTAGTCTCTGCAATGGCAGGGAGTAGCGAAATTGTTAAAGATGGGGAGAATGGTTATGTTGTTGCAGATCTTCATCCAAAAGGGCTCTCTAGGGCTTTAGAACAAGCTTGTTCTCTCGGTCGACAAGATTATTCTGATTATGTCCTTTCGGAAGATGAAATGTATAGTATGTATTTAGATGTAATACGCAGTATTGAACAATAAACAAGGTATGTATATGAAGAAAGTTCTATTTTTAATTCGCTCAAGAGAGATCCCTAGCAGTAGAGTTAGGGTGATTATTTTATTAGATAAACTAAAGAAAAAGGGGTATGACGTAGAGTGTCAGATATATCCTAAAACCATAAAGAATAAGTTCAAGTTATTCAAATCACTTAGTGCTTACGACATTGTCTTCATTCAAAAGAAGATGCCGTCATTTATCGATTTATATTTCTTTTCTTGGCTGTCTAAGAAGCTCGTTTTTGATTTCGATGACGCTATTCAGCTTAAACACGAAACAAGTATCAAAAAAAGAAGTAGAACTGCTGAGCAGAAGTTCTATGGAATACTGAAAAAAGCAGATTTACTCGTTGTGGGTAACAAGGTTCTTGAAAGTGAGAGCAGAAAATATAATAAAAATATCATAGTCGTACCCTCAGTTCTTGAGACTGATGGGATGCCTCAGAAGGACTATGCGGTTAAGAATGAAAACTTTATCGTTGGTTGGGTGGGTACAGTTGTAAACCTAAGCCAGCTTGAACTACTTGGTGACGTTTTTAGAAAATTATCAAAAGTTATCCCTCTTGAAGTTAGGGTTATAAGTGGTGAGAGACCTAACATTGATGGGGTAAACCTTAAGTATATTCCATGGACACTTGAAGGACAGGATAAAGAGATAGCTATGTTTGATGCTGGCGTGATGCCATTACCGAATGATAGCAAGCACGCTAAAGGTAAGTGTGGTTATAAAGCTATTCAATATATGGCCGCTGGGGTTGTACCAGTCTTGTCAGATGTTGGATCTAATAGAGATATCGTAACAGATAATGAGACAGGCTTTTTAATAGATAATATTGAAGATTTTTATGATCGTTTAAAATACGTTTATGATAACCCTGAGACTGCGGCAAAGATCGGACGCAGAGCTTCGGAGCATGTGAAAAATTATTATTCAGTAGATGCTGCGGTTGATATACTTGATAAAGGTTTTACAGAATTATAGGGCTAGGTAAAACTATTATTAGGTGTTTTTGTTTAAGCGATTTCTAGTTTCTCAGGTTTTAGCCCCATGCCATCACCAAGACCAAAAACATACCATTTTAGCTGTTCGTCTGTTAGCTCACTTGCGAGCATAAAAACGTCAGTCTCTCTTTCACCTTTTATGAGGATGTTGTAAGTTTCAGACTCTTTTTCAATCTTTTTTTCGAGTAGGAGTGCGACCTTCTTCTCTTCAAAGTTCTCGTTTATGTGCCCCAGTACGGAGCAAACATTATTCATGAATTCCATGGATGGTTTCATTTAAAACTCCTAATGTTATTCGAACGCCTTATGGCTTTCTAAGACCCACTGCGAGCCTAAGCTTGCCATCTCCTGCACCAAAGATTAAAGATACCTCTGGCACGATATAACTATATATCGGTTAGAATTTTTCATTGTTTAGGGGGGATGTAAAAAAAGATTACATATTATGCATAAAAAAAGGGACAGCATAAGAACTGTCCCTTAGTGATATAAATATTTATATACATTTAATAGCAATGATTACAAACCCTGTAATTAAAGCTATCGCTATATATACTTTACATGTTGCAAGGTGAGCTGCAAGATTATTATCACTTAGTTCACCTTTTGAGCCAAATTGTACTGTTAGGTCACCTAGTTGTACAAAACTTTTTTGCTCTTGCATATGATGTTACCATATTATGAGCAGTGCGAATAGCCACATGAGTAGCAGATGTCACAACCTTCGACATGCTCAACAGGTCCACCACAGTCAGGACAAGCACCGTTTTTTACAACCGTGTCGTCAGTCCCTACGTCGACCTTCTCGAGTAGCTTATCTACAGTGATGTTATCTTGTGGCTGACCACTAACTTTGATCTCTGTAGTACTGTTTGTAGCCTGCTCAAGAGCTTTACCAACTGCGTCAGAGCAACTAAGAACAGTGTTAGGTCCAAATCCGTATCTCATGTGACAGCTAATACCTTTAAGCTGTTTGATAATACGGTCGAGGTTACCACCACTTCTTAGGTCGATAGAGATAAGTCTTCCGATAGCCTCACACTGAGATTGAGCACAGCCACCAGCTTTCCCCATACTTGTGAATACTTCGAAAGGTACGCCCTTTTCATCTTGGTTGATAGTTACATAGAGCTTTCCGCAACCTGTCATCATCTCAACGGTACGTCCGATGAGAACCTTTGGTCTTGGTTTTGGAGTAAACTCTGCTGGAGCTACAGTTTCAGTTACCTGAGCCTCTTTATCTTTTGTACCTACGTTCAAGACTTGACCAGTACGGCTTCCGTCTCTGTATATTGTAGTCCCTTTACATCCGAGGTTGTAAGAGAGCAGATATGTTTTTCTAACGTCTTCGATAGTAGCTTCACTAGGGAAGTTAACAGTCTTACTAACGGCGTTGTCTGTGTATTTCTGGAATGCAGCTTGCATTCTTGTATGCCAGAGTGGAGTTATCTCGTGTGAAGTAACAAAAGCGTCTTGCCATTTCTGTGGAACATAATCCATGCCATGAACAGAGCCTGTATCAGCAAGCTCGTTAAGGAGTTCTTCTGAGAGGAATCCTTCTTTTGCTGCGATATCTTTGAATACTGGGCTAACTTCAACAAGCTTATTGTTATCCATAACTTGTCTGTAAAATGCGAGAGCGAAGTATGGTTCGATACCACTGGAGCATGATCCGATGATGGATATAGTTCCTGTAGGAGCTACTGTTGTGATAGTAGCGTTACGCATGTTTTTGAAGCCCATCTTAGGGTAGATACTATCTGGGAATGATGGGAAGTCACCTCTGATCTGTGCGAGCTGAGCTGATTTCTCACGTCCAGTATCTCTGATAAATTTCATAACCTCTTCAGCGAGGTCAGTAGCTTTTTCAGTGTTGTAAGGGATGGCGAGCATTGCAAGCATGTCTGCCCAACCCATGAGACCAAGTCCGATTTTACGGTTTCTCTTAGTCTGGTCGTTAATCTGCTGAATAGGATATTTGTTCATGTCGATAACGTTATCGAGGAAATGAACAGCCACTTCAATAGTCTTTTCAAGTTCTTTCCAATCTACTTTGCCGTTCTTAACAAAGAGACCAAGGTTGATAGAACCGAGGTTACATGACTCATAAGGGAGTAGAGGTTGTTCACCACAAGGGTTAGTAGACTCTATCTCACCTTCTGCTGGAGTAGGGTTCTCTGCATTAATTCTATCGAGGAAGACTATACCAGGGTCACCACCCTCCCAAGCTAGCTCAACCATCTTATCAAAGACAGCTTTTGCACTTAGTGTTCCAGCTTTTTTGCCAGATTTAGGGTTAATGAGGTCATAATCTTTATCTTCAACAACAGCTTTCATAAAAGGTTCTGTAATACCTACTGAAAGGTTGAAGTTTGTAAGTTTTGTTTTGTCTTCTTTAGCATAGATGAAATCCATAATATCTGGATGGTCTACACGTAGTATACCCATGTTCGCACCACGTCTTGTTCCACCTTGCTTGATGGTTTCCGTAGCGGCATCGAATACAGTCATAAATGATACAGGACCACTTGATACGCCTCTTGTTGTCTGCACTACGTCATCTTTTGGTCTCAGTCTGGAGAATGAAAATCCTGTTCCGCCACCAGATTTATGTATAAGAGCTGTGTATTTAACAGCTTCGAAAATATCTTCTAGTGAGTCTGATACTGGGAGAACGAAGCATGCAGCGAGTTGTTGAAGTTCACGACCTGCGTTCATCAGAGTAGGAGAGTTAGGGAGGAATTTCCTAGTAATCATTTGGTCGTAAAATGTTTTAGCTATAGCAGTTAGGTCTGCTGATTTATCGTAGAGCTTATCTGCTTCTGCGATGTTCATCGCGACCCTTCTGAACATATCTATTGGTTTTTCAATGGCTTTGCCATTCAAGTCTTTTTTAAGGTATCTTTTTTCAAGAACTGTGATTGCGTTTTGTGTTAGCTCAGGCGTTTGAGAGAGAATCTTCTCCATCTCCTTACTGCTCATATTTCCTCCGAATGCAAAAAAATTAATGTGTAATGTTATATGCTGTTGAAACCTTTGTAAAGTCCGTTTATTAAGAAAATGCAAAAAGCTGTAAGTTATTGATCGTGTGTTTAAATTGCTGTTAATAAAGGGAAATTTAAATTTAGTTAAACAGACATAGTGTTCTATTTTGGCGACTACTTAATAAGTAAGCGTTCTGCTAATTGTGCCAAAATATTGCTGTGTACTGACTTTTAGGTCTTAGTCAGCTCTATACTTTGCAGTCAGTTTTGCAAGTGTATAACTTTTAAGCATTGTTACGAGGTTGTCTTGAATGTCTCCCCACATAACATGAGCTGTACACGAATGAACAAGTGAACAGAACTCTTCATCAAAGATACATTTGTTCAGAGCGATATCCCCTTCGATTGCAGAGATGATGTCATAAACAGTAATTGACTCAAGTTCAGTGGCGATTTTGAAACCACCTTTTTTACCTCTTTCAGATGAGAGGATATCAGACTTTGCTAGGTTTTGAAGAATTTTACCGAGAAAACTATCTGGTATTTCACACTCTCCAGCCAATTCTGACCTCATGAATGTTGTTCCAATAGGTTTTTGTGCCATGTGTATAAGTGCTCTTATAGCGTAATCGCTTGCTCTTGTTACTTTCATTCATTATCTCCCGATTTAAGACTAAAAAGATTAATTTCGTGTAAATATAGCTTATCTAATCGTACTATTCAACTCTAAATTTAATTGTTCTATATACTATTTCTATCGTTATGAGTCTATGTCGATAATAAATACATAAATATTTTATTTTTTTAAATAAAGTGCTTGACAATAACCCTTAAAGATTTAATAATTCCACCTGTTTTGCAGGGGTATAGCCAAATTGGCAAGGCAGCTGGTTTTGGTCCAGTGTACTGCAGGTTCGAGTCCTTCTACCCCTGCCATTTTTTTATCCTAAAATAGCTGAGCCGCACTTCAGCGCTTGGTAGTCAGATATAATGCGTAAATTACCTAAAGTAGAAACACTTGTTGTAAAAGTCGGAAGTAACATCCTAACTCATATGGAGAAAGGTGTTAATCTTGATTTCTTGTCTGGTTTTGTTCAATCCATATGTAAACTCAAAAAAGAAATTCCAAATATCGTGATAGTCTCATCTGGTGCAGTTGGTGCTGGGTTTAAACTGTTAGGTTTCAACGAACGCCCACAAAATATTACTGATAAACAGGCTTGTGCTGCAGTAGGACAGGCAAGGCTTATATGGGAATATGATAGAGAATTTGAAAAATATGGCGTAATACCTGCTCAGATTCTTATCACTAAAGATGACTTTGCAAACAGACGTAGATATTTAAATGCTAGATATACACTTAGGCGACTCTTTGAACTTGGTGTTGTTCCTATCATCAACGAAAACGATTCAGTTGTTATCGAAGAACTAAAGCAGATAGAAAATTTTAGCGATAACGATAACCTTTCTGCCCTTGTTGGTGGTTTGATAGATGCGGATATGTTGCTAATCTTATCCGATGTTGAGGGAGTATACGATAAAGACCCTTCTAAGTTTGACGATGCAGTCAGATTTAGTGAGGTTAAATATATAAACGAAGATATTCTTAGCGCTGCTGGTGATTCTGTCAGTGACGTTGGTACAGGCGGGATGAAATCTAAACTTGAAGCCGCTGGCAAGGCACTCTTCGCTGGTTGCTATGTAGGTATTATTGACGGTCGCAACCTAGATAATATCAAAGATTTCTTTAATGGTGAGGATGTTGGTACATTTTTTAACCATATTGAAGACCCACTCAATAAGCGCAAACACTGGATTGCATACGCTGCAGGTATTTCAGGTGAGCTCCATCTTGATAAGGGTGCAGTTAATGCTCTTATTAATAAGAAGAAGTCACTTCTGCCTAGTGGTATGACTAAAATTGTCGGAACATTTGGGATGGGTGATGTTGTCGCTGTGTATGATCCAGAGGGGATTGAGATAGCCAGAGGTAAGGTTCGTTACTCATCAGAGGACGCTGATCGTATAAAAGGTAAAAAATCTTCTGACATTCAAGAGATTTTAGGGTATAAATTTACAGACGAGATTATCCACCGGGACGACCTCGTAATTACTCTTACGAATGGAGCTTAAGCATGCTTGAAAACATGTTCAAAGAAGCTAAGCAGGCGTCATATACTCTTATGAATGTCAATACTGACGTTAAAGATAGAGCACTAACGTCTATAGCTAAAAAACTCGATGATAATAGAGCTGAAATTAAAGAGATAAACAAGAAAGATCTTGAGTACGCCAAAGAGGCTGGTCTTTCCAATGCTATGATAGATCGTCTTCTTTTAGATGATAAACGCATCGACGGCATGATCCAAGCTGTTGTTGATATACGTGCACAGGTTGACCCTGTAGGTAAAATTGTTGACGGATACAAGAGACCCAACGGACTTTCGATCACAAAGGTGAAGGTTCCGCTCGGTGTTGTTGGGATTATATATGAATCAAGACCGAATGTAACTATAGATGCTGCTGCTTTATGCCTTAAGTCTGGTAATGTCTCAGTCCTTAGAGGTGGTAAAGAGGCTGTTCATTCAAATACTTACCTAGGTAAGCTTATGAAAGATGCGGTCGCAGAAGCTGGTCTTCCTATTGCTTGCGTTAATATTATAGATGACCCAGACAGGGCCATAGTGATGGAGATGCTAAAGGCGAAAGACTATATTGATATCATGGTTCCACGTGGAGGCAAGGGGCTCATTGAGTTCTGTACCGAACACTCACTTATTCCACTGGTTAAGCATGATGATGGTATATGTCACGTTTATATTGATGAGTTTGCTGATCTGGATATGGCTGTATCTATAGCGGTTAACTCTAAGTGTCAGCGTGTCGGAGTTTGTAACACAATGGAGACACTTCTTATCCACGAGGCAGTGGCGGAAGAAGTACTTAAAAGACTTGAAATAGCTTATGGTGAGTATAACGTAGAGATCAGGGGTTGCGAGAAGACAGCGGATTTTATCGTCTGTAAACCAGCAACAGAAGAGGACTGGACTACTGAATACCTCGACTATATCCTTTCGATAAAGACTGTAGCTTCTATCGATGAGGCTATTGCACACATAAATAAATATGGTTCTATGCACTCAGAAAGCATAGTGACCGAAAGTTATACATGTAGCGAAAAGTTTCTGGACTTGGTAGATGCAGCTGCTGTATATGTAAATGCTTCCACAAGATGGACTGATGGCGGAGAGTTTGGTATGGGCGCAGAGATGGGCATCAGTACTCAAAAACTCCACTGTAGAGGACCTATGGGGGCTGATGATTTGACCACAACTAAGTATAAGATTTATGGTCATGGGCAGATTAAATAAGTGAAAATAGGTCTATTCGGGGGTACATTTAACCCCATTCATATGGGACATCTTGCCCTAGCTGAGAATGTTACTAATAGTCTCGAGCTGGACAATATGCTCTTTATCCCGTCTAAGATTCCACCTCATAAAGTGGGTAATGTCTTAGACCCTGAAAAACGACTTGAGATGGTTTCGATGGTCGCTGATAAGCTTGGCGAAAGATATAGTGTGTCCGACTATGAAATAGCTACTGATGGTGTTTCATATACTTTGAAGACATTAAAGCATTTTAGGTCGGAATACCCTAATGATGAGATATTCTTTGCCTGCGGAACAGATATTTTTGCTACAATAGAGTCTTGGTATGAATATCAGGATCTGTTTGAGTATGTTAATTTTGTGGTTGTGAGCCGCTCTATGGTCTCTTTTGGTAAAATGCTAGAGTCCATTCCTGAGCCTTTACACGAAAGAGTTATTAGAGAAGATCAGTTTGCCGGAGAAAAATCTGGTAAAATTATTCTATACGAGATGCCTCCTGTTGATATATCCAGTACGGATATCAGAGAGGTGTTGGAAGCGAGCTACCGAAAGGCTAATTTGCCAGAGGTGGTTTACGAGTACATATCCGAAAAAGGACTATATAGGGGAAATGAATGAAAGACCGTACCATGGTTGATATGATTTTGAATGAGCTTATAGAGCGTAAAACAGAAGATATAGTATGCTATTATGTTGGACCAGAGAGTAGTATCAGTGAATATGTCGTGATAGGCACAGCTACATCTACTCCACACGTAAATGCTATAGCAGAGTACACTATAGATAATATGAAAGCTAAAGAGATAAGACCTTTTGCTGTTGAAGGTAAAGGTGATTCTCGTTGGGTTTGTCTCGATTTTGGCGAAGTTATTGTTCATCTCATGTGTAAAACTGAGCGTGATTATTATAACCTTGAAGCTATTTGGGGTGGATGCGAGAAGATAGAAGTTCCTGGGCAAGACTAGATAGATAATGCTAAATATAGTTCTTTTTGAGCCAGAGATTCCTCAGAATACTGGTAATATCGGACGATTTTGTGTTGGTACCGACAGTAAGCTTATCCTAGTGGGTAAGCTTGGCTTTTCTCTAGATGATAAATATGTGAAGAGAGCAGGGCTCGACTATTGGAGTAGAGTTAACCTTGAACGTATTGACACTCTTGATGAATTTTTTGAAAAGTATCCAGCAGATAAATGTCCATATGCTTTCCTTTCAAAATTTGCTAATAAACGTTATACCGAGATACCACATGAAGATGAAAACTTGATGCTAATTTTTGGCAGAGAGACATCAGGCATGCCTGACTTTATCGAAGAGAGATTTCCTAATAGCCTTTATCGCATCCCTGCAACAGGCAAGGTGCGCAGCTTTAACCTTTCTAACTCCGTAGCTTTAGTCGGCTTTGATATTCTTCGCAGGAGAGATTTCGAAGGACTAGATTCAGAATGGGGTGGAGCAAAGACAGGTGAAACCTATGCTTAGTATCGGTCAAATAGATTATGCAAATGTTTATCCAATATTTTATCAACTTGAAAAACTTAACAAATATAAATTAGTTAAGGGTGTTCCATCATTTCTTAATTCTGCTATCAGAGAGGGCGGTATAGACGCTGGCTTTTGTAGCTGTATAGAGTATGCCAGACATCCAGAGAAGTATTATGTTATTCCAAATATCTCAATAAGTTGCCTAGATAAGGTTAAAAGTGTGATGCTCTTCTCTTCTGTTCCTATAGAAGAGCTAGATGGTGTTGAAATATATCTTACAGGTGAATCAGGTACTTCTGTAGTCCTTTTTGAGATTCTCATGCGTGAGAGATATGGTATCAATCCTATCTTTTCAAAGGATAATGCTGATGCCCCAGCTTGTGTCCTTATAGGTGATAAAGCGCTTTTTGGAACATATAATGGAGACTGGAATCATGTTTATGATCTTTGCTCTTTATGGCAGGAATTTACTGGGCTTCCTTTTGTTTTTGCTCTGTGGATCGTTCGTAAAGAGACAGTGGAAGATAAGTATGATGAAGTAGCTCAATTTGTACAGACCCTTGATGAGATAAAAAATGACAGCAAGAAAAACCTTGCGGCACTTCTTGATCACTACACTTTCAAAGGGCTTTCTTCTTACCAGATCATAGATTACTGGGAGACTATAAACTACGATCTATCTGACAATCACATTCAGGGACTTCTGAAATATTTCAGCTTTGCCAAGAAGATAGGTAGAATAAAGAAGGTTCCAGCATTAGAATTCTTTGTTTAAAATGCTGTACAAAATTTAGCCTTCACTATAATATCAATTTGTAAATACTACTAGGTAAGGCTGTCTAAATGCGTGCTAAGAATATTCCAATTTACTATGTTGTGATTGCTGTTTTATCATTACTCTCATATTTTTATGCAGACCTTGCCCTCACGTTATACTTTCAACAATACAAAAACACATTAGTGTATGATATATTTAAGATAATTACTGAATTTGGTCGAGCGGAATACCAAATCATTCCTGCTCTCTTAGTTTATATAGTATTTAGAAAATCTAATCCTTTCGTAGCAAAAATTGGCTTAGCTGTTATTTTATCAGTAGCTCTCGCTGGGCTTAGTATCGATGTCGTTAAGTTTTTAGTCGGTAGGTACAGACCATCTATGTATTTTAGTGATCAGCTTTACGGTTTTGCATTTTTTGAGTATACATACCATAAAGTCTCTTTTCCATCAGGGCATTCAGGGACAGCATTTGGTGCTATGGGGCTTCTTTCGTTGGTCTTTAAGAGGTTCAGGCTCTTCTTTTTGACGATAGGATCAGTAGTGGCATTTAGTAGGATACCGACACTGCACCACTATATAAGTGATGTTTTAATAGGATCGACGTTCGGTATGGCATCCAGCATATTTATCTATAATAGAATGAAATTATTTGAAGGCAAAAAGTGATGAAAAAGATATTTGAGTATCCGAGAATCTTCTTTGGTTTAATAATTACGCTCCAGACAGCTTTACTCATAAACTCCAGAGCTCTGTATTTTTCGGATGAAATCCGTTATGCAAATGCTTATTCAAACGTAGCTAACTTTAATAAGTGGCTAGTTCTATATCTTAATGGTGAGCCGTACCCTGACAAGCCACCCGTATATTTTTGGCTGGTTTATATTGTCCAGTCGGTAACTCAGTTTGAAGTACCAGCGGCAATGTTTATGACGTCAGCTCTCACAGGTTTTATATATCTGTTAGCACACTATTATTTTTCTATGACAGTTACTCAGGATAAGAAGATTAGTATTATCTCAGGTTTGATACTTCTGACTAATTTTTATTTTATAGCACTTATGAACTATATCCGTATGGATCTCTTATTTGCTGCTCTTACTATTTTTAGTTTTACTTTTTTGTATAAATACCTAACCACTGATAGCAAGAAATACGTTTATTTTGGTTTTTTAGTGGCATCAGTAGCTGTTCTTACAAAAGGACCTATAGGTGTTGTTTTTCCTCTATTGTTCTTTCTCGTAGGTGTTGTCTTCTTTAAGGCTTATAAGAAACTTTTTAGCATACATTTTTTACTCGGTTTTCTTACGACACTTGTCCCGATCATTGGCTGGTTACTAGCAATAGTCGCTCTCGAAGGGTATGACTATATGATGTATCTGATAAATACGCAGGTAGTGAAACGTGCGGTTAAGACTTGGCATCACGCGGAACCATTTTACTATTATACTTATGCTCTGACACTCGCTTGGCTCCCTTGGGTTCTTATATTTTTTACTTCAGGCAAAAGCATCAAGAGTAAGTGTACCCAGTTTTATAGATCATCAGACGGTGCTAAGTACGTTATTTTTGCAATAGTTTCAGGTTTCCTTTTTCTATCTGCCCTTAGTGGAAAGATAGCTATTTATGCACTCCCTATATATTCTCCGATAGCAATACTTATCGCATATGTTTATATAAATTCAGATAACAGAAAAATCTTTTGGCGAGCTGTGAGTATCTTTTTTATTGTTTTGTCAGGAGTCCTATTTTTTGTAAATAAGATACCTTCAATGCCGGGATATGCTGACAATAGTGCTCTATGTGGTGGTGTTGCGTTAGCATCGGGGCTTGCGATATGGTTCTTATCAGACAAAGATAACATGAAAGCGGTTGTTGGTTTTGCTCTTATAATGACTCTGTTCTTTAATGTTCTTGGGTTAACACTTATTCCGTCCCTCGATATAGTTTTAAGCCCTAAGAAGCAAGGAACTATAATGAAACAATATATAGCGGATGGGTACAAACCTGTGGCTTACAAGGTGTACTCAGCCCTTTATACGTATTATGCTGGTAGTGTTGTCTATGAGACAAAAAAGCTAGACGAGGTGAAAGAGATTATGAACTCTGATGAGAAGGTTGTGTTAGGTCTAGCAGAGAAGTATTGGAAGAGGTGGGAGAATAAACCATCACACCTTAAAATAATAGATAAACAGTGGATTGCTGGTAGGGATTACCTGCTTGTGATCAATAAATAATAGCATTAGTCATTCTAAGTGAACGGAGTGATTGAAGAATCTCACGCATATGATTATGAAAAAGGGGATACCGTTTGGCATCCCCTTTACTTTTATTAGTTTACTACTCAAGCAAACAGCATGAGCCGTTAGGCGTGGTAGTAAAATGTCTCAACTTACGACCTAGAAGAAGTTGTAAGCTTTTTCACCGTGTTGATTAACATCAGTACCTTCCGTCTCCTCTTCAGGAGTGATACGCATACCCAATGTGTGTTTGATAGCGAGTGCAATGATTAGAGTTACTACGAAAGAGTAAACACCACATCCTAGAGCATCAACAAGCTGTATCCATACCTGCTTAGCGTTACCAGCTAAGAGACCTTTAGCTCCAACTGTAGCGAAAACACCAGTGGCAAGAGCACCGAAGAGACCACCTAGACCGTGGATACCGAATACGTCTAGAGAGTCATCAAGTTTGAATTTAAATTTAAGTGTAATACCCCAGAAGCAAAGTGCTCCAGTCATAGCACCGATAACGAGAGCAGCCCAAGGCTCTACAAATCCAGCCGCAGGCGTTATACCAACGAGACCAGCAACTATACCTGATGCTATACCAAGTGCACTCGGTTTGTTTGACTTCATCTCTATAAGCATCCAAGAGAGACCACCGGCAGCAGCAGCTATCATAGTGTTTACAAATGCGAGTGCAGCTATTTTGTCAGCAGCGAGTGCTGACCCAGCGTTGAACCCGAACCAACCGAACCAAAGTATACCAGCACCAAGAACTGTATATGTAACGTTATGAGGGAGAATCTTTGCTTTCATAAAGTCTTTTCTGTTACCTAAGACTATAGCGATAGCGAGTGCGGCCATACCAGAGGAGAAGTGAACCACTGTTCCACCAGCAAAGTCGAGTGCACCCATGTCACCAAGCCATCCGCCACCCCATACCCAGTATGCTACAGGTGAGTATACAAGGATAATCCATAGTGGCATAAAGAGTAACCATGCTGAGAATTTCATCCTTTCAACAATAGCACCACTTATAAGGGCTACAGTGATGATAGCAAACATGCCCTGAAACATAGCAAAAATGCTAAGTGGGATAGTCCCCGACATAGCATCCATAAAATCTCCGCCAAGCATGAAGTATTGCATACTACCGAAGAATTTTGATTCAGAAGCACCAAAGGCGATTGTAAAACCGACTACAGCCCATGTTACTCCGACAACGCAGAGAGCAGAGAAACTGTATAGGAAGGCTGAAAGAGTACTCTTCGCTCTGACCATACCACCATAAAAAAGTGCAAGCCCCGGGAGCATTAGTAGTACTAAAGCTGAAGAAACCAATATCCATGTTGTATCACCTGCACTGAGTTCATCAGCAAAAGCTGTCGATGCAGTTAATAAAAGTATTAAAGTCGTAAAAAGTCGTATCATCTTTGTCACCCCATATTTTGTTCAGGTTTTTACATGCAATAGGTGTGCCAAAAACACCTATTGAACTAATAGGTTCTTGGAACTATTTCTTACATCGTTGGTCAAAGATAAGTCAGTGGTTGGTTAAATATTGATCAGATTTAAGTGAGTTCTGTTATATATTGTATTAGATGTTGTTTTGTACTCATATATATGGTAGTAATTTTTGTCTGAAATACGTGTGAATTTGGTGGTTAATTTTGGAAAAAATATCTTACGTACTACCTGTTTTTGATGAAGAAGAGAATATTATCCATCTTTACGAAGAGGTTAAAAAGGTCTCTGCGAAAATAGGTGCTGAATACGAAATACTTTTCATTGATGACTGTAGTAGAGATAATAGCCTACAGGTTATCAAAGACTTAGCAGAAAAAGATAGCGTTGTGAAATATGTCGCTTTTGAAAAAAATGCTGGTCAGTCTGCTGCTTTATATAGTGGATTTCAGAACGCATCTGGTGATGTGATTATTACTATGGATGCTGACCTTCAAGTTGATCCTGCTGATTTACCTGATATGCTTAAACACTATGGCGAATTCGATATGGTAAACGGCTGGAGACACGATCGTAAGGATACATTTGCCAAGAGAATTGGTAGTAAGATTGGTAATAGTATACGTAACTCTGTTATCAAAGAAGACATACATGACACTGGTTGCTCACTGAAGATTATGCGTGCTGTAATGCTCAAACGTATCAAGATGTTCAAAGGGTTGCATAGGTTTTTACCTGCTCTAATGCGTCTTGAAGGTGCTAAGGTAAAAGAGGTTAAAGTTAGTCATAGACCTAGAATTCATGGGGTTTCTAAATATACTAACCTAAAAAGAGCTAAAGAGGCGATATACGATCTCATTTGCGTCCGCTGGATGCAGAAGAGGCATTTAAATATTCAAATCAGAGAGACAAATGTCGATCGCTGAACTAGCTCTTGTTATATTCGGTTTTGCCGGACAAGTACTCTTTTTTATGCGTTTCATTGTCCAGTGGCTTTTCACTGAGAAATATAAAAAAAGTACAGTCCCTCTCTCTTTCTGGTATTTCAGTATTGTGGGGAGCTTCATGTTGCTCACTTACTCCGTACTTATAAAAGATCCTATATTTATAATTGGTCAGTCCACAGGGGCTATAATCTATATTCGTAATATCTCACTAATCTATAAAGAACGTGGAACAAGAAGTCATAACTTTGGCTTTAAAATGATCATTATCCTTCTAATTTATTTCGCATTTGTAGGTGTTGCTGCATACTTTTATCCAGAAATACCTAGAAAGGATAAAGTCGTTTATACAGGCATTATTTATGGAGTTGGTATTGTCGCACAAACAATGTTTTTTATGCGTTTTCTTGTGCAGTGGCTTGTGTCAGAGAAGAATAAAAAGAGTACATTTCCTGTTCTCTTCTGGTACTTTAGCATGGCGGGCAGTATCCTGCTTCTGATATACTCAGTCATGGTCTCTGATCCTGTCTTTATAGCTGGGCAGTCAGTTGGTATATTGATATATTTAAGAAATCTCTATTTTATCAAATTGGAGAAGAAATCAACAAATGCTTGATGGTAAAAGATTCTATATCTTCCTAGCGTTATATTTCGTTATCCTCTTAATCCCTGCATATTGGTTGCCTCTATTCGAGACTACTGACGCAAGATATGCAGAAATTTCACGTGAGATGCTTTCTAGTGGCAACTTTCTAGAACCTTACTATAACGGTATCAAACACTTTCATAAGCCACCTTTTGCATACTGGATGAACGCTCTTGGTATGGGCATTTTTGGGATAAATGGCTTTGGTGTACGTTTTTTCGGTTCAGTTGCGGCTGTGCTAATTATTCTATTTACTAAAAAACTATCTTTTTTACTCACTGACGATAAGAAAATTGCTGATACATCGGTTTTTATACTTAGTTCTTCTGTCCTTTTTTTGATAGTTAGTCGTGTCGTATCAACGGATATATATCTTGTCCTTTTCACTGTTATGGCTCTTTATTATATTTTTAAACAGATATATGACGTAAGGAGTATGAGTAATGCATTGCTGATAGGACTCTTTCTCGGTTTAGGTTTTATGGCTAAAGGGCCTATTATTTTTCTGTTTACGCTATTGCCTTTAGTTACAGCCATGATCTTTGACAGAGCGCATAGGCGTGTTTTTTCTTTTTCGCAATTATTAGCTTGTATTATCGTTTTTGTTTTAGTGGCTTTACCTTGGTACGTTTATGTCGTTGGCATAAATGATGGTCTACTTAATTATTTTCTTAAAGACCAAACTGTTGATCGAGTCGCAACTAATAAATTCTCTAGATCTAAACCTTTCTATTTTTTCTTTGGAGTCTTTTTTATAACATTCGCTCCGTGGGTCTTTTATTTTATTCGGAATCATAAATTTTTAAATAAACTTAAAACTGGTAAACTTCTATACCTATACGTGCTTATGCCATTTATAGTCTTTCAGATATCAACAAGTAAACTAGGCACTTATCTTTTACCTTTTTATCCTGTTGCTGCATTAATAGCTGCTGTAAATGCTGACTCAAAAATCATTAGGACTCTCTCTTCTCTCTTTTTAGTTCTACTAGGTGTTGCGGTTTGTGCGGTCCCTTTTGTTATTGAATATACAAAGCCTTACGCAATATTCATGATTCTGTTTGGTGTAGCTTTTACGGGTACGAGCTTAGTGCTGATATTAAAAGGCTTACTCAAAAGAGAGTTTGTAAAATATTTTTCTATATTGCTTCTTGTCGCATCGCTTGCAGCTTTCTGCTTTGTCCCATTTATTGGTCCTTATGTGAAAGGGTATAGACTGATCTCAGAAGATATTAAAGATTATAATTCAAATAAAAACCTTAACGTATTGCTTTATAAAGCATTTACACCTTCAGTTTCGTTTTATCTGAATGATGTTAAACCTATAGCTTTTGATAGAGAGCGTGAAACTCAGTTTCAAAAATATGAGGATTATAAGAGGTTTCTTATACAGACTGATGACGAACTTGATATGTTTATCTCTAACAATAAAGAGTTATTACTCGTTAGTCGAAATAACTCTCATGTTGAGTTTGAAAAACGTACTGGTTATAAGTGTGTAGAGGTTTCACTCAGGGGTGGAAATAAAAGCGTATCTCACTGCAAATCTCCTTAAATGACTAACTATTCTTAAAGTATTTATATATCAAATATATTTTCCCTTTACATTGTTAAATAAAATTTGACTTTTACCCTTCAAATTGCTAAATTTTTAGAACCATTTGCGATCCAAAACGGAGATTTCATTATGATCTGGAATGAGCATTACGAAACCCTCCCCAGAGAATATCTGGAGGAGCTACAACTTAGAAGACTCAGAGAACTTTTAAATAACGTTTATGCACGAGTAGACTTTTATAGAGAGTCAATGGATAAAGCTGGGATTAAACCTGACGATATCAAGTCACTTTCTGATTTAAGTAAGCTCCCTTTTACATATAAACAAGACATGCGCGACAATTATCCATTTGGTCTTTTCGCAGTTCCACAGGAGCAGGTAGTACGTCTCCATGCATCTAGCGGAACCACAGGTAAGCCTACAGTAGTGGGCTATACTAGACGCGATATAGATACTTGGACAGAGCTTATGGCTAGGACATTCTCTGCTGCTGGTGTTGCTGCTGGTGATATTCTCCAAAACGCATACGGATACGGTCTTTTCACTGGTGGGCTTGGTGCTCACTATGGTGCGGAGAAGATCGGTGCATCTGTTATCCCAATATCATGTGGAAACTCTCAAAAACAACTTATGTTGATGAAAGATTTCGGCTCTACTGCATTCTCATGTACCCCCTCATACGCTCTATCACTCTACGAGACAGCTATAGACGCAGGTATCGACCCGAAGAAAGACCTTAAACTCAAAGTTGGTATCTTTGGTGCAGAGCCTTGGACTGACGCTATGAGAGAAGAGATAGAAGAGAAGTGGGGGATCGATGCTGTTGATATCTATGGACTTAGTGAGATCATAGGGCCTGGTGTCGCTTTCGAATGTGTTGAGGCTAAGAACGGTATGCACATCAACGAGGATCATTTTATCGTTGAGACAATAAATCCAGAAACAGGCGAGGTTATACCAAATGGTGAAGAGGGTGAGCTTGTTTTCACCACTATCACTAAAGAGGCTATACCTCTTGTCAGATATAGAACAAGAGACGTGACCAGTCTTATAACAGAGCCTTGTAAATGTGGACGTTCATTCGTTCGTATGAACAAAGTGATGGGAAGAAGTGACGATATGCTTATTATTAGAGGTGTAAACGTTTATCCATCACAGGTTGAGTCTATACTTGTTCAGAAGGAAGAGCTTTCACCTCACTACCTGCTAGTTGTCAACAGAGACGGTAATATGGATACACTTGAGGTTCAGGTGGAGCTTGCTGAAGGGCAGTTTATGGATAGGATCCGTAGACTTCAAGACCTTAGTAAGAGTTTAGAATCAGAGATTAAAACTATGATAGGCGTTACCTGTAAGGTGCGTATAGTTGAACATAAAACCATCGCCAGAAGCGAGGGTAAAGCGAAAAGAGTTCAGGACAATAGAAATATATAGAGGGGTAGACTCATGAAGTTAAAGCAAATATCTGTTTTTATCGAAAACCAGTCAGGACGTCTCCATGAAGTTGCAAAGCTTTTGGGAGCTAACGGCATAAACATCAGAGCATTATCCCTTGCGGATACATCAGATTTCGGAATTCTTAGGCTTATCGTCAGCAACCCTGACAAGGCTTATGACATCCTTAAAGAGCATGAATTCACTGTAGGCAGAACAGACGTTCTCGCTGTGATAGTTAGCGACCAGCCGGGCGGACTCGCTCAGATACTCGGTTGCTTAGATGAGAATAATATGAACGTTGAATATATGTACGCTTTTGTTGACCATATGGAAGCAGGGCGTGCGATCATGATCTTTAGGTTCGACGATGCGGATATAGCAGCAGTTAAGCTCGGTGAAGCTGGTTTTGGATTTGTTAAGCAGGACGACATAGCTGGTCTGTAAGTGAATAATACAATAAGGTTGACTAAATAATGCAGTTTTTGTATTCGGGGCTGACAAGCGGCAGCGTATATGGGCTTGTAGCTCTGGGTTTTAATATAATCTATAATACCACTGGTATCATCAACTTCGCCCAAGGTGAGTTTGTTATGATTGGTGGTATGCTAATCTATACTCTCTTTGCTGTAATGGGACTCCCTTTTCCTATAGCATTTATTGGTGCTGTTGGTGGAGCTTTCGTTATGGGGATACTCTTTGAAAAAGTCTTTATCAGGCTTACAAAGATAAAAAACGAACTTAATCTCATCACAGTGACTATTGCGGCATCTATAATAATTAGAGACCTTGCGATGCACTTTTGGGGTCGTGATTCCCTTCCAGTAAAAGAGTTTATACCCGTATTTAATATCCAGCTCCCTGGTGGGGTAATGTCTAGCCAGTCGATTCTGGTTATTGCAGTTTCTCTCTTTGTGGCGTTTGGTCTGAATATGTTCCTCAAGAAATCTAAATATGGCAAGGCTATGCGTGCTAGTTTTGACGATCCTATAGCTGCAGAAACCTGCGGGATAAATGTTAGTAATATCCGAGTTATGTCATTCGGTGTTGCGGCACTACTTGGTGCTGTGGCTGGTGTGATTATCGCACCTATTATGTTTGTGACCTATGACGACGGTATCATGACAGGGCTAAAGGGGTTTGCGGCGGCTATACTTGGCGGTATGGGTAACTTTGGTGCGGCTATCGCTGGCGGTCTGCTACTAGGAATACTTGAGTCTTTTTCAGCGAGTATCATCCCTTCTGGTTTGAAGGATGCAGTCGCTTTTATCGTAATATTGATAATACTTTTTGTTAAGCCAGACGGGCTATTTGGCAAGAAGAAGGTGCACAGAGTATGAGAAAACTTAACCCTACACTCTTTCTTATATGTGCCATTGCAGTCGTAGGAATCGGCTTTGGTGTTGAAAATGAATACTATCTTGGTGTTGCGACACTTATGATGATAAATGCTCTTAATGCGGCGGCTTTCAATATCCTTTTAGGATACACAGGGATCATATCCATGGGGCAGGCGGCATTCTTTGGTATAGGTGCATATATAGGGGCTATCGTCTCTGTAAAGTTAGGTTTGCATCCTATGTTTGCTGTTATTATAGCTCCAGCTGTAGCTTTCGCTATCGCTTGGGTTGTTGGTTACCCTGTGCTTAAACTGCATGGTCACTATCTGGCTATGGCTACACTCGGTTTTGGTATGATAATTTATATCTTTATGAACGAGTTCGACTTTATAACTGGCGGACCTTCTGGTTTCATGGGGATAGGTAATTTCAGTCTCTTTGGGCTAGAGCTTGATACAGAGAAAGCCTTTTATATCTTTATGAGCGGATTTTTCCTGTTATCAATATTTTTGTACGAAATTTTTGATAAGTCGTTCTTACATTACAAACTTAAATTTATAAAGAACTCCGAATCAGCTTGTAGAAGCTACGGTATTAACGTGATCAGAACAAAGCTTATGGTCTTCTCTACTGTAGCGGCTATAACAGCCCTGAATGGAGTATTCTATACATATTACACACATTTTATAAGTCCTGTGTCATTCAGCTTCACATATTCAATAGGTCTATTATGTATGGCTATTGTCGGTGGGCTTGGATATATCTCAGGTGGTATAATAGGTGCTATTACACTCGGTTTCATCCCAGAGGTCTTTGCAACTTTCGAAGATTTCGAGATGATTATCTATGGTGGACTTTTAGCGATTGTTGTTATGTTCTTTCCTGGTGGTATAGCAGGTACTCTTAAGAAATTGGTAAAGAAAAATGCTTAGTATAAATAATATAGGCGTGAGCTTTGGTGGTGTGAGAGCACTGAATGAAGTCACTTTTGAGACCCCTGAGTCTGGCATTACAGCACTTATAGGTCCGAACGGTGCAGGTAAAACAACCCTCTTTAACGCCATAACAGGCTTTGTTGATCCTACTGACGGAAATGTCAGCTTTGATGGTGAGAATATTACTGGAAATGTACCAGAGAATGTTTTTATGCATGGTATATCAAGAACCTTCCAAAATCTTAATATCATCCCAGAGCTTACACTCAGACAGAATATGTACCTCGGTTTTATAGGGAAAGAGAAACCTTCAGCTTTGAAGACTATCACTGGAATGAACAGAGGGTATTGGAAGTCAGCTGAAGAGCGTATTGATGAATGTATGGAGTTTGTTAATGTTACAGACTATGCAGAGATGACTCCAGACAGTATCCCTTATGGTGTTTTGAAGAATTTCGAACTTGCGAGAGCTATACTATCAAAGCCAAAAATGCTCCTCCTCGATGAACCAGCTGCTGGGCTGAACCTCACTGAGAAAGAGAATCTGGCGGAGATGGTTCAAAAGATATATAGCAAAGGCGTCAGTATACTTATGGTAGAGCATGATATGCAGTTCATATCGTCTCTGGCAGAGTATGTTGTATGCCTAAACTTTGGCGAGGTTATCGGCAAAGGGACTTATCAGGAAGTTAGAGAGAATAAGGAAGTATTACGAGCTTACCTTGGCGACGACGATTAGAGCTGCTCTTTTCTCCTATGTCTGTGTTAAGAAATTTTAAAAATGCTCATTTACATAAAGTAAACAGCGCTGTTTTGAAATTTTTTACCTTGATCTAGAAAAAACTATTAGCTCTAAGAATTTAAATATAAAAGACTTGGGAAACTAAGTGATTTGATAAACAGGAAGAAAAAATGTTAGAAGTAAAATCTCTGCACGTATCATATGGCGGTGTTCAGGCGTTAACGAACGTTTCTGTCCACGTCTCTAAGGGGGAGTTTGTCTCTCTTATCGGGAGTAACGGAGCAGGGAAAACCACACTTTTAAATAGTATAATGAATATAGTTGGCAAACAAAAAGGGACAGCTATTTTCGATGGTAAGGATGTGACTAAATTTGGTACATCTCAAATAGTTACCAGCGGGATGGCACTTGTACCTGAGGGTAGAAGGGTCTTCTCTAACATGTCAGTTTTAGAAAATCTCGAGATGGGTGGTTTCAAAAGACCGGCTGCCGAGGTTAAGAATAAGCTGGAAGAGATAGTTAAAATGTTCCCTGTGCTCGGTGAGCGTGGATATCAGATGGCAGGAATGCTCTCTGGTGGTGAACAGCAGATGCTGGCTATTGGGCGTGCTCTTATGAGTAACCCTAGGATATTACTTATGGACGAGCCTTCAATGGGGCTTGCACCTCTTGTTATTAAAGAGGTTTATGAGAAACTTAAAGTCTTGGCAGAGTCAGGACTCACGATATTGCTGGTTGAGCAAAACGCCAGCATGGCACTTAAGTATGCCCAAAGGGGATATGTTCTAGAGAATGGACGTATCATCATGCAGGGTAAGGCGAGTGAATTGCTCGGTGACAACGAAGTCAAAAGAGCATATCTCGGCAAGGAGTATAAGGAAAAATGGGAGAGATAGAAGTAAAATACTGGCAAGAAGAAGAAGAGAGGATGCCTGTCGCTGAGCGTAAGGTCTTCCAGCTTGAGCGTCTTCAAACTACAGTGAATAGAGCCTACAGAAAGGTAGACTTCTATAGAAAAACATTTGATGAACTTGGTCTTAAACCTGATGTGATAAGTGAGCTTTCTGATATTTCAAAACTCCCTTTCACTAATAAATCTGATCTAAGAGAGAACTATCCTTATGGTATGTTTGCTGTACCTCTTAGGGATATAGTTCGCATACACTCGTCGAGTGGAACAACAGGGAAGCCAACTGTAGTAGGTTATACAAAGAACGACCTTGATAACTGGAACAACCTTGTAGCCAGAGTGATGACTGCTGGTGGAGTTACTAAGGATGATATCGTTCATATTTCTTTTACTTATGGACTTTTTACTGGTGGGTTTGGTCTGCATTACGGTGCTGAGACTATTGGTGCATCTGTTATACCTGTTTCAAGCGGTAATACACAACGCCAGATAAATATTATGCAGGATTATAAATCATCCACACTTGTTGCAACACCTTCGTATGCTTTGCACATAGCAGAGACTATGGAGAATATGGGGATTAAAAAAGAAGAATTATCACTAAAATATGCACTCCTTGGCAGTGAGCCTTGGGGGGATAAGATACGAAACGAAATTCAGGAAAGACTTGGGGTTATTGCTTCTGATAATTATGGGCTTTCTGAACTAATGGGACCTGGAATATCTGGAGAGTGTTGTGCTCAGGATGGTCTCCACATTAACGAGGATTTCTTTTATCCTGAGATCATTGATCCGCTTACTCTCAAACCTCTACCAGAGGGAGAGTATGGCGAACTTGTACTTACTACCCTTAAGCGTGAAGGTATGCCACTCCTTCGTTATCGCACAAGGGACGTAACCAGAATTTACAGAGAGGACTGTGTATGTGGCAGAACCCTCATTAAGATGGAAAAACCACAAGGACGTACAGATGATATGCTTATTATAAACGGCGTAAATGTATTCCCGTCACAGGTAGAAGAGGCTCTGTCGAAAGTTCAGGGTGTTTCACCTCACTATATGATATTTGTTCGTAAAAAGGGTGCTCTCGATGCTATGGAGATAAAGGTTGAGGTTACTGAGAACATCTTCTTTGATGAGATGAAAAAGCAACGTAAGCTTGTTGATGACCTTACTTCTCAGTTTCAAAAGATTCTACTTATGAAACCGAAGGTTACGCTTGTCTCTTCCCAAACTCTTGAGAGATTTGAGGGCAAAGCCAAAAGAGTTGTCGATGAAAGATAGTTTTGATAAATCTGAAGCTGGCGAACAGAAAGAAGAATTGCAAGCTGACAGAGTATCAGATTTCTTTTATGAGCTAGGAATCCTACAGATAATGAAAAGATCTGGACAGGATTATCTCGGAAGCGGCACTCAGTCTGTCGCTGACCACTCATTCAGGGTGGCTATGATGGGTTATACACTAGCGAAGATGGCTTCGTTGGATGCAGATAAAGTACTTAAAATGTGCATGTTTCATGATCTGGAGGAGTCCCGCACTGGTGATCTGAATTATCTTCAGCAAGCCTATGTGGTTTCAGATGATGATAAAGCACTTAAACACGCTATGGACGGTCTACCTATAGAAAAAGATGTTCTGGAGCTTATCGAAGAGTTCAGGGCACAAGAGACCGAAGAGGCGAAGATAGCTAAAGATGCCGACGTCCTTGAATTATTGTTCTTCCTGAAAGAGCAGAAGGATAAAGGGAATCAGCAAGCAGATAATTGGATAAATGGGACAGCGAAACGTCTCAAAACTGACCTTGCTAAAGATATCTATCAAGCTGGTAGCGAGAAAATGTATTACGAATGGTGGTACAATAGAAAAGATGAAAGCTGGAAGAGGGGCAATAAGAACTGGTAGAGGGGATTTGCCTAACCCTATAGAAACAATTGGGATGTCTTTCAAGTTGCTCTTTTTTAATGAAAGGGCATTGATGGCTCTTATGCTTAATCGTAAGCATACATTCAACATCTGCTTTATGTACGGTGTTAGTCTTGTTATACCTTTTATAAGCCTTGATGGTAAGATACACCCAGCTGATTTTGGGCAGATAGTCGAGTCTGTTATACTTACCTTCATATTTATAGGTCTTATTTATATTTATTTACCTAAGAAAAAGGGCGTGTTTATGGCGACAATGCGCGTCATCCTAAGCTTTGAGGCTATGTCAGTTTTTTTACCAATCACATTTGCTCTGAATACTGAGATGTTGGGATACTTTCACCCGATGTTTTTGGCTTGGTATCTAAGTCTTTCTATATTTGCAGTGAGTAAGATCAAAGGGTATGGATATATTCTGTCAGGGTTTGTGGTCTTTGCTGCATTTATGGTTACAGTATTATTCCCTTCGTTTTTTATTTAGTTTTGTAAAGTAGCTTGTCATTAAAATTTAATTAGTTTAGATTACTCGAACTTTATATCAATTGGCTTTGTGCGGTTGATCTCTATTTTCATATTTATTATCAGGTGAACTTTGAAGGATAACTATTCAGGTAGCATCAAAGAGATGCTGTCTATCGCATTGCCTATGGTCGTTTCCAACGCATGCGAAACCGTAATGACTTTTACTGACAGGCTTTTCCTATCGAAACTCGGGATGGAAGAGATGAGTGCCGCTATGGTAGGTGGTATTAGTGCATTCTTTATGATGACATTCTTCATAGGGTTGATGGGATATGGAACTGCTATGATCGCTCAATACCTTGGTAAAGGTAATATGAATAAGTGTTCAGTTGTGTTAACTCAGACTTTTATCATAGCTTTTGTCGCTTATCCAATCTTGCTCGCATTCAAGCCAGTGATGCATATGATGTTTATAAAGACAGGAATAAGTGAGGCTCAGCTAGCCCATCAATTCGTATATTTTGATCTACTATTATATGCTTCAATAATCGCTCTAGGCAGAATAGCACTCAGTAACTTCTTCTCTGGTATAGGTAAGACTAGAGTTGTTATGTTAGCGTCTTTTCTTGCTATGTTTATCAATGTGATAGCTAGTTATATTCTTATATTCGGAAAATTCGGTTTTACCCCCATGGGTGTTAAAGGTGCCGCATTAGGATCCATTACAGGTAGTGTTTTTTCATTATTGATTCTCTTAGGTGCATATTTTAGAAAATCTATCATCAAAGATTTTTCTATAATGGATTCATTTAGATTCGATTTCGATATTATAAAGCGTCTATTTCGTTTTGGAACACCTTCTGGTATAGAGTTTTTTATGGCACTCTTCTCATTTACACTTTTGATATCTGCATTTCATGCACATAACCCTGTGACAGCCGCGGGATCAACTATTATGTTCAACTGGGATCATGTCTCTTTTGTTCCGCTTATGGGGTTGGAGATAGGTGTTACAAGCCTTGTGGGTAGATATGTTGGCGCAGGTCGGTTTGATCTAGTCGAAAAGACTGTTTGGTCAGGGTTAAGACTTGGCTGGGCTGTTTCATTTTTTGTGTTAGTAGCCTTCTTTTTCTTTCCGGGAGTTCTTGCGGATGTGTTTAAGCCAGAAGCAGCAGGAACTATCTTTGAGCAGGCGAGACCTCTAGCTGTATTTATGATACGTTTGGCATCAATATATGTTCTTTTGCAGTCTGTAATGCTCGTCTATATGGGAGCCTTGAAAGGGTCGGGAGACACTCTATGGTCTATGATTATAAACGTTTCATTCCTGTGGTTTGTGTATTTTGTACTGTATGTTTTACTTAATGTAATGCATGTATCTGCTGAGACTGCATGGGTAGCCATTGTCATAATCTTTACGACACTACCTATTATCTTATACTTTAGGTTCAGAAGTGGAAAGTGGAAGACGTTGAACGTTGTTGGATAATAAATATGTTTATTTTGTCTGTGATGAAAGAACTAGTCTTAATCCAAGTCCAATAAAGACTACTCCCAATAGTTTTTCAAGTAGTGCAGAAGTTTTAGGGTTGGATTTAACAAGCCCTGTTGTCTTTGCAGTGGCTAGGACAACTAATACTTCGACTATAAAGCCTATTGTTACTACTAAAAAGCCTAATACCAGTATCTGTAGAGATTGACTGCCAACCTCTGGGCGGACGAACTGAGGGAGAAAAGCCATAAAGAAGATTGCAACCTTAGGGTTTAGTATATCAATAAAAGCACCTTGCCTGTATGTATGCCAATGCGAGAGCCTATCTATAGTCGTGATTTCAGTAACTTGATGTTTAGATATTAAGGTTTTGATTCCAAGATAGAATAGATATGCAGCCCCGATGTATTTTATGACATTAAAAGCTGTGGCAGATGTCGCCATAATAGCAGAAAGTCCGAATGCTGCGGCAGTAACGTGGACTAATGCTCCAGAACAGACCCCTGCTGATGCAAAGATGCCTGTTTTACGCCCCTGAGCGACCGTCTTAGAAACGATATATATAAGATCAGGCCCTGGTGATATACATAGAGCTAATGAGGCTGTAAGGAACAGTATCCAGTATGTGAGTGAATCCATAGTTTTGATATAATCTATGTCAGTCTGAGCGAATGCAAATTATAAGCTACCTTTTGTGATGTTGAAGGCAACAGACTCTTCGCAAAGCTCAGACCAACAAATTGTATTTAGTTTTCGAGAACGTTCATTCCGAAGTCTCTACCCCACTGGTAAGCATCTTCGATTTCCTGTTCTGATGGTGTCATTTTAACTTTAAAAGCAGGAAGAGGGAGCTTCATACGCATACTCTTCATTATATCTTCAGAAACTCTAACCCCTTCACCATACCAACCAAAAGAACCGAAGCATCCACCAAGCCTATTTACAACATTCAACACTACGAAGAATGAGAATAGGTCTAGGATAGGGTGCGGAGCCTTAGCGTTGAGAGTTGGTGTACCTATGAGCACTCCATGAGAAACTTCGATAGAGTCGATCATAGACATAACGTCAGTAGTTGCGCAGTCGAACTGCTCGACTTTAACGCCAACCTCTTCTATACCTCTGGTAATAGCATCTGCAAGCTTTTTAGTGTTACCGTATGCTGTAGCATATACAAGTGTCACTTGCTTGTTCAGCATATTTTTATAGTATCTAGCCGCAGAGATTTCATAGAAGTTCATGTAGCTTTTTATGTCTTCAGTAAGGATAGGTCCATGAGAAGGGCAAACCATATCGATTTCGATATCTTTGATCTTTTCCATAGCCTTGTTAATGTGCTCTTTGTATGTACGCATGATCATAGAGTAGTAAAATTCGAAGGCTTCTCTCGCCTCCTCTTTATTCTCTACATCAGAGTTCATAAGAACATCGCCCTTAGGACAGTAGTGCGCGCCAAGGAAGTCACATGGGAAGAGAATTTTCTCTTCAACAAGGTATGTGAACATTGTGTCTGGCCAATGAAGAAATGGTGTGTGAAAGAATCTAAGAGTCTTTCCTCCAAGGTCTATAACATCGTCGTCACCCACTGCACGTCCGTTGAATTCGCGATTTACTATATTTTCTACAAAAGTTTTAGCCGTCTTAGAATAGATCACTTCCATATCTGGGTTAATGTCCAGAAGGGCAGGGAGTGCTCCAGAGTGATCAGGTTCGTTGTGGTTCAAAACTATATAATCAATATCCTTGATAGGCATAACCTGCTCTACCCTTTGGATGTATTCATCTTTAAAAGTAAACTTGTTCGCTTCTATGAGCGCACATTTCTCTGTCCCTTTAACAAGGTAGCTGTTGTAAGTTGTCCCGTGTTCGGTAGGGATTACGATATCGAAAATTTCAAGCTGAGGGTCTTTTACCCCAACCCAGTAGACATCGTTTTTTATTAGCGTTGCGTCCATTATTACTCCTTATTAAAAAAGCCACCCCGTAAGGTGGCTCAATTATTTAATCTTCGTATGGCTCAAAACCGTCTTTGCCAACACCACATTCAGGGCATACCCAGTCGTCTGAGATATCTGCAAAAGCTGTTCCTGCTTCGATACCACTATCTGGATCGCCAAGCTCAGGGTCATAAATCCAGCCGCAAATTGTGCAAATGTACTTCATTTGTGCCTCCTTAATTTGATTCATAATAACAAGAGTATATTCATCTCTTTAATCTAAGTCAAACTTTTTTAATGTCTTCGCCTTTAAAACCTGCTTTTTTAAGCAGACGTCCTTTTATGATGGCAGTGACCTCTTCGAAATCTTTGCCTTCAAGGTTGATTTGACCACCGGCAGACTTCATGTGTCCTCCGCCAGTACCAAGTCCTTTTACGAGTAACATCGCAATTCGACCTACTTTTAGTCTAGCAGATTTTGCTCTTAATGAGAAGTAACCTGCATTTTCAATTTTACCAATCACGAATGTCAACTTAATATCTCGCATTCTTAGCAAGAAGTCGCTTGTTTCAGCAATGAGGTCAGCGTTACGAACATCGCCAAGATTACAGAAGATGATATCTTCCATGATTTCAGCAGTTTCCAACGCTTTTTGTAAATTTTTATAGTAATAACGAGGGAGCTCAGGGCTCTCTATTTTTGTAAGTTTTTTAAGAGAAATACTAGGGAAGATATAAGACATCATTTCAAGATCGTGGTTATTGCTAGACCTTCCAGAGCCCACAGTATCAGTTTTGACACCATAATATAAAGCTGTGGCAGTACTTGCATCAGGCATTATGTTAAGATGTTTCATATATTCGACAATTATAGTGCTTGTGCTACCAGATTTTGGTCTTACATCATGCAGACGAACTTGATTTGTTGTTGTTCTATAGTTGTGGTGATCAATAACTACATCAGCCTTGAAACCATCAGGTATATAAACATTACCAGCTTTTGGTTGTGTATCAACAATGATTAGATAGTCATACCTAGAGAAATTGAGCTTAGTTGATGGATGCATCTCTATCTGGCAGAGCTTAACCATTTCTCGGTTTTCAGCTCGCCCTACAAGCCCGTGATAGGCTATAGTACATCTTTTCTTAAGTGTTTTACTGAGTATAAACTTCATCCCCTGAGCAGCAGCCATTGTGTCTGGGTCAGGGTTGTTATGCGTCAGTATTAGGACTTTACGTTTAGGTTTTATGTCCTCTAGTATCTGATCAATCATGTGCAAAGGTTATTCTTGTTAGTACGTAAAATCAAGTAAAATATTGTTTGTATCACTCTGACTAGTGCTAAAACCATAATCTGCCTCAATGCTTTGTAGCTTTTTAATAAGTACATTAATGTCCACAAAAGTCTGTAATTCGATATTTAGTTTTTTGTCAGCAAAGTTTATAATCTTGTATGAATCGATAAATGATCTAGTTTTGAGCTCTTCCATTATTTTTTTAGGTGTTGCGAAGTTGTCATAATTTTCAGCAACAATCTCGAAAGTCTTTAGTATTTTCTCATTTGCAGGGAGCGGTATGAAGTTTTTACGAACATACCCAAGCGTCTTTAAAAGTGACATATTCAGAGCAGAACTAACGCACTCTTCTTCATTCTCTGCAATTTCACTACTCTTGGTTTTAAGTGTTTGAAACTCTTTAGTTTTAGAGAAAGTCTTTGTAGTAAGGACGACCGTACACTCACCCTCTGCTGCTGGCTCTCTAACTGCTGACATTTCTAGCATATACTGTGATTGACTCTTTCTGAAGGCATCAACCCTCTCAGACTCTTTCGATGAGTCTTGGAGATTAGCTTGAAACTCAGATTGATGCTTAGCGTCAAATTTGTATTCTTTAAGCGTTGCTATAATTTCTGTATCTAGCTCTAGGTCTTGTTTTACACCTGAAAGGTTATAGACCGCAGTATTAACTACATTTTTTACGAAGTACATAAGATCATTAAGTGCAACATCGTCAACGTCAGCCAATATAGTATAGGTTACATTGTCATTTACATAGGCTCTTTCAGCTATTTTATAACTTTTTATAAACTTGAAAAACTCTATAGTTACATCAGGAATTTCTTTATCAGGTTGAGATGCTTTTAATTTTCCAAAGTAGTTTTGCAGAGCCTTTAAGAGTGCTTTTTCTTTAGCTTTACTATCTGCATCAACAATCTTTCCATCAATAACTGGCTCTGTAACAGTACCTTGTATCACATAAGCAAAGGACGTAGTTGTAATTAGTATAAATATCAGTATTGAAATAAGTTTATGTTTCATTAGTAATCCTCTTCAGTTTTATCTATTAGAAGTCCAGTAGAGTATTCACCAACACCTCTAAGTGTTAGGGTAAACATTATTGTTTGTTCAGTTTCATCTTTTTCATTTATATCGACACTAGTTGTTTGAGTATCTCTTATATAGCTTATACCAAAAGCCCAACAGTCTTTTTTATATGTAACTGTCAAAGTGTCTTTTTTGTCTATAAAATTTGCCCATTTGAGTCTTTCATTCATTCCAGAGATCTCTCTAGTGTAGTTAAGGTCATATTTTTCACCTCTATAGGTGATGGACATATCACTACTTGTGTTATTATCTACAGTTCCATAATCATCTATATCAAACGTGTATGAGGCGCTTAAGATGATAGAAGATAAATTTAGTGATGTTCTAGTATGTAAATAATCAACATCTTTATCATAGCGATTATATTCATGCTTAATGAAGAAAAATACTGGTTTTGTACTGACAGAAACGTCACTTATAAGGTTTTCAAACTTTTTAGTTCTTCTTAAAAGTGAGTATTCTTGGGAGTTGTTGATTTTTATTGACCATTTTTTTGCTTTAAAGTAGTTGGATAATGTATAAACGTATTCTTTAGTCCAATCGATATTATCTTGATAAATGTAATCAAACAATCCTGTTTGATTCACTCTAGGTACCTGTTTATAAGTAATTTTATTATAGATTGAGTGTTTAAAATTAGTATAATCTTTATAAATTTCATTTAGTTTGAATGTATGATATTGCATATAAGTGTTTCTGCTGATGCTATTGTTATTTACACTGAGTTTTGCGAAATTAGATACAGTATCTTCTACTGGCATAGAGGTTATATTGCTAAAATTATGCCACTTAGTATGATATATCTCTAAAGAAGGCGTAAAAGTACCAATGTAGAGATCCACAGGTTTATAAAGTTTTAATGACACATGTTCTCTTTGATAGTTTGAATCAATTATTTTTTTTGAATTATTAGCGTAGCGGTAATAGTAATTAGTGTATCTAACATCATCGTAGCCTACGAAGTATTTGAAATTGATAGGTAATGCAGAGATATTTTTCTCAATAGAAATTCTTGGTGCTGAATATGTGTGTTCTTTAGAGTAATAAGTACCTACGTTGTACTCCATAGTGTCCAAATATTTGAAAGCAAAATCTGCATACTTACTAGTTTTTGTTAGAGTTAAGTTTGTTTTATAGGTGTCTGTGTCGTTTTCATAATCATCAAGAAGTTTGTAATTGCCAAAATCATCTATGTATTCATAGTCAGACACAGCATCGACTTGTGCTCTGAATAGTATTGAATCAGAGAGGGTTAGCGTTGTTTTATTATTTATAAAGAAACGTCCACGCTCTTCTTCTATTGTGTAGACACCATCCTTATTATTTGGATAACGTTTTTCGTCAGCAGTATATTCTATATATGTTTGTATATTACTTCTTTTGCTTATAGCTATTCTATGCTCTAGAGTATTAAGTGAAGGAGCATTTGCTGCAATAAGAGAGGCAAATGTTGCGTCCTGATCAACTCCTATATTCCAATAAAACTTTGGCTGAAAGTAAGCACCTAAATTGCTGTTATAGCCAGCATTTGGTACAAGGAAACCTGTCTCACGCTCAGTTTTTATAGGGTATATAAAGTAAGGAGTATAAAAGACTGGTACGTTTTTTATCCTTGCAGTGGTATGCCAAGAGCTAAGGTATCCACCAACTGATATATTTGCTTCAGAAGCCTTAAAAGACCAGTCTGGCTTAGCCCCTTCGCAGGTAGAGAAGGTTGCATCGTCCATTTTATAAGAATACTTGCTTTGTTTATCTATCTTTGAGGCGGTTATCCAATGGTATGGAGGCATGAATGCCTTAGTGTCTATGAATACACCAGATTCTTTCTCTGTATCGTAATTCATTTCAGAACATTCAAGAATGCTGCCATCCTCGGTTAACTTAACGTTGCCTATAGCGTGTATAGCGTTGTTCTCTTTATTGTAAAATATCTCATCAGCAAGGAGAGTTTTTTCACCTTGGAAGATTTTGACATTACCTTTTGCGTGATAAATGGATTTTTCAGGTGTGTCTACGGTGTCAGCTTCTATGGTTACCTTTTCAGCTGAAAAGGCGGTTGAAGCGATAAGTAAAATGAGGAATACGAGTCTTTTCACAATGTACCTTTAGCTAGTATTTCCCTGACGAAGGCGCAGAGATAAAGCGAACCGCATACGAGTATATCAGCATTTTCGCTAAGTTCAACGGCAATCTTTATCGCTTTTTCAGGGTCTTTCTCCTTTATTATATCTTGCGAAACAGTGTCTATGTCTATACTGCGGTTATTCTCAGGTATAGAGGTTATAACGACTGATGAAGCAAAGGTTTTAATGATATCCAACAGTTTATCTGTATCCCTGTCTATAGTGGAAGAGAAGACGACAACAGGTTTTGTTTTTGCATATCTCTTAGCGAGAATTTGTAGTGCATCTTCATTATGTGCGCCATCTAATGTGAATCTACCTATCTTTTCATTTCTGCATGCTGGCAGGGAGATATCATTTGGTATGTCTCCATAGCCAAAGAAGTTACAAACAGCCTCAGCAAGTTTGAGGTTATTAGAGAATGGAGCGTCGAGACCGTTATAGGGCGCATCATCGTAGTTGGCTCTAGTGATAGTTTTGTGATCTAGCTTATAATTTAAATACTTGTTCATGTATTCAGTATTGTCACCAATGAAGACAAGCAAGTTGTTTTTGATGATAGCTATCTTCTCATCTGCTATCTTCAAAATGTCATTTCCTAGGTACTCTTCATGATCTTTTGAGATACTTGTTATTACAGGTAGTTTATTATTAAGGATATTGGTTGAGTCGAATCTACCACCTAGACCAGTCTCTATTATAGCAAAATCAGGTTTGTTATTTTGAAAATATTTAAAAGCTATAAGAGTTAAGCCTTCGAAATAGCTAAGTTTATGTCTTTCTATAATAGGTTTAAGTTGAGTGAAATACTCGTCGAATGTCGATATGTCTATATCTGTTGCAGATAATCTTATCCGCTCTGTTATGCACGAGATATGAGGGGAGGTGAAGCAGGCTGTTTTATAGCCTCTATGCTCTAGTATCTGTTCTATAAATAAGGCAGTACTCCCTTTTCCGTTAGTCCCTGCTATGTGTATTGTGTGTGTGGCGATATCGTCATTGACGCCAGCCTCTAGCGCGGCATCAGCCATACGGTCAAGAGTAAGATCGAGATCCTTAAACTCGCCTCTGGTATTAAAAAAAACTTCGAACTGGGTGGCTAATTTCAACCGAAGAATTCCAACAGGTTAAAGAGAGTCTTCTTCCACTCGCTTCTAGGTAGAACCATATCGATCATACCATGCTCAAGGAGGAACTCTGCTCTCTGAAAGCCTTCTGGAAGAGTTTGGCGAATCGTCTGCTCAATAACTCTAGGTCCAGCGAAGCAAATGAGGGCACCAGGCTCTGCGATATTTACATCGCCAAGCATAGCGTAACTAGCTGTTACACCACCAGTTGTCGGGTCAGTAAGCATAGATATGTGAGCTAGCCCTGCTTTGCGAAGCTTAACTAGTGCCGCAGATGTCTTTGCCATTTGCATAAGAGAGAGGATACTCTCTTGCATCCTAGCACCACCAGAACAGCTGAGAGTGATAACATGTTGGTTGTTTTCAATAGCACTCTCAATAAGGCGTACTATTTTCTCACCAACAACACTACCCATACTTCCGCCGAGGAAAGCAAATTCATATGCGCCTATGTGGACAGGTTTGCCGTTGATACGACCAATACCTGAGATGAATGCGTCATTAATTTTAGTCTTTTTTACAGCAGCTTTTATCCTGTCTGGATATTTCTTGCTATCTTTAAATTTAAGTGGATCTAGTGACTTAATGTTAGCGTCTATCTCTTGGAAAGAACCCTTGTCGACTATGATATTTATCTTCTCCATAGCAGAGATGATGTTGTGCTTTCCGCATCTAGGGCATGTGTTAAGGTGTTTTGTCACTTCTCTGTGATAGTTGACCTCGCCGCATTCGCTACATTTCATCCAAAGGTTTTCATCTATTTCTTTTTTGGTTATTACGTTTACTTTTTGTATCTTTTCAGAAAGAAAATCTCTAATGCCCATGTTGACTCCATATTTGTTTATAGGTATGACATATACCTATATTGGTTAGTTCAATTCTAAAACTGTTCATATATAATTGCAAGAAATTTCTAGATTATTTCCAGAGGTAAATCGGAGTTTTAGGAAGCTTTGATAAATGACGGAACGTGCATATGTCGTCAGCGATCAGTTTTTTAAAGCATATTGTAAGGAGTAGAGCAGTGTGGGCAGCATCGTATAATGCTCTGTGCCTGTATGTGTCAGGGAGTGGAATATCCATCTCAAAGTGATGTATAAGATTGCCTAGAGAGTAGCTCTTTAGCCCTGAATGAGACATCTTAGCAAGCTTTACTGTGTCTATAATCTTATTTAACGGATTTGTTATGTCATCTTCTTCACAGTGGTGTTTTACGAATGAGCAGTCAAAACGAGCATTATGCGCAGCTACTATTGTTCCATCTGAAAAGTCGAAAAACTGAGGTAACACCTCTTTCGCTTCGGGTTTGTCGTGTACCATGCTAGTGTTTATACCGTGTACAGCATAAGCATTGTAAGGTATGTTGGCTTTTGGATTAATCAGTGTATTGAAAGTGTCTTGTAGATCTATGATAAGACCTGGCTTCACCTTTACAGCACCAATCTCAAGTAGTTTCGCTCCCTTATTAGGAGACATACCTGTGGTCTCAGTGTCAAAAATTGTGAATGTTAGGTCGCTAAATTTAGTATCAAACATTTAATTCTCTGTATAGACGGACGAAATCGTCAACACTCATCTGTTCGCCACGGATATTAGGTGCGAGTCCGGCACGCTCCATAGCTTCTTCGTGCCCTTCGTATGATTTAAGGTTGTTATGAAGAGTTTTACGTTTTAGCATAAAAGACTTGCGTACAAGATCAAGGAATCCTTTCTCTTCTTCTGGTTTCAAAACTCTCTCTTTAGGATAAAACTCTAAGACGGATGAGCGAACTTTGGTATTGGGCCAGAAATTTCCACCAGAGATGTCTTTAAGTTTTTTGATGTCGAAAAAGTAGGCAGTAGTAACAGATAAGGATGAGTATTCTTTTGTATTCATACTAGCATTAATCCTGTCAGCCACTTCCTTTTGAAACATGAAAGTGAGTTTTTCGATTCTATCTATAAACTTTACACAATACATAAGGATATCTACGGAGACATTATATGGGAGATTACCAGCAAAAGCGAATTTGCCTTCAGGTAATTGATCCTCTGTGATCTTTAAAAAGTCAGAGTGAATAATGTTAAAGCCTTTATATATAAAAAGGTATCTAGGTAGGAATTTAGCTAGATCTTCATCAATCTCTACTGCAGTAACTTTAGCTCCCTTTTCAAGCATGGCGTGGGTAAGGACACCACAACCAGGTCCGATCTCTACCACTTGTTTGCATTCAGTATCTACCAGCGAGTCAGCTATCATGTCGATAAACTGTTGGCTGGTAAGGAAGTGTTGTCCAAATTTCTTTTTTGTATATCCAAACTCGTTTTTATAGATTTCAAGAAGATTTAGCATTTTTCACCATTTCTACGGCTACATCAACAGCTCTTACAAGAGAATTATAATCTGCGATCCCTTGTCCAGCTATCTCGAATGCTGTTCCGTGGTCTACAGAGGTCCTTATAATAGGAAGGTTTAGGGTTACGTTTACCGCGTTTCCGAATGCTTCCAACTTAACAGGGATGAGACCCTGATCATGATACATTACAACGACAAAGTCGTATGCGCCCTTAGCAACTTTAGGGAAGAGAGAATCAGCAGGGAAAGGTCCTTCAACATCCATTCCGCCAGCCTGAGCAATCTCTATAACCGGGGTGATTAGTGTAATCTCTTCGTCACCGAGTGCACTTTTGTCACCTGCGTGTGGATTAAGTCCGCAGACAGCTATTTTTGGTTTACGCTTTCCACAAAAGAACTGACCAGCGTCATGTGCATTCAGTATAGCATTCATTATACAGTTTTCATCTAGCTTTGATACCAGTGCTTCCATAGGAACGTGGGTTGTTGCTAATACGGTACGAATATTCTTTCCTACCATAAGCATAGAGAAGTTTCTGGTTCTGGTTTTATGACCAAGGAATTCAGTGTGTCCTGGATAGTTGTATCCGCCAGCCTTTATGGATGCCTTATTTATTGGGCATGTAACGATAGCGTCTACTTCTTTATTCATAGCCAAATCGACACCCTTGTCAACATAGAGCATGGATGCTTTACCGTATTCTGCCTTGATCTGACCATAATCAATGTCAAATTCCATATTTTCTTCTGGTTCGATAATGTTCATCTTTATGTTAGAAGACTTGAATATAGTATTAAGTGTATTAGTGATCACATGTTTATGTGATATGAAAACAGGCTCAAACTCTTCAGTTCCTGATAATGACGCGGCATATTTACAAGCGATTTCTGGTCCTATTCCAGCAGGATCGCCAACTGTTATTGCAATCTTAATCTTTTTCATAGCCATGAGAATATCCGATTGTTCGAACGGTTTCAAGTGTTAAAAACTGGTAGAAAAAAGTGATCAACATATTATATTAAGCATTTGAAATAGAATAGAAAAGACTGTAAGATATTACCGTATATGTCTGGTGTTACCAGAATAGAAATAATGACTCTGGAGTAGAAATGCCTCAGCTAACTAAAAATATCTTTGAAGAGCTTTCTGAAAGTATAAAGGGTGATGTCTATACCGACACTGTTAGACGATATCTTCACTCAACAGACGGTTCTTATTTTCGTGTAGAACCTGCCTGTGTAGTTTACCCATCTCATGTTGATGATGTTGTTACAGCAGTAAAATTTGCTACTAGATACGGTCTCTCAGTTCATAGCCGTGGTGCTGGTAGTGGACTATGCGGTTCTGCTATAGGTAACGGTATAATATTAGACTTTGCAAAATATATGAACGAACTCATAGAGGTTGATAAAGAGAACAAAACATTCACCTGTCTACCTGGTTATAGATTTGGTGAACTTGATATCGAACTTAAAGGTAAAGGGCTTTTCTTCCCTCCTGACCCATCCAGTGGTGAATATGCTACTTTTGGTGGGATGTATGGAACAAATGCAAGTGGTGCCCATTCTGTCAAATACGGCAACGTAGCTGACTATATTGAAGACGCTGAGTTTGTTACTACCGAAGGTAAAGTTTATACTCTCAGCGGTCTATCTAGCACTGAGATGGATAAGTTAGACGAGCCATTTAAAAGGCTTATAAAGCTTTATTACGATAATTCAGACACTATAGACAATGGTTACCCTAAGATCAGGTTCAATGTTAATGGTTATAACCTTAAAGGCTTGCTTAAAGATGGCAAACTTATGCTTGGTAAACTGTTTGGTGGCTCTGAGGGGACTCTAGCGGTTGTTACTAAATTAAAATTCAGACTCATAGATAAGCCGACCCACGACAGCCTTGTTGTTGCTTATTTTGATAATATTATTGATTCTGCAAAAGCTGTCCAAGCTATATTGCCGATGAATCCAGCTGGTATCGAAATTATGGATAAATCTCTACTACAGCTTGCTAAGGACTCTGATGAAAAACTTAGGGAAGCTATTCCTGACGGATATGACAACGTATGTATGATCGAATTCGATGGTTATAGTGAAGAGGAGACTTCAGCACTTGCAGAGCAGGCAAAAGCTATACTTGAAAAAGAGAAGCTCTCTCCTGAGATGCATATGGCAGCCACAGCAGATGAGAAAGCTAAATTTTGGGCTGTGCGTAAGGCAGCTGTTCCGATCCTCTATAAACTAAAAAGTAAAAAGAAAATTCTTGCTCTTATAGAGGATGCCGCAGTACCGACAGACAAGCTTGTTGATTACTTTGAGGGGCTTTATGCGATCCTTAAAGAGAACGAAGCTGAGTTTGTTATATATGGTCATATCGCAAAGGGGCTTCTGCATACTAGACCTATGCTAGACCTGAAAGACCCGCACGACATAGAGCTACTTAAAAAGCTAGATGATCAGATATTCGGATTGGTTAATTCACTCGGTGGTGTTGTTAGTGGAGAGCATGGTGATGGGCGCCTCAGAAGTTGCTACATTAAAAAACAATATGGCGATCTTTACGATGTCTTCCTTCAAGCTAAGTCTATACTCGATCCTGAAAGAAGGCTTAACCCTGACATTAAAACGAATCACGACGAATACCAAATGATGAAGTATCTCCGCTTTGGTAAAGACTATAGAAGTACAGACCTTGCTATTAAGCAACTTTCATGGTCTGAGGGTTTTACAGACGAAGCAGAGAAGTGCCACGGTTGTTCAAAATGTACCACTGTGACAACTGCGACTCGTATGTGCCCTATATATAAGGCGACTAGAGATGAGATATCTGCACCAAAGGCGAAGGCTAACATTCTCCGTGCACTCATCAGTGGAGAAATAGATGATAGAGCAATTTACGAAAAGGCTCTACAAGAGGTAATTAACGAATGTGTTGCTTGTGGAAGCTGTCATATAGAGTGCCCTTCAAATGTAAATATACCTAAACTTAGCATGGAGGCGAAATCTCAGTATGTTAAGAAATATGGTGTGAAACTAGCTGATAGAGTTCCAACAGAGCTTGAAAATATGGGTCGTAAGCTTCGCAAAGTGACTTGGACCCTTGAACCAGTGATGAAATTTAAGGCCGCTAGAAAGGTCATGGAGCTTGCCGCTGGTATCTCTGCTGACCGTGAGTTTGTACCACTTGAGAAAGCATCACTATTCGATAGGCTTAGTGGACACGTATCACCTAAAGGGGAAGGGCTGAAAGTTCTTTTCTTTAGTGGATGCTACGCAGGCTATGTTCGTCCTAATATAGGCGAATCTGCTGTTAAAGTCCTTGAAGCGGCAGGTATAGAAGTGATCGTTCCAGATCAGCATTGTTGTGGTCTTCCTCATCTGTCAAAAGGAATGAAGGATGGAGCACAGAAGAAGATAGAGCAAAACTTATCTAGCTGGGGAACTCTCATCGACGAAGTAGACTATATAGTGACTACATGTACATCATGTGGTTTATCGCTCTATAAAGAGTGGGCTTACGTGGTTAATGATGAAAGAGTACAAAAGGTTAAAGACAAATTGATACATATCAGTACACTTATAAACGATAATAGTGACAAACTTACACTTAACTCTGACGGAGTTAAATTGGCTTACCATAAATCTTGTCACTTTAAAGGTCTGCCTGATAACGACAGCTCCATAAAGATGTTGAAAGATATCGAAGGTGTGGAGCTTGAAGATCTTGCAAGCCACTGTTGTGGAATGGCTGGTAGTTGGGGCATGAAGGCTGACAACTATGAGCTTTCGACAAAGATCGGCGATCCTATGACAAGTAAGCTGAACAACTCTGATGCTAGTGTTGGTGTGACAGATTGTCCTACCTGTACTATCCAGATGGTTCATATGTCACCGAAAGAGATTAAGCACCCTATAGAGGTCGTTGCTGAATGCTTAAAAAAGTAAAAGCTACTGCTTTACCAACACTTTTATTGGTCGCTCTACTATTAAGTATTGTTTCGCCTGCTGTTGCTCATGAGGACGATTACATAGTCGGACTTAGTGCATTCCGTGATGGTCTGTACGATATATCAAAACCATCTTTGGATGCTTATCTTGCTGGTGAAACAGAAGAACGCAAGGCTGATTATTCTCACTATCTTTTATATCAGATACTGCTTAATAGAAATGACTTTAAGAGCTCTCTTAAGCACCTTAATGCCATAAGTAGTACTAAAGATAGACGTTATGATACTATACGCATGGCTAAGGACAAGATGCTTTTGCTCACTAAAACAAACTGTGGTGAAGCGACTGCTTACTTGGCTGAGTCAAACGATGATACTAGCCTTAATTACTACCTCGATTCTGAGTGTAAACCAGAAGGGGATAGTATCGACATGCTAATCAATAATGCAAAATCTGATAAAACTAAGCTAAAAGTGATAGCTAAATTCCCTGATAATAAAGAGCTGGTAACGAAAGTTTTTGATAGTTTAAACTTCTCAAATCTTAGTAATGATAGCAAAAAATATTTTGCTTTATATTTTTATAGTAATGGAGATATGGAAAGATTTAAGCAAGTACGTGCAATCTATGAAGATGCTGATGTGGTCGGCTTAGAGCTAGATAGCCTTTGGAAAGCTGGTGATAGGGATGGTTTCATTGCATCGTATGAAGACTATAGAAAGAAATATAAACTCAAGGGTGCAAATGCTTGTAGAGCAATTGATATCTATAAGAAGAGTGATACTGAATTCGACTGTAATCTGGTGAATGAATGCATGCAAAAGTATTCAGTCGATTTTGTTAAACTAAAAGGTGCTTGCTTGGTTAAGCAGGGTGACAATAAAAAGATTACCGCGTTTATAGACTCACTTAAACCTACGATATTCCCTGGGATGTGTGGATATGGCGAGTATGTCTTCCATAATGACCTATATGATGGTAAGGCACATAATAAATTCTATCAGTGTGAAGAGAAATATAAAGTAGCTGATGTTCTTCTAAAAAAAGGAGATTATCAAGCTGTGGTGAACATGTTTTTAAAAAAGGATAAGGATATGGATAAGTATTACACTGCTATATCGCTCAGAAAACTTGGAAAAACTGAAGCAGCGGACGCTACTGCTGGTACAATTAAAGAAGAGGCGCTTAAACTCAAGTACTCTGGGGGGACGCAGTGAAGAAATATTTAGGTCTGATATCACTTGCCGTTATAATTGCTATTGCTGTATATTCCTATGTTAATGACGAGAGTTATGATTATTACGATCGTGCAAAAGTTCTCTATGAAGAAGGCAAATATATTGAAGCTTATGAGCAACTTGAAATAGGGCAGAGTATAAACCAGCTTAATAGAAAGATAATAAGCCTTAAGGGTAAGCTTTACCCTATAGTTGAAGGTGCTAAAAATTATAAAGAGGCTAATGCTTTATACGAGGAGGCGATTAACCTCGCTCTTAATGGTAAGACTGATGCTGCTAAGATCGCTATGAGTCAAGCTTACGATCTTGCGTATAAGGTGAGTGCTTCGTCACTTGTTAGAGATGAGGCTCAAGAACTTATAAGAAAGATAGCACGTGATGCAACTTTGGTTCTTGATAGTGCTCCTGGAATACAATACAAGAACGCTATCAAGCATGAGGCTGAGGGCGATTTAGTTAGAGCATATGAAGCATTAAACAATATAGACATAAAAAACGAAAAGATAAAAAGAAAGCAGAGTGAGATTGCATACAGGCTGGGCGAACAAAGGTATATGAAGTTTGCTGGGCAAGAAGTTGTGAGCGAGCATTTAGTAAGGGATGCAATATATTGGTATTCGCAGGTGCACGCATTCGATGATAATTATATGAATGCCAATCAGCGTATAAATGAACTCAAGCTTTTGAAAACAAAATAAGGATTTATTAATGTCAGGTTATGATTTTTCTGGAGCGAATGTGCTCATTATTGGAGATGTAATGCTGGATAGATACCATTTCGGTACAGTATCTAGGATTTCACCTGAAGCTCCTGTTCCTGTAGTTAACGTAAAAAAGACAAACCAAACCCTTGGTGGTGCAGGTAATGTTGCAAATAATATATCACATCTTCAGGCTGGTGCAGTGATAGTAGGTTCCTGTGGAAAGGACAATGATGCTAATTCACTAAAGAAGATGCTAGATGATCTAAATACAAAATATTCATTTATTGAGACTGAAAATCCCACTACGAAGAAGCTTAGAGTCATTGGTGATAAGCAACAGATAGTCCGAGTTGATTTCGAAGAGATTACACCTATGAAGGGTAAGTACGCAGAAAAAGCTAAGAAGATTATTATGCAAGAGATCAATAAATGCAGTGCAGTAGTTATTTCTGATTATGGTAAAGGTTTTTGCACTTTTGAAGTTTGCGAAGAAGTTATACGAGTTGCTACTAACCTAGGGCTCCCTATTATTGTTGACCCTAAGGGGAGCGATTGGAGGAAGTACGCAGGTGCTACAACTATCACACCAAACGTAAAAGAGCTTGCGGAGGCTGTTGGTAGACCAGTAAATAATGTTGACGAAGAGGTTGTGTTAGCAGCTAGAGAGGTTATAGAACGTACTCGTGTAGATTATATGGTAGTAACAAGAAGTGAGCAGGGGATTAGCATAATTTGGAAAAATGAACATATGCACATACCAACAGAAGCTCGCGAAGTGTTTGATGTTTCTGGTGCTGGCGACACTGTTGTTGCATCACTCGCTCTTTCGTTAGGTAAAGGTTATGAAATAGCAGAAGCTGTTAAGGTTGCAAATAAGGCAGCCGGTATCGTCGTTAGTAAGGTGGGTACTGCTCCTGTTTTACTTAGTGAACTGAATGGAAGTTTTAATGGGCATTCTAAAATACTTGAAAGGCATCAACTTGAGACTTATATAGGTAGAGCAAGAGAGATGCGTCGCAAGATAGTTTTTACTAATGGTTGTTTTGATATCTTACATAAAGGTCATGTTTCATATATGCGTCAGGCAGCATCACTGGGTGATCTGCTCATTTTAGGGCTAAATAGTGATAATTCGGTTAAAAGGCTAAAGGGCGAAGGTCGCCCACTTAATAATGAAATGGACAGGGCTGAAGTTCTTGCTGCTCTGGAATTTATAGATTTTATTGTTATATTTGATGAAGATACTCCATTTGAGCTAATAAAGGTCATACAACCTGACATATTAGTGAAGGGTGGTGATTATAATATTGAAGATGTGGTTGGGCGTGAGTTTGCTAAAAAGACTGTCTTGATAGACTTTGTAGATGGATACTCAACAACAAAAACCATAGAGAATATGAAAGGAGATTCTAAATGATAATAGTAACTGGTGGAGCTGGATTCATAGGTAGTAACCTTGTAAAAGCTCTTAATGATAAAGGTCGCACTGATATTCTTATAGTTGATAATCTTTAGAAGAGCGAAAAACACCTGAATATGAATAAACTTGAGTTTGTTGACTATCTTGATAAAGGTAGTTTCCTTGAGATCTTCGACGAAATAGCTGAAGAGGTAGAGATCGTATTTCATCAGGGAGCATGCTCTGATACGATGGAATCAGATGGCAAATATATGATGGAAAACAACTATGATTTCTCATGTGCACTCTTTAACCAGTGTGTACAGCATGAGAAAAGATTTATATATGCTTCATCAGCATCTGTTTACGGCAATGGAGATGATGGTTTTATAGAGAAGAGAGATTGTGAATATCCGCTTAATGTCTACGCTTTCTCTAAGTTTATGTTTGATAATTATGTTCGTAAATTTCCTCATGTTGTTAAGTCGCAGGTTGTTGGACTTAGATATTTTAACGTTTATGGACCTCAAGAGAACCATAAAGGACGTATGGCATCAGTCATCAGACACTTCTTTAATCAATATAGAGAGAATAAGGTAATTAAGGTATTTGAGGGTAGCTCAGAATTCCTTAGAGACTTTATATATGTAGATGATGTTGTTAGAGTAAATATGCATTTTATGGAAAACTCATTCCTAAATGGTATATATAACTGTGGTACGGGAAAATGTAGAAGCTTTGGCGATATTGCTGACATATTTAAGAGTAGATATAGTGACGCGGTGATAGAGGAGATTCCTTTCCCTGACTCTCTCGTTGGTAAATACCAGAAATATACTCAGGCTGATATTGAAAAACTTCGCTCTGGTGCGTTTGAGGCTGAGTTCATGTCTCTTGAAGATGGTGTGAATGATTACCTTGACGTATTGGAGAAGACTGACGGCTATATAAAATGAAACTAAACCAACGTACTACTAAACTGCATAGATTTGCTGATAGGTATGTTGGTGTTCCTCTCATATTTCTCCCTTCGCTTTATAAAGCGAAAAGGGAAAAGCCTAGTGATATTAAAAGAATATGTATAGTTAAAACATCTGGTATTGGTGATACTGTTCTTGTTAGTCCGGTGGTAAAAGACTTATTTGATTTCTATCCTGAAGCTAATATAACATTTATTGCTGGCGACAAAAATTTTATGGCATCTAGATTTCTATTATCCTCCTACGAGGAGAGAATAGAGTTTGAGTTTGTAGACTACAAGGATTTTAATACCATATCAGCACTTCGTGATTTCGATGAGTTTGATCTGTTGATAGACTTTGGACAATGGCCCAGATTTGATGCTTTTGTCAGTATGATTATTAAAAGCAAATTTCGTATTGGATTTAAAAGAGCACGTCAGTATAGGCATTATAGCTATGATATGTCTGTAGAGCATAGGAGTGATAGGCACGAGTTAAATAACTTTCGATCTCTAGTAGAATGCCTTGGTGTCTACTGTTTACATAGCCCTTTGGTAGATAATTTTACTAATAATTGGCCAGGAAGTTTTGACGAAACAATATGTGTTCATATATGCGCATCAGGTTCTACGGCAGAGTATCGCATGTGGTCGCCAGAAAAGTGGACAGAGCTTTGTCTGCTTATAGAAGGGTTAGGTTACAATGTAGTCTTGACAGGAACTAGCGCTGAAAAAGAGTATCTCGAAACTATTGCCAGTTATGCAGGTATAGGTAATGATAACATTCTGCTTGATATGCCTTTCGATTATTTAGCAAGAATCTATAGAGATTGTAAAGCAGTTGTATCGATCGATACAGGGATAGCGCATTTTGCTGCTGCGAGTGGTGCGAAACTTATAGAAATACTGGGACCTACTAACCCAGATAGATGGGGAGCTCTAGGTGAGGACGTAACATACGTTTTGCCAAACAGGGTTGACTGTATGCTTGATCTAGGGTTTGAGAGACATGCAGATAAAGAGGCTATTAAGCGAGTAACTGTACAGCAGGTACTTCAACATATAGAAATTGATTTGGAGAGTTTGTGAGAAAATATTTTATACATACAATGGGTTGTGCGATGAATGAGTACGATTCACTTCGTATAGCTTCAACTTTTGAAAAACTAGGTTTTGTCGCTGCAGAAGAGATGGAAGATGGCGACTACCTTATAATAAATACATGTAGCGTAAGGGAGAAACCGCAAAATAAAGCTGGATCTGCCATTGGTCGTTTTAGAAAGATAAAAAAGGAACGTCCAGAGGTTAAGATAGGCTTTTGTGGATGTGTAGCTCAACAAGAGGGCGAAAAACTCCTTAAACAATTTACGTATATCGACTTCGTTATGGGGACTGATGGTCTTTTTAGGCTTGAAGACATCATCGCACATGTCGATTCTGGAAAGCGTTTGTGCGACAGAGATGTCAATGAAGGTGGCTTAGAGATAGATATCTTTAAACGTCCAGTGACAGCTTCATCTACTGTTACAATAATGAAAGGGTGCGATAACTTCTGTAGCTATTGCATAGTCCCTTATGTTCGTGGAAGAGAGAAGAGCAGGAGTGAAATAGAGATACTCGACGAAGTAAAATATTTGGCAGAGAATGGCGCACGTGAGATAATACTACTCGGGCAGAATGTAAATTCTTACGGCACTACAATAGATAAATCTATTACATTTCCAGAACTACTTAACAGAGTTAGTGAGGTTGACGGGGTAGAGCGTATAAGGTTCATAACCTCTCACCCGAAAGACTTTTCTGACGATCTTCTTGCTGTTATGCGAGACAACGACAAAATGTGCGAATATCTACACCTTCCACTGCAAGCAGGTGGTGACTATGTACTTAAGCGTATGAATAGAAAATATACTTATGAGCAATATCGTGAAAAAGTTTTAAAAGCTAAAGATATGATCCCTAATCTAGCCTTATCATCTGATTTTATCGTTGGGTTTCCAGGTGAAACAGATGCTGATTTCGAAGCTACCTTGATAGCAATCGAAGAGATTAGATATGATATGATATATGCGTTTAATTATTCAGTTAGACCAGGTACTAAGGCAGAAAACTTTGAAGATGATGTGCCTTTAGAAGTTAAAAAGATGCGACTTTCAAGGCTACTTGACATTCAGAAAGAGATACTTATCGAAAGCTCTGAAAAGTACCAAGATCAAGTCATAGAAATCCTGGTTGAAGGTGCTGCAAAGAAATACGAAAATCAGTATAGTGGACGCAATAGACAAAATAGGGTGGTAAATTTTATCAGTGATACTATATTATCATCTGGTGAGTTTGTTAATGTTAAGATAACTGAACCTAAACAGAATAGTCTTTTTGGTATTAAGATATAGAGGTAGAGTATGTATCAAGTTAAAGTTTCAGGTGTAATTAGAGAGCCACTTACTTCCCGTTACATTATGATGTTGGATGCAGAAGATAGCTCTAATGATAGTATAGTGATACCTGTTGGAAAGTTTGAAGCTGAGAATATTCACTCCAGAAAGTGTAGTGGTGGTGATTGTAAGAAGTCACCTTACGATATACTTTCACCAATTTTAGACAGTATTGATTCAGTTGAATTTGATAAACTTGTGATAGATGACTGCGACTGTGGCATTTTTACTGCAAAACTTTATTTTAGTGCGAATGGAACTGCAAAGATTTTAGATTGCCGTCCATCAGATGGTGTAGTCTTAGCTTTAGACAGGTCAATACCAGTTTATATTTCTAAAGTATTAACCTGTCCTGAATAGTTTATTTTTCAGCACAACCTGTTAGGTCGTAAGGGACAGTTTTAAATGTGCCTAAAGAGTTAGTTATAGGTAGCCCTTTCCCCATCCATGCGTGTATTCCACCTTTTAGGTTATGTACATTGGTGAAACCAAGATCTTGCAGTGTTTTCGCTGCTAGAAGCCCTCTTGATCCTTTCTTACAATATACAACAATTAGCTGATCTGGCTTGATAGCTCCTTTTGAAGCGATAACATCAAGTATGCCTCTTGGCAGGTTCATATAGTTAGGATTTTCTATCTTACCAGCAGTGACCTCTTCTTTCGAACGAACATCAAGCAATAGGAAAGACTTTTTATCTACTATCCAGCTCATAACCTCTTTTGGGTACATCTGGTTAACAGTCTTCTCAGCCTCTTTTACTTGAGCATTAAATATATCAGCAGGTGTCTGCTCTGCAAAAGCAGTGACACTCATAAATATAATTAAAAAGATGCTTAATACTAAGTTTTTCATTTTCATGTTAGACCTCACAAAATAAATAATAGTAGTTATCGTCTAATATTTTTATATGTTGAATGTAAATATAGGATTTTGAAATAATAAAGGGAGGCTAAATTTAACCTCCCAAAATAGATAGCTTATTTTATTTCGTATAAATAGCTTCCGCTGTCATCCTGTGTTACTTCCACAGAACCTACGGAGATAGGGCTGCTATTCCCACTTGAACCAACTGCTGATGAGAGTGACTGTGACTTATTCACTGTCCTACCGTCTGCGGTAGATATTTGGACTCTGGCAGTCTCAGTGCCACTTCCTGAATAGTAGTTAACCCCTATTGTATAAGTTCCTGTTTGTACTTTATCGCAGGCAACGAAGTAGTGCTCAGGACCATAACTACTAGTATCATCCTTATCTAAATTTCCTGAGTTACCAGCCATGTTCTGATAATAAACATGAGTAGAGTCTGGCTCATAAACATGAAGGTCAACATCTGGTTCTGCTCCCCATTCTAGTGTAACCTTTATTGCGCCGTCAGTAAGTTCTGATGTTGGGAATTCAAGGTTTGTTATGAGGTCATTAAATGCAGTGTTTATAAGCCCACTGCTGGTTAGGTTGCCGTCCATGTATGACTCTATAAAGCTATGATTGAACTTATCTCTGAAATCGTTAAAGATTCCAGGATCGTTGTCAACGTTGGAAGCTAGAACATCTCTAACTTCTCGTAGACCACCAATAACGAAGTCATCCTCTGCTGTATAGTAGACATTACTACCAATTACTCTGTTGGCAGGTGAAGCAACACCAATAATACCAATATTATTAGAGAATTCAGAGTTATCTGTTAGTACTGAATTAACAGCTTCATTTGCGAAGAGGTTACCTTGTGAATGAGCAAAGATAATTACACGCTTTCCTTCCATTAGGTCACTTCTATATTTTTGTACATGACTGTCAGTGATTATTTGTTGAAACATTCTCTGTTTTAGTATTTCAACATAAGCATCTCTCAGAGTTTCACCAAGTGAAGTGTCAAATTCTGCTTTATTATATGATTTTATCATGGCGAGATATTCTTGCGGTGTATGCTCGGCTAAGTCGGTATTCTCTCCAACTTTCTGTATGAACACCTCTAGAACATCATTACCAAATCCTTGGCTAACATTATATGCAAGTACAAAGTTAAATGTCTGATCAGGGTAACTGTTTTTGAGGGTTCGGCTATAGGTCCCTCTTATTAGGTTAAGACTCATCTTTGCATCGGCTAGTGAGTTGCCCATGCCATTGCCGAAGTATATGTTTGTTACTTGACCACCAGCGCAAGCCGAGTCAGCGGCAAAGGATATTGTTTGTAGTGTAAAAGTTATTATGACTATCAGGAGCAGTTTTGTAATGTTTTTCATGTTAGCCCCCTTATTCACATGTACTAGAAAGGTCATCAGTAGTTATTTAAAAAAACTGTCCTGCTGCGCTTTCATTAAATGCGTTATATGCCTGTGCTCTTGCTGTTGTGTCTACCATTTGCATCTCTATAAATAAGAGGTCAGAACGCGGGTCATCAGATCTTGATGTAAGACAATCCACAGCCTTTATCATCTCGCTCACTGCTGCAGATGTGGCCTCTGTGTCAGATGTATCTATACCCTCAAAAGCTGACTGTATAGATTTTGCTACCTGTTTAAGTGCATTCTTTGTTTGAATATCTTCAGGATATCTATCAGCAATAGCTATCTCCACTTCGTCACGCACACTGTTATCATTTGTGTCAACACCAAGGAGTGTTAAGTCAGCAGCTGCACCTGGATCCGCAGGTATAGAACCGTCTGAGCCAATAGCGCCATTATCTACTGGGATGCTTGTTGTTATGCTGCTACTTAAATCTTCCACAGGGTTTCCGCCACCGCCACCACATGCGGCGATAAACAGAAGTATTAGTATAAAAACAACACCTCTAAACTTGAACATTATAAACCTCCAAAATTTACTATTCTCATATGGTCATATTAACATATAGGGTCTAAGGTTTTTAGTTGAATTTCTCTTTACGTGTTTTTACTTGATTTTATGGTGCAATAGCTAATATATTCAAACTTAATGCATTACGGAGTTTATTATGAAAAAGGTAACAGTAGAAGAGGCTGTCGGACATGTACTCGCTTACGATATCACAGAGGTGAACCGTGAGAAGGGAACAAAAGGCAGAGCATATAAACGTGGTCATATCATACAGGAATCTGAACTGGAGCACCTTAAGAGCTTAGGACGAAGGACGGTTTTCATAGAAGATGGTAATGATAGCGGAGTCCATGAGGATGACGCAGCAAGGATTACAGCGCCACTCGCTGCTGGTGAAAATATTTCATACGACAAAGAGCCTGTTGAGGGTAAAATCAGCTTCTTTGCTGAGATTGACGGTCTTTTTAAGATAGACGAAGAACGACTTTTCGAGATTAATATGCTTGGTACAACCTCACTCCCAAGTATCCATAACAATATGGGCGTAAATAAAGGTAAGCAGGTCGCTGCCTTTAGGATTATCCCTCTCATATGCGAGAAAGAGGTTATGGATAAAATGAGAGTTATACTTGAGAAACCTCTTTTTAGTATCAAGCCTTTTAGAACAAAGACAGCGTCACTTCTTGTAACAGGTAGCGAAGTTTACGAAGGTAAGATCAAGGATGGCTTTAAGTCTATCATCGAAGCAAAGCTTAAGCAGTACGGTATAGAGTTAATTGAGTATCGAATTGTTCCTGACGAGATGGATATTGTTGTGAGTGCTGTTAGTGAGATGGCTGAGAAATCAGACCTAGTTATCACGACTGGCGGAACATCTGTTGATCCTGATGATATTACAGCTCAGGCCATGGCTAACGCTGGTGTAGTTTATGAGATGAAGGGGACACCTATCCAGCCAGGAAACAATATGACGGTTGGTTATTTGAACGATGTCCCAGTGTGTGCGATACCAGCTGCGGCACTTCACTTTACAGCGACATCATTTGATATATTATTTCCTAGGATGTTAGCGGGAGAGAAGATTACAAAAGAGGATTTGGCAAAGCTCGCTCACGGTGGACTGTGTCACTTCTGTAAGAAATGTGTTTATCCGATATGTCCTTTTGGAAGGGGCTAATTTAATGATAGTAGACAGACATCAAGCAAAAGAAATTTTAAAATCAGCACTACCAGTGGCTGGAACGGAGAAAATATCTGTTAGGGACTCTTTTGGTAGAGTTTTAGCAGAGGATATACTTACAGTTAGGAATTACCCTGACACTCGGAAATCAGCAGTTGATGGTTATGCTCATATATTAGGTGATGAAAAATATATACTCAAAGGTGAGACGGGGGCAGGGCGTAAAGGACCTGTGTCTATCTCAGAAGGCGAGACTGTATTTGTGATGACAGGTGCAACAGTGCCTGATGGAGCTATGGCTGTTGCTAGGGTAGAGGACTGTGAGGATAATGATGGAACAGTGACTATTCCTGCTATGTCAGACGGTGAAAACGTAAATCGGATAGGTGAAGAGTGCTCCGAAGGGACACTAGCTGTCAAAAAAGGGAGCGTTGTTTCCGATAGCGTCTATCCTGTTCTGTTCTACTTAGGTAGGCAAGAGGTTGAGGTTTATAAGAGACCAAAGATTGGTGTTTTTGTCACTGGTGATGAAATACTAGAGGTTGAGGATGATTTCCAAAAGGGACTCGTCTTTAATACTAACAGATATATATTGGAATCGTTCTTTACACGATTTGGATTCGACTTTGAATACTATGGTCATGTTAAAGATAGTCGTGAAGAGGTTGCAGGTGCATTTGAAGAGATGTCAGATAAATACGATATCATCATCTCATCAGGTGGGATATCTATGGGTAAATATGACTTTGTTAAAGATGTTTTTCGTAATTTCGACTACGAGATCCTTTTTGAGAGGACAAGAATAAAACCTGGTAGCCCACTAATGCTAGCAAAGAGGAGCGGTTGTACTTTTATAGGTATGCCTGGTTATCCTGCCGCGTTCACCACAAACCTTCTTTTTCATGTTTTGCCTGCACTGAGGAGAGCCTATGGTCAGACAGCTAACGAATTTGAGGTTGTAAATGCAATCCTTAAAACTGATACACGAGCAAAAGAGGGGCGTTTCGAGCTTAACAGAGGGATTGTTGAAGTAGAAGATGGTAATTTTTATGTTTCTGACGCAGGCACTCAGAAGACGTCACACTATAATAGTTTTGCCAAAGTTAACGGACTTTTACTCCTTGATGAAAATACAGGGTCACTCTCTAAAGGTGATAAGGCAAAGGTTCTATTAATTAGTATATAAGTCTAGAATCGGTATTGGTTTAGTCCGATTTTGCTTGTAATTAACGAAGCGTTTCGGTAAAATTGCACGATATTATGAAACAAAAATAGAGGTGGATACACTATGAGTATGGGACTCGCTTTATCTAAAAACTTTCTAGGGGAAGCTCCTAAATGGTATAAACTTACCATAGTTGCTTTTCTCGTCCTGAACCCTATACTACTTTTTGTAGTAGGACCATTTGTTACTGGTTGGGTTATTATTATCGAATTTATTTTTACATTGGCTATGGCACTTAAATGCTATCCACTTCCGCCAGCGGGATTGTTAGCTATTGAGTGTGTAATTTTGGGAATGACTTCTCCTGAGACTGTGTACCATGAGACTGCTGCTAACTTTCCAGTTATTATGCTACTTATGTTTATGGTTGCGGGTATTTATTTTATGCAAGAAGGACTTCTGTTCCTTTTTACAAAAATCTTAGTTGGAGTTAAGTCGAAGATTTTACTTTCACTTCTCTTCTGTTTTCTAGGTGCTTTCCTCTCTGCTTTCCTTGACGCTCTTACTGTTACAGCGGTTATTATTGCTGTTGCTTACGGCTTTTATGGAATTTTTCATAAATATACATCTACTCACACAGTAGAAGAATATAATATAGGAAATGATGATGGCGTAAATCATAGCTTCAGAGAAGACCTTGATCACTTCAGGGCTTTCCTCAGAAACCTTATGATGCACGGTGCTGTTGGTACAGCTCTTGGTGGTGCTACAACTCTTGTTGGAGAGCCACAGAACCTTATCATAGGTGAGAAACTGCACTGGCACTTTTCAGACTTCTTCCTACATTGTGCTCCAGTTTCTATCCCCGTCCTTTTCATGGGACTTTTAACATGCGTTTTACTTGAGAAGTTTAAAATAATGGGTTATGGGGCTCATCTTCCTGCTCCAGTTCGTAAAGTTCTCGAAGATAGGGTCAAAGAAGATATAGCTAATATGGATGCACAGGGTAAAGCTAGGCTTCTTGTTAAGGCTATAATAGGCGTACTGCTGATCGCAGCTCTTGCTCTTCACATTGCTGAGGTTGGTGTTATCGGTCTTATGATCATAGTACTTCTTACTGCTTTTACTGGTGTTATTAGTGAGCACCAGATTGGTCACGCTTTTGAAGAGGCTCTTCCGTTTACAGCTCTTTTGGTAGTGTTCTTTGCTATTGTTGCTGTAATCCATGATCAGCATCTTTTCCAGCCAGTCATCAATTATGTGCTTAGTATGAAAGGGCAGGGGCAACTTGTTGCTTATTACATCGCTAACGGTGTTCTCTCTGCAATATCAGATAACGTTTTCGTGGCTACAGTTTACATCAACGAAACTGCAACCCACTTCAAAGATATTATACCTATGCTTGGTCACCCAGAAGCTGCTCATACAGCTGAAGAGCTTTTACACCTTGAGCAGTTCCAGAAGCTTGCTGTTGCTATCAACATGGGAACAAACATCCCTTCTGTTGCAACACCTAATGGTCAGGCGGCTTTCCTTTTCCTTCTTACTTCTGCACTCGCTCCGCTGATCAGACTCTCTTATATGGAGATGGTTAAACTTGCATTCCCTTACGCAGTTGTGATGAGTGTTTCTGGATACTTAGGAGTTCTTTACCTACTGTAAAAGTTTCTATTTAGAAATATCAAAGGCTCTGTTTTATAAACAGAGCCTTTTTTTTGTTTATTTTATTTGACAGGTATTTTACACTATGTCATATGCAATTTTATGATATTATTAGTTATTAACTTCGGTGGTGTATGAAAGAAGATATTATTTCAGAAGTACGAATTTTCTATGTTGAAGACGAACCTGCTATCCGGGAAGGTTTTGTTCGATTTCTTCGCAGGCGAACAGATAATCTATTCGTGTTTACAAATGGTAAGGAAGCTTTAGATGCTTTTGAAGAGTACAAGCCAGACCTTATCATTACGGATATCCGTATGCCTGTTATGGACGGCTTGGAGATGTCTGACAAAATTAAAAAGCTTAATCCTACTGTTCCTATCATTGTGACAACAGGACATAATGATGAAGAACTCTTTCTGAAATCAATTAATATCGGAATTGATAAATACATAAAAAAACCTATAGACTTTGCTTATCTTATTGATGTTATAAAGAAGATAACAGCATCGATTATTCATGAAAAGCAGATGGAAAAGCAGAATGACTTTCTACGTGAAGTATTAGATCTTAATCCAAATTTTGTTATTACTACTAATGGTGTGAAGTGCACCTACCTTAACGAATCTTTTAAAGAGTTCTTAGGTGTTTCTAATGTTAGTGACTACATTGAAAGATATGTAAATATAAACTCTGTCTTGGTTCAGAAAGAAGAGATGTTTTATACAGGAAAGAGTGTAAGGGACTGGATTCTCGAAACTCAGAGAGAGCAGATTAAGAATAGGATGGTTGTTCTTCAGCCACTCCTCTCTAATGAAGAGACTACTTGCCTTATGAATATTAAAGCCGTTCCTGAAAAGGATGAATGGTTGCTCTCATTTGCAGATGTGACAATGCTGGAGAAAGAGAAGCAACTTTATAGAATGCTTTCACAGCAAGACCCACTCACTAAGATAAATAACCGTAAAAAGTTCTTTGACGAGGTTGAGAAAGAACTCGAAAGGGTCGTGCGGTATGGTCAGGATGTTTCGTTGCTCATTATGGATATAGATTTCTTTAAAGAAGTGAATGACAGATATGGGCATCTTGCAGGGGATAAAGTTTTAATAGAACTTACGGAGATAGTAAGTAATAATATAAGAAAGTCTGATGTGTTTGCTAGGTATGGTGGAGAAGAGTTTGTTTTGATGATGCCAGGTACCGATTTAGAGGGAGCCCATGAGAAGGCGGACCATATCCGAAAAATCATAGCAGAGCATAAGTTTAGTAATTGTGGGCAAGTTACATGTAGTTTTGGCGTAGCTAGCTATAAAACGGGAGATACAGTTGATAGTTTTGTACAGAAGGCTGATATTGCTCTCTACTACTCTAAAGAATCAGGTAGAAATAAAGTTTCAATCTTTGAAGAAGGTTCTATACAGTGTTCCGGCTGATACTGTTAAGACAGTTACTTATTGATAAATCCCCCCTCATGTGCTACTTTTCAACTACTTCTGAAATAGACAGTTTCGTAAAACGGAGATGATAAAACTGTGGATAATATTTTCAATAGAGACTTTCTCGAATTAGGGATTAAAGCTGATGAAATTAGACAGCAAAAATGGGGCAAAAAAACTTTTTTTGTTAGAAATCTTCATCTTAATTATACAAATATATGCGTCAGTAAATGTCGGTTCTGTGCCTTTGCAAAAGATGAAGGTGATGACGGAGCTTACATTTACGAAATAGACGAAATGCTAAAATATGTCGAAGATAAGGGTAAGGATGCCGTCGAGATCCATGTCGTTGGTGGTTTGCACCCTTCAAAGCCTTTTAGCTTTTACACCGAATCTTTATCTGCGCTTCACGCTGCTTACCCAAAAAAGGTAATTAAGGCTTTTAGTGCTGTTGAAATAGAATACTTTTCTGGTATATCTGGTCTCTCAGCAGAAGATGTGTTACTTCAGCTAAATAAATCTGGTCTCGCAATGATGCCAGGTGGTGGTGCTGAGATATTTGATCCTGAGATCCGTAATGTAATATGCCCAGAGAAGATACCTGCTAAAAGATGGGTAGAGATTCATGAGCTTGCTCATAAAAATGGCATTAAAACAAATGCTACAATGCTTTATGGTCATGTTGAAAAAGATGAGCATAAATTAAGGCATTTAGAAACGATAAGGAACCTGCAAGAGAAGACGGGTGGTTTTTTAGCTTTTATTCCACTTTCATTTCACCCTGAGAACACTTTTCTTAAAGATATTTACCCCGCTACAGGTGTTGAGGATTTAAAGACTATTGCTGTTTCACGCATAATGCTTGATAATGTCCCTCACATAAAAGCCTATTGGGTTATGCTAGGAGAAAAGACAGCTCAAATAGCACTACGCTTTGGTGCTGACGACCTTGATGGTACAATAATAAAAGAGAACATTACTCACGCCGCAGGAGCAACCAGTAGCGAGGGACTTACTGTTGAATCACTGGTTGATTTCGTAAGCTCTGCCGGACTGACTGCTGTTGAGAGGGATGCTTTCTACAACGAAATAAAGGTATATGATACTAACTAATGGCTGACTACATATTTTTGAACCCTTCACCAAACATGTTGAAGATAGCCGAGACTGTGCGTAGCTTTGGACGTGATGTTGTCCTTGTGCGTAATGATCAGTTCCCTGAGATTGATGCTGTCAATATTCACATGTTTTATGACAATACATTTAAAACTATCTTTCCTGGCGATTCCCTTAATAACGATGTGAAGCCATTCTCTAAGATGAAGAAGAGCTTTATGTCTGGTATAGCGGTCTCAAAGATTAAATCAGAGCTTTCAACACAGTCGAAAGATCTCCATTCTGGTGATATAGTAGATCTTTGCCTGCTAAAACGTGGAGTTCTAAGTAATAAAGATGTTGTGACAACGTCAGTTAGTAATGCCACAAGTTTCGCTACCATCGCAGCTGATAATGACCATGCAACTATTGTAACTGGTTATATGGAGTTTCTTGGCGGTAATGAAAAACTTATAATGTATGACACAAATTTTGATCTCAAAGAAGCACTCGGTAAGGATTATTTTATATTCTTTATTGGTGATGAGCGTATTGAAATGTGTGCGTCTGGTAACAGGCTTATAACAATTGGCTCCAAGAATCATGATCATATTTCTGTTTTATAAAAAAAGTTTAAATTCTTAGAAAAATTTAACTTTAAAAAGGTTAAAGAATTGGTAATATCTAGAAATAGAATGCCTTGGATAATTAATAATATTGATAAACACCTAGTGCTTGTTAATGATTTCAGCTTTTTTAATATATCTATTAATATGACAGATCAGTGGTTTGAGAAGGTTGGGAGATATATATGTACAGACAGGCAGCGGTAGCAGGAACTTTTTATCCAGCTGATGCAGATTCTGTAAATGCTTTCATTTCAAAACATGAGCTTGATGTAATAAAAGAGGAAGCTACTTGTGTTCTTGTCCCTCATGCTGGGTACATATATTCTGGTGCAACAGCAGTTCATACCTTATCTTCAATAAATATACCTAATTTAGTAATTCTGATCGGGCCTAACCATACAGGTACGGGACCTAGTGTGTCTGTTTTTCCTGGCGGAGAATGGCAAACACCACTTGGCTATGTTTTTCATGATTCAGATACAATAGAAAAAATTTGCAAACACCCATTGTTTACAAAAGATGCCTCTGCTCATCGAGAAGAGCATTCGCTCGAGGTGATCTTTCCTATGCTCAAGTATTTCAATCCTGATGTTAAGGTAGTGTGCATAACATCAAAGTATTTACATATAGATGAAATCAAAGAAGCTGCACAGCATTTAGTGGCTTGTATTGATGATGCTCTTGTTTTAATCAGCTCAGATTTTAATCATTTTGAAGATGTGAGCACTACAGAACTCAAAGACAAGGCTGCAATTGATAAATTATTAGCTTTAGACTCTATTGGACTGTATGAAACAGTATCAGAGATGAAAATATCTATGTGTGGGGTTGTTCCGGCATGTATAGGAGTGGAGTATAGTAAAGCTAAAGGGGCTTTGGAGCCTATTGTTGTGGAGCATACCCATAGTGGATTAGTGAATGGTGATAACAATCGTGTAGTTGGTTATTGCGGACTATATTATAAATAAGAGGCGTATATTATGAAAGTTAGGACAGCTGTTTTCCCTGTTGCAGGGCTTGGTACGAGATTACTCCCTGCGACTAAATCTATGCCAAAAGAGATGGTTACTTTGATAGATAGGCCACTTATACAATATGCAGTGGAAGAAGTGATAGCTGCAGGTGTTGAGAGGGTTGTATTTGTTTCAGCTAGAAGCAAAAGAGCCTTAGAGGATCACTTTGATAGAACACCAGAGTTAGAATATCAGCTTCAGGATTCGGGGAAAACAGAAGTGTTGGCTGAGATGCAAAGACTCTCTTCAATGTGTGATATAACCTACGTTAGACAGAAAAATCCACTAGGTTTAGGGCATGCTGTATTGTGTGCGAAAGACGTTGTTGGTAAAGAACCATTTGCGGTAATTCTGCCAGATGATATTATAATGAGTAAGAAGCCTGTTACAGCACAGCTTATAGATAACTATAACAAAACTGGAAAATCAGTAGTGTCATTGATGGAAGTACCTAATGAAGATACTTCCAAATATGGAATTGTAAAATTAGGAGCAGAAGAGGGGAGTGGGCTTTATGAACTTGATGGAATGGTTGAAAAACCAAAAGAAAACCCACCGTCAAATATGGCTATCATAGGTAGGTATATTCTGACTCCTGATGTAATGGAAGCCTTAGAGCATACACCAAGAGGAGCTGGCGGTGAGATACAGCTTACTGATGCGATACTTGATGTTGCGGTTAAGCAGGGCGTATACGGATATCTATTCGAAGGTAAGAGATTCGACTGTGGCAACATGAATGGTCTTTTTGAGGCTGTTGTTCATTTTGCTCTTGAGCGTCCAGACCTGAGAGAACACGCAATAAATGTTCTGAAAGGTGCCAGTAAGTTATACTAACCCCTTACGAGGTGCGTCAATGCACGATAATTATGACTCATTAGAGAAGATCAGGTTTATCCACGGCCTTATGAAAAAAGAGGTTGAGGAATTAATAAAATTCATATCGTCTAGTAAGGTGGAGGTCGTAGAGACCAGCACCCCCCCTATGGATGTTGTGATATCTGATGATGAAGTGATCATATTTATTGAGTTGGCTGGGCTTTCAACAAACGATTTTACAGTTTATCAATACGATGACTTAATAGTGATAGAAGGTGTTAGACCAAAGATTAAAATACCTAATGTTACTTTTGTCCGAGTTGAACGAGAGACAGTTAAATTTAAACGTGTTTTACGCTTGCCATTTAGCGTAAATGACGGTGAAACAAAAGCGAAACTTAAAGATGGCGTTCTGGAAGTTAGGATTTTCAGAGACAATTGTGACTGTGATTTTTAATATTATTAATTATTGAGGAGGAGCAAAATGGAACAGTTCGAAGCTGAAATAAATATACCAGATCAACTTCCATTGCTGCCGGTTAGGGACATTGTTGTGTTCCCATATATGGTTATTCCACTATACGTGGGTAGAGACCAGAGCATTGCTTCCGTTAACGAGGCGCTTAATGAAGACAGGCTTATCTTTTTGGCTTGCCAGAAAGATCCTGCAGATGAAGAACCAGAAACTGATGAGATATACGAAGTAGGTACTGTTGCTGTTATACTCCGTATGCTTAAAATGCCTGATAATAGAATTAAGCTTTTGGTTCAAGGTGTTAAGAGAGGGAAAATAACCGAACACCTTGAGCCTGATGAAGGTTATAGAGTTAAATTCGAAGAGATAGAAGATGGCGAGGAAGAGGAGAATCCAGAGAGTGAAGCACTCCTTAGACATATTAAGGAGCAACTTGCACATGCTGTCACATTAGGTAAGCCTATGCTTCCTGATCTTATCGCTGTTATTGAAAGTATAGAAGAGGCTGGAAAGCTGGCTGACATTATTGTGTCTAACCTCGGTTTAAAGGTTGATGAAGCACAGGAAATATTAGAGCTTGAAGACACGCTCGATAGGCTCAAAAAAGTAGGCGAATTTCTTACTCGAGAGATATCTATTCTAGAAGTCCAGCAGAAGATTATGAACGATGCCAGAGGCGAGATAGATAAGAGCCAGAAAGAGTATTTTCTACGTGAGCAATTAAAAGCTATTAAAAAAGAGCTTGGCGAAGAGGATGATTTCTCCGCTGAGATGGAAGAATATCGAAAGAAAATTAAGAAATGTAAGATGCCAAAGAAGGTTAACGAAGAGGCGATGAAGCAACTCGACAGACTTTCTAAAATGCATCAAGACTCAGCTGAGTCAACAGTCGCTAGAACTTATCTCGACTGGATGATAGAGGTTCCTTGGAGCAAAACGACAAAGGACAAGCTGGATATAAAAGAGTCTAAAGCTATTCTAGACGAAGACCACTTTGGACTGGATGAGGTTAAAGACAGAATCCTCGATTTCTTAGCACTTCGTAAGCTTAAAACAGATATGAAGTCTCCTATCCTTTGCCTTGTTGGACCTCCTGGGGTTGGTAAAACATCTCTCGGCATGTCTGTCGCCAGAGCGATGGGGCGTAAGTATGTCCGCATGTCTCTTGGTGGAGTACGTGACGAGGCAGAGATTAGAGGTCACAGACGTACATATATAGGTGCGTTACCTGGTAAAATAATTCAGGGTATGAAGACAGCAGGGTCAAATAACCCAGTCTTTATGCTGGACGAAATAGATAAACTTGGTTCAGATTTCAGATGTGACCCATCGAGTGCACTTCTCGAGGTTCTTGACCCAGTACAAAACGTCAATTTTGTGGATCACTATATGGGCGTTCCTCTCGACTTGTCTAAGGTGATGTTCATCACAACTGCTAACTATCTCGATCCAATTCCTGCTGCCCTTTTGGACAGGATGGAGATGATTCAGATTCCTGGGTATACCGAGGAAGAGAAGGTTAAAATAGCTGAGAAGTATCTTATACCAAGGCAAAAGAGCGAGAATGGTCTTGATGACTACGAGTTAAGATTTTCTAAAAATTCATTGTCCGCACTTATATCTGGGTACACCAGAGAGAGTGGGCTTAGAAACCTTGAACGCACTATTGGAACAGTCTTCCGCAAGATAGGTCGAAAGATCGCTGAAGGTGATAAGCGTAAATCATTTATGGTTACAGATAAGGCTCTTGAGAAATATCTCGGACCTGAGAAGTTTACTGGTGACGAAGAGCTTAAAGAGAACGAGGTTGGAACAGTTACAGGGCTTGCATGGACACCTGTCGGTGGTGAAGTGCTTTTTGTTGAGTGTACTAAGTTCAAAGGGAAGGGCGTGTTGAATGTTACTGGTCAGCTTGGTGACGTAATGAAAGAATCTGCCAGAGCTGCTTTTACTTATGTTCGTACTATTGGTGACAAGTTTGATATAGATCCAGAAGATTTTGAAAAACTTGACATACATATCCATGCACCTGCGGGTGCAATACCTAAAGATGGACCATCTGCGGGTATAACAATGGCTACAGCGCTCGTCTCATGTTTTACAGGTCGCAAGGTTAATAAAAAGGTTGCTATGACTGGTGAGATTACAATTACTGGTAAAGTACTCCCTATTGGCGGTCTGAAAGAGAAATTACTCGCTGCAAAGAGGCACGGTATTGAAAAGGTACTTGTCCCTGCAAAGAACGAGAAAGATCTCAGGAACCTGCCAAAATACGCTAAAAACGCATTAGAAATAGTTTATGTTAGCCAGTTTGAAGAGGTAATCGAACACGCACTACTAGATTAGTATTTAGGCACATGATGTGCCTCACGTAACGAACCGAAGCAGATTTACTCTGCGTAGGTTTCAGAGGAGTGGGAACGTAGCCTGTACTTGTTCTGGCGTAGTGATTATTTTTTTGCTAGGACAGCAAAAAAAAATGGTTATTAGTTTATGTTGACCAGTTTGAAGAGGTAATCGAACACGCTTTATTAGACTAAGCAGTATAAAAAAATATAAATATGAAAGGCTCTCTTGAAGAAAGGGAGCCTTTTCTTATATTAAACTCTGCAAAGGAGTATTTTAGTATGTCCGAAAAACTTATAGATCAGAATATAAATATAGGTGGCATGATGTGTGCCGCATGTGTACGCCGCGTCGAGAAGAAACTTCAAAAAGCCGAAGGTATTGAATCGGTTATAGTCAATCTCGCCACTAATTCAGCCCTTGTTTCATATAACCCTGATGTCTTAGGTATAGAGCAGATTGGCGAAGAGGTTGAGCGTATAGGCTATGAGTTCAAAGGCGTTGATCAAGATACTCTACAAGACGAGACAAGCTCATATTATGCTAAAAAGCTTATGATAGCGGCTCCGTTGTCATTGATCGTCTTTACTCTCTCTATGGTGAAAATACCGGCTATCGAAAGCTATCTTTTTTATATACTTTTAGTTTTAACCCTGTCGGTTATGGTCTTTGGTGGAGATATATTTTATCGAGTTGCATGGAAAAATCTTAAAAACCGCACTTCTGACATGAACACTCTTTTGGCAGTGGGAACCCTATCTGCTTTCACATATTCAGTTTTTGTAACCATTTTCGCTGAATACTTCAAAAGCCGTGGTAACTACTTTGTCTATTATGATGCGGCTTGTGTGATTATATCTTTTATACTTTTAGGTAGGACGATGGAGGCGCGTGCAAAAAAACGTGCAAAAGGAGCTATCGAAGCTCTATTAAATCTCGCCCCAAAGACAGCCTATCTTATTGACGAGGATGGAGAGAAGGAAGTTCCAGCTAGCCTCTTGCGTATAGATGACAAGATAAGAGTGAAACCCGGTGGAGCTATAGCTGTTGACGGTGAAGTGCTCGAAGGTCAAGGTCGAGCTGACGAGTCTATGCTAACAGGTGAGTCTGTTCCAGTCTCTAAGAGAGCTGGGGATACTGTGTACGCAGGGACAGTCCTAACTTCGGGAACAGTAATTTACAGTGCTAAGACGATCGGCAACGAGACTGTTCTTGCTGGAATAATAAATACTGTTAAATCAGCCACAGCCTCTAAACCTAAAGTGCAACGTATGGCGGATCAGGTCTCTTCAGTTTTTGTTCCCACTGTTTTAGTTATCGCTTGCGTAACATTCTTAGTATGGTTCTTTTTTGGACCCGCTCCTTTACTTGCGAATTCTCTTCTCGCTTTTGTGTCAGTTCTAATCGTCGCTTGTCCCTGTGCCATGGGGCTTGCAACTCCTACCGCTGTTATGGTGAGTACCGGTCGTGGTGCATCAAATGGTATATTAGTTAAGAATGGTGAGACGCTAGAGAAGGCTTGTAAGGTAAATAGGATAATCTTTGATAAAACAGGCACGCTTACAACAGGTGATTTGCAGGTTGAGGTGTGTGAAATTGAAGACGGACTAGCTAAAAAAGAGTTCTTATCTTGTGCGGCTTCACTTGAGGCTCTGTCAGACCACCCACTAGCAAATTCAATAGTTGATTATGCAAAAGATAACGATGTTGATATTATAGAGGCGATAGATTTTGAAAACCATGACGGTGAAGGTGTGACGGCTCTTGTTAATGGTAAAAAAATATACGCTGGTAAAAAAGAGTACCTAGATAGACAAGGCATAAATGTCAAAGACTCTGCCTTTAGCGGTTCGAGGGTATATATAGCCATTGATTCAGAATATGTAGGAATGTTTGGAATAACAGACACAGTTAAAGAAGATGCTTCTGCGACTATCCAAGCGCTTAAAAAGAAAGGTATTACACCAGTAATTGTTTCAGGTGATAATGAAAAGGCAGTAAAGATCGTAGCGGATAAGATAGGTATATCAGAAACATATAGTGGTATAAGCCCTCAAGGCAAACTTGAGATATTACAAGATTACAGATCAAAGGGTGATATCGTCGCTATGGTAGGTGACGGTGTTAATGATGCTGCTGCTCTTGCTGCGAGTGATGTAGGATTTGCCATGAGTGGCGGAACAGATGTTGCGATGCAGTCTGGTGACATTACTATACTTGGCGATAGCACAGGTCGTATAGTTAAGGCTATTAACCTGTCATGCTTCACTCTGTCGATAATCAAGCAGAATTTGTTCTGGGCATTTTTTTACAACATAGCTTTGATTCCACTCGCTGCTGGAGTGTTTTATCCTGTTTTCGGCATACAACTTTCGCCAATGTTTGCGGGTGCCGCTATGGCGTTCTCATCTGTGAGTGTTGTTACAAATTCTCTAAGGTTAAAAATTAAGAAGATTTAGATATTTTATTTTTGAGTCTAGAACCAACTATTTGACCAGCTATAGAAAAAATAAAAAATAATGGAATATAAATCCAATCAGTATGGGTATATATTCTGATAAATGCTACTATTGGTATTGGTGCATGAATGCACACTGCCCAGGCTATTGAGAACTTTCTAGTATATGTCCTTAACCAGCCAAAAGGTAAGTTCAAAATAAAAGCTACTAAACAAATGGCAAAAACGCCTTGTAGATATTCCATCTTTTTTATATAAGGTTTAAATGAAGGTATGTAAATGAAAATTTTGTTAATAGGGATGGGCGGTTTCCTTGGAGCTGTCTCAAGATACTACGTTTCCAAGGGATCAGCAGTGTTATTAGGTAATAAAATTCCTTATGGAACACTTATGGTAAATATTATAGGGTCATTCTTGTTAGGTTTAATATTTACTCTTTCGGTGGAAAAACTAGCTATTAGTGAGAATATGCGTTTTTTTATAGCAGTTGGTTTTCTTGGTGCATTTACAACTTTTTCGACCTTTTCAGTAGAATCACTATACTTAATAGAGGATGGGGCTTACACGTCTGCCATTATATATATAATGGGTAATCTAGTCCTTAGTCTGTCGGCTGCCTTTATTGGTATCCTGATAGCAAGAATGTAAGGAGTCGTTATGAACGGTATTAATAAACAACTAAAAATATATATTGGTGGCTCAGATGTTTTTGATGGTCTGCCTTTATACAAGGCATTGGTTAATGTCTGCCACGAGAACGGTATTGCTGGAGCAACAGTACAAAGATGTATGTATGGTTATGGCAAGAGTGCCGTTATTAGATCAAGCAGATCTCTCGCACTCTCAGACAATTTACCAATAGTTATTCATGTCGTAGATAGCGAAGAGAAGATTATGAAGATTCTACCGAAACTGAAAGAGATGGTTGGTGGTGGACTTATAACTATGGAGAACATCGAAGTCGTTGCTTATCTATAGAAGAGGTTGATATGGGATTTCTTAGAAGCGTGAAATGTCCTGTCTTTAATATTGAGAAACTAAAAGCGGTTCCCGAGAGGCAAGACTATACTATACAAATTGGTGGCGAAACAGATAAGGCTGGCAAATATCAGATAGACGATTTTTTAACCATGTTTCAACAAAAGAAAATTAACAGCAGGCTGACATCTGTTTCAAAATGGTCGGTGCGTGCTGACTGGCAGGGGATTAGCTGGGCTGATTTTGTTAGCTGGGCGAATCCTGGCGAGTATAAATATGTTTATACTGAGAGCTATGGTGGTTATAATACTGCGATATGGGCAGAGGATATGGACAATCCACGTATCCTTATATGTACCCATGTAGCAGATGAAGAGATAGAATTCGAATATGGCGGTCCAATAAGGATGGTCATCCCGAACCTTTGGGGATATAAAAGCTGTAAATGGCTTAAAAGAATATATTTCATGAAGGATTACATACAAGGTACTTGGGAATCGAACGGATATGAAGATAGTGGAGAGATTCAACCTTGCATGTGTGAAGACGTAAATAGTGGTAAACACTTTAAAATTGGAGCTGGAGAAGTTCTTCAGGATTAGCATTCTGTGGCTTACTTCGAGTTGATAATTTGTGCAACCTATTGCTTCGCCTTCCGTTGGTAGGAGTATTTAGTTCGTATTTAATTTGCAAGATGCACCACATATTAAATTTTGTAGGACGCAAAATTTATAAAGGAGAAAACAATGGCAGGAAATACATTCGGACAGAATTTTACGATAACAACATTCGGTGAGAGTCACGGTAAGGCGGTCGGCGTCATACTTGATGGTTGCCCCCCGTTGGTAGAGATCTCAGTCGAAGAGATTCAAATGGAGCTAAACAGAAGAAGACCTGGGCAGAGTAAAGTCTCTACACCAAGAGACGAGGCTGATGCCGTTGAGATATATAGTGGTATATTCGAAGGTAAGACCACAGGAACCCCTATTATGATGATGGTCTTTAACAAAACACAGATGTCTAGAGACTATGATGCTGTAAAAGACTTATTTAGACCGGGGCATGCTGACTTTACATATTTTTCTAAGTACGGGATCAGAGACCACAGAGGTGGCGGACGGTCATCAGCTAGAGAGACTATAGGTAGGGTGTGTGCTGGAGCGATAGCTAAGAAGATATTAGCTCAGTCAGGTATAAAGATTATAGCGTATGTTACTCAGGTCGGTCCTCATAAAGCCGAAAAGAGGGATTTATCAGTTATAGAAGATAATATCATCAGAACTTGCGACCTAGATGCCTCAGTTAAGATGGAAGAATATATATTAGAAGCTAGCGAAGCGGGTGACTCAGTCGGTGCTATTGTAGAGGTGGTTGTTGAGGGAGTTCCTGTTGGAGTGGGCGAGCCAGTCTTTGATAGACTTAACGCTCTGCTTGCACATGCAATACTCTCAATACCTGCTGTTAAAGGGATAGAGTTTGGGAGCGGCTTTGAGGCAGCTCTGATGCGTGGTAGCGAGCATAATGACGAAGTTACTAAGTATGGATTCCTTTCGAACAATGCAGGCGGTACGCTTGGCGGTATGGCTTCTAGTCAGGATATAGTTTTTAGGTTCGTGGTTAAGCCAGCTAGTTCAATAACAGTGCCTAAGAAAGGTATAGATTTGTATGGCAACGAAAAGATAGTAATTACCGAAGGGAGACACGATCCATGTGTGGCTCCTCGTGTAGTACCCGTAGCAGAGGCTATGACAGCAATTACGGTAGTAGATATGATAATGGCAGACAAGGCTTCAGCAAAGTATTTTGATAAAAAGTGATTTTTCTTCAAATACTTATTGACTTAGTATGCCCAATTAGATATAACAACGCTCCCCCGCAGATAACTTAACTGTGGGGGTTGTTTTTGCCCATTAAATGGAGCAAAAAAGTTGTTAGAAAAAAAACTTAAATAACTAGTTGACACTGATCGCAAGATTGGTTATAACATCCTTCGCTCTACAAGTTGGGGTGGTTCGAAAGAG
>PKTN01000002.1 GCA_002869185.1 Denitrovibrio sp. | reverse complement strand
AGCGAGATAATTTAGTTACAAATGCCATGTAGCACCTCCGAATATCCTATTAACTTAGCTTAAGCTATTAATAGGGAGGGCTACATGGTATTTTTATTTGTGTTTAATATGTTTATAGCTTTAGAAAGTATAGAGCAGAATGAAAAACTTACTTATGAACAGTTTGAGATTATAGAGAAATCAATTATTATTAGATAAAGAGAAGGGTGATGAATTCACCATGATAATTAAGGTATTTGGATAGCTGTTGCTTATGTATCGTGCTATTACTGCCATAAGTCTTTGACTAGTGTGGACTTTTCTTTTAGAATGTACTGTAGCCAGTAAATAATTATTGTCACGAGGGGATATGAGTAGCAATAAAAGTGGTAAGTTTACATTTAGTATATCTTTTCTTATGATATTTGTTCTTGTTAGCTTTTCTCTACTAGGGACTGCGTCAATTCTTTTTTTATCTAAGAAATATTCTGAGTCAGCCCTTCATACCCTTGCTGATGATATCATTCTTAGAACAGTAGATGACTCAGCTCAACACATCAATATTCTTTTGAAACCAGCCGTTACTGCAGTTAATATTATGAATATGCATGTGCCAGCCAATTCAAGTATTTCAAATAGTGAATCTTATAATAATTATCTAATTTCTTCTCTAATAAAGACTCTGGAGGATCTTCCTGAAGTCTATACTCTTTATTATGCAAATGAAAAAGGTGAATTTTTTCTTATAGGAAAAAGACAAAAGAGTGTAAATGATAAATATAAACATTATTTTTATAAAAAAATTCAGTTAGTCGATGGCGAACGTTCTGTGGCTGAGACATGGTATGCCAAATCAAAAAGACTTGAGTCGAAGCATCTACCTAATGATACATACGATCCGAGAATTCGTCCTTGGTATAAGAAAGCTAAAAATATGGGTGGTGCTATTTGGACTGCTCCATATGTATTTTATATTACTCAGCTTCCTGGCATCACATATGCAGAGCCTATATATGAAAGTGGCAAGTTTGTAGGTGTGGTCGCCGCCGATCTTGAGATTAATACTATTTCAGATTTCTTAATTGACGGAATATTCACAAAAAATACAAATATTTTCGCCATAGATGGTCAGAGTAATATTCTCGCTCATACTGATTATAATAAGACATTACTTGAAGCAAAAGAACACAAGGCAACTATACCTAAAATTGACAATTTTAATGACCCTGTTTTGAAGACCTTAAGATCAAAGGTTGAGCAGAATATGAAGTATGGGGTTATTGATGATATATCGACTCCAGAGGGTCGGTTTAAAGGGGTGATGAAGCCTTTTAGTGTCAGTGGGCTGGAATTGGTTGTTGGGGTATATACCCCTTCGGAAGATTATTTAAGTCCACTCAAGATAAAGTATAGTGTTTTATATATCATTACCGCTGTTTTACTCATATTGGTAATTCTATTAAGCAGATATGTATCATTTACCTTAGCAAGACCATTTAAGGCTCTTAGCTCTGCTACAAATAATGCAAAAGAGCTTAATTTTGACGAGAAGATAAACATTATAACCAACCTGCGAGAAGTTTCTGACACTCAGAATAATTTTAACGAGATGCTTGAGTCCCTTAAAAACTATCAAGTTGCTAACGAAGTATTGTCTGAGACTTTGCATAATGCTCACATAGATACACTCTACAGGCTAGCTATGGCTGCTGAGCATAAAGATCAATACACCTATGATCATCTAAAGCGTGTGAGTGATATGTCTGTTCTTATAGCGGATATATTAGGCATGTCTAGACACGATATTGAGCAGATAAGAAATGCCAGTGCTATGCATGATGTGGGTAAGCTTGGTATACCTGACCATATACTTATGAAACCGGGTAAGCTCACTGTAGAAGAATTTACTGTTATTAAAACGCACTCAAACCTTGGAGCTAAAATACTCGATAGACCAAGCTCAGAGGAGATGCACTCTGCTAGAGTCATTGCAAAATCTCATCATGAAAAATGGTACGGTAGTGGCTACCCTGATAATCTGGGTGCTGAGGATATCCCTCTTTATGGCAGGATAGTGAGTGTCGCTGATGTTATGGATGCTCTCCTTTCTAAGAGACCGTATAAAGAACCTTATTCTTTTGATAAAACAATAAGTATCGTAAGTGCTGAAAAGGGCAAGCATTTCGATCCTGAGCTAACAGATGTTGTTGTAGAGAATAAAGAGAGATTTAAAAGGTTGATCGAAGGTTCTTAAACCGAGTCGATTGGCAGTCTGACTTCTATTGTTAGACCTTCATATTGATTGTTGATAGCGTTTATATATCCATTATGGGCATCAACAATAGTCTTGGCAATTGCCAACCCAAGTCCTATGCCTCCAGTCTTTCTATCCCTGTCAGCTTGCACGCGGTAAAAAGGTTTGAATATTTCGGAGAGGTGCTCATCAGCTACTCCTGTACCATCATCTGATATGGATACTACAATAAAACTATCTTCACATCCCACTTTAACATCAACTTTTGAACTGGAATACTTTATTGCATTCCTAATGATATTCTCAAAACAGCTTATGAGTAATGCTTGATTGCCATGTATAAAGTACTCTGCATCTTCTGAGTAGGTTAGGTTTTTACCTGTTTCATTCGCTTCAAAATATCCATCCGATAAAACAATCTGTATCGCACTTTTAATGCCAAATGTCTCTTTTTCTAAGTTTTCAGTAGATTTTATCCTGCTTATCTCAAGTAATTGACCAATCATCTCATTAAGTCTATCAGACTCAAGCTCTATCCTATCTAGTGCTTGTGTTGCGTTGTCACCAGCTTTAGCTCTCGCAAGCTCGAGTGATAGCCTTAGTCTGGTTAGTGGTGATCTAAGCTCATGGGATAGGTTTCTAAGCGTAGCCTCTTTAGTATTTCTGATGTGCTGTAGCTTCGCTGCCATAATGTCAAAATCTTTACCAAGCTGACCTATTTCGTCTTTTCTGTTGAGCTCCTCTGCGACTCTGACGCTAAAATCACCTTCGGAGATACGTTTCACAGCTTTGCTTAGCGTAAGTAGTGGCTTGGAAAAGTATCTGGTGATTATAAGACTTGCGATACTGGAGAGAAAGAAAATATATATGAATGCATTAACGTGTTTGGCAAATATGATAGCAGAGAATGACGCAGGTTTATCCCCAGTTGGATAGCTAATTAGAACATACTCGTCGGTCTTGATAACTCTTATTAAACGTTTGTCATTCTTGTCGTCAGAATACTTTTTAATAAGTACGACTTTGTCTTCAGTCATAGTTTTAATAATATTATCAGCACCCAAAGGTGCTTTTTTATTCCTGAGTTCTTTACTATTTTTATCGAATATGAAAATTTCAGAGTTAAGGTATTTTTCAGCTCTTTTTACTTGGTTTATGAGGCTAGGAATATTTCCGCTATTCGCTGCTGCGCGGATATCGATAACGATATTTTTCTCAAGTCCTTTTTTAGCGTGCTCATAAAAGGCGTCTCGGCTCTCTTGGTTACTGACGAGTATCATTAGTAATGGGGTTATGGCGAAGATCATAATTGTCCCCCACAAACCCACAAATATCTTAAAGTAGAGACTAAATCTATTTATCCTCATTTTATTGACTCAGTTAATAGTTGGTATCCAGACCCGCGTATGCTTTTGATGATATCTGTGTTTCCAGATTTTTTTCTTATATTACTCACATGTACGTCTATGCTTCTATCGAAAGGGCTGAGCTCTCGACCAAGAACCTTAAGGGCTATATCTTCTCTAGTAACGACTTTGCCAATATTCTCTACCATTAGTTCAAGTATATTAAATTCAACAACAGTAAGTGGTATGGTATTGCCTTTGTATTGAACAGTCAGTTGACCTAAGTCTAGTTGGAAATTTCCAATAGTGATTTTTTCTGGTTTAGATGAAGAATCTTGTTTGGTCTTTGTCCTGCGGAGAATTGCTTTGATCCTCGCTAATAGCTCTCTTGGGTTGTAAGGCTTAGGCATATAGTCATCTGCCCCCATCTCAAGCCCAAGGATTTTGTCTATGTCATCGCCTTTGGCAGTTAACATGAGTATAGGTGTTTTCTTATGTGTACGAATGGTTTTAAGGACATCAAAACCGCCCATTCCTGGGAGCATTACATCTAAAATGATAAGGTCAAAGTCTTCAGCTAAAACTGTATCTGCACCCTCTGCTCCATTATGGATAGCACGTATCTCGTACCCTTCAGTGGCTAAATATTCAGCTAGTAATTCACAAAGTTCGATATCGTCATCAATTAGTAGAATGTTATCTTGTGTCATAATAATTACTATAATATATAAATCGATAAAAATTGACTGTTAATTTATGCAAAGTTTTAAATTATTTACTTACAAAACTTAACAGTTCTACTATATAATTTTACACTTCATATTAGAAAAAAATATTATATTACTACCAGTATGCAAATGGAGATCAATATGGTTTTAGATTTTAGGCGATTTTTAGTTGTTGTGGTACTGATGATCATGGCTTTTGGCTGTGCATCAAATGGTAAAGCAATAACTAAGGACGGAATAAATGATGGGCTAAAACTCCCAGCATCATTTGGTCAGGCTGGTACAGCAGATCAGTATGGTGAAAATTGGTGGGAGATTTTTGAGAGTGTAGAGTTGAATGCTCTTGTAGATAAATTGTTTCAAAATAATTACCAACTGGCTAAATCCTATGATGGGCTTAAGGCTCTGAGGACAACACTAGGTATATCTGAAGCAGATAAGATACCTTCTGTGACAGCGGGTGCAAGTGCATCTGAGACGTACAGTACAAACAGTAAAGGTAAGAGAGCTTGGCGTGATAGTTATAGCTTGTCCCTTACAGCTTCTTATGAGGCTGATATATGGGGTAGAGTAAAGGCTGGAACAGAGTCAGATAGGTTAGCACTAATATCTAATAGCTATGATCTTGAATCACTATATATGACACTCACTGCTGAACTTGCTGATAGATATTTCTTATATAAATCACTTGCATCTATTCTAAAAATACAGAAAGAACAGTATGAACTGAGGCTTAAGCAGATTTCAGCATTAGAGATGATGTATTCTAGTGGTGTAGGCTTATTAGACACTATATATGTGAAACAAACAGCAATGGCTAACCTTATGGAGAGCATGACAGAGACAAAGCAGTCTATGGAGAGTGCAAGACTTCAGATAGCAAAATTGATAGGCGAACCTGATGTTTCAAAGGTGGTCATATCTGATAAATATAATTTTAAGCTTCCACAACTTCCGTATGTTATCCCGTCAGATGTTGCAAATAAACGTCCCGATATAAAGGCTGCGTTTGCGTCTGTCCAAAAGGTTGATAGAGATGTTGCTCAGGCGATGGCAAACAGATATCCAAAACTCAGCTTTTCAGCGAGTACAAGCTTTAGTGGCGATGAGCTGACTAGGCTTATTAGTATAGATAACTTTATAGCTAATTTAGTAGCGAATATAGTGGCACCTGTTTTTGATGCGGGCAAATTAAAGCTACAGGTTGAAAAACAGAAACACCTTTTATCCCAACAGGTTAATGACTATTACCTAACAGTGATAACAGCACTCACTGAGATGAGCAATTCTCTAAATGATAATGTGCAAAATGAGCAGGCTCTTGATCTTAGTACTGAGAAAGTACGCATAGAAGAGAAAAGGCTAAAGATCGCTGAGATGAAATATGAGATGGGAATTAAAAATTATTCAGACGTTATAGATAATAAGATCAGCTTACTTGCAGGCTGGATATCAGAAGTGACTGCGAGAAGGTCACTTATTAGCTCTAGAGTTGAGCTGGCAAGAGCATCAGGCGGAAGCTGGGCAGGAAAAATAGTTGATCAGAGGCTGACCGCTTCTACAGGGGAGACAAAGTAATGAATATTAAAACAATAGTAAAAATAATAGTTCCAGTGCTGATACTCGCTTTAGCTTTTGGTGGGTTTAAATACCAGATGGCAAATAAACCAGAACCTAAGAAAAAAATGAAGCAGAGGATTATTACTATAGTTAGGTCTATAGAAGCAGAGCTTGTAAGAGACTATAGCTTTCAGGTAGGAGGCTATGGGACAGTAAAGGCTGGTCGTCAGGTAGATATCGTCTCTGAGGTTGCTGGGAAGATCATCTGGGTGAACAAAAAACTAAAGACTGGTGGCAAGTTTAAAAAGAACGAAGGTCTTTACCGTATAGATGACACAACATATGTGACAGCCCTTGATGCAAAGGTAGCTACTCTTAAGACAAAAGAATACGAACTTCAGAAGATTGAAGAAGAGGCTGCAATATCAAATAGAGAGTGGGAGATATGGAACGATACAGGTGTAGCAGAGCGTAAAGCTAGCCCACTTGTTAGCTATCAACCACAGCTTGAGGCTGCAAGAGCGGCAGTGAAATCGGCTCAATCGGCTGTAGCGAGTGCCAAAAATGATCTTGCTAAGATACTTTATAAAGCACCGTTTAACTCAATTGTCACATCCGAATCTATAGAGCAAGGGAAAGTGATTAGAGTTGGCGAATCAGCAGGTAAACTTGTTGGCACAGATAGGTATGAGATATACGTCCCTATGGCAGCTAAAGACGCTGTAAAGCTTACTTTTGCTGATGATGAAGATGATGCCTCTAGTGGTTATGTTGAGCTTAAAGAGGGTCTGGATAGCTGGAGATGGTCTATCCATGCTGAGAGAATACTTCCTGATGCAGATAGCAAGACTGGAATGCTTCAGGCTGTCTTGGTCGTAGAGAATCCATTTGTCCAAGATGCTAAAAAACCTTTACTCCCTATAGGCGTTAGTATTAAGGCAGTTGTTTATAGTAAAGCTAAACAAGACTTAGTAAGGATCCCTTCGAGTGTTGTCAGAGAGGGGAATGTTGTGTGGGGGCTCTCACATGATAATAAAGTACAAATAAGAGATATAAATATAGTTAATAGACAAGGAGGATTCACATATGTGAACTCTGGTCTTGTAGGTGGCGAAAAACTTATCAGCTCTGACCTTGACGGCGTGGTTGACGGTATGACTGTGAACACCGGACAGATGAATAATATGTCTAAAGGTAAAAGCGGGGGTGCACAGTGAAGCCTAGAGGACCTATCGCATGGATAGCTAAAAACCATGTGGCAGCTAACCTCCTTATGCTCCTGTTGATAATCGGTGGTGTGGCTACATTCCTTAGTATGAAGACGGAAGTCTTTCCTAATATTGAAAAGGATGAGGTTAGCATTTCTGTTTCTTACACAGGTGCTTCACCAGCAGAGGTTGTTGAAGGTGTGATACTTGTTGTTGAGGATGCTGTTAGCTCATTAGAGTGGACCAGTAAGATTACAGCTAGAGCGAGAGAGGGGAGTGGAGTTGTTGATGTTGAGCTGGTTGAAGGTTCAGACAGACAACAGGCTTACTCTGATATAAAGGCTGAGATTGACAGAATTACGACATTCCCTGATGAGGCGGATGATCCTGTAGTTTCTCTCGCTAGTAGAAAGCGGTCAGTTGTTGACATCACAATGTATGGCGACATCTCTTCTTTTGAACTTAGGCACTACGCTGATACACTTAAGCAAGCTTTATTGAACCATAAAGATATCACTTTGGCAGAATATGCATACGCTGTAAAAGATAGAGAGATTCGTATTAAAATTTCAGAGGATGATCTCAGAAAGTATTCATTAACTCTCAGCGATGTTGCTACTAAGATAAAAACAGCGTCTATGGACTTGCCTGTTGGTACTCTCGATAGAGAAGAAGGCGCGCTTGTCCTTAGGATTAAAGATAAACGTTATATGGGGATGGACTATGCTAGTATCCCGATAGTTTCTGGCAATGGCTACGGAACAGTTTTTCTTGGCGATGTAGCTGAGATTGTTGAAGGTTTTGAAGATGCAGATATTATCGAAACTTTTAATGGGAAAGAAGGTCTCACTCTTCGGGTTTATCGTGTGGGTCAGCAGACTCCAGATGGTATTTCGTTAGCTGTTAAGGAAGTTATCTCTGATATTAAACTTAAAATTCCTGAGAAAGTAAAAATCAGTGTTTGGGACGATGACTCAGAGCTACTAAGGAGCAGACTTGATCTACTCTTTAAAAATGCAATGCTTGGTCTTTCACTGGTACTTTTGATACTTGCTGTCTTTCTTGAATTCAGACTAGCCATATGGGTTGCTATGGGTATTCCGATATCCTTCTTTGGTGCGATTATGCTCCTGCCGTCACTTGGCGTTTCTATAAATATGATCAGTTCATTCGCCTTTATATTGGCGCTGGGTATAGTTGTTGATGACGCTATTGTTGTCGGTGAGAATATTCATACCCACAGGCAGATGGGGAAATCAAAATACCAAGCAGCTGTGGATGGGACACACGAGGTTTTAGGTGCTGTTACCTTCTCGGTTCTAACAACAATCACAGCTTTTGTTCCTATTCTTTACGTTAAAGGGACCATGAGGCTTCTTATGGGAGTTATCCCACTTGTTGTTATATCTGTCCTGCTTGTATCACTCGTAGAGTCATTCTTTATCCTTCCGGCTCACCTGAATAGTAAGGAGAAGGTTGAAGGTAAAAAACGTAAATCATTTGGTATCAGAAGAAGGATAAGAGGAGCTCTCGACTACTTTATAGAGGTTGTATACGGACGTTCGATGGTCAGGATTATGAACTATAGATATATAACAATAGCAGTCTTTCTAGGGGCTCTTGTGTTTACTTTTGGTATCATTAAATCAGGTAATATGAAATTTACTTTTATGCCTAGAGTAGAGCGTGACGTTATACGTGCGACAATAAAAATGCCTGCTGGAACTAATATAGAGAAGATGAACGAAGTCGTTGCACACATAACAAAGATGGCAACTAAGACCGATAAGATGATGTCGAAAAAAACAGGTTTTGGTAAATCCTATATAGATTACGTTATATCTGGTGCTGTTACTGGCTCCAGTGGTCGTGTCTCTGTAGCTCTGTTGCCATCAGAAGAGAGGAACATACCTACGTCAAAGTTTGAAAAGATGTTTAGGAAGAATGTAGGTATTGTGAAGGGTGTGGAGTCGATCAGTTATTCATCTCAGGGGCTAAGGTTCGGAGCGAATATAAACGTAAGATACGCACATAGTGATCAGGATGTTCTGGTTGCTGCTTCTGAAGAGATGAAGCAGAAACTAAGAAATTATGATGGCGTGATAGACATAGAAGATACTTTCGATAAAGGTAAGAGTGAACTTATCTTTAAAGTGAACGAGATTGGAGAGAAGTACGGACTTACCAATAACGAGATAGCTAGACAGGTGAGAGCAGCTTACAACGGTGTGGTGGCTATGAAGTTTCAGCGATTGCTAGACGAAGTTACCGTTAGGGTTGAGTATCCAGATAAAGAGAAGCAGGGGATTGATAATCTGATGAATATGTATATCAAGAGTGCATCAGGTATGGAGTTCCCATTTTATAAAGTAGCAGAAGTAAAGATGGGGCAGGGGCTAGCAACTATCAATAGAACAGACCGCAGACAGGTCGTAAATGTTACGGCTAGTGCTGAGGGTGCAGCCAATCCTACTGAGATTATGAAGGAGCTTGAATCGTCAATACTTGTCGATCAAATAGCTAAATATCCAGGTCTTAGGTGGAAGTTTGAAGGTGAAGAGGAGCGTAGACAAGAGGCTCTTGGCGGTATACTAGATTTTTTACCGATAGCATTATTTATTATGTATGCTCTCCTTGCTGTTCCGTTTAAAAGCTATGTACAGCCTATTATCGTATTATTAGCTATTCCTTTTGGTCTGGCTGGTGCGATATGGGGGCATATGCTACTAGGACTCAGTCTTAGCATGATGAGTATCTTTGGTATGGTGGCTGTGGCTGGTGTTGTGGTGAATGACTCACTCGTTCTGGTGGACTTTATAAACAAATTTGTAGATAAGGAACATCTGAGTGTAGAGAATGTTGTAAATGCAGGGAAAAGGCGTTTTAGACCTATCTTGATGACATCTTTGACTACATTTGGTGGTCTGCTCCCAATGATCTTGGAACAGTCGACTCAGGCTAAATTTTTAGTACCTATGGCTGTCTCTCTGGCATTCGGAGTTTTGTTTACCACTTTAGTAGCTCTGATACTTGTCCCTTGTGTTTATATGGTTGTGGAAGATATAAAGAGACTTAGATAAACATTCGAATATTATAAATAAAAATACCATGTAGCCCTCCCTATTAATAGCTTAAGCTAAGTTAATAGGATATTCGGAGGTGCTACATGGCATTTGTAACTAAATTATCTCGCT
>PKTN01000011.1 GCA_002869185.1 Denitrovibrio sp. | reverse complement strand
CTATTTATATGGTTGTAGTTTACCTGTATTCAGGAGAATCTTTTTGTGATTATAGAAAAGAAAAAAATAAGAAATATCAATTAACTATTGACGGGAGGGTTCATAAGAAAAAGGGAGCAAATTTGCTCCCTTTATGGATTTGTTATGTGATTTTAAAAATCTACTTAGTTACAGACTTAATAAGTGAAAGGCTGTAAGCGTTATCAGCGAAAGAACCGTGCTCACTTGGGTGGTTTTTGTAAAGCCATCCGTCGAAGAAAACTTCGCCAAATTTGAAGACTTTAATCTTAGCCACTGGGTTGTTCTCATCAGCAGAACGAGTAGTGATAGTTCCGTCAGCATCGATTACGAAATCAGGAAGATAATATTCTACCATAATTTCAAATGGAGTTCCTGTAGCTTCTGATTTTTGACCGATGAGTACTTCTGTCTCAACAGAGCTATTTTCAGGGATGTTTTTAATCTCAAGGATAAGGCTTTTATATTTCTCTGATACCTCTTTAGGTATCGAGAATTTTCTCTCTTTTTTAACGTGAGCTCCACCATTTGGTGCAAGAGGTTTACCATCTTCGTCGAGTGGTATTTCACCAGTTGCATGAGGATTGTGAAGTTTAGCTTCTGCCTTAGGAGCTGGAGCAGGCGCAGATTTCTCTTCGTCTACAACACCCTGAGAGCATGAAAATAGAAACGTTGTCAATATAAGAGAGATGAGTAGTTTTTTCATAATTTCCTCGGAAATAGTTGATTAGTAAAACGGAGTGGGAGGGATTCGAACCCTCGATACGGTATAAGCCGCATACTCGCTTAGCAGGCGAGCGCCTTCAGCCTAGCTCGGCCACCACTCCTACTTAAAAAAATAATGTACTAAAAACGGAGGAGGTAGGATTCGAACCCACGGAACGCTCGCACGCTCAACGGTTTTCAAGACCGCCTCCTTCAGCCAGACTCGGACACTCCTCCGTATTGAACAGGGGATATTTATATGACATTATGATATTAATTTCAAGCAATAATTTGCAAAATATAAAGAAATTATACTAATAATTATGATCTAACCTATCTTTATTTCTCGTTTTTCTTTTAGGATCCGCCATACATCAGCCTCTTTGATCAAAAATGTTTTAGAATAAAAAGTTCGCAGTTCACCATTTTCATTAAAGTGCTCGATGTATTTTACCTCTGCTAAACTCTTCTTTATGTTTTCTGAAACAATTTTAATACCTGCATGCTCAGAATCTTTTGTAAGTAGTTTAAAATTATCTGAAAATGCCTTCTCAGTAAAAATCTTCCTTACATCACTCTTAATAGAATATAAAGAAAAGACTCCACCACCGTCGCCAACTTTATAGCACTCGGCTCTAAACATAATTATTTCAGAAGGTGTTAATTCTTCAGTATTATCCATCTATGTATCTCTCTCCAAAGTAATCTTCGATCCCCATAGTGTCCACACCATCTGTATTCACAAAAAGCATCAAGCGTATCATCTCAAGAAGCTCTCTAAATGTCTTCCTCTCAAGTGCACTAATAAGGCACACCTTGTTGTACCTTTCCATCAAGTTAAGTATGCTATGTGCTCTATTGTACTGCTCTGGGTCATCCCCTTCTGGGATTTTACCAGTACGCAAGTAGTATATTTCGTATTCTAATAACAGATCAGTCTTATTAATAACCAATATGCTCTCTTTATCTGTAAGTTCGAGTTCTTGCAAAACAATCTCAACGGAATGTACCCTAGACTCAAAACCATCCGCACTGACGTCCACAACATGCAACAAAACATCAGCGTCCTGCAATTCCTCCAAAGTACTCTTAAAAGCACCCTTAAGGTTCTATGGTAGGTCTCGAATAAACCCAACTGTGTCTGTTATGATAACGTCACGCTCTTCTGGAAACCTGATCCGCTTCGAGCTAGTGTCTAATGTTGCAAACATAAGGTTGTCCGCATAAACACCACTCTGAGTAAGGCTATTCAACAGTGTCGATTTACCAGCGTTGGTATATCCAATAATAGACACGATAGGTAGCTCGTTTTTATTACGCTTACTTCGCATCGTGTCACGGTTTCTCTCTATCTTCTTAAGCTTGCCAGAGAGCATAGCTATACGATCATTTATGCGTCTTCTATCTATCTCTAGCTTAGTGTTACCCGGACCACGTCCACCGATACCACCTGTCAATCTTGAGAGTGAATCGTCCCTCTGCGAGAGTCTCGGCAAAAGGTACTTAAGCTGTGCCAGCTCTACACGAATCTTACCGTCGTTCGACTTCGCCCTTTTAGCAAAGATATCAAGAATAAGCTGTGGTCTATCGATAATCTTGAGGTCGGTAAAATCAGCGATAGCCTTCGCCTGTGCTGGTGTTAGAGGGTTATCAAAGACAAGATACTCCACTCCATTTTGCATAGACCTAATTACTATCTCTTTCAACTTACCAGAACCGATAACATACTTTGGATGTAGCTTATCTTTCATCTGAGCTACTTCACCAGAGACGTACATATTAGCACTTCTGGCTAGCTCCGAAAGTTCTGCCATATTCTCTTCGGCATGTGCTTTAGATTTATAGCACCCGATAAGCAAGGCGTGGTTCTCACCATCGACCTTGTGTAGACGTTTAGTCTTGGAGACTATCTCGCCTTCGAGCTCGGTAATAAATTCTTTATAGTGAACCGTTTGCCTGTGTGGGTCACGGTCTACTAAATAATCATAAAAGCTTGCATTCTCTGGTGGTAAAAGGTGAGCCGTTTTCATACCATCTGGATGCCCTTTACTGTTAAAATACAAAGCAGTCACAGAGTCCAAACGTAGTAATGCAAGGTCTGTAAGGTCGTCATTGGTTATATCTTCGCCTTTAAGGTGAGTGTGTAAAAGTCTTAGCCCACGAAGAGTACCAGGAACAAGCTGAAACCTATCAAGGCTTGGAATAAAGACCTCTTGGGTGTCACCAACAATAACGTACTGCACGTTCCCTTTGCGGTCAGCAAGTATACCTATCTGCCTGTTAAGCTCTAAAGATAGCTCGCACATACTGCGTGCCAATTCGGGAGTTATAATCTCAGCTACACCAGCTTTTCTTGTATATAGCTTCTCGAGTCTTTGTGTTTGTTTTGGCTTTAGTCCGCCAGTATTACCGTGTAAAATTTTTCTACCTGCAGTTAATTATTTATGCTTCCACATCATACGCCTTCCGTTGGTCGTCTGATAATGTTCTTTAACCGTACTTATAAGCCGCAGCACAAGCCCCTTCTGAGCTAACCATGCAAGGACCAACAGGGTTCTCAGGCACGCAACCTGAGCCGAACAGTGTACATTCCGTAGGTTTAATATAGCCCTTCAAAACATCACCACACATACACCCTTCTATCTCGTCGTCCCCCTCTAAGGAAACTCTGAATTTATCAAAAGCGTCATACTCTTTATATTCAGCCTTAAAGGCAAGTCCACTATCTTTTATAAAACCGATACCTCGCCACCAGCAACCCTGCTTCTCATAAACAGTGTCGATGATCTCACGTGCCTTCCAATTTCCCTCATCTGCCACAACACGGGAATAATTATTCACCGCTTTATATTCTCCGCTGTTCACCTGCTGGATCATTTCAAGGATAGACGTCAATATATCAACAGGCTCAAAACCTGTAACTACAGCTGCCATTCCAGCCTCTACTATAGGTCTATAAAGATTAAGACCTGTAACCGCTGTCACATGACCTGGGCAGACAAAGCCGTTTATGTTCAACTTATCATCTGCCAGCAAAAGCCCTAAGACCTCTGGCATAGTTTTATTATATGGAGTTATACTTATATTTTTGATGCCCTTTTGTTTAGCAATAAGCGCCAGACCAGCAACCGCAGGAGCCGTAGTTTCGAATCCTATACCAACAAAAACAACCTCTTTATCTGTCTCTTCTGCAATCTTTATTGCATCAAGAGGTGAGAAGACAATCCGTACATCAGCACCTTCACTCTTCATCTTTTGAAGGTTTTCACCATTAGCACCCGGAACACGCATCATATCGCCAAAGGTTGCTATGATAGCACCCTGTTGAACGATATCAAATAGAGCATCTATTTCGCACTGAGGCGTGACACATACTGGACACCCCGGACCAGAGACTAAGTCTATATTAGAAGGAAGGATGCTTTTTATTCCGAATTTTGCGATAGCCATTGTATGACTGCCACAAACTTCCATAAACCTATAAATATCTTTTGTCGCTTCCTTTTCTATCTGTTTTAGTAAATTTTTACAGATATCTGCATCACGAAAGCCATCAATCATCGAGGCCATCAGCAAATTCCCTCAGCACTTCCAGTGTCTTCATAGCCTCTATAGGATCCATTTTCGCAATAGCCATCCCTGCATGCACCATAACCCAGTCACCCATGACAACTTCATCAGGGAGCATCATTATAGAGACCTCACGCTTTGTTCCGCCTATATCTACTGTAGCACCAAATTCATCAAGCTCGATTATTTTACCAGGAAATCCTAAACACATACTTTTGTCCTTTAATCCGTAATACTTGTATTAATTATAGTTAGATTACTATATTTCCGCAGGAAGTACATCGCATATATAAGACCTGCAATAAAGCCACCAATATGAGCCCACCAAGCGATATTTCCGCCACCACCTGCTGTTCCGTTTAAGAATTGGAAGAAAAACCAAAGGAGCAGAAACACAAATGCAGGGATATTCACTACTGTTATAAATATTATGATAATCACAAGAGTCTTAACTTTCGCCTTTGGGTAAAAAACTAGATATGCTCCCATTACACCAGCAACGGCACCACTAGCACCAACCATCGGGATCACAGAATTTGGAAACATTACTATTTGACTAACAGCAGCTGCCACACCAAACATGATATATATGAGTAAATATCGCCCATGACCTAACTTATCTTCTACATTATCACCAAAGATAAATAGGAAATACATATTACCCAGAATATGCATAAATCCGCCATGCATAAACATAGAAGATAAAATTGGTAGATATCTGTCAGCCAGTCCCAGCATACTGTTTTCAACAAACAACCTCTTAGGTACTAAACCATACTGAAATATCAGCTGACGTTCCTCCAGACCTGTCATTTGAAGCATCTGGATAAAGATATATACATTCACTATTATTATCGCCCAGTTTACAAACGGGAACCTAGACGAGGGTATCGAATCTTTTAATGGAAACAAGCATCACCTTAATTCATTTTATGTCGTTTTATTAGTGATCTAAGATATATCAAAAATAATGAAAGCGCAAAGCTTGTGTTTATTTTCATTAAACATAGACTAACGTAATGTGCCAATATCTACACATTATACAAATATTCATATTATATAATATTAAAACTATAAGCAATTTAACTAATTTATCACTTGCTATACGATTTAATAAGTGCAAGAATATACACATAAAGACGTAGGAGGTCTCTCATGAGAAATTTTTTAATTGCTATTATGATCACAAGTTTATTCTTAGTTGGCTGTGCGACCACTAGCCAAGAAGCAGCAAAACCTGCTGTTAAACCAGTTGCAAAAGCTGCTGTAAAGCCAGCTCCAAAAACTGTTGCAGACAGAGCAATGGAAAACAACTTACCAATAGTTAATTTTGACTATGTTGTTAAACAACTAGACAACCCAAATGTACTCTTTGTAGACGCACGCCCATCTAGACTTTTCGCTAAAGGTCACATACCTGGTGCAGTGAATCTTGAGTCTATGAAATATGAAAAATCTTACCCAGCTTTCGCAGCTCTCAACATCCCTAAAGATAAAGAGCTTATCTTCGGTATAGGTAAGGATTGCCCACTCAGCTTTAATGACGCTATGAACCTTCGTAAAGTTGGCTACACAAACCTTAAGCTATACATCAAACCTGCTATATGTATCAACGATGGTTACCTTCAGCTTGAGAAGAAAGAAGCTCTGAAACTTCAAAAGAAAGGTCTTATGATCACACCTACTGAAACTAATCTTCCAGCTAACAAAAAAGCACCTATCATGATTTATTCACAAGGCGATGTAAAAGCTGCTTTAAGTAAGACTGATGAACTCAGAAAAGCTGGATACAAAAAAGTATTCTACTACACAGAGTCTCTGTAACGTATAACTAAAATGAAACTTATTTTAAACACTATAGTTATAACGTTACTTTTCACGTCCCTCGCTTTCGCAGGAGATGTTAAACCTCATAGCGATGAAGAGGGGGCGGTTGATACCACATGGCTTATGGAGATCATCAACAGTACTCACGATTCTATTCAAATAATAGATGTGCGCACACCTGGTGAGTTTGCAGCGAGTCACGTACTTAATGCTATTAACATACCATTTGAGTCCCTCATGGGTGACTCAGGTTGTACTGACGTTACATCTAAGCTGCCTGCTGACAAAGAAATTATTTTCATGTGTAAAGGTGGAAGTAAGTCTGGTGGTATGTATTTCCAACTGCAAGATGATTGTGGCTACTCACACTCTAAAGGCATGTACTATGTTGCAGCAGAAGTTATTTTCGGTGTTGACGGAAAAGTCTCCTCAATCGACGAATAATACACTATATTATATTCAGGCTCTTGTAATGAGAGTCTGAATATTTTTAACATGGTACAAAAATGACTGATAACATAAACATCACTAAAATCTGCGACATACTCAAAGCAATTTCTAACCCTATAAGAATGCAAATATTACTTATGCTCTCCATTAAAGACTGCTATACATATGAGTTGGAAGAGGCTTTCCACCTCGACAGAACTACCATATCAAGGCATCTTTCTTCATTAAAGGCTGAGAATATCATCGTTGCAACCAAAGAGGGACAGAAAACGCTATACTCAATACACATCACATGTGTACCAAAAATCATTAAATGCCTAAGTGAATATTGTGAAATGTAACCTTATAACCTTATAACCTTATCAGCATTAAATAACTTATTTGAAACTGTGTATGCGTCAGATACAACACCAACTTTCAGATAATCTACTAACTTAAAATACTCAAGACAAGCACCACAAGCAAGTACTTCTATACCCATATCAGCTATTTCTTTCACAAGAGCTATGGTCTCTTCATTAGTCGTAAGCATACGAACACCATTATTTACAAATATTACCGTCTTAGGTTTATTATCCAAATTTTTGATATTACCGATAAACCCTTTCATAAGCATCTTACCAAGCTCTGGTTCTTCATTTCCTACACACTCACCTGAGATAAACACAACTATGTTACTCTCAGATTTCTCTTCTGCTATCGCACAGTCATAACCTTTCGCAACAACAATACTATAACATCCATCCTTCTCGTTAACAGTTGCAGTGTGTCCGTTAGATTCACAAAAATTCTTTACATTTATACTTGAGCCTTTGTTATCTACCATAATAGTAATAACACCCTCTTCGATCTTGTCTAGCTCGTCTTTAATCATTAAGACTGGTTGGGGGCATGCAATCCCTCTAGCATCTATCTTCATTTCTTACCTCATTAATAAATATATATGCACATAATACTCTCGTGAGAACTAGTTTCAATAGTAATGATTTTTTTTTGACAAAAAAAAAGGGCTACCCATGCGGATAGCCCTTTAATATTATCTTAAAGATTAAGGATTATTTCTTGTGACAAGTGTTACAAGACTTCTTAACCTTCTTCTCTTTGTGACATGTAATGCAAAGTTTCTTATGGAAAACGTTGTTAGTACCTTTCACTTCTTCAGGTACTTCAACTTTAAGAACTCCGCCTTCAGGATCAGAGTGACAGTTAGTACACTCAAGTTTTTCAGCGTGAGCTTTGTGCTCAAACTTAACAGCAGGTTTCTTCCCGTTAGGAGCGTACTTCTCACCAAGGTTAATAACTTCGATGCCGTCAAGGTTAGCCATAAGCTCTTCACTGTTTACAGGACCGTGAGCCTCTTCAGCTGGAGCAGCATGTGCATCAGCCTCTTCGCCATGAGCTTCCATAGCAGGAGCATGGTGCTCTTCTGCTTCTACAGGTTCAACATATTCAGCAACAGCTTTTTCAAGCTCCGCAACTTTATCGAACATTGTGTCGAAGTACTCAGGGTTATGTACACCAGCTGAACCATCTTTTTCAATGACTCTAACTATGTATATAAGCTCGTTAGCAAGTGCTAGTTGACCGTGTGACATGTGCTCACGATTTAGCATCATATCGTCACGTGATTTCTGAGCAACAGGAAGCTTAGCATTAAAGCTAGCCTGAATTTCAGACATCATCTCGCCGTATGAAGCGTCTTCATGGCAAGTAACACATTTATCTGTATTAGGTCTTACGAAAGCTGATTCGTGACAATCTGAACAGTCAAGGCTAGCCATGTACCATTCGTCGCCAGGAAGCTCTTTAACATAAGTTCCTTGTTGTATTCCTTTTTGGCTTACGTGACATGATGCACAGTCCTCATTAGCAGGAACTTTAGCAGTTGCACGTACTTCATCGTGGCAAGTAAAGCATGTTTCCATTTCTGGTTGCTTAAATCTTTCGCCACTGTGTCCAACACCAAGGTGGCAGTTCATACAGCCTATTCCAGCTTCAGTGTGTACCTTGTGGTTTGGCTCTACGCCAGCACTAACGCCTTCTTCCATGATGTCATTACGACCATATTCTTCTCTATATGCAGGCATTACGACTTCGTCCATGTGCCTGAATTCACCAGCGATTTTGATAACCCTGTTTCTGCGCATATCAATGTTTGCTGCATCAGAGTGGCAGTAAGCACAAGCCTCTTCAGATGCTGCATGCTGTGCGCCTTCAACAGTAGAACCAAACTCAGTAAGGTGTTTGATAACTTCTTCTTCAGGTGTGAAAAGTTCGTGATACATACTTCTCATACCAGCTACAATGTGAGCGTTCATATAACCCTTGATACCAGGTGCTCCGTGGCAATCAAGACAGCTAACGTCAACTTCGCTGTGTACTCCCTTTCTCCAAGTGTAGTACTCGCCTCTAACAGCGATTTCCTCTTTCGGGTGACATGTTTTGCAAAATTTTGCACCACTAGTCATATGCATCTGCATAACGAAACCGAAGCCACCAGCTGTAATAGCTATTGCGAGTATGATAGTAAAGAGGAGAGGATCTTTACCACTAAATTCTTTAATTTTTTGCCACATATCTGCCCCCACAGTGAATGATGGAAAAAAGGCGGGTTTTAACGCCCGCCTTTAATTGTTTTTTTATCGTTTGTTATTAAACAACGAAAAGAAGGATAAGAGCTACAACAAGTGCATAAATAGCAAGTGACTCAATCAGTGCAAGACCGATGATCATTGTTGTAGAAATTTTACCAGATGCGCTAGGGTTACGAGAGATACCTTCAACAGCACCTTTAATCGCGTTACCTTGACCAATACCTGTACCAAGTGCAGCTACACCCATTGCAAGACCAGCACCGATGTACTTAGCCCATGTTGCGCCGTCAGCCATTGCTGCGCCTTCAGATGCGAAACCAGTTGTTGCTACAGCCATTACTGCAGCTACGGAGAGAAGAATTCTTACTACTTTAGACATTTAAGTCCTCCTAAATATGTGAAAATCTTAGTGTGCTTCTTCAAGTGCACCACTTATATAAATCATCGACAGCATCATAAACACATACGCTTGAAGTGCGGATGTGAAAAGCCCAAGGAAAAACATCGGAAGTGGAACCAAAAATGGTACCAACATAAAGAGGATGATGATTACAAGGTCCTCACCGAAAATGTTTCCAAAAAGTCTCATAGAAAGAGATAGTGGTCTTGCAAAGTGACCGATAAGCTCGATAACGAGCATCAGTGGTGCAAGCCAAATAACTGGTCCTAAGAAGTGCTTAATATAGCCAGCACCATGCTTGCGTATACCAATGTATTGATATACTACGAAAACAACCAAAGCAGGAGCTGCTGTGGAGTTTAAGTTTGATGTAGGTGCGAGAAATCCCGGGATAAGTCCTAAGAAGTTTGAAAAAGCTACGTATAGACCGATACCAAAGATAAGCGGGATATAAGGTCTCCCTTCTACGCCCATTACATCGTCGCACATATTATAGACGCCTTTAACAAAAAGCTCTAATGCGTTCTGAGTGCGACCTGGAACCTCTGCGTCTTTTTTCATCGCGAGGCTACCAAGAAATATCACGATTAATACCACGAGAAATGTCATGGTTACGTGCCAGAACTTGTGAGAAAAAGCCATACCGAACAGCATGGACACATTAAGTGGGTGTTCCATCGTCCTTCCCCTTCACGTTATTATATATAACAAAAATTGGTATACACACGGGTATAATTGAGATCCCCACCAGTACACCTATTATATTCAAATGCAGTTTGACCAGACAATACCAGATAACAAAAGCTGTACCTAATAATCTGATCTGTCCATTAAAAACCAATGCTATCTTGGGACGCCCTGCGACGAGCCCAACTGTTTGCCTTGCAAGGGAAAAGAAATTAACCGCCCCTAACATATAGCCCACTATGAGGGCATTAACAAACGCAGGTTCAAATCTGAACCTGCATACTGTATACAATATCACGAAAAAAATCAATGACAGAATTAAAATTTTATTAGGAGTCTTCATCATCATACAAGTTTGTTCTTTTTATAAAATAGATCATGTTCTTAAAGCCTGCGATAATACCGCATATCATAAAAATAAGGAACAGCCACGGCTTAGTCCCAAATGTTTTATCCAACCACCAGCCCATCGCTGCACCGATAAGGACACTAAATGCTAGTGAAGTACCTACGGAGCTTGCGTTTGCCATCTTTTTTACATATTTATCAGCGTCACTTTTTTTCATTTTATTCCATATGTTTTATGTATATCAACCGCAAAGGCAACACCAGTGCCCGGCTCGTTGAAATTCACTATTTTGTCTATTCCATCCATGAAATCATCAAATATCTCATCAGGTATTGTTGTCATCAAAGTTCTATTATTGGCTCTAGCACCAACCATTAGCTCTCTAAAACCAGCAAAGATAGGGATATCATAAGCGAGTATACGCCCCATCCCGACAGAATCAAGCACAGTCCCACCACGTACATCATTATCTACCATGTATTCGATGATCTCTTCTAAAAGTTCGACTTGATTTAGCACTATAAATACTAGTTTCATAAAGTTAGTACCTTTTACCTTGCTCCCTTAATTTATAGAGGAGTCAGATGGGCATATTTACACCCTAATCCCCATTTCAATAGGTGAGACATATATCTAATAAGATATCTCTTTCAAAAACTCGTAATGAGCGTTGATTGTCTTTTCAATATCATCGTCTGTATGAGCAGAACTCACAAACATCGCCGACATTATAACTAGGCAAATTTTTAGTCATAAAAAATTTACCCTACGCTCAGGCGAATCAAATCCACCATTCGCTTCCACTCCGCTAAAGCTCCGTGAGCCACTCTCCTGTGGCTTCGAGGCTTGTTTACTGTATCTCTTTCAAAGACTCGTAATGAGCTTTGATTGTCTTTTCGATATCATCGTCTGTATGAGCAGAACTCACAAACATCGCCGACATTATAACTAGGTAAATTTTTAGTCATAAAAAATTTACCCTACGCTCAGGCGAATCAAATCCGCCATTCGCTTCCACTCCGCTAAAGCTCCGTGAGCCACTCTCCTGTGGCTTCGAGGCTTGTTTACTGTATCTCTTTCAAAGACTCGTAATGAGCTTTGATTGTCTTTTCGATATCATCGTCTGTATGAGCAGAACTCACAAACATCGCCTCGAACTGTGCAGGTGCGAGTGTGATCCCTCTATCAAGCATAGCATGAAAGTATTTTGCATACATTGCAGTATCTGACTTCATAGCATCGGAAAAGCTTGTGACTGTCCCCTCTTTGAAGAATATGCATGAGAGTGATTCTACCCTATTATATGCATAGCTAAGTCCGAGTTTTTTACAGTTATCAGCCATACCGTCAAAAAGGACATCAGCTTTAGTTTTAAGATCTTTATAGAAATTAGGTTGTGATAGTTTATCTAACATAGCAAGCCCAGCCGCTGTCGCGAGTGGATTACCAGAGAGTGTTCCTGCCTGATAAACAGGTCCTTCTGGAGACATCATCTGCATAATCTCACGCTTTCCACCGAAAGCTCCAACAGGTAATCCTCCACCAATAATCTTACCCATAGTTGTAATATCTGGCGTTACACCAAAGTATTCCTGAGCTCCACCAGCAGCGAGTCTAAACCCAGTAATAACCTCATCAAAAAGGAGCACTATCCCTTCATCATCACAAACCTTACGGAGGTCAGCCAGAAAACTATCAGAAGGAAGAACAAGCCCCATATTGCCTGCAACAGGTTCCACAAGAATACAAGCGACCTCACCTTTATTCTCAGAAAGGAGTGTTTTAACAGATTCTATATCATTATATTGTGCCACGAGTGTGTGTTTAGCAAAATCAGCAGGCACACCTGGGCTTGATGGTTGGTTAAAAGTAAGAGCACCGCTACCAGCTTTAACTAAAAGAGCATCAGAGTGACCGTGATAACAGCCTTCGAATTTCATAATTTTATCGCGTTTTGCATACGCACGTGCAAGCCTGATAGCAGACATAAGAGCTTCTGTACCAGAGCTAACAATGCGAACCATTTCCACAGATGGAACCATTTCACAAATTTTCTTAGCTATATCTAGCTCTGCCTTAGTCGGTGCACCAAAGCTTGTACCAAGATCAGCGGCATGTTTAACAACATTTATTATGTCAGGATCAGCATGACCTGTGATCATAGGTCCCCAAGAGCATACATAATCTATATATTCTTTCCCATTCTCGTCGAATACTTTAGAGCCTTTTGCACCCTTAATAACAACAGGGTCTCCACCAACAGAACCGAAAGCTCTAACAGGGCTATTTACCCCACCTGGAATGTATTTTTTTGATTCTTCAAAAATCGTCATAATAAACCTCATTCTCTAGTTTTAAGAATATTACTAAAGTTATGACTCTGACTCAAGTTATATATCAACATAATTCCAAATATAAATATTCATAAATTCGTATATATCATTGTTAGCATTATAACATCTATTGCAATTAACATGCTAATTTTAGTCGATTTTACAAACCGTTTATGTTAACATCGTTTTATTATTATTCATTATTAGTGGAGTCCAAAGATGGCTAAAACGATTTCTATTGAACCGATCACACGTATCGAAGGGCATATGAAAGTCGAGACGCACATTGAAAATGGCAAAGTCTCAAATGCTCAGATAAGTGGACAGATGTACCGAGGATTTGAAAAATTTCTCGAAGGGCGACACCCAGTTGACGCCGCAAGAATAGCACAACGTGTATGTGGGGTTTGTCACGAGGTACACGGAATAGCGTCTATCCTTGCTCTTGAAGAGCTTTACAACAATCCATCAGTACCAAACGGACATATTTTAAGAGACCTAATCTTAGGTATGCACCTTATTACTGACCACCTACTTCATTTTTATACATTATGTATGCCTGACTACGTGGATTTCACAAAAATTCTTGAATATAACGGGAATGACACAAGCATAAACAATCTTAAAAACTGGGTGATTAAAACAAAACCGCAGTTTGTCTTAAAGAGGAATAGTGGAAACTATATTTCAGATACCAATACTTGCCTTGGGATGATTAATAATTATTTCCAAGCATTAAAGCTTAGATCTAGAGGCGCAACAGGGATGGCACTTATAGGCGCTAAAGCACCTTTTGCTCATGCAGTTCTACCTGGCGGAATCACTACTGACATCACTCCAGCAACACTTATGCAGTACCATACAGTACTAGAAGAGTTAAAAGGCTTTGTAATTAACCAATACATCCCAGATGTAATGGAAGTCGCAAAACGCTACCCTGAATACTTTGATATAGGCGTCAGCTACAACAACTTCTACACAAACGAAACCTTTAAATCACTCGGTGATCCAGTATTTAAAGGCGGAATTATACTAGACGGCAATGACCAGTCTTTCGATTTTAACCATGTCAAAGAATATTACGACACATCCTACTACACACCAGCTGGCGAGCCAGACCCTAAAAAAGATGGTGCATACAGCTGGACAAAATCACCAAGATATAACGGCGAACCAGTAGAGGTTGGACCACTCGCTAGAATGATAGTAAACAAAGACCCTTACTTCTTTAAAACTATGAAGAAACTTGGGGGCAAGGTTCAATCTTCTACAATGGGAAGACACGTAGCCAGAGCTGTAGAGTCTAGAAACCTTTTAGACCACCTATACTCACTACTAGATTCTTATAAGCTCGGTGAGTCTAACATCAGAGAGGTTGACTTTGCTCAGAAGATAACTGGTAAAGGGACTGGCTTCTCTATTGCAGCTCGTGGAGCACTTATCCACCAGATCGAAGCTGTGGATGGCAAAATAACTAAATATAACATGATCGTTCCTAGTACCTGGAACTTTGGGCCTATGGCACAGGGCAAAATGGGAGTGGTTGAAAAATCCCTCGTTAATACCCCTGTGAAATACAGTACAGAAAATTCTATAGAAGTAGGCAGAGTCATAAGAAGTTATGACCCATGTACAGCCTGCTCAATACACTAAAACGAGGAAGATCATGTCTATAAATAATCTTAGCAGAAGAGAATTTCTGAAAAAATGTAGAGATATGTCCGCCCTTGTTTTCGGTAGCACAATCTTTACTAATGAAATAGCTGAAGGGTTCGTAAAACTATCCGCAGCTGAAAGACCACAAGTAATATTTATCCAGTCACAGTGCTGTACTGGCTGTAGCATTTCTACAACATATGGCAACGAGACTGACTTTATCGACTTTATAACAAATATCATACGACTTCAGGTTCACCCAAATATCTCTTTCTCTCAAGGAGTGGACTACATGGCTTTGATAGACGAGGTCGCAAACAGCGGACCCTTCTATCTTGTTTGCGAAGGCTCTATCCCAGCAGGGATGAAAGAGGCCTGCATTTTCAATGATGTGCCTATGTATGACTATATGCACACCCTTATGAATAAGGCCGCTGCAATAGTTTCATCAGGAACATGCGCATGTTCTGGAGGTATACCAGCATCTAACCAAAACGTAACTGGCGCTATCCCTATGGATGAGTATATGAAACGTACAGGTGTAGACAAACCAATGGTGAAGATACCTGGTTGCCCTATCAACCCTGACAGGCTCATGGGTACAGTTGCATATATCGTTGCGACAGGGAAACTCCCTGAGCTCGTAGACGGTAAGCCGAGACAATATTATGGCGATCTTATCCATAACCAATGTGGCAGATACCAAGCATTTAACCAAGGGCACTACACAACAAGCTTTGATAAAGAGAAGAACAATTGTCTTCTTAAGAATGGATGTAGAGGACCTGTTGTCTTTTCTGACTGCCCAACCAGAAGATGGAACGGTAAGGTCAACGTCTGTATCGAAAGCAATACCCCTTGTATCGGGTGCATCCATGATGATTTTCCATTCAACAGCCCTCTTTACCTTTCAGAAGAGTCTTTTGAGGATACATCATGGTCTGAAATGAAAGAAAAAATGAAGAAATAGCACCTAGGGGAATATAATGAAAAGCTCAATTAAAGTGCGTGTAGCACTATACATAATTATACCAATACTATTCATTGCTGTGGCATACGCTACTTTGGACATGAAAAAGAATAGAATGGTTGAAGACTCTATGCATGAATATATGGGTTATCTAAAAGATATGATATTCATGTCTACTTTCGATTCTCTTAAAAAAGGGAATATGACACTCTTTGAAGACTTATTAGTAGAGATTGGTAAATACGATCAAGTAAACGAATTCTCACTCCTTGGTCCTGACGGGGAGATCCACTACTCATCTGAAAAAGAAAATATCAAAAAGAAACTAGATATAAGTGATGTAAATAAAGAATCACAAACAATTATCGACAAAGGGAACGAATTAATATTCTTTTATCCTGTTCACACAACAGATTACTGTCTTAGATGCCACAGGACTTGGGAAGAAGGGACAATTAACTCATACTACAAAGTTAATCTGAATAGCTCAGCTATCTCTAGTATCCAAAGGATGTCATGGTTTAATAACATGCTACTAGCTATTGCAGCTCTATTAGCCCTAGCCATCGTAATCTATGCTCTACAAAAACTAGTCTTTGCAAGACTACAAAGAGCTAACGATATGCTTGACGATCTATGTTCTGGAGAGGGTGATCTCACAATAACCTTAGAAGTAAACCGCATGGATGAGATCGGTACTCTTAGAATGAAGATTAATATGTTCATCAATCACCTGCGTGACATGATGGAACAACTTAAAGGGAGTATCTCTGAGGTTGACGGCGAGATAGGGCATATCCAGAGCTCTATAACAACCATTAACGACTCTGTACAAGAGAATGTCTCGCATATAATGTCAATATCATCCTCATCTGAGCAGGTTTCAACCACTCTTAATGAGAATATAAATAGCCTAATGCAACTCAACGAAAACGTATTAGGTAAAAAAGCGACAATTAGCGAATCAATGAAGAGTGTTTCAAGTATCACAAGCACAATTAGCGACATGACAGCTACTGTTGATAGGCTAAGTGGAACAGTTGGTGAGCTTGAAGCAAAATCTAATGATATCACAAACATAACAAGTCTTATCACTGAGATTGCAGATCAGACTAACCTACTTGCACTTAATGCTGCTATTGAAGCTGCAAGAGCTGGTGAGGCTGGACGTGGATTTGCAGTAGTAGCTGACGAAATCAGAAAACTAGCAGAGCGTACTGGAAAAGCGACAAGTGATATTAAATCTATCGTAAACGAAAACACAAAAACCATCGGCGAGTTTATCCTAGAGATAGACAATAACAAAACACAAGCCGAGCATATGAACGAAAATATCGGTGAATTAGAAGAGTTTACAAAAGAAGTAGACTCTACAATGACAGACATATCTGATAATATTAACAACCTAAACAATATGCTAAATGAGAGTATTACGGCACTTGATCTCACTCTCAATAATATTGAAATGGTTAACACTAACATGTCTAGCACTGGTGAGATTTCAAATGATATCTCTAACACATCTGGAGTTCTTAAAGATAAGAGCCATAGCATGAAAGAGATCGCTGATAAGTTCAAGACTTAGAAATAATTAACTAATCGCCTCGGTTGCTAGACTTCCGGGGCGGTTTTCTACAAGTTTCTTTTGCAATCCTATCCAATATACTATATCTTTCTACATTATTAATACACTTAGAGGTCAAACAAATGAACGTTTCTGTAGTTGGTGCCACTGGCTATACTGGCTATGAGCTAGTTAAAATTTTGGCTAATCACCCAGAATTTGAAATCAAATGCTTGGTGAGTGAAACATACGAAGGTCAACTTTTCAGTGATGTGTACCCAAAACTGCGAAATATTTGTAACATAAAAATAATTGGCAGAGATTATGAGGCAGTCGCTAAAGAATCTGATGCCGTCTTTTTATGCCTACCTCACGCTGCGGCTCAAGATGCTACGGCATTCTTTTATAATAAAGGTCTAAAAGTGGTTGATTTCAGTGCTGATTTCAGGCTGAAAGATAAAGAGCTATACGAAGCAACATACAACGTTGACCACAACTACCCTGATCTTTTAGCGAATGCTGCTTATGGTCTACCTGAGATATTTGCTGATCAAATTCAAAATGCTCAGCTTGTAGCAAACCCAGGCTGTTACCCAACATCAGTAATAACGCCACTCTATCCTCTTCTTAAAGAAGGATTAATAAGCCCAGAAGGGATCATAGCTGATTCAAAATCAGGAGTCTCAGGAGCAGGTAGAAAGGCCAGCCTTGCATTCTCCTTTTGCGAGTGCAACGAAGGTTTCAAAGCTTATAGCATTTTTAATCACAGACATAACCCAGAAATAAACCATATCCTTAAAGATACAGGAAATAAGACTGATGTACTATTCACACCACATCTCATTCCAGCTTCGAAAGGGATTGAAAGTACGATATACGCCAAAACTAATTGCGATCTAAAGACTATCGCGACATGTTTAAAAGAATTCTATAGTAATGGACGATTTGTTCGTATATATGACAATGGACATTTGCCTTCCACTGCTGATGTTACAGACACAAACTTTATTGATATAAGTCTGTTCGTCAAAGATGATAGGCTGATCATACTATCATGCATAGATAACCTTATTAAAGGATCGAGCGGCATGGCAGTTCAGAACATGAACCTGATGTGCGGCTTCGATGATACACTCGGAATATTGTAGGAGATTTCAAAATGCAAATTATAAATAACGCAGGGGTTTGCGCCCCTCTTGGCTTTGCTGCTAGTGCAGTTTCAGCCTACATAAAAGGAAACCAAAAAGGGAACCTCGACCTTACACTTCTGTTTTCAGAAGTACCATTTAAATTAGCAGCTGTTTTTACAAAAAACAGTATAAAGGCTGCTCCACTTAAGCACGCAATAGAGTTGCTTAAAACTAATAAAGAATATAGTGCAATCCTCGTAAATAGCGGAAACGCAAACGCCAGCACTGGTCAAATTGGGCTAGATTCTGTTTTCGAAATGGTAAAATCATACGAAGATGCACTTGAGACTGGGGAAAACTCGGTACTCATGTCATCTACTGGAACAATTGGTGTTCAAATGCCAGTCAATAAGGTGATTTTAAATGCTGAAGAGCTCGTTGATGAGCTTGATGATGGCAATTCAAAACTATTTGCAAATGCAATAATGACAACCGACACTACTTCAAAAGAATTTGGTGTACTAGTTGAAACAAATAACGGAGCTTATGTCGTATCTGGTGCTGTAAAAGGCGCTGGAATGATCGCCCCACATATGGCCACTATGCTCTGCTTCATCACAACTGACGCAATGGTAAATGAGAATAACCTGCAAAAAGTTCTGGAAAATGCAATCGCTCCATCATTCAACAGCATCACTGTTGATAACGACATGAGCACTAACGATTCTGTGTTTTTGCTTGCTAATGGGATGAGCGGAATTATTCCTGATATGGAACAGTTCCAAGAGGCTGTTAGTCTGGTCGCATTTGAATTAGCCAAGATGATTGTAAAAGATGGTGAAGGTGCTACAAAATTCGTAACTATCAATGTCAATGGTGCTAAAGACGATGAAGAAGCAAAGAAATGTGCCTTTGTCATTGCAAACTCACCATTAGTAAAGACGATGTTCAATGGAGAAGATCCTAATTGGGGTAGACTTATAGCATCTGTTGGAGCTAGCGGAATAGAATGTATTGAAGAAAAGATTGATATGTCTTTCGACGATCTGCCATACGTCAAAAATGGGATAATTATTGACGAAAAGCTTGAAGAAAAAGCTGCGATTATCATGAAGAATGATGAGATAACCATTACCATTGAGCTAAATATTGGTGAAGGTAGCAAGACAGTCTATACATGCGATTTCAGCAAAGACTATATCACTATCAACGCAGACTACAGAACATAGTCGGTCAGCACCGACAAGCTTAGTTTAAGTTGTTTGCCTGATATACAGCAAATATACTATCACTAGTTGATATGTATATTTTATGAAACGAGTAAATCAAGGCGTATGAGATAAATAACTTTTGAGCGTATATATAAATACGTGATAAAGTTTTTATTGAATGGAACGTAGAGTTACGAAGTTTAAAAGATATAAAAAAAGGGACTGCCGAGGCAGTCCCTTTTCTATTTATTGTCTTATTACGGACTATTTTATTAGCCGATAAGCTGAAGAGCCATCTGAGGCAATGAGTTAGCCTGAGAAAGCATTGCTGTTCCAGCTTGGTTAAGAATCTGGTTCCTTGTAAACTCTGTCATTTCCTGAGCAAAGTCAAGGTCACGGATTCTAGACTCTGATGCTGTCAAGTTCTCTCTAGCTGTATCAAGTCCTACAATTGTGTACTCT
>PKTN01000007.1:23238-23611 GCA_002869185.1 Denitrovibrio sp. | reverse complement strand
TGGTGTGTATGTAGCTTCGCCTGTCTCAGCGTTGTAAGTTACTGTTCCATGCTCTGGCTCGCCTACAACTGTCACTGCAAGATCGTCACCTTCAACATCGGTATCGTTACCAAGGATGCTGAATGTTACGGCTGTATCTTCAACTGTTTCAGCTGAATCATCCATAGCTACAGGACCATCGTTTGTTCCTGTTACTGTGATTGTGATTGTATTAGTTGCTTCAGCGCCTGAGTCGTCAGTAACTTTGTACTCTACTTCGATCTCTGTTGTCTCGCCTTCTGCTAAGCTATCGAATGAACCTGCCGCTGGAGCATATGTATATGTTCCTGTCTCACCATCAAGGACGAAGCCCTCTGGTGTATCGCCTGTGAGT
>PKTN01000007.1:0-23221 GCA_002869185.1 Denitrovibrio sp. | reverse complement strand
CTCACCATCAAGGACGAAGCCCTCTGGTGTATCGCCTGTGAGTTCGTATGATACAACATCGCCGTCTACATCAGATGCGTCGAGTTGACCATCTGCGATAACTGCGCCATCTTCTGTTGCTTCGATTGTTTCAGCATTAGCTACAGGACCATCATTTGTTCCTGTTATAGTTACAGAAATTTCCTGAGCGACTGTTCCACCATGACCGTCATCAATTGTCACAGTAAAAGTTTCAGTTTTGATTTCGCCTGCTGCGAGGTATTGCACATCTGCATTATCTACTGAATAGTCCCAAGTTACTTCGCCTGTTGCATTATCTATCGTTGCAGTAAGGTTACCGAGATTCTCATTATCTGCGACATCTACTGTATGTGTGTCTAATAGGTCTACGTCATCAAATGTTATTATGCCTGTATCAGTTAGAGTGCCATCTTCTGTGACTGAACCTTCTGTATCTGCTGTCACAATAGCTGGAGCATCGTTTCTGCCCACTATAACTATAGAGACATCTTCAGATACTGTACCACCATTACCGTCATCAACTGTTACAGTGAATGTTTCAATTTTAGTCTCACCAACTGCAAGGTATTGGACATCAGCGTTATCAACTGAATAATCCCATGTTACCTGGTTTGTCGCATCGTCTATACTAGCCGAAAGTGTACCGAGATTCTCATCGCTTGTTACAGCTACAGTATGAGTATCAGTCGAGTCTATATCATTGAAAAACATTACACCAGTATCTGTAAGAGTAGCGTCTTCGATAACCACGCCTGATGTATCTGCAACATATATAGTAGGAACATCGTTAGTTCCTGTTACTGTGATTGTGATTGTATTAGTTGCTTCAGCGCCTGAGTCGTCAGTAACTTTGTACTCCACTTCGATCTCTTCAGTTTGACCTTCTGCTAAGCTATCGAATGAACCTGCCGCTGGAGCATATGTATATGTTCCTGTCTCACCATCAAGGACGAAGCCCTCTGGTGTATCGCCTGTGAGTTCGTAGGATACAACATCGCCGTCTATGTCCGATGCATCAAGCTGACCATCATATGTAACTGCACCATCTTCGACTGCTGAGATAGCCTCTTGGTCTGCTTCTGGAGCGTCGTTTGTACCTGTTACTGTTACAGTGACTGTGTTAGTTGTGGTACCGCCTTGTCCATCAGTAGCAATATACTCAACAACAATTTCCTCTGTTTCACCATCACCAAGATAATCGAATGTGCCCGCAGGGGGATTATATGTATATGATCCATCAGGGTTAAGTACGAACCCTGATGGTACTGAATCTGGATCTACCAGAGCATAAGTAAGAGCATCGCCATCTGCATCAACTGCGTCCAATGGACTCTCGTATACGAAACCTGAATCCTCTACGCCTGTTATAGTCTCAGGGGAAGATTCTGGATTATTATTGTTATTATTATTGGAACCACCTTCATTATCTCTCTCAGGGAAACCACCATCATCGCCATTCTCAAGAAGATAAGCACCAACGCTACCACTTGAAGAATCTCCAGGAAGGAACTCACCAAAATTTCCAAGTGATCCCTCTTCTTCACCTGTTGCTGTCTCTTCGTCACCTGCATTCAGAACTTCGCCACGCTCAAGGGCATCTTGAATAGCTTGTGCCTGAGCTTCAGCGTCACCTGCTTCAAAATCGTTTATAAGTGATTCATCAATAGCGACCTCTTGGCCACCATCGAGTTGTATATCTTTTCCATTTTCTAGTGTAATTACTATATTAGAACCTGGAGATGTCACAACAACATCATTAAGCTCTATTATGTCGCCTACGAATAATTGTCTCGGTTCGCCATCAGAGCCAGTTGCCGTTACATATCCGTTTACTGCTTTTACTATTCCTGCCTGAGCCATAGTTACACCTCATACTTTTACTTAAGCCTATAATAGCTGGAATTACACAACAAACATCGTACCAAGGTACAATAGGTGTCATTTTATTATAAATAGATACATGATATACATTTTCAATTTGTATTTTTTAGACAACAATACACGTAATTGCAATTAGACTGGAATTAATACTTTTCTTGTCTTATAATTAAATGTGTAATTAATTTTGTCATTTAGTGACGTTTATTAATATTTAAATAGCCAGAGAGGTATAAAATGTGATTAACAATTAAACTAAAACTGATTCTTTCCTTCTCCGTACTAATAGTATTACTTTTTATAATGGGGATATTCTCTATCTATACTACAAGCACACTTAAGTCGGTAGGGGATTCGCAACAAGCAAGAAATGAGCAACTTATGGTAGCTATGGATTTTGAAAAGCACGTAACAGAGACTGTTTTGACAGAGATGGATATCATCATTGATAGTAAAGAGGGAAAAGTTTCAAATGAAAGAGACCAAGACCTTAAGTCACATTTCAAATATCTTAAAACCATCAGCCCAACGCTCTTAGATGCTGCAGATACAGCCGAAGAGAAACAATCAGCAGAATACCTTGTTGGTGCTGTAACAAAACTTGAGCCTGTCATAATGAATGACCTTTATAAACTTGTTGAAAATGGCGCATCCGAAGAAGAATTTGGCGCCATAGACGATGGTATAGATGGTGCTGCTGGGGAGGTTGGTCCTCAGATATCAGCGATGATAGCTTCTATTCAAGAAGAGGTCGCTGAAGCCAACGAGATCACACATGCAACAGAAGATAGATCTATCACAACAAATATAGTGTTACTCATAGTTGTTGCCATAGTAGCAATCGTATCACTTTTGACCACGCTTAAAGCTGTCTTAGGACCAGTGAATAAGATGACTTCTATTACTGCTGACCTTGCTGAAGGCGATGGAGACCTTACAAAAAGAGTAGAATCAAAATCTAACGATGAAATGAAGGTTTTAGGCGGTAATATTAATAAATTCATTGATAATGTTCATGGTGTTGTAGTGAATATATCTGAACAATCACAAAGTCTATCTAGTGCTAGTTCGGAGCTTGCCGCTACTACTGAAGAGCTTTCATCGACATTCGGTGAACAGACAAACCAAGTCACTGAAGTTGCGTCCGCTATGGAAGAGATGAGTGCATCCAGTACTGAGGTTCTAAATAGCGTTGAATCCTCTCTTGTAACAGCAGAAGAAGCAACAGACAAGACAAGAAAAGGTATCGAAATCCTAAATAAAGCTGTTGCTGATATGGACGAAATCAAACTGAGCATCTCTAGTCTTTCAGAGATCATTGGTCAGCTTAACCAATCATCAACTCAGATCGGCGATATTCTAAATGTTATCGACGACATCGCAGACCAAACAAACCTACTCGCTCTTAACGCTGCTATCGAAGCGGCTAGAGCCGGTGAACACGGGCGTGGTTTCGCTGTGGTTGCTGATGAGGTTCGTAAACTTGCTGAAAGGACTCAACAGGCGACAGGCGAAGTTGAAAATATTATCAAAACTCTCCAGAGTGAAAGTAACAAAGCCTCCACCAATATGGACGCAGCGCTTATCACAGTACAAAGGGGTAGTGATGTTATCAACGAGACCAGCCATATATTTGATGAAGTGAGTGGTGCTATTGAAAACGTAAACAGTAACAACAGCCTTGTTGGTGCCGCTGTCCGCGAAGAGAGCAGCACTATCGCAAGTGTTAACGAAAATGTTCAGGTGATTGCATCAGCTGTGGAGGAGAGCTCTAAGGCTGTTAGTGAAGTTGCTATTACAGTTGCTGATCTTCAAAGGCTAGCTATTGAGCAAGACAACATGATTCAAAAATTTAAGATTTAAGTCTATCTATAAACAAAAAAAGGCTCACTACGCAGTGAGCCTTTTTTTATATCTTTATTGTGCTTAGCCTACTTTATAGGCGTGATAATTATATGCGATCTTCCTCAACAGCATGGCACGCAATCTTGCGACCGTCTATGTGTTGCATCAGCTCTGGAATCTCTTCAATACATCTCTTGTTTACATATGGGCATCGACCGTGAAAAACACAACCTGTAGGGAGATGAATAGGTGTCGGCACTTCCCCCGTCAACCTGACTCTATCTACCTTTTGTCCATCGAGTCTAGGAATAGCACTCAAAAGAGCTCTAGTATATGGATGCTTTGGTTCACCAAAGAGTAGCGATGTCTCAGCCAGCTCACAAACGGTACCAAGATACATGACAGCAACATTAGTACTAATGTGTTCCACAACAGAAAGGTCATGTGCAACAAAAAGATACGTAAGATTCCTCTGTTCCTGAGCATCCATAAGCAGATTAAGTATCTGAGCCTGAATAGAAACATCCAGAGCAGATATAGGCTCATCAGCAACGATAAACTCAGGGGCAACTACAAGAGCCCTAGCGATACTTATCCTCTGACGTTGTCCGCCAGAAAATTCGTGTGGCATCCTGCTTATCCACTTAGGGTCACTGCCTACCTGAAGCATAACTTCTTCGATCCTCTCCACAACCTCAGCATTACTAAGGCTTTGGTTATGGTATCTGAGTGGTTCCTCTAATGTTTGTTTAATAGTTTTTCTAGGATTGAGTGACGCATATGGGTCTTGAAAAACCATCTGCATCTTACTGCGATAAGGGAGCATCTCTTTAGGGCTTAGGTTATCTATGCGCTCACCCTTATAGTAGATTTCGCCACCATTCGGAGGGTAAAGCCCCATTATTGTTCTGCCTAGTGTTTATTTACCACAACCAGACTCACCAACCACACTAAAAGTTTCCCCTTTCTTTATCTCCATACTCACATTATTCAGCGCTTTAACGAGGGTCTGTTCACGTCTAATTTTCCCGCCATCGAACTTTATCTGATCTAGCAATCCGCCAGAAATATCAAATCTTTTATATAAGTTTCTAACACTCAGGAGTGCAGATTCGTTGTTATTTTCCATCTTTCCCTCCTGTTTCTCGCATACTACTAAGGACACATGCCGACTCAGTATCCATACCCTGCACCTTTATAAGTGCTGGTTCATATTTGGTACAAACATCCATAACATGCGGGCACCTAGGATGAAATGCACAGCCAGTTGGAATATTGGTCAGGGTTGGAATCATACCTGGGATTTGGTTTAGTCTATTACTCCCCTTAGATCCTTCTGGCAAAGCCTTTATAAGCCCTTGCGTATATGGATGCTGTGGGTTCTGAACTACATCTTCTGTGCGTCCTTTCTCAACAACTCGCCCAGCATACATAACTGCAATATTCTCAGTCACCTGTGCAACAACCGCCAAATCATGTGTAATGAGAATAAGTCCCATATCGTCTGTCTCGCATAGCTCGATGATAAGATCCATTATCTCAGCCTGAATAGTAACATCAAGGGCCGTTGTAGGTTCATCGGCTATTATAATCTCTGGGTCGGTGAGAAGAGCTATAGCTATGATGATACGCTGACGCATACCACCAGAGAACTCATGCGGATACTGTTTCAGACGTTGTTCAGGGGATGGGATATGTACCTTTTGTAGTTTCTCAAGACATTTCTCCATAGCCTGTTTCTTAGTCATCTTTGGATTGTGTGCAAGGAGGGTCTCAGTCATCTGAGTACCAATAGTCAGGACAGGGTTAAGAGTCATCATAGGGTCTTGAAAGATCATACTTATCTTGTTCCCACGTATCTCCCTTATTCTGCTAGGTGAGGCATTAGTAAGGTCTTCACCGTGAAAGAGGATATGTCCGTCCGCCACAAAACCCGGCTTGCTTATAAGCCCGATTATAGAAAAACCTGTCACAGATTTACCTGCGCCAGACTCGCCAACAAGCCCAAGCCTCTGCCCTTTTTCAAGGGTGAAGTTAACGCCTGTTGTCGCTGTCACATCTCCTGTTCGGAGTCCAAATTTTATTACAAGGTCTTTGACCTCTAGTAAACTACTCATAGTTTAACCTTTATACAATTTTGGATTTAGAACATCCCGAAGGAAGTCACCCAAAAGATTTATTGAAAGTAAAAGAACTATCAGGATGATTCCTGGGAATATCGTTATCCACCATGAACCGCTGAATATATATTCAAATCCTGAATTAATAAGTGAACCTAGTGATGGTTTGGATATTGGCATCCCAAGCCCAAGAAACGAGAGTGCCGCTTCACTCATCACAGCTTCTGCGACCTGTAGTGTCGACAGGACGAGTATCGGTGAAAGCGTATTAGGGAATATGTGCCCCCACATTATCCGCCCAGCCCCAAAACCTGCCACACGAGCCGCCTCGACATACTCTTTATTCTTTTCTGCCAAAACAGATGCACGCACCGTTCTAGCATACTGCGGCCACTGGGCAAATCCAATAACCAATATAAGAAACGGAACAGCTATCTCTCCGAAACGACCAACGCCTACAGCGGCTTGTAAAACAGCCGTAAAAAATATGGCAATCATAAGATAGGAGAAAGAGAGCTGTACGTCAGCCATACGCATAAAAAAAGAATCAATTCTGCCACCAAAATAACCAGAAATTAGCCCGATAGATATCCCCATCACAGATTGAAGTAGAACTGCTCCAATACCTATAAGCAAGGATATACGCATCCCATATATCATAGTGGAGAGCAGATCGCGCCCTTGGTTGTCTGTCCCGAGTATAAATCCTGGGTCACCACCCTCTATCCATACAGGTGGAATTTCAGAATTCATAACATCTATATTTGCTGAATCATACGGATTATAAGGAGCTATCAAAGGAGCAAAAACAGCCATAGCGACCAAAGATATTAATATTATAAGGCAGATTATAGCTATCTTATCCTTTTTAAAGCTGTACCAAAGATATGAGTTTTTGAAATTATCTATACGCCTTCTCATTTCACACCTGTTATTCTGATAGTCGGATTTACCATACCATAGACAATATCAACGACAGTATTAACACCTACCATCACTATCCCAACGAACATAAGATATGCCACAAGGAGTGACGCATCTGCGCGTTCAACCGCTTCCATAAACAAAAAGCCAAGCCCCTGCCACTGAAAAACAGTCTCTGTAAGGATGGTAAAAGCTATTAAGATACCGAGCTGGACACCACCAACGGTAATGACAGGCAGAAGGGTATTTTTGAAAGCATGAACAAACCAAATTCTCTTGCGTGTGAGACCTTTCGCCCATGCGTATTTTACATATTCAGATTCGAGAATTTCCATCATCTCCGAACGGATAAGCCTGATAAAAAGTGGAAGGAGTGTGGATGAGAGAGCCACACTAGGCATTACAAGGTGTTTCCACCCGTCAAGCGTAAGCATCCCTGTCTTCCAACCACCAAGGTCAACAAGCTCGCCACGCCCAAAAGATGGCAGCCAGCCAAGCTTTACCGAAAAAAGGAAAACCATCATTATGGCAGTGAGAAATACTGGTATAGAAACGCCAACAATACTCGCCCCCATTAACAATCGTGAAAAGAAACTATTAGGATATATAGCAGAAAAGACCCCCATAGGGATGGAGAGTCCTATAATTAACAGACTAGCGACAATAACAAGCTCTATTGTTGCGGGAGCCTTGGACAAGATAACGTCTACCGCAGGTCTTTGATAAAAGAAAGAATTGCCAAGATCTCCATGGAGAGCACTCTTTGCAAATCTAAGATATTGTACAATAATCGGATCATTCAGACCAAGTTGATCACGAAAAGCTTCCCTCTCTTCAGCAGACACACTCTGAGCAGTGATCGCTCGTACTGGGTCACCCACGCTCTGTTTGATAGCAAAGGCTAATATGCTGATAACAACAACAACAAATACTGCCTGAATCAGCCTTCTTATAATAAAAGCAAACATACATTTCCCCTCACATAAAACCTTTAATAGGTTCTATTTGACATTATACACAAAAAACGGGAGTCTGCAAAAAACAGACCCCCATCAAAAATTATTTAGTCTAATTCCCTACTTAATTACAAGGTCACCGAAGTATGGGAAGTTCATTGTGTTAACTATATCAAGGATGTTCATGCCGTCTTTACCAGCCCAGCTAAGGTTCTGCCAGTGAAGAGGGATAAAACCTGCATCGTCATAAACTAACTGCTCTACTTCCTTAAGCATAGCAGAACGCTTGTTAATATCAGTCTCAGACATACTAGCTAGGATAAGCTTGTCAACTGCTGGGTTACAATAGTTACCAGAGTTGTACTGACCATATCCTGTCTCTTTGTTAGGACACATAAGAAGAAATTCTGTAAAGTTAGAAGAGTCTTCTGTGTCAGAGTGCCAGCCTATCATCTGAATATCAGCAACCTGAGCATCAAACTGATCCCAGTACTGAGCTTTTGGCATAGTCTTAAGATTAACCTTGATACCTATCTTGCCAAGCATAGAAGCAGTAGCTTCTGCTATTTTCTCGTCACTTACGTATCTGTTGTTAGGTGCGATCATAGAAACTTCAAATCCATTTGCATAGCCAGCTTCTTTCATAAGAGCCTTTGCCTTTTTTAGATCGTATCTAGGCTTAAGGGAATCTTTGTAACCAAGATATCCTTTAGGACCCTGCTGACCAGCAGCAAGAGCTTTACCTTTCATGATCTTTTTAGCTATACCTGCATTGTTGATAGCATAAACGATAGCCTGACGAACTTTCTTGTTTTTGAAAGCAGGTACTCTATTTTGGTTCATCTGAAGAGTGATGATACGTGCGCCAGCCATAGTAGCTAACTGAACACCTTTTGTCTTTTCGATTCTCGGGAAATCCTGAGGAGGAACAGGCATAATGAAATCAACATCACCTGAAAGGAGTGCAGCTACTCTTGTCGCATCACTCTTAATTGGAGTAAGAACAATAGTATCTACGTTACAAGCATTGTTCCAGTAGCCATCGAATTTTTCGAAAACAACTTTAACACCCTGCTCACGAGTTTTTACGTAATATTTACCAGTACCAGACTCATTCATATTAGCGAAGGTGTAGTCTGTTTTAAGGATTGTATCTTTATCCATCCCTTTTTCATCTTTACCTGTATAGAACTTGCTATCCATAGGGAAGATGTAAGTAGCTATGTTAATAAGTAGTGGGTAAGGGTTTTTAGTAACGACATCTACTGTATAATCGTCAACAGCCGTACTGCTCACTATAGGCTCGAAAATACCTTTGAAGTCTCCACTTTTTTTAAGTCTGTCGATAGTCCATACAACATCTTTTGCAGTAAATGCATTTCCGCTATGGAACTTTACGCCTTTACGAAGATAGAATCTAACCGTAGTAGGATTAAGTCTCTCCCATTTAGTAGCGAGTCTTGGCTCGAAATCCATAGTTTTTGTCCAACGAACAAGCGGATCGAAAACCATATGTGAATATTGAAGCATACCACCAGACAACTGTACATGTGGATCGAGTGATACTGGGTCAGCGTCCATAGCCAGCTTTAAAGTCTTGGCCTGAACCTGTGCTGTGAATGCTACTGTTAGCATTATCACAAGCATCATAATAATCTTCTTCATTAACGCCTCCTGATAAATATGGGACAAATTTAGACAAGAATAAATTCTTTGTTAAATTTTCATCCTTAATTTTCTATTTAAGCTTAACTTAACTATTATTAATATCACAATTCTCAAACATAATCAATCCAACTATTAACAGTGATCTCCAAACAGCGCCTATTAAATGTTTAGTATTACTTAATAATTTTCACTCTAACTATTCATATCATATGCTCGTTTCTTTTAACACAATACCCAAAGTAAGCTTTTGATTTATTAAGTTCTTAAATAATGTTATTATCAAATACACTATTAGGGAGCAGTAAGGGCAAATGATAAACTTCACAAACCATAACAAAAAACTGAAAATCGAAAATGCCGTACTTAATGATGTGCCAGAACTTTGCGGATTGCTAACAATCCTCTTTACCCAAGAGGAAGAGTTCAGACCAGATTTTCAAAAACAAGCTGCAGGCTTAAATAAGATAATTCTAACTCCAGAAGCAGGATGTATTCTTAAAGCGAGTGCTGACGGTAAGATTATCGGTATGGTTAATCTACTCTTCACCATCAGTACTTACACTGGCGGACGTGTTGCCATACTCGAAGATATGGTTGTTCTCCCTGAATATAGAGGTGGCGGAACAGGAGCAAAAATGCTTCAGGCGGCAAAGGATAAAGCTGCACAAGAGGGGTGTACACGCATAACACTGCTGACTGACGGTAGTAATACTGGTGCACAAAAATTCTATAAAAAACATAGCTTCGAAAAATCAGATATGGTCGCCATGAGGTATGACGCAGAAGCACATTAAATTTTCAACAGTATGATATCGTATACCTAAAGGTGATATAATGTCTTTGATTATACAAAATAGACTCAAGGGAACTCAGAACAACTCCATACTCTCTGAGTTGCTATCCAATACAATTCATTTCCCAATCGCTAATATCATCCTAGAGCTTTTAAAAGCTGGCATAGTTGCTCATATCACCGAGCTAGATATGTATATAATCCTCGCCTCATGTCTTATACAGGCGTATTTTCTCGGCAAATGGAACTATCAAGGTAAAAACAGAAAACTTATCGGCAACCTGATAGCCCCAGCACTCTACACAGCTATTGAGCTTCCGCTAGAGGGGCTGGAATTCTTTGATAGCTACAACCATATGCTCTACTGGATAATCGCAATATCTATAGGACTACTACAACAGCTACAAGCATCATCTCCACAGATGCTCAAAACAGCTCTTAAGATATTAGAAAATGTAATCAGAACTTATATAGTATTATTGATGTATGCAATCTATGAGTTGACTCAGCCTAATTCAGAGCCACTTTCGCAGTTTTTTAATGACGAGAGCCACGTATACTTCACAGCCGTTTTAACTCTGCTCGGATTTGTTATCGGCTTCGCACACGTCACAGCCGATAGATATCAAAACATACTCCAAGAGACAGCAAGCACCATGAAAACTTTTTCAGAGTGGTTTCTAGGTGGTAAACTTTTATCTGAAGCCATAGAAGATAACAATTCTCTAAAACTTAAACGTGAAGAACGGACAGTTATTTTTATAGACATAAGAGGCTTCACAGCATGGAGCGAAAAACATACACCCGAAGAGGTGGTATCCATGTTAAATAATTATTTCGAAATATCAGAAGACGGCTGGACAGAGGACAACATCATAAAAATCAAATACACTGGTGACGAAGTTATGGCTATCTGTGCTGATAAAGACATAGCTGTCAATGACATCCGCAAAATAAATGATAAGATTTCAAAATTTCTAGCTCAGCATAATCTTAACGCAGGTACTGGTATCCACTCAGGCGTTATGGTCGAAGGTATCATAGGTGGAAAGAAAGTTAAGGCTTACGACGTTATAGGCGACACAGTGAACACTGCAAAACGCATCTGTGATAAAGCGACTGATAACCAGATACTTGCCTCTGAATATTTTCTAGCTGGTCTAAATAGCATGGAACGAACTGACAATATCTTAGAGATAGAAGCTAAAGGAAAAGCAGAAAAAATCAAAGTAAAACGCATTAAATAAAAAAGGGGCACCTAAGTACCCCTAATGATTATTATATATTTTCAAAAAGTACCGTACTCAAATATCTCTCACCTGCTGAAGGAGCAACAGTCACGATATTCTTACCCTTACAATCACCTTTAGAAGCAAGCCTGTAAGCAATAGCAACGTTTGCACCACTAGATATACATACACTTATACCTTCCTCTTTAAAGAGTCTTCTGGCGAATTCGAGTGCTTCATCGTCACTCACAGTTTCAACCCTATCAACAACATCAAGGTTAAGGTTTGCAGGAATAAAACCAGCCCCTATCCCCTGAACTTTATGTGGTGCAGGAGAAAATTCATCACCTGCGATATGCTTTGATATGGCAGGACTTGATGCTGGTTCAACAGCAACACTAGTAATCCCACCGAAAACGACTTGCTTAAGGAAGCTAGATACTCCGCTCAGAGTACCACCTGTCCCAACACCAGCGACAAAAACATCTATCTCGCCATCAAGAGCTGAAAAGATTTCAGGTCCTGTGGATGCAAAGTGGATCCTAGGGTTCGCAGGGTTATCAAACTGCGACGGCTTAAAATAATTATCTGGATTATCAGCGATAAGTTCATCAGCCTTTTCTATAGTCCCTTTCATCCCTTTAGCACCAGGGGTAAGTATGATATTAGCACCTAACATAGTCATCATTTTACGTCTTTCAACACTCATAGTGTCTGGCATCACAAGATCTACCCCATACCCAAGCGAAGCTCCAAGCATCGCAAGAGCGATCCCCGTGTTACCACTAGTCGGCTCTATTATGCGCTTCCCTTCTGTCAGAGAACCATCTTGTATACCTTTCAAAACCATAGACCTAGCTATCCTGTCTTTAACAGAGAAAGCTGGATTGTCTGATTCTAGCTTAAGGTAAATATCGTTCTTAAGCCCCTTGCCGAGTCTCTCCAATTTTATTACTGGAGTATTTCCGTAGCTAGCATGAATGCTATTATATATTCTGCTCATTTGATCACCTATAATTTATAAAGCGCCTGCTCAAGATCAGCAAGGATATCGTCAAGCTCCTCGATACCCACTGACAACCTGATATAATCGTCTGTAACTCCAGCAGCGATTCTCTCCTCTGCTGTTAGCTGTTGGTGTGTTGTGCTCGCAGGATGTATAACCAGCGACCTAGCGTCACCAATATTTGCCACATGTGAGAAAAGTTTTACCGTGTCTATAAATTTCGTCACTGACTCTATGCCACCCTTGATACCAAAACCTACGATCGAACCAAAACCACCTTTCAGATAGTAATCTGCCTTTTTGTGATCAACGTGTGATGCTAGTCCAGTATAATTAACCCAATTTACCTTCGGGTGGTTCTCAAGGTATTTCGCAACAGCTAGTGCGTTCTCACAATGTTTTTTTATCCTAAGAGGTAGTGTCTCTAGACCTAAAAGGATTTGATTTGCGTTATATGGAGAGATGCAAGACCCCAAATCTCGAAGTAGCTGAACTCTCGCCTTCAATACATAAGCTACCCCAGGGACAACAGCATCTTTATGGTTACCAAAAGCTCCCCAGTAACTAACACCGTGATATGATGGATCTGGCTCAGTGATCTCCGGAAATTTTCCGTTGTTCCAGTTAAAATCACCCTTCTCAACAATTGCGCCACCTATGCTTGTACCATTACCACTTATGAACTTAGTAAGTGAATAGACAACAATATCAACACCATGATCGAAAGGTTTAAAGATGTAAGGAGCAACAGTGTTGTCCACTATAAACGGAACACCAAGCTCGTGTGCGTGCTCTGCTATTTTTTCAAAATCCGCTACATTATTGCCTGGGTTACCAAGAGCCTCTACATAGAACGCCCTAGTGTTCTCGTCTGCTGCATCCACAAAGCTTTGAGGGTCAGAACCGTCTACAAACCTAACATCTATTCCAAGTCTCTTCAGTGTGTATCTAAAGAGGTTTGATGTTCCACCGTAGAGTGTTGAAGCACTCACGATGTTCTGCCCAGCTGAAGCAATATTTAGTATCGAATAAGTAATAGCTGCCTGACCAGATGAGACTGCAAGTGCGGCTGTTCCGCCTGTAAGAGCAGCAAGCCTCTTCTCTAAAACGTCCTGTGTTGGATTCATCAGTCTTGTATATATATTACCGAATTCTTTTAGCCCAAAAAGATTGGCCGCATGCTCGCTAGATTTAAAGACATAGCTTGTTGTCTGATAAATGGGTACAGCTCTGGAGCCTGTTTCGTCTATATCGTATCCTTCGTGTAGTAGTTTGCTGTCGATATGATTCATTGTTGTATCCTCTAAAAAAATTAAATTACGTAATTTAGTACACCCAGCTCTTCTTTGGCTGAGTCGGCTAGTTGTTTTAATGTTGTGTTTTTGAAGTAATTAATAATGGTGGATTGGAGACCACCCATATACTCTTGAAACATGCACTCGCCCTGACCAGAGACTTTTGCACAATCTACGATAGTGATCTCCCCTTCGATAGCCCTGACAAGATCATAGACTGTTATAGTCTCTGGTGAATCAGTAAGGTAGAAACCGCCCTCAGCTCCCCTTTTAGAATCAATGACACCTGCACTCTTGAGTTCGTTTAAAATAAGCTCAAGAAACCGTGTTGGAATATTGTGTTTCTCCGCTATGCTCGCTGCACGGAGCGGTCCCTTTCCATAATTTTTGGTTAGGTCAACACTAGCTACAAGTGCGTAATACGTTTTAGCTGTTAATTTCATTTGATCACCTTTAACATGATAATAGTGACCTTCCAAAACTTTGCAAGACTTATTTATACTTTTTTTATCTTTTTTCTAAAATTAATATGACCTGATAAAGAAAAAGGGGAGCAACTGCCCCCCTTAGTGATTGATATATTGACTATTATTTAAATAGATATGTGAATTCGCTATACCCTTTTGCTTCCAATTCTTCTGCTGGGATAAACTTCATAGATGCGGAGTTCATACAATATCTGAGCCCGCCCCTATCTTTTGGACCATCATCAAATACGTGACCTAGGTGAGAATCAGCGTGTGTGCTACGGATTTCGTTCCTAACAGCAAACCAGCTCTTATCCACATGCTGAGATATATTCTCTGCAACTAGTGGCTTAACAAAGCTTGGCCAGCCTGTACCAGACTTATATTTATCTGTTGACGAAAAGAGAGGCTCACCTGAAACTATATCAACATAAATACCCGCACGTTTATTGTCCCAGTATTCATTATTGAACGGTTTTTCTGTTCCGTCCCTTTGAGTAACCTTATATTGCAGGTCTGTAAGTATCTCTTTTAGCTGATCTTCTGATGGTTTTTTAAAGTTGCGCCAATCTTTATCACCTTTTTGCTGATCAATATTTGGTTTCCCCCAGTTCTTCTCTATAAAACCAGCTCTACCCGAACCGACTTTATATCTTTTGTAGCTATCTGGGTTCTTCTTATAGTAATCCTGATGATACTCCTCTGCTTCGTAAAACTTAGCAGCAGGAAGGACTGGTGTCACGACAGGCGATTTAAACTTGCCAGATTTATTCAGCTCATCGATTGACTTCTCTGCACGTTGCTTTTGATCGTCATCTGTATAAAATATTGCTGTAAGATACTGTGTACCCCTATCTGCAAACTGACCACCATCATCTGTAGGGTCTATATTCTGCCAAAACACATTCAACAGCTTTTCATAGCTAACCTTCGCAGGATCATAAACTATCCTGATAGCCTCATAATGACCTGTGTTTCCTGCTGATACCTGATGGTATGTTGGGTTGTCCACATGTCCCCCAGTGTATCCAGAAGAGACATCTTCCACTCCGTCTATAAAGGAATATGGCGCTTCCATACACCAAAAACATCCGCCTGCAAATATTGCTTCAGATTTTTTACTCTCTAAGCTCATAGCAACCCCCGTGAAAATGACCATAACAAGAGCCATTAATATATATTTTAAGCCTTTCATAAACTTCTCCTTGCCTACTAAAGATAACACATACTTTATATATTTAAAGACAATTTATGTCCCATTTGGTTCAGTTGACTCTAAATCATTTTGAATTTACAATACCCCAGAGGTATCAAGATGAAAGAATATACATATAGATTAGACTTTAAAGTACGAGATTATGAACTTGATATGCAAGGGGTTGTCAATAATTCTGTATATCAAAACTATCTGGAACACACCAGGCACGAATTTCTACTATCAAAAGATATAGATTTTGCTGAGTACTCTGATAAAGGGATTTACCTGATAGTTACTAAGGTCATTATGGAGTATAAATCATCACTCCGCAGTGGTGATAAATTTTGGATCGGACTAAATGTCATAGCAGACTCAAAGGTTAGAGTAACATTCGAGCAGGATATTTATCGTTCGTCAGACGATAAGCTTGTCCTAAAAGGAGCCGTGACTGGAACTTGCTTAAATGAGCGAGGAAGACAAAAATTCCCAGATGAACTTCTCGAAAAACTAGGAGCTATTTAATATGTTAAATTTTAAAATCGATGCGTATAAATGTATAAAATGTGGACAGTGTGCAACAGACTGCCCAGTGCGAATTATTAGCTTCGACCCTGACACATACCCATCAATAAGCCCAGAAAAAGAAAGTTTCTGCATGCAGTGCCAGCACTGCCTTGCTATCTGCCCAACAGCAGCCCTTTCAATATTAGACGTAAACCCTGACGAATGCGTTCCAGTTAGCGAAATACCTACGGCAGAACAAGTTGATGCGCTTATAAGAAATAGAAGATCAACACGACAGTTTATACAAACAGATGTCGCGCCTGAAAAGATCAATAAGCTTATAAAGACAGTTGCTAATGCTCCAACAGGCAAGAACGTACGAAACACTACGATAAACATCATAGATAATATAGAAAGTATGAATATCTTTGTTGAGAAAGCTATAAGTAAGCTCGAAGAGCTTGACGAAGCTGGCAAACTCACAGGTCCACACGCGTTCTTCTCAAACGTAACTAAAGCATACAGAACAGGTACAGACATAGTTTTCAGGGGGGCACCTCACCTTATCGTAACATCCGCTCCAAAGACAGACCCGTGCCCAGAGGCTGACGGTTTTATTAATCTCGCTTATATTGAGTTAATGGCAACCAGCATGGGGTTAGGTGTTGTCTGGGTTGGCTTTGTCATGCACGTCTTAGCTCTAGTACCAGAGTTGAAAGGTGATCTTGGGATACCTGATGACCATGTAGTATCATATGCTCTACTCCTCGGTGAGCCATCTATAAAATATCATCGTGGCGTAATTAGAGACGAAATACAAGTGAACAGAGTTACTTTAAAATAGTAGTATCTAGCACATTTTTACTACTTGGTTAAAAATACTGTTGCGAAGCGTAAAAATTTTTGATATTTTTTTCGTGTATGGAGATATTAGGCCAGATGCCTTTTTTAAAAGGTCTGACCCGCCTCTATCTACCGTCTGGCAAGGTCCGTGTGACAGTATATCGATTTTCAAGTCTATTTGTTTTCGCCAGAGTTGACTATCGATAGGAATGTTTTTTGGCGAAAATCGAGGATAGTATCAGAGAATATGAATATTTATGTAGGAAATCTTCCTTACAAAGCACAGGAAGATGAAATCAACGACATGTTTAAGGCTTTCGGTGATGTAGCGTCTGTAAGAATTATTACAGATCACGAAACAGGCCGTTCTAAAGGATTCGGTTTTGTTGAAATGGAAGATGATGAGCAAGCTAAAGCTGCTATCGATGACCTTAACGGTGTTGAAATGGAAGGTAGACCTCTCACTGTAAACGAGGCTAGACCTAGAGCACCAAGACAGCCTAGAGGCGGATATAATAACGACCGCTACTAAGCTATTGTTATAACTATTCAAAAGATAAGCCAGAGGCGTTAAAACCTCTGGCTTTTTATGTTAAACCGGGATAGTAGCCCCAGTCTAGGAGACGTTTCTAAGTTACTACCTCATCTTTACTCACTAGTCAATTTCTTTATATCATAATTAAAACCAATTAGACTTGATATCGCACTCGTTTTGTCTCATTATAACTTATAGTGAGGTGATCCATGGGTGTATACCTGAAAGCAGCAGGGCTCTCAAAATTTGGAAAATCAGATGATAAACTTATCTATAAGATACGTGAAGCGATAGAAAATATGGATGCCGATCTTTCTGAGATAGAGGCAGTATACCTTGGTCTAATGAACCCTGAAGCATTCACTGGCGTTGGGAATATTGCATCGTACGTTACAGACAAAGTCGGTCTATCTGGAGTACCATCTGTGCGTATCGAGACAGCATCCAGCACAGGTGCGGCTGTATTCTACCTAGCCTATGCCGCAGTCAGAGCTGGTTTATATAAGAGTGTCTTGGTCCTAGCTGCTGAAAAGATGACCCACCTCTCCACACCTAAAGTGACTAAGATTATATCAGAGGTTATAGAACCATCAGAGAGAAAGACAGGCGCGAGCATGCCTTCACTCGCTGCGATGTGTGCCAGAAGATTTGCTTACGATAACAATATCTCAGAAAATAGATTTACTGATGTTCTAGCTGAGGTAGCTATAAAGAGCCACCATTACGGAAGCCTCAACCCACATGCTCAATTTCAAAAAGATATAACAAAAGAAAAGTATATGAACAGTAAACATGTAGCTGAACCACTTAGGCTGTTCGACTGCTCACCTATAAGCGACGGGGCAGCAGCAGTTATACTCACATCGGAAAAAACTGACATCACAGTCGCTGGCGTAGGGCAAGGAACAGATAAACAGGCTCTCACTAAGCGAGACATCATAACTCGTTTCACATCGACTCAGAAAGCAGCTATCACCGCATATAACATGGCTGGATTTGGTCCTGAGAATATTAACTTTGCAGAAGTGCATGATGCTTTCACCCCTTTTGAGGTCGTCGGTCTATTAGATACTTTTCTATTAGAACCAAAAGAAGTAGAAAAATTTTACAAAAACAAAGAGGGGTACCATAACGGTAAATTGCCAGTAAATATATCTGGAGGGCTTAAATCACGGGGTCATCCAGTAGGAGCCTCAGGTCTCGCTCAGATAGTTGAATGTTATCGTATAATGACGGGCAAATATCCAAAAGAGATAACTCCTGAAAAGACAGATATCGCGCTCACACAGAGCATTGGAGGATTAGCGACTAACAACTTTGTAACCATCTTAAAAAAGACAGGTGCAAAGGTGAAACCTCTCCCTGAGCCAATGGTATTTAAAGAGCCAATAATAAAACCTGTTAAAGATAAAAAATATAGAATCTTTTCAGCAACAAGACTTTATACTCCACCTGAGGGATTTGACTCGCCACTTGATTTGGTTATTTTGCAACGTAAGGATAAGTTAATATTGGCTAGGTCGGTCTCTGGCGAATTACCAAAGATAGGAAATCTTGTACATATAGACGAAAAAATAGCAGGGTCATTGATTGTTAAAAAGGATGATATTTTTCAGCTATTAGGTTTTAAAAAGAGGTAAATTAAAGCTCCAATTCACGTTCTATAGATGCGACAATCTTCTCTGGACGTTTAGATGATGCAAATCTTTCAACTCTAGTACCGTCTCTGCTTATTAAGAATTTGGTAAAGTTCCACTTAATGTTTTTTGTCCCCATAGTCCCAGGAGCCATAGTTTTTAGTGCACGAAAGAAAGGATGTTCCTCTTCTCCGTTCACCTCTATCTTTCCAAAGACAGGGAATGTCACAGTATAGTTACTATTGAGAAAGCCTTGAATATCTTCTGAATTACCTGGTTCCTGATCGCCAAACTGGTTACAAGGGAAGGCAAGAACCACAAATCCTTTATCTTTATACATCCGATAAATCTCTTCTAAACCTTCGTACTGAGGCGTAAAACCACAGTTGCTCGCAGTATTTACCACTAGCACCACCTGACCCTCATAATCTGAAAGGCTTTTCATCTCCCCTGTTATCAGAGGAAATTCGAAATTTAATAGAGACATATCAGACTCCTTATATATATAATCGCCCTCAATACGTTTGAAAGCAACTAAAATTCACAATATTCTTATGATCTTCTCGGTAATCTCTTTAATATCTTCATCACTAAGGTCGATACAAGATGGTAAGCAAAGTCCATATTCAAAAAACTCTTCAGATGTTCCATTAGTGACAGATTTAGCATCTTTAAATACTGGTTGCATATGCATAGGTTTCCATAGCTAGCGAGACTCTATCCCCTCTACTTTTAGATAACCGTAAATGCTCTCTTTGTCCTCATCATTAAATAGGAGTGTCGTAAGCCACCTGGAGCCAACCGCCTTTTCATGTTCAGGCATAAAGGTCACAGGCGCCCCTTCTAAAGCCTTTCTATACTTGTCAAAGATTGTCCTTTTGGTATGGATGCGCTTTTGAAGCTCTTGCATCTGTGCATATCCACAAGCTGATTGCAGATTACTTATACGATAATTATAGCCAATATTCAGATGCTCGTAATGCTCAACTGGTTCTTTAGCCTGATTTGCAAAATACCTAGCCTTAGCGACTAAGTCAGCGTCATCACTAACTAGTATTCCGCCACCGCCAGATGTTATTATCTTATTCGCATTAAAGGAAAAGATACCGCACTTGCCAAAAGTCCCCGTCTGTTTATCACCGTATGCGGCTCCGAGGGATTCAGCTGCGTCCTCTATTATTATCACCCCATACTTATCACAGATACTCACGATGCTGTCCATATCAGCTGGTTGACCGTAAAGATGTGTGATAAGTAGAGCTTTCGGAATTATCTCGCCTAAAGATGTGCGTCTTTTCAGTTCGTCCTCTAAAAGGTTTGGGTCTATGTTCCATGTCGACTTGTCACTATCTATAAAGACTGGTTCAGCACCAACGTAGACTATAGGTGAGACAGAGCCGATGAATGTAAATGTTGAGGCGAATACAAGGTCGCCCTTGCCAATACCAAGTGATAAGAGAGCTAGATGAATTGCAGATGTTCCATTCACAACTGCCATAGCGTTCTTAGATTTTACAAGATCTGCAACTGACTCTTCGAATAATGTTATGTATTTACCAGTCGCTGCCTGATTATCAGACAGAGCTTCACTAACATATTTCTGTTCAAGTTGAGCTTCTGTGGGTGAAGGTATGGATAAAGGAAATTTCATTATAATTTTGTCACCTTTTCAGGGACACCTATAGCTGTAACATTATCCTCTATATCACAGGCAACAAATGCACTGCCACCAACCATAACGTTTTTTCCGATTGTTATGCACTCTCTAACAGCGGCACCAACACCAACCCAAGTATAGTCGCGTATAGTCACTTCGCCACCGAGATTAGCACCAGGAGAAATATGGCAATAGTCACCTATACGGCAATCGTGGTCGACAGTCGCACCAGTATTTATTATAGAGTGTTCGCCAACATATGCATCAGCGTTTATCACTGTTCCAGCCATAACAACAGCACCAGCACCAACATCAGCACTAGGACTAAAGATACAAGAAGGATGGATAAGTGAAGGAATTTCGAATCCAAGAGCAACCATTTCATTTACACGCTTCTCACGTACAGTATTGGATACCCTCGCCACCGCAACCTTAGTCGTCTCACTTTTTAAGGTTTCGATATCATCTACACAGCAAAGCACTTTCTTATCTAGAATGCGCGTACCAACAGGCTTAGCATTACCTACAAATCCAAGAACTTCATATCCACAAGCTTCTGCAAGCTCCTTGACTACCTTACCGTGTCCACCAGTGCCGAGAATAATAATTTTTTCTGCCATGTTCAATCCCCATTCGAATATATATAATAATGTATATTATAATCCATAATACCAGATTTCGGTAGTTATATTAGATATTTTTAGTTTAAGCGTTAACATGTGTATTATATGGTAAAATAGAACTTAACTAACTAATTGCTCATCATCTTTTGTCTAGGAGATAAATATGCCTAATAATGATTTTCCTGTATTTGGATCAACAAACAACTCACTACTAAAGAAACACCTCACGAAAGAGATTTACTATAGCTTAAACGATTTAAAGACAAGCAGTGGCTTCACGCTTGATCAAGCTATAAAATCTGGCGTGGTAAATGACGGTAGCAACGTAGGTATTTATGCAGGTGATCTGGAATCATACAAAATATTTGCACCTATATTCGACAAGATCATTGCTGACTATCATAATTTCAGCACATCTGATTCACACACGAGTGACCTCACTCCACCAGAAAGCGGATGGGCGAACCCTGACCCAGAAGGAAAATATATAATTTCAACTAGAATTAGAGTTGGTAGAAATTTGGCAGACATGCCACTAGGAACTGCTATTAGTAAAGAGCAAAGAGACGAGATAGAGAGTAAAGTTTCAGCTATTTTGAAGGGATTGACTGGCGAGCTTGCGGGAGATTATTATCCACTCGCAGGAATGAGTGAAGAGGATAGCACTAGATTGATTGAGGATCATTTTCTATTCAAAGCTGGGGATAAGTATTTGGAAGCGGCAGGGCTGAATAGAGACTGGCCATCAGGAAGAGGGATTTTTCATAATCATGATAAGACGTTTTTAGTATTGATAAATGAAGAGGATCAACTACGCATCATCTCTATGCAAAATGGTGGTGATATCTTTCAAGTGTTTAGTAGATTATCAAAGGCTGTTGCGATTCTTTCAGATGCGTTTTCATTCCTCTATAATGATCACTTAGGCTTTATAACAAGTTGCCCTACAAATCTAGGGACAGCTATGCGTGCAAGTGTTCATATTAAATTACCAAATCTTGCTAAGAATATGGAAATATTTGAAAAGATCACAGATGAGTACTTCTTGCAGATTAGGGGCATCCACGGGGAACACTCCGAAAGCGAAGAGGGAATCTTTGATATAAGTAATAAACGCCGTCTCGGCATCTCTGAAGTCGATCTTCTACAAGGACTTTATGATGGTGTACTTGCTTTAATAAATATGGATAAAGAAGCTGTATAGTATTAGGAACTAATAAGATTTATACAGTAGGCTTTTCAGAAAAGAACTGTTTTATAATTTCAGAATGCTCATGAAGTCCCAATATGGATATAGCTTCTTGAACAGAGTATGAATAACATACTTTTTTCGAGAAACTAGAATTTTGTTTAGCAAAAATGTTGAATACCTTCGAGAATTTTTCCATATGTTTTTCATTTTCATTAAAGATATCTACATAAATGTTTGTTTTTACTGATAAAAATATATTTTTATCAAGGTCATTATAAAATATTTCGTTTTTGGGAAAATCTGTATCTTGATATTGAACGATAGCATTCATATTATCTCTGTATTCAGGATCAGCAAATACCACATCATTCATCTTTTGCATCATTCTAATAACATCACCAGATTTGATAACAGGGAATACTAAAATAAGATTAAGATGAGGCAATATCCTATATTTATAAGTGTCCAGCAACTGCATATGATAAACATCCATAATGTATATTGTTTAATTATCATTACAATTGAACTTATCATTGTCAATACTTATATGTAACCATCTTTGCTTACTATCATCATTATTAGTTTATAACTCAGATTTAATACTTACTAGCCAGTATTATTAGGCTAAGGCTGAGATCATTACATTCGTTCACTTCATCATAATGACGAGTTAGATATGGACTAAGATTGCCTCGTTATTTCATCCCTCGCGATGACGGTAGCTATTGTTGCGTGCTGTTTTATGTTTGCGATTAGTTCAAGGCGGATGAGTAAAAATGAAGGAGCGTATTTTCGAGTAAATTTCTTATTTCGAGTTAATCAAGAAAACT
>PKTN01000001.1 GCA_002869185.1 Denitrovibrio sp. | reverse complement strand
AGTTTTCTTGATTAACTCGAAATAAGAAATTTACTCGAAAATACGCTCCTTCATTTTTACTCATCCGCCTTGAACTAATCGCAAACATAAAACAGCACGTAACAATAGCTACCTTCCTTCTACTACTCACATTACAAGTTTTACTTCGTCTATGACCATTCTTTAACTAATCAAAACGTAATCGATCATATGACTCTAGCTCACGTATTGCATATTGGTTGCTATCATCCTAAATTAATGATACTTTTAAATATAAACAAAAGGATTACTTTATATGGATAGTATCGTTGCAGGAAATGATAAAAAACTTGTTACTTTCTACACTGCTTATTACGAAATACTAGGTCTTGAGATAGAAAGTTATTGTACTGTTTCAGCGGGTGTCAAACAGGCCGCATTAAATCCTAATATTCTGAACCTGATCATTATACTTAACTCTAAAGAAGACTACCTTGTCTTTAGTAAGTTAAGAGTGTATTTAAACGAAGCTAAAAAAAATATCATTGTAATTTATACTAATAAAACACTCCTACGACTAGTTACTTCATCGAATATAATAACAATAAGTCATAAAGATAATACAGGTGATTTTGCTGATCTTATGACTAAGATGGGCATCTGTAAGCCATATATGAAAGAGAACTCTGATGAGGGTTCACACGGTAATGTGTTGAAATATATCAAGTTAGTGTTGACTAAAGGTAATATTATATTAACTGTCAATAATGACTGTGCTGTCAGTGTCTTGTCAGCTTTGGATAATGATGAAGTAAGCTTTAAAGATATAGATTGTATGACAAAAATTGATCCTGTACTTCATTCAAGCCTTATTAAAATGGCAAACTCAACATATTTTAGTGGTTCATACGGAGAAATAGCGGCTGTAGAAGCGGCACTTGTAAGAGTCGGGCTACAAAATGCAAAAGTGTTTTTAATAAATTTCATTAATAAATCATTACTCATTAATAAGGATCTTATTTTCGCAAAAGAGATTGAAGAGACAATTATCACATCGCTTAAGACTGCATCTTTGTGTTATGTGCTGACTGATTACTTTAATATTACATCTAAAGAAGTCATGTTTTCAGTTGGGCTTTTAAGCACTCTTGGAAAGCTATTTATATACGCTGCACTCTCAAGGTATCTTAAAGAGGAAGGTCTGCTTAAGATGGACATTGAAGAGTACGCAAAACAGATTGCTGATAGCAATTATAATACTATAAGCGGCATGCTCTTGAAGAAGTGGAACTTTGCTAAAAATTATTATGTACCAATACTTAACTGCAAAACCATGAAAGATAGTGACCACATTGAAGAGACTAAGGCTCTGCATCTTGCAGAAAATCTTTTACACTTTATGGAGACTGAAAAACTGGATAAATCTGGCAGGGATGCACTTGTTATCACTGGTTTAAACCTAGGTAAAGATGATTTGTTCAATATTATCGCTAAAGCTCGCACTCACTATAAGTCCATAAAGTCCATGTTGCTTTGATTGAATATTTCACAACTGTTTCTCTGAATATCGATACTCTGTAATAGAGTATCGACCGTAAGAATATGGATGATTATGTACCTACCTGTTTAATCCAATCTCTAATATATATTCCTAATCGTTCAATATCTTCTTTGTCTAATGTGCCACTATGCATAATTACGTTTCTTGATCTTTCGATAGCATCAAATACATTGCTTGCCCACTCTAAATTATGTATATGAGGTTCAAAAGTTTCCCAATCGTGTCGCATTATTGCAACTAAATTTGCTAATGTTGTATAGTTTATAGGGTTTTGGCCTCTTTGTGCGTGCCATTTAACATTTTCTTCAGCTTTCATTCGTTTTAAAGCTGGTTCTTTTATTCCTTTTGCAACACTATCCCACCAGCCCTCGCCTTTACTTTCTAACATAATGCCTGAAACAAGATCTCTAACACTATTCTCAAATGATGCAACTGCTATAAAAACAACTGACATCTTTTTTGCATCAGACACAAATTCATCGTCAAGAAATGGTATAGAGAGTGTTTCTGCCATTTCTATATCAGAAATACTCGCTGTTCGAATTGTTTTTCGACCATTTCTATCCAGTGCTTCTTCTGTCAATAAGCCTCTAAATACAAATTCATAAATGTTATCCATTGTATTTCCTTACTGTAAGTGTTGCTTTAAACTTTTAAATAACGCATCATATACGGCTTGGTCACGTGTTTCAGGTAGTACAATTTGAATGTTGTATACTAGCCCACCAAAATCAAGCTTGTTTATAGTATCATTAATTTCGGAATTCTCTTTGTTTGTTGATTCTTCTATAGTCGTATCACTTATTTTATAAGTGCTTTCTTTACTTTTTTGTTTAAAATCTGCTTGCTTACAAAGTACTGCAAATGTGTCTGCCATATGACTTAAAACACCTTCACTATATTGACCTTGTGATAGTGTCTTTAATTTTCCTTGCACTTCTTGTTTAGTAAGCTCGTTTGCTTTTGTATTGACTGCAAATAAATCGCTGTATGCTTCTTTTATGCCATCAGCTAAAATGAGTTCTGATTGTGTTTGATCAAGATATTCGTGATATCTATGAGTAGGTTTACCCGTATCATCAATAAAATTGAGTGATTTCAACAAATTTATAAATAATCTGTCTGTTTTGTTTTTAAACTCTAGTGTTTCTAAAAATTTTTGTTTGAATTTCTCAGGAGCTTGAGCAGTTTTAATTGCTTCTAACATATCAGGTAGTCTTTTTCTGGTTGTTAAGTATGCTGCAGGTATTCCCATTGCGTTCTCCAAATTAACATTATATGTAGTTTTATAATATTAGCTTTTTGTGTTTAAGTAAACAATAGGATTTATTTTATTAAAATTATAAAAAGCCATCTTTGATAAGAGGTGAGATAAGGTAGTCATTCTGAAGTCTAGGAATAATCGTAATAATCTCAGTTTTTATAATATTGATATGTCTAGATATGATCTTAAATGTCTATTATGCGATGGCTATAGACTCCTACGCATGAGTACATGCTCAGAGTGACGGGAGATAGTTATTCTGGTGATTAATCATATGAGCCATTACAATCAATAAGTTCAAGAGATTTTTATAAGCCCAGAGTAATAAGAAAAAACTCCCCTTTTAGTAAGGGGAGTAGAAGATAATATAAGTCAATTAGTTAAAGACGGACAAGAATACACCGGCGGCGATGGCGCTACATATAACTCCAGCTACGTTAGGAGCCATAGCGTGCATAATGAGGAAGTTATTTGGGTCTTCCTGTGCACCGACAACCTGACAAACCCTTGCTGAGTCTGGCACAGCGGAAACACCTGCCGCACCAATAATAGGATTGATAGGTTTTTTGCTTAGTTTATTCATTATCTTAGCTGCTATCACGCCAGACGCCGTAGCAACGCAGAACGAGCCTGCACCGAGTGCAAAAATCTTTATAGAATCTGGTGTCAGAAATCTCGTAGCATCCGTGCTGAGTCCAACTGTGAAGCCGAGGAGTATCGTAACTATGTCTATCATAGCGTTACGAGCTGTGTTAGCTAGTCTCTCTGTTACGCCACACTCTTTAATTATATTACCAAAGAAGAGCATTCCGAGGAGTGTAATTGCCCCTGGTGCTATCATCGTAGTTATCATAAAAGCGACAATCGGAAAGAGTATTCTAAGCTTTTTACTAACAGGTTTCGAAGGTTCCATCCTGATAAGGCGTTCTTTTTTAGTAGTTAGTAGCTTAATGATAGGTGGCTGGATAACAGGCACAAGAGCCATGTACGAGTATGCGGCAATAGCTATCGCACCGAGATAATCTGGAGCTAGCTTACTAGACAAGAAGATAGCTGTAGGACCGTCAGCACCACCTATGATACCGATAGCAGCAGCGGTAGATGTTTCAAACCCTAGGGCTATAGACCCTACTAATGTGATAAAGATACCGAATTGTGCCGCAGCACCTAGGATGATCAGTCTGGGGTTAGACAGCATACATGAGAAGTCCGTCATCGCACCGATACCCATAAAGATAAGCGGAGGATAGAAACCTTGGCTAACACCTTTGTATAGTATAGAAAATACACTTCCTATCTCATAAACGCCGATATTCAGCCCTTCACCATAAGGTATGTTACCAACTAGAATACCGAATCCTATCGGCACTAATAGTAGTGGTTCATAATCTTTGGCGATAGCCAGATATAAAAAGATACATCCGACCACGAGCATTAGCATATTTCCTAATGAAAAGTGACCAAGTGCACCATTTTGGAGAAATTGAAAAATGATGTTCATCTTTCTACTCGAACTCTACGAGGATTTCGCCTTCTCTAATGTTGTCCCCTTTTGATACAGGTATAGCTTTTACTGTGCCGTCTACTGGTGCAGCGATAGATGTTTTCATCTTCATAGCTTCAAGGATCATAACGATATCACCCTCTTTAACTGCGTTACCTACAGCACATTTAATCTCTAAGACAATCCCAGCGATTGGGCTTGTTATGGAGCCGCTAGAGTTAGTCATCACTTGTTTTCTTTTTGCCGCAGGTCTAGGCACACTAGGTGCAGAAGGGAGTGGCGACTGGTAGTCGGGCACATTAGGCATCATAGGCAGAGCTGATTGATACCCTTGATCATCATCTAAAATCTCAACATCTACTTCGTATGAGACACCGTGTACAGTTATATTAAGTTTCATTTTATAATCCCCAAATTATTTTTCAGTTTTGACATTCATTACGTGTGAGCCGTGCAGAACGCTTCTGCCTTCCATAGCCCAACCAGCTACTGTTGCGTCCCTAGAGACGATCTTCCTGATGCTACGCATCCTGTACTGTTTGTTTTGTAAAACCGTAGCTGTTGCCGCAGATATAAGGACAAGGGTCAGGTTGTCGAGAGTCTGCTGTTTGACAGGAGCGGGAGCATTTTTGCGCTCTTGTGCTTTGGTATATTTTTCGTCAAGTGATCTCATAACGCTAATAACCAACGCTATGATGATCAGTGAACTAAAAACGATTAACATACCTGCCGCACTAAGTTTTAATGCTTCGATTAAGTTAGGTTCCATATTTTTATATCCTAAAGCGGTATTAGACCGTGTTTTTTCTGTGGACGAATCTCTCTCTTAGTACGGAGAGCCTCAAGCGCTCCTACGAGCACCATCTTTGTTTCAGCTGGATCTATAACATCGTCGATATAACCACGTCCAGCCGCCACATAAGGGGTTGTGAATGCCTCTTTATACTCTGATGTCTTCTCAGCTAGAACTTCCGTAGGGTTTTCAGCATTTTTGATATCTTTGTTATAGAGAATGCTTGTCGCACCTTCGGCTCCCATGACGGCAACCTCAGCGTATGGCCAAGCATAAACTTTGTCTGCTCCCATCTCTTTGGAGCACATAGCGAGGTAAGCACCGCCGTATGCTTTACGGACGATGAGTGTGACCTTAGGTACTGTTGCGGCTCCATATGCGAAGAGCATTTTTGCACCGTGACGGATGATCCCGCCATACTCTTGGTCTACGCCAGGCATGAAGCCAGGCACATCAACAAGAGTAACGAGTGGTATGTTGAAAGCGTTACAGAAACGGATGAATCTGGCGGCTTTACTTGATGAATCTATGTCTAGTACGCCAGCCTTTTCGAGTGGTTGGTTGGCTACGACACCTACAGTGTGTCCTGAAACTCTCGCAAAACCTATGATAATGTTAGGTGCGAAGTGTTCTTGTACCTCAAGGAAATCAGCGTTATCTACTAGATTTAAAATGACATTGTGCATGTCATATGGTTCTTTTGGGTCGTCAGGGATGAGGTTTCTGAGGTGCTCCTCTGGTCCCATAAGCTGGCTTGTTTCGGTTGGTATCGCAGGAGGCTCCTCTGTGTTATTACTAGGAAGGAATGAAAGTAACCTTCTGCATAGGTTCATTGCCTCATGTCCGTTCTGGGCTGTGAAGTGAACTACACCTGAGTAGTGCGAATGACTCTCTGCTCCGCCAAGCTCTTCAGATGAGACATCTTCGCCTGTCACCTGTTTGATGACAGAAGGACCTGTGATGAACATCTGACCTTCGTGTTCCACCTGAATGATAAAGTCTGTGAGGGCAGGGGAATAGGCCGCACCACCTGCACATGGACCTGCAATGATGCTTATCTGTGGAACAACACCAGACATCAGGACGTTACGATAAAAAATATGACCGTATCCTGAGAGAGCGTCAACACCTTCTTGTATCCTCGCTCCACCAGAATCATTGATAAAAACAAATGGGTCGCCCGTTTTCAGAGCCTGATCCATAACATCTGTGATCTTTTTTGCTGTGAACTCACCAACTGAGCCACCAGCAACTGTGAAATCCTGACTAGCGGAATAAACTACTCTGTCAGCAACGCTCCCCATCCCTGTCACCACGCCTTCACCAGGGAACTCTTTATTCTCAAGACCGAAATTTGTGCATCTGTGGTGCATAAAAAGTCCGTGCTCTTGAAATGTGCCTGGGTCAAAAAGTAGTGCTAGCCTCTCTCTGGCTGTTAGTCTGCCAGATTCGTGCCTTTTGTCGATTTTTTCTTTGCCGCCGCCTAGATATGCTTCGGCTCGTTTTTTCAGAAGGGTATCAAGCTTCTCTTTATTACTCATTGTGCCTTCCTCTATCTTATAAATAAAAATTTATGAAAATACTTACAATGTAAGGATAACACTGCTTTTTTACACTTCAAGAGGAATAAAATGAGAGCATATCATAACACTCTGTTTTGAAATACTCCCCCAGTATAGAAGCTCTATAATAGGGGGAGTAGGATTTGAATATCTAGTTCTAGCTAATGAAATAAAATTATTATTTTATCAGTATATAAAGCTAAGTTATTCTATTACTAGTATTTCTAAGTATTAAATATCCACTTATTCCGCATATGACAGAGACAATGACAATCGAAAGTTTTGCTATGTCTACGAAGTCTGCACTGAACGCCATGGATGCTATAAAAATCGACATAGTAAGACCTATACCAGACAATACTGATGCTCCGAACAGCCTTGAATTTGTAAGGATAGCTGGAATCTCTATCAGCTTAAACTTCTGACCCAGCTTAAGAAAAGTCATAATGCCTATAGGCTTGCCTAACATAAGACCAAATATTATACCGAGTGACGCTTGGCTCATCAGCCCTGTCATAGAGCCTGAGGTGATTGTGACTCCAGTGTTTGCGAATGCGAATAGGGGCATGATTAAAAATGCTGATAAACTATGAAGGTTATACTCCAGTCTACTCATTGGGTTATAAGCAGACAGGGATGCATGGATAATCTTGTTGAAAATATATTTTTGCTCTTTAGTTGGTATCTCCGAGTCTGGGTTATTTTTACTGTGTTTCAACTCGACCATGAATATCCCCATAGATTTTTTGAATGTAGCCATAGGTATCCTAGGCTCACTAGGGATAAAGAAAGCGAGGATAACACCTGCTATCGTGGCATGTATACCTGATTTTAGGAAGAAGTACCAAAGCACAACACCAACAACAAGATACGCAAGTATAGCTCTCACCTTAAAGACGTTGAGCAGTATAAGTACAAAAATTGTGATACCAGCATAGAATAAGTAATTTGTTAGTATTTCACTAGTGTAGAAGAAGGCTATCACCAAGACAGCTATCATATCATCGACCACGGCAAGAGACGTGATGAATATCTTCAATTGGATAGGGACACGGCTACCTAAGAGTGCCATTATGCCTATAGCGAATGCTATATCTGTAGCCATTGGAACGCCCCATCCAGCAGGGATTCCGCCCTTGTAGTTGATAGTTATATATATTAAAGCTGGGATTACAGCTCCGCCTATAGCTCCAACTAGGGGTAGCAACGCTTGCTTAAGGGTTGATAGTTCGCCAATCAAGATTTCACGCTTAATCTCAAGACCTATTACAAGGAAGAAGATCGCCATTAGACCATCATTGATCCATAGAATTATAGGTTTATAGAGTGTTACCGAGCCGAATGTCGCACCAAATTTAGTCTGCCAGAAGTTATGGTACATCTCAGAATAGCCTGAATTAGCGAGTATCATAGCTGACGCCATAGCGATTAGCATGAGTATACTACTTGATGATTCCTTTTTTAGAAACTGACTAATAGGGTCGAATGCTGCGTGTTTGATGTTCTGTGTGTTGAGTGTCATGATCCTACCTTATTAAGTTATTATACTTGATTGTAGGTTGGTTTTCATGTGAATGATGATGACAACTTTACCCACAACAGTATGCTGTAAGGTAAAGGTCTTGCAAATTTCGAGTGTGAAACTCTGTGACCGGGTAGAATCTACCGTACTGACGGAATACAGACCAGCGAACTGGATGCTACTCCCCTTTACTTTTGGATATTATATAATGAGAGAAAATAGGTGTCAATAAAAACCGATATTTGATGATATGATAAGCCTTGATGTCATCTTAAATGTCTATTATATCAAGCCTATAGACTCCTTCACTTTTTACAGGCTCAGAGTTACCGAGATATACTCCCCCTATGATTAAGGGGGAGATAATAGATTAAACTGATTAGTTGTTGCGGATGTATTCCTTAAGGCTGTCTATGGTGATAACGAGGTAGTCATTAGCTTCTGCATAGACCTCTATGTCGTCAGCTTTCATCATTGTGCCGTCTGGGTTAGTTAGTTCGCAGAGGACCCCTGCTGGTTTGAAACCAGAAATCTTCATAAGGTCGATAGTTGCTTCTGTGTGTCCGTCACGCTCTAAAACTCCGCCAGCTCTAGCTACAAGTGGAAAGACGTGCCCTGGACTTGCTATGTTTGCATTTGTCGCTCCGTCAGCTATAGCTACCTTAATGGTTGTTACTCTGTCTGCTGCGGAGACGCCTGTGGTGACGCCTTCTGCCGCTTCAATAGTGACTGTGAATGCTGTGCCATAAGCACTATTGTTAGTTTTTACCATCATATCAAGACCAAGCTCTTTGCGTTTTTCGTCTGTGATGCATAGGCACACGATACCACTGCAATCTCTTATTAATGTTGCCATTTGCTCGTTAGTGATGGTCTCTGCGGAGAAGATAAGATCCCCTTCATTTTCACGGTCTTCATTATCTGTGACGATAACCCCTTGACCATTTCTGAGTGCTTCGATTGCTTCTTCGATAGTTGAAGTTTTTGTGATTAGCTGATTCATGTAAATCTCCTTTCATGAATCAGGGCGTAAAGAAGTGCTGATATACGACAAATAGATTTATATATCTCTTCTATCCGGACTATAACCGTTGGCTCTGGTATCTCACCAGATCTGCTGACCTCAGACTAATCTGAGCGCTCGCGGGCTCTCTGCATAAACAGAATACCGCCAGTGGGGAATCGCACCCCGCCCTGAGAATAAAACTATTATAGGCGTAATTTTGAATTTTGTAAGATATTTCTACCACTTGTAAGAAAATGCTTGGTATTGTATTATTATACATAAAGACAAAGGAGTTATTATGAAGAAGATAATATTAATTCTAGCTGTATCATTAGCACTTTCAGCAACATCAGGAGCTATCGCTGGTGAGAAATCAGAGAAGGTCGGTGAAATTGCAGGGAAGGCAGCCAAAGGTACTAAAGAAGCGGGTATAGTCGTTATAGATGCTACTAAAAAAGGTGCAAAGAAGACTGGCAAATTCTTTAAAGAAGTATACAAAGATATGAAAAAGGGCGCAAAGAAAGGTTACGAATCTGAATAGATTCTAAGCCTTGCTCATTGGGTTACTTTTTTCGCAAGGAACCTTTACCTGACAGAGACCGCACGGGGTAACGACCTGTCCTGAAACCTCTTTGGCATATGGCGATGTAACCCCTCTGATATAGTCGTGGCATATCTGTTTGTTGTGACCATCTTTGGTTATAGCGTCTGCTGGACATCTTTTCATACATACTCCACAAGTTCCTTTTGCATGAAATAGACAATTTTCTGTATGAGTTTTGTATGGTCGTACGTCTGGGGTGATTTTATGATTAATTACTATTGAACCAATCCTGAGAGCTTTCCCTTTTTCTGTAATAAATCCATCTGATAGACCAAAAGTTCCCATACCTGCGGCATAGGCAGTGTGCCTTTCTGACCAGTTGGAACAGATACCTGCTTGGTCTGATCTTTGATATGCAAAATCTTCTAAAATAGCTGGAGCGACTGCATCTATTCCCATATTTATAAATTCATCTCTCATGGATGCTCGTAGGAATTCGTTAAAATGTTCGCCATAATGTCTTGATAGTATCCATCTTTTAGCAGGAAGTTCTTTTTCTAAACGTTGGTCAGCCAGCGTCTCATCAGTTTGAGGGAGAACCCAGCATATAACACTCAGATTCTCTTCGTCAAAATCTCTATTAGGGTATGCAAGTTTCATCGCCTCAAGTGGTGTCCAGTAAAACTCACCTATTAATGTTTTATAGCTTTTAAATAATGGGTCGTTACCACTAGCAAAACCGACAATGGGGGATTTCCAAGACTTTTCATCAATGTCGTGAAGGGTGTTCTTTGATGAGCTGTTAACTATTCTTGCTACTGACTCTTTTGAGAATTCTCTGATATCTGGCTGGCTCATTTTGTACCCCTTTCAAGCATTGCTCTCGTTGTTTTGATCGCTCTATCTATTGGCCAAGTATCTCTATAGTTTTTAACTGCAATATTAGCACCTTCATATATCACGTAAATTATTTCTGACATCTCCTCTGGGTTATCATACCCTTGAAGCTGGTCTTCGATAAGCCACATGAGCCGTGATTTATGCTTAGTCACTATGAGCCTGATCTTACTTTCGTGCTCGTTGATCTCTGAGGCTATATTGAGAAAATGACACCCGTTAAAATTGTTGTTTATTGCGTTCTGTCTGATGTTTTCAAATAGATTGCAAACTCTATCGATCGCATTATTACCGTCGGTTATAAACATTTTTTGTCTTTCATGTGCGATGTTATGTCTATCTTCGAGATAGGTTATGCATAAGTCTTCCTTTGATGGGAAGTGCTGATAAAAACTTGCCTTTGCTATCTCTGCCTCTTTTATTATCTGGTTTATCCCTGTGGCTCTATAGCCCTGCACATAAAAGAGTCTGCTAGCTGTTTCTAGTATTCTTGTTTTTACGGGTATTTTGTTCATAATTAGAATATATACAGACAAGTCTGTCTAGTCAAGTGCAGAATCATAGATATATAGGATATAAGGTGGATTAGCTAATGTAATCTTTAAATTTCTCTATTGGAATAGGGCGGTTATAAGTATTTCTATCTATTATCAAAAATACGTTCAATACCAGTTCTTTCGACATTTCGTAAGTTTAGAGTATTAGCCCTTGATCTACTACATCCGCCAGTCTCAAGGTAGGTTATAGCAGTTGCAAGCATCGATTCTGTTGCATCACCAAGTTGCTTAGTTAGGTCGTCAGAATCATCACAATCTACCGAGAATCCATCATAGTAGCCACCGCTACCGTCAGAGTTGACCATTTGAAACGAAATAGGTACTAAATAGTTTGTACAATAAGAGAATGCATACATTCCTACTGGTTTGCCATGGGTCTTTGAGCCAATAAGAATTACATCTTTATATGGTGTTAGACTGTTGATTAAAAGCTCACTAGCAGAGGCGGTCTGAGATGTAACAATGAAGACTATTTTATCTACGTTAAGAGTTGCTCCAGACGAAGCAAATCCAACTAACCTGTTCCATGCTGAATATCTAGAGTTGTGTAGATACGCATACATAATGTTATAAATGAGTGGTGTACCAGCGATAGTACTTCCTAGATAATTTGCAGCGGAGTTTTGCCCGCCGCCATTATATCTGAGGTCAACTATAAGCTCGCTTATATTATTGGTCTCAAATGCTTCAAATGCGTCACTGAGATCTACTCTATAATTACTAGAGAAAGCTAAGTAAGTTAGATACCCTATTTTGTTACTATTTGTTGCGTTGGTAAAGATGTCATAAACCGGAGCAGAATGGGCATAATAGCTTGTCTTTACTATACTTGTTGTTCCAGTATTATCGCTAGTGTCTATGTATGTAAGGTCAACAACATAGCCATTTTCATTCGGTCCAAAAGCGTCATCCCAAAGGTCGTTTTGTATTATATCAGTAGCAGAATATCCGTTTACACTTAATAATTCGAAGCCTCTTGTTAATCCAGCATTTGCCGCTGGTGAACTTGGATAGACAAGTGAGATGAATATTTCGTTAGTAACTGATGAGTAAGTTAATTTAACTCCAAGACCAATATTTGAACCTGCGTAGTAGTCGTTATAAGCTTGCTGTGATATGTTATAGCTCCAACTGTCAGGTGATACTCTGAGAGCAGCTAGAAGATCTGAGTTAGAGGCATAGGTGCTAGGATCGACGACTGGTGTCTGATCATTCCAGAAATAGACATCCTTCATGACATCATAGATAAAGTCTTTTTGATCTGTATCTGAGCAAGTTTCAGGAGCATAACTTAAGGTTCCTATATTGCCAACAACTGGTGTGTCTGTGTCGCCATCTGTCGAACTTGACCCTCCACCACCACCTCCACATGCATAAAGCACAAATAAAAGTGTAAAAAGTACTAAATATTTTAAAATATAGAGATTATTTTTTTTCATAATAGTATAATTATATCAGTTAAAAGATTTTTAAGTAAATATAAAATCTTCTTGTTCTGATTTGTTATTAATTGTAAAGGGATTTGCTTATGGAACTTAGTAAAGAAACGTATGATCAGATTTTAAGTAATCTGGAGGAAACAGTTATTCTGTTTTCTCAGACAGGAGAGTATCTTAAGGTTGTTGGCTCTGTTCAGAGCAATTTGAAAGAGGGTACTCCAGATTTTATCGGAAAGAATATCCAAGAGACCTTATCTAAAGAGGTCGCAACCCTTTTTATGTCTAAGATTACTGAAGCTATCAAATCGCAAGAGACGTTACTTGTAGAATATCAGATAGCTAACATATCACATGTAGATATCGCAGAATCAGCACATAGCACTGATGTTAGTTATTTTAGTGCAAAAGTTATTCCTATTAAAGATGCAGGTCTTGACTGCGTTGCTTGGATTGCTAGTGATATTTCAGAATTGAAAAATCTCGAAATAAATTTACAAAACTCTACAGTAGAGGATCCAGTTACTGGGATATTTAATAGAAGGTTCTTCTTTAAAGAGCTTAATAATTTCTTCCAACGATTTGTTAGAGGGAGTAATGCATATTCCATTATGATGCTTAGTATAGACCACTCTGAAAAGTTGAGTGACACTTATGGGCTTGAAGTGACCAACTGCATGGTAAATAATTTTATCAACGTTATAAAGACAACCCTTAGAACAACTGACTTATTCGCAAATACAGGTGATGAAGACTTTATAATCTTATTACCAGACACGCCCTCTAATGGTGCCGCTCTGATGGCAGAGAGAGTTAGGTGTGCTATTGAAAGTAATATTTTTGAGCTTGATGGCGGTCAGTATAATATGACGGCAAGTTTTGGATGTAGTAGTGTGTCAGAGAACGACTCAAGCTATGACAATGTACTTAACAGAGCAGAAATAGCACTTTATCAATCGATCCATAATGGTGGTAACAGCGTCAAACGTCTTGATTATGAAAATTGGAATAAATAGATATATTTTTGACTTTTTTATGACAAATTTTGTTTTGTAGATATGCTAGTCTCTGTATTACGGAGAAACATTATGCTATTACTTAAAGACTTGCCAGATAAAAAATCAATTAAGAAAATATCTAAAAACAAAAAAGGAATAGACACTAATTCTGCTGTGTTCTCATTGCAGTTCTTAAAGAAAGCAAGCGATGCCTTCAAGGTGATTGATCGGTTTTTTAATAGTCACGATCTTTCTCAAGGCAGATTCTTGGCGCTCACTGTTTTATACTCTGATGGTAAAAATGGACTGTTCCCATTTGAAGTAGCAGATTTGATGGGCGTTACAAGAGCGACAGCTTCCGGTTTGCTTAAGGGTTTACAGACAAAAGGCTATATAGTTGCTAATCAGTCAGAGACAGATGGACGAATGAAGCGTGTGTCACTTACTGATTTAGGTAAAGAGAAGATAGAGACTTTGACTCCTGAATATTATAAACTCATCTCTAAATTTACTGGTAAACAAGATAAAAAAGTACTTAAAGAATTTTCTATGCTCATGTGTGATATGAGTAGTTTGATAAATGAAATAGAGTAGTATTGTTTTTTAGGCTTTTTTGTGTAAAAACAGCCTATGGCACTTCTACTCATAGACAATAACGATAGCTTTACTTACAACTTGCATCATCAGATTATTAGGCTGACTGGCATAGAGACTAGTGTCATATTTTATGATGCAATGAAAGACCACAATCTCAGTCAGTATGATGGCTATATAATCTCCCCAGGTCCTGGTCACCCTTCAGAATATCCCGATTATTCAATCCTCTTTAAACTCGAAAAACCAATCTTTGGTGTTTGCCTTGGTATGCAGCTAATAAATTCATATTATGATGGTGAAGTGAGTAGGCTTAGCGAATGTAGACATGGAGTTACTCTTAATATTGAATATATGGACGACATTGAAGAGGTAGCTGTCTATAATTCATTATATTGTAATAAGGTTGCTGACGGCTTGGAGGTGATCGCAAATTACAAAAATATACCTATGGCACTTCGACATAAGCAACTGCCATACGCAGGTGTGCAGTTTCACTCTGAATCATTCATGACGCCAAATGGAGATAAAATACTCAATGATATGCTCAATAGTATTGGAATCGTTTAATAAAAAAGAATTTTTAACATTCGTTAAAGCAATAGCAGAATACTCTGAGACGGACGTCCTGTTTTCTGGTGAGGGGTATAATGGTGAGGATAAATCGTCGTGTTTTATCATGCCATCAGAGAGCTTTGAGATAACTCAAGAGACTAAATTAGATGATGTTCGTAAATTCATCTATATGGATGATAGAGAGGTTCTTGGGTTTTTAAGCTATGATTATGGGCTTGAGCTAAAGGGTATAACATCTGATAAAGAACGTGATATTGAACTAGGGCTACTAAAGAAATATTTAGTTTATGCAAGGCATGAGAATAATAAATTGACTATCGAATCAGATTCTCCTGAAATTATAGATAGTATAATAGAAGCTTATGAGTGTTACGAAATTAAAGATGACAACTTAGAGTCGTGCGATGTTTCATGCAATATGACAGCGGCAGAATACGAGAGTAAGGTCGCTGAGATTATAGAATATATACGTGATGGTCAGACTTACCAGCTAAATCTATCTATGATGTTTGAGACAGAGATGGAGGTGGAGCCTATGGAGCTATGGGCAAAGATGGCTGAGTCACACCCTGCACCGTTTTATGCTTTTATTAATTCTCTGGAAGGGGAGATAATATCTACTTCGCCTGAGAGGTTTTTAAGGGTTGAGGATGGTCATGTAAAATCACAACCGATTAAAGGCACATATAGATTTAGCGAGTACACTCCAGAGCTTGATAAGATGCTCACCGACTCAAGGAAGGAGACGGCAGAGCTATCTATGATAGTAGATCTTATCCGAAATGATATCTCTGAGTCTTGTGAAGTTGGTAGTGTAAAAGTCGATAACCATAAGTATATTATGAAAGTAGATAACTTGTTACAAATGTATAGCGACGTGAGTGGCGAGCTAAATAGTGATAAGGATGTTATTGATCTGCTATTTTCTGCTTTTCCTGGAGGGTCTGTAACTGGTTGTCCTAAAAAACGTTCTATGGAGCTAATAGAACAGCTAGAACCACACGCCAGAGGTATCTATTGTGGCAGTATATTCACCATAAAAGATAGCAAGAATATGGATTCATCTATCGCTATAAGGACGGGATTCTGCAAAGATGAAGAGCTTAAATTTTTTGCTGGTAGCGGTATTGTTGCAGATTCGGAACCTCATAAAGAGTATTTAGAGTCTGTTAGTAAAGCGGAGAAATTTTTGGAGTCTTTTAAATGATAGTATATTACAAAAATGATTTTTTAGATTCAAAGAGTGCAAATATTGACGTTGATCTACCACACTTTCGCTATGGAGCTGGGCTGTTTGAGACCGCTCTTTATGACGGAAAAGTTGTGCAACACCTGGATAGGCATATAGATAGATTATGTAGTTCTTCTAAGTTTTTTGGTTATAAAGTTACTAGTTTCGATTATCCAAATGTGATTAATCAACTGGTCTTTGAAAATGGTCTTACTGGGCAGAATGCACGGGTGAATGTATGCCATCTTGCAGAGAATGGCGATGAGGCATCGGTCTTTATCTCAGTTAACCCTTATACTCCACAAGCGATAGATAAAGTCTTTCAATTGTGTCATTACCCAAAGGTTCATGATAGCTATCTGAGTCAACATAAGACGATGAACTATATGCATTTTATAATGGCTAAAAAGTATGCCGTTAGCCTTGGTTGTGATGATGCTTTGCTTGTCGATTCGGATGGTTATGTTCTAGAAACTTCAACAGCGGCAGTAGTGTTGCTTAGTAAAGATAAATTTATCGCACCAAAATCTCCAAATAAATTAGCAAGTATTACACTTGATATTTTTATAGAGAAGAATGATGTGGTTTTGCAAGATACCCATATATCTGATATAGGTAGTTATGAAATACTGCTGATGAATTCACTCATGGGCGTAAATAAAGCGATTATGAGATGAATTAAGTCTGGTTACTTATTGTGTTTGACTAGCAATTAGTGTTATTATTAGTCAGATACAATTTATGGTTGAGGATGATGAAAAAAGTATTAGTGATTGAAGATAGTAAAGTTCTATCGAACAGACTTAAAAGAATGATTGAGCATGAAACAGGGCTTACTGTTGACTTAGTAGAATCATACGGAGCAACAGTTGAGGCAATAGCTATCGAAGATTATTTCGTTGCTGTTACTGATCTGAATCTACCTGATGCCACAAAGGGCGCAACTATTGATATCCTCACAGAAAAACATATCCCAACAATAGCTTACACTGGTGATTATAGCGACGAGCTACGTGATAACATGTGGAAGAAGCGTATAGTTGATTATGTACTAAAAAAAGACCCAGATAGCATTAAATATATTAGTAGATTAATTTGTCAGCTTCATAAGAATACAAATATTTCTGTGCTTGTAGTTGATGACTCTATAGTACTGCGCAATAGTATGAAGAGGCTACTTGAGACTCATCTCTTTGATGTTGATATTTGTGGGAACGCTAATGAGGCACTTGAAAAGATAGAGACAATGCAAAATCTTAAGCTTGTAATATCTGACTATATGATGCCTGATATGGATGGTTTTGACTTTGTCCGTCAGGTACGTAGGAAATTTAAAAAAGAAGAGTTAGCCTTCATAGGTGTTTCTGGCAGTCAGTCAGAGCAGATATCAGCAAAATTTATAAAATATGGCGCTAACGATTTTATGATGAAGCCTTTTAGTCATGAGCAGTTTTACACAAGGGTAACCCAAAACCTTCAAACATTGCTTATGATCCAGCATATCAAAGACCTTTCATTTAAAGATTATCTGACTGGTCTGTATAACAGAAGATACTTCTTCGAAGAGATGGAGACTATTTATAAGCCTGATTCTGATAAGACTGTTGCAATGTTAGATATCGACTTTTTCAAAAAGGTGAATGACACCTACGGGCACGATGGCGGTGATATTGTACTGAAGGAAATATCAACAATGATCAAAGATTATGTTGGTGCAGATGGTTTTGTATCTCGGTTTGGTGGTGAAGAGTTCTGCTTATATCTATACAGTCTTAAAGATAAAGAATATTTCGAAATTCTTAGAAGAAAAATAGAAGATCTGGATATCGCTTTCGAATCAGAAATTATAAAAGTTACCTCTAGTTTTGGCGTGACATCAAAAGCTGGTATTAGCATAGATTCAATGATTAATCTTGCAGATTCTCTACTTTATACAGCTAAAACGAGCGGACGTAATACGGTCTGCTTCTAATCCTAAAAACCTCTTGTGCACTTTAGAAAATAGCGTAAAATACACCTGTTGTTTTACTACGAACTAGTAGGTGATTAATGCAAGAGAAACTCTATTCCGAATTCACTTTCAAAAGAGAACACATCGATAGCGTACTAAGCCTCCATGCCGAAAAGAATACTGTCCCTTTCATCGCAAGATACCGTAAGGAGATGACAGGTAATATGGACGCTGAGGATATACGTGACATTATAGATCGTTATGAATATCTTGAAAATCTCGAGAAGCGTAAAGCTGAAGTTATAGCTGCGATCGATGAGCGTGGCAAGCTTACTGACGAACTTAAAAAATCTATCCTTGCAGCTGAAACGATGAAGGCTGTGGAAGATCTTTACGCACCTTATAAATCAAAAAAGAAGACCAAGGCGGACATAGCAAGAGAGGCTGGGCTTGAACCTTTAGCTGTTTATATACAGGCAAACTCGAACCTTGCTGGGCTGAACGCTGAGGCTGAAAAATATATCAATGAAAAGGTCGCAGACGTAGAAACAGCAATCTCAATGGCGGCTGATATCATCACAGAAGAGACTGGGCATAATGCAGACATAAAGGCAAGACTGAGAGAGCTTTATGAACAACATGGTGAGATAGTCTCTCTCCCTAAGACAGATTCTAAAGAGCGTAACCCTTACGAGGATTATTACGATTTTCGTCAGAAGATGACCGCAGTCCCTCCACATAGATTACTCGCTATGTTTCGTGGTGAACGTGAGAAATTCCTAAAACTTAAGATCGAAATAGATGAAGATATTTGCCTGAATGCCATAGGTAAAATCTGTTCAGATAATGGTATGGCTGAGAATGAGATAACACTCAAATGTATGCGTCAGGCGTTTAAGAAAATGCTTGAGCTTTCACTAGAGCTGGAGTTTCGAGGAGAGCTGAAAGAGAAGGGTGAGATCAAAGCTATCTCGGTTTTCGCTGAGAATCTGAAAAACCTTTTACTCACTCCTACAGTTCGCAATAGAGTCATACTTGGTATAGACCCTGCTTTCAGAACAGGTTGTAAATATGCAGTGGTAGATACTACTGGCGATCTGCTCGACTATGGTGTCATGTACCCCACAAAACCTCAAGCTGACTTTCATTCTAGTCGTCAGATTATGCTAGAGACAATAGGTAAACACAAGGTAGATGCAATAGCTATCGGTAACGGAACCGCAAGCAGAGAGACGGAAGAGTTCGTGGCGCAGATAATCTCTGATGATAGTCTTGATATTCAATATACGATTGTGAGTGAGGCTGGAGCGTCAGTCTATTCTGCTGGTAGCGTAGCTAAGAAAGAATTTCCTGAATTGGACGTATCCATCAGAGGAGCTATCTCTATCGCAAGGCGTGTTCTCGACCCGCTTGCAGAGCTTGTAAAAATCGACCCTAAATCTATTGGTGTTGGTATGTATCAGCACTATGTTAGTAATAAAAAATTAGAGAAATCACTTAAAGATGTTGTTGAGGACGTGGTGAATAACGTTGGTGTAGATCTTAACACTGCTAGCTCATCTCTGCTCTCTTACGTTGCTGGGCTGAGTGAAACACTGGCTGAAAAGATAGTAAAACACAGACAGTCTATCGGGCGATTCACCAGTAGGGCAGACCTTATGAAGGTTGACGGTGTTGGCGAGCAAACATTTAACCAGTCTGCTGGTTTTTTAAAGGTATACGAGGGTGAAGAGAAGCTGGATAGTATGTTTATCCACCCTGAGAGCTATGATGCTGTATACGCGTTTTTAAAGGCTGTAAACCTCTCAACTGATAAGTGTGAGTTAGTGAAACTCGCTGTTAAAGAGAAGAATGTTAAATCCCTAGCGGACAAGCTTGGGATCGGTGAATATACCATAAACGACATTATAGATAACTTAGAAAAACCTGACAGAGACATTAGAGATAATGTCGATCCTGTAGTCTTTAAGCAGGGGATTTTGTCTATAGAAAGCTTGAAAGAGGGTGACATGCTTACAGGTAAGGTTAGTAATGTTGTAGACTTTGGTGCTTTTGTAGATGTTGGTCTGAAGAATGATGGACTTGTCCATATATCTCAGTTAGCTAATAAGTTTGTTAGCGACCCTGCAGAGGTTGTGAAAGTAGGTCAGGTTGTTAAGACTAGAGTTTTAGGAATTGATAAAGATAGAGGGAGACTCTCCCTTAGTATGAAGGTGTGATAATGTTTATTTTTGATGAACCATTTGTTTCAGATTTTTTACTCTCAGTTGTTAAGAAGAACAACTATCCAGTATTAGAGAATGACTTTGTTAAAAACCTTGCAGGAGCAGAAGGGCTTAACCTTTTCCCTGCTGAGAGGTTTATTGATAGATTTAAAAATCAGCCGACAATCTATACCAACTCAGAGAACGCTATTGGTTGGATAAATAATAACCTTATGTTTTCTGATATTATCGAGCGTATAGATATGTTTAAGAATAAAGCAAAATTTCGTGATCTCCTATCTGGGATGTTTCCTGATTTCTATTATAAAGAGGTTCTTTTCGATGATATCGAAAAGCTCAGCGCAAAAGATTTAAAGTTTCCATTTATCATAAAGCCAGCAGTAGGTTTCTTTAGCCTCAGTGTTTATTATGTAGAGGACGAAACTAGCTGGAAAAACATTAGAACAAAATTGATAGCAGACACTATGAAGGTTAGAGATTATTACCCTGATGCAGTGCTTGATTCGTCAGCTTTTATCATTGAAGAGGTAATAGATGGTGTTGAGTATGCTATTGATGGATATTACGACTCCTACGGTGAGGCTGTTATACTGAATGTTCTAAAGCATGATTTCGCTGGTAAGGATGATGTATCTGATAGAGTCTACACTACATCTGTAGCTATAGTTAAAGAGGTAGAGGGGCAAGTACAAAAGTTTCTTACATCACTATCCAGACTTTCTGTTGTTAAGGATTTTCCTTTCCATCTTGAGATACGCATAGATGCAAATGGCAAAATGGTACCTATCGAAATGAACCCTATGAGGTTTGCTGGGTGGTGCTGTACAGATATTTCAAATTTTGCATATGGCTTTAGCACTTATGAGTGTTTTATAGAGAATAATAAGCCTAATTGGGAAGAGATAGGGAAGATGGTTGGTGATGCTGTTTACGCTATGTGCGTCATAGAAAAAGGTGCGCATGTTGATGATAGCAAACTAAAAGGCTTTGATTATGACAAGCTCGCAAGTAAGTTTTCAAACGTCTTAGACATGAGAAAGACTGACTATGTTAAATATGGCGTATTCGCATTTATGTTCGTTAAAGTGGATGGTGAAGACTCTAACGAGCTGAAATATATACTCAATTCTGATCTGAGCGAGTTTCTCATCACAGAATAAACCCTCATTCACTTGCGGTATATATTGTATGTGTTAGTGTTAATTACTGGGGGGCGCTAAATGAGTAAACATTATGATTTTATATGTATAGGAACTGGCGGAGCAGGCAATACTGCAGCTTTTAGGCTGGCGAGAGACGGTAAAAAGGTTCTGATATGCGATTATAAGCACTTTGGAGGAACCTGTGCCATATCTGGTTGCGACCCTAAAAAAGTTATGATAACCGCTGCTGAGTTTACTGATTTTCAATCTAGAGTAATGTCAAAAGGTGTTATTAGCGAACCTGCTACCCCTTCTTGGAAAGCGATGATGGCACACAAACGTGAATTCACTGATAATCACTCAGACAAGCTAAAATACAAATATGCCAAAGCTGGTATAGATTATTTAGACGGCAAAGCTAGCTTTACAGGTGAGAAATCATTAAAAATCGGTGATGATGAATTTACTTTCGATATGGCTTTTGTTGGGACAGGCTCAACACCTCTAAAACTCCCTTTCGAAGGTTTTGAACATGTTTGTACTAATGAATGTTTCCTTAACCTTGACGCACTACCTAATAGGATCCTTTTCATTGGTGGCGGATATATCTCTGTAGAGTTTGCAAATATCGCAAGTGCTTTCGGTGCGGAGGTGACTATTGTTCAGGTGGATACTAGGCTAGTTCCTGAATTTGATAATGATATAGTCGATGTGCTCACAGAGTCTTTGCTAGAAAAGGGTGTAATACTTAAAACTGGGGCTAGGGTGGATAGTATCACTCGCTCTGGAGATGGATATAAGGTTTTTATACGTACAAGGGATGGCGTTGTTACCAGAGATGTCGATCTTGTAGTTCATGGTGCTGGGCGTGTTGCTAACCTTGACGGACTCGGTCTTGAGAATGCTAATATCGAGACTTCAAGGCGAGGTATAATCGTTAACGAGTTTATGCAGACTACAAACGAATCTGTTTATGCTGGTGGTGATTGCACGGATACGGAAGGTTATATGCTTTCGCCAATCGCTTTTATGGAAGGGTATATTGCCGCTGGAAATATGCTAGAAGGTAACAAGCGTACTGCAAATTATAATAATATTGGCACTGTAATGTTTAACGTACCTTCAATATCATCTGTGGGCTATACCGAGAAGAGAGCAAAAGAGATTGGGCTTGATTTCAGAGTTAATTTCCAGAGAACTGACCACTGGTTTACATCTTTTAGAACGATGGAAAAATTTTCAGCTTATAAGGTTTTGATAGATAATAAGACTAATCAGATTCTAGGCGTACACCTCATAGGTCCTCATGCTGATGACGTTATAAATGTTTTTGTGGTTGCTATGAATCAGGGGATGACTATCTACGACTTGAAAAAGACTATCTATGCTTACCCTACAGCGTCGTCAGATATCATACATATGCTAGGTTAATCTTCTTCTTCAGTAAGGTATTATGGATTTTTGAGTCTATCGAAGAACTCATCTAGCATATCAAACATCTCTTTTTCAGTTGCAGTTGAATACAATCCGTTTCGAAGTGCCGCAGAACCTGGCATACCTTTTAGGAACCAGATGATGTATTTCTTAACCCCTTCGAGGAAGAACATTTCGCCTTTATATATCTTTTCAAACTCTACAAGCTCTTTGATAAGCTCATAAAGCCTGTCGAAACTCATATAGTCAGCTGGGTCTTGCCCATTGTTAAGGGCTTCGAAAATCCAAGGTTGTTTCATCATTCCACGACCAATCATAACTCCATCAACGCCAGTATCTAACATCTTTTTGTATGTTGGCACGTCCATAACGTCACCATTTCCGATGATCGGAAGTTTTGCCTTAGACTTAGCATCGGCGATAAGGTCGTAGTCGACAGTTCCAGAGAACATATCAGCACGTGTCCTACCGTGTAGGGTGACAGCTTCTGCTCCCTCTTCATATGCAAATTTTATGAATTCGTCATAGTTAAGTGTGCTTCTGTTCATTCCGAGGCGGATTTTAATCGTCACAGGTATGTCGCCAGCAGCTTTTTTTGTAGCTCTTAAGATGTCTGCAGAATTGATAGGGTCTTTCATCATGGCGCAACCGCTACCAGATTTCAGTACCTTCTTAACAGGGCAACCCATGTTGATATCTATGAACTCAGGCTGAAGATAGTCTTTTAAGACCGATATAGCTTCTGTGTAGGACTCTGGTTTGCTCCCGAATAGCTGAACACCTAAAGGTTGGTCAGTCTCTGTAACGCTAAGGTAGCTTAGTGTCCTGTCCATCTTTCTTTTGATCCCTTCCACGCTCACCATCTCAGTGTATATGAGTCCGTTAAAGAAACGACGCATAATCTTCCTAAATGGAGGTGTTGTCACACCAGCGAGGGGTGCGGCTATCAGCTTATTAGTTTCGAGTATTTTTAAGATTTTATTTGTTGATGTGTTGCATTCTGTCATGTGCTGTTTCGTCCAATGAGGCAAATCTTCTCTGCCCGAAAAATTTGTGTGCTGTAAAAGCTATCATATCACCATTGTCTGTGCAGAGTCTTGGTGATGGGAAATATATATCAAAGCCCTTCTGAGCTTCAAATGCGCGTCTAATGTATACGTTGCATGCCACTCCACCAGCGACAACAACAGTCCTTCTACCTCGTTCTTTTGCCATCCTTAGTGTTTTAAGGATGAGAACATCTGCCACAGTCTTTTGGAATGATGCGGCTATATCTGCTGGCGTCTCTTTACCAGCCTGAATCTGTGTCAGTACAGATGTCTTAAGACCGCTAAAAGAGAAATCAGGTCTTTTCTTAATAGGTATAGGAAATTTTATTTTAGTAGCGTCGCCATCTTCAGCGAGCTTTTCGATGAGAGGTCCACCAGGATAACCTAGGTCTAGCATCTTAGCGACCTTATCGAAAGATTCGCCAGCGGCGTCGTCTATAGTCTTTGCGAGTAGTTCAAAGTTATATGCACAATCTATATCGTAGATGTGTGTGTGCCCACCAGAGATTATGAGAGCGAGGTATGGCGCCTCTAGCCCTTCGTTTTGCAGTTCTGCGGCTAGTATGTGAGCTGATAGGTGATTGACTGGTACAACAGGTATCTTAAGAGCATAGCCGAGTGCCTTTGCGAATGAAACGCCAACGAATAGTGCACCTATCAAACCGGGAGCATTAGTCACACCTATGGCATCTAAATCCTGTGGTGTAAGTTCTGCTTCCTCCATACACTGCTCGAAGAGTGCTTCGATGTTTAGTATGTGGTTTCTGGATGCAACCTCTGGCACAACTCCGCCAAAACGGCTGTGCAACTCAGCTTGTGAACTGGTATATGTCGAAAGTATTAAGTTTTTTTCTGAGTCATAAACTGCAAGAGAAGTTTCGTCGCAGGATGATTCGATTCCGAGTATTATCACTTTTGTGCTAGCTCCGTAGCAGAGACGAGTGTATAGCCAGCTTCTACAAGCTCTGGAAGTATCTTTGCGAGTGCATCAACTGTACCTTCGCGAAGGTGACCAATCATTATGACTGAGCCGTCTTCTCTGGCGATTTCTGTCCCTTCAATTATCTTAGAGCGAATATAGTCATAATCTGACTCATTGTCGATAAATTTTCTATTAATGCCACATCTGAATCCAGCTGCTTTGCACTCATCAAACGCTACAGTACCTTGTGCGGTATAGCTGTCTACGAAAGTTGTAGTATATTTCTTGATATACTTGAAGACTTGTTGCATCTTCTCTTTGTTTTGAGTGAGGGCAGAACACATGTGGTTGTTGAAGCCGTCGACATTGCCAACATTCTTCATGTTTTTGTCGATGGAGGCTTTTATGATTGATTCAGGCATATTGAGCAGGATGGCCCCCTTGCCTGGGTCTGTTTTAGGGTAAGATTCTGGTTGCATAGGCTGATGAAGAAATACTGTCTTCCCATTTTTCTTAGCTATCTTTGATGTTTCTTTAGCATATTTTGTATGGGGTATAATAGCCATAGTTAAAGAGTAGGGAAGAGCCGCTAGCTTCTTCGCCAATTCTACGCTGTATCCGCAGTCATCTATAACGAAAGCAATGCTATTTGGCTTTGGTTTTTCAATAATGACTGGATCGGTAAAGGTTATGGCAAGTTTTACTTTAGAGTTTGATGCTAAAATCGCATCTTCGTCGGCTACTAGCAAACCAAGGTCTGTTAGCTTCTCAGAGATTGTCTGCTTAAGTTCGATCGCTTCTATGTGAAAAGGGTCTATTAGTAATTTAAGGTCTGCTTCTCTGTCGGTAGTGACCTCAGTCTTATCCTTGATGCTGTTTTTATCCAGTCCATAAGTAAAGAGTGAGAGATACACTGCGTCTAAAACTTGATCAGCATCCGCTACCTTTTGGACAACTTCTGGCTGGGCTGATGGTGACAAGTCTGTAACTTGCTTCCCTCTTCCAAACATTATAAGGACGACAGCAAGCAAAACAACAGCGATAACCGCAAGTCCACCAGCAAAGAGCAGAGTGGTTACTTTTGCTTCTTTCTTAGGCTTCTTACTGTTAGTTGGCTTCGGAGTGGATGTTGTGATAGGGGTTCTAACACGTTTTCCATTACCGTTTTTGTTATTTTGCATCCTTTACAAGTTCCTTCATTTTATCTACAGCAGCTTTAAGTTGGTTGTCTTTTTCAAGATCAATTATAGCTTTACTAAGGTCCACAGTTTTAGTTTCGACTATTTTTTCATTTTCATCAACTTCTGGAGCAATAAATTCTACATTAATATCAGGTTCTATACCTATCCCGTGGATTCCACGACCTGTAGGAGTGAAATATTTACCTGTTGTGAGCTTCACAGCGGAACCGTCTACAAGTGGGATAACAGATTGTACAGAAGCCTTTCCATAGGTTTTTTCACCCATGATAGTAGCTCTTTCGTAGTCTTGAAGAGCTCCAGTTAAAATTTCAGATGCAGATGCACTACCACCATTTACAAGAACGATGATTGGCTTCTCTGTCTCTTTGAGTGAGAAAATTCTGGATTTGAAATCTTGTCTTGTTTGTTGTCTATCTTTTGTATAAACGACGATCTTATTAGCTGGAATGAACAAGCTAGAGACATTAATCGCCTCTGAAAGAAGTCCTCCAGGATTGTTACGAATGTCGATAATGTAGCTGTCAGCACCTTTCGAATCAAGGTCTTTGATAGCTTCAGCGACTGAATCTGAGAGGTGGCTTGTGAACTGTGTAAGCCTTATATAGCCAGTATTGCCTATCATACTAGTTTTAACTGAGCTTATCTTGATTATAGCTCTAGTGATAGTTACATCAAAAGGTTTCTTGGTAGATTCTCTATGAATAGTGATGGTTACGTCAGTATTTGGTTTACCTCTGAGTCGCTTAACTGCGTCGTGGAGGCTTAAGCCTGCTGTACTGTCACCTTCGATTTTAACTATCTGATCTCCTGAAAGTATACCTTTATAAAATGCTGGAGTGTCTTCAAGTGGTGCGATAACTGTCAGTATCTTATCTTTAAGTCCGATGGTTATACCTAGTCCACCAAATTCACCTTGAGTCTCTTCACGGAATTCTTTTAGAGTATCAGGGTCGAGAAATGTAGAGTGAGGATCAAGCTCCGCAAGCATACCTTTTATGGCACCATAAACCATAGTCTTGTTCTCGACATCTTCAACATAGCTTGTTTCTATGAGGTGCATAACCTGCGTGAAAGTATCTAGGTTTCTATATTTTTCATCTTTAGCTGCATAGACATTTTGTGTTTTAATAAGGAGAGCACTTGTAAGAATGAGTGCAATAGTTAGTAAGCCGACGATAATAGGAATAATCTTGAGTTTAGGTCTCATTTAAAGCTCCTGTAATTTATGATGAAAGCCATTTAAGTGGATCAACAGCTTTATCGTGTATTCTAATTTCAAAATAAAGATAAGGTGTATTTTCATCTCGGTCAATATCTATTGTACCTAATATCTCTCCAGAATGGACTTTTTGGTTCATATTGACAATAATTTCGTCCAGATTGGCATATAAGGAGTAATATCCACCGAAGTGCTCAACAATAACAAACCATCCTAGCCCCCAAGCTGTATCAGTATGCATAACAACTCCGTCATAAATACTAGAAACCTGAGTTTCGGTTGGTTGGATCTTTATACCTTTTTTATGAACAACACCTTTAAAGCCTTTTACTTTTTTAGTGCCGAATTTTTCTATAACTGTGCCTCTAAGTGGCCATTCTAATAATGTTTTGTGTTGTCCAAATCTTTTATTTATCCCATCAAATTTCTTTAGTTCGCCTTGTTTAATGTTTTTAATCTCAAGCGATTTGATTTTATTTTCGAGTTCGCGTTGTTTAGAAGCGAGCATGCCGACATATTCTTTCTGAATTTTTTCGTCTTCTGTTGCCATTTTATAGAGCTGTTTGACTAGTGTTTTTTTGGATTGATACTGTTTTACTGCTGCCTTTTTTTCATTTAGAGATTTTTCTATTTCTGACTTCTTTTTAGTATAATTTGCTTTAGAGATATCAAGATCAGATCTAATGCTAGCAAGCTCTTCAACCATATCGAATAGTTTAGCATTGACCCTAGAGATAATTTGCAGGCCAGCTGTCAGCTCAGTCGCTTCATCAGCAAGGATCAGAGCTTCAAGAAGATCAGTTTCTCCAGCGCCAGCTAAGTATGAGTTAGCGGATTTAATACTACTGATTAGTTCTCCTTCTCTGGTTGAAAGCTTCTGTTGCTTGAAATTTATATATGAAATTTCTTTTTTTGATTGCAAGAGTTTTCTTTCTAATTTCTTAGCGATTTTTTTTTGATAACTGAGCTCAATTTCAGCTTTTCTTAGTTGTCTCGCTGTTTTTTTCTTTTCATCAGTGAGTTGGTCGACAGCTTTTGTTTCTTTGTCTATGAGCGTCTTAACTTTTGATAGGTTTCGGTCTGATTTTACAATCTCATCAGTAATATCGCCTGCAAACGCTGAAGAAATCAAAAAGAGAGATAGAATGAGTATCTTAAGCTTCATTTAAGCTTCTTAACCTTCTAAGGAATGAGAGCACACAAAAGAGTGCTGAAAAGAGAGCTGTAAAAGTGAGGAGCAGATAAAAAAGTATGTAAATAATTGCTGGTGGTGTAAAAAGCAGGAAATATGAGTCTTTTAAAAGGTATGTTTCGACACCTTTTATAAATAGTTGGTTCGCAAATATAGCAATAACATAAGCAAAACTAGCCTCGATTAGTGAAGAGAAGAGGTAGGGGGATGTAACGAACATTCTTGTCGCACCAACAAGCTTATATATCATTATTTTTCTTTTAGATCTGAATAGGCTAAGCCTTATTGTATTAAATATAATTATCGCTGAGGATAAGCCAGTTAGTACTGATATAAAAAGCATAAATAATACGGATGTACGTTTTATCTTACCTAGTTTCTCTCCGACCCTTTTCCCGTATTCAACAGTTTTGACACCGCCTATCTTTTCAATTTTGTAGGCAGTTTCAAGGACAAGACCATTAACAGCGGCATAGTCGGCTATTTTCATCTCTATAAATTCAGGAAATAGATTGTCAGGTAATTTTTGTATGTTTCTAGCACCTGGAACCAGTCTTAAAACCCTTTGTTTTGCGTCAGATTTTGTATAGGATTTATAGCTTGCTGGCATTTGTAGATTCGAGAGTTTTTTTAACATTTCTTTTTGTGAAACGCCTTCTTCCAGAAAAATTCTTATCGTTTTAATGTCAGAGACTTTATCAATAGCTTTAGATGCTGAGTAATTAACTGAGAAGACTGCAAGATAGAAGAAGAGCAAAGTTGCTATAGTCAATATAGAGGCTAAGTTTTTACGCAGGTTTTTGCTGAAGATAATGGCACCTTGAATGGCCGCATATTTTAATTTATGCATTTTGAATCTTCCTTCCACCAGCACTGTCGTATGTAAGCTTGCCGTGTTCAAGATAAATTATTCTTCCTGGATATTCTTTTATGATCCTCTTATCGTGAGTAGCTATGAGTGTTGTAGTCCCTTTTTTGCTCTTGTTTAGGAGTATGTCCATAACTTTGTCAGCGTTCTTTATATCAAGGTTCCCCGTAGGCTCATCAGCAAGGAGTAGCATAGGGTCGTTGATCAGTGCTCTTGCAAGGGCTATCCTTTGTTTCTCTCCACCAGATAGTTTTCTAACGAGAAAATCTCTGTGAGTAAAAAGGTCTAGCTGTTTGAGTAGCGAGTATATTCTTTCTTGGATTATAGTTTTGTTAAGATAAAAAATTTCTAATGGTAGTTTAAGATTATCGTAGACAGTTTCATCCTCTAAGAGTTTGAAATCTTGGAATACGACTCCGATGTCTCTTCTCAGGTATGCAACATTAGCACTTTTCAAATGTCCGATATTTTTCTTTTCGAGTTTAACGACGCCTCTCGCTGGCATTAGATCACCGTATAGTAATCTAAGTAAGCTAGTCTTACCAGCTCCACTGTTACCTGTTATGTATATGAGCTCGCCTCTGTCGATATGTATATCAAGATCTTTGAGTCCTTTGGTACCATCTTCATAAACGACGTCAACTTTATGTAATTCGACCATTAAAAATTAAACCCCTGAGAGTAAATAATGCCATATAGGCAGTGTAATAAAAGAGATAGGTATTCCGATACCCATCATCATTGTAGCTAGGTCGCGATCCAGATCGTATTGCATAGCAATTATACCAGCAGTGATCATAGGTCCCATCGCAGCTTCAAAGATAGTGACTTGTATCTCCATACCAGACGCCTTTAATAGTATTATATATATAAAATAAATGAAAGCTGGAACTATAATAAGTTTAAAAAAAAGTCCCACTGGAAGCTTACTCATCAACCTGTCTGACATAGCAAATTTAAGCTGATATCCGACAGAGACCATTGCAAGTGGTGTGAGTGTCGCACCAAGCCCTTTTAGCATACCTAGGCTCCAGTCTGGGAGCGGTATCACTCGGAATGCCAAACCAAGTATAACTGCTTGAAAAGGGGGGAAAGTTATTATCTTTTTTATGACGTCCTTAGCTGATACGGAGCCAGCGGAGTGTACTGTAGCCACTATTATCCCGAGTGTAGAAAGTACCAAAAAACTGCCGGGTTGGTCACACAGTATACCTATGCCGACATATTCTGCACCATAGTATGCTGTTATCATTGGTAGCCCAACGAATGATGTATTACCAAGTCCGCCAACAAGTATTAGACAACCTGTCGTTTTTTGGCTGAGATTAAGGAGACGTTGGACAATTTTAAAGAAGACGAATGCTAGTAAAAAACCTATCCATGGCATAGCCATAGGGTATATTAGCTGAGTTGTAAATGGCATTTCGTGGAGGAACATAAATGATAAAGCAGGTAAAGAGAGATTAATGATGAATGCATTAAGAACTGCTGGAGTTTGCTCAGGAAGTCGTTTAGTCTTCCTCGCTATAAAGCCAGCTAAAAAGCATAAGATTAGTAGTGCTAAATTATCCATATAGTCATATTAGCATATAGAAATATAGATGGTAAGTAGGAATCTCTTATGAAAAACTATTCAATAGCATTTTTATAGTTGGTAGCATGTCACCTTGGAAATTTGTGCTTTCGTGACCACCCTTTTCAAATATGTAGGTATTAGCCTGAAACTCTTCAGCTATCTTAAGTATACGAGATGCATCTAGCACCGCATCATCTGTGTTCATTAGTACATTGATATGGTCGTAAGCTTTATCAGATGGATCTGTACGGAGTGATTTTAGCGCTTTTGAGTCAAGGAATGCTAACTCAGTAGGGAACTCATACTTTAACTGATCTATACGTTCGTCTAGGTATAAAGAAGGATTTACTAGGATTGAATTTTTCCCTGTAAGAACAGATAGATAAAATGCAAAATACCCACCAAAAGATGAGCCAAATAGTAGATCGAAGTTAGATATATACTGGATGATACTTGATGGCTTAAATAGCTTATAGTCAAAGACCGTACAGTTGGCGAGCTCCATTAGGTGCACAAGTTTACAACTACTACCTATGTCGTAGTTATTGTCTGTAATAGAAGCAAGTCCAGGTAAGTATAATATTTTCATAGTATAGTTTATCATCTAACTGATAGTTTGCATATTTTAATTCAAATTTTAATGTTTTTTTTATTTGTAGGAATATATACTTAATCTGAGGTGAAATTATGGAGCAGGCGAATATTAGCAGATTACAATATTTCCCGATTACCCTTTTTGCGACGGTGATGGGTATGACAGGGCTTGGAATAGCTTTTGATAGGTATGATCTGATTACTAAGAGCAATCTAGGAGTTGGAGAGTATATTATTTATGCAATGCTTATCTGGTTCAGCTTTATCTGTTGTGTTTATGCACTAAAAATAGCAAAGTACCCAAAAGAGGTTAAGGAAGAATTTGCACATCCAATTAGGGTTAACTTCTTTCCTGCATTGTCTATTTCTATGCTCTTGCTAGCAATAGGGCTTGAGTGTTATCAACCTCTATTATCAGAAATATTTTGTTACGCTGGTGCGACCTTACAGATTATATTTACATATATAATTTTATATAAGTGGTTCTATAGGGACTATAAACTACAGACAATCAATCCTGCATGGTTTATCCCTGTTGTGGGAACCTTGCTCGTGCCTGTTGCAGGTAAAGGGACTCTTCCTGTCGATGTGCTGTGGTTCTTCTTTAGTATCGGTATAGTCTTATGGCCTATTATGTATGCTTTGGTTAAATACAGGCTCATTTTTCATGAGCAACTACCTGCTAAATTTCTACCTACAAAATTCATATTGATAGCACCGCCAGCTATAGGTTTTATAGCTTACTTTAAGCTTACTGGTTCACTAGACCCGTTTAGCAGAATCCTATACTTCTTTGCTCTGTTTACAACTCTTATGTTGTTTACTATGTTTAGAAAGTTTTACTCAGTTCAGTATTATGTCTCTTGGTGGGCATATACTTTTCCGATGGACGCTATAACCATAGCTACACTTGTTATGTATAAGCTGAGTGGTAATGTTTTTTATAAATATTTGTCTGTGTTCTTCCTTATAGTTGCTACATTGGTTGTAGCACATGTACTCTTCTACTCTATTGTAAATGCACTGAAAGGGAAGGTGTGTGTACCTGATTGATCATTAAGGGCGGAAGGACTTTATAAAGCGAACTAGCTTTTTTATACCGCGTGAGATCATTGATAATAGAGGAATGATAAGTATCGATGCGTCTTGGAGTACTGTATATGTTTGGTCTGTTGGTTTGCTAAATTCTTTATATTTGTCACTCTCTACTGGTAACATTGAGGTCGCCAGAGGTAGAGTTCTAAAGAGTATGGCTCCTGCAGGTCCTAATAACAAAGTACTTATGATTACAGGCAAGGCGTAGTTTAGATAGCAGACTGTTGCTGAGTTACTTTCATTTGTTTTTGTGAAACGCTTATCTATACTTGTGTATATAAAATATATACTAAAACCGAAATACCAAAGGTCACCTGTGCTTTTTGCAAAATAGAGCAAAACAGAGCCTAAGACAAATACCACTGCAAGGTTGAATAGTAGAGCAATAATCCCTTCTTTATATGTACCCTCTCTGCATAATGCCTTTTCGCTATAACTTATAACACTTGCGATAAGTTTATCTGGGTGGATTGGTGAGTCTATACTACCGAAGTACCAGCTAAGGATGACTCCAAAAAATAGGGCAGAGAAGTTTATGTCAAATAATGTTCCAGTAAATATCAACGTTTCACCTCATTGTCTATGTATAAAATACTAACAGAGATATGATGACGCGCACAAGCATTTATGTTAAATTATTCTATAACACAGAAGGTAATGATATATGAGTTAATTTTTTCCATTTCTGACGTTTCTTATTGGTATCACAATAGGTTTTATATTAGCATTTTTCATAAATTCTAAGGCTAAAGCTAGAGTTGAGCAAGAGGTTGAAAATCTTGCAGAGGGGATGAAAGGCGCTTTTGCAGAGCTTTCCATTGAGAGTTTATCGAAGAATACTGATGATTTCCTTAAGCTTGCTGGCACTGTTATGGACGCCAAAACTAAAGAAGGTAGTAAGGAACTTGAGAGTAAAAAAGCTCTTATAGATGCACAGCTTGGTAACATGAAGGGTGAGCTTGAAAGAGTTCATAACCTTATGACTGGTATGGAGAAAGAACGCGAAGCTAGGTTTTCAGAGATAACAGAACAGATAAAAAATACCGTACACCAGACAGAAAAACTTGCTGATGTTACTGGTAGCTTAAATAGAGCTCTCTCCTCTTCAGCCGAAAGGGGCAGGTGGGGCGAGCGGATGGCACTCGATATAATCCGTGCAACAGGGATGAAAGAGAAGATAAACTATGACCTGCAAAAGACTATGGAGAATGGGAGTCGACCTGATTTTACATTCTATCTACCTAAAGGTTATTGTGTAAATATGGATGTAAAATTTCCTTTAGACAGCTACCTAAAATACTGTGCGGCAGATGCTTTGGAGCAGGAAACACATCTCAAAAACTTTCTACGTGACGTAAAACTCAAGGTGAAAGAGGTCAAAACTAGAGGCTATATCGACTCAAATGAGAATACTCTTGATGTAATGATACTCTTTATCCCAAATGAATCAGTTTATGAATTTATATATGAAAAGGATCCCACAGTGATGGACCTTGCACTGGAGAGCGGTGTTGTACTCACTTCACCTTTGTCTCTTTTTGCAGTTCTCGCTGTTGTTAGGCAATCAGTTGAAAATTTTGCTTTTGAAAGCACATCTGGGGAGATGCTGAAACTATTTGGTAAGTTTTATAAGCAGTGGGATATGTTTACAGCGAAGATGGATACAATAGGTAAGAAGCTTGAAGAGGCTCAAAGGTCTTATGATGACTTAAGCTCTACAAGACGTAATATGTTAGAAAAACCTTTGGCTAATATCGAAGCTCTTCGTTCTGAAAAAGGGATAGAGATAGATAATGAATAGTGTGTATAATAAGTAATATGGGGTGTGTAATATGAAAATATTTAAAATTGGTTTACTAGTTTCTGTGGCTTTAATGTTAGTTGCTTGTGGTGGTGGCGGAGGAAGCTCAACTGCTACTACAGTTACTCCTACTGCGCCTGATAGTGGAAATGCAGCAGTAACAGTAAATCTTGCGGCAGATTATGGCTCTGGTAGTTCATTTGCTGGGCTTGATGATAGCAGATCATCTATACCTAGTGTCCTTTCTTTCTGTTTAGGAACGGCATCTGACAACCCAGGATATGTTGCTGGGATGGATTGTGATTCTGATGGTGGTGTCGTAGCTTATGTAGACCCCACTGGCTTTAAGGTGGCTATCAAGAGACTCGCTCTTGTTATGTCTGACAATACAAAGGTTGACCTGATAGCTGATACTGGCACATTAGCTAACGCTGAAGTGTTAGATCTAGCGAATCCAGTAGAGCTCAATATCAGTGAAATACCTAAGGGTGTTTACAGCGGTTTTTATGCAGAATTATATTACTATGATCTGACAATGCCACTATACAGCACAACAGACTCTGAAATCAGAGTAATGCTTTCAGATGACGATTTTCCAGCAGAAGGAAGCTTAGGCAATCACCAAGGTGATGTTAAGCTTAAGAATGGGGCTGGTGATTTTAATTTTGTAGCTGCTGGGCTTACATGGGTAGAAAGTAACCTAGATGTTGTTAGGCCTTCAGATATCGGTGGAGCTAGTAGTGATGATACTGAAACTGGTCATGATAGAGGTCTTTATGGAAATGATGACCTTTGGAATTTGACACAGTTTATGCAGGGTGCGGATCAGGATATATTTGTAAATGAGGCGTCACTTGGTCTTTCTGGTATAACAGTTGGTGATGCAGGTGGAACAATCACAATGACATTTGATCTTAATGATTCATGGTATTACGAAGATTTTGATGCTAATGGGATTTTCGAACCATGCTCAGGTGGTGGAGGCTTAGAAGCCTGTTCCGCTGGGGCAGAGTGGTCGCCGGTTTTTCCTGGGATATCATTCAGCTTATCAAACTAAAAATATAAGGGGGCTTCGGTCCCCTTTTTTTATGTAGGTTGTTTCTCAGTGTGGAATACTTCTTTGATAGAATTGATTATTTCTTGTTGAACCTCTTCAGAAAGACCTACACTCTGTAGTGTATCTGTAAGGTTCATCTCAATGTCTGATTCTATTTCGTCGAGTTTTAGCGTATTCTGTTTGATCAACTCAACAAGCTTTTTATTGTTATCTGAAAGGATCGAGTTCTTCTTTTTGATCTCGTTACCAATTTTAAAGTCACCAGTAAATTGAGCATCAGTAAGTTTCTTTTCCATTGTTTTGTAACTTTCAGCTAATTCATTAAATTGTGATCTAAGCTTTTGTATGATAGCGTCTTTATCTTTTTGAGATCTAATAACTTCATCCAGTTGGTTGTATGCTTCTTTTGCTTGCTCTTCAAGGATGATGATCTCTTCTTTTCTACGTTTATCGGTTACTGAAAATTTCTTCTTTTCTTTATCGAATTCTGCAACCAATTTATCGAGCATGTCGTCATTATTTACCTTAGGGCTGTTATTAACATCGCATACGTTTGAGGAAAGAGTTATAAGACTAAGCACAAAGCCATTTAGGACTGTTACAGTGCCAGGATCATTCAAAAATAGAGTGTGTACATCGCCAAGTCTAAATATATGTAGTGTAAATTTTTCTGTTCCGCTAATCATTGTTTTGGAAAAGATTTTCATATCAGAAAGGATTTTTTGAAGATGTGGAGGAAATTTAATTTGTTTAACATTTCCATTGTGCACAGAATAAAATTTTCCATCATTATTATTATGTATAAATAACTGATGATCGAAGAAATTACTGAAATCTTTTATTGATTGAATCGTTCCTGATAATTGCATAATCCACCGATTAAAATTATTAATACAAACGAAAGAGATATAAATTGTATATGCTAATTTTACCTTAGTTGTGATGAATTAGTCTAGATATAAATTGTTAAATATAATTCATATATGCACGTTTAACATATGTAAAATAATGAGAATTTACTGGGTTGAAAGTATATCAACTAATTCATCGTAAACATCTTTCATCTGCATATTCTCATCTATTAATAGAGGCCAGTCTTCAGTTTGAGACAGCCAAGGTGCCCAACCAGTATTCACATATGAAAGATGGTCAGCAAGTCCCCATAAGCTTACAGCGGTACATTGAGGTGTATCTACACATAATTGGTATATGTCTTTAAAGAAAGTAGCCTGAGCTTCTTCTTTTGTAGCGGATGTTCCTGTTACGTCATTGTTTATAAGGATATCAAGTTCAGTGAATTGTAATTCGAGATTTAATGTAGCAAATTGAGCGAAATCTGTTTTTATCTCCTCTATGTTGTCATACTCACTTAAACTAAAATGCCCTTGAAATCCTATACCATCAATATGTATACCTCTGGAAACTAGGTCGTTCATTATGCTTAATAGTTTTGTAGATTTGGCGTTATTGACAGAACCAGCGCCTAAACAACCATAATCAACTATATATAATTTTGCTGTATTATCAGCGGCATCTGCCCATTGAAATGCTTTTGCAATATAATCAGAGCCAAGCTTGTTTACTAAAAAACCGTTCCTTAGATTTGAGGGTGAGGTGTCAGTAATGGTCTCATTGACAACATTCCATTCAGTATATACGTCAGGGTAGTTTGCTTTGTAATGTGTTATGACCTGAGTGATATACCACTCAATTAATGTTTCGACTTCAGCATTGGTATAAACCCCATTTTCTAACCAAGATGGAATTGTAGAATACCAAAGTAGGTGAGTTACTCTGACTGCCATGTTATTTGTTCTGGCGTAATCGAATGCGACATCATGTCTTGTGAAATCTATAGTATTCTCATTTGTCCATATCTCTTCCATCGCAATGGACCACTCTAAAGACATCATATTAAAGTTTGATGATAAAGCTTCTTGATAAATACTGGAGTTTGTATCGTGTTGCATATAAGAGTCGTTATATAAAGAACCAACATAGATTCCGCTTTTTGCTTCAGTAGCTTCTCGCATAGTAGAATAGGTGACTGGGGTAACAACAGGAGTTTCGACTATTGTTGGTGATGAGCTTGAGGAAGAACCTCCACCGCACGCATACAGTAATACTGCCAATAGAGAGATAAGGATTAGATTTTTCATTACGAGACCTCAATAATAAATAATATTTTATTGTAAATCTTTTGATATAAGAAGGGTAGTGAATTTTACAAATAAAAAAAGGGGAACCCGAAGGCTCCCCTTTTTAATCTATAAACAATTAGTAATTGTAAATTAGATACCAGCAACTTCTTCAAGCATTGCTGTAGTAACAGACTTAGGACGCTCAATTGCGTAACCAAGTGCTCTGTCCCATGTGATGTTAGCAAGAACACCAAGTGCTCTACCGATACCGAAAAGTACTGTGTAGTACTCGTATTCAGTAACACCGTAGTACCACTGGATAACGCCTGACTGTGCGTCAACGTTTGGCCATGGGTTCTTAGCTTTACCATGCTCAAGAAGAACGCCAGGAGCAACATCAAAGATCATCTTAACAAGTTTGAAAAGTGGGTAATCTTTAAGTCCTGGTGTGTTAAGGCAGAATTCCTGCTGTGATGTGTAACGTGGGTCTGTCTTACGAAGAACCGCGTGACCGTATCCAGGGATAACCTGACCACTGTTAAGTGTGTCCCAAAGAGCTTTTTTAAGATCTTCTTCTGTAGGAACTTCGCCACCAAGTTTAGCCATGAAGCTCTGAGTCCAACGAAGTACTTCTTCGTTAGCAAGACCGTGAAGTGGGCCTGCAAGACCGTTGATACCAGCAGAAAGTGAGTAGTAAGCATCTGAAAGTGCAGAAGCAACAAGGTGAGTTGCGTGTGCAGATACGTTTCCTGACTCGTGGTCTGAGTGAAGGATGAAGTACATTCTAGCAACATCCATGTACTCTGTTGACTGACCAAGCATGTGTGCAAAGTTTCCACCAAAGTCAAGTGATGGGTCAGCAGGGATATGTGTATCGCCTTTGTATTTCATTCTGTATATGTATGCGCCGATAGGAGCAAGTCTTGCCATAAGTATGTTACAGTCAGCGTACATATCTTCCCAGCAAGTCATTTTGTTGAATTTACCAGCAGCGTAGTTGCCGGAGAATATTGATTCGCGTTGCATAGCAACGATTGCAGCAGAGAACATAGCCATTGGGTGAGAATCTCTTGGCATAGCTCTAAGGATGTCATAAACGTACTGAGGTACAGTAGAGTATGATTTCCACTCAGCTTCAACTTCTTGAGCTTGCTCAAGTGTAGGTACATCTCCAGTAAGAAGAAGGTACCAGAATGATTCTACTGATGGGTAGTCAGAACCAGGAACCTTTGGAAGAGCTGCGAATGTCTCAGGGATAGTCATTCCTCTAAAACGAATTCCTTCCATTGGGTCAAGATATGATATATCTGTAACGAGTGATTTAATTCCTCTACCACCACCGATGGTCTGTGAGATAGTGTATTCGCCTACTTTAGTTTCACCGTGCTCTTTTAACAGCTTTGTTATTCTCGGACGGTGAGCGTCAATCTTTTCCTTAAGTACTTCTTTAAGTCCCATTGAAGTGCCTCCTCAATTTTTTTCTTTCATAATTTAAACACTGTTTATTTTTTAGCACTCTTGCCTTCCTATGTCAACTATGAAATTGTATACAGTGTGCACTAATGTGATTAATGAGCCTCATTTAAGAACGACTGTTTTATCCGAGATTAAAACTATCTGACAAGTATTTAAGCTTGACCTAATATGGTAGGTGGTGAGATAATAAAAAAACGTAAAAATATAAAAAGACGTCATCTCAAATATCTAAAAGCTTGGTAATATGCGTCTTAGTAAAAGGATAATATGACATGGTTTATTTTTATTATATTTAGTGCATTATCACATTCTTTGTGGAATATATTGCTGAAAAAATCTGAAAACAAATACGCTTTTAACTTTTACATGCACTTAGTTAATATCACTTTCTTCACTATTCTGTACCCTATATTTTTCTCTGATTATCTCTATATGGACTACCAGATAGTACTTAGTGCATTTGTGGCGGCACTATTTTTTACAGGATATCACTTAGCCGTTTCTACATCATATAGATACGCTGATGTTTCTCTCGTCTATCCTATCACAACTTCATCACCCTTTTTTATTTTGGTGTGGGCAGTGTTATTCCTTAAAGAAGACCTTACATTCGTAGGTGTTTTTGGAATTATTGTTACAATATTAGGTACAATCCTTCTTAATAAGGTGAAAAATGAGGGTTTTAAACTGACTAAAGGCGTTGCCTATGCGTTCCTTGCTGCTTTTTTATATTCTTTTGGGGCATTGGTATACAAGAAAGGTGTTTCTCAAGGTAATTTTATTCTCTATGTATATTGTATGTCATTTTTTATGACCAGTTTTCTTTATCTATTCTCTAGGAAGAGTGGTGAAATAAAATTTTCTAATGTAAAAAAAGATCTGAAATTAGTTATCATTGGTGGAGTGATAGTTTTTGCCTCTTTCACCACTTATAGATATGGTCTAACCATGGTAGAACTTTCCTATGCGACAGCCCTGAGACAAATAAATGTAATGTTTGGAGCTGTTTTAGGTATGTCGCTGTTTGGTGAAAAGTTTACATTTAATAAGCTTTTAGGAACTTTTGTTATAATGATAGGTGTCATGCTGATTAAAATTGGCATGTGATTTGATATATAAAAGTCAGGTAGTGGAAAAACCACGCCGACGGAGACGGAGCTCACTGGGGTGCCGGCAGGACGCCGGCTTTCCTTTTCAGGAAACCCTTAATGATACGAGTAGTTTATGGTTTTTTTGTATTCTCGGGTGACCAATTTGTGACCATCTTGGTGAAATTGGTCACTTCCTTTTTACGGTTTTTCATGGATCTTGCGTAATACTGATAGAGCATTTTAAGTGAAGTGTGACCTAGCTGTCTTAGTTTATCGGTTAACTGTATATGTGGTTTAATACATACGACATTTACACACTTTTATTTACACGCTCAATAAAATATTTATACCTACTTAAAAAAGCTAATTTTCTTGAACTCTTGTGCCAAATTAGTTACGTTTTCTATATTCTGACCTTCAAATGTAGAGAGAGTTTGTAGGTTCCAATTAACTAGAGTTGTGTTTGAAGTCTGTGAATGAGAAATATTAGCATATTTTGCTTTTGGGTTGTGTGTTAATTGTATTTGTGAAATCAAAAGTCCCCATTCTATAAGATTGTCTATTACGCTAGTGGTATAGCGTATTTCTGGTGAGATTATTTGAACCTTGATGTTGTTTTTCTCCATTCTAACGGCATCGAAGTCATCTATTTGCTTCATTATCCTATTTATTAAGTCAGTTTGGTTACCTCCATATATCTTATCTAACGCACTTACATGAGCCATATAAGCAAATTTGTTTTTCAATGAAAAAATGAATGTAGTGCAGGTCGATACTCCGTGAGTGTATAATGGTTTATTATTACTTGTACGTTTATATTCATCCATATCCACTTCAATATCTTTCAATAGATCGTATTGCTTTGTGTATTTGTAATTAATATTACTTAGTGACTGATGAATAAAGTCTTTTTTTTGTTTTTTAGACATTCTTGTATAGAGATTGGTTAGTATCTCATTTTCATCTATTTTAGCTATTATAAGCCATTTACTGCCCATGATTGATACAACCTCAAATGAAGTTAAGGCTTTGTAACCTCGATAGTCAGTTACTATTTTGTGACCTGATCTTTCTTTAAACTTTGCGCTGATATTTTCTTTGGATAAGTTAGTTTTTAATACTGAGCTTTCAACTTTAAATCTTGAGTCTGTAAGCATGTATCTGTTTTCATTAACGATAAATACCTCACCTGTATTACCAAGGTGTTGCTCTACTGAAAACATTTCATTTATTTTATTAATTGCGAATTGCATTACAAACCATCCTATATGCTTGCCTTTTACAATACACGGTTGTATAAAAAAAGCTGAAGGTTCCTTAGAAACATCAAAATTTTGGTAATCAACAAACAAATCCCCATTATTTTCTTTTAGTTTTTTAGAAAGTACTGTTTTAGCTAAAGAACCTTTGAAAATGTTTTTGTGGAAATCTGACTGTCGTATATTGGTATAAAATATTTCACCATTTTCATCTATAAATAATAAGTCGTAAAAAACCATGTATCTTTCCAGATATAGGTTGATTATAGACTCTCTTATATATGACTGCATTTTGAGTTGTTCGTCATTTGGAGTGGTGTTTTTGATTTGGTTATATAGATGTCTTTTCATTATAAAAAAATCTTTCATATCTTTATCATTATTTATGCTTTTAGCAATATTTTCAACAGACCTCATATATGTGTGAAGTTCTTTTATTTTATTTATTTTTATATTGTCAAGTTGCTTGTAGTACTTATTATATGCTTTGCTCTTTTTAGGGGAGCACTCTGCGGTAGCGGGCAATAATATTGATAGTGTAATAAATATTGTTATAATTATTCTCATGTTTTATCCTTCAAGGCGCTTATTTCTTTAGCTGTGTATATTGTGTCTGTTTATATCAGTTATACTCTTAATATCTTATAGAAATCAATTAAGACTATTGTTCAAATTGAATTATAGCTACTTGTTATGATTGTTGTTGTCAATCAATATTGACACATGAGGTTATTGTTTGATTTATTAGATGTTTATATGAGGCTTGTAGGTGTTTTGTCAATAATTATTGACAAAACACAATATTGGAATGGTTCAAGAATTCAGGTATAGCTGAATTAAAAATATGGTATAGTTGTTGCTTATTATTCAAAATGGGAACTAATGTAATAATATTTATAGGTGCTTTATTGACTTTAAGGCCTGTATGTAAGGGAAGTTATCTCTGATGAAATTAAGATCTAATATTTTAATTATTATTTTGCCAGTTATACTTATTACAACCTTACTGTTTTGTCTGTGGTCGTATATCTCTACTAAAAATACAATACATTCGGTAGTTGATAAGTCACTAACATCTTTTATCGTTGGATATATTAACCATGACCTGCAACCGAACTTAGACTTATTGAAGTTAGGTAATTTGGGAGATATTGAAGCTCTTTCTGCTAAAGAAAAAAAAGAAGCATCTAGGTCTATTGCTGATATAGAAACTCCATGGCCGACCCATAATATGATTTATGATAGTCAAGGTCATTATATTAACTGCAATATGGTGATTAATGATAAATCATTTAGAGTTAATTGGGGTAAGGAAGTAAAAAGATATGGAAATGTTGCTAAAGAATCTTTTTCAGGTTCTTTTGTTGTTAATGGAGTAAAATGGTTCCACAAGACTATTAAGTTTACCCCTTTGTCGTGGTATATAACAATAGCTGTGAAGGATTCTGATATTCAACATGAAGCGATCGAATATCTTAAAAAAAGTGTTATAATTATTTTATTACTATCGATAGTGGTCACTTTTATCATTCTTAGTTATTTTAAAATAAATATTATTAATCCTTTAAATCAATTAATTAATTATGTTGATAATTTTTCATCAAGCAATCCACTTCAGTCAACAGGTGTTGCTAAGGATAATATAATAGGAAAACTTGCCAGAAATATTGAGTTAAGTGCTTCAAAAATCAAAAAACATGAATCTGAAATGTGCGAATTAAATTCTTCTCTAGAGCTAAAGTATAAAAGAATACATAATGATCTGCTTAATAATGAGAAAAAGTATAGAAGGCTTTTTCAGAATATGCTTAATGGTTGTGCTTATCATAGAATAATACTTGAAGACAATGTTCCTGTTGATTATCTTTTTCTAGAAGTTAACTCTGCGTTTGAAAAGCAAACCGGTCTGGTAGCAAAAGATATTATAGGTAAAAAGGTTACTGAAATTATCCCTGGTATAAATGACACTGATCCTGATTTGATAACGGAATATAGTAGGGTTGCAATGAACGGTGATGTCGTAGACTTTGTACATCACTCACATGCACTTAATAAGTATTACCATGTTAAAGCATTCCAAGTAGAAGAATACTATTTCGCAGTAACAATCGATGATATTACAGAAGAAACAAATTCAAAAAACAAAATCTTAGAGCATAATGTCGCTCTTGATAAATCTATTCAAGAAGAAACAGCTAAAAGATTAATGTCAGAGCAATTCATGCTTGAGAATAAAAAATTTGTAGAAATGGGGCAGTTAATTAGTTCTATCGCTCATCAATGGAGGCAACCGTTGAATGCTTTAGGGCTGTATATACAGGATATTGATGAGGCTAATAAGTATAATGAACTAAATGATGATTACATAAAAGATATGATTGAAAATAGTATGACACAAATCAATGGTATGTCAGAAGTAATTGACGATTTTATGCATTATTTTTTACCAAAAGAAACTCAAGAAAAAATCTTTGTGGCTAAATTAGTAATAGAGACATTTAAGTTAATAAGTTCGAAACTTTCGTCTAGAGGAATTAACTACAAGATAACCTGCTCTTGTCATACTAAAATGTGTGATATTGTTGGTGGTAATCTACCTACTTGTGATATTGCCTATGTGTATATTGTCGGGTACGAATCTGAGTTTAAACAAGTGATACTGAATATTATTTACAACGCTATTGATGCCATAGATGAAAAGCAGATTATGACTAGTGGTTATGACGCAGAAATACATTTAAACATTAGATATCTTGGTGACAATATCGTTGTTGAAATTAAAGATAATGGGACATCCTTACTACCTGAGAATATTACCAGAGTATTTGACCCATATTTTTCAACTAAAGATGAAGGAAGAGGTACAGGGATAGGTTTGTATATGTCTAAAAATATTATTAAAACTCATATGGGTGGAGAACTTCAGGTTAAGGTGGAAGGAGAATTTAAAATATTTATCATTTCGCTTCCAGCCTTAGTGGGTGAAAAAAATGAAAATTGATAAAACAATATTATATGTAGAAGATGAATCAATAACAAGGCTGTTGATTTGTAGGCAATTAAAAAGAGAATTTAATAATGTGTATTGTGTTGCAAATGGGCAGGAGGCTTTAGAATTGTTTGGAAAGGTAAGTCCTGATATCGTAATCACTGATCTATCAATGCCTGTGATGTCAGGGTTTGAAATGATACAAGAGATAAAAAAACAAGATAATACAGTGTTGATTATTGTTGTCTCAGCTTATAGGAAGGAAACTGAGAATATAGATGTTGATTGTATATTGACTAAGCCCGTTGATATTAGAGATTTACAGTCATGTATTGACAAGTTAATACATAAAAGCACTTGTGATTGAGTATTAAACTATAACGTAGTTGAAAAGTTAGAGAGAAAAGACGGAAAATTGTAATTTAAAGTTTATATTGTGACACGACCCAGATGCGACAATAGTGTTTGCATATTTATAGTCAGTCAAAATTATAAAATATTATATTAATAGATAAGTAACATTAAGTTAAAGGTGTATCGAATGAGCATTTCAAGAAAAGTTTTACTGTTTTTTTCCATTATTTATTTGATATTGTGCATGACAATTATTTTTATTGTGCGGCAGTATATGTATAACGAAGTTTTGGAAAACACATCCAAGAAAGCACAAATACTTATTGAACGAACTGTTGCAGTTCATGAGTATGTTGCAAAAGAACTTCGTCCTGCAGTAAATGAAAAACTTTCAGAGCTAGATGTAGATAAGGATTATTTTGACCCCCGGTGGATGTCTGCTGGCTACATATCCAGAAATATAAATAAATATTACTCTAACCGTGATACAGGCTATATTGATTATTCTTATAAGATGTTTTCTATAAACGCTAGAGCTGCAGAGAGCGAGGCTGACCCGTACGAGCGAGAGATAATAGCTGAGTTCAAAGCTAATCCTAGTGAAAGCGTAAAGGAAGAGGTTAGGGAAATTGAGGGAGAGAAGTTTTTTGTAGTATACAAGAAGAATGTAAATTTCACTGAAGGGTGCATGAAGTGTCACACTGAGCCAGAAAAAGCACCAGCAGGACTTATAGATTTTTATGGAGACAAAAACGGATTTCATAGGGAAGTTGGTGATATTTCGGCCATTCTATCCATTCGTATACCAATTAGTTCGCATATCCAAGCGACTAATATGGTATCTATGAAGCTATCCGGAATTCTATTATTATTATTCTTAGTTTCTCTGATTGTGCAGTTTGTTTTTATGAGAAAATCAGTTATTAAACCTATTAAAGAATTATCAATCTTGATGAAAGAAATTACTGCAGATAACCAAAGAATTGGAGAAAGTGTAAAGATATATAAAGGCAAGGAATTAGGGATGTTGTCTGACTCGTTTAATCACATGTCTTTATCTCTTAAGGAAATGACTACTGACCTTCAGGTAAAAGTGGATGAGAGAACCTTGGAGCTTAGTAAGCTTAATGCAAAGCTTGAGCAGCGTGTTAAAAACGAAACAGAAAGCAGGGTAGAAGCAGAACGTAAACTAGTTTATCAGAAAAGATTTGCGGATATCGGTCAGGTTTTTCAGTCTGTTTCCCACCAGTGGCGACAACCGATTAATACGCTAGGTATCATTTTTTATGATCTGCAAAAAACTTTTGATGATGGTGAAATTGATAAAAAATATATAAGTGAATATGTTGAAAATTGTAACACCCTTACAGAGCATATGAATATTACTATAAACGATTTTATGTCATATTTTAATAATAAAGCTGAAATGAAAGAGTTCAACCCCTTAGAGTACATTCTTAGTGTGGTCAGGCTAATGAAATCGAATCTGATTAGTAATAACATCAACTTAAAAATGATCTACATAGATGATGAAAAACCATACGAGTACGAGCTTGATAACCTTTTAGGTGGTGTCGAACTTAAAAATGCTGTCTTATGCGGTTTTGAGGGTCGGTTTAAACAAATTATTATGAATCTCTTACAGAACTCTGTGTATGCTTTAGATAAGCAGGCTGAAGAAAATTCAGAAGCAAAAAAAGAGATGAAAATTATTCTTTCTAAGGAAGAGGATAGTTACCTAGTCACTCTGAGTGATACTGGAGGTGGTGTGCCAGATACAATTATAGATAGAATATTTGAACCATACTTTACTACTAAGGCAAAGGATGAGGGTACAGGTATAGGTTTGAATATGGTCAAGAATATTGTTGAAGATAGCTTTAATGGTGATATAAAAGTATATAACCAAGACTTAGGCGCATGCTTTGTAATTAAGCTTCCTATGGCTAATAAGGAATGCTGTTAATAGGTTATTATTTTACTGATACCTTATATGATATTAGGTATTAGTAAACAATCATAATAGTACTGTTTTAGTATATGGACTTCAGTAGAATGATCTGTGCGAGCATTCTGCTGATTATTCGTATTTAGTGTTGTCGTGTTCATGTTTATGTATTCAGAGTTTTTTCTAAAAACATCACACTGACTTATTTCTCTAATTCGCTATTTTAATCTAAATAATGCATTGTTTTTATATAAAGTAAAAAAATATCTGTTTCCACGTATGATATTTATACATTGGAGTTTTTGATGTTATTAGAATATTTCAGTAGCAGTTACTTTTTAATTGATTAGCCCGTGGGGTAAGTCAAATCTATAATTATTATTTTCTTGTGCATTGTCAGATATGCAAACAGTCAATGTCAATTAAAGTTTACATTTATTGTGTTTGTTATAATTATGAAAGTTTTACACTTATTGTTGAGTGGTTTTGTCAATTCATATTGACGTTATCTGCTGAGTGTATATTCCGAATCAAGCTATAGTTGGTTTTAGGATTTGGCATGGTTGTTGCTTTATTTTCAATATGGAAACTAAAAAAATACTACTCATAGAAGATGAAGAACAATTCAGAAACGGTGCAAAGATAGCGCTCAGAAAGATGGGTTATCAAGTTATAGAAGCATGCAACGGTTTCGAAGGGATACAACTTTTGATGAGTGCCTCAGCTACCGGTAATATTTATCATTTAATCATCTTAGACATCATGATGCCAAAAGTTTCAGGTACCGACGTACTTGAATATTTAATTCACAGAAAAATCCAAACACCAGTCCTTGTTATTAATGGTTACATGAACTACGACGTTAAATGTTTCTGTTCAAGATTAAAAGAAATAGATGTACTCGAAAAACCTTTTGTCTCTCATGATTTTTACGAGACAGTTAATAAAATAATCGACAAGCATACAGGAGACGTCAATGCATAAATCATATGTAAATATTTTAATTATTCAAATTATCTTATTTCTACTACTAATTGGTTCTCAATTTATAGATGGAGTAACTGCAAGACTTTTAATAATAGTAATATTATCATCTAGCTTCTTTGCAAGTAACTACTTCTCAAATAAAAGTACTGAATCATCGGTAACTGTACAAAAAGACCAAGAATTATTTGATTGTCAGCAACAGATGGAAAAAACACTTCAACCTGTAGCATCTGTGATTATAGAAAGAGCCGAGATGTTATCAATACTCGAAAATCAGCTAGCTAAAGTTAATCTCGATAGTGAAGCAGCCCATAATAATATCTCAGAAAATTTTTCAGCTATTATCTCAAAAGCTCAAGAGCAATCAGGCAGAGCTGGTGAGGCATTTCAAATATTTACAAGTTCAGGCAATGGTGATAGCCAAGGTTTTGTAGAGAAGAGTAGAGAAACTTTGATGAAGGTTATAGACGAACAACAGACCATAACAAATTATATCAAGGAAACTAATAATAAACTCTCTACAGTAATGCAAGATGTTAACTCAATTAAAGATACAGTCCAGCAGGTAGAATATATAGCAGATCAGACAAACTTACTCGCGCTTAACGCAGCAATCGAAGCAGCCAGAGCCGGAGAGGCAGGTAGAGGTTTCGCAGTGGTCGCTGACGAAGTAAGAAAACTCGCTGAAAAATCTAATGAGTTTTCAGCAGATATTAAAAATGCTGTTGATGGTGTTTCCAATAATATCAAAGACATTCATTCAAGAGCTGTTAAAGACGTTGAAAAGGTGCAAGCTATCGCTGAGAGCTCTGGCGAAGAGGTAAACGTGACACTTGAACAACTAAATGATTCAATGACACAGGCTAATGTGATTATGCAAGAGTTACAGGATTCATCTACTACACTCGCTGATGATATCAACGCAATGGTTATATCCATGCAATACCAAGACATAAACAGACAAAGGATCGAACACGTTATAGAGCCACTTGAAATAATGCGAGGAGACTTTGGTGGCATAGGTAGTGCACTCAGCAATATCAAAGATGCTTCTATTCAGTTAGATATCAGTGAAATAGCAGCACACCTTAAAGAGCTATACACCATGGAATCAGAAAGAGATATCTTCAACTCTAATGCAGACATGACTGCTGACACACAAGACAGGGATGATGATGACAATGTTGAGTTATTTTAGGAGACTACAATGAAAATGCAACTAGAAAAGATTAGTGATAAAGATGCAAAATTAACCATTGGTGGTAATTATACAGTTGAAAATATTAAGGAATTTCATAAAAAAATTACAGACCTACTTAATGAGATAGATACACTTGTACTTTATATAGAAAAAGGGTCAACATTTGACCTTACTTTTGTACAAATAATATGCGCAACACACAGAGAATTCACTCTTACTGGTAAGAAAGTATGCTTACAGGGAGACCTTAGCGAGCTTTTCATAAAAACAGATGAAATCGGATACACTAGACACAAGGGGTGTTCGCTAGATAAGAACCATGACTGTGTACTCGTAAAGAAGGGGGCTTGAATGAGCAAAACAATTTTAACGGTGGACGATTCTGCCAGCATCAGACAAATGGTTAAATTTACACTTACAAAAGAAGGCTACAACGTAATAGAAGCTTGTGACGGTAAAGATGCATTAACAAAAGTAAATGGAGCAAATATCGATATGGTCGTAACAGACCTAAACATGCCAAACATGGATGGGATAACACTTATCAAGCAACTTAGGACTCAGGCTAAGTTTAAGTTCATCCCTATCATTATGCTGACGACAGAGTCACAAGACTCGAAAAAAGCAGAAGGGAAATCAGCAGGAGCTACCGGCTGGATAGTGAAACCTTTCAAACCAGAGCAACTTATAACGGTAACTAAAAAAGTACTGAGGTAATTATTATGGCTGTAGACGTACATCAGGAAGTTTTTATACAAGAAGCACAAGAGCTTCTCGAAGAGCTTGAAGAGTCCTTACTTGAGTTAGAAAATGATACAGATAATGCTGATATCGTTGCAAGGATCTTTAGAGCTATGCACACGATCAAAGGCTCTGGAGCTATGTTCGGATTCGAGAATATTGCTCACCTTGTACACGACGTTGAAACAGCCTATGACATGGTTCGTAATGGTGAACTAACAATATCCAAGGATATGCTCGAGTACTCGCTTAAATCCTGCGATGTCATCAAAGAGATGTTGCAAGATGCAGCGATAAAAGCAGACAGCCCAGAGGCGGTCGAGATTTTAAATTTCTTTAGAGGATGTCAAAATAAACCTCAAGAAGCTAAACCAGAGGCACCTGTTGATAACATCGAAGAGACATCTACAGCAGACGAGAGAGCCTATAGAATCAGGTTTAAGCCTGAAGAGACAATTTTAATGCAGGGAACAAACCCAGCACACCTTCTTGAAGAGTTAGAAGAGATGGGTGAATCTAAGATCATCGCCCATACATCATCTGTCCCGCCCTTAGCTGAGATGGATCCAGAAAAATGTTACACCTTCTGGGATATCTTACTTACAACGAATAAAACAGAAAATGATATTAGAGACGTGTTTATATTCGTAGAGGATGATAGCGAAATTAAAATTAACGTTATTGATGATTTCACTACTGAGGATGACCATTATAAAAAACTTGGAGAGATCCTCCTTGAAAAGGGTGACGTCACTGCGGAAGCACTGCAAGCTCTTATGAATGAGAAGAAGATGCTCGGTGAGATGCTAGTAGAAAAAGGACTAGTTAAGCCTGAAGCTATTGCATCTGCACTTGAAGAGCAGAAACACGTCAAAGAGATGCGTAATAAAAAAGCAGCTGTAGAGTCTGCTGCATCTATAAGAGTTCCATCAGAGAAACTAGATTCCATGGTCGATCTCGTAGGAGAGCTTGTTACTGTTCAGGCAAGACTGAACCAGACAGCTGTGGAAGACCTTAACCCTGAACTAATGAAGATAGCTGAAGAGGTTGAAAGACTCGTTTGGGAGCTCAGAGATAATACTATGAGTATCAGAATGCTCCAGATAGGCTCAACATTCAGTAAATATAAAAGACTAGTCAGAGACCTATCCAGAGACCTTGGCAAAGATATTGAGCTGATAACTAAGGGTGAAGATACTGAGCTTGACAAAACAGTCATAGAAAAACTTGGCGACCCACTTGTACACCTTGTTCGTAATTCTGTAGACCATGGTATAGGCACACCAGCAGATCGCATCGCAGCGGGGAAAGACGGAAAGGGTCAAATACTTCTATCAGCAGAGCACTCAGGTGATTCTGTTCTAATACAAATAAAAGACAACGGAAAAGGGATCGACAGAGATGTAATCCTAAATAAAGCTATAGAGAAAGGTATCGTCGCTGAAGGTGCTGAGATGACAGACAAAGAGGTTTACGAACTTATCTTTGCAGCTGGCTTCTCCACCGCAGAATCAGTATCAAACGTTTCAGGTAGAGGCGTTGGTATGGACGTGGTGAAAAGAAATATCGAAGCACTAAGAGGGACTATATATATAGAAAGTACTCTAGGTGTTGGTACAACAATCACACTAAAACTACCACTCACACTGGCGATAATCGACGGGTTATTAGTTACTATAAGTGACCAATCTTTCATCGTTCCATTATCAAGAGTTAACGAGTGTATAGAGTTTAAAGAGAGCGAATACAAGACTGAATCATGCAGAAAGATTCTCAAAGTAAGGGACGAACTAATCCCATATGTAAAACTGAGAGATATCTTCGGTATTAAAGATGGTGTTCCTGACATTCAGCAGATCGTAATTGTTGAACTTGAGGGGAGAAGAGTTGGCTTCGTAGTCGACAACGTGATTGGTGACCATCAGACAGTCATCAAGTCACTAGGCAAAACGTTTAAAGATGTGGAATGCGTATCTGGGGCTTCTGTACTCGGGAATGGGTCAGTAGCACTGATAATTGACATCGTTAAAGTATATACAAGTATCGAGTAATTAATTTCATTAGGAGAGAGATATGTTTAAAAACATGAAAGTGGGAACACAAATTGGACTAGGGTTCGCAATTGTGTTGATGATTCTAGTAATCGTTGCTGGGGCATCATTTGTTGGTATTGAAAAAGCAGCAGTTGGTTTTCAGGACTACAGAGGTCTTGCGAGGGACACTAACCTAGCAGGAAGGCTACAAGCGAACATGCTAATGGTAAGGATGAATGTAAAAGACTTTCTTATTACCAATAGTGACAAAGATCATCAAGAGTATCTTGGTTATGTGAAGAAAATGCATGATTTTTTAGCTGAAGCCAAGAAAGAGATTAAAAATCCTGAAAGAGTTAAGCTTATAACCTCTATAGATGATAACATCAAAGACTATGAAGTTGCTTTTGATAAAGTTGACATCGCTATTGGAACAAGGAATGCTGAGCTAAAAAAACTTGGTATTTATGGGCTTGATATGCGTAAAGCATTAACAGAAATTATGAAATCAGCTTATAAAGATGGTGATGCCGATGCAGCTTATTATGCTGGACGTTTGCAAGAGCACCTTCTACTTGGTAGATACTACGCTCTTAACTTCTCTAAAACAGGGACTAAAGAATTAGATGAAAGAGTTCGTAAAGAGTTTGGTCCTGAAATGGAAATACTTATAAAACCACTAGATGAAGGGCTTCAAAATAAAACAAGAAGAGCGCTTTTTGCTAGTTTTATGGAAAATCGTGAAGCATATTTGAAAGCATTCGGAATAATGGCTGACAACATATATGTCAGATATGACTTAGTTGAGAATGTTCTCGATGTTATCGGACCACAAATTGCAAAAGCAGTAGAAGATGTAAAACTTTCTGTTAAGGCTGACCAAGATGCACTTGGACCAAAGGTGCAGGCAGGTAATGAACTCACTGTAAAGACGATTTCTATTGTTTCAGTTATTGGTCTTCTTATTGGAATATTCTTTGCATGGATAATCTCTAAGATGGTTAAAGCTCCTCTTGGTGGCGAACCTAGAGAGATGGCAGAGATTACTAAGCGTATCTCTGACGGTGACCTTGATGTCAATTTCGAAACAAGAAAAGGTAAAGCTCCAACAGGGCTATATGGCGACCTTAAAGAAATGGTCGATAACCTTAGGATGATAGTATCAGACGTTAAAGGTTCATCAGATAACGTAGCGGCAGGTAGTGCTGAACTTAGCTCAGCAGCTCAAGATATGTCACAAGGTGCTACAGAACAAGCAGCTAGTGCAGAGGAAGCATCATCATCTATGGAAGAGATGTCCTCTAACATTAACCAAAACGCTGACAACGCACTTCAAACTGAAAAGATCGCTCTTAAAGCAGCATCTGATGCAGGTGAAGGTAGAGACGCTGTTGACCAGACAGTAAATGCGATGAAAGATATCGCAGCTAAAATCTCTATAATTGAAGAGATCGCTAGACAGACTAACCTACTCGCACTCAACGCAGCTATCGAAGCAGCTAGAGCTGGCGAGCATGGTAAAGGGTTTGCAGTGGTTGCATCCGAAGTTCGTAAGCTTGCAGAGCGTAGTCAAGAGGCTGCTGGTGAGATCAGTGAGCTTTCATCAAGTAGTGTTGATATCGCTGAGAAGGCTGGTGGACTGCTCGGTCAGATTCTTCCTGATATACAGAAGACTGCTGAACTTGTACAAGAGATTACAGCGGCTAGTAACGAGATGAGAACTGGATCAGATCAGATCAACACAGCTATACAACAACTCGATCAAGTTATACAGCGTAATGCTGGTGTCTCAGAAGAGATGGCAGCTACATCTGAGGAACTCTCAGGTCAGGCTGGTGCACTTCAGCAAGCTGTGGCATTCTTTAAGATGACAGAAAATGGCAGTGCGAGAGCTCAGCAACCTATGGCTCCTCAAGCAGTAATATCAGCACCTGTAAATGGAAATGGTCCTAAAAAAGCAAAACAAGCTCCAAAGCCTGTAGCTGATCAATCTAATGGTGGTGGTATAACACTAGATATGTCTGATGAAGGATCAAAGAAAGATAGATTAGACGCTGAATTTGAAAGTTTCTAAGGAGGGGATAATGTCTGAAAAAGATAGTAATATGCAACACGATAATTGCCAAGTCCTCACTTTTATGCTCGCTGAAGAAGTTTATGGCGTAGACATTATGTCTGTCAGAGAAGTACTCGATTACACCAGTGTAACGAAGGTACCTCAGACTCCAGACTATATGGTTGGTGTTATAAACCTGAGAGGTAATGTTGTACCTGTACTCGATCTCAGATTGAAGTTTGGGATGGGCAAGACAGAGAAGATGGTAAACACTTGTGTTATTATCGTTGAAGTTGAGATAGATGATGAAACTACTATATTAGGAGCTTTAGCTGACTCAGTACAAGAAGTTGTTGATTTTGAAGGATCAAACATTGAAGATGCACCAAAAATAGGTACACAGTTAAACACAGCATTTATAAAAGGAATGGCTAAGAATAATGACGGCTTTGTTATTATTTTAAATGTTAATTCAGTATTCTCGCAAGATGATATTCTCAGCTTAGCTGGGACAGCAGAGACTACACCTGAGCAAGCTGCTATTAGTGTGTAGTCCCAACATATATACAAGCAGCAGTTTATAATTCTCGGCTCCGTATTTTTACGGGGCCGAATTAATCTGGAGATAAAAGATGTCTGTAGACAACAATATTTTTTCCCAGAACCTATCTTCGAAGGATTTTGCGAAACTAAAAGACTTTATAGATGAAAGTTGTGGGATAAAACTATCTGAAAATAAAAGAAGTATGGTAGAGGGTCGCCTCAGAAAACGCATTCGAGCCCTTAACCTTTCAGGATATAGTGAATATATAGATTTAGTCCTATCAAATGGAAGTAATTCAGCAGAGCAAATGCATCTTATAGATGTTATTACAACTAATAAAACAGATTTCTTTCGTGAGCCAAACCATTTCACATTAATGACAGAAAAAATACTTCCTTACCTAGCATCTACTTTTGAGCTAGGTACTCGTGAAACTCTTAATGTTTGGAGCTCAGCAAGTTCAACAGGTGAAGAACCTTACACAATTGCTATGGTACTAGCAAACTATTTTGGATTAGGTGGCAACTTTAACGTCTTTGCTACAGATATTAATACTGCTGTACTCCAAGCAGCTAAAAAAGATGTATACACAGAAGAAAAAGCTAGTGACATCCCTTTTGATTACAAAAAGAAATATATGCTTAGGTCAATAAATAGAGCTGACAAATTAGTTCGCTTTATACCTGAGATAAGAAGTAAAACAAAATTTGGGCGTAACAACCTTAAAGATGAAAAATATATTGTTCCTACTCAAGTTGACATAGCCTTCTGTAGAAATGTTATAATATATTTTGACGCTCCGACTCAGGAAAGTATTTTAAACAAGATATGTTCCTATATTAAACCAGGTGGTTTTTTATTTATGGGACACTCAGAATCCGTTCATGGCATGAAGCTCCCTATCAGGAACTATGCCCCTACAGTATACATTAAGGAATAATATGTTTGATGACGTCTCCTCCAGATACCTCTTACCGGGAGAAATTCACTTTGACGATCAGCCTATAATGGTCAATACCGTTTTAGGTTCTTGTATCTCTGTCACCATGTTTAATAAAGAACAACACATCGGAATGATCTGCCACGGCATGATGCCGAGCTCTAAAGAAACATTTAAACAAGATGAAAACTGCATGAAGTACCTAGACTGCTGTATATTGCATATGCATGATAAGTTTACTTCGTATAATGTAAAACCACGGGAAGTAGAGGTTAAGGTTTTCGGTGGTTCTGATATGTTTGCATACGCTGGGGTCGGTGACACCATAGGGCAAAAAAATATCTCATCAGCAATATCTAATCTAGCTAACCTTAAATACGACATAATCGCAAAAGACATTGGTGGGCAGTTCACAAGGAAACTATACTTCTCAACAGAGACGGGCATAGTTTATGTCCGTAAAATATCCAGACTTCAAGGTGTATAATGAGTAATAATAAAATTAAAGTTATGGTAGTTGATGACTCCGCTGTAGTGCGCCAATCGCTTCAGAGTATCCTTGCTAGTGATCATAATATTGGCGAAATCGTTTGCTGTGGTGACCCATTTGCAGCGGCAGAGAAGATGAAAACCTTCACTCCTGATGTTATGACTCTTGACGTTGAGATGCCTAAAATGGATGGTATCACATTCCTTAAGAAGATCATGACACAACATCCTATGCCTATTGTAATGTGTTCCACCCTTACAGAAAAAAACTCTGATACCGCATTAAGAGCGTTAGAATTTGGAGCTGTAGATATCATACAAAAGCCTAAGATGGGTACAAAGGCTTTCATAGAAGAGTCTAGTGTTCTTATATGTGATGCTGTGAAAGCTGCCGCAGGAATAAAAGTCAAAAAGGTAAGTGCAACAATAAATGAAGTACAACCTAAGTTAACTGCAGATGCGATATTGTCAGTTCCCAAAAGTAATTCTATGCTTAAAACTACAGAAAAAGTTATATTAGTTGGTGCTTCAACTGGTGGAACAGAGGCTTTATCTGTGTTTCTGCAAGGTTTGCCACCTGATAGCCCTGGTGTTGTTATAGTTCAACATATGCCAGAGAACTTTACACTTTCATTCGCTAATAGGTTGAATGATTTGTGTAGTATAACAGTAAAACAAGCTGATTTTGGAGACACAGTACTTCCTGGTAGGGCGTTGTTAGCTCCAGGTAATAAACATATTCTAATAAAGCGTAGTGGAGCAAGGTATTATGTTGAAACTAAAGAGGGACCTCTTGTTAGTAGGCATAGACCCTCTGTAGATGTACTGTTTCGTTCAGGGGCTCGATATGTGGGAAAAAATGCAGTTGGTGTTATTCTTACAGGTATGGGAGATGATGGGGCTAGAGGCATGAAAGAGATGAAAGATGCTGGGGCGCATAATATTTCTCAAGATGAAAGAACAAGTGTGGTGTTTGGTATGCCTAAGATGGCAATAGAGCATGGTGGTGTTGACGTTATTTTGCCATTACAAGAAATATCTAATGCAGTAATAGGTTACTGTAATAGACAGCATTGATGAAAAACGATTATATATAATACATCTATAATGAGGATACTATGGAAAAAGAGTATAAAAGAATATTAGATTTTATTAATGTTGGCATTTATTACGTTGATATCAATAAGGATATTACTTTCTGGAATAAATCTGCTGAAAATATTACTGGTTTCAAGTCAGTTGATGTAATTTGTAAATGTTGTGCAGAAAATATACTTAGACATATAGATGATAAAGGTGTTGAATTATGTATTCAAGGATGCCCCCTTGGAGAGACCTTAAAGGATGGTAAAGAAAGAGAAGGTCGTGTTTATCTACATCATAAAGATGGTCATAGAGTTCCGGTAACAATAAGTATCACAGCTATATATAATGAAAAGAAAGAAATTGTTGGTGCTGTCGAGATATTTACTGATATTACAAATAACTTAGACATTATAAAAGAGCTAGAGAAATTAAAGGAAGAGGTATTTACAGATCAGTTAACTCAAGTGGGCAATAGAAAATATGCAGAACATGTACTAGAACAAAAAATAAATGACTGGGAAACCTTCAACGTTCCTTTTACAATTTACTTTATTGATATTGATCATTTCAAAAAGATTAACGATACTTATGGACATAATATTGGTGATTCAGTATTAAAAATGGTTGCCAAATCAATTCTTACTGCGATGAGACCATTTGATACTGTTTGCAGATGGGGTGGCGAGGAATTTATTGTAATAGTTCCAAATATTGAAAAATCAACAGTAAAACCAGTTGGGGAACGAATACGTAAATTAATTGAAAATAGTTGGTTTGAGCATAATGCAAAGACGATTAAGGTTACTGCATCACTAGGTTGCTCAATGGTTAAAGCAAATGACAGTATCCTAGGTATTATAGAAAGATCTGATAAGGCAATGTACAACTCGAAACAAAATTGCAGAAATAGAGTAAGCATTTTTTAGGAATGGTTACATTTAATGTAATCTATGTGGGCTTTATGTGTTTTGTTATTTACTTTCTGAGTATAAAATATAATGTATATTCAATAGTTTAAAGTTGAGAATAATGACTAAAAAAGAATTAATGTCTAATTATGATGTTATAAAAACGATTTACGCGGGTGAGTTTTTTGCAGTTAAAGTTGAGCGTAATGTTGCAATACACACTCTACTAGGATCGTGTGTTGCCGCTTGTATCTATGATGACATAAATAATATATTTGGTATGAATCATTTTATGCTGCCTGATAATCATGGAGCAGACAATATTAATTCAAAATCAGCTAAGTATGGTGTGCATGCAATGGAGCTTCTGATAAACAATATGGCATCCATGGGTGCATCAAGATCTAATTTTAAAGCTAAAATTTTTGGAGGTGCTGCACCATTAGATAAAATGAGTGAACCTCTCATTGGTAACAGCAATATAAACTTCATCTCAAACTTTCTTAAAACAGAATCTATTCCATTGGTTTCTTCGTGTGTTGGCGGTGAATTAGGTCGAGTAATATATTTTGTTCCTGATGATTTTGTTGTTTATGTAAGAAAAATTAATAAAACTAAACATAAAGATATCTTCCAAAATGAAAGACATAGGTGGGTTAAGACTGTGGATGCGTATGAAAGCACAAATGAGCGCCAAAGTGTTTTGTGGAATAGGTAGTATTCCTTAAAAACAAATAATCTCTTTTTTGTCCATTGTGCAAAGTCTCCTTCCTTTTTTCTAAAGGATTATTTGCACTTACACAATCTTATTTACAGTCTCGAATACGAAATTACATCAAAACACTCTACCTCTGTGATTAAAGGCGAATTTAATGTCATTACATAATAATTACATTGTTACGTTATGGAAGTATGTTTCTTGCGTAACAAGATAAAATGCGATATATTCTAACTAGTTAACTTAAATGTTCTGTTTTGGAGCGTAACAAATGATTGAACAGTTAGATGAGTTGATGTTGCCACGTCTTTCGTTATTACATAAACTGGGAGGGATATCCTCTCCAGTGGTAACAAACAATGAATGGTTATATCTTCTGAGTGAAGAGACGAGAAACTCAATTCTTATAGAAGGTTACTTTGTTAATAAAAAATCACTTCAAAATGTCTTCAACAACCAAAAATATCAAAAAAGCTAAGATGATGTTGAGAAAGCTATCAATTATCATCAAGCTGCTAATACGTTCTATGATATTGCATATAATGACCATATAGACGGCTCTGATACATTTTTGTCGCCAGCTATAGTCAAGTCTATAAACTCGACTTTACGTCAGGGAGAAGGGGATTCTGGCTTTCGTAGGGATCAGATAGTTATTACAGGTTCTAAACATACTCCACCTGACTATGTGGACATAGTGCATCTAATAAATGACCATCTACTTCCGAATATGAGAAGCTCTAGAGAGAAATATTTAAAAAATGAGTTACCTATTTCTGCATATATAGAACAGGTTGCAAAACTTCATTGCCTCTTTGAGGCGATCCACCCATTTGCAGATGGTAACGGCAGAGCAGGACGTATATTTTTAAATTGTATGCTTATCTCGTCTGGGCTTCCTCCTGTCATTATTAAAGGTGCTGATAACGATAGAGAAAAGTATTATTTTGCTCTCGATGAGTTTGACGCAAAAATAAATAAAACAATTTTGTTTAGAGAATCATTCTATAGGATAGATCGTGTAATAGCGGAGAGTGGCGGAGCAGAAAAGATGACTATTCTTATCTCCGATGCACTTAGATATAGCTTAGATACATATCTCTGCAATACACTTGAAAACAAAGGCTATAAAATGGCTACCACTAAGGAGCTATCTAAGACTATGAACTACACAGCTGATTCATTACGTGTCATGGTAAATCGTGGTCAGCTCATCGCAAAAAAAGCTGGCAAGTCATGGTGCTCCCACGAAAAGCTATTAATAAAGAATGGCAAGACGAGAATAGAAGACCTATTGAGGTAGTCTGTAAATTAGAGCTGAAAAATCGTGCCAAAATCGTGCCATATTTGAGTGAAAAAGAGTGATTATGAGTGAAGATAGCGAAGCGTAAAACGTCACTGAATAGCGATTCAATGCACTATTCATACTGATATCTTAACGGCAGGACGCCGGCTTTCCTTTCTAGGGAACTGTGTGTTATCAACTAGTTGGTCTGGTTTTATTTTTGATAATTCTGGGTCGTAACATACAGGCTATGTAAGGACTCAGCAAAGTAGGTTTTTATAATAAGGTGCATCTTAAGATGATGTGCCTTTTTGCTTTTATAGAAGTGTCTACTTACATTTATATACTGGCGAAATTATACCTGTAGGCTATGGCAGCAGCTCTTGCGGTTATAAAGGTGGTGTAGCAACACTTGCATCATTAAAGAAAGCATAGTGCTTGATATGGAGCATTTATTCATTCAGGTGGACTATAAACAGAAGAATTAACTAGTAATTATATCATTTTAATTAGCTTTGTTTTTTTACTCTTAAGAGAATCTTTATTGGTTCTTTAATACCGCAAGCTTTACCATAATTGTTAAGTCTTTGGATACTCTAATCGTTTAATGTATGATCCTTCTTTATAAGTAGTAAACCATCAATAGTTGTAATGTCCTCATCAAGAATCATCCCCTCTTTGAGATCTTTAACATATAACTCACGAAGTTTAAATTCGCCTTTATTTTTGATTATATTTTCAAGGTGGCTTACAATTTCTGGGTCATATATGTTTGCCATACGAGCCATATAGTGTATCGCGTCAAGCTTGCTAGTTCTTTTTGATATATCAAGAAAATCATTTACAGCTCTTATCGCTTTTGAAGGGAGCGGTGTCTCTGGTGTGATATTTTCGTAAGTAATATTTTCGATAATTTCGGCTACTTTACCAAGGCGAGGGATGTTATTGATGATTTTGGCAGAGATTTCTGGAAAGTTATTATACATTTCCACTTCGTCAGGGCTAAGCATTTCCGCGCTAGTGACCTTTGTAATTATAGAGTCAGGAATAAGAATGAAACCTATGAGATATAAAGTTACTGCTAAATCAACCTGCCAATAAGCCTCAAACGCCATTTCGTCGTGTAGGTCTTTAATGTACTCTCTAGCTTGATTACTCTTTCCAAAGACATCAGGTGCGACCATTGTAAGTATGTCTGTAATAACGTTGATAGAGCCTCTGAGTGTGTCGCGAAGTAGTTCTTTCTCAGCAACGATAAGTTCATGTTGCCTTACTGCATCTTTTATTTGGATTTTTAAGTCATCAACGCCACAAGGTTTAGTAAGGAATCGAAATATCTTACCACGATTTATAGACTCGATAGATACTGTCAAATCTGCCTGACCAGTGAGCATAAGTCTGACAGTGTCGGGATAGGATTTCTGAACCATTTGTAGTAGTGTAATACCATTTATTTTTGGCATCTGATAATCAGATATGATAACTGCAAAAGGACCATGCTTCTTCATGTATTCAAGCACTTTTCCTGGCTCGTTTATAGTATGTAGATCAACATAATTTCGTAAATTTCTTTTTATAGATGACAATAGTTTCTCTTCATCATCTACCAGTAATACTTTTTTATTTAGCACTTATTGACTCTCTATAAATTTTCTAATAACGTCCGACCATTCATTATACTTATCTATAATTGATAGGTCATTAAGAATTGTCTCATCTATTTCCCTTGGGACAAAATTATCATTAATAATTACAAGCTGGTGGTCAATTAAATTTACACTATGAAGTATCTGCAAGAGAAGGCTATCTCTCTTTATGTCTGTAGTGTGCCCGTGATGGTTTGCAACAGCATAAACTATCTCTTTATCGAAGCCCCAGAGTCCTAAAAGATAAGCCCCTATATGCGAATGGTTAACTCCCATTAAAGAGTTTTCTGCCTGCTGTATTGTAGTTAAACTCTTATCTATTTTGTTAATAACGTTTCCGTATTCGACTTCATAGTTATTATATAATACCACTTTGCCTATGTCATGCAATATCCCAGTAACAAAGAACATGTCAAGGTCACTCTGTTTTACCCCTTCATGGTGTGCAATTATCCTAGCATAATTAGCAACTCTTACCGAGTGATCCATGAGTCTGTTAAGATCAAATTTATCAATTATAACGTGTGATCTTCGGAATACATCTATGGTTAAAACCATACTTTTAATTATATCGATCCCAAGCAGAGTAACTGCCTGTTTAATATTTGTAATATTTGATCTGAGACCAAAGAAAGGGGTATTGATGAAATTAAGTAAGTTTGCTGTAAGAGAGATATCTCGTTCGATTATTAAACTTAAGTCAGAGATAGAACACTCTGGGTCTATCAATGCTTTCCTAAGATCGTTGTATACCGCAGGGAGTATTGGGAGATTTTTGGAACCATTTATAAGATCGCGCGCTGTCTTATCTCTAAGGATGTTATATAAATCGAAGGCTTCTGTTATACCTTCTTCTAGTGTTTGTAGGTCACAAGGTTTAGTATAGTATTGATGGTACAGACCTATAGACTCTATTAAAAGGTCTTGATCTGCATGCCCAGATAGAGCAATTCTTATCACCCCTGAATATTTTTTTTGTATAATTTCAAGGAGTTCGACTCCTGTCATCTCTGGCATTTTCATATCAGTTACAACAATATCGACATCATTATCAGCCAAAAATAATAAAGCCTCTTTTCCTGAGCTTACAAATGTCATATTCCATTGATCTCTTTTTTTGTAAAAAGATCTTTTTAGGCTTTGCAAAATATTCTTTTCGTCATCAACAAATAAAAGATTTTTCATGATAAATCCATGGGTAGTTTGATTGTAAATATTGTACCTTTCCCTGTAGCACTAATGAAGTCGAGGGAGCCTTTGTGTTTATCATTCAATATCGAATAGACAATGGATAAGCCTTGTCCGGTACCTTTACCTATATCTTTTGTAGTAAAAAATGGTTCAAATATCTTTGGTCTATCCTCTTTCTTTATTCCAGTGCCATTGTCTTGTATCTCTATCACAGCATTATTATCTTCTTGGTATGTTTTGATCGTTATGACACCTTTAAAACCTTCTTGATCTTTAAGAGGCTCTATAGCTTGTGCTGCATTAACAATAATATTCAGGAAAGCTTGGTTTAGATCGGCAGGAAAACAAGGAACCATAGGAAGATCATTATCATATAATTTTTCAACCTCAGCAAAATATTTCCACTGATTTCTAGTTACCACTAGGGTGTTATCTATCATCTCATTAATGTTAGTGAGTGTTTTCTCTGATGAGCCAGGGTGAGAAAACTTTTTCATAGCAAGAATAATCTCGCTAACTCTAGCAATTCCTTCATTAGATTGCTCTAGAGCGATTGGTATTTCTCTAAGTAGATACTCTAAATCTCCCTCTTGATATAGATCTTTGATCTTTTGTGCACTTCCACAAGTCTGAGGGCAGTTGAGATTGACGTCGTTAAAAAATTTCACAAGCCCCCCCATCGACTCAGACAAAAATGTGATGTTATCTCCGATATATTGAGTAGGAGTGTTAATTTCATGTGCGACACCGGCCGCAAGCTGTCCTATCGCCTCTAGTCTCCTGGTATTGGCTAAGCTCATAGCTTCTTTTTTCTCTGATGTTATATCGAACATGACAATGACGTGATGAGGCTTTCCATTATATAATATTTCAATCACTGACTTTCTAACTATCTTCTTAGTGCCAGAACCAGTATAAATTTCGCTTTCAACATTAAAGATATTGCTCATAGAAGAGCAAATAGAATCGTCATGTGTTTTGCTTAAGCAAATCAAATCGCAACATTTAGAATTTAAAATCTCTTCTATGCTCATCTCCATGAGATCTGCGGCATGATCGTTAGCTTCTATAATAGCTTCTTTTTTATGATCTATAACAAATATTGACGCTTGTAAGTGTGTGAGAATCTGATTAAGGAAATCTTGACTATCTTTAAGGCTCTTTTCAGCACTATATCTTTTCGAGACATCATGGAAAACACCTTTGATTGTGTGCTCTTTATGTTCGTCTATCCAAAAAAAACTGTCAGCCCAATAGGTCTTATTTTCAGCGAACACCTGAAATGTCATCGACTTTATCTCACCTGGAGTTTGCATCTTCGCAACAGTTTGATTAAATTCATTGAGTTTTTCAGGAGTGAGAAGGGTGTTGATATTTTTATTCAGTATCTGACTAGGTTCCAGGTTGAAATTTCTTATACTGTCAGAGACACTTACTATCTTGTTATTATTTGAGAGATCTAACTCGAATGCTACAATAGGGCTTTTGTTTATAATGTCTTCTAGTTCCTTGATCCTTTCAAGATCATTCTTATTCTTCTTCGCACTCTGCTTTCGAGTAATCGTTAAACCTATACTGTTACTAATACGCTCAACAAACTGAATAGTTTTTTCATCGAATACATCAGCATTATTAGAAGCTATGAAAAGTACTCCAACATCTTTTTTGTATGCACTAAGAGGGACAAAAAGCATGTTTAAATTTTCAACATATTCTACGCTATCCTTTAGAATAATACCATTTGGAAGGTTGCTGATGTGTGAGCTTCCCCCTTTAGTTTTATGGCACTCTATCTCTTCATTTTTGGAAATAAGAGCCAAAACTTCGTATATATTATTAAAATTCTCTTCATTTATGCTTTCGTCAATAATATACTGTAAGCTATCTTCTGATGCTAGGCTGATCCCTACTGTACGGAAAGACATGCACTCTTTTATTATGAATAAAATATCAGAAATAACATCATCAGCCTCTTCGGCTTGGTTTAGGAGTTCTAGAACTTGTGTGGCAAGCTTTAGTCTAACTTCACTCTGCTGGATACTTTTATAAAGCCTGTGCCTTTCAATACTAATATCCATAGCAACAACAAGATCATTTATTTTGATAGGCTTGGATAAGAACCCGTAAGGATTACTTTTCAGTAGGTGTTCATATTCTGAAGTGATAGTATTAGCTGTAACGTATATTATAGGAACTTCTTTTATCTCTTTCAGCTTGCTGGCGAGTTCTATACCATTTATTTCACCAGGAAGTTGTATATCCATAAGGACGATCTCTATTTCATGCTCATTGAATAATTTTATAGCTTCATTAGATTCGCCGGCATGATAAACTTTATCATAACCTTTCAATTTTAGATTTTTAGTTATTATGAATGCAGCAGTGTAATCATCTTCAACGAGAAGTATTTTATAATCCAGCATAGCAACCCCTCATGTGCCTTGTGTCTTAATTTATTATACTAGCTTGAACTATTATTATCCAGTCAATCGGAACTTATAGGAATACTAATCGTGCAACGACATCCATTAGGTATATTTTCGCAAACAATTTTTCCATTAAGATTTTTTTCCACATAGACTTTTGTAAGGTAGAGCCCCATACCTATCCCTTTGCCCTCATCTTTAGTAGTGAAATAAGGCTCAAAGATGTTTTCTAATATATCTTCTCGGATACCTGTGCCGTTATCAGAAAATTTTAATCTGATACATTCAGAATCAACAGATAAAACAACACTTATAAGTCCATTATGATTAGAAAAGGCACTTCTTCTCTCAATGATAGCATCTACAGAATTAACCAGCAGATTGAGGATGATCTGAAAAGTCTCATTTTCAAATGAAAATATATCAAATCTTGAAAGTGTACCAGTATCTTGTAGGACTATTTTATGGTCACTAACTTCTTGTCCATCAACTTCAACACTGACTTTATGAAAGATATGATTAATTTCTAAGGTTGGTTTGTATAGATCAAATACTTCCCATATTTTGTTTAGTATGTTGATCTTTTTCTTTACTCCTTCCACTTTAAATAAATCAGCAAATCCATCAATAGTAACTGACATTTCATTGATCAAAACCATACAAAAATCATGCACAGTATTCAATTCGTCTTTAGTTAGTTCACCACAATCAGATAGCTCTTTAATATATTGAATATTAAGCCCAAGGCTATTTATCGGCTGTCTCCATCTATGTGCAATAGATGAAACGAGTCTCCCCATCTCTCCTATTTTTTTCTGCGTAGCAATCATTTTTTCATGTTTGATATTTTTTGCTGTTTCAGCCTCAACTCTTAGGTTTAGGTTTTCGTTAAGCTCCTGAAGCTCTTTTGTCTTTTTAAGAATAGTATTTTGATAAGCGATGAGTTCAGAGATATCACTAAAGAAAAAATAAATCGTATTGTCATGACTTTTTGTAATTTTTAGGTCTATTGGTAATCTTTTTTTGCCCAGATTTAGGTAAGCTGTTACATCAGTAAGCATGCTATATTTTATAATAAATCCAGTCAGTACACTTTCATTTATTACATTTATAATAGAGTTTTCATTTGAGAGTGATATTAGCTCGTCAATAATGCAATCCTCCCATAAGAGACCTGCATCGCTTAAGATAGATTTTGTAAAATTATTTACGTATGTAATGCTAAGGTCTTGACCTAGAACAATTAACCCATGTTCAACATGGTGGGACAAAAGTGAGAATTTTGTTAAAAGGTCACTGGAAGTCTCTTCACTCACCTTTTTATCGTGTATGTCGATAATTATGCCACGCATAACCCAACTTCCATCTTCATTTTCTACGGTGCCAATACGCCTTCTCCATCTCAAACTCCCATCAGGCATTTGAATTCTGAAGTCTACTTGGCTATTTTCATTGTTTGATTTTAAGTCTGTAAATAGATTTTGAAGGAAATGTTTTTTATCCTCTTCATAAACGAGGTCAAGCCATTTAACGTCACCAGAGATGATGTTTTCTGCTTTTACACCTAAGAGTTCTTCGACAGCACCATCCAGCATTAAAAAGGACTTGGATAGGTCTCTCGCAAAAACAATAATATCAAAATTCTTAATTATTGTAGAGTATTTAAGAGAGTGAATATCAGTCATATTAGTTTTGCATATCTGTAAGGAATACTCCGATATTGAATTCCTTAATAAGTTTAAATACATCAGCCACTGTAAGAGGTTTTCTAGCAAAAGAGTTAGCTTTGAATCTCATCGTTTCAATGATTTCAGATTCATTATCTGTTCCACTGAGTATAACTATAGGAACTTCATCAAAGGTTTGATTTGCCCTAAGTTTTTTTAAGATACTTAAACCGTTCACTGTAGGTAAATGTAAATCAAGAAAAATAATTATAGGTTTGTTGTCTAATACATGATTTTCCATATAAGATTCAACATCACTATTTGACATTAATGCATTTATAGGGTTAGTGATATTGCAACTTGTCAAAAGCTCAGTAAATAAGTCAATATCATTGATATCATCTTCAATAATAAGTATATCTTTTTGGATCATACAACCAGCCTTTAATATAGTATGTCTCGAAATTATAATCTTTGTGTTATTATTAAATATACTACACTTATAAGGAAATGCTACTAATAATATGAATAGAATAATTAGCGTAATAACAATACTTTTGGTCTTTTTTCTGAGCAATGTTGCACTTGCGTTTGACACAAACAAGGTTATCCGAGTCGCTGTGCATGAAGAATTTCCTCCATATATGTTTGTAGAAGATGGCAAGCCTCAGGGCTTTGCTGTAGATTTCTTTAGCAAGTTTGCTGAGAGATACAATCTAAAATTGTCATTTGTGCAATATAAGACATGGAATGATATTTTTGCTGATAGAGATAAAGATGTTTACGACATAATCCCTAACCAAGGGATAACCAAAGAGAGGCAAAAACTTTTCTTATTCGGTAATCCATACGAAACTTTTCATATATCTGCATTTACTCGAATGTCATCAATCTCAAAACCAGCTTTAAAGGACTATGTGGATAATAAAGTTGGTGTACTCATTAACAATGTTGGGGTGAAGATCGCTAAGAAAAATGGATTGAACAATACCATAAAGTATGAAACACTGCAAAGTTTACTCTTTGGTCTTTTAGCGGCAGATGTTGACCTTATTATTATGTCTGAACCAGTATTGCTGAAAGAGGCAGAGTTCTTAAACATTACAGACAAACTTAAAATAACTTTCGAAAATTTAATGGAAATAAAAAGGTCTGTCGCTGTCACTAATAATAATACAGACCTAGGTGATTTTCTCTTTCCTAAAATAGATAGTTTCGTAAGAACACAAGAATATAGAGACATTTACATTTCATGGTTTTCAAATACTCACAATAAAGATGAATTAAAGAAATCTATAAAGAAAATATCATTAGTCTTTTCATCTTTGCTTTTTTTCGTGATACTCGCAGCAATATATATAAGAGTCAGAGATACGAGAAGACACACTGCTATGCTTAAAGATAAAGTCATAGAACTAGAAACAACAAAAAATGCTTTAGATGAAATGAATCAAAATCTAGAATCCATTGTTAATGAAAAGTCTAAATCACTGGCTGACGCAAAAGAGAGGTTACAATTAGCCATAGAAGCCTCTAGCACTGGCATATGGGATTGGGATATTGAAAATGATAATATATTCTTTTCTAAAATGTGGAAATCTATTTTAGGCTATGAAGAGCATGAAATAAATAACTCCTTTGAAGAATTCTCTAGTAGGCTCCACCCAGAGGATAAAGAGAAGCACCTTAAGGATATTAAAGATTTTCTTCAAAACCCATCAGGTCATTTTACGAAAACATTTCGCATGAAAGCAAAGGATGGTACATACAGATGGATTATGAACAGGTCCTCCTTCCAGCTGAACGAAGATGGTAAGATAAAGAGTATGTTTGGATCACATCAGGACATTACTGAAATCAAAGAATATGAGGAAAAACTTTCAGTCAACCTAAAAACACTTACAACGGTTCTTAACGCCTTTCCTGAGATATTATATATATCCGATATTGATACATATGAGATAATTTTTGCAAATAGTAGTTTTGTCAAAATGCTAGAGTCTGATCCAATAGGGAAAAAATGTTACAAAGCTATTCAAAACTTAGATGAGCCATGTAGCTTCTGTACTAATGAGATTATCCTTGCTAATGAAGGTCCTTATATTTGGGAACACTACAATGAATCAATAGATACTCATTTTTATGTTAATGACCAAGTGATAGAGTGGGTAGATGGGCGAAAAGTTAGATTTGAAATGGCCGTTAATATGAATAGAATGAAAGAAATTGAACAACAGCTTACGAAATCTAATCAAGAACTCGAAAAAATGAATCTTACTTTGGATAAAAAAGTGCATGCTAGAACAAAACTACTTGAAACAGCCAATAAAGAACTGGAAAGCTTTGCTTATACTGTCTCTCATGACTTGCGCGCACCTCTTAGGCATATAAATGGCTTTATCGATATTTTAAAGAGTGAACTTGATGATGATATTACAGAAAAAGCAATACATAGTTTATATGTAATAACTCAATCCTCTTTAAAAATGGGAAATTTAATTGATGACCTATTAAAATTTTCAAGGCTAAACCAAGCTGTAATAAATCGCATAAAGCTTTCCCCAAAAGAATTAATAGACGATATTATTAGTGAATATAATGATGAGATAGTTGATTTGGGCGTTAAGTTTGAAATAGATATCAAAAGTGATATCTATGTTGATAGAGGACTGTTTAGACAAGTATTTGCAAATCTTATCTCTAATGCCATAAAGTACTCTTCTAAATCTGAGAATCCAGTGGTGAAAATTAGAACTTATACCTTAGATAATTATGCTATTATTGAAGTAGAAGACAATGGTATAGGTTTTGACATGCAATACGCAGGGAAGATATTTGGCGTTTTTGAACGTCTTACAAATAGTAGCGAATATTCTGGAATGGGTATCGGGCTCGCTACTGTCAATCGTATCGTTCATAGGCATGAAGGGCTCATTGAGGCTTATGGTGAGCTAAATAAAGGTGCAAAATTCACTATACATATACCAGCAACAGGAGAATAATATGTTACACGATAAAAGAATATTACTTGTTGATGATGATCCTTTTGACCGAGAGCTTATTAGCGAATCTTTAAAAGATGCTGGCATCGTTAACAAAATAGATTTTGCGAATGACGGTGTAGAGGCCATAGAATATCTTTTTGAGAGAGGTTTAAATAAACCGATACTTGTCTTGCTTGATATTAAAATGCCAAGGCTGGGCGGTATGGAAGTTTTAAAACGTATCAAGGATGATAATGACTTAAAAATTATCCCTGTAGTAATGCTGACCTCCTCAAAAGAAGACGTAGACGTATATAAGAGTTATGAATATCAAGCTAATGGTTTTGTTTGTAAGCCAGTAAATTTTTCTGACTTTCAAGATGTTGTAAAAAGGATAGGGCTATACTGGTGCTTGAGCAACGAGACTGCCTTCTAAGGTTAGGTAATAACTTTTAATAGTTCGTCAACGTACTCTGCTTTGTATTGAGTCCCTCTGGTGCTTTTAAGGTAAGCGACAACCTTATCTTTTTCCAATGCCGCTCTATAGGGTCTGTGACTAATCATTGCGTCATAGGTGTCACACACTGCTATTATCTGTGCTTCATCTAGTATTTCATCACCCTTTAATTGGTTCGGATAACCACTACCATCCAGCTTTTCGTGATGCTGATAGACTATAGTGCTTATAGGCCAGTTAAAGTTAACTGTATCTAATATCTCATGTCCGACAACTGGGTGCTGCTTTATGATAGAAAACTCTGTGGATGTCAGTTTTCCCGGCTTACTTAAGAATTCTGCTGGTACATATATCTTGCCAATGTCGTGCACTATGGCAGCTAGATTCAGTCCTCTAATCTTATCTTCATCCCAACCTAAGTTCTGGGCGATAGTCACACTAAGGGCTGCTACATCCTTTTGATGTCCCGCAGTATAAGGGTCTCTTATCTCTATAACCTTTGATAAAGCCCTGATCATTGACTCCATATCTGCTTTTTCTTTCTCCAGATTGAAAAGTCTTTTCTTCGCAATGATATTGCTGTGCTGCTCCAGTGAGTCTTCTATTGCTTTTATGATATTTTCTTTATTTATAGGTTTAGAGAGGAAACGAAAAATGCTCCCTTTATTAATAGCGTCTATGGCATTTTCAACAGTAGAGTGCCCAGTAAGAATGACTGTTACAACATCACTATCTATTTTAGTTACTTCTTCAATAAACTTTATGCCATCCATTAAAGGCATGCTTATGTCAGAAATTACTACTTTGTAATTACCATTGCGCACCATTTCCAGTGCATCTAATGGATTATTACAAAAATCAGGTTCAAATGAACCGTGAAGTAGTCTTTCTAATGCGCTTAGCACGTTCTTTTCATCATCAAGAATAAGAATATTTTTATTATTTTTCATTACATTCTCTCTCATGTGTATTATAATTGATTATAACATAAGTGTTTTGGATTAATACACAACTAGTAGAAATATATGGAGTAATGAAATGTTTCACTTCACACTACCAGCAAACTTGAAAACCAATATTGATTCTATAGATAGGCAACACCTTACGCTCCTGATAACTTCAGATAACATCTTAACCAATCTTGAGGATAAAGGTAATACTGAAGAGTTAACAGATCTATTAAATTTTCTTATTTCTTATACTGAGACTCATTTTGCAGATGAAGAAGAGATAATGAAGCAGGCTAATTACCCTGGCTTTGAAGCTCATAAGGCAGAACATGATTCATTTAGAATGAGAATTGAGAGCATGAGCAAAGTTAATCAACTCTCTATAGATAACACTGAACTGATTACTGAGTCTGTAAATGGGGTTAAAAAATGGATAATAGACCATGTTTTTAATATTGATATTAAGATGGCAGAATATATAAATAAACATAATGAGTCTAAGGCTTAATACTGTCTCCATAGCTCTGTACTGAAGTGTATATATTTATTGCTAAAGATTACATCTGATCTATAATTATAAAAAGATTTCATTGTGCTATTTTGATTTGGAGGAACTCATGAAAAAGTGTCTCATCTTACTGGTTCTAGTCCTTTTTACTTTCTCAGCATTTGCAGAAGCCCCTATTTATCTTGGCGAGAAGATCACACTCACAAAAGTGACAAAGATGTCTGAATTGCTAGCTAACAGGGCAAAGTATCAGGGTAAAAAAGTGTTGGTTGAAGGGTTGATAATAGATGTATGCGCTGCAAGAGGTTGTTGGATGGCTTTGGCTGGCGATGTTCCTTTTGAGCATCTTACTATTTCTGTAGAGGATGGCGTTATTATTTTCCCTATGCACGCAAAGGGGAGAACAGCCCTAGCTGAGGGTACTTTTGATGCTTACGACCTTAATTTAGAAGAGACTATAGAGTCTCTTCAGCACAAAGCAGAGGAAAAGGGTGAAAAATTTGATCCTAAATCTGTTACAAAACCTATCACTGAATACACCATATTCACTACTGGAGCTGTAATTAAATAGAATCACTAGAAAATTTTATATGTTTTTAGAGGCACATATTCGCGTATGTGCCTTTTTTCTATTTCGTATACAATATGATAGAGGTTGACAAAAGGTGCTTATACAAGTAGCTTTGTCTTCGCTATTGTTTTAGAAGGAATAAACCTCACCGTTTTACATCCACAATATCTCCTTTAACTTTTTATAGTTACAAACAAGCAAGCTGAATAACGTCAGGGTGATTTCTGATGTAAATAAATATGGAGAGTATATGTACTCATTTTTCGCGAAAAGAACCACGTCGTTTAAAGCAGACATTTTGTCTGGTATCACCGTAGCCTTGGCGCTAGTCCCAGAGGCGATCGCATTTGCGTTTATCGCTGGTGTCGCGCCACTCGTAGGGCTTTACACAGCATTTATAATAGGTTTTATCACCTCTGTACTTGGTGGTCTTCCGGGGATGATCTCAGGTGCAACGGGAGCCATTGGTGTTGTTGTCGTCAGTCTGGTTGCAACTCATGGTGTTGAATATCTTTTCGCAGCCGTTGTTTTAATGGGGCTTATACAGATCGCCGCAGGAGTATTAAGGCTAGGAAAGTTTGTAAGGATGATTCCGCACCCAGTTATGCTCGGTTTTGTTAATGGGCTTGCGATTATAATTTTTCTCGCTCAGTTGAGCCAATTTAAAATCAAAAATGCAGACGGTATCCTCACTTGGATGCAAGGTGATAAACTTTTCATAATGCTCGGTTTATGTCTTCTTACTATGTGTATAGTACACTGCTTCACAAAGATCACTAAGGCAATCCCGTCACCTTTGGTCGCTATTGTAGTTGTGACGCTTATTGTGCATTTCTTTAATTTAGATACTCGTACAGTTGGCGACCTCGCAAGCCTTAAAGGTGGTCTACCGATATTTCATATACCTATGATCTCACTCAGTATGGAGACGCTATATATTATCCTTCCTTATTCTGCCGTGATGGCGGCTGTTGGGCTGATCGAATCGCTTATGACTATGACCCTTATCGATGAAATAACTGAGACAAGAGGGAAGGGTAACCGTGAGTGCATCGGGCAGGGTGTAGCGAACACTGTAACTGGCTTTTTTGGCGGAATGGGTGGTTGTGCTATGATTGGTCAGAGTATGATCAACGTGACCTCTGGTGGTAGAGGTCGTCTGTCTAGTCTTTCTGCATCGATCTTTTTACTGTCTTTTATACTCTTCGCATCAGGGCTTATTGAGCTAATCCCATTGGCAGCTCTTACGGGCATTATGTTTATGGTAGTTATCGGAACGTTCGCATGGGCGAGCTTAAGAGTGCTTAATAAAGTTCAATTTACGGATGCATTCATAATCGTTTTGGTCTCTGGCGTAACAGTCGCAACCGACCTAGCTGTAGCTGTTGCAGTTGGTGTTATCATCTCAGCACTAGTATTCGCATGGGAAAGCTCAAAGAATATTCAGGCTCTTGTATCTGCTGAAGGTGATACAAAAATTTACCAACTTGTTGGTGCAGTATTCTTCGGATCAACACAAAGCTTTAACCGTATCTTTGATGTAGAGAACGATCCTGACCATATTATTATAGATTTTATGAGATCGAGAGTTTATGACCATTCAGGCATCGAAGCTATTAGTAATATCACTGAAAAATATAAGCTCGCAGGTAAGAAACTGAGCCTAAGACACCTTAGCCCAGACTGCATACAGCTTCTAAATAATGCGAATGATATCATCGAAGTGAACGTTATCGCAGACCCAAGATATCACGTTGCTACGGATAAATTGGCATAGATTTTTTTACGGCATTCTGAGGAATGAAATGACGTAGGGGACTCTGGCTATGGCTAATCTGATTGTATAGGTGTTTTCTGAGATGCCTATCTAGCTGAGGCTATAGACTATTACGCTTGATTACAGGCTCAGAGTGACAGAGAGTAGTTTACTTAATATGCCTCTTGAGCTTTTTGAGCATTCTTGCGTCAGAGTCGGTGAATGGGTATTCAGCACCACAGTTTTTGCAGATGGCAGTGAAGCCTCTTGTCGCCTTCGCAACGTTAACGCTGATGGTTCTGTTGCATTGTGTACACTGGAATCTATGTATGTGGATGCCTTTAAGTTTTGTAGGAAAGTTGCCCATCTGCGTCTCCGTAGTAAATATTTGGATGTGTAATGTATGACTCATAACCCATATTGTCAATGTTTAAGGGGATTTTTAATGTTTTATCTTAAGTTTGAAGAACAAGTCACTCATGGCTTCTTCTTTTGATGGCAGTTTTGGGTTTGTTAGGTTCTCTTTATCCATAAGTTTGTTTGTGTAACCCATATTGTCGCATTGCTCCTGTGTGTAGCCTTGACTGAGGCAATCTTTTCTCGCTACAGAGAATGTTATTTGCTTATCTTCTTTTATATGCTTCTTCTCTTTAATGTCTGGCATACTGAATGTTTCTTTAGTCGTCTCTTGTTCGACAACTTCATTCTTTATGGTATCCAAAACATCCTCATCTGAGGCATATGTGACGCTGAATGAAAGTATGAGTGTCAGTGTGAATATAAATAATTTCATCTTAGCCTTTGTTACGATACTTATCTGCAAGTCCAGCCTCTGATGTTTCACGATACATAGGTGGTATAGCCTGACCAGTCTCCATCATAACAGCCATAACGTCGTCGAAAGATATCTTATGCACGCCATCTGAGAGTAGGGCGAAGTGACTACAACCGAGTGCCCTGACAGCGGCGTGAGCGTTTCTTTCTATGCAAGGAATCTGCACAAGCCCACCAACTGGATCACATGTTAGCCCTAGCAAGTGCTCAATCCCCATCTCAGCTGAATATTCTATCTGACCTATAGAACCACCCATGAGCTGAGTTGCGGCAGCGGCAGCCATAGAGCAGGCAGAACCTATCTCCCCCTGACAACCAACCTCTGCTCCTGAAATAGATGCATTGGTCTTTATAAGGTTGCCAATGAGACCAGCTGTTGCAAGTGCTCTGAGGACTTCTAAACGACTTAGTTCCATTGTCTTTTCGAGATATCGGATAACAGCAGGTAGGACGCCACAGGCTCCGCATGTAGGTGCAGTGACAATGAGTCCGCCACTAGCGTTTTCTTCTGCGACAGCATATGCATATGATGCGAGAGTGCCGTTCTGTGATAACTGTTGGCTGAAGAGTTGCGCCTTTCTATGGAATGAGTGAGCTTTTCTCGAAACACCTAGCCCCCCAGGGAGTGTCCCCTCAGTATCTATCCCTCTATCTATAGCCGATGACATGGTGTGCCAAACTTCTTCTAAGAATTTCCAAATGTCATGCCCTTCGTTCTCTTCGACATATTCCCAAAATGCTTTTCCGCTCTCTTTACAATAGTCTAGGATAGTTTCCATAGTAGCAAGAGGATATATTGACTGAGCTTCATCAACCTTGTCCCCATCTAACAATGCTCCACCACCTACACTATAAACCGTCCACTCGGCTGTGACACTCCGATCTGATGCGATAGCCTCAAATGTCATACCGTTTGGGTGCTTTGGTAGGGTTGTCTCTGGCTTCCATACTATCTCAAGCTTGTCGCCTATGACGCTATCTATAGCAACGTCTGTGAGGTGACCTTTTCCTGTTGCGGCTAGGCTTGAATATAACGTGACTCTATATGATAAAGCGTTAGGGTAACGCTGAAGAAATATCTCTGATGCTTTTTTCGGACCCATAGTATGGCTACTGGACGGACCTGTGCCAATACGGAATAGCTCTTTGATAGATTGCATAAATACTCCATGCATAATAATAGTACTATTATATATATTTTGAGAGGAATTTACAGGGAAATAGGCATAGCTTACCCGTGCCTATTAAATAGAATAGATTTTTTTCTTATAAGCTGGACAGTAAAACAAGCTCACCAGCTAACCCTTCCACTTTAAATGAAGGCTCTTCTGACGTTACTGTGATGACATACTTACCGTTTTCATTAACCACTGCTTCAATCTTACCTTTTACGTGGAAATATTTCTTTCTTTCTGGCTCTTTTCCGTCCGATCTTTGAACTTTAAATGGTCCTACAGGTGGTATCATACTTATTTCCATGACGTCCTCCTTATATAGTTAAAATCGGAAACTAATTGAAATACTTGAATAATAAGGGTTAGAAAAAAGAAATAATTTAGAATTTAATAGTGAGTTATGCTTTGTCTTCGTAGAATTTGTCGATAAATGTGTGATCTATGAGCCCGCACGCCTCTCGCTGGTATTTGAAGTCCTCTATATATTTATCTTTAAGCTTTAGTAACTTTTTAACAATGATCTCATTTCGATCGACTTTACATTGGAGTCTTTCGGTTAGCTCTAGCTGTCTCTTTTTTTGAAACCAGCCTGTTTTGATGATTTGTGTGGTTTTTAGTCTGTTTAGGATTTTTTTTTGACGCTCTAATAGGGCGACTTTTTGATGATACATCTCCTCTGCAAGTTCAACTTTTTTTCCATACTTATATAGAGTGGTAGCTTTCATCTCTAATAAGTCTCTTTCTAGAACACTGATTTAAAACATAACGCATTTTACTACTATTTAGAGTTTATTGGTAGTCGCTTGTAAATATACTTGTAAAAAAGCTCAGGATGTACAATTATATGAACCGAAAGAAGACCGTTCAGTCGCTGGTGCTTTCGAGCACGAGAGGAAAGTCCGGACACCAAAGGGCAGGGTGGCTGATAACATCAGCCTGACGTGAGTCAGAGACAGTGCCACAGAAATAAACCGCCGTTTATTAACGGTAAGGGTGAAACGGTGGTGTAAGAGACCACCGCTGATGCTGGTAACAGCACAGGCTAGGTAAACCTCACTCGGTGCAATGCCAAATAGGCAGGTTACTTGAAGCGGCCCGCTTTTTAAGACCTGCGGGTAGGCAGCTTGAGCTATGGAGTAATTCATAGCCTAGATAAATGACTGGAGATAACAGGATCCGGCTTATAGGTATTCTTTCTTTTTTAGTGTTAAATTAGTTTTACTTTTAATGAATTTAATTTCATAAAGTCATTTTATTTTACCCATTCACTGTTAATAGCAATTGACTAAGCAAAAAATAACGGCTATATTTTGTGATGTATACAGTATACTGTGTACTGAGAAGAAACAATTTTTCTTGTTTTAACAAGAGGTTTATGTGTGAGCCAAGAAGTATTTATCGAAAGCAAACCACTCAGAGAGAAGATAGCTGACAAGATTCGTGCAGATATCATCAAGGGTGTATATAGAAACGGCGAAAGACTGGTTGAACCAACGCTAGCGAAAAATCTTGGGATTTCAAGAACCCCTATCAGAGAAGCCTTAAGGCAACTTGAAAGTGAAGGGTTTATTGAAATCGTTCCGAGACGTGGAGCTATTGTTAAAGAACTAACCATTAAAGATATCGATGACCTTTATGCTATAAAGGCAAATCTTGAAGGTTTAGCAGCTAGACAAGCTGTTGTTAATATGACTGAAGACCAGCTAGAAACTCTTATTAATATTAATAAGAAATTTAGAGATATTGCAGAGAAAAATCCAAGTGTAACTGACGAATATCTTAAAGATAATATTGATTTTCATAATATTTTTATTGCCGCATCAGGTAATGAAAAACTTTTTGATATTTTAGATAGCCTTTCAAAAAATTTCCAAAGACTGAAGACTATGCTTGTCTCAGATGCTGGAAGAGCTGCTCTGGCTGTTGTCGAACACAAGAAGATAATCGATGCTTTTGTTTCTAAAGATCCTGATTTGGCTGAGAAGTCAGTCAGGAATCACATTATTAGTGGTTGGGAATTTCTTAAAGATAAAATTAATAGCAACTAATAGAGGTAACTTGAAATGGGTGTCAAAGATATCAATATTGATAATACGCCACTTAGTGAGAAGATCGCTCTCACGATACGCAACAACATTATCAAAGGTATAATAAAGCCTGGTGAGCGTTTAGTGGAGCCTAAGCTATCTGAAATGATGGGCATCTCCAGAACACCTATTAGAGAAGCACTACGTTTGCTTGAGATGGAAGGGTTTATTGAGATCATCCCTAGAAGGGGTGCGGTTGTTACAACTCTGACAAGAAAAGATATAGATGATATCTTTGTGATTAAGATGAATTTAGAACCACTTGCGTCAAAGCTAGCGGTCAGTTTTTTAGAAAAGAGCGATATCGATAAGATGAAGGAGCTAGCTGTGAAGATGGCTGTAGGTTCATCTAAAGGTGTTACACAACTTATTAATTGGAACTATGATTTCCATAATTTATTTATTTACAAATGCAATAATGAAAGACTTATTAAAATGCTCGAAGGACTGCAACAACAGTTTAAAAGGGCAACTGTTTATTCATTTACCACTGAGGGCAGAACTAGAAAAGTGAACGAAGAACACGACAAACTCATAGCCGCCTTTGAAGCTAAGGATGAAAAGAGCGTTGAAGAGATTGTTGAAACACACGTTTATAACGGTTGGCAGTTTATTCGGACACAATTTGAGGAAGTTCACACCCATGAGTAAATGTTTCTTCCTTTAATTGTATACTTAAATTATACTGTCACCATATACACAAGGACATTCGGTGATCATGAAAAAAGTATTTACTAAAGACCTTAAAGTTGGCGATAAAGTTCTTAAATTTGACAGGCCTTGGCTTGAGACAGGTTTCATTAAGCATAAGTTTGTTATTAAGAATCAAGCTACTATTAGTAAAATAGCTGAAAACGATATAGAGTATGTTTATATTGAAGCTGTTTCTGATGAACAGAAAAAGGTCGAAAAAGTATTTAGCGGTGATACAAAAGAACTGATCGAAGAGATTCAGGAAAATCTACCTGATAATCATATCAATATCGAAGATTTTAACTCTGCAAATGATATCTATAAAGAATCAATAAAAATAGTCAGAGGTGTCCTTGACGACGTACGCGCTGGAAAGATGTTTAATTCTGGTGCAATAAAAAACGTTGCTGAGAATGTCGCTGAGCTTACTATGCGCAATAAAGGCGTGCTATGTAGCGTTACAAAGCTAAAACAGCACGATGACTATACTTTCCAACACTCTATGAACGTTAGTGTATATGCAGCAAGTTTAGCTTCCCATTTAGGTATGGATGCGACAGAAGTACAGCGTATTGCAAATGCAGGTATTCTACACGACGTTGGCAAGATGCTCGTTCCTTCTGAAATTCTTAATAAACCTGGCAAATTCACTGATGACGAATTTGCGATAATGAAGAACCACGTCCAGTTCGGGTATGATTTTCTTAAGAAGCAGGGGCTCCCATCAGATATGCTTCGTTTGGCATATGAGCACCATGAGAGATTTGATGGTTCTGGTTATCCTAGAGGGCTCAAGGATAATGAGATCAGTATAGAGGGGAAGATTGGTGCTGTTGTAGATATTTATGATGCGATCACTAGCTACAGAGTTTATCATAAAGGTATGGAACCGCCATCAGCTCTTAAGCTTATGTTTAAATGGGCTGATTCTCATATCAATAAAAAGGTTTTTGAATTTTTTATAATGAATATCGGTATTTACCCTGTTGGTTCACTTGTTTTAATGAATACTAATGAACTTGCTGTAATAGGTAAAGCTAATATAAATAAACCAACGGAACCTGTTGTGCTTATTTTTACTAATAAGGCTGGTGATAAACTGCCTGTCAAGTCTGTTGATCTTTCTAAAAACACGGTTAATGAAAGAAAAATTATTGGTCCTGTAAATCCTGAAAAGATCGAAATCCCTGATGAAATTTATAAATATATTGATGGACTAAATAAAATTTCTTAATCAAAAAAAATCTTTACTATTTCATATTGAACTATTCGACTTCTAGGTTATCTTTATAATACAAACATAATAATTCGTGGGGTGAAAAGCCCTTTATATATCCCCTGTAGGTTTAGATGGATAATAGGGAAGGCAGGTTTTAACGCCTGCCTTTTCTTGTTTATTAGGAGAATGTTCTGATCTTTGATGCTCTGTAGATAGTTCCGTCAATAGTATCCTGAAGCTCAATTCCAACTTCCAATAACTCATTTCTTATATTGTCTGCTGTTGCAAAGTCTTTATTCTTTTTAGCATCTGTTCTTGCTTGAATCTTTGCATTAAGTTCATCTTCAGGGATGGAAAGGTTGATTCTGAACCATTCTTCTGGCGAGTATTTTGTTACGCCTAGAACACTTTTTATGACGCAAAAAACAGTTTCTACAGCTTTGAGCAGAGCAGGGAAGCCAATCTTATTAGGCTTAGATGCGAGTAGCGTATTCGTTTCGCGAATAACTTCAAACATCGCTGCAAGTGCTTCAGGTGTATTGAAGTCATCATCCATGGCAGCTTCGAATTTCTGCATAAATGTTTCAACCATCTTTTCTGCTTCAGCAGTAACGTCGACCCCTTTCTTGCCAGGGTTGAATCTATTAAGCTCATCAAGCATAGTATAGATTCTGTTGAGTGATTTCTCTGCTTCAAGAAGGTGGTCTTGCGAGAAGTCTAGTGAACTTCTGTAGTGAGTAGTAAGGAGAAAGTATCTTACGATCTCCGCATCGAACTCTTTTAGGACGTCTCTTATAGTAAAGAAGTTGCCGAGTGATTTTGACATCTTCTCTTGGTTTACGTTTACGAAGCCGTTATGGATCCAATATTTTGAAAACATGCAACCACAAGCTGCTTCAGACTGAGCAATTTCATTTTCGTGGTGAGGGAATACAAGATCTTTTCCGCCACCGTGTATGTCGAATGGAAGTCCAAGGATATCCTCACTCATGACGCTACATTCTATATGCCAGCCTGGTCTTCCTTCGCCCCAAGGGCTTGTCCAGCTAGGTTCTCCAGGCTTTGCAGCCTTCCAAAGAACAAAATCGAATGGGTTTTCCTTATTATCGTTTACCTCTATCCTTGCTCCAGCCATCATGTCTTCTAGTTTTCTGTGTGAGAGCTTTCCGTACTCTTCAAACTTTTGCACACGATAGTATATATCTCCATTAGATTCGTAGGCGAACCCTTTATTTATAAGAGTTTCACACATTTCAATCATCTGCTTAATGTAGTCAGTCGCTTTAGGCGTATGAGTAGGGCGTAGTATGTTAAGTGAGTCCATATCTGCATTATGTTCATCCATAAACTTAGCAGTCAGTTCAGTCCAAGGAATATTTGCTTCGTTGCTTCTTTTAATGATCTTATCGTCGATATCTGTGAAGTTTTTTACGAAGGTTACGTCATAGCCTTTATGTAGGAGGTATCTGCGTATTATATCGAAAACACCAGAACTTCTAGCATGTCCTACGTGGCAAAAGTCATAAACTGTTACACCGCATACATACATATTTACTTTGTTTTCATTTATTGGTTTGAATTCTTCTTTGGTATTAGAAAGTGTATTAAAAACTCTAAGCATTTTACCACCCGTTTGAAGCTTCTATAAGCTCTTTGGTATATTCATTTTCAGGACTATTGAGAACCTTGTCCACAGTGCCATATTCCATCATTGTGCCATCTTGCATAACGATAATATCATCGCACAGAAAAGAGACAACAGCCAAGTCATGGGATATTAGAATAAAAGTGACACCATTTTCAAGTTTTAATTTTTTTAAGATGTTAAGTATCTGTGCTTGAACCGACACATCAAGTGAGCTTACAGGCTCGTCAGCGATAATAATCTCTGGTTGAAGAGATAGTGCTCGTGCGATTGAAACCCTTTGTCTTTGTCCACCCGAGAACTCGTGCGGGTATCTGTCTAGGTGTTCTTTTTCAAGGCCTACCATCTCAAGGTATTCTCCGCATATTTCTCTAGGATCGCCCTCTATACCGTGCACTTTAAGACCATCCTTCATTGCAGAGAATATCGTAAGTTTTGGATTAAGGCTGAGATATGGATCTTGAAAGACGACTTGAACGTTTTTGCGATAATGACCGTATTTATCTTTAAGGTTAGATATCTCTTCTCCATGAAATAGGACTTCACCAGAATCTGGCTTAATAATGTCAGCGATGATCTTTGCCAGTGTCGTTTTGCCACTACCAGATTCACCAACTATCCCGAGAGAACGCCCTTTGATTATATCGATAGAGATACCGTCGACCGCTTTGATATTAGTAGAAGAGCCCTTGAAGATTCCTTCAAAGGCTCTGTAATGTTTATAAATTTTTTTTAGCTGGAGAATTATCTCAGACATTTTTTATGATTGAAAATGTGAGATTTTATTCTGTAGGTCGTGTGATAGCTCAGCGAGTTTATCTGAAAACTGACTTACTTCATCAACGATCATTTTACTCTCTTCTGAGGCGAGACTAACATTAGTAACAGTAGCTTTAATGTTGGATATTGCTTCACTCTGCTGCTCTATGATCATAAGGATTGGTTCAACAGCATTTGCCGCAGATTCCATTTGTCTAACAACATCCTCAAAATTCTCACCAACAATAGTGATAGATTTAGAACTTGACTCAACTTCATCAATACCTTCGTGCACAGTATCAACCACACCTTGAACATTACTTTGTATAGAGCTAACCATTGAGGATATCTCTTGTGTAGACGTTCCAGTTTTTTCAGCAAGCTTTCTAACTTCATCAGCAACAACAGCGAAGCCTCTTCCTGCTTCTCCTGCTCTAGCAGCCTCTATCGCTGCGTTAAGTGCGAGTAGGTTGGTTTGCTCTGCGATATCTACGATGATACTTACGATATTTGTAATGCCCTGACTGGCAGTTTTAAGTTCGTTGAGGTTTTCTGCAACACCAGAAAGGTTTCTTGCAACACTACCTACTTGACCGATGGATACCTGAAGCCCAGAGTTACCTTCGAGTACTTTCGCTTTTGCTTCCTGTACTTCAGTAATACCAACTTGTACGCTCTCAATGATATTTACAGTGGAGGATGATAGCTCTTCAGCAGCAGATGCAGCAGCTGCCATCTCCATATTTGTATTGTTTAGGTTGTCATGCATCTTGTGCATAAGCTCTGTCGATTGGTCACTAGTCTGGCTGAGATAATCTGTACTAGTTTTAATATTTCCTACCAGCTCACAAAGTGACTGCTTCATTTTATTGATAGAATTTGTTAGAGCACCGAATTCATCAGATGAGTCGTGAATAAGAACACCACACATAAGATTACCGTCTTTGATACTTTCGGCAACATTCATGATTTTGGTAAGTGGTTTAGTGATCTTGCCAGCAGAGAATAGCCCAATAGTAACAGCCAAGACCAGAACTATAACAAGAAGTATAATTGTCGTGGTCATTGTTTTGGAAGATATTGCGTTAATGCTTACTATTCCTGCATCCATATTTGTTTTAGCAGTTTTTGTCAGTGCTTTAAGATTTTTTTCAGTACGTTCAACTATAGTTTCAAGTTCTAAAATTTCAGTTGCAAGTTGTGCCTGTTGGTCAAGAACTTTAAGGCGTGTGGCTTGTAGAGTATCCGAAGAGTCGATCATCTCTTCTGTCACAGTAAGAAGCATTTCCATCCTTTCTCGGATTTTAGGTATGCTCATCCTGATTATAGTATTATGTTTATACTCGCCACCTTTCAGCAGAACGTTAGTCATCTCAGTTAGTGCTTCCGCATAGTTTACAAGTGTGAAAACACCATCTTCTGCGTCGATTGCGTCTTTAGCATTTGCGATTTCTGATATATACACTTTGATCTCAAGCGGAGCTTCAAGCATCTGATCAAGAAAAGCTAATGTGTTTTTATATTTTTTACCGAATTTCTCAAGATTCATCTTACTAACAAAGAGGTATCCTTTCTGTTTTCTAAAGAGTGAATCCATATCATCAAAAAGGATAGCCATCTCTTTAGATGTTGCAACATAGTCAGACTTAGTTTGTAAAAACTCTTCAGCTTTTACTTTAAGGTTGTCACTCTCTAAAGCAACTTCCTTAAGCTTAGGATCATTAGCTTTTCTGGCAAGAGCCTTATTTATCAAGGAAAAGCTGTTTAATGTTTCTGATTTAAATTTTGCAATTTCATCAGTGTCATTACTTGAACGAGCACTCTTAAGTGAAATTACAATATTCTTAAATTGGTTGTTAACAGCATTTGCTATCTCTCTATCAGTTAGCATGTCAATCATTTCATGGTTGATGAAACTTGTGACTTTTTTACTGGAAGAGATAAATGCTACGGATAAAACTATAATGAATACAGTAACCATTAGATACGACATAATCAATTTGAACTTTATGCTCATAATATTCAACCTCGAACCTGAATAAGATTTACAAACATACTATACTATTTTATAATCAAAGTCACTTTTAAAAGAAATGTTATGTGAATTTTTTCTTATAACTATTGATGTTATTAAGAAATTTTGTTAACTGGTGGTAAAAAAATGACAATACTTGATGAATTTAAAGAATTAAATGAACTATATAATAAAAGATATAAACGACAAGGTTCCTTTAGATCACTTAAAATGATGAAAAATTCTAAAGGTGAAAGGGAACCAGTTTTTTATGTTGGTGTTCCTGGCATGATGGTTGCACTTACTTTCACATTGGTTATGATATGTACGGTCTATCTACTTTACCTCCCTTTTATGTGGTATGTATGGGTGCCTTATGTGATTGTTTTGGTTTTCGTTTTTAGGATTTCTCTGAAATATGACAAGGCGAAACAGATTCGTTATATGGTTTGCTTCTTTTTGAGCAATGCTCTAAATAGTATGGAACAGGCTATTGATGTATCTGATGAGAATGAAAAGAAGAGTTATTATACAAAAGCACTAGATTTTTTAGAGAAAGCTGATAAATGTGTAGATGAGTCAGCAATCAAAGCCCAGATTGATATCTTACGTGCGGATTACTAATATTATTATTTGTAGTTGCAAAAAAGCATATATTTGAGTAAGTTTAATATTAATAATAATACTTTTATAGGGTGATTAATGCTCAGGAAGCTCATAAAAAAAACCGGAATTAAAACTCACATCAAGCGGAAGTTCCCACGTGGAGAACAGAGCGTTAAGCTTTGTGCGACGCTTCTTATTAATTATAAGCCAGGTCAAAAAGTGTTTAAATATGGAGATTGCTTCTCTACAAGAACATACAATGTTAGTGGCAGTGGAATGTGTATCAGCCATCCAGATAGGCTGCTAGCTGGAAAGATTATTATGCTGAATTCAAAAAATAATCTAAAAAAGGTCGAGTGCATAAACTGTGCTATGGTCGGTATCGTAAATGATGGTTTTATAAATAAGCCGATAATCGCTAAGGTTATTTGGGCTTCTGAAAACCGCTGTGGTATTGAGTATATTGACATAGCAGATTCAGACAGAAGACAAATGGATAGACTCGCAAAAGCTAATCCATTATCAAAACCAACTCCCGAACCTGAAAAGCCTAGTAAATAATACCTAAATTACATTTATCTATTTACCATATATATAAAAAAAGCCCACTCAAATGAGTGGGCTTTAATATTTTAAACTAACTGAAACTTACTTTTTATGGCAAGTGTTACAGCTTGATCCTTTCTTAACTTTTTTAGCTTTGTGACATTTGATGCAGAATTCATTGTGGACTACTTTGTCTTTTTTACCAGGCTTAAGTGTGCCTTTAGGAGCGATTGCTTTACCGTCGATGTTCACAAGAGAACCGTCAGCAGCGTGACACTCTGTACACTCATTTTTTGTTTGGTGGAATGCGTGAGGGAAAATAACTGCATGTTTCTTAGCTTTTACTTCCCATTTGTCTGCAAGGTTTATCGTCTCTGGACCTTTGTCAGCAGCAAATGCTACAAGAGCGATAGCGAAAACAACGAGCATTGCGATTAATATTTTCTTCATTGTAAAACTCCTCATTATTAGTTTTGGCTGATTTTAAACCCAGTATATGCCTCTGTCAATGGTATATATCAGGCTTAAGAAATGATTTTTTTTATTATAGATAGGTTCTCACCAGCCCTTATTATGGTTGGCTGATCATTTGAAAGGTCGATGATTGATGAAGAAAGTGTTTCTACATTGTTGTCAAATAAGAAAAACTTTACTCTATTATTGAATGTCTTACATATATGTTGTTCGTCATTCACATAATCAACTTCGGCTGGGTTGGCACTTGTTGCACTCATCGCTCCTGTATGTTTTAGAAGTTCTCTTAGCCATTTTTTTTCTGGCATTCGCACAGCGATAGTACCGTTTACAGTGAAAAGGTCGTTAATGCCTTCTTTGACTTTTAGGATGAGTGTCACAGGTCCGGGCCAAACTTTGTCTATTATCTGTCTTTGAGTCTTAGTTTCGACGATAGCTACCTCTGAGAGCTGTTCAGATGTGGCTATAAGGACAGGGAAGGGTTTCGACTTGTCTCGCCCTTTGATTTCGAATATCTTTTCGTTAGCCGCCATATCAGACAGTGGAGCGCCTATGCCGTATATGGTGTCTGTTGAAAAAATAACGGGCTCCGATTTAAGCGAAGCCCGTCTGAATATTTCGATTGAATTGTCAATGTTAGCTTTCGCTATGAGCATTTAGATCATGTCCTGAACAGCGTCATTATCTTTATAAACTTTTTCTTTCATAGCTACACGATAAGCACCAAGCTTTTCATACATAGATTTGTCGCTACGTCCGATGATCTGAGCAGCAAAAATACCTGCGTTTTTCGCACCAGCTTTACCAATAGCCATAGTAGCCACAGGGATGCCACCAGGCATTTGCACCATAGCATAAAGAGCATCTATACCGTTCATGCTTGTAGCCGCGATAGGCACAGCGATAACTGGAACGTTAGTTTCACTAGCGATAACTCCAGCTAGGTGAGCAGCGGCACCTGCGAGTGCGATGATAGCAACAAGCCCACGTTCATGTGCTGTTCTAGACCATTCGCTAGTCCTTTCAGGTGTTCTGTGAGCACTAGATACGATAACTTCGTATTCTATGCCAAATTCTTTTAATACATCTATAGTAGCCTGAGCAACCTCTAAGTCAGATTTGCTCCCCATTATTATTCCAACTTTATTCATTATGATAACCTCTTAAGTGCCTTCGCACCGATATCTGTACGGAAGTGTAAATCCTTCCAGCTAATCTTCTCTACTGCTTCGTAGGCAAGCTTAATAGTCTCTTCGAGCCCTTCGCCGCATGCAGTAACGCCTAGGACACGGCCGCCAGTATTTACTGTTTTGCCGTCTACAGTTGCAGTTCCAGCGTGGAAGACTTTGACTCCTTCGAGTTTATCTGCTTCTGCGATACCTTCGATAGCGTATCCTTTTTCGTATGATTTAGGGTAGCCACCAGAAGCCATAACAACGCATACTGTTGGGTTTTCATCCCATTCTATCTCTACCTTGTCGAGAGTTTGGTCTGTGCAAGCGAGGAATACAGGGACTATGTCAGACTTAAGTCTTGAAAGAACAGGCTGAGTTTCAGGGTCTCCGAAGCGAGCGTTGAACTCAAGCACTTTAGTTCCATTCTTGGTAACCATAAGTCCTGCGTATATTATACCTTTGAAAGTAATTCCTTGCGCAGCCATTGTTTGAATGAGTGGGTAGGCGATCTTTTCAGTAGCATATTGAAAAAGCTCATCAGTGACGACTGGGGCAGGGGAATAAGCGCCCATTCCACCAGTGTTAGGACCTTCATCATTGTTATATGCTGGTTTGTGATCTTGTGATGAAACCATCGGTAGAACAGTCACTCCGTCAGTAAATGCGAGGTATGATGCCTCTTCACCGTCGAGGAATTCTTCGATAACGACTTTACTTCCAGCTTCACCAAAAGCATTGTCTAGGAATATTTCGTCAAGTGCGCTCATAGCTTCATCTACAGTTTTGGCAACAGTTACACCCTTGCCAGCGGCGAGTCCGTCAGCCTTAACAACGATCGGTGCTCCCTGCTTCATTACATAAGCCTTTGCAGGTGCAAGTTCAGTGAATTCACCATAAGCCGCAGTTGGGATTCCAGCCGATATCATGATCTCTTTTGCAAAAGCTTTACTAGCTTCGAGCTGTGCTGCGTCACCATTAGGACCAAAAGCCTTTAAACCTTCAGCTTCAAATGCATCAACGATACCCATTGATAAAGGGTCTTCAGGACCTACAACAGTTAGGTCGATCTTCTCGGTTTTTGCAAAAGCTAAAAGCTTATCTATGTCTGTAGCACTAATGTCTACGTTGACAGTTTTATCTTCTAAGTCAGTACCGCCATTTCCAGGTGCAGCGTAAATCTTTGCTACAAGTGGTGACTGTGCGATCTTCCAGCAGAGGGCGTGTTCTCTTCCGCCTCCACCAACAACTAATATCTTCATTTAATATCCTCCAATAGGATTATTAATTAAGCACAAATTGTACGCCTTGAAGTGAGAGTTCCTCACTGATGGCGTAACTAAAGCCGAACGCTAGTTCTAATGTTTGAAGTGACGCACGCCAGTGAAGACCATAGTAATGCCATGCTCGTTTGCAGCGGCAATAACTTCCTCATCTCTGATAGATCCCCCCGGTGATATGATAGCAGTGATGCCACGTTCTGCGGCTTCGTCGATACTATCTCTGAATGGGAAGAATGCATCGGAAGCCATTACAGTCCCTTTGAGGTCTGCGTTAGCTTTGCTAGCTGCGATCTTTGATGAGTCAACACGGCTCATCTGACCAGCTCCAACACCGATTGTCCTATCTTCAGTAGTATATACTATTGCGTTAGACTTAACATGCTTAGCTACTACCCAAGCGAAGTCCATAGCTTTGTATTCTGATTCTGTAGGCTTTCTGTCTGTTGAGACAGGGAGTGCTTTGATATCTTCGATCTCATGGAGGTCTCTATCCTGAAGGAGGATACCGCCAGTTACGTTTTTAATATCAAGCTCGTTGTCACGTCCGCCTGTTATGTCGCCAAGTTCGATAAGGCGAAGGTTCTTTTTAGCAGAGAAGAATTCTTTCGCTTCATCAGTGAAAGAAGGAGCAAGTACAACTTCAAGGAAGATGTCTTTAAGCTTTTCAGCGAATTCTTTGTCTACTGGGCGGTTAACACCAACTATACCACCGAAAGCAGATACAGGGTCACAAGCGAGTGCCTTGTCGTATGCTTCTGCGATAGTGTCGCCGATTGCACAACCACATGGGTTAGTGTGTTTTATGATAGCTACTGCAGGTTGCTTGAACTCTTTGATAAGCTCGAGCGTAGCGTGAATGTCTACTATGTTATTGAATGAGAGCTCTTTACCCTGAAGCTGGTTTCCAGTAGAAACAGAAGCCTCTTTAACAAGTGGCTGAACGTAGAAAGCTGAATCCTGATGAGGGTTTTCACCGTATCTCATAGGTTGTTTCTTACGAGCTGGGATAGCGATCTCTTCTGGGAATTTTACGCCTAGTTTCTGGTTGAAGTATCCTGCGATGATAGAGTCATAAACACCAGTATGTGAGTATGCTTTTCTAGCGAGGTCGATACGTGTATCAAGCTCTGTACCACCGTTGTCCATTTCAGCGAGTACTCTTTTGAAGTCGTTGTTATCAACGATGATAGATACGAATTTATGGTTTTTAGCTGCGGAACGGATCATTGAAGGACCGCCAATGTCGATGTTTTCAACTACTTCTTCGTGAGCCGCACCTTTAGCTACAGTAGCTTCGAATGGATAGAGGTTTACAACTACCATGTCGATATCTTCGAGGTCGTGCTCTTTCATAGTGGCTTGGTGTGCTGCGTTGTCACGAACATTAAGGATACCACCATGTACTTTTGGGTGTAGAGTTTTTACTCTACCGTCGAGCATTTCAGGAAAACCTGTAAACTCTGAGATTTCGATGATCTCTACGCCACTTTCAGCGAGAAGCTTTGCAGTTCCACCTGTTGAGATGATCTTTACGTTGTGTTTTTTGAGACCCTTTGCGAATTCGACGATGCCGTTCTTGTCAGAAACACTGATCAAGGCAGCCTTTGGCATAATTTTCATTAGTCGTTCCTCTTTTTTAATATAATATAATCTAAAAACAGTAGCGAGATTCCGACAGATATAGACATATCCGCGACGTTGAATGCAGGCCACTGGTATTGTTGGTAATAGAAGTGGAGAAAATCCACAACTTTGCCCATATAGACTCTGTCTATAAAGTTGCCTATAGCACCAGAGAGTATGAGGGTGTATGAGACAAGACGCATCTTCATGTCTTGCTCTTTTATCATAAGGTATATCACCGCAAGTATCGCAACAGCAGTGATGATAACGAAGAATAGCTGTCTGTATGACTCGTTTAACTCTGCAAGCATACCAAATGCTGCACCTGGATTGAGTATGTAGGTTATGCTAAAGAAACCGTCAATGACTGGGCGCATTTCATACATCTCAAAGTTACTTTTGATGTATATCTTTGTCCACTGGTCAATAGCGATTATAAGAGCAGCAGCTATAAGTAAGATTTTCTTCATTAGCTAACAGCCTCGGCACATCTGTCACAAATCTCTTCTGTTGTGTTACCAACTGTTGCAGATTTTGTCCAACATCTAACGCATTTCTCGTTGGTTGATGGCGTAACCTTCACTTTGATATTGCCGTCTTCTGAGATATGGCAGTCAGAAAGCTCATCAAGGCTAACTATCTTAACTTCAGAAACGATAAAGATACGTTCTATACCTTCGTCAGAAACGAGGTATTTAGCAGTTTCAGCATCTAGACCGAGTATTATGTCAGCGTCCAGAGGGTGACCGATAGTCTTTTCAGCTCTAGCAATTTCGAGAGCTTTTGTAGCCTCTTTTCTCACTTCGAGAATTTTCAGCCATTTATTATAGTTTGCTTCGTCGTCATATTTGATCACTTCCGCGAAGTTTTCCATGAAGACGTTATCCCCTTTATCTTCGTATGCTGGAAGGTATTCGTATATCTCATCAGCAGTGAAAGAGAGGACAGGAGCCATAAGAACACTCATCTCGCGAACGAGAGTGAAGAGGACGGTTTGTGCTGAGCGTCTCTCCCTTGAATTTGGCTTGTATGCGTAAAGTCTGTCTTTCAAAATATCAAGATAGAATGATGAAAGATCACCAATGTTGAAGTTAAGGAATGTATGGTAAAAAGTATGGAACTGGTAAGTGTTATAAGCTCCGTATATCTTTTCTTTAACTTGCTGCCATCTCATAAGTGCATATCTGTCAAGGTCGAGCATATCTTCGAAAGCTACGCTGTCAGTGTCTGGATTGAAATCACTTATATTACCGAGTAGGTATCTGGCTGTATTTCTTATCTTACGATAAGATTCTGTGAGACGTTGAATAATATCTTGTGAGATACGCACGTCCTCTGCATAGTCTTCTGCTGATACCCAAAGACGAAGGATTTCAGCACCAAATTTATTAATTATTTCTTTCGGATCTACAGTGTTACCTAGAGATTTGGACATCTTGCGTCCTTTTCCGTCCATAGCGAAACCGTGTGTGAGAACTTCTTTGTATGGAGCTACGCCACGTGAGCCAACACACTCGAGTAGTGATGAGTGGAACCAACCTCTGTGCTGGTCAGAACCTTCGAGATACATATTAGCTGGCCAAGAGAGCTCTTCACGCTCTTCGAGGACTGCCGCATGTGATGTACCTGAATCGAACCAAACATCAAGGATGTCTGTCTCTTTTGAGAAACGTGTTCCGCCACATTCGCACTTTGTACCTTCAGGTAGGAAAGCTTCATTTGGTCTGTCGAACCATGCATCAGCACCATCCTCACGGAAGGATTCGAGCACTTTTTCCTGAATCTCTTTATTTGTTTTGACCTCGCCACAGTCTTCACAGAGGAAGACTGCGATAGGTACGCCCCACGTACGTTGACGCGAGATACACCAGTCTGGTCTGTTTTCTATCATAGCTGTGATTCTGTTCTCGCCCCATGACGGAGTCCAGTTCACTTTTTTAATCTCTTCGAGAGCTTTTTTACGAAGGTTATTTGTCTCCATGCTGATGAACCACTGAGGTGTAGCACGGAAGATGACTGGGCTTTTACATCTCCAGCAGTGTGGATATGAATGCTCAAGATCGCCATGTGAAAGTAGGCTACCTTGTTCGTCCATCATCTCTACGATTTTTGGTCCAGCTTTTTTGATGTGTTCTCCAGCGAAAAGCTCAACGTTAGGTCTGTAGCAACCTCTGTCGTCGACTGGGTTATAAACCTCAAGACCATATTCAAGTCCGACTTGGTAATCTTCTTGACCATGACCAGGAGCTGTGTGTACGAGACCTGTACCAGCTTCGAGAGTAACGTGGTCACCGAGGATACCGAGTGAAACTCGATCGTAAAATGCGTGCTTAAACTCGACCCTTTCAAGCTCTGTCCCTCTGAAAACCTTTACAGATTCAGATTCATGGATATGAAATTCTTCTTTCATCTTATCCACAAGCTCAGTCGCTAGTATTATATATTCGCCTTTTTCAAGGTTTTTGTTACATGTGTCTGTTACTTTTATTATTGAGTACTCAAGCTCACGGTTAGCAGCGATGCTGAGGTTCGCAGGGAGTGTCCAAGGTGTTGTTGTCCAGATGACAGCGGATACCTTGTCAGACTCAGCTAGATCGAATTTCGCTTTGAACTCGTCTTTCATAGGGAACTTAACGAAGACTGACGTAGATGTATGGTTGTCATACTCTACCTCTGCCTCAGCGAGAGCTGTAGTACAGCTTGTACACCAGTAGACAGGTTTCAGTCCTTTATATACGCCACCGTTATCGAAGAAGCGATAAAGCTCTTCGAGTGTTTTAGCTTCATAATTGTAATCCATAGTAATGTATGGGTTATACCAGTCACCAAAACCACCGAGGCGGATGAAGCCTTGTCTCTGAGCGTCGATAAATTTATCAGCGTGCTTTCTGCACTCTTTTCTGATGTCAGACTTTGACATGTCGTGCTTCTTCTTGCCGAGTTTCTTATCAACTTGTAGCTCAATAGGGAGACCGTGGCAGTCCCACCCTGGGATGTATGGAGTATGGTAGCCTTGTAAGGCTTTAATTTTAATAATAATGTCTTTCAGAGTTTTGTTCATTGCGTGCCCGATGTGGATTTCACCGTTGGCATATGGAGGACCATCATGGAGGATATAAGGGTTGTTCTTATCACGGGCAGCGATCATCTTTTCATAGACTTTTTCTTCCTCCCATTTCTTTATCCTTTCTGGTTCTTTGACAGATAGACTGGCTTTCATAGGGAATGCAGTCTGAGGTAGATTTAGCGTATCTTTATAATCCATTTAAAAACTCCTGAAAAACGACACTATTTAAGTATTCTCTAATTTTGAACGCACCTATAGCGCATAATAACTAGAACGGATTTAATAGCACCAAATCGTTATTTTTTCAAGTGCTAGAGATGTGATGGTGAAAATAATTAAATTAAAAGTTTTACTTACTATAGCTGTACATCATATTAGGCTTGTAGATTTGTATGTTTAATTATTTCGTCTAGTAATCTTATAGTTAAAGATAAGAACATGTTTAAGTCTTTTTCAATAGTAGAAGGAATATGAAATTTTGCATTTCCACTTAATATTGCATATGGTTCGAACTCTAATAGCTGTTGCTGTTTTCACTACAAGCGAGTGATTCTGTATATTGTTCATGTTTAATAAATGCTTGTCTTTGACTTTCTAGTTCATTGAAGTCTCTTTCTTGAGCATCACTTGTTATTATGCTTCTTGGTATATATAGAGGTAGCCTGTGAGCAGCAGTGTCCCTGAATTGTTTTAAATCAGTATGCCAATCATTATAATCATCAATTATATCTTTATAAGAGTTAATGTGATTAATAATTGTTTTTTTGAAATCTTTTCCAAATAAATCAATTATATTTTGATACATATTAAGTTTGAAGTAATGATTTAATGCAAATGCTGAGTTGTCTAGTCCGCCTCTTAAGTTTATATAAAAGCTATTAATATGAATTGTCAGCTCTTCAGATTTTTTAATGCTTAGTGAAGGATTATTACCAGAATTTTCCATTAGTAAATCATAGCTTTGTGTAATTAAAAAATATCTTTTTAATAAACCCATATTTAGATGAATTATAACATTTTTATCATGCATAATACTTAAGAGTTTGGAAACTCGTTTTTTAAATTTACTTGATTGTATGTTAATATTAGTATCCATAAAACCTATCCGAAGAGTTTGGCGTGGTTGCCTATTCTGATAAGTATAATTCTATTTTCGTCGATTTCATATATGAGAACTACATCATTGAGTACGTGGCAGTCTCTGCAACCTTTAAATTCACCAATCAGTGGATGGTCTTTATATTTTACAGGAAGCTGCTTACTTTGTTGTAGATATGAGATGATATCTTTTAAAGCTTCTTCTATTTCTACAGTGTGTCTGTATGCTTTGAAGTCTTTTTTGAACTTACTAGTGGTTACAATTGTTTTCAACGATTCAAATCCGTAAAAAGTTCATTTACATTATCATAACTTTTAGTATTTTTTCCTTCTCTAGCTTCCTTAATAGCTTGTATAGTTTCAATATTTGGAACTTTTATGTCAAAAGGGATACCATTATTTAGAGCTATTTGCTTGTAGTATAATTTTATTGCTTCGCTAGCTGTAAGTCCTAAGGTATCAAGTATAGAGTTTACTTCTTGTTTTAATTCTTCAGGCATACGAACCTGAACAGTACCATTTTTGTTCATATCACGACTCCTTGTAGTTATAATGTAGTGACAATGTAACTATTCATCAAGTGAAAAATATAATATAAACAATCACAATTATAATATAGATAAAATATTGAGTGAGTAGTGAGTGAAGTTATTAATGAACAAAATTAAATATTGCTGTTCTTATAAATGTAAGTATATATAATAACCTGAACCTTTTACACGGAGGAAATGTATGAAAAAATTGATTTTAATAATGATGATGGTTGTTGCTATGTCCACAGGGCAAGCATTCGCGAAAGATGTAGGGACTCAGGTTGAGAGCGGAATGAAGCAGTTCTTTGAATCTAACAATATCCCACTCGGCATTAATATAGAAGTGATCAAGAAACTTAAGGAGCCTAAAGGGCTTTATTTTATAAAAATGGTACTCACAGATAACAAATCAGGTCGTACACAAGAGCAACTTGTTTTTACTGATGGTAAATACATAATGCCTGACGTTTTAACTGTTGATACTAATACTAGCCTTAAAGATGTGCTCTCATTTGAATCTGCTAAAAAAGTAGATATAGATGTATCTGGACTTACGCTTATAGATGGTAAAAAAGGTGCAAAACACACTATCATAGAAGTTAGTGATTTTCAGTGCCCTTACTGTAAGAGAGCTTACGCTTATCTTCATAACGAGATTAAGCAAAGAAATCTTGATGTAGCAGTATATATGATGCACCTACCACTTGAATTCCATAACCATGCAAAGCTTTATGCTGCAATTTTCGAAGCAGGAAAGCAGGTTGGTTCTGATTTCGGTGGACAGCTTTATGCTACAAATAAGAAGGTAGACGAGATGGCAGATGCAGATGTTATAGAAATGTTTGCTAAGCAGACAAGTAACCCTGCAAAATTTAAAGCACTAGTTAAGTCTCCTTCGATAGCTGGAAAAATAGCAGCAGAAGCAAAGAAGGCTAATTCAATGGGTATCACCGGTACTCCGCACATGTTCTTCGACGGTAAACCTGTTGGTGGATTTAAGCAGAGCATGTATAAGCTAGCTCTCGATAGTTTTAAGTAAGATTGATGAACCATATGCATGACAGAATGTCTTGATATATGGAAAAACTATAGCTATTATAGCCAACCAGTATGAGATGATTAAAGAGGTGAACAATGTCAATGCATACACTCGACTTTGAAGCTCCGATTTTGGAGATTGAAAGCCGTATTGATGAGATAAAAAACGTATCCGGTCTTGGAGCTGGCGAAATTGATGCAGAGCTTAAAACTCTGGAAGATAAACTCGCTAAGCTAAAGGCTAATATATATCAAAAACTGACTCCTCCACAAAAGGTGTTAGTCGCTAGACATCCTGATAGACCTTACACTATGGATTACATCGACAATATCTTTACTGATTTTGTAGAGCTTCATGGTGACAGATTATACAGAGATGACCCAGCTATCATATGCGGAACAGCAAAACTCAATGGCGAGCCTGTACTTGTTATGGGACACCAAAAGGGGCGCAACACTAAAGAGAATATTCACAGAAACTTTTGTATGGCAAACCCTGAAGGCTATCGTAAGGCTCAGCGTATGTTTAAGATGGCAGAGACTTTCAATAGACCAATCGTCACTTTCGTAGATACTCCTGGTGCTTATCCTGGCATAGGTGCAGAGGAGAGAGGACAGGCTGAGGCTATCGCAAAATCACTCATGGTTATGGCGGAGTTGACTGTCCCTATGGTTACTATCGTAACAGGTGAGGGTGGTTCTGGTGGTGCACTTGGTATAGCAATGGGTAACCGTGTCGCTATGCTTGAGCACTCAATATATGCTGTTATCTCCCCTGAAGGTTGTGCGTCTATCCTTTGGAAGGATGCCGCTTTCGCTTCAAAAGCAGCAGAAGCGCTTAAGCTAACTTCAAATGATCTGAAAGGGCTTAATATTATCGATGAAATTATCAAAGAACCTGCAGGTGGAGCACATAGAGATTATGAACTCACAGCTGAAAGGGTTAAAGACTTCGTTATTCGCTCAATCACAGACCTTAAAAAGATGTCTAGAGAGCAGTTGTTCGAAGATAGATACCAGAAATTCCGTTCGATGGGTGTTTTTGCAGAATAAATTATTAATGAAATTTTAATACTTGGCGAAGATGTAGCCAATATGGTGGCCGCTGGCGAAGTCGTTGAGCGGCCATTTAACGTTGTGAAGGAATTAGTAGAGAACTCCGCAGATGCAGGGGCGACCAGAATCTCTATCACTGTCGAAAATGGCGGTGTTGGTATGGTTCGGGTCACTGATAATGGGCGGGGCATATTGCCTGATGACCTTCCTGTTGCTATCCAAAGATTCGCTACTAGTAAGATTCAGACGGCGGACGATGTCTATAATGTCCGTACATTCGGTTTTCGTGGTGAAGCACTTGCTGCTATATCATCAGTCTCAGATTTTTCTATCAAATCATGTCGTAAAGGTGAAAACGGAGCAGAGATCAGGATAAAGCATGGCGGTAAGCCAGAGATTCTTCCTGCGCCAGAGCTTGAAGGTACCACTGTAGAGGTTCGTTCGCTCTTTGCTAATGTGCCAGCACGGCTTAAATTTTTTAAAAGCTTCTCTGCTGAAGAGCGTGAGATTGCAAAATTTGTCCGTTCATTCAGTATAATAAATCCTCATATAGCCATAGAGCTTGATACTAACGGCAAGCAGGCATACATCGCAACCGCAGGTATGGATATGGTGGCGCGTGGCGTTCAGGTTTTCAGAGAGAAGGATATTGTCAAAGGCTTTGCTGAATACGAAGATATGAAGCTCGACTTTGTTACATCTCTACCGTCCGTACAGAGGTACCGCAAAGATATGATAATAGTAGGCGTGAACGGAAGGGTAATTAAAGACCCTGCGATTGTTCAGGCTGTTGTGACCGCGTATCACAGAGTCATCCCTGACGGCAAATTTCCAGCCGCTGGTATATCCCTTCATGTTGACCCTGAAAAGGTAGATGTGAATGTGCATCCAGCTAAGACAACAATAAAACTCCTTGATAACAGAGATATTTTTAGCTTTGTTCATCACAATATAAAAAATAGATTAGACGACGCTGGGCATGACCAAGGTGTTGCAATGACAACCTCTAGTGGCTTTATACCACCGTCTGAGCGTACGTATTCAAACTCGAATAACGATCCATCAACTCCACAACCGACCAGTGGAAAGTATGACCATCAGTTTGCATCCGTTGAATACAACATCGCAAGTGAAATGGAGGTTGTAGAATATGCCCACAGCAATGAGGCTTCTATAGTCGAGACTCCTGATGAGCATGGAGAAATTGGTGCAATGCGTGTTGTTGGTCAACTTTTCGATACTGTAATAGTGTGCGAGAAGGATGGAGAAGCGTATTTTATAGATCAGCATGTCGCTCATGAACGTGTTCTTTATGAGAAGTTCGTTCGTGAAATGTCTATGTCTGTTCCGAGTGTGGTTATGTATGAACCTGTCCTTATAAAGGCCGGGGATGATGAACTCGCAATAGCTGAAGAGAGCAAAGATGTTTTTGAGCAGTTCGGATACGAGATTGAGGCATTTGGTGGCGATAGTTTGAAAGTTGGCAGGGTTCCGACAGATGTGCTTAACAGAGATATAGAAGCACAGGTTAAAGGGATACTAGCTGATCTTATTGAGCACAGAAAGGATACTGGTGTTGATTACAGAGCACTTGTGATGAGTTGTAAGGCGGCTGTTAAGGCTGGTGACCACCTTGAAATGCATGAGATGCGTAGGCTAATTAGTGACCTATTCACTACTGATAATCCATACACATGTCCGCACGGTAGACCTATAGTTTTTAAACAGCCAGCAGATTTTTTTATGAGGAAATTCGGGCGATGAGAATACCTGTCATAACTGGACCCACTGCAGCAGGGAAGACTGCTGTTGTTTTAGGATTTGCTGAAAAGTACAATATCGAAATAGTGAGCGCTGACGCTTATCAAGTTTATAAATACATGGACATAGGGACAGCCAAGCCAGATAAAAAAGAGCTTTCAGCTGCTCCACATCACATGATAGATATATTTACCCCAGATATGACTTACTCTGCTGGGCTCTTTTTTTATCAGGGACAGAAGATTATCGCAGAGATCATTGAGCGTGGCAACGTACCTGTTGTGGCTGGCGGAACAGGGCTTTATGTACATACACTCCAGAATGGAATCTTTGATGGTCCAGATCGGGATGAAGAACTTAGGCGTGAGATTGAAGAGGATATCGAAAAACTAGGCTCAGTTCATATGCATGGTATTTTGAATAATATTGACCCTGAATTTGCTGCTAAGGTTAAGAATACTGACCCGACACGTATTTTACGTGGTTTAGAGATAAATAGACAATTAAAAATGACTGTTGAGAAAGCCCAGAGAGAGTTTCACCGTGACCCAGATTTTAAATATGACATTTTTGTCCTCACTGAAGATAGACAAAAGATATACGACCGTATAAACAGGCGTGTAGATATTATGTTCAATGCTGGATGGGGCGCAGAGGTAGAAAAACTTCTTAGTATGGGGTATGACGATACGATGGATTCTTTTAAAGCGATAGGATACAGAAACATAAGTGAGTGTATAAAGGATAGTCGCCCTGTGACGGATGCTGCTGAGAGGATAAAAACACTGACTAGAAATTTTGCTAAACGTCAATTGACATGGTTTAGACGGATGCTAGATATAAAATATGTTGATTTATCTGATAAAAATGAAGTAAAACGAGTGGAAGAGTATATTTTCACTTGAATCTATTCGAAATATTTTATATTTTAGTTATACATAAAATTTTATTATATTATTATTTATGATTTTTGGGGGTACCGATGAGTAAAAAGATTAATATCCAAGATGTTTTCCTGAATCACCTTAGAAAGAGGAGAATATCTGCAACTATCTATCTTGTTAATGGTGTTAAAATTGAGGGATTTATAAAGGGCTTTGACAATTTTGTCGTGATTCTGAAAGATGATTCTCATAAGATGATTTACAAGCATGCAATTTCTACTATCGAACCATCTGAAGAGATTCTCGAAATTGACATGAACTAATGGTCACGGGTGGCGGTTTTAAGCAAACCGGACTAGTTATCTATTTCAATGCAATCCTTTACAATAAAGACTTAGTGAAGAATCCAGACGAGTTAGCTGCGCCTATTTTTGGTGAGCCAATTTTGAAATCACCAGAGTTTGACTTTTCTCATACAGCATATTATGAGCGTGAGATGGGTGAAAACCTTGTTAAGTATTTCGCTCTTTATGACCGTATAGAACATCCTGATGAGCTACCTGATTATAAAATCCATTCTGTAAATATCGAAGATTCTCTCCAGCAAGATGACAAGAGGGTTATTAATATCGACCCTGGATATGTCGCTATGGAGAAGATCGTCGCTGCCAGTACAAAGAATTTTACCCATAGGATATATATCAGAGATAATATTTATGGAGATCTTCAGCTCCTACGCCGTAAAGGTAAATATGTCTCTCAGGAGTGGACTTTCCAAGACTATGCATTCGATTCTACCCTTGGCTTTTTCGAGAAAGCTCGTAAAATCCTTGAAGAGCGTATAGGTCAAACTGGTACCTGTAATATCTAGCCTAATCTGATTTCCCAATGTTTTAATCATATATTTCATATCAAACAATATCTTCTCGCAATAAAAAGAATAGATTCGTATGTCTTAAAATAGTTTTGGTGGTAAACTAAATAATACACAACCTGAGTTAACTATGAAAAGACTATATTTAGCCATACCTGTGGCATACTATGTTTTTGTGCTGATATATACATTTAATAACATCCCTGAATCTGTAATACCAGCAGTTGGAACAGACCCATTTGTTTTTGACATTTTAGCAGGTGAGGTTATCGCTCGTGGGGTAATGCTAAAAGGATTTTCTGCATATTTCTTTACTCCATACTATGTTTATTTTTATTCATTTTTAAAACTGTTTATAAGCGATCATATTCTTCTTTTCAAAACAATAATAATACTGCAAATGCTCCTTTTCTTCTTGTCGATAAATATATTTTATAAGCTTATCAAACTTCTTTCTAATAGTGGGAATGGCGCACTAGTATCAGCTCTACTTTATGCTTTTTACCCTCTGAATATCTTTTACTCAGTGCTTCCACTAAAAGACATAGCAGCCGTGTCACTGTTGATTATATACTTATACTTATTTCTAAGCGTGCTGGAGAATGGCAAGAAATCGAATATATTTTTAGCTGCAATCATTTTAGGTTTTCTTGTGACATTGCGTGGTAGTTTTTTACCTTTTATTCTTATAGGGTCTATATTTCTGTTTCTTAAAATGGATATCAAAAAGGGAGTCATATTCTTTGTCGTCGCATTTTTGCCTATAGCGCCGTTAACTGCGAGGAATGTTATCGTAGCTAAGGATTTTGCACTCATTTACCCTGTGTCAGGGATTCATAGCTACCTGGGTATCAATGAGTATTCGCAGCCTCACTATGTTCCTGTAAAGGGGATCAGGGGGGACTCATTTGGGCATTATTTCGATGCAAAAAAAATCGCGCAATATGAATCTGGAAAGAGACTTAAAGACACAGAGGTGAATGCATTCTGGAAAAAGAAAACACGTGAATATATTTATAAAAACCCATTGGAGTTTTCAAAAAAGATAGCCATGCGGTTTTTAGTATTTTTAAATGATGCGGAGATATCTAGTAACTATAGCTTTCAATATTTTAAGTCAAACTATCTTCCTTTTAAGCCATTTAATTATTTGAAATATGGATTCGGAATCTTGCTTGCGACAGGGGGGACGGGCTTTCTGTTTGGGAGTATGAAACATCGAAAATTCATTCTGATACAGCTACTAATTTTATTAACAGTTACACTGATGACGTACGTTACTGGCAGGTATCGTATGCCTGTTGCAGTCTTTTTACTGATAGGTCAATCAGCGTTGATATGCTCGTTTATAGAAGGCAAATTCACAAGAATATGGATCATACCTATGGTTGTTTTGCTTGTTATAGGCTTCAACCCATATTTCGCCTATAAAAGTACTGTCGCGAATAATAGTATAAGGAAACATGTTTACACCTCTAAGCTCATAGATATATACAAAATAAGAGGTGGTGAAGCCTTGGAAGCCCAATATAAACATGATAAAAATAGATTTCTAGAAAGCTATGGGCTGAAATCAGCTCGCTAAGGTTTCAAGTCCCTTTTTACTGTGACAAGTCGTCATGAGTGTGGTAATATTTATTTAAATATTATTAACGTTTGAGGCTTCATGAAACTCAATATCTTCTTTTTGGCACTTATTGTCGCACTAGTTGCTTATATGGTCTTAGGGCATAATGGATTGCTCAAATACCGTGAGCTTGTGCGTATTAAGAACAACTACGAACTACAGCTTAGTGTCACAGAAGAGAAGGTCACAGCACTTGAAACAGAGCTTAAACAGGTGAGTAAAAATGTTGAGTATCTTGAGATGCTTATAAAAAAAGAACTCAGCCTTAAGAAGCCTGATGAAGATCTATACATAATTGAGAAACCACTCTTCGAAGAAGACCATAAACCAGAGAATTCCGAAAAAACAAAATGAAAAAATTTACTGTTACAGAAATAACAAGAGCCGTAAAAGGACTTCTTGAAAATACATTTGCGGATAATATTGCTGTCAAAGGTGAGATATCCTCCTTTTCTCGTTCTCCCGCTGGGCATCTTTATTTTGTACTCAAGGATCAGAAAGCACAGATCAAGTGTGTAATGTTCCGTGGGATGGCAGACAAGAACAAAGGATACGATCCAAAGAATGGTGATAGCGTTGAGGCAATAGGCGAGCTTACTGTTTATGAGGCTGGTGGTAATTATCAGCTACTCGTTAAAAAGCTAGATTACGACTCTGTAGGGCTTTTTTGGCAACTCTTCGAAGAGGTTAAAAAGAAGCTAGAGGCGGAAGGGCTCTTTGAAGATGAACTTAAGAAACCTACACCTTATCTCCCAAAAAGAGTTGCTATTATAACCTCACCAACTGGTGCTGCTATCAAAGATTTCCTTATCACTATGAAGAATGACGGAGCGGTGTTTGAGGTTGATGTTTGGGGTGTCCCTGTTCAAGGTAAGGACGCAATTGCTCCTATCGTTAGTGCTCTATCGAAGGCTGGTGCAATGACAGACAGGTATGATGCACTTGTACTTATGCGCGGTGGTGGATCGCTTGACGACCTTGCTGTTTTTAACGAAGAGTATGTTGCGAGGGCTCTTGCTGCTTGCAAAGTACCTACTATCAGTGCCATAGGTCATGAGCGAGATATTTCTATATGCGATTTTGTGGCGGATAAGAGGGTGGCGACACCTACTGCTGCTGCTAGTTTTCTTGGTGAAGGGTATAGCTCTGCCGGGCGTGAGCTTGATCTGCTAGGTAAGAGACTTACAAATATAATGAACCAAAAGGTTATGAATGCAAATCAACGTTTGGATATGTTGATGCAGTCTGTTGGTTCAGCATCTCCAAAGAAGAGGGTAGAGTCTGACCGCAGGCAACTGAGCTACCTTATAAAGTCACTATCTGGACACACCTTACAGATGACAGATAGAAAAAAGGCTAAGCTTAATGAGCTTATTGGTATTATGAGCAGGATTTCGCCAAAAGCTCAGATCGAAAGACAAAAAAATAGTATAAACGATATTGACAGAAGATTAAAAGATGCTCTTTTTAATAAAAAGAGGTCTGAATCTGACAGAATAAATATTTTATTACAAAAAGTTTCGGGTTTTGCACCTGATAGAAAAGCAGAGAATTATAAAAACAAATTAGACAATCTAGTATACAGAATGAAAAGTGCTGTTAAGTCAGAAGTAACTGATAATAAAAGTAGACTTGCCCCATTGACTGCAAAACTAGAAGCATTAGACCCTCATAATATTTTATCAAAGGGGTATAGCTTTGTAATGCTTGACGGGAAGCCTATTAAGAGTGTTTTTGACATCTCTTTGCAAGATGAGCTTGAAATAAGGCTAAATGACGGTTATATTAACAGCTTCGTTACTGGAAAGAAAGTCTCGGAGGAGAACGATGGATAGGATTCCTATTACCCCAGCTGGTTTTGAAAAGCTTAAGAAAGAGCTTGAAAGACTCAAGACAATTGAAAGAAAAGAAGTTGTTGCTGCTATTGCAGAAGCACGTAGTCATGGGGATTTGAGTGAAAACGCTGAGTATGATGCTGCGAAAGAGCGTCAGGGTATGATCGAGGCCAGAATTAATGAGCTTGAAGGTAAGATCGGTCGTTTTCATGTTATAGATATAGCTACACTCTCAGGCGATAAAATCGTTTTTGGTGCTACAGTCCTTATCGAAAATGTAGAAACAGAAGAACAAAAAACATATACAATCGTAGGTCCTGATGAGGCAAACGTCTCTAATGGTACTATTTCTATTATGTCTCCGCTCGCTAGAGCCCTTGTGAACAAGAAAGTTGGCGATGAAGCACTTGTTATTGCTCCTGGCGGCGAAATTGAATATGAGATTTTAGAAGTTTCTTTTAAGTAAATTTGTGCTTTTTCACTCGTAAGCCTGTCATAAATGTATATAATTATTATATACAGATAACAGGTGACTTATGAAAAGTATATTTAGTATCATTTCGATCATAATTCTTACAACTGCGTTTTCATCATTCGCATATGATTCATATGAAGAATATGTTAGAAAGCAGATGAATGAGTATCAAACATATCTCGAAGAGATAGACCGTGAGTTTACGTCCTTTCTTAAGCAGACGTGGCAACCATACGAAGGGGAGAAGCCTAAACAGCTTCTTGATAAGCCTAAGCCAGTAGATATCCCTGTGGCAAAGCCAATGCCTAAGCCAGAACCAATTAAGATAAAACCAAAGCCGAAACCTGTGGTTGAGAAACCTAAGCCACAGCCCAAACCTATAATTAAAGATGAAAAACCAAAACCGGCACCTAAGCCTGTAGTAAAGCCTGAGCCTGTCGTTCCTGAGCCAATGGTAAAAGAGCCGGTAGTTAAGGAACCTGTGGTTACAGTGCCAGAACCAGAGCCCCAGTATGTACCTCAGCAGGAGCCAGAGGGTTTTGGACTTTCATTCTACGGAACCAATCTAGATATCCCTGTGGATAAGAAATTTTTAACACCTGTAAAAAATCCTCTTTCGTCAAAGAATATTGCGAAATGGTGGGAGACCATCGCTTCGTCTGACTATAAAAAGACACTTAAGTATCTTCAGAAATCAGCTGATAAGATGCAAATAGGTGACTGGGGTTATGTAAACCTTGTTGAACGATTCGCTGCTAAGCTTTTAGGTAAAACACCAGAACGTAAGATGCTTGTTTGGTTCTTTTTGAACAAGGCAGGATACGACGCAAAGCTTGGATACTCTAAATCTGGCATAACAAAAGTTATGATGCCATCTGATAGTCAACTTTTCGGCACACCTTTTTATACATTCTCAAATGTTAGGTATTATGTGATAGATGTTTTTGGTAGAAAAGAACCAACCGAGAGTCTTTACACATATAACGGTAAATACCCAGCTGCTAAGAAGATATTAAGCATGTCTAAGATGGATTATCCAAAACTTGGATTCGCTGGATATAGCCGTGATCTAAAGTTTGAAACTGGTGGGAAGAATTATGTAATCAATGCCATAGCAAATAGATATAGTATTGCCTATTTAAACAACTTTCCGCAGGCGGATCTCTCTGTTTATACTAATGCAAAGACCCCTGACTGGATTGAGCAGACAATATTGCCAGAGCTTAAAAAGATATTGAAAGGTAAGAGTAAAAGAGAGTCTATAAATATCTTGCTTAAATTTGTTCAGACAGCTTTTGAATATAAGACAGACGATGTGCAGTTTGGTAGAGAGAAGTTTCTCTTTACTGAAGAGACCTTATATTATCCTTTCTCCGATTGTGAAGATAGAAGTGTACTCTTTGCATACCTTGTTGGGAAGCTTACAGACCTTGATCTTATTATGCTAGATTTTCCTGGTCATATTGCAGTTGCAGTTGATCTAGGTGCTGAGAATACAGGAGCTGTAGTTGATTTTAAAGGGAAGAGCTATTCAGTTACTGATCCTACATATATAAATGCCACGGCAGGTATGATTATGCCACAGTATAAAAGAACTAATCCTGAAATAATAGAACCACAATTGAGGTAACTATATGAAACAAATTATTATTATTTTAATGATTGTTGCTGTTGCTATGACGTCTTTCGCACAGACCGATCAAAAAACTATGGCTAAGAAACCTAGTCTAGCGATACAGAAGAAACTACAGTTTTTTAAGATAATGGCAACTGAAGAGAAGAAGATTTTAGATAGATACATCATATGTTTGAATACTGTTGATACAGATAAGGGGATTCAGGTTTGTAACAATAAAAGACGTGAGATGATCGGAAAACTACGTCAGAGAGCTTCATTAGTTAATAATAATAATGCAAAAAAAGGGGCAATGAATAGAAAACAAGCTCCAATTAAGAAGAAATAGCATGATATATAAAGAGGCTATGGATATTCAGTCTGAAGGTCATAACTGTGCAGAGACAGTTATGATAATGACTGGGAAGTATTATTTGCCCGATCTCAATTTTAGTTATATGAATCTAGTTACAGGTCTTTGTGGAGGGATGGGGCGTAGCAGGTTAGAGACTTGTGGAGCCCTTACAGGTAGCATCGTTGCTCTTAGCATGCTTATCGGACGTAATGACCCATCAGTTAGTGTTGACCCAATTCATGAACAAGTCGCTGTGTTTAGAGAGTTCTTTGTGTCTAAGTTTGGAAAAACTATTTGTGGGCAGTTACGTGAAGGCTTAGAGGGTGATGACGCTAAAAAAATGTGTCACGAAATGACAGGACATACTGTTGTAGCGCTATTTGAATACTTAGAGAGTATTGGTATTAAGAGAAAGTAGGCTGTGGAGAATCTAGTTTTTCTTCTTTTTTGAAGGGAATTCAAGAACTTTGCCACCAGAATCGTTCTCTGCTGGATCATCCATGACAGTCTCTTTGTTACCTTCAGTTTTAACAACTGGCTTAAAGCTGAACATGAATTCAGGTTTAACAGGGTCGTTAAAGATAGCACTGATAGCATTCAAAGGGATATATAGAGATTCCCAACTACCAGAAAATTTCATATTAACTGTTATGCAATCATCCTCAAGAGATAGTTTGTCATAGGAGTGCGGGCTGAAAACGAGTACAAGTCCATTCTTGTTTTCGTCACCAAGTAGACCTCTGGAACCAACGATAAGCTCAGGGTGTGGCATTAAGTGCACATAAAATTTTTCGTATTTTTTCAGTATTTCCTGAAATATGTTTTGTCGAAATTTATTCATAATAAAACCTTATGACTACTATAACATTAGTATGCGTATAGTCAATTAAAATGAATCATTGCGGGCAGTCTGACATTTACAAAGCTCTCTGACTGTGCGGAATTCACCACTAGCCTGAGTTATCATCTTTGAGAAGACCTCGGCCGTAGCGAGTGCATCACCGAGAGCAGTATGCCTACCGTTACAGGTAACACTGTACTTTTCAAGCAGGTGATCAAGACTGTAATGCTCATCTTTTTTGATAATAGCATTAGAGTAGATTAGCATGGTGTCAAGGCTGTAGTTGTGCATTTCGCAACCGAAAGAATTTATCATCTCTTTGTTGATCATCTTTATATCAAAGGCGATGTGGTGTCCAACTATTATGGAGTCGTTACAGAAATTTAGAAAATCGGGAAGAATTTCGTCAACAGTTGGCTTATCTATGACCATTTCGTCAGTGATGTTATGCCATTTTATTGACTCTTTTGGGATCATTTCTTCTGGGTTTATAAAAGAATTATAGAAGTCTATAATCTTGTAGTTCTGAACTTTAACTGCGGCGACATTGATTATTCGCGCTGAGTTAATATCTAGCCCTGTAGTTTCCGTGTCAACAACACAGAAAACGGCATCTTCGATATTTTCATCCAGTGTTTTACTGTTGTTAATGTTTTCACATTTTTTGTTAACAAAAATACTGATAGGATCTTTCGGAGCGCCTATATCTTGCTTTCTGTTGAACAATTTGCTGATCATGGTTTTACTCTCCAGTAAAATGCTATTTGATTTATTTAGTATACTAGAACGTAAATTGAATTATTGCAATATCCTTTAACAAGTCTTACATTATAATTCGTATTATTAAAGTAGGTTAACAATGCTTTTTTTCAATGAAAGATATCGTAAGGTTTTAAGAATCTCTCTCCCCGCCGCTATGCACAACCTTTTAAATATGGTTCAGGCGATGATCGACATGTTTTTTGTGGGGCGTATATCCTCTGTAAGTGTGGCTGCTGTTGGGGTCAGCATGCAGTATATGGGTTTAATGTATGCTTTTATGTCGTTGATATATGTGGGTACAAATGCTCTAGTCTCACGTTTTTATGGTGCACGTGACATGACAAAAGCTGGGCAGGCGATTTTTATGATGATCTGCTTCTCTTTTTTCATCTCAATACCGCTTACATATGTTGCATATAATTATGGTCCGTTCCTTTTTCATATCCTTAATACTGGTAACGAGGTAGCAGCTCAGGGTACAGCCTACATGAAGGTTTTTGCTATGGGGATCCCTGCTATGTTTATTATGGGTGTTCTTTTTAGTGGGATGAACGCTATTGGAGCCACGAAGATTCCACTTTTTATCAGTATTACAGGTAATATCCTAAACGTATTCTTAGATTATATACTCATCTTTGGTAAACTTGGCTTCGAACCAATGGGAATCCGTGGTGCTGCCTTGGCTACTGTTATTGTTATATATTTTCAGATTTGCTTATACCTTTATGTATATCTAGTTCGCAAAAAACTCTCTATTACTCCTAGGTTGGATTTTGCTCTCCTTTGGCGTGCACTTAAAGTTGCTGTGCCTACATGGATAGAGAGGATATCTTCTCATCCATCATATCTTGTGCTCTCTGCACTTGTGGCTAAGTATGGTGTTGATTCACTCGCTGGTTATCAGGTGGGGCTAAGGCTTGAGGGCTTGGCGTTTATGCCGGGTATAGGCTTTACACTGGCTGGGATGGCTCTTGTAGGGCAAGGGTTAGGTGCTGGCACACCAGAAGAGGCAGAGAAAGATGCTATAGCGACAGTGGTCTCTGCGGCTGTTATAATGGGGTTGATAGGTGTCTTGATGATAGTGTTTGCTAGACCGATGGCTTCTGTCTTTACGGATAACCAAGCTGTTGTGGATAGTGCGGCATTATATCTGCGAGTTATGGGCTTTTCTCAGGTTCCGCTAGCTGTAACCTTTGTACTCTCTGGGTGCTTGCGTGGGGCAGGGGATACTAGATGGACATTTATTATTAATACTATTTCACTGTGGATGATCCGTATACTTCCTGCGTGGCTGATCTCCTATGTGACAGGTTCGCCACTTTGGATATTTGTCATCGCTGTGGTAGAGACATTTATCAGGGCATTTGTACTTATTAAACGTTTCAGAAAGGGGCATTGGAAATACATTAAGGTTTAATTTGCTCCTGTTATCCTGAGCGAACGTAGCGAAAGAAGAATCTCATTTAGACTAGTATTAAGAGGAGCATTATGAATTGGTATATCAGAGTCTTAAAGACCGGTTTCGATTTTAAAGGACGAGCTTCTAGGGAAGAATACTGGTATTTCGTTATGTTTAATATCTTATTCTATATCTTCTCAGTTGGACTTGATGTGGTTGTATTACCTGTCTTTAGCTTGTTGTATATGCTTATTATCCTTTTTCCTAGCACTGCTGTTATTGTTCGTAGACTGCATGATATCGGTAGGACTGGCTGGTGGGCACTTTTAACCTTTGTTCCTGTTATCGGCTTTTTTGTGCTTATCTACTTCTTAGTTCAGGATAGTGACGCAGATAACAAATATGGTCCTAACCCTAAGGACGTTATTGAGATATTGTAAATCAGCTTTTGTAGTAAAAGAATGATATTTACGGTATATACATCTGAGCTTCTCCGTCAATAACTATCTCATCCTTAACCTTACATAAGGTGCGAAGGAAAACCCTACGCTTTTCTAAATTTACATCAGTTACAATGACAGTAGCAGTAACTGTATCGCCTATGAAGACCGGCTTTTTAAATTTTAGTGACTGAGAGACATATATACTCCCTTCGCCTGGTAGCTTCATCCCTAGCAGGGTAGAGAAATATGAGGCGGATAGCATGCCGTGAGCGATGCGTTCCTTAAATTGGGTCTCTTTAGCATATTCGTCATTCATGTGTGCAGGGTTTTTATCCCCTGTAACTCCAGCAAAATTCTTAATGTCAGCATCAGTTATTGTTTGAGAATAACTTGCTTCCATGCCTATCTTTATTTGATCAATCGGGACATTATTAAGTTGTGACTCGTTAGACATATTTAACTTCCCCTCTAAATGAGTTTTTGTTGTGATAGTTAGTATATGAAGTTTGAAAGAAAGTTTTAGAGATAATTTTTATTTAGTACGGATACCAGCAAGTGAAGCCATTGGAGAAGGGTGGTTTGGAGGTTTTGCATTTGTCTGTGGCACGGTCGCATCTTGGGTGGAAGACACAGGCGTTATCGAATTCAGCGTTATTGAATGTAATAGTCCCTGTGATAGTGTTTAGATATTCTCTATTGTCGCCAATCTTTGGCACACAGCTTTGTAGGTTTTTCGTATATGGATGACGCATATCGTCATTTCTAAGCTGATCAGATGTCAGCCTCTCCATAATCTCGCCAGCATACATAATGAAACTTTCGTCAGCCACTTGAGCTAGTAGCGACAGGTCATGAGTGATGAATATAATAGATAAATTCTTTTCTTTATTAAGTTTTTTTAAGAGTGCGACAATCTGGGCTTGGATAGTGACATCTAGTGCTGTGGTCGCTTCATCAGCAATGAGTATCTCAGGGTTGGAGGATAGAGCCAAAGCGATCATTACACGTTGGTTCATCCCGCCAGATAGCTGGTGAGGGTAGGTGTTGAGGCGTTCTTCTGGGTGAGGTATCTCAACCTCGGTTAGAAGTTCAACCGCACGGTCTTTAGCCTCTTGGACGCTCATCTTTGGCTGATGTATACGGATAGTCTCGATAAGCTGGCTTCCAATAGTGAAGACTGGGTTGAGTGATGCTGTAGGGTTTTGGAATATCATAGATATCTTGCTACCACGGATTGCCCGAAAATCCTTTTCACTAGAAAGTTCAGCACCATCAAGGTTTATGCTACCACCTGTCTTGACGACCGGTTTTTTTATTAGGTTAAGAATAGATTTTGCGAGGATGGTTTTACCACTCCCTGATTCGCCAGCGATACCTAATATTTCGCCATTTTTTAGTGATAAAGATACATCACGCAGTATTATGAAAGGGTTCGCAGTCCCCATAAGTTCTATTGTTAGATTATTTATATCGAGCATTGTCAAAATATATTTGATATTTCCTCCGTTGTCTATAAAATATAGTGTAGAATTAAATAGGCTCAATGAAATGAGATTGCTTTTGCAGTCTCTTTTTTTGTCTCTAAAAATAGCCGAGGTTTATTGCTTGCGAATTCCTGACACCAAAATAGACGAAATTCTTGAACAGACAGATATCTATCAGCTCATAGACGAGGTAGTTCCGCTTAAGAAGGCTGGTAACAGCTATAAGGGACTCTGCCCATTTCATACTGAGAAGACGCCGTCATTTAATGTTCATCCTGATAAAGGCTACTTCCACTGCTTCGGTTGCGGAGAGGGTGGTAACTCAATATCTTTCGCCATGAAATACCATAACCTTAGCTTTCCAGATGCAATAATCATGCTCGCTGAAAGGTGTGGCGTAACAATCGAGTACGATCAGAACGTAAGCCAAGATGCTAAAGATATCGTCGCTTTGCACGAAGAGCTAATACTCGATTCACGTAAATATTTGTATTCTAGAGAGGGTAAAAAAGCCCTTGATTATCTATATGAGAGAGATTTTTCTGATTCACTCCTTGAGGAATTTCAGGTGGGATATTTTCCACCGAGGGTCGATCCTGATAAGTACGTTAGGAAATATGATAAATCAGTCCTGCTTAACTCCGGTCTTTTCAAAGAGGGGCAGTATGGTCTGAGGCTTATGTTTTATGACCGTGTGATGATCCCTGTTAAGGGTGTGACAGGTAAGACTATCGCATTTTCAGGCAGGACTATCACTGACCAACAACCTAAATACATAAATTCACCAGAGACTGAGGTCTTTAAGAAGCGTCGTGTCCTGTTTAATATGGACAAGGCTAAGGGTGCACTTAGAAAGATGGAATACGCACTGGTCGTTGAAGGTTACTTTGACGTTATGCGCCTACACGAGAATGGTTATAGTAACTGCGTGGCATCTATGGGTACTGCACTTACAAAGGAACATATAGAGATTCTGCGACGCTATACAGGGGACATTTATATGCTATTTGATGGTGATCAGGCAGGGTATAACTCCGCCTTGAAGTCACTCGCAACATTTGTAGAGTCTGATACATATCCATCCGTTGTTTTCCTTCCTGATGGTGAAGACCCAGATTCGTTCCTTTCAAAGCATGGTAAGGATGGATTTGATGATCTGATCGGTTCAAAGAAGGATTTATTTCTTTTTGCCGCAGAAGTAGTTATAAAAAAATCAAAAGATTTCAATGCAAAACTCCGTGGGCTTGATAGAATTAAAGAGTTACTGATGATTATTAAGAGTCCGTATAGAAAAGATTATTACGCACAGAAACTCGCTGTTATGTTTCAAATAGATGAAAATACTTTGCGAAAGGATATTGATATTTCTGCCGCAAAAACTAGATTAAGAAGGACGGGGGAGTCTCTAGAACAAAATAGAGACAGAAGAGGTGTTACTTATTTCTGTGAAAGAGATTTTTTAGCAGCCTTAGTTCAGCTCCCTGAAGACGTGTCCCTTATGATGACTGAGAAAATATTACCAGAGTTTTTTAATGATAAGAAAATGTCGGATATATATAAGAAAGTTCTTGATGTTTTACAGAATGGTGATAATATCAATGTCCTTTTGAGTACGCCCGATATAGCTAAGGAGCTTTCTCCTGTCATAATAAGTGATTTAAATTCGGACTTGTACCGTATGGCATCTGCCAGCAGAGAAAAGATTCTGGCAAATTCTGTCAAGGACACCATGAACCGCAAGATCAAAGATAGTGCGGATATGGATGAAAAACGCAGACTTTTAATAGAAAAATTCAATGCAAAAAAGCAAACTCAGGTAAAGACCGACCCGGAGGATTGATACTTTATGTCTATGTCTATGTCTTCAAAGATAAAAAGCCCAGAAGTTAAAACCATTATCGCACTGGGAAAAGAAAAGGGATTCCTCACATTCGACGAAATAAATGAAAATCTACCAGAAGATATTGCCTCACCAGAGCTTATGGATGAGATAATGATGCTGCTTGTTCAGCTCAAGATCGACGTTATAGATGCTAAATCTGACAAAAACCTTTTTGAAGATGAAGACTCTGATGACGAAGACGCTCTCGCTATCCTTAAAGAAGTTGAAGAGACAATTAGTACTGACGACCCTGTTAGACTCTACCTTAAAGATATGGGGAACATCCCACTCCTTAATCGTGAAGAGGAGATAGAGGTTGCCAAAGAGATCGAAGAGGGACAGAGAAAAGTTGTGCGTGCAGTTCTCCTCTATCCTAATACTGCAATAAAAATTATGGATATCGCACGTAACATCAGAAATGATAATATGCGTCTTAAGGATATCATTGATATAGATGACGGTGTCGATGCTGATAATGAAGAGCTTGATGCTGTTGAAGGCGAAAACGAAGAAGGCGCAACTGTAGAGAATGGTGAAGAAAATGCTGAGGCAAAAGATGGTGAGGAGCAGGTTGCTGCTGAACCTGAGCCAGAGCCAGAACCTGAGCCAGTTAAGACTCTTGAAGAGATTGCTGCTGAACTTGAGCTTGAGCAACAATTGCAAGATGAGCGTGATGAGCAGATAAAAGTGCAGTACACAGGTATCCTAGAAGATATCGCTGACGAACTTCACAATAACATCATGCTGAACGATAAGATTAAAGAAAATAAGTGCTCTATTGATGAGATGCTTACTATAAAGATGAAGATACACGAATCTGTTGATGAGGTCACAGCTAAACTGCTTGAGATCAAAGTGAACTATTCAAAAATATGTATCATTGCTAACGAAATAAAAGACGCTCACCAATCTATATATGACTCATCCAGAGATATAGACAAGATTTGTAAGCTAATCAAATATACGGACTATACTGACGCTTCAGCTGTTACAGAGGAAGAGCTCAAGAGAGCTTGTGAGAACAGAGGCATGTCAGCACCTGACTACGCTATCATAATCAAAAAGTACAATATGGCTATGAAAGGTCTAGAAGAGTGCATAAATGGACTCGGATTTGACAAGGCTGAACTTGAGCTTATATATGACACTCTCATCAGTGGTGAGAACGAAACAGAAAAAGCTAAATCTAAGCTTATTGAAGCTAACCTCCGTCTTGTTGTTTCTATCGCAAAGAAATATACAAACAGAGGTCTCCAATTCCTTGATCTTATCCAAGAAGGGAACATTGGTCTTATGAAGGCTGTGGAGAAGTTCGAATATAAGCGTGGGTATAAATTCTCTACTTATGCAACATGGTGGATTAGACAGGCTATAACAAGAGCTATCGCGGATCAGGCTAGAACTATCCGTATTCCTGTGCATATGATTGAGACAATAAATAAAATGATGAAGATTACAAGACAGCTTCAGCAGGATATGGGCAGAGAGCCTACACCTGAAGAGATATCCAGTAAAATGGACATCCCTGTCGAAAAGATCAAAAAAGTAATGAAGATTGCTAAAGAGCCTGTTTCTCTTGAGACTCCTATCGGAGAGGACGAGGACAGTTCACTTGGTGACTTTATAGAAGATAAATCTGCTAAGAACCCATCAGAAGAGGTTACTTACCTTAAATTGAAGGAACACACTAAGCATATATTAGAGACTCTCTCTCATAGAGAAGCTAGTGTACTTAAACTAAGGTTCGGTATCGAATGTGATTCCGATCATACTCTTGAAGAGGTAGGTAAACAATTCAATGTTACACGTGAGCGTATCAGACAGATCGAAGCTAAAGCACTTCGGAAGTTACGCCACCCTACTAGAAGCAGGATTCTGAAAACCTTTACAGAATAAGATAAAAAGTATTGACAAAGCAGTCAATATTAGTTAAAAAAGTAACCCCACTAAGTGGTTTTTGAATCACGTTAGAGGGAATAAAATTTTCTATTACAGAAGGTTTTATAGAAATGAGGGCCAATAGCTCAGTTGGCTAGAGCCACCGGCTCATAACCGGTAGGTCGTTGGTTCGATTCCAACTTGGCCCATTTTATCAAAGTTATTTTGCTCCCTTTAATAGGGGAGCTTTATGACGTCAAAAAAACGGTATGGGAAGATTGATAAAAGTTAAGGATATACTAGACTTTTTAGAGAGTGGATTCGCTGATTTAACCCGACAGTACGATTGGGATAACAGCGGAAGACAGCTGATCATAAAGGATCAGAAGATCAAAAAGACTGCTCTTGCATTAGACCCTACAGAAAAGGTTATAGAAGAAGCGATCAAAGAGGGGTGTGAGTTATTGATAACTCATCACCCCCTTTTTTTTGGTAAAACAAAGAGCATAGACTCTTCCAAACCCTTTGATGCAAAGGTAATAAAAGCGATTAAAGCTAACTTGTCTATTGTGGCTGCACACACTAGTTTGGACCTAGCAGACTATGGTTTGAACGATTATATATGTTACATTCTAAACGCAAAAAACATATCCTCTTTTGTAAAAGAGGGGCGTCATGATTTTGTGAAAATAGTTGTTTTTGTACCAAGAACACACGCAGAAGCTATAAGAGTTGCTATGGAAAAGAGTGGTGGTGGACATATCGGTAACTACTCAGGCTGTACCTTCTCTATAGATGGTGTAGGGCGTTTTAGACCTGGTGTAGATACTAACCCTTATATTGGAACTGTTGGTGAGCTTGAGGCTGTGGATGAGGCTCGTATTGAGACTATAATCGATCAGCGCAAGGCAGCTAAACTTATAGAGGCTGTTGTTGAAGCACATCCATACGAGGAAGTTCCATATGACATCTATAAGTTAGACATGGGAAAAGAATATGGTCTTGGCAGAGTGTGCGGATTAGAGCAACCAATGTCTACACCTAACTTCCTACAGCACATAAAAGATAAATTAGACGCTGACACCTTAAAGATAAATTTCGAACTTGATAAAAAGGTAGAGAAGTTTGCTGTTGTTACTGGCAGTGGAGCTTCAATGTGGAAGAGCTGCTTGAGGGCTGGGGTAAATGTGCTGGTTACTGGAGACATGAAACATCACGATGCTATAGACGCCAAAGAGAATGGTGTGATGATCGTCGATGCAGGACATTTTGAGACGGAAAGAATTTATATGAAATTTCTAGCAGATAAAATTTCAAACGAATTTAATATAGAAACTGTTTTAATAGAGGAAGATACCTCTATCATTCACTGGAGGTAATTTAATGCTTGAAGCTATTTCAAAGCTTATGGAAGTTCAGAGACTAGACAATCTTATTGCTGATGCCGAGGAAAAACTTGCTGGAATCCCAGAGTATCTGGAGACAGCACAAACGGAACTCGAAACAGCACAAACAGAATTTGATGATTTTAAAGGTCACTATGAGAAAGACCTTAGCGAAAAGAATGAAATTCAAACAAGCTATGAAGAGAACAAGGCTCTGCTTGAGAAAGCTCAGCTAAAGCTTCCTGAGGTAAAGAACAATAAAGAGTATGAGGCTGTTCTTAAAGAAATGGACGTACTCAAAAAAATCGTTGGTGATGCAGAAGAGAAGTTAGGGTCACTTAACGAAACTGTTGATAAATTTGAATCTGAGGATGCTGGTGTTGTCAGCAAACTTGAGAATGCAAAAAAGACTCATAAAGCTAGCATCAAAAAGAGAGATGTAGAAAACACTGACCTCACAAATGAGCTTGCAGCAAACAAAGCTGCTCGTATTGAGGCTGTCGTTGGTATTAAAAAGTCACTCTTAGCTAAATACGATAGAGTAAGACTCGCTAGAAACAATCTAGCTGTTGTTAGAGTTGATAACGAGACTTGTACTGGTTGTTATATCAAAGTTCCACCACAGCTTTACGTAGAGGTTGTGAAGGGTAAAGAACTCTATCAGTGTCCTAACTGTCAGAGATTCCTTTATCACAAAAGCGAAGAAGAAGATGCCTAATATCAAAATTTTCAGCGACGGGGCTAGTAGGGGAAACCCGGGTCCCGCCGGCTGTGGGTACATTATATATGCGGATGGGCAAGAGATAGCGTCAGGCTCAAAGTACCTTGGTACTGCGACAAACAATATCGCTGAGTATACTGCTGTTATAGAGGCTGCAAAAGATCCAATTTTAAAGCAATTTGATGCTATAAACTTTTATCTAGATTCTGAGTTAGTAGTAAAGCAGATGAAAGGGGAGTATAAAGTAAAAAATGCTGGGCTTATTCCGCTTAAGGCTGAGTTATTAAAAATCCTTAAAGACAAGACTGTTACATTCAATCATGTCCCTCGTGACCAGAACAAAGAGGCGGACAGACTTGCAAATCAAGGCATTGACGAACATTACTATTAAATAGTATGCTCAAGTAAGCTTCACTTTTCAACTTTTTATCCGATTTAAATAAAGCAGAAGTAATTCTGCATTTGCACAGGGGGATCCTGTGTATATAGCTTGTTTGACGGGTCAAAACGAAAACAGGCCGGAGGGATAACGGAGTATGCCACCGGGCAAACTAAATGGTCTAAATTTAAAACTTATCGCAGGTCTTTCATCTATCATTGTGCTTTGTGCGGCAGTGCTAATATCTTTGACGCTTTTTTCATGTTCTAAAGAGGCAGGGAAGGAACAGCTAGTCGAGACACTCACAGAGGCAGCTCCAGTCGTTTCACCTATGCTTAGTAACAGTGAGAATATCACAAAAGGTAATGATTTCTTCCTTAAGGGGCAGTTCCAAGATGCTATCGAATTTTATAAAGATGGTGTTGCTCAAAATAGGTCTGTCGCTTTTTATAATATAGGCGTCAGTTATTATCTAATGGGTGATATCAAAAAGAGTGAGCAGGCGTTCAGAGATGCAGTCGCTGAAGACCCAACTTTCAGAGAAGCATACATGAACCTAGCAGTTGTCCTTATCCAGACAGACCAACTTGCAGAAGCAGAGAAGTATGTAGATCAACTTCTTAAAGATCAATTATCAGCTAAATTGTTAGTAAACATGGCTAATATCCATCTTAAGCGCGGAGAGACAGCAAAGGCTTCTATGTATTTCAAAGAAGCTATGGATAAGGGTGATGATTCAAAATACACACTTTCAAACTATGCATACTTTCTGATGGCTATTGGTGAGTATATGGATGGTATTTCAATCATTGAGAAGCTCCCGTTCAAAGACTACACAGACTACATCAATATCGCGAAAGCTTATCTTAATATTCAACTATATAAAGCGGCTCTTGATTCAGCAAAAAGGGCGGCGAAATTAGTCAAAACTGAAGATGCTCTTTCATTAATTGCAGAGTGCTATCATGCCCTTGGTGATTATTATAATGAAGTGAAATATCTAACGAGCCTGATAGCATCAAACCCTGACAAGGACTATGTGTATAGATTGACTCAGGCATATTATTTAGATGGTAAGATGAAACAGGCGGAGAGTGAAATCCGTAATCTTATCAAACGACACCCAGAGATTCATAAATATTATCGTTTATATTATGAGATACTTATAGCTCTTGGCTATATTAGAGAAGCTGGTGAAATGGCTGTCTCTGCTCATAAGCAATTTCATACTTATAATACATTGTACACTGTTGTTAAGCATAAGATAATATATCACGAAGAAGTGGATGATATTAAGGATGATATTTTTAACGATAGGACCTCACCTTTCTTAGAGCTTGCAAGGACTGCGTACTATATTGATAAAGATAAAATGGTTAAGGCAAGGGAGCATATTTTAAAGGTTCCTGCTGATACAGATAATGACTACTATGTTATGCGTTCTTATATCTTACTTAGGTATGGAAAGTACAAGAATGCTTTAGCATTTGCAAAAGGTATAAACAAGGTTCGTCCTGAAAGCTTCTGGTATAAGATGGTTGCTACTTATAATATGTTAGATATCAAAGGTGTTCAGGCATTGTTAGCTGAGCAGGTTGCTAGAAAGGCAGAATATAGCAAAGCTGTAAAAGTCTCATTTCATATGAAACCTATGATGCGTGATATACATTTCTCTTATAGATTTGATGGCACATTCGAAGACGTTCTTTCAACTATTTTATATCCTCTTTTCATGGACCCTGATGATATGATGGATTTTGTATCATTAGGCTATAAGATGCTACAAGAGGACGAGAAGGTTGTTGCTCTCAAAGAACTAGAGAGATCTGTTGAGTTTTCTGATGGTATCAAATTGAACAATGAGGGTGTTGCACTATTTCTTAAATACGACTTTGACGCTGCTTACGATAAGTTTAAACAAGCTAATGTTCTACTGGGGAATAATCCATATGCTCTTTACAATATGGGGTTGTCAAAGCTGAACCTAGGTGACTTTAATAAATCAGCAAAACATTTTGATACAGCAATACTGCAGAATAATTTTCACTTCCCTGCATATCTTGGCATGGCTATCTGCTATAAAGAGAAGGGACAAATGCATAAGGCACTTGATTATTATAACCTCGTGCGTGACAGGGTTGTTCAAACAATAGAGCAGAATAGACGTATCCCAGAACCTGTGCTATATGCTGGATTCTTAGCAGAGATGGGCTTTAAGGGGTATGATAGAGTTATAGAGACAATAGGAGAAGAGAAGGATAAAAATTCTTTCCTTATGGCTATGGTTTCAATTGCGAAGTACTTGAAAGGTGAAGGCTTTAAAGTTTTAAAGCCACTTCAAGAGCCTAACACAATATTTAGAGGTGAGGCTTTGTATGACCTATTAGGGACGCTAGAGGGTGAGATGATATCTTTTAACGAGTCACTTACTCATGATAGGCTTTATCGATTTATGAAGGCTTATACTCTTCTTAAGAAGGGGGCAGGTATCCCTGATATAGACCCAGCTGACTATCCTGGCGATACTATGGTTTTGAAAGAACTTGTTTACTATAGCATTTTAATGAATGACAGAGAGCAAGCACTAAAATATCTTCAAGATTTGAGTGCCATAACTATACGTAGTACTGAGCTTTATAAAGCATCCATGTATTACTTTATGTGGGTTGAAGATTTTGTGAATGCCGAGGCGTCTTATACATCACTTGACCATTTGAAGTATACGGATCCTTATGTCGACTATTACAAAATGTTGTATTTTGTGTTAAATTATAACGGTAGAAGGCTTATTGATGGTATCAAAAAGTATATGAAGACTTATCCTGACGATATTCGCGGTAAAGCTGTCCGAATATTGTACGCTATGAGAGAAGAAGATTTTGAAATTGCTTTAAACAGTATGAATGACCTTGAAAAAGAGAAGGGAAATTTCCTGAAACTATTACCTCTGGAGCTAAGTGTAGATGGTTTATAAAGTAGATAAAAAACTTGTCATCCTAACAACAATACTTCTTGTTTCGTCAATCTTTTTTACATTCTCAGTGCACCTAGCTGGGTTTGGAAAGCCCGGTATTATGCTATGTTCTGGTGTGGTGCTTTTTATTCTGTTTAATCTTGTAGTGCTTCTATCTAAAAAAATTGAAATAAATGATGGTGTCATTTGCCAGACGACTATCTATGGCAAAAAAGATGTAAAAATTTCTGAAATAGGCGATATCGGTGTGGTAAAGCTTCGTTGGAGAATAATCCTTATTTTGTCAGATCCGCATAAATTCGTCTTTATCTCATCTATGTATGAAGATTTTGAAGATTTCGTTCAGTATCTAAAGGATAATGTTACTGGATATGTAGAGTCTCTCCTTGCCCCTGTAACGGCAAAAAATATTCGTAAGAAGAGGAAGTTCCTATTGATGTTGATCTTGTCTGCTACTGCATTTTTTACAGTCTCAGGAGTTTACAATATCCTGTATCGCTGAGTAAGCCTCGTTCCTTTTATACCCCAAAGCTTTTAAAATATTTAGTGCGTCCTTGCCTTCGTAGCCAGCTTTTACAAGTTTCACTGCTATTTCACTGCAATCTGTCACTTCTATCTGCTTCTCTTGACTATTATTCACTATAACTACAAATTCACCCTTTTGGACTATCTCGTCAATATCTGCCTGAGAGTTTATGAAATAACTAGTCTCGTATATCTTACTTATCTCTCTGCAACAGAATATAGGTGCAGGGAAAATATCTAATAAAATCTGTAGAGTTTCTTTAACTCTGTGTGGTGACTCATAAAAAGCTATAACAGAATTATATGATTTAAGTGGCTCCGCAGCTTTAACCTTGTCAGATTTTTTATGTGGTAAGAAACCATGAAAGTAGAAATTGTCTACTGGGAACCCAGACAGAAGCAGGGCAGGGATGAAAGCAGTAGCACCAGGAAGAGCTTGAAATGTGATCCCTTCGGCAACTAAAATAGAAGTAAGTGTGTTCCAGGGGTCGCTGATACATGGAGTGCCAGCTTCAGATATTACGCAAAGTGTTTTGCCACTGTTTACAGAGTTGATAATCCTCTGAGATGCGGCTTGTTCGTTATCTTTATGGTATGATTCGACAGGTTTTTTGATACCTAGAGCAGACATAAGAGACTTTGCAGTCCTTGTATCCTCTGCAAATATGACATCGGAGAGCTCCATTGTTTCAATGGCTCTTTTAGTGATATCGCCTAGGTTTCCTATAGGGGTCGGAACGAATGATACTTGTGGGATTTTATTCATCTATTTTAAAGTCTATTGAGTCTATAAGTTTTCCATCTTCGGCATAAACTTCAACTTTCCAGTTTCCTTTCCAGTTAGTTTGAATAGCCTTAGAGCTGTATGTCCGCCATTTAGGAGATTTTACAGGGAGTTTAATCTCAGCTTCGATATTTTTATCGTATATCCATATATGAGTAACTTCCGTAGGGTATTTGTCTGTCTCTATTTCTGTGAAGCAATAGATATTTTCTACGTCAGTTTTAAACTTAATTGCAGAGCCTACAGGCTCCCTGTTCTCTATTTTATCAGTCATTATAATTCTGCTAACCGAGGTTTCCGCAAAGGCATTGACAAAAGTTATTGTGAAAGCGAAAACTAATAAAAGAAGCAGTCTCATTATGACCTCCGGTCAGTTATTTTTAGCTGAAGTTATCGTTGATATACTTCTCGCAGGATTTAGCAGCTACAGTACCATCGCTCACAGCAGTTGTGATCTGGCTGTACTCTTTTGTTCTAACGTCGCCTGCTACATAAATACCTGGCATAGTGGTTTTGGTAGACTCATCAGCAACGATGAATCCCCACTCATCTGTTTCAACTAGATCTTTTACTAGCTCAGTGTTAGCAGTTTGTCCTATAAATACGAACAGACCGTCAACTTTGAGAGCGCTAGTCTCACCAGTTTTAACGTTTTTAACGGTTAAACACTCCACTTTTGTGTCACCATTAACAGATTCTACAACAGAATCATAAATAAATTCCATCTTTTCGTTATTTTCTGCTCTTTCTGTTGCAAGTTTAGATGCTCTGAGTTTATCTCTTCTATGAATAACGTGTACTTTACTAGCAAATTTAGTTAGATAAACACCCTCTTCGATAGCAGATTCCCCACCACCAACAACAGCAACTTCACGGTCTTTATAGAATGAACCATCGCAAGTAGCACAGAATGATACGCCACGACCGTAGAATTTATTCTCACCAGGAACTTCAAGTTTTTTAGGTTCACAACCGAATCCAACAATAATTGCTTTACATTTAATAGGTTTTTCTCTGTTTTCTACATAAACAAGCTTATACTTGCCATCTTCTTCAATTTTGATAGCATTTCCACTTCTGATGAGTGAGCCGTATTTTTTAGCGTGTGCGAAGAATTTTTCTGAAAGGTCAGCACCCATAATTCCGTCAGCGAAACCAGGATAGTTCTCTACCCATTCTGTGATGGCAACAAATCCACCTGGGAATTGTTTCTCTAGGATTAGAACATCTTGTTTGTCTCTGGATGCATACATTCCAGCTGTGAGACCAGATGGTCCAGCACCGAGTATTACTATGTCGTATTCGTCTTTGATATCCTGTACGTTGAAAAAGTCCTGCATGTTATCTCCCTTTCAAAATTGTGTCTATTCTTTCCATTGATGGTAATTTTGACTCATAAGTTATTATGTGGTCACTGTCGATAAGAAAAAAGTGTGGCCAGCTAGAAAGTCCATAACTTTCTTTAGCTTGCTGTATATTACTTAAATAGACAGTATTTTCAAGCACTTTGTATTTTTTCTTATTTAGTGTTTTTTCTACCGATTTGGCATCTTGTTTAGTATCCAGTATTACAATCAAGCCTGAGTAGTTCCTCTGTTCTAAAAGCTTTAACCTAGGCATCCTTCTGAGCAAAAGGTCAGGGTAGACCGAGCTAGATAGGAGTGTCTTAGTGTTCAGAAATATAAGCATTACTGGCATGTTATAATCGTGAAGGTTAAATTTTTGTCCGTCTAAAGTCTCAAAAGCCAAATTTGGTGCAACAACCCCCGGATGAATTGCATTCACATTTGCTCTATATTTAAAAAGCAAATGAAAGCTGAGAGCAACTACTATATATACTAGTATACTCTTGCTATTAAATAATCTTTTTAATCTATTCATGCCTTCTGTATCTTAAGGCTTATATCTACGCTTGTTGCGTGGTGCGTAAGGGCACCAACAGATATGTAGTCAATTGCAAGATCTCGGTAATCTTTAAGGTTATCTTTGCGGATACCACCTGATATCTCTATCTTAGCTCTTTTGTCGATTATATCTATCGCTTTTTGTATGTCTTTGATTTCAAAATTATCGAGCATGATGATATCAGCTCCAGCATCGGCAGCCTCTTTAGCCTCTTGATGGTTTCTAACTTCGACCTCAATCTTGACTGTGCTTGGGATACTGCGTTTAACTAAATTTACCGCTTCTTGTATTCCTCCAGCAGCGTCTACATGGTTATCTTTTAGCATAACACCGTCAAAAAGACCAATACGGTGGTTGTGCCCGCAACCAATTAGAACAGCATACTTTTCAGCAACTCTCCAACCGGGTGTGGTCTTTCTTGTGTCTAGTAGGCAGATGTTAGTCCCTTCGAGCTCTTTAACGTAGCTAGCAGTGTTAGTTGCTATTCCACAGAGCCTTTGTAGAAAGTTAAGCGATGTACGCTCACCAGTCAGTATGGAGTATATAGGTCCTGATACTTCACCGAAGAATTCGCCCTTTTTGAGGTGAGTTCCGTCCTCTTGATAAAATTGTACATTTATCTCGCTATCTAGCTCTTCAAAGACAAGTGTTGCAGATTTTGTTCCGCAAAGGATAAAGTCCTCTTTAGCTAGGTATTTGAATACCCCTTTTTTATTCTGCTTGCGGAAGGCTCTTGCGGTAAGGTCGCCAGTGCCGATATCTTCTTCGAGTGCAAGCTGTATAAGTCTTTCTCTTAGCATAGTCCTGACAGCCTCTCTATGGTTTCAGTAACCTTTTTGAACTTCTCCTGAATCTCTGCATACTTCTCTTTATCCTTTTGGATAACCTCTGGTTGAGCATTTTTCAGGTAGTTCTCATTTTTAAGTTTGCCACCATAAATTTTATTATCTTTTTCTAATTTTTTAAGTTCTTTTTTAAGTTTAGCAATCTCAGCATCAAAGTCTACAAGACCTTCGAGTGGAATAAACACCTCGAAGTTAGTTGAGATGTTTGAAGCAGCCTTATCAACTGTTTCTGTGGTCATCTCAAGCTTTTCCAGTCTTGCGATGTTGTTAATCAGAGAGCTGTTTCTGTTAAAGACTTCTATCACTGTATCTTTGTCTGTCTTGACAAATGCGGAGAGAGCTTTAGATGGTGCGATGTTGTATTCACCACGAATGTTTCTGATTAGAGAGATAAGCTCAATAGCTTCGTCGATCTCAGTCTTTTCAGCATCGAAAGAGTATTCAAATTTTGCCCATTCAGCTAGCATGATAGATTCTTTCTCCGTCACCATCTTATAGATGTATTCAGTGAGGTAAGGCATGAATGGATGAAGGAGTACAAGTGAGTTCTCAAGAACGTATGACGCAACAGCGAGTGCTTTATCTTTTCTAGCATCGTCATATATTCTAGGTTTGATAAGCTCGATGTACCAGTCACAGAACTTGTGCCAGAAGAATTGGTAGATAGCGCCTGCAGCTTCGTTAAAATCATAGTTTTTAACAGCCTTTGAAATCTTCTGCTCTGCCTCTTTGAGGTTTTCCAATATCCACTTATCCTCTATTTCAAGGTTGTCAAAATTATCTAGTTTTTGACCATCGTATGAACTGAGTATGAAACGTGATGCGTTCCAGATTTTGTTTACAAAGTTACGGTATCCATCTATACGAGCCTCGTCTAGCTTAATGTCACGCCCTTGCGCAGCGAAAGCGGCAAGCGTGAAACGGAAAGCATCAGCTCCGTATTTATCTATCATAGTAACAGGGTCGATTACGTTCCCTTTAGATTTACTCATCTTTTGTCCGTCTTTATCACGGATGAGAGCGTGTAGGTAGACCTCTTTGAAAGGTTCTACACCGTCTTGAAATTTCAGACCGAACATCATCATCCTAGCAACCCAGAAGAAGAGGATATCAAATCCTGTAATTAGGGTTGATGTAGGGTAGAATTTTTTAAGTGTGTCAGTCTCTTCAGGCCAGCCCTGTGTTGAGAAAGGCCATAGACCAGACGAGAACCAAGTATCAAGTACGTCAGTCTCCTGCTCTAGTTTTTTACTGCCACATTTTGAACATTCTTTAGGGTCTTCAAACTCTACAGTGATCTCGCCACAATCTTCACAGTACCAAGCAGGGATTCGGTGTCCCCACCATATCTGGCGTGATATACACCAGTCACGGATGTCGTTCATCCAGTTGAAGTAAGTCTTGTGCCATGTTTCAGGTAATATTTTAATCTGACCAGTTTCAACAGCTTTTACTGCCTCGTCAGCCATAGGTTTGATCTTTATAAACCACTGATCGCTCAGCTTAGGTTCGATTGTCGTTTTACATCTGTAGCAACCACCAACCTGATGTTTATGCTCTACCTTTTTAACGAATAGTCCAAGCTCTGCCATCTTTAGGATGACCTGCTTTCTAGCTTCAAATCTTTCAAGCCCTTTGAACTCGCCACCCTCTTCATTTACGCATGCATCGTCATCCATCATGCTGATAAATTGAAGATTATGCTTGTGTCCAAGGTTGAAGTCGTTAGGGTCGTGAGCTGGAGTTACTTTAAGGCAACCAGTTCCGAGCTCCATATCTACATATTCGTCAGCAATAACAGGAATCTCTCTATTCATAAGAGTGAGCATAACTGTTTTGCCTATAAGGTGTTGGTATCTTTCATCTTCAGGGTGAACAGCAACAGCTGTATCTGCGAGCATAGTTTCAGGTCTTGTTGTAGCAACTTCGAATTTGAAATCTGTTCCAACAACAGGATAGAGTAGGTGATAGAATGCTCCATCAATCTCTTCGTGCTCGACCTCAAGGTCGGATAGGGCGGTGTGGCATCTTGGGCACCAGTTAACTAGATAGTTTTTAGAGCGGTAGATTAAGCCCTCTTTATATAAACTTACAAATACCTTACGAACAGCTTTACTTAGACCTTCGTCCATTGTGAAGCGTTCTCTCTCCCAGTCGCATGCACAACCAAGTCTTTTGAGCTGGCTGATGATAGTTCCGCCTGATTCAGCTTTCCACTCCCAAACACGTTCGATAAATTTCTCACGTCCGAGGTCGTGTCTGCTAACGCCTTCTGCTGCTAGCATTTTCTCCACAACGTTTTGTGTGGCGATACCAGCGTGATCCATGCCTGGCATCCAGAGTGTTTCGAATCCATTAAGTTTATGGAAACGGATCATAATATCCTGTAGTGTATTGTTAAGGGCGTGTCCCATATGGAGAGAGCCTGTAACGTTCGGAGGTGGAATGACTATGGAGTATGGTGGTTTTTTGCTGGTTTCGTCAGCGTGAAAGTAGTTCTTATCTAGCCATTCTTTGTAAATCTCTGATTCAAATTCAGCGGGATTAATTCTGGTCGGGTATTCTTTCTGCATTGTATTAAATTCTCCGTTAGGATAGTTTTTTCTTTTCTTCTTCTGTCCCCATAGCTTGATTAACCTTCTGGTTAAGCTCGGACAGATATTTCTCCATGGATAGAAGGCGTAGCTGTTGGTGCTTACGTTCCTTATCTGTTATGCCTATCTCACCAAGGATTGAATAAGTATCTTCAATCTCTTGTAGGATAAGGTTCAGGTCTTCGAGACCACTTTTAAGAACCATAACCCTGCTGAGTTCTTCTTCGCTAAGTGTTTCAAAAAGATCAGTGACTGAATTTTTCTTCACTATCGTCCTCATCGCTTCCAGATCCGAGCTCTTCAGAGAATAGGTCAAACTGAACCTGACCCTCTGTAATTATCTTATCAAAGACCTCTGTGCAGAACTGGCATTCGTAATGATGTATTGTCCAGAGGGTATCGTCGATAACAACCTCTGTCGGCTGAAGTTCTTCGAGCCTTTTCTCCCCACAATAGGGGCACATTTCTGGTTTTATTTGTATCATTTATAGTTTCCTTAATCCCCAAAACTTGTCACAGTTATTGTACGGTCATTTGGGTTATCTACAGTTATAGTGATTTCGGTGTATTTTTCAAGCTCATCCTTTAAATTAAACTTGTCTGCCCACTCGATAAAACAGGTATCGCCACTGTCTATATATTCAAAAAAGCCTATATTGTCTAGCTCATACTCAGACTTGAGCCTATAAAGGTCAAAATGGTGGATAGTTATATCACCTTCATACCTTTGGTGTAGCGTAAAGGTAGGGCTGCTCGTGTCGTCACAGTTATAGTATTCTGCTACGACCTTAGTAAAAAAAGTTTTGCCAGCCCCTAGGTCGCCATTCATAAGGATGACTCTGTTTTGTAAATCTTTAGCTATCTCTTTAGCAAAATTTTCTGTTTCGCCAGTACCCTTAAGAGTTCTCTTCAAGTTCATCTATTGTTTTCCATATATTTTCTATTATGTCGGTTGTGAGGATAGATTTTTCGTTCATATCCTCAGATACTAATTCTGCTGTCCTGCCGAGTGTGTATGCCCCGAGACAAGCCGCATCAGCTAACTCAAATCCCTGAGCTACAAATCCTGTAATAAGCCCAGTAAGGCAATCTCCACTCCCACCTTTTGCGAGTGCTGGTGTTCCTGTGATATTTATGAAGACGAAGCCTTCAGGGATAGCAATGATAGTGTCAGCACTCTTTAGAACGAGAATTACTTCGTTTTCTATGGCAAACTCTTTCGCTAGCTCAACCCTATTGGTTAGGACTTCCTCTTTGCTCTTGCCTATTAACTTCGCAAATTCACCTATGTGAGGAGTGAGAATGCATCTGTTTTTCAGCTTTTTGTATGAACTCTTCTTGAGCAGGTTAATTCCGTCAGCATCTATGATGATAGGTAATTTTGTTTTGTGTATAAGCTCGTCTATGAAATCTGATGTATCTTCATGAGTTCCAATTCCAGGGCCAACAGCACAAACTGTTTTGTCTTTAAGAAATTTAACAAGTTCATCAATCCCATTCTCTTCGAAGTGCGATTTTTTACCCACAGAGACAGTCATTATTTCTGCATTAACAGTCTCAGCCGCTTGCATAAGACCTGATGGAACCGCTGTTGTTGTAAGACCTGCTCCTACCCTTGCACAAGCTCTGGATGCCATAAAAACAGCACCAGATTTACCCGCTGACCCCCCTATGATAACTGCGTGCCCGTGATCACCTTTATGGCTATCCTCTTCCCTTTCAGGGAATGAAGGAAGTTCGTCTTCATCAAGGAGAAATGTTGTACAGTCTACTGTATCCACGGCTAAATCTGGGATAGAAATCTCTGTGACAACGATCTCTCCACACACCCCCCTTGCAGGAAATAGTGCGTGTGGGTATTTAGGTCTAGCGAAAGTGACTGTAAGGTCTGCTTCAATACATTCGCCGATAACATTATGTGTGTCACCAGATAGACCACTAGGTATATCTACAGCGACAACAAATGAAGATGTATTATTTATCTGCTCAACAAGTGAAGCAAAAAAGCCTTCTAGTGGTCTAGATAGCCCAGTGCCGAATAGTGCGTCAATGGTTACGTCATACTCATCGAATGAAATATTTACGCTGCCATGCTTTGAACCGTCATTCTGTTCTGAGTGACATAGAATATGAATGTCAGCCTCATAGCTTTTGAGAATATTATAGTTTATAAGCCCGTCACCCTTAAGCTCTGACTCGTCACAAGCAAGGAAAACGTCACATGATATGCCGAGGTTTAATAGCTGTCTTGCAATAGCAAATCCATCACCGCCATTATTACCAACACCAGCCACGACAGCAGCGTTTATAATATCTGGTATACGCTCGAGTATCTCATCTAAAACTGAGATAGCAGCATTTTCCATCAATACGATCGACGGTACGCCGACCTCTTTGATGGTATAAGCGTCAGCCTGTGCCATCTGTGAAGAGTTTAAAATTTCCATCATGTGCTCCTTTAAAAAGGGGAGAGTTGGTTAGTATCCTGAAGTGTCTTCAACCTGCTTTGCTTCATCAACAAGCATTACAGGAATATCTTCTCTAATCTCGTATAAAAGCTTGCAGGAGTCGCAAACTATGTAATCTTCTTTAGTTGATACACGGATATCACCTTTGCATTTTGGGCAGGCGAGTACATCAAGAAGTTGTTGTTTAATCATTATAATCCTCTTTAATACATATATATGGTCAATTTAAAACATTACTGTAATAATTACAAGCGGTTGTGATGGATTATATGGGTAAAATATGCTTCAATTACAAAAAATATCAGTTGGTGACATGTGACAGATAAATCCCTATATTTTAAGTTTAGCGAATACCTTAAGAATCGTTTTGGTGGAAAGGTTTGGAAAGTCCCAGTGGAAGCTGGTTTTACCTGTCCTAATAGAGACGGACATAAGGGTGAGGGTGGTTGTATTTATTGTAGTGTGGACTCATTCGACGGAGCAGAGCAAGGGAAGATACAAGATCAGGTAACAGCACGTATCGAAAAGTTGAAAAAACGTAATATAAACAAATACATCGTATACTTTCAATCTTACTCAAATACATATGGCGACCTTGCCACAATCAAAGGACGAATCGATGCATCTTTGGTCGATGATGGAATAGTCGCGATCCATATAGGGACACGTCCAGATGTCATAGATGAGGTTAAGCTAGCATATCTTCAAACCTTGACCGAAAGGTACGAAGTTGTTATCGAGTACGGCCTCCAATCATCGAATGACGAGACACTCATTGATATAAATAGAGGTCATACAGTACAGGATTTCGTAGATGCAGTAGAGCTGACTCATAGATATGACATCAAAACCTGTGCACACCTGATACTCGGTCTGCCAGGGGACTCCAGAGAGGATATGATTAACTCAATAAAGCTCATTAATGATCTCAAAATCCACTCGGTTAAGTTCCATCACCTGCACGTTGTTAAAGGGACAAAGTTGGCTGAGATGTATGCCAATGGCGAAGTTGAGATGCTAACTGAGGATTAATATATTGATATACTTGCAGAATCAATTGGCAGATTGAATGATGATGTTGTGATCTCTAGGATAGTTGGTGATGCTGCTGGTGATACGCTTATCGCACCTGATTGGCCTAATAATAAAGGGATTTTCGAGCAGAAACTACGTGATCGTATGATGAAGCTTGTGATAACTCAGGGTAGCCTAAAAGATTAAAAGAGCTGGCAGTAGTTGGTGTCGATGAAATCGATGCAAAGGACATAGCTTTTACCTCTGCATGTGAATTTTCTAGCCATTGTACGGCAAAGGATGCCTGTAGCTAGTGAAATGTATGGATCAGTGTAATATGTGTTCAGATTAAGACTACTTATGTAGTAGAAATACTCTTTAAGAGAGTGGTCAGTATTAGCTTTTGATGGGTGAAAGAGATTGTTATCTGAGAAATTAAGCTCAAATCCGCAAACAGTTTCGCCTATCTGTATTCCATTTTCATCTAATACATAAATACATTCTATATCTCTGAATATTTTTACTGCTTCTGCGATCTTCTCTCTAAAACAGCATTCGTCGCAGTCTGTAATATAAGTCATTATTTCATTAAAAACTTTTTCGAACTTAGAGTGTTGTTTCTTTTTATCCTCTATGTTTGCAGACATGTATCCTTTTATATCGTGAGATATCATATCCATTGTGGTTTTAGTCTGGAAAGACTCAAGACGCTCTACACTTTGAGGTCTTGCAAAGTAGAAGCCTTGGAAGAGGTCAGCACCAAGCTCGTGGCACTTTAGAACATCCTCTTTATTTTCTACGCCTTCAGCCAGAGTGAGCGAACCTATCTTTTTACCTAAGTCTATAATAGATTTAATGATTGATTGCTGGTAATAGCTTTCGCTGACATTATGTACCAGCTGTCTATCAATCTTAATAATGTCAGGTTTAGAGATGATGAGTCTGTTCAAGTTTGAGTGTAGTGCCCCAAAGTCATCTAAAACAACGAACATGCCAAGGTTAGAATATTTTTCTGAAATCTGCTCAAGCTTATAATTGTTTTCAATCTGGGATTCAGTAATCTCAACTGCTATGTTGTTATAGTCCAGATCAGCTTCGTCAGCATAAATTTTGGTCCATGATTTATCAGATGGTGATGCAATATCAAGAACTGCTGGATCGAAGTTTAAGAAAAGTACCATATCTTTAGAGTGTTTATATTTTGCAAATTCTGAAATTGCTTTCTTTCTGCAAAGTCGGTCTAGTTCGACTGTGAGGTTTTGTTCATCTGCCTCTTTGAATAGTTGAATCGGTGGAATAATCTCTTTGGTTTCTGGGTGGATGCCCCTTGAGAGTGCTTCTACACCTACAGTCTTTTTGAGCTTTAGACTGACAATCGGTTGAAATTCTATTAGAAGCGATTCTTCTAAGATAATTTTGCTGATAACTGATGTGTTTGTAAGGTTCATTGGACTAAGTACCAACCTTTTTTAAATTATAGTTATCTGCAGCACTATCTACGAACTCAACACATAAGATGTGTGGCTCATTCTGAAGTTCTACAGTACAAGACATAGTTCTGAGAATCCTGCCCGTGGCATTAGAGAGGTAAGTATCAGTATAAAACTTATCTGAGTCGATTTTACCAAGATAATAAAAGTACTCTTTAAGTGAGTGATCAGAGTTGTTTTCATAAAGCTTAAGGAACGATTTGCTCTTCTTGGAAATACTGCCTATGTTATTTATAGAATCCATAGTCTGTTGACCTTTAGAGTCTAACAAAAAGACCCTTTCGATCTCTTCGAAGTTAGGTATCTGTTTTAGTAAGTATTTGAAATATTCTTCTTGGGATTTTGAAACAGAGTCACGCTTAAGTAGGTCAACAATGAAGTCAAATCCAGAGTGCTGGTTATTTCTAATAAGAACGTTTTCTTTAAGTTTATTTTTTATCATTAACACGAGATAGTCTATTTTTGCCATTATAAAAGGGAAGTTAGTGTGAATGTCTACGCAAGGTTTATAGAAATAAAAGCCTTGGTATAGGTCAATCCCTAACTCGTAGCACTTTATGATGTCCTCGGGGGTCTCTAGCCCTTCTGCGAGTGTGAGTGCTCCTGTCTTTCTTGCTAACTCAATAATTGAGCTGATGATTGATTGCTGATAATAATTAACAGAAACAGAACGTATAAGATCCATATCAATTTTAATTATGTCAGGCTTAGATGTCATGATGCGGTTCATGTTTGAATGCATCGCACCAAAATCGTCTAGTGATACATAGTATCCTAGTTTTCTGTAGTGATCTACAAACTCTGCTAAAGTTGATTCGTTATCTATTTTAGACTCTACAATTTCAAGTGATATTGATGAGTAATCAAGCCCAAGTTTGTCTGTAAGTTCTATAGTGTTAATCTTTGAATTTTCGTCATTATTGTTAATTACAGATGTATCTAAATTTAGAAATAGTATGAACTGATCGTAGTTTGGTATACTTTTGAAAGAAGTGAGCGCAGTCTTACGGCATAGATTATCAAGTTCAATGTCACAGCCCTCAGAACGAGCAATATTAAAAAGCTCTAATGGCTTTATAACACGACCAGTGTTTGAGCAAATACCGCGAGACAAAGCTTCAAATCCAATGACCCTTTTATCTTTAAGACTTACGATAGGTTGAAACAAGGTTATTACGTTACCTTCTTCAACCAAATTAAAAATATTTGTATCTTGTTCCATATTATTCCTATTAGACTAGTTGGTTTACTACAGTAAAAAAAAGAAAAGAGCAATAAATAATTAACACACTAAATATGCGATTAATATAGTCTTAATTGCAAATATTACAATATTCAATTATTGTGAATAATACCAATGATAGTACTTATTGGACAATATGAAATATTTGTTGTTGTTCGTTGTTTGATAATTACTTGTTAGTAATTCTGTTTATGGTAGATTTTATACTGTCAAAGGACATATATCCCATATTTCTGAAGGCTTCTTTACCATTTTTATCCAAAATAACTTGAGTAGGTACGCCTGTGACAGCATATTGTGAAGCTAAAGATGAATGGGAATTAACATCAATATTTATTATCTCAACGTATGGTTTATTATTATAAGTTGAGATAGCTTTTTCAACTTCTGGCTTCATTTTTCTGCAAGTAACACAACCCGAGGAGCTTAATTGTAAAAAAACAACTTTTCCGCTATTGATAGCAGAACTAATCTCTGTTTTAAGTTTTTCTGTTGCCGCAGGTGTACTTGGCATAATAGCAAATGTAATTACAACGCCAACAATGATTAAAACAATAAGTGGAGCGAGCAGCTTTTTCATGTCTTACCTCTATAAAAAATGGTAAGTGCAAGATATCACGCAGACTCCTCGGTTTCAACATCTGTTTTGAGCTTTTGTGCTAAATGTTTTGCTTCGTTTGCAGTTATAAGAAGCTCTAACATACTTTCCATTTCATCTCTTGATAGAGGGCGCTCAGACGACATGAGTTCTCTTGCTATAGATATGTGTAAGTTTGCTATACCTGTCAGTTGCTTTACTCTCTCTTCTTCAGTTTGGGTAAAAAGTTTAAAATCAAACATTTTTTCCTCCTTGAACTTAGTAAAGTTTTAAAAGCAAGGAGGGTGCCAAAGATTCTATAAAACTAGATCTTTTACATATCAATAACATATAGTTATATGTCGGTCATTGTGCATATAGGCTATCAGAGGATAAGAAAAAAATTCCTATCATCCTTTATCTGCGAAGAACTCTTTAATTATTTTTTCTAGGCTTGAAGCTGCTTTTGTGAAATTTTCAAGTTCATGAGTATCTTTTATCGATTCACCCCTGTCTATCATATTTTCAATAGCCTCTGAAGCCATACTTAATTGGGTCGCACCTATTGTTCTGGTCACTCCCTTAAGGGTATGGAAGAATATTTTGTTCTTTTCTGAGGCGTTATTTGACACTTGCTCTTCAGACTTTAAGACGATATCCCCGTATTGTTTGAAATATTTAAAGAGTAGCTCGTGGTACAATTTTTTATTTCCATTTAAGTATGATAAACCTAAATCTGTATCTAAATATTCAGAAGGATCAGGAAGAGTATAGTCTTCTTTCTCAGAAGATTGTTCAATAGATGCAATTGGTGTTTTACCTATACAGTCATTAATTGCTTGAGTTATATCTTGAATTTTTACTGGTTTTGCAATGTGACCGCTCATGCCAGCATGTCTACATTTTTCAATGTCATTTGGCATAGTGCTTGCCGACAGTGCGTATATAGGGGTGGACTTATTAAGTGAGCTTCTGCGGATATGTTTGGTTGCAGTGATTCCATCCATCTCTGGCATAATAATATCCATAAATACTATATTATATTTTTCTTCTTCTAGCTGTTTGATCGCATCATATCCGTTTCGTGCTGTTTTATATTGGAGCCCTAGAATCTCTGCGAATTCAGTGATGACTTGTAAATTTATATCATTATCATCAACGATAAGAACTTTTAGGTCACTTTTTGATTGCTTGCTATTCTTGAAGCAATCTAGGTTTGGTTGAATGACATCATCGAAATTTTGCATCTGAGAATACAAACTAGGTATTTTCTCATAAAAATCACTATATAAGATTTCAAATATCTTAAATCCATTAGAGTTGTCGCCAAGTTGCGGTCGAATAAGTGGACTACTTTTAACTAACAATATAGGAGTTGATATAATGTTATCGTTAAGAGTTTCAACAGATGCAATAGAATCGAAGAAATTGGAATCTATAAATTTACTATCAGCAACAATAAGATCAAATAGTAGTTTACCGTCACAGTCGATGTTTTTTCCTATATGTTTTATTAGGTCTGTTTGAGAGGATACTGATAAAACATCAGCAAGGTTCTCTCTAAAGAAAGAGGGGATATCTAGAGGCGTATTATAGGTGTCTTCACATACCAGAATTCTTCTATGGAGGAAAACCTGGTTCTCAGTGATGATATTCTGAATTTCACTCTGTTTTGCTATACCTAAGGTGAGGGCGAAGGTAAATGTAGAGCCTTCCCCTTCGGTGCTTTCAACAGTAATATCTGAGTTCATAGCATCAAGTATCCTCTTTGATATTGAAAGACCTAGCCCTGAACCACCAATTTTCTTTTGGTTTTGTCTTTTTACCTGAGTAAAAGAATCAAAAAGTATAGGTATTTTGTCGGCAGGTATCCCAATACCTGTGTCGACTACAGTGATAATAATTTTCGCGTATTCATCATTTTTTGTTAGAAGTTTTACGTTTATCTTTATTGACCCTTTTTCAGTGAACTTGGTGGCATTGGTTCCCAAATTATTAATTACTTGGGTAATCCTTAAGGAGTCTCCAACAAGGTATTGAGGTATCTTTTCATCAATCTCAACAATAAGTTTAACATCTTTTTTACTGAGCGATATTTCGAGCATACTAGAGAGCTTCAAAAGGTTTTCTTTTAGGTTGAATGGAGCTAGTTCTAATTCTAGTTTGCCAGCTTCAATCTTTGAAAAATCCAGTACGTCATTGATAATCTCTAGAAGCAAATTAGCTGAGTTCCTAATCTTGTTGATATAATCGTATTGCTTGCAGGTCAGCTCGGTCTGCATGAGGAGATAGCTAAGACCTAATACAGCATTCATTGGAGTTCTTATTTCATGACTCATGCTAGCCAGAAACTCACTTTTAGCTTCATTGGAGAGCTGAATCTCTTTAAGTGCGTTAGTGAGTCTAGTGTTTGTCTCTTCAAGCTTTGTTGTACGGTCTTGTACGCGTTTTTCGAGACTGGTATTGATGATCTGTATTTCATTCATTTGATTATTGATTTGTTCAAAACTCTCAGCAAGTTTTTGACTTAAATAGTTATAAGCCTGAGCTAGCATAGTGATCTCTGAGTCACCTTTAATTATAATAGGATCAATAGGTAAGGCTCTTTCTGTTTTGACTGAGGAGATATGTTTAGTGATCTTCTCTAGAGGGTTAAATATCAATTTAACCAGAACTGAAGTAAGCAGGGATATAGCGGCAATTGCGTAAGAGAAGATTATTAATATTTGCTTAATAAGTTCTCTTTTTATCGCTAAAACTTCTTTGGTCGTGTCTCTACTAAGCATTATGAAACCTATCTGTTGTGCAGAAAAGTCTTTCAAAGGAATTTTGTTAACCATGTAATATTTTTCATTTATCTGAATAATCTTGTTCTCATTATCCATGTAACCAGAAGTTATTATTGTATTCATTAGGTTTGATGAGTAATTATAAATATGCATGTCTTGGTAAGCATACTTATTTTCGTCATGATAAAAGAATTTTGACTTTTGTAGAGATTTAATATAGACACCAACAGCATACTCTACTCCAGTGGAGTTTGCTGGAGTGGATAATAGATCCTCTATGTTGCCACCAAGCTCAACTGTTCCTAAAAAGTCGTAATTACTCCATACAGGTTTAACAACCCTAAGTCCTAAACCTGCTCTGCCAAGCTCTATCCCAGCGACCATATTTTTATTCATATTTGCTAGCACTACAGTCTTTCTAAATGTAGATAAGTCGTCATTGTATTTAGTAGGTGCATGAGCTCTGTAAAAGCTTTTTGCTGGAGGGATATGAAATTGAAATTGTTCTATGTCGTAGAAGTGTTTTAGCCTATTGTTGTAAAAATCGTCTATATACGATTTTAGTTTTTGTCTATCACGTTGTTTGAAAGCATTTATAATGAGTTTGTTTTCAAAGAGGATGTCGAGTGACATAGAATATTTTTTAATAACAATATCTTGCTCGCTATAGAATGTGTTTGTAAATGTCTGAAAAACCTCAGCATTCTTTATATAAATGTCATTGCGCAACTTTATGTATGTGCTTAAAATTAATATTAAAGCAGATGAACTTATAAAAATCATAATGAGTGCAAGAATTTTAAATTTAAGACCAGGTTTAAGTATTTTCATAAATCACCTTTCGAAGTGTTAGACATTGATTTCTCTGATTACCTTCATAAGCTTACCTATGGTAGTGATCTGTATATTCGGGATATCTGCATAGTCAGGTCTTTTAGAATACCATATGTTATGTTTTGGACTGTACCACCTGATTAAAACGTCACTATATCTATCTTTGACTAAATAAAGGCAGTCTGTAAGATCACCTGATAGTTTATTAAAGAAGACGATATCACCTTTTTGTATAGGTGCTGCTGAGTCTTCTGGTGCTTGTATTGCAAAATCGTAAGTCTCATTTGTTGGTAGCGATATTTGTTCCTCAGAAGTCATATTTCTTTCTGCGATAGATTTGATAGTAAGAAAAGGGGTGTTCGCAGGATTCTGAGGAGCTTCTTTATACGTTATCTCTTCTTTTTCAGACGCAGCATTACTCTGAGTATATTTAAAAATATCGCCTTCGCCAGCCTTTAGCCAGTCGATATTTACATCAAAAAGTTCAGAAATATGGGTGAGAACATTCGATGGAGGGATAACTCTGCCAAGCTCCCAACGCATAACAGAATGGTAGTTCTTGCCTATCCTTTTACCAAAATCAGTTTGTGAAAGTTTTAGCTCATTCCTAAGAGTTTTAAGACGAGCCGAAATGTTACTATGTTGCATATGTTATATTTGTTGACACCTTGTGTTTTATTGCATATATTATAGTTACATTTTAACATATATTTCATTTTTAGTAAATTATTGTTGCATATGTTAGTAGTTTTTATCAGTTGGAGATGAGTATGGTTATTTTAGGGTATGAAAAATGTGCGATGGAGCTAGGGAGTAGAATCAAAAATGAGATTAGCCGTGCAGGTTATAAGCAGATCGTTTTTGCTGACTTAATAGGAATCCAACCCTCTAGACTTAGCAATTATATTAATGGGGTTCGTGTTCCTGATATATTTACTCTGAAAAGTATTGCAGACCAACTTGGAGTTTCTTTGGATTACTTGTACTCAGGAAAGAATGAGTCATATAGTCTATCTAAAAAGTATATGCTTACTATTTTTGACAAGGGGAATATACGCTTAGAATGTATTGATTAAGATGAGACTATACAAGTATTCCTACCATTTTCTTTGGCTTCATATAAGGCACCATCAGCCCTGAGGGTTATGCTGTCTTCAGTGTCATTTATCTTGTATTGAGAGATACCCATACTTAGAGTAACGTTAAACGTATTATCAAGGATTTCAGCCAGTAAGCTGTCTTGTTGAATTTGAGTTTTTATCCTATCAGCGATAGACAAGGCAATATCTTGGTTACCATTTATAAGAAAGATAAACTCATCCCCACCCCATCTTGCCATAAGATCTTTATCACGTATGCAAAGGTTACATATCCGTGTGACCGATTGGATAACTAAATCACCTACTGAATGTCCTTTTGTGTCATTGATTATTTTAAAATTATCAATATCTACAAGCATTACAGAGAAGTGCATTCCTGTCTTTTTATATTTCAAGACAGCTTTTTCAAATATGCGCTTAAATTCTCTCCTATTGTAACTTCCTGTAAGTTCATCTGTGATGGACAGCTTTTCTAGCCTTTTATTGTAGTAGTTAATTGAAGAGATAATTATAAATAATACTACACATGAAACTATTAAGCCGAGGATGGTGCTTTTAATAAAATTTAACCATATGTTCTCTATCGCTTTATTTTGGTTCTGTTCTACGATGAGGAACCAGTCAAGTTCTGGTATATATCTTTTAGTGAGTAGGATATGATTATTCCCTTGGTCGAACTCTAGATTTATTGAGTTTTGATCAACTTTAAGAATATTAGTTGCAACGTCTTTAATGCCGTCCATAAGTCGTATATTAGCTATCTCTATAAGGTCTTTGTTGTGGTGTGCTTTGACAAGACCGTGCTTATCTATGAGGAATATATTTCTATTATATTTAACCCTATATGAAGAGAGTAGATTGGTGACACGTTCAAGATCCAGCCCAACACCTGTTACACCAATTAAATTATTGTTAAAATCATAGACTCTATGGTTTATAAAGATGGTCAATGCATAATTTTCTGCATCATTCGAGTCTACCGTGAGTTCATAAGGAACATGTTTATTAATAAAATTGTAATACCATTGATCATGTTTGATATTCTTATCTATTTTTCTAAGTAAACCGTCATGGTAGTAGTAGTTTTTTGTCTTTTCAGAAACAAAAAATGAGGTAAAAAAGTTATACTTTGTTTTTATCTCTTTTAAATATTTTGTGACAGCCTCTGTCTCAGGTTCGCCATCTATAACCCAATCTTTAAGAAAGGTGTCGTTTGCCATGAGTGATGCCACATATACAGGAAGCATTATGTCACGTTGAATTTCAGTGTATACGTTGTCTCTAGTTAGCGGTAGTGAGGTGTTAATGATATTGTCACGTAAAGTATTTTTTGCTGCATTATAGCTTATTAAATTCGTTACAAAAAAACCTGCAATAAGTAGGAAACTGATAATAATAATAAGATTAGTTTTACTTCTAAATATCTTCATGATCGTATTTAATTATACTTCTAACCTAAATGCAAGAAGTATGTTTTATTATATAATACGTATTTGGTGAATTTAACATTTCAATATGTTATATTTATACAGAAATTGTTGTTTATGAATATTATAGTGTTGATGTAACAGTGTAAAAAGGATTTTTGAATGATTAAAATACTCGTCGTGGATGATGACAATTTTACCCGAAAATTGCTTAAAAGTATGTTTGATTCAATTGAGGTGGATGTAAGTTTTGCTGAAAACGGAAGTAAAGGGTTAGAGGCTGTTCGAGAGCTTGGACCAGATATAGTTATTTCTGATTACAATATGCCTGGAATGACTGGGCTTGAGATGCTGCAGCATATAAGAGAAGAGTTTCCACATATAAAACTAGTCCTTATGACTATCTATACTGAAGCGGATATTCTTATCCGTGCTATAAACCAAGGGATAGATAGATTCTTAGAAAAACCAGTTATGAAAGTAAAACTGGAAAATGTATTAGCTTTATTGGCTGATGATATAAAATTTGCTAGAGAAGTACAGAAATATCAGAATTTATTAAAAGCTTATAGGAGAGGTGTGGATTCATCTACAATTTTCTCATTATTGGATGCTGAAGGCAATTTTACTTATGTGAATGAAAATTTATGTATCGCTTCAAAATATCTGAATAGTGAACTTATAGGCAAACATTTTAGTATGATAAAGACAAAAATACAGCTTGAACAGGTCGAGTTTATTCCTCTTACGGAAGAGAGTACAGATAAGATATGGCATAATTTCGTAAAAAATATTGATAAACATGGTCAAGAATATGTGACTGAATTAAATCTCTTTCCTGTCTATGCAAAAGGAGAGATTACTGGCTATATTTCAATTGAAAAAGATATGAGCGATGTTGTTATAAATCATCGGAAGCATCTTCAAGATTTTTTTAACGCTGATTCTTCTATAATGTTTGCGTATAACAAAGATTCAGAGTTGGTTCTTTGTAACAATGCATTTCTAGATTTTTTTAACTTTAACTCATTGGAAAATGCTGTCTCAAACAGATTTCGTCTTTCAAGATATGCTAATGAGTTTATAGATATTAATAATATAGAATCAATGTCTTTGAGAGAAGAGGCTGAGATTATAAAATCATTTTTGGAGTGCGGTGAAAACAAAATACTTCGTAAGGTAAACCTGAAAAGGTCAGAAGAATCAGATGAATTCACCTTTACTGTCAGTTGTTTTAATTTAGATCAGAGTTACCTTGGTTTAGATGATTTGAATATCGTTAGACTAAATAATATCACCGAGTTAGAGAACTTACGAAAGGAAGAGCTGACTGGAGCTATGCTAGCTTCAATAGGTAAGCTCTCAGCTGGTATAACTCACGAGATAAATACGCCACTGACATATATAAAAGGTAACATAGAGCTTCTTGAAGGTGATATTGAAGATTGTGTTGATGAAGGTACTTTTGAAGAGATGAAAGACTATTTTGACTCTATAAATGACGGAATAGTAAGGATTTCAGCTATTATAGAGTCCATGAAAGAGGTGACTGGCGAAGCTTCTTTTGAGAAAACTAATGGAAATCTTTATTCTACATTTGTAGTTACAGGGAAGATTCTCTTTAATAGGGCTAAGTATATAGCACCTATATATTTAAACGGAACACTCCTTAACCTCGAATCTGATCCTAACAAGGAAGCCTTCATGTTGAACATGGCGTCAAAGATGTTAGAGCAGGTATGGATAATCCTTATAAACAATAGTTTAGACCAACTTTCACATAGTGACTTAACATTTCAAGAAAAGTATATTAATATAAATGTCGAACGGTTAGAAGACAAGAGATACAGAATTCTTATTGCTGATAATGGCGGAGGGATTAATCCTTCAATGATGAATAGAATATTCGACTTATTTACTAGCACTAAAAAGCATAAGGGCATGGGAATAGGGTTGAATATAGCTAAGAGTATAATTGATAAACACGACGGTAGCATCAGACCTTATAATGATAATGGTGGAGCTGTCTTTGAAATAATTATTTAACTATGGAGTTATTAAATGTTTTTTTCTAAGAAACAAGAAAATCAGAAACTAATTCAGGATTTGGAACTCGAGGTTGCTGAGCTGAAAAAAGAGAGAGACTTTTTTCAAGAGATAGCAAAGGTTGCGCATCATGAGCTTATGATCGTTGCTGATGCTGGACAGGTTGTATTTATGAATACAAACGCTGATGAGCATCAAATTACAAATGAAATGATTCCTGAGCTCTTGAGAGGGAACAATGAGGTTGATACTCCACACGGTATTATGCATGTTAAGACAGTTGGCTTATCAACAGGAGCAACAGCATATGCTATTAGTACGGATGGTCTTAGCTCTAAAATACATGAGCTTTTCGCAGAGATACATCAGGGGACAGTAACTACTTCATTTAAAATGAACCAAGATTTCTTTATCAAAATGCTTGGCGAGATGGAAGAGATGATCACTGAAGCTAAAGATACAGCAGGACTTTCTGATAAAGGTATGGAGAATGTAGAAGTACTTAGTAAAGAAGTTTCTGATCTTTAAGCCTTTATAAAAGAATCAACAGTGACAAGCAGCGCTCTTTCAAAGAGGAGCGAAGATATTTCACAGGTTACTAACCTTATTAAAGATATTGCTGATCAGACAAACCTTTTGGCACTAAATGCATCTATTGAAGCCGCTAGAGCTGGTGAAGCGGGGAGAGGCTTTGCTGTTGTAGCGGATGAGGTTAGGAAGCTTGCCGAGAGAACACAGAGTGCTACTTCAGAGATATCAGAGGTGGTTGACGGTATGCATAAAGATATTCAAACCTTGCTTGAGAATACTAATAGTGTTCAGGCGAATATGGGGGCTGTTTCCGATAATACTGTCGAGCTTAAAGATAAAATCCAAACTTTTAGTAAAAATGCTAATAGAGTTATGTACGAGACAATGGATCTCAGTAATCAGATATTTGCTAATCTAGCTAAGATCGACCACATTATATATAAAAACAATCTTTACAATAGTGTTCTCGAAGGGACTGACGGCTTTAGCTGTGTTTCACACAAAGATTGCCGACTTGGTAACTGGTACGACACTGGAAAAGGTAAAGAGACATTCAGCGACACTGCTGGATATAGAGCTCTACTCTCACCTCACAGTATTGTTCATGAAGAGGCAAATACACTTTTTACTAGATGTATAGAGAACTTCCAAGACTGCTCTTTTGACGAGATAAAAGACAGAATAGAAAAGATATAAAATGCTAGTGCGGAAGTATTTTGCCATTTAGATGAAATGATAGAAGAGCGTGCAGGTAAAATGATGCACGATGCTATAGGCACACTTTTTGACAAAAAAGAGAATAAGTAATTAGGAGACTAAAATGAGTGATAATATAAATGTAATGATTGTGGATGATGAAAGAGAGATCCTTAAAATGATAGAAGCATCACTGAAAAAGTCAGAATTCTCTGTTAAGACTTACCATAACCCACTAGATGCTGTTAAAAGCTATAATGGTTCAAATTTTGATATAGTTCTCCTTGATATCATGATGCCAGAGATGGACGGCATAGAAGTTTTAGAAAAACTTAAAGAGAAGAATAATGATCTCAAGGTTGTTATGATGACAGCTTATTCAACTCTTGATAGAGTTCTTAAGAGCCATAAGATTGGAGCAGACCATTATATCCTTAAGCCATTTAAGAACCTTAAAGACGTAGAATTAAAGCTAAGGTCAGTATTGAAGGAATAATATTAGCAATTGTGGTCTTTTGAACCGCTAAATGCGTTATTTAACCTATAAAAATAATTGGCTTGTTTTTTTACCAAGTCGATTTTATATACAAGTATGAACCTTTTTATACCACTACTTCAACAAATGGCTGTCTTTGCTGTTATAGCATACCTATATAGCAAGACTTCTGGTTTCAAAACTGTTCTTAGCTCAAACCAACGTACTCGTGATATTCTTTTTACTTATATATTTTTTTCCAGTATTACCATTTTCGGTAGCTATATGGGACTTCCTATACATGATGCACTTGCTAATACTAGAGCCATTGGAGCTGTTATGGCTGGGCTTATTGGTGGGCCAATCTTGGGTGGAGCTGTTGGTTTAACAGCTGGTATCCATAGATATATGATGGGTGGTTTTACGGATGTTGCCTGTGGGCTTTCTACCACAGCGGAAGGGATTATTGCTGGAATGTTTCACTATTATTACATGAAGCATGGTAAGGGCGATCAGATATATTCTTATAGGCTTGCTTTTATAGTTACATTTATTAGTGAAGCGGTGCAGATGCTGATCATACTAATTGTGGCACAGCCTTTCACTGAGGCTTTGGCACTTGTTCAGGTTATTGCTTTACCTATGATGCTCTCTAATTCATTTGGAGCAGCTCTCTTTATTAGTATACTAGGTGATCAAAAGAGCATGGTTGATGAGTATGGTGCACTATTTTCTAAAAAAGCACTAAGGGTTGCAGATAAGAGCTTACACCTGTTTTCACGAGGGTTGACAGAGGATGTTCCTGTTAAGCTTGCTAAACTTCTTAAAAAGGAGATAGGGGTGAGTGCAGTTGCTATTACTGATCAGTCTACAATATTGGCTTTTGAAGGGGTAGGGAGTGAGCACCATAAGGTTGGCTCTCCTGTAGCTTCACCTTCAACAATGCAATCTATAAAGACAAGGAAGGTAATCTTTTTAGATGGGGCTAAAGAGCCGTTTAAATGCCCTCTAAAGCGTGATTGTCCTTTGAACTCTGTTCTTGTTATCCCTCTTGAAGTAGATGGAGAGTTGATTGGTACGATTCAACTTTTCGAATCAAAATCTAAAAGATTTTTGAATATTAATAAATCATTTGGAGAAGGTCTTGTTAGTCTTCTATCGACTCAACTATTCATAGCTAAGTATTCTGACCAAAAGAGACTTCTGGTGGAATCTGAACTAAAGCTGTTACAAGCACAGATCAATCCACATTTTTTATTTAACACTCTTAATACGATTTTGTCAGTAACTAGGGTTGCGCCCGATAAGGCAATAGAGCTTATTCAGCATCTTTCTAATATGTTTAGAAAAAATCTTAAAAGACAGCACCTTGTTTCAAGACTGGACGAAGAACTCGATCACATAAACTCATACCTGATTATTGAGAAAGCGAGGTTTGAAAAACATTTAGATGTTAAAATAGAGGTGGATCCAAGTCTTATGCATATAAAGATACCTAGTTTTACTCTGCAACCTCTTTTAGAGAACGCAATCAAACACGGGATGTCGCAGGTGATGGGCGGACTTAGAGTTGTTGTAAAAGGCTATAGAGATGGCGAAAATGTAATTATCGAAGTGCAGGACAATGCTGGTGCGTTTGATGAAAGTGTTAACGTTTCTGATGCAGAAGGTCTTGGTCTAGCTATTGTAGATAAGAGAATAAAGAACATGTGGGGACAAGATTACGGGCTAGAGGTTGATTGCGTTAAAGATGAGATCACAACCATAAAAGTAACAATACCTGTTAACGAGGCTAACATTGAGATATAAAACAATAATTGTTGATGATGAGCCTTATGCAAGGCAAGAGCTGAGACATCAGCTTGCTGGCTTTGATTGTTTCGATATAGTAGAAGAGTGCGAAAATGCCGTTGAAGGTGTCAAAGCTGTTAAGGAACACTCTCCGGATATACTCTTTTTAGATATACAGATGCCTGGTTTAAATGGCTTTGATATGCTTAGCATGCTCGAGCAATCAGACGTGCCACTAGTTATTTTTGTTACAGCTTATGACGAATATGCTATTAAAGCATTCGAAAAGGATACACTAGACTATCTCTTGAAGCCGATAGAGCCAAAACGACTTAGCCAAACAGTTACTCGTATACATCAGGCTATGATCCAAGACAGCTTGCCGAACTATGCAATTCCATCACTTAAGAAGATTCCTTGCAGCCTTAATAATGTGATAAAGCTTGTTGATATTGATGTTGTCGATTATATCGAATCTGACATTACAGGGATTCATGTTATCTCAGAAGATAAGAGTTGCTTAACAGATCTCACTCTAAAGGTGTTAGAGGAGAGGACTGACCTTTTTCGTTGCCATAGGCAATATATGGTAAACCTAAACCGCATAAAAGAGATAAAACTTCTTGATAACGGAGCGGCAGAACTGCTTACATACAACAGTATAAACGTTCCTGTCAGCAGGAGATTACTGAAGAGTTTGAAGCAACATCTTGGAATAAAGTAAATTGGTCTTACCAATTCCATCCGCTTAATTTTCTTATCATCCGTTAATCATCAAATATAACCCTTTAACAACCATTCTGTTGATAGCTACATCTTTAGAGATTAAAATTGAATGTAAGCTAAAATAAAGCTCAAAATGTTTACGATATTAAAGGAGGAAATATGAAATTTACTAAGATGGCTATTGTAGCACTCGCTGTTATGCTCACTTTTGCAGTGACTGCTCAGGCCGCAGAGAAGAAAGTTCGCTGGAAGCTTGCTATGACTTGGGGACCTACAGCCGTTCCGTTTTCAGACGCAGTGGAGAATATGGCTAAAATGGTAGAAGAGATGAGTGGCGGTAATTTCGTTATTCGTATAGACGCTTCAAACAAACACAAGTCACCTTTTGGTGTTCTTGATATGGTTAAACTCGGTCAGTATGATATGGGACACTCTGCTTCATACTACTGGAAAGGTAAAGATATTAACCTTCTTCCATTCACAACTATGCCTTTCGGTATGACAGCACCTGAGCAGTACGCTTGGTTCTATCATGGTGGCGGTATGGAGCTTATGCAAAAAGCTTACGCTAAGCATAATGTTATGTCATTCCCTGGTGGTAACACAGGAAACCAAATGGGTGGATGGTTCAGGAAAGAGATTAACTCACTCGACGATCTTAAAGGTCTTAAGATGAGAATCCCTGGATTCGCTGGTGAAGTACTTGCTAAGCTTGGTCTCACAGTAACTAACATCCCTTCTGGAGAGCTTTATACATCTCTTGAGCGTGGTACAATCGATGCTCTTGAGTGGGTTGGACCTGGTATGGATATCAGAATGGGCTTTCATAAGATCGCTCCTTACTACTACACAGGATGGCATGAGCCTGCGACAGAGCTTCAGTTCCTTGTGAACACTAAGAAGTTTAACAAGCTTTCTCCTGCAAACCAAGCTATCCTTAAAAACGCTATGAAGCTTGCTTCTTACGGCATGTACACTCAGAACTATCATATGTCAGCAGAAGCTTGGGCGAAGATCGCTACAGATTATCCTAACATTAAAATAAAGACCTTCCCTAAATCAGTTATGGATGCTATGAAAGCTGCTAATGCTGAGCTCCTTAAAGAGAAGGCAATTGGTAACCCACTTCTCGCTGAAACACTTAAATCACAGGCTGATTATCAGAAAAAGGCAAGAGAGTGGACAAAAATGTCTGACTACCTTTACCTTGAAGACAACCTATAAGATTGACTTTAGGTATCATAGTCTAAGATAAAAATAATGGCTGGCTTATTACTATAATATTGATGAGCCGGCCTTTTTCTTGATATTTTTAATCAAGATAAAAAGGTATATGTATGTTATTAAAATTAGAAAAATTCTTTGATCGTTTTGCTGATTGGCTTGGTTATTTTACAGGTACTCTCATGATACTCATGATGCTAAACGTATTTTATGACGTAATTATGAGATATTTCTTTAGAACTGGTTCTATCGCTTTTCAAGAGCTGGAGTGGCATATCTTTTCTGTAGTATTCCTTGTGGGAATATCTTATGCATTAAAAGCTGATGGACACGTTAGAGTCGATGTTATTTATGATAACCTTAACAAAAAGAAGAAAGCTATAATAAATCTTGTAGGTACTATAGTATTTCTTATCCCTTTCTCATTACTTATTGCTTTTGGGTCTATAGATTTTCTTATGGAGGCTTATAGTACTCACGAAATAAGTGGAGACCCTGGTGGTCTCACCCATAGATGGATAATTAAGGCTTTTGTCCCTGGATCATTTTTCCTTTTAATGTTTTGCAGTTTAGGAACTATTGTGAAGAATTTAAACATTATTAATAAGTATAATGATGAAGAAATAGATGCTGTGGAGAGTGTAAAATGATAGGAATCATTATGTTTTTTGCGGCACTTTGTATGCTGCTATTTGGTTATCCTGTTGCATTTACATTTGGCGCAGTTTCAGTTGTATTCGGTATGATAGCAGGACTTTCAGAATCATTAATGTATGGCGGGACAATACTCGAAGGTTTTGAGATAGGTAAGACTATGTTCGCCTTCATGCCTCACCGTATCTATGCCATCATGAACAACACAATCCTTATGGCTATTCCGTTATTTATATACATGGGTATCATCCTGCAAAAAGCTAACCTAGCAGAGAAACTTCTCGAGTCTATGGGCTTCCTTTTTGGTGAGCTCAGAGGTGGACTCGCTATCAGTACTGTACTTGTGGGTGCTCTCCTTGCAGCTTCCACGGGTGTTGTAGGAGCTTCTGTTGTTGCGATGGGTGTTATCTCTTTGCCTGTTATGATTAAGTATAAATACGATAATAAGCTCTCTACTGGTACTATATGTGCTGCGGGAACGCTTGGGCAGATTATACCGCCTTCGATTGTGCTTATTATTCTCGGGGATGTTTTCCAGGTTCCTGTTGGTGACCTTTTTCAGGCTGCTGTATGGCCAGGGTTAACACTTGTTGGTGCTTATATAGTATATATTCTTATTTACGCTTTTGTGAAGAAGGATGCTGCTCCTCCTGTAAGACTAGAGGGAGTAACAGGAAATAAGCTTCAGCAGATTTTTACTGCTCTTAAAGCTATTGTTCCACCGTTAGTACTTATCCTACTTGTGCTTGGTTCTATTTTTGGTGGAGTTGCTACTCCTACAGAGTCAGCTGCTGTTGGTGGAGTTGGTGCTATTATACTTGCTATTATGTATAAAGAATTCTCATTTAAGATGATGTTTGATGCTTCACTTGAAACAGTTAAAGTTACAGCGATGGTATTTGGTATCCTTGTTGGAGCGACTGCTTTTTCAATGGTATTCACATATACTGGTGGAGATATGATAGTAGAAGAATTCATGATGGGGCTACCAGGAGAGAAGTGGGGCTTCCTTATTCTTTCCATGCTTGCGATCATGGTTCTCGGATTTTTTATAGATTTTATCGAAATCTCATATATTATTGTGCCGATACTTGTTCCTATTTCAGAGGCAATAGGCATTAATCCTGTATGGTTTGCGATTTTGATCGCTATGAACCTTCAGACATCTTTCCTGACACCTCCGTTCGGATTCAGCCTGTTTTACCTAAAAGGTTGTGCACCGCCAGAGGTTCGAACGACACACATTTATCGTGGCGTTATGCCATTTATCGCTATACAGGCAGCAGTACTCATTATTCTTGCTGTATGGCCAGAGTTTTTTGGTATTAGCCAAGGATTCTAGCTTAGATCTGTGAATCTGCTTTGATAGACTAAAACATATGGGGGAAGCTTAGATGTTTCCCCTTTTTTTATTGTGAAAAATCACAAAAATGCGAGAAATGGATTTTAATCTTTTAAAAATATGCTAAGATAAAAGAGTCAATTAACAAGTTGACGTTAAGAAGTATGAATGACCCTGCTGAGTGATTGGCGGGGTTTTTCATTTTTAGGTTTAGATAGTCTGTATGTCTGGTAAGTGCTGAGCGACTTCAGCATAATCGTTATATGATTCTAGAACGTCTGTCACGATCTTAAGAGGTTCATGCCAAATCTCTGGCAAGTCCTTTTCACCTACAAACCTTATAGGATATGCTAGCTGCTCTTCTGGTGGGGAGAAAACCGCATATACATTCTCTTTGTTACCCCTAGCATCAATCCTATACCATCCGTAATCATTCAGATAAACAGCGTTTAGACCGTGTAGACAAAACTTTCCGCATGTTCCGTCGTCACTCACTGTCAGCCTTTGGTAGCATAACCCTGCAGGTATGTTGTTCGCCCGAAGGAGTGCGGCAAGCAGGTGGCTCTTTGCATAGCAGTAGCCAGTTTTATGTTTAAGGACGTCAGATGCTTTCACAGTGATTGGGTTTAGCTTATAGTCGTTGCTGTGCTTTATCTCGTCACGCACAAACTCGAAACACGCCTTGATAGTTCCGTTGTTGTCCTTCTGCAGGAGCTCTTTCGCCTTTTTAGCTACCTCTGGTGTATCCCAATCTATATATTTGCTCACTTCTAAGTATTTATCCATGTCAGATTATACAATTTGAGCGTATTTGTGCAATAAAATATAAAAAAAAGCCCGCTAACAAACGCTAACGGGCTTTATATCATTTAGGTCTATTTATGAATTCTTAAATACAGTCATCTGCATTATTGGTGAGTGGGTCAGTTGTATCACATTGATATTCTTGCATCTGAGTTATAAAGTTTGCAGATGTGGTTCCTTCGGAGCAGGTGGTAACATCCCCCGAACCATTCAAAGGAGCTACGGAACAGTCTGAAATATCAGATACTGCATCAAGGTCTATAGATGTAAAATCACCTATAGCTTCGCAATCCCAAGGTGTCTCTATATCTGGAACAACTACGCCTCTTGCTGGAACGTCTAGATTATCAGTTATTGCACTAGGGAATATTGAAACCCCTGTGGTCCAGAAGCTAGTTCCAAGCCCGCCACCTAACCATGTTTCGGCAGCTGAAAGCACATAGCTAAATCCAGCAGCTACTGGTTGTGAATACTTTGTATAGCCAGCCCCTCCGCTGATTAATGTCGCAAAGGAAGTGCCTGCATAATATAGGTTGTCATTAGAGTTGTATCCTTTCTCTGCGAATAAGCCATTCATTAAACTATAAGCATCAGCGGTTGAAACACTAGGTGCTGCAAGTCTACTACTGTCAGCATCTACATTTAAGATATTACCTTCGTATCTAAGGAAACATTGGTCATCATCCGCAGTGAGAGAAGCTCCACTATTACCAGTACAGTTAGTACCTTCTTCGTTTAGGTAATGAGCAATAAAAGCATAGAGATCGCTACCTGCATTAGATGTGTCTGCACTTGCGAAAATACGTGAGCCTCTAGCCACATCGCCACTTCTGTCACCATTTATATAATGATTGTCTCTGATAATAGTCCCTTCTACTTTATATCCATCTGTCAGTTTCTGGATTTTGATACGTGTATTTTCAGTATCTTCTACAAGCTGGTTACCATCGTCGTAACAGACGCTCATTGTAACAGTGTCGCCATTTAGAGTGAGTTTTGCTCTATGTTCATAGCTATTAGTGAGAAGTTTAATATACATTACGCCATCTTCTAGTGCGCTGATAAGCTCTTCATCTGCAACCTTAGAAAGAGCACATCTGTAATACTCAACATCAGGTACGAATAAACTTGCATTATTTCTAATTGCATTAGTGTAGCAAGCTCCTTCTGAGTATGGAGCAACAAGTCTACCATATATTTCAAGAACACCAGATGCTGCTAAACCAGTATCGGCATTGTCATCGTCAAAGTCATAATCTATAGCAGGAGCATTGGCTATCATGTCTTGCACATCTTCAATGTCACTAACGTCATCTGACTCACCATCGTCATCGTCGTCTGTATAGCACATTGGTAAGCCGTTAGCATTTGCATGTATACCGTGCTGGCATGCCGCAAATTGACCATATTCTCCAAAATGTTGTTCGATAAGTGATGCAGCGACTTGGTTATTATTTATAAGTCTGTTTACGAACTGCGCAGGTGCAATATTTTCTAAGTAATCATCAAGCTCAGTGTTTTTGAACTGTTGAACAGCTGCCATCGCCTGACCTATGTTACCGCTGGATGCATATTCAGCTTCACTAAGCTCCATAACATGTTCGCAAACTGTTACAGCAGTATATATAACATCCATAATATCAACATCTGGGATATCACTACCAGTAGGGATAAGTGCTTGGATTTCAGCTATTTTAGCCGCTGTGATTGTTTCTGTGATGAATGTCATCATTTGCTCAGCAATAGCCTGAACATCTGCATTATTTACCAAATCCTCACCATTTAGGTCAGCGAGTGTTGGATTGTTCTCTATCATGCGAAGGAGCATATATGCCCCTATTGAAGCTCTAACAGAAGCGAGTGCTTCATCTGTTATCGATCCTGTAATAGCTGTGAGCACAGCCACTGGGTCGGTTCCTATATCATCAACAGAAAGACCAATAGTTCCCGATGGGTCGAGTAGGGTGACTATCTGCTCTTCTGTAAGATCTCTTGCTAAAAGTGTTGTCAGGGGAGAGATAATAAGATCGCCTCCATTGTATCTAGCTGTCATCTTGCTAAACTGATAGGGTACTCCATTATGTGTGCCAGCAGTTTTCATAAGTACTACAGCATCATCTGGAACTTCATCAGTGAATGTGAAAACTCCGTTAGCATTACTTGCTGTGGATTCAGGTTCGCCTGCGTCACAGGTTCCATTTAGGTTTTCATCTATGCAAAATATTGCTCCCTCAAGATAGGGGTCAACTGCTACGCCAGAATTAGTTAGTGTAGGAGTGTCAGCGACAGCAGATGTTGAGCTTCCGCCACCACCACCACAACCAAATAGGAAAAAGACAGTAAACAGGGATAGAAAAAATAATCGTTTCATATGCACACCTCTAAGTAATTGTAATGCTAATTGACTATACTTGTAAGTGAAAATGAGAAAAAACTGAACTGAAGTTTATAACCTTTTGGTAGATATAATATGTGACTGTTTAATATGTTAACTCAGTTAATAATTAGTAAAAAAAAGATAAAGCACTTCCAGTGTGAAAAGGATATTGAGGTAATAGCGTGATATTTAAATATTAACTTACTCGCCAAGCAGTATTTCTCATTTAAGCATTGAATTCAGGTTATTGTATTTGATTACTATTATACAAAGTGATAAAATTGTGTATTACTTCTATGATTCGATTTTGGTCATCTGAAGGGTTATCATTTGATAATATAAGGTATTTTATGCAAAAAATATTCATTGAAAAACTGAAAGAGAATGAGATATGGTTGATGGAACGGATTCTATGGTATGCAACTGAGCATAACTATACTCAGTATACGTCTACTCTTACAGAAGCATGGCGTGCATCTATAGAGGGTATAACTTATTCACTTGAGAAATACGCTAATGAAGAAAACGTTACATCAATTAACTCAAATTTCGATAAATCGACAAGAGACCCCTCCACAGAATTTGGTAAAATAGAAGCCATACGACACAGAGACAGAGGTATCAGTATAAGCTTGTTTATGGGACTGTTTAAGTACTACCGTAAAACATACGAAGATTTTATACGTGAGAGCTTTTATGAAGATGAAGCAGTACATCTTTCTGATATTAATACTTTTTTTGATAAGGTAGAAATTGCATTTATAGACGAATGGATATCTAAAGGTGATGATGATTACAGGAAGTCTCTCCTGGAGGAAAATACAAAACTTGCAAACGAAAAAAATAAATTTCTTACCATTTTTGAGAGTTTGCACGAGCCTGTTTTTGTGTTTGATGCAAAAAACGAGTTAATACATTCAAACTTCGAAGCATCCTTGCTTTCAAATCCAGATGCCGTCCCTGGGGCAGATTATTACTCAGAAAAACGAGCAGTTTTGCCAGATTATTTAAAACCTATTGTTGAAGAGGCAATTTTATCTGATAAAAATATATTTACCAAGACATTAGATTTTGAACAGAATGGCGAATATTTTTATTATGAACTTCTTTTTACCAGACTACTTGATGTGAGTTCAAAATTCAAAGGTCTTTGTATGATTGTGAATGACATATCAGATATTAAAAGAGTCGAGAAAGAGCTGATTAAACTTAACGAGACTCTTACTGTAAAGGTCGATGAGGAGACCCAGAAAAATCTTAAAAACGAAAGGTTAATCCTTGAACAGAAAAAGATTTCAGATTTGGGTAATATTGTTAATGCCATTGCACACCAGTGGAAGCAACCTCTAAATTCACTAGGGCTATCCATCCAAAGTGTTTTCCAAATGATAGACGATGGGTTGCCGAAAGAAGATATCCATGAATATGAAGAGCGTTTGAATAGTCTCGTTAATTATATGTCAGACACAATTGATGACTTTAGATCGTTTATGACTCCAGACAAAGAAAAGGAATATTTCTCAGTCAAGAATGCCGTCGAGGACTCTATCAAAATTTTAGAATCTCAGCTTGATCATAATTGTATTACGTATTCTTTGGATTTTGACGACAATCATTTAATTGTATACGGAAGTATTAGTGAACTTAAGCAAGTGCTTCTCAATATTATTGCAAACTCAAAGGATGCTCTTGAGCAGCTTGTAAATCAAAAAAGAAAACATCTAAATATCAACATTTTTCAGGACGAGAATTATATTACTATAAAAATCAGTGATAATGCCGGCGGTATACCTGACAAATTGATGGATAAGGTGTTTTTTCCATATTTCACTACTAAATCAAAAGGGACTGGTATAGGTCTCTATATGAGTAAAGTGATTATAGAAGACAGCTTTCATGGAAAACTATTTATTTGCAATGAAAATGATGGTGCATCAGTAAGCATTCTATTGCCAAAGCCGGAGTAAGATAAAATTATTTGTAAAGATAATATGGTTCTGAATGTTGATTTGATTGCTGAAATGACTTTGAATAAGGTGATCCGAATTTCTTGATCCAATTATAAATATTACTGGTTGTAATGCATAGTCGTGTAGCCACGTCACTTGTAGAATGACCTTGCTCTGTTACTTGCTTAACTACTTCTATTTTAAATTCGTCGGTATAGCGTTTGTTACTCATAAAGCACTCCTGTTAATTAGATTTATATGACTCAGAAGTGTCTACAAAACTTGGGGCGATTCAATGTGTAGTAATAATATTTAGAATTCTTTTTGTTTATTATGTATGCTTCTATATTGCCAAGATGTATCTATGCTTCACATATTAAAGAATGATGTGTATACTTTTATTGTTATTTAAATAAATGACTTTTGTGAGTGTGAAGTGTCGTTAAATTTTTTAGAATTTACTGAGATAAATGATGTGTCTATTAACTTTGAAACAGATTGCAATGTTAAAATAATTGAAGTAAAGGTTAGGGATGTCGCACCAATAATTCAGGAAATCATTAATGATTTACTGGATACTAGTTGGGTAACTAGTTTGGATGTTCTTAATCAAAGGTCTTTGCTAGCTAGGGCTAAGCCAACTATTGAGGAAATAGTAACTAACATATTTTCGAGATCTGATGATAAGCTTACTAGTGATTCCGGAGAGTACTTTGTATCATGCTCATCTCAATATGTACTTGAATGCTACTGTAACCACAGCAGAGTTATTTTATCAGAACTTTTTGGTAAAAAGATAACAGGTAATCCAAGTTTTGATTTTCACACTGAAACTAATACATCCTTAATTGCTTTTGGTGAAGCAAAATATTCATCTAGTGGTTCTCCATATGGTGTAGCACTAAGTCAAATAAACAAATTTTTAAGTGACGAAAAAGATTTGCAGGATATGGCTGATATTAGACACTTTGTGTCTGATGATGCAAATGATAACTTTATCGATGATAAAAAAGCATTCATAGCATCTTTTAGTCTTAACGCAAAGAGTCACGAAATAGTTTTTAATAACCTAATTAAAGATGATAACTTTAAAAAACTTCTTAGATACAATGAATTATATATTATAGGTGTTTCTATTGATGTCTAAATTAACTCATATATATAACAATGATTATAGTGTACTAGTGAATATATTGAATCAAATTCATATTGAGGGACCTGTTGATCTTTCAATCCTTGAGTTACTTGCACACGCTAAATTAAATAACCCTACTAAATTTAAAGAATTTGAAAATGAACTTATGTATTTACTTGGTAGCTTTTATAAGACTACTGAGCCTGAAACCTTAAGGGGGAAAATTTACTCAGTCTTTTTAGATGCCATAAAAGAAGATACTGGACAACTATATACCCCTGTTCAGGCTAGTATTTTTAGAAATATATATGAGAAAAAGTATTTTTCTTTTTCGGCTCCTACGAGTGCAGGAAAATCTCATTTGTTTAGGGAGCTTATTAAAAATGAAAGTGGAGATATTGTCATTGTTTTACCATCTAGGGCTTTAATTGCTGAATATATGAATAAAGTTTTAGAAATACTCGAGAATGATCACAATGTTTTAGTTTTGCAGTTTATAGATGTTATAAATAAAGAAAATACGGATAGAAGAATTTTCATTATTACTCCTGAAAGAGGTGTTGAGCTATTTAAATATATTAATGATCTTAATATTAAATTATTTTTATTTGACGAAGCTCAAATTTCAGAAAGTGGATTGAGAGGGTTAAGATTTGATGCCTTTGTAAGGCGTGTTGATAAATTGGTTCCTGATGCAAAGAAAATTTTTGCACATCCATTCATTGCAAATCCAGAAGCTCAGTTGAATAAACATCAATTTTATTCAAATTCTAATGCTGTAAATTATAAACAAGTTGCTGTCGGTAAAATGTTTATGAAAATAAGTGATAAAGGTTTGAGCTTTTTTTCACCATATGATGAGATGTTTAATATGGAGATAGAGGCTGATATAATTGAAGAAATCTTAAAAAATAACGGCACGTTGTATGTCTACGTTTCTAAAAATAAAATTTATGAGGGTAAATATTTAATAGATTTTGCAAAATACATTGAAATGTGCCCAAAGATTACAGACATAAATGCTTTAAAAATAATAGATACACTTAAAGAGTACATTGGTGCAACAGATAGAACAAAATATTCTAATCTAATAAACCAAATGAAGCATGGAATAGTCACTCATCACGGTTCTATGCCTCTAAAAGCGAGACTGTTGGTAGAAGATTTTATAAACAATGGGTATGCTCGTATTTGTTTCGCAACATCAACTTTAACACAAGGTATAAATATGCCTTTTGATATTGTTTTGATAGATAATTTTTATTTTGATGGCGATGACGAAGCAAAGGCACTATCTATGAAGAACCTAATTGGAAGAGCTGGAAGAACAACTCAAAAGAAAGATGTTTTTGATTACGGATATGTCATTGTAAAAGAAAAGAATATGCAAACTTTCAAAGAAAGATATCTTGGTACACCTAAATTATCAAACTCTTCTTTATTGGATGATGATTTTGATGATTTACAAATCGACTACGTTGATATAGCAAAAGCAATAAAAGATGATAGTTTTGACGATGATTTACAACTTACTGAAAATCAAATTGAAAGATTAACTACTGATGAAGTATTTAAAGACGTAGAGTTCATTTTAGATAATCTGCTGAAAGATAATGTTCCAGTGACGGGTGCATCCTACTATTATATAAAAAATAGTGTGCGTACTAAAATTAAGACTTCATTTAGGAATATTTTTGTCTCGCATTTAAGAAGAACTGAGATTACAAGATATGAAAAAGAAGTATTAAGTGCCTCAATTCCTGTTTTGCTATGGCGAATACAGGGCAAATCATTTAAAGAGATAATTTCATTGAGGTTGTACTATTTAGCAAGAAAACAAGATGAAAAAGAGATAATACGAAAAGTCAAAAATGGTGAAATTAAAAATACAGAAGGAGAGAAAGAAATTAATAAATTGATGGTAAGAAGGAGTCCAAGAGCTTTTCCATTACCGAATTCACAATTAATTTCATTTAATTTATTCCCTAGGACTAAGATTAAAGATATTGATTATGATACTCTCGTATATGATACTTACGATTATCTTGACAAGGTTGTTTCTTTGTCAATTGCTGATCCTATATGTGGTGCATTAATAAAATATTATGAAAAGTATAAAGATAATAGAGCTTTAGCTATGAAGAATTTTGTTAGATATCGTACCGATGATACCAAAGAAATATGGCTTATTCGTTACGGTTTTGGATTTGATGATATAGAATGGATAAAGCACTATGTTGATGATATTGATGAAAATAAAATACAATTTAATTATTCTGTAAAAGAACTTTCTAAAGAGCAATATAAAGTAATATCTAGATACATTCCAATTGATTAATTACATCATTTTCGATTTTGTTTTAGAATTGAAATTAGTCAAAGCCTTATAACTTATTGATAGTAAAGAGTGCCGAAGGCGGGAATCGATAGGTTGTGATATTTGATTAATAGTACTTAATATTATGTTTGTAATATTTTGGAAATACCGCCAAAAATACCGTCGGGCTCACGATTTAATTAGTGATCTGTCCCCAGATTTTCCCAGATTTTAAGAAATACAGAACTGATTTTCAGCCTTCTACTGTTTTACGCTCTTATGTTTTCAGTTCTCAGGGTTGTAAATATTGTTCCTTTTATGCCGTCGTTCTCTGTGCCGTTTATAGGGTTTGGGTTTGATGCTGTAGTTGTGCCGTACTTGCTTTTGGCATTAATGAGAAGTGATCAGCCACATATTTCGACATATCACTCATAATCTTATTGTTATTTTGTGTCTCTTACAAGCCAAAGTAAAAATACATGACCTTTACTTTTATAATAATTCTTATTTCCATTATTTTTTCTACTGTGGGTTATTCTCCCACCTTCATCGTTACCGTATCTAAACTCAAACCTCCCTCTATAATAAGATGTGCCATCTCTGGTATTCATTGTACTTTTATATGCTGTCCAGTAACTAATAGAAAAACTAACACATTTAAAAGGAGTATTACTTGATAAAGCAGGATGATCATAGTGCTTGTCGACTAAGATTGAAAATTCATTACCACTGGGCAATCTCCAGTTTGTATATCCTGAGAGATTACATTTATTGTATTGACCATTGTTTAAATTTTCAATTATTTCGAGAGCCTCTTTATTAGTATTGCCTTTATTACTTACATCGGGATAGTCATATAGGCAACATGGAGCCTGCATCCACATTAAGTTTGTTTTTGTATCATAGACAGTTTTATTACTAACAATAAACCTGTCTTCTGCATATGAATTTATTAAAGTTAAGGATATAAATATTATAATAAAAAGTGTTTTCATAATTAGTCTACTCTTTTACATTCACCTCGAGCATTGATAAAAATACTATTTTCACTCATTAATGCATTAAGAATTTTAGAAACTATCGGATTAGGACGATCGTTTTTGTATGCGCAACGAATTTTTGTAAAATCACTTTTATCATAGGCGATTGAAATAATCTCAGAATTCCCAGATGGAAAAGCGTTAATACGGAGTATATACTGAGTATTATGAATCTGCCTTAGACCATTATCGAGCAGAATCCCAATCATTGCTGCATTTGCAGTCGCTGTTATTGTGAGTATAAGCATTGTTAAAATTATAGTTTTTCTCATTAACTCCTCCTCTCTTTGAAATGTATCTGTAAGTTGCCAATATGTCAATATATTCCCGCTTATGCTCTTCCCAATCACCGGCATGCTTAAATCCCTTGTGTCCGCAGTTTTTGCATATGTATGCGATAAATATTCTGTCTCCCATTTCATATCTCTTTGATAATCTAAATGCAGCGTGAGCCTAAAGAGACCCACACTGCAAAGTTGCACCCTCTGTCCTTAAAGGGTTTACTGAGCTTGTGTTGCAAAGCCCAATACTTTTGATTTTTGATCAAATCCTAGCTCTTCGGAAATGATCTCTTTAAAAAATATGGGGACACATCACTAATTAAAAACTAAGTCAGTTACCTTTCGGTAATTGGATGCTTGATTTTTTGGATTTTGCTGTTATAGTTACTGTAGGGTAACTAATATGAAAAAAATATCAGACATTGAAGAGATCGGGCAACTGCTCAGGCAGAAGAGGGAAGAGCAGGGGCTTAATCAGAAAGAATTTGCTGAGGCAGCAGGGGTGGGGAATCGCATAGTCTCCGAAGTGGAGCGTGGCAAATCTACTGCGCAGATTGATAAAGTGCTCAAGCTACTGAAATATGCAGGGCTCTCCATTTACATTGGTGATGAATAATGGAATCAATTAACGTTTTCATTGAGGTAAAAGGCGAGTATCTCAAAGCCGGAAACCTTATAAATACAGGCGTTGATATGCTTTTTGAGTATGACGAAGCATATAGCCTGAATGGTCTGTCGCTCATTTTGCCTATAAAGGAGAAACTGTTCGAAGGGACTGAGGCACGGATATTCTTTGAAAATCTTCTTCCTGAAGGCGAGCAGAGAAAGATAATCTCCAGAGCCACCAAAATATCATCTGAAAATACGTTCGGACTCCTCAAACGTTTCGGCGGAGAATGTGCCGGAGCTATCGTGATTACTTCTGATTCTAACCTACAAGGCACTGATAGTAAATATAAACTTCTCAATGATAATGATATTCTTAGGCTGATTGAAAAGCTAGATCAGACTTCGCCAGTGGAAGACAATGACATGTATCGCCTCTCTCTGGCAGGTGCTCAGGCAAAGACATCCATCAAGATCGAAAATGAAAAACTATACCTACCGCTCGGTAACTCGCCAAGTACCCATATAATCAAACCTTTCACTCCTAATTTTGAAGGGTTGCCAGCAAATGAACTGTTTTGCAATAAACTTGCGAAGGCTTGCGGGCTTCCTGTTTGCAATACTGAGATCAGGAAAGTAGGGCAGGTGTCAGCTCTTTTTATAGAGAGGTACGACAGATATTTAAATGAGGGCAAAATCTGCCGTCTGCATCAGGAAGACTTTTGTCAAGCGCTCGGGTATGCCTACCACGTAAAATACGAGTCAGATAGCGGTTCTGGCTTTTCAGACTGCGTTAAGTTGATAACTGAGGTGTCAAAACAACCTGCAGCGGACAAGATACTTCTCGTCAGATGGTTTATTTTCAACTTCCTTATAGGAAATGCGGACGCACACGCTAAGAATATCTCACTGCTCTATCCGCCAGAGATGAAAGGTCGCCCTCAGCTTGCGCCTTTTTATGACCTGGTATGTACGACTGTGTATAAAGGCATATCTAAAAAACTGGCTATGTCTGTCGGCGGCGAGTTTAACCCTGAAAGTGTGACAGCAGGCAACTGGAAACAGTTCTGCGATGACGTTGACATAAGATATACAGCCCTGAGGAAGCACATAAGTCAGATATCTGAAGCTATTGTCACGTCTGATATATACAAAATTCCACCTAACGATATACAAAAAGATATTATCCAAATCATCGGTAAAAGGATTTCAAGGCTATCCAGTCTTTAGAAAAAGCTCTTACAGTGTATGTAAGCATCTGTGTGTATTAAATACATAATCCCTTATTTAAAGGCAAAAAGACATGCTTTACTCGTATCACATATGATCTTCAAGACAGTGAAGAAAGTTCATTAATGAACACTTCTTTAACGGCAGTTCCAGTATCACAATCAAGACGTAAATTGTCTTTCCATAGTGATCCATCGTATATAAAGTACTTTGGCTTACAGTAGCATTTCTCCTCGTTTATTTCCAAGAAGGCACCAGGTGTTGACACAACATCAAAACAAATCATGCACGGCAGATTCTCAGTTGCCTCAAGCATGTGTAAAAATGTTTCTTCACTTGGCATAACTTTATCTATTACTTCCACAGCGATATATGGATTTGCCTCTGAAGTGCTGCAGGATGGAGACATGCCAAATATGTCATGTGCAAGATTAATACTATAACTGTAGTCTCTGAAAATAAACTGATCCCAGAAATAGCCATCAGTATCCGCAAGAGTTATAACACTGGACACCGAAGTGTCATATTTGTTTGCTATGATAAATCGGTATGACTCTGATATTAACATATCATGCAGGTCAGAAACTCTTTGCTCATGCGCATCAGAGTCATTATGTCCCTCAGCAGGACCTCTGAAATTACGGACTAAAGATATAAATCAGTATTCATTCTTTCTCACAAAAGGACTTAGGCGAAATTCTTTAGTCTCATCCCATAGATCCATTGTTTTAGCCTTCAGCATAACATCAATCTTACTAAGCTCTTCTGCCTTCATTTTGCAGAACTCACCTTGTTCGCAGTAAAAAGCTTCTTTGAAAAGTATCAAAATAATCTCCTTTGCGTTTTAATTGCCTCGCCAGGTAACTGTGTTGAGTACCACCATGCTTTTTTGAGAAGACACGTCACTTCTTTCGGAACATATCTCCCAACAACAAATATGAAGAGATGCCCTCCACCCGCGAAAGAGCAAAGGGAAAGGTTTCTTTTGCACCGAAAGAGTACGGAAGCAGAACAAGCTGCTGACTACGATAAATCGAAATGATTAATATGAAATTATGCTTAATAATATGCGCATATTTTGGCGCATGTCAAGCGTTATGTTGCCTTGTTTTTATCTGTTTAGTTTAAATATATAGAATTACCCAAGATATTGTAAAACATAAAACTATTGAAAAATATAATCATGTATATTATACTATAAAAAATAAAGCATTAATATACTGAAATGGAGGTTTGGAAATGATAATGTATCTTGCGGGAGCAATCATCTTTTTGTTCTTTATCTGTCTTGTCACAGGTATGGCTGCTGGCATTTTAAGTATTGATCTTAAGAGCGAGCTCAAAAAATCAGATAGGCTGAATAAAGAGGTAAAGAAGTATTCTAAAAAAACAGCAAATCTGAAATCAGCTGTCGCTTGGTTCAGAAATGAAAACCGCAATATGTCTGGCGTTTTATCAGAGCTTATTGATTCTGAAAAGCTTACTAGGCAGGAACTCGTTTTTCTGCTAAAGAAGCAATCTGAAAAGGACCCAGAAGAACAAAAAATGATTTCAAACATTATAAAAAAAGTAACAATGGAGGTTTAAGATGCTTTTTCAACTGCATAATATGAGAGAGTCAGTAAAGGATTACCGAGAATACTCCAGTATGCTATACAGGAATGTTGATACCTGTAGCGAAGATTTGAAAACAATAAAAATCTGCGATGAGCTTTATGCAGAAGTCTATGAAAGGTATAGGTACCACGATAAAAAAATATTCGAAGAAGATGGTAGCTATGTTAAACCTGTAAATATAGCTGTGGTTAAAACTCGTGTAAGACCTCAGTTCACAGGTATTACGCATGCTGACAACTCTAGTGATTATTATATAAGCCCTGCGCATGCAGTTAATCTTTTGTCTGTTCTTGAGAGTTTTATCGGGAACAGTATGAATGTTGAACGCGTATATAGGCACGAGGCATTTACATTTTCAGCAGAGAAGCGGAACGATGTAATGGTTTTATGCATCGACTATGGTAAAGGCTTGAAGAAGTCATACATGGACAAGTGTCATTGCCGTATTGCTGCAGGGGCTCTTAGAAACCTTCTCGGTTATTGTGACTACTGGCTGTAATTATGGCTGTTTACGCATATATTCGGGTGTCTACCGACAAACAGGATGCGAAGAATCAGACGTATACTGTGTCCTCCTATCTCACTGAGAAGGGGCTGGGAGCGGCACAGTTTATAGAGGAGACCGTATCCGGAAAGAAGTCGTGGAAGCACAGGAGACTGGCTGACGTAATAGAGAAGCTAGAAGCCGGTGATAAGATGATAGTTACTGAGATGTCTCGACTTGGCAGATCCATGCTTGAAGTTTTCGAGATTTTCTCTATTTGCATATCAAAGGATGTTGAGGTTCATATAGTCAAGAATGACCATGTGCTGAGGAATGACATCAATTCAAAGGTTCTGACTTTCGCTTTCTCTCTGGCCTCTGAACTGGAGCGTGAGCTTATCTCCTCCCGAACAAAAGAGGCTCTTGCCAGACGCAAGGCTGAAGGTCAAAAGCTCGGTAGACCTAAAGGCAGCCAGTCCAGTAAGCTTGATTCGAAAATCGAGGAGATCCGCACACTACACAGCAAAGGTGTAAATACGACCTCAATAGCCAAGATATTCGATGTGAGTCAGACGGCTATGAGGCATTTCATAAAAAGCCGGAGGTTATAAAACCATTGCTCTTACTTTTAATACCATGTAGTTTTTTATAGGTAGTCGAGAGATAAATAATAGGAGCAACTTATGGCAGGCTTTGATGAAATATGGGATATGGTTTGTAAAGATTTTATACCCAAGCTTGAAGAAAATAAAGGTTTGGAATTTTTTGTTAAAAATAGAGCAAAGTTTGAAGGGTGGATGAAGGTTGAGCTTTGTACCTCATTTTCTAATTTTGCACATAGTGAGATTACTCCTGAAAAAAATTGGATAGATATTGTAATAGATGATTTTGCGATAGAACTAAAAACACCTAATACAAATTATCCTACTGAAAATGTAATTCCTAAGACTAGGCCAATTACTGATAATATGAAAAGTATCTTGAAAGATATCAAAGGACTAAACAATAACAGTGACTATACAAATAAAGCTGTAATGTTTATTGTTTTTCCGTTGCCTAAGAGTTCAAATAAACTATGGCAGAAACATATTAGTAAAATCGAATCAAAGGTAAAACGTATTGAACAAAAAGAATTTCACTTTGTTAATGGCGTGCGAGGCGTAATTTATTTCGGCAAAATTTAATTTCATGTCGAGCTAAAGAGGCACTAGCCAGAAAAAATCTGAGTGTAAAAAGCTCTGCAGACCCAAAGGTAGCCAGTCCGGTAATCTCGATACCATGTTAGAGGAGATTACTATACTTCACAGGAAAGCTGTAAATACTACATCAATTGCAAAATCATTTGAGTCAGCAGGACGGTTATGAGGTATTTTATTATGACAAGACTTATTAATTGGATTAGTAGTTTATTATAATTATTTAGAAATCAGCACCTGGTTACACCTATTGCAAATACTGTAAACATCAATTATTATGTTAAGTGAAAAAATATAGGTGGTGTAGCGATGAATGAGCTTATTACTAACATTCTCAAAATAATAAAAGATTACAGAGAGGATGACCTTTTTGTTACAATTAATGAGAATCATATTGCACGATGGGTAAACCAGTTTGATGAAAATGATAGGGAATTCTTACTAACTGAATTATTGCATTTATTACCAGAATGCTATTTGTCAAAACAACATACTCTTAGTATATTAAAAAGTACTTTAGACGTTTTAGCAAAAGATTATAATTGTACCTCTGTTCAAGAGCTTTTAGATCAAACATATCTAATGGATTGTCAGCCTGCGGGAAAAAGCCAAGGAGTTTTTCTAGGGTTTATCAGAGAAGTAATAGAGAAAGAGTATAGCTATGATTTTTCAAAATGTACTCAAAAAGATGGAAAACGTAATTGGATATATCTAGATGATGTTTTGGCAACAGGGGGGACTTTCCGTAATAATATAACAAAGGCAATATCTGATTATGGTCACGATAAATTTACCACATCAGATATTAGTATAATAAGTATGTTTGTAATTCTACATAGGTGGGGAATGAGTAATGTGAAATATGCTGTACAGAAAAAATTTGAAGGTTTTGATGCTGAGAGTAGACTTAAATTCTATTGTGTTACAGAGGTTGAAAACGATCCTAGAGTTAACTACTATAACCCTAATCCTTCATTCAATAATGTATTTCCTACTGATGTGGATAACTTCGAGGAAATCCTTGTTTTTATTGAATCAAAATGTAAGCGTAATCATGAAATGACCAAAAAAGATAATGCACTCAGGAACGCTAGTTACCCGAATGAAGAAAAATTTTATACAAGTAAAGAAAACAGAAACCGATATGAAAAAATCCTTTTAGAAAAAGGATACGAAATTATGAAATCAATTGATTATATTGAAGCTGCAAGTCTTAGACCTCTCGGAATGATTAATCCTACCTACTTAACTTTAGGCACAGGGACACATTATTTTACGTGGAGGAATATATCTAACACTTGTCCACTGGTCTTTTGGTGGCAGCAAAATGGCTGGCACCCTTTATTTCCTGTGCAAAATCGTGGCGTAAATTAAAATGAGTTCGCTTTATAGAAAGTATAAAAAAGATGAATGTATTGTTTTTAGGAGTACTAAAGGGAAATATGGAGCATTGTCGAATATGGCTCCCGGTTTTCCCTTGTGCGTGAATGAAAAGCATATTTTGACTATTGAAGCATTTTATCAAGCTTTGAGATATCCAAACCATCCTGAGCTTCAGAATGAAATTATAAATATAAAAAGTCCAATTTCAGCAAAAAGGTTTGGGCGAAGGTATATTGATCACACTCGAGCTGATTGGGATAAAGTTAGATTTAAGATTATGAAGTTTTGTATAAATCTTAAGCTATACCAGCATAAAGAGAGGTTTGCACAGGTTCTTTTGTCTACAAATGGTTTGCCAATAGTTGAGTTTAGTCATAAGGATAAAGTATGGGGAGCATTGCAACAAGGGGACTATTATATCGGTATTAATGCTCTCGGAAGACTTCTAATGGAATTAAGGGAGAGTGTTGTTAATGGTACATTCCAGTTCACTGTTCCGGAGCTTGATAATTTATTATTTCTAGGAAGTAAGCTTAATTTAGAAAGCTTTAAGATGAAACCAATTGGTTATTCAACTGTAATAGATGATTTACTGTAGCATCTTTAAGTGTATGATTTACTTCAAATAATGCTCAGTAATATCAGCTCGTTCGTGCCCCATTTCCTGGCTGACTATTACTAATCCCTGCTCATACACTCTACCGTTTTTTTGGACCTCTTGCATGCGGTTCTGAGCAAAGTTCCAGCGGAGGCCATGAGAAGCATTGTATTTTTGCTCGCTCTCTGCTGAAGCCTTTTTAAGGTGATACAGGTAATTCCCTTTATCAAACTTGAAGTTGCCATTTTTCTCCAGAATTTCAGAAAGCATTTTATGATCTTCAGGGTTAATTCTGATATCTCTGATCTTACCACCTTTACCTTTAACGGTTACTCGATTGTCTGGTTTTATGGAGTCAGGCATGATCCCGTAGACCTCATCCATACGGGCTCCTCCGATATGTTGTATAGAAGCTATCAGCCTATGGATAGGATCTGTCATCATTTCTATCAGCTCTTCCGGATTTTCATACGTCCGAATGCCTTCAAACTTCTGAAGAGTCTTGTGCGCTTTTTTACGGGCAACATCTATATCTTCGCTGAAGTGATACTCATTGCCGGTTTCTTTCCTCTCTGCGTACATATTTAGAGCCACAGTGAGCTTTTCAAGGGCTGCTGCGTACTGCATAAAGGTAGCGTGCTTAACATCTTGATCAATCTTTGCCAGTAGAAACGCTTGAAGATGTTCGCCAGCGATAGTCTCAATATCTTTCACGCCGAAGTGAGCTTTTGCGTATTTGAAAGCTGATATCCAGATCTCACGGTAATCATCAGCCGTTGAGTATGAGTAGATACCAGTATTCTGACCTATCTCATGCCAATTAACTTTTTCATCTGTGCTGTTTCTGAACGCTTCTTTATCGGAGTGTTTTGATGTGCCTATCCGGTTGATGCCGGACTCTTTGAAAATAGTCTGGACTTGATATATAATACTGCCACGCATACAAAATGATAGCGCCTCAGCGAATAATTTGCAATACTGTATAATATACCAAGAAAATACAGGGAAATAGATGTACGATTATAATTTAGAATATATACACGAAATAACTGGCATAACAGAGGATGAGGCGGAATCCCTCACGAAGTATTATGCCAAACTGCCTATAAAAGTCAAAATTGAATCCTATAAGCTCCAAACCGACTATTCGAGACAGAATAAGCCACTATTTGACAAGGAAAATGCGAGCGAATTTTATTTTGCTATGCATTTACTAGCACTTAGGGCGATGAAGCGAATTGAGACGGCTCAGGCTACTAAGGACACTTTGAGTCTTGATGAGGCGGACAAGCTCCGTAAGCTCCGCATAGAGCGCATCAAAGCAGGTAGAGGCAAAAAGGACAGCAAGAAAGCCAAATTAGTCAAAGAGAAATATTTTGAGGAGATCAAGAAGATGCACATGGAAGACGGGCTGTCATGGCGTGAGATATCTGAGTATATAGCAAAATACCGTAAAATAAAGATATCCCACGGATACATTCAGCAGAAATTCAACGAGGCGATATTTTATGAAGAAGACTAGTGGCTCTACCCGTAAGTAAGTATCGCCGACAGCTTAATAAGTCCACATGCAACAAGAGTAAAAACCGTAATAACCATTATCATCACAGAACCAAGTCTTCCTCGCTCTGCTATTGAAAGTCTGTAATATGGCTTATGTATAAGCTCTCTGATTTCGGATATTAGTTTTAACATATCAATCTCCTATTTATCTTTTTCAGGCACGATACCGTGCTTTATAAGGCTCTGTTCGAAAGCCTTTTCCATATCTACTGCCATGTCGGCAGGATCTATCGGTAATTCTAAAAATCTACATAACTCCGTACTCAATCTAGATAGCTGATGCAGATTGCTTGCTCGTCTTTCAAGCTCCCAGTATTCATTATCTTCCATATTGACCTCTTATAATATTAATGTATATTTATTTGTATAAAATACAATGTTTAGTTGTGAAAATATATTAGATAAGTATCTAATAATTGGTCATATATGAGGAAGATAATACGGAGATATTATACAGGATAGAAGTAGGGTTCAGGATTTAGTAGATTCCTGCTGCTCAATCCATTGGTCAATGAGCATGCGGACAGTATCAGAAACATTCCTGTGGTTTTTAACAGAATACTTCTTTAGGAGTTTGTGTTTATCAGAGTCCAGTCGTATGTGGATCATTTCGCGTTTTTTAGGCTTCATGTATCTGAGTATATATACGCATAAGTTATTGTCAAATAAATATAAATGCTAAACTATACATTTAAAAATACTTAAAAATGACAAGCAGATCAGTGTATACATAAAGATATACATCTAAATACTTGATATTTATGATGGTTGAATATATTATGTGCTCATTATGATTAAATTGTTTGCGAGGTGTAAAGATATGAGACCTGTTAAGTTATTACTGTTATTTATTATTTTTGCGATAATTGGCTGTTCAGGCACTGCTGTGCAACTGAGCACCCCGAATACTTCTGACATGAAAAGAGAAGTAGGAAACAGTACACTCAGGGAGAAGATTGCAAATATAGGGAGTGTAAGATTTTTATATGCCAGTCATCCTGTTGAGTATATAAACCTTTCAACTACAAAAACGGCAATTCTTACTGATGAATACTGGTTTATGGACGTTAATAACAAACTCAGAGAGATTTGTGATAATGTCGGTGGCGAAAAGACAGCTACTCAGCTAGTTACTGACTCTTTTACAGGTGCTGAATCATATAAGACAGCTAAGGCATACGGGAACTCAAAGATATGGCAGTGTAAAGGTGGAACTCTTGAGTTCTCTATAAACTCTGTGAAGACCAACAGTTACTCAAGAGCAAGCTTAGGTGGACCGGCTTCAGCAAAGCTCATGATGCTGGTAGAGAGCTCATATTCGGGAAAGCCAATTCTTTCTAAAAATCAGGCAAAGCTTATGACCAAATACTCTAAAGGTACATCTTTGAAAGATTTTCTTGAGTCTAAGTTTAAGCTCTTTGGCGGAAAAGCTCTCACTCATGCCAGAGTTCAGCCTGATGGAGCCTTACGTCAGGAGTATAGCAAAGGTTCCGCTAGCGCAACCGATATTGATAAGGATCTAGGTGTTTTATATGACCTGAATGCTTATTGTACATATCATGGCGGATATATGGAGCCCTTGAAGGGGTATGGAAGCGCAGACATCGCTTTTTCTTTTATACCTACAGATGCAACTTTCCAGTGTTCTTCTGACACAAAACCATTTTATGTGAGATTTGCGCATGGGAACAGTAAATATCGCTATGAGATATTTGCTAAAGAGGGGAGGCTTGGTGCTAAACCTGAGCAAATCAGTCAGGCTCCAGCAGTTAAGCCGTCTTCTATTGGTGGCACTCTTAAAGAGATACTCCAGCAAAAGCTTCAGGGGCAGATCGAGGCAGCGGGGCTTGGCAAAGATCAGTTTGTAGCGGTTGTATCTGCTTCCAAGCCTGTAATGACCGTCACTGATGTGAATTCTGTCATTGATGTACATTACGTCATGAAAAACGGAGCATGTGATCAGGTCGCTGCTGTCACTACGAATACAATGACTCACAGCATAGATAGAATTGAGAACTATTTTAGATGTGGGACAGCCGTCAAGAAACTACAGGACTCACCTCTGCCGTCAGTTCTTCCCGGTGCACTCAGCAACAGAGTTCAGGGCTTCATTAAAACAGTGGAATCTACCGGCTCTGTCTTTGTGCATGATGTTTATTCTGGGGTAACTATCGTAGGCCGTAAGATAGAAAATACTAATACGAAATATCTCTATTTTATGAAAAACAATCAGCTTATTTACCTGATGCAATAAATACACAATATGGGGCAGTTAGCCTGCCCCTTTCGTTTAGCAATGATTTTAATTTGTTTACTGGATTCTTTTTGATACTATTCTTTATGTTGCACTTTAATCTGACAAAACAAATGTATGACAAGCTTGTGTGGGCAGGAACGGATATGTCCGCAGAGAAGCTTGAGAATTACTGGCACTGGCACGCGAAAATCATTACTTTCGGACGGACTAATTGTGTTTTGGCTGTAGAAGAGGAGAGCCGGTATGTAATCGTAATGCTTGGTTTGAAAAAGGCTGATCTCAAGGATTTCAAGAAGCATTTTATGATCGAACTAGATAACCACTTGAGAGTTATGTTTATGTATTCGGATAAAAGTGTGCAGGAAAAACTTCGGACTTTTATGGCTGAGCTTTGGGATGATATCTCCTATTCAAAGCCGATAAGCCGGAGTGTTATAGCTCACATGACACAGATGGAGTATGAAATAGATAGTTTCTGTCACAGAAAGCTTGGCGACTATTTACCTTCTTCTAATATTGAGTTACAGACCATGTGTCATGATCTGAATGAGCATCTTCGCTCTTTGGGCAAGAAACATGATTATCACATACCTATGGACAGATTCAGGAATAAGGTTCTGGAACTTATCGGTGCCGAATTTAACAATGTAGTTCAGATAGATGATTTCAGGTAGCATAGTAAATAAATATTCTGGACATTTTCTTGTTTAACGGCAGAGCCTGTCGCTTGCGTATATTAACCCTTTGCATTAAAGACCATTGATAGTAATTAACTTCATAATCATGTATGATGTTAGGGTATGCTATGCATACTTGTTTTCAATGTGAAGACTTGGTATAAATAGTTTATCTTAATAGATCATTTGAGTTTCTTGCTTTCATATTAGCAGAAAGGTAAATAACAGAGTCAGGAGTTTATAGATGACAAGTATTCAACAACGTGCAGCACTTCAACGCCAAATCTGGCAAATAGCCAATGATGTGCGGGGCGCAGTGGATGGATGGGATTTCAAACAATATGTACTCGGAACCCTGTTTTACCGTTTCATCAGTGAAAACTTTGTCAGCTATATCGAAGCCGATGACGACAGCATAAACTATGCAGAGATGGATGATTCTGTTATCACACCAGAAATCAAAGACGATGCCATAAAAACCAAAGGATACTTCATATACCCTAGCCAACTGTTTTGTAATGTCGTAAAAAGTGCTAACACCAACGACAGTTTAAATACAGATTTGGCAGCTATCTTTACCGCTATAGAGAGCTCAGCCAACGGCTACCCATCGGAAAGTGATATCAAAGGTCTTTTTGCCGATTTTGACACTACGAGCAACCGACTCGGCAATACCGTCACTGACAAAAATATCCGTTTGGCTGCTGTACTCAAAGGTGTGGCGGGGCTCGATTTCAGTGACTTTAATGGCAGTCAGATAGACTTGTTTGGTGACGCTTACGAATTTCTAATTTCAAACTACGCCGCTAATGCAGGAAAGTCAGGTGGTGAGTTTTTCACCCCACAGCATGTATCGAAACTGATCGCTCAGCTGGCCATGCACAAGCAAACCAGCGTAAACAAGATTTATGACCCTGCCTGTGGTTCAGGTTCTCTGCTGTTGCAAGCCAAAAAGCACTTTGATGCTCATATCATCGAAGAAGGTTTTTTTGGTCAGGAGATAAACCACACCACTTACAACCTTGCACGTATGAATATGTTTCTGCACAACATTAATTATGATAAATTCAATATCCAGCATGATAACACTCTTATTAATCCGCATTTCGGAGATGAAAAACCTTTTGATGCTATTGTCTCCAATCCGCCTTACTCGGTGAAGTGGGATGGGTCAGATGATCCAACTTTGATTAACGATGACCGTTTTGCTCCTGCCGGAGTGCTGGCTCCTAAATCAAAGGCAGATTTTGCTTTTGTACTTCATGCATTGAGCTATTTGTCCAGCAAAGGACGTGCGGCGATTGTCTGTTTTCCCGGTATTTTCTACCGTGGCGGTGCAGAAAAGAAAATCCGCCAGTACTTGATAGATAACAACTACGTGGAAACCGTGATCTCTTTAGCTCCTAATCTGTTTTACGGTACTTCTATCGCCGTAAATATTTTGGTGCTTTCCAAACATAAGACCGATAACACCACCCAGTTTATAGATGCTAGTGGCGAGGATTTCTTTAAGAAAGAGACCAATAACAACATGCTTACAGATGAGCACATCAAAGAAATCATGGAAATGTTCGACTCCAAAGGAGATGTTGAACATGTTGCTAAGTCTGTTGAATATGACGAGATTGTTGAGAAAGACTACAACCTACCCGTCAGTACCTATGTAGAAGCTAAAGACAACCGCGAAGTGATCGATATAACCCAGCTAAATACTGAACTGAGCACAACCGTTGCCAATATTGATAGGCTTCGTACGGATATTGATGCCATTGTTGCGGAGATAGAGGGAGGCGACTAATGAGCGAAAAGAAAAAGCAGCTCCCCACTATTCGCTCATCTGCAGCCGAATATCTCACTTTTGTCGCTGCCAGCGGCGAAGGGGGCGTTGAAGCTGTCTATGCTGATGAAAATGTCTGGTTAACACAGAAAATGATGGGTGTGTTATATGATGTGGAAACTCATACTATCAACTATCATCTGAAAAAAGTATTCTCAGACAATGAGCTGGAAGAGGATTCAGTTATTCGAAAATTTCGAATAACTGCCGCAGACGGGAAAAACTACAACACAAACCATTATCATCTGTCTGCTATTATTGCGGTTGGCTACAAAGTCAACTCTGAACGAGCAGTGCAGTTTCGTAAATGGGCAACCGGCATTATCAAAGAATACACCATTAAAGCCTATGTGATGGATGACGAGCGTCTCAAAAATGATGGAACAGTCCTTGGAAAAAAATATTTTGAAGAGCAGCTTGAGCGTATTCGTGAGATACGACTCAGCGAGCGCAAATTTTATCAGAAAATCACCGACATATATGCCACTGCGCTGGATTATGATGTAACGGCAGGCGTGACCAAACGTTTCTTTGCAACCGTTCAAAACAAACTGCACTGGGCTATTCACGGACAGACCGCCGCTGAAGTGGTTTACACCCGTGCAGATGCTGAAAAGACACACATGGGATTAACCTCCTGGAAAGATGCTCCTGAAGGCAAAATTCAGAAGTTTGATGTTGGTATTGCCAAAAATTATCTTAATGATAAAGAGCTGGCACAGCTGCAAAGGCTGGTCAACGCATATCTGGATGTGGCTGAAGATATGGCACAACGTCAGATCCCAATGACCATGGCGGACTGGGAAGAACGCCTGAACCGCTTTATAGCAGCAACAGACAGGGAGATTTTGAAGGACGCAGGCAAGGTTAGCGCAGAGATAGCCAAAGCCCACGCAGAAAGTGAGTTTGAAAAATATCGTATTGTTCAGGATCAGCTCTTTGAAAGCGATTTTGATAAAGCAGTGAAGCAGCTTGAAGCTTCTGATAAAAACGGCGGTAAGTCATGAGCCCGTTAAGTTTTTTGGAAAAGCTGCTTGATGGCGCTGAGATAGAGTGGATGCCGCTGGGGGATGTTACGAAAATCAACACTGGACAAAAGCCATCTGAAATCCTTGATAAAGCGACAGACTTTGATTATATCAATGCTGGAACATCTAGATCTGGATATAGTGCAAGTAGTAATTGTGAAGGTGACACAGTTACAACCCCTTCTAGAGGTCAAGGAGGGATTGGTTATGTGGGATATCAAAAGGAACCATTTTGGCTAGGACCTTTGTGTTACAAGATGAAATCAATAGATAAAAAACTGTTGATAAATAAATATCTTTTCTATTTTCTTCAGTCAAAGAGCGAATTGCTATTAGGCTTAAAGAAGGAAGGAGGGGTTCCAGCAGTCAACAAATCTGATTTATCTAGATTAATAATTCCTCTCCCGTGCCCTGACGAGCCGGAAAAGTCGTTAAAGATTCAAGGGGAAATTGTACGTATTTTAGACGCATTTACCTCCCTTACCACCGAGCTTACCACCGAGCTTACAGCACGGAAAAAACAATACAACTATTATCGTGACCAGCTCCTCACTTTTTCAGAAGATGACGTGGATCACTTGCCTATGGGGCTAGAAAGAGTTGGGAAATTCATTCGGGGCGGTGGTTTACAAAAAAAAGATTTTACCGAGACTGGTGTCGGTTGCATTCACTATGGTCAGATTTACACGCATTACGGCACATATACAGACAAAACAAAAGCATTTGTCTCTGAGGAATTTGCCAAAAAAGCTCGTATGGCTCAATCAGGTGATTTAGTTATAGCGACAACAAGCGAAAACGATGAGGATGTCTGCAAGGCTGTTGCTTGGCTAGGGAATGACAATATTGCTGTGAGTAGTGATGCTTGTTTCTACAGGCATAATTTAAATCCGAAATATGTTTCTTATTTCTTTCAAACAGAGCAGTTTCAAAAACAAAAAAGGCAGTACATTACTGGTGCAAAAGTAAGACGAGTAAATGCAGATAATTTAGCCAAGATATTGATTCCAGTGCCTACACCAGAAGAACAAGCTCGTATAGTTGCCATATTGGACAAGTTTGACATGTTAACGAATTCCATCAGCGAAGGTTTACCCCGTGAGATTGAATTGCGACAAAAGCAATATGAGCATTACCGTGACCTGCTTTTCAGCTTTCCCAAGCCGGAGGTAGATGCATAAGATGAGCTACACACTAACGGAAATAGTCCAACAGCTAAAAGATGCTAACAAAAAAGTACAGTTGATCTATGCTTTCAACGGCTCTGGCAAAACTCGCCTATCGCTAGAATTAAAAAAGCTTATATCGCCCGAGACCTTTGACGATGTAGAAGATTTAGATGCCGTAGAAAGTTTTGATGACATTGGGAATACACGTAGTAAATTTTTATATTACAATGCTTTTACTGAGGATCTCTTCTATTGGGATAATGACTTAGGTGGTAACACTGAGAGGAAATTAAGAATACAGCCTAATACTTACACTAGGTGGGTACTGCAGGAACAAGGGCAGGATAGAAATACTATTACACATTTTCAAAATTACACCAGCGATAAATTAACACCGCTGTTTAACTCTGAATTTTCAGAGGTTTCGTTCTCTTTTGAAAGAGGAAATGATGATCAAGATAGAAATATCAAGATCTCCAAAGGTGAAGAGAGCTGTTTTATCTGGTGCATATTCTTTAGCCTGATTGAACAAGTCATTGATATCTTAAATGTAGCTGAAACTAGTGAGCGAGAAACAGATCAATTTGACCAATTGGAATACATTTTCATTGATGATCCTGTGAGCTCTCTAGACGACAACCATTTGATTGAATTGGCTGTGCACTTAGCACAATTAATTAAATACAATACATCTGATGTTAAGTTCGTTTTAACGACACATAATCCACTTTTTTATAATGTATTAAGCAATGAGTTTAATAATGATGAAAGAAGTTCAGGGTATAAAAGAGGACATATGAGAAAATACAGACTGGAAAAATTTGAAGATGGAAGCCATCAGCTAATAGACCAGCCAAATGATTCACCATTCTCATACCACCTTTACCTTAAGTCAGAGCTTGAAAAAGCGATTCAAGAAGGTCAAATCAAAAAATATCATTTTAATTTTTTAAGAAATATACTGGAGAAAACCTCTACTTTTCTGGGTTACAAAAAATGGGCAGAATTACTTCCGCAAACCGACAATGGCCGCCCTAACCCTTATGAAGAGAGAATAATAAACCTTTTTAGTCACTCCAAACACGCTGGTGAGGAAGTGGCTGAACTTGATGACGATGACAAACGTGTTCTGGCTTATTTGGTAGGACAAATAAATCAAATGTACCGCTTCCAGTCAGACGTAACTTAAATTTTGGAGAATTTATAAATGATTGATCACACAACACCCATTGCTGAATCAAAAAACTTTATCATTTTAGATAAATACACCAGAGAGTGGCAGACTAGTGAAACCTACCAAAGTGAAGCAGATTTGGAGCGTGAGCTCATTTCTGACTTACAAAATCAGGGCTATGAATTTCTGTCCAGCTTGAACACCCCTGACAAAATGCTCGCCAATGTGCGAGAACAACTACAGTTACTGAATAAGGTACAGTTCTCAGAATCTGAATGGCTACGCTTTGTAGAAACCTATCTGGATAAACCAAGTGACACAATTATCGATAAAACACGTAAAATTCACGATGACTATATATATGATTTTGTATTTGATGACGGACATATTCAGAACATCTACCTAGTGGATAAGAAAAATATATCCCGTAATAAACTGCAGGTGATCAAGCAATTTGAGCAAACAGGTTCTCACGCAAACCGCTATGACGTAACTATACTTGTCAACGGACTTCCCCTTGTGCAGATTGAACTTAAAAAGCGTGGTGTGGCAATCAGAGAAGCATTTAATCAGGTACACCGCTATAGCAAAGAGAGCTTTAACAGCGATCATTCATTATACAGATATCTTCAGCTATTTGTGATCTCCAACGGAACTGACAGCCGTTATTTTGCAAACACCACAAAACGCAACAAAAATAGCTTCGATTTCACAATAAACTGGGCTAAGTCCGATAATACTCTTATCAAAGACCTGAAGGACTTTACAGTAACTTTTTTTCAGAAAAATACTCTGCTCAATGTGTTGCTGATTTATTCAGTGTTTGATGTCAGTAATACATTGCTGGTGATGCGTCCTTACCAGATTGCAGCTACCGAACGCATTTTGTGGAAGATAAAAAGCTCCTACGCCGCCAAAATCTGGAAAAAGCTGGAAAGCGGCGGTTACATATGGCACACCACCGGCTCCGGTAAAACCTTAACCAGTTTTAAAGCTGCACGTTTGGTAACTGAGCTGGAGTTTGTTGACAAGGTGTTTTTTGTAGTAGACCGTAAAGACTTGGATTACCAGACAATGAAAGAATACCAGCGTTTTTCGCCGGACAGCGTCAACGGCTCTGACAGTACCGCTGGACTTAAACGTAATATTGATAAAGAAGATAATAAAATCATTGTAACGACCATTCAGAAACTCAACAACCTGATGAAAGGCGAAAACGATCTGTCTGTATACAACAAGCAAGTTGTGTTTATTTTTGATGAATGCCACCGAAGCCAATTTGGTGAGGCACAGAAAAACCTGAAGAAAAAGTTTAAACAGTATTATCAATTCGGCTTTACCGGAACGCCTATCTTTACGCAAAACGCTCTTGGTGCGGAGACCACCGCCAGCGTGTTCGGACGTGAGCTACATTCTTATGTCATCACTGATGCTATTCGTGATGAAAAGGTATTGAAATTCAAGGTGGACTATAACGATGTACGCCCTCATTTTAAAGCGATTGAAAGTGAGCAGGATGAGAAAAAGCTCAGTGCGGCTGAAAATAAGCAAGCTCTGCTGCACCCTGATCGAATCAAGGAAGTCTCGCAGTATATTCTGAATGTCTTCAGGCAGAAAACAAATCGGCTCCAGGTAGGAGCTAAAGGCTTTAATGCTATGTTTGCTGTGAGCAGTGTTGATGCGGCTAAGCTTTATTACGAATCATTTAAAAAGTTGCAGCAAGACAGGGATAAACCACTGAAAGTTGCAACCATCTTCTCCTTTGCGGCAAATGAACATCAAGATGCTGTTGGTGATATTCAAGACGAAAGCTTTGATGTCTCCGCTATGAACAGCAGTGCCAAAGAGTTTTTAAGTGCTGCAATTGCTGACTACAATGCACTGTTTAAAACGAATTTTGGAGTTGACGGTAAAGGCTTTCAAAACTATTACAGAGACCTTGCCAAACGTGTAAAATCTCAGGAAATTGACCTGCTGATTGTAGTGGGAATGTTTCTGACGGGCTTTGATGCCCCCACGTTGAACACCTTGTTCGTAGATAAAAACCTACGCTACCATGGACTTATTCAGGCCTATTCACGTACAAACCGTATATATGATGCGACAAAAACATTCGGTAATATTGTCACCTTTCGCGATTTGGAACAGGCAACTATTGATGCGATAAAGACCTTTGGTGATAGTAATACCAAAAATGTGGTATTGGAAAAAAGCTACAAGGAATACATGGAAGGCTTTACCGATGTGGTGACTGGAGAAGCTAGGCGTGGTTATATGGAAGTTGTAACTGAGTTACAGCATCGCTTTCCGAATCCAGATGAGATTGAAAAAGAGTCCGACAAAAAGGCCTTTGCAAAACTGTTTGGTGAATATTTACGGGTAGAGAACGTGTTGCAATATTACGATGAATTTGCCAACCTTAAAGCATTGCAAAGCCTTGATGTGGATGACTCAGAGGCTGTTGAGTCATTTAAAGCTCAACATTATTTAAACGATGAAGACATTAAAGTCATTCAAAAAATTAAAATACCTGATGAGCGAAAGAGTCAGGATTATCGTTCAACCTATAACGATATCCGTGATTGGCTGCGCCGTGAAAAAGCAGGCGAAGAAAATACCGAGTCTAAAATTGACTGGGATGATGTTGTTTTCGAAGTGGACCTGCTTAAATCGCAAGAGATCAACCTCGACTATATTCTGGAATTGATTTTTGAAAATAATAAAAAGGTTAAAGATAAAGCTGCACTTGTTGAAGACGTGCGAAGAGTGATTCGGGCTAGCATTGGCAACCGAGCCAAAGAGAGCCTGCTGGTTGGTTTTATTAATCAAACAGACCTTGATCAGATTGGCGATAAAGCCAGTGTGATTGATGCCTTTTATACATTTGCACAAGCAGAGCAGAAGCGTGAAGCAGAAGAATTAATTAGATCTGAAAACCTGAATGAAGATTCTGCAAAGCGTTATATCACAACCTCGCTGAAGCGTGAATTTGCCAGTGAAAACGGTACTGAACTTAATGCCATTCTGCCAAAGATGAGCCCATTAAACCCGCAATATCTTCCTAAGAAACAGAGTGTTTTTCAGAAGATAGCTGCTTTTGTTGAAAAATTTAAAAATGTCGGCGGAAACCTTTAATACATGAAAATGTAAGACTTATAACGATAAGAATATGACTGCATAATATTTAATTTTAAGCATTAAACAATAAAACGGATTTTGTAGCTTTATTGTTTAATACATAACTATAATATTCGGATATTATTGATTAATAATCATATTAGATATCGACCGTTTTTTTAGCACTTCCTATACTCACCTAAGGATATGTGTAATCTCTTTCGTAAAATATCCGCTAAAGTTGCTAAAGTTAAAGATATATTGCGTAAGTTTTTGTTATATAAGGATTAAATTTTTATCTTATGTCGTTTGGTGACTGCTAAACAACTGCTAATTTTAACTTTAGAAGCTGCTTAGCAGTGGGTTTTGTTGTTTTGGCTTGCTAAAAGCACCATGTTCATAATGGTTTATGGTTAATTTTGTGAACTTTAGCAAGTTTAGCGACATATTTAGTAATCGTCGTATATATGAGGGTTCAAGCCTACAAAAATTTTCTTACCATTTTTAAAGGTTTTTAAACGATTCTTTGACTCAAGAATAGCAAGGCTTCTTTGGTATGTTTCACGAGCACAATTGGTTACTCGTTGACCAATATCAGCTTTTTTTATGACGTTCGTGTCTCTCGTTGAACAATAATCGACTAACCATTCTTCCACAATTTTTGCCATTGCGATTTCTTTAGGTATTTGAACTCCATTAAAGAACCGGTTTGTTTCATCAAGGTACCATTGGCCAACTTGAATCGCAGAGTGCATTGTAGCCTCAGATATTTCAGTGGCTGTTTCGTTTTTGTAAAGTTCAAATAGTGTTGCAAGTCTAGCAACATTATCACTACTTTTACTTGCGAAATATTTCAGGTTACAATAATAATTATTAGGTCTTAACTTATACTCGACACTGTTGTGGTAATTACTCCACAAATCTTTAGCTGCTTTATTTAGAGTGATATTTCTGAAAATAATTGAATTATTCTCATCTGTTTTTATATTGGAGAGCAGAGTTAAGATTCTGTTTCTAAAAATTTCAAGTGCTACCCATTTGTAGTGTGCCTCTTCATATGTACGATATCCTTGGGTTGAAACTGGATTAACAACGAAAAATCTGGGCAGAAACCCAGAACCTCTTGCTAAAGTACCATTTTTGTTTAAAAAGTTGTTTAGTACACTACTTTGAACTTGTAAGCCTGTTGTTAAACAAGCATTTCTAAGCACAAAACTTTCAGAAACTTTTCTGTCTACAATAACTTCTGAACCATCCCACAGGTTATTTAAGATAGATAAGCTTAATTTTAGCGATTCTGGTCTCATTGCTGTAGAGCCAAAGAATTCACCAGCCTCGGCTGAGATTATTGCTGCAATTTTCCAGTTATTATAAAGTGACCATGCTAAAGCTTCTGGTGTTGTGTCTGCGTATATAAATTTTTTCGCAGTTGGCTGAACTGGTTTAGAATCATATAGTTCATTTATCTCTTTTTTAATTTCTTCTTCAGGACTACCTTCCGGTTGTTTCTCCAGTTTTTGCAATAATGCTTTCTTACTCTTTTCATACTTTTTCGTTAATGTATCATAAAAATCCTTCTCTTTTTTTGTGTCAAGTTCGCTTTGTAATTGATATTCTCGTAAAGGCTTAATAAAAAAACTATCACAAGTCGTTTTTCTTTCGCCGCTTTCTGCAATAACCAAACTATAAATGCCGATTGGTCCTATTAAAGCACTATCTCTCCTTACTAATGCCAACCCCTGACAGCATACTGATAATGCTGTTAACGCACATGTTGAAATCAGCTCAATTGGAGCTTTTACATAACAAAATACCTCATTTATTGCATCCTGCATAGTTGCAGGAAAGCTACTGATTGGAAAATCAGCTCTTTGGATGTCTTGTATTAAGTTTGCGGGTATAGACCAGTTTTCCAGTTGAATATTTTTGTTAATGTTGTTATTATTGTTTTTATCAAATGAATCATTTTGAAGTCGCTGATCCTTGGCAGAGGACAGCGGCTTTTTAATTTTTTGCATGTTACACCTCCAGATCGCGCTCTTGAATCTTGCTCTCGAGCCAGGAAAGTATTTCATTTTTGATCCACCCAACAGATCGAGAACCTAATTTAATAGGCTTTGGGAATTCGCCGAGACTCATATGTAGATAAATTGTTGATCTGGACATACCGGTCATTTTTTCTACTTCTCTTCTACGAAGGATTGCGTATTGTCCATTTAAGTGATTGTGCATTCTAAAACCTCCTGTGTTTACGTTGTTACGCATTGGAATATACTAGAATGATAATTAAAAAATAGTGTATTAATAGATAGTTATAGTTGTGGAAACTATATTTATTTAAGAATAAACTAGTAGTATATGTTTTTTAAATATTTATAATTACCTAATGATAAAACGTAAGTTTAATAGTAATTTATAAGAATATAAAAGGGTATATAGGTTTTGCTTATTTGGGTTGTGAAAAAGATAGATTTAAATAAAAAAATTACATAAAAATATTTAATTTTTCGATTTAATAAGCATAAATTTCAAAAGAGTAGTACTACTTATCCTTTTTAGGTCTACCACCGCTTATGTCCCAGTTACATACTTTACTTATCTCTTTAATGGCAAGCTGATTAGGTTCATTTCTATTATTGACCAGTTCAAACTCATAAGCATTCTTTTCGAGCCATTTTGATATTTTATCTTTTGTAGAAGTACCTTCAAATTCATCAGGAGCTGCGCTAATCGTCTCAAAGGCTTTGATAGCAATCTTTAATTTATCAGGGTAATTTTCAGAAGGGTTCGTGGAGCTAAAGAAAAAGTTGTTTGTCCATTCATTTTCTTTGAGCCAGTTTTTTAAATCACTAACTTTTACAATTGTATTGTACCAATTAACGCTCTCAGAATATAAAACGCTCTTAACAAACTCTTCTGAATCTTCCTTGATTTTTAATATGTGTCCTTCTTTAAGGGCTTGTCTTTTGTGGTTTTCCAAAAACGCATAAGCATAGCCATCTTTTTCGAAAGTATCCCAAAATTTTCTAGCTTTCAAGTTTTCCATTAAGATTGCGTTTTTTATAGCGGAAAAATATGTGTTGAAGTCTTTTGGTAATAGATTCTCACTTAAGCATTCATCGCAGTCTTGGTAATCATTCGGGTCTGAAGCACATAGTAGTAATGCTGCTTGGTATATTGTTAAACTGTCGAATATATTCCATTTGTTGATTTGATTATTCATTTTGTCCTCATACTTCTTTTTTGAGACTGTCTAAATAGTCAGCCCACCATTGCATCATTTTTTTTCTTCCTTCTAAGTAGATAGCACTATTATATATGCCACGAATAGTGTTTTTATCAACATGAGATAATTGGACTTCAATATGATCAGATGGCCAGTTGTTTTCATGTAATATGGTAGATGCCATACTTCTGAAGCCGTGACCTGTGAGCTCTTCTTTACTGTATCCTAGCCTTCTAATTGCAGCATTTATTGTATTATCGCTCATGGGGCGATCTTTTGAGCGTATTGATGGAAATACGTAGTCCCATTGCCCAGTAATCAGTTGTACGTCTTTGATAATTTCTAATGCTTGTATAGAAAGAGGAACAACGTGTTCTTTTCGCATTTTCATTTTCTCTGCAGGTATTGTCCAAAGTTTTTTTGTAAAGTCTATTTCATGCCATTCCATATGTCTTAGTACTCCTGGACGAACAAAAACAAGTGGAAGAAGTTTTAATGCAGACAAGGTTTCATAATAGCCATCATAGCCATCAATGGCATTAAGGAGAGGACCTATTTTCTTAGGATCCGTTATTGTCGCCATATGTTTAGTTTGCTTGGGCTTTAATGCTTTTTGAATATCTCTTGTTGGATCTCTTTCAGTTAAACCCATAGATATTGCATAAACGAAAATCTCACTTACAGTACCAAGGATACGGTGAGCAGTTTCATTTTTACCTCGTTTCTCAATATTTTGTATCATACCAAGGATAATTGGCGGAGTGATTTCTTTTATTGGCATATTGCCTATATAAGGCAGGGCATGTATCTCTAGTCTTCTATATTTTCGTTCTCCGTGTTTTATTGTCCATTGGTCTTTATAATTATCGAACCATTTCTTTGAAAAGATACTAAAAGTTTCTTGATTGTCTTGTATAAGAGTAATCTTATTGATTTTTTTCAGCATTAATGGGTCTGTACCTTCTGAAATCAGCTTTCTTGCTTCATCTCTTTTTATACGGGCTTCTTTGAGAGATATTTCAGGGTAGACACCCAAGGATAATGTTTTCCGTTTACCAGCAAAACGGTAGTCCATGCGAAAGTATTTTGAACCGTTAGGTTTTATTAGTAAATACATGCTTTTTCCATCAGTGATTTTGTATTGTTTATCAGTTGGTTGGGCAGATTTAATTTTAAGTTCAGTTAATGCCATGACGGTATCTCCTTTGCTGTAGATTATAGATACCGTCAGTAGTACCGTCAATAGGAGTTGTCTCTTGTAAGATTTTATTAGAACAGCTAGGAAATATAAATGATAGATATATAAGTAATTATTAGTGATTTTGGAAATATTAAAATCTTCTAGGAATGTTAAAGAGTGCCGAAGGCGGGAATCGAACCCGCACTTCCAATGGAAAAGGGATTTTGAGAATTATTTTTCTACTTTATGAGAGCTTGTGTGTGTATACGTAAACTACTGTATTATTGACAAAATATGCTTATATGGTATCTTCTGTGTATATGTGATTTATGTAATGAAAATGCAACATTTTACAACATATATGCAACACAGGGGAGACTTCTATGGCTATTTTCAATAGGTGTGACTGCAAAGCTTTTAACTCTCATAAGTCAAAAGTATGCAAGAGATGTAACAAGAAACTCGGTAAAAACTTCTATGTTCAATATAGTGTCGAAGGGAAGAGAAAAACAGAGAGAATTGGAGATAGTATTGGTTTCGCACGTGAAGTTCTAGCTAAACGTCAAACCGATGTGCGAGAAGGAAAATTTTTTGGAAATACTAAGTCGATTCACTGGGTAACATTTTTTGACAAGTACTATAAGAAATATCGTGAAGATAACCTAACTGTGTTTGAAGGAAAACGTTACAGGACTGCTAGAGACTTTAAAGACTTTCAGAAAGATATGACTAAGATTACACGTCTTGATATCGAGAACTACCGTCTGCATGTTGATAACGGTAAACGCACAAAATCCACCATAAACAGATATATGCACGTTGTAAGGTTCGCCTTTAATTATGCTGAATCACTTGACCTTATCGATCAAAACCCTGCAAGAAAATTAAAGATGTATAAAGAAGAACCATCAGAGAGACGAGTGGTAAGTGCTGATGATGAGATTAAATTAATTGAATCTGCTAAACAATCCAAAAGTCCATTGATATATCACTTTATTATGATTGCACTTTATACATGTATGAGGTTTTCAGAACTGTTAGACCTTAAGTGGTCAAATGTGAGCTTCGAGATGTGGAGTTTTATGCTCTATAAGACGAAAAACAATGAAATAAGGGAAATACCCATTATAGACAAGTTAAAGCCTGTGCTGGACGATCTGAGCTCTTTAACAGGCGATTATGAATATCTCTTCTCTGATCCTGAAACTGGCGAAAAAGCTAAAAGCGTTAGGAAAGCATTCGAGAAAGCTGTTGAACGTGCCGAAATAGGCAAACTTACAATTCATGAACTAAGACATACTATGGTTACTCGTCTAGCTGCTTCAGGTGCAAGCATTCCTGAAATTCAACAGATATCAGGTCACAAGACTGCTAAAATGGTACAGAGATATACTCACGTTGGTTTAAGTGAGTCCAAAAGGACTATAGATCGTTTGAGCAAGTTTTTGGAGGGTGGTGATGAGTAATAAGGAAACTTTCGAAGAGTTTAAAGCTAGAGTTATGGCAAAATTTGAGAAGGACTTGCCAGATTTAGTGGATGAAAGTATTGATGAGTTCGAAAACCCGATAGAAAGTCCTATTTTTACAGATATGGAATCATTTGTTAAAGAGGTCAAAGAATATGTTCATGAGATGTCTCGTGGTATTGTAGACCCTAAAATGAAGAAGTGCTTTAGAGACTACGGTAAAAAGGACGTACTTAAATTCTACGATACAGAGATATATAAAAGGCTAGAAAATGAAACACGCCTTAAAATGGATAAAATCAATATCAGCTTCTTAAAAAAACACGTTGAAACGTTAATGTCGTCAGATTTCGTTTTTAGCTCAGATTATAACCACGCTGAAATTGTGAAATTATTTTGGCTTGTGTCTGACCATAAATATGCAGGTGAACTCACGTCAAAAGAAAGGATAATGCTAAAAGGTGCTTGTATGGAATACCTTTCGGATGGTCAGATACAAGAAGTTGTTAAGCTACTAGACTATCAGCTCGGTATAGACGATAAGAGCGCCAAAAGAATGCAGTCTGAGCATAGTACTGACGAGTACTTTATCTACTCTCGTAAACAACAAAAATCTTATACTAGTAAACAAATAGAATCTTTCAGCTTCTGGGCATTACTTTTAAATATGCTACCTGAACCAATCCTAGACGCTTTAGATGGACATAAAGACTCAAAGAAATATCTATTTGTCACTAAAAATAAGGGTAGTAACTACAATACTCTTATGTCTGAAGTTAAGCGAGATACGCATTACATGAGAATGCTACTTCATCACCATGTAGAAACTGTAATAGGCTCTAAAAGGGCTACAGATTATTTTTTAGAAGAGGCTGAACGAGAAGGTTATACAGGGACAGATAAGGCAAATAGAGCTGATTTCTTAGCAATACAAGTATCAAAAGTAAAAAATAAATATGATATACACTAATGGTTTGTAGGAAATATTATATCGCTGACTATAAGTAACTTTATAATAAAAAACTCTCAATAAATCACACATAGTTCTCTTACCAAATAAAAAGTAGGAGGACTTATCATGGTCACAAAAAAACTATTATCAATTCAGGTAGCAAGCGAGTATACGGGGTTTGCAACAGCCACATTTTACTTCTGGATTAACAGACGTAAGATTGAGCATGTGAAGATATCCCGTCGTGTGTTTATCAGAAAAGAGACACTTGATGAGCTGATAGAAGACAGCACTGTAAAGCCTAGATCAGTAAAATGAAACTAGAAGGATATAATGAACGTATTATTATATCAGGAAATGTTATCGAATATTACAGTTATGGAAAAACACAATATAAGGGTAAACGTGGGCGTTCTGGAAGGGATAAGGTTGCAGAAGCTTGCAATAAAGAAAAAAATAGACAAGTAACTCTTATGAGAGCTAAACAAGCAATTATGCGTACTGTAAACGCAAATATAGGACGTTACGGGGACGCAACACCAAAATTTGTAACACTCACATTTAAGGATAATCTTAAGGAGCTTGAAATAGCAAATAATGAGTTTAAAAAGTTTAAACAAAGGCTTCAATATAAGGTTAAAGTAGATCTGGCTTATATATGTGTTCCAGAGTTTCAGAAGAGGGGAGCTGTCCACTATCATGTAATATTCTTTAATTTGATATACATAGATGCGATGTCTCTACGTGAAATTTGGAGAAATGGTTTCATTAAGATCAACAAGATTGATAATGTTGTAAATGTTGGCGTCTATGTTGCAAAATATCTTAATAAAGATAAAGTTGATAGTCGTTTAGTTGGTAAAAAGTGTTACTTTACTAGCCGAGGTTTATATAAATCTGAAGTTATTGAGGACGCTGCTTTGATTAACCAAATTCTTGATTATGTTTCTGGTTTGAAATGTACTTACGAAACAGAATTTGAGAATGAACACGTCGGTCTTTGCTTATATAAGCAATATAATACAACGTAATCAGGGCACGGTGACGTGTTGCGTCGCTTCTGCGACGGAGCGCGTTGCCGTGTCTCTTACTTAATTTAATTATAGTGATTAATAAGCAGAAAATCTTTAGCTTATTGATATAGATATTTTTATGGTATAGACCATAATTTTGAAGTGTAATCGTTGTATCTTACTTAATCATTTTAATGACCTCATAAATCTATTCATCAGCCATAAGGTGATTAAACTGGGTTAGCGTGTAGCACTAGTTCATCTAATACCTTATTCTAAAAGTTGCACTTAATTATTGAGTATGAGGTTTATTATAAACATTAAATATGCTATTATTAATAATATATCAAAATGCTTTATATGTGTATAATTTGTCTTGCTAGTTATAACACTCTTTAGGATGTATCATGAAAAAACATGAGTTAATTTTTATATTTATTATAGTATTTTTATCATTCTCTTTCGTAGCAAATTACATAACAAATAGGCAGTTAGAATCTAGAGTAAATGAGTTGTTTACTCAGGATGAAGATAATTTCCAAAATAATATTAATATTTCAAAACATATTTTTGAAGCTTATGTTCAAATGATTTTCAATGAACATCTAAATTCTCGTGAAATAAAGACTATAATGCAAAAAGCATATAAGGGGAGTACTTTAGAACAAACACAATACAGAAAAGAACTTTATAATAGGATATCTGGCTTATATTCAAATTTAGTAACCTCAGGAATAAGACAGCTTCATTTCCATTTTCCAGATAATACTAGCTTTTTACGTATGCACAAACCAGATAAGTTTGGTGATAATCTTACTAAGGTTAGGAGTACTGTCAAATATGTAAATGAAACTAAACAACCTATTTCAGGTTTTGAAGAAGGTCGAATATTCAATGGCTATAGGTATGTTTTTCCTCTAATTAGTAATCTTGGATTACATCTAGGTAGTGTAGAATGTTCAATATCAGTAGATGCAATTATTAAAAATCTAGAATCGACAATTTCCGATGCACACATAGGCTTTATTATTGACAAGAAAGTTGTTGAGCAGAAAGTATTTAAAGATCAAAAGTCTAATTATATTGAAAGTTATTTTCCTGGATATTTTTACGACAAGCATGTTCAAAAAAATCATAACCATGATAGCTACTTAAATGCTATACGTGAAAACAAAGATGAATTAAGCCTATTGTTTTTCTCTAAAAATACTAAAAATAAGGTTTTCAGTGGTGACTTAGCGTATTCCGGCAAACACTATATTGTAACTTTCTATCCACTTATCAACCCTATTGACAAAGATGTTAAAGCTTACATTTTCAAGATTCAAAAAAATAAACTTTTGGCGAGTATATTGCAAATTAAATTTAAGATTATGGTCTTAGTTGAATCATTTATTGCCATCATTCTCTTTTCATTTTTCAATTTGACACGAAAGAATAATGAGCTCAATATATTCCAAGCAGATTTATTGAAAAATGAGATAATACTTAACGAGGCTCAAAAGATAAGTAATCTAGGTCACTGGGAGCTAGATATCATAAAAAATAAACTAAGCTGGTCAGATGAAGTTTATAGAATATTTGGCAGAGAACCACAAGAGTTTGCAGCCACTTATGATGCATTTCTTTCTTATATTCATCCTGAAGATAGAGATAAGGTCAATAAAGCATACAGTGATTCTATTGTAAATAAAACTGACTACAACATAGTCCATAGAGTTATTGATTCTAAAGTTAATATCAAACATGTAGAAGAAAGATGTCAACATGATTTTGTAGCTGGAGAAGTTGTAGCTTCTTTAGGTACAGTCTTAGATATAACTGATAAGGTTGAAAAAGAAAATCAACTTAAAGAATTGGTAAAGAGTATAGAGTTTCAAAGTAATCAGATCAGACTATTACTTGATATGCAAAAAAGTATCGTAATATCTTCTGATGGAATCAAGATCATGCATGCGAATCGTGAGTTTTTTACTTTTTTTGGTTTAAACCAAGAGAGTAGTGTTTTGGATACTACCAAATGCGTGCTCAGTAACATAGAAACAAATAATGATTTTTGTATTACAAATAAAGATGTAAATAGTTTCGGAGATCTTTTGTTGCTGCTTATACAGCTTGCGCATGAGCAAAAAACAATTTATTTGCAAAACACAGATGGAGTTAAAAGAGCTTTTGTCATAAGTATTAATGGTGATATAGGGGAAGAAGGTTTTTATATTGTAAATCTGAATGATGTAACCAAAATTCATTATGAAAAAATGTTAATAGAAGAGAGTTCTATGATCGACCATTTAACTAATGCTTACAATAGAAAATTTGTAGATGTGAATTACTATAAAATAATTAAAGAATACGAAGACAAATCATTGTCTCTTGGTATTATAATCTTTGATATTGATAATTTTAAATTGGTTAATGATACTTATGGTCACGATATTGGTGATATTGTTCTTAAAGATATAGTCATAATAGTAATGAGCGATATAAGAGATTATGATTATATTATAAGGTGGGGAGGAGAAGAGTTTCTCCTAATTACAGGAGTAAAGAACAAGACTGATTTACTAAAGTTAAGTAATAAGATAAGGGAAAGTATAGAACAATATGTATTTGACAGTGTGGGTAAGGTTACTTGTAGCTTTGGACTGACATTCACAAATAATGATTTTGAAGATTTTAATGATATTTTAAAACAAGCAGACATTGCATTGTATAAGGCTAAGAACAGATGTAAAAACTGTTGTATACTGTACGAAGAGTAAATAAGCCTCAGTAAATAACTGTTTTTTTGTATATGATGTATATAATTTTACATCACAATAGCTTAAAAGAAAGCCCCAGCGATTGCTGAGGTTTTTTAAGTTATTGATAAATCTAAAAAGGAGACTCGTCTGATCGAACTTGGATACACCGATTTACAGAACTTTTTATTTCTATTTTGGGTTACAAATTTTTGTAAATATACAAAATTACATAATCCGATAATTAGGTAAGCCTCATTATTCTTAATATGCCTTTTATCATACTTAAATATCCTTCAATCATTAAGAACCATCAACTTATAAAATATAATGTATATATATTTATTAATAAATATATTACAACATTTTTACAACACTGAGCTTTATTGGGGACTAAAACGGACTAGTTGAAGTCTTCTAACTTATTGATAGTAAAGAGTGCCGAAGGCGGGAATCGAACCCGCACTTCCAATGGAAAAGGGATTTTGAGTCCCTCGTGTCTACCAATTCCACCACTTCGGCTAGTCTTAAAAAAGAAAGTTATATTAAGGTAAATATCAGTGAATTGTCAATAAAAACAACTCCAACAATAATATATATTATTTTTCGATTCAGATTACTCTTATTGTATTAAATTATAATGTTTGATAAAATAATTTAGAACAAAAATAAAGTGGATTACAATGAAAAAAATTCTTAATTTATTAATATTATTAACTGTTATCGCTATTGCGTCCTCATCATTTGCAGAGAAGTTAAAGGTCAAAGTTGGTGTATATCAAAACTATCCTTTAATGTTTATGACGGATAAGGGGACTCCTTCTGGTTTTGGTGCTGAGGTGCTGAGGCAGCTTGCAGATAAAGAGGGTTGGAACTTAGAGTTTGTCAAAGGTAGTTGGTCAGAGGTTTTTGGCATGGTTCGCAGGGGAGAGGTTGATCTCACGTTCCCTGTTGGATTCACACTTTCTCGTACAGATATAATCCAATATAATAGCGAAAATGTGGTTAGTAACTGGGGACAAGTTTACCTACGTAAAGGCTTTACAGCTAATTCTATACTAGATCTTAACGTAGCAAAGATTGCCGTATTAAAGGATGACGTATATTTTTCTGGCAAGTATGGTATGCAATATCTCGCCTCTGCTTTTAATATTAACGTAGAGTTTCATGTCGTTGATAGTTATCCAGAAGTACTGAAAGCTCTGAATGACGGTATAGCTGATGCTGGGTTAGTGAACCGCTTTTTTGGCATCACTAGCGCGGGCAAATATAATGTCGACAAGAGTACTATTCTTATCCACCCAGTAGAGGTTCGTTTCGCTCTACCGATAGGTTCTGAAAAAACATTTAAAATCATAGAAAAACTAGACCCATATATAAAAGAGATGAAGCATCAAGAAAACTCTTCTTACTATAAGTCTTTTCAAAGATGGGTAGGTTCAGGCGCAAAACAAAATTATAAGGAAACTTTTAAAGTTGCTATTATGGTTCTTGTAATACCTTTTCTACTTGTCCTGATTATCATCTATTTCTTGCGTACTGAGATCAGAAGGAAGACTAAAGAACTCACTGTGAAAAACCACGAACTCCAACAAGAAGTTGAAGAACGTAATAAGATTCAAGAAGAGCTACGAGAAAACCAAGAGAAGTACAGTAACCTGTTTAATACATCATATAACCCAATCGCAATTATTGCCGAAGACGGAAGCCTAGTCGATGTGAACGGAGAGATGATTGGTAAGTTTGGGTTCGAGCGTGAAGATTTATTGAGTATGTATCTAGAGATGCTTGTCACTAAAGATCACGTGCACCGTGTACAAGAAATCATAAACAAGATGACCAAGACTAAAAAATGGTCGTTTGAACTGGATTTCGTTAAGTCTTGGGGTGATATCTTCAATGCGGAGATATCAGCTAGTAGGCTAGAGATTTCTGGTAGAACATTTATACAGCTTGTTATTATGGATGTAACATCAAGAAAGAAGGCGAGCGAACTCCTTAACCGAAGACAAGAGTATCTTGAAAAGAAAGTTGAGCAAGAAGTCCACCGTAGAAGACAAAACGAAAGACTTATGATGCAACAATCTAAGATGGCTGCCATGTGGCAGATGATGAGTGCTATTGCGCACCAGTGGCGTCAACCACTCAATACTATTGCTATATATATCCAAGATTTTGAAGATTCACACAAGCATAATGAGCTTGATGAAAAATATATGAAAGAACTTGTTGGTCTCTCTATGAAGCAGATCAATTTTATGTCTAAAACCATTGATGATTTTAAGAATTTCTTTAAACCTGATAAGGATGAACTTGTATTTGATGTTTGCGAAGAGACTATGAGTGCTATTGCTTTGCTTGGAGTTCAGTTAGTTAGGAATAATATTAAGCTCGTGATTAATTGTCACGGTGAAAGGATGTCCTTAGAAGAGGGCGCGGTTGCTACTTGCAATCCTAACGCAGATGTTTATATCAAAGGTTTCCCTAATGAGTACAAGCAGGTACTACTGAACCTTGTCCAAAATGCTCGTGACGCTATCGAAGATAATATGGAAAGTATTGGTGATGAAGGTCTTATCGAGGTTGGCGTTGAAGAGGGCGACGACACAGTCAAGATTTATGTGCAAGATAATGGTGGTGGAATCCCAGCAGATGTAGCTGAACGTATCTTTGAGCCTTACTTTACTACCAAGGAAGAGGGTAGAGGTACAGGAGTTGGTCTTTATATGTCAAAGATTATTATAGAGCAAAACATGAAAGGCAGACTCTATTTCGAAGACCTAGCACCGGGTACTAAGTTTATCATAGAGATGCGTAGGCACAATAATCCACCTAGTTGATAAAATAGATGATACAACTCTGGATAGCTCCAAACATGAATCCGAGGATGAAGCCTAAAATATTTATCCAACGGAAGCTATCTTGCATAAATGAGAACAGCAGGTTCTCTACTTCATAAAGGTCTAAGGAGTTGATCCTGTCTTCTGTTATTTTTGGAAAGTTGATAGCTTCTAAAATCTTAGGTGTATTCTTCTCAACTATCTTATTAATCTCGTTCAGTAAGGCTATCTTTATGCCGTAAAAAAGTTTTTTCGGTATTACAGAATAGATATTGTTCACTCTGAACTTACCTGCCAGCGTTGATAAACCGTCTGCTATATCGTGAAGATCAAGTGTGAATTTCTGGTCAATTTTCTCAGTTAGAGCTGACTTTAAACCAAACTCATCCAGTAGATCACCTAGTGATTTTTCTGAGTTCTTCTTTATCATATCATTAATCATAGCTGCAATCTTTTCAGAAAATTGCTCTGAACCGAGTGTCTTTTGCGCCGCGGTGGCAACAGAACTTCTAAGCTGAAAAAGTGCTTCGAGTACTATAGCGTCAGCATGCATAAAAAGTGGTTTAGCGAGTAAGCTCTTAATGTAGTCATCTATTGATTTTGATATCTTACCTTTTACCTCGTCACTATCTTTGATGGACGTAATCAGGTTTGGCAGATATTTATCCACGAGTTCAGCGATAGTATCTTCGCTCATGAACATGTTCAATACACCAAGTTTTACCTGATCAACTGCACCATCTTCGAAATGATTATTCTTAAGGTCTATTAATTTATTGCTAATTTTTTTTCTGGTTGCTGGGTCAGCCATAGCAGTGTCTAAGGAGGCTAATATATTTTCTGTTACGAAAGATGAGAACTGACCTGTTTTTCCTGTGAGGCTGTCAGGTATTATGTCTGCAAGGCTTTTGCCAGACATTACAAAGTTATTTATGGATGATGATATACTATTAACCGCTTCGGACTGGATGCGACCAGTCGCCATGATGCCGTCAACTGCAGCCTTGATATTATCTGAAAATTGCTCCAGCTCGCCAACTTTGAGGCTAAATATACCTTCGCTGATCTTTAACTTTATGTCATTAAAGAAACTGTCAAGTATTCCGTCTGAGTTTAGTGCTTCAAGTAGAGCTGAGATAGCAACTCGGCTTTGGAGTCCTGTTTTTTCTATAATTTCTTCGAGTGTTCCGAAGTCTTTTTCTAAGAAGTTTTTAAGCTCAGTCTCAACAGCACGCTCTAGCTTATTTTGAACTTGCTCTGAGAAGAATGCAGACTGAATGTCATCTTGCCTAAGAAGTTTATCACCAACAAGGGTTCCTATCTCACCTGCGAGCTTTCCTCTATTCTTAGGGATGACACCTTGCCAGCCGAATGACAATAGTCTCTTTTTATGAGGTCTAAAGAGCATTTTTATAGCTAGCCAGTTAGTACAATAACAGACTAGTCCAGTAACTATAGGGGTAGCGATCAGGCTATACATTTGCGATGGCAACTGCTAAACCCTCCCTAACACCATAGTCAGATACGATTATTTCTTCTATACCGAGCATGCTCATAAGCTCTGTCAGTATAAGGATACCTGGGATGATAACCTCTTCACGCCCTTCCTCCATACCAGGTATATGAACACGAAGTTCTGCTGGCATTTCGCAAAGTGTTTTGAAGTGTTTTTCTATGTTAGCTCTTTTAAGGACATAGCCGTTAACTTTTTCTTGATCGTATTCGGTCATTTTCATGTCCATAGCAGCTAGAGTAGTTGGTGTTCCTGCGGAGCCAATCATGATCTCTGGTTTGCAATCTAGAGCCTCTATTACTGTATTTAAGACAGTGAAGATAGGCATGGTCATTCTATCCATATCTTCCATATTGATTTTATCTTTAAAGTTATAAAGTTCTGCCATCCTAACAACACCTAAAGGTACGCTAAGACCTGCATTGCCAGTCTCTGGATTAGAATAGATGAACTCAGTGGAGCCGCCACCTATGTCGAACATGAGTGTTTTCTTGTCCTCAACATCGATACCTGCTGTTATCCCGTCATATATAAGACCAGCCTCTGTGTCACCGTCGATGACCTCTATCTCGAGACCGAATTTTTTAGCTGCTTCTAGTAAGAGATCAGAGTTTGTCGCCTCACGTACAGCACTTGTCGCTACAGCATGAACTCTCTTAACTCCACCTATATTGTTTATAGAATGTACAAAGTCCATAAGGGCTGTGAGAGTTCTTTCAACAGCGGCATTACTTAGCATTTTTCTACTACTGAGTACTTCTGCGAGCTTTGTTATATGTCTTTTTTTGTAGTGAACTTTTGTAATTTTTCTGCCTTCTACATCTGCGATGAGAAGCCTAACTGCATTGGAACCTATATCGATAGAAGCTACTTTCATTTAAACAATCCTGAAGTTTTTTATTCCGCTGGCAGACAGAGTGAGAACACCTCTTTTAAGCTCTGTATGACCCTTTGCTGAGACTTTTATAAACAACTCAATGTCGTAGACCTTTTCGGCGAAAGTTCTTTCTAGTGAGTCGTCACGGACAGAGTACATTAAGGAAAGAGGTTCTTCAAGTCCAGATGTAAATCTGTTTATATTAAGTTTCATAATGTCAGATATTCCGAGAATTTCAGGGTCTAAGAAATCATTAATCTTCTTATGGTTGATGTGCACCTTTTTATTGAAATGAAGAATATGAGCGTGTTTATCTATTTCGAAATCTACATAGTCTATGACACTCTCTCTAGTTACGAACCTTGCTCTCTCCTTTGTCTTACCCATAGCGTGTTTTCCAGTACTTTCATAAACGAGTGTGATGTAATCGTATATCGAGGGTGCAGCTAGTTTTTCTAAGAGTGATTTGAAGCCGTCTTTAATCCTGTCTTTGAACATGTAGCCGACAACAAGAGCCACAAAGAATGGTAGTGTGAAATTTCCGTATTTCTTCTGAGCCCAAAAGGCTATTACAGTTGCTACAAACATGGAAATTCCAGCGGCTGAAGCGTATAGAATGTTTTTTATAGCTTTGTCGCCAGCTTTCCGTTTGGCTTTCAGTGATAAAACATCATAAAAATAGCTTTTTAGGTAATCATACCTATTTATGAGTAGACCGTTTTGTACATCGTCTCCTGGTACTGACTGTGGGTAATGCTTGCTACGATACTTTAACTCGCTCTTTATGGTGTTGATTATTTCTACATCGCAAACATCCCCAAGCCTTTCGTATAGTCTGACAAGGTACGCATTGCTGACAATACTTGTGAATTCGTCACCAAGGGCTAGCATCTCATGCTGGTCTCCGTATTTCTTGTTTAGCTTGCGAAAGATACTTCTATTTTTCCTTACATGTTTAAGCAAGTCCTCTATCTCTTTAGGTTTGCTGGAGCCACATATATTGTTTGCACTGTCTCTCAGCATAGACCGATAGCCTGTAATGAATTTTTTGAATTGGTATTCGCAACCAGTATGGTCAATCCCCATGGTGCAATTTGTATCGAAAGTTTTGAGGCGTTTGTAATAGTTATGTAGTAGGTAATCTGGTGATTTCAGCCTTATAATGCGAGAGATGTCGTGATAAAAATAACGTTTTTCGTATGTCTCTTCATTTATCCCCATATTGTCAGGTATGAAAAGGTACAGATCTATATTGTAGTCTGACTTATCAGGATTGCCTGTTGGCGAATACTCAAGCTTTATTTCGAGTGTTTTTTTGTTATGCACACGTACATCAATATGACCATTCATACTTATATAATAATACTTTAGTAGATTTTATTAAAGTGAATAGATGCGGTCTAGCGTTTTTGGTGTCTGTTGACCTGATTAGTGTGTTCTTTGTAGTTTTTGCTGAAAATGTGCCTGTGAGATTTATCAGCTACAAAATAGAGATATTTAGTGTCAGCAGGATTAACAGCCGCTTCGAGTGCAATTTTTGAAGGATTGCATATAGGCGTAGGTGTGAGACCGTCGATTTTGTATGTGTTATAAGGGTTTTTAGAGTCCCTTAAGTTCTTTTTAGTAATGTTCCCATCGAACTCAGGGTAAAGTCCGTAAATGATGGTTGGGTCAGCTTGTAGCCTCATTGGAAATTTCAGTCTGTTATGGAATACTGAAGAGATGATAGGAGCTTCTGCTGGGTCGTATGTCTCTTTCTGTATGATAGAGGCTAATATTACAGCTTCATAGAGGCTCAGTCCTAGTTTATTAGCTTTCTCCTCGAAGTCTTCAGGTAGTTGACTGAGGAAAGTTTTATACATAGCGTTTGCAACGAACTTAGGCGTTGATTTTGGTGGGAAGAAATAAGTGTCTGGGTAGAGAAAACCTTCGAGCGATTTGAACTCACTACCTGTCAATTGCTTTATAAATTCTTTATCTTTTACTGTTCTGAGGAACTCTATTGGGCTTTCAACTATCCTCTCTGTTACTCTATTAGATATGTCATAGATGTTAAAGCCTTCTGGGATGGTCACACGCATTGTCGATTGGCGACCCTTCATTATTGCGTCAAGGATTCTACGGACAGGCAGGTCACTCGCACGGTAATACCCGTACTTCATGTTCCTGTCTACTTTCATCTTTTTGATAAGGTATTGTCTGAATGCTGGCGGCGTTTTTAAGCCTGTGAAAAGGCGTTTATAAAGTCCGTTAAATGTTGAATTTTTCTCTATAGTCAGCTCAACTGTCAGAAGGGTATTGTCTAGAAACTTTTCGCACTGGACAATCCATAATCCTGTAAGTGATGTTAAAAGAAAAGCCGCCAGTACGACGGCTATACCTAGTATTCTAAACATTGTTATTTATTAGCGTCTACCATGTCTACGAACCTTTTGAAAAGGTATGTAGCATCCTGTGGTCCAGGACCATTCTCTGGGTGGTATTGAACCGCAAAGAGAGGGAGGCTAGTGTGCTTAAGACCTTCGACAGTATTGTCGTTCAGGTTAATGTGAGTAACCTCTACCTGATCGCCAAGGCTATCTGTGTCTACTGCGAAACAGTGGTTCTGAGAAGTGATCTCTACTCTTCCTGTTTCAAGGTCTTTCACAGGTTGGTTTCCACCGTGGTGACCGAATTTAAGTTTATATGTTTTTCCACCTAGGGCAAGACCAAGGATTTGGTTTCCGAGGCATATGCCGAAAGTAGGGTACTTTTCGATAATTTGCTTTGCGAGCTCTATCCCATATTTAACTGGCTCTGGGTCTCCAGGTCCGTTAGAGAGGAATACTCCGTCAGGATTGAGTGCTTCTATCTCAGCAAAGGTAGTCTGCGCAGGAACAACAGTTATTTTACAGTCGTGATCTGCAAAGTATCTTAGGATGTTTCTTTTTATACCGAAGTCAACAGCGACGATGTGCCTCTTAGGGTCTGTGCACTCAGGGTGTCCAGCCGCCTGTGTCCATGTTTTTTGTGTCCATGAGTAAGGCTCTTTGCAGGTTACGTTTTGTACATAATCCTGACCTTCGATACTTGGCATGTCTGCTGCCATCTTTTTGAGCTTCTCAACGTCGTCGATTTCAGTGGAGATAACAGCGTTCATTGAACCCTGCTCACGTATGTGTCGTACGAGCATCCTAGTGTCTATACCTTCGATACCGATAGTACCTTGCTCTTTTAGGAAGTCACCGAGTGACATGTTAGCTCTATAGTTACTGTAGAGTTGGCTGTATTCTTTAACGATGAAAGCGGAGAGCCATACTTTGTCTGATTCGAAATCTTCGGCATTAATGCCTGAGTTACCTATAAGAGGGTAGGTCATGGTGACCATCTGACCGAAATATGATGGGTCAGTGAGAATCTCTTGATAGCCTGATATAGAGGTGTTGAAAACTACCTCGCCCTGCTTAGTCCCTTCAGCACCGAAGCTTTTACCTTCGAAAACTGTTCCGTCAGATAGTACAAGATACGCTTTATTCATTTATTACAACCTCGCCCTTTGGTAAAGATATTATATAGCATAAAAGTTATGTAGACAAACAGAAGGATTTTACGTTTTTTTTAAATTATTGCAAGTGGGGAATGCGGTTTCACACATATTAATTTTGAGAATAAAAAAGGTCTGACATCTTTGCAGACAACAGACCTTATAATTACATTTTAAACTTGTATGGACTAAATTAAATTAGTATCTTTCTGGGTAAGTCTTCAGGCGGAGACCACAGAGGTATTCTGCGATTCTGTTAACCTGACGGCTATACCCGTACTCATTGTCGTACCAAACGTAAACAACAGCTCTGTTGCCATCTACTATTGTTGCTAGTCCGTCTATTATTCCAGAAAATTTGTTACCCACGAAGTCACTTGAAACTACTTCTGGTGAGTTAACGTATCCTATCTGGTCAGAGTTCACGGAATCGAGAGATTTGTCTCTGAGGAAAGTATTCAGAGCATCAACGTCTGTCTTCTCTTTAAGTGTAAGATTAAGTATTGCAAGTGATACATTCGGGGTAGGGACGCGGATAGCGTTTCCAGTTAATACACCTTTGAGCTCTGGGAGGACTTTAGCAACAGCCTTAGCCGCTCCAGTCTCAGTTATAACCATGTTAAGTGGTGCACTTCTACCTCTTCTGTCTGCTTTGTGATAGTTGTCGATAAGGTTCTGGTCGTTTGTGAATGAGTGACATGTTTCAACGTGTCCACTCTCTATTCCGAATTTATCTGAAATTACTTTCAGAGTTGGTGCGATAGCGTTTGTAGTACAGCTAGCTGCTGTGATGATGTTATCTTCAGGTTTAATAGCGTCTTGGTTTATACCGTATACGATATTAGGGAGATCACCTTTACCAGGAGCAGTGAGGATAACCTTTTCAGTACCTTTTGATTGAAGGTGAAGCGAAAGTCCAGCTTCGTCTCTCCATTTACCTGTGTTATCTATTACTATAGCTCTTTCGATACCATGCTCAGTGTAGTCAATCTCTTCTGGACCATCAGCTAAGATGAACTTGATATAATTACCATTTACTACGATTGCGTCCTCTTCCTCGAGAACGATAATAGTCCCTTCGAAAGTTCCATGTACTGAGTCTCTGCGAAGTAGGCTAGCCCTTTTAGCTAAATCTTTCTTGCCAGAGTTGCGAACAACGACAGCTTTAAGTCTGAGTCCCTTAGAAACACCTGAGCGGTTCACAAGGATTCTAGCCATGAGTCTTCCGATACGACCGAAACCGTAAAGGACAACATCTCTGTCTTCGCGCTCGTCTTTAACGCCTGTGTCAACAGCTTCGAGCTCTTTATTAACGAAAACGCCTATCGGCATTGATTTGTCTGTTTTTTCATATTTTGCAAAAAGTCTTCCGATGTCCACTGTGCATGGGCAAAGCTCCATAGCAGCGACAGCGTTGAGTACTGGTGCTGTCTCTCTAACTGAAAGCTCGTGATCTATTATCAGTCTAGAGAATCTGTGTGATTTTACGATGCTCACAGGGTCTTTCTTAACGAGTGAATGGCTAAACAGTCTAATGACTACTCCACGCTCTCTGTAAAGTTTTGTGATAATAGGTACCATAGACGATGCTATGTCCTCTCTCTCGTTCCAATCTTGCATATAGGCTTGGGTGTTGATTTTGCTCATTTATGTCGACTCCTATTTATTAATTAATGTTATTAAATTACATTTAGGTGAAATATACATAACATATTATAGGAAAAGGTGAAGAGAAAATATCTATTATTTGTTTTTTCTATAGTGAATTATACCTGATTAGTGTAATTATGACGCGTTTTTAGGTATTTTGAGCTAAAAGTAAAATCGTATAATGAAACCCTATCAACGAAGCATACATTATTAGTTATAAATTATAGGTATAGCGTAAAGCATTAACAAAGAACACGATAACGCTATACCTAAAAACGATATGCTAGATATTAGGCTACTTTATTAAATTTTTTATACCATCCAGAGACATCGGGAAGACTATCGTGTTTGTCTTATCCGATGCGATCTGATTAAGAGTTTGTAAGTATCTTAGCTGGATAGTTACAGGGTTTTGAGACATTATTTCTGATGCCTCGTGAAGTTTCTGTGATGCTTGGAGCTCACCCTCTGCTGCGATAATTTTTGCACGTCTTTCACGTTCAGCATCAGCTTGTTTTGCCATAGCTTTTTGCATCTCTTGTGGCAGGTCGATATGTTTTATCTCTACAGCGCTGATCTTTACCCCCCAAGGGTCAGTCTGAGAATCTATTACATCTTGAAGTTTTTGATTGATAGTTTCTCTTTCGCTTAGTAAATCGTCCAGCTCGAACTGACCGAGTATGCTCCGAAGTGTTGTTTGTGAAAGCTGGCTGGTTGCGTAGATATAATCGTCAACTTCCAAAATAGCTTTTTCTGGCTCGATAGCTCTGAAATATAGAACCGCATTCACCTTAAGGGATACGTTATCTTTGGTGATTACATCCTGAGGAGGGACATCCATAACTACTGTTCTGAGGTTGACCTTGTTCATTTTTTCGATGAAAGGGATAAGAATTATCAAACCAGGACCTCGGACACTAACATATCTTCCCAGACGGAAGACTACGCCACGCTCGTATTCCTTTAGTATCTTTACGGAATTTACGATCAAAATTAAAACTAGTACTATAAGTATAAAAGAAGGATGAAACATATTGACCTCCTACGGCATATTCGTTATCATTTTAAACCCTAAAAGCTATTGAAACAAATAAGATTGTTATCTCTAAAATGGTACTTATCTTATTAAAAAGATATAGTTTTTCTGAAGTTAATAAAACGGATGGTAAATATGACCGCCAAAAGCATGACCGGATACGGAAAACTGATCACCTCAAATGATCTTTGCGACCTGAAGATAGAGATGAAATCTGTGAATAGCAGATATTTCGACTGCAACCTTAGAATGCCTAAACTTTTCAATTTTATAGAGATCAATCTTAAAAATGCTGTAAAAGATATCCTCGTTAGAGGTAAGGTTGATATATATGTCGACCTAAAACTAAAGAAACAACAATACAAACCAGTCCTTCGTGAAGAGACTGTAGCTAGCTACATGTCAGTATTCGAAGAGCTTAAGTCTAAGTTCGGTATCGAAGGAGAGGTTAAGCTTGAGCATGTCCTAAACTTTAGCGACATCCTTGAGAGCGAAGAATCAGACGATGTTGGCGATCAGCTAGGTAAATTTATGATCCAAGCTATGACAGACTGTGCAAAAAGCCTCGATGACATGAGAGCAAAAGAGGGTGTTAACCTCGCAGAAGATATGCTTGCAAGGCTTGGCACTTTGACCGATATTGCTAAAGAAATAGATGAGAATAGACACGGAGTTTTCGAACACTGGAAAGAACGCTTTATAAAACGTATTAATGAGCTAGGCGTAGATGACGAAGAGCGTATTGTTCAGGAAGCTGCTGTTATGTCTGAAAAAGCCGACATTCAGGAAGAGATCACTCGTATCGAATCTCATGTTGAGCAGTTTGCAAAAATCCTTAAAGAAGAGGCTGCAAACGGTAAAAAACTTGACTTCATGTGTCAGGAACTTAATAGAGAATTTAATACCATTGGCTCAAAGAGTGGTAAAACTGGTATAATTAATAATGTAGTACAAGCGAAGAGCGAGATTGAGAAAATAAGAGAACAGGTGCAGAATCTGGTATGAGAAATCAAAAAGGTAAATTATTTGTCGTTAGTGCGCCAAGTGGTGCGGGTAAAACAACTCTTTGTAATAGATTGCTTGGCAGGTTCGACACTATAGGTTACTCTGTATCCTACACCACAAGAACTCCTCGCCACGAAGAGACCGATACCGAAGACTACTACTTCGTCTCAGAAGAAGAGTTTAAGGCTATGCTCGATGCTGGGGATTTCCTTGAGTGGGCTAAGGTTCATAACAACTATTACGGAACATCAAAGAGTAAAGTCGAAGAGATTCTTTCTGCTGGACGTGATGTTCTGCTAGATATAGACCCTAAGGGTGCCCGTCAGCTTCGTGAACAACTTGATTACGGTATCTACATCTTTATCACCGCTCCATCTATGAACGACCTTAGAACTAGGCTTATTAATAGACGTACTGAGAGTGAAGAGATTATGAAGGTTCGCCTTGATAACGCGAGAGAAGAGATAAAGCATTTTCATGAGTATGATTATGTTATTGTAAATAATGAAATTAACAGAGCTACTAATGAGCTTGAGGCAGTTTATGTTGCCGAGCACCTTAGAGCCGACAGATTAGATAGTATAGAAGACATTATGGAGGTAGATTAAGTGCCATTACTTGATATTGAAAAAGTTATTGAAAAAGACAAACTGAACAGCCGCTTTAAGCTAGTACACATTGCAGGACTCAGGGCTAGAGAACTCAACTCACCTACAGAAACAACTGTAAGCAGACAAAATGAAGATCACACTAAAGTGACTACTACTGCTCTTAGTGAAGTTATCGAAAAACAGATCGCTTTCGAGCAAAATAACGTCGAAGAAGACGCTATCGAAATCGCAAAGGCAAATGCCTAACTATTTGATCGGTGTTACGGGCGGTATCGCCTGTTACAAGACTATCACTTTATGTAGACTACTTATGAAAGCCGGTCATGATGTTCGTGTAATCATGACCGATAACGCATGCAAATTTGTAACTCCCCTTACATTTGAAACAATTACTAGAAACAGGGCTTACGTCGATGAATTTGACGCTGGTCTTGCTCCTGATATTATCGAGCATATAGACCTTGCCAATTGGGCGGATGAGTTTGTTATAGCACCAGCTACGGCTAATTCCATGGCTAAGATTGCAAATGGTATAGCTGATAATCTACTAACTTCAACCGTACTTGTTTATAAAAAACCTATTGTTTTTTCACCCGCTATGAATGTCGACATGTATGCAAATGTTGCTACTCAGACTAATCTGAAGAGACTTGCAGAGATGGGGCATCAGATAATCGAACCTGGTGTTGGTGAGATGGCTTGTCAGGCAGAAGGTAAAGGGCGTATGGCTGAGCCAGAAGAGATTTTTCAGATGCTATGTGGTGATATGCCACTTGAGGGAGTTAATATACTTGTCACAGCAGGTCCAACTGTTGAGCCAATAGACCCTGTTAGGTACATCTCTAACCGCTCAAGCGGAAAGATGGGTGTAGCTATTGCTAAGAAGGCTATGGCAATGGGAGCTAACGTTAAGGTTGTTGCAGGTCCAGTGTCCGTCAGCCTAGAAGGTCTAAACTGTGTCTCCGTACAGACGGCTGATGAGATGCTTGCAGCTGTTAAGGCTGATCTTTCTAAGGTGAATATACTCATTATGGCTGCTGCTGTGGCTGATTATAAAGTGAGTGAATATTCAGACAAGAAGATCAAAAAGAACAGTGAAAATATGTCAATTGAGCTTGAGAAGAATCCAGACATTTTGAAAACAATTGCTAGCGATAAAGACGTGAAGCAAGTCTTTGTAGGTTTTGCTGCTGAGAGTAATGACGTTCGTGAGAATGCGCTGAAGAAGCTTGATGCAAAGAACCTAGACTTTATTGTAGCTAATGATATATCCAGAGAAGATATTGGCTTTGAGACCGACCAGAATGAAGTATCTATATATTTTTCTGACGGTACTACAACTGAGTCGGGCAAAATAGAAAAATCAAAAGTTGCAGAGCTTATACTTAGTAATGCTCTAAAACTATATAAGGCGAAGAATGGAACTGTTTGATAAAAATGAGATAAAAGAAGTTTATGGTGTAGAAGATATTTTGGCTGAGGAGTGTGAACCAGACGGTGGTGACCCATTCGAGATACTCAGAGCAGAAGTAGAGTCATGCAAGAAGTGTGAGCTCCATAAAACTCGTGATAATATCGTTTTTGGTACTGGGAATACATCGGCTGACCTTATGTTTGTTGGTGAAGGACCTGGAGCTGAAGAGGATAAGCAGGGTATCCCATTCGTAGGTCGCTCAGGGCAACTCCTTACTAAGATGATAGAGGCTATGGGGCATACCAGAGAGACAATCTATATCGCTAACATCGTAAAATGTAGACCACCTGAAAACCGTAATCCTTTCGAAGATGAGTCTTCAACATGTATCCCTTATCTTTATAGACAGATTGAATATATTAAACCAAAAGTAATCGTTTGTTTGGGTAGTGTCGCTGCTCAAAATCTATTAAAAACTAAACTCGGTATCACAAAAATCCGAGGTGAGTTTGTCGAATTAAACTGTGTAAAAGTTATGCCTACATTCCATCCAGCTTATCTTCTTAGAAATGGGAATATGAAAAAACCTTGCTGGGAAGACCTTCAAAAAGTAATGGCTGAACTCTCTTGTGATTAATCACAAAATCAAAATTGTTTTTTAATTAATTTAAATGTATAATTGTCCAGAAAATTTTTTTGGAGGATATTATTATGAGAAGAGTTACCGTTACGTCGCTCATAGTTATGGCGATTTTTGCTCTCACTGCCTGTGTTGGTGGTGGACCAAAAATTGACCCTATGGCGCACCAGATTACACCTGGTGATATCGAGAAAGTTACCATACCTTTAGAGTGTAAAGCGTCTTATAAAACTGAGACACCACGTGTTGCTATCACACAATTCCTAAACAACACAACTTATGGAAAGATGACTGCTACAAATACCAAAACATCTGGAGAGAGTACAACAACTAGAAAATCAGCTGCTGTAGTTGGTATAGTTGCTTCACCTGTTGGCGTTGGTATAGGTGGAGCTAGTGCATCCAAAACAAACAGAAAATATTCTCAGAATGTAGATACATTTATGAGAGAAATCGCACCTAACATCGGCGAATATGCGCAATCATCTGTTGAAAATACTATGTCTAATATTGGTGGCATGGATATCTTCGATCGTAATAACCTTCAGCAAATAATGTCTGAGCAGAAATTTCAGATGACACTAGGTGACCCTACTACATCTGTACAGCTTGGTAAACTCGCTGGTGTTCAATACATCATCACAGGTACTGTAGATAACATCGCTACTAAATATAAAACTAAGGCCAAAAACAGTAGTAATACTGGTAATGCTTGGCTAAACCTTGCGATGTCAGCTGCTACAGCTGCTGCTAACACACAAGCTGGCTGGAACGTAAATGTCGAGATGACTATCAAGCTTCTTGACGTTGCAACTGGTAAAATGCTTATTAACAAAAAAGTTAAAGGTCATGAAGTTGCTGGTGAGCAGAAAGACTTTAACCCTGAAATGGCTATAACAGCTGCTAAGAAAGCTATGGGTGAGGCTGTTGATGACCTCAGACCTGCATTCTCAGAAAAATTCGCTCAGCGTGGTTATATCCAGCAGCTTAGAGGAATGAAGCAAGTAGCTCTTATTAACCTCGGTTCAGAGAAAGGAATGAAACCAGGAACTAAGCTTGATGCTTACGATTTCATGGTTATCGAAGACCCTCTTACAAACGCAAAAACATGTAACATGTCTAAGATTCCTGTTGACCTTGTTATTTCTAACCAGGTTCAGGCTACACAGTCATGGGTACAGGTTAAAGGTAAACCAGAGCAGACTGCTAGACTTAAGCTTGGCGTTATTATTAAACGTCAGCAGCTTAAAGGGCAGAGCTTAATGAAAAAACTTTTCTAATCAATCATATACTAGCAGGGGACGGAAATATCCGTCCTCTGTTATTTATACCTTGTATCTAATGTGAACTCCTTATATTATTTATTTAAAATATAACCGAAGGATGCTTATGCGTTTTATCAATGTTTTTATCCTACTAGCTATAATTATCTTTAATACTAATGCCTATGCAAGCAACCAAGAGGCTAATGTGAATGTTGTTCTTGAAATAGAGGGTGAATATAAATTCGTACCTTTTAAAAAGGAATCACTTGGTCTTGCTGGGTTGATAGAGAATGGTGTATTGAGGGTTATTAAAGAATCCGACACTGGGCTTAATAAGTATGCAGCCTTAAACGAAGCTATGCAAAATGCGAGACGTGAAGTTTGGAAAGTTATTCAAGATAGCCTAATAACTGACACTATGACTGTTGGTCAAGCTGTTAAAGCGGCTCCTATGTATTTCGAATATAAAGAGAAGGATGAAGAGGATAAAGCGAAGCTTGATGCCATGACAGATGCTGAGCGTAAAGCCTTCATTGAAGAACATGGTAAAGAGAAAAAATATGACTATGACAAGTTTTTAAGTATTGTCCACGAGTGTGGTGAGTTTAAAAACTCTGGCAGATTTTATGATGCAGTCGAGCAAAAAGGCTACGCTTGCCTTGAGGTTAAAAAGAACGACTTCTTCGATGCAATACAAAATGATAAAATTAATATATTTAAAGAACTTGAGTATGGCGACAGGTATAGACCTGTTGATGGTGTTAGAAGATATAACTATGGTGGCATCATTGTTGATAGTTCAGAGATTGATTATATCCCATCATTATTTGTAAAAGTTTTATCTCCTACTGAAGAGACTGTCTATTCTGGTGTTGCTGGTAAAAAGGACATCTTTTTTGCTGACAATATCTCAGATGCTAAGAGAATTCTGGGCTCTAAAGGGGTAAAGCGGGTTTATGACGCTAAGTCCACGTCTACTACTGGGACTGGGCTGATAGTCGATCTTAAAAGCTCTGACAGAATACTTTCTGCAATTTCAAAAGATAAAAACATACCATTTGTGATAATATATAAGAAAATAATAGAACAACCTATGGGAGAGTCTGTTGAAGAGACTGTTCCTACTGGTGGGGAATAATATGAAAAAAATATTACTTACGCTTTCATTAATGATGTTTTCAGTTGTGGCATTTGCTGCTCCTGTGACAGTCACCGCTATAGGCGAGGCAGATATCGTTAGTGGTGACATGACTAGTGCTAAACTACAAGCTGTCGCTAGAGCGAAATGGGCGGCTATGGAAGAGGCATCAGGAGTTCGTGTCAAATCTGAAACAATTGTGCAGAACGCTGTGCTTGTTGACGAAGCAATAAAGAACGAAGTTACTGGTGTTATCCAGAACTATACCGTAACAGGTGAAGAGGAAGATGGTCAGATCTATAGAGTTATGATTAGTGCTACTATCATACCTGAAAAAGCTAAAGACGCTGTTGGGCTTTTAGCAAAGAATACTTCAATATCTGTTATGATCCCTGTTGTCTTTCCTGATAAACATATAGAAGAGACCAACATCCTTACTGAGACAGTTATTAATGAACTGACTATGCAACAGTTGGAAGTTATAGATATAGTTTCTACTGACGGAACAAACGTTAAGCAACTAGATCAGGCTATGCGTACTAATAACTATATGGCTATGAGAAATATAGCAGCAAAACACCTTTCAGGGACAATCCTTGTAGGTAAGGTTGAAACAACTGCCACAGCAAAAGAGGGTTCTGATGTTGGTTATGGTGTCTCATTACCTTTCAACGTAGTTACTGGTCGTTTGACATATAGACTTCTCACCCAGAATGGTCCTAGTGTTCGTATCCTTGCTAGTGGCTTCCTTGCTGCTAGAGGTATGGGAGCGACACTCGATGACGCTACTAACCAAATGATGTAAAATATGAACCGTGAGGTTTCTCAGAAGCTTGTTAGTATAGTTATGGAGAAACTTAAAGGTGCTAATAATAAATCTATATCAGTACAGATTGCTGGAAATCCAACCCTTGGAGATCTTATGGAACTTAAGCAGATGCTAACATACACTGCGTGGGTTCTTGAGGTTAAAGAGCGTGGTACAGACATGCTTACCCTGATGTACCCTGAAAAATCACTCTATCTAGCAACTGCTATAAACAGTAAACCTAACTATAAGGTGATAAAATTGACCGACTACTCACTTGTGGTTGAAAAACTTTACTAAGCAATTAATTCTTATATTACAAAATCCCTGATGCTTTTATAGGTGTCAGGGATTTTTTTTAATATTATTGAAATCTTTCTGATACTTATGTAATTAGCCTGTTATAATATATAATCATATTATTGTAGGTTATTATGAATTCATTAAAAGCATTATTAAAAAATTATCGTCTTATTAGTTTTATAGTGGTCTCTGCGATTGCTATACTTGGATATTATCATCAGCCTGATTCTATCCAGAAGTTCTCTCTAGGGCTTGAAGACCTGAAATTCTCAGCACGTTCTGCTCTTGGTTTCGCCCCTAAACCTCATCCAGACATAGTTATAGTTGAGGTGGATGAACCGAGTGTTAATACCATTGGTCGTTGGCCTTGGAATAGAGATGTAATGGCAAAGTTATTTGACAACCTTAAAGAAGCGAGTGTTGTGGGGCTTGATATCGTTTTCTCTGAAACATCAGATGAGGATAAAGATCAGCTACTTTCAGACACTATTTACGATAATGGAAATATCATTCTCGGTTATTTTTTCAGAGATATAGCTACAGAAGAGACTACTGATGAGGATATTGATTATCTTGAAAATTGTGCATATCAGAATTTTAATCTAATAGATGAAGAGATAGGCATTAAGGAATTCCCATTTGCAGAGGTAAATATTCCTGTCATAGCTGAATCAGGGCTTACATGCGCATATTTCTCTACTGAACCAGACACAGACGGACTCTATAGACGTTATCCTTTTGCGTATATACATAAGGGTTATATCCTTCCCCCTATTGCTGTTCAGATGATGAGATATTATAAGAACAAAGAGGTTGATCTTGAGCTAGACAAAAATGGTGTCAAATCATTTAATCTTGATAATCTTAATATTAATGATAGAACATATGTCCGCTTAAACTATTATGATGAAGTAAAATATGTCTCTGCTAATGAGGTAATTGACGGTACGATACCAACATCATATTTCAAAGATAAAATGGTCATCGTAGGTGTTACTGAGGTAGGTGTATACGATATGCGTCCAACCCCTATCGATTCAATTACCCCTGGGGTTTCACTTCACTATGTAGCACTGAGTAATCTGTTACAGGATGAACTACTTCACACATCAATACCTGTCGATTATATAAGCATATTTGTGACACTATTTTTGGTACTTGCTATTAGTTTCATGCGCAAACAGTCACACAGAGTATTACTTTACGGATTTTCTATTATAGGTGCTGGTGCAACTTCATATGCAATGTTCATATTTGGGAATTTTTGGCAGCACGAATTTTATACAGTAGCCCCTTCATTTTTGTTTGTCGCGAGTTTGGAGTCATTCGCATTCTTTACTGTGGAGCGTAAGGCGAAAGAGGTTAAAAAAGCATTTGGCTCATATGTCTCTCCAGAGCTTGTTGAGCAGATCCAAAAGAACCCTGACAAACTACAACTTGGGGGTGAAGAGAGGTTTATCTCTGTTGTCTTCTCAGATATTAGAGGCTTTACATCACTATCTGAGATGCTCTCAGCGCCAGATCTTGTCGCTATGCTTAATAAAATCCATGACCCTATGACCAAGGTCGTTTTAAAAAATAAAGGGATGCTTGATAAATATATTGGTGACGCGATGATGGTTCTGTTTAATACGCCACTAGATATCGAAGATCACGCAGATATGGCAGTCCTTTCGTCATTGCAAATTATCAGAAAACTACATGAGATAAATGAAATGTTTATAGAGCAGGGTCTACCTACCATAGACGTTGGTGTCGGTGTAAATACTGGTAACTGTGTTTGTGGAAACATGGGGTCTACTGTTCGTTTTGAATACACTGCGATAGGTGATAGTGTAAACCTTGCATCAAGGCTTGAAGGTCTTTGCAAAGCGTATAAGTGTAGAATTGTAATTAGTGAATACACCAAAGAGAATTGCAAGATGGAGTTTCTTATGCGCAAATTGGATAACGTACGTGTTAAGGGTAAGAATGAACCTGTTGCTATCTTTGAGGTTATGGAAGATACAGAAGAGTTGAGACAGCTCAAAGCTGAATTCGATCAAGGTATGGAGTTTTACTTTGGTCAGAAGTTTGAAGAAGGCTTAGCAGTCTTCAAAAAGCTAGCAGAAGAGGGGGATCCAACCTCAACAGTGTTTGTAGAGAGATGTGAATTATACATGGAAAATCCACCGCCTGAGGATTGGGATGGGTCTTTCACTATGACCAGCAAGTAATTCTGACTCTTTTTAGTTTTTTCGTCGTTAAAAATACAGTGAAATGCTCATTTACTATATGTAAATTCTGCTTTCTCGCATTTTTTACCTAGAATAAATCTAAAAATAAACCAGAATACATATACAAACAGCTACTCTTAGCTTGCGAGTTAAGTGACTGTGTTTTGTAGATATTAATATAAACAGAATCGGAGAGATAAATGAAGAAAATTGCAGTAATGACTAGCGGAGGCGATTGCCCAGGTATGAATGCCGCCATAAGAAGTGTTGTTCGTACAGGAATTGCTAATGATATAGAGGTTTATGGTATCCGTCAGGGGTATAAAGGGCTGATCGAAGGGAATATCGATGTTCTGACCAGTAGAGAGGTCTCGAACACTATACAAAGGGGCGGAACATTTTTACAGTCTGCAAGGTGCATGGAATTTAAGACAGAGGCAGGGCAAAAGCAAGGTATAGAAGAGCTTGAAAAACGTGGAATAGAAGGGCTTATCGTTATAGGTGGTGATGGATCACTCACGGGAGCTAAGATACTGCACGAAAAATATGGTATCAAGATAATAGGTATGCCTGGCTCGATAGACAATGACATATTCGGTACTAACACATCAATTGGTGTAGATACAGCTTTGAACAATATTGCTCACGCTGTAGATATGATAAACGAAACAGCTAGTTCACACGACAGAACATTTCTTATAGAAGTTATGGGTAGAAACTGCGGTTATCTCGCGTTGATGTCAGCTATCGCCTGTGGTGCAGAGGCTGTTATGGTTCCTGAGATAGAATATAACCTTGAAAAGATTATAGATAAGATAAAAGTTAGATATGAAGAGGGGAAATCCAGAAGTATAGTTATTGTTGCTGAAGGTGCTGGGAGTGCTATCGATTTTGGTAAGGCATTCCAACTTATAGGTGGGTTTGATACTCGTATAACAGTCCTTGGTCACCTGCAACGTGGTGGTAGCCCAACAGTTTTTGATAGAATACTCGCAACTCGTATGGGGGCTGCTGCTGTTAACGGGCTTGTGGAAGGTCGTACAGGTGTTATGACAGCACTTAATGGTCGTGATATAGGCTATGTCGATCTCGATTATGTATTATCAAATAAACGTCCACTGGACACAAAGCTTCTCGAAATAGCGGAGGATTTAAGCCTGTAATGAGTGTAACTACAAAAGGTGGCGATAAAGGGCAAACCTCCCTTTATAGTGGTCAAAGGGTTTCTAAAGATGATATCAGGATTGAGACAGTCGGTACTGGCGATGAGCTTGTGTCTAATCTCGGTGAGCTGAAACATCTTGTCCCTTTTTATCTAGAAATTATCGAAAGGGTTCAGAAGAATATCTTTATCACTAACGCTCACTGTGCTGATATGGACGGTGAAAAATATGATATCGATCAAGCTGAGATAGATTTTCTTGAAAGCTTCGTTGCAGAAGGTGAGGGGAAACTTGACCTTAAAGGTTTTATTATACCGTCTGAAACGCGCAATGCCGCTAGGGCTGACGTATGCAGAACAGTAGCGAGAAGGTATGAAAGAAGATTGATAAGTCTTTCTGCTTGTGCTAATCTTAGCCCTGCCGTTTTAAAATACGTTAACAGGTTGTCAGATTTCTTATATATCATGGCAAGGCTTATAGGTAAGGAGAATATATAATGTCGCTTAAAGACCAAATCACCGAAGATATGAAAACATACATGCGTGCAAAAGAGACTGTTGGTCTCAGCACTGTCAGAATGCTTAAATCAGAGATTAAAAATGTTGAGATAGACGCTGGCGAGCTTGATGATGCTGGTGTTCAGAAGGTTATCGCTACTGCTCTCAAAAAACGTAAAGACGCTGCTGAGCAATTTGCAAATGCTGACAGACCAGAGCTTGCTGAAAAAGAACTTCAAGAGGCAGAGTTCCTTATGAAATACATGCCAGAGCAGATGAGTGATGACGAAGTCAAAGCTATCGTTACAGCTGCTTGTGAAGGTGTTGATACATCTGATAAAAAATTGTTTGGGAAAGTTATGCAGACTGTTATGGCTAACACTAACGGTCAGGCAGATGGCAAACTTGTAAATCAACTTGTGAGGGCTGCGTTCGATGGGAATAGTTGATATAGTATTACTGATTATAATCGGTATTGTTGCAGTTAAAGGGCTTATCAAAGGGCTCATAATGGAGATTTTTGGACTACTTGCACTTGTTGCGGGCTATATAGTCGCTTACAAATATTCACATATATTTGCAAAGCCTGTTGCTGCTCTTGGGCTGGACGAAAAGGCTTCAAACGCTATCGGGTATGTAATAGGTTTTATAATTGCATACATAATCGTGGTGATGGTCGGTACAGTACTTAGTAAAGCGTTTAAAGAGATAAAGCTTGGCTCTGTAAATAGGGGCGGCGGTCTTGTTTTTGGTGCTTTAAAAGCTGCTGTTATCCTTGGTCTAATACTCTCAACTGTTATTACTGTTCTCCCTAAGAAGAGCACATTTAGCAAAAACTTACAGGCAGGTATGGTGTCAGGTAGGTTGGCTAAGGTCTCTCCATATGTTTATAAAGTTATGAATAAAATCCCTGATGTAGAAAAGATTAATCCTCTTGATATGCCAGAGGTTAAGAAGACTAAAGACGCTATGGAACTTCTTGAAAGTGATGCTGTTCAAGATGCTCTTGAAGCTGTAAAAGACTCTAAGCTTCTTGATGAAGTGAAAGATCTACCTGAGAACACAAAAGATGTTGTCGAAGGTCTCACGAATGAGGAAATACCTGAAAACCCACTTAAGGGTATGCAGAAAGAATAAATGATTCATCTTGAAACTCTAGAGTTTAGCCTTTTCAAAGGGTACATGCTGAAAGGCTATTCGTCTTCATTTGCTAAACGCAGACTGGAGGCTTTAAAGCCGTATTACGCCCTTGAAAAGATAGAAAAATACAAACGTGAGCTTTCAGAGGCTCTCGACTATGTTGGAAAATCAGATATTCGCATCCCATCTGATGCTGAGTTCTTATCACTTTATCCTCGTTTTGATGATCCACTCCTATTTTTAGAACCTGAAGAGTTGTTAATATACAGTACCTTTTTTCAGAGTGTGAGAGACGTAAAGAAGAGCTTGCTCGATGGTGGAGTTAATCACTTAAAGGCTCATCTGTCAGAGATACACGTCTTTTCCGAGATAACAGAGGATATAGATTATACTATTAACGACAAGGGTGAGATCAAAGACTCTGCATCTGGGCTGTTGCAAGAGATCAGGCTAGATCTGAGGACAATACGCAAGCAGATTCAGAAAGAGCTGGCTGGTGTTTTTGCCCATAGCTCATCTACTAAATTCGTTCAGGAGCAGGTTATCACTGAGCGTAGTGGACGTTTCACTATCCCTTGCAAATCTAACTTTAAGCAATACATTCAAGGTATCGTACACGACAGGTCGTCAAGTGGGCAGACGTTATATGTTGAACCTTCTTCGACAGTCGGCATGAACAACACACTTCAGGAACTTTTGGCTTCTGAGAGAGAAGAATCTGTCAGGCTCCTAAAAGAGTTAGCTGTTAGAATCTTTGAAAGTGTATCTGATATAAATACGACTATAAACGCATATACTGAGTTAGTCTTCCATCTGGAGACAGCTCTATTTTATAAAGGTAAGCCTTATAGCTTTCCAGATTTTGGTGACAATATTGAGTTTAGAGATGTTCACCACCCTGTTATCTACCTAGAGAAAGGGGCAGAGTCTGTTCCACTTGATTTCTCTATAGCTGACAATGAGCTGACAGCTGTTGTTACTGGACCAAACACGGGTGGTAAGACTGCCGCTCTGAAATCTATTGGTCTGAACCATATCTTAGGTAAATGTGGACTACAACTCATTGCCAAATACGCAAAAATAGTAAATTTCAAAAATATACTCGCTGACATAGGTGACAAGCAATCCCTCGTTATGGACTTGTCTACATTCTCTGCCCATATGGTAAACATCAGAGACATACTTAAGAAGGCTGACAGTGAATCACTCATCCTTATGGACGAGGCTGGTACGGGTACGGAGCCTCAAGAGGGCGCCGCTCTGGCTGTTGCCGTTTGTAGGACACTGGCAGATAAAAAGGCAAAGTCTGTTGTAACTACTCACTTTGGCGAGATGAAGACATATGCACTTACAGAAGAGACTGCGATCATATATGCGGTCGATTTTGACTATAAAGATTTTTCACCAAAATACCGACTCCTGAAAGGTGTTACAGGTAAGTCTGACCCGTTGGTTATCGCTCGTAGACTCAGTTTTCCAGAGGATGTTGTAAACCTTGCATCAAGCCTCATATCAGATAAGAAGAGTGACTCTGAGATCACCATGGAAGATATAAGCAGAATGCAGGCTGATCTTGAGGGTAGGGTGAAGGATTATGACGACAGGCTAGAGGAACTAGAAGAGCGTGAGCGTCGCTACATCCAAAAGAACGAAGCTCTAAGAGAAAGGTTAGCTAAGAAAGAGTCTGAGCTCTTAGAAGAGGCTGTGAGGCTTTATAACCGTGCTAAAAGGTTATCCGATAAACCACAGAAGCTAAAAGAGACTCACGATAAAGAGATCGAAAGAGCTACTGCCAGACTTAAAAAAGTTAAGAAAGAGATCAAGCCAGTTGATCAGGTGACCATTGGTGATGTGATCCATCTGGAAAAATATGACAAGACAGGCTGTGTCCTCGAGATTGACGGGAATAACGCAAAGATGGACATGGGTGGAATGAAGATAACAATGAAGCTTAAAGACCTTGTCGGTAAGAAGGTTACCGAGAAGGAGAAGGTTCAAGATGTCAGGGTTAGCAGAGATGTTGTCGCTGGTGGCAAATCTGAGCTACTTTTAATAGGTAAACGTGTTGAAGAAGCACTCGATATACTCGATAAACAGCTGGATGATTCTGTTCTTGCTGGTTCGTCTAAACTTTTCATAGTTCATGGTCGTGGTTCTGGTCAACTGCGCAAAGGTGTTCATGAATTCCTCCGTACCGACCCACGTGTTAAAAAATATGCCCTCGCTTCAAACGAAGAGGGTGGGGAAGCTATCACAGTCGTTGAAATATAAGATTGACTTTTTATAGAGATTTAGCGATACTGAACAAGGTTGAGCATCGCTTTCTGGGGCAATATTCATATTTTAATAAGAGGCAAGCATGGCAGATATAGAAATTAAAATAGGCGAGCGTGTAAGAAAAATCAGAAATGAAAGAGGGCTTACACTTCAAGATGTAGCTAATTTTACTGGTTTCTCTAAAGCTCTTATATCTCAGATAGAAAACAATATTGTTATGCCTCCTATAAATACATTGGCTAAGATAGCTAAGGTTCTTAATGTAAAAATGACTTACTTCTTCGAAGAAGAGATAAACCATCATGATTATTATGTAGTAAAGCAGGATGAGAAGAAATTCATCTTTCGCGAAGGCGTTAAGCACGGCTATATGTATGAAGAACTTGCAAAGATGAAATCATTTGATTATCTAGATTGGCTTCTGGTGACTATCAAGCCTGATAAATGTGACGACAAACTCTTCAGCCACGAAGGTTACGAGTATATGTATATCGTTGAAGGCGGAATAACTATGAAGATGGGTAACGAAGTTATGGATTTAGTCGCTGGTGATTCTATCGCTTTTAACTCAAAGATTCCACATGCCGCTGTACCTATGGACGACCAGACAGCTCTTGTTCTCAGTGCTCACCTTAAGATCGAGGCGTTGCAAGAATTCATCCGCAACAATTAAACTATATTAATCTGCTGTAGTGGCAAATTCATTAGGTTCGCTTCGTGTGCCACATCATTTGGCAGGTATATTGACTATACTTGATAAAAGATTGCTAATTCGTCTAACCTAGATAGGCATCTGAGTAGTTTTTTCTGGAAGCTTGACTCAAGTAATTCTGGTGGAAAAAGGTCAGACAGGTCACAACTCCCTTTTATAAAAATCTTTGTATTGTAGTAGTAGCAAACGTCAACAAGCTGGTTGAATCTGAGTGCGTTGTTCAGTTGAACAAAGGGGCGTAGCCCATCTATAAATAATGCTTCAATCGTTGCAGGAATCTTAAAGTATTTAAACGGGTGATTAGCTTCTAAGAGCGTATTAAGTGACTCAAAACCTATTTTCGATTTTGGTTTACCTTCAGATGTGTATGCACCGAATGCATCCAGAAAGTTGTCTTCCGACATCTCTTTTTTTAGCTTCTTATTCTTCTTACGATAATCTTCACCTTCGACCATTATCGACTCAAAACTATCAGATATAATTCCAAGCTGTTTACCAAAATTTTCAATGTTCCCTATACGTCCTTTTCCTAGGTCACTAGGTAGAGTATTAGAAGTGGTTACAACTAGTGTGTTCTTATCTATTTCACGGAAGAATTTAGCCATAATGTGCGTCATAGCAGGGTCGTCAAGCTCGAACTCATCGATGAGGAGCAGATTAAGCTTTGAAAAGTGTTGGATACAGTTTTCTACACCTAGATAGTGAAAGAAGTAGTTCATCTCGCCAAAGCTAAGAAACGCCTTGTTTTTTTGGCATTTGTTATAGCAAGCACTGAGTAGGTGAGTTTTGCCAATCCCGTAACTTCCGTCTATGTATAGATTGTTCGGTTTATTCTCATCTGCCATAGGTGCAGCTGTCGTCTTTTTGCCAAAAAGACCGAATTTTCTTTTTGATATGGGAGCAGAGGTTCCAACATTAATATCACGCATCTTTTCTAAGGTGTTTTGTAGACGTTCTTTGATCTCAGCTTGGGTCTGAAAGTTTTCATCCGGTATGTAGTTCTCAAAAGTACAGTGAGAGAACTTTGGGTGCGGACGTAAATTTTCGAAACAATCTTCGACTGATATGTCAAAGCTGATGTCGTGTAGGTCTATGTACTTTTCTGGTGCGCTCATATATAATCAATCTCCGTCTTGTTGTTCTTTGGAATAAAACATAACGACAAAATATAAAGCAATATAGAGAGAAAATCAATGATTACAAAGATAGAAAAGGCTGTAAGAAAGGCAGGAGAACATCTTCTTGATGGGTTTAATGGAATAAAAGAGGTTTCATTTAAGGGCAAGATAGATTTAGTCACGCAGTATGACGTTGCAGTTGAGAAGATATTGATGGAGGAACTTTCATTCCTGACACCTGAATATAGCTTCGTTGCGGAAGAGACTGCAAATGAAAAGTCTGACAATAACAAGGTAATATATATAGACCCGATAGACGGCACAACTAACTTTGTTCATGGTTTCCCCTTCTGCTGCATCTCTGTTGGTGTTTATGATAAGACAGAGGGGCTGTGTGGAGTTGTTTATAACCCTGTCATGGGTGAGATGTACAAAGCGGAGAAGGGTGGCGGCGCTTATTTGAATGATGAACGTATTTCCGCTTCTATCAAATCCGATCTGTCTGATTGCCTAATTGCTACAGGTTTCCCTTGTGGTGATAATTATTCAACCACGCCTGAGATGTTGATTATACTTGGTCGAATACTGGCTGAAACTAGGGGCATAAGAAGAGCTGGTTCTGCTGCTCTTGATCTATGCTATACAGCGAAGGGTGTGTTTGATGCTTTTTATGAATTTAATCTCAGCCCTTGGGATATTGCAGCAGGAAAAATTATCGCAATTGAATCTGGGGCAAAAGTTACTGGTCTCGAAATTTCAGAATCTGCTGATCTATACGAAAAGTTTATTTTATCTTCATCAACACCTTTGCACTCGAAAATCCATAAATTGATATTTTCTTAGTTTTATTATCATGAAGTATAGTTATAAGTGAGTACATATAAATGATTGAATATATGATTATTTTCAATATCCACTTTTAATCTGGCTGATAGAATTTGATAATTATCAATATTGTAATATTACTGTGAAATATACATAATTATCGGTATTTACAGACTTAATCAAACAATATAAAGTTTTAATACGTTCAAAAAGACAGGTGCAACGTATTATGGGTTGTGTTTTTATTTATAGCAAAAATACGCTTTTCAGAGAAAGCCTCGAGAGAATAGTTTCAGCTGATGATTTCATCTCTTCAGTGGTAAGTGTTGACAACATGAAAAATCTTCGTGATGTTACTTTTATTAATAAACCAAAATTTATCATTGTTGACTTATACTCAAGAAGTGTGGATGACAATATCTTAAATGAGATTGTAGGTGTTTATAATGACTCTGTTATTGTAATTGCGACTACAATTGATAATAAGCATATTAACTACTACCATCAAATGTATGGAATTAAGCATTACATATGTGTTGAAGATACGTCTGAAAATATTAAAGAGATCCTTCAAAAAGTCTTTTCAGGTTTTTCAACAAAAGATAAATTTAAAGCAAAAGATAGTGTCCTGACCAATAGAGAGTGTGAAATACTGAAAATGATAGCCATAGGTAACACTAGTAAAGAGATTGCTGAGCTATTGTGTATTAGTAAGAATACTGTAGACACACATAGAAATAAGATGTTGCAGAAACTTAATTTAGCAAACTCCGCATCTCTAGTTCAATATGCTTATAAGTCTGGTCTGTTTTAACCAACTCGGTATTGTTTTAAGTTGATCGTAAACACAGCACCTATGTCAGAGTTATGTGCTGTTATTTTGCCTTCCATATGGTTTTCTATGATACTTTTCGCCATATATAATCCAATACCAGTCCCTTGCTGTGACTTGGTTGTGAAGTAGGGTTCGAATACTTTATTAATGATTTCATCAGGTATGCCACCTGCGTTGTCACCAACCCCAAGCTCAATATGATTGTTTTTGCATGATACCATTATATTTAATTTTCCAGTAGTGAGGTCATCTTTCCTATTAGCTTTAATAGCGTCTCTGGCATTGTATATTATATTCATAAGCACTTGCTTAAACTCGTTAGGGTAACCTTTAGTATTAAAGCAATCAATATTAATTCCAAAGCTATTACCTTCTGTTATTGTGGCAATATCAAATGACTGAGCCTCTTGATTGTCGTTAATAATAGTAATGTTAAGATCCATTTCATCCTTGATTATCTGTTTAATAACCATATTTATTGTAGATGACACACTCTCAACAATATTAAAAATTTCTTTGGAGTTTGTAGGCATGAGAAATTTTCTGAAATCATCTACAGTCTTGTTCATATAGTTGATTTGCTCTAATGCTTCTTTTGAGATATGTTCAATGTGTTCTGTATTTTTAATATTGTGTTCGGGCGAATCTGCTAGGTCTTGCATAAGATAGCTAATTGCGGTCATAGGCTGTTTCCACTGATGGATAATCGCTGAGAGTATTTCGCCAACAGAAGACATCTTTGATTGCTGTATAAGTAGCATCTCTTGTTGTTTTTGTTTTTTTACTTCTTTCTCTATTTTTAACTCTAAGTTCTTGTTAAGTTCTTTAAGTTCATTTTCAAATTTTATCTTTTCTGTAACGTCATAGCAAATCGCGAAGAGTAGTGTCTTATCGTCAAAATCAAGTTGTGTCGCCTGAATTTCTATGTCTAGGATTGTATTATCAATCGCAAATTTAGTACGATAGTTTTTTAGACCATTAGGTTTTGATTTTTCCAAAATCTGTAAAATATCTTCATGCGGAATAAGACTAAAGTCCGCAACACTTAGTTTTTGTAATGTTTCCTTATCCAGTTTTGTGAAATGACATGCGGCACTGTTAGCATCAACTACACTGCCATCTGCTGTGTCTATTAAGAACATAATAGAGTGGTGATTATCGAACATGCTTTTGAATCTTTCGTATAGGGTATTAATGATTTTGTTTTGTTCGACCGCATTATCTTTAGCAATATTAAGCTCTTTAGTCCTTTTATTAATTTTCTCTTCTAAGTTGAGGTTGATATTCTCTATTTGTTTTAAAACGACGCCGAAGCCTTTATACAAGACTAATGAGCTGAGTATTATTATGACAGCAGTTGCAAGCAAAATATATATAATGAAGGAGTTAAAGCTCTTTTCCATTTCTGTAATATCGTTTGAGGTGAGGTAGTAACCAACCAATGTATTGTCGAAGTTAAGAATTTTTTTGTAATGAATTAAGTATGATTTGTCATCTAATTTGACTTTTTGTATTTTCGATTCAAAGTTAAAATCATTAGGTAGGTTAGTAAATAAAGGACAATTTGCATCTACTATTGTGGTGTCGTAGGTATTGTTAAGACTTGTATCACTATTAATTTTATGAGTGACTGCTACCCCATAATCAGCATCTAACAGTTCCATAATCATTTCATTCATACGAGATGTTTTTATCTTGAACTCTATACTACCTATATTTTTATTTTCTAAATATATGTTTGAAGCTACCTGAAAGAAGAGTTGACCGTTAGATATTGTAAACCCATGTATTGAGCTAGAATTGTTTTGAAGTGACTTAACATAATTGTAATGTGTGTAATTATTCCCATAACTGTTTTTATCGTCCATAGACAGAAAAAGAGTCCCTTCTGGCGTAGTGAAGACTATATCAAAAAAGTCATTATTTTCGTTATTAAATGTATTAAATCTATGCTGAAGTTTCTTGATTAATAAAGGTCTATCCCTTTCAGCAAATGCAGATATTACTTGTGTGTTCGATTTAATAAATCCTTTTAGTCTGGCTGTATAGACTTGTTTCAGATCTAAAAACTCTGAGTTAACTAAGTATGAAAGGCTGTTTTCGTGGTGGGTTATTTTCTCGTTATAGATTTGTTGATGTTCGGATATCGCAATACTGACAAAGACAGAAGCCATTAGCATTGTAACAATTAAGATAATTAGAATCGCTTTGTTTCTTACATCCATTTTTTGCCTTCAGTAGTATTAAATAATTATAACGTACAGAACTAGCTATAGCCATACCAAGTTTATAAAATAGTATTTTAGTGGGAAAAAAACAGATAAAAATATGAAAAATATTGAAAATATTAAACAAACTAACATTTGATACTTTGGTATATTTGTCTGTAATTTATTGTAGAAATAAATACTTATACCAGAGGTTGTACTTATAAAGAGTGAGATATAAAAGAGGTAACCAATGTACCCATAGTCGCTTTGCAAAATGCAGAAAGGGCATTTATGGCTTGGTAATTGATAGACATATGTACTCGTAAACAGAATCAAGTTTATTATGCCAGTAAAGAAGAACAGGACTGACATTATACTGATCCATAATGGACGTTTTAGGAGCATGGAAATAATTAGTAAAGTAGATGTCATGATAAAAATATAAAATGCCTTAAAAGGCTTAATAGACATTATGAGTGAGTTGTTTTCTGATGTAGTACTATAGATGCTGCTACAACAACTAACGATTGCCGTTGGGTCGATATTGTTAAAGTTAAGATAGGTGAGTATTGTCTCCACTGTTGCTAAGATTATAATTAAAGAGAGCAATTTATATTTTGTTTTGATATAGGGTAAGTCTTTAAATGAATTGTTACTGTTGTAGTAAACTATCCAGATATACATCAAATATATTATCGTTACTTTAATATAGAGTAGCGACGCACCATACACTGTCGCATTGATAGAACCTGTGGCGCACATTGCCCCTGTTAGTACGTTTGATAGTTTGTCATTAAGGTATATATAATAAAGGAAGAGGGGGATCTTTAGTATAAAGGTAAACCTCACGATAGTTGATATCAGGAGCCTTCTCTTTTCTAAATTGTACTGATCTGATGATTGACTATTAAAATCCCACCCTTTAATGATCTGTATCACAGATGGAGTTATGTATAACATCAGTAATAAGAAAATTGTGTCTGTAAGGAGTAGTATGAAAACTTCTGGTATAAGGAGTGACATGCTAGCCCTCCTTTATAATAGGAATAATGCGTGTTGCAATCCCTGAGTTCAAAATAGCTGGGTCGTGTGTTGCTATTATGATAGTCTTACCTTCTAGTTTGAGCTTTTGAAGCATCTCTATTAGACTCTGCGTAAGCGCCTTGTCAAGATTTGCAGTAGGTTCATCAGCAAGTATAATATGGGGATCATTGATGAGAGCTCTTGCTATAGCCACCCTTTGCATTTCACCACCAGACAGGTTTTGTACAGCTAGGTTTCCTTTATCAGCAATATCGAGCTTTGCGAGTATGCTTTTACATCTATTTTTGATCTGAGCTTGTGTTAAGTCGGTAGGGAGCAATGGAATAGAGATATTTTCTATTACGCTAAGGTCACCAACTAGATTGTACTGCTGGAATATCATACCAATCATTCCTCTTCTGAATGTCGATGCAAATCTGTCAGGTAACTTTGAAACTATCTGATCATTAATGCGCACAACACCGTTAGTAGGTTTCATTGTGCCAGAGATGAGGCTAAGGATTGTACTTTTACCGCTTCCACTAACTCCACTAAGGATCACTGTCTCTCCATAATTTATATTAAGATTGAAGTCTTTTACCGCAGTAGTTTCATTCCTTTTGCCGATGTTATAAGTTTTTGTAAGGTTGTCTATTCTTATCATCGCATAACCTCACCAGGATCGGTTATTGCTGCCTTCCATGCAGGGATAACAACAGCGGCAATATACAAAGGTATAGTGACGAAAAAGACTGTTATGAGGAGGTTTAAGTCAAATTTGTAAGTTAGTTCAAAATGAGGTTTAAGGTATGAATAACCCATGAAAATATTTTGTAACCCAGGTGCCTGTAAAAAATACACATAAAATATTGATAAGCAGATTGAGAGTATAAAAGCTGTAAAAGCGATAATTACAGACTCATATATCTTAACTTGTAGGACATTGCGAGTTTCCCAACCGACAGATTTTAAGATGGCTATCTCTTTTGTTTCTTCGTTTGTTAGACCACTCAGTTTGTCAAAAACAATCATAAAAAACGTGAATAGTGATGATAGAAAAAATAATAAGAATATCCCTGCTTTGTAGTCGAACATATTCTGATAGTAAGCAATGATCTGATCTTTAGTTATGACCTTAAAGCTTGGACTCATATTTTCTATCTTCTCGGTTATAGTTGATAATTCTTGTGGGTTACTTACGTTTATCGCTATGTCAGTAGCTAACCCTGTTTCAATACCTAAGATACTGCTCGCTGAGGATAGATTTGTTAACACAATATCTGTTGATAACATATTAGATGCTGATTCAAAAGTGCTCGTAATAGGTAGGGTTATATAATCTCCTGATGGAGTCTGAAAACTAAATTCGTCTTTATTGTAAATCTCTTTGATGATTTTATGTAGTTGCTCACCAATTATGATACTCTTTTCGTTAATTATGTATGAAGTGTCTATTTCGTTAGTTATTTTAGTCAAAGTTTTACTCATGTCTGGATCGAATGGATCAAGCCCAATGATAGTAAGGTTGGTGTTCAGGTATTCAAAATTATAGTAACCCCATACTCTAGGGGTCGCCGATAAGACTCCAGGTATTACTATAATGTCATCTATCAATGCCTCATCAAGGTATTGTTGACGACCACCTATCTGTTTTTGTACGGTGATATCAGGCAGATTATTAACGGAATATTCAGCTTCTTGTCTTATTGAATTGCTTATAGTGAAGATGCTTAGGCTTATAGATAAGAGCAATGTCAGAATAGTAAAAATAAACAAATGCTTTGTGCGTCTTCTTGTGAGTGATAAGAGTGCATATTCAAAAAGTTTAATGTTCATCGCTGACCCTTGCTATAAACTAACCCAGAAAAGCCTGTCTCTCGATTAAGTTGAGCTATACCTAGACTGTTACCAATGTTTGAGATAGCTCTATGTCTTTCGGATGTTGAACTGATGTAAAAAGATAGGTCAGGTAGCCCTACGAGATGCGTAAAAGACTGCCTGACCATAATATCAGTTTTAGATGTATTGCGTGAGGAAGATACCCATGCAATCTCAGAAAACATTATTATTACTAATAAAGTAATAAGTATTGTAAAACCTTTGGTTTTATTCATCTAGTTTGTAAGTCAGCTCTTTTGTTATATCTGAAAATTTAAGTATTTTTTGTCCGTTATGATCACTCATAAATGTTTCAGCATATTTCATATTTTCAAAAGGTATTAGTTCTTTACCCATAGGTCCATAAACATCAGAACCTAATACATAGAATGCCTTTATCGCTTCTATTGCCTTATTTGAGTAATAATCTGTGACACGAATACTAGTTATTTTGATATCTTTATATTCTCCCCATTTCTCTGGAGTGAAATAAAATTTAAACATATCTTTTACACCATCAAACTTAACACTTTTGGTCGCCCCAGTTTGAGAGTATGTGATTTCAGCAGCCCATTTAGGATACTTATATACGAACATCCCGCATACTGGACATTTTTCATGTTTTTCAACATGAAGGAATTTTTCAGAGTTTGTGTTTACCCTTACTTTATCCCAAAGATATAGAGCGACCGCTTGTAATTCCTTCTCTTTAAGTTTACCGCATTTACTAGTCTTTGATATATCAGCCTTAAGCTCGTTTATAAGGTTATATTGTAGAGGATCTATAGATTTATCACATGCAGTAGAAAAGATTTTCTTACCCTTAGGGTACATCATTTTAGCTCTTTTCATATCTGTCATGGCTACGTCTTTTTTCATTGAATCAGTTGCTGATGAGATAGCTTCTGTAAAGCTGACTATCTTTCCGCCCATTTTAGCTTGAAATGCTTTTGCATCTTCTTTGCTAGCGAATGCAAATTTGCTCACCTTAGTCATGGTTCCAGGTGCTTTGCTTCCTAAGACATAGTATGCTTTTCTAGCATCTATAAGTTTCTCGCTAGTAACATCGACAACCAAAAGCTCTTTGACAATATTCTTTAAGCCTTGGTAGTCTTGAACTAGGCATCTGATCGAACAATATTGTTTGTTTTTGTCACCAGATAATTTTACAGCGTGGCTTGTTTTATAAAACATTTTTAGACTCATTCCACACACAGGGCACCACATCTTTTCTGGACCAGATTGGATAAGCTCAGGTTTGCCTGTTGGTTTCTTACTGAAAGGCTCAGCATCAGAGACGAGGGTTATGCTAAAGAGCATAATAATAACTAGTAAAAATCTCATCACATTCTCCAAATTTAATAATTAACATATGTTACAATATATCGTGATTCACATCAATCATATTTAAGATGTTTTCAGTATTATAACTGCTCAAACAATAATTATTAATAAAAAAATACTGTTATATTTATAGATATTTGTGTATGTTATATAAAACAATTTTGGGAATGTGTTTAATGAGACTATTATTGTTATTATTAGTTTGCGGGTTAGTCTTTTCGTGCGATCCTTATGCGAATCCACTTATAATAAAAGACCAAAAACCAGAGATACTTATCTATACGGGCATAACAATGGCTGATGCAATTTCAGAGATTAATGATATTTTTGAATCTCGTTATGACTGTAAAGCTTCCATGATGTATGGAGCGAGTGGATATCTTAAGAGAGTAATAGAGGTTAATAAGGTGGGAGATATCTTTTTCCCTGGTAATAAATCATACGTTGATAGCTTTATAAAAGAGAAAATTGTTACTAAGTCAGTAGATGTCGGTTTTAATAGACTTAGTTTCTTCGTAAAAAAGGGTAATCCATTACTTTTGAGTGGTGACCTTCATCAACTTACAGATGCAAACTTAAAGGTTAGCCTTGGTGCTAATGACTCAGGATCAGTAGGGGAAGAGACTTTTAAATTAATTAAACAACTAAAGTATTATAATGATATTATAAGTAATGTTACTTCATTTACAGCTGATTCTAAAGGGCTTGTGTCTGCAATTAGAAACTCAGAAGCTGATATTGTAATAAACTGGCTAGCTACTGGTTTCGTAAATAACAATAACTTGTTTATGGAACCAATTAAAATTGACTATGATATAGTCAATAAAGTTCCTATAACTATGGGAATTTTGAAATACTCTTCAGATTTAGAATGTGTTAATAACTTTATGGATACTGTGCACTCTTCAGAGGGTAAGGCACTTTTTAAGAAATATGGATTTAATGACTAATGAATAAGAGAAAACCTTTTTATATTATAATTTTACAAATAATCTTGTATGTCTTTTTGGTGGTAATATCTCTGTCTACAATAATTGTTATTGATAATTATATGCGTAACAGGGTGATGTTTCTTAATTCGTTATTTATCAATGAAACATCTAAAATACATCTTAATGATATCTTAAAGAGCAAGATATCAGATGCTCAAACTACACTCCTTAGCTATACACATGCAATCTCATTTAAAGAAATGGAAAAGCTAGAAAAGCAGATGGGAGTGGCCACAGAAGAAATTTACAAGTTACTTTTTATTATGGAGCAGGGTGGTTCGTACGTTGATACTGTTGATGTTGCTTATAATAAACTTAATAAAATAAAGTTTGCGATTGATTATGTTAATTATAATAAGAGTTTGTATAATATTCAGGTTCTGGATCTTAGAGCGAAACTTATTGATATAGAAAATTACGTTGATGAATTTAGAAACTTAGTTATTGATTCAATCTTAGCGAGGCAGAGTGGGTCTGTTGAGAGGATTATGGCATCAACTGAACAAATAAACTTTGCTATTAAATCAATAACGCCATTTTTTACAAGAATTGACGAGAGTAGTAACCGTCTTTACGTAGAAGCTAGAGATTCAGTAATATTGATAAAAGAGTATATCGATTCCACATCTTCAAAATTCAGATCTTTAAAAATTACGACAAATATTATACTGACATTTTTATTAGTAGGATTAGGCTTTATTATGTATTTACGTGTTTCAAGGGTGGTTAGATCACGCTCAGAGCTCATTGAAGAGCTGAATACGGTTAATAACTCTCAAGAAGCACTTATCAACAAGAGAACTAGTGATCTTGAGACTGAAGTCAAAATTAGAAAACAGAAAGAACAGGATAGTGACTCTAAAGCTCGTTTCCTTATGGATGTTATCGAGTCCCTTGAACACCCTTTTTACGTTATTGATACTGAAACTTATGAAATTATTATGGCTAATAATGCCGCATATGAGGTTATAGGGAACAGAGGCACGACTTGCTATGAGCTTACACATCATTCAAACGAACCTTGTGACGGCCTAGACCATCCCTGCCCACTTAAGAAGGTTATAGAAACTGGAGCGGCTACATCTGTAGAACATGTCCATATTATTAAAAATGGTGAGAAGAGGTATTTTGAAGTTCATGGATATCCTATCAAAGACGATACTGGTAAAATTGTTCGTATGATTGAATATTCTATTGATATCACAGATAAAAAAGACAATGAATTTGCTCTGATCAGCTTAAACTCTATGCTGGAAGAACGGGTTAAGGTTAGAACGAAAAAGCTTGAACAAGAAATACAGACAAGAGAATCAATTGAGCGAAGATTAAAAACGAGTGAAAACCATTTTAGAGAGTTAATAGCTAATATCTCTGACGTTATAATAGTAATCGATAAAGAGTTAAATATAACATATGTAAGCCCATCTATCTTGCAACTGACTGGTTATTCTCATGATGAATTAATTGGTCACAGGTGTGATGAAATTATATATGGTAGAGATAAAAATATTTTTGATATATGGGTCAGGCGTGTCATTGATCTTCCTGATGAGCAACACGTTAAAGAGTTTAGAATACAAACAAACTTAGGCGAAGTTATCTTTGGTGAAACGGTTGCTAAAAATAGAATAGATAGTGATGTTATTGGTGGTGTGGTTATTAACCTTAGAGATATATCTGCTAGAAAGAGCTCAGAAGATCAGATTCGAACACTAGCATTAGTTATGGAGCAAAACCCGAACAGTATCCTAATTACTGATGTCGATGCCAAAGTTGAGTATGTAAATCCGGCTTTCGAAGAGGTTACTGGTTATAAAAAAGTTGAGGTTATAGGGCAAAATCCAAATATACTTAAATCAGATGAAACACCATCAGAAGTATTTCGCGATCTGTGGGACACAATTACTAAAGGGCACGTTTGGAATGGTGAGTTTATTAATAAGAATAAGAAAGGTAAGAAGTATATAGAGCACGCTATCATTGTTCCTATTATTAATGATAATGGTCAGATTATTAAGTATCTAGGTATGAAAGAGAATATTACTGAGCTAAAAAAAGCTCAACTTGAAGCAGAAAAGAGCAACCAAGCCAAATCGGTATTTATTGCGAATATGAGCCATGAAATTAGAACTCCGCTAAATGGACTTGTTGGTTTTCTAGATCTACTTGACCAATCATCTCTCAGTATTGAACAACAAAAATATATGGATATTATTAAGTTTAGTGCGGATTCATTGATGAGAGTTCTTAATGATGTTCTTGATATATCAAAGATAGGGAGTGGTATGCTGACTTTTGAAAGTAAAGATTTTAATATATCTAAAGATATCCTCTCAACAGCAAAATCATTTTATGCGACATCATTTGATAGAGGTATTCTCATTTATACATACATAGCTCATGATATCCCTGAATTATTACAGGGTGACTCTATGCGGCTTAATCAAATCCTATCTAACTTAATAGGGAATTCAGTTAAATTCACCCCAGATAATGGTGTGATAAAGGTTGTTGCTCAAGTTGTAGAGACATTTGATGATACTGTATCTATTAAAATTGAAATAATTGATAATGGTATTGGCATCCCTAAGGATAAGCTTGCAAATATATTTGAGTCATTTAGCCAGGTAGATTCCTCTATCACTAGACGATACGGTGGAACTGGTCTCGGACTTACTATATGTAAGAATTTGCTTGAAGGTATGGGATCAGAACTTGTTGTAGAGAGTGACGATGGTGTTGGAAGTAATTTTTACTTTACATTAAATCTTAAAAAATCAACCGAAAGTGTTGATCGTGTTATGGATTTAAACAAAAATAAAATATATATTTATGGTAAAGCTCTATTAGAAAAATATGCTTTTTTGGAAAGATATTTATTGGCACTTGGAGCTGATTATACGTTTATAGAGTCGATAGATGAGACGGTTGATTATTCTAATACATCGTTTATCTTTAACGTAAATAGTTATGAGAATGCTTTGGTTGAAGCACTAATCGAAAAGGGTGTAAATGTCATATATATATCTGACGAGATCCTAAACCCTATACAGCAACCAATGAATTACAAAGTAACAAAGTTATCTAGACCATTTACTGGTAAGCAATTATATAAGGTTTTGAGTCAGGATAATGAAAATATCGAACATGAAAACAGTGAAGATACAAAAGCGAAGATACAATATTCTGGAAGTGTTTTAGTTGCTGAGGATAACCTAGTCAATAAAAACCTTATGGAAGCTTTGCTGAGTATGTTAGGAGTCTCTGTCAGTATAGTTAGCACAGGGCTGGAAGCGTATGAGCTTTGCAAAATTAAATCTTTTGACTTGATATTCATGGATATGAATATGCCAGAGATGGACGGTGGGACTGCAACTAGAAAGATTAGAGAATATGAAAGAGAGAATCAGCTAAAAAAGGTTCCTATAGTAGTTCTTACTGCTCACACTAGTAATGAAGTTGAAAGCCAGTTTGATGGTAACGATTTTGATGGATATATATCAAAACCATTTAAGAATGATGATATAGAATTATACTTAGCGATGTATCTTGAAAAAATCGAAATAAAACAAATAGATTCAGAGATGTTTGATTTTAAAAGTGTTATTAATGATATAGGTCTGCCTAGTGATGTTGTTATTAGCTTATTAAGTAGTTTCTTGGAAGCGTTCAAAGCTGAGATACCAACGTTACTTTCGCTGGTTGGATCTGCTGACTACAAAGGATTAGCAAATGTTATACACTCAAATAGAGGGGCTGCTGAAAATTTACGTTTGACAAATATAGCTGGAATACTATCAAATATTGAAAAGAATATTAAATTACACAATAAAGATAAAATTATCAAAGAGATTAATGAGTTAAACAGATTATTAATATTAACCAACAATGTTGTGGTTTGCGAGGGTGAAAATGAATGTTAAGCATAAGGTAGTATCCATTGATGACAATAAATTAAATTTAATGCTTATTGAGTCTATGCTTGTAAATATGGATGTTGAAATTGTTAGTTTTATTAGTCCTACTAAGGCTTATGAATATTGTTTAGAAAATGATACAGATTTAATCCTAGTAGATTATATGATGCCTGATCTTGACGGTATCTCGTTTATAAAAAAAATCAGAACAACAGATAAAGAAGTTCCTATCATTATGATTACTGCAATCGATGACGATGATAGTATCAAGACTAAGGCACTGGAAGCTGGCGCTACAGAATTCTTAAACAAACCACTAAAGCTTTATGAGTTTCAGGTAAGAGTAAAAAATATTTTAGCTCTCAGAAGACATCAGGTACTTCTTAAAGATAGAGCAGCACATCTTCAAAATGAAGTAGAGAAGGCGACTAATCAGATTGTTGATAGAGAGATAGAAACACTATCCATTTTAGGTAAAGCGAGCGAATATAAAGATACAGAAACTGGGGCTCATATTAATAGGGTTGCTTTGTATGCAAAAATAATAGGTAGTGAGCTTATTGATGATGAAGATATGATAAATACTTTATATAGAAGTGCTCCACTGCATGATATAGGAAAAATAGGTATACCTGACAATATATTACTTAAGCCTGCTGCATTAACGAGTGAAGAGTTTGATGTAATTAAAACTCATACCTGTATAGGTTATAGAATGCTTTCCGATGCAAAGAGTAAATATCTTCAAGCTGGTGCAATTATAGCTAATAGCCACCATGAAAAATGGGACGGTTCAGGCTACCCTAATAGTCTAAAGGGTGATAAGATACCTCTTTTTGGACGTATTGTAGCTGTATGTGATGTCTTTGACGCACTTATATCTGTTCGACCATACAAAAAAGCATGGAGTTTGAAAGATGCTAGTGAATATATTACTAGTCAATCAGGAACCATGTTTGACCCAAATATAGTCAAAATTTTTGAAAATAAGCTTGATGAGATAAATAACATATACTTGAAGAATCAAGATGAATAATAACTAAAATGATTGACGAAATGATTAATAAGCCCAACCTACTAATTGTTGATGACAGTAAATATCTCGCTGGAAGACTTGCCGAAAGGGCAATTGACGGTGGAGTGTATAACCCTGTTGTTGTCCACAGCTATAGTGAACTTACTGCGATACTTAAAACAAGTACAGTCTTCTTTGCTGGTGTTATAGACCTTATGCTCCCTGACTGTGCTGACGGTGAGGCAGTTAAACTTACCATAGAGCACAATATCCCTTCGATTGCTTTAACTGGCTCTATGGATGAGACCCTCAGAAACAAAATCATAGTTAATCCAATTGTTGACTTCCTGCTCAAAACATCTCAAGAAGACATATATAGCGCGATATCCTTAGCTGAACATATCTATGGTTTTAAAGGGAAGAAAGTACTAATCATAGATACCAGTCCTACACGAGTTAAATACCTCAGTAAGTTCTTTCAAGAGCTTCTTTTTGAGGTTATATCTGTCGATACTGCTGATGATGCTTTCGAAATTTTAAATACTATGAACGATGTTGAGATAGTAACTGTTAATAATGAAAGATCAGATATGTTAGGCTCTGACATAATTAAAAATATACGACAAAATCCTCAAATCAGACACAGTATGAAGAATAGAAGTGTTGTGACATTTGGGATATCTTCTGAATCCTCTGATTATCTCAGGTCAGTATTTATCAAAAGTGGTGCAAATGATCTTTTGTCACTCCCTATAACAAAAGAAGAGTTTAATGCGAAGGTGCTGAACAACCTTAATATGATGCATACCGTAGAAGAGTTAAAAGTTAAGAATGAAGAGCTTAAGAGCACTGTTAAAGTGCTTGAGGAATATAATAAAGCTGTTGATGCAGGTGGAATAGTATCTAAGAGTGATGTTGACGGGATAATAACTTACGCTAATGATGCATTTTGCCATCTGACTGGCTACTCACGTGAAGAGATGATAGGAAAACCTCATAGTATCTTTAGACACGCTAGCACCCCTAAGGCAGTATTTAAAGACCTTTGGGACACTATCCAAGCTGGTGATACTTGGATGGGTAATGTAAAAAATGTTCGTAAAGATGGCTCTGAATACTATGTGTTTACAACAATCATTCCAATAAAAGACAATCACAAGAATATCTTTGAGTATGTTGCTATCAGGCAAGATATCTCCGAGTTAGTGAAGAATAGAGAAGAGTTACAAAATCAGTTCCAAACAGACCCACTTACAAGTCTTGGAAACAGGACAAAGATGCTTAATGATATCAAAAATATTGAGCAACCAATGCTTGCTGTTGTTGATATTGACAGGTTTTATGAGATTAATGGCTTTTATGGCAATGAAATAGGCGACAATGTACTTAAGGAGCTTGGAGACAGGCTTTTCGATTATTTTTGTGACAAAATATATTCTGTTTATAGAATAAACTCTGACCAATTTGCTGTATTAACGTGTGAGAATTGTATTAATTCAACAACATTTACTTCTCAGGTGATGGCATTCTCAAAAATGGTCAGAAACTGTACCTTTAGGATCAAAGATATCGACATAGATATTAGCTTAACTACCTGTATTGTTGAAGAGAGCGGAGATGTCCTTAGTAAAGTCGATATGTCTCTTAAATCTGCGAAGCTGGCAAAGAAAGATTTTATAGTTTACGAAGAGGGTAAAATAAGTGAGACAAAAGCTTATAAGAATAATATTCTCTGGACCAAAGTGATTAAAAGTGCACTCAAGAATGACATGGTTGTTCCATATTATCAGCCTATCTATAATAACCAAACAGGTAAAATAGAAAAGTACGAGGCTCTTATGCGTATAATGCACGGTAAGAAACTTATAACACCTTATCACTTTATGGACATAGCTAAACGCACAAAGTATTATCCACATCTGACTGGTGCAATGATTAAAAAGAGCTTTGACCTTTTTAGCAAAACTAGGAATATTTTATCGATAAATCTATCTGTAGAAGATATCGCAAATAAAGAGACATTAGAAGATATTTATGAATATCTAGAAGCCTATATGATTGGTGATAGAATTACTTTTGAAATAGTCGAATCAGAAGGTATAGAGAATTATGAAGAGGTAGAATCATTCATTCGCAATGTGAAAGAGATAGGATGTTCAGTCGCTATAGATGATTTTGGTTCTGGCTATTCTAACTTTGAGTATCTAATGAAGCTTAAGGCTGACTATATCAAGATTGATGGTTCCATCATTAGCAAAATCTGTGAGGATGAATCAGCTCTTTCAGTAACAGAGGCTATAGTTACATTTGCAGCGAGGAACAGTATGCAGACAGTTGCGGAGTTCGTTTCTAATGAGGCTATCCAAGCTAAAGTATTAGAGCTTGGGGTTAACTATTCTCAGGGGTATCTTTTTGGTAAACCTTCATCTTATCTTATTAAATAAACCTAAATTTGTATAAATTTCTTCTTGAATTTTTCTGCATTAGTGTAATATTTAACCTATAGTATTTCATAAAGGGTGCGGAACTATACAACCTCCATAAAATAACCGCATCCTTTTTCTATTTATAAGTTGCCAGCCAATAACCTAGAAAGTAAAATACACATAATCAAATAATGAATCGAGGTGACCAGTGGAACTATCAAGAGAAGCTGCTTATGCACTTTTAACAGAATATACTAAGAGTGATTCACTCATAAAGCACGCTCTTAGCGTTGAGCAGGTGATGATTGCATATGCTAGAAAACATGGCGAAGATGAGCTTAGATGGGGGATTGCAGGTCTGTTGCACGATTTTGACTATGAGAAATACCCAACTCTCGAAGATCACCCGATGCAAGGTATGAAGATACTGACAGATATGGGTTATCCAAAAGATATAATAGACGCAATAGGTGGTCACGCTGAGCATACAGGCGTTAAACGTGAGACACTAATGGCAAAGACACTCTTTGCAGTGGATGAGCTTTCTGGTTTTCTGCTTGCATGTGCTTATGTCCGACCAGATAAATCTATTGCAAATGTACAGTTAAAGAGTGTGAAGAAGAAACTAAAAGATAAAGCATTCGCAAGAGCAGTTAATAGATCAGATATAGAGCAGGGTATCAAAGAGCTTGAGATAGATAAGGATGAACATATCCAGTTTGTAATAAATGCTATCGCTGAAATATCTGACGTGCTTGGTGTATGACAGAAAATGTCGTAACCCCTCTTAAATTACACGATGGTTATGAGGTAGAGACAGTCTTTTATGGTAGTGGAACTCTATGCCTCTCTACTCAGGCTGGTTGCAGGATGGCTTGCCCATTTTGTGCATCAGGCAGGGCAGGGCTCATACGAAACCTCACTATGGAAGAGCTACAATCTCAATTAAATCTATATCGTCATTCTGAGCCTAGTGAAGAGTCTCATTCGGCTATCAAACGCCTTACACTTTCAGGGATAGGTGAGCCTCTAGATAATCTCGAAGTTGTGAGGGAATTCATTGCCAGCTCCGACTTACCAGTATCGGTGACAACATCTGTTCCTGATGCTAGCTTGCTTTTAGAGCTTATTAACACAAACCACAATGGTGTGATGCTCTCATTGCATTCAGGCACAGAGTCAACTCACAAAAAACTAGTCCCAAAAGCTACGACTCTCGATGATATTTTTTCATCATTAAGCGCAGTATGGAGTTCCCTTTCAAACAACAAGCATCGTAAAATAGGCTTCAATTATCTCTTGTTTGAAGGGGTGAATGATTCACTTGAAGAGATAGATAAATTTATAGAAAGGGTTAAACCGTATAAGGGTGCGACTGTGCATCTGCTATATTGTAACCCAGTAGATAAAAGCAAATTTTCCAGCCCGACTGACGTGGCTCGAGATAGAATATACGACATAATGGTAGATGCTGGTCTGAACGTAAGGCGAGCAAACCGCTGGCGTAAAAGCAAAAAAGGTGGCTGTGGTACACTGTTTCTTAAGGGTGTGCAAAAAAATCTTGACTAAAAAAGATAAATATAGGATTATACACCTATGAAAATAAGTGCAAGAAATGTAATAGTTAAAAATTGGTGGTGGCAGATAACTTCTTTATAGTAGGTTTTTGCCCATTTTTACAGTAATTAACGGCTGTGCGGTAAAAATCGCACAGCCTTTTTTTTTAAACAATTATCACTAAGGCTGTGTTTAACGACACGGTCTTTTTTTATGCCAAAAATTAGAATTAATAAAATGAATATACAAGGAGACGAAATGAACCTGAACGAACAGATTTATCCTTCAAAGGAAGAATTTTTAAAGCTAGCAGAGGAGTATGATAGAGTTACTATCTATCGTGAGATAGTTGGTGACACATTTACTCCTATCACACTCCTTCGTAATTTTTCTAACGAAGAGAACATCTTCTTACTAGAGAGTGCAAACCTAGATAAGACTTTTTCACGTTTTTCATTTTTTGGTAATAATCCTAAAAGGGTTATTACTTTTGAAAACGGTGAGGTGATAGAGAAGAAGGGTGGCAAAACACAGAAATTCGCCATGAACCCTATGGACTATATGGGACAGCAGTTTTATGAGGAGAACGGATACAATGATGGTAAATTCGGAGATTTCTCTGGCGGGTTCGCTGGTTTCTTCTCTTATGAGGCTATCAATTACATGGACATCCTCCGCAAGCCACTTAAGGTAGACAAGAAGACTAAGCTTGTTGGGTTTATGGAGGTTGACGAGTTTTACGCATTCGATAACCACCACTCAAAACTCTATGCTGCGATTAGTGTAAAGACAAAAGACCCAGAGGTGGCATACGACAGAGCTGTAAAACGTACTCTGAAAATGAACGCCGAAGTTAATAGATTCAATTTTGACAATTACGATTCTGATCTCGACTGCGAATTAGTATTGGATATGGAGCAGGACGAATTCATGGAAAAGGTTCAAGCTCTCAGAGAAGAGATCATCAATGGTGAGGCTATCCAGATTGTTCTTTCTAATGCATATCGTCTTAAGGGGAAGATAAACCCTCTAAGCCTCTATAGAGCACTTAGAAACGTTAACCCATCACCGTATATGTTTTATCTGAAGTTTGGTAATGAGGTACTGCTGGGGGCTTCTCCTGAGATACATCTTAAGATACGTGAGAGGGTGGCAACACTTAAGCCTATTGCTGGAACATATCCTATCACCGAAGACATCGAAGCTACTAAGTCAGGGCTCTTGGCTGACCCGAAAGAGCGTGCAGAGCATCTTATGCTACTCGATCTTGCTCGGAACGATCTTTACACATGTTGCGAGCCAGAGAGTGTGAAGGTGACAGAGCAGTTTAACCCAGAGGTCTACTCACATGTTATTCATATAGTGTCAGAGGTGGTGGGCAAGCTTGAGGATGGACGTAGTCCTCTCGATCTTTTCATGAGGTCATTCCCTGCAGGTACAGTATCAGGTGCCCCAAAGGTTAGAGCTATGGAGCTTATCGAACAGTACGAAACATCTGAGCGTGGATTTTATGCTGGTTGTGTAGGCTATTTTGGATATAGCGGAAATATGGACACTTGTATTACAATCCGCTCAGCATATGTGAAAGAGGACGAGACTGTCTTTAGAGCTGGTGCAGGTATCACATACGACTCAGTCCCAGAGACAGAGTTTAAAGAGGTTGGTAACAAGCTCGGCGCACTATTCGCCGCATATCGCAACATAGGAATCACGGAGGGTAGATAAATGTTTTTAATGGTAGATAACTACGACTCTTTTACATATAACCTTGTGGCATTATTCAGACTGAACGGTGCAAAGGTAGACGTTATAAGGAACACAGAATACAAAGACGCTAATGAATATAAGGGGATAATCCTTTCACCAGGACCGTCTAACCCTACTAACTCAGGCTCTACTATGGAGTACCTTAAAAAGTATGTAGGTCGCACTCCTATATTTGGTGTTTGCCTCGGTATGCAGTGTATAGGTCATCATCTTGGCTATGAAGTTCGTAAGGCTGCAAGCGTTATGCACGGTAAGGTTGACCAGATGAACATTTCAGAAGGTTCACAGATATTATCAGGTATAAAGAGTGGTTTCACAGGGGTAAGGTACCATTCCTTAGCGGTGACAGCCCCTGCCGATAAAGTTATTGCAACAGCGGCTACAGATGGCGAATGTATGGCTATTGAGGATCATACGAGCCTTCTTTACGGTGTGCAGTTTCACCCAGAATCTATCCTCAGTGAATTTGGCGATACGATGGTTAAAAACTTTATGAAGATATGCGGAGAATAGCATGAGTAAAGAACTTATAAAAAAGACAGGTATGGGCGAAAAGCTCACAATGGATGAGACTTATAATCTGTTCCTTTCTATAATGAACGGAGAGATGAGCGAGGCTGAGATAGCTTGTGTTCTAGTTGGGATGAGAGCAAGTGGTGAAACATCCCAAGAGATAGCTGGTGCGGCAAAGGCTATGAACGACAAGAAGGTGAAGTTCGAAATTGCTGAAAAGGCTTTTGACACCTGCGGAACAGGCGGAAGTGGTAAATCTACTATGAATATATCATCCGCTGTGGCTCTCCTGCTTGCATCATTAGGTAAGCCAGTGGTAAAGCATGGTAACAGAGCGATGAGCGGAACAGTCGGTTCTGCTGATATCTATGAGCTTGCAGGTATGCCAGTGAGTGCAGATAAAGAGACCATGCAGCAATACTATAAAAAGAATAATTTTGCATTTCTTTTTGCTCCACTTTACCACCCAGCGATGAAATACGCAGGTCCTGTTCGTAAGCAGATAATGATTCCGACTATATTTAACTTTCTCGGACCACTAGCAAACCCTGCGGAGCTTGCAGGTCAGATAATAGGTATAGCAAAGCGTGAGAGGTTGGCAAGTATATCTGAGTCACTCATTATGCTTGGTCGTAGTCATGTTGCTCTATATTCATCCCTTGACGGATTTGATGAGGTTTCGTCATGTGCTTCAACAGAGGTGTATGAGGTAGTAGGTGGTGGCATCACAAAGTATAATATAGATCCAGCAGAAATATTCGATCCCTTCGAAATGCCAGTTGTGAAGACACCAGAGCAGGGACTAGAGATGTTTATGCAGTCGATAAGTCCAGATGGTGACAATTTGAACAAGCTTATCGCTCTGAATGCTGGTCTCGCACTGAAGGTTTTTGGTGATGCAGATAACATAAAAGGTGGGTATGATATAGCTCTGAATGCGATATCTACTGGTAAGGTATTAGAGAAATACAGGAGCCTATAAATTATGCGTGAATCTGTATTAGGCAGAATATTAGAAAACAAAAAACGTGAAATAGAGTCCCTTGTTGTTTCAACTAGGGAACGGAATAAACCTGTCTTAGATTTCCGTCAAGCTATACTAGACAGACACTTCATATGCGAAGTGAAAAAATCGTCACCGACACTTGGTGCGATAAATCAATCGGCAGATGTTGAGAAGGTGGCAGAGCTTTACGAGTCATTAGGTGCGGCATGTGTGTCTGTACTTACAGATAGGGACTTTTTTAGTGGTAGCTTTAAAGACTTAAGGCTGGTCGCTTCAAAGGTGAATATACCTGTACTCTGCAAAGACTTTATCATCAGCGAAAAGCAGATAGATATGGCTTATGTTATGGGGGCAGATGCGATACTCCTTATGGCGACATCCCTTTTAAAAGAAGATTATGAGAGGCTTTATTCTTACGCTAAAGCTAAAGGTTTACAGGTTTTGCTAGAGATACATGAACTGGAAGAGCTTGATGTTGTGAGAGATATGAAGCCAGAGGTTCTTGGAGTAAATTCACGTAATCTCAAAACGTTAGAGATTGATAAAGAGAAGGGTGCTGACATTATCAGACAACTCCCAGAATATGACGTTAAGGTTGCTGAGAGTGGGATGAAAGATCAAGATGATATAAAGCTTATGACTGATGCAGGGGCTGTTGGCTTTCTGGTTGGTTCAAGTTTAATGTCTTCGGAAGATCCTTCAGTTGTTTTTGAATCACTTAAAGCTGGGCTGAAATAAGTGTTTGTTAAGATATGCGGAATAAAAACTCCTGAAATGGCTGACGCCGTTTGTGAGCTTGGAGCTGATGCAATAGGTATCGTTGCTCATAAGAAGAGTAAGCGGTGTATAACTGTAGACGATGCGAAAGCTATTAAAGAGAAGATAGACGGCAGATGTCCACTGGTTGTGGTCGGTGTAGAGCTATACGAGTGTTTACCTTATGCGAATGTAGCAGATTATGTTCAAGCGGATGATGCTAACAGTTCAGACAAGCATATACTGAGTGGTATGACTGAGCCAACGGGTGTTTATAAGTATTTCCTATATGACGCAAGTCGTGGTGGTGGGATACGCACTGATTATCCTGACTGGGTGAATGATTATCAAGACAGGCTCATCCTTGCAGGTGGTCTTAACCCTGATAATGTGTCAGAGGTGATAAGTATCTATAAGCCCTTTGGTGTGGATGTATCTAGTGGTGTTGAGACAGACGGAAACAAAGATTTAGATAAGATAAAGAGATTTATAAATATAGCAAAAGGTTAAAGGCACATGATGTGCCTCACGGAGAAATGGAATGTACGATAAAATGTTTTATGGACGATACGGTGGTCAGTTTGCTGCGGAGACTTTAATCCCTGCACTCGACGATCTTGAGGCTAAATTTGAAATATTGAAAGATGATGAACAGTTCAATAAAGAGCTACAACATCTTTTCAAAGCATATGCTGGTAGACCTACGCCAATGTACAAGGCTGAAAATCTGTCAGAGAAATATGGATGTGAAATCTATTTAAAGCGTGAAGATCTACTGCACACTGGCGCACACAAACTGAACAATACACTTGGGCAAGCACTACTTACTAAGTATATGGGTAAAAAACGTGTTATAGCAGAGACTGGTGCAGGTCAGCATGGTGTTGCGACAGCTACTGTGGCGGCGCTATTCGGTATGGAGTGTACTGTCTATATGGGTGCGGTTGATGTAGCTAGACAAGAACCAAACGTTAAGCGTATGGAGCTTCTAGGAGCTAAGGTTGTCCCAGTTACAGAGGGGCAAGGTACGCTTAAAGAGGCTACTAATGCTGCTATGCGTGAGTGGGTTTCATGTGTTCAGGATACTCACTACATAATTGGCTCTGTTGTTGGTCCTTATCCATTCCCTAAGGTCGTTACACACTTTCAAGAGGTGATTGGTGATGAGTCGAGAGAGCAATGTAAAGAGCTTGATATGACACCTGATAGTGTTGTCGCATGTGTTGGTGGTGGTAGTAACGCCATTGGAATATTCAACGGCTTCTTAGATCAGCATGTTGAGTTATATGGCGTAGAGGCTGGTGGAACATCAGACGATGATTGCAAGCACGCAAGAACACTAGGCAAAGGTAAACCAGGGATATTGCACGGAGCATACACTTATCTTGTACAGACACCAGAGCATCAGATTTCAGATGTTCACTCAATATCTGCAGGGCTAGATTATCCAGGGATAGGACCTGTGCACTCTATGCTCCATGATGTATGTAGAGTTAAGTATGGCTACGTTAGAGATAATCAGGCACTGAACGCTTTTAAAGAGCTATCTAGGCTAGAGGGTATTATCCCTGCACTAGAATCAAGCCATGCATTGGCATATGTGTTAGATAATCCAGAGATATTTAAAGGTAAGAAGGTTTTGGTAAATTTATCAGGACGTGGGGATAAAGATATGGCGTCTATCCTTGAAAGGGGGCTGATATGAAAGGTTTTTATATAGTAGGTGGATACCCTGATAGAGAAAAATTCAGAGAGTGCCTCTTTGCAGTTGCAGAGAATGGGTTCGAATTTATAGAGATAGGTATCCCTTTTAGTGAGCCTGTGGCTGATGGTCCTGTTATCTCAGAGGCTATACACAAGGCTGTGGCGAATGGTGTAAATATCGCAGAGATCATGAATGACGTGCGTGAGATGAAGGAAAAATATCCTGAAATCAAAGCTATAGTTATGACTTATGCGAATATTATAAACGGTTATGGAGAGAAGGCGTTCAGCGAAGCATTTGGCGATATTTTAGATGGTGTGATCATCCCTGATGTCCCTACAAGGATGCATTTTTGGATGCAGGAGCGTGGGCTTATTATACCTATAGTTCCTTTTGTGACACCTATATCCAGACCATTAGATATCGAAGATTTAAAGAGCGTAAAAACGCCTTTTATATATTATATCAGCATCATGGGTGTGACAGGTTCAGACACTAAGAGTAGTGGTGCAGATAATGGTGTTCTCGCTGGTCAGTTGACTGGCAACCCTGTTATTACAGGGTTTGGTATAAGAACTCCTCAGGACGCTAAAAATGCACTTGATAGCACAGGCGGATTCGTGATAGGTACGGAGGCAGTTAAACGTCAAGGTGAACCCGCTGAATTAATAAATTATATAGAGCAGTTTGCTAGCCTGTAAGAGGTAAAATGAAAGAAGTTTTATGGTATGGCGGACACGAAGTTTTTTTAAATGATATAGAAAAGACCGAAGGGATATATGTTTATGCTAAGGGTGGCAAAAGGTACGTCGATCTAGAATCTGGCGTATGGTGTTTGCCACTCGGGCATTGTCATCCTACTGTTGTTGAAGCAATAAAAAAGCAGAGTGATAAGTGTATGCATACTGGATATTGCTACGCAAGTAGTGAGACCGCAGATGCTTGTGGAGCACTACTTAAGACTGTTGGTTTTGATGGCGGTCAGGCGACCTTATTAACTTCTGGTTCTGAGGCTGTTGAACTTGGTGTGCAGATGATCAGGCACCTCACTGCTAAGAAATATATGCTGACTATGTCTGATTCATTCTTAGGGTCTTTTGGCTCTGCTGCTGAACTTAGCGATGATGAATGGCACTTCTTTGACTGGGGTGAATGTGGAAGCAGTCCAAAGTGTGAGACTGGTTGCGATACATGCCCTTTATTTGAAAAAATCCCATTTAATGAGATAGGCGGTTTTGTTTTTGAGCCGGGCAGTTCTGCTGGCTTAGTCAGGTTTCCTCCTAAACTTCTTATAAAAAACATATCTGAAAGAGTGCACGAGCTTAATGGATACGTTCAGGTTAATGAAGTAACCACCGGAGTAGGGCGTACTGGCAAGATGTACGGTTATATGCACTATGATATTAAACCAGACATTGTCTCAATAGGAAAAGGTATCGGGAATGGATATCCCGTTAGTGCTGTTGTGTTGAACTCCACTACTGCGGATATATTTGCTAAAGAAGGCTTTAAAGTTTCTCAGTCACATCAGAATGATCCACTAGGTGCTGCTGTTGTGTGTGCTGTTTTGGGTGAATTTGAAAAATGCTTTTTTGCTGATCAAGCGAAAGAGAAGGGTGATTACTTCATAAAGGAACTAAGCAGTATAGATAGTAAGTATATCAAAGAGGTAAGAGGTCGTGGCTTAATGATTTCTATTACTTTTCAAGAGATGAGTGATGATGAGGTTAAAGAGTTGCATTATAAGCTTTTTGAGGCTGGGTTTATCACTGTGAAGCGTCCGAAATTACCTGTTCTAAGGCTTGATCCGCCAATTGTTATAAGTAAAGAAGTTTTGCATAGCTTCACGATTAAGCTACAGAAATTATTGCCAAGTAATTAAGAGATTAAATGGTGAAAATTAGTTAGTGCACTTCGAGCATATTCCGTAAGTTGTCAGTTTACAGTCCTGAATATCCTTACCTGATAGCTCTTTGATTGTGCCTAATATTTGCATTGTATCAAAAGGTACATCTTCAATATTCCCACAGTTTTTACAAACATGATGAATATGGGAATCAATAGTTATTTCATAAATTGTTTTTCTACCTTTAAGATTAACCTCAGATATGATCTCTTTGCTAACAAGTGAATGCATATTTTTGTATATTGTAGCCAAAGATAATGAAGGTATGTCTGCTTTAAGGTTTTCATATAAAGTCTCAATATCAATATGACCTGCTTTATCAATCTCTTTGCATATCATCAGACGTTGTGCTGTAGCTCTTAAACCTTTTTCACGCAGTTTATTGTCTATATTTAAAATATTTGTCATATTAAAATGATATATAATAAGACTAAAACTGTCAATAAATAAAAAACACATATTAATGATGATAACTAATAAAAAAAGGCTAGGGTTTAACCTAGCCTTTGATTGACATTAAGCAGAAGCTTTACTTTTTCTAAGGAATTTAATCCAGTGGAAACTCATAAGGTATGAGTAAATGTAAGTACCCACAATAATAGTGGTAAAAGTTAAAGCTATCGTAGTGAATGAGAACCACTCATAAGAGTCAGTCTCTTTGATATACTTGTACATAGAGAAAGCTGGCACATAAGCAAAAAGGAAAGGTCCGAGGTATAGGAACTTTGCAAATTTGAATGCATTAAATGCCGTGAGCCACATATTCGCCTTGGCAATGGTAGCACCAGCAAAGGCGGCGATACACACCGGAGGCGTGATATTTGAGTCCTGTGAAAGCCAGTAAACTATCATGTGAGCCGCGATAGGTGAAACACCAAGCTCCATAAGTGATGGAACAGCAACAACAGCAGTGATAAGGTATGCCGCAGTAACAGGTACACCCATACCAAGCACAAGCGATGCAAGTGCGATCAACAGGATTGTAAGCCAGAGCTTACCTGCTGCGAGGTGGATAATGATAGAGCTGAAAGTAAGTGTAAGACCAGAGTACGTGAGCATTGATATAATGATACCAATAACACCAACAGTTGCACCAATCTTAAGACTTGATTCAGTTCCGCTTCTAGCAGCTTCGATAAACTTGGTGATGCTGAATCTAAGCTCTTTTCTCATAGCGGCGAATGCGAGTGCAGCAAGTGTTGCAGCACCAGCAGAAACTTCATTGACAGATGCAAAGGAATTATGAGAATCGTAAGTAAGGATTGCAACGATCACAACAGTAAAGACAGCAATCGCCTTTGATCCTCTTGTCCATGTGATAACAAGGCACGAGAGCATACCTGCAACAGCAGAGTATCCTGGCGAACGTCCTGTCACCATCAATATGGTAATGAGGACTAGTGGCATGATGTAGTGCCAGCCCTCTTTGAAAATCTTCATTGGGCTTTCGAGAGATTTTTCACCTTTAATATTGTGAAGTTTAGCCTCGAAGTGAACCATAACAAATACGCTGAAGAAGTACATCAACGCAGGGAAAATCGCGATAATCATTATTGTGTTATAAGGTATCTCTGTCAGCTCTGCCATAATGAAACCACCAGCACCCATGATAGGAGGCATAAACATACCACCAATAGATGCGGCAGGCTCAACAGCACCAGCAACGTGAGGTTTAAAACCAGCCTTTTTCATAAGAGGGATGGTAAAAGCACCTGTTGATACTGTGTTAGCGATAGCGGAACCAGATATAGAACCGAATATAGCACTCGCAATAACAGCAACCTTAGCTGGACCACCAGTCTTGTGACCAACAGCCGCAAGAGGTAGGTCTATGAAGAACTTCTGTGCCCCTGATTTTTCAAGGAATGCACCAAAAAGTACAAATAGAAGAACATAAGTTGCGAGAACATTCGCCATAATACCGAAAACACCGTCATTAGTAAGGAATATTGTAACTGATATAGTGTCGAGGAATCCACCACATGAGTGTTGGAAAAGCTCTGGCATATGTTCGCCGTAGACACCGTATACAATCATAAGTCCGCCAAGGATAACGAAAACGCCACCTACAGCACGTCTTGCAACCTCTATGCCCATGAGAACGCCTACTACAGACATCCACTGATCCATAAGGGTTTCAGCTCCAGCTCTGTAGTTGATGTCTACGAAATAGATCATGAAGTACAGCACAGGGACAGTAGCTGCGACAATTAATATATAGTCAAGGATTCTAAGCCATTTATTTTTAGATTTATAAAGCAAAAATACTAAGAGATATGTGATAAATACATATATCCCTCTGTGAAGCTCGGTTGATGCTGGCTTGATAAGTGCGGAGTATGAATAAAAAAGCACTAAAAATACTGCAGCAGCATCGAATATAATTTTTTCGAATTTTTTAAGATCAGCGTACACGTGATCACTCCTTAAATAAAAAGCGGCAGGACATGCCTACCGCCTTTATATTTTGTCTATTAAAAAAGTCGGCTTACTTGAGTACGCCCATTTCTTTCCAGAATTTTTCAGCACCAGGGTGGAGCTTAAGCTTAGTTGTACCTTTAGTACCACCAGCAACACTCATTTGCTTAGCTGTTTTCTTGATAGTAACAAGATAAGCAAGACCTTCTTTGCTGTATACAGATTTAATCATGTTGTAAACAACGTCTGTAGGTACTTTTTCGTTTGCGATCCAGAGAGCTGAGTCTTGGAAAGATTTAACATTAGCTGTCTGACCTTTGTATGTGTTCGCAGGAACATCGAGAGCACTATAGAATGGGTATGTGTTAAAAACGCCATGTGATTCAGCATCAGAACGAACATCAATGAGTTTGATATTGTTTTGTTGAGCAGCTTGAATAACAGCAGCAGTAGGATAACCAGCGAATACCCAGAAAGCGTCGAGTTGTTTATTAGAGAAAGCAGCAGCAGCGTTATTGTAACCGAGGAACTGAGGCTCCATCTTGTCCCAAACGCCCATGCCTCTGAAGAAACGCTCAGCGTTTGCAGCAGCACCAGAACCACCTTTACCAACACCTACTCTTTTACCAGCGAGGTCAGCAGCAGAGTTGATACCAGAGTCGGCTCTTACGATAAGCTGAGCAGGCGCACCGTAAAGATATCCAACAGCCATAGCACCTTCGTATTTAGCAGTGTCTTTTGGAGAAAGCTTGCCAACAGATGCGAGGTAAGTGTCACCAGCGTAAGCAATACCGAAGTCTGCTTTACCAGCTGAAACTACTCTAACGTTAAAAGTGGATCCAGCAGATGCACTAACGTTAACTTTGTTCATTCCGAGAAGTTTATGGTCGTTTGTCCACTGGCTAATACCAGAAGCGAAATACTGGAAAGTACCGCCAGATGGTCCGCCAGAAAACTTATAAACTTTTGATTCAGATGAAGCTGGAGTTGCCACAAGTATTGCTGTAACAGCGAAAATTGCCGCAAGAGTCATCATAATTCTTTTCATAGAATAATCCTCCTTGTATATACATATATAATTTTTTATCACGGCTTATTAAATAATACAAGATTATTTTTTAGGCTCATAATAATAATAGCACGACAGTATAAGGCTATCTAACTCTCTGTAATAACGGATTAAATGAGTATAAAACAAGGTTAATTTTTGTTTCATTATTGTAAACTTCTGTTTATCGTCTTACGAAAAATTTTACTATTGCAGAACTTTACGTACAACAAAGACTGAACATTTAGCCTTTCTGACAACCTTTTCTGTTGTACTTCCAAATAGAAATCCTTCCAGTGCATTTTTACCTTTTGATGAGATAACAATGAGGTCGACAGCGAGTTCTTCTGAGAGTTTTAGGATTTCGTCATACGGTGTACCTACCCTTTCATGTATCTCATAGAGAACGTCTTTACCTGCTAAGTATTTATCGACCTTAGTAGCCATTAAAGATTTGTTATAATCTTCAAGATGTTTCTTGACTTCATCGAGTTTCTCGTCATCTAAGAAGAACATAGGCATGTGGTCAGCGTCTTGAGTTGTGATGTGAACTAGATGTATTTTAGAATCGAACTGTTCTGCTAACTCTACAGCTTGCTGGAGTGCACGTTCAGAACATTCAGAAAAATCTGTTGGTACAAGTATCTCTTTAGGTGTAAACATTAATATCCTCCATTCATTAAATTAACTTAATTATACACCCTATAAATATATAGATGCGACATAATTAATTTAATAAATGAAGATCAGAGGATAAAGTCTTTTGTGAGGTTTGAGGCTCCTGGGAATCCGTTAACAAAGGTTTCTTTGCAGTGAAGCATCACACGCTTATGCCCACCGTCTCCATAGACGAAATCACCTACAATAGGGTGACCTAGATATGCAAGATAGGCTCTTAGTTGGTGTCTTGCTGCCATTACCATCTCTGCCTGGACGAGAGTGTAACCATCTTTGAACTCTAGTGGAGTGAAAGTGGTTTTGTGTCCGCCAGCTTGGTCAAGTACTTTTACTTTTTTCTTTTTATCGGCATCTATAAGGTTATCTATTGTTGCAATATCTTTCATTTCACCATGAACGTATGCGAGGTATATTTTTTTTGTATCAAATACAAAAAAGTCTTCTCGTACAGCACATATAATGCCGTCTGTTGTGTAATCTAGTCGTGATATGAATTTAAAATCATGAGAAAATTGGTGAAGCACGTCCTGCATAGTGAGTGGATCATCTGGTTTTTGAAGGTCAGTATGCATGAATGCAGGTTTATCGAAAAAGACAAGGTTTTCAAATTCTGTGACAATGTAGTCTGATGGGTTACACTCAGGTCTTTCAAATTCTTTGGCTAGAGACAGGTTGCCAGATTCGATATCTTCATCTTTTTTGACTATGACACCGTCTAGGCTGACTATCCCTTCTTTGATATATTTTTTTGCTAACCTTACTGAAAAGCCGTAGTGGTCTGCGATTACTTTAGATATTTTCATACAATTTAATCTCACATGTTTTAGTTTTTTGCAACAGGCAAAGAATGTGATATAAGAAAGTATGTACGAATACAGATACGGCGAACTTGCCGAACAAACACTAGAAAAATTAGCTGACCAAGGTATTTACCCTATTGAGGAAGATTTTAAAGGGGAGGGTAAGTGCTATATCGTATATTACGATGAAACTATTGTTGATATTATTGAGCAAGATTATATTAGTAGAGTAAAGGTTGAAGAGACTGGTTGGGACGAAAAATGGAAAGAATTCATTAAACCGGGTTTTTTGACTGATAATATAAGGTATGAGTTTGATCCTGCTATAACTCCAGATGAAAATACTATTATTATCAACCCGTCTATGGCTTTTGGAACAGGTACACACCCTACGACAAGATGTGCTGCAAGGCTTTTAGAGCCACTTTGCAAAAAAAAGAGTGTGTTGGATGTAGGTTGTGGTAGCGGAATACTCGCTATTGTCGCTTCTCTGAAGGGTGGTACAGATATTTATGCATGTGATATTGACCCTGTTGCACTTATAAATGTGAATGAAAATATAAAATTAAATAACATGTCTAATATAGAAGCGTGGGCTGGTGGAGTTGAGTCTTTTAATGGTGAAGTTGACGTTATCGTTGCAAATATTATCACAAGTGTACTCTCTGTTATCCATCCGTTTGTGCTTGAGCTGAAACCTGAATACATTGTCTATTCTGGGATATTAGATACTGAATACGATGAATTTGTAGCTTCACTAGATTTGACCGACTATGAAGTGGTTGATAGTAATCGTGTGGACGACTGGAGAGGAGCTTTGCTTAAATGCCTATAACTGCTGTTATTGGTGACGTACACGGATGTATACGTACCCTCGATAAGCTTATAAACGAAATAGAAAAGAGAAATAGCGATGTTACTTACTTATCGCTTGGGGATATCATCGATAGAGGTCCGGGGATATGTGATGTTATGCGTCTTTTTAAAGGTTTACAAGATGAGGGTAGACTAGAGTTTATACGTGGAAACCATGAAGATGTGCTTATAGATTTCGTGGAAGAGACAAATGATTACGATTACTCTAACTGGCTAATGTACGGTGGACGTGCGACCTTGTCTTGCATATCAGGACAGGAGTGCTATCAACCAGTGAATAAGATCGACATCAAAGACTACAAACCATACATAGACCCGTACTATGAGTTTCTTAGTTCTGCTGAATTTAAGATTGGGAAAGAGTATAAAAATAATAAATTTATGTTTTCTCATGCTGGAATAGGACCCTCAAAAGGGCTTGCTCATATGGTTTATGAGTTTCAAATGAGGGAGAACTACCTCTTTATGTGGTCACGTGATACTTGGCGTTCGACCGAGCAGTATTTCGGGTACACAATGGTGCATGGACACACTCCAACAAAAGAGATAGAAGTGCATGATGATCCACATAAGCCTTTTGTGAATAAAAATAAAAATGGTGAACTTGTGAGTGTCGCTATAGATACAGGCTGTGTTTATGGCTATTCACTGTCGGCTATGTTGATAGATGAATATGGTGATTTTGACTTTATCAGTGAGAGGAACGTAGATTGAAAAGGATATTTTATACTGGCGCACTAACAGATTATTTCACTATTGATGGTGATTATTTTCACTACCTTAAGAACGTAGTTAGAGCAAAGGCTGGCGATGTTGTTGGTGTTCTGACATCTACTCATTTTGCTGAGTGTGAGATCGAACAGATGGAGAAACGTTCAGCTGAGTTTAAAGTTATAAATATAAGAGACGTAATGAAGCATGGGTACCAGCTAAAGGTGTATCAGTGCCTTTTAAAGCGTGAGTATATGGACTTTGCAGTTGAAAAATATACTGAGCTAGGTGCCACAGAAATTGTTCCAGTGGTGTCGAGCAGGAGTCTCACAGAGCTTAAAGATAAAACCAAACAAAGATACAATGATATAGCGATGAAAGCTATCCTGCAATCTGAGAACGAACAGATGCCTGTTATTTCTGACGCTATTGGTATTAGCGAGATTACTGCTGATATGGATAGCAACATAATCTTTTATGAAAGATGCGAAGAGGGGAGTAGTATAAAACCTGCACTCAATATGAGTATGGTTATAGGCCCTGAGGGCGGCTTTACTGATGATGAGTTCAAACTTTTGACTGAAAAAGGATTTCAGGCTGTAAAGCCTATCCAGCAGATACTAAAAGCAGAGACAGCTTCTGTTGTTTTTACTGGTTATATCAGCATCCTTCAGGAGAACCTTGAAGATGTTTAGCGAAGATGATAACAAATATATGCTCGAAGCTATCGCAGAGGCACATAAGGCGGCAGAGGTTGGAGAAGTTCCAATTGGTGCTGTTGTCGTCTGTGATGGTGAGATTATCGGGCGTGGCAGTAATAGAAAAAATACTGGCAAATCTGCACTTAAACATGCAGAGATTATTGCTATCGAAGATGCTTCGTCTAAGGTAGGCGATTGGAGACTTGATGAGTGTTCTTTGTATGTAACCCTTGAACCGTGTTTGATGTGCGCTGGAGCTATCATCCACGCAAGAGTAAGGAACGTTATTTTTGGAACTACAGAACCGAAATTTGGTGGAGTCGTGACTCTAGCAAATACTTTTGATATAGAAGGGCTTAACCATAAAGTGAACTATAAAGGCGGACTCTTTGCTGATGAAATATCCGCAATGATGAAAGCATTTTTCAAAGAGATTAGGTCAAAGAAGTAACTATATTTTTTTATTCATTTTTATTATAAAAGTTGTTATCCCATAGTCGCTATTTATGCCTGTTAGTGAACCTTCCATATTGTTTTCAATGATTAACTTTGACATATATAAACCAATTCCGACCCCTTCTCCCTCTTGTTTTGTAGTGAAATACGGCTCGAAAATTTTATTTATAATTTTATCATGGATACCACCACCATTGTCCCTGACTTCAATATAGATGTGTTTCCCCTTCTCATATAAGGCAACTTCTATGAAACCTTGATCTATAGAGTGGTTGTCAATGGAGTGCTTAACAGCGTCATACGCATTTGCTATGAGGTTAAGTATTACCTGCTTAAGCTCATTTGCATATCCGAATGAGACAAGTTTATTATTTTTATCCTCTACGATTACTCTGAGTTCAATGTTGTTTGCTTCTAGCTGCTTTTCAATGATAGATAGTGTCTCTTTTATTAATTTATGTACATCAAGCACTACTTTTGCTTTATTAGGTTTATAATAATTACGAAAATTATCGATGGTTTTAGACATGAAATTTATCTGATTCATAGAGTTATCTATAAACTCTTCGAGATATTCTTTATCAAGCTGATTAAGATGGAAAGCGTCTACAGTGTCCTGAATATAAAGCCCTAGTGAGTTTAAAGGTTGTCTCCATTGGTGGGCAATATTTCCTATCATTTCACCCATGGCGGCCATACGTGATTGCTTAATCATCATTTCTTGATGTTTTAGTTTTTCTTGAATGACTTTTTCTAATTTTTCTTCAAGCATTATATTAAGCTTTGTAAGCATATTCTCTTTTTCTAGTCTCTCTTTTATGTCTCTACCTATAAATACTAGATAGCGTTGATCATCTATATTCATTGGTGTTAGCTTAAACTCAACTGGGAGCTCATCGTAACATCTACTATGTAATACCCCTGTATATGTAACTGTTGAATGTTCATTCGCATTATTTTGATCCCAATTAACTGTTTGACCATTGTTGAATGTGACTATTGAGCTGAGGATATTGTCGTTTGTATCTTTTCTACTAATACATGAAATTTCTCTGAATGCCTTATTGCTATCTAGTAGTTTACCATTAGGACCGAATTCGAACACTGCTATAAAGTCGTTGATTCCATCCATCATGAAACGAAATTTTTCTAGCTCTTTCAGTCTTTTGCGTAGCTCAGGATAATAGCTTTTTACAGGTGAACTTTCACCTAAGCCTATTATCTTATTGAACATATCTTTGTTATTATTATTAGGCATTTTCGAACACCTCTGTTATGTCATTAATGCTCATTTCTACTGGATTGGTGATCATGCAAGGGTCATTGAATGCTTTTTCGGATAAAGTCGCAATGTCTGATAACTTAACGCCCATTTGTGAGATATTCCTAGTTATGCCAACTTCTTTATTGAGGTTATTAATTTTGTCTATGACAAATTCCGAAGCTGACTTAATGTCAGTAACATCACCAGTAAATCCAAAAGCTCTTGCTAGCATTATGTATTTTTCAATATTATGAGGAAAGTTGTGCTTTATTATGTGAGGAAGTAATACTGCATTACATTCTCCATGAGGCAGATCCAAGAATCCTCCTAAGCTATGGGCTATTGCGTGAACAGCACCTAGGCTAGCGTTAGAAAAAGCAATTCCTGCCTCTAGGCTAGCACGCATGACTTCTGTTCTGAAATCGAGATTTTCAGGGTACTGTAGACATTTTGGCAGGTAATTAATGATAAGCCTTATGGCATCTATAGCGTGGATATCAGTAAATGTACAACTTGCAGTAGAGACTAAGGCTTCTATAGCATGGGTTAAGGCATCCATGCCAGTTGTGGCGGTGAGGTGCGCGTCCATTGTAGTTAAAGTCTCAGCATCTATTAGTGCTACATCAGGTACTACCATCTTGCTGATGATAGCCATTTTGTATTTGAGTTTTGAGTTAGTGATTATGGCAAATTGTGATACATCTGCAGAAGTACCTGCGGTTGTAGGGATACATATCATAGGCGGTATCGGTTCTGGAATCATATCCACACCTTCGTAGTCTGATATGTTGCCGCCATTAGTGGCAAGTATTGCGATACCTTTTGCACAATCAATAGGAGAACCGCCACCAACAGCTATTATGCAGTCGCATTTTGAGTTTATATATAACTCAGCTCCATCACTAACTTCATAGTCTTTAGGGTTTGGGGTAATGCGGTCATAGATAACATAATCTACTCCGGTTTCTGATAAGAGACCTGCTATATCTTCTACGTGTCCAGCTTTCTGAACGTTTTCATCTGTAACTAGAAGAACTTTCTTTGCCCCGAGATTAAGTGCATAGCCTCCTGCGTTAAACCTAGCTCCACGACCAATCATAAATTCAGGGATTACGATGCGTCTTAAATCATTCATAAATCATCCTTGTGTATAATAAATAGCGTATGATCAAAATGAGATTGTGTTATATAATAATATTATTGCCAAGTTAAATTAATGTCAATAGTTTATCTGGAAGAAAATTATTAATATGTGATTGATAACAAGTAGGAAATATGTGATTTGTGTTTTATTATTATGTCTAAATATATTATGTATTTAATAATAGATTAATAATATTGTCTTGTTATTTTGATGATAGCATTTAAAAAAGGCTTATAGAGAATTACGAATTTAACTACATGAAAAAATGCGGATCGCGGTCTGTTTTCATACGGAGTGTTGTCTTGGTGTTATCTTTAAGGATAGCCGATGCTGTATGGATAAGTTTTGTTAGCTCATTATTATTAGGTGATTTGATAATTATTGCATACCTATATCTGTTCTGAAGTTTATATATAGGAGCCTGTGCAGGGTAGAATACTTCCGCTGTTTCAGCCTTTTCACGAATGATATCATAAACCATAAATGCGGCATCTTTTACAGTATCTTCGTTGGTGTGAGATAAGGTGATACGACACATTTTAAAAAATGGCGGATAGTTAAACATCTGTCGCCGTTGCATCTCTTTATCGTAAAATGAGGTATCTAGGCAATCTAATCTACTGAAAAGGTCTAGCTCTGGCATATTCGTTTGTATGATTACTCTACCTTTCTTTTCGGCTCTTCCTGCTCTTCCTGCTAGTTGCAGCAGAAGCTGATATGCGCGCTCATTCGCTCTGAAATCTGGCAGGGTGAACATATTATCTATGTTGATTATTCCTGCTAGGGTCACGTTACTAAAATCAAGCCCCTTTGCAACAAGTTGAGTTCCAGCCATGATTGAGTATTCGCCAGTTTCGAAAGATTTCAGCATTTCTGACAGCTTTTTATATGTTTTTACATTCTCAGTATCGAGACGAAGTATTTGTTTTTCAAAAGCAGACTCTAGAACCTCTGTTACCTTTTCAGTACCTATGCCGTAATCTGCAATGTCGTCACTTCCACAATGATGACACTTAGGTCTGCGGACTTCCTGCGCGCAATAGTTGCACTTGCACATGTTTTTTGACTTGTAATATGTGAGAGCTACAGAGCAGTTAGAGCAATTTAGGATATTACCGCATTTGCGACAATATAGAGTGTGGGAGTAACCTTTGCGGTTGATGAGCAATATTACTTGCTCTTGCTTTTGTATAGTCTGATATATGGCGTCATAAAGCTTGTGTGACAGGACTCCGCCTATAGCCTCTATCTGCTTCATATCGACTATTTCTATGTCTGGCATCTGAGAGTCTGGTCTGGATGGGATAGAGTGATAGATGTATCTGCCTGTTTTTGCGTTATGCCAGCTTTCAAGAGAGGGTGTTGCGCTGGCTAGAATTACAGGTATGTTTAATATTTTTCCGTATAAGACTGCCATGTCACGTAGCTGATAAGACGGTATTTCGTCTTGCTTATAGCTGCTTTCGTGCTCTTCATCCACGATAATCATGCCTATCTCTTTCGCAGGGACAAAAAGCGCACTCCGAGCACCGAGCATCATGCGCATACTTCCGTTCACAAACGACCAGAATGCTTCCTTACGCTTCTTTGGAGTCTTTTTGCTATGGTATGACCTAACTTCGAACCCGATCCTCTTAGAGAGGCGTTCTTCCATCTGTGGTGTTAGGGATATTTCGGGGACTAGGTATAAAACCTGCTTCCCTGATGAGATAACATCTGTGGCTAGCTCAACAAAAATCTCAGTCTTTACGCGACCTGTAATGCCGTGTACTAAATGCGTAGAAAAACCATTGTATAAAACTTTTTTTATATTCTCATACACAGGCACCTGTGCCGCATTTAGAGTCAATTCTTCTCTTTTAAAGTTCTCTATTTGAAGATCTAATTTATCGCTAGCGTATATCTGTTCAGAGATGACACCCTTTAATACGCCACCCATAGGCGCACAATAATATTCTGATAGTTTTGTTAGAAGTTCTAGGTATTTTTCGTTGAAAGTTGGGGTCTCTTCAAGAATCTCATTTATAGGGCGATACTTAATTTTGCTGTTTGGCGCAGTATTTTCTTTCAGGACTATACCTGTGAGCGTTCTCCTACCGAGTGGTACTGAAGCTCTCAGCCCAGCTTGGAGATCTGTTTCAGAGGTATAGGTGTATATCCCCCCAGTTGGAACTGGGAGGAGCACATCGTAATATTTCATCCGTTAAGGACTTTATCCTTAAGCTCCCTTTTGAGGATTTTACCTGTTGCAGTCATAGGGAGATCGTTCTTAATATATATATGTTTAGGCAGTTTATAGTTGGCAAGGTGTTCCTTGAGGTAAGCCTTTATAGCTTTCTCGTCTATTTCGACACCTTCTTTCGGTTTTATGTATGCTACAGGGATTTCACCACTAGATTTATCAGGTAGACCAATAACAGCAGCAGCTTCCACGTCTTCATGCTTATGGAGTACTTCTTCTAGTTCTCTTGGGTATACGTTCATCCCTTTGACTATTATGAGATCCTTCTTACGATCTACAATGTAGATATAGCCTTCATCGTCAAGCTTTGCGAGATCACCAGTGAAGAGCCAGCCGTTACGGAGAGTCTTCTCTGTGAGCTCAGGCATGTTCCAATAACCCTTCATTACGTTAGGGCCTTTGACAATAAGTTCGCCAACTTCGCCTATAGGTAGTTCTTTTTCGTTTTCGTCAACTATGCGTACCTCAATACCTTTTAGAGCAGGACCAACAGAGAGAGGTTTTTGCATTTTCCTCCTGTTAGCAGCGACAACAGGTGAAGCCTCTGAAAGACCGTAGCCTTCGATAATAGGTTGATTATATTTTGCCTTGAATTGCTCCAGAGTCTCTTCTGGTAGCGGAGCACCACCACTTACGTGCAGACGTATAGGGTATAGGTACTTTATAAAGAATTTTGGCATTTTAGATTTTATAAGTGCTATGTAAACCTGCGGAACGCCTAGGAAGAAAGTAGGGCGTTTGTATAGGAGAATCTTTTTAAATGTTTTCTTTTTAAGGTCGTTTACACTCTCAAGGATGATTATAGATGAACCAACATAAGTAGGCAGTACTACACATGTCATCATCGCATATGAGTGGAATGCAGGGAGGAAGAGTAAAAACTTATCCTTTACACTGACTTTGAATCTAGCGAGACATCCAATAGCGTTTGATGTCATATTTGCATGTGTGAGCATAGCACCCTTTGGGTGACCTGTTGTTCCTGATGAATAGATAAAAACAGCTAGATCATCGGTTGTGATATCCATGTTAATATTTTTATCGTCCATATCTTTGGTAGTGACGTTTATGTTCTCTGAAACGAAACTTGTTTCGTGGAATGCGAGTGTATTAATAAGGTCTTCACACACTTTACCTATGTCTGTGGCTACTGTATCAAAAGCTTGCGATGTAATGAAAAGTTTTGCTTCACTGTCATTTATCATATAAGCAACTTCTTCTTGTTTAAGAAAGGTGTTTACTGGGATAGCAATAGCTCCAGCCTTAAGTATACCGAAATATGCAATAAAGAACTGTGGGCTGTTTTCCAGCATAATTGCGACTCTGTCGCCTTTGTTTACACCTTTACTTATAAGCAGATTGGCTAGCTTGTTAGCACTAATGTTTATGTCGTTATATGAATGCTTTTCGTCATTAAAATACAAATAAGTCTTTTTGCCACGTTTTTTCGCTTGTGTTTCTATACATGCATGGACAAGATCAATAGACATTCAGCCCTCCTGGGCGTACTCCAAACTTGATAAGTCTTTCAAAAAGCTCTGCAACAGGAAGTCCAACAACATTGTCGTAACATCCATCAATCTTTTCAACCATCAGGCTACCTTTACCCTGAATAGCGTATGATCCAGCTTTGTCAAACGGCTCATCAGTTTTTATGTACCATTTAATAAATTCATCTGAGTAGTCTTTAAAGTATACATCAGTTGTTTTATGGAATCTCTCACATAAAGCAGCGTTCTTGTTTATGATCGCTACACCTGTAGTGACTTGATGTTTTTTGTTTCTAAGGAATTGAAGCATGTTCATTATGTCTTCTTCGCCAGTTGGTTTACCAAATACTTTTCCTTCGCATGATACAACAGTATCAGCAGCGATGATAAAAGCCTCATCATAAAGATTAGCAACATCGTAACCTTTCATTGCTGCATTCTTAATTGTTAAGTCGCCGATCGGGATATTTGGATTCATATCCTCTTTTGCCTTAGATGTTACATACTGAAAGTTAAGTCCAATTTTAGTCATAAGCTCGCGTCTTCTAGGTGAACCGCTCGCAAGGATTATTTTTTGTAAGTGGAAGTGCATTTGCTAACTCCTGGGAAATTTCTTAATATTAATAATGTGATATACCCTGTTATAGCTCCTGTGAGAACAGAGAACAGAGTAAAATACGGTAATAGGTTATAAATCGCATCTGATTTTATGTAAAGGTTTTTTACAACGAAGAACTGTACAATAATATGCACAAACCCGCCTACAGAACCAGCAGATAGAGGGGATGTATGTTTTATTGTTATGAAAATAAAGAGAGCCATCGCAAGTGTCGCAGCAAGTGTTGCTGGGAGGCTGATAGACATCTTTACTATTAGGTTACCAGTGAGAAGTGGGACGAGGATGGATTTCGCTATAGCAACATAGATAGCTGCTGGTAGGTCTATGATATATAGGCAGAGCATGATTCCAACGTTGGATAACCCGATACGGACACCAGGGACGGGGAGGGCGATGAAGGTTTCAAACACTCCGAGAGATACAGTTAACGCTGCAAAAAGTCCAGTGAGTGCGAGTTTCTTACTATCTGGAGACTGCATCAAAAGCCTCCTTTTCACATTCTATGACCAGTGCCAATCTATTTGGGACACAGGCAACAGTTTGACCGCATCTTTCAGCCCAGCCAGTCTTGACGCAAATATTACCCGGGCAGTTATTCTCTATGAACCTAGCACCATCTTTAGTCACTTCAATGACTACGTCACCATTATTAAGTTTTATTATTTGATCTTTCAATTGAATCTCTTTCTTCTCGTTACCACTAATAAGAAAGAGTTTTTTGTTCCCATTAGGTTGGTGAGCAATATAAAATAGAGGGATAATAATAAGCAGGCATATTACAATAATATCAAACTTAGTTATTTTCAAACTTTTCCCATCCGCACAGTTTTGTTGTTTCATCGTCTTTATTATATAGCAGAACAGGGGTTTTAAGCTCCAGACATTTTTTCGCAATTTCATCAATAGGCATAAGGAAGAAGGATGTCGCTAGTCCGTCAGCTTCCTCTACTGTGTCTGCTATGACACTTACACTTCTGTGGTATTGAGGATTTTTTCCTGTTGTGGAGTCAAAAATGTGAAATATTCTTTCACCTTCGTCAGTTTTAAAGAAACGTTCATAATCACCACTTGTAGCAAGAGCGATATTTTCAATATCGATGATAGATAGGAATTTGTCATGAAAATCTGGATGTTTAATAGCAACACGCCATTTACGGTCACCCTTTTTACCTAGTGCATAGAGGTCGCCACCTGCATTTAACATTGCAGATTTAACATTTTTTTCTTTGAGTAAATCTGTAGCTTTGTCAACAATATAGCCTTTAGCGTAGGCACCCATATCCATTTGTAAGTCATAGAGATTGTTTATGTTTTTAGTAAGCTGTTTAATGCGAGTTTCAGATGGTACGCGGTAAGGTCCTTCATGGAATCCATATTCTTTTGCGATGGTGTAAGCGTAGATACTAAATCTTTCATCAGTTAGCTCAGCATACTTTATTCCTGTTTCATGAAGGTCATTCATAATCCCTTCAAAACAGAATTGCTTATCTTCATTAGCTTTATCTGTAGCTTTTTTGATAATGTTTTCAAGTTCTTGAATGCGTCCTCTGACATCTATAGTCAGTTTTTTATTCTTTTTGGTTTTAGGGAGTGTGAGGCTCACAAATGTGCCCATATTATAGAAGCGTTCTGTTTGGTATTTCTCTTCTCCGCAACCTACTAAAGAGAGAGCTAGAATAATATAGAAAGCTGTGCTGAACAGTTTGGACATATGTTATTCCTCGTTAAGCAGTCAGTTTTGTATCCTGAACGCTGAATTAATATTGTATCGCAATTTGGACAATTTGTGTTTGACCCATCTTTAATTGAGACATTGCCAAGGTATACATAGTTCAAATATTTGTTAGCAATGTTTCTAAACTCAATGAGGGTATCATTTGGGGTAAGTTTTATTTCACTTTTATGCTGAGGGAAGTAACGTGATAAGTGAAGGGGGATTTCTTTACTGAGATGTGAAATGTACCGACACATCTCTTCGAATGTTTTAGGGTCGTCGTTTAGAGTAAGTATTACAAGATTAGTCAGCTCTAGATGAACTCCTGCTTTTGTCATAGTCTCTATAGTGTTCATTGTGGTTTTTAGGTAGCCACCTTCATTTTTGTAAAACTCTTCTGTGAAGCCTTTCAGGTCAATATTAGCAGCGTCTATGTATGGTATTAGTTCTGCAAGAGGTTCTGAGTTTATCTGACCATTGGAGACCAAAACATTGGCTTGTCCTGCTTCTTTGAACACTTTTGCACAGTCGTAAATAAACTCAAACCAAACAATAGGTTCGTTATAAGTGTAGGCAATACCTATGCTGTTATTGTTATTTGAAAGTTTTAGTAATTTATCAGTTAAAGCTTCTTGTCTGTTTGTCTCTTTAGTGCTTATTTCCCAGTTTTGGCAGTGTCTGCACTTCATATTGCAACCATTCGATCCTATAGACAAGATATCTTTGCCTGGGTGAAAATGATAGAGTGGTTTTTTTTCTATTGGGTCGAAGGAAGCAGAGCACATCTGACCATATGATGTCTGTTGGAGTATGCCGTCTATGTTCTTGCGGATGAGGCATAGACCGCTCTTGGAATCATTTATGAGGCATTGGTGAGGACAGAGCAAGCATCTAACTTTATTGTTATCTACCTTTTCCCAGTACTTAGCGGGGACGCCCATATTTTACTTTTCCCGAGCCACCATGTAGTCAGCTAAAAAGTCAAGTGCGGCTCTATATTTGTTATTTTCGAACAACTCAAGAGACTGTTTAGATTCCTGGATATATTTATCAACAACAAGTTCAGATTTAGCTTTAATGTCATATCTGTGCATTAGCTCAAGTATGTAGTTTAGGTTTTCATCAGTAGCACGCTCATCAACTATGATATCACGAACTCTTTTACACTCAGCATCCGTAGCATTTTCGAGAAGAGTGATAACAGGGAGTGTGATCTTACCTTCGTTAAGGTCTGTTCCAGGCTTTTTCCCAGTTTTCTCAGGGTCACCGAGATAGTCGAGGATATCGTCTGCCATCTGGAAGGCTATTCCGAGTGTGCGACCGAATGTAGCAAGAGCTTTCTGCTTCTCTTCGGATACTTCACCAAGGATGGCGCCAATCTCGCAACAACTCGAAAAGAGGACAGCAGTCTTAGAATTTATGATTTTGAGGTAGTCTTCCATTGTTATCTTAACGTCTGCTGTTTTGATAAGCTGGAAGACTTCACCTTCGCTCATGGTCGCCGCAGCTACAGCGAGGATCATTTGTATATCACAGTTTCCGTCTTTTACAAGGTTCATGAAAGCTCTGGAATATAAAAAATCACCGCATAAAACAGTGATGTCATTACCGAAAATATTATTAGCACTCTTCTTTCCACGTCTATATAGAGCGCCATCAATTACGTCGTCATGGAGTAGGGTCGCAGTGTGGATGTATTCAACAACGCCAGAGAGCTTAATAGATCTTTCGCCATCGTAGCCACACATTAAAGCAGATAGAATCATAAAGACTGGTCTAAGTCTTTTGCCGCCACTTTCGAAAACGTATGAAGCAACTTTATTGACCATCTCAACATCAGAGTCGAGGTTATCTATCAGGTTTTTCTCAACAGCTTCACGCTCATCAGTAACAAGCTCTAACACGTCATTTATGTTCATCTGGTACTTACTCCAAAACTTATGATTGTTGAAATCTAAAAACAAGTATATTGTTAGTTAGATAGTTATTCAAACACATGTAGAATATACGATATTAAATCTAGTGTAAAGCGAAAGGTAAACATTTGAGCTATAGAGGTCTTGAAGATACGAATCTTACATATTATAAGCTAATGGACGGACTTGGGATCAAGTCTGGCGGTAAGATTTGTGATTCATCATTTAACGATTTTGTTACTGCTAAATATCTTGCAGAGAAGGCTCTCTTTGATACTGTCTATGCTATGACTGAGACAAAAGTTATAGTTCAAGATAGGATCGAGCCTGTTCGTTGCGGTCCTATGATTGCACAAAACATTCGCAGGCTTAGGGTCGATGCCCATATATGCCTTGGTGGTACATTCAATTTTGTACCTATTTATGATGTCGTTCACGCACTTCATAGTTCAATGAATGTCGGCGGAAGGCTTATAGTAGCTGTTTACCCTAACATCTATGATTCACAAGGGCGTGATGTGCTTATGATGCTTTCTGATCATGCTCAGATACCTGTTAAAGATAAACTGAATAGATGGTCGACAACGATAAATAATTCTATCACTAACTTGTTTGTGAATATTAAAAATGAAGAGGTTATTACTGACTCAGATATTGCAGAGATAATAACTCTTTTCTCGAGCGAACATTATAAAAAACAATTATTCAAAAATAACGCTGAGTTTGAAAAGTTTTTTCAACCACTCAGCCCAGATCAAAAATATTATATGTCTTGGAACGTATTAAAGGGGTTAAGATTATGAATGTACCATTTAACACAACTAACGCACCTGCTGCTATAGGACCTTACTCACAGGCAGTGATGACGACTGGGAATATGCTTTTCGTATCTGGTCAAATACCTCTTGTACCTGAAACTATGGATATAGTAGAAGGTGGTATTGATGCTCAAACTAAGCAATCACTCACAAATTTAATAAATATCGTAGAAGATGCAGGCTATACTAAGCAGAATATTGCAAAAGTGACCATTTATATTAAGAATATGGATGATTTTGCAAGAATAAACGAGATATATGCAAGTTTTATGGGTGATCATAGACCTGCGAGAGCTGTTGTAGAAGTTTCTAGACTTCCTAAAGACGTTCTTGTTGAGGCTGATTGTATTTGCTCTAAGTAAATAAACAAAAAACTTATGCAAAATTCTTGTTTGTGTGTTAATCTTTTTGTAATACACATTTATAAGACTTTTGAAAAAGTTGTTCAGGGGTGACACTGCTTTTATTTAATTAATATTATGAACTAAATAAGAGTGGAGGAATGTCCGTGTTTAAGAACACATCTATCAAAGTGCGTCTAATTGGTGCCATCATCTTCGGTTTCTTTCTTTTGGGTGGAGTTATTTCCGCAATATCAGTTAAAAAATCTTATGACACAGCAGTAGAAATGAAACTTAGCCAGCTTGATTCTGTTAGAGCTGCTAAACAGGGTCATTTAGTCGATTATTTCAACCAAACAGCCGATCTGCTAATATCTAATGCTGAAAGCACACAGGTTAAAAATGCGTTGAAAGATTTTTCAGAATCTTTTTATCTTATCGCTGAACAGAGCGGTATCGATCTTCCTGCGACCAAGTCAGAGGTCTTTGAGCACTATGATAAAAAGTATTTGGATGATGTAAAGTATGGTCAACCCAATGCAGAATCTCGAAAGCCTACTGAGAGCTATCTTCCTGTATCAGAAAATGGGAAAGCAGCTCAATACCTTTATATCATCTCAAACTCTGAGCCTATAGGTGAGAAGAACAATAAGATTGATATAGGGAGACCAGAGATAGACTATGCTCAGTTTCACAAATATTATCATCACAGTTTTAATACTGTTCTAAATAGATTTGCTCTTTACGATATCTTCCTAGTTAATCCATCGGGAGATTTGGTTTATACTGTTTTTAAAGAGAAAGATTACGCTACTAACCTTGCTACAGGTATCTATGCAAATACAGGGCTTGGTGATGCATTCCAAAAAGCCAATAATCTTAAGCAAGGTGAAATATATTTAAATGATTTCATGCCGTATGAGCCGAGTTATAACCTCCCCGCATCATTCATCTCTACACCTGTATTCAGTGATGGCGTGAAAATAGGTGTTCTAATTTTCCAGATGTCGATAGATAAGATAGATAATATTATGAGTTTTGACGGACAATACGAGAAAGCAGGACTGGGTAAAACAGGAAGAAGCTTTATCGTTGGTAGTGATGGAACTCTTAGAAATAATAGTAGATTTCTTGAAACTATAAATGATCCTCTTGTTCAGAAACTAGGCACGACTATTGGCGTTTTAAAAGCTGATGATCCTTCTGTTGCAAAGGCGCTTTTAGGCGAGTACGGTGCTCAGATATGCAAATCAAATAGTGGCAAGCATATGCTTACGTCATTTGCTGGTCTTGATATATTTGGTCTTAAATGGGCTATAGTCTTGAGTATTGAAAAGTCGGAAGCTCTAGAAACTGCAATTGCACTTCGAAATACACTGATTATTATATCTGTGATTATTACTGTGCTGTTGGTTGGTTTAATGCTTTTGCTTATGAATAAAGTAATCCTTAATAAACTTAAAAATGTTATTCAGTTGATGGAAAACCTCGTTCAAGGGGATGCTGACCTAACAAAACGTCTTATGCTTACTGATAAATCAGAAATAAGTACTGATGAGATTGTCCGTCTAACACAGTATATCGATGCCTTTATCCAGACAGTGCACGATATTATTACTGAGATAAAAGATAAGTCTGAAGAAGTTAATGTTGGGACATCTGAGCTTACGGATGTTTCAGACGCTTTGGCGACTGCTTTTGATGAACAGAGTAATCGTATAAATGATATAGCATCAGCTATGGAAGAGATGAGTGTAACCTCTGAAATGGTATTGAATAATGTTAATCAAACAATGGAAAAAACAGCTAATGCACACGAAAAGACTAATGATGGTATAGATGCTCTTGGTGATGTCGTAAACAGCATTTCAGATATTAGCGGGAAGGTTGGTCAGCTCTCAGAGATCATTAAAGGGCTAAATGCATCATCAACTCAGATAGGAGACATCCTGAATGTTATTAATGATATTGCAGATCAGACTAACTTGCTTGCACTTAACGCTGCCATAGAAGCGGCGAGGGCAGGGGAAGCAGGGCGAGGATTTGCTGTTGTGGCTGACGAAGTGAGGAAACTCGCAGAGAGAACACAAGTAGCTACAACTGAGATTAGCTCAATCGTCGTATCTCTTCAAAAAGAGAGCGTAAGCGCATCAAGCGAAATGGTAAATGCTGAGAAGAGTGTTGGTGAAGGTGTGGAGATTATCAATAAGGCTAATGATATCTTTACTGAAATCGTCTCATCTGTGCAGGATATCAATGAGGCTAGCAACAGTATAGAAACCGCTGTTACAGAGCAAAACTCTGCCATAGGAGCAGTTACTGAGAGTATTAATACTATTTCAATGACAGTTCAAGAGAGTAACGAAGCTGTGACGACTGTTTCATCAAAACTAGCAGGACTTAGCGAGCTTTCATCAGACATGCACAGCACTGTTAATAGATTTAAAACAGGTAAATAAACTTTTTACCCCGTCGTTTATTCGGCGGGGTATTTTTTATGTGAGTGTTGTAGCTGAAGGTTTAACCTTCCCAGTCGAGCAGACGTTGTTCACCTTCAAGTTGCTGTATCTCAGTAATATCCTGACTAACTTCGATAGTCCCTTTATATGCGCCATTTTTATCCCTAAGAGCGTAGTAATTAATCATAATTACTTTACCCTTCATGCGTATCCAGAACTTAGCGTCATCTTTTGTTCTATTCTTGAAGGCCTCGACAATTTTATTTACTACATCAACACTATCGGAAGGGTGGCAGTTTTGTACTTTTCTGCCTATGATTGCCGGTGACCGAGTAAAAAACCTATCTTTAGGGTTAGAGAAATATCTAACTTCGTCATTTTCATCTACAAATGTGATATCCACAGGTAGGTGATTCATCATTGTAATAATTTGTGAAACTGTAAGTTCGCCTGTTCCTCCCATGCTGACAGTGTCACCAGATATCTCTTCTATGCTAGTAGCAGCCTCAATCTTCGGCGTATCTATAAGGCAAAAACCTATCTCAGCAAAGTGAGGTAACATCTCTTTTGAATCGTCCCCGTGTAAAGTTGCAGAAGCTGCTGGCAGGATTACGAGGTTCTCTTTGTACGCCATTCTCATCATTAACATGAAAAGGTGACCTATCACTTGATGGTGCTCGATCTCTAATTCGTCACACTATTCAAGCATTCCGTTCAGCTCTTTGATAGTCGCCCTGATTTCATCATTTACAGCCCAAATAACTGTTAGAGGCTTTGCGAAGTCCCATTTTTTTTCAAGATAAGGGAAGAGAACGTTTTCTGTTTTGAGATAGTGTGGCTCAAACTTAGCTAGTATTTTAAAGTCAGCCTTTAGCTCATCTAAAACCTTCGCATAATCTGCTTCACCAGGCTCTAGACTACTTATCTCTCTGATACCGTCTTTCATGTTATTCATGTGAGAGGTGAGGGCGTTGTTCTCTTGTATAAGGTAATATAGCGCCGTCCCTTCTGCTGGCTCGTCCCAGTCGAACTCTTTTAGGATAGGGATAATTATATTAAAGACCTTTTCTACTTGGTCAGTGATCTCTTCAGTTGTATGTCCATCTGTGAGGAGTTTGTCACCCATTAGGAGCACATCAAGGGGGGTGAGAGCGTCAAGTCTAGGCTTATATTTATCCCAAAGTTCACGACCATCCTTTTTTTCTATATAGCCTTTATACATCTCATAAAGAGCCTGAACCCTTTCAGAAGAACCATTGATAAACTCACTCATGTAATTTCTCCATCTTTTTTTCTTATAGTATATTATATCATGTACGAGTTAGTTTGATTTGGGTCAAATATGCATATTAAATCTATATGTGAGTTTAAAATCACATGGATTTTGTATTGTTATTTCTCGAAATCTTCTGTTAATAGGCGTTTCAGTGCTGATGGACAATTTTTTAATGATTCGTTAAGCAGATAGTGTTGTTAAAGTTGAAGTTACAGGTTAATCTTATGAAAGCCAATACAAAAGGCAAATAATAAGCTGAAACATATGTTATTCAGTTGGAGGAATTCAAATGGTTCATAAGAAGATTTTATTAATGGTTCTTGTACTTGTTCTGTTAGTGACAACTAGTGCTTTTGCAGACGAAAAAGCTAGGAAAATGCAATTTATCGTGACTTCCCCAGATGCGCAGACTCAGATGATGGCTATGGTATTATCTACTCAGTCAATGATGAAGGGCGGTAACGTAAGTGTTCTTCTTTGTGGTCCTGGTGGCGATATTGCACTAAAAGGTAGTGAAGAAACAGTATTTATGCCAATTAAAAAGTCCCCTCAAATGTTATTGAAAGGTCTCATCAAAAAAGGTATTCAGGTTCAGGTTTGTCCTTTATATCTCCCAGCTAAAGGTCTAGGAATGGACGCATTAGTTGATGGAGTAACAAAGGCTAAACCACCAGTTATTGCAGCTGGTATGGTTCAAGAATATACAGAAATAATTACCTTCTAATTTAAATTTATCTGTACCTGTGCTTGGTTTTCTGCTGAGCACAGGTGCTTTTATGTCTACTGAGCAAATCGTCCTTTCAATTTATCTTAAAACTTAATATCCGTAATTCATCAAGATGACTTGATAAAAAAAATCCTCGATACTTTTTTACTAGCACCGAGGATTTATGTCTTCAAAACTATTTAATGATAATTTCTACTTACCAGATTCAAGAACCTTGAAAATGTTGTTGTTAGTAGAGAGGAAGAACTCTGTACCTGTCGTAAGTACGTTCTCATAAACACTAAGTGATTTGTAGAATTCAAAGAAACTAGCATCTTTGCTATAAGCCTTAGCATAAATATCTATGACTTGAGCATCAGTTTTACCTTTGATCTCTTGCACTTTTTTATAAGCGTTTGCGAGGATGATTGCTTTTTCTTTCTCTGTTGTAGCCTTGATAACCTGCGCTTTCTCACGTCCTTCAGAGCGGTACTGTTTAGCGATACGCTCACGTTCAGCTTTCATTCTGGCATAAACTGCCTTTTCATTCTGAACAGGAAGGTCAGCACGTTTAATACGTACGTCATAAATTTCTATACCATACTCAAGAGCTTTCTTTTTAGTAAGGATAGTAACGTTATCCATGATCTTCTGACGGTTTTCGCTAACAACTTCAAGGAGTGTGTGTTTACCAAGCTCGTTTCTCATCTCTGAGTAAATAATATCGTCAAGTCTGTTAAATGCCTGACCGTAACTCTTTACAGTGAGATAAAATTTAAGTGGTTCAGCAACTTTCCAACGGCAGAAGTTATCAATAACAAGGTTTTTCTTGTCATTTGTGATGATCTCTGACGGTGGTGCATCGTATTCAATAAGTTTCTTAGAAAAGTAAACTACTGAGTGAGCGAAAGGTATTTTAAATCTGAGACCAGGTGTTGTATATTCTTTTACAGGTTTACCGAGTAGGGTAAGAACCGCACTTTGGTCGATCTGTACAGTGAATGTAGCAACCTTATAAACTCCGAAGAGGACTATCAAGATGATAGGAACTATTGATGCTATTTTCATTTTGAACCTCCTTCAAGAGCTCTATTAAGCCCCATCATAGGGGTTATCTGTTTTATGTTCGAATCGAAAATTTTCATGTCACTTTCAGCAAGAATTTTTTCCATAGTCTCTAGGTATAGTCTTTTTTTAGTAACCGCAGGAGCTGCTCTGTATGATTTCAGTACAGATTCGAATCTTGCAGTCTCACCTAGTGCTTGTGAAACTTTATTTTGCTTGTAACCTTCAGCCTCTTGAAGCATAGTTTCAGCCTGAGCCCTAGCATTAGGGATGATCTCATTCTGGTATGCTTCAGCTTCGTTTATGTATCTGTTTTTGTCTTCTCTTGCTGACGCAACGTCTTTAAACGCATTTACAACCTCTTGAGGTGGTTCAACGTCTTGAAGCTGTACAGCAGTGACTTGGATACCAGCACCATAGCTGTTAAGGATAGCTTGAATCTCTTTCTGAGTTTCAGTCTGGATTCTATTTTTACCGATAGTCAGTATATCATCAATCTTTTCACGACCAGCAACCTCACGGATGGCTGATTCGGCGATGTCCATAATAGTCCCTTCTACGTCGTGAACGTTATAGAGATATTTTGTGATATCAATAATCTTGTATTGTACAGAGAGGTCGATACTTACGATGTTTTCGTCACCAGTAAGCATGAGAGCCTCTTGTGGGAGTGATTTAACACCAGCTCTAGTAGTACGAAATCCTACCTCGAGCCTGTGTACTTTTGTGACCTCTGCCTTGTCTACGCTGTCTATAGGGTATGGGAGATGATAGTTAGGTCCAGCGCCTACTACCCTAACAACAGAACCAAATCTTTTAACAACAGCCTGCTCAGAAGGTTTTACTATAAAGAAACCACTAGCGAGCCATGCTACAATAATAACTATCGTGAGTAGTCCTGTACCAGGTCCCTTAAAATTCAATTGCGGTAGTTTGTCTTTCAGATCAAACTTGTCGTCGCCCCAAGCATTAGGGCCACCGTTTCCGTTGTCCATCAAGTCCTCCGTGTATTTACGTGATTGAGTATGAATAGTAACAGAGTTATTTCATACTAGATACATGTATAAAGAAAATAACAATATTTATCGAAAATGCAAACATTATCGGGACATAATGTGACGATTTTATAAAATTGTTTTAAGCTCCTCATATTATATATAGGCAAGAAAAATCGAATAAATGTTAAATATTTCTGAGACAGGCTTGATTACTCATGAAAGTGGATGATATAATTGATGATATTTGATATGTATCGCTCGGGAGGGTGACTTATGGAAACCAAAGACATTCGCAACGTGGCATTTATATCCCATGGAGGTGCGGGTAAGACTAGCCTTGTAGAAGCAATACTTTTTAATGCTAAGGCTACGAATCGCATCGGAAGTGTAGATAGCGGAACTAGTGCTATGGATTTTGATCCTGTTGAGATTGAAAGAAAAATTTCGCTCAACGCTAAGGTATCAAGTATTGAGTGGTTAAAAACTCAGATTAACATTATTGACACACCTGGGTATGCAAACTTTTTGCATGAAACCAGAGCTGGTCTTTCTGCTGTGGGCGGAGCTGTTGTCATAGCTTCTGCTATCACAGGTGTTAAGGCAGAGACTAAGAGGGTTTGGGGATTTTCAGAAGAATTTGATTTAGCCAAAATCATTTATGTAAACAAAATGGACAAGGATCGTGCGGACTTCTATAGAGCGTTAGGCGATATAGAGCAGTCTTTCGATGTTACTCCAGTCCCTTTATTTATTCCAATAGGTAAAGAAAGTGACTTCAAAGGTATTATCGACCTTGTGAAGATGAAAGCATATATTTATCCAGAAGATACTACAGCTGAATACTCTATAGAAGATATTCCTGCTGAGTACGCTGACGAGGCTGAAAACTATCGTGGCAAGCTTCTTGAAGCTGTTAGTGAGACAGATGATGAGCTTATCGAAAAATATCTCGAAGGTGAAGAGCTCACTGAGGAAGAGGTAGTTAAGGGTATCAGCGAGGCTACTATATCTAAGCAGTTTATCCCTGTAATTTGTGGCTCAGCTGTTATGAATATTGGTAGCAAGCTTCTGCTTGAAGCTATTATAAGCTATCTCCCATCACCACTTCAACGTGAGTATAAGGTAGCTATAGAAGAATCTACAGGTGAAGAGATACATATCGACCCAGCTGCACCTGAGTTTTCTGCTTATGTATTTAAAACATTTATGGACCCATTCGCTGGTAAGCTGACAATGTTCAGAATATATTCTGGTGAGATTACAAACGACACAGAGGTTTATAATACTAGCAAAGATAAAAAAGAGCGTATTGCTCAACTTTACCTTGTACAAGGTAAGAATCATATCAAAGTAGACAAGCTTGTTGCTGGTCAGGTAGGTATGGTGAGCAAACTTAAAGTGACTGAGACTTTTGATACTCTTTGTGATGTGAAAAAGAGAGTTACATTCCCTAGATATCAACTCATGGATCCTGTACTTGCATACTCTGTTAAACCTATATCGAAGGATGACGAAGACAAGGTTTCTCAGGGACTACATAGGATCATGGAAGAGGATGTTGGTCTCAGAACTGCAAGAGATGAGCGTAATGGCGACATACTTATCAAAGGTATGGGGCAGATGCACATCGAGGTAGTTGTTGAAAAACTAAGTAAGAAATTTGGCGTTGAAGTTGAGCTTCAAGCTCCTAAAGTTCCATATATGGAGACAATCCGTAAGCGTGCTTCTGGTCAAGGAAAATATAAGAAACAGTCTGGTGGACGTGGTCAGTATGGTGACGTTCAGATAGAGCTTGTTCCACTTGTAAGTGGTGAAGGCTTCCATTTTGAGAATAAAATCGTTGGTGGAGCTGTTCCTCGTAACTATATCCCAGCTGTTGGGAAGGGGATCGAAGAGGCTGCTAGAGATGGTGTTCTCGCTGGATTCCCTATGATAGATTTTAAAGCTGTCCTTTTCGATGGATCATACCACTCTGTTGACTCATCAGAGATGGCTTTTGCTATTGCTGGATCTATGGCTTTTAAGAAAGTAGCTATGGACGCTAAGCCTGTACTACTTGAGCCTGTTATGAATCTTGATGTTTTTTGTCCTGATGATATGACAGGAAATGTTATTGGTGACCTTAACGCTAGAAGGGGACGCATCTCTAATGTTGAACCTGAGTCTAACGGTCAGCATATTAGATCACAGGTTCCAATGTCAGAAGTACTTAAGTATGCACCCGACCTTAGAAGTATGACAGGCGGACATGGAATTTTTTCTATGGACTTTTCCCACTATGAAGAGGTACCATCCCATTTGGCTGAAAAAGTCATCGCGGAGAATAAAGGGGAATAATCTTAATAGATGAATGACATAAACCTGCTCAGATACCACAATAGGAGTGCTTCCGAGATACACATGCTCCTTAACAGTGAGAATGTAGATCCATTCTTTTCACGTGTGGTACTTGGTGAATCAAAAGAAAGGGCTAGCTTATCGAAGCTGGCCCTTATTATGACGCTGACGGCATCTATGGCGTGTGCGTTATTCGCTTCTTATGTCATTTATAATGTTTTTATTCTGGGAGGATATGAAATCCCAGCAATAAATAAAGAGATGATAATGAAAAAGGTAGCGGAATACCAACTTGAACTAAGAACAGGTGGTGATCCGTACTTAAAAGATGGGTATACAAAGATTGCTGTAGTTGAGAGCTCAGATGAGGACCTTACGCAGCCTGTTGTGGTCGTTTCGGACTATGAAGTACCTATCGACAAAGAGGCTCAGCCAGAGCTTTTTACGGCTCCTATAAAGATTACAGGTGAGCCTAAGAAGCGGAAGATAGACAAAAGAGCACTGATTACTCCTATGTTTACGGGTAATTACTCTATACAGTTTCTTGATATTAACGAAGAAGATGCTAAAAAAGTCAAGATACTAGCTGATAATAATGACTTTAATCTTACAAAGATTGGGTCAAATGTGAAATCTAGAAAGAAGTGGCAGGCGTATAAAGAGAATAATAATTCTAAAACTGTCATTGCGGGTAAAAATGTTTCATTTTTGAAATCATTTAATAGTAGGTCGGCAGCAGTTAAGTATTTGCAAAAGAAAAAGATTGCTGGAGTCGTTGCTACAAAGACCACCTACTATAATTACTACGACTTGGAAGTTTGCTGTTTGGGCTCTGAAGCAGCTCAAAAAATGGCTCACGGAAGCGGTGTTTCATTTAAGAAAATTAAAATTCTTAAGAAATAACAACAAAAAGCGTTGACGCGTCTTTTTTTAAAAGATAAAATCTTACATACTTGGAGGTTCGCTATGACAAAAGCAGATATAGTTGAATTGATTCACGAAAATCTTGGTCTTACTAAAAAGGACATCGCTAAGGTTGTCGACGAGCTTTTTAATGAAGTGCGCGACCAGATACTTGAGAAGAACAATGTAAAAATTTCAGGCTTCGGTAATTTCGAAGTTAAAAAACGTGGTCGTAGAATTGGACGTAATCCAAAAACTGGCGTTGAAACAGTTATAGAACCTAGAACTGTTGTTGTTTTCAGACCTAGCCAGATATTTAAAGATGAGGTAAATGGCTAAACTCTATTATAAAATAGGTGAAGTCTGCAAACTTACCGATCTTAAACCTTCTGTTTTGCGTTTTTGGGAAAAGGAATTTAGACAGCTTAGGCCTACTAAATCGTCTGGTGGACAGCGTCTATATACAGAACAAAATGTAGAACTTGCAAAACGTCTTAAGGTAATGCTTTATGACGAAAAGTTTACAATAGATGGTGTTAAGAAAAAACTGTCAGCTACTGAAGAGTACGAAAGTGGTCTCAGTAAAGAACAGGTCAAAAGCGAACTCAATTAAATATTAAATATATTAAACTCCTGATTCGTCAGGAGTTTTTTTTATTATGATCTATCAAGAATACCAACCTATACCAAAATTAAAAGATATTATCCGTTGCTATTGGACACTCAATGGTGATGCAGGGAGTGGGGTAGAGTATACAGTTATCCCTGATTACTGTATGGATATCATATTTCACGTTACTGATAGCAATTATAAAAGCTATATCGCTGGGGCAGGGGATCAGTATTATAAATTACTGCATAAAGGCAATGTGGTCATGTTTGGTGTTAGATTTTACCCAGGCGCTTTCTTTAAACTATTTGGGATACCTGCATCAAAGTTTTATAATAGGCTTGAAGACTTAGATGATATAGGTCTAAACATAAAAACATCTAATCTTTTCTCTAATGGTTATAATAATATACCTCTATGCATTCAAAAGCTTAATAATCTCTTTTTAAAACAAATGCAAAATATCACCCAAGATCATATCTCTGATGAATTAATCCACAATGCTAAACACTTAAATTTTGATCATTCATTTTTAGATTATTATTCCTCAAAAACTTTCAACCGTAGGTTGAGTGAAAGGTGCGGTATAGGCTCACAATGTTTTAAGAATATTGTAAGGTTCCATAAATCTATTTCTCTTATGTTGACAGGTGTATATAGCTATTCTGATGTAGCGTATACCTCTGGGTATTATGATCAAGCTCACTTTATTAAATCATTTAAAGATCATTCTGGCTTCACTCCTACAGCTTTTTGTGACGACATAAAAAATAATTCTGTCCAATTTTTACAATACCCACTCGGAATATTTTGATAACATTATATATCTGGAGGTTATTATGAAATACAGTTCAACTGCATTATTCGTCAGCGATATTAGCGTTTCAAAAGATTTTTACCACAATATTATAGGGCTAGAGATTATGATGGATAACGGTGAGCATGTTGCTTTCGTTTCTGGATTAAGCATTTGGGACAGAGTCTCTGCTGGTAATGTTATTTTTCAAAAGGAAATTGCCCTATCTAGCGACTATAGAGTTGATATATGCTTTGATTCTGAAAATATTAAAGATGATTATGAAGTATTAGCAAAAGCTGGTACTGAAATCATTAACCCATTAACAGAACAACCGTGGGGGCAGCTCTCATGCAGGTTGTTAGATCCTGATGGAAATATCGTAGAAGTAGCCGAAAAGATAACAGATACTTTTAAAAGGTTACTAGACAGTGGTTTATCTATGGCTGAATTAAGCAAAAAGACTCATACAACTGAAGCTGATATAAAAAAACTACTGTCAATACCATGAGATATTAAGAGTGATTAAAAGTTTTCAAACTCTTCATCTAATTCATCTCTTTCGTTGAATTCGTCGTCATCATCATCGTCATCATCAGAGCTTAAGTTTGAATCTTCGGTTACTGGCTTTTTGCTAATAGGGGTCATTTCTTGTTTTTCTATTGTTGGCTCTGCGGATTGAGCCTTCTCTTCTTCTGCTGGAGTATTAGAGGAATCTTCATTTATGGCGTTTTCCATTTCATCGAATATATCAAATGCTTTGTCGATTTCTGGGGTGTAGTCCACTTTTCTAACATCTTGTCCTGTAATGTTAAAAGCTTGACCAGGCTTCATCTCAAAGCTATCTACAAACTCTACGAATTCTTCAGCCAGTTTTTCGACATAATCTTCATACTCTCCAGACATTTTTTTTACGTATGCTTCGTACTCATCTATTATGACTTCTTTATAAACCTTAAACTGACCCTCAACCGGCGTACATTCAATATTACCCTCTTTAAGGAACACGCTGTATTTACCACCCTCTGACCAGTCAACGAGGAACTGTGTACCTTTAACACCGATTACGGCTGTTTTAAGAGCAACTTTAAAGCCTGATGCTTGACCACGTTTCCTTATGTTGAAGATTGCACGACCTTGTTCAGCTTTAACCTCTTCTATACCTGATATAGAAAGTGTAGAACTTTCAGATAAAGCGACTCTATCTCCATTTAAGAATTCTATTATGGCTGTTGCGGCTTTCTTAGTTGTTATACGGTTTTTGACGAATAGGGGAGTGTCTTCCTCTTTAACATTACTCGGTCTTGGTGAAACTCCATCATATAGGAGGACTTTGCCAGTATATTTTGAAATCTTGCCAGCTTCTTCGGCAGCAAAGGTTGTAATTGATAAAAGTATGATTAATACTACTAGAATTTTTTTCATAATTAACTCTCCTACGTATTATTATGCCATCAAAATATTTATAATATAGTGAAAAGTTACTTTATTTTTAAAAATTATATATTATTCTATATTAAAATTGTATGGAAACAAAGCATTCTATATGGTAATTTTAATTAAACAAAAATGTACGGAGGTACGAGATGAAAAAACTTATATTGCTTCTTGCTGCGATGTCACTTCTTATGGTTGGCTGTATTGGTGGGCAAGCTAAAAAGGAACTTGCAGACCCATGTTTCAAAGATGCTCCTCAGTGGGTTATTAATCCTCAGGTTGAAGGCGCAATTGCTGCTACTGGATCTGCTAAGAAATCAGCTGGTGGAATGCAGTTTACTAGAGATGCGGCTATGGCTAATGCTAGAAGCGAGATTTCCCGTGTTCTCGAAGTTAAAGTAAAGACTATGATGAAAGATTTTACACAAGTTACTGGTGTGGGCGATGCTCAGACTGTTGACAAGGTAACTTCATCTGTATCAAAACAGGTATCTAGCCAAGTTCTTCAAGGTACAATGCAGAAAGATGCATGGTTCTCTCCTTGTAGCGAACTTTATGTTCTTGTAGTTCTCGATCCATCTAAGGTGGCTATGGAGACTAAGAAACAAGTAGTGAGCAGCATGAAGAAAGATGACGCTCTATGGCAACAATTCCAAGCTCAGAAAGCTCAGAAAGACCTTGATGCAGCTGTAGATAAAGAATTTCAGTAAGATATCGTATATATACACAAGAAGGGCAGTCTACAAGGCTGCCTTTTTTTTTATAGGTTAGGTTATGAATAGAATATTTTCGTTTTTTCTCATATGTGTTTTATGTGTGAGTTTGGTAAGCTGTGCAAGTGTACCATTTGCTAAGTCAGGCCCAAAGCTTATAGATGGCAAGCCTGAATGGTATTTCAATCCTTCTAAAGATGGAAAGATTGGTGGCGTTGGTGTCTCAGGTATACATAAAGATGGCAAAACAGGTCAGAAGCAACTAGCTGTGGAGCGTGCTCTTGCTGAAATTGCGAGGCAGATGGGTGTGAAGGTGGAGAGTTATTCATCATTACAGTCACAAACCGCAGGCGGTAGCTCGTCTGTATCTGGTCAATCGCACTCATTTTTTACCGTTGATGGCAAAAGTGTTAATGCACGCATAGAACAGATGTGGGAAAATAAGTATTCAGGCGAATTATTCATATGGATGGTTGCTCAATGATTAGATTAATAGTCGTTATTTGTATTCTTTTAAGCTTTTCTGTTTCATACGCTGACGACTTTGAGGACTTTAAAAGCCAGAATCAAGGTGCATTTGAGGCGTCGAAACAAGAATTCACAGGTTATAAGAAAGATATTAATAAGTCTTTTGAGATGTACAAGAATATCCTTGATGAAGAGTTCTCTGCTTATAAAAGTGAAATATCTAAAAAATGGGATGACACTGAAGTCTCTACTAACACTAAATGGGTAGAGTATTTAAATAATTATAAAATTAGAAAAATTGTAGATTTCGATAAACAAGAGATAAGAATTGATGTCATAGGTGGTTCTAAGGAAGGTCTTAAGCCTGTATTAAACGATCTTTTAAAAGAGGATAAGGGGGATGCATTCCGAAGAGACCCTGTCGCTTTTAATACTGAAAAAAGACTAAGAGAGCAGGTGCCAGACGCTCTTACTGACAAGATTCATGATGAAAGCATAGTCTCATCTTTATATTCTGATAATAAACTTACTAATGATGATATATCAGCTCTGAGCGATAAAATTTTGAAACAATCAGTAACTGGTCAGGGTACATCAATTAAAACTGGTAAGCCTTATGTAACCATGACAGTTAAGCTTCCTCAGGATAGTTATCAAAAATCTGCCAAAAAAATAACTAAGTATGTGGACGAATATTCAGATGAATATAAACTTGACCCAGCACTTATAATGTCTGTGATTTACAATGAGAGCAGATTTAACCCTTTGGCTAAATCATATGTTCCAGCCTATGGTCTTATGCAGATAGTACCAAAATCGGCTGGTGTTGATGCCATCAGTTTTATCGAAGGGAAGAAACGTATTCTCGCCCCTTCATATCTTTATAATGCTGGTAATAATGTTAAGATAGGCTCTGCTTACCTACATATTGTATACTATAGATACTTTAAAGGGATTAAAAATCTCGAGAGCAGACTTTATTGCTCCATTGCAGCTTATAACACAGGGGCAGGGAACGTTGCTTACGCTTTTAATAAGAACAATGGTGGAAGATATAGCATTAGCAAAGCTTTACCAGTTATTAATAGTATGAGTCCAGATGATGTTTACAGGCATCTTCGTGATAATTTACGTTTTGCTGAAGCTAGAAAATATATAGTAAATGTTTATAATAAAATGAAAGATTATTAAAGAGGGAATGTATGAAAAATCTTATTATATTAATGGTCTCAATAGTTTTACTTTCTGGCTGTATGACAGCTAAAAAGAAAACTGTCGTTATGCAAGATAGTGCGAAAGCTCAGCAGATGAAAGCTGCTCAGGCTGATGCTGAGATGGATAGGGATATTGAAAGTGGTAACCTCACATTGACTCCTCCACCTACTAAACAGAAGCCAGTTTTAGATAAACCATCTGCAATGATGCCTCCAACAAAGAAACCAATGAAACTCGGTTCACTTAAACCTCAGACTAAATACCCACTTAAAGGTGGTTTCCCTGTTTGGTTTTATACTCCTGTTTATGATGGCTATATAGGAGCTGTTGGTATAGCTCCAAAACAACCTAGAGGTGGCTTTACAGCTCAAAAGAGAGTTGCGAGAATGCAAGCTCAGAAAAACCTGGCAAAGCAGATAAATGTACTTGTTAAATCTGAAGTTAGGATCGAAAGCTTAGGTGTTGACTCGGCTACTGTTCAACATTATAGAGAAAAGATCACTTCACTTACGAGAGAACAAGTCGATCAGTATTTGACTGGTTTTAGAGTTCAAGATGAGTGGATAGACGAAAAGACCAGTGAATACTACATGTGGATGGTACTAGAAAGGTAATTTCTTTATGAATAATGCATAATTAAACTTGCATTTTCAGCTGTAGTTCCAGTATTATATGTTATATACAGTGATTAGTTATTCAGGCATAAGGAAAAGATATGAAAATTATAGTTGACGAAATGACAGACGGTAAAATTATCAGACCTCATGGAAAGATTGATATACTTACATCAGCAGAACTCAGATCTATGTTGAATGACCTTACTAAAAAGAAGGTTATGAATATATCTGTAGATCTTGAGCAGGTTACATATATAGACTCATCTGGTCTTGCTACACTTCTTGAAGGACTTAAAAATCTTAAAGAGTATGACGGCAAAATGAAACTACTTAATGTGCCAGATAGAATACTTAAAGTGTTATCCCTTATGAAACTAGATATTATATTTGATATTCAGAAATAATTTTAATTTGTAGAATAAATAAAAAGGCCACTCAATGAGTGGCCTTTTTTTATGTCAAAATGATATGCGATTGTTTAATCTTCGATGTCAGCTTTCCATCCTGAGAAGATAGAGCTAATGTCACCTGCGTGAGTACGGAAATCTACAAGTACCGCTGCATATATGTGAGCCATCAAAAAGATAGCTATTATGAATATTGAGAAGAAGTGTAGATATCTAACCCATTGGTTAGCAATCACACCGAAGATAGAACCGAATATTGCAAATAGTGTGCCTTCAGGATTGAATTGAGCCCAAAGTGCTAAACCGCTAAATATCTGAAATAAGAACACGAGGAAAATACCTATGTATGCATATTGAGCCATAGGGTTATGTGTTAATACGTGTTTTGGTTTGCTTTCTAGGAAGCAGTAGTATTTCAGATAAGATACTATATACTTTCTATCGTTCTTATTGAATGGATTATAGAAAGTCTTTATATGAGCGTATTTATTACCCACAAAGGCCCACCAAGCACGGACAAGGACACTTGTGGCGAAAATTATTCCTGTGACATAATGAACATATCTAGTTGTGCCCATCATATATGGAGCATCAACAGGATTAGGTCTTACAAAAGGGTAGTGAATATACAACCCTGTAAGAACTAGAACCAAGATACTTGTAACATTTACCCAGTGAGTAATCCTTATTGGACCTTCCCACACATAGACAAATCCTCTTGCAGGACAGTCTTTGTAAACGCGTTTTGTAGCTGCCATTGCCATAACATATCCTCCGTCTCAACTCTTATACTGTAATTTTATCCCTATTTTGCACCTATGTCTAATAAAATTTAGTTTGTATATTATTTATTCTACTAGGTTCTCGTAATCTGGCAGAATATCAGTGATAAAATATTGAACACTTGTCAGTGGAGATTTCTTAAGTTTATTCTTAATTTCTATATATTTGTTTTTAAATGGTGTGTTGTTGCCTAGCTTATATTCAGTAAGGCATTCCAGCATAGCATCTATGTTGTCTGAATAACGTAGTATCTGTCCCTCAAGTGTTTCGTCTTTGCCATCAAAAATCATGTCTCTGTAGATGTGGTTGTATGGTTCATCCATTTTTGAGAAGAGTAGCTCTTCAGCGATCATAGTTTCAATATCATCAACAGCTGCTTTCATCTTAGGGGTCATGTTTTTCACATTACTCAATATGTCACCAGTAAAAGCCTCTACAACGTCGTGGTTTAGAGCTTTTTTGAAGAGTATCTCCCAGTTAACCTTATTGTCGTTTTGTTCCTCAATCACTGCTAGCATCTGAGCAATTTGAGTTACAAAAAAAGAGTGTTCAGATACAGATGACCTGATATGCATGAAGTCGCTAGCCCATCTTCCAATGTTGTTTAATTTTCTTGTCGAGTATAAAAATTCTGCAAGTCCCATCTATAAACTCCTCTTAAGTTAATTTCAAAATATTATATAAAAATAACTTGGTTTAATACTTTTATTAATTATTATTAGTGCTATAATTGAGAGTATACTATAGAAAAATAATCTTATGTGAGCATTATGCAATTTGATAAATTTTTAGTAGGCCGTCAACCAATTTTTGACAGAGAAGAAAAGGTTTTTGGCTATGAGTTTTTATTTCGTAAAACAGGGACTGATGATAGGGCAGAATTTTTTGACCCTACTACCGCTACTTCACGTGTTCTTGTAAATATCTTTCAAAACTTTGGCATAAAATCACTTACAGGTGACAAGAAAGCTTTTATTAATATTGATGAAAGTATCATTATGCAAGATGTCCTAGACGTTTTGCCTAAAGAAAATCTTGTCCTTGAAATAGTTGAAACAACAAAAGTAACCCCTGAGGTTATTGAAAGAGTTGCTGCATACTATAAAGAGGGATATGTTTTTGCTCTAGACGATTTCGTTCTTAGTGCTGAATATTTTAATATGTTTATGCCTCTATTTCCTTTTACAGAGTACCTTAAAGTAGATATGAAAGAGAATTGTCTTGCAAAGATGGATCGCGTAGAAAAAATCTTTCACGGTAGGCATATGATGCTCTTGGCGGAGAAGGTTGAGACTAGAAATGATTTTACTTTTGCTTATGAGAGCGGATTCGAGCTTTATCAAGGTTTCTTTTTCGAAAAACCAGCTGTAATCCAAAAGAAAAATATAGAACCGTCTAAAGCGAGTATACTAAGGATACTTTCTCATCTAGCTCAGAACGCTGAAATATCTGATGTTGAATCAGAATTTAGACTGCAACCAGAACTTACATTAAAACTACTCAAATTAATTAATACATGTTCATTTTGTCTACGTAATGAGGTTTCTAGTATAAAACACGCTCTTAATCTTATAGGTAGAGAGAGTATGCGTAAATGGCTTACTATTATGCTTTATGCTGGGAATAAAGGGGATCATGTTAAATCTACTTTACTCGAGACTGCAATGCTTAAAGCGCATGTATTAGAGATACTTACAGTAAAAGCATTTGGTGAAAAATCTACAGCTCTTGCAGATGCATTCTTTATAGGTCTTCTTTCACACCTTGACGTAATCCTTTGTGTCACAAAAGAAGAACTTTTAGAGATGATAAGCGTTAAAGATAATATTAAGAGAGCGATACTCTATAAAGATAATGATCTTGGTGTGCTACTTGCATTGCTTGACGCAACAGATGACGTTATGAGTGATGTAAACCAAGAATATCTCGATAGATTTTCATTATCTGAGGACGATATAACTCAAGCTAAGTTAGAGGGCTTAAACTGGCTTGCAGATCAACAGGGGATCTTCGAAAGTATCTAAAATACTTATTTAGTCTTTTTATATTTATAGACATTTGTTCTTTTGAGGGGTATATTCCGTTATGAGTGTTAATATTGAAGAATCATTATGTGCTAGTTGTATACATTTTCGTAGGCTACTTATACCAGAGATGAAAAACACTTTTAGTCTTAAATGTGAAGCACAAAACAGATATATTAAAACTCCAAGAAAAAGTTGTAGTGATTATGAGCCGATGACTTGGGAGTCCTTCCTGGAAGTCGATGGTGGAGGTAACAATGCGGATTGAGTATTCTAATAAGGTAATCAAAAAATTAAGAGTTAAGATCGTAGATAAGCCAGGTTTTCTTGGACATATGACAACAGTCATTGGACAAAACGCTTGCATGATTGGTGAGATTACAACAGTTCACCTTGGTAAAGGTTATAAAATACGTGACATAGATATTTATGCAGACAATGAATCATGGCTACAGGGTATCATTAAATCTATTAAAGACTTTGACGGCATAGATATAATAGGTGTGGTTGATATAGTTGAAGAGACACACATGGGCGGTAAGATTGAGACTGTGCCTACTGTTGATGTTGAGACTATTGATGACCTTAAAATTATTTATACACCTGGTGTCGCTTCTGTTTGTAAGAAGATCCATGAAGACCCTTCACTCGCGGATAAATATACTACAATAAGAAATAACGTAGCGATCGTTACTAACGGAACAGCAATATTAGGTCTAGGAGATATTGGTGCAGTAGCAGGTATGCCTGTTATGGAAGGTAAGTCGTTACTCTTTAAACTTTTATCAGGGATTAACGGTATTCCTGTCCTTCTTGATACACATGATACACAAGAAATTATTAACACTATTAAGCATATTGCTCCTACATATGGTGCTATCAAGCTTGAAGATATAAAAGCTCCTGAATGTTTTGAGATTGAAGATAAACTTGATGCAATGCTTGATATCCCTGTCTTACATGATGATCAGCACGGTACAGCTGTTGTTGTGCTTGCAGCTCTTCTTAATATTGCAAAATATACTTTCGTGAATTTGAAAGAAGCTAGTGTAGGTATTATCGGTCTAGGTGCCGCGGGTACAGGTATTATGAAGCTTCTCAAATCATATGGGATATCAGAGTTTAATGGTATAGATCTCGACCAATCTGCTGTTGAGAGATTTGTCTCCCTTGGAGGTAATTCAAAAGACCTTAGAGGGGTTGTAGAGAGTTCAAAGATCGTTATCGCAACGACTGGTTGTCCTGATCTCATTACACCAGATATGATTCAACCTGGGCATGTAATACTTGCTCTTTCTAACCCAAATCCAGAGATTGATCCTGAACTTGCAGTTGAGAGTGGGGCGATATTTGCCGCTGATGGTAAATCTGTTAATAACGCACTAGCTTTCCCTGGTTTGTTTAAAGGCGCTCTGACTGCCCATGCAGTAACAATAAATAATGCTATGAAGATCGCAGCAGCGAAAGCTATTGCTTCTTTTGCTCTAGATGGTGACCTTGTTCCTAATATTTTAGATAAAAATGTTCATGCAGCAGTGGCTAAGGATGTTGAAACAGCAGCTTATCGCACTAGTGTTGCACGATATGTGGAAGACTAATTAATTAGTCGTAAATATTAGAAATGATATATCCTATATATATACAAGATTATACACTATCGCTGATTTGAAAGTACTAGTTATATTCTTCGTGTATTTAAGGAAAAGAAATTATTAGTTAAAAATTGTATATATGATTTCATGTTACTTTTTTGTTAACTAAAAACGATTGACATGTAAACTTTTGTTTGGTTTACTTGTTATGTAAATTCATTTTAGGAGGAAAGAATGAAAAGACTTTCACTTTTGGTTCTTCTTGTTGTTTTTGTTGCTTTTGGTTGTTCACAGCAGCCTGCACAAGATACTAAAGAAGCACCTGCAAAAGGTTCTGGCGTTACTTATGTAACTATTGGTACTGGTGGCGTTACTGGTGTTTACTATCCAACTGGTGGAGCTATCAGCCGTATCGTAAATAAGAAATCTGCTGAGTACGGTATTAAAGCTACTGTAGAATCAACAGGTGGTTCTGTTTATAACATTAATGCTGTTCTTGCTGGCGACCTTGAATTTGGTGTTGCTCAGTCTGATAGACAGTATCAGGCATACAATGGTGAAGCTGAGTGGGCTGAAAGAGGTCCACAGAAAAAACTCCGTGCAGTATTTTCTGTACACCCATAGTCAATCACACTTATCGCTTCTGAAGCTAGTGGTATCAACGGTGTTGAAGACCTCAAAGGTAAAATCGTAAACATTGGTAACCCTGGCTCAGGTCAACTCCAGAACTCTAAAGATGTTCTTGAAGCTGCTGGACTTACAGAAGATTCAGTTAAGTCAGAATACGCTAAAGCTGTTGAAGCTCCTGGTCTACTTCAAGACGAAAGAATCGATGCATTCTTTTATACTGTAGGTCACCCTAACGGTAACATTAAAGAAGCTACTTCAGGACGTATCAAAGTTAAGATCGTTCCTATAGTTGGCGCTGCTGCTGATGCACTTGTTAATAAGTACTCTTATTATGCTAAGTCAGTTATAGCTATTAGCAACTACCCAACTGCTGTAAACAAAGAAGATGTCAACTCTGTTGGTGTTAAAGCTACTTTCGTAACATCTGCTGATGTTTCTGAAGATGTAGTTTACGCTATTACAAAAGAAGTTTTTGACAACTTTGCAGACTTCAAAAAACTTCACCCTGCATACTCTGTTCTTACAAAAGAATCTATGTTAGCAGGTCTTTCTGCACCTATCCACGCTGGCGCTCTTAAATACTACAAAGAAGCTGGTCTCGATAAGTTCATTAAGCCAGAATTAATGATGTAACATACTTAATTGTAACTATATGTGAGGGCTATACTTTTAAAGTACAGCCCTCTTTTATTTTTAACCTATTTTTTTAACGAGGTTTTGCATGGCTAGACATATGAAAACCGCAGAAGAGATTCTTAAAGAGGAGACCGGGGAGGTTCGATCTCTTCGCCCATTTGAGAGTTATCTTGTATCAATAATAGCAATTGCGTGGGCTTTGTTTCAGCTTTCGCTTGCAAGCTTTTTGATCATAGACGGTACAAAAACCAGAGCTATACACCTTGCTTTTGCTATGGCTATTCTGTTTCTTAGTATGCCAATAGTTAAAAGGCCACCTAAATTTCTAGAATATTTTGCTTCTGTAGACAAGGTCCCTATAAATGACTATATATTCGCAATTGTAGGTGCTTGTGCTGCTTTATATATCGCTGTTGATGCTACTGGGCTAGCATATAGAGCAGGTTTCCCAATAACCAGAGACATCGTCTTTGGATTTGCTACTGTAATTCTACTGTTAGAGGCTACAAGACGTTCAATTGGACCAGCTCTAACAATTATCGCACTCTTCTTTACTGCTTATGCGTTCTTAGGACCACACATGCCTGCATTCATGGCATTTAAAGGTGTTTCTCTTAACAAATATCTAAATCAAATATCACTATCCACCGAAGGTATCTATGGCATACCTCTTGGAGTTTCTGCTTCTATAGTTTATCTGTTTGTACTGCTTGGCTCTATGCTGGATAAGGCAGGTGCGGGTAAATTCTTTATCGACATGTCATTGTCGTTACTCGGTCGTTTTAAAGGTGGACCAGCTAAAGCTGCCATCGTTGCTTCTGGGTTGACAGGGCTTGTTTCAGGTTCCAGTATAGCTAACATTGTAACTACCGGTACGTTTACTATCCCACTTATGAAAAAAGTAGGTTATCCTGCCACTAAAGCCGCAGCTACTGAGGTTGCTGCCTCTACTGATGGTCAGCTAATGCCTCCTATCATGGGTGCTGCAGCATTTATTATCGCTGAATATGTAAATGTCCCTTATATAGAGGTTGTTAAAGCGGCCGCTGTTCCTGCTTTTGTTTCATATTTCGCTCTCTTTTATGTTACTCATCTAGAAGCTAGTAAGCTTGGAATGAGAGGACTAACTAAGGAGGAGTGTCCGAAATTTTTTGAAACACTAAAGAACGGTATCCACTACTTAATCCCAATATGTACACTTGTTTACGAACTTGTTGTTGCGCGTCACTCACCAGAAAAGGCAGCATATAATGCGGTTCTTATCCTCGCTGTAATTATCGTTTACCAAGAGATTAAGAAACAATTTGTCTCTGGAGAAAAGGATTTTAAAGTCGCAGCAAAGAATTCTGTGAAAGTGATTACACAAGGGCTTATCGGTGGATCAAGAAACATGGTATCCGTGGCACTAGCGACAGCTTCGGCTGGTATTATCGTTGGTGTTGTAGGTATGGGAATAGGTGGAATGATAACCCAGATTGTTGAGACGTTAGCTAATGGTAATATTTTCTTATTACTTCTTATAACAGCTATTGCGTCACTCCTTCTTGGTATGGGGCTACCGACAACGGCTACATATATTGTTATGGCGTCACTCACTGCTCCTATTATCGTTAACCTTGGTGCATCTTATGGGTTCTTTATACCACTTATGGCTGCACACCTTTTTTGTTTCTATTTTGGTATTTTGGCAGACGACACGCCTCCGGTGGGGTTGGCGTCATATGCCGCCGCTGCCATTGCAGATTCCCCGCCTATTGCTACGGGGATACAGGGATTCTTGTATGACCTAAGAACTGCAGTAATACCATTTATGTTTGTATTTAATACCGACCTTATATTACATGAAATCAATAGTTGGCCACTGGGCATCCTGATATTTGTGATGGCATGTTTTGCAGCTTTCGCATTTACAGCAGCTATTCAGGGTTGGTTTATAATAAAGACAAGTTTTTGGGAGATTCCTCTCCTATTAGTAACAGCATTTGTCTTGTTTAGACCTGGGACTCTCTTGCCAATATTAGGACTTGGACCTGATATGAAATATTATATGTATATAATAGGTATGGGATTTTTCGGACTAATTATCTTGGAACAGATGTTCCGAGCTAAGCTCGCGAAGAAATAGTATTTCAGGGGCTCTTCGGAGCCCCTTTTTTAGTTCAACAATATAACTTATGGAGAATTATCATGAGTGAATCTGACAGACCTGATATCAATTTAAATTTGAACGTGAGAGGGCTTCCGCTTTCAGCAACTCTTGCTATTAACGAGCTTAGTAATTCGCTACGTCAGCAAGGGAAGAGGATCTATAAACTTGGACTAGGGCAGTCTCCATTTCCTGTACCACAGTCTGTCGTAGATGAATTAAAAAACAATGCTCATCAGAAAGATTATCTACCTGTACGTGGTTTGCCTGCACTTCAAGATGCAGTGTGTGAGTATTATCAAAAGTCACAGGGTTTAACATTCCAACCTAAAAATATTTTGATAGGTCCAGGGTCGAAAGAACTCATGTTTCTGATACAGCTTGTATATTATGGAGACCTTGTCATACCAACACCAAGCTGGGTTTCATATGCTCCACAAGCACATATTGTAGGGCATCATGTTAGATGGCTGAACACTCTTGAAGAGAACGACTGGCTTCTTATGCCGGAAGAGCTTGAAAACTTATGCAAAGAAGATCCTAATAAACCAAGGCTTATTATTCTAAATTATCCTAATAACCCGACAGGTGGCACATATACTGTTGATCAACTTAAGCACCTTGCTGAAGTAGCAAGGAAGTACAAAGTTGTAATGCTGTCAGATGAGATATACGGTGAGACAAATCATAAAGGTGATCATGTATCCATAGCTAAGTTTTACCCAGAGGGGACTGTTGTAAGTAGTGGTCTTTCGAAATGGTGTGGAGCTGGTGGTTGGAGACTTGGAACATTTGCTTTTCCTGAGTCCTTAGAATGGTTACTATCATCTATGGCATCTGTTGCCAGCGAGACTTTTACATCAACAAGTGCTCCTATACAGTACGCTGCTGTCAGGGCTTTTAAACTTGGTATAGATATCGAAAGATACCTATGGAACTCTCGCAAGATACTTCGCCAGCTTGGAGGTCTTATGTATAAGATACTAACTCAGGCTGATGTTTGTGTAGCTGAGCCAAAGGGTGGCTTCTATATGTTTCCTAACTTTGAAAACTATAGAGAGATACTTAAAGGGAAGCAGATTAGTAACTCTGAACAACTGTGCCAGAGACTACTCAATGATATCGGCGTTGCGATCCTACCTGGGACAGCTTTTGGTAGACCTTTAAATGAGCTTACAGCAAGACTATCGTATGTTGACTTTGATGGTGCTAAAGCTCTTTCAGCTCTTGAGACTAAGCCTAAAGATTATGAACCTGATGAAGAGTTTATTCGTCAATATTGTGGAAACAACATAGAGGCGATGGAAAAAACTGTGGAATGGCTGAAATCATAAAATGTTAAACTTGTAAAGGCTCACATAGGTGGGCCTTTTTATATTTACTTATTGTTTATCCAGAATTAACATATTAAATAATATGGTTATTTTAATTAATTTTGGGAGCATATATGTTTATTCAAGCTTACACCTACCTAGAGAAAAATATATTCAATACCTTAAATAAAAAGCTTTTAGGTAATATCTTATTTGTTAATCTACTACCGTCAATAGTCCTTATCTTTTTGTCAATTGGGCATGATATGAAATATATCATTTGGGGTGTGATTGTAGTTATGTTTGCTATTTCAATAGGAACTTACATATTTTTACGATACCTGATTATAAGACCTGTTAATGAGATCAATAATTGCATTATAGATATTGCATCAGGGGAGAAGGATCTTACTATTAATGCTGTTCGTTGTAGTTTTGATGAGATGGGTGATCTGGCAGATAATTTTAATAATTTCTTAGTCTCTTTTAGAGGAACTATCGAAGATATTAGAAACGTTGTCTTACAAATGTCTGTCGAGGTTGCAAAAATCTCTGAGAAGATTAACGAGTCATCAGATGCAGCACAATCCCAATCTGAAATGTCGGATGAAATATTTAACGCTAGTAGCGAATCAAAGATTGCATTGAATGATATATCAGAAAATTCTACTGAGATAACTAACTCTACTTCTGATAATCTTGAATCTGTTCAAGTGACATTCGGTGGCATGAAAAACATATCCAATGAGATATCTATAATTTCTGAACATATAAAGTCATTTAAGGAGACAGTTGGTTCTCTTACTCAGAATTCACATAACATAAGAAGTATAGTCTCACTTATAAACGATGTTTCAGACCAAACTAATCTTTTGGCTCTTAACGCTGCTATTGAAGCTGCTAGAGCAGGGGAGCATGGTAGAGGGTTTGCTGTTGTTGCGGATGAAGTTAGGAAATTAGCAGAAAAAGTTAAGACAGCCACTGATGAGATTAATAGCAATATCTCTACTATGACTACGCTTGTTTCCCACACTGATGATGGAGCCAAAGAGATAGAGAAATATGCTGGAAACATTCAGAACGTTGTCGATGATGCTACTGGAAAGTTCGAAATTATGATGCAAGCATTAGAGGACAATAATTCTAACTTATTGCAAATATCATCTGCGATAGAAGAGTTATCTGTTACTAACGGAGAGATACATGAAAAAGTAGAATCTATACATAGCCTGAGTAGCAATGTTCAGGATAAGATGGCGACATCAACAGAGTCATCTCTTTCATTAAGAAATACCTCAGAAGAGCTTTTAGATCAAGTTTCAGAGTTCAAAACAGGGGAGTAAAACCTTGAAGTTATACTAGATATAGCAAATGTTTTCATCAATGATATAAGTTCAGACTTATCAGAGGTCGGTAAGCAATATAATCTCTTTGATAAGAACTATATTGAAATTACCAATACAAATCCAGTTAAGTATGATGTTGGCTACAGGCAGTCGTTTGTGTCACTTCTCCAAAAGAAGATTGATGAGTTAAGGCAGAAAATAGTTGCTATATACTCTCTTCCTGTTGATATAAATGGTTATTTACCTTGTCACCATGCTGAGTTTAGTAATGCTATGACTGGTAATTATGATGTAGATATTCTGAAAAGTAGACACATGCGTATTTATGCTAATAGTTCTGCTGAAAAACGTAGAGCGACTAATACTAAACCATTTTTACTTCAGGCATACGTTAGGGACACTGGCGAGGTATTGAACGATCTTTCATTGCCAATTTATGTGAATGGAAAACACTGGGGAGCCCTCATTATAGGACTCACCCCAGATAAATTATTAGGAAATGTACAGGGATAGAATAGAAACTACATCTTAGTGATGAGAACGCTTATTTGACAATGACGTAGTATCTTTCCAGCTGTACTTCCGTGCACTATCCTTTTAAAACCGCCTTCACCGTGCTAGCCGAGAACCACAAGGTCATAGTCGCCAGCTTCCATTGCGTATAATGCTTCTATGTATGGAGTTCCACGTCTGAGGTAACTCTCCCAATCCATGTCTTTCAGAATTGGTATATTATCCTCAAGTTTATCAAATTTTTCGTTAACCTCAGCATCAATCTTAACTTTGATCTCTGCATATTGTTTTTCAGTAATGTATGTTTGGAATTGGCTTTGGTCGTATGCTACGTGTAGAACAGTCAGTTTACTACCTTGGCATTTAGCAATTTTCGCTGCTTCTTCAACTGCTTTTCTTGAATTCTCACTGAAATCAGTCAACGCAAGTATATGTTTATAACTCATCACAAACTCCTTATTGGTTATTAATATTATATGCCTCTATTCTTGCGATTTCAACGCTAACTGTTCCATTGAATTTTTATACCGTTATGATATCCTGTCACCTATGAGAAAAACTAAAAGAATGAAAATATTTTTAATTATATTTTACTTTATTGTAGCTATCTTATGTTTCACTGCTGTTTCTTTCGCAGCAGAAAAATTTGTACGTAAATATGATAAAAGAATAGATATTACACACGAAGCATCTGAGGTTAAAGTTGGGCGCTACGACATAAAGGTCGATATGGTCAGACCTGCAAAACCATTCAAAGAGCTTGTATTTAGAATTTTTGTAGAGCGAAATGGCAAACCAGTAGCTCTTAGTAATGCTCAGGTTAAGTTTAATATGGTTATGGATATGGGGTTATATAAGGCTCGTCTGCAAAAGGCGGCAACTGGCTACTCAGCTATTGTCACTCTACCTAAGTGCATCTTTGGTGGTCATAGGTGGTTTATGAAGCTTAGTTTTGAAGAGGGTAATTTCTCTGCTCAGAAAGTTTTCTTATTTGACATGGATAAAAATTAAATGGAAGAGCTGACATATTTAGGCTTTTTAACAATGGGCTTATCTGTTGGGTTTGGTCACTGCATTGGTATGTGTCATCCATTTGTTTTATATGTTTCAGGTCGTTTTGTCGGTGATAAACGTGGTTATGCTAATCTATTCATCCCACACATAAAATATAATCTTGGTCGTATCGTCACTTATTCATTCTTGGGTTTGATAGCAGGGTTTGCTGGTGATATGATGCAGGTTGTTGGGCGACTTATGGGGATCCAGAAGGGTGCCGCTATAGTCGCAGGAATCTTTTTAGTTCTGTATGGTTTGCTCTCTTTCATTGGTTATAACTTTATGAATAAGCTGGAGTATAAGCTTGCTGGCGGTACTTTCGTAAATAAGCTTAAAAAGTTACAACCGAAATCGGTCTTTCTGACTGGTATAGTTTTAGGTTTTCTCCCATGTGGTCCACTTTATGGGATGATCATCGCTTCCGCTTCTACAGCAGATGCGGCACGAGGATTTTTGTCTATGCTCCTGTTTGGGTTAGGTACATCTGTCGCTATGATGGCTACCTCAGTATTTGGTAACTACCTCATGGCGAGAAGAGGTTTTTTCAACTTGCTAACTTTGATATTAATGGTTGGTATGGGAATCTTTTTTATTTGGTCTGGGATAAGGATGTAATTTCATGAATAAAGGTATCTTTTTTATAATAGCTGCTGCGATGCTCTGGGGAACAACAGGTACATCGCAAGCATTTGCTCCAGTTGGTGCTATGCCTCTTACTGTGGGAACTCTTCGACTGCTAATAGGCGGAGCAGGGCTTTTGATTGTTGCAGTAGCTGGACGGTCTTTTACTGGGAGTAAATTTAATCCTATCCATCTGATTGGTGGTGCGGTTTTAGTTGCGATTTATCAGATTGCATTTTTTTCTGCGGTCAAGCTAACAGGAGTTGCAGTGGGGACTATTGTTGCCATAGGTAGCGGACCTGCATTTGCTGGTGTTCTCAGTAGAGTTATTTTAAAGGAACATCTTAATAAAAAATGGTATTTAGCGACAATATTTGCAGTTATAGGGTGTGCATTGCTCGTGTTATCGGGTGAAGACGATATCTCTGTTAATCCATTAGGTATACTATATGCTCTGATATCAGGTTTTGGATACGCTGGATATACTATGACTGCTAAGGTAATGCTCGCAAGAGCTAAAGGTAACGCTGTACTTGCATTACTATTTTTCGGTGCTGCGTTGATAATGCTTCCAGTGTTATTTATATATGACATCTCATGGTTAAGTACTACGAAAGGTGTCATCAGTATGGCTCATTTGGGTCTGCTTGCAACAACTCTTGCATACATATTCTTTGCAAAAGGGCTAAAAACACTAACAGTTGCGAAGACTACAACACTTTCATTAGCTGAGCCTCTGACTGCCTCTTTTCTAGGCATAGCTGTACTTGGCGAGTCTTTGAATATGATGGTGGGGCTTGGTATGATGTGTCTGTTATCTGGTATTCTTATATTGAGCTTAGAGAAGCGTTCACCTGCTGATACGGAGTGAATTAAAGACTACTAAAAGGCTACTCACACTCATAAATGCCGCGCTGAAAACTGGGTGGATAGTCCCAGTGACAGCAAGTGGTATCATTACAAAATTATACGAAAACGCCCAGAATAGGTTTTGTTTTATGACCTTGAGAGTGGTAACTGATGTATCAAATACTGTTTCAACAAGTTTAAGCTCGTCTCTCATAAGGACTATGTCAGAGCTCTCTATAGCTATGTCTGTCCCTTGACCTATCGCTATACCAACGTCTGCTGTTGTAAGTGCAGGGGCGTCATTTATCCCGTCACCAACCATTGCACATCTTTTCCCATTTTGCTGATATGATCTAACCACGTCAGCCTTTTCGAATGGGGTAACTTCAGCGATATATTCCAAATTAGGTACATCTAGTCTTTCTATAAGTTTCTCAGCAGCGAGTCTGTTGTCACCAGTCAGTATTACAGCCGTGACGTTCCGCTTAGCAAGAGCGAGTAACATTTCACGTGCGTCATCCCTTATAGAGTCAGAGAGTGTGATGAACCCAGCGAATTTGTTATCTATTGCAATACACGCAGCAGTATATCCGTTCTTTATGTGTTCCGTAACGAGCTCATCGGGTGTTTCAACCCCTTTTTCTTTTAAATACGATAATGTGCCAGCAATAATCTCTTGTCCGTTTATAGAGCCACTCAGCCCTTTGCCTGGATGTTCTTTGAAATCGTCTACAGTCATGAAATCTTCAAGATAAGTATCAGTTATAGCCTTAGCTATAAGGTGTGATGAGTTCCTTTCAATTGATGCGGTGTATTTAAGTAGTGTCTCTTTGTCATATCCAGATGTGATTATCTCCTCTACTTTCAGCTCACCTTTGGTTATAGTTCCTGTTTTGTCAAAGATAAAAGTTTCTGCCTTGCTTAAAATCTCTATGATGTCGCCAGCTTTTGCAACGACACCTAGTTTAGTTATTTTTGATGTAGCTATAAGTATAGCAAGAGGTGTTGCAAGACCAAGTGCGCAAGGGCATGCGATAACAAGTACCGACACAGCGTTCATTGTTGAGGTTAATAGTTCGTGAGTTAGGTAATACCAGCCGATGAATGTAGAAAAACCTATTGCAATGATAGTTGGTACGAAATATCCAACAACCATATCTGCAATGTTTTGAATAGGAGCCTTGGATGCCTGTGCATCTTCGACAGCTCGAACAATACGGGATAGGGTGGTTGTCGAGCCTATATTTTCAACCATGATAACAAGCTTACCGTTGATGTTCCCTGTACCAGCGAATACCTTTCCATCTATATCCTTGATTTGTGGTAGTGATTCAACTGTTAGCATAGATTCGTTCACTTCGGAGCTTCCGTATATTACGATACCGTCAGCAGGTATAGAATCACCTGGCATAACCTCAAGGTAGTCACCCGGTCTGATCTGCTTCACAGGGACAGTAGTAGAAGATAACTCTCCTGAAGTGTATGTTTCTAAATAAAAATTTTCAAGAAACTTAACTTGTGAAGGTTGATAAGTAAGTAGCTTTGAGACTGCGTTGGATGTGCGAGCCTTTGCGCTGGATTCTATATATCTGCCTAAAAGAATGAGTGTGATGATCATAGATGTAGTGTCAAAATAGACATCTTTATCAAGGAATAGGGCAAAGACACTGTAAACATATGCGGTGAACGAACCCATAAATATAAGGGTGTCCATTGTGGTGTGCCCTCTGCGAAGAGCTTGGAACGAGCTCTTTATGAATGGCATACCAGAGTAAAACATGACAGGAGTGCTGAGAAGCCAAGCGGCGTATTGAAACATGGTTCGAAGACCAGTATCTATCCCTTGGAAATAGCCTGCATAGAGTGCAACAGTATATATCATAAGCTGCATACTAAAGAATGCGCCTATCGAGAAGCGGAAGAAGTAATCTTTCTTCTCTTTTTCATAAATTGTAGCTGTGTCTGAATCGCTTATTGGAAGAGGACAATAACCTATTGAAGAGATTCTATCTATGATCTCTCTCAGGTTTATGACGCCCTTAGTCCAGCTGATTTTTGCTTTGTGGGTTGCGTAGTTTACACGTATAGATTCGATACCTTCTGCTTTAGAGAGGTATGTTTCGATAAGCCATATGCATGCGGCACATCTTATACCTGATAGGGCGATGCTCACTTCATAACCTGTGTCAGTCTCAGTTACTGAGTCGACAAAAAGTTCCTCGGAGACGTTTGATGGACTGACAGCTCCGGGTTCCCAGTTATCATCCCTTTTGGAATAAAACTTAGAGAACCCTTCCTCTTGAAGTATTTTATAAACACTGGCACAACCAGGGCAACAGAAAGAGCACTCTTCACCGTTGACACTTTCAATAATAGCCTGATTCTTGTTAGTTTCAAGCAAGCAGTGTTTACACGCTACAACATTAGTCGTCGTCATAGTCTTCGTCGTCGTCATCTAGCATCCTATACTTAGGTCCTTCGATGTCTTCAAATTCACCAGATTTTGAGGCCCATAAAAATATGACTAGAACTATCACGCCAAGTATAAGCGAGATAGGGATCATCATATAGAGCGCTCCCATTAGTTAGCGTACTTTAACGCGTAAAAAAGTGGCAGCCCAATCATAGAGACAAGCGAAATGATCATTACTATTGTTCCTATTCTCATGTCATCCTCCTAATAAAACAGTTTAATTAATATATAAACTCTTCTGAATCGCTACTCTTTTACCGTTTGCGGTTGTGATAGCCTTCAGAATGTAGTGTCCGTATGTATTTAGTTCGAAAGCGGATGCGTAAATTCCATCTACAGTCTTTTCAACTTTGATCTGTATCTTTTCCTGATTCGTCGCAGGGCGAGTTAGAAAGAAAGATGTTTCACCTAATTCTACCTCTTTATTCTTATCAAAAGAGAACTGAAGATCAACATTATTACCGGTTTTCGCATTTTTTATGATAGTCAGCCCAAGACCGTTTTCACTAATGAATTTTTTATCAGCATTATATGTAAGCCCTGACTCGTATGGTTGGTCGACTACTTTTCCGTCGAAGTATTTAGCTCCAACATATATTGATGGTGCTATAGTCAAAAAGCCTATTAGAAAAATGATTAAACTGGATTTCAATGTTGTCTCCTATTTCCTACGTCTTATTGGTCTACGGAAGCTGAGATCACTCTCGAGAGGTTTTCCGTCTTTATCATCACCTAGTGATTGCATCTTAAGAGATAATATAGGCATCTTTTCAAGTTTTTCAGCAGGTATAAAGAGGAATACTTTCTCTTTAAGGGTTTCGCTCGGTTTAACAATAAGAGGTTTAGGGTATTGCAGCTAATAATCGTCAAAATCTTTTATCTGTAGCTCTACTTTAAGATCTTTTTTAGAAAGATTTTTAAGCATTATCTCATATGAGTTTATAACCTGATCATCTTTATACCTAGGTAGGAACGAAGAGTTAGGGAATACCTGAAACTCGTATGGCTTCATCGTTGCTGCCATAAATATAAACCCAGCAAGGAATACAAATGTTACTACTGCAGTAATTAATACATTAGCTCGTAGAGGTTTTTTAGTATTAGAGAAACCGTATATATAGTCTATGAGTGTAGGTACGTCCTCGTCTTCGACTGTCATAGTCTTAGTACATGCTGAGATACAGCGTCCGCAGTTGATACATTGACTGTCCATACCTTGACGAATATCAATGCCAACAGGGCAGGTGGTAACGCAGGCGTTGCATCTGACACATTTATAGCTAGTCTCTGGATCCATTGCTATGATGAGAGTATTATCATCAAACATAACCGATTGAAGCTTAGAGTAGGGGCAAACAGTTGTACAGAACTTGTATCTAATAAAGGCGAAATTTAAATATGTGATAATAGATAAGGTAATCGTAAACCACATAGTTGCAGAGTCGAGTCTGCCGTTTGCGATATCGCCAAAGAATTTATAAGGCGAAACAAAATACCAAACCATTGATGCGCCTATAAGGGCACTGATAACTAAAACGAATATATGTCCTAATAGCTTAGTAACTAAGCTCTGTTTTTTAATGTCAAGAAACTTTGTGAAATTCATCAAGACGGTCTGTGGGCAGAACCAACCACACCAAATACGACCGTATAGTTGCGTAATTAATATAATAAGAAATGTTAATAAAAATGTGAAAATTAGAACTATAAAGAAGTTCTCTATGTAAATAGTATTGCCAAAAAACTGTAATCCAAGAGATGATATGTCAAATCTGAGAGCACTCTGCCCATCGATTTGAATGAAGGGGATAAATAGGTATATGGAAGTCCATAATATCCTAACAATCCATCTTTTCTGCTGTAGCTCAAGACTAGACATCATCGTCATCATCCAGCATGGTATATTTAGCTTCTTCTATCTTGTCATGATTCTTTTTAGAGTAATTGTAGAATATTATGCCAGCAAAAACTAAAACTAGAACCAAACCGTACAAAAAGTAAGACAATGGTGTTCCTATCATTATTTTCTCCTGTTAGGGTAAAAAAGGGCGGCATTAAAACCGCCCCATAGATTGTTAATTACTTAACTGTTTTCATAACTTCTTCGAGCTGCTGCTCCTGAGACCAACCTGTAAAGGCAGGTGTATAGGCATATATATAGTAAATACCGAATACTATGAGACCTATAAAAAGGATAAGCCAGCCGAGCGGAAGTACATGCTCAGTATCTTCTCTTTGAAATGCTTCAATATTATCATACTCTTCCTGAATCATAACGTACCTCCTCTTTTATTTAAGGCTGTTGATATATTCAACGATAGCCCATATTTTTTCTTTGCTGAATTTAGCAGCGTAGCCAGGCATTGCACCCTCGAAGCCGTTAGCGATAGTGATATAAGTATCTGTATCTAATGGCTCAAATTCTGCATAGTCAACAAGTGATGCGCCAATATTACCTTCAGCAATTTGTCCGTGGCAACCAGAGCATTCTGCTTTATAAAGTTTTTTACCGAGTGCTATTGCATCAGCGTCACCTTTAACTGGGCTTTCAGCTTCTATCATGCTTTCATCTATTTCGATGAGAGCTTCTTTAGCGATAGATGTACCGAGAACTTGCATATAAGCGATCATAGCATCAAGCTCTGTCGCACCTTCAAGTTCGGCTGCTTCTTCTTCTGTATAAGGGAAGCTGAGTGCATCCATTCTAGCCAATGTTTCTTTAACATTAACCTGCTTCTCTTTGAACCAAGGGTAAGGAGGCATGTTTGACTTTGGATAGAAAGCTTGTGGGCTTTCAAAGTGTTGTATATGCCACTCATCAGGGTATTTACCACCGATTCTAGCGAGGTCTGGACCTGTTCTTTTGGATCCCCAAAGGAATGGTCTATCGTATGCATATTCACCAGCTTTAGAGTATTGTCCGTATCTCAGAACGTCTGCTTTAAGAGGACGAATAACCTGAGAGTGACAGTTGACACAACCTTCAGCCTGATAAACATCTCTACCAGCTAGTTCGAGAGCTGTGTATGGCTTAAGACCATCAACTTTAGGGTGCATACCCTCTGTAAACATAGGGACGAAAACAGTTGCAATAGTACCTATAAGTACCGTAACAGCCGCTACTATAGAAAATAGGAGGGCTCTGTTATAAATAGAATTATCATTCTTACTCATGATTAGCCTCCTTAAGCTTCTTGAAGTTTAGCAAGGTTTTTCTTGCCTTTTTGGATTGTCATAAGAACGTTGTAGATAAAGAAAAGCATACCTACGACGAAAATAAGACCTGAAGCAGTTCTCATCTGCCAGTAAGGATAGTTACGTACCAGACCTTCCATGAAGGTGTACTGGAGTGTACCGTCCGCTGCAGTCATCTTCCACATAGCACCTTGTTGGATACCAGTGATCCACATAGTGATAGAGAACATAACCTGACCAACAAGAACGAGCCAGAAGTGTGTATTAGCTATTTTTTCGCTAAAGATTGTTGTTTTATACATAGCAGGGAGTGCATAGTAAATTGATGCGCAGATAACCATTGTTACCCAACCCATAGTTCCCATATGAACGTGTCCTGGAACCCAGTCAGTGTAGTGGATAAGTGAGCTAATAACTCTGATACCCTGTGATGGTCCCTGAATAGTCTGGAGACCGTAGAATGTAATACCAACGATGAAGAACTTTGTAAGGTAGTTCGTGCTCATCTTCGACCAGTCTTTATCAACAGTGAAATAACCATTTACAACAGAACCCCATGACGGTGCGATGAGGAATAGTGTAAAGGCAATTGCGAGTGTTTGGATCCAGTCTGGTAGCGGAGTGTAGACAAGGTGGTGTGCACCTGTCCAAAGGTATGCAAAAATCAATGACCAGAAAGATATGATAGACAGCCTGTGGCTGAATAGTGGTAGTCCTGTTGATTTAGGCAAGAAGTAGTAGAACATAGCGAGGATAGGTGTCGTAAAGAGGAAACCTACTGCGTTGTGTCCGTACCACCACTCTACATTAGCACTGTTTACACCTGCAAAAAGGTGATAAGACTTTGTGAGTGTTGCTGGGATGGCTAGGTTGTTTACTATGTATAGAATCGCAACTGTAATTACTGTAGCGATTATGTACCAGAGAGAAACATAAAGGTGCTTCTCTTTTCTGGTAAAAATATTACCTAGAATATTTATAGCAAACATTACCCATAAAATAACGATGGCCACGTCGAAAGGCCACTCGAACTCTGCATACTCAAGAGACGTGTTCATTCCAATCAGAAGTGAAAGACCAGCGGCACCCACTCCTATATTGAATAACCAGAGGTGCAAGCGTGCAAGCTTAGGAAGAACAAAAGGTTTTTTTGTAAGTCTCATTGTTATGTAGTAAAAAAGACCAAATTCTGCACCGATACCAAGACCGTATGCTAATACATTGGTGTGAAAGGTTCTCAGTCTACCAAATGATAGATATTCGCCGAAGTTAAGATCAGCGCTCCACATTTGAGCTGATATGAGAAGACCAGCCACAAGTCCAATAACTCCCCAAAAGATAGCAGACAAGACAAAGCCTTGTACCGTCTTATAGTCGTATTGATACTCGTTCATTAAAACCTCCTGCGGTTAATAAATACTAATAGTATTTCCTTTATCTAATAAAGAAACTCTTTTATCTTTGCATTCTTAAGTTGTAACTCAATATCGTTTTGGATATTATAAAAAAGGTCATTTACTTTGCATATTGGCATAAGTTGACAGTTTTCAGTATGGTTAAGGCATTTATTCATTCTTGAATTAAACCCCATACACTTTAGTATATCATACATACTAGCATCGTATACGAAATCTGCCACAGTGAGCCCACCATCTTTGCCAGTCTTTGTAGTGAGGAATCCACAGCATTTGAGTTTATTCGTAATTTTAAGAACTATCGGGCGCGTGAGATATAGTTTGTCGCAAATTTCTTTGGTTTTAACCATTTTGCCAACAGTAGCTAAATATATAACTATCCTCAAAGCATAATCCTCTTCTCTGTGTATGAACGAATCCATTGTGTACCTCTTGGGTATACAATAGCTCTAATGAGTGGTGCCTGTCAATAAAAGTTGTATACAAAAAACTCTTTTATGAGCATGCGTGTGCTATTCGCCAAGGGTTATCATTTCTAACCCTTTGTCTAATTTTGAGAATATTTGTTTTAGCCGAGTTTGAATAAAATCATAACTTTTTTTATTATGATTTTTCTCGCATTTTGAACAGTCTTTTAGGCTACCAATAAAATTGGCATCTCCACCACAATCTTTAATTAAATATAGTGGACAATAGCAGAAGAGGCAGTTTTGGTCTTCAATTCCGTGGCATGGGTAATATTCGCAATCAGTGTTGGAAAAGTGCTTATAGCTCAACAATATCTCCAATGTGTATCTTAATTAAATTATTTTAACATTAAATAATATAAATGCGATACTAAATGTAAGATAAATTACAAAGGAAATTATGTAGCATTAAAGTTATGAGAGAATCTCAATGTTTTGTCGGAAGGTTACATATCTCATTGAGGATATTTATTACATTAGTAATCTCATATGTATTCTTTTTTTCTATTAAATAACCGAAGTTAAGACATATTTCAGCCTCAATGCTATCAATAATCTCAAGAGAGTTTTCTTTCTGAAGTTTTTTAGCTATGGGGCTTGCAAGTATCGAACAGCCAATTTCGGAGTTAACCAACTTTCCAATAAGGGTTTCATCATCAATATACATTATCTTTTTTGGTTTAAACCCTTTAGCTTTAAAAAAATCTGTTGCTGATTTTGAAAAAGGGCAACCTTCTGTTGTCCATATCCAAGGAAGTTTGGCAAGTTTTTCCACAGACAAATATTGAACTTCTGATCGCCAAGAAGGAGGACAAACAATATTTAGGCTATAAGAGGCAAGCTGGATATAGTCTATTTGATTTGACTTGATTTCACCGTAAAAGAACCCAGCATCGATCGTATTTGATGTGATATCCCTTATAAAGTCTTCGCTTCTTGTTTGTATTAGTCTGAAGTTTATTGGATTGTTTGAATCTATTGAAAGTTTAATAAACCTTTCTATTTGTAGTATTTCATTATCTGTATTGAGTCCAATATTTAAATGATTATTCGAATTGGTGTTAAGTGATTTTGCATTCAAAAGCATTTTATCAAACAACTCAACAATCGATTGAGCTTCATCAAGCATTATACGACCTTTCTCGGTGAGTTTCATCCCTTTTGAGGTGCGGAGAAAAAGTTGAAAACCAAGGTCTTCTTCAAGAAGTTTAAGTTGTGAGCTAACTGCTGGCTGGCTTATGAAGAGCTGTTCAGAAGCTCTTGTAAGGTTTCCTGAGCGTGCTATTGCTAGAAATATTTTTAACTGATTGATCTCCAAAGTGTAAACCTCATAAATAAAATGGATTAATCCAATTTGATCTGTCGATTGGACACCATCCAATTTTGATATTATACCTGATTATACAAGAACTACAATATAGTGAGATGTTTTATATGGAGGAAATATGACTGCTCAGATAATTGCCATGATGTTATTTGCCCTTACAATGTCAATCACACCTGGACCAGTAAATGTAACTACTTTTTCGTCTGGGGTAAACTACGGCTTTATGCCTACAATGCCATTTGTTACAGGTGCAACCATTTGTTTCACTCTTTTATTGGGCTTAGTGGGTTTAGGGATGGGTGGTTTTATTACATTATTCCCTTTTGTTGGAAAAATCATTTGTTTTGCAGGAGCTATATTCATTTCATATGTAGGGTATAAAATAATGCATTCAAGGGTTAGCATAGAAAACAAATCCGCTGACCGACCTTTGTTTCATCATGGATTCATAATGCAATGGCTAAATGTTAAGGCATGGATCGCTTGTTTGGCAGGTACTTCTGCGTTCAGGCTTAGTGAGTCATACGAAAAGCTATTTTTATTTTGTGTGATATATTTTGTTATATGTTATGCATCCATAGCTTTATGGGCTATGTCGGGAAAACTAACTTCAAAATTATTCAAGAATGAGAAGCACATTGCTACAATAAACATTATTATGGGGTTAATACTTATAAGTCTTGGAGTATTACTCGTTATTAATGATGGTGTGATTAGCTAAAGTTATTTTAATTTATTCGCCATCGTGTTTAGCCTTAAGCTTATTTAAAAGTTCAGGAGTTTGTAGTTCTTTTAAAACTTCGGAGGCAGTCGCTTTTGCTGGCTTTAAATTATCTTCTTTCATCTGTTTTGCAATGCGGACAGCTTTACGGTTTAGGTGGATATCCTTCTTCCCTATGTTTTTAAGTGCCCAGCTTACAGCTTTACGTACATAATTTCTCTTGTCCCAACACTCATTTAGTATTAGTCCGAAATAACCATCTACATCTTTTTCACGTAGTTCTGGGTTCTTAATTACGTATACAGCCATAGTAGAGAAGCCTGCACGTTTTACAAAAGTTTCGTCTTGGATGCACCAGTCGACTATCAATAATTCAACGTGCTCTGTGTTTGTAACTAGGTTATTGCAAAACTGGTCGCATAGATCCCACGAGTTGATGTCCATTACCCAGTCTTGAAGAAGGTCTATATCAGTAGATTGAGGGTCTGCTATGATGGTGGCTAGTATACGAGCTTCGTGGTTACCAGTCTTCCAAAGTTTTATAGCGAGGTCATGGTTTCTCCCAATCTCTTTAGACATGGTTCTGATATCTTCAACTTTCACACCGTATGCATTAGAAATGTTAATTCCTAGTTTTGCCATCTGTCTTTTATTGGTCGCAGTACTTAATTCTTCTAGTTGCTTCAATAGTTGATCAATCATTTACCAAGGTACTCCTTAAGTGATGCGAAGAGAGTAGGGTGACCACCTGCGTATTTAATAAGCCTGTCAGCAGCAAAATCTAGTGATTGGCTGTCTTTTGCGATCCCCATCAGGTCAGAGTAGTTCTCTAAAATATCAATTATTAAACCAGAAGGGTTAGGTGTGGAATCATCAAAAGTATCAACAACTTTTTTGTTAGGGTCTAGGTAGAATATTCCGTCACAGTAGAAGAGTTCTATAGCCTTTTCAGTAAACCTTGCAGCTTCGCCAAGGAAAGTTTTCTCTTTTGTAACTTCGAAGAAATCTATAAGTGTTTTGATAGTATATGCATAATCTTCTAGTGTCGTGTTACCAAAAATCTCGCCTTGATAATTGATACGGAAAAGATCGTCGTCTATCATAAGGAAGTGCTTTAGCTTTCCAAAGAGAGCAGTCGCTTGCTCCATATAAAACTCTTTTCCTGACATTTCAAACATTTTTAAAAGGGTAGAACAGAAGAGCATATTAAGCGATAGGATAACTTTTTCGTCTTTTCTAGGCTTAACTCTTTCGTTAGAGACTTTTAGTTTTTCGAAATGTTTTTCAAGTGAGACATACTGTTCATGGGTAGTCGCTTTAAGGTTGATAACACCTTCGTGTAGCTCTACGAATTCAGCTACAGGTTCTATATGCTTTTGGGTAACTAAATAGTAAAAACCTTCAACACTCTTGCCTGTGTCATCCAAACTGTCAGCATCCATAGCTGTTATAAGACCGAAATCTGAATTAAACTCAGAGAGAATAAAATCTATAGTCTTTTCAGCTACTTTTAAGTAGAGGATGTTATCTGTAAGTTCAAACATGTTTAATAAGAATGATGCATTGAGTGCGTTGTCATAAAGCATCTTCTCAAAGTGGGGAACTGTCCATGCACGATCTACTGCGTATCTATAGAAACCACCATTAATATGGTCGTAGATGCCTGTTGTGCATAATTTATCCGCTGTCATTTTTAAGAATATAGCTACATCATCATCATCGAAATAGTTCAAAAGTGCAGACATTACAGGGATGTTAGGAAATTTAGCGTCTTGCCCAACACCACCGTGTTCTATATCAAACATTTTCTTAAATATATCTAGTATGTCAGTAGTTTTAATTTCAGCTAATGCTTCATATTCATTATCAAATGCAATAAATTTATCATGAAACTTGTCATAATTATCAGCGTATTTTTTTGCTTCGGCAGGAGTCTTTATGAAAAGCTCCCCAAGCTGTGTGACAATCTCTTTAAATGCAGGAAGACCATGTTTCTGCTCTGGAGGAAAGTATGTACCTCCAAAGAATGGTCTGCCGTCAGGTAGTGCAAAGACGCTGAGTGGCCATCCGCCTTTCTTACCTGTTGCGTGGAGATAGAATTGGTACATTTTATCTATAGCGGGGAATTCTTCCCTGTCTATTTTTATAGGGATAAAATATTTATTGAGTATCTCAGCAGCTTTTTCATCCTCAAATGTCTCGTGAGCCATAACGTGGCACCAGTGACATGATGAATAACCAATGCTTATGAAGAGTGGTTTATTCTCTTTTAATGCCTTTCTGAGAGTTTCTGGTTTGTAGGCCTGCCAAGCGACAGGGTTGTTGCTGTGTTGTCTTAGGTAAAGACTATTTTCATTTATAAGTTCGTTTTTCATGATAATCCTTTAGGTGATAGCAATATTTATTATTTGTTTATGAATATAATAACAATAAAGATGAAGACAATAACAAAACCAATAACTTTTATCTTTCCGAATAGGTTATTTGAACCAGGTTGATAATCATTAATGCCATTGAAATCATGTACTGAAAGTCCTTGGTTTTGATAATCAAATGGTCTGTATTTATAGCTACAGGTTGGACACATGCCAAATTCGGGGGTAGCTTCGTCACCACACTCTGGGCATTTGATAGTTTTTTCCATGACAATCTCCTTTAATAGAGACAATATCATTCTCAGGTTAAATTGCAATCGGTTATAGTAAAAAAGATTTTACCCTTGTAATAGCAAAAGGCAGTGGTGACTAGACACTGCCTTTTACTGATTCGGGAATGAGGAGTTGGAATATATGGTTTTTTGCAAACGCCATATTCTTTTCAACGGCTAAGTTGAAAAATCTTTTGATCATTTAAAGCCTGCAATTTTGCAAGATTTAAATGAGACCTGCAGGCACTACCCTGCAGGTCCAAACTTAACTCATAACAAGTAAAAATTACTTATGTTTTACTTTTGCTTTTTCTGTAGCGTCAACGACAGCGATAGCAGCGAGGTTAACGATTTCGTTAACGTCTACGCCACGCTGAAGAACGTGTACAGAGCTCTGGAATCCCTGAAGGATAGGACCGATTGCGATACCGCCTCCGAGTCTCCAAAGAAGTTTATATGCACTGTTACCAGCCTCAAGGTTAGGGAATACAAGTACTGTTGCATCACCTTTAATCTCTGAGAATGGGAAAGCTTCTTCTGCTATAGGTGCGTAAAGAGCTGTATCCGCCTGCATATCACCATCGATAATAAGGTTAGGGTACTTCTCTTTAACTAGTTTAACAGCGTCAGTTACTTTTGTTGTTCTAGGGATACGAACAGAACCGAAGTTAGTGAATGAGATCATACCAACTTTTGGCTCGATTTCGAATTTTGCACATGTGTCAGCAGACTGAACAGCGATCTGAGCAAGCTCGTCAGCTGTTGGGTCGATGTTAACAGTTGTGTCAGCACAGAGTACTATTCTGTCACGGAAAACCATAAAGTGTGCACCAGATGGTTTTGTGTATCCTTCCTGAAGAGGGAGGAGTTCCATAAGTGGCTTAACAGCATCAGGATAGTTTCTTGAGTAACCGTTAAGGAGACAATCAGCCTCACCATTAGCGATCATCATTGCTCCGTAGTAATCATGAACACGAACTAGAAGTCTCTTAGCTTCTGCTACAGTGAGACCTTTTCTTTGGCGTTGTGCAAGCATTTGCTTAGAGTAAACATCAAGTTTATCTGAGTTTACAGGGTTAATGATTTCACAACCTACAAGGTCTATATTTGCTTTTAATGCTAGATCTTTAATACGATCTTGGTTACCGAGAAGGATAGGGGCTGCGATTCCTTCTTCAACAAGCTTACTAGCTGCGCGAAGAATCTTTTCGTGCTCTCCTTCAGGGAATACAAGTTTTTTAGGCTTCTGCTTAGCAACAGATATGATGTGTCTTGTAAATTCTTTAGCGAATGAAAGACGTGACTCAAGGTAGTCTTTGTATTCATCAAAATTAGGTATATCTTTTTGAGCTACGCCTGTGTCTATTGCAGCTTTAGCAATTGCAGGGGCAACCCATGTGAGAACTCTTGGATCGAAAGGCTTTGGAATGATGTATTCAGGACCGAATTCAATCTTATCAACACCATAAGCTTTACATACTGATTCAGGTACTTCTTGTTTAGCAAGCTCAGCGAGAGCGTAAACAGCAGCAACCTTCATCTCTTCGTTGATAGCCTTAGCGCGAACGTCAAGAGCTCCACGGAAGATGAATGGGAAACCAAGAACGTTGTTTACTTGGTTAGGGTAGTCTGAACGACCTGTACCCATGATAGCGTCACCACGAACCTCAGCAACTGCTTCAGGTGTGATCTCTGGGTCAGGGTTAGCCATAGCCATAATAATTGGGCTACGAGCCATATTTTTAACCATCTCTTTAGAAACAGCATCTTTAGCGGAGAGACCGAGGAAAACGTCAGCTCCATCCATTGCATCATCAAGAGTTCTTTTCTCAGTATCTATAGCGAACTCTTCTTTATATTTGTTAATCCCTTCAGTACGCCCTTTATGGATGACACCTTTAGTGTCACACATGTATATATTCTCACGGCTACCGCCCATGAATATTACAAGCTTACCAATAGCGATGCCAGCAGCACCAGCACCGTTGATTACGATTTTAATATCTTCGATTTTTTTATCAATAAGCTCAAGTGCGTTAATGAGTGCAGCTACACATATGATAGCTGTTCCGTGTTGGTCATCGTGAAATACTGGGATATTAAGTTTCTCTTTAAGTGTCTCTTCAACATAGAAACAATCAGGTGCTTTAATATCTTCAAGGTTGATACCACCGAATGTAGGCTCCATAAGCTCACAAGCTTTAATGATGTCATCTGGGTTTTGTGTATTAAGTTCGATGTCAAAAACATCTACGTCAGCGAATCTTTTAAAGAGAACGCCTTTCCCTTCCATAACAGGTTTACCAGCAAGTGCGCCGATGTTACCAAGTCCGAGAACTGCAGTACCATTAGATACAACAGCTACGAGGTTTCCTTTAGATGTATAGTCGTAAACTAGATCAGGGTTCTTTTCTATTTCAAGACAAGGCTCTGCTACTCCTGGTGAGTAGGCTAGGGATAGATCCTTTTGTGTATAGCATGGTTTAATAGGTGTTACTTCGATTTTTCCGTGTCTTGGATACTTATGATAATCCAAGGCTTCTTGTCTCGTCGTTTTCTTCTTGTCAGACATTGGTTACCCTCCTGATTTGTGTTATTGACTCTGGAAAGAATAATCCATATTAAACTATGAGTCAACAATAAAGTTTAATTACGTTGCTATTATGAACTTGTGTTCGTTAAAAATGTTCTTATTTGTTATAGATCTATTATAGGAAAAATCTATAATGCTGTTACTTAAAGTTGAATATTTAATAACGCTCGAATTTGGTATTTTTATAATAGTCTTGAGTATTATAGAAAATATCTATAAGTTGAAAGCCTTTGAAATCAGTGTTTACATCTTATCTGTTGTTTATTATAGACAGTGATAGGGGGGTAAAAACGAAAAAAAAACTATTGATTGGATAGAGTGAATGTGAGGTTGAATTGTTGAAAATAGACTTAGCTGTTTTATTAATGAGAAGTGTTATCATTTGTTAACAAAGGTCTGAAATTTTCTTAAAAAAAGTTTTAGGTGGTAAAATGCAACTTAGATTGTAAAGTGCTTTGATATAGTGTATAAATAAATGTCAGTTAAAGGTATTTTGTGTTTTCTTGATGGAGGGCATGTTTAGTTTGGAAAATTTAAAATTAGCTGCAAATTTTACAAATTGGATGAAATACGAGCTTGGGTTAGCTGATAACACTGTTAAAGCTTATGGGCAAGACATCAATAACTACATTGAATTCATTGCAAAAGATCTTACTGAGTGCGGAGCTGAGGAACTTGTCAAATATATGACGCATCTGCGTAAGTCTGGGGCTAGCCTTGAGACAGTTCAACGTAGAATCTCTGGCATATCTCGCTTTTATGACTTTCTTATCATGGAACGTATTCTTAAAACCAACCCTGTAGGTTTTATATCAAAGCCTTCTAAATGGGATAAACTGCCTATATTCCTTAATTTTGACGAAGTTGAAAAGCTTATCGCTACACCAGATGATGCATCGACACTTGGTTTTCGTGACAGAGTGATATTTGAGACTCTATACTCTACAGGTATGCGAATTAGTGAGCTTGTAGGCTTGAAAGTGCTTGATGTTGACCTGAACCGTGAGATAATGAAGGTGACAGGCAAGGGGAGCAAACAGCGGTTAGTTCCTATGTATGGTTCTCTTGCAGAAAAGATGCGTACATACATAGATGTGCGTCATAACGAGCTTGTTAAAAAAACTGATGGAGGGTGGCTCTTTTTAAGTCGTAACGGCAAACAGTTAAACAGAGAGTATGTCTGGATGCTTATTAAAAAATATTGTGAGCGTGCAGGTATCAAAAAGAACGTTTCTCCTCACACTTTAAGACACTCATTCGCAACACACCTTTTTACAAATGGTGCTGATTTACGCACAATACAGATATTTCTTGGGCATTCGGATCTATCCACAACCCAAAGATATACGCAGGTTACTGATGATAAAGCGAGAAATACTCTTCTCGACTGTCATCCGAGGTTTAAAAGATGAAAAGAATAGCTATTACACATAAAAATCCTGACTTTGACGCTATTGCCAGTGCTTTTGCTGCCGTACTTTTATATGATTTAGATTGCATTGTAACTGGAACATCTTACGAGACAAGCGTTAAAGATTATTTAACTTCTGAAGATATAAGTATTCCACTTATTCATATGAAAGAGAAAGATATAGAGGCTATAGAATCACTAGACCTATTGGTTATAACTGACTGTAAGCTAGCTGAGAGGTTAGCCCCTTTAGATAAACTTATTCCAAAAGCTAAGAAGATAATAATATATGACCACCATCCTTCTCATGGGCAAGATCTTGTAGGGGATGAAGTTTATGTCGAAGAGATAGGTGCTTCAGTATCTATGCTTGTTCACAAGATTAAAGAGAGTGGTCTTAAAATAACTAGCGATGATGCTAGCACTATGATCCTAGGGATATACGAAGATACTGGTTTACTAACCTTTTCCAGCACTACGGTTAAGGATATGGAGGCGGCATCTTGGTTGCTTTCATGTGGTGCAAACCTGCAACTAGTGAGTGATTACGTTAAAAGAAACATGAGCAAAGACCATGTTTTTATGTTGAATGAGTTGCTTACGAGTATGTCGCTTGTGCGTATAGGTTCTATAAGTATAGGCGTATCGCATGCTTCAAGTGATCAGTATGTTGGTGAGATATCTTATCTCGCTCATAAAATAATGGATATGGAATCCCTTGATGCACTACTCTTGCTTGTGCGCACTGGTGACAGGGTTGTATTAGTCGCTAGAAGCCGTGCCGAAGAGGTTGATGTTTCTGTTATTGCTTTTAATTTTGGTGGTGGTGGACATCCAACAGCTGCGAGTGCAGTTATAAAAGATATGACTCTGCATGAATGTACTAATAAATTACATATGATACTTCATGAGATTGTTAAACATGTGAAGACCGCAGCGGATATAATGAATTTTCCTGTTAAGACCCTAAGCTTGAACACGACCTTTAGCGAAGCAATAGAGCTTTTTATGCATAATAACCTCAACATGATGCCAGTTGTGGAAGGTTTAAAACCTGTTGGTATGGTATCAAGGCGAGATATTTTGCAAGGGCTTAAGCATAAGCTGAATGACGAGCCTGTTAAGTCTATTATGCAGGTAGAGTTTGGCTCTATAAAGGCAGATACTCCTTATTATAATATAGAAGAGTTGATGCTTGACTCTAACCAAAAGATGATTGTGGTTGAAGAGGATGATTGCCTAAAAGGTGTTATAACCAGAACAGATCTACTTCGTCTCATGCATGAAGAGATATCTAAGATGCCAAGGTATAAAGATGGCAGACTTGTCAAAAATGAAGTTAAAAAGTTTAAAAATATAGCTTCTGCAATATCAACTGTTATGCCTGAGAGGGTTGTTAAAATATTGAAAGATATCGGTGAGATGGCTGATAGAGATGGAGATAAATGCTACCTTGTGGGTGGTGTTGTTCGTGACATACTTATAAAAAAGAATAATGAAGACATAGATATAGTTGTAGAGGGTAGCGCCCCTGAGTTTGCTAAAAAGTTTGCTGATATGAACAATGCAAGAGTTGCTATCCATTCAAAGTTCAAGACTGCTGTTGTCATCTTTCCTGATGGGTTCAGGGTCGATTTTGCAACTAGTCGTACCGAGTACTATAACTTCCCAGCATCGGCACCTACAGTTGAGGATGCATCCATAAGGAATGACCTTTTCCGTAGAGATTTCTCTGTTAATGCTATGGCTGTTAAGTTGAATAGTGAAGATTTTGGTATGTTGATCGACTTCTTTGGTGGTCAGAGAGATTTAGTTGATAAGAAAATACGGGTACTTCATTCACTAAGCTTTGTTGATGACCCGTCCAGAGCACTCAGGGCAATCCGTTTTGCTGTTAGGTTTGATTTTATGATCGGACCTCATACAGATAGGCTCTTCCGTCATGCTGTAAGCCTGAATCTTTTTGATAAGGTTATAGGTCCTAGGATGTTTTTAGAGCTTAAATATATACTGAGTGAGAGGAACTATCAGAACGCGCTTGTTATGATGAAAAAGTACGATATGCTTAGATTCTTTTCTAAGAAACTACAGTTAGATGCGCGTAAAACTAGTTATTTTGAGACACTTGAAAAAATTCTAGACTGGTATCAGTTCCAGTTTGATGATGAGTTTGATATATATAGATCACGTTTTATCATCCTCTTTTGGGAGCTTGAGCGTAAAGACATTAATGAGCTTCTAGACAGGTTTCAGCTAGATGAGGGTAAGACAAAAGAATTACTCGATTCATTAATAGAGACTAAGGATGTAGTTGGTGGTATCCAGAGAAGAAATATCAATAAACCATCTTCCTTTACATTTTATATGAGCAGGCTTGAAATCCCATGTTCTATAGCAGCGGCTGTTGCTCTTGGTGAAGAGTACGAAGATCTTGTTAAGGATTATTTTTCTGAATATAGATTTATAAAATCTGATATAAACGGAAATGATCTTATGGAGGCTGGTGTAGAGCCTCGAACTGTTTATGCGAAGGTACTGACAGCGTTAAAAGATGAAAAGATAGATGGCAAATGTGGTGATATAGATGACCAGATTAAGCGTGCAAAACAGCTTGCTAAAGAGTTGGTGAAAAATGGCTAAAGAGACGATAGAGATTGCAGAGACCCTTATTCCGTCAATATTGGGGAGTAAAGATGCCCATGTGCGGATGATTAATAATAAATTTTCAGTAAAAATTAGCGTTTTTAAGGGCGTCATGACCATTGAAGGATTAAAGGTAAATGTGGCTCAGGCTGTGAAGGCTATGAATGATATAGTTATTGTTGCCAATGAGGGGAACCTAACCACAGAGAAGGTTGCTGATATACTTCGTATGGTGGCGGATAATACACCTGATGCGAGTGGTGTTATGTCAGACTGCATACAGGTTGCAGGACGCATAAAGAAGGTATACGCCAAATCAGGAAACCAGAAATCTTATGTGAATGCTATGCGCAAAAATGATATGACATTCGGTATAGGACCAGCTGGAACAGGGAAGACATACCTTGCGATGGCTATGGCTGTGCATTACTTTCTGCGTAAGAAATGTAGCAAGATTATCCTGACAAGACCAGCTGTAGAGGCTGGTGAAAATCTTGGCTTTCTACCTGGTGATATAAATGAAAAAATAAACCCTTACCTACGTCCACTTTATGACGCACTGTACAGCATGATGGATTATAGCCGAGCTGCCGCACTTGTAGAGAGTGGAATCATAGAGGTTGCTCCACTCGCTTTTATGCGTGGTAGAACTCTTAATGATGCTTTCATCATTTTAGACGAGGCACAAAACACTACAGAGGAACAGATGAAGATGTTCCTTACAAGGATGGGGTTTCAGTCGAAAGTTGTTATTACAGGCGATGTGACACAAATAGATCTACCTACAAGCAAAAATAGCGGTCTTATGTTAGTACAGAATATTCTGAAAGGTGTGAAGGGTGTTAGCTTTCAGCATTTTGATGATAAGGACGTTGTTAGGCATCCATTAGTACAAAGAATAGTGAAAGCATACGATACTTACTACGGAGAAGTTTGATGGACATAAATATACTCATAACAGATGATGTTGATAGTAAAATTGAGCCAACGCTTTTTGACGATTGTGCTCATGAAGTGTTTTCAAAGCTTAAAGCTGGCTTTGACAATTGTGAGATATCTCTTGTTATAACAGACGATAAACGCATTCAAAAGCTGAATAAACAATTTAGAGATAAAGACAGTGCTACAGACGTTCTGTCGTTCCCTATGGATGATGAACCAGTCGATGGTAGTGTTATGCTTGGTGATATAGTTATATCTCTTGAGACAGCTCAGAGGCAAGCTGATGAAGCTGCTATACTACTTAAGAGAGAAATAGCTTTTCTTTTCATACATGGCGTGTTACACCTTCTGGGTTTTGACCATGAAGAGGGACCAGACGAAGAAGAAGAGATGTTTGATCTGCAAGAGGGAATGCTTCGAAATTTACTAGAAAATGGTAAAGTACCTTGATATTGTTTTTTGGGTGTGTTAAACACAGTCATAGTCGAAAATTATTTCTAAATTGGTAGGTAAATAACTAAATAATGGACTCGGATAGTTGTAATTATTTAATGAGCAGGGGGAGTTCAGGTGAGTGAATCTCTTATACTTGAGCTTCTAGCAATAGGCGCCTGTGTATTATTATCTGGTGTATTTTCAGGAAGTGAGACAGCTCTCACCTCTCTTGGTGAGTTAAAAGTTAGGCATATGCTAGAGGAAAATCCAAAGGCAAAACCTCTTAAACTTTGGCTTGAGCATCCTAACAAAGTTCTTAATACAATCCTTATCGGAAACAATATAGTAAACATTCTCGGTTCTGTTCTTGCGACAGACTTTTCTGCTAAACTATTCGGTGACTCTCATATTGCCGCTGTAACAGGTGTTATGACCTTGATGGTTCTCTTCTTTGGAGAGATTACACCAAAAACCTTTGCAAAGCACAATGCAGTAGCTCTTGCACCTTATGTTATGCGTGTCCTTAAACTCCCTTACTGGTTCTTTTATCCATTCTCATACGGCATAAACAAGCTTGTCAAAGGGATGATTATTATTTCAGGCGGTAAGCTTGATAAGAATAAGAATAAGATCACTGAAGATGAGTTAGAATTTTATATAACTGAGAGTGAGAAGGCTGGTGTTATCGAAAACGGTAAGAGCCGTATGCTTCAAAATATCTTTGATATTAGTGAGATATATGTGAAGGAAGTTATGGTAACTAGAACTGATATGGTTGCCATAGACATCACAGACCCAATAGATAGCATAATGGAAAAGATATATAGTACGGAATTTTCTCGTATCCCTGTTTTCGAAGAGAATATCGATAATATTATCGGAATATTATACGTGAAAGACCTTCTTAGGTTTGTTAATAAAGAGGATGAAGCTTTTGAGCTTAGAAAAGTTCTTAGAAAACCATACTTTATCCCAGAGACTAAAAAGATAGATGCTATGCTTGGTGAATTCCAAAAAAGAAGAAACCATATGGCTGTTATTATAGATGAATATGGTGGTGTTGATGGTATAGTTACGCTTGAGGATATTCTCGAAGAGATCGTTGGTGAGATTTGGGACGAATATGATACTGAAGAGCATATGGTCACTCAGACTGCAGATGATATATATATCGTTGATGTACGTATGGATATAGATGATTTTTGTGAGAAATTCGAGCTTGAGAAGACTACTGAAATGGAAGAGTACGAGACTCTTGGCGGGCTTGTTTTCGATGTAGCAGAGAAGATTCCGGATATTGGCGAGCAGTATACTTACGAAAATTACACGCTTAAAATATTAAACAAACAAGAAAGAAGACTTGACAAGGTAGAGCTTAGAAGGATACAGATTAATCCTGACGATAATGAGGAGAGCTCTACTAATAATGAAAAAATTTAAAACTGGATTTATCTCAATCATGGGCAGGCCAAATGTAGGCAAGTCCACACTTCTTAATGCACTCATGGGTGAAAAGATAGCGATCACTTCATCCAAGCCACAAACGACTAGGGCGAATATCCAAGGAATCCTTACTGGTGAGGACTTTCAGCTTGTCTTTATAGATACGCCTGGATACCATAAAGCGAAAGACAGCATAAACAAGATGATGGTTCAACAGGCTAAGGAATCACTTGAGGCTGTTGATGCTATATTCCTCCTTGTTCAACCAGACGAATTTATGGGACCTGAGCTTACCTCTCTTGTAAAAGTACTTGAGAAGGTAGACGCTGTTAAATTCCTTATTATAAACAAAGTTGATAACTTCAAAAAAGAACTAGTCTACGGTATGGCAGAGAAGATGTTCCCTCTATTAGAGTTCAAACATGTTCTTCCTGTTTCCGCACTTAAGGGAACAAATGTAGCAAAGCTTCTTGAGCTTACTGTTGAAGAGATGACAGAGGGCGAGCAGATTTTCCCATCAGAGGAGATAACCACCCAGCCAGAAAAATTACTTGTATCTGAATTTATCAGAGAGCAGGTGTTTAGACAGCTTTCAGACGAAATCCCTTATCAAATAGTTGTAGAAACAGAAAGTATTGAAGACAGAAACGACGATCTGATGTATATTGCAGCAGCTATTATTGTTAATAGGGACTCACAAAAAGGTATGGTTATCGGAAAAGGCGGACAAAGACTGAAAGAGATCAGTACAGCTGCTAGAGTATCGCTTTCCAGCTTTTTTGGTGTTAAAATATATCTTGAGCTTTACGTTAAAGTGAAGACAGGATGGCAAACAAAAGAAGAATACCTTAAAATGCAGGGGCTTTCTTAAGCCATAAGTCATTTTTTAATTAATAACGAGAAAAAATATGCTTACACAATCTCTTAGGGTCAAAATTGAAACTGTAAAAAAACTGATAAGAAGAAATGCCAAACAACCTTTGGAAAATCTATTAGTAAAGCTGCACCCCGCAGACATAGCGTCAATTTATCAAAACCTTTCAGAGCTTGATAAAGAGCGTCTTTGGAATTTTATACCTGACAAATCAAAAATAGCTTCCTCCGTGTTAGAGTTGGAAGATTCTGATATTATTAAATTTTTCGAATCTAAGCCTACTTTAGATATAGTACCTATCATCTCAGAGATGGAGACCGATGATGCTGCGGAGATTTTCCGTTTGATTCCTGAAGAGATAAGTGCAGATGTTTTAAAGGTGATGGGTAAAGGTGAGATGAGCGAGGTTGAGACCCTGCTGACATATGCAGAGGATACAGCCGGTTCTATCATGAACACTAGTTACTTCTCACTACAGGAAGATTTAACCGTCAAAGAAGCAACTAAGATGCTTCATAAGGCAGAAGATATCGAGATGGTTTTCTATCTTTATGTCACTGACGCAGAAGGTAAGCTTTCTGGTGTTATCTCGCTCCGTCAGCTTATTATTAATACTCCTGATAAGAAACTCGAAGACATAATGATCCGTGACGTTATAAAGGTTCAGACTCATGTCGATCAGGAAGACGTTGCAAAAATGGTTGAAAGATATGACCTTCTTGCTCTACCTGTTGTTGATGAGAATTATGTCCTGTGTGGTATTATTACTGTTGACGACGTAATTGATATTATCCGTGAAGAGGCGACTGAGGATATCTACCGTATGGCTGGTACAAGTGATGACGAGCTTCTGTTTGGTCATAACTCAGCAAAGGTCGCAAAGGTTCGTCTACCATGGCTTCTGATAACCTTTGTCGGAGCTTTGATGTCTGGTTTAGTTGTTGTTTTCTTTCAGACAAGGGTGAAAGAGTTTGCTATCCTTGTCCCTTTTATGCCTGTTATCATGGCGATGGCTGGTAACGTTGGTTCTCAGTCAGCGACAATCCTTATACGAGGTGTTGCACTGGGCAAGATAAGCCATAGTGACATGGCTCGGGTTACATTTAAAGAGATAAGGGTTGGTTCTATTATAGGTATTACCTGTGGTTTTCTTTTATCAATTGTTGGATATATTGTCGAAGGGAGCATAACTATGGGGCTTGCCGTTGGTACTTCTATGTTCTGTTCGCTTGTTATTGCGTCATTCACAGGTACTTTTGTCCCTGCTACACTTATTAAGATGAATTTTGACCCTGCCGTAGCTTCCAGTCCGTTCATTACAATGCTTAACGATATTCTTGGTCTGGCTGTTTACTTCGGAACTGCTATCACATTCTTTAGATACTTTGGATGAGCAGAGAAAAATCCGAAGCTATCATATATAAACTAATCCGTTACGCAGACAGTTCTGCCATCGGTCTAGCATTCTCTAAGGAATTTGGTAGGATAAAGCTATTTATACCGAAGGCATTTACCAAAAAGGGTGGGGTAGTCTGCTTTGTTCACGGTAATTTAGACTTCGCAAAGAAATCATCCGACCTTTCTAAGTTTTACTCATTTAATAATTATACTGATTTCTATCACTATCTAAATAATCACGAGATACTCATTCGTCTTCACCTTGTATTTGAAATATTAGATGGGTTGATAGAGCCTGAGCTTTCAGACCCTACCTTATTTGAGCTGATCCTTAAATATGATGACGAGAACTTTCGTCGTCTAACACCTTATTTAATGTATTTTATTCTGAAAAAGGCTGGTGTGATGTATGACCTGACCTCATGCGTTAGCTGCGGAAGTAAGGACGACCTATTCACTGTGACGGATCAGGGTTTATATTGTTCTACCTGTTCAGACCAACTCAGCCAGACAGGGTATTGTGATAAAGAGTCTGCGTATATCATAAAATGTATGGGGAATAGTTCACTTTATAGAAATATTGCTGTGACCAGAAAGCAAGAGATACAGATAATCAAAGCTCTTGCTGGATATAGTTCTGTAGTGATGGAAAAGAAGCTGAAAAGCCTGAAAACTGTTCTCGAAATCATTTAACATTATTTGAAAAACTAATAATTGTTATTTTCTTTACTTTTATCCCTATTTTGCATAGACTTAATAAATATTTCACACGTAAACATATTTAAAGCGAGGGGTAAAATGGAACAAGGCGTTACTAACCTAAATAGATTTCTGCTTGAACAACAGAGAGAATTCCCTGGAGCCACTGGTGGTTTTACAATTCTTATAGAATCAATCGGTTTCGCATCCAAAATTATCAGCCGTGAAGTTAACAAGGCTGGTATCGTAAATATAATCGGTAGAGCTCAGTCAACAAACGTGCATGGTGAAGACCAGCAGAAGCTTGATGTTTATGCTGACAAAAAGATGATCCAAGCGTTAGATCACCTCGGAAAGCTATGCGCAATGGCATCCGAAGAGAATGACGATCTTATCTTAATCCCTTCAAAATACCCTAAGGGTAAATATCTCGCTGCTTTTGACCCACTCGATGGCTCGTCAAATATCGATGTAAACATCAGTATCGGAACAATCTTTGGTATCTATAAACGTAAAGATGATAAAGAGGGTGACGGTTGTTGTGAAGATTTCTACCAGCCGGGTAGAGATATGGTAGCAGCAGGCTATATCCTTTATGGTTCGTCCACAATGATGGTTTACTCTGCTGGTAACGGTGTGCATGGATTTACTCTCGACCCTAGTGTTGGTGAATACATTCTCAGCCACCCAAATATGCAGATGCCTGATAGAGGTAAAATTTATAGCATGAACGAAGCTAACTATAACCTTTGGGATGATGCTACTAAGAAATACCTCAGCTATATTAAAAATGATGTAGATACAAAATACACTTCAAGGTACATCGGCTCACTTGTAGCTGATTTTCATAGAAACCTCCTTAAGGGTGGAATATTCATCTATCCAGAGGATAAGAATAATCCAGATGGTAAATTGAGACTCCTTTACGAGTGTGCTCCACTCGCTTTCATAGCTGAACAGGCAGGTGGTAGAGCTGTTAACGGTAAAGAGGATATTCTTGATGTTGTACCTACTGGACTTCATCAGAGAGAGCCACTTGCGATAGGTTCTAAGTATGAGGTTGACCTCTATATGAAATTTAAAAGGGGCGAGCTGTAATCTAAATGCTTATAGGCGCGCACCAGTCAATTACAAAATCTATTGATCTAAGTATAAAGAGGGCACTTGCAGATAACTGTGAGTGCCTTCAAATTTTTGTGAAGAACAATAACCGCTGGGAGGGTAAACCCCTCTTGGATGAGACTGTAGAAAAGTTTAAAACTGAGTTGAAACGCTCTGGGTTAAAAGTTTGTGCTCACTCTTCATATTTAATCAACCTCGCATCATTCAAAGAAGATACATATGCAAAATCTGTTATATGTTACGAAGATGAGCTTACACGCTGTGACAGGCTTCAAATCCCTTACTATGTAATACATCCAGGCTCTCACCTAAAACATGGCGAAGATGTCGGGATAAAGCGTATCGCAGAGACGATAGACCAAACGTACGATAAAGGCTTTGAAACTATGACCCTCCTTGAGATGGTTGCAGGGCAGGGTACAAATATAGGCTATTCTATACAAAACATGGTCGATATCATAGAAGCATCAGCTTTTAGTGATAAGCTAGGTATATGCCTAGACTCATGTCATATATTTGCTGCTGGTTACGACATACGTGATAATTACGATAAGGTTTTCGATGAGATGTTTTCTGCTTTTGGTGACAAGATAAAGGTCTTTCACCTAAACGATAGTAAAAAACCTCTCGATAGTCGTAGAGATAGACACGAGCTAGTAGGTAAGGGCGAAATAGGCGAAGAATTCTTTAAAAAAGTCGTGAACGATAGTCGATTTAGTGATATCCTCGGCATACTTGAAACACCTGTTGATGAGAACTATCAGCAGGAGGTAGAGCTATTAAAATCCTATAGGGAGATATGAAATGGAAGTGACAGAGACTCCAGTCGTCACCGTGATGAAAGATATCCTTAGACCTGATGAAATAATTGAAACACACATCTCTTATGTTTTTATAAAAGATGAGTATGTATATAAAGTGAAGAAGAGTGTAGATTTTGGATTCCTCGATTACACCTCTAAGAAGAAACGTAAGGCTATGTGCATCGTTGAGAAAGATCTTAATGAGAGGTTCTCTAAAGACGTTTATATCGATGTGCTTAAAGTTGCTAGTATGGAAAAATCATTTGGGCTTGTCCCATTTGATAGCTCACTCCTTACACTAGACTATTGCCTTAAAATGAAAAAGATTCCAGATGATGCTTTCTTATCGAACAAGCTAAAAGCTGGCGAAGTAGATACCAAAGATGCCTTTGATATAGGCGTTAAGATAGCTAACCTTTTCAAATCTGTTAAGACTGACCCGTTTGCTGTTGATATGCACGGCGGTGCTGAAGTTATAAGACAAAACTTAATAGAGAATTTTCAGCAGATGCGTCCATTTGTTGGTGATTGCGTTAACGAGGAAGTGCTTAATTTCTTAGAAGTACAAACTAATAAGTTTTTAGATGATAATGCGGAGTTATTGGCAAAAAGAGTTAAAGATGGATTTGTTGTAGATGGTCATGGTGATCTTAGGCTAGAGCATATCTATATAGAGGGTGACTCCTTTGGGCTTATCGACTGTATAGAGTTTAATAGAAGATTCCGTTTTAATGATGTTATCTCAGAGATAGCATTCCTATGTATGGATGCTGACCAACAGGGCGAAACAGCTTTTGCTGACGGTCTGCTTGGTGGATTTCTCTCTATTTATGATGATGACTACAGTAAGAAGCTAATCAACTTTTATCGCACTTACAGAGCTTGTGTCCGTGCGAAAGTTAGTTGTTTTGTACTCGCCGAAAAGACTGAAGAATGGTCACAATATGCAGATAAGACGGCTAGAGCTAAGCAGTACTTAGACATGGCTGTAATATACTCTCTGGGGATGTCTGACACTAAGGCTATGATCTTTTACGGTCTGATGGCGAGTGGTAAGTCGAAGAATGCCCGTCTCTTTAGCGAAAAATATCCTGTGGAGCATGTGAATACTGATGTAGTTCGCAAGCTTATGAATGGCATAGACCCAGACACTAGCGTTGAAGTCGATTTTGGAGCTGATTTATACTCTAAAGAGAACTCTATAAAACTATACGAATACCTTGGTGAGCTTGCCGAAAACAACAGAACGCTGGGCAGGATGACACTAATTGATGGTAGTTTTAGCAAGAATGAGTATATTGAATCACTTAATAAAAACTACTCTGGTGAGTATATTAAGATACATTTCTCAGCACCTGACGATGTCATAATAAAGAGACTTGAAGAGCGTGCAGATAAAGTTACAGCATCTGATGGTAGAGCAGAGATATACGACCAACAAAAAGCGTCAGCCGAAGATATAGGAGCTGACTTTGAGATAGAAACTACAGGTAAGGTGGAAGATAACGCCTTGACCATTATTGGATATTTAATTAATGAAGCATAACTTTCATGTAAAACAGGTGAATTCTCCATTTGAGGACACCGCATTCTTTCTGAGAAATACATATAAGAACGAAGCATTCCTTTTTGACTGTGGGCGTATAGGACCACTAGCCAATAGCGAAGTTCTTTCTATAAAAGAGATACTGATCAGTCATACACACATAGACCACTTTTACGGTTTTGATCGTATACTTCGTGGCACACTCATGTCTGGAAATAAATTTCGAGTGTTTGGTCCACCTGGGATTATTAAAAACGTACAGGGTAAGATAGACTCATATACATGGAACCTTATTAAGAGTTATACCGTTAGCTATGAGGTTATTGAGCTGAATTTAGACCGCAAAGAGTATAAAACCGCATATTTTGCCGCTGAGGATGGTTTTGAGAGGGTGGATGGAACCATAAAGGCATCTGAGCTCGGCTTAACTGATGGTTTTAAGCTTGATTTCGAGTTTTTCGACCATCGGGTGCCGTCTGTTGGATATCGTGTTACAGAGCCCGATATGGTCTCTGTGTTAAAAGACAAAATGGAAGAAAATGGTTTTAAAGCTGGTAAATGGCTCAAAGAGCTTAAAGCCAAAGTTTTGTCTGGTGAGCTTAAAGATGATATCAAAGCTGAAACTTCAGATGGGCTTGTAACTATGAAAGTAGGGGAGGCGGCTGATAAGATCATAGAGTATGTTAAACCTCAGTCTGTCACCTACATAACAGATACTGCTCCGTCTTACGACAATGTTACTAAGGCGATAGAGTTTGCTAAGGATTCGACAATCCTTCTTATAGAAGGTATGTTCATGAAAGAGGATGTTATGCATGCTAACCATAAAAAGCACCTTACTCTTGATCTTTCGAAGTACATCTTCCGTGAGAGTAACTCGCAGTTCGCACGTTTTTTCCATTTTACTTCTAAGTACGACGGTAATAAAAAAGAACTATTTGATAGGCTTTATGAAGGGATGAACGGACGTATTTTGTAAATATGCTATAATCTCACATGCGTAAATTTTACTTTTTACTGATACTTACATTTATTTTATTGGTGATATATATGTTTTCTGGAAGACCTTATTACGACCTAGACTCATTTGTAGACCTGACACCTGTTGATGATATAGAGCTTCTTGATCTTGATTTCAAAAAAGCTGAGTCGGAAGAGGTTAAGCTTGCTACAAATTATCCTACTTTCACCAAAGGTAATGATGTTGGGATATTGATTATTCATGGTTTCACAGGCTCACCGCTAGAAATGCAGCCTCTTACTGATTATCTAGTTGAGCAGGGATTCTCTACTTATCAGGTACGCGTAGCTGGGCATGGCTCTAAGCCAGAAAACTTAAATGTCACAAACTATAAAGATTGGTATGAGTCAGCTAGATATGGCTATTTCATGCTGAAGCGAAACTGCAAAAAAGTTTTTGTTATGGGCGAGTCTATGGGTGGACTTGTGGCTCTTAGCGTCGCAGGTCTTAATGATGTAGACGGCGCTATATTGCTTTCTCCATGCATAAAGATACGCACGTTCACGGCAAATTTTACACCTTTTGCTCACCACTTTATTAAGATGTTGCCGAAGGTTGAAGCTGGTGATTGGACAAAAGACCTTAAGCATATTTACTATGATAAATGGCCAGTTGTAGGGTTATATCAGTTGTTTAAATATACTCGGTATGTGTCTGCTAATATAGATAAAATTAAAGTTCCTCTTTTGGGGTTTCAATTTATAAATGACGGTGTTGTTAGTGGTCGTGCTACAGCAGAGTTTTTTGCTAAAGCACCTTCTGATGATAAGACGTATGTTGAGTTTCCTGATAAGAGAATGCGAAATCATATTCTTGTTTCTGAAAAAAATATTTACAGAGACGAAATGTTTACTAAAATAGCTGAATGGTTGAGAGATAGGAGTTAGAAATGATAGATCAATATAAAATAGGTTTCATAGGTGCTGGCAACATGGCAGAAGCTCTTTGCAAAGGGATGTTGAGTGCTGCTGGTCCACTTGATATAGCTGTTAGTGATTTAAATACAATCAGGCTTGATGTCTTCCGTAATCAATACGGTGTAGAAGGGATTAGCAAAGATAATAAAAAAGTTGTCGAGTTTGCAGATGTGATCATATTGGCTGTCAAGCCTCAGATCATACCTGAGATCCTTAAAGATGTTAAAGACCTTATAACTGGCGATAAGCTTATAGTATCTATAGCCGCTGGTGTTACTACAGAGACAATAGAAAGCCTCATCTATGATGGTGTTCGTGTTGTTAGAGTTATGCCTAATACTCCAGCACTTGTGGGGCTCGGTGCTTCTGGTATATGCAAAGGTGCACATGCAACATCGGACGATATCGATCTTGTTGAGACTATGATGAATACCATCGGTTCATGTGTTGTTGTTGGCGAAGATAGAATGGACGCTATTACAGGACTCTCTGGTAGTGGTCCAGCTTACGTTTATACATTCATTGATGCTCTTGCTGATGCAGGGGTAAACATGGGGCTAACAAGGGTTAATGCTACTAAGCTTGCTGCCCAGACTGTTATGGGAGCCGCACAGATGGTTCTTGAAACTGGGATACACCCTATGCAGTTGAAGGATAATGTTACCACTCCAGCAGGAACAACTATTTGTGCCCTCCACGAGCTTGATAGAGGTGGATTCAAGTCTACTGTTATGAATGCTGTTGAGGCTGCTACAAAGAAAGCGGCTAAACTAGGCAAAGTAAAGTGATTTCATCACTATTTTAACACAATGCTGGGATATATTATGAATATCCTTATTTTACGCCTTCAGTTGGTCGGCTAATTTACACTTAAAATAATAAAGGCTACTCATTTGAGTAGCCTTTTTTTTGATTAAAACTCTGTAGGTATCTAGCGGAAACCGTATATACGTTAGAGTATATCGTATCAGCTTGCAATAAGCCTCAGTCTGTTAAGACTGTTGGTGCTCGGTACGACGAATAATCTCTTCTTGTAGCTCGTCTGTTATATCAACGAAATAGTCAGAGTAACCAGCCACACGGACGATAAGGTCACTGTAGTTTTCTGGTTGCTTTTGTGCTTCACGTAGAATTTTCTCATCCATAACGTTGAACTGTATGTGATGCCCGTCCATACGGAAGTATGAGCGCACTAGCTTACAAACGTTGTCTATACCTTCGTCTGTGTACATAAACTCTTTGGAAAACCTCTGATTAAGTAGTGTTCCGCCAGTTCTGAGGTGGTCTATCTTCGCCGCTGATTTTATAACAGCAGTAGGTCCTTTTCTGTCAGCTCCCTGTACAGGTGATATACCTTCTGAGAGTGGCACTTTAGCCTTTCTGCCATCAGGAAGAGCACCAATAACACTACCAAAGTAAACGTGTGATGTGGTCGGCAGAAGGTTTATTCTGTGCATACCACCTTTGTAGGTAGGTCTTTCATTTACTGCGGAGTAGAACATCTCAAAGATGTCACTCATTAGGTCATCAGCATAATCGTCGTCGTTGCCGTATTTAGGGGTGTCCTCAAGAAGCATAACTCTTAGCTCGTCATAACCTTCGAAATCAGCATCAATAGCTTTTTTAAGATCGTTTAGCGATATAAGTTGCTTGTCGAAAACATTGTATTTAAGTGATGAGAGTGAGTCTGTTAATGACCCAAGCCCAACGCCTTGAATGTAAGTCGTATTGTATCTTGCTCCACCTGCATTATAGTCCTTTCCGTTTTTGATACAGTCTTCGACCAAAAGGGATAGGAAAGGGACAGGGATATAGTCAGCGTATAGCTTCTCGATAACCACGTTACCTTTAACCTTTATGTCTATGAAGTAGTTAAGCTGTTTTTCGTAGGCAGCCAAGAGTTCTTCGTAACTTTTGAAATCTGATGGGATATTTAAACCTACTTGTTTGTCAGTACGTTTGTCGTAACCGCTATTAAGTGTCAGCTCAAGAACCTTTGCAAGATTGAAATATCCTGAAAGTATGTAGGCCTCAGTTCCGAATGCTCCAGTCTCAACACAACCTGATGCACCGCCATTTCTAGCGTCTATAATGTCTTTGCCTTGACGGAGCAGTTGTTGGATGATCGTGTCAGTGTTGAATATCGAAGGCTGACCAAAGCCAGTCTTGAGTATGTGTAGAGCACGCTTGAGGAATCTATCAGGGTTCTTTTTGGATATCTGAACCATTGAGCTAGGCTGAAGGAGGCGAACCTCTTCTATAACGTCTAAAAGTACGTATGAAAGCTCGTTTACTGCGTCTGTACCGTCAGCTTTAACACCACCAAGGTTGATGAGTGCGAAGTCGGTATAAGTGTTTGATTCCTTAGCTGTAACGCCTACCTTTGGAGGGGCAGGGTGGTTATTGAATTTTATCCAGAATGAACTGAGTAGCTCTTTTGCACTCTCTTCTGTAATGTGCCCAGACTTTATGTCTGCCATGTAAAATGGGTATAGGTGTTGGTCGAGTCTACCAGGGTTGAAAGCGTCCCAAGGGTTAGTCTCAGTGATAACACCTACGTGGATGAACCAGTAAGTTTGAAGAGCTTCCCAAAAGCTTTCTGGAGCATATTTAGGGACTCGAGAGCATATTGCACTCATCTCTTGTAGTTCAAGTTTGCGCTTAGTGTCTGTCTCTTTATCAGCCATCTCTTTAAGAGCTTGAGCATTGCGTTCCGCGAAGTTGATGATAGCATCAGCGGCTATGTCCATCCCTTTGAGTTCTTCGTTCTTATCGAAGGCATCTTTATCGTTATAGAAGTCTAGGGTATCCATAGCTTCTTTGATTTCAGCCTTAAGACCGATGAGACCAGTTTTATATATCTTACCACCTAGGACTGTATGCCCCGGTGCTCTTTGTTCCTGAAACTCTGTGAAGACGCCAGCTTTATAGCAGTCTTGCCACTCTGGTGTCATGTGCATCATAACTTTTTCACGGTGAGATTTTCCATGCCAGTATGGGAAAACTTTTTGTTCGTGTAGTTCTCTATTTAGGTCGTCGACTTTGAAAGGGCATTTAGGTCTGCTGTCTAGCATGTCAAAGTCTTCTTTTGAGTGAATACATACCTCTGGGTATGTAGGTGTGGCTTTCGCCTTAGGACCTCTTTCTCCGACGATAAGTTCGCCATCACAAAAAGAGAGTTCTTTGTTATCCATGATGTAATAGAAGGCTTTTGCTCTTTGAACTGGTGTTGAGAAACCGTCGGCCTGACCACTGGTATAAAACTCCGTGAGAAGTGTTCCCCTCTCTGATGAGACGGTAGGTATAGCATCTAAGCTTTCTCTGCGAAGTTTATTGATTCTGTCGGTCATATTATCCTCCGATCGTTGTTGTTATTTCGTATCCTTCAAAAAAACGTACAAGCTCTTCCATTCGGTCATTAGAAGGGGACTCTACCCCATCCATTTTGTAGTCCATCCCGAGCTTGCGATACTTGTCTTTGCCTATCTTGTGATACGGGAGTAGATCAATCTCAACACCATCAAACTGCTTTGCGAACTGAGCTGTAAGCTTCAAGTTCTGAGCGGTGTCAGTTATCCCAGGTATCACAGGAAGACGTAAGCGTATATTTTTGCCATTTGCGTATATGAATCTAAAATTGTCTAAAATCTTTTTATTGGAAACACCGCAATATTTTACGTGTGCCTCGTCATCAATCAATTTAACATCGAATAGAAAAGAATCTGCAAGTGGGATAACGCTTCTGAGCGTACCTTCACTGACAAACCCTGTGGTATCTATACAAGTATTAATATCACTTTTTTGACATTCTTCAAGTAGTGAAATTAAAAACTTATCCTGTAAGAAAACTTCTCCTCCAGAGAACGTAGCTCCGCCACCTGATTCTTCATAAAAGATAAGGTCTTTTTTGATCTCATCCATTACTTCAGAAACAGTCATCTCTTTACCGACGGTTTCATCAGTGCAAAATGATTTACCGTCTAGTTTAAGCTCTTTTTTTATTGTCTGGATAGAAGGTTTTCTACTTTCAGGGTTATGGCACCATATGCAAGAGAGGGGACAGCCTTTAAAAAAGACAGTGGTTCTTATCCCGTCCCCATCGTGTATTGCATAATGTTTTATGTCAAAAACTATACCTTTTAGGTTAATGTCTTTCACCTATATTTTTGCATAATCATGCAAGTTTGATTAAAGCAATAAACTTGGCATGACAAATTAAACTTAGTCTTTCTTGCCCAAATATGCTTCCTGAACTTTAGGGTCGTTCAGAAGATCTTTTGCATTCCCTTCGATATTAACATGACCAACATCGAGGACGTAACCTCTGTCGGCAAGTTTCAGTGCCGCCTTAGCGTTCTGCTCAACTAAGAGTACAGTAACTCCGTGACCAGAAATCTTTTTAACAGCTTGGAATATCATTTTAACAAGGATAGGGGCTATACCAAGTGAAGGCTCATCTAGAAGCAGGAGTTGTGGTTGTGCCATCAATGCTCTAGAGATAGCTAGCATCTGTTGCTCACCACCTGAGAGAGTACCAGCTAGCTGTTTACGTCTTTCAAGGAGTCTAGGGAATAGTTCATATATCCACTCTAGTGTATCTTTATCTGCGTGTTTTTTTGTGAAAGCGCCAAGTCTAATATTCTCTTCAACAGTGAGTGTTCCAAATACTTGTCTACCTTCTGGTGACTGAGCTACACCTAGTCTTACGATTTTGTGCGCAGGAACCTTTGTAAGGTCTGTACCATTGTATAATATCTGACCTGACTTAGCCTTTAAAAGACCACTTATTGTGCGGAGAGTTGTTGTTTTACCAGCACCATTAGCGCCAAGTATAGAAACTATTTCACCTTTATTTACTGAAAAGTTAATACCTTTGATCGCCTGAATACTGCCGTAGTTGACAACAAGGTCTTTTACTTCAAGAAGTAGTTCTGACATTATGCTTCATCCTCATCGTCATCATCATCACTACCGAGGTATGCCTCGATAACAATTGGGTCATTTTGGATCTTCTCTGGGGTTCCATCACTGATCCATTTACCAAAATTAATAACAGTAATATAGTCAACCAGTTGCATAACCATGTCCATATCATGCTCGATAAGGAGTACAGTCATACCCATATCTCTTATCTTGAAGATAAGTTCAACAAGCTCTAGAGTCTCTTTATCGTTCAGACCTGCTGCTGGCTCGTCAAGGATGAGAAGCTCAGGTTCTGTAGCGAGAGCTCTTGCTATCTCTACTCTACGCTGTATACCGTAAGCTAGAGAGTTTGTAGGAGTTTTAGCAAATTCCATAAGATCTAGGAATTCCATGATCTCACTGACTTTCATCCAGTTTTCATATTCATCTTTCTTATATGCAGGTGTCGCAAGGAGTCCTTGCCACCATTTTTGTTTTGATTTCATGTGTCGCCCAGAGATAATATTCTCTGCAACAGACATCTTTCCAAATAGGCGAATATTCTGGAATGTTCTTACGATGCCTTTATCCGCGATTTTACTAGGGTGTAGACCTGTAATATTTTCACCTTTCCAGATAATCTCGCCACCTTCTGGTTTATAAATACCAGTGATACAGTTAAAAGCAGTTGTTTTACCTGCACCGTTTGGTCCGATTACACCGTATATCTGACCTTTTTCTACCTCGAAGGTGAGGGCGTCCATAGCAACGACACCACCGAATTTTTTTGTTACGTTTTTAAGTTGAAGTAGGCTCATTATTTATCCTCCGTAACATATTTCGGAAGTTTACCGTATTTCGCTGGGAACATACCTTCAGGGCGAAGGATCATAGATAAGATCATAGCTATACCAAAAAAGAAGTATCTAGCCGTAGCGAACTCTATGAAAATCTCTGGCAGTACAAACATTATGAATGTACCTGCAAGAATTCCAGGTATAGAGGCCTTACCACCTACAAGTACGATAGCGAAAAATAGTACAGAGGTCATAAAGTTAAATGCCTCTGGAGAGACCGCTGAGTATTGAATAGAGAAGACCCAGCCAGCAAGACCAGCTACTCCAGCACCAAGAGCGAATGAGAAGACACGATAAAAACGTGCACTGATTCCGATACTCTCAGATGCGAGTGGATCTTCCTGAATATAATGTAGAGCTCGTCCTGCTTTACTCCTTTCGAGGTTACGAATGAGTAATAGTGTTCCAAGTAGCAGGAAAAAAGCTATATAGTAGATAGTGAGTGGCTCATCAAGTGAGAAGCCGAACACGTATGAGTCTACGCCGAAGATTCCGTTAGGACCACCAGTTAGACCAAAGAGGTTGTTTTTAAGTGTCTGCTCGAAGACTATGTTCATACCGACTGTCGCCACTAGAAGATAATCTCCTCTCAGGTGAACTATCGGGCTAGATAAAGCTATAGCAAAAATAGCAGGGACTACAACCACGAGTGGTAGAGCGTATAAAACATTTATCCCGAACTGAACGTTCATTATAGCTGTGATATATGCACCGAGTCCGAAGAAGAGGGCGTGTCCCATGTCGAACATCCCAGCTCTGCCTAGTACTATGTCTACACTGAGTGCTACAACTGAGTAGATGCAGAATGTTGTTATTACTGTGAGCCATTTAGGGTCGTTTATAAATGGAAATAAAGTAAGTACAGCAAAGAAGAGTAAGTATCCATATGTTGATTTTTTAAGTTTCATTATACCTTCTCCGCTACACGTTCACCGAGGATACCAGTAGGGCGAACGATTAGTATTAAGATAAGCAGGATGAATGTAAATGCCTCTGCCCAAGCAGAAGATACATAACCTGCAATAAGTGCTGTGAAAAGACCGAGTAGGTAACCACCTATCATTGAACCAGGAATGTTACCAATACCGCCAAGGATAGCAGCGATAAAGGCGTTCAGACCGTATACCCAACCGAGGTTGAATGTGATACCTCGATAATACATTCCGATGAAGAGACCACCAACAGCACCGAGTATCGAACCAATCACGAAGATAATCATGATAACTAGGTTAACATTAATACCCATGAGCTTTGCAGCGTCTTGATTGATAGCACTAGCTCTAATAGCAGTTCCCATCTTTGTGTAGTTGATAAATAATGTCAAACTGATCATAAGCAAGATAGTGATGATGATCATTGCAGCTTGAATAAATGTTATAGTCACGCCTGCAACATTCCAACTAATTGCTGGGAGTATGTCTGCAGGGAATATGAGAATGTTTGGACCCCATACTAGCATGATACCGTTCTGGATCATCATAGAGGCACCAAGAGCTGAAACAACCGCCGAGAGCCTTGGAGCTGTTCGTAGTGGGCGGTATGCAATCCTTTCAAGCAGAACACCAAATATCGCAATGACTAGTGCTGTGATTAAAAAGACTAGAACAACTGTTAGTGGCTGAGGGATAAACCCAAGTCCAGCTAGCTGAGTATAGAGGACGAGTCCGATGTAAGCCGAAAGGGCAACCATGTCACCGTGTGCGAAGTTGATGAGTTTCATAACTCCGTAGACCATAGTGTAACCGAGAGCCACGAGTGCATAAATGCTACCTATAGTGAGACCGTTTACAACTTGTTGTAGAAATATATCCATGTATAGTTCCTTTTGTTTTATTCGTTCTTCCAAGGTCAAGAAAGCGTTTCCGTCTTTCCAGTGCTAGGAGTAACGAAGTTTAATGAAAATCTTAATTGATTGTAAAAGGGCGGCGAACCGCCCCATTACTATTTATTACGTTTGGTTACTATTTAGGGAATGCAACGCCATAGCTTCCGTCAGCTTTGATGTTGTAAACCATGAATGCTGCACCAACACGCTCTCCTCTTTCGTCCCACTTGAGCTTACCAGAAATTCCGTTAAGTTCGTTGTTGTGGAGCCATTTAGAGAGTTTTTTAGTATCTGTAGAGCCTGTTTTCTCGATAGCTGTAAGGAAAGCAAGGAGTCCGTCAGCGTTAAGGAGAGCCCAGATTGATGGGATGTCTTTACCGTATTTAGCTTTGTAATCTGCAAGGAAAGTCTTTGCAAGATCGTATGGAAGCATATCAGGTGTAGGAACGTTGATGATCTTCGCATCTGTAGCTGCAGCGCCTGCAAGCTTTACGAAGTCTACGTTATCGTTAGCATCACCACCGATGAATTCAGCGTCTATACCAAGTTGTTTCTGCTGAGCACGAAGAAGACCACCATCTGCGTAGTATCCAGCGAAGTAGATTACGTCAGGGTTGAGTGACTTCATTTTTGTAAGAACAGGTGTGAAGTTTTGGCTTCCTGCTTTGATCTTACCAGAGTAAACGATATTGCCTTTAATAGCTTCTGTCTCTTTAGTTACAGCAGCTGCAAGTCCCTGAGCATATGATGAATAGTCAGAGATAATAGCAATACGCTTAAATTTAGCTTGTTTAACCATGTAGTCAGCTGTGAAAACAGCAGCTGCAGAGTTAGGGTTATAGTTTCTAAAGAAAGTCCAGTAAGAGTTTTTAACGAGGTCGTCAGATGTTCCGTCAGTAGTCTGAAGAACACCAGCGCGGTAATAAGTCTTCTGTGCAGCTAGTGCAGCAGTAGATGTGTAAGAACCGATAACCATGATTACGCCTTTGTTTACGAGCTCTTTAGCGCAAATTGCAGCTTTCATTGCCTGACCTTCGTCATCACATGTGAAAACTTCAAGTTTCTTACCGAGAAGACCACCTTTAGCGTTGTACTGCTCTGCGAACAGTCTTGTTGCGTTGTCGATACCTTGACCTTCGTTAGCGTATTGACCAGTTGTTGGTGCCTGAACACCAATTTTGATTGTGTCTGCGAATGCTGTAGCTGCAAAAAGAGCAGATACAAGAATCATAAGAGACATGCCCAACATTTTCTTCATAAAATCCTCCATTAAAATTTCGTGCTGTTGTATGAGTAGCACGGATTCGAAGTGTGGTATCATGACCACATTAGTTCAATCTAACTTTACTACATTTTCCGTGCTTTATCAATTTTATACCTTACTCAGCTTCCATATGTGGATATTCTATAGCTACAGGTGAAACAAAAGTCTCTTTTACAGTACGAGTGTTTACCCATCTGATAAGGTTAAGGTAGCTACCAGCCTTATCGTTTGTTCCTGATCCTCTACCGCCACCGAATGGCTGTTGACCAACAACTGCACCAGTAGGTTTATCGTTGATATAGAAGTTACCTGCGGAATCCTCCATAATTTCAAAAGCGAGGTTTATAGCATTTCTGTCTTGAGCGAAGATAGCACCTGTAAGTGCGTATTCGTTACCAGAGTTGCAAAGACCGAGGTATTTTTCGTATTCTGCATCTTCATAGAATGTCACTGTAAGGACAGGTCCGAAGATTTCTTCTTTAAATGTTTTGAACTCTAGGTTCTGTGTTGTGATGAGTGTAGGCTCAATAAACCAACCTTTAGAGCTGTCATAGTTACCACCAACAACAATTTCAGCGTCAGATGCTTCTTTAGCGAAGTCGATATAACCTGTGATGTCGTTGAAAGATTTTTTAGAAACACATGCTGTCATAAAGTTTGTGAAATCAAATGGTGAACCCATCTTAATTGTAGCCATAACTTCTTTCATGCGTTTGAGGTATGCGTCTTTCATGCTCATAGGTATGTAAGCACGAGAAGCGGCTGAACACTTCTGACCTTGATATTCGAATGATCCTCTTACGGATGCTACGACAACTTCTTCGAGTGGAGCTGAGTTGTGTGCGAATATGAAGTCTTTACCACCAGTCTCACCAACGATTCTTGGGTATGACTTGTAGTTCCAAATGTTTTTGCCAATTGTTTCCCAGATAGTTTTGAAAGTAGAAGTACCGCCTGTGAAGTGGATACCACCAAAGTCTGGGCTTGTGAAAGCTATGTTAGAGAGGTTAGATGACTTACATGGGATAAAGTTGATTACGCCATCAGGAAGTCCAGCCTCTTTGAAAATCTTCATCATAAGGTAAGGTACATAAACAGCATCAGTAGACGGTTTCCAAATACATACGTTACCCATCATAGCAGGTGCAGTAGGGAGGTTACCAGCGATAGCTGTGAAGTTGAAAGGAGTTACAGCGAGTACAAATCCCTCGAGTGGACGATACTGAAGGCTGTTCCAAACGCCTTTAGAGTTTGCAATTGGCTGCTCTGAGTATATTTGTTGCATGAAGTGTACGTTGAATCTAAGGAAGTCAATAAGCTCACATGCAGAATCGATCTCAGCCTGAATAGCTGTTTTACCGATAGAAAGCATAGTAGCAGCGTTCATCTGTGCACGGTATTTTGTGCTTATAAGCTCTGCCGCTTTAAGGAAGATTCCAGCCCTGTGGAACCAAGGCATTTTGCCCCATTCTTTTCTAGCAGCCATAGAAACATCGATAGACTTCTGAATCTCTTCAGGTCCAGCTTGATGGTATTTACCGAGTTTGATGTCGTGATCAAATGGAGCTGTGATTTCAACAGTGGAACCTGTTTTGATCTCTTCTCCGCCGATTACGACAGGGATTTCAATATACTGCTCTGATAGTTCTTTAAGAGCTGCTTTTAATTCTGCTTTCTCTTTGCTACCTTCTTTGTAGTCAAGGATTGGTTCATTAATTGGTTTTGGTACGTTAAATACGCTGTTATTCATTTGTTATACTCCGTTGTATATTAAATATATTGTTACTTACCGCCGGTTAAAAAGCCTTTGATGGCTGAACCGACGATTGCAGGGTTTTCTTTTAGTCTTCTAAGGCTGTATGGGAGCCAGTCTTCACCAAAAGGTGTGTAGATGCGAAGTGTGTGCCCGTCAGCAAGAAGTCTCTTCTTAAGCTCAGAGCGAACACCGAGAAGCATCTGGAATTCATACTGTTCTTTTTCGAGTTTATGCTTTTTGATTAGGTCGTAAGCACCGTCAATAAGAACGTCATCGTGTGTTGCTATACCAACGTATGCACCTTTTTCAAAGAGGAGATCAAGACTTTCCAGATAGTTTTGCTGGACTCTTTGTCTATTATGGTAAGCGACATCTTCAGGTTCTCTATAGATCCCTTTACAAAGACGAATGTTTGCCTTCTCAATGTTTGATGTAATATGTGCGATATCACTGAGGTTACGCTTCATATATGACTGGAGAACTGTTCCGCAAGAACCTGGCATCCTTTTGTTGAGTTCAAGATAAAGGTCAATTGTGTAGTCAGTGTATGGATGGTTTTCCATATCTATGCGAACAAATATTCCTTTTTCGTATGCATATTCGATTACTTCCGTGATGTTTGTTGTGCAGGTCTCCATATCGAGGAGTGCACCGAATGCGGTTGGTTTGATAGAGATGTTAGTACCTAGATTATCTTTTTTGATGTTATCTAGGACTAGCTTATACATATCTACAGTTGCTCTTGCCTTTGCTGGATCTTCTGTGAATTCGCCCAGTAGGTCGATTGTACCAACTGCGCCCTCTTGGTTGATCCCTCTTGTGAAATCGAAAGCGTCGTCAGGTGACTTCCCAGCTACATATCTCTTTGCAAATAGTGACACAAGTCCTTTTGGCATAAAAGGGAGTGTGTTTGCAATTAAGGTATTTATCATTGCTTGTCTCCAAATATTAAAATGATGGCGGTGTGTTTACCCATAAAAGGATAGTTTTACCGTCAAAAGTGTTCTTCCATCTGTGGGGGATGTTTGAGTTGTAAACTGCACTGTCCCCTTCGTTTAATATCATAGGCTTATCGCCCACGGTTATCTCTACCTGACCTTGTAGTACATATACAAACTCTTCACCTAAATGCATATTATTGTCATCACCACTGTAAGCACCTTTTTCAAGTGTGTGATAGAGTGGCTCTAGTATTGAGTTTGCGTTTCTTGGTTTGAGTGATTCATAGGTGACTTTTGATGCTTGGGAACCTATGCGGACTCTTTCGTCTTTGCGGACAAAAATTCTGTCTTTATCACCGTCATCGTCTGAGAAGAACGATGTGATAGTAACACCGAGGGCGTCAGCTATCTTTCTAAGGCTGGCAACAGTGGGTGACATCATGTCTCTTTCTAATTGAGATAGGAATGAGATACTACAACCGCTCGCCTTTGCAAGATCGCGGAGGGTCATTTCGTGTTTTAGTCTTAGCTCTTTTACAGTTTTTCCGAAATCCAAATTGCACCTCTGAATAATGTTAACCTGTATATTGTTTATTATAGTGAACAAGAAAATAATGTCAATTAAAATTCAATTATAATACTTAATTAAGTTAATACTGTTATAAGTAATTGATATTGTGACTAAATTTAAATCTATGTCTTGTTTTGTAATGAATATTACAAAAATGTGTTAATAGTTACAAACACTATTTTGTTTATTTTAGAGTAATTTATTATTGTATATGAAACAAGCAGATAGGTTTGTTTTAGAATGAGAACAAGATAAAACAAAAAAGGCTCACACATTTCTGCATGAGCCTTTACGATTAAATTCATTATTAGGCGACTATATGATAGCCGCAAAAGAAGGCACTACTATATGTGCTCACAGTATAGTGTTATGCCTGTCAGCACTTACCGACTAGATACGTGAAGCTATAAGATCACCCATCTCGTCAGTCTTAACAAGTTTCTGGTCAGTCCCTTTGTTGTAGATGTCGCCAGTTCTGTATCCTTCTTCGAGGATAGCTTCTATAGCGTCTTCTATGGCACATGCCGCATCATCCATAGCGAATGTATAACGAAGCATAAGAGCAGCAGACAGAACCTGTGCGATAGGGTTAGCTATGTTCTGACCTGCGATGTCTGGAGCTGTACCACCGATAGGCTCGTAAAGACCAAACTTTGACTCGTTGATAGATGCTGATGGTAGCATACCGAGTGACCCAGTAAGCATTGCAGCAGCGTCAGAGAGGATATCACCGAACATATTACCTGTAACAACTACGTCGAACTGTGATGGGTTACGAACGAGTTGCATAGCAGCGTTATCAACATACATATGTGTAAGCTCTACTTCAGGGTATTCTTTGTGAATCTCTATGACTGTCTCTCTCCAAACGATGGAGTTCATTAGTACGTTTGCTTTATCTACAGAGCAAAGTTTCTTGTCTCTGAGCATAGCAGCATCAAAAGCGAGTCTAGCAATACGCTCGATCTCTGGTTTAGTATAAATCATAGTGTCGAGACCCATTGTTCTGTCTGCGTTGATCTCTTTTGGCTGACCGAAGTAGATTCCACCTGTGAGCTCACGAAAGAAGACGAGGTCAAGACCGTTAGGGATATATTCCTCTTTTAGGGATGAAGCTGATTTAAGAGGGTTGAATATTTGGATAGGTCTGATGTTGCAAAAAAGTTTAAAGTGAGCACGAAGAGGAAGGAGTGCTCCTCTCTCTGGTTGTTCTTGTGGAGGGAGGTTTTCCCATTTAGGTCCACCAACAGAACCGAAGAGGATTGCATCTGACTCGTCACAAAGCTTAAGTGTCGCATCAGGTAGTGGAGTACCGTGGTTATCTATTGCTATACCGCCAACATCGGCGAATGTGAAATCGAATTTTTTACCATATTTTTCAGAGACTTTATCCAGGACTTTAATTGCCTGCTGCATTACCTCTGGACCGATCCCGTCACCCGGGAGGACTGCTACTTTATTCATAATTATATACTCCTTAATAGGTTGATTGAATTATATTCAAGAAAAAAGATATTAGCTCAGTATGGTGGTAAAGTCAAACTTGAAATTGTTCCGCAAGAGTGAAATGCTATCCCGCTCGCTCACGTTTATATATGAGGTATATCGCAAGTAAAAAGAATAGGGCAACTGGCATAAAGCTAGCGACTATAGGATTAAACAAGCCTGTTTTTCCAAGTGACTGAAAGGACGCCATGGTTAGCCAATAGGCGAAACCTGTAAAGAGTGATTTTGAAGCGACCCCTATGTATGAGTGGTTTCTCGAGAAGCCTATACATAACGGAAAAATAACAAGTATAATGACTAGAACACTTAGTGCATGTGCGTATGACTTATATAGCTGAAGCTCATATTTAGCTGCATTAAGATCCTGTTTTTTAAGAATACTAGATATCCTCTTTATCTCTTTAAGAGATAAATATTGAGGCTTGAGTACAGGTAGGCTCGTAAGTTCATCGAACAGTTCTCTGTCTTGGGATAGATGTGGTGTCTCATTTGTCATAGTAGGGACTGGATGCATAGTGAACATTTTCATGTTTTTTATCTGCCATTTATTATCTACAAAATCAGCTGAATCGTATGTGACTATACTGCTAACTTGAAACTCATTATTTAAATTATATTCTGTGATTCCTACGATTTTCTTTTGGATTGGATCCATGAAGTTGATATTAATGAATCTAGTGTCAGTCTCTTTTAACCAAATATCTGTCAGCTTGCCAGAGATACTAAATTTTTTCTTCTTGATATACTTATAAGCATATTGCTCACGTTTAAGCATTGTTTTTGGGTTTATAGTGTCAGCGGCTAAATATAAAAAACCTGCGAGGATAAAACCACTTATGAAAAAAGGGAGAGCCATGTTGCGTATCTTGCCACCGAGTGAAACATAAGCTAGTAGCTCGTTGCTTTTAAGTAGTGAGACCATAACCAGCATAGTAGAGACTACTATTGTCATAGGCATGGTTGTGTATAATAGATAAGGGATCTTCATCAGGTCATAAATTATAAGTGTATAGAAAGAGATATCGTATTGGTTTAGCATTTTTGTATGCTGGAACGTGTTTGCGATTAGAGTTATGATAGCTACAAAAATCTGTACAATTAATGTGTTCTTTATGAATAAAGCTATAATGTATTTATTAAATTTAGAAATCATACAGCTCTCCTATAAAAGAAGACTGCTACGACAGCAAAGATTATATTAGGTATCCAAGCAGCAAGAAGAGGTTCAGCTCTACCTGATGTAGCGAAGTTTTGGGCTGTAAAAAACAAGATATTGTAAACAGCGACAACAGCTATCGTTATAGGTATAGCAAGTGAACGTCCGCTCCTGTGAAAGAATATACCTAGGCTCATGCCAAAAATACTCATAATGATGGCCGCAAAAGGCATGGATATCCTTTTAGATATTTCAAATTTATATATTGGTGCTTTATTGTAGTTTTTAAATAGTTCCTCAGTTGTCATAAGTCTTTCTGAATTGACTGTGAACCCTTCAGGTGATAGTAGAGGGGAGTTGAGTTTAAAGTTATCAAAATTGATTTTTGTATGTTTATCATCTTTATTTAATGTTACGATCCGACCGTCTTTGAGGTTCATAAGTAACCCAGCATCACCAGAAGGTAAGATTTCTGCTTTATTAGCAGTAATAACAGAGTGTTGTTGTTTATCTATTATGATCATCTTATTGTAATTGACATCGCTCTCTTTTTCTACTGCATAGAAGACCATTCCAGGGATTTCGTTATAAAGCTCTTTAGGTTTCATATCTTTTATTGATACGAGTTTTGCCATTTTTGAGAGATTGTTTATGGCACTTGCACTACCGAGAGGCATTAGCCAAAAGCTCATCATTATGCCTATTATAAAAGCTGTTAAACCAAAAAAGACAGTAGGGTAAGTGAAGAATGATTTACCTGCACCAGACGCTCTCATAGCAATGATTTCGCTGTCAGATGATAATCTTCCGTATGCTATCATGACTGCTAACATGGCAGAAGTAGGGATTGTGATAACCAGAAAAGATGGAAGATAAAAGACTATTGTTTGTATAATAAGATAGCCTGGAACGTTCTTAGTAAAGAATAGATCAGCAAGGGCAATTAACTTGTCGAGAAGTAGAAGCAGAACGAAAAATATATTGCCTAGAAAGAATATTGGAAAAATTTCTTTGAGAATGTATCTATGAAGTAATTTCATCTTTAGTTTCGCTATATAATCTGATGACAGGTGTCTCTTTTTCAATCATAATTTCGTCTATCCTGATGATAGAATTAAGAGGAAGGAATGAACGTTCTACATTTTTAAATTTTTCTTTCAGATTGCCATCATCAGGGGAGATGATTAGCTCTGATTTATCTATAAAAACGATATCAGATATCTCCACCAGTCCTAAGAAAGACGAAGGATTTAGCTCTGATGCATGTATTGTCTGAATCTTTTTATCTTCATCTATAAATATGATTTTAAACAGTTTCTTTCTCATTCTTGGTCATCTCCGCTGTTGTGGTAATAAATCTTAACGTTACTCTTATTAGAAGAGAATATATCAAAAACCATGTTGATGAAACTGATAAAAATAGCACCGAAAAATGCATACCAAAATCCTGTTATCTCTATACCAGATAAAAAGTTTGCAGTCAGCTTAAGTAAAAATGAATTCACTATAATGTAGCCGACTCCTAGGCTTAGAATCTGAAATGGTAGCGTTAGAAAAACGAGAATAGGGCGAAGAAATGTTTGGAAAAAGGTGAGTATTATACCTGCTATAAATAAAGGCATAAATCCACTGACAGATACGCCCGATAGCACTAAAGAGGCGAATCCTATTCCGATAAGGTTAACACAAGCTCTGTAGAAGACATAATGTACTGGTTGCATTGATGGAAATATATACTTTTAAAGATGTAATAACAAGGAAAATGTGTTTTTTATTCGAATAGTTATTCTAAATAGTTTTAAGTTATTGTATGTTACTAAATATGATAGATTTACATACCCATTCGACTTTTTCTGATGGCACAATGACCCCAGAGAAGCTAGCTAAATATGCCGAAAAACTTGGTGTAGAGGTGCTTGCACTGACTGACCATGATACTGTTAATGGTATTGATAGTTTCATGTCTGTGGACGTAAACGTGGAAAGAGTCAGTGGTGTAGAACTTAGTGTCTCATACGAGCCGGGGACTTTTCATCTCGTTGGTCTTTTTGTAGATCATAAGAATGAGTATCTAAATAAGGCTTTAGACAGCTTAAAGGATGCTAGAAGGGTCAGAAACGACAAGATGATAAAGCTTATTGGTGAACTTGTCGGCAAACAGCTTACTCAGGAAGATATCTCAACAGAGAATGACGGTGAGCTTGGTAGGCCACACATTGCTAAATATCTTTGCAAACAAGGCTTGGCTGAGAATATGGGCGATGCTTTCGATAAATACTTAGGTAAAGGTAAACCTTATTATATTGCACGTGAGACTCTAGATTTTCATAACTCACTTGACCTTATTCACGAGGCTGGCGGTATAGCTATTCTTGCACATCCATTCACTCTTGACATAGATGAGAAATACTATTCAGGCTTTGTCAAATATCTAAAAGGTCTGGGGCTTGATGGTATAGAGGTCTTTACCTCTGATACTGATATGTATCGTCAGAGGATGCTTCATGAGATAGCTATCGAGCATGACATGGCAATCTCTGGTGGAAGTGATTTTCATGGTGACAATCAGCTCAGTATCGGTCTTGGGACGGGTAGGGGCTAACTGAATATCCCTTATAACGTTTACGAAACACTCAAAACCAGATACGGCAAATAGTTTTTTATTTATAGAGTATCTGTCACTACTACGTTCCTCAGGATGACTAAGAATAATATGAAAATGATTTATTATCTATGACTTCATGCTCCTTTTGGAATGGGGAGATCAGTCATAAGTTATAAGTAGTTAAAAACCTCAGAATGACATTTGATAACTTTGCTCTCTTTTAGCTCATTTTCATAAGCTAAGAACTGCACATCTGCCGCCTTTGCTGCGTAGTAATCTGTGAATGCATCCCCTATAAAAAGTATATCTTCTTTCTTAGCATTAAATTTTTCCATTATCATATGTATACCTTCTGGATCTGGCTTTGGTTTTGCTACATCCATAGTGGTGACAGAGTAAGAGAAATAATTTCCCATATCGAAATGTTCTAAAAGATATGCGAGAGAAATACCTCTGTTAGTACATACTGTAAGGGTGTGCCCCATCTCTACAAGCTTTTCAAGAGTTTCGTAGACTTTTGGTTGGGGTATCATAAGGGGAAGAAATTTCCTGAAATTTGTCTGTGCGGCAAAAGTGAGAATCTCATCGCTAAGATCGTCGCTCGTGGCAAACGCACGGATAATTTCTTTGCTGGTGCTCATCATGGCGAGCTTGAGGTTTTCTTCGTTAGTCCAGTCTATTAAAGGTAGGCTGAATTTATCGAAGACAAAGTCGTAATAGCCTTTGATAGCTTCAGTGCTGTTAAATAATACACCGTCGCAGTCGTACACAAGTATTTTTTTCATGCAGTGGTTTTAGTACATTTTTGCAGATGTGGCAAATTTTTTCTTAAGAAATAATCAGATTGACCGATAAGTCTGATAACCATAGGAGTGTCAAGGATGGCAGGAATACAGGTTGGTGGTATAGTATCTGGAATGGATACGAACGGAATCGTTGAAAAGATGCTGGTGCAGGCAAAAGTGCCTGTCGATAGGCTGTATGGCGATTACGAATACAAAAAATTTGAAAATGAAGTATACACAGATTACAACGAAAAGCTTAGTAGCCTTTCGTCTGACCTACTCAACTTGCGTCTTGAATCAACCTTCAAGACTAAACTAACCTCCACTACTAATAATTCTATTGTTACAGCTACTGCAACCACTGATGCTGCCGTTGGCAACCACTCTATTCAGGTTGATCAAATAGCAAAAAACTCACTTGCAACCAGTGCATTTACTCGTTTTTCACTCTCCTCAGAAGGAGCTAACATAACAAAAGTCTCAGGGCTTTCTTCAGATTATCTTGAAGGAGTGCACGAGGTTACTATTGCTGCTTCTGGTTCTGACTTTATATCTACTACTGAAATGAAAGTTGATAATATTGGAACTATTTCTAAATCAACTGGTGATGCCATAGACGGGGCAAGTGTAAGTGCTTCTGGGACGCTTGCAATTGATTTTACAGGAAGCTTTTCTATCAATTACGTTGATTCAAATGATAATAACCAAACTCTCACAGTTACTGATACTTTTGGCTCTACTGGAGAAGATATAAATGATGTGGCCGCTAGACTTGAATTTGAACTAAATGAAGGGATGAATTCATCAATGGGAACCACTGCCAAGCAATACATATCTATGCGTGCAGAATATGACGCTGGTACTTGGAACATGGCAATGTATGAGACTACTGTTGAAGATTACAGTATATCTGTAGGTGGTACTGATGCTGGATCGCTTCGTGACGAAATCGGGTTCGCAGAAGCGTATACACCAACAACTAGCTCTACTACTTCTATAATGAAATATCACGTTGCTGATAGCCTCGCTAATCTTGATAATAAGATATTTAGTGCTATCTCTGGTGTGGTAGGTGGAGCAACTTTCGAGCTTAGTACTACAAGTCTTGCTGAAGGTTCTTTTACTATCGCACAAGATGCATCACTTAAAGTCTCTTCCGACACTTATACAACATATACAGGTACAACTGCTTCAACTGGCTCGGGACTAGATACAACCGTCGAAGGACTCGATGCTGCTGGCTTTGACGAGGTAGTGAATACAGACGCAAACGGCTATTTCACAATAAATAGTGTAAAAATTACAATCGAAGATTATACCAAAATATCTGTAAACGATATGCTAGGTATCATAAACTCTGCTGGTGCATGTGTTACGGCATCTTACGACAGCACGAATGACCAGTTTTTGCTTAAATCAAATTATCCAGGAAGTACAAAGATTAGTTTAGGTGCCTATGGTGATACTAGTAACGTTATTGAGCTTATGAAGCTTGATTATGCTAGTAACCCAACGCTTGATACTGGTTCATCTTCAGATAGTATTGATGCTAGTGATAATCTTGTTGATTCAGGTCTAACTGTATATCCATTTACGGGCACATTTACTATTAACGGTGTTTCGATATATGTTGATACATCAACAGAGAGCCTCAATGATGTGATCTCTAAGGTGAATAAATCTGGTGCTGGCGTTACTATGGCATACGATACAGTGTCTGATAAAGTTACTTTAAGATCTGACAATATAGATGATATTACAGTTGGTTCTGCGAATGATACTAGTAATTTGCTTGAAGCACTTAATCTCACAAGCAATACTGAAGTAGCTACAACAATAGGTGAATCTGGACAAAGAGCGATACTTACTGTTGATGGTACAACCTATGTCCGAGAGTCTAATGCTGTTAGTGATATTATAAATGGTGTTACGCTTAGCCTTAATGGAATAAGCACAAGTACTGCCTCAATCAATGTTGAGGTTGATACTGAAAAGGCTGTTGTCGCTTTTTCAAAATTTATAGCTCACTACAATGAAGTGATGATGGCTTTAGATATACCAGAAAAAGAAGATACTGAAGACGAATATATAGCTCACTTGTCTGATGCTGAGAAAGAAGGTATGGGTGAAGCTGATCTTGAAGCGTATTTAGAAAAATATGAAATGTATAATAAATATGACATAGTTAGACGAAGTTCCGAACTTAGAAATCTTGATACTATTATGAGAAAGACATTTTTTGCTGAAAGGCCTGGTATCACAGGCTCTATAAATGATATGTCTGATCTAGGGATCAAAGTTGCAGGTGCTGGTGACCTTGATACAGAATTTAAAGGTTATCTTGTGGAGTTTTCGACCGATTATGAAGAGATAGCAAGCGAGTTAAGAGATAATTCTAATTTCATGGATGCAATTACTGAAAATCCTGATGATGTCTTTAACTTTTTTGCAAATTATCCTGAAGAACCTGAAGAGGGTAGTGCAAATTATACCAATGATTATAATTCGTACTTGAATGAGCTTGGTTGGTCTAGATACTTTAATGATGTCCTCGTTGATCGATATACTGGAGATGATGGTATGATTGGTAACAAGCTTGGACTAAACGGCAGTATTAGTAATGATCTTCTTAGATTGGAAGATAGAATTATTGCCCAAGAAGATAGGGTAGAAAACCAGCTAGAAAGATACTGGAAGCAGTTCACAGCGATGGAAATGGCCATTGCTGATGCGCAGTCACAGTCGGCTGATTTCAGCCAGGCCGGTGGCTAATATATTGACGAAAGGAGTCGTTTATATGCAGAGTCCTTACAAGAACTACATTAAACAGGAAGTAGAAGGCGCTACCAAAGGGAAATTGGTACTTCTTCTGTATGATGGTGCAATCAAATTTATGCGTATCTCAATTAAAGCTATTGAGGATAAGAATATCCCTGAAGCGCATAATAATATTATGAAAGCACAAAACATCATTTATGAGCTTATGTCCACACTCAACATGTATGTTGGCGATATCTCTAGAAACCTTATGAGACTGTATGATTTTATGATCTGGCAGCTTATTGAGGCTAACAAAGAGAAAAACCAAGAAAAAATCGAAAGTGTAGTAAAGCTCATGTCTTCACTGAGGGATGCATGGAAAAATGTTATTCAACAGGAAGAGGGAACAGTAAAACCAGAAAAGGAAGAGAAACAGTCAATTAACTTTGCCGGATAAAAATTATGGTAGTTAACTTTGAAGGTTCTGTTGTTAACTTGAGAGATAAACTCTCGAATATCGACAGAAAAAAATCACAATCTGACAGTTCTCAAAAAGTTCAGGACAACGGAAGGTCTGAAAAGAGTACTGATAACGAGAAGCAATATATTGCTGACGTAATCGGGATTCGTAATGAAAATAGACTCGCCGCTGTCTCTAACTCAGCCATTCAGTCCCAAGATGAAGCTCTCGATATGATTGAAGAGCTTAAAAGACAGTTTGCTGATGAACCAGAGAACGCGATTAATGCTCACAAAAAAGCGAGTCCAGATGCAGTTATGCAGTTTTATCCATTTGAATAAAAACTAAACTGACTTTTGCGACTACTTTCTATTGAGATATTTTGGATAAATCTATACCATACCACTATGTCAAAAATCAATTTTTTACAAATATATAATAATGCACTAAAAAAAGCTGATGAGTTTTTAAATTCAGAGATGGATGAAAACTTTCTGAAGAGATATGAAGCATATTCAACAAGCTTGGAACAACTTACACAAATTCTAAAAGAAATTGAAAATAAAGATGAAGTAAAATCTGAGACTGAAAAGATTTTAGAAGTTCATAAAAAAGTAGAGGATAGATTGATATCTGAAAAAGATGGGTTGTTTAAAAATATACGCACTTTAATATGCCGTGAACATATACAGCATAAGTATTACTCAAAAAGTATAAAATCAACGCTGGTTGACAGAAAATCCTGACAACCAGACATCAAATTTTAAATTAGTCAGCTTTTATCAGAAGCTCTTTAATCTCTTTTCCAGGCTTAAAGTAAGGTACGTTCTTAGAAGGTACTTCAACTTTGTCACCAGTTTTAGGATTACGTCCGACTTTAGAGTTTTTCTCTCTAATTTTAAAGCTGCCGAAACCTCTGATCTCAACTTTGTCACCAGTGTTAAGCGCGTCTTTGATAGATGAGAAAACACCATTAACGATAAACTCTACTTGTTTTTTCGTTAGATCCTGGTTTTGAGTTGCGATTACTTCGATAAGTTCTGATTTAGTCATAACCTTGATCTCCGTTATAAATGTCGTTGGTTAAACATTATTTTTATTTACACATTATATCTGATGTCATATAAGGTGTAAAGTGAATTTACATGAAAAAAAAAGGAAAACATTTGTCATGTCAGGATTTATACAAAAAGTACTGAAATCTGGGCTAGGAATCTTCACGAGTAGAATCTTTGGATTAATACGTGACATCGTTGTTGCTGGCTACTTCGGGGCTAGTGGACTGACCGATGCTTTCTTTGTTGCCTTTGCTATACCTAACCTTTTCAGAGCTTTTTTTGCTGAGGGAGCTTTATCTTCTGCTTTTGTTCCTTTCCTTAGTGACAACATGAAACATAAAAGTTCCAAGGTAGCAGATAACTATATTACTAGTTTAATTATTGCTGTCTCTTTAATGATAGCAGTTATTTTAGTGATAACATCTTTATTCCCAGAATATATTATAAAATTGTTTATGCCTGGTTATGCTAATAACCAAGAAATTATCACAACAGCATCAAATATGATGGTCGTTCTGATGCCATATCTCTTACTTGTTACTATTTGTGCTCTGTTATCTGGTTATCTAAACCTTAAGGGGAGCTATTATATACCACACTCTTCAACAGCTATACTTAATATTGCGATGATTACAGGTGCATGGATAGGGTACACTAAGGGCGTAGATATAATGTATCTTTGCTACGGTGTTTTTTTTGGTGGAATTGCTCAACTCTTATATGTAGCTATAGCAGCCTATATAAAAGGGTACAGAGCAACTTTATCTGGTGGTTTTAGTAAAGATGTTCGGAAGACGTTTTATCTTGTTATACCATCTCTCGCAGGCGTAGGTATCAACCAAGTAAACTTTATGGTTGGTCGTATTCTAGCATCATTTCTTGCTGTAGGTAGCATCTCATACTTATATTATGCTAATAGGCTTTTTCAATTCCCACTTGGTATGTTTGCTGTGGCGGTTGGAACTGTAACTCTTACTGAGATAAGTAAGGCAAATACTGAAGGCGATCTTCATAAAAGAAATGGTCTCATAGATAAGGCAGTCAATTCTATTTTTCTCATCATGTTACCAGCTAGTACAGGTTTGATAGTGCTTGCTTATCCTATTATTGATATTGTTTACGCTAGAATGAGCTTTACAATGGAAAATGTTGGAGCTACTGCTTCTGCTTTGCAAATGTATACTATTGGTCTGCTTTTTTACTCATTTCTAAATGTTTTTAGCAGGGTATTCCACTCTGAGAAAGATATGAAAACTCCAGTTAAAGGTGCTGCGATAGGTCTTGTAGCTAATGTGTTATTCAATTTACTACTTATAAAACCAATGGGACATTCGGGGATTGCATTGGCTTCAGGGTTAGCTGCAGGCCTCAATTGTGCTTACTTATATTATAAAATGCGTGACTATAGATATCGTTTAACTGATAATTTCTTTTATATTGTTAAGTTAGTTTTTGCATCTGTTGTTATGGGGGCTAGTACGTATGGTCTTTATATACTTGGTTTGAATATTATTCCTGTGATAGCTATTGGTGGGGTTATATATTTTATTGCACTTAAAATCACAGGTATCAGGATTAAGGAGCTTATTAGGTGAAAGTAGTTTTACAAAGAGCCAATCACGCTTATGTTGATATAGAAGGTAAAAGAGTAGCTAATATTGGAACTGGGTTGCTCATACTTTTTGGAGTGGAGAAGGGTGACGAGGAAAAGTTTTGCGAAGATCTAGCTTATAAATCTACCCATTTACGTATCTTTGAAGATGATAAAGGGAAGATGGGTAAATCTGTAAAAGATATCGATGGTGAGATTATCATAGTTAGTCAATTTACCTTAGCAGGCAACTGTAAAAAAGGGCTCAGACCTGATTTCTCAAGTGCTATGCAACCTGATGTAGCTAATGAGTACTATAAATATTTTACTAAATGTTGTATAGATCATTTGGGTGAAGACAAGGTTCAAACAGGAATTTTTGCCGCAGATATGAAGGTAGGGCTTGAAAATGATGGCCCAGTAACGATAATATTAGAAGCATAAACAAAATGATGGAGAATGAAATGAAAATAGATTCAATGGTAGTAGGCCCACTCGGAGTGAACTGCTATATAATTTCAAATAATGGTAATGCAGTTATAGTAGACCCAGGTGGTAACGCAGGAGAGATTATTGAATTCTTGAGTACGAATAACTTTAAACCAGCAGCTATAGTGAACACACATGGTCATTTTGATCATATTGGTGGGATAGACGAGCTGGTTAGGAAATATAATATTCCTTTTTATCTGCATGCAGATGACGAGTTCCTTTGTGCTCATGGTTCAGAGACAGCCGCAATGTTTGGTTTCGATGGTATGAAGACGCCTATCGTTACAAATAAAATGAGCGATGATGATGAGTTGGATATCGCTGGTATAAAGATTAAAGTATTACATACCCCAGGGCACACTCCTGGTGGTGTTTCTTTATATGTAAAAGATCTAAATTCTGTTATGACTGGTGATACTATTTTTCTTGAATCTATTGGTAGATCAGACTTCCCTTATGGTGATCATGATCAACTAATAAAGAGCATTAAAACAGAATTAATGGCTTTAGATGAGAGTATTGTGGTACTTCCAGGGCATGGTCCTGCAAGCAGTATCGGGCATGAAAAGAGCTATAATCCTTTTCTTTAGCTTTAGCAGTGAATTAAAGTGGGATTTGTAATATTGACTTCTAAAACATTTCTGTTAAGATATTTTAAATGAAATCAATCCTTGTGGATACATCTGGAAAAGGACTTTCTGCGACAATTTGTGATGAGAATAGAAATATCATTGCTTCTGTTTGTATTAAGCTTGAAAACAGACTTAGTGAAAAAATGATGTCTGTTATGGATATGCTATTTATATCTTCTAATTTAGGACCACAAGATATTGATAACTTTTATATAATTACTGGACCCGGGTCATTTACTGGCATTAGAATAGGTGTTGGTAGCTTGCTCGGGTTTTGTGTGTCTAGTGGTAAAAAACTAAAAGGGATTAGCTCCCTTGATGCCGCTGCAATAGTGTCTGGCAAGGATATTGTGAAGACTGCGGTAAAACTGCGTGGCACATTATACGGGTATAGAGAATACAACTTTCCAGAATCTGTTTTTTCAGATTATGTTACAGAAAAGTTAGAAAACACCGATGAATACCTAGTGATTAATTCTGGAGAAAAATGGTCAGATTTATCAAAAGCTATTCTTTTTAACAGCTTTGATAGGTTTATATCTGATTATTCACCTATGTATATGAGAAAGAGTGAGGCAGAGATTAACTTTGATAAGAGATGCAAAGCCAGCTGATATAGATGCTATCTATCAGATCGAAAAAGAGAATTTCAATAGACCTTGGTCTGAGATATCTTTGATGAATGAGTTTAAGAAACAGAAAAGTGATTTTTTAGTATATGAAATAAATGGACTAGTAGCGGGCTATATTATTTTCTGGTATATTCTAGATGAAGCAGAAATAGGAATTATTTCAGTTTCTAAAGATCATCAGCTAAAGGGTATAGCTGTTGAACTCTTAAAGTATTGTATATCCATGCATCCCGAAGTTAATAGAATTTATCTCGAAGTAGATAAAACTAACTCGGGGGCTATTAGTCTATATAATAAATTCGGGTTTAAAACGACTGGCTACATAAAAAATTATTATGGTAACGGAAAGGATGCTCAACGTATGGCATTGAGTTTCTGAAAACATGAGGGGTACTGACAATGCTTAAGGCGGATAACGTAAAAGTTGAAGAGATGATTCAAAAAGATGAGAATTTTAAAGCACTTTTTGAAGAACATATTAATTTAGAACAAGATTTAGAGGCTTTATATAGCCTTAAATATTTTCCACCTGAGGTGGAAGCTAGAATTAAAGAGATAAAAGTTGTAAAACTTAGAGGCAAAGATAAGATGAACCTAATGCTTGCCAATAATAAATCTAATAATAAATAGTAGGAGATATTTAGATGAAAAATAAGAACTACCTGTTTACATCAGAGTCTGTGAGTGAAGGTCACCCAGATAAGATGGCTGACCAAATTTCAGACGCAGTGCTCGATGCAATGCTAAAAGACGATCCTTTTAGTAGAGTTGCTTGTGAGACAATGATTACAACAGGACTTGTTGTTGTTGCTGGTGAAGTTACAACAAATACATACGTAGAGATTCCTGAAATAGTTAGAGAAACTATCCGCGAGATCGGTTACGACAATGCTGCCTACGGCTTTGACTGTGACACATGTGGCGTAATGGTTACTCTTGATAAGCAGTCACCAGACATCGCAATGGGTGTTGATGTTGGTGGAGCTGGAGACCAAGGTCTTATGTTTGGTTACGCTTGTGACGAGACAGAAGAGCTTATGCCTTTGCCTATTACTCTTTCCCATAAGATTACACATAAAATGTCTGAGCTCAGAAAAAGTGGTGAGCTTGCTTACCTCCGCCCAGACAACAAATCTCAGGTAACAGTAGAATATGATGGTTTCACACCTATAAGAATTGATACAGTTGTTGTAAGTACTCAACACGCTGAAGATGTTACTCTTGATCAACTTAAAGAAGACGTTATAAATAAAGCAATCCTTCCTGTTCTTCCAAAAGAACTTGTAAAAGATGATATAAAATTCCATATCAACCCAACAGGACGTTTCGTTATCGGTGGACCTATGGGAGACTGTGGTCTTACTGGTCGTAAGATTATCGTAGATACATACGGAGGTATGGGACGTCATGGTGGTGGAGCTTTCAGTGGTAAAGACCCATCGAAGGTTGACCGTTAAGCTGCTTATGCTTCTAGATGGGTAGCTAAGAATATCGTAGCTGCTGGTCTTGCATCCAGATGTGAAGTTCAAGTTGCTTACGCAATTGGTGTCGTTGATCCTGTTAGCGTTATGGTTAACACTTTCGGCACAAACACTATATCAGAAGAGAAAATTGAAGAAGCTGTTAGCAAGGTTTTTGACCTTACACCTAAAGGTATCATGGAGGCTCTTGATCTAAGAAAGCCAATCTTTAGACAAACAGCAGCTTACGGTCATTTTGGACGTAACGAATTTTCATGGGAACAAACAAATAAAGTAGACGAACTCAAGTCTGCCGTAAAATAATATCAAACAAATAAAGCACTCGCAGGTTCACTGTGGGTGCTTTTCTAATATTTAAGGAGACAATTAAATGGATTATAAAGTTGCTGACATAAGCTTGGCTGAATTTGGTCGTAAAGAGATTACTATCGCTGAACATGAAATGCCAGGTCTTATGGCCACAAGAGAGAAATATGCAAAAGAGCAGCCTCTTAAAGGTGTTCGTATCATGGGTTCTCTCCATATGACAATTCAAACTGCAGTACTTATCGAGACACTTGTTGCTCTCGGTGCCGATGTTCGCTGGTGTAGCTGTAACATCTTCTCAACTCAAGACCACGCTGCTGCTGCAATAGCAAAATCAGGTGTTCCTGTATTCGCTTGGAAGGGCGAAACACTTGAGGAGTACTGGTGGTGTACAGATATGGCTCTTCGTTTTCCTGGTGGAAAAGGACCAGAGCTTATTGTTGACGATGGTGGCGATGCTACAATGATGATCCACGTTGGTAACAAAGCGGAGTCAGATGCTTCTATCCTTGATAAAGCTCCTGAAACAGTAGAAGAGGGCGTTTTCCTCGCTCAGCTTAAAAAGATTCTCGCTGAAAACCCTAACCGTTGGAAAGAGACAGTAGCTGACTGGAAAGGTGTTTCTGAAGAGACAACAACTGGTGTTCACAGACTCTACCATATGATGGAGAAGGGTGAGCTTCTTGTTCCTGCTATTAATGTTAACGACTCAGTTACAAAATCTAAATTTGATAACCTTTACGGTTGCCGTGAGTCTCTTGTAGACGGTATCAAGCGTGCAACAGATGTAATGATCGCTGGTAAAGTCGCTGTTGTTTGTGGTTACGGTGACGTTGGTAAAGGTTGTGCTGAATCCCTCAGAGGACTTGGTGCTATCGTTATGGTTACTGAAATCGACCCAATCTGTGCTCTTCAGGCTGCAATGGCAGGATTCCAAGTTAAAACAGTTGAAGACACACTCGGTATAGGTGACATCTATGTTACTACAACAGGTAACAAAGACATTATCCGTGCAGAGCATATGGAAAAAATGAAAGATCAGGCTATCGTTTGTAACATCGGTCACTTCGACAATGAAATTCAGGTAGAGAAACTTGAAAACCTCGCAGGTATCGTTAAGACAAACATCAAGCCTCAGGTAGATAAATATACATTTAAAGATGGTCATGAAATATTCATGCTTGCTGAAGGACGCCTTGTAAACCTTGGTTGTGCTACAGGTCACCCATCATTTGTAATGAGTAACTCATTTGCTAACCAAACACTCGCTCAGATCGACCTTTGGAAAAACAAAGAGACATACAAGCCAGGTGTTTACATCCTTAGTAAAGTGCTTGACGAGGAAGTTGCTAGACTTCACCTTGCAAAAATTGGTGTAAAGCTTACTACGCTTTCTAAAGAGCAAGCTGATTACATCGGTGTTAAAGTAGAAGGCCCTTACAAGCCTGGTCATTACAGGTACTAACTTTTGTCTGAAATTGAAAATTATGAAATAGTAGTTATCGGTGCCGGTCCTGCCGGCATCGAAACTGCGAAAAAGCTTGCTGACGCAGGTAAACAAGTTTTGCTTGTGGATAAATGTGTTGGTGGAAACTATTGCAGTGGTGGAAGTGTTGTTTCTAATACACTTTTGCATGTAAGCCACCTATATGAGCGTTTTGTAAATAAAACGTCTAACTTTGTTGATTCTGAATGTAACCATGAATTTCATTTTGATTTTAAAAAAGCAAGAAAATATGTCGAAACAGTCACAGGTAAAGTAGTAAAAGGCTTTATAGATGATCTTTCAACTAGTGGTGTGACTCTGATGAATGGTTTTGCAGAATTTGCTGACAAAAACAGTATCAAAGTAACATCTGATGATAATGAAAGACTAATCCAATTTGAAAAAGCTATTATTGCAACTGGTTCTAATAATATGGGAACTAATGTCCCATCAACTAAAAAACTCTTAGATACTACTAATCTTTTTGACCTAGAATCTGCACCTAAAAGTGTTGTTATTGTCGGTGGCGGTTTCATTGGCACAGAGTACGCAACCTTCTTTAAGAGGATAGGTAGTCAAGTTACTATCATTGAAAAGGGTGAAAGACTCCTTTCTTCTATCGATGCTCAGGTTGTTAAAGAGTTTGAAGACCAATTCAGAAAGAGTGGTGTTGAGATACTTAAAGGTGTCTCAGTAGATAGGATAGAAAAAGTTGGTAACAAGACAATTATATTCCTTGATGATGAGAATAAGATAGAAGGTGAAGAAGTTTTTGTTTCTGTTGGTAGAGCACCAAATTTAGGTAAGCTCATTCCAGAATGTGCAGGGATAAAATTTGATGAAAAAGGCTATCCTAAACTCACAAAAAAACTAAGAACCTCTAATAAAGATGTATATATGGTTGGTGATGCAACAGGTATGAATATGTTCGTAAATTGGGCATATATGTCTGCTGATATCGCATCAACCGAAATTCTAGAAAAGAAGAAGAACATCTCAGCAGATCTTTGTCCTCGTATTCTTAAACTCGACCCAGAGATAGCCTCTGTTGGTCTTTCCGAGGCAGGAGCCAAAACTACAGGTGTTGAATTCAAAGTACTTAAGCACTCATTTAAAAACTTTGAAAGATCAATCGTTCAAGGGACTATAAGAGGATTTGTTAAGATAATATATGCACCTGATACGAAAAAGATTTTAGGTTGCCATGCGGTTGGTAGTGGGGCGAGTGAGCTTGTTTCTACATTTGCTATGATGGTTCAGTCTAAAATGCCATTGACCAAGTTAGAAGATTTTGTTTTTAATCATCCAACATTTTCTAGTACATTAGGGGACATCGCAGGAAAAATTAAATGAAAATAATATATAGTATTTTTGTTTGGCCAGCTCTTGCACTTTGTACGCTATTTTTGGTTACCATTGGAGCTGTATTTTTAATCTTTGGTAAGAATATATTTTTTACGCTTGCTAAGGTATGGGCTAAAGCAAATACGCTTATATTCTCTGTTAGATACGATATCGAAGGGATGGAAAAGATTGACCCTTCTAAGAACTATGTCTTTATGGGTAACCACCAGAGTTATGTCGATATATTTTTGCTTCTTGCTATAGTAAATAAAGATTTCCTCTTTATGGCTAAAGAAGAACTTTTTAAAATTCCTGTCTTTGGTTTTGGTATCAAAGCACTTGGAATTATTCCGATAAATAGAGGCGAAAGCCGTGATGCTTTGAAGAGCCTCTTTGAAGCAGCTAAAAAGATTCAGGAAGGCTATTCTGTAATGCTATTCCCAGAGGGAACAAGATCGCCAGATGGTGATATGCTCCCTTTTAAAAGAGGAGCTTTTGTGCTCGCTGTTAGAACTGGTCTCGAAATAGCACCTTTTGTATTAGAAGGCACAAGAAACTCTTTATCGAAGGGGAGTTTTCTTGCTAACCCATTCCAAAAAGTAAAAGTACGCTTCATGGATCCTGTCAGTCCAGACGGTCTGAAAGACAGAGATTTACTAGCGCTTATCAGAGAGAGGATGGAAGTTGAGCAGAAAGACTTGCGCGATTCTTGGATTAGGTAGCAACCTAGGAAAGAAATCTAAAAACCTTTGTCAGGCTTTATTATATATAAATTCATTTTGTGATATCCAATCAGTATCTTCAATTTATAAAACCGAATCACTCCTTAAAGACGATCAGGATGCATATTTTAATCTATGTGTATCTATCTCTTCAGATATGCCACCAGAGGAGCTTTTATCTACTTTGAAGCATATAGAAAAAAGGATGGGTAGAGAGAATAGTGGAAAATGGTACACTAGGGTTATAGATATAGATATTATCGACTATAATAATGAGATGTTTGAATCTGATTGTTTAACCATTCCGCATCCGCAAATGGCTAACAGAAGCTTTGTCCTTTATCCAATATTAGAAATTAATCCTAACTATAAACACCCTGTAAGTTGCTTGAGTATTGATAATATGTTAAAAATATTAAAGGACGATCTTGGTATAAAGAAGTTGGGGGTTCCAGTATGGCAGTTATAACAATATCTAGGCAGTACGGTTGTGGTGGCGAGTATGTAGCTGAAAGGGTTGCAGAACAACTCAAATTTCGCCTATTTAATAAAGAACTAGTAAAGTTTGCAGCTATACTTTCTGGCTCAGACGAAGATAAAATTAAAATGTTTGACGAGGAAGAGCATTCTACTGTTCGTTCTTTTATGTCAAAATATTTTGATGTAAATATGTTTAGTGACTTGTTTAGCACTACAGACTACACACCAAAGACACTCAAACAGATGATGTCTGAAGAGCATGAAGCATTTTTTCAAACATATGGATCTCAAGAGAATATAACAGACGCTGAAGCATTTCAGAATATGGTACGAAAGATTATAAATAAAGCTGCAGATCAGATGAATGCTGTAATCCTTGGTAGAGGAGGGGTGTGCATCCTTGAAGACCATCCAGCAGCTCTACATTTTCGTCTTGTAGCAAAAATGGAAGACCGTATTAAATGGGTTGCGATGAGGGAAGAGCTCTCAGATAAAGATGCCCATGAAAAGATTAAAGATGTTGATAACCGTAAGCGTAAGTATTTTAAACACTATTTTGATCGCAGTATAGATGATCATTGGATGTATAACGGCATTTTAAACCTTTCTAAGATCGAGATAACAGAAGCATCACTCGCTATAGTGGATATTGCGAAAACAAAATTCAAATTGTAAGTATTCCATGTTGACTACAGAGCTAAATTGGAATATTACTTGAGTTTGCGGAGGTTAAGCTCAGGTGTATAAAAAAGTTAAAGGATTCAGAGATATATATGGTCTCGAGTCCAGATATTGGCAAAAAGTCGAAAAAATATTAAAAGAAACATTCAATTCTTTCAATTATCAGGAGTTTTATCTTCCTGTTCTTGAAAAGACAGAAGTTTTTAATAGAGGTATAGGTTCTACCACAGATATCGTTGAGAAGGAGATGTTCGCCTTCGAGGATAGAGATGGTACTCACGTCGCACTCCGCCCAGAGGGGACAGCGTCTATAGTGCGTGCATATGTGGAGAATAAACTATACAACCCCCCAGCAACTTCAAAATACTACTATATAGGACCTATGTTTCGTAGGGAACGCCCACAGAAGGGTCGTTTCAGACAGTTTACACAGGCAGGTATAGAGGTTTTTGGTTCTGCTGGACCTGCTATTGACGCAGATGTTATATGTATATTGTATAAACTCGCAGAAAACCTTGGGATAGACAAATATGTTTCTATGGAGATCAACTCCATCGGTTGTCCAGAGTGTAGACCTGCGTATTACGAAAAACTTATAGATTATTTTACTGACCACAAAGAAGAGCTATGTGAAGATTGCTTACGCAGACTAGATAAGAATCCAATGCGTATACTTGATTGCAAGAACCCAAATTGTAAAACTATAACAAAATTAGCTCCTGTTGCTCTTGACCATCTTTGTGATGGTTGTGAGGAACACTTTACAGGTGTTAAAAGCTATCTAGATGCCCTCGAAGTACCATATAATATAAACCCTATGATGGTTCGTGGACTAGATTATTATGTCCGTACAGCTTTCGAGATGGTTACAGACAAGCTTGGAGCTCAGGCTGCTGTTGGTGCTGGTGGACGTTATGATGGTCTCATTAAACTACTCGGTGGACCAGAAGTTCCGGGGATAGGCTTTGCAACTGGTATAGACAGGATAGTCGCTCTTTGCATGCTCGATGAAACAGAAAAAGAGAACGAAATAGATGCTTTCGTTGTCTCATTTAAAGATATATCTGACAAAGCGGCGGTAAAAGTTGTTAAATTGCTTCGTGACGCTGGTATTAGTGCAGATATGGACTATGATTTTAGAAAGATGAAGAAACAATTCTCACTCGCTGATAAGAATGGTGCTAGGTTCACCATAGTATTAGGTGAGGATGAAATGGCTAAAAATACTGCCACCGTGAGAGATATGGAATCAGGTGGACAGGAAGAGATAGAGATTTCAAATATTAATGAGTATATTTCAGATAAACTGAGGAGGAACTAAATTGCTTTCACACATGGGCGATTGGAGAAGATCGCATAACTGTATACAGCTAAATGCATCAAACATTGGCGAAGAAGTATGCCTTATGGGCTGGGTTCAAAGGCGTAGAGATCACGGTGGCGTTATATTCGTAGACCTTAGAGACAGAGCAGGACTTACTCAAGTAGTGATGAGCCCTGAGTTCAACAAAGATGTTCACGCTGTAGCAGATGGTATCAGAAACGAATTTGTTCTCGCTATTAAAGGTACAGTGGGTATGAGACCAGAAGGGACTATTAACGAAAAACTCCCTACAGGCGAAGTTGAAGTTACTGTTTCTGAACTCAGAATACTTAACAGTTCACTCACTCCTCCATTTATGATAGATGATTTTACTAACGCAAATGAAGATATCAGACTTAAATACAGATACTTAGACCTTCGTAGAAGGACTATACAAAACAACCTTATAACACGTCACAAATTAACTCGTATTATGAGAGAGTACCTCTATGCTAACGATTTCCTCGATATAGAGACACCATTCCTTACAAAGAGTACTCCTGAAGGCGCTAGAGACTATCTCGTCCCTTCACGTGTTAACCCTGGCAGATGCTACGCTCTCCCTCAATCACCACAGATGTTCAAGCAACTTCTTATGGTTGGTGGCTACGACAAGTACTTCCAGATCGTTAAATGTTTCCGTGACGAAGACCTCAGAGCCGACCGTCAGCCTGAATTTACTCAGCTTGATATGGAGATGTCATTTATAGACAGAGAAGATCTTATGGAGCTTCTTGAAGGTCTATTCATTAAGATATTTGGCGACATCAAAGATGTTAAGCTTGAGAGAGGCTTCCCTAGAATGTCATACGATGAAGCTATGGAAAAATACGGACACGATGCTCCTGACACAAGATTTGACATGTTTCTTAAAACTATCAATGATCTTGTCGCAGATTGTGGATTTAAAGTGTTTAAAGATGTTGTTGCAGAAGGCGGAGTTATCAAAGCTATCAATGCTAAAGGTGGCGGTACTAAGTTTTCAAGAAAAGATATTGATGCTTATACAGACCTCGCTACATCACTTGGTGCTGGTGGTCTTGCATATATTAAAGTTAATGAAGACTGGCTACAATCTCCAATAGTTAAGTTTTTAGGAGATACAGCCGATAGTATAGTTAGTGCTATGGATGGACAGCCTGGAGATATTATATTCTTTGGAGCTGGAAAAGAGAACATTGTTAACCTTTACATGTCTAAACTTAGACTGAAGCTTGGTAAAGATCTCGAGCTTTATGGTGAGGATGATTACTCTTTCGTATGGGTACTTGATTTCCCACTTCTCGATTATGATGAAGATGAGAAACGTTATGTTGCTATGCACCACCCATTTACAGCACCGCTTGACGAAGATATCCCGTTGTTTGACACAGATCCTAAAAAGATGAGAGCTAAGGCATATGACCTTGTTCTGAACGGTTCAGAGATTGGTGGTGGTTCTATTAGGATTCACCGTAGTGACGTTCAGGAGAAGATGTTTAGTGCTCTTGGATTTACACCAGAGGAGAGAGAGTACAAATTTGGTTTCTTTATAGAAGCTCTTAAGTACGGAACACCTCCTCACGGCGGTATAGCATTTGGAGTAGACAGAATAGCTACAATTCTCACTGGTTCCGACTCGATTAGAGACGTGATTGCTTTCCCTAAAACACAGAAAGCTACAGACCAGATGAGTGAAGCTCCAAATAGGGTCGATGAAAAACAACTTAAAGAGTTGTGTATGAAGTTCGAAGTTGTTGAAAACGATTAAGAAATAAGAAAGTTTTACAACTTACGAATTTGACATATATGAAATCCTATGTTAGCATTTAGCTAATAATACTCGAATATGGAAGGGAGGACTCTAATGACCAGATTTTCCAAATTGATAATGTTTGCTGTTTTAGTAGCTGTTCTTGTAGTTACAGGTTGCTCTAAGCCACCAGTACAAGAAATGGATAACGCTAAAGCTGCAATGAAAGCTGCTCAGGAAAGTGGTGCTGAAAAGTGTGCTACTGAAGAATATTCTAGAGCAAAAGCTGCTGTAGCTGCTGCTGAAGCAAAAATGGCACAAGCTGAATCTTCTGATGATAAAGGCGCTCTTTATGATGCGGCTAAAGCGGAATTACTTTCTGCTATTCAGGACTTCGAAAAAGCTAAAGAAATCGCTGCTGAGCGTTCAAAAATGAATGACAAAGCTCAAGCTGAACTTGACTCTGTTAAGAAGAATCTAAATGTCGCTGCTAACGAAGATGGAAGCATGTACTCCGCTTCTTACAAAGCTGCAATGGCTAAGATCAATGAAGCTCAAGCTCTTATAGACAAGTGTGAAAGTGAAAAAGCTCTCGCTGTCCTTGAGCAAGTTGAAATTGATAACGGTACAATCCAACAAGAGATCATAGAAGGTAAAGCTGCTGCTAAAAAAGCTGAGGCTGCGCGTAAAGCTAAGCTTAGAGCTCAGATGATGAAAGCGCAGACAGAAGACTATAAAGTTGTTAAAGGTGATAACCTTTGGAACATCTCTAAAGCTAAGTTTATGAACCCATTTATGTGGCCTCTCATTTACTGGGCTAACAAAGATCAGATCAAAGATCCTGACCTTATCTTCCCTAATCAGATTTTCAAGATACGCAAGTACTTTGAAGATGATGAAAAAGCAAAGGCTTCTGATTTCTCTAAAACAAGAGGACCTTGGTCACTGTTTGACGGAAAATAAGATTTCTCTCATATTTATAAATAAAGGCGATCCTTCGGGGTCGCCTTTTTTGTTTGTAAATATATAGTAATAGGTGACAATATGGATCGATTATCAAATAAAAAAGTTCTTATAACAGGTGCAGCTAGAGGTATAGGTGAGGCTATTGCAAAGCTTTTCGTAGAAGAGGGTGCCATAGTTATTTTGACAGATATAAATGATAAGTTAGGGTATAAAACAACTAGTAATATAGGTGGAAAGACTGAGTACTACCATTTAGATGTTGCAGTTGAAGAAGACTGGGAAGAGCTTTCTAAAGTAATTGTAGATAAATATGGTCATCTTGATGTTGTAGTAAACAATGCAGGAATAACTGGTTTCCTTGAAGCTGAAGGTCCTTTTGATCCTGAAAACATAAATATGGATAGTTGGCATAAGGTACATGAAATTAATTTAGACGGTGTCGCCCTTGGTTGCAAATATGGCATTAAAATGATGAAGGCATCAAAAAGTGCTAGCATTATAAATATTTCATCAAGATCTGGCGTTGTAGGGATTCCGTTTGCAACAGCCTACGCCTCTAGTAAAGCCGCTGTGAGGAACCATACAAAATCAGTTGCTCTTTATTGTGCAGAACAAGATTATTCAATTAGATGCAATTCTATACATCCTGGTGCGATACTTACTCCAATGTGGGATGCTATGATTGGGACGGGTGAAGAGAGAGATAAGTCAATAAAAGGCATTGCCAGTGATATTCCACTAGGAGTTATGGGTGATCCTCTTGATGTGGCTTATGCAGCTTTGTATCTTGCATCTGATGAATCAAAATATGTCACAGGAATAGAGCTCCATGTAGATGGTGGAATCCTTGCGGGTTCTAAAGCTACTGGGAAATAGCCGTCAATAATATATCTAAAAGTTAGAAACCGTTCTATTTCTAGTTGATCAAATTCAGTGAAAATAAAACGGTTATAGTACGCTTGTTAAATTTGTTGTAATAGCCAATTAAATAGATATATCTGAATAGCTATATTTTCTCATATCCTTCTTCAATGTATAAATCTTTGTACTTTAGGTATCTGTCAGCATAGTCTCTTATGCTTGCCACATCTTCATCAGAAAGTATTTTTGCAACCTTGGCAGGACTCCCTTTAAGGAGTGAGTTAGGAGGGAATACTTTGCCTGGAGGGATGAGTGAACCTGCTGCTACTATTGAGTTTTCACCTATTGTAGAGTTGTCCAATACGATGGCTCCTATGCCAATAAGTACATTATTTTCTACAGTACATCCATGTAGCATTGCGTTGTGTCCTATGGTTACATAGTCGCCTATTATAGTAGGGAATTTATCAAGAGTAGTATGAATTACTGTACCATCTTGCACATTTGAACATTTTCCGATACTGATTTTCTCTACATCCCCTCTAAGTACTACGTTAAACCATATACTACTATCGTCAGCTAATTCGACTTCACCTATAACATCTGCACTGTCAGCAACATAAACTTTATTTCCAACTTTTGGCTTAGTATTTAGCCTACGTTTTACACTATCCATTTTTCACCTGTAGTCTAGTTGATTTTGATAATCTTAATCATAAACTACTCTCAGTAAAGGTCAACTGTTAAAAATAAATTTGAGCCTGAATTAACTAATTCTGAAAAATCGGTATAACATATTAATAAACCATTGTAATAATATTTAACAGAAGTCATTATTAACTTGACATTAAATTTAACTTTTATATATAATTCAATTAATAATGAGCAGGGGTGTGTTATGTCTTACGGTATCAAATTAAGAGAAACTAGAAAAAAACTGGGTATGACCCTAGAAGATATTTCTCAAAAGACTGGATTTACAAAGAGTTTCATCAGTCAGATCGAAAATGGAAAAAACTCTCCATCAATAGCTTCTTTAAAAAAGATATGCTACGCACTTGGAACGACTATTAGCGAACTTTTTGAAGATGAACGTAATATTGTAAACATATTCAGCCATCCTGATTATAAGGTTTTAAAGAATAAGAATATCTCTATGTCTTTTCTTGCTTCTAAACTTATTAACCGCAAGATGGAGCCAATCCTTATAGAGCTTGACCCTTATGGTGAAACAGGAAGTGATTTCTATACTCATACAGGTGAAGAACTCGGATTTGTTATAGAAGGCGAAATCTGCGTTGTTATAGGCGCTGAGGAGCATTACTTAAAGACTGGTGAGTGTATATACTTCAGCTCTAATCTTCCTCATAAGATAAGAAATAGAACAGACCAACCAGCTGTCGCTTTCTGGGTAGGCACACCGCCTAGTTTTTAAGCTTGACGAATAATATTTAATATACTAATTTATCTGTGCTTGGATCCGGAAGGACCGAGACACGTGAGAAGTCAATATACCTTTCAACCGTGCTCGAGTTGCGTCTTCCGTTATCCCTAAACGGAGATTTAAATGAGCAAATATTCAGAACTCAAAAAGATAAATGTAAATACTTTCAGTAATATGAAGCGTGACGGTGAAAAGATTGCCTGTCTCACTGCATATGACTATACTTCTGCCACGATGCTTGATAAAGCTGGTGTCGATCTTATACTTGTAGGTGATAGCCTAGGTATGGTAGTTGATGGGCACGAAAGTACAATACCTGTCACTATCGATGAAATTATTTACCACTGCAAAGCTGTTAAACGTGCCGCTAAGCGCGCTTATCTTGTTGCCGATATGCCATTCGGCTCTTATCATATCTCAGACGAACAAGCACTTTCAAACTGTATCAGACTTATCAAAGAGACTGGTTTTGATGCTGTTAAGATAGAGGGTGGAGAGACGAAAGCTCCTCTTGTTAGAAAACTAATAGAGGCTGGTATCCCTGTTATGGGGCACATAGGGCTTCTACCTCAAATGGTAAATGTCATGGGAGGGTATAAGATACAAGGGCGAACTGGTCCCGAAGCTATGCTTAAAGATGCAAAGGCTTTAGAAGAGGCTGGTGCATTTGCAATAGTGATAGAGGGTGTTGTCGCAGATATAGCTACAACGGTGTCTGAAAGCATCTCTATTCCTACCATAGGTATAGGAGCTGGGGTCGGTTGTGATGGTCAAGTACTCGTCTTTCACGATGTCTTTGGATTTTTTGATGATTTTGTACCGAAATTTGTAAAGCAGTATGCAGACGTTAAAACTATTATTTCTGAAGCTTGTGCAGGCTACATCAACGATGTAAAAGCATCACGTTTTCCAGAAGATAAACATTCATTTTAAGGTAAATTATGAATATTATAGAGAATATTAAAGATACTAAAGCAGAGATAAAGAGGCTGAAAGGCGCAGGTAAGTCCATAGGCATGGTTCCTACCATGGGGTTCCTTCATGAAGGGCATATGAGTCTTGTTAACAAGAGTGTTTCTGAAAACGATGTTACTGTCGTTAGTATTTTTGTTAACCCAACTCAGTTTGGACCTAATGAAGACTTGGAGGCATACCCTAGAGACTTTGACCGTGACAGGGATATGCTTAATAAAGCTGGCGCTGACATCATCTTTTTTCCAACTCCAACAGATATATATCCTGAAAATTATCTAACAACAATAAAACTTACAGGTGTTACAGAAAACCTTTGTGGTCTATCACGCCCTGGGCATTTTGATGGGGTATCCACAATAGTTTGTAAACTTTTCAATATTATGTCACCCGACAGAGCATATTTTGGTTCAAAGGATTATCAGCAGTTGCAGGTTATTAAAAGCATGGTGCGCGACCTCAATATGGATGTTGAAGTGATAGGTATGCCAATCATAAGAGAGGCTGACGGTCTTGCCTTGAGCTCTAGAAACGTTTACCTGAAAGATGAGGAGAGAGGGGCTGCCCTTAGTCTGTCAAAATCTTTTAATTTGGTTGAGAGTCTGATTAAGGATGGCGAAAGGGACGCAAAAGCTATTAGAAATAAAGTTATAGATTTTATACATAGTCACGCAAATACTAATGTTGATTATGTAGAGCTTGTTCATCCTGAGATGATCAGCTCACTTGAGACAATAGATGGGGACTTTGTTCTTGCATTGGCAGTAAAAGTTGGCAAAGCAAGATTAATAGATAATAAATATTTCACGATATAAGAGGTGCTTAGATGCTTAGAGATATGTTTAAGTCAAAGATTCATAGAGCTACAGTTACAGATGCTGATCTTCATTATGAGGGTAGTATAGGTATAGATGAAGACCTTATGGAAGCTGCAGGTATGCTTGAATACGAAAAAGTGGATATCTGGAACATTACTAATGGAGCTAGATTTCACACTTATACAATTAAAGGTAGAAGAGGGAGTGGCGAAATTTGCTTAAATGGAGCTGCTGCAAGACACGTACAGGTTGGAGATATGGTTATCATTGCAACATTTGCTATGATGGATGAAAAAGATCTAGAAACTTATAAACCTACAGTTGTGCAGGTAGATTCACAGAACAGGATAGTAAACAAAGATCAGGTTCTAGTTTAACATTTGCATAAAGCTGAAATGCCTGTTATTATTTTAGAAAATACAGACCGAGGTTTATTATGGCTGATTATAAGCAGTATGTTAATCTCTTACTAGATGAAGAGAAGTACGGAATTGACATCATGGACATCGAAGAAATTCTTCGCATGATAGAGATTACTAAAGTGCCTAAAGCTCCTTCATTTGTGGAAGGGATTATAAATATTCGTGGGAAAGTTATACCGATTGTCGACCTTAGAAAAAAGATGGGGATAATTGCGAATGAATACACTAACTCAACAAGGATTATCGTTGTTAACCTTAAAGGGAAGCAAGTCGGGCTGATCGTTGACCATGTTGAAGAGGTTCTAAGAGTTGAAGATGGTCTTGTTGATAAAGCTCCAGCAGCATCTACAAGTGTCGATAATGCTTATATCAAAGGCGTTGCAAGACTCCAGACGGGTATGGTTATCATATTTGATATCCACCAAATATTCGGATCTGGCGAAGCAAATGCACTAGACATGTTCTAAATGACCGATAACAGGGGTGATATTCTCAGGCTATTGTATGAGATAAAAGAAGCTGGTGCATCTTTTTATAAAACACCAGAAAAACTCCTTAATAAGATTGCTAAATTACAAGCCCATCAAGGTGATACTTTGATGGGTTTTGTTGCGTCTGCACTTGAGAGCGACCAGCCAGATACAAGGCTTTTAGATAAAATAATAGCTGAACTTAATATTATGGCTCAGTCGATGATAATTAAAGGCGAAATAAAACCTGTATCAGTCTCGGAACTACCAGGAATAGGGAAAAAAGCGACCGAAGCTCTTGCGAAAGCACACATAGAGACTATTGAAGATATAATTTATCACCTACCATACAGATATGAATATATTGGCGAATCTAGGAGCGGTAAAAAGGCTCTGACAGGTATTTTCCAGTCGGGCGCAATAGTTACCACCAGAAACAGAAAACGTATGTATAAGGCAGTTTTTACTAGTGATTTTGGTATGTTCGCTGCTGTTTGGTTCAGGTTTTCTGCTGGATATCCAGCCAGTGCATTGAAAGAGGGCAAAAAATACACCTTGTATGGTCAATCAGGATCATTTTCTGGTATGGAATCTATCATTCATCCACAATTTATGAGTGAGTCTGAGATGGGGAAGATCATCCCTGTTTATTCTATACCAAAGATAGTGGCTCAGAAGACATACATTGGTGCTGTTAATGCCGCACTAGATAAATATTTGACAGATATACCAGATTATCTACCTGCTAGATTAGAAGAACAGTATAAATTCCCAACAGCTAAGGCTGCACTCCTTGAAATACATAGACCTAAGAATCCTTATGAGCTGGAGATGCTTACAGAGAGAAGACACCCAGCCGCAATGCGTTTTATCTACGAAGAGCTTTTCTATCTACAAATGGGTTTGCTATATAAAAAGAGATCATACGAACGCCAAGCAGGTACCTCTCTCGATATAAAGAAAGAATATCTAGACTGGATCAAAGGGTTGCTACCTTTCAAATTTACTAACGCTCAAAGACGAGTAATGGTAGACATATTTAATGATATGTCTGCAACTGGTCAGATGAATAGACTTATTCAGGGTGATGTTGGTAGCGGTAAAACTATAGTCGCTTTCACCGCAGGGCTTGTAGCTGTTAAAAATGGCTATCAGGTCGCAGTAATAGCACCTACGGAAGTACTTGCCAGACAGCACATGGAAAACTTAATTAAATTACTTCAGGGTACAGATATCACCTCAGCCCTTCTGACAGGATCTATGACACCTGCGGAGAAGAGACGAACAAAAGAGATAATAGCCGCTGGTCACGTTGATTTTGTAGTTGGTACCCACGCTGTGATTCAAGAGACCGCAGATTTTAATAAACTAGGGCTAGCAATCATTGACGAACAGCACCGGTTCGGTGTTGAACAGAGGAAGTCACTAATAGAAAAGGGCTATATGCCTGATATACTCTTGATGACTGCGACACCTATACCTAGAACACTTGCTCTTTCATTTTATGGCGATCTTGATATTAGCGTCATTGATGAACTACCACCCGGCAGGACGCCTATCAAGACCAGCTCTGTTGAACGGATTGAAAAAGTTTACAAATTAATGCGTGAAGAGATAGCCAAAGGGCACGGAATATATATTATATATCCACTTATCGAAAATAGTGAGAAGCTCGACCTGAAAGCGGCTACTGACGAACATCGTAAGCTATCTGAGGTATTCGGTGTTGAAAATGTAGGTCTTTTGCACGGTAGAATGAAACAAGAGCAGAAGAGCCAGCTTATGGACGGTTTTAAGGCAGGAAAGCTTCAGATATTAGTATCAACAACTGTCATAGAAGTAGGTGTGGATGTTCCTCAAGCTACTGTTATGATAATAGAAAACTCAGAACGGTTTGGTCTATCTCAACTACATCAGCTGCGTGGTAGAGTAGGGCGTAGTGATAGGCAATCTTATTGCATTTTAGTTAGTGGAGAGCACATATCAGAAGAGGCTAATGAGCGTATTAATGCTATGTGTCAACATGCTGATGGATTCAAACTTAGTGAAATAGATTTAGAGATGAGGGGACCCGGGGATTTCTTTGGTACAAGACAATCAGGTTTACCAGAGTTTCGTTTTTCTAATATAGTAAGGGATGTCAGAGTGTTGCAAAATGCGAGAGAAGATGCTTCTGCAATATTAACAGATGATCCTGAACTATCACATTCAAAAAATACTGTCATCAAAGAAGTTCTTATTCGTAAATGGCGAAAAGAGCTTCAATACATTGAGATAGGTTAAACTTAAAATAAATTTGAAAATCCGTTGATTTCTATAAATATGTGCGGTTTAATAGATTAGTAAACAAGTCAGGAGGCATGCCGATGCAGTTAAAAAAGTTGACCGAAGAACAGCTGAAGAATATCAGCAGTAGTATCAACCTGCAGAGAGCTGAAAACTATGTAGGTAAGTTTAATAGCTGCTCCATAGACAACTCTTGTATCAAAGGCACCATAAAAGGAAACCATGGTGACTATACCGTTTCACTGAATATAGACACTGATCCTATCCAGTTTGAATGTGATTGCGAAAAAGGGAAGGATGTTTTCTGTAAACATGCCGCAGCTCTTGGGCTCACATACATCTATACCCCGTGGGTATTCGCTAGTAACCAGAAGATGGACAGAAGTGCACTTCGAACTACTGACGATATCCAATTTTACATCAAAACTACAACTCTTAAACAGCTTTTAGATGACCTTAAAACAGCTAGCGTGAGTATATCTCAACTTGCTGAACTTACAGGTATCGCAATGAAGCAGATTTCCTGCTTGGTTAAGGATGATGCAGATGGTAAAAATCATGCACTTACTGATCCTTTGAAGATGTCGTGTTTGTTTCTTTTAGAAAAATATTCCTAAATTTGTAAAAGCCTCATCAATTGATGAGGCTTTTTGTTTATATGCTTATAGTGCCATTCTTAGTACTTGTTCTGAAATGTCTAAGGTAACATCACCTCTCTCTGAAAGGGCTGTCATTCCGTGTTTTTCTAGAGCTTTTATAATCTTTTCTACATCTGTTTCTGTTATACCATAATCTATAAGTTTTGTTTTTGCTCCTAGTTCATTAAAGAAGGTCTCTGTCATATTGATAGCCTTGTTAATCTTGTAATCGTCACTCCCTTCTGTAATACCTAAAACTCTTTCTGCAAATTGAATGAGTTTTTCAGATTTTTCAACTTGTCTAAATCGCCACATAGCAGGGAGTACAATAGCAAGTGATTGTGCATGGTCGAGTCCATATAGTGCAGTTAGCTCGTGACCTATCATGTGCACAGACCAGTCTTGAGGAACACCAGAGCCTATAAGCCCGTTTAGAGCCATAGTTGAGCACCAAACAAGGTTAGCCCTTGCGTCATAGTCTGCTGGCTCGTTTACGGTCTTTGCGCCAATCTCAAATAGTGTCTGTAATATCCCCTCAGATGTCCTGTCTTGAAAACGTGCATCAACAGGGTAGGTAACGTATTGCTCAACAGTATGGACGAAAGTATCAATAACTCCATTGGCTACTTGCTTAGGAGGGAGAGTGTATGTGAACTCTGGGTCGAGAATTGAAAACCGAGGGAAATTTTTAGAATTAAAGAATGGGAGTTTGTCCTCGCCATTTGTTATAACAGCGCCTGAGTTCATCTCTGACCCTGTTGCTGGAAGGGTTGCAACAGTTGCGAGAGGTAATGGATTTTCTATAGGGGTTCCAGCGAAACCGAATTTTAGAAGCTCTTCCTCTTTGCCTATATATTCATCTGCAACAGCAGCTACGGCTATGAATTTTGTACCATCCATAACAGAACCGCCACCAACAGCTAGTAGGAAATCTATCTTTTTATCTCTGCAAATAGCTACAGCCTTCATCAGTGTTTCAAAGCGAGGGTTAGGCTCTATACCGCCAAATTCGAATATCTTTCTATCTGACTTTACCAACTCTGCTTTGACTTTATCCATTACGCCATTTGTATATACGCTTCCACCGCCGTAAGTTATGAGGATTTTAGCGTTCTTTGGTACTAGTTTATCAAGTTGTTTTGTCTGACCTTTGCCAAAGACTATTTGTGTCGTGTTATAAAAATTGAAATTATTCATTTATCTCTCCATATATTTCTTATTATTTAATGATTATATACCTTTTTTCTCTTATTTAAATGGCATATTTACACTTTTAACAAAATGTTTGTGTTAGATATAAAATGAATATGTAAAATTATTATACTCATTATATAAATCTGTAATTGATTTATAAATATATTAGCATGATAATTATTATTTATTTTAGGGAGAATCTTATGAAGAAGAAATCTATTCTGTTATTAGCAATTGCTTTACTTTTTAGCTTTAATACTGCTATTGCAACAACTCTAGACAACAAAGGTACTGACTTTTGGTTAGCTTTTCCTAGTAACCTAACACCTGACTATCTTAGTTTTTACATTACAGGGGATTCTGCAACTTCTGGTACAGTGACTATCCCATCTTTAAGTTTTACAGAGAACTTCACAGTCACTCCTGGTTCTGTAACAACAGTGACTGTCTCTAATGATATTCAAATTTCATCTATTGATACTGTTGAAGATAAGGGTATCCATATCACTTCAGACGATGAAATTATAGTATATGGAATAAATAAAAATTCTAGCACATCAGATGCTTATATGGGACTTCCAACTGATGTCTTAGGGACTGAATATAGAGTTATGTCATACCGAGCTTCGATTGCCAGTTTTGGTTCTTATTTTGTAATAACAGGTACAGAAGACGGCACTACAGTCACTATCACACCATCTGTTGATGTAGATAATAACGCAAGAGATGCTGCAAATTCTTATACCGCAGGCACTCCATATGATATTTCTCTCGATAAAGGTGATACTTACAGACTAGAAACAGTATTGCAAAATGATGATATGACAGGCACTCTAATAACATCCGATAAACCGATATCAGTTTTTTCTGGTGTTGAGTGCGTAAATATAGGTGCTGGAGCGTGTGATCATATTGTTGAGCAGCTTCCTCCTACAGATACTTTTGGAAAAAAGTTTGCAACTATGCCTCTTGAACTACTATTAAATAACATCCGCATTCTTGCCCATGAAGACAACACTGAGGTTATCATCAATGGAAGCACTGTTGCAACTCTTGCGGCAGGTGATTTTCATGATGTCGATTCAGCGGATGCATTATATATAGAGACAAGCAAACCTACAATCGTTGCACAGTTTTCTCAAGGTGGTGGAGCAGGCGGTATGGGTGATCCGTTTATGATGCTTATCCCCCCTTATGAACAATTTATGAATAGTTATACTGTTACTACACCAGCTTCAGGATTTGATACTTATAACTATGTAAATGTTATTGTTGTCTCAGCAGGCAAAGGTAGCATATCTCTCGACAACGCACTCATTGCAGAAACTGAATTTACTCAGATATCTACTTCAGATTTATATGGAGCTAAGGTTCCTGTAGATGTTGGTTCACATACACTCGCATCAGATTATAACTTTGGTGCTTTTTCATACGGTTTTGCAAGTGCCAACTCATATGGCTATGCAGGCGGTAGCTCATTTGCACCTGTTGCTAGTTTTGATCATGTTACTTTTACGGCTCCAACAGAGAGTACATATGCTGTAAACACACAAGTCTGTTCGAGTGCAACTGCATATAAATCTGATAACTCTGTTCTTGCTGGTGTAGGAGTAATGTTTACTGTTTCTGGTGCTAATACTGCGTCTGAGACAGTTACAACTGACACTGATGGTGTTGCTGAGTTTTGTTACACTCCAACAAATGAAGGTACAGATACTATCACATGGACTGACATTAATAATGGAACAGGTAACACTACTGTAACTATATCAGATACACCAGCTCCAGCACCAAGTGTAACAATATCAGTACCAGTGTTATTAACCCCTGATGCTGCATTTCTAAGTTCTTCTGCTGTGACATTCACTTGGGAAACTGTTACAAATGCAACTAAATACTATATAACAATCACTGGTAACGTCAGTTTATCAGATGTAGAAATCACTTCAGCAGACATTACTGTTGCGAACGGTGTTATTTCATGGATCTGCCCAGTAGCTCTTCCTGACGGTGATTACACATGGACAGTTTCATCAGCTTCGGATATCGATACAAGTGATTATGCGACAGTTAAAGCTTTTAATATCGAAAGACCTACAGCTGTGTCAGACCTAGGTGATGGAGACGATATAGATTATGAAAATATGACATCTATTGACTCAGTTGCCTTGAATTCTATTGAAGGACTAGCTGTGGATTATCCAATCCATACAGAGACAGGACTTTCTGTGGAAAAAGAAATCAATGGTGAGACAGTAGTAGTAAAAACAATTGCTCAAGTAAACTTAGGCAGTCTAATTGAAAATACTGAGGTTAGCGATATTGTCGTTAACACAGGAAGCTCTACCATGACAATTGAAGATGCCGATTCATTCCCTGATGCTATTACTGATGAAGGCGAAACAGTTGATAACAGCGCTTTAGGACTTATCATTCAAGCATATGAAGCGGACGCAACAACTGCAAACTTTGATGTTACTATGCTTGTAACACAGGGATCAAATGCTGGAGCTATTGTCCATAAACTTGGTGCACCAATCTCTTTTGTGATTTCTGACCTTGATATGGTTTATGAAGCAGGAGAGAATAATATTCAACTGAATGGGGTTGCTTTAACAGAAGTTGCTTTAAACGGTTCTGATTCAACTAATGCTGATGGTTACTGGTTTTATGATGCAAGTACTAACAGTTATCATGTTACTGTTTATCACTTCTCTGAAGTATCTGTGAATAGTAAACTGGCATCAAGCGAACACGACGGAAGTAATTGTCCTGTGTCTGCTGGTGGATGTTCTGCTGTGAGCGGTACTTCTGGTGCTGATATGGGTCTTATCTTTCTTGCAATGATTATGGTTTTCTTTGCATACAGAGGGGTAAAAACAAAAAAAGTAATTTCTAAATTATAGATATAAAATTTAGTTAAATATAAGGTGACATCAGTTTTTTGCTGGTGTCACCTTTTTTTTCTTTTTAATTTTTTTTTCTTTTTAGAATTTTAATTTTTAAGTATGAAAAAGGATTCTTAGAATCTTTATTCTTAACAATATCAGTATTTTCCCATGTAGTCTCTGCATCTTTGTTAGCGTTTGTTCTGACAATATACAAGTCACCTGTTGTAAAAGATCGGTGTTTTTGTTGTCCATAATCATCAGAAAGAAATGAATTACATGAATATAGAGTTGTTGTGTGGTTTAATATCATGTCATTTTGACTTATTACAGGTAAAATATTATTTTTAAAAGTATCAGTGAACAGTTCAATACTACCACTAGGCAAATTATTGAGAGATGGTATTAGCTTTGTCGCATCTATAATAGATGCTGTAATGGCATTCAAATTTTCTTTTGTATTTTCGTCATTTTCAATTATTTTGATTTCTAAAATTAGATCATAGTTGTCATCGTAAGTAGCGGCATAAATTAAAGGTTCATCATAATTTGGTTGAACTTGTTTATAGAAACCATTCTCATACACGATTGTGTTTGTTGAGAGAACTTCTGTAGTCATACTTCCTCTTTCTCTCTTTTTTAATGTGATGTATATAGATATTTCATTTAATCGCGTGCCTTTACCATTTAGAATATCGAAATCCCCATCAGTAGCGCTAGCCACAAGCCAATCAAAAGACTCATTTAAATATAACTCGTCTACATACATTTCCCACAGATCTCCTTTCTTGATACATGTCTTTGAATCATATTCTTTAGCTTGACGTTGTTGATGATATTGGGCATCAGATGAGCCTGTTATAATGTTGATCTCTTTTTGCGAACAACCCATAAGTACTAAGATAATAGTTATTAAACTAATTGCTTTTATAATATTCCTCCTTTTGAATAATAGTTCACTAATGTTGAATAATACCTTTTGTGTAATGGAGAGGCAAGTAGATATGGAAAATATAAAAAAGTTTAGGTGTATAAGATATGAAAAATAATTTAATATACCTTGTCAAATGACTCTAAATTTGTTAAAAAATTGAAGTTTTGCCCTACGTTTTTCAATGGATAAACTGTCTTCGCTATGCGAAGGTTAAAAATATAATATTCAATAAAGACTTATATGTCTGAGTTGTATCACTACTTTGGGAGGCTCAAGTTGCCAAAAAGAGAAGATTTAAAATCTATTATGATTATTGGTTCTGGTCCGATCGTTATCGGTCAGGCGTGCGAATTTGACTATTCAGGTACCCAAGCTGTCAAGGCTCTGAAAGAAGAGGGCTATAGGGTTATTCTTATCAACTCTAACCCAGCTACTATAATGACAGACCCTGAAATCGCAGATGCAACTTACATCGAGCCACTCACTGTTGAGATGGCAGAAAAAATTCTAAAAAAAGAGCGTCCAGACGCTATCCTCCCTACTGTTGGCGGACAAACAGCTCTTAACCTTGCAAAAGAGATCAACGATGCAGGGCTACTTGAAAAGTATGATGTAGAGCTTATCGGAGCTAAGATTGAGGCTATAGACAAGGCAGAAGATAGAGAGCTCTTTAAGCAGGCGATGACAAAAATTGGTCTAAACCTCCCTGCGAGTGAAGTTTGTAACAATTACCAAGATGCACTTGATTGTATAGACGAGATTGGTTTCCCTGCAATCATCCGCCCATCCTTCACACTTGGCGGGACAGGCGGAAACGTCGCTTATAACATGGAAGAGTATAAAGAATATGTTGAGTGGGGGCTTGAAGCTTCCCCTGTGACAGAGATTCTCGTAGAAAAATCAGTCCTCGGCTGGAAGGAATATGAGCTTGAGGTTATGCGTGACCTTAACGATAACGTTGTAATTATTTGCTCTATTGAAAACGTAGACGCTATGGGCGTACATACTGGTGACAGTATCACAGTTGCCCCAGCACAGACACTTACCGATAGAGAGTACCAAGAGCTTAGAAACGCATCTATTAACGTTATACGTGAGATAGGCGTGGAGACAGGCGGTTCAAACGTACAGTTCGCTATTAACCCTGCGAATGGTGACATGATCATTATCGAGATGAACCCTAGGGTCTCTAGAAGCTCAGCTCTAGCATCTAAGGCGACTGGTTTCCCAATCGCTAAAATAGCTGCAAAGCTTGCTGTGGGTTATTCCCTCGACGAGCTTAAAAACGATATCACACTGAAAACACCGGCTTCTTTCGAGCCGACTATAGATTACTGTGTAACAAAATGGCCTAGGTTTACATTCGAAAAATTCCCAGGTGCCGATGATACACTCACAACACAGATGAAATCTGTTGGTGAGGCGATGGCTATTGGTCGTACATTTAAAGAGTCATTCCAAAAAGCTATCAGCTCACTTGAGATTGGTAAAGATGGTTTTGACCCTATATATACTGACGAAGAACGTGGGACAGAAAAGGCTCAAGACGAGATTAGAGAGTTCCTTAGAAGACCTACAGCAGAGCGTATGTGTTACGTTGCTGATGCTTTCCGTTCTGGATGGACTATCGAAGAGGTTCATGAAGCGTGTTTTATCGATCCTTGGTTCCTGCATAACATTAAGCAGATAATCGACTTCGAAGAAGAATTAAAACAATTTTCTGTAATGACTGTTAGTGAAGAGACGTTTATACAAGCAAAAGAGTACGGTTTCTCAGATAAGCGTCTTGCAAAGCTATTCGGCTGTAAGGAGCTTGATGTATGGGAGAGGACAAAAGGTAAGGTTGTCTACAAGCGTGTAGATACTTGTGGTGCTGAGTTTGAGTCATTTACACCATACCTTTATAGTACTTACGAGCGTGAGTGTGAGTCTGAGCCTACTGATAAGAAGAAGATCATGATTCTTGGTGGTGGCCCTAACCGTATTGGTCAAGGTATCGAGTTCGATTACTGTTGTGTTCACGCATCATTTGCACTTCAAGAGATGGGGTTTGAGACTATCATGGTTAACTGTAACCCTGATACTGTATCTACTGACTATGATACATCAGATAGACTTTACTTTGAGCCACTCACAAGAGAGCATGTTCTTAGCATCGTAGAAAAAGAGAAGCCATTCGGCGTTATTGTACAGTATGGTGGTCAGACGCCTCTTAAGCTTGCTGTACCTCTCGAAAAAGCTGGCGTACCTATCCTTGGAACATCTCCAGATAGTATCGACTGTGCTGAAGATAGAGAGCGTTTTAAAGCTCTTATGCATAAACTTGAAATTAAACAACCTGAAAACGGCATAGCAAAAACTGCTGAAGAGGCTTATAAAATCGCTGATGATATAGGCTACCCTGTTGTGGTTCGTCCTTCATACGTTCTAGGTGGACGTGCGATGGAAATCGTATTTGACAGAGAGACACTTATTCACTATATGGTCCACGCTGTACAGGCTAGTGAAGATCACCCTGTACTTATTGATAAATATCTAATAAACGCCGCTGAGGTAGATGTTGATTCTATCAGTGATGGCGAAACTTGTGTTGTTGGTTCTATCATGCAGCACATTGAAGAGGCTGGTGTTCACTCTGGTGACTCCGCTTGTTCTATCCCTACTAGAACAGTGAGCGACAAGGTGAAAGCCGCACTTATCCACAAGACTAAGCAGATAGCACAAGAGCTTCAAGTTATTGGTCTTATGAACATTCAGTTCGCTATTAAGGACGAAGTTATATACATGCTTGAGGTAAACCCAAGAGCATCTAGAACTATCCCATTCGTAAGTAAATCGATCGGTATTCCACTTGCAAAGATGGCTGCAAAGGTTATGGCAGGGGCAAAGTTGAAAGATCTTGGTCTAACTAAAGATGCAACTATCAAATATCACACTGTAAAAGAGTCGGTATTTCCATTCGTTAAATTCCCTGGGACTGACGTTGTCCTCGGGCCAGAGATGAAATCTACTGGAGAAGTTATGGGGATCGACCGTGATTACGGTGCAGCACAATACAAAGCACAGCTCGCAGCTGGTAACAAGCTTCCTAAAGTTGGTAAAGTCTTCATTAGTGTGAATGACGAAGCTAAATCAGATATGCTTGGTATCGCTCTACAGCTTCAAGGGCTTGGTTTTGAGCTTATATCTACATCATGTACATATAAGTATCTCACCGAGAAAGGCTTGAGAGTAGAGAAGGTTGCTAAAGTTCATGAAGGTATCAGACCAAATATCGTGGACAAGATTAAGAATAATGAGATAGACTTTGTTGTAAATATTCCTGAAGGAAAAAAATCACGTCTAGATGGTGAATCTATCAGACGCGTAATGCTCAGCTACTCTGTCCCTTATGTGACATCCATAGAGGCGGCTGCTGCTTCTGTAATAGCTATTACAGCTGGTCAGGAAGGTATAGAGGTTAGACCTATTCAGGATTACTACACTAGGAGTAAATGATGCTAGGGAAGATTATACGCAATCAAAAACTTAATGATAAATACTACCTGCTAGAGATCAAGTGCGAAGAATTCGTGCGTGAGGCTAAAGTGGGGCAGTTCATTATGATAAACACTCGTCACCACGACTATACAAGCGATCCACTCCTTAGAAGACCGCTTGGGATAGCGAATATTGATGGTGATAAATTTACACTCGTTTATATGGTTGTTGGTAAAGGTACTAGACTCCTTAGTGAGTGGCAAAAGGGGAGCGATATAAGTTTCTCAGCTCCACTTGGTAATACATTTACCCCTGTTAAAGAACAGCGCACTGCTCTACTTGCTGGTGGCATAGGTATCGCACCTATTTTTTGGCTAGCCAAGACACTTAAAGAGGCAGGCTGTATTGTTGATCTTTACTATGGTGGACGTACTGCTGATGATGTAGTTTTGATAGAAGAACTAAAAGAAATCACAGATCATCTTATCGTTACAACTAATGATGGCTCAGCCGGAATTAAGGGTATGGTGACTGAACCTTTTATAGATAATATAGAATCTTACGATACAGTGTATGCTTGCGGTCCTAAGCCAATGCTTAGAGCTGTCAGTGAGATAGCTGTTAAAAATGAACTACCAGTTGAAGTATCTCTTGATGAAAGAATGGCTTGCGGATTAGGTGCTTGCCTAGGTTGCATCATATATGTGAAAGAGGGTGACGAGGTAGTACAGAAGCGTTGCTGTGTTGAAGGTCCTGTATTCGACGGTTCAAAAGTTGTATGGGATACTGTTTGCAAATAAATTCGGAGTTTGAAAATGTCTGATAGATTGAAAACCACTTTTTGCGGAATAGAGTTTAAAAATCCAATTATCACAGCCAGCGGAACTTTTGGCTATGGTTTAGAATATGCCAGACATATCGATATAAGTAGACTTGGTGGTATATCTGTCAAAGGTATTTCACTTCATGAGGTTCCTGGTAATCCTATGCCTAGGATAATGGAAACAACCTCTGGAATGCTTAATGCTATTGGACTCCAGAATGTTGGCGTGGATAGATTCCTTAAAGAAAAACTTCCTGCTCTCCGTAAACATGATACAAAAATAATAGTAAACTTTTGGGGTAAGACCCTCGAGGAATACATCGAAGTTGCCAAAATACTTGATGATGCTGACGTAGATATGCTTGAGATGAACATCTCTTGTCCTAACATAAAAGAGGGTGGTATCGCCTTCGGAACTGATCCTGATATGACTCTAAGAGTTACTAGTGAAGTTAAAAATGTTCTTAAGAATAAACCACTTATGGTTAAACTCTCACCCAATGTTACTAATATTAGAGTATTCGCAAAAGCTTGTGAGGAGGGTGGTGCTGACGCTATTAGTGCTATAAACACGCTCCTTGGTATGGCTATCAATATTCATACTAAAAAACCTTACATATCAAACGTTACAGGGGGCCTTTCTGGTCCTGCAATAAAGCCTGTAGCTGTTAGAATGGTGCATGAGACATTCAACACTGTTAAGATTCCTATCATGGGAATAGGTGGAATATCTACTTGGGAAGATATCGTTGAATTTTCACTTGTTGGTGCATCCGCTATGCAGGTAGGGACTGCTAATTTTGTAGATCCTCAGATACCATTGGATATCATTGACGGTCTCGATAATTATCTTGCAAATAATAAGCTCTCAAATCTTTCTGATCTGACAGGGACTGTAGACCTTAATAAATAATAATTTATCATATCAATTGCATTCTGTTAGCTATGTCCTATACTTAAGTGTATATACAAAACAGGATTTATTATGGGCATAAAATCTAGTTCAAAGAGTAAAATACACTACTCTGTGTATTTTATATTTTTTATTGTTGTTGCATCCGTCCTTATGACGTTTTATACGTCTTTTAAGGTGCGTGGTGTTTTCATTGATACATCCAAAAAACTCTTAGATAACAATCTATATCTTTTTGAACGTACTGTAGAACAGTTTTACTCACAAACGATCGATAATGTATGGGCAAATTTTAATCTGTTTCGCACTAAAATCTATGATAGTGGTCAGTTTACAGTTGATAAAGAAAAAACTATTAAACATAAAGCACTTAATCAAATAAGTAGAGTAACTTCTGAAGTTGATTTACCTATTATGTATTATAACAATAAACCTGTTCTGAATAACTTTGAGCTAGTTGACAATATTGTCCACGAAGTAAAGATAGATGGGCTTACTACAACAATCTTTCAAACTATTGATGAAGGGTTCCTTAGAATAACAACTAATGTAAAAACTAAAACTAATGAGAGAGCAGTTGGGACATTCATTCCAACAGATTCACCAGTTTATAAAACTGTAATGCGTAGAGATATATACAGAGGGCGAGCTTTTGTTGTGAATCAATGGTATTGGACTGTGTATGAGCCTATTATTTTGAATGATAAGGTTGTCGGCGTTCTATACATGGGTATTAAAGAATCTGTCTTATTGCAGGCTCTTAAAAGGACAATACTGTCAGTTCCTGTTACAGATACTGGCTATGCTTTTATTGTTGATAACATAGGTAATCTTATAGTGCACCCTTTTAATGAGGGGAGCTATGTTAGGGATTTTGTATCTGCGGATGGTGTAGAAATCTTTAAAGAGATGGAATCAAAAGATGAGGGCTGGTTAGAATATAAATACCCTAAACCTTTTACTGAAGGGGTACATGATAAGGTTACACGTTTTATCACTATAAAGTCTTTAGGTTGGAAGCTAGGCGTGAGTGCATATGTTGATGATTTTTACTCAGCATTTGTACAGTATGAGATTATATACATGATCTTTTTCATACTTATACTTGCTGTCACCGGTAGTTTTATTGCTTTTTATATATTCAAGTCTAACAGTAAACTTATTATGCAGTCTTATGAGCTCAAAAAGCTTGCTGTTGATGCTGAAAAAGCAAATATAGCTAAATCTGCTTTCTTAGCTAATATGAGCCATGAAATAAGAACACCTCTCAATTCGATAATTGGTTTTTCTGAGCTTTTAAATATTTCTGCGCAGACAGTTAAAGAACGAGAATATACTGGTATTATAACAAAAAGTGCGGATTCATTACTTAGTATTATTGATGATATCTTAGATATTTCAAAGATAGAGAGCGGGAACATTGAGCTTAATAATGAGCCTTTTAATATCCGTCAGGTTCTAAATGACGTTGTGAAAATGATATCCGTCAGGACAGTGTCTAAGAAAATACGTTTTATATATGTCGTAGATCCACTTCTTAGTGGGCAGTTTATAGGGGATGCCGTCAGGCTTCAGCAGGTACTGATTAACCTTCTAAGTAATGCTATAAAATTCACACCTAAGGATGGGGAGATTAGCCTTAAAGTTATTATAAAGTATAATACTTCTAATACCATGAATATTGCATTTGAAGTAAAAGATAACGGTATAGGTATCCCTATAGAAGCACAAAAAAGCATCTTTAATCCATTTACTCAGGCTGATTCAGGTATAAGCCGTAAGTACGGTGGTACAGGTCTTGGGCTAGCAATTTGTGCTAAATTAATAGCTATTATGGGATCACATATAGAGCTTGTTAGTAACCCTGATACAGGTAGCTTATTTAGGTTTGTTCTTGATTTGAAGAAATACCATGGAGCTGCCAAAGATGATGAATTAAGTATTGATTTTAAAAATCACCTTTACGGTGTTTTTGGAAAAAATAGCGTCTATCCTGAAATTCAAGATATGGTAGTAGGTTATCTAGACACTATAGGCAACACTACTTTTGATGTTGCTAATGTTAACCATAGACTGGATATTATTTTTGCTTTTAGTGAAGAGTATAACTCTAGAACGATAAAAGATTTAAAGCAGATTTATCCCAATGTTCCAATAGCTTTTGTTGGTGATGATAATTCAATTGATGGAGTTGATTACTATATTGATAACCCTGTTTATTCATCAAAAATATTTAATACTATCGTAGAAGCTTGTCATGTAAACTACTCCTCGCAAACATATGATGGTAATAAGAACACTTTCGAAGGGGTAGTTCTTGTAGTTGAAGATAACCATATAAATCAACTACTTATGAAAATATTACTTGAGCAGCTTGGTATAGAGGCTGTGTTTGCGAATAATGGTCAAGAAGCAGTCGATTATTGCATGGTAAATAAACCTGATCTAGTGTTGATGGATATAAATATGGACATTATGGACGGTGTGAAAGCCTTTCATAAAATTAGAGAATATAGAGACCAACATAACTTAGAATATATACCTGTCGTGGCTCTAACAGCCAACGCTGTGAAAGGTGATCGTGAGAAATATCTAGCGACTGGAATGGATGATTATCTTTCAAAGCCTGTAGATAAAAAGGCTCTTATTAGAGTGCTGAATAAATATACAAACGAACTTGAGAGTGATTCTGAAAATGAAGATAGCAAAATAATGTCACTAGTGGCAGAAAAGTTTGATAAACAAAAGAGTATCGAGATGACAGGGATAACAGAGAAGGACTATGACATTATACTAAATAAACTCTTCGATAGTTTAGATGATGATTTCACAAAACTTGAAAAAGCTATTAATAACAAAGATAATGATGCTTTATATACTATCCTGCATTACATGAAAGGATCCGCAATGAACCTACGTTTAACACCCGTTATAAAGCTTTTAGAGATGTATACAGTTCACGCAAAAAACAAAGATGAATATTTTTATAATATAGATCTTTTAAAACAGAGATATCAAACAATTAGAGATGAAATTAATACTATTTAAATCTTATTCTTTAAATTGTTACTATTTTTATGAGTTATTTTGTATTAAAAGCCTTCATCACCTTGACTTGACCCCCTAAATCCATTAGTATCTTCAGACGTATTTTTGACAGTAGAACTGTCTCCAAAAACGGAGGATTTAATGGCTGAGAAAATTAATGTAGGACTTATTGGGTATGGAACAGTTGGTAAAGGAACCGCTGAGGTTCTTATAAATAACAAAGATATAATTTTTGAAAATACAGGAATAAACGTTTGCCTTAAAACAGTTGCAGACTTAGCTATAGATACAACGAACCCTGACGAACTTCTTGCTCAATGCGAAGTGATAACAAATAACGCTGATGATATTATCAATGACCCTGATATTCATATAGTTGTAGAGCTTATTGGTGGCTATACACAAGCTAAAGATTTTATCATAAAAGCACTTAATGCCAAAAAGCATGTTGTGTCTGCAAATAAAGCTCTCTTTGCTATGCAGGGGACTGATATATATCAGGCTGCCGAGATGAATGGAGTTACAGTTTGTTTTGAAGGGGCTGTGGCTGGCGGTATTCCTATCGTGAGAGTTCTTAAAGAAGATCTCGCTGGTAACAACATAAAAGAAATTTTCGGTATAATAAACGGGACTGCAAACTATATCCTTACAAATATGGAAAAAGAGGGTAAAGAGTTCGATGAGGTACTTAAGGTAGCTCAGGAGAAAGGTTATGCTGAGGCTGACCCAACTTTCGATATTGAAGGTATGGATACAGCTCATAAGATAGCTATCCTTGCTTCTATAGGTTTCAACACACTTATCCCTTTTGAGAAGATATACGTTGAAGGAATCACAAGCATTAAACGCATGGATATTGAGTTTGCTAATAAACTCGACTGCAAAATAAAGCTTCTAGCTATTGCTAAAAAGCACGAAGACGATATTGAGGTTCGTGTTCACCCTACGATGGTACCAAGGGAAGAGCTCATGGCTCAGGTTGATGGCGTCTTCAACGCTGTTGAAGTTATAGGTGACATGGTAGACAAAACAATGCATTACGGCCGTGGAGCAGGTGGTAAGCCTACAGGTTCTGCTGTTGTAGGTGACATTATTGGTCTTGCTAGAGATATCGTGTCTGGTGCTACACAGAGAACACCTGTTCTTGGTTTCAAAAAAGACTACACATACTATTATCCTATCAAGGATATAAAAGATATTAAATCAGCTTTTTACCTTCGTTTCAGCGTCGTTGATGAACCTGGAACACTCGCTATAATCGCAACAATTCTTGCGAAATACGGTATAAGCATCTCAGAGGCTATACAGCCTGATGAGCGTGCTCCGGGCGAATCTGTAAACATGGTCTTCATGACACATAAAACAGTCGGCAGAAAGCTATCTGACGCTCTTGACGAGATAGATAAGTCAGACGTAGTAAGAGACAAAACTGTTGCGATAAGAGTGAAGGAGCTGATATAGATGAAATATCTTGTACTCCTTACTGATGGGATGAGTGACCTTAAGATTGAGAAGCTTGGTGGCAAGACTATCATGCAATACGCCAATACTCCTAATATGGACTATATAGCAAAAAATGGTGTTGGTGGTTTTATCAAAACAACTCCAGATGGTTACTATCCAGGTAGTGATATTTGTAATCTTACAATGATGGGGTTTGATCCTACTAAATACTACTCTGGCAGAAGTCCTCTTGAGGCTGGTAGCTCAGGTATAGACCTTGGTCCTAATGACATGTCATTTAGATGTAATCTTGTTACCCTTGATGGCGACATTATGGAAGATAACTCTGCTCATCACGTAACAAACGAAACTGGTGCTAAGAGTGTAGATGCTCTAAATGAGATTTTTGCAGGCGAGGGTGTCGAGTTTCATAAAGGTCTAGGTTTTCGTAACCTTATGGTTATGCGTGACGTAGATTTTGACCTTACGACTACAGCTCCGCACGACATCATGGGACAATCTATAAAAGAGCACCTACCTACAGGTAAAGGTGCTGAAAGACTCATAGATATAATGCAGAGATCTAATAAAATATTTGCTGATGGCGGATATGAAAGGGCTAATGGTGTATGGTTCTGGGGCGAAGGGACAAGACCATCTATGCCTCTATTTAAAGACTTATACGGACTTACTAGCTCAGTAGTAGCTGCTGTCGATCTGATTAGAGGTATAGGCAAATTCGCAGGGATGGAGATTATAGACGTTCCTGGAGCTACTGGATTTATAGATACTAACTTCGAAGGTAATGCAGAGTATGCTCTGAAAGCCTTCGAAACATCTGACTATGTCTTTTTACATGTTGAGGCTGCTGATGAAGCGGGTCACATGGGCGTTATAGAAGAGAAGATTAAGGCTGTGGAGAATATAGATAGCCGTATGTGCCCGATATTATTAGAGGGTATGAAAAAGTTTGGTGATTTCAGGATACTTGTGTCCCCTGATCACCCGACACCTGTTGAGCTCCGCACACACGTTGCTGAGCCTGTTCCTGCTATCATTTACGGTACAGGTGTTAATCCAGACGAAAATACAAAGTATGACGAGTTTATGACTCCATCTTTCTTTATTGAAGAGGGTTATAAGATCGCAGACTTTTTTCTTAAAAGCACCGTTATTAACGGTTAGCCACACAAGGAGGGACCTGTGGGCATTGTTGTAATGAAGTTCGGGGGAACCAGTGTAGGTTCTCTAGAACGAATCGCTAATGTTGCGAAGATTATCGCAAAGAAGAAGGACGAAGGGCATGATGTTGTCGTAACTGTTTCTGCTATGGCAGGAGAGACCGACAGACTTATCAACCTTCTAAAAGAGATCGACGAGGATTTTTCTCCTCGTGAGTATGATCAGCTTGTTCATACAGGAGAGACGGCAAGTTCTCCTCTTGTTGCTCAGACGCTGATCACTATGGGGTACCCTGCTGTTTCTCTCACGGGATACCAGTTTGGTATGATAACGGATGGAGCATACTCTAAGGCTCGTATTAAAGACATAACGGCAGAGAGAATCTTTAAAGAACTTAAACAGGGCAAGATTTGCATCTGTGCAGGTTTTCAAGGGCTAGATCCAGAAACAAACGACATTAACACACTCGGAAGAGGTGGATCAGATACGACAGCTGTAGCTATTGCTGCTGCGCTTAAAGCGAGTGTTTGTGAAATATATACGGACGTTGACGGTATTTATACAGCTGACCCTAGAATCGTTAAGAATGCTAAAAAGCTGGACAAAATATCATACGACGAAATGCTAGAGCTTGCTTCTCTTGGAGCCAAAGTGCTTCAATCAAGATGTGTAGAGCTTGGAATGAACCATGATGTAGATATACTTGTGCTCTCTTCATTAGAAGATAAGCCAGGTACACTTGTAACTAAGGAGGACGACGAAATGGAGCAGGTTGTAGTCACTGGTGTTGTTTCTGATAAAAATCAGGCAAAATTAACCATCACAGAAGTACCTGATAAACCGGGTATAGCATCCACTATTTTTAACAAAATTGCTGAAGAAAACATAAATGTAGACGTTATCGTACAAAACGTTAGTAAAGAGGGGAACACAGACCTTTCTTTTACAGTTCAGAAGACAGATATCATAAAAGCTAAGAATGTTTGTGAAGCTGTTGCAAAAGAAATTGGCGCCAAGGGGGTTTTAGCAGATGAGAACATTGCTAAAGTTAGTATTGTTGGCGTTGGAATGAGAAGCCACTCTGGTGTAGCTGCTAAAATGTTTACACTCTTGGCTGATACTGGCGTAAACTTACAGATGATAACAACAAGTGAGATAAAAGTTTCTTGCGTGGTAGAGGAGAAATTCTCTGAGCTCGCAGTTGTAACTCTTCATGAGGCTTTTGTCGAAGGATAAACAATTTTTGGAGATTATTATGTCGAATAGAATAGAAATTTACGACACCACTCTCAGGGACGGTACTCAGTCAGAGGACGTAAATTTTACTATAGCGGACAAGGTTAAGATAGCTGAAGCACTCTTTGATTTCGGAGTTAGATACATCGAAGGCGGATGGCCAGGCTCAAACCCTAGAGATATTGGCTTTTTCAAAGCGGTTAAAGAGTCCTCTGTTCCAGATGACCACATCGCAGCATTTGGTAGTACAAGACGTGCTAAGCGTAACTGTGACACTGACGAAAACATTCAGGCTCTGCTTGAAGTTGAAGTCCCTAACCTTACTATATTTGGTAAGACTTGGGATATGCATGTTACGGAAGCTCTAAAAATCGAGTTGCCACAAAACCTTGAGCTTATTAATGATTCTCTCTCATACCTTAAAACTAAGGTAGATAAAGCTTTTTATGACGCAGAACATTTCTTTGATGGATATAAAGCTAACAAAGAATACGCTATCCAAACCCTTAAGGCTGCTATGGACGCTAAGGCTGACTGCCTTATCCTTTGTGATACTAATGGCGGAACCATGCCAGAGGAGATCGCTAGCATCATTCAAGAAGTTAAGAAGGTGACAGGCGATTATCCACTAGGTATTCATTGTCACAACGACAGTGACTGTGCAGTTGCTAACTCTGTTATAGCTGTTCGTAATGGTATAGTGCAGGTACAAGGAACAATAAACGGATACGGCGAAAGATGTGGAAACGCAAACATCATGTCTGTCATTCCTAACCTCCAGCTTAAATACGGATACGATTGTGTGCCAGAGAATAAACTTAGTAACTTAAGAACAATATCTAGATACATAAATGAATTAGGTAACCTTAAACACAATATACACCAACCATATGTTGGACGTGCTGCATTCGCTCATAAGGGTGGGGTACACGTTAGTGCTATTATGAAAAACTCTAGCACATACGAACACATTCGACCTGAGCTTGTAGGTAACAGACAGAGAGTTCTGCTTTCTGACCTTTCTGGTAAGTCTAACCTAGTTTATAAAGCGAAAGATTTTGGTCTCGATATCGATAGTAGTGATCCGAAGATCAACACTGTTGTAGAGAGACTAAAAGAGCTTGAGAATAAAGGCTTTCAGTACGAAGGTGCTGAGGCTTCTTTTGAACTTCTTATGCGTAAAACTATGGGGACTTTTACACCTTTCTTCGACTCTATGAGCTATAGAGTTCTTGATGAGAAAAGGAGCAACTCTGAAACTCCACTTGCGGAAGCTACGGTAATGCTCGAAGTTGATGGTGAGCAGGAACATACAGCGGCTACAGGTAATGGACATGTAAATGCTATAGATGCTGCTATCAGGAAAGCTCTATCAAAATTCTATCCAAACCTTGCGGATATGGAGCTTGTTGACTATAAAGTAAGAATCCTAACTACTGGAACAGGCACAGAGGCTGTAACGCGAGTACTTATAGAATCGAAAGACTCTGATGAAATGTGGGGTACAGTAGGGGTTGCAACAAATATTGTTGATGCTTCCTACCAAGCCTTGATGGACTCGATTGAGTACAAGCTTTTAAAAGATAAAGAAAAAGATGCTTAAATAAATTAAAGCCACCTCAAATCGGGTGGCTTTTTTTGTTCTTGACATGAAGTAGCTAACTACTATAATTAGTAGTGAGTTGCAGATATCTTTATAAAGCATAATCTGTATTGAAAAAAAATAATTTATATATATTTTAAGATATATCAAAAAGAATTTAGCCCGGCTATTTCTATGCTTTATCCCTCCTCCCCCCTTAAAGCATATGGCCGGGATTTTTTTGTCTATTTTATCTATAAACTTCGTATTACTTCATTAGTTTTTACTACTTGTTTTTAGATTAAATAACTAAAATATTGAGATAAAATTTATAGACTTATATCCATTTTTCTTGCTTAGCAAGTTCTATAATACGCATAGCTACAAAGTCTACTGTCTTGTGGCAAGTATTATATTTTCCTATTCCGAAGATTTTTGCACTATTTCTTGTAATAACTCTACAGCAAGCACTTGAGAACTCTTTTTTGAAATCATCATGAAGTGTTTTGATAACTTTTTCCAGATGGCTTGTTGATTCATCTGTTGATAGCCTTCCACCCAAAGTGCTGAGTATGAAAACTCCGCTAGCGAGAGCTCCACATATGCAACCAGAGCTTCCGACACCTCTTACAAAGGCAGACATTCCGCGTTTTACATCATCAGAATATTTTTTATTAGTGTATTTTTCAAAAGCGAGTAAAACTGCTTCGGAGCAATGGTATCCGCTTTTGAAAAGAGTTACAGCTTCTTGCGATACATTTTCAGGTAATTGTTCAGACATTATACTTTCACCATTATTTAATAAACTTGATTCCTTGAGATAAGATAATATAATGATTTACGATGTCAATATAATAGTATTGCAGGTGTGATTAAATTTATATATTATTAGGGACAAAAGGGTAATTTTATTTTATTTGAGGATTTACAATGAAACGGTTTTATTTAACATTTATTTTGTTTATTTTAGCAAACACAGTAGCTTTTGCACACGAACTAACTATTACTGATATGTTTGGGCGCGTTGTTCAGACACCTACTGAGACTAAGCGTGTCAGTGTTATTGGACCTGGAGCATTAAGACTGCTTGTCTATGCTGGTGCTCAAGATTTACTAGTCAGTAGAGAATTGTTTGAAGAAAAGATTGATAAATCTATTAGACCTTACACCTACGCCTTACCTGACAATTATATGGAGCTACCAGTAGTTTCAGATGGTGGTCCTGGTAAAATGCCTAATATAGAAAAACTTATGCTTGCTAAGCCTGATGTTATATTTGCAACAGGTTTTACTGCTACACAAATGGATATGATTACAGAAAAAACTCATATCCCAGTAGTAGGCGTTAGTTACGGTGTTATTGGTCATGCTGACCTAAAAGAAGTTAAGAACTCGATTAGACTTGTTGGCTATATTACTCACAAACAAGCTCGTGCTCAGAATATTGCAAATAATATGGCTATGATGCGTAAAGACCTCTTAGCTAGAACACAAGGCGAGATGCCAAAATTAGTTTATATGGCTTCCATAGCTTATAAAGGGGCAAGAGGCTTTAACAGTACTGAGCGCAACCATCCATCATGTAGCTTACTAAATCTTAATAATATTGCTGATGATAAGTCTTCATCAAATATGCGAAGTACTCATATTATTTTGCAGATGGAGACTATCTTAAAAAAACAGCCAGAGTATATATTCTATGACATTACAGGTTTTAACATCCTGAAGAATGATTATCCTAAGACATATAAACTACTTAGCTTATTAAATGCAGTAAAAGAGGGGAATGTATATTCTGTTATGCCTTATAATTGGTATAACTCTAACATTGAGAATATCTTTCTGACTGCTTATTTCATGGGTAAAGTTTTGTACCCTGATAAATTTAGTGATGTTGATATTGCTCATAAAGCAGATGACATCTATAATATTTTTCTAGATATCCATCCATACAAGAAAATGGTAGAAAAGAAAAATATCTATAGGAGAGTCATTTTTGAAAAGAGCGGTTTCCGTTTTAAGTAACGAAGAAGCAGAACTTATTTGTCACAGTATACGCTCAACTAGATTAATCTCTGGAACATTGCTTTTTATAGCACTTATTGTTTTAGTTGTTATGTCTTTAATAACAGGTGCTTATAATCTTGGTGTCTCAGATGTATTTAATATTATATCTGGTGCAGAGTCCGACTCTATCCTAAATCATGTTTTTTTTAATATCCGCTTACCTAGAGTGTTAGCTGCTATTGCAACTGGAGCCTGTCTAGGTGCTGCAGGTCTTGTTATGCAGTCAGTCCTTGAAAACCCACTCGCTTCACCTTTTACTACTGGGGTATCTCAGGGTGCTATGTTCGGAGCTACATTCGCCATTATATTTTTAGGTGCTGCTACAATGAATGCAACTGGCACCGAGGTTATGGTCAACTCAATATATATAACATCTATTTCAGCTTTTGCAGGTAGTCTTATCACGGTAGCTATTATAATCATGATGGCATCAGTCATTAATATAAAATCTGAATCTATAATCCTAGCAGGTATTGCTATTAGTTCATTTTTTGCTGCTCTGACAATGTTTATGCAATATTTCGCCTCAGATACAGAAGTTGCCGCTAGTGTTATATGGACTTTTGGTGACTTAGCAAAAGTTGGGTATCAAGAGATCATAATTATATTCGCTGTCTTTCTGCCTGCTTCAATTTATTTCTATATAAATAGCTGGAGTTATACTTGTCTTCTCTGGGGGGATGAGGTTGCAAGAGGGCTTGGCATACGAACCACATATTTCAGAATGATAAGTCTTATTGTTGCCTCAGTTATAGTCGCTGTACCTGTCTCTTTTGTTGGTATAATAGGCTTTATAGGGCTTATGGCTCCCCATATGGTTAAGCTGTTTGTAAGTGGCGACCATAGGTATCTTTTACCATATAGTGCCGTTACAGGTGCAGTTCTTCTTCTTTTAGCTGATATTATATCTAGGGTGATAATTCCTAACTCAGAGATCCCTGTCGGGATAATGACCTCTATTATTGGTGTTCCTTTCTTCCTTTATCTTCTACTAAAAAAACACGGCAGAAGAGGGATATAATGATTAAAATAACAGATCTTAAATTTGCATATAAGAATGACAAAAATGTTCTGGATAATTTCTCAGTTAATTTCTCAAAAGGGAAGATTACTTCAATATTAGGTCGAAATGGCTCTGGAAAATCTACACTTCTTAAAAACATAAATAGTATATTAAAGCCATCTGCCGGAAGTGTTTATATTGACGGTAAAGATGTAAATAGTATGTCCAGTAAGATGATAGCTAAAGAGATAGGTTTCTTGTCCCAACGTTCCGAAGGTATAGATGCGACTGTTATGGATGCAGTCCTTACAGGTAGAAAACCTCATATATCCTTCAATGTTTCAGAAGCTGATCTGGCTATAACTAGAAAGATCATTAAGATGATAGGGTTGCAACCGCTCGCCTGTAATAAGACTACTGAGATATCTGGTGGAGAGCTACAGAAAGTAGTTATAGCTAGAGCATTAGTCCAAGAACCCAAAATCTTACTTCTAGATGAACCTGTCAATCACCTTGATATGGTTAATCAACTAGAGGTGCTAGGGCTCATAAGGGATATAACCCTTGATAGAGAGCTTACGAGCGTTATCGTCATGCATGATATTAATATTGCCGTGAGGTTCTCAGATGAGCTTATATTTATGAAAGATGGCCGCCTATACGAAAAATGCTCTACAAGCAATATCTCTAAAGAAATAATTAAATCAGTCTTCAACCTTGATGTGGATATTCACTCCTATGATAACAAGCCTTTTTTAATTGTTAAGTAATTAATAATTTTTTTTATTTTGTTTTTATTTAGAATATTTATGATAAAATTGTTTTGTTATTATTTTTATTTAAAGGTGATCTATGTTTAAGTCTGTTCCTATTAGGCTTACTATTTTATTCAATTTCTTTTCTATACTTACGATGGGGATAGTCTTAGTTCTTTGTGTTCAGTCTTATTACAGTAGTAAAATGGCATTTTCTGCCACAGAGACCCTTTTCAATAATATCTCGAAAAGTGTTAAACAAACTCTCGTAAGCTTTGATAAGAAAATAGTAGATTCTATTGAATATATGCAGGAAATATCTGGAATTGATGAAAAGCCTGTCATCGGTAAGTCTCACCCTATGAGAGTCTTTTTTACTAAAAAAATCCTTAGTATCGGTAATATCTATTCTATCTATGTTGGTCAGAGTGATGGCAGTTTTTATGAAATAATAAATATGGATCTTTCAGATGATATAAAAACTATTTTTAATGCACCAAAGAACTCAAGTTGGGCAATCATCAAGATAGTAAGTGGTTCTGGCATAAAACATACGGATTTTGTGGATGAAAATTTTAGCCTGATAAAAGCTGTTGATGAAGAGACTAACTATACAACTTATGAAAGACCTTGGTATAAAGATGCCGTAAAATCAACTGAAACAGTCATGACGACCCCTTATAAATTTGCTAACCTTAAAGATATGGGCGTTACTTATGCCAAGCAGATTCCTAATACTAATACTGTTTTAGGTATTGATGTAGCGATTAGTTCGCTGACAGATATCCTTGAGGAAAACAAGTTTTATGATGAGACTGAAATATACATCATCAACACAAATAAGGCACTGATAGCCTCTACAAAAAAACACAGCCAACATCTATTAGATGAGATATATAAATTTGGAGATATTAAGCCTGTTGCAATAAGTAAAGTTGGTGATACTGAATATCTTTTCAAGAAAGTTTTAATAAATGCAGGCTTCAAAGAGCCTGAGAGCTTAGCTTTTGCTATTCCTAAAGATGTAATGACTAAACCATACAATAAGATTCTTTATATTTCCTATATAGTTACCATTCTTTTGCTGATCGCTATCATACCTTTAGTTTTTGCGAGCACCTCTGTTATAGAAAAACCATTAAAAGCATTAATGCGTGAAAACCAACTTGTTCGTGATAGACGTTTTAGAGAAGTTACGCCTGTGAAAACGAATATTAAAGAGTATCAAGATCTTTCAAAATCTATGGTTGATATGGCACATAATATTGAATCGTTTCAATTGTCTCAACAGTTCCTTTTTGACGCTTTTATAAAGATTATAGCTGAAGCTATCGATGATAAATCTTCATACACAGGTACTCACTGTGAAAGAGTTCCTGTCCTTACGGAAATGCTGGCTGTAGCTGCTTGCGAATCTAATGAAGGTGTGTTTGCTGACTTCAAACTAGAAGGTGAAGATCAGTGGAGAGAACTGCACATTGGCTCTTGGCTTCATGATTGCGGAAAGCTTGTTATGCCTGAATTTGTAATTGATAAATCAATGAAATTAGAAACAATGAATAATAGAATACATGAGATCCGTACAAGGTTTGATGTATTATGGAGAGATATTGAGATAGAGGCTTATAAGCTTAAAGCTGATGGGAAGGAGACTTTGGATGTTGATAAATGGGTTGAGGCTGAAAAAGAACAACTTATTGATGATTTTAAGTTTATTGCAGAGGCTAATAGTGGTGATGTCAATCTTACCGATGATGACGTTGATAGATTAAAAGTAATCAGTCAAAGAGAGTGGGTTAGACATTTTGATAAAAGGATTGGTCTCTCCTATGAAGAGTTCGCTAGGCTTAATGGTCAGAGTGATGTTTTGCCAGCCAAAGAGAAACTACTTGATGACAAACCTGAGCATATAATAGAAAGAATAAAAGATGAAACTGATTCGTTTGAAAAGAGTGGTATCAAAATGGACATCCCTGAAAATCTTTATAATAATGGTGAATTGTATAATTTAACCATAAATAAAGGTACTCTCAATGCAGAAGAGCGTTTTAAGATAAACGAACATATTGTGATGACTATCAAGATGTTAGAAAAGATGCCTTTCCCTGATCATCTTAAAAATGTCACTGAATATGCGGTTGGGCACCACGAAAACATGATAGGAACAGGCTACCCTAGAAAACTTAGTAAAGAAGATATGAGCATCCCTGCAAGGATTATGGCTGTTGCAGATATATATGAAGCTCTTACAGCGGCTGATAGACCGTATAAGAAACCGAATACATTATCAGAATCTATTAGGATTTTAAGCTGTATGGCAAAAGAGCAAAAAATTGACGAAGATATCTTTAAGCTATTCTTATCGTCTGGTGTCTACGAGGATTATGCAAAACTGTTTCTGAGAGAAGATCAGATAGACGAAGTCGACATTACTGAATACATCTAATAAAAAAGGCGAGCTATTAACTCGCCTTATAATATATCAACTCTAATAAGCTTCAGAGAACTATTTAGCAGTAAATTCGAAAACAACATTACCATTCTTTATAGTATATAGTGCTGCACCTTTTAATGTCTTACCAAGGAAAGGGGAGTTAGTCGATTTAGAAGTGTTCAACTCCTCGTCGAATGTATATTCTTTGTCAACATCAACAATAACTATATCAGCAAGCTTTCCAACAGCGATTTCGCCTCTGTCGCCTTTCTTGATAAGGTTTGCAGGTGCGTATGATGTAAGCCTAACAAGGTCATTCATAGAAATATTACCATTCTTCACTAGATCGAGTGATAAAGGTAACATCGTCTGGAGACCAGTTATACCAAACATCGCAAGGTCAAACTCAACGTTCTTTTCATCTATGTGGTGAGGAGCGTGATCTGTAACGATACAGTCGATATCACCTTTTACAAGTCCATCTATCATAGCATCAACGTCTTCTTGAGTTCTTAGTGGTGGGTTCATCTTATAATTAGTATCGTAAGTGAGAAGCTCTCTGTCATTAAGAGTGAAGTGGTGCGGTGTAACCTCACAAGTAACGTTAAGCCCCTGAGCCTTAGCCCAACGGACAAGCTCTAATGTTCCTTTTGTGCTTATATGACAAATATGTACGTGCGCTCCAGTCAGTTTAGACATAAGAATGTCACGTGCAACCATAACCTCTTCCGATTCAGCTGGGATGCCTCTGAGACCTGTGATAGTGGCTACTTCGCTGTCGTTAATAACACCTTTACCTGCGAGAGATTTATCTTCAGCATGGCTAATTACAAATGAATCGAACTGAGATGCATATTCAGCAGCTCTACGGAATACCTCAGCATTACAAACAGGCTTACCGTCATCAGAAAAACCGATTGCTCCAGCTCCTGCCATGTCACCCATCTCTGTAAGCTCTTCGCCTTCCATCTTCTTTGTCATAGCTCCGATAGGAAAGATGTCGCATATGCCAAGCTCTTTACCCTTGTCTATCATATATTTAGTTATTGTACTGTTGTCATTTACAGGCTTAGTGTTTGCCATCGGGCATATAGATGTAACGCCACCAGCAACAGCTGCTTTTGAACCTGAGATTATATCTTCTTTATACTCAAGACCGGGGTCGCGGAGGTGTACATGGAGGTCTATAAGACCTGGCATAGCATATTTCCCTTCACAATCGATAACCTTGTCAGCTCTAGTGTCAGCAGGTGCGTTTACATCTGCGATTGTCTCACCATCTATGAGTATGTTTCCATCTATTGTTTTGTCGTGATTAACTATTTTACAGTTTTTAAGAAGCGTCTTCATTATTTCCCCCTTTTTTACTGAGTCCGAGTAGATAGAGTGCAGCCATCCTTACAGCTACACCATTAGAAACCTGAGGCAGTATCACAGCTCTGTTGCAATCTGCTATATTAGTCATAAGCTCTACACCTCTGTTGATAGGTCCTGGGTGCATTACGATTGCGTCTTTCTTCGCAAAGTTGAGCTTCTCATTAGTAAGTCCAAAAAATCTTGCATATTCTCTTGTTGAAGGGAGGAGGAGTTTACCCTGTCTCTCACGTTGGATACGCAGCATCATAACAACGTCAGCACCTTCCACAGCTTCTTCCATTGTCTTACATATTTGACAATCAAAAGGTGCGATATGTTTAGGGAGCATTGTAGGAGGACCGAATAGACGTACGTTTGCGCCGAGTTTTTTCATCGCCCATATATCTGACCTAGCAACACGTGAGTGAGTAATGTCACCGACGATAGCTATCTCAAGCCCTTTGATATCACCTTTGTTTTGGCGGATTGTCAGAAGGTCAAGGAGTGCTTGTGTTGGGTGTTCGTTCAGACCATCACCAGCGTTAATTACTGGCACATCTGTATTTTCAGCGATAAACTTAACAGAGCCAGAGTAGGCGTGGCGCACTACAAAAACGTCTGAAGACATAGCTTCCATATTCTGAACAGTATCTATAAGCGTTTCGCCTTTAGTTGTACTACTAGACGAAGCGGAGAAATTTACAGTGTCAGCAGAAAGTCTCTTTCCAGCTATTTCGAAGGAAGTTCTCGTCCTTGTAGAAGGTTCGAAGAAGAGGTTGATAACAGTCCTGCCTTTTAGGGTAGGGACTTTCTTTACGTCCCTTTCGTTAATCTCGCAAAATGTCTGGGCAGTATCTAGCAAATAATTAATCTCTTCTTTGCTGAGATCTATCATACCCAAAAGGTCTTTTCTCTTATAAGACATCAGGTTGCTCCTTATATATTATATCTTTTTTTGTATTGTTACAGAGTTATTTCCAGCTTGTTCTTTAAGTGCTACTTCAATTATTTCATCATTCGAAGTTGGTATTACTTTTCCAATAAAATCTGGTTGAACAGGTAGCTCTCTGTGTCCTCTATCTATCAAAACAGCCATAGAAATCTTTTTAGGTCTGCCCAAGTCGATAAGTGCGTCCATGGCAGCTCTTGTTGTTCTACCTGTATATATAACGTCATCTACGAGAACAATATGTCTTCCTCTGACATCAAAGTCTAACTCTGTCCCCTGAAGAAGAGGGTATTCAGCGATGGTTGTCAAATCATCTCTATAGAGAGTGATATCAAGATAACCGACTTGAATATTGTTATAGCCTTCACTCTTAAAGATTTCGCCGAGTCGGTCTGCAAGGTGTGCACCACCTCTACGGATACCAACAAGACAGATTTCTTTAGCATCTTTTACGTTTTCTAGTATCTGGAACACTATTCTGTTAAGTGTTCTAGCCATTTCATCACTATTCATCAGCTCTTTGGACGACATAGTTTCCTCCGTTATTTATACAAAAAAAAAGCCTTTCGACCGCTTATTGCGGTAGAAAGGCTTAGCTCTCAAAAAAGTATTATGCGTAATTTGTTAGTTTTCATCATTCACCAAGAAAATAATAGCCTTTCATTAAGGAATTTGTCAACGAATTTTGTTGATTAAAAGGGTAAGATTTTATAAAATCATATTGATAATAGATTTTTAAAAAGAGGTTAAGATGAAAAACTTACGAGTTGCTGCTGTTTTACTAGTTTTGTTAACTGTTATGGGTGCTTGTGTCCCTTTCCCACTCTTTGTTGGAGGAGCATCAGGTGGTGCAGTGTATTCTAGTACTAGCGACCATATCGAGGATGTTTTCAATATCTCTAAAGAGCAAGCCTTTGAGACCATCATAGGTCTTGTCGCTAAGGATGATGGGCAAATTAAAGTTTCAAGCATTACTGAAGGTAAGATACAAGCAGGTATTGGCAAAACACTCCTATATGTAAATATTACACCAATAGACGATATGACTATTAAAGTGAGCTTTCGTGCTAAGAAACATATAGAACTTATTCCTGATAAAGAGGCTTCTGTAAGATACTATAGAGCATTTGTAAAAGAAGTTATGAAATGATAAGAAAGGCTGTAATGAAGGATGCGAAGAGCATCCAGAATCTTGTTAACTCGTTTGCTAAAGATGGCGAAATGCTCTCATTAGGCATAAACGAAATATATGAAAAGATATTGGAATTTGTAGTTTGGGAAGAGGATGGTGTGGTAGTCGGATGCTGTGCACTTCACCCTACATGGGATGATCTAGCAGAAATCCGCTCAGTGGCTGTCAATCCAACCATTGGCAAGAGGGGAATAGGTAAAGCCTTAGTGGAAAGGTCTATAGAGACTGCTACTATGCTTGGTATAGATAAAGTGTTCTTGCTTACATATGTGCCTGGTTTTTTTGGTAAACTGGGTTTTACAGAGGTTGAAAAGGAAGAACTACCTAAAAAAATCTGGTCTGATTGCCTTAAATGTACAAAGTTTCCTGACTGCGATGAGATCGCAATGATGAAATCAATATGACTGATAATATCCTAAAAATAATTGATGTTTATAAGAAATTTTATGACAATATTGTTGTACATATTTCTTCATCAAAATCAAAAAATATTCAGCTAAACGGCTTAGAGACTGAAAGTATCGACTATGCATCTGATACTACAGTCTATCTCAGAGCTGTTAAGGAAGGGCGACAGATTTCATGTGGATTCTCTGGTGTTGATGTTGAAGCCATAGAGGCTTTTCTTAATATCTATGAGACAGCTATAATGAAGCTTCCTTCTGACGAAAATAGATTTATACCTGATTACACTGCTATTGATGGTGATTTAAAGCTTGTTGATAATGTATATAATGAAATATATATGAAAGATCTTATAGATATAGCAACTAAGGTAACTGAATCTGCAATTAAGCATGACGATAGAGTTACAGCGGTTAAGCAAGCAACTGCATCTGCTTCAATTAAAGAGCTTAGTATTATTTCTTCAGCTGGTCCTATACTTAAGAGACAAAAGACTCTTTTCTCTGCTGGAGCTTATGCTATTGCATCAGACGGGACAGAAGACCGTGACGGCTATGACTATGTTTCAAGCACAAGTCTAGCTAAACTTCCATATAATTCTACAGGTATTTTTGCTGCCGAGAACGCGTGTTCGCTTCTGAGTGCCAGGCATATAAATACTGATCAATACCATATAATGTTTTCTGCTGATGTTATGGCAGATTTCGTTGAGCTATTACTAGATCTTGTCGATGCAGACAGTGTCTACAAAGGTGTTAGTATGCTTGGTGATAAACTCGGTCAGTCTGTAGCATCCAGTATATTTACACTTATAGATGATCCACTTATGTATGGAGGTGCAGGCTCTATCTTATTTGATTACGAAGGGCAGGCTTGTGCACCTATTGAGATTATCAAAGATGGACAGTTGAAATCATTCCTCCATAACAGCTATACTGCGAAAGCACTCGGTATGCCGAATAATGCACGTGCAGTCCTTTCTGGTGGTGGCAACATAGGGATAGGGTGTAGTAACGTTATTTTAGCTTCTACAGGCACTTTAAGTGATAGTTGCCCTGAGTATCTTAAAGTGACAGAAGTTATGGGAATGCACACCGCAGATCCTGTTAGTGGGGATTTCTCTGTGGGGATCTCAGGAATGTATTATAAAGATGGAAAACCAGCTTATCCGTTTAAAGAGGCGGCTCTTTCTGGTAACCTAGCAGACCTTTTAAAAGGTTTATTAAATGTATCTGATAATAAGCGAACATTCGGTAACATAACGACTGCCGATGCTTTATTTGATAAAATGACCGTTAGCGGAGTATAAATCACTATGATTATTGAAGATGTTCTGATTGAATTAGATAAATTAAAGAAAGACGTCACTAGTTTCAAAACAGCTATCAATGAAGATGAACTACAGGCAGAGATTGATAAGATAGATGAGCAATCGATGAGTGACCCTAATTTTTGGAATAGCAAAGAGTCGAAAGGGATCATGAAAGAGCAGGCTGTAAAGAAGAGAAAGCTTGATGAATGGAAAGAGCTTATAGCTATTGTTGATGATGCTGATGTCCTTGTTGAGCTACATAAAGAGGGCGAAGAAGGGCTTGAGGAAGATATCGTAGAGGCTGTGAAGAACCTCAGAAAGATTATATCTGATTTCGAGCTGAAGCTTGTCCTATCAGGTCCTAACGATGCGAATAATGCTATCATAACTATAAACTCTGGTGCTGGTGGTACTGAGGCGAACGATTGGGCAGCTATGCTTTATCGTATGTACACTCAGTATGCAGAACATAACGGTTATAAATACGATGTCATCGACTATATGGAGGGTGAAGAAGCTGGTATCAAAAACGCTGTTATAAACATTAAAGGTCCATTCATGTTTGGTTACCTTAAGGGTGAGACAGGGGTACATAGGCTTGTGCGTATTTCACCTTATGATTCAGCAAACAGGAGGCATACATCATTTGCCGCAGTCTTTGTTACGCCTGAGATAGAAGACGATATCGAAGTAGATATTAGCGAATCTGACCTACAAATAGACACATATAGGGCTAGTGGTGCTGGCGGTCAACACGTCAATACAACTGATTCTGCTGTTCGTATAACACACGCCCCATCAGGTGTTGTTGTAACATGTCAGTCAGAACGTAGTCAGCATAAGAACAAGGCCCATGCCATGAAGATTCTTAAGTCAAGAATCTACGAAGTTGAGATGGAAAAGAAGAATGAAGAGAAGCAAAAACTAGAAAGCACAAAGACTGAGATCGGCTGGGGTAACCAAATTAGATCTTATGTTATGCATCCATATAAGATGGTTAAAGACCTTCGTACAAGACACGAGACAGGTAATGTTGATGGTGTTATGAGCGGATCTCTTGAGCCATTTATAAGAGCTTATTTGTTGCATACGGCTGGTATTGATAACGATGATTGATAAGCTAAAAGCTCTACGACCTACATATGCAGAGGTTGATCTGTCAGCGATAGGATATAATGTCGAAAAGGCGAGAGAACTCGCTGGAACAGATATTATTGCTATCATTAAGGCTGATGCATACTGTCATGGTGAGCTTGAGGTTGGCGAATATTTGTTTATGCACCATAATGTTACTAAATTTGGTGTTGCGACAGTTCTCGAGGGAATTATCCTTCGTGAGCAACTTGGTACTAATGTCACAGTCTTTGTTCTAGGTTATGTTGATGAGCTTTTCTTTCAAGAGGCTTATGAGCACAATCTTATACTAACAATAGGCGATAATGATACAGCAGCGAAGTATGACCACTTTCTGAAAGAGCATAATGTGAAGGCTGACGTAACTATCAAACTAAATACTGGAATGAATAGGTTAGGTTTCACTACTGAAATGGGCTGGTATGAATTCAACTCATCTTTCACAAACCTTCGTCCAGTACATATCATGAGCCATTTGTCCTCGTCTGATTCAGATAAGGATTTTACAGACAAACAGTGCGATGAATTTGAAAATTTTATCAAAAAACATAGGATAAAATGTCATACAAGTATGCTAAATTCTTCTGGGATAGCAGGGTATAAAAACAGATTCTCATTAGTGAGACCTGGCTTGCTCCTTTATGGGTATCTTGACGGCGAAAATGATGTTAAACTTAGAAAATCAATGCGTATATTCTCTCGTATAGTTCAGATTCAATACCTCCAAAAGGGTGATACTGTGAGCTATGGAAGAAAATTTACCGCTGATAAAGATATGGCAATCGGTGTTGTGCCAATCGGCTATGCTGATGGTTATCCACGGTGCTTAACTAACAAAAGTCATGTTTATGTTGATGATAAGAAATGTAAAGTGACTGGTACTGTTTGCATGGATATGATAATGGTAGACCTGACAGGTGTAGACCTGAGCGGTGAACTCAAAGTTGAGGTTATGGGTGACAACATAGATGCTGAAGAGCTTGCAACTTTAGCAGATACAATTTCATACGAAATACTTACGGGTATCCAACAAAGAATACCTCGAATATATAAGGTGGATTAGTGAATAGTTTTTTTGCATTCTTCGGAAGTCCAATAATAAGAATGATCAATGTGACAGGCAGTATGTCTCTCATGTTTTTTGACACTATCCGTCTCTTTTTCGTCCCGCCATTTCGTATTAAATTACTTTTAAAGCAAATAGAATTCATAGGCGTTAACTCTCTGTCAGTTATCATACTTACGGGTAGCTTTACAGGTATGGTTTTCGCTTTACAGTCATATATAGGTTTTCATAAGTTTGGGGCAGAGCAGATGGTTGGAACTATCGTTGCTCTTGCTATGGCTAGGGAGCTCGGTCCTGTACTTTCAGCTATTATGATAGCGGCTAGGGCTGGTTCTGCTATTACTGCTGAGATTGGAACTATGAAGGTTACGGAGCAGGTGGATGCCTTGAACGCACTCGCTGTTGACCCAGTTCAATATCTCTTTGTACCACGTATACTTGCTGGTTTGATTGTTGTTCCTATGCTGAACGCTGTTACAGTCCTTTGCGGTATTATTGGTGGTTACATCGTTAGTATAAAGGTGCTTGGGATTAATAAAACTCTATATCTTGACTATATGTATCAGTATATTGAATTTTCTGACTTTACTAGTGGGATGATTAAGTCCTTCGTTTTTGGTGGCTTAGTGACACTTGTAGGTTGCTATAAAGGTTATATGACTACAGGTGGCGCAGAAGGTGTTGGTAAATCAACCACAGAGTCTGTTGTTATGGCTTGTATCTTGATTCTTGTTTTTGACTATATACTTACAGCATTTATGTTCTAGTACTAGCGGTACTGGCTTATTGCTTCTATCAATAGTAAAGCTCTTTCAGGAAGCTAGATATAACTAAGATACTTGAGAAACTGGAAGTTTCGATTGGAGTAATAGAGGATACATGGAAAACGCGATAGAATGCATCGATCTACATAAAAGTTTTGGCTCTCACAAAATCCATAAAGGGATTGACCTTAAGGTTGTGAAAGGGGCTATTACATATATAATCGGACCTTCAGGTACTGGTAAATCTGTGCTACTAAAGCAGATATGCGGACTTTTAGCTCCTACCTCTGGCAAGGTTTTTGTTAATGGACAAGACCTCACAACTATGAAGCGTAAAGACTTAGTGGAAATGAGAAAGAAGTTCGGCATACTCTTCCAGAATGCGGCTCTTTTTGACTCAATGAATGTTGGCGAGAACGTTGCTTTCCCTCTGGTAGAGCATACAAATAAGTCTAAAGATGAGATCGCACGTATCGTAACTGAAAAGCTTAGGCTTGTAGGTCTCAGAGATGTAGAGCATAAATTACCATCAGAGCTTTCTGGTTGTATGAGAAAGAGGGTGGGGCTAGCGAGAGCTATTGCGCTTGAGCCAGATATAATCCTCTATGATGAGCCTACTACAGGGCTTGATCCTATTATGTGTGATGCGGTTGATAACCTTATCCACGATACACAAAAAAATCTAGGGATAACATCTGTTGTTATATCCCATGATATAGATAGTACTCTAAAGATTGCTGATTATATAGCAATGCTTTACGACGGAAAGGTTGTCCTATACGGTACGGCTGATGACTTTAAAAATACTGATAATCCCTATGTGAAGCAGTTCTTTTCTGCATCTAAAGAGGGGCCAATCGATATCATATAACGGAGCGTATTATGAATTTCGGACTTGAAGCTAAAGTCGGGGTTTTTGTTGTAGCATGTTTAATGCTTATCACTGCTATGTCACTTAGACTAGTTGACTTTTCTCTATCAGACTCTAAGGGAGTTGCTGTTAAAGCGATCCTAAAGGATGCTGCAGGACTTTCTGAGGATGCACCTGTTATCTTTAGTGGAGTTGAGGTTGGTAAGGTTAAATCAATCAAACTTGTAAACGGAAATGCAGTCGCTGATCTACTTATAGATGAAGAGTACGAAATACCTAGCAACTTGAAAGTTCTTGTTCGCTCAAAAGGATTTCTCGGTGAGAAATACGCAGAACTAAAAGTAGCTGGAGCAGATAGTGCAGGTCTACTTACAAATGGTGATACTATCTCAGAATCTGGCGAAATTACTGATATCGACCAACTCGGAAATAAGATTGGGGATATTGCTGATGATGTAAAAGCTATCACAGCTTCGCTACGTCAAGTACTTGCTACAGAGCAAGCAAGAGATAATATGACCACCACTCTAACAAACGTAAGAGAGATTACTGATTCAGTTAATAAGCTAGTTCAGCATAACGAACAACGTATAGATATGATAATCCAAAACATGGAGAAACTTACAGGTACACTTAGTGATATCACTGTTGCAAATGCCTCAAATATTAATAATATCGTTAGAAATATCAATGACATAACTAATGACCTCAGGAAGCAGACTCCTCTCATCGCTGAGAACCTGCGTATTGTGACAGATAGTCTTAGCCAGGACGGACCTACAATCGCTAAAAATGTACGTAATATCACAACTGATTTTGATGATGTGATGAGTAGCCAGAAAGAGAACCTAAAAAAGGCTATAGAAAATATTGCTACTGTAACCACAAAACTTGAAAAAACTGTCGATAATATGAACGGAATCACTGGCAAAATCAATGATGGTAAAGGCTCTATTGGTAAACTTGTAAATGATGAAGAGACTGTAGATAACATAAATGACGCTCTTAAGAGTGTTAAGAATACACTCGGAACTTTGGATAAATTTAGAGTTGATCTTGCTTTCTCTGCTGAAAGGTTTGGGGAGACTGATAAAAATAAAGGTCACGTTAAGCTTAGGATCACACCTGGCGAGAAACGTTACTACCTACTTGGTCTATCTAGCCATCCTGATGGTATCACTGAAAAGACAAATACTTCTATTATAAGAGATTATTCTACTTCTAGTTCAGAAACTGACTTCTCTTATGTAGAAAATAAAGAAGAGCAAAAACCTGGTGCTATGACATGGACATTGCAATATGCTCATAGATTCTATGATGACTACTTTTTCAGAGTTGGACTGCTTGAGTCTGAGGCTGGTTTAGGTGTAGATTTCCTTCCATTCGACGGAGAGAAAGAGCATGATCTCACACTCTCGCTAGACGCTTACGATTTTCCTGATAGTGACGAGAGCAGGAAGGTACATACAAAAGCAGGCATAAAGTATAAATTCTTTAAAAACCTGTTTCTTACTGGTGGTTATGACGATTTTCTTAATTCAGATACAGACTCATGGTTTGTTGGAGCTGGTGTTGAATTCCGTGACGATGACCTTAAATATCTGCTCGGCAGTGCACCAATGCCTAAGTAAAATATGAAAATAGATATAGCTATTTCCACTTGCCCTAATGATACATATATCTTTGGAGCAATCTTAAATAAACTAATAACTGTTGAGCATGTATTTACGCCTTATCTTGATGATGTACAAGTTCTCAACCGACTTGCTATAAATAATAAGGCAGACATTATCAAAGTATCCTACGGTGTAGTCCCTGATATCCTTGATAATTATAAAGTTCTAAAAGCAGGGAGTGCTCTTGGCTTTGGCTGTGGACCACTTGTTGTTTCTAAAAATAATAAACCTATAAAATCACTTAAAAGGATTGCTATCCCTGGTGTAAATACGAGTGCTTTCAGGTTTTTTAAGATGTTTTTCGGAGACAAATTTCATTTTGTGCAACTCAGGTTTGACATGATTATGCCTGCAATACTCTCTGGTGAAGTAGATGCCGGAGTTGTTATCCATGAAGGCAGGTTTGTTTTTAAAGAGCTTGGTTTACATAAACTTTGTGACCTAGGTGCAATGTATGAAGAAAAGTTCAATTCTCCTATACCACTAGGAGCTATTGTAATTTCTAATAGTATTCTTGATCAGGCAGAAAAGATAAATTTTCGCATCAGAAAATCTATTGAATTTGCTGATACAAATTATAAAGAAGTATTACCTTTTATTAAAGAACACGCTATGGAGATGGAAGAGGATGTGATTCGTAAACATATAGATTTATACGTTAATGAGTTTACATACGACTTAACGCCTGCAATACCAGCACTTTGTAAATTTCTCGACTGTGATGAAACAATTTTTGTTTAATTTTGTAGTCTTGCGAAAAAATGAACATTCTGCTATTGTAATCGTCAATATATTATGAAAAAAATGGAACTACTTCTAGGCATCAGCAACATTATTCTGAATGCTGATGATACAAACACCACACTACAAAAAATAGCCAAATTCATGAAGGAAGCTATAGAGAGCGACGTCTGTTCGATATATCTTCTGAGTGGACAATCTAGAGATAAGCTTATTTTATCTGCTACTGATGGATTGAGTGAAAACTCCGTAGGGAGCGTCTCACTTGGGCTTGACGAAGGTCTCACAGGTCTAACATTTACTAACGATTACTATACATTTATCCGCAATGCTACAAAGCATGAAAGATTCCATTATTTCCCAGGAATTAACGAAGAACCGTATAATACATTCATAGGAATACCTCTTAGGAGCCGTGCCCATGAATTCGGTGTTCTCGTCTTTCAGTTTAGAAAGAATAAACGTAACACTGAGATGCTGAAACAACTCTTAAGGACTGTAGCTTCTCAGGTTTCAGGGCTTGTTCTACGTCACTACCTTATGCAGAACGAAGATAGTGAAACTAAATACGATAATGGTGCAGAGCGTATAGAAACAGGTGTTCCGCTCTCTAGTGGTATAGCTTTTGGTGAACCTGTTATGGTGCTCGCAAAGCTTGTAGAAATGACACATCATCATGATTCTCCTGATGAAGAACTAGAATCTTTCAACCAAGCTATGGAGAAGACTAAAACCGATTTAGCTGAGCTCATAAACAATATGGACAATGCAAAACAACAGATAGCTTCTAATATATTTGAAACTCACCTTATGATGCTGAACGATAATACTTTCAGAGCTGATATAGAACAACATATTGTAGATAAGCATAAGAGTGCTGCTTTTAGCGTTAGGCATGTTGCTGATAAATACATTAAACGTTTCCGAAGTATAAATGATTCATATCTTAGGGAAAGAGCTCAGGATATAGATGATATTGCATTCAGATTACTTTCACACCTAGGTGCAGTTTCTAATAATACTGACCTGCGTGAGAATAGCGTTATCTTTGCTGACAGGCTGACACCTGGAGAGACTGCAACTCTTGATATTGAAAAAGTTTGTAGTTTCGTAACTGAAAAGGACGGTGTAACAAGCCATACAGCGATACTTGCTAAAAGTAGAAAGATACCTGCTGTTACTGGGATAGATAATATCCACCAGAAGGTTGAAGCATCTGAATCAGTTATTGTGGATGGATATGAGGGTGTCGTAGTTTTTAACCCAACACCAGAGACAATTGCTAAATATAAAGAAAAACTAGCTTCAAAAGAGCTACCTATAGAAGACAAAGAGTATGCTTGCAGAAATGTCGTCCTTGAAGATGGCTCTCGAGTAAACTTTTTTGCAAATGTTTCTAGTGTTTTAGATTCTGAAAAGGCTGCTATGTTTTGCGCAGACGGAATAGGGCTTGTAAGAACTGAAATCTTCTATCTGAGTAAAGAGGGACCTTGTTCCCTTGAGAAACGTATGGAGACATACAGAAGCGTTCTTAGAGCATTTTCTGAGAAACCTGTGGTTTTTAGACTGCTTGATATCGGTTCTGATAAAAAATCTGCATATGAAGCTTTCGAGGATAATCCAGCACTCGGTAACAGAGGTGTAAGACTACTTCTGACTGAATACCAGCCAATGCTTGAGAACCAACTTACTGCTCTTATCAGGTTACATAAGGAGTATGGCAACGTAAAAATACTTGTACCTTTTGTAGCTGATGTAAAAGAATATTTTGGTGTTAAGAGAATAGCTGAAAGAATCGCAGAGAAAGAGGGGCTAGAGCTTCCTGAAATGGGTGTAATGCTTGAAATACCTTCTGTTCTTTTCCAATTGGATGAGTTCAAAGGTGAATGTTCATTCTTTAGTATAGGAACTAATGATATGTTCCAATATTTCTTTGCACTTGATAGAGGTAACCCAAAAGTAAGTTCACTTTATAACACAGACAACTCTTCATTCCTTAAGCTTTTGAAAGAAATCTTTGAAAAAGCTAAAGAGTTGGAGATTCCTATTGAGATATGTGGCGAGATGGCCGCTGACCCTGAGATGCTTAACAAGCTGATAGATATAGGATATAGAGACTTCAGTGTTAGTCCATATGCTATTAATGAGCTAAAGTATCACCTACAAAAAATGATACAGGCGTAATGTTTAATTTTACTTTGTCTCTTACAATTTATTGCGTAATCCACAGCATACTAGCTGACTCAAAGATTATGGGTCGAGTTTATTATAGCTGGTGGTACCGCTTTTTTTATGTTGTTCAATCAGTTGTACTGCTTTTGCCGGTACTATATTTCTATCATACGATGCCATCTGAGATCTTCTTTAAACCAAATCTTCCACAGAAAAACTTTCTAAACATAATATTTGTTTCTGCAATTACCTTTGGTTTATACGCTGTTAGAAGCTATGACAACGCAAGTTTCCTTGGACTCACTCAGGTCAAAGCAAAACTTAATGGAGAAGAATACACATATGAAAAACCAACATTAACTAAAAAAGGTGCCCTCGCCGTTGTGCGTCATCCTTACTATACAGCCTCCTTGGTCGCCATCTGGGCAAGACCTCTAGCGGTTAAGGATTTATATCTAAATATCCTGCTTACATTATATTTTTTACTCGGTACAATTAATGAGGAGAGAAAACTCAAGAAAGAGTTTGGACAGGAATACCTTGATTATATGAAAGAAGTTCCTGCACTTGTTCCATTTTTTAAACTGAGGAGATAAATGTTACCAACTGCTCACATTATCTTTTTGAAATTCCCTGAAACTGGCAAAGTCAAAACACGCCTAGGTAAAGATATTGGCGATAGTAATGCTGCTGAACTATATAGACTACTTGTTGAACGCCTCATAAATACTTCAAATACTCAATCTTACGATATACTCTTATTTATTGACCCATATGATAAAATATTAAATTTTAAAAATTGGCTAGGGGACAATATAAGTTATCACCCACAGGTCGGTGCTGATATTGGCGAGAGGATGCATAATGCTCTACAAATCTCTTTTGATATGGGTTATAAACGTTCCGTTTTGACAGGAACAGATATTCCAGAACTCGATTCGGTAATAATAACATCCTCTTTAGAATCCTTAAAAGTTAGTGACGCAATTATTGGAAAGGCTTGTGACGGTGGATATTATCTCATCGGCTTCCAAAATGGTAAACTTACAAAAACTGTTTTCGAAGGGATATCTTGGAGTACAGATATTGTCTTTTCGCAAACTATGCATATATTTGAAGATACAGGTTTAAGTATTGCTCAGGCACCAATATTAGGTGACTTGGACGACATTCAGGATTTACAAAAACACAAAGGTAACCTGAAAGGTATTTTAGATACACTTGATATTTATTGAAGGATAGAAAAATGAGATACGATCTAGTAGTTATAGGTGGCGGTTCTGCAGGTTTAGTGGCGGCTAAATTTGCATTAGGATTGGGCAAAAGAGTTGCTATCGTAGAAAAAAACAAACTTGGTGGCGATTGCACACATTTCGGCTGTGTGCCTAGCAAAGCCTTGCTTCGCACCTCTCATATGGCTCATAATATTAAAGAACTTAATGAGTTTGGACTAAAGATGGATACTTCCTCACTTGATACATCTAAAGCTATGTCACACATTAGGCAGATAGTCTCTGCTGTATACTCTAGTGAAACCCCTGACATCTTCAGAGAAGAGGGGATAGACATAATCGAGGGTGGAGCTACTTTTATAGATAACCACACAATTAGTGTGAGTAATGAGAATATCCAAGCCGATAAATATATACTCGCCACAGGATCTTCACCACAAATACCAGACATTAAAGGTCTTGAAGATATAAACTATCTTACCAATGAAACTATCTTTGATCTTAATGAGTTACCTTCATCAGTAGCAGTGCTTGGCGGTGGTCCTATTGGATTGGAACTGGCATCAGCACTTAATGGGCTAGGCGTCGATGTCGCAATAATTGAGATGAGCAAGCGCATTTTGCCAAGGGAAGATAGAGAGCTTTCGAATATGCTCAGCGCCAAACTTGACGAAGATGAGATCAAGGTAATCACTAACACTAAAGTAATCTCAGTAGAGCAAAAGAACGGTTTTGTGACCCTAAATACTGAAGGTGAGATAGATGAGTTACATGCTGAAAGGCTTCTCGTGGCTGTTGGACGTAAACCAAATATCAATAACCTCGGCTTAGAAAATGCAGGGATAGAATACGATAATAAAGGCGTAAAGGTAGATAAATACCTACGCACTACAGCTAAAAACATCTATGCTGCTGGCGATATAGTCCCTCCATATCAATTTACTCACGTTGCAGACTATGAAGCTGTTACAGCGGCTAGAAATGCTCTTATTCCTGTCTTTAAAAAGTCAGTAGATTATTCCAATATCGGATGGTGCACCTACACGGAGCCAGAGCTCGCAAGGTGTGGACTGACTGAAGATGAAGCTATTGCTGAATATGGACGTGATTGTATACGTGTTTTTAAATATTCATATAACCATGTGGATAGGGCTATCACTGACGGAAATACAGTAGGTATGGCAAAATACATCACAAACAAAAAGGGCTATCTGATAGGTATACATATACTTGGAAGTAGGGCTGGTGAAGTTATTCATGAGCCTATGCTCGCTAAAAAGTTTAAAATACCTTTCCAGAAAATCGCAGATATGGTACATATTTACCCTACATACTCTTATGCTGTTAGACAGCCATCAAAGTATGCAATTATTGAAATTTTACTTGATAACCCGATAGTTAAGTTCATAAAAGGGATTAAAAATTGATAAAAAAACTGCTGATTTTAGTTATTTTGGTGATAATTGTCATTTTTATTAGACAAAGTGAGTTTGCAAACATGCTTACATTTGAATCTTTGAAGACTAATAGCGATGCTTTGCAATCATATGTTGAATCAAATCACCTAATATCGCTCTCTCTGTTTATGTTTATATATATCGTCGTAGCAGGGCTTAATCTGCCAGGGGCTGTCATATTGAGCCTTAGTGGTGGTTTTGTATTCGGTACTACATTAGGAACACTATTAGCTGTTACAGGGGCGACTATAGGTGCTGGTCTAGGTTTTCTAATGTCTAGATACTTACTTGGAGAGACTTTAAACAAAAAATATGAAACTCAACTGGCAAAATTCAACAATGAACTAACCTCTAATGGTTATATGTATATGCTAACTCTAAGGTTAATCCCTATATTTCCATTCTTTCTGATAAATATTCTAGCAGGTTTGACAAAATTGAAACTACGTACATTCCTTTGGACATCCTTTATGGGTATGATCCCAGGCGGTTTTGTGTTTGTATATGCTGGAAGCAGGCTTAACGAAATCAGCTCTGTTAATGATATCTTCTCACCTCAGATTCTATCAGCTTTTATCCTCTTAGGTTTATTGATGCTTGTTCCAGTCATTTATAAAAAACTTAAGAGTAGGGGATGAAGCTCTCTGTAATTATCCCTGTTTATAACGAGCAGGAAAATATTAATTCTACTATTAGTCATATTCGCAAATTTGGTGATTGTGAGATTGTAGTTAGCGATCATAATGGCGAAACGAATAAAATTATTAAAGATAAAGATGTTATACAGGTAATCTCTCCTAAAGGTAGAGCTTCTCAGTTGAACAATGGAGCACTTAATTCCACTGGTGATTTACTATTATTTCTCCATGCTGACTCAATTCTTTCAAAAAAATTCATTACTGAGATAGAAAATTCATTAGAAAACTACGATGTTGGTGCATTTAAGTTAGAAATTAATGATGAGATGTTCATGTTTCGTATAATAGAGAGGGTTGTGAGCCTGAGAAACAAAATAACGAAAATACCTTATGGTGACCAAGGAATTTTCTGTACCAGAAAAGTATTTTATGAAATCGGACATTATGAGAATATTCCAATAATGGAAGATGTTCAATTCATGCAAAAATGTAAAAAAAACGGATTGAAACTGTTTTTATCAAATCTCCCACTTAAAACGTCATCTAGGCGTTGGAAAAAGGAAGGTTTTTTATATACAAACCTTAGAAATTGGACTATTATTTCACTTTATTACCTAGGAATAAAACCTAGTTTCTTAAAAAAATTCTATAAATGATATAAAACATTTTCGGAGGACGGTCGTGCAAGTATATAAGAATATGGTTAAGTATGTGTTAGATAACGGAGTTTACATTCCAAACAGAACAGGCGTTGCTACATATAGTGTTTTCAGCTATTTTTATCGTGTTAATCTTGCAGACGGTTACCCACTTCTAACTACAAAAAAAATGTTCTTTAACTCAATGGTACATGAGCTATTCTGGTACCTTTCAGGTGAAGAGCATGTTAAAGATCTCAGCAAAAAGACAAAAATTTGGGACGCATGGGCTGACGAGGAAGGGCTACTTGAGACTGCTTATGGTCGCTTTTGGAGAAGATTTCCTGTGCCTGAAAGAGGACTCGATGGCGAGAATTGGGGCAAGAAATGGACTCATAAAGAGAAAGAGTCAGGCTTAGTTGTCTTTGACCAAATACAGTATGTTCTTGATACTCTAAAAGAAGTTAAAGAGAATCCCAACTGTTCAGGTCAACGTAGGATGGTGGTCTCTGCATGGCATCCAGCCAACGCTGCAGAGAGCAAGCTACCTCCGTGTCACTATTCATTCTGCTTCTCTGTAAAAGCAGGGAAACTTAACTGTCACCTTACACAACGCTCTGGAGATATCGCTCTAGGGATACCTTTTAACCTCTCATGCTATGCTCTTCTCACTATGATGTTAGCTAAAGAGACAGGTCTTGAGGTTGGAGAATTTGCTCATACCATTATTGATGCACATATTTATGAAAATCATATAGAAGGTCTTAAAGAGCAACTTGAAAGAGAACCTATGCAACTCTCTCAGGTTGAGATCGCAGATAAACCTTTCAACGAACTCACTTTTGAAGATATCACACTCAAAGATTACGTGTCACACCCTGGTATCAAGTTTTCGGTAGCTGTATAATGACTGCTCTTATTGTCGCTATGACAGAGAATAGGGTGATAGGCAAAGACAATTCAATGCCTTGGCATATGCCAGAGGACCTTAAACTTTTTAAAGAGACTACTAGTGGTAATATTATTGCAATGGGCAGAAAGACTTACGAATCTATAGGACGTCCACTCCCTAATAGAGAAAACTTTGTTATCTCCAGATCAAGCACATCTATAGAGGGTTGTAGAGTATTTAAATCTGTCTCAGATTGTATCGAAGCCGCTAAGGAGTATGATAAAAAACTCTTTTTTATTGGTGGCGGTCAGATATATTCAGAAGTTATCGATGTGGTAGACGAGCTTCATCTTTCATTTATAAAAGAAGAATTCGACGGGGACACTGTCTTCCCTGAGATTGATTTTGATAAGTGGAAAGAGATTGAAACCAAAGATTTCGACGGCTTTACCTACATCAAATATATTCGAATATAAGCCTGATAAAAAATCAAACTTTATCTATTTCAAGCTTAAAAGCACGTATTAAAGTACTGGCATAGTTCATTCTTGCTGCTTGATCAGAAGCAGTAAAAATCTGTTTCTCAGTCCATCCTAATTCTTTCAATGCTTCAATATCACTTTTTGATACATCATCAGGATTTATAGCAACTTTAAGGGCAAAATCTACTAGGTTAATTTCATTATCACTCATTGGTAGTTTTTTCCAATCAGATTTAGCTTCTTCAACTTTATCTGCAGGGACAGCAAGAGCTTTCAACAAAAGAGTATTAAGGTTTATACAGTAAGGAAATTTCATAGTATTAGCATAGGCAAATCTTATATATATGAACAAAATAGGGGACATCCCTTCTGTTTCCCTATAGGCTTCAAATGCTTTAAGAGTGGTTGCAAGTATCTCTGGAGCTATGCCGTATAATTTTAAAGCTTCAGGTATAAATCCGAATGTTTCTTTTGATACAGAAAAGACATTTTTTAGAAATTGATCTTGATCATTCTCAGGTATTAATTCCAACAAAGCCATATCTAACTCCTATTACAGACTTAAAGCATTAGTTCTTTATATAAATCTATATACTTATAAACCATTGCACCATCTGAGAATTTTAATGATGAATGAAATGCATTTCCAGCGAATTTCTCTTCTAAAACCTCATCTTCAAAAATCAATAATAGGTTAGTTGCGAACATACTAGCATCACCAACTTCACTAATTAATCCATTAAAATTGTGTTTAACCAGCTCTGGTATACCTCCAGCAGCAGTAGCCACAGTTGGCTTACACATAAAAAGAGCATCGATTATTGAGGTGCAGAGTCCTTCAGTTTTGGAAGACATGCAAAAAATATCGAAGAGAGCTATGTGCTCGTAAACGTCATCAGTATACCCTGTGAAAACTATATTATTAAAGCAATCTAATGATTTAGCAAATTCTTGAATCTCTTCAAACATCGGACCATCACCAACTAAAATCAGTTTTGAATCGTCGACTATCTTACAAAAAATATCGAAGGCTCTAAGGAGAGTGTAGTGGTCTTTATGATCAGCAAAATTTGCAACATTACCTAGGATAAACTCATTACCTGTAATACCATATTTTTCTTTTATCTCTAGGACTTTAAGGAAATTAATCGATTTAGGGAAACGGACTCCACTGTAGATTACGGGAACTTTCTCTGGCTTTACACCATCGACAACTAGTATATCTTTTATAGCTTCAGAGATAGCAACGACACGATTTACTTTAGCATTATTATATTTTTTTCTACTTATGAATCCTTTGTTAATGCTAAAATCTACTCTTCTGGTATTGATTAGTTTAAAACCGCTTGTGGTAACACTTGCGAAGAGAGCAGGGGTAAGGGCATGTGCATCATGTGTATGAACGATATCTGGTCTTTCATGTTTTATGATAGCCTTAAGCTCTGACAGAAAGCCGAGATCTGCCTCGCCCTTAAAAGATACAGGGAATATCCCAGGGGTATCCTTTTTACAAAGCTGCCCTAGTTCATTGCATACTAAAACAGAATCCACACCAGACTCTAATAGCCCTTCATGTAGAAAAAATGCCTGTCTTTGTCCGCCACGCCACTCTTTACCAGTATCTATGTGTAAAATTTTCATAAGGTCTTCATCATAATGCCATTATCTAGTTTTTTAAAGCCTTTAATTTGATTCTATGTTGTAAGTTTATTTAAGAAGGGTATATTTATGAAAAAGGCATTTAGATGGTAGAATATGAAAGCAGGCAAAGGTATTTTATTCTTTATCCCAAAAACTATAAAAGGGCAGATGATTATCATGATATCTGTCTTAGTGTTCTTGCAAATAGGTGTTACAGCAGTGCTATTCAATGGGATAGTAGGTAACTTCTTAGAAGAATCACACAAAAAACGAACTCTTGATTTCGCAAAAACAGTCGCAAGAATGCCTATGGTTATAAGCGCTCTAAGGTCTGGTGAAACCAACGAGCAACTTCAAAACATATTATTAGACATGCAAAAAGAGATTGGTGCGCAGTTTATCGTTGTCGCTAGACGAGACGGTATACGTTTAGCACACCCTGTAAAAGAGCGTATCGGTCAAAAATTTGTAGGTGGTGATTTTTCTGCTGCAGTTCAAAATGGTGAGTCATATACATCACGAGCGGTTGGTACTTTAGGACTTTCACTCAGAGGTTTTTCACCTGTTAAGGATATAGATGGCAGTATCTTAGGTTTCGCATCTGTCGGCTACCTAGAGACGAGTGTTATGAAAGTTATCCATAATGCACAAAAGGAGCCAGCGACTTACTTATTCATTATGCTTTTTGTAGGTTTAATAACCGCTAGCATGATCGCTGGATATGTTAAAAAACTGACTCTTGGGCTTGAACCATACGAGATAGCGTCATTACATAGAGAACGAGAGGTCATCCTAAACTCTGTTAGAGCTGGGATTATAGCTGTTAACGAGGAAGGTTTGATAAGGTTTACTAATAACGAAGCTAAAAGGATTTTAGGCTTGGCTGATGAAATGACTGGAGCCAATATTGAGAATTTTTTACCTGAGGTTATGCTAACGCAAAGGATGCAAAACAGAGATGAAGTGAAGGATGAAGAGCTTTTTATTAATGGTCATTTAACACTATTTAACATTAAGACGGTCATAATAAATGATAAAGTATATGGGGCAGTTGCGACATTCAGGCGTAAAGGTGAGATGGATTACCTGAATAATGAGCTTCAACAGGTTAGGCAATGCTCGGAGCTTCTTAGGGTGCAGAGTCATGAGTACTCTAATAAACTCCATGCTATTAGTGGTCTTTTACAGTTAGAGGAATATGACGAGGCTAAATCTGTCATCCTTAAAGAATCTGAGGGATACCATAAACTTGTGGAATTCACTGATACAAACGTAAATTGCCCTATGATTGCAGGAATTATTTTAGGCAAGTATAATAGGGCGGGTGAAATAAAATGTGCATTCGAGGTCGATTTTACTGGTAAGTGGGTTACTAGCCCGACTAAACCTGAGCAAGTAGTCACTGTCTTAGGAAATCTTTTAGACAATGCTATAGACGCTGCAAAAAGTAATACCTTAGTTGCACCAAAGGTTTCAATGCGATTATTTGAAGAAGAAGATCACCTTTTTATGCAAGTAGAAGATACAGGAAAAGGTCTTCCAACAGATATAGATATATTCCAAAAAGGTGTTTCTACAAAATCTGATAGCAGAGGAATAGGGCTGTATAACTTATCTATGGCCTTGAAAGCTTTGGATGGTCATATAGAGGCTGGTGTTTCAGATAGGCTTGGTGGTGCATGCTTTATAGTCAAGTTACCTATAACGAGGCAAATATGATAAAGGTTTTAGTAGTTGAAGATGACGTTGATATAGCTAACCTTCATAGAAGATTTACTGAGAAAGTAGAAGGGTTTGAAGTGGTTGGTATAGCTAACGGGCTTGATGATGCGTTCGAAATGATGGAGATTCTTAAACCTGAATTAGTTCTGCTTGATCTGTATTTTCCAGAAGGCTCAGGGATGGACTTCCTATGGCGTGTAAGATCTGCAGGTATTGCCACTGATATCATACTTGTGACTGCATCAAGAGATGTAGAATCATTGCAAGAAGCGGTTCGTGGTGGGGCATTCGATTATATCGTAAAACCTGTTGTCTTCGAAAGGTTTAAAAAATCACTTAATAGATTTGTTGAATACCATAAAGAACTTAAAAGTAGTAAGACTCTTGAGCAGGATGACATAGACCACATGCTAGATAGACATACTGATAATGTTATAAATCATTCAGAAATGCCAAAAGGTATCGACCCTATTACACTCAAAAAGATCATGGCAGTATTTGAAGAAAAGAGGGAGGCAATGGGGGCTGACGAGGTTGGTAAGTGCATCGGAGCGAGTAGAAATACTGCTAGACGCTACCTTGAATACCTGACTGGAACAGGGCTTTTGACTGTTGATATCGACTACGGAACAGTAGGTAGACCTGAGAAACGGTTTTGCAAACCATCAAATATCTAAATCATCAAAATTAAGAACACATACGGCGAGTATCAGGAGCAAGATTACGTGGCTGCATATTGAACCAACTTTACTCTGCCACAAAGTACTAACCTTACTGTGAGCAATATGAGCAAAAAGTTCTTTAAATCCTAAAAAACTCTTATCTCCTAATACTTTACACCTGCATTGAACGATGTATACTCCTATTAGAAACTAAACCAGCCAACTGGCTGACTAACATGGGAGGTACATCATGTTATATATGCAATTTATGTTTTTATTGATAATGCTCTACACAGGTAGCCGTTTCGGCGGTATCGGTCTCGGAGTGGTTTCTGGTATAGGTCTCGCAGTTGAGGTCTTTGTTTTCGGTATGGCTCCAACGTCTCCACCGATAACAGTAATGCTAATCATCCTCGCTGTTGTGACATGTGCTTCAATCCTTGAAGCTGCTGGTGGTCTGAAGTATATGCTTCAGGTTGCAGAAAGGCTTCTCAGATCTAACCCAAAGAGGATCACAATATACGGTCCACTTGTTACATACACAATGACATTCATGCTTGGTACTGGTCACGCAGTATACTCTATCATGCCTATTATTGGTGATGTGGCTCTGAAAAACGGCATACGTCCAGAACGTCCAATGGGTGCAGCATCTGTAGCTTCACAGCTTGGAATTACAGCGAGTCCTATTTCTGCGGCAGTTGTATACTATCTTTCACAGCTTTCAGGAGTAGGTTCAGGTATAACACTCCTTACTATACTTGGAGTAACAATCCCAGCAACACTTTGTGGTTGTATAGTTATGTCATTATATAGCCTTAGAAGGGGTAAAGAACTTGCTGATGATCCAGAATATCAGAAGAGATTGAAAGATCCACTTTGGGCTGAGCGTATTAAAAATACTACAGCTACTACACTTGACGAAACACTTCCTGCATCTGCAAAACACGCTGTAATAATATTTTTCTTAGCTCTTGTAACTATAGTTATAATTGCTATGTTTCCAGCAATTAGAACTATTGCGGATGGAGCAAAACCAATCAAAATGTCCATTATTATCCAAATGATGATGCTCGCTTTTGGTGGTATAATCCTTATCGTAACTAAAACAAAAACTAATAAAGTACCAGAAGGCGTAGTATTTAAATCTGGTATGGTAGCAGCGATTGCGATCTTCGGTATTGCATGGATGAGTGATACATACTTCCAGTTCGCAATGCCAAGTTTTAAAGCTGGTATCACAACAATGGTACAGGCATACCCATGGACATTCGCACTTGCGATGTTTACTGTATCAGTCGTTGTAAATTCACAAGCTGCGACATGTAGAATGATGCTTCCAGTAGGTCTTGCTATGGGGCTTCCACCAGCACTCCTTATAGGTATCATGCCTTCATGTTACGGATACTTCTTTATCCCGAACTATCCATCAGATATCGCAACATGTAACTTTGACAGCACTGGAACAACAAAGATTGGTAAATACTACTTTAATCACAGTTTCATGGTTCCTGGTTTACTATCAGTCACCACATCTTGTCTAGTAGGATATGCACTCGCTTTAGTGCTCATCTAGAACAAGCATACTTAATAAACATATAATGCCCGTAGTCATTGATTTGATTACGGGCTTTGCCATTTCTAAGGAAAAATAGGATAGGGTTGATCACTAGATTCTGGTTAGTTACTATTACATATAAACACAAGCAAGCTACGAGCGTTTTAACGCATGATCAGTCTTGCCACATGCAAATACCTTAGAATAATTACTAAATCGCTTTATAGGGCTATATATAGCTCTGGTTTTATCCACAATCAATTTCATAATCTGATAATCAGAATAGGCTTCAAATGTTGAGTTAAAGCATCTAATTTATTGCTAATATTACATAATTATTCTAACACACACTTATCCACAGTGTGATCACAAATCAAAATACACATATACATCAACCATATACGCAATCTTTAAACTCATAAAACCACAATCCTAGTGTAAAACATATAACGTCCGATAAGATATATTATGTTAAGTTACATAGTAGAGCATAAGAAGCATGAGGTGTTTAGTTAGTGTTGAATGAGTTAGTTGGTGTGATCTATTCTGGATTGTTGCTTTCTTATATCCTTTACTTAAAAACATTGCCTCAGCTGCTACTAAGATATTATTTTTTATTTCATCTTTTAACACTTGCGCTGTAGCCATACCGTAAAATAGTACCTTTCATAATTAGAGTTTTCCGTTAATAATTACTTAGGAGGACTCGATGAAACGCAGTCGATTTTCAGAAACTCAGATCGTAAAAATACTCAAAGAAGCCGAAGCAGGAAGACAGGTAAAAGACATCTGCCGAGAATACGGTATCAGTGACGCTACCTACTACAACTGGAAATCCAAATACGGAGGTATGGAAGCCTCTGACGTAAAGAGATTAAAAGAGCTCGAAGATGAGAATCGCAAGCTGAAGCAAATGTTTGCAGATCTCAGCTTAGAGAATCGGGTTCTCAAGGATGTGATAGAAAAAAAGCTCTAAAGCCGTCGGAGAAGCGAGGACTGGTTGACTACTGCCGTGATACTTTTGAATTGAGTATCAGACAGGCTTGTAAACACATAGGTATCAGTCGAACAGTTTACAGTTACCAGCCCGATGCTGAAAGAGATAAGCCAGTTATATCTGCTTTGCTTGAATTCAGTGAACGGTATCCTCGTTATGGATTTGGTAAACTTTTCCAAATTATCCGTCGGCATGGCTATAAATGGAACCATAAGCGGGTTCATAGGGTTTATTGTAACCTGAAGCTAAATATGAGGCGTAAAGGGAAGAGAAGGCTTCCTAATAGGAATCCTAGCCCTTTGTCTGTTCCAGAATCTATTAACCAATGCTGGTCTATAGATTTCATGAGTGACAGCCTGTATTGCGGAAGGAGATTCAGGACGTTTAACGTTGTGGATGACTATAATCGTGAAGCTTTGGCAATAGAGATTGATCTAAATCTGCCCGCTGAAAGAGTCGTAAGAGTGCTCGACAGAATAGGGTCATGGCGAGGTTATCCTGCTAAACTCAGGATGGACAATGGTCCTGAGTTTATATCACTGAAGCTTGCAGACTGGGCAGAATATCACGATGTGGAGCTGGAATTCATACAGCCAGGAAAGCCTTTTCAGAATTCCTATATCGAGAGGTTTAACAAGACATTTAGAACTGAAATACTAGACTTTTATGTGTTCGAGAGTTTATCGGATGTGAGAGATAAAGCGGAGGCTTGGATAAACGAATACAACTATGAAAGACCGCATGAATCATTGAACAACTTGACACCGATGGAGCATGCTGCAAATATGTGAAAATCTAACTATGAGTTGGCACTAAAACAGGTATGGTTACAGCGCCATATCAACCTCTTTAATACTTCAATAATGAATATTGTATTCATTACTGGATTGATAAAGTAATAAATGAAGATTATTTAATTAGATTTTATTCGTGATTACTATTCTGAAAAGTTACTACTCTGTTTCTTCCAGCATTTTTGGCTTTATATAGTGCTTTATCAGCTTCTTTGACTAATTGCTTGTAATCGTTATTTTCGCCTGGGACGATAGTAGATGTTCCAATGCTTATAGTTATATATTCTTCTTTAAGATGCTTCGCAGTGGCGATACAAAGCTCTTCCACCCCTATTCTCATCTTCTCTAGCAGTGTTAGAGCGTCTTCGTTATTAGTATGTGGGAGTACGACTGCAAACTCCTCTCCACCATATCTAGCTACAAAATCACCATGACGTTGCATGGTTTCATTTAATGTTTTAGCTACTTTTTGCAAACATATATCACCAACATCATGCCCAAAAGCATCATTGTATTGCTTAAAGTGGTCTATATCAACCATAGCAACAGAGATGATTGAATTCGATCTCAATGCTCTAAACCATTCATTACAGATAACCTCATTAAACCGTCTTCTATTTGGTATATCAGTAAGTGCATCTATCATAGCAATATGCTCTAGCTTATCATTCTGTTCAGTAATTATCTTGTTTTTAAGTTCTAATTCTTTCGTTCTTTCAGTCACTTGAATCTCTAAATCATAAGCAAAATCAGTCTGATATTTGAGTGCTTCTGCTTGAGCTTTAAGCTTTTCTATCTCAATAATTTTCATTTTGTGCCCAAGAGCTAATGACAAGAAGAGTACTTCAAATCCAGACCCTATATATGTACTATGTGCTATTATGTCTAAATCAGGCAAAACCCCTATATTATATAAGTTAAAAGCTATTGCGCTTATAACTAGTAGCAACCATGCAATAACAAAATACCTTGCGGTAGTCTGCCCTTTTATCCAAGTGTATACACCTGAAAACAGTAGTAATGGTGGTAGAAATATCCCTGTGATGAACACTAATGGGAGTAACCCTACTTCATATCCCAAAAATATAGTCAGCCCTATCCCTATTAAACTCACTAACCCAAAGATATTCATAACAAAATTAATTTTTGGAAATTTATCTTTAGTATCAAGGAAACTTTTGGCAAAAAGTACTGCAAAAAAGAGGGTCAGGTGCCATAAAATTGGATAAAATATATTAGCTAAAGCTGGCATATTAAAATATATATACTCAGCATCCATTCTGGTATTTGCAAACTGAACCAATAAGAAAAATGATATATACAATACGTAGTAAATGTAGTTTTTGTCTCTTAGGTAAACCCATAAAAAGAAATTATAAACTATCATTGTGATCATGATTCCAAAATAGATTCCATAAAGCGTCTGCTCTTTATTTACTTTTTTAATGAATGAAGATTTCTCCCACAACATCAGAGGTATACGCATTAAACCATCAGTCTCCATGCGTAAGTATATATGTGTATTTGAATTGGCAGGTAGCTTAAGTTTGAAAACAAAGTTTCTAAAATCTAGTTCTCGTTCAGCAAATTTAAATTTATCACCAACAAGCTTATAGTTAACAATATTTCCGTTGTTTAATTGGTAAAGCTCAATTTTATCAATATGAGGATAGAGATACTCAAGAAAGACCTCATGGCTCTTTTTATAATCACTCTTTATGTTGAACCTGACCCAATAAGCTTGCCATTTTTGAGAATTCAAAAAGCCTACATTAGGCGATTTCCCTTTGACATCAATGAACTCAGAATTGTATTCAGCACTAGAAACCTCTTCCAATGAGAGTTTTCCGTCCTTATCTTTTAGCATCTCTATGTATGGGGCGAGTTTATATTGGTCAAACTGCTCGCTGAGTTGTACTTGTGAAATTGCAAAAACTGAAGATGAAGAACAAAAACCAATAATAATAATCGCATCTGTAACAGTATCATATACCAAGCGACAGAAGAATAGTTTTATCGTTAAATAATGGGATACTACCACTATTAGTACTATTGTATGATTTTATCGACAGCCCTTTGGATATCCGTAGTGCTGTATGACTCGTTACCACAACCGACATCTGCGAAAGGCTCAAAGTCTTCAAGCATCTCAGTGAGATCATCTATCATATCGATCTGGTCGATATATCTACCTTGGTTATCGTAAATTGTTTGGATCTGATTTAGTATCGCATCTGGGAGATCTTCTTCTTTGTTCGCCCTTCTCGCTTCGATTAATAATTTGTCAAAACTTTCCATATGTCACCTTTTAAGAGCAAATGTGCGTAACTATTTATATTACAAAAAACAACCAATTTAAAGCCTTTTTAAGCTCTCTTAGATATTTACGGCTTATATTTTCCTTTCAGATATACCTTTTTTTGTCTAAGCCTCTAAAATCGCCTTATTTAGCGTATGTGTCTATTTTGTCATAATTTCGACAGATCTAAGCGTTATATATGCCAAAAATGCGTATCTTGCAAGTTTTCCGATTGAAACCAAAATAGAAAATTTAGTAAAAGAGTATTTAAAGAGACCGCCTATCAAACAGAGCGGATCACCTACGATCGGAACCCAAGACATAGCCAAAGAGAGAGCTCCATATTTATTATAGATAAACTCAGCCTTCGCCCTCTTCTTTTCATCTATTCTTAAAAGCTTCTCGATCAAAACATCACTACCATAAAAACCTATGAGATATGTTGTGCACGCACCGAGGTAATTACCGAGAGTAGCGAACAATACTAATAATATAGGATCAAGTTCTCTTGTGATCAGCAAAACTAGTAGCCACTCGCTTCCAAGCGGCAGAACAGTCGCAGCTAAAAATCCTAAAAAGAACATTGCTACATATCCGTAGCTAGCGATATATTCAACCATATCGATTTATAGCAGATATTTTATAATTAAAGATACTGATATTATTGCAATAAATCTTATTTGTTGTATAACAGTAATCTCAATTTAACATTAAGGGATACATATATATGCGACTCGCTATTTTTGATATGGATGGTACAATTATCGACACTATTGGTGATATACATTCATGTCTAAACAAAACAATGATGGTTTATAACCTACCTATAAGCACTTTAGAAAATACCAAAGAGAACGTTGGTAACGGTATGCGTCAGCTTGTAATTAATACTGCTGGTGAAAATAATTTTATAGATCAAATGGAAACTCATTTCAGAGCTATTTATAAGCAACACATGATGGACACAACAGATATCATGCCTGGATTCAGAGACGTTTTAGACTATCTGGAAAAATCTGATATAACAGCTGTAATTCTCTCTAATAAAATCAGGCAAATTTCTGATGATATGATGAAAAGCTTTGGTATAGAAAAATATTTTCATGAATGGTACGGTGGTGATTCTTTCAATGTAAAGAAACCTTCCTCTGTGGGGGTAAAATCTATTATTAAAAACCTCGGAGCTACACCAAGTAAAACCATCATGATAGGAGATAGTTATAGCGATATTCTAGCTGGTCAAGGAGCAGGTGCTAAAACTTGCTTTTGCTCATATGGATATGGTAATCTGAAAAATACAAACGCAGACTATATTGTCGATTCACCTGCCGAACTCATCAATATACTGGAGGCATTCTAGTGCATAGGAAAGCTTTTTACGCAGAATATATCTACTATCAGGGCGAGATACATAGAGATTCTTATCTTCTTGTTGTTGGTGATAAAATTTATGGTATATCAGAACACGCTGACGAAGAAGGCTCCACAGGTTACGATATTGAACACTTTCATAATTCTATAATCTTTCCTGGTCTTATAAATACTCACACTCATCTACCAATGGTACTTTTCCGTGGTATGGCTGATGACCTTTCACTTATGGATTGGCTGCAAAAACACATATGGCCAGCAGAGTCAAAATGGCTTAGTGAAGATTTCGCCATAGCATCGGCTGAACTTGCCGCTGTTGAGATGATCAAATCTGGTACAACTACTTGTTGTGACATGTATTTCCATGCTGAGGCTGTTGCTTCTGTTCTTCATAGAGCAGGCTTAAGAGCTATGATGGGGATTGGCGTACTAGATTTCGCTACTAAATTTGGCGAAAACGCTGATGATTACATAGAGCGAGCTAGTGAATTCTACCTTAAGTACGAGAAAGATAGACTTATCTCTACTTCACTTTGTCCTCACGCTCCTTACACTGTTAAACCTGAAAACTTTCAAAAATGTGTCGACTTTTGCAAGAAGCACGACCTACTGCTACATACACATTTATCTGAAGCTCCTAATGAAAATCAGATTTGTATAGATAAATATGGCAAAACTCCTGTTCAGATAATGAATGATATCGGAGCTCTTGAACTACAAAACAACTTCGCACACTGCGTTCACCTTTCAGACGAAGACCTGCAACTCCTTGGTGATACAGGTGCAAATGTCTCCCACTGTATTCAGAGCAATATGAAGCTAGGTAGTGGTTTTGCCCGTATCAAAGAGATGGTGGAGGCTGGTATTAATATCTCTATTGGGACAGATGGTGCCGCCAGTAATAATGACTTAGATATGATTGGAGAGATGAACAGTGTCGCACTAGTCCATAAAGGTCTAAATCAGGATGCAACGGTCCTTACAGCTGAAACAGTTCTAAAGATGGCTACTATTAACGGAGCAAAAACTCTTGGACTCAACAGAGTTGGTGAGCTCAAAAGAGGTAATCAGGCAGATTTCATAGTTGTGTCTATGGATGAACCTCATATGACACCAGTTTTTAATCCTATTTCGCATCTTATATATTCTGCAAAATCAACCGATGTAACAGCGACATACGTTGCTGGTCAGTGTCTTATGAAAGACAGAGAGTTACTCACCTTAGACGAACAGACTATAAAAGATAACGCCCGTAAATGGGCTCAAAAGATACAAGATAATAAATAAATGAGGATATGAATGAAAGATTACAAAAGCTACTCTAACCCGCTCTCTGAAAGGTATTCAAGTAAAGAAATGCTTTACCTTTTCTCTCCACATAAGAAATTTTCTACATGGCGTAAGCTTTGGATAGCCCTAGCTGAATCTGAGCAAAAGCTCGGTCTTAACATCACTGATGAACAGATCGCAGAGCTCAAAGCTAATGTAGATAACATCGATTTTGAATATGCTGCTGATATGGAGCGTAAATTCCGTCATGACGTTATGGCTCACGTACATACTTATGGTGAGTGTTGCCCAAAGGCTATGCCTATTATCCACCTAGGTGCTACTAGCGCATATGTTGGTGATAACACAGACGTAATAGTACTTAAAGAGGGTATGGAGCTTGTTCGTAAAAAGCTTGTTAATGTAATGGACAACATGCAGAAATTTGCTAGACAGCACAAAAACACCCCTGCCCTTGGCTTTACACACTTTCAGCCGGCACAGCTTACCACTGTTGGTAAACGTGCATGCCTATGGCTTCAGGATTTCGTTCTAGATTTCGAAGCTCTCGAATTCGCTATTGAAAACATCCGTTTCAGAGGTGTTAAAGGTACTACAGGAACTCAGGCATCGTTTCTCCACCTTTTTGATGGTGACCACGAAAAAGTTAAAACACTCGACCAAATGGTAACAAAGGCTATGGATTTCGATAAGGTCCTTACCATCACAGGTCAGACATATACCAGAAAACAAGATACTAGAGTTCTTTCTGTCCTAGACCAAATAGCTGAGACAACACATAAAATGGCTACTGACCTTCGCCTACTAGCTAATCTAAAAGAGATCGAAGAGCCTTTTGAGAAAAATCAGATCGGTTCAAGTGCTATGGCTTATAAGAGAAATCCTATGAGAAGCGAACGTGTTTGCTCTCTTGCTCGCCACGTCATCGCACTCGGCATGAACCCATACATGACTCATGCTACACAGTGGTTCGAGCGTACACTTGATGACTCTGCAAATCGCCGTATAGGTATCTCTGAGGCTTTCCTTTGCGTAGACGCTATCCTTGAACTCCTTTATAACATTACTGATGGTCTGGTTGTTTATGACAAAATGATAGAAAAGCGTGTTATGGAAGAGCTTCCATTTATGGCCACTGAGAACATAATAATGGAATCCGTTAAACGTGGTGCTGATAGACAAGTGATGCACGAAGTTGTTCGTGTCTCTTCTATGGAGGCTGGTAAGCGTGTCAAGATGGAGGGTGAATCAAACGATCTTCTCGATAGACTCGCTAGCTCTGAGGAAGTTCCTCTTAGTAAAGAAGAAATTCTTGGACTGCTCGATCCTATAAAATTCGTAGGACGTTCACCAGAGCAGGTTGACCAGTTCTTATCTGAAGAGGTTGATACTGTTATATCTAAATACTCCGCCCTACTCGGCATGGACGTAGATATCAAAGTGTAAGTTAACACTTACAAGCATATTTTAAGAACATTTCTTATAAGGGGGCTTCGGTCCCCTTTTGTCATGTCAATATACATTGACAGCTACATTTCTCTCAATCTCCAACGCTCTATTTAATTAATATATTTAATTATTTCTAAACATAGGCATATGCCTGTAACTATTTGTAAACATAAATTGACAATGTTGCATAAAGTTAACATGTATAACAGTAATATTATCAATTATTTACAGTTGGCATATGTCTTGCATATGAATTTCATAAACAGTATCCAGAAACAATTTTATTTGAGGTAAGAAAATGATTAAGAATATGAAGATTGGTACAAAGATTTTATTAGGTTTTATGGCTGTACTGCTCATTTTTGCAGTCGTCATAGGATATCAATTAACACAAATGAATACACTAGGTGAACTACAAGATGAAGGAGCAGGAAGAAGTGAAGATGCTCTAATTATTAAAGATATTTCAAATAGGGTAACTGATCTATACTCTGAAATAGCAGATGCAATAATCAATGAAAATATCGAGGAATCTGAAAAGAATCTTATAGAACTTAAAATACAAGCAGAAAAAGATATGGCTACTGTCAAAGCTTTGGTCGATCACCCAGATGAAATTCTGGAAGCTGATGAGTTTGTAACTGAATACAAAAACTATATACATCTATATGAAGATAAACTTTTGACAATAATAAGAAATAAAGATGATATACTTGAAAGATCGAATGACGCAATAGATTTAAGAGATGTTGCTTCTCGAGTTGAACAAGTATATCCAGTTTTCGCAGACGCAATTATCAACAGAAATATTACTGAGACAAAAGATAATCTAAAAATACTCAAAGCACAGGCGATAAAAGATATCGAAATAGTAAAAGGGAGTGTCGATACTCCCGAAGAGACTGAGTGGGCAAATGAATTTGGAGATTTTTATAATAGATACTTAGGTATATTTGATAAACTACTTTTCCCTGAACTTAATAAGGGCGATAAAGCTGACTATCAAAAATTACGTGGAATAGATGCAGCTACTGATACAATCAGAGAGAAGACTCTAGAATTAATTCAAAAACTATCTGGAACACTTGAAGAAGAGCGTCAGTTGGCAATAGCTGACTATCAAAAGATAAAAGATTTAGATGAAGAGATAGATTCTGCAAAAGCAAAAACTGTTGAACCGCTCCAACACCTCAATGATGCTCTATCTGAAGAGTTTGTAGAGTCTGCAGAGAAATTTATCTCTGTCAAAACAAATGTAATGAAGGTTTCCATAATACTATCAGTTATAGGTTTTATCTTAGGCATAGGTTTCGCAATACTCATCGCAAGAGCAATATCAAGACCTCTTAGAGAAGGTGTTGAGATATGTGAGACTATTGCATCTGGTGACCTCAGAGTGAAAATAAATGTGGACTCCAAAGATGAAACAGGTCAGCTTATGCTAGCTATGTCCAACATGAGTGACAAGCTAAAAGATATCATCAGTAATGTTTCAACAACGGCTATGAACGTGAATGCTGGTAGCGAAGAGCTTAGTAACGGAGCACAATCTATATCACAAGGTGCTACTGAGCAAGCTGCAGCCGCAGAAGAAGCTTCTTCATCTATGGAAGAGATGACATCAAACATTAACCAAAACTCTGATAACGCTAAACAAACTGAGACTATAGCTAAGAAAGTAGCAACTGACGCACTAGAGAGTGGCGATGCAGTAAAAAACACTGTGAAAGCTATGAACGAGATCGCTAGTAAAATATCTATCATAGAAGAAATCGCAAGACAAACTAACCTACTCGCACTTAACGCAGCTATAGAAGCCGCAAGAGCTGGCGAACATGGTAAAGGATTCGCAGTTGTAGCATCAGAGGTTAGAAAACTAGCCGAAAGAAGCCAGGAAGCAGCCGCAGAGATTAGCGACCTTTCAACTACAAGTGTTGCCATAGCAGAAAAGTCAGGAGCACTACTTGATAGTATCCTTCCTGAAATACAAAAAACATCTGAGCTTATCCAAGAGATTACAGCATCATCAGCTGAGCAATCATCTGGTGCAGATCAGATAAATACTGCTATGTCTCAACTCGATAAAGTAATCCAGCAAAATGCAGGTGCCGCAGAAGAACTTGCAAGCACAGCCGAAGAGCTATCAGCTCAGTCAGCTTCACTTCAGAGCATGATGCAATTCTTTTTACTCCCTGAGATGAGAGGTCAGCAACTTGCACTTTCAACATCATCAGTAGATGATGACGATGATGGTTCTGAAGAACTTGAAGTTTAAAAGGAGAATATATAATGTCTGAAACTATTGCAGAACAAACCATCCAAGTTCTCACTTTTGAGCTTGGAAAAGAAGTTTACGGAATTGATATAAGTAGCGTCCGAGAGGTTTTGGAGCAGTCCAACCTGACTAAAGTGCCCCAAATGCCAGCGTATATATCTGGTGTGATAAATCTACGTGGGCATGCTGTCCCTGTTGTTGACATGAACAAGAAGTTCTATAACAAAATGACAGAAAAGACTGTGGATACTTGCATCATTATCACAGAAGTGACTATGGGCGAAGATATAGTTGTTATAGGAGCTTTAGTCGATTCAGTGGACGAGGTTATAAGCTTTGATGCCTTTAACCAAGAACCTCCACCTAAGTTAGGATCTCAGCTTAAAACTGATTTTATAAAATGTATGGCAAAGAAGGATGAACACTTCGCTATCATACTGGACGTAAACAAAGTTTTCTCTGGTGAAGAGATCGCAGGTATTAGCGATATTAGCTAGCCAATATATATAATATATTAAGGTCGCCTAACTATTAGACGACCTTTTTTTTGATTCTAAATTCGGATATTTTTCATATCATCAAGCCAACCAGCGTTGTCCGTCAGCTCGTAGAAAAGCATTCTAGAAGTCTCCTCTGGAGCCTCTTGTCTAGAGTGAAGCTGTTTCAAAACAAGTGTATTTCCAGACCTTCCACAGATTTCCACCTTACCAATATCATGCCCCATGATAAATTTAAAACGTTTAGCATATCCGTCCATGCTTCGTTTTGCTTCATCTACAATATCAATACCTTTTTTGAGAGGTATCTGAAAATGATGTCTAACACGCGACACTGGCATACATTGATAAAGATAATAAGGATTTACGCCTATTTTAGTAAGTCCATTCATAAGATCAGAAAGAATCTCAGGATCATCATTTACACCTTTAAGAAAGACAGCCTGATTGTTCACCGTTACACCAGCAGATCGAACCAATCTTACAGCTTCAGCAGCCTCTGGGGTTATCTCGTCAGGATGGTTAAAGTGGGTTGGCATATATAGCATTTTATCATTGCAAAAGTCTTTTAGTAACTCGATAAGCTCATCATCAAAAAACCTAACAGGATAAACCACAGGAGCCCTAGTCCCTATTCTAACGTAGTTAAGGTGAGGTATATCTCTGAGTGCATTTAGCATTTTTTTAAGTGCATCATTAGGGAGTAACATAGGGTCACCACCTGATATCACAACATTAGTAATCTCTGGATGTTTAGCTATGTACTCTGTGGCTTTTTCGAAGTTCTTTACTGTCTGGTCATTCGGCAGACCAACCATACGCTTTCTGAAGCAGTGCCTGCAATACATGGAACAGTATTCAGTTGCTACTACGAGTGCTGTATAACCGTACTTATGGAGTATCCCGTTACCTTTATCGTGTTTGTCATCACCGTATGGGTCTTTTGTCGTTTCACCCATCTCTCCAGCAACTACAAGCTCATCAATCTCAGGTATCGCAAGTCTTCTTATAGCGTCATGCCTGTCATTAGGATTCATTATTCCGAGATAATATCTTGGTATATTGATTGGGTGATGCCCTTCAACTTCTCTCAATTTTTCTTCTGTTTCACTATCTAGTTCTATATATTCTTTTAACTCACTTACGCTTGTTATGTTATTACTAAGCTCTTCTTTCCAGTCAGTCTCAAACCAGTTAATAGTTTCTAAACTCTCAATTAAATCCATATTCATTTTTTTCACCTATATATATTTCATGTATGAATATTAATAGCATATAAGATGCATATGTCAACGTTTCTGGTTGTAATAGTTTCAATATGATATATATTATTTTTGTGAAATTTACTGATAATATTAGAGTTTTCTAATAATAATTTTTATTGATTTTTCTTTGGGTTTCTAGTCATCCTGAGGAACGAAGTGACGTAGGGATCTACATCCTTTAAATCACCAAGTACTCTATTATCAACATCCACGAGTCTAGTTGACCATAGCCATAGACTCTTACGGTCGTTGCACTCCCTCAGAGTGACATTTATTTATCAGCCGAACAACGTGAGGTGTATAGAAGTGGAAGTACAAAATATCATCTCGAAATAAGCCCGTCGCTGCTAGCGACCTAGAACTTTATATTGCGGGTGCCGTCGGGACGCCAAGCGGGAGAAATAGTCTTTGCCCCTCTTCTTTTACACTGTAAGACAGTGCCGAAAGAGACAGATTCTTTGCCGTATTTAGTATTAATTTCGTCAATAACATCATACACATCCGCCCAACCTTGAAAGTCATCCATCATGTTCGATAGTGTTACGCAACTAGGGACAAGCGAGCCGAGAGACACACCTAGCAACCTGATATCTTCACCACTCCATATCTCGTCAAATATAGACATAGCTATCTCGTATATGTGATGCGTGGCAGAGGTAAAGAAACCGAATGTCCGTCTTTTACCAACGTCTTGTCGCTCTGCGTCTCTTATGACAACGTGTAGTGTTTTGCCCGAATATCCGTTCCTTCTGGCTCTGGACGATACCATCTCCGATAGCTGTAACAGATAGCCGGCAGCCTCTTCCCTCGTCTTAAGGTTATGTGGCATGGTCATGCTGTGACCGATAGATTTCACAGGCTTTTCTGTCTGGTCGACACTGTCAGAATAAAGTCCATGTGCCATCTGAAATATACGGCTTCCGTTTATACCAAACATCTCACAAAGACGTTCTTCGCCTAGTTGCCTAACATCTGCGGTTGTAAAAATGCCCATATTGCGGAATTTGCCACTTAGTTTACGCCCTATCCCCCATATTTTACCAAGTTCGAAGCTATCCATGAACTCCATAGCCTCGTCTGGTTCCACCATATAGAATCCATCAGGCTTGTGAACCCCTGTAGCCATCTTAGCCACGAGTTTATTCGGTCCGACACCTATGGAGCATGTAATGTTAAAATTGCTTTTTACGTGGCTTTTTATCATGTAGGCGATACTTGTAATATCATGCTCGTCTTCATCTATATCTAAAAACGCTTCATCAATAGAGTAAACCTCTACTTTTGGCGTAATTGTTTTAAGGAATTTTGTTATCTCGGTAGATACGTGTGTATATATTCGGTTGGTGGTGGTCACTAACACAATAGATGGGCAAACTTTCATAGCCTCATACTTGCTCATCCCAGTCTTAACACCTAGTGCCCTGGCCTCGTAAGAACAAGTAACGACAACAGTCCTCTCTCGCGAGCCTATAACAGCGATAGGTTTCCCTCGCAGATTAGGGTTTGCCGCCTGTTCCACAGATGCAAAGAATGCATCCATGTCCATGCAAAGGATCATTTTCCATCACCCTCGTCCATAGCCTCAAGATACCAGCAGGCATCAAGAGCACTAAACGACAGCTCGAAAACGTTAAAGCCATCTGTAATTGTAAATTTATGGATAATGTCATTGCCTTCTCGCTCTTTCCAACGATAGCAGACTTCTTTCACAACGATCTTTTCTCCATGCAGGCTGAACCATACAGGGTTAGGAGAGCTTTCAAAGACAGCACCGACACTCACCCGCTCATGCAGGTTCAAAAGCATTGTGTCCGCCTTCGGTCATTCGCATAACCATTTTCATGATACCTATCACAGCAAAATCATCATATTCGCCTATGAGTATAGGGTCGAAATCTTCGTTAGCAGGCATAAGAAAGATACCTTCAGAATCCTGACGAAAAGTTTTAAGTGTAACTTCGCCATTAACACGGAATGCACCTATTTGCCCATGAGTAATGACTGGGCTAGGTTTTATGAGGACATAGTCACCATCGAGTATCGCTTCGTCCTTCATACTGTCACCGTCAACCTTAAGGAAGAAACCACCGCCAGAGCGGATAGTGAGCCTATCTAGCTTCATGTAGCCTTCGATATTCTCTTCAGCCTCAACAGGGACACCAGCCTTTATGCGACCTAAGACAGGTATACCTTTCGATGGCATATCAATCCCTCGTGCTATACTGTTAGATCGGTTCAGAAAACCGCCATCAGTAAGCCTATCGAGCATCTTTTTAACGCTAGAGGTAGATGATAGCCCCATACCTTTGGCTATCTCACGTATAGATGGGCTATAGCCATTATCATTGATAAAACCTTCGATAAAATCTAAGAATTTTTTTTGCCTATCTGTCATCATGTCGACCTCCGTGTAGCTAGAAAATAGAGATTCTTCGGTCGCTAAGCTCTCTCAGAATGACTCCAATTTGAAACAGGGAACATTTGTTCGCCTGTATAGTTATATTAATACATTGTGAGGGTATGTCAACAAAAAAAGAGAATTATATGATAGACAGGGACTGAGATTGACACGTCACTATGTTTCTCACAATGACGTGACACGGTATATCAAGTTTACTGATTTTCCTTACATGTAAAGTCTTTAAGGATAACTTTATCCATATTAACGATACCGTATTGTTTGGCGTAGCCTTCTTTAAGAGAGCTGATCATTTTATATTGGCTATCTGGTATTAGTGCTTCCTTCGCTGTCATGCCACGGAGGGGCTTTGCGAGGAATGGACCTACGTTATATCTAAGCTTCATAACAAGCGTTGCGTTCTTCTTTTTTGGGAAATATATCTCAAGATTAGTTGAGCACATGGTGCCGACTTTATCTCTGCTTTCGTAGAGTCTGAGACCATCAAAATAGAGAATATATCCATCTGCTTCAACCTTTGCTTCTCTGATGCCCATAGTATCAAACTCGCCTATAGGTACATCCATAGCAGTTTCTATCTGCTCTGTGACGCCAGATTTTTTGACTCCGTATGTAACAATGATGAACGCTATGATAAGAACTATTATTGAGCCAGAGAAATATTTAATCATTTGATTCCCTTAAAATTTAAGATTTTTCGATGCCGTAAGCTTTTATCTTCCTATGAAGATAAGTTCGTTCTATTTCGAGTATTCTGGCTGATCGGCTGATATTCCAGTCATTGTTCTGTAGAACGTTAAGTATATAATGTTTCTCAAAGTTTTCTTTAGCATGCTTCAGTGGGTATTCATACTCCACATCGTATGTTTTATGTGACAAACTCTTGCCTTGGATAAAGTCTGGTGCATCGTCAACGCACATAATATCATCATCAGACAAAACAACCATCCGCTCTGTGAGGTTCTTAAGCTGACGAACATTACCTGGCCACTCGAACTGAGTAAAGAGGTGCATAAGCTCTTCATCCATCTTTTTAAGCTCTAAACCATTGAGAGAACAAGCTTCTTTGATGAAATGATCTACAAGCAATGGTATATCGTCATGACGTTCCCTAAGTGGCGGAACCACAAGAGGAACAACGTTGATTCGATAATACAGGTCTTCACGAAAAGTGCCACCCTCAATTTCATCATCTAGGATTTTATTTGTCGCGGTAAGTAGCCTAAAATCAGAAGTGATGGACGTATTGCCACCTACACGGGTAAATGTATTATTTTCAAGTACTCGTAGAAGTTTAGCTTGAGCAGATGTCTCCATGTCGCCTATTTCATCCAAGAAGACGGTTCCGTTATTACCCTCTTCAAAACGCCCTTTCTTGGCAGCATGAGCACCAGTAAAAGCGCCCTTCTCGTGTCCGAACATCTCACTTTCTAGAAGCTCTGACGGGATAGCAGCACAGTTGATCTCTACGAAGGATTGTCTGGAACGTTTCGAAAGCATATGTATTAGCCTAGCGACATGCTCTTTACCAGTTCCGTTTTCACCTGTGATCATCACCCAAGCATTAGTAGGTGCTATCTTTTCTATCTTCTTACGCAGATCCATCATCGGCTTACTAACACCGATCAGATCGTATTTTTTAAGTATGTCTCCACGGGATTCTCTAAGGTCACGTATTAGTTGAAATTTATCTTGTAAATGTTTAACAATAAGAAGTATTCTCTCTAACGACAGTGGCTTTTCTAGGAAGTCATATGCTCCGAGTCTGATAGCCTCAACAGCATTTTCGATATTACCGTGACCACTGATCATTACAACTTCCAGCTCTGGAAAGTACTTCTTTATCTCTTTAAGCCCGTCGATACCATCCCTGTCAGGGAGCCAGATATCAATAAAAAGAATATCAAAAGAGCCCTCTTTTAGCTTTGCAAACCCTTCACTAAAATTAAGACCGAAATCAGCAACATACCCCTCGTCCTCAAGGATACCTTGGATGGTAGTGCAAATACTCTTTTCGTCATCAATGATAAGTATATTAGACATTTAAGTTACCTTAGTAAATTCCATAGTAAAACGTGTAAACGCGCCGTATTCGCTCTCTGCCACAATGGAACCATTGTGAACTTCGATAATCTTTTTAACTATCGCAAGACCTAGCCCTGTTCCATCAGGCTTTTTGCTAAAATACGGGATAAATATTCGGTTAAGGTCTTCATGTGGAATCCCTTTACCTGAATCTTCGTATATTACTCTTAATCTATCATCTTTTTCAACAGCTGATATTCTAATTGTACCCTCTTCGTTATCCATAGCGTCGATAGAGTTGTTTACGAGGTTGATAAAAACACGTTTAAGCTGTTGCCTGTCACCGTATAACTCTAACTCATCACAGCTAATTTTAAACAGAAGCTTAGGGTGTGATGCTGTATAAAACGATGAAACTTCTTCAAGAAAATCGCAAAATGGGAAAATATCCTTTTTTAGCTGCGGGAGACGAGCAAACATATTGAACTCGTTAACCAATGTTTGCAGCCCCTCAACCTCGTTAATGATGGTTTCCATGCTGTTTATCATGAATTCAGGCGTATTATCACCAGCTTGAGACTTTTTACGTACTCGCTCAGCTGTGAGCTTTATAGGGGTTAGAGGATTCTTGATCTCGTGTGCTATCCTTGTGGCGATCTCTTTCCATATATTAACCCGCTGGAAATTTAGCAGGTCTGTAATATCATCAAGTACGATAACAAGGTTCTCCGCCTTCCCTTCATGGTCATAAATCTTTGTAATGTTGGCGGTCATAGTTCTTATTTCGCCAGCGATCATCATTGCTATCTGGAATTCATACTCACGAGCATCTGTCGTAACGAAAACAGATGCAGGGATAAGAACATTATCATTAAAATCAGTCTCAGCTTTATCAAGGATCACGTCCGCGTAATCGTTTGTTTTAAGTGGTTCTAAACGACTTGTATAATAGAAGATTGCAGATTTAACATTTTTGAGAATTGAGTCTACATACTGGTTATCTCGAGCGATCTGCATGAACATTTCAGATAGTTTTTCGTTCTTTAAGTTAAGTTCGTCATTATGCATTTTTAGTCGTTTAACCATAGAGTTGAACGCTCGGGTCATGAATGCCATCTCGTCATCACCTATAACCTCGACCTCAGTATTTAGGTTACCTTTCGAAACCTCAACAGAAGCCGCAGCGAGAAGTTCTATAGGCTTAGTGATACTCTTAGCATAGACCAAACTTCCCCATATACCTGCAAACACAACAAGCAGAGTCATAAGTATTAGCAATATCTTATATGAATTTTTAACTGGTTCAGCAAAGAACTTAGTCTGGCGATAGTTGTTATATGAATCTAGAATCTTAGTAACCTTATCCGCCTCGTTAACAGGGACAAGTTTATAGATAAAGAGTGCGCCAATGACGATGTTGTTGTTTTTGTTTGATAAAATAGGATGCCCAACCCAATATATCTGGTCGTTTCCGACAAATTCATAGCGCGCGATGGACTTCTTCTCTAGAATATCTTTAATAATCGTTTCGTTCACAAACGTATTGAAATAGAAGAACGTTTTTTCTTGAATAGTTATCCGTGTGTTCTGATTATTGTAAACGGCAATCCCGTCGATTCTGTTTTTGTCGATGTAGTTCTCTGTAAACTCTTCTAGCTGATCATATTTAGTCTTAAACAGATATTCACCAGACGAGATGAAGCCAGACAAAATATCCGACTGCTCAACAATATCTTTCTCAAGCCTGTTCTGATACTTCTGCATAAGGTCAATGGAGCTTTTTAGAGCCTGCTCAATTTGAGTATCAAACCATTTATCAATACTGTTATTTATGATAGAGCTGGAGAATATGAATACAACAAGCACTGGGATGACAGCTATCAAAGTTGAAAAGATAACTAGTTTACCTTGAAGCCGAGTGCCAAACAGGTTCTTCTTTCTATCTATAAATAGTTTACCAAGATTTCTAAAGATAAGTATTAACACCACTAAAAGGAGGATAATATTAATATTTACGAGTAGAAATATAGAAACGTTTGAGTACCACGGGAAGCTAGTGTTTACAATTTTGGAGCCAGCGAAGAAGTTAACCAACAGCAGTATAACAACCACAAGGCTATACATCATAAGCTTACGCGTACTGGTATCCTTATCTGCATTACTTGAGTGATTTTTTTTAAATCTAAACTTGATCATATATATCAGATTTCCATGTCAAATATATCTTTTCCAGATTTTTCATCAGGTTTGATATCATCGGCATCAATTACAATTTTTTTACTCGGCTCTTTCTTAATGATTTCTGCATCAACATCAGGGACCATATCTGCGAATATATCTTCTTTATCAGTAGCTTTTATAGTTACATCAGACATATCTATCTGTTCAACTTTAGTCTCTATTTCTGTTTTCTCTTCAGGAATAAGCTCAGAAAACATATCTTCGGATGCTTGCTCTTTAATTGACTCCTCAACAGGTTCAGGCACGTCAACTTGTTCTTGTAGAAGATCATCGAATGTGTTTACTGAGATATCTTCTATATCATCACCAAAAGCAGCAAATGGGTCATCACCCTTTTCAGTATTTTCCCCAACATCAAAAGCGGAGAAAATATCGTCATTCTTATCTAAAGCAGGGTCAAAGTTGTCTATTTCATCAACAATTTCAGTCTGTTCAGAAGTCTCTTTAACTGGTTCTTCTACTTCGATAGTTTCTAGCTCGTAAGTCTGTAATCCATCTAAAACAGGAACCTCAATACTCGTCTCATCTGCATCAAATTTTTCTAAACCATCTAGCTGAACTTCACCAATAGAACTCGGCTGCCCATCATCAAACACATCAAGCTCGATCTGCTCAACAACAGTATCTTCTAAAGTAGTTTCTACTATATGAGAATCTAGCTCTATATCGCTAGAGATACTCGTCTCTTCCTCAGTATCTGATGCAAATGTTTCAATAACTGCTTCATCTATAATAGTTTCATCTGCGGAAACGACATCTAAAACCTCTTCTGCCTCAGGCATCTCTTCAACAGTAGGCTCATCAATGATAGCCTCTGGTACTACTTCTGGTTCTAGTTCAGGCTCTGGCTTAGTTGATAAATGAATAACAGTATCGGGTGCTTCTGCACGTATTTTATCAATTAGATAAGAAATTTTTTCATAACCGACCGAGTCTATAATCTTCTTAAACATTTGATCGTCTTTATGTTTTATAAAATACTTATATATAATATCTTCTACAAGCGACAGTCTCTCTGGATTAGGTTTCAAGAAATCATTAATATTAGAAATCATAAACTCTGGTTTACAACCAGCTTCAACACAAACAAGTATCGCATCATCCTTCTCTTCCTGAGTGGTTAGATCAGAATTAATGATTCTATTATTTGCAAAATGAGCCAAAGTATCGAGCTCTCCTAGCATTAAGAGCTTATTTATAATAATCTTATCTAACTTAGAGTTACTAGAATATGTTTGTGACATTTCCATATAGGTTTCGGCAGCTTTTTTAAACTGACCATCACGCCTGTATATATCAGCAATCTTTAAATATTGCCTAACTCTAAGGTTATCTTTACTGTCAAGTTTATATATATCAGCCTTTTCTTTTAGATACTTTGGTTGGTTTGGCTTAATAACTAATAGGCGATTTACAGCTGCTATCGCCTTTTCATAATCGTTATTACGGATAAATAAGTCTTTTAACTTATAAAGGTATTGCTCACCTTTAGAGAAGTTCTCACGAATAAAATATATATTTGCTATTAGATTGATAGCAGAGTAGCTATCTGGATTTTTAGCTAGTAACTGTTCACACAGCTGAAGTGCTTTATCATATTTTCCATAAAGATAAAGCTCGTGGGCATCAAAAATGGTCTTCTCTTTTGTAGCAAAAAACATAAACCACCTATATTGAATACCTTATTATACCAGTTCTTTAGTCATTTTCCCAATATTCTGCGGCTTGGATATCTGTCTCCCATACAACAACCCTATCTGTAAGCTCCCCAAAGGTCTCTTTGAGACACGTGTAGATATATTTAGATATATTCTCACTGGTAGGATTATGTTCCACAAAGAAAGGAACTTCTTCGTTCAAATATTTATGGTCGAGAGTTTCCAATATTTCTTTAAGTCTCTTTTTTAGTATGGTGAAATCTACGAGCATCTCTGTTTCGTTCAGCTCGTTACCTTTCAAGTATGCTTCCACCTTCCAATTATGTCCGTGTAGATTCTCACATTTTCCGTTGTAGTTACGAAGGTTATGAGCACCATTAAATGACATAACAACTCGGACTCTATACATCAAGCATCTCTCTGATCTCTTTAGGAGCGAATTCTCTGAACTCGCCAGGTTTTAGTTCGTTAAGGTTTACAGTACCTATACGCACTCTTTTCAGCTTTTTAACTGTTACGCCATAATTACGGAACATATTTCTAATCTGACGGTTTTTACCCTCATGTAGGATTACCTGATATCTATCATGTGAGTGTTGCTCAATAGAACATGGACGGTACTTAGTATTTTCATATTTAATACCTTTTCTAAGCTCTTCAACTTCATGTTTTTTAAGCATTTTATTAACTGTTACGATATATTCTTTTTCAAATTTCTCGTCAGCTTTCTGTAAACGACGGATAAAATCACCATCGTTACTAAATATAATAAGCCCTTCACTGTCATAGTCCAGTCTTCCTGAGTATGCAGGTTTAACTTCACGAAAGAATGCGTATTTTTCAAGTGTGTCTTTCCCTTGTCCATCACCGTAAGCTGTAAGAACACCTATTGGTTTATAGAATGCCCAATAAAAGAATTCTCCAGCGCTCACTTGTGAACCATCTAAAAGGACCTTATCTTTGTCTGATACCTGAACCCAAGGACCTTCTGGTATTTTCCCATTAACACGTACACGTCCAGCCTCTACAGCCTTATCTGCATCTCTTCTTGAAAGTCCTGTTCTAACTGCTAGAAATTTATTTATTCTATCCATTATTTTGTTTTTAACTCCTGCCACTCACGAAACGTAGGTAGCTCTGATATGTCGTTGATCCCCATATATTCTAAAAAATATTTGGTAGTGCTGTATAAGAGCGGTCTTCCTGGTACGTCCTTTCTGCCTGTAACCTTTATAAGGTTCTTCTCGAGCAGATATCGGACTGTCCCAGATGAATTAACCCCTCTGATCTCATCTATCTCTAATCTAGTGATAGGTTGTTTATATGCAATGATCGCAGATGTTTCCATAGATGCTCGGCTGAGTGCCTCGGTCTTCTCACCAAAGTATGGTGCGAGCTCATCTAATAAATCCTTATCCGTAACCATTTGATAGCCACCAGAAACCATTCTAATCTTCATACCTAACCCTAGCGTATTGAATGACTCAACATAGCTTAGAAGGCGATTTTCAAGGTTTATAGGATCGAATATCTTTCTGAAAAATTTCTTATCTAAAGGGGTACAAGACAGAAAGAGCGATGTATAAAAAATCTTTTGTTCTTTATCCATTAACCTTCTCCTCTGCTCCTTTCCACTCAATTACTATTTCGCCAAAAGTCTCAGCCTGTATAGCCTCTATGACTTTGAGCCTCATAAGCTCAAGCACAGCGAGGAGCGATATTACTACCTCTCTTCTACTAGCGCAAGTTTTAAGTATGTCTGTCCAAAAAAGTTTAGTCTTTTTAAAGACAATCTCTCTTATTTTAATAATAACATCTGCAACATCTACTATGTCTTTTTCTATTTTCATAGGTTTGACATTTGTTTTTTCCAAAGAAGAGAAGAAAGCATTGGCTATACTGTATGGGTCTTCCGTCTGCATCTCTTCTTTTGGTATATATATTGTAGATGAACGCATAAGGTATTTGCCAGATTCTTTCTCTAGCATACGGAGCGTTTCGGCAACATCCTTATAAAACGAATATTCCACAAGCCTCTGAGTGAGAAGAAACTTTTCTTCCTCAGGATCCATCTCTTCGCCTATGGTTCCGTCCTTCGGAAGCAACATCCTCGACTTAAGGTATATAAGATATGATGCCATATTAATGAACTCAGCCGCAACCTCAATGTCTAGCTTTTCCATCTCGTTTACAGCCTCTACAAACTGCTCAGAGATTAAAGCGATGGGGATGTCATAAATATTAAGTTCATTTTTGTATATCAGGTGAATGAGAAGATCCATTGGACCTTCGAAGTTATCCAGACTGACATCAAGGAGTCGGCTCATATTTTAAGTGCATTCCTCACTTTGTTCATCATAGCCTCAGACTGAGCATTAGCCTTAGTCTGCATAGGTTTAAGGAATTCATTTATATCTGTAATCTCTGTTTCAAACTTCTTTCTTCTGTCTTGGATAGGCTCCAAAAGCTCAAACATGTGTTTCTTAAGTATCATCTTGCAGTCCATACAGCCGATGCCAGCAGTGGTGCACCCTTCTGTGATCTCTGCACGTTCTTCCTCAGTTGAGAAAACCTTATGATAATCAAACACAGGACAAAGCTCTGGGTTACCACAGTCAGTTAGACGTTGACGATTAGTATCTGTCTTCATACGTTTCAGCTTTTTCTCAACTTCGTTTAAATCTTCTGAGAGGGTTATAGCATTGCCGTAACTCTTACTCATCTTTCTGCCATCAAGTCCAGGGAGTCTAGGAACCTCTGTGAGAAGCCCTTTAGGCTCTGTAAAAACATCACATTTATATAAGTGGTGAAATCTACGAACTATCTCACGACTGATCTCTATGTGTGCCATTTGATCTTCACCAACAGGCACGAACTTTGAACCATACATTATTATATCAGCTGTTTGTATAACTGGATAGCTAAGGAAACCAAGGTTAGACAGATCTTTGTTAGTCTGCTCCTGCTTGATCTCTTTGTATGTTGGGCATCTTTCTAACCATGAAACAGGTGTAATCATAGATAGTAGAAGGGATAGTTCTGCGTGGAATATATTATGTGACTGAACAAACATAGTACACTTTTCAGGATCGATACCTACGCTAAGCCAGTCGAGAACAAGTTGTTTTCTGTTTTCTATGATATCTTCAGGATCTTCATAGTTTGTTGTGAGTGCGTGCCAGTCTGCAACGAAGTAGTAACACTCATACTCCTCTTGAAGTTTGATCCAGTTTTTTAATGCACCGAAATAGTGACCAATATGAAGACGTCCAGTGGGACGCATTCCGCTAAGAACTTTATCCATGTTTATTAATCCTTTATATAAGTATATTTAATACAAAGCCCATTATAGGCAGTATGATCTTGTCAATAGTGTGGGTCATAAATAGAATAATGAGGATAATAAATCCGTACCTTTCTATCTTTGAAAATGCTACAGCCTGATTATATGGTAGGAGTGACTGTAATATACGACCACCGTCGAGTTGTGGCAGAGGTATAAGATTAAATACAAATAGTGCGACGTTTATCCTAACAGAGATAAAGATCATCCCCACAAGCGGAGTTAGAATCTTCATCGCCATACTACCTTCAGTGACTTGCACCCCAGAAAGGAGATGCAACAGACCTGCCGAGATAATTGCCAGTATCAAGTTAGAAAGTGGACCAGCAAATGAGACAATAGCGGGGCCATATTTTCTATTTTTATGAAGATTGCCAAAGTTTACTGGGACAGGCTTAGCCCATCCAAAAAGCCTAGTAACCACAAGAAAAAGTATCCCTAGAGGATCTATATGTGCAAGTGGGTTAAGAGTTAAGCGCCCTGCTCTCTTTGCAGTATTGTCGCCAAGCATATATGCGCTAAGACCATGAGAAAACTAATGGACAGTGATCGCCAACATGAATGGAACTATCGCGAGGATAATAAATTTTATGTATTCTGCTATCTGTAAATCCATCAGTATTTTTACCATTATAAGTACTGTAAGTCAAAGAGTTTGGGTATGATTTGAAGATATAGATAAGAGCTAAGTTCATAGGTAAAAAAGAACCAGATACACCGTTCATTACTATTAACTATTTACTTTAATAACTATTATCTTTAAATTAAACATACGTATACTAATTATTATTTTTAAATTGACGGGTTATCATGACAAATATCACACATAACAATGTCTTCGAAATGCTTTCAGTGGATATGGATATACCACAGAATGAAATCAAAGATATCCTTTTATCTAAAGGTACTGATGATTTTATACACTATATTAAGAATCAAGACCTTTGGATACACAAGACTGAGCTTATCCTTACAAAAGAAGTTAAGGATATTCATGGTAAAATATTGATCAATAGTGGCATTTCGATTAATAAATACTTAGTTTCGCTCCTTGAAAGATACGTTAAAGATGATAAGTTTACTACATCTGAGTTAAGTATTGAATGTACTGATCCGGTTTTAAGTATGTATCGTGATAAATCTTATAAAAAGATAAATAACATCATGGATAATTATATATATAAAGAAGATACAGCCTTATTACTTTTAGAAAAAGATAAAAACATTAAAACTAGTTTCAATAATTCAGTCGAGCAAATTATATCCACTCCTAAAGGAATATGTACATTTCTTAAAATGCTTGAGAATTTCAAAGAGAACAAATCTTCAATATTAAATTCTCTTAGATCTTCATTAATAACCTTAGGTTTAGCCTCCTATTCTGGTAATAAAAACCAAGAATCTTGTGATATATTATCAGTAAAGTCAGGCATTCTTTGTATATTACAAAACATCTCAGAAGTCTCAGGTGATCAACTATGTGGACTTAGCTCCCCAGATATTGTTAAGATGTTGGTCAATGATGATGCTATGGAACAAGCTCTCGCCCTTTACGGGAATATAACTGATGATGCTGCACCAATCTTTAGCGATGCAGTAAATAGACATAATTACTACCTGCGAATATTAGTCACAGTAAACCTTTTTGTAGAGCTTATAGCAGAAAGTAATACTGATGCGCATAATCTAGAGGTTCATAAAGCTTTACATGAGCTTGCTGAAAGACGATATGCAGACTTAGAGATAACAACGCTACTCAGTAAATTATTCTTACCAGAGGTAAAACATCTTATCCTTCAAGAAGCATACGAAATAAAGAAAAAATGTGTTAACTGCCCTATTATCTGGAGTACTGTAGGCGATATGTTACCAGTTAGATTCCTTTGTACGACGGAGTCTTGTGATTATAGCGGTTCTCATAAAACTCTTATCTCTAATGATGTAATAATCTCAGCAAAAGGTATACAAAGTACTAGTGTTATTGAAGGCTTATATTACTCGTGCAATATGTTAACTAGTGAACTTCAAGATTATTACAAATCAGTTGTAAAAGCTACCGAATAAAAGTTATTTACTAATTAAACAAATTCATATATTTTTAAACCATAATTATACACAAGGTGCCAAATTTATGAACCACATTGCTCATGATAACATATTTGAATACCTATCTGTAGATATGGATATGGAAGAAGATGATATTAGAAATAAGCTCCATGAGCTCGGTACGAAATCTTTTATTGAGTATCTAAAAGAAAAAGAAGTCAGCATGTTTAAAACCCCAACCCTACTTAGCGCTGAGCTTCGTGACACCATCGGCAGTGTATTAATAAATAAAGATATCCCATTAGATTTATATTTAGACACTCTTTTAGATAGATATCTGATAGATACATATTTTACAACATCCCCTTTTGCCATACAGACATCTGATGAAATATTAAAAATCTATAAAAAGAAAGCTACAATTAAAGTCTTTGGTGAAATAGACAAAATACAAATCAAACAAGAGAAATATCTTAAATTTTACAAACGTTTAGCTACTGGAGAAATAAAAACTAATTCAGAGTTTGAAGGATTCCTTCACAGCCTCCTTGGTAATACAGAAGGCATATCTTTCATGCTTAAGATGATGAAAACAATAGATATGAATAAAATAGAGTTTACCCAGACCACCAACTCAACATATCTATGCATTACTCTTGCTCTTTTATATATCAAAAAAAATAAAAGCATAGATCAGAGAACATTTCTTCAAAAGATTGCTTGTACGACCTTCTTGCAAAATGCAGGGCTTTTCTCTGGACTAGTAACAAAAGATGCTCACAACTTTGAAAAATGTAAAAAAGCCGCAATGGTGGTTGATCGACTATGTAAAGACAAGAGTGTCACAGACGCAGTAAAGAGTAGACATTCGTATGTTGACGACATGGGTAAACCAGTATTCGATGATTTAGCTGATCGTAAAAACATGTACAAAAGTTTCCTTATGAGCGTCAACTTATTTATAGATATAGTTAAAAAAAATAAATTTGCACCAGAAAACATTGAAGTACATAAGGCTATGTATGAGCTTTCAATGCAAGGATTTGCTGATAGAAGAGTCGTAGTTTTACTAGGCGAGCTTTTTTTACCACGTATAAAACATCAGCTACTTGAGTTTGCATTTAAAATTCAGGATCAATGTAATGAAAAACCTATCATTTGGGGTATCGCAGGTGACATGCTCCCAATTAAATTCATATGCAATAAAGAAGAATGTAGGCATGCGGGAACTCACAAAACTCTCGTTCCTCAAGATGTAAAAATTGTAGCAGATGAAATATATGAGACTAAGACAAAACGTGGAATGTATTATACTTGTGATTTTCTAACTAATAGATTGCAGATTATGTATAAAGGTCTTCAAAAAGAGATGAAACAGAATAATTAAGAGAAGTATTTCCTTATTAGGCTCTCAGCTAGTCCTATATCCTCTGTAAAGGTCAATTTGACATTATCTGGAGTCGAATCCACCAATGCTACTTTTTGCCTAAAAAGCTCCATTGCTTGAGCTTCATCCGTAACAACAATATCAAACTCACCAGCATTCTCTACTGCTTTCTTTAATATTGAAGTATTAAAAACCTGTGGCGTATGAGATAGAACAAAATCATCTCGATTAACTGTTTCAGCAACAACTCCGCCATCAACCCTTTTAAGCGTATCACGAACCTTAAGTCCACAAATAGCAGCACCATATTTTTGTCCTGCTTCGACAACAGACGTAACAATAGACTCAGTAATAAAAGGTCTCACAGCATCATGTATCAGCACAGTGTCAGTTTTGACCGCTTTTAGACAGTTATAAACAGTCTCATAACGCTCTGCGCCACCTTCTATAATACGATAGTTTTCTATCCCTGCGAGTTTAAGCTGATTAGTTATATATTCGAAATCAGAAGGGCTCGCCCCGAGGATAAACTCCTCAAACGGGTAAGCCCTATTAAGAGCAACAAGTGTATAATACAAAACTGTATTATCAAATATCGTAAAAAACTGTTTCTTAACGTCTCCGCTGAACCGTTTACCGATCCCTGCGGCTGGTATAACAGCAGTTAGGCTCAAGTTCTCGCCTTGGTAAAGATTATACGACCAGATTCAGTTTGAAGCAGACTAGTAACAGAGACCCTCACAGTTTTACCTATAAGCTTACGACCATTCTCTACAACAACCATTGTTCCGTCATCTAGATAACCAACACCTTGGTTCTGCTCTTTACCCTCTTTCACGACATTGATGTCGAAATCTTCACCAGGTAGAACAGTCTGACGCATAGCCATAGCTAGTGTATTTATGTTAAGTACTGGAATATCTTGTATCTCAGCCACTTTGAGCAGGTTAAAGTCTGTTGTTACAATGCCAGCCTTAAGCTTTTTGGCAAGTGCCACAAGCTTTTCATCTACAGTGCCTATATCGTTAAAATCAGTATTGTTGATATCAACAGGTAAGATCACTTGCTCTTGAAGCTTCTTAAGCACATTAAGCCCTCTACGTCCTTTTTGGCGACGAAGATGGTCATGAGAGTCTGCAATATTTTGCAGTTCTTTCAGAACAAATGTAGGGATAACAAGAGCACCTTCGATGATGCCTGTATCCACGATATCAGCCATACGACCATCAATAAGTGTCGATGTGTCAAGTACTTTAGCTGTTGCTGTGTACTTAGGTTGTTTCGGTTGCTTCACCGAGATTTTCGATATTAAGGCTTCGAAAAACCACGACGTCTTTTGACCTATCATCACCCCTATGTATAAAACAAAGAAGTAAAAAGCAAGTCTGAGAGCATCACTTGTAAAGTAAGCTGCAAATATTGACGCGATGGAGTATCCAATAATTAAGAAAATCAGGGCACCAGCAGCCCCACTAAAAAAACGGTAACTTTTAATGTCAGAAATAAGAGTTTCAATAAAAATGATCGCGAAAATTACTCCAAGCGAATATAAGACAGCCTGCTCCATTGTTATGGCGACTTTGTCTCGACTAAGTACAAATGCAACTAATATAAAAATTGCGTAACAAATTCTAAAAATCCACATATTATCCTCTTTCTAAAAAATTCTCTAGAGATTCAAAATCTTCTTTTCTACCAAGAGCAATAAGAGTGTCACCAGCTAGCAACAGCTCGTCTGATCCTGGGTTATATATAAAAGCATCATTCTTCTTTTTGATAGCAACGATAATAATACCGTGCTTTCGTATATTTGAGTCTATCAAAGCTGCCCCATCCACAGGGGAACCTTCTTTTATAGTAATCTCTTCAACCATAATTTGGTATCCAGTATTCCCCATTGCCATATCCATAAAGTCAGTAACATGCGGCTTTATGATACTCTGAGCAATACTTTGACCACCAATTGTATAAGGTGAAACAATCTTGTCTGCACCCGCCCACATAAGCTTCGAATACGCCTCTTCTTGTGCACACTTAGAAACAACATAAAGATCTTTACAAAGCCCCTTTGCTGTTAGTGTGATATAGAGGTTATTTACATCTTGATCCACAACAGTTATAAGCCCTTTTGCTCTTAAAACTCCAGCCTTGATCTGAACATTCTCATGAGTAGCGTCCCCCGTCACAAAAAGGTATTGGTTTTCAGAAGTTTCACTCTGTCTCGGTTCAGGGTCTATGATAACAAACGGAAGGTTATTCTCAGACAAAATCTGAGCAATTATACGCCCCATTCTCCCAAATCCACAAAGTATATAATGATCATTTAACGCATCAATCTTACTTTCCATCTTTTTTCTCCCGAACATGTTGCGGAGTTCTCCAGCAACAACATAATCTATAAACTGAGAAGCAGTATAAGCCAGAGTACCTGTTCCCAATATAATAAGAACAACGGTAAAGAGTTTCCCTGCATGAGAAAGAGGTATAACCTCACCATAACCAACTGTTGAAACAGTAATTATTGTCATATAGAGGGCATCAATAAAACCAGAGTTCTCGATAGTCATATATCCTGTGACACCGAAAACCATAGTCGCTCCCATCAGAGCTAACCCTATATAGACAAATTTAACTTTTGAGTCTCCCATTAAATAATCATCCCCACTAACTGCACTATCATAGTTTTCATAAAGTATACTACAAATATCAGTAACATGGGGCTAATATCTATACCACCAATCGTCGGGATAACCTTTCTAAAAGGTTCCATAATTGGATCAGTTATTGAAACAATAAGCTGAACCACAGGATTTCTTGGGTCTGGGCTAACCCAGCTAAGGAGAGATCTAATGATAATCAGCCATACAAAAGCATCTAAAAGTCCTGTTATATCAAAGATATTAGACCTTACAGTCGATGTTACGGCATTTAGAATATCTACATTACCAGAGAAAAACTGGAAGCTTATCGTTAAACCGATATTAAGCAGTGTAAAAAAAGCAAAAATAATTATAACAGCAGGAATAATTACTAAATTACTTTTAATCGGAAAGAAAGTTCTAGCAAATTTAACCCAAAAAGAGGCTAAACGATGAAAAAACATCGCATAATGACTCATCTGAGCGTTACCTGCAAAACTTCCTATGATTACACTCACAATATAAAAGAGCATCAAGAACCCTACGATATCATAAGATGCCTTAAGTAAAGAGAGGACTATGTTATCTCCACTTATCATGAAAAACACTATAGCCTCTATAAAAATTGCCATCATCACAAAAAGAGGTAACATATTGTCAGCACTCTTTTTCGTCAGTTTAAATGCTTTTTCAAGGACTGGATCAGTCATCTTACCGACGATCTTACCAAGTGGATTGAAATATAGCTCCTGTCTTGTCATAGCAGTTCTGAAAAGCAAAACTATCAAGTAAAACTTTATCGCTGTTTGTAATAATCCCATATCTACCTCTTAGTAATCTCTTTGACCAAATAGTGCCGTACCAACACGAACCATTGTACTACCCTCTTCCACGGCGATTAAATGATCACCACTCATCCCCATAGAAAGGGTATCCATATTGTAACCCTTTATGTCATTACACTTATCAAAAAGTTTTTTCATACCAGCAAAATAGACCCTATTATCTTCAACATCATCAACCAAAGGTGGCATCATCATAAGCCCTCTCAGATTAAGATTTTTTGCTTGCATCAAGTAATCACATATCTCAAATATCCCTTCAGCCCCAACGCCAGATTTGTTCTCGTCATCTGCAATATTCACTTGTACAAGAACATCTTGCACTCGGTCAATCTTCTCAAACTGTACCTGCATAAGCTCTGCAAGCCTCACAGAATCAACAGAATGGATCAATGAGAAATTATCTTTGAGATACTTAACTTTGTTGGTCTGAATATGACCAATAAAATGTATGTCAATATCAGGCTGGCTTTTAAGCTCAGCAGCCTTGTCTAAAGCTTCTTGAATACGATTTTCGCCATAAACAGTGTGTCCAGTTGTAGCATATGCATTCTTTATATCATCAAGCGGGAAGCGTTTACTAACGGCAACAAGAGTAACCTCATGGGTTATTCCAGCCCTAGCCTTTGCTTCATTTATCCCTTTTACAATACTATCGAATCTATCTTTAAACACTGCTTTTCCTCACAATAACCCCTATCATTCTGCCAGTTTTACCACTATCTCTACGATAAGAGTATAGACTATCGTCATCGAAACTACATGCGTCTAAATGCTCTATATTTGTAATACCTTTCGCTTTTAAATTTTCTTCAATAACAGTTCTGAGTGATAGATGATATCTCTCACCTACTTTTGTAACTCCCTTCTCGCAAATGCCAGCAAACTGTATAGCCAGTTCATCACTAACTTCATAGTTTGCAACTGATATTCCAGGTCCTATCCCTGCGTATATTGGAAAATCACCATGCTTTTCGAACATCCTAACACCCTCTGACATAATATCAGCAGAGACAGATTTATGTCCGCAATGGAGTGCTGCGATCCCTTTTTCTCCAACGAGAAACAAATTATAACAATCAGCAGTCAGTATACCGAGAGCCATATTAGATTCTGTGGTAAAGAGACCATCCCCCTCTCTAAAAAGCACATCTGCATAGTTCTCAGAAGTAACCTCATGAACAATATTGCCATGCACTTGAAGTAGTGTTGCGAGATTATTAAGACCATATGAGGACTTCAAAAGTTCAGTATTCTTAATAACTTTCTTAGGGTCGTCATCAGTATAAACTGCCATATTCATTGATGAAAAACAGCCTTCACTGTATCCACCAGCTTTTGTAGTGACGAAACAATCGACACCATTCGGCGTATTTTCATAGCTTTTTACAATGACTCCATTTCTATTAATTTCGATCAAAGATGTCCCCCATATATCATTATGATACAAGAGGTTTTTGCATCCTTCAAGAGAAAGGTTTGTTTAGACAACTTCTGCATCAGCTTTTGCTACTTCTCTGTCGATAAATTGGACAAAAATAAGCGATACTGCAGCCAAAGCAACACCAGAAAAGAAAGATATTCTGTAGTCTAATAGCCATAGAGCACCACCAACCACAGGGATAAAAACAGCAGCTATATGATTAATAGTAAAGCCCATTGCCATGCCGTTTGCAAAGTCTTCAGGGTCAGCTATCTTTTGATAGAAGGTTCGAATAGATATTGCAAAATTAAAAACAAGATGATCTATGATATATAAAAATGCAACGATCCACTTACTGTCTGTAAGCGCGTAGGCTGTGAAAACAAATACGAGTGTTCCATACTCAAGACTGAGCATTTTCCGTTCACCAAACCTATTAATACCTTTACCAATAAGTGGGTTAAAGAAGTAATTTATAATATTGTTGATTATAAATAACCCTGCCACCTCGGTTGCAGAAAAATGGAATTTCTCCACCATTAAAAATACTGAAAATGCTACAAATATCTGCCTTCTCGCTCCTGCGAGAAAAGTCAGCATGTAATATAGCCAATAACGTTTTTTGAGATACAGCTTCTTTTTTTGTATTGGTTTGTTTGGGTCTGTTGGATCCAGTGTGAGGCAATAGAACCCCGCTACCATAACTAAGCCACCAGCAATCAGATAGATATATTTGTAGTCTAGGAATGTTAGTAGCCCTATCACAAGACCACCTGCAATTATATTTGTTCCAGCTGAGATACTCCTCATCCGACCAAAAACAAGTGGCGAAGTCCTCTTATCAAAATATTGTATAGTAAGTGATTGATTAACCGTTTCGTAATAATGGAAACCAAATGACATAATGATTGTTGTAATGATAATTCCATAAAAACTAGGCAAAAAACCTGTCAATGCAACACCAGCACCGAGAGTAATAATGCTGACAGAGGCTAGTTTGTGCTCAGGGAGCATTATTATCGCCAGGATAACAAGGAGTGCCAAAAAGCCAGGAACTTCTCTTAGAGATTGAATAATACCCATTTGATAACCGTCAATGTTACCCACTTCAACTGCGAAATTATTAAACATCGATCGCCAGCTTTGAAAGCCAACAAAAGCCGCAATATTGAGTATCAAAAGGAAGACATACATTTGTCTATTGGTTGAATCTGTCATTTAAATAGTCCAAATATTATTTTAGATTATCATACTCTTTTTTAGAAAAAATCAAAGATCAATTATTGTAAAGAAATGTTGGCGCACACTATAGCATGCACGCCTATTATAATTGTATTATTAACCTTTTAAAACTAAACTGTAAAGTTATACTTTAAGCCCATTTAACGAGGTTAAGTTCAAATATATTCTTAATATATTCATGTAAAGGTAGAACAGCAAAGCCGACTTTCATCTTCCCTGCTTTCTCTATTTTATAATCAACTTTATAATAATGTCCGCCATTGTTGTCATCGACATACTCAAGCTGAACAAACTCAGGATCTTTAAGAACTCCGCTCTCTCCATCGAAGTCAACTACAGCATAAACAGAGAGCTCACTATGGTCAATCTTAGGAGAGACAACAGTCGCTTCAAAGACAATATTAGAGCCCATTTCCATACTTTCTGATTTTACATTAGTATAGCTAAAACCTACACCATCCCAACCTGAAATAACATTGTCTTTCCATTGAAGAAACTTATCTACATTTCCGTAGTTGTTTTTGGCGACCTCTGAATGAAGGTTATGTAGTGGGATATAAAATTTATCTGTATATTCCATAACCATCCTAGACGTATTAAAGAATGCGGCACAATGTTTTACAGCTTGTTTCATCATATGCATCCACTCTCTCGGAACACCCATTCTGTCACGACCATAAAAGAGCGGTACTATTTCATTTTCGAGCTTATCGTATATTTCCATACTCTCTATGTAGTCTTGATACTCTTCCTTCTCGTATTGCTCACCAGCACCAATTGCGAATCCTGTCTCACCGTTGTAACCTTCATCCCACCATCCATCGAGAATAGAGAAGTTCAGACCACCATTTGCGGCGATCTTCATTCCTGAAGTACCAGATGCCTCCATAGGTCTTCTTGGGGTGTTTAGCCATACGTCAACGCCGTGTGCTAGATGTCTAGCCACTTCAATGTCATAATCTTCTATAAACATAACTTTATCTCTGAATTCAGGCTTACGGCAGATATGAAAGATCTTCTTAATGATCTCTTTACCACCATCATCTTTAGGGTGTGCCTTACCTGCTATAATAATCTGAACAGGTCTGTCAGCATCATTAAGTATCTTTGCAAGTCTCTTCTCATCCATAAATAGGAGATAACCACGTTTATATGTAGCGAATCTTCTCGCGAAGCCTATTGTAAGGCAATCGGAGCTAAGTATGTCGTCAGCCTTAGATATCTCACTAGCTGTACCACCACTCTTGATAACGTGATTTCTCAGTCTCTCACGAGCAAACATAACAAGCCTGCTCCTCTGTTTAGCCTTCGCCTCAAAGAGTGCAGAATCAGGAATTTTTTCTATATCATTCCATACGTCAAAGTCGTAAGGCTTAGATATCCATGCATCTGACATATAACGAGTGTATAGAGTCTTAAAATTCTCAGCTATAAAAGTAGGCAGGTGTACGCCATTAGTTACATGACCAATAGGCACATAATCCTCTAGTGCGTTATTCCAGAGTTTTTTAAACATCTCTCTAGAAACCTTACCGTGAAGTGCAGAAACACCATTACGGAAGGTAGAAAGCCTGATACCGCATATAGCCATAGCAAAGCCTTCTGTCTCGTCGAATGGATTTTCACGTCCAAAGCCCATAAGTTGATTTATATTGAACCCTGTCTCTGCAAAGATAGGTCCTAAATATTTTTTTATCTGGTCTACGCTAAATACGTCAAAACCAGCAGGAACAGGTGTGTGAGTAGTAAATAGAGTACTCTTCTTAACTATTTCAGCAGCCTTCTTAACGTTAAGTCCTTCTGAAACATATTGTCTAATACGCTCAAGTGCAGCAAAGGATGGGTGACCTTCATTCAGGTGATAAACAGTAGGTTTCTTACCCATAGCCTTAAGTGCTCTAGCACCAGCTATACCTAGGATAACCTCTTGCCTAATACGCATCTCAGTGTCACCACCATAAAGTTGCCCTGTGATCTTTCTATCTTCTGGGTGGTTAGACATAACATCCGTATCAAGTAGATAAAGATAGATAACACCAATCTTCATCTCCCAAATCCTGACCGCTACGTCCCTTTCTGCCATTTTAACGTGAACCATAAGTGGCTCGCCATTATCGTCTACCATAGGCTCCATAGGCATACGCTGGAATTCGTTATAAGGGACAGATTGTTGCTGCCAACCGTCAGTGTTAAGATACTGATGAAAATAACCATTTCTGTATAGCAGACCTACAGCGATGAAAGGTAAGCCAAGGTCACTTGCAGATTTACAGTGGTCACCAGACAGTACCCCAAGTCCACAAGAATAAAGCTTAACAGATTCGTGTATACCATACTCTGCACTAAAATATGCTACACACATATCTTCGGCTCTTTTCTCTTTATGTGCGAGATCAAACCATTTTGGTAATTCTTTATATTCATTCAGCTTTTCATCTATATTCATCATAAAGTTCATAAAAACAGGATCGGAGAGGAGTCTATTAAAATCTTTTTCTGTCAATTTTGAGAGCATCCACACAGGGTTATGCTCACACTCTTCCCAAAGGTCATAGCTGATCATACGGAAAAGCTCTCTAGCTTCCCATGTCCAACCATACCAAAGGTTGTGTGCTATATCTTCAAGAGGTTTAAGTCTCTCTGGGAGTTTCGTTTTGACATTAAACTCGTAAACTTTCATAACTTGTTACCTACCTAATTTATTTACTTTAACGCTACACGCCAGTATGACCGAAGCCACCTGAACCCCTGTCCGTATCTGAAAGATCGTCCACCTGAATAAAATCAGCCTGAACTACTGGAGCAATAACCATCTGAGCGATACGGTCGCCCTTTTTATATGTGAAAGTTTCACTACTATGATTAATAAGTATAACACCAATTTCGCCTCTGTAATCAGCATCTATAGTTCCTGGTGTATTCAGAACAGTCACTCCCTGCTTAAGAGCAAGCCCGCTACGAGGTCTAACTTGCGCCTCATATCCTTCTGGAAGCTCTATTGATATGCCAGTCTTAACAAGAGTATACTCTCCGCTAGCTATCTCCCCATCACCTGACGACATAAGGTCTACGCCAGCTGCTAGAGTTGATTTATATTCTGGTATTAATGATTTATCGTCTGCTTTGATTTTTACGGTAAAAGTCTGCACAGGCTATGCTCCTTGCTTAGTAAATCTTCTGCTACTAAGTTTACACTTTTAATACTTAAAGAGTCAACAAGTCCTAATATAAAATCAGCATCAAGTAGATGACCATGATGGTGTAAATGTCTAAAATTCATCTGTACCCTACTCTCAAGACTCTCAAAATTCGCAAAATATGAGAATTTAAGCTGATTCTTAACCATAGTAAGCTCGTCATCAGTGATACCTTTAGCAAGTAATTTATTCATCTCTTCCATCGTAAGTTTAATCACTTCGTCACTATTCTTTTTTGCACAAGAGTACATAATATTCAGATACCCTCCTTCCATATAAAGGACAGTCTCACTCTCGATGTTGTAACATAACCCTCGTTTTTCACGCACCTGCTGAAAAAGTCTAGAGCTCATCAAACCACCAAGAACCATACTAAGCCCGCCAAGAGCGAACCTGCGGTCGTCTTTATAAGGGAATGCAGGGTACATTATCTGTGCATATACCTGATCTGATTTAAAGTTATTATCATAATTAAATTGGTTATATGTAATCTGAAAGTTATTTTTTTGTTGTTCTTGAGCCTTACTATGAGGAAAATACTGTGAAATATACTTTGACACATTATCAAGCGACACATCGCCACAAACAGCTATTACACAGTTCTCAGGAGTAAAGTTTTCGGCGTAGTAAGCTTTCAATGCTTCAAGTGAGATAGATTCAACATCATCTGTCGTTCCAGATACAGTATTTTGTAAAGCACAACCTTCAAAGAACTTTTCTTCTGCAAGCTCACCGAGGAATTCTTCTGGGTTAGCAAGGGTAGAGTTTATCTCGTCTACAATAATGCTCTTCTCTTGCTTTAGGTCTTTTTCTGTAAATTCAGGATAAAAACTAATGTTAGCCATCAGCTTTATAAACAGCTCAAGATTCTCTTTAAAACCTTTTATATAAAATGATGTAACCTCTTTTGATGTATATGCATTCAAGTAACCGCCATACATTTCAGAGAGTCTACTTATATCTTCTGATGAATAGTCTCTTGTTTTGCGAAAAGCCATATGTTCTATCAGGTGAGAAACACCATTAAGACCATCTGGTTCGTGGATAGAGCCCCTTTTGAAAAACACTGACATAGTAAAAAGTCCTGACACATCAGTTACATTTTCATAAATTACGGGGATATTATTTATGTCTAAAATTTTGCGCATTCATATTCCTTATTGGTTTAAGAAAGCAATATTACACGCGATTAGAAATCAGCACAATAAAAAAGGGAGAGCAGAAGCCCTCCCCTTTAGAAATCTTAATAAGTTGTTCTAACACACCTAAGACCGGAAGTCGCATTCTTCATATTTACACCAGAATAACCATAATATTGAGCCAATGAATGTACTGCAGAAGTCGAGACGGCATAAGCTGTTGACGTATTAGTCTTTACAGCACTACCAGGGATATTCTGAAATACGCTCTGTACTGATGGAGAGGTGACAGAATTATTATAAATTGTAGTCGCCTCTTTAATGTTTGGTACTCTCCAGTTAGTAAAATCACCTAATGTAAGAGCTTCGCAGGTATCGAGACTTGTTTGGAAATCTGCAACACTGCCTGCTGCAGCTAAATCGTCCTGCCACATTAAGCCAGTTGTATAGTCAGTTACTGTATCGCTAGAGTCATCCCTTACAAAATTACCTGTAGGTAACCCACCCCTGACACATCTGATATTATTTGTATCAGTTTTAGCATCTTGAACATAGTAACCTTCACCATGCTGAAAAACAATTTGCATTGCTGTATTATTAGCATCTTCTTGGTTTGTGAATACTGAACCATTACCTTCATTTAAAAAAGTACCCTCAAGAACTCTCGATGATTGAGTATAGTCAGTAGCGTATATAAATTCGAGAGGTGTTGGTAACCTCCAGTCATCATACCCACCAAGTGATAAAATGTCACAATAGTTGATTCCATCAGCTAAAGTCATAAGCCTTGCTGCGGTTCCAGCATCATCCTGATACATCATACCAGAGTTATTATCAGTCACTATGTCACTAGCTCTAGTATAGTTCATAGCCTGCCCTGCTTGATATGTTCCATCATCATTTGCTTGATAAACAACAGTCTGCCCAGTTTTGTATACTGGAAAGAAGACACCAATACTAAATGCTGTAAGGTCTGTTGTATCTGTTCCATCCGTAACACTAATTACAATATTTGGATAATAACCACTCTCAGCGGCTGTTGGTGTTCCAGTTAAAGCACCTGTGCCCGGGTTAAGAGTAGCCCATGATGGATTATTCGCGATACTGAATGTGAGTCCATCTCCATCTGCGTCATTACTTGTTGGAGTAAAGCTGTATGCATTACCATAAACAATCCCTGCTGTAGGTGTTCCTGATATTGTAGGAGGTGAGTTATGATAATTAACTGTTATATTGTAAGCAGCAAGAGCTACTGTATCTGTTCCGTCTGTAACACTGATAGTTACGTCGTTAGTAGTACCAGTATCTGCATTTGTAGGCGTTCCAGAGAGTGTACCATTAGATGTATTAAAAGATGCCCATGATGGCTTATTAACTATGCTGAAGGTCATCACATCACTATCAGCATCAGAAGCTGTAGGCACAAAGTTATAAGCTGAATCAGCAGTTACATCAGTTGATGGAGTTCCAGAAATTTGTGGTGGAGAATTATAATAATTTACTGTCACATCAAATGCTGTAAGTGAAACTGTATATTCTCCATCTGTAACGCTAATTGTAACGTCTGATGTTGTACCAACATTAGAGTTTGTCGGTGTCCCACTAAGCTCACCAGTAGTAGTGTCAAATAAAGCCCAAGATGGCTTATTAGTAATACTAAATGTCAAAGAGTCATTCTCTGCATCGTCAGATGTAGGGGTAAAACTATAATCCGACTCTGCAGTAATTTGGGTTACAGGAGTGCCACTGATAGTTGGAGGTGTATTTGTGTTATTTAAAGAATCACATGCACTAGCACCACGCTCAACCTCACATATAGCACTTAACCTGACCGTTGCTCCAGGGCGATTATTATCGTCAGGAATGTAGCATGATAGATACATATATTCAGTTGATAAGATAGACATATTTTCATCTAAGATAAAAGACAGTCTAGAATTAAATTTTATAGCAAATTGGTCAGCAACACTCATCGTATTAGTTTTAAATCTGACATTATTATGATTTGATAAAGATAAAGGTCCAGTAATACGAAGAACAGAATAGTCATTCTCCATAGTTAAGTTATAAGTGTCTGAAAGGAGATTAACCATCTCTGCTGGAGTATAACCCCAGTCTCCCAATTACTACCTGTTCTACCTGTTAAGGTCATATAAAAAGTATCGAACTCATATGCATCTTCAGTGAAGCCTACAGTAGACTCTTGAGCAGGTTCTAAGGCTATATTCAGGTTAGCTTCAGTGATCTGCCTGCACTTCTAGCTGCAAGCTCAGCTGGCGTTCCAAGAAGTATAGCGTCACTAGTCTCACCACTCACGTCACTTAAAAAAAACAATGATAAGGAACCATCTTCGGTATAACCGATCTCAACATTGTTGACAGTTCCACCGTTTGAGTTGCTTACACTTAGATTATATATAGTGTCTATAAGACTACCAGAGTTGACTCTTGCATCACCAGAACTATCTGTTGTAACAGACACAGGAGAGCCTGAAAAATCTGCTACGGTATCGGTAAGAGAAGTTGTTGCTGTTGAGCTACCTCCACCTCCGCCACCACAAGCTGTCAAAAGGAATAAAAACATTGGAAAAATAAGAATTTGATAAACCCGTCTCATAAGCAAACCTCAATAATAATTTGCACACACAGTTACTTTAAATAATTTTTTTTTAACTATCAATAAAAACTAATGTTTTCGGTAATTTTCACAAAAAAAAAGGGAGAGCCGAAGCCCTCCCTTTGAAAATCTATAATATTAAGTTAATATTAATCTTCTTTTTTCTCTTCTCTTGCAGGTCTTTCAAGAAGAACCTTTCTAGAGAGTTTGAATCTTCCGTTAGGATCTTTTCCAACAACTTTAACGTCTACTTTATCGCCAACTTCGAGGAAGTCTGCAATAGAGTTGATACGCTCGTGGCTGTACTGAGAAACGTGAAGAAGTGCTTCATGTCCTGGCATCATTTCTACGAACGCGCCGTATTCCATGATCTTCTTAACAGTAGCGTTATAAACCGCACCGTCTTCAACTTCAGCTACGATCTGATTAACTTTACCAACAGCGATATCAATAGATGCTTTGTCGGCAGCGAAAATATTGATTGTACCTGTATCGTCGATATCAATAGCTGCGCCTGACTCTTCGATGATTGATTTAATCATTTTTCCACCAGGTCCGATAACCATTCCGATCTTCTCTGGGTTGATCTTCATAGTAACATATCTAGGTGCAGTCGGAGCAAGCTCTTCGTTAGGTTCAGGCATATGATCATTCATCTTACCGAGGATGTGCATTCTAGACTCTTTAGCCTGACCGAGGGCAGTCTCAAGAAGTTCTTTAGAAAGACCTTCGATTTTGATGTCCATCTGGAGAGCAGTGATACCATCTTTAGTACCAGTAACTTTAAAGTCCATATCGCCGAGGTGATCTTCTGTTCCGAGGATATCTGAAAGGACAGCAAATCTGTCTGGACCTTCATAGATAAGTCCCATAGCAACACCAGCAACAGGAGTTTTAATAGGTACACCAGCGTCCATAAGTGCAAGACAACCACCACAAACAGTAGCCATAGATGATGAACCGTTAGATTCAAGAATCTCTGAAACTATTCTGATTGTATATGGGAAGTCATCTGCTTCTGGAAGAACATATGAGAGTGCTCTTTCAGCGAGTGTTCCGTGACCAATCTCACGACGACCAGGACCTCTAAGGAAACCAACTTCACCAACACAGAATGGAAGGAAGTTGTAGTGAAGCATAAAACGCTTCTTTCCGTCGCCATAAATAGTATCAAGCATCTGAGTATCAGTCTTAGTACCAAGTGTAGCTGTAACGAGTGCCTGAGTCTCACCACGTGTGAAGAGACTAGAGCCGTGTGCCATTGGAAGGAGTCTTGTTTCGATATCGATATCACGGATGTCAGTGTATGAACGTCCATCAATACGAGTTTTAGTGTCGATAGTGAAGTCTCTGAAAGCCTTCTTCTCAACTTCATGATATACATTTTTGTAAAGACCAGCGTCGTATTCTTCGCCGAGTTTCTCACTCATAGCAGCTTGGAATTCTTCACCGATTTGGTCAAGTTTTTCATACTTTTCAAGTTTAGCAGGAATAACAAGAGCTTCTTTAAGCTTAGCAGAAAGTTCACCCATAGCCGCATCAACAAGTTCATCAGCAACGTTGAAACTTGTGTATTCGAATTTCTCTTTACCAAGTGCAGCCACCATCTCATTTTGTTTTGCAACAAGCTTTTTGATGTTTTCGTGACCAAATTGAAGAGCTTCGAGTACTTCTTCTTCGCTAACTGTGTCCATTCCAGCTTCAACCATAACGATAGCATCGTCAGTACCTACGAGGATGATGTTCATGTCCATGTCATCAATTATCTCAGCAGATGGGTTAACAACAAGTTTGCCGTCAATACGACCAACACGAACGCCTGCAACAGGTCCGTTGAAAGGGATGTCAGATATCATAAGAGCAGCAGATGCACCGTTCATAGCGAGCATATCAGGTGAGTTAACACCATCATATGACACAACCTGAGCAACGATCTGAGTCTCATTTCTGAAACCGTCAGGGAACATAGGACGAAGAGGTCTGTCGATCAATCTTGATGTAAGAGTCTCTTTGTCAGTAGGTTTTGCTTCTCTTTTAAAGAATCCGCCAGGTATTTTACCTGATGCATAGAATTTCTCTAAGTAGTTAACAGTAAGTGGGAAGAAACCTTGGTTCTCAGCTGCTACTTTTCTGCCTGAAGCAGTAACTATAACAACAGTTCCACCCTGTTTCATCCAAATACTACCGTTTGCTTGCTTGGCTTTCCAGCCCGTTTCAAATATAATTTCGTCTGTATTATCACCGAGAGTGATATTAAAATTCTGGATATTTTTTTCCATTTTTTAAATTACTTCCTTATTCCAAGTACATCGATTAGTTTTTTGTATCTCATGTAATCTTTCTTCTTAACGTAATCAAGAAGCTTTCTACGCTGACTAACCATAAGGAGAAGACCACGTCTTGAGTGGTGATCCTTTTTGTTAGTTTTGAAGTGCTCTGTAAGGTAAGTAATTCTTTCTGTAAGAAGAGCTACTTGTACTTCAGGAGAACCTGTGTCAGTATCGTGAGTTTTGTGAGTCGCGATGACCTCATTTTTGCGTTCTTTAGTCATTACCATGGTGCGTTTACCTCCTTGGGTAAAAATTATTTATTGTGTCTAAACCGATTAAACAATTTGTCCTAATTACTTTGAATCAAAACTTTGCTTCATATCGGTTAAAATCCGAATTAACTACTCAAACTTTCAGTTCAAGAAAATTTGAATACTCTTTACGCCAATAACTTAACAATCTTAAGCGGTGACGTATCGCCCTGTTTATACTCTGCGAAAGCGAGTAACTCACCATCTGGTGCAGCCATGAAATACATGTCTGACGAACCATCAGGTAGTTTTATATAGTTATGGCTCTTAACGGAGCAACCATTTTTTACTAAATTTACAGCATCAGGATGAATAATCGCTATAGGCCAACCCGTTGCATCAACAACAGACGTAAAAGCCTTTTCAAGCTCCCCATCCTCTTTCATCTGCTCAAGCTCGGCAATCTTATATGATTTTTTATGATCGAAGGCACCGCTCACAGTTCTGATAAGCCCCTTCATAACGCCATATGTTCCAAGTTTGATACCTGCTTCGTGTATTACGCTTCGAACGTAAGTTCCTTTGTAGCAGGACATTCTAAACATACCCTCTGGATATTCATAATCCATCAAAGATATGTCATTAATTTTCATACTTCTACGACCAGCATCAGTTATCTCACCTTTTCTAGCGAGATCGTAAGCCCTCTTACCGTTTATCTTCACAGCAGAAAATGCAGGGATAATAAGATCTGGCTCACCTATATATGATGAAAGGACAGTAGCAACCTCTTCTTTCGAAGGTTTGATATCGTCATTTTTTTCTAAAACATTACCTGTAACATCATAACTGTCAGTGCTATAACCAAGCTCGAACTGTGCTACATATTCTTTATCAGTAGCCATCATGTAGTCCACAAGCTTAGTCGCATAACCAACACACACAGGTAGAACCCCTTCAGCAAGAGGATCAAGTGTACCTAGGTGACCGCATTTCTTCACTCCAGTAAGCCTTCTTACGGCTTTAACCACAGCAAATGATGTAAGGTCTTTCTCTTTGTAAATATTTAGTACGCCATTCATTATTGCCCGTGATTGACCTTATTTAAAAGGTTATCAATCTTCTGACCATAATCTCCTGAATCGTCATAGATAAAGCGGAGGTTCGGTACCTTTTTCATGCTAAGCCCCTTCAGAATGCAGTGTCGGATAAACCCTGCGGATCTGTTAAGTCCTTGCTCGATACCTTTTTTAGCACCTTTATTATAAGTGCTAAAGTAGACTTTTGCTAATGAGAGATCTTTTGTTACATCAATCTTAGTCAAAACAACGTCCTTAATTTTAGGGTCGTTAATCTCTTTTAAAATGATGTCCATTATTTCAGTGCGTAAAAGCTCTGCTACTCTTCTATCTCTCAATTAAAAAATCTCCTATTCTATGTCCAGAAGCACAGCAATGTCTTATTTAGACAAAACCGTTACAACGGTCAGTTAATTGCAATTCCGAGACTGCACTTGGCTATCTCGGAATCACAACTATATATATTATATACATTCAAAAAACTTATGTAAGCTTTTTCGCTAGCTAAGGTCAAAATATTTGAATTAATCAGATATTTTTCTGTTGGCTAATGTTATCTATTTTCTTTAGCTATTCTAGCAGCCTCTCTAGCTTCTTCTCTAGCTTCCTTAGCTGCGGCTTTTGCAGCCTCAGCCTCAATAGCAGCTGCTTCTGCCTTCTTTCTCTTCTCATTATCTTTATGAACATCTTCAAGAGTACGTTTCTCTTCTACCATGATGTAGAATTCGAATATGTCGCCATCTTTGATGTCATTGTATTTCTCAACACCGATACCACATTCGTAACCTTGTGCAACTTCTTTTGCATCGTCAGTAAAACGCTTAAGTGATGAGAGGACACCGTCGTATACAACAATAGAGTCACGAATAACTCTAACGTGTGCATTTCTTTGTGCTTTACCCTCAACAACGTAAGAACCAGCAATCTTACCGATTTTAGGTACTGAGAACACCTGACGAACTTCCGCACGTCCGATAACCTCTTCACGGCTTGAAGGATCAAGCATACCTTCCATCGCTTGCTTAACATCATCAATAGCTTGATAAATGATAGAGTAGAGGTTTAGTTCGATACCTTCTTGATCAGCTTTCACTTTAGCCTGAACACCAGGACGAACGTTAAAACCAATTACTACAGCACTGGAAGCTGTTGCAAGAATAATGTCATTCTCAGAGATTCCACCAACGCCACTAGAGATAATGTTAACTTTAACCTCTGGGTTAGTAAGCTTAAGAAGTGATGATTTAAGTGCTTCAAGTGAACCTTGAACATCTGCTTTAAGAACAATATTAAGTTCCTTAAGCTCACCATCTTTTATCTTACTGAAAAGATCAGCAAGGCTGACAGCAGACTTCTCTTCAAAGTTCTTCTTACGGAACTCATCCATACGAAGCTCAGCAACTTGTCTTGCAGTCTTCTCGTCAGGAGTAACAACAAATCTATCACCCGACTGAGGTACACCACTGAATCCCATAATCTCTACAGGAACAGATAGTCCAGCCTCTTTTATAGCGTTACCTTTATAGTTAAACATTGCTCTTACTTTACCGTATTCAGTACCAACTACAAAGTTGTCACCCTTATTGAGTGTTCCTCTATTGATAAGTACTGTGGCTACAGGGCCTTTTTGTTTATCAAGTTTTGACTCGATTACGATACCTTCAGCGTGAGCAGTAGGGTTACCCTTAAGCTCAAGAAGCTCAGCTTCAAGCAGAACTCTTTCGAGAAGGTCTTCTATATGCAGATTAGCCTTAGCTGAAATCTGCTGGAACTGATAATCTCCGCCCCACTCCTCTGATATAACTTCGTGGTCAGCAAGCTGTGTGCGAACCATATCAGGGTTAGCGTTCTCTTTATCTATTTTGTTGATAGCAACAATAAGCTTAACACCAGCAGCTTTAGAGTGATCAATCGCCTCTTTTGTCTGTGGCATAACACCGTCATCAGCAGCAACCACAAGGATAACTACGTCAGTAACAGAAGCACCACGAGCTCTAAGAGTTGTGAACGCTTCGTGTCCAGGTGTATCAAGGAATGTTATTGTTCCTTTCTTCATTTTTACTTCATAAGCACCGATGTGCTGAGTAATTCCGCCTGCTTCGCCTTCAGCAACAGCAGTCTCTCTAATGCGGTCAAGTAGGGATGTTTTACCGTGGTCAACGTGTCCCATAACTGTAACGATTGGAGGTCTAGAAACTAGTTCTTCATCTGTATCATCATGTATAGGGATAAGATCATCTTCTGAAAGGAATTTAACCTTAACTTCTATTCCCCATTCAGCACCCATCAGAACAGCGGTATCAGAGTCGATAGCTTGGTTAACACTAACCATCGTGCCCATAAGCATAAGCTTTTTAATAAGCTCTGTAGCTTTAACACCCATAAGCTTTGCGAGTTCTGAAACAACTATATTTTCACCAACAACAATGCTAGATGGTCTTACGATTACTGCATCTGGTTGAGGATCTCTCTTTTTCCCTTTAGGCTTTCTACCGTATTTTCTTCTATTATCATAATGATTCTGTTGTTGATACGGTCTCCTTGCGTTTGGAGTACTAGCAGGAGTCGTAGCCGCTGGTTTCGCAGCTTCTTCTGGAGCCTCTTTATAATCAGCAGAAGTGTCATCAGACTTAAGTATCTCACGCTCGAATTCGAACAGTTCGATACCTTCGTCAAGACCCTTATGAATATTTTTCTCTTTCTTCTGTACAGGTGTCTTAGTCTTTTTGGTTTCGATAGGAGAAGATTTTGGCTTATCCTTCATAACCTTTTTCTTTTCAAGACCTAATGCACCAGTCTCTTCACCCGGTTTTGGTCTTCCTGCGCCTTGTCCACCTGGTCTATATGGAGGTCTATCACCTTGTGGGCGTCCACCCTGTCCACCTTGTCCACCTGGTCTATATGGAGGTCTGTCGCCTTGAGGGCGTCCACCCTGTCCACCAGCTCTATAAGGAGGTCTATCACCTTGTGGTCTCGAAGGTCTATCACCTTGTTGACGGTCGTCTTGTGGTGGTCTATATGGAGGAACTCCACCTTTAGGACCTCTATATGCAGGTCTTTCGCCTCTGTATGGAGGACGATCACCTTGTGGTCTTGGTGGTCTATCGCCTTGTTGACGGTCACGATCACCAGCTCTATATGGAGGACGATCACCTTGAGGTCTCGAAGGTCTATCGCCTTGTGGTCTTGCAGGTCTGTCACCTTGAGGGCGGTCACCTTGTGGTCTTGGTGGTCTTTCCCCTTGTGGTCTTGCAGGTCTATCGTTAGTCTTCTCAGTAGACTTTGCGGCAGGTTTATCTTCTACTGAAGCCTCTTTAGGAGCCTCTGTTTTTTCTTCTTTTGCAGCCTTTGGAGCGTCGGCTGGTTTAGCAGGTTCTGCCGGTTTAGCTGGTTCTGCTGGTTTAGCTGGCTCTTGAGCTTTCGGAGCTTCTTTTTTCTCTTCTACCACTGGTTTTGCCTCAACGGGAGCAGATTTTGATGACTCTGGCTGTGCAGGTGTAGGAGTATCAGCGGCTGGAACTGCTGGCTCACTTACCTGTTCATCTTTTTGAGTCACTCTATTTTCATCTACATTTCTAATTGTTTGATCGAGTTTTTTCTTTCTATCCATAAGCTCTTGCTTAGATATCTTCTTAGGTGCTGCTGGCTCATCATTTGAACCAACCTTAACCTCTCTCGATTTAGGGTGTCTTTTATGTCTTTCCATAGCTTTCTTAAGCATTTCTTGTCTTCTATCTAAACGAAGATGTTTTGGATCCACGCCGAGAGCTTGTACAGCATTATCGTCTACTGTATTGTCATCTGCGACCTTGTGCCCACCATCTTGAATTTTTTTCTTTACGTCTTCTTCACTGCTTCCAAGCTTCTTTGCTACATCAGATATTTTAATTCCAGCCATATATTTCACCCCGTTTTACGGTTGCGTCCTTTTGCGAACTTAAGTAGGGACCTTTCTAATCTTTTATAGTTGATTCTGGTTTCCCTGCATTTTACACTCTTACAAACATAAGCTCCACGCCCATGTTTAGTATGGTTTTCGTCTATACATACACCGTTTTCTAGCACAAACCTAATCATTTCAGATTTTGGTTCTTTTATGCCACACACGACGCATGTTCTTATCGGAGGGTTGTCCCCCTTCATTATTCTTCTTCTGTGTCTACTTTTGTCTCCACTTGCTCTTCTGATTCTTGTGACTCTTCAACAGCTACTTCTTCTTCGCCCTCTTCGTCATCAAGTTCTTCGAATCTGCTAGCGAGATAATCAAGTGCCATGTTTATCACAGAAACACCTTTATCATCGTCACTCTCAAGAACCTGAGCGATCTCAGCAAAAGTAGAGTTAGAGAGTTTTTCTATATCATCATAACCACCTTCTATAAGCATTGATATTGTATCAGCATCAAGCCCTTTAAGGTTTTCAAGGTTATACATCTCGTAGAAATCTTTGAGCTCCTGCTCTTGATCTTGCATACGCTCTTTTCTTATCTCAGCGTACTCAGACTCTTTAAGAACGTCAAGTCTCCAGTCAGTAAGCTTCGCAGCGAGGCGAACATTCTGACCTTTCTTACCAATAGCAAGTGAGAGCTGATCGTCAGGAACAACAATCTCTATTGTCTCTTCGTCTTCGAATATATTAGTAAGCACAACCTCCGCAGGAGATATCGCGTTACATACAAATTTAATTGAATCAGGTGACCACTCTATTACGTCGATCTTCTCACCGCGAAGTTCGTTACTGATAGAGTTAATACGGCTACCTTTAAGACCGATACAAGCGCCTACTGGATCGATACTGCTGTTAGTAGTGTAAACAGCTACTTTAGCTCTATCACCAGGCTCTCTTGAAACAGCCTTAACTTCGATAATTCCTTCGAATACTTCAGGAATCTCTGTCTCAAAGAGTTTTCTCATGAACTCTGGGTGAGTTCTAGAAAGTATGAGCTGTGGCCAGCCTTTTACTATTTTGATATCAAGAAGTAGTGCTCTAACATAGTCACCTCTGCTAAAGAAATCTCCGTTGATCATCTCTCTCTTAGGGAGGATGGCCTCTGTTTTACCAATATTTACGATAAGGTTTTCTCTGTCAGTCTTAAGAACAACACCATTGATGATCTCACCAATTCTGTCATTGAACTGATCAAGAACAACTTGCTTCTCTGCATCACGAAGTTTTTCGAAAAGTTTCTGTTTTGCAACGAGAGCTGCTTGTCTTCCCATAGCTTCGAGAGTAGCAGGGATCATTATAATGTCACCAAGCTGTGGGTTCTCTTTAAACTCACTAGCTTCGTCGATATGTATATCTGTCCATTTATCATCAACCTCTTCACAAACTTCCTTTGGAAGCATGATATCGATGATACCTTTATCTATATCTATTATCACGTCAGGCTCAAGGAGTTTGCCGATTTTCCTTGCTACGGCAGCGAGTACCGCTTCTTCGAGGGCCTCATGTAATAGCTCTCTGGCTATACCTTTCTCCCTTCCTATCTCATCGACAACTTTTGTCAGTTCCTTGCTCATCTCTCCTCCTGAAAACAGGCTTTAAGCCTATAAGAATCTATTTAATTTGATTAACTTTAAACACAAAAAAAGTGGGCACAATGCCCACTTCGATTTATAAATACCACACAGTTCCCCTTTATGCAAGGGTTTTCTTTATTCCCAGCAGTCTATCAATCGAACTCGATGACAAGGTTTGCTTTAGAAATATTTTCTATAGAAATATTGAAATAAGCGTTCTCTTTTTCGACAAAAAGAGTAACTGAATTATCTTCAACTTTGTCTATTTTGCCAGTATAACTTTGCCTGCCAGAAGCATCCTTATCTACTGTCATTATCTTGCATTTTTTCCCCATGAACCTTTTAAAGTCCTTCTCATTTCTAAGAGGTCTTTCCAGCCCTGGTGTCGATACCTCTAAGTCATACCTAAACTTGATAATATCATCATTCTCATCAAGGAAATCTGATATTATAGTTGTAGCCTCAGTGACATCCTCTATCCCTGCACCAGCCTCAGTATCTACAGATACGCGAAGTATCTTCATCCCTTTTTCACTCTTCATTACTACATCGAAGAGCTCTAGCTCTGTACCAGCAAGAAGTTTTTCAATTTCAGGCTTAAGCCTATTTGCAATATATCTATTTGAGCTTTTCATTATATAAAAAAGTACCCGTTATCCATAGACGTAAGTCTATCTATAAGTTTGTTTGCTACGGTCAAGTCAGTGCAACCGTGCCCACCTAGGAATATCCCAGGTTTAATCCTATCTCCATGAAAGTCACTACCAGCAGTGATTAGAAGGTTATTCTTCTCAGCATAGTCCAGATAAAATTCAATTTCTTCATCCGTGTGATATGATGAGTGTGCCTCAATACCACTTATGCCATCACCTGTAATATCAGAGATATCTTTGCCTTTATATAGAGAAGGGTGAGCGAGTACTAATACCGCCCTATCCTTCAGTTTAGCTACAGTATCATCAAAATCCAGAAGTGGAACATCTACATATGCTGGACCACCCTTTGTAAAGTAGTCAAAATAGAAATTTGTATAAGGCGAATTAGATTTCTCTCCGATAAGATAATCCTTTAACATACCTCTGTTTTCAGCATATTTAGACAGAACTTTAAGGAACGTAACACCAGAAGGAAGCTTACCTCCTGCTGCTTTCATCACTTCAGCATATTCAAGTTTGAATCCTAAATCCTGGAGCTTCTCAACCCGAAGTTCAGTTTGCAGAACTCTATTCCTGTGATAACATTCAAGCACACCAGCCATCTTGTTACAACTCTCATTATAACCGTAAGCAAGCACATGTATTTCTCTGTCACCATGATAAAGTGAAAGTTCAACACCATTGATATATAAGGTTTTATTACCATATTTCCCTTTATACCACTTCATAACACTAGCAGAAGCTACAGAGTTATGATCTGTGATTGAGAAGAGATTAATCCCTCTCGAACGCATAATTGTGAGTATCTCATAAGGGGTCAGCACACCATCAGAACTATGGTCTGAATGCATGTGCAGATCAAACTTGTTTACTTTAAAGTTCAAACTCTACTCCAGATTAAATATTATAACCCAAATCAAAAGCTTTCATATTAAGGTCTATTGTCTTAGGTGGAACTCTATCCTTGATAGCCTGCTCCCAAGCCTCTTTCTTAAAATGTACAGCCTTTGCCAATATCCCTAGTATAATCATACCTGCAATCTTAGGATTTCCAAGCTCAATAGCTTTAGAAATAGCATCAGTTGCATATACTTTTGAGAATTGTTTCTTAACTTCTTCAACTTTATCGTCAGTATATTCAGCAGATCCATCACCAACAGAAGGTGGTGCAATCACCTGAGTATTCAAAATCAAAGTTGTATTATCACCATAATAGTCAGCATACCGAAGAAATTCCATCCTTTCAAAAGAAACGACAATATCTGCACTCTTTGCAGGGATAGTAGGTGAAAAAACCTCTTCGTCTACACGAATATGAGTAACAACACTACCTCCACGCTGAGCCATTCCATGAATCTCACTCTTTTTAACATCAAATCCATTCGCCAGAGCAACATCACACACGATATTACTTGAAAGAACAGTACCCTGTCCGCCAACTCCAACCATAAGTATATCAAGTTTCATCTATTTGCTCCTCTGCTCTATTGCGCCAAATTTACAAACTTTGATACATAGGTGACAACCTGTACAAAGTGTTTCATCTATAAATGCTACCCGCTTTTCGCCATCCCAAAGGATCGCTGGGCAACCAAGTCTTGTGCATATCTTACATCCACTGCACTTATCTTCTTTTATAAAGTAAGGAGCATCAATAACTGTTCTGTCAGCGAAGATACAAGGCTTGTTAGTAATAATTACACTAGGTTCTTTCTTAGCTGTCTCTTCTTTAAGAGTCTCCATGCAAGCTGTTACATCGAAAGGATCAACCACTCTAATGTTATCAGGTTTTACACCAATAGATTTGATGAGGTTTACATAATCGATCTTAGGTGTATTACCACCATGTATATCACAACCTGTTCCAGCGTTTGGTTGGTGACCTGTCATGCCTGTAATGCCATTATCTAGGATGATAACAGTTGAGTTACCTTTATTATAAACAGTATTTATAAGTGAGTTTATCCCAGTATGAAGGAATGTTGAGTCACCTATAACAGCAACAGCCTTTTCAGACATACCTTCAGCTGCTTTATCGAGACCGTGTCCCATACCGATACTTGCACCCATGCAGACTGTCGTATTGATAGCCTGTAGCGGTGGAAGAAGACCAAGTGTATAACAACCGATATCACCAGTAACAAAAAGCTTTAGCCTGTTAATAGCGTAGAACATACCTCTATGAGAACAACCAGGACACATGTTAGGTGGGCGGAAAGGCAAGCTATTGTCTGACTCAACCTCATACTCTTCACCATTAAAAAGTGCTCTTACAGCATCTACAGAGAGCTCTCCACAAAGGCTTCTTTCAAGCTTCTCAACCTTTATGCCTGCAGCCTTGATCTCAGTCTCAAAGAAAGGATCAAGCTCCTCTATTACATAAAGCTTGTCTACTGACTCACTAAATTTTCTTATTTTTTCTATAGGGAGTGGCCATACCATATCAAGCTTCAATGTAGAAGCCTCAGGGTTTACCTCACGTACATAGTTATATGCAACACCAGCACAAACAACACCTACGCTCTTATCCCTCATAGTTACTTTATTATATTTATCGCCCTCAGCAAGCTCTGTAAGGAGCTCCGTCCTGTGTTCAACGAGTTTATGTCTTCTACGTGCATTTACAGGGATCATAACCCATTTAGGGATATTATTCTCTGGTGCAAAAGCTGGTCCTTCAACTCTGTCGACAAGATCAACTACAGTTTGAGTGTGCGAGACTCTTGTACATGAACGGATATAGAATGGAGTACAAAACTCTTCAGAAAGTGCGAAAGCATCTTTAGTAAACTGTTTCGCTTCAGAACTGTCACACGGTTCAAACATAGGGATTTTACCGAATCTAGCATAGTGCCTACTATCCTGCTCGTTTTGTGAGCTATACATGTTTGGATCATCTGCAACGATCACAACCATTCCTGCATTAACGCCTGTATATGAAAGTGTCATTATAGGGTCTGATGCTACATTGAGCCCAACATGCTTCATACATGTCATCGACCTTTTACCACCAAGACTTGCCCCTATAGCAACTTCTGTAGCTACCTTCTCATTAGTCGCCCACTCAGTATAAATTTCTGTATACTCAGAAACATGCTCAGTAATCTCTGTACTAGGAGTTCCAGGGTATGAGCTAACAACGCCTACACCAGCCTCGTATGCTGCTCTGGCGAATGCCTCGTTTCCACTTAAAACCTTCTTCATTAACCGTCCCACCTTTCTATCTGCTGAAGCAGTTCATTATTTGGATATTTAACTTTAAATGTCTCAAGAATCTCTTTTTGTTTATCACCTTCTGATGCAAGATAAGCTCTGTAGTACCAAAGAGCCCCCATCTTACCAGCAGTAAGGTATGTCTCAGGATTTATGTTGCCAACACCGGCATCAAATGCAAGCCCATCAGCTAGCTCTTTGTAATCTCCACCAGCAGTAGCGAGGAGTGGTGCAGCACCATCTTTATCACCATTAACAAGAAGTACCTCACCAGCTTTGAGGTTAACATAGTCGCCAACAGCTGGATATTCAGTTGTCATAGCAAGATAGTTATAAAGTTGGTTTTTACCACATGACATAGTAACTATCATTTCAAGCTGACCAGCTTTACTAGCGAGCAGATCATTTTTAGACGCTTGCATAGTTTTAAATGCGTATCCTGCGAGGAATAAAATAAGAAGAACTGCTACTCCAGCAAGAAGTTTCTTATAATGTTCGGCCAGAAACAGATCCATCTTATCTACAGCTTCTTCTTCAACTTGTTGTTGTTGTTTTTTTCTACTCACTTAAACCTCCAAGGAACGTAAGAATATTTTTTTATTATTATCAAAAACTTTTTCTATTTCTAATTTGCTTAATCCAGAACCCGTAAGAATCTTAGCTGCCATATTAGGAGAAACTCTGTCTCCAGGTGTGTGGTAATCGTTGTTTATCACAAGCTGACCACCGAGAGCAAGCACCCTTTTTACAACGTGTCCATTAGTTATACTGTGTCCCTTTCTAGTCGTGACTTCAAAGTGAACACCATTATCTATACCAACTTTAATAACATCATCAGTTATAAGCCCAGGGTGAGCCAAGATATCAACACCAGCTTCAACGGCAGCAAGGTTTGTCCCCTCTTCTACTGGTTCAGTGATAGTCTCACCATGCACAACAATAATATCTGCACCAGCAGCTCTCGCCTTTTTAGCTAGATCACCTATCAAAGCAGGTCTCACGTGTGTAAGCTCTAAGCCAACTATAACCTTAAAGTCATCGTTCATAGCATTAAATTGCTCTTTGAACCTAAGCTGGTTTTCAAGAATATGAGCGTAGTTTGATTCGTCAGCATGGTCAGTAAATGCCATACCCGCATATCCATCCATAATAGCCCTTCTGGCTGACTCAGCAGGTATCAAAACACCATCGCTGAAGGTTGTGTGCGTGTGTAGATCGTACATTTTTGTCATTTGTTAATCCTGCTAGTTTCAAGAAATTCTTTAATGATAGCTATGGCTTCATCAGCTGTATCTACCACTTGGATATAATTCAGATCACTCTCAGATATATAACCCATCCCTCTCATTCTGTCTTTTATCCAATCTAAAAGTCCGCCCCAATAACCACTATCTACAAGTATAGTAGGAAACGGCATAATCTTACCTGTCTGGATAAGTGTTATAGATTCAAATAACTCATCAAGAGTTCCAAACCCACCAGGAAGAATTACGAATGCGTTAGCATATTTAACTAACATAACCTTACGTACGAAGAAATAATCAAAAGTGATAGATTTCTTTACATATGGGTTAGGTTGCTGTTCAAAAGGAAGCTCGATATTTAGACCAACTGACTGTCCACCAGCCTCGAATGCTCCTTTATTTGCTGCTTCCATAATACCAGGACCACCACCAGTAACAACCGTGATCCCCTCTTCTGCAAGTTTGCGACCTATCTCCACAGCTAATGCATAATGTGGTTCATCGGGCTTCACTCTAGCAGACCCAAAAACTGTAACAGCTGGATCTATTTTGGATAGTTTCTCAAAACCTTCAACAAACTCGGCTAATATCTTAAAAATTCGCCAAGTATCGCCTACTTTCATGTCATCTATTAGGTACTGCATATCATCTTGGTTAAAACAATCGTTCATTAAACACCTTCCGAATCAATTAGAACTTAACAAAATACACAATCTATCGTTTTTTATCAACTCCAGTTTTTGTAACATGTAGCAATATATTATCTTTAAATTAAATTTACACTAATTAACATTTAGCTATATTGACATTTAGATCTTATATAGTAGATTGATTAGAAGAAAATAAATAATTTAAGTGCTAATATTTGTGAATTTATTTAATTTACTAAACTATTTTCTTGACAACTCAATATTAGCACACTAACTTAGCTTCATGTTACTAGACGACTCAATTATATTTTTAGTGAACAGATCAGCGACACTCGCTAGACAGGAGTTTGAGGCAAGACTTAGAAAGCTTGACCTTACACCTGCGCAGTGGGCAGTCCTCATCAGATTATCAGAGCAAGACGGCCTCAATATGACCGAACTTGGAAATCTTCTATATTTTGACAAACCTACTACAACATGTGTTGTAAACAGACTTGTTAAAAAGAAATATGTCAAAAAGGTAAAAAACCGTAAAGACAGAAGAGTTACCCATGTTTTTATTACTGACGCAGGAAAAGATGCTTTGATCCCTGTTGAGCCAATCTTAGAATTCTACAAAGATAACTTTCTTAAAGATATCCCTGAAGATGACTATGAGACTGCAAAGAATGTTCTAAGAGCTCTCATTAAAAATATCAAATCAATCGACAAGAACTGATAGCTAAAAGGAACTTTAGCATGAGAAACTTATTATTGTGTTTTATACTTTTTGGTATTTTAACATCCACTACCTTTGCGTCCGATGAAAAACCACCTGCAAAACCAGCTTCAAACGTTGTAGTAGAAACCGCCACAGCAGGTATGCTCGCTCCTACTTCTCCGTTTGTAGGTACAGTAAAATTTACTGATATTTCAAGCGTTGCCGCAGAATCCGCAGGCAAAATTAAAACTGTAAAATTTGAAGAAGGTGACATAATCTCTAGAGGCAGTATCCTCGCTATTATTGATAGTGAACTACTCGAAAAGACTATAGCAGAAGCAGAAGCTGCTCTCGGTCAGATTGAAGCTAACCTTCAGCTTGCACAAAACGACTATGAAAGAACAGCTAAACTTTATAAAGGGAATGCCACTTCTGAGCAATCCTATGAAAATAAAAAATACGCTGCTATAGCATTAGAGAAACAGAAGGCTGCTCAATACGCCGCCATCGACAACCTAAAGGCTCAGCTTAATAAAAAGATGATATATGCCCCGTATAACGGCATTGTTGTTTCAAAGAAAACATCAGTTGGGGAATGGGTTAGTTCAGGCTCTGTTGTTGCAGAGCTAGCAAAAACAGGTGCTATGAATATTATTGTAAATGTACCTGAAAAATTGCTATCAAACATGAAAAAAGGACTTACTGTAGATATCGAAGCTGTAGGCAAACCTGCAAAAGCTGACTTTGTATCTGTAATTCCTTCTGGTGACGTCACAAACAGAACATTCCCAGTTAAATTCAAAACTAATAACGCTGCCTCCCTCCTCCAAGGTATGGAAGCAAGAGTATATTTACCAACCTCTAGCCCAACAAAAGTTCTCTTTATTAATAGAGACGCTGTTGTAACGGCTCAAGGGAATGTATTTGCATATACTGTAATAGATAATGCCGCGAAACCTATGCCTCTAAAGGTCTTAGGATATAGAGGTAACCTTGCTGGGGTTCAGTCACAAGCTCTTAAAGCAGGCATGACTGTTATTGTTAAAGGGAATGAAAGACTGAGACCTAATCAAGCTGTCAACATAATAGGTAAATAATTATATGGACTTTATAAAATTTTCTATACAGAAGCCTGTTACTACAATAGTAATAGTCATTCTTATCATTTTGTTTGGCTTTATTAGTATTAACTCACTCTCTTACCAACTTACACCTAACGTAAGTAAGCCTGAGATTACCGTTACTACTATATGGCCATCAGCAACACCATACGACATCGAAAGCGAGATCATAAACGAACAAGAAGATGTTTTAAAGGGTGTTACAGGGCTAAAAGATATCGAATCTAACTCTTATAATAGTATGGGCGAAATATCACTTGAGTTTGAACTAGGTACTGATATTAACGACGCAATGCTACTCGTCTCTAACAAACTGGACGAAGTATCATCTTATCCTGACAACGTTGAGAAGCCTATTATAAGTGCTTCTGGTTCAGCGTCCTCCCCTGTTATATGGACTGTTATTGAATCGATAGATGGTAACCCAAAACCTGCTAACTATTTCATGACCTTCTTTGAAGATGAAGTCAGACAATACGTTGAGAGGGTAAAAGGTGTTTCATCACTGCTAGTATTTGGTGGTGTTAAAGATCAACTTCATGTCTTAGTAGACACAGAAAAAATGGCTTCATACGGTCTTACCTATGACGACATTACTAATGTTATTGGATCAGAAAATGTTAATACATCTGCTGGAGTTCTTGGCGTAGGTCGTAAAAACTATCGTATCAGAACTACAGGAGAATTCATTAACTCCGAACAACTTGAAAACCTTGTAATTCGCTCTGACGGTCAACTCAGGATACTTCTTTCTGATGTCGCGAAGGTTGAAAAAGGATATGAAAAGCTAGATGCTTCGATGTATCATAACGGTACCAGAGCGATTGTTATGGGTGTTAAACCTGAAGCAACTACAAACATTTTAGAAATGACCGACTCTGTTGAGAAGGTTGTGAATGAGCTAAATGCTACCGTTATGAAAGACAAGGGTCTAAAGATAATGTGGGTATATGACCAACGTCCTTATATCCAAGGTTCTATTGATCTTGTTAAAAAGAATATTTTTATCGGTGCGATACTCGCTGTTATAGTTCTGCTTCTATTTCTTAGAAGTGTGACATCAACTATTGTTGTAGCAACAGCAATCCCGATTAGTATTATTGGAACATTTATATTCCTTAAACTTATGGGAAGATCACTCAACGTTATTTCACTCGCTGGTATCTCATTCGCGGTTGGTATGCTAGTGGATAACGCTATTGTTGTTCTCGAAAATATCGACAGACATAGAAAAATGGGTAAATCGGCATTCGATTCTGCTTACCAAGGTGCTAAAGAGGTTTGGGGTGCAGTTATTGCATCAACAGCCACTACTGTAGCGGTTTTTCTTCCTATCGTTTTTATGCAGGAAGAAGCTGGTCAACTTTTTAAAGATATCGCCATCGCTATTACTTCATCAGTACTTATAAGTCTTTTTGTGTCTATATCCGTTATACCTGCTTTCACCTTTCAGCTACTTAAAAGGAAAGAAGGTAAAGAGCAAAAAGAGATTAAAAAACTTGGACAGATTGATAAATTCGGTACTTTTGTCGTAAATAAAGTGATGAGTCTGCTCGGTATATGTACCAAGAGCATTATGTCTCGAATCATCACTATAGTACTTCTGGTTGGCTTTTCTGTAGGTATGGCGGTTATGCTATTCCCACCTAGAGAATACCTGCCACAAGGTAACAGAAACCTTCTTTTAAGCATATTTATTCCACCTCCTGGACTCTCATATGAAGAGAGGACTGATATTGGTACTAACTTGTTTAAATCTACTGATAAATTTAGAAAATCTATAAATGGTTTACCAGCCATCAAAGATATGTTCTATGTAGGTGCAGAACGATTCATGGTCGCAGGTATTATTAGTGATCAAGAACAACGAGCTAAAGAGCTTCTCCCTGTTCTAAACAGAGAAGTTAACTCTATCCCGGGTATATTTGGTGTAACAATACAGTCAGGTATATTTGAAAGTGGCATTGGTGGAGGACGTTCTATTGACGTAAACGTCTCAGGATCAGACCTTAACCTTATTGCAGGGGCATCTGGTATGATGTACGGAATGCTTTCACAAGCTATCCCTGGTGCTCAGATAAGACCTATCCCTTCTATGGAAGTCTCCTACCCTGAGGTTAATTTTATCCCTAACAGAGATAGGATTAAATCAGTGGGAATGACTACAGCATCACTCGGTAAAGCCATCGACATTATCATGGATGGTAGAAAAGTTAGTGAATATAAAGTACCCGGTCAAAGTAGTATAGATCTAGTAGTAAAGAATGAAGTCAGTACAGGTATGACACCAGAAGATATTGGAAACGAACTCATCGCCACACCTAAAGGTGATATAGTTCCGCTAAACACACTAGCTACACTTACTCCAGGGAGTGGTATTCAACAGGTTCGTCACTATGAAATGGATAGGACTATCACCCTGCAAGTTACTCCTCCTGAAACAACACCTATAGAAACTGCTATGGGAACTATAAATAATAAGATTAAACCAGCAATACTTAGTAACCCAGCGTTTAAAGACCTAAAGATAAATATGAGTGGTACAGCTGACAAACTGACTTCTGCTATTAGCAGTCTCTCATGGAACTTTGTTCTTGCAGCGATTATCACATATCTGCTTATGGCAGCGCTTTTTGGTAATTTCCTCTATCCGTTTATCATTATCTTCACAGTCCCACTCGCGGCTGCTGGTGGTTTCATAGGGCTTAAACTGGTTAATGTATTCCTTATACTTCAGCCAATGGATATCCTTACAATGCTAGGTTTTATAATCCTTATCGGTACTGTGGTAAACAACGCTATCCTTATCGTACACCAATCTCTGAATAATATAAGAGAACACAACATGGACTATAAAGAGGCTGTTATGAGCTCTACTAAAACAAGGCTTCGCCCTATTTACATGAGTGCAATGACATCTCTGTTTGGTATGCTCCCACTTGTCCTTTCACCGGGATCAGGTTCCGAGCTCTATAGAGGTCTTGGTGGTGTTATACTTGGTGGGATAGCACTTTCGACTATCTTTACAGTCTTTCTGATACCAACAATGTTGCTTTTTGTTATAAAATTTGAAAAGAAGAGAGGTATGGATGTTTAAGGTAATATCAGGACTAGCAGTAGCCCTGCTTATAAGTTCTACCAGTTTCGCAATTACCATTGATGAAGCTGTCGACGCTGCACTTAAAAATAATTTTGAAATCCTTGCTAGCCAGCATAAAGTTGAATCTAGCAAGTATAATGTTGCATCTGCAAAGACCCCTTATCTTCCTCAGTTAGATGCTAAATACGCTTACGTTAAAAGCTCTGAAAAAGCTTATGGCACAATAGAAGATGAATACTCAACAATCAGCTTAACGCTCGGCTATAATCTATTTAATGGTTTCGGCGACATGTTTAATGTGAAAGCTGCTAAGAGTGCATACTCTGCCGCTAAGCACAATACTCAGGCAATAAGAGAAGATATCACTCTGTCTGTAAAAAAGGCATATATAGATGTTCTAGCCGCTCAGGATGGCATAGTAGTAGCAGAGAAAGCTATCCAGCTCCTAAAAAACCAGCTTAAAGATATCAAACTATCTTATGAAGTTGGTTATGTTGCTAAAAACGAAGTGCTTAAAGTTGAATCTGAGCTAGCATCGAGCCAACAGAATGTTATATCTGCCGCAAGTGCTTACAAGGTTGCAATCTTTAACCTTGAGAAGCTGACTGGAGCTGATATAGCCAACGATGAAAAATTTGCTACTCTAACAGACTACACAGGAAGCATAAGCGACATCGAAAGTCTTAAAGCTGATATGATGAAAAACAGAAGTGAGATTAAATACCTTACAGAGCTTATTAATGCTCAAAAATACAGTATTAAGGCTAATAAGAGTAAATTCTACCCAAAGGTTAATCTTGGGGCTGCATACAACACTTACGGAGAGGATTTTTCCCCTTCTGATAGAGGCTATGCATACGACAACGAGACTACACTCTCACTTACTGTCGACCTGAACATTTTCGATGGTTTTAATAAGTATAACTCTACGAAGTCTCTTCAAGCTGAAAAGATGTATATGATGTCTATGCTTAGAAACACTAAAGCTAGTATGACTCTTCAACTGAAAAATTCTGTTGAAAACCTTGATCTTGCGCACGCCAGCTTAAAAGCTTCTGAGAAAGAACTTGCATCAGCTCAAGAGAACTACCGTATTACGCAAAATCAGTTCAAACAGAAGGTCGCAACTAACACTGACCTTATGGATGCTAGAGTGATGCTCACAAGAGCTGAAAATACTTACAACAATGCAAAGTTTAATATTCACAGAGCTTTGGCTGATATCGAACGAATAACTGAAAAGAAACTTTAGATTATAACAAACTAAGGGGTGCCAAAAGCACCCCTTTTTATTTATCTATTTTTTTGTGTTTATGGAATTATTGTAGGTGTAGATCTACATACCTTCACGTTTGATGAGTTGTTTCATCTCTTCTGGATAGTTAGATCTATTAATAGCCTCTTCTTTTGTGATGAGACCATCTTTAAGAGCTTTCATAAGCGATTGGCTCATAGTCTGCATTCCATGTTCACCCTGACCTGTTTGCATAGACCCATATACCTGCTGAAGTTTATCCTCACGAATAAGGTTTCTAATAGCAGATGTAGGGACCAGTACCTCACAAACCATCACTCTCCCCTTACCGTCTTTGGTCTGAACAAGCTGTTGAGAGATCACCCCCTCAAGAACAAAAGAGAGCTGTGCTCTAATCTGCGACTGCTGATGTGGAGGGAATACGTCTATGATACGGTTAATAGTCTGTACAGCTCCATTTGTATGTAATGTACCCATACATAGGTGTCCAGTCTCAGCTATCGTTAGAGCGGCTTCTATAGTCTCTAGATCACGCATCTCACCTATGAGGCAGACATCAGGATCTTGTCTAAGGAGATACTTGAGCGCAGATTTAAATGATTTGGTGTCAGCATTAAGCTCACGTTGGTTAACCGTTGCTTTTTTATGCTGATGAACAAACTCTATAGGGTCTTCAATTGTTACTATATGGACTGGGTCTTCTGAATTAATTTTATCTATCATAGCCGCAAGCGTACTAGACTTACCACTACCAGTAGGTCCTGTCACAAGGACAAGTCCACGAGGTTTATTACAAAGTTCCGTCACAACAGGAGGAACATTAAGTTTATCGAAGCCACGAATCTCATAAGGTATAACTCTGAAAGCAGCAGCAACAGCACCACGTTGCATAAATATATTAGCTCTGAAACGGCTAACGTTCTTTATTCCAAATGAAAGGTCAAGCTCCCACTCTTCTTCGAATCTCTTCTTTTGAGCTTCGTTCAAAATGCTATAGCATAAAGCTCTGGTATCAGCAGGCTTCATCTCTTCGCCTTCCATACGTTCCAGGTCGCCGTTGATACGAAGTACTGGAGGAGTTCCAGCTGTGATATGAAGGTCACTGGCACCCATCTCTACCATTTTTGATAAAAGTTCCTGTAAACTAAGCATATCTTTACTCCTTATATAATCCCAAGCTCTGCGGCAATAGTCTCCACAGAAAACTCAGGATAAACACTCGTCCAAATCTCAAAAGCTTTTGCCCCTTGATGAACCAGCATGGAAAAGCCATCGAGCTTACTACACTCTGAGTGATTCATGGATTTCAAGAAAGGTGTCAGCCCTTTTTTGTATTGCAGATCGACCGCAATACTTTTGCATCCTATACTGCTCATATCTGGGAAGTTACCATCTTCAAGTCCGATAGATGTCCCGTTGATAATACAGTCAAATTCATTATCACCCTTTATTAAATTATAATCCTGCAATGTAGCGTTGTCAAAGCTCATAGACTTTAAAACATTCTCAGCCTTATCTAAGCTACGATTTACAACAGTGAGTTTTACATTATATTTTTTGAGAACATAAAGAACGGCCATTGATGCTCCACCACAACCAAGCAGTAGAACGTTTTTACCTGAAAGATCATGCCCTGCATCCTTAACCATAGTCTCGAATCCAATAGCATCAGTATTAAAACCTTCTAGTTTTTCACCTATGCGTACAGCGTTGACAGCCCCTATAGAGCTTGCTGTATCGTCACAAGTGTCAACAAGGTCAAAGACTTCCTGCTTATGAGGTACAGTTACATTTACACCTTTAAAAGAGAATTTTCTAAGTGTATCGAATGTATTCTTCAATGATTGACCACCGTCTGTTTCAAAACAGCAATAGCCACCATTTAGACCTGAATTTTTAAAAAAACGTGTTTGAATAAACGGAGAAAAAGAATGTTTAAGTGGTTGTCCTATCAAGCCTAGATTAATAAACATTATTTAACCTCTAAAGTTTGTCCAGATGATACTATTGGCTCTTCAGGTTTTGCAAACGGTTCTACAAGACCAGCAGAAATAATAAATTTTATTCCGTGCTCGATAGGTATACCCGGGTCAATAACATCAGCTTTAGGGACAATGAGTATAAAACCAGATGTTGGGTTAGGCGTTGTAGGGATAAATATATTTACGCAGACCTCACCAGTTGCCTTATTAAGAAACTCTGACGAGTCTTTAGTGATAAAACCAAAACTATAAATACCTTTACGAGGATACTCTATCATTACAACCTTCTTAAAGCTTGAACCGCTGGTTGTTTGAAATGCATCGACAATCTGCCTTATAGATGAATAAACGCCACGAACTATTGGGATATTCTCCGCTATTGACTGTATCATACCAAGTATCTTCTTCCCTAAATAGTTCTTAGCTATAAGACCTATAAAGAATAGAACAATAATAATCACACTGAATGATATTATCTTTTCGGTATAATCAGGAAGAATAATATCATATTTATTTGTTAGCATTACGAGATACGGCTGAAAAAAGCCTGAGAACTTCTTAAATACGAATGTTAGAAACCAATATGTAACTGCGAGCGGAAGGGTTGCAAGAATACCTGCAATTAGCGACCGCTGGATAAACATTCTAAATCTTGTGAGCATAAAGCCCTCCTAATGATTGTCTATGTGTGCTTAAACAGTTGTCTCTCAAGTAACCTATCGTAACCGCTCCACCCTTTTTCTATCCCTTCTCTTTCAAAAATCGATGAGAAAGTATTAAGTTTTGCGTCAAGATCGTCAAGATGGTGCAATATAAACGCCTCTGGAGTTTTCGGTTTCTTTGGTGAGCCGTACTCGAGTAGACCATGATGACTGAGAATAAGGTGATTAAGTAGCATCTTAGCCTCATCAGGAAAACCATCTATAGTTGCTATATATGTATTCATAATCTCCACACCAAGTATTAGGTGTCCGAGTAGTTTACCACTATCAGTATACTCTAACCCAGTACGAGCAGCGAGTTCCTTTGTTTTACCTATATCATGGAATAGTGCTCCAAGAACAAGATGCTCTTTATTGACTACTTCCTTATGGCAATCTGCCATCATAACAGCCATCTTCATAATGCTAAGAGTGTGCTCTAAAAGCCCTGAAAGATAAGCGTGATGAACTGATTTTGCTGCTGGCATCTTTTTGAAAAGCCTAACAGTATCTTCGTCATCCAAGAAAGCTTCAACAAGTTTAACGAGGTGCGTATCATTAACGTTTTCTAAAAGGATCTCTGTCATCTCAGCAAAGAGTGCCTCTTCGTCCAACCCCTTCTTAGGTAAGAAGTCCGCAGGGTCAGCATCTTCGATAATCTTCATATGGTTTATTTTAAGTTGATCCTGACCTGCATATTGCTGAATAACACCAATAGCTTCTACTATATAGCCATTTTCAGGATCGAAATCTAATTTATCTGTATCAAACATAATACCATGTCTACGGTTACCCTCTTTATCGCACATAATAGCACGCAGATAAGGTTTTCCATCTTTAGTTCTACTTTTTATAAGGTCAGTTATCATATATTTAACAGGTATTTCCACTTATCTTCCCCCTACTGTTATCTCTGGAATCCGAAGTGTCGGTTGTGCGTCAGAAACAGGGACACCCTGCCCCTCCTTACCGCATGTACCAATACCAAATCCAAGATCGTTGCCGACCATATCTATCTCACTCATAACCTTCGGACCATTCCCTATGAGTGTAGCATTTTTAACTGGTTCTCCCAGTTTACCATTTTCTATTAAAAATCCCTCTGTAACTTCAAAAACAAAGTCTCCAGTCACAGTATTAACCTGTCCACCACCCATACGGGTAACAAACAAGCCTTTCGATACAGATTTGATAATACTTGAAGGCTCACTAATGCCGGGCATTATCATAGTATTTGTCATTCTGACGATAGGTTTGTGCTTATAGCTTTGTCTTCTACCATTACCAGTAAGTCTTTTACCCTCTTTGCTAGCGTAGAGTCTGTCAAACATATAAGTCTTTAATACGCCATCCTCTATGAGAAGATTACTAGATGCCTTAACACCCTCATCATCATAGATATAGCTACCTCTTTTACCATCTATTGTTCCATTGTCTGCAACATTTATAATGTTTGAAGCCACTTTCTCACCAAGCCTATCTGCGTAGACGCTCATGCCATTGCAAGCTAGATCAGCCTCAAGACCGTGCCCTACAGCTTCATGAACCATAGTTCCACCTGCTGTCGCACTAATAACAACTGTCATAAGACCTGCTGGTGCGTGTTTCGCAGAGAGGTTATTCAGAGCTAGCCTCGCCGCCTCTTCAGAGACTTTTATAAAGTCGAGGTTACGTGCTTCTTCCTGTCCAAATGCACCACCAAGAGGTATGTAGCCTTGTTGCATATCTTTACCGTCTGATGCCACAGCCGCAGTATAGCCTGTCACGTAGCATAGACTCTGAGCTATATCACTTCCATCAGTGTTTATAATCCTAGTGTCTCTTAAATGCTCAGCATAAACACTTGTTGTTTGGATAATCTTATCATCAAGTCTTGCTGCTTTGCCCATATCAGTCACTAAATTTATCTTATCTGCGACGCCTGTATCTGATTTTGTTTTATAGTATTTTACTGACTCTTTAGAGCTAATAGATATATCACGATTAACACCAGCTTTAAGAGCCGAGGTTAGCTCTGTAGCTGTAGTTTTGATAGATTGCTCATCATAAGAGTTTGTATAGGCAAAATACGTTTTATCACCCTCTATAACTCTGAAAGCTATACCACCATCAACAGAGTTATCTACCCTGTCAAGTCTGTTATTCTCAAAGACAGCAGCCTGCTTCTTAGATGTCTCTATAAAGAGTTCTGAGTAGTCACCATATTTAGAAAGTTGTTGAATAGTCTCATATAGAAGACCATCTGATACTTTACCAAGCATCGACATCTTCACTCACCTGTGTTTTGATATTAGTGATTTCAACACCATCTTCTATAAGTTCGTCAAGAACCTTTAAGACGATTTTGTATGTGGAATCTGTGGCATATATTATAACCAGACCAGCCTTTGGATCGACTGTACGGACTATACCTATACCTTCATAAGCGTCAGTAAAACTGTTTAGAATTAAAACATCCTTTTTAGGGATGTTCATTATGACCTTAACCGTGTGAGGCATCGTCAAACTCCAAAAGCTGTGCCTTGCAAAAACTTAAAGCACTGACGACTTCTTCCATCTGAAAACGTTTAGAGTTTTCAAGATATACAACCTCAAGATTCATCTTCTTTACTTTTTCTATAAAATTATCAACATTTTGAAGGAGATAATTAAAGTCAAACAAGAAGAATCCACTTTCAAATAAAAGCCCATGCTTCCTTATGAAAATACCCTCTTCTTTAGCAAATTTTAGATCTTCAGGGGTCAATTTATCTATTTCATCAGAGAGTGCCCCATAGCTGAAAAGATCCAGCTTAGTACTCATACCTCTGCACTTCATCTCGACCATATCGTAGTCGATGAAAACAGGGAACCTATCAAGGCACGTAAAGTTGATCCTGATTAAATTAGCATTCGAGATCAATCTTCGTCCTCCGCAATATTATAGTTTTTACGGATATTTTCTAATATACCGTTAACAAGTGATGCAGACCTTTCATCGTTATACTTTTTAGTAAGGGTAACAAAATCATTTATGATCGCATAGTAAGGAGCTTCTTTTCTAAAAAGCTCAAATACTGCAACGCGTAATATATCTTTATTAACCTCACCCATACGGTCGAATGTCCAGTCATTACGTATATATTTAGTTATGATCTCGTCATTTGCATCCATAGCAGAGGCAGCACCTAGAAAAAGTCTATTTGCAAACTCTATAACATCATCATCAGTCTCTTTTACTGAGCCCCAAAATGTTTTAGTAACATCGATAGGCTCAAAATCAGTCATAATTAACTGATACATCATCATATAAGCAAACTTACGACCCTTAGTGCGGCCTTTAAAATTTTTCTTCATTTATACCATCTTTAGAACGCTAACCATTTCTAGTGCAGACATAGCTGCCTCAGCGCCTTTATTTCCGTGTTTTGTGCCAGCTCTTTCTACAGCTTGCTCTATTGTATCTGTTGTAAGTACTCCAAAGATAACAGGGATACCTGAATCGAGAGATACTTTAGCAACACCCTTTGCTACTTCAGAAGATACGAAATCAAAATGAGGAGTGGAACCCCTGATAACAGCACCAAGAGTTATTACAGCGTCATACTTGCCACTGTCTACTATCTTTTTAGCCATGAGAGGCATTTCAAATGCACCAGGCACCTGATAGACTTCTATGTCTGACTCAGTTACTTCGTGGCGAACGAGTGTGTCAACAGCTCCACCAACAAGGCTCTTAGTTATAAAATCGTTGAAACGACCAGCTACGATAGCGTATTTCTGTCCTTTTCCGTTGTAAATACCATTATGAGTTTTAACATTCATACCCATTCTCCTTAATCTATATCGAGATGGTGCCCCATCTTGTCTTTTTTTGTTTTAAGGTAATACTCATTGTGCTGGTTAACATCACAAGTAATATCTACCCTCTCTACAACCTCTAGACCAAAGCCAGAAAGGCTTACCATCTTTTTAGGGTTGTTAGTCATAAGCTTTATATCTTTGATACCCATATGGCGTATAACCTGAGCTCCGAAACCATAATCTCTAAGGTCGTCAGCAAACCCAAGCTCTATGTTCGCCTGTATAGTATCCATTCCCTCATCCTGAAGGTGATAAGCGTTTATTTTGTTAAGTATACCAATTCCTCGACCTTCTTGGAACATATAAACAATAGCCCCACGCCCTTCAGCCTCAACAAGCTTCATAGCCTGATGAAGTTGTGCACGACAGTCGCATCTTGCCGATCCAAAAACGTCTCCTGTGAGACACTGTGAGTGAACTCTTAGAAGAACTGGTTCAGGTGTTTTAACATCACCCTTCCATATAACTACAGCCTCTTGTCCATCAACCTTGCTCTTAAATCCAGTGATGTTAAATTCACCAAACCTAGTAGGCATCTTAGCAGATGTGGTCTCTTCAATAAGCTGCTCGTGGTCCATACGATATTCTATCATAGAAGCTATTGTCAGTATCTTAAGATCATGCTCATTTGCGAACTCTTCAAGCTGAGGCATTCTAGACATAGAACCGTCATCATTCATAATCTCACAAATAACGGCACTTTGGTTAGTAAGCCCTGCCATTCTAGCAAGGTCAACTGAGCCTTCTGTTTGACCAGTACGCACAAGCACTCCACCTTCTCTGGCACGTAGCGGGAATATGTGTCCCGGTCTAGCTAGGTCAGCAGCGCCTTTAGTAGGGTCGTTAGCGACTCTGACTGTCTGAGCCCTATCATGAGCTGAAATTCCTGTCGTAACGCCTTCTTTAGCCTCTATAGAGACTGTGAAAGCAGTACCGAACCTTGCGGAGTTACTATCCTCTCTAACCATAAGGTCGAGACCAAGTTCGTCAGCTCTCTTTGATGGCATGGCGAGGCATATAAGCCCACGTCCATACTTAGCCATAAAATTGATCTTGTCAGGTGTGACAAAATCAGCGGCAAACACGAGGTCACCTTCGTTCTCTCTATCTTCGTCATCTACTAGTATTATCATTTTCCCGTTGCGGATATCGTCAAGCGCTTCCTCAACAGTTGCTAGCCTGCTCTTAAGCATTAAAAATCCTCCTGGTTTAACAATCCATTAAGATTGTCCATCAATGTATCTGTCTTTTCTGAACTTTTCAATAATTTCTCTAAATATCTGGAAATCATATCTACTTCAAGATTTACCTTTGCTCCCTGTCTTTTACCTTTGAGTGATGTTTCCTCGTAAGTATGCGGGATAACAGCAACTTCAAATGTGCCATGGGAGCACTTCGCAGTAGTCAGGCTTATACCATCAATGCATATTGATCCCTTCTCTACTATATATTTATCTATCTCGTCAGGGTATCTGACAGTTAGTACATATGCCGATTGGTTTTGCACAAACTTCTCTATAACTCCAACTGCATCTACGTGCCCACTAACAAGGTGACCACCGAGGCGAGTTGAAAGAGTGAGTGCTCTTTCTAGGTTCACTACCGATCCATTAGAGATATCAGCAAATGAACTCTTTCTAAGGGTTTCATAGGATAGATCAGCACAAAAAGTATTAGAAGATAAGGACGTAGCAGTAAGGCACACACCATTCACAGCGATAGAATCGCCTAGCTGGGAACCTTCTAGCACTTTTTTACACTGGATAGTAAGAACAGCAAAGTCACCTTTGCGCTGTATAGATGCAACCTTACCAGTCTCTTCAATAATACCTGTAAACATTAATCATCATCCCTTGAACATCCACAAGCACAGCAACCTCTAACATATTCAGTTAGGTCAAGTATAGGCTGTTTAAAGTCTGTAACCTTTCCGCTTATATATAGGTCTGATTCGAACTGCTTGGTTTGTATCTCTTTTAATCTATACCCTTCTGCAACTGACGCAACACCTTTTCCTGCAATAGAAACTGTGTCACCGCCAAGAAGGATTGGAGCGATAAACATATTGACCTTGTCTACAAGTCCAGCATCAAAGAATTTGCCAGTAGTTTTGCCACCACCCTCTATCATAACGTTAAGGATATCCCTCTTTACAAGCTCATCTGAGAGCTTATTAAGATCAAGCTGACCATCGCCACCAAGGGTTATAATATCAGCACCAAGACCGTTAAGCTTATCTGAGACATCGTTATCATTGCATGTCACGTATATAAGCTTATCAGCACTATTTTTAACTAGTTTCCTATCGAGCAACATTCTGCCATTTGGGTCTAAAACAATTTTGAATGGGTCTCTATCAGACTTTATGTGTCTAACGTTCAGCTCTGGGTCGTCAGCATTCACAGTACCCACACCAACCAATATCGCATCTGATACCGCACGCATATAATGTGTATATTCTCTCGACGCCTTACTTGTAATCCATTTTGAATCACCTGTAGATGTTGCGATTTTACCGTCTAATGACTGAGCTGTTTTAAATGTATAGTAATGTTTTTTATCTGTTATGTATTTTGCAAAGTCTTCTATAATAGAAGCACATAAGTCTTCCATATAGCCGACATATACTTCTACACCATGCTTTTTAAGATATTCTAAACCTTTACCAGCGTTTACAGGGTTAGGGTCTACAACACCTATAAATACGCGTTTTATACCACTTGAAACTATTTTCTCTACGCACGGCGGGGTTTTCCCCTGATGTGAGCACGGCTCAAGTGTAACATATAAATCTAGCCCTTCTGTTGGGACTAGGCAACTATCTATAGCATTTACCTCTGCATGGGGACCACCAAACGATTGATGCCATCCACGGGAGAGTATCTCTGTTTGGTTAGCTACAACAGCACCAACCACGGGATTAGTCTTTGTATATCCTTTTCCGAGAAGCGCAAGCTGAGCACACTCCTGCATAACATCTAAAGGATTAAGCAGATTTTTTTCCAACTTTATTCTCCGTTCCGTTCATTATTCTAGTAATATTTGATCTGTGTAAGTTTATAATAAGTATAACGATCATTATCGTAAAATACTTTAAGTTCATCCAATCATAAAGAAACCAGTTTGATATTCCTATAGTAACAGCCGCAGCCATAGAGCTGAGTGATATCATCCTGAATGGTATTATTAAAAGCACAAAAACTCCAGCAGCTATAAGTGTTGATAAAGGAGCAAGCGCTATAAAAACACCAAGTCCAGTCGCAACACCCTTTCCTCCTTTGAAATTAAGAAAGATCGTAAATGTATGACCAAATATAACCGCTATAGCACCTAGCAATACATAGTCGCTCTCGCCATACCAGTGCATTAGTAAGAATACTGGAATGAACCCCTTTAGGGTATCGATAAGTAAAACTGTTATAAAACCTAACTTACCAAGTACTCTACCAGCATTACTGGCACCGACATTCCCACTACCTACTTCACGGATATCTATCCCCTTAAGTTGCCTAACAAGGATAAAAGCTGTAGGGATAGAGCCTAAATTATAACAAAGGACCATGATATAAAATTCTGTCATTTTTTCACCATAACCTTATGCAACCACGACCTATCAAGTCCTATAGCATCAGACTCACATACCTCGTGACAGCAAAAACATTCTATACATTTCTTTTTATCTACAAACGGATAATCATTAACAATTGATATAGCGTCAACAGGACAGCTCTTCATGCAGAGCATACATTTAATGCAGGTTTCATTGAGGATCCTAGGTTTTACATAAATCTGTTGTGCTGCTATTTTTTTAATAAAAGCGGGTAGATGCATCTTTTTGGACATAGGTAGCTTTAGAAGCGAGATATTCGCCTCTGGCACCTCTAAATGGCTAGCATCGTAACCACTATCAAGAGCGGCTTTGCTTGTCAGGCAAAAAGTATCTTTAAGCCCAACCATACGAGTTACTGCTATATCAAGCCCTACTGCGTCACTAGATGCTGCAACAATACCCAACTCAATAGGTGTCCCTTTAGAAGGACCGTCACCTTCGAGTGCTAGGATACCGTCTATTATGTTCATGGTCTTGTGACCTAGAACCGAGAAATATTTATAAATTTGCTCACCAAGCTGTGTATCAACTGGATAATCCCTATGATAACTAACCTTTGATGTGCCAGGTACAAGCCCAAATAAGTTTTTGACAGCTAGTGTCAAACCTGTGAGCGAATGTGTTTTAAGTTTTGCTAGATTTAGAATAATATCTACTTCATCAGCTAAGGACGAATATAGAAAGCCATCCTTCTGGACAGGTTCAAAGCTTTCCACTCTGACGACTTCAACGCCACACTATTTAGCTACTTCACCTATTCCTGTAACTTTTAGGACATTGTCATACTTACCAAAGTTCGCACCAGGACTATCGCCGAGCCATAGTTCTGCGTCTGTATATGTTTTAAGTTTATTGATTACTATTTTTACGAATTCTGGGTGTGTAGTGACGGCCATGTTTGGCGTACTTGCAGACAGAAGGTTTGGCTTTATAAGGATAAGCTTAGCACTTTTAAGCCTGTCTGCCTCACTTCTAAAATAACTGTCTATCAACTCTGGCAACGCTTTATCATCATAGCCAGTGCAATGTGCTGTAATTATATTATTCATTTTCCGTAGTTTGTAGCTGTCTTTCAGCATCTGCATAATTCTGAAAGTAAACCCAGCCAGAGTGTAGTGATAAGATCACTGATACATAAACTATTAATTGACCGATAAGCATAATATCTATGCCTAGCAGTTCATTTTTCCAAATTATCATACCAACACCGATCATCTGAAAGACTGTCTTTATCTTTCCGCCTGTTCCAGCGGCAATAACAGTCCCTTTACTAGCGGCAACACTTCTTAGAGCACCTATTAATAGATCTCTTCCGATAAGTATAATAACAACAACAGCACCGAGCCTCCCCATTTCAACGAAAAGTACAAGTGCGGCTGTAACTAATATCTTATCTGCAACAGGGTCGAGTATCTTACCAAGATCAGTGACGATATTATGCTTACGAGCTAGATATCCATCGAGTAAATCAGTAAGTGCAGTAATAGTGTAAATCACTGCTGCAATTATATTTGTCCAAAATGTATCAAAGTACAAAAGTACTATAAAGACCGGAACCAAAGCGATTCTAGCCAATGTTATTTTATTTGCAATATTCATTTGATTACGAAAAGGCATAATAACTCCATATCAAGTGAGTGGATTATACATATTTAGACAAGATAATTCCAGCATATTATTACAAAGAAATTTAGTGAAAATAGACGTTTGAGCACTTTTCGTCGATAAACTTCTCGACACGCTCTTCTGCAAGCCTTGCAATCTTAATACAAGACAACTCTTCGACTAGTTTCTCACAGTCTGACATGTCCAGTGCACGAATGATCATTCTAGCTTTTAAAAGGAGTGCTGGGCTCATACTTAGATGCCTGTATCCTAGTCCAAGAAGGAAAGGAATGTATTTTGGCTCTCCAGCGATCTCGCCACAAACAGTACATTCAATACCTGCAGAATTTGCACTGTCGATAATCTTTTTTAAAGTACGAAGTATAGCAGGGTGTGATGGTCTATAAAGATATGCTACGAACTCATTATTTCTATCTATACCAAGGGTATACTGGATAAGGTCATTCGTCCCAACGCTAAAAAAATCTACTTCAGTCGCTATTATATCACTAATAACAGCCAATGACGGAAGCTCCATCATGACTCCTATCTTGATATCTTCGTTAAATTCTATCTGCTCATCGCGAAGTTCAGCCTTTGCTATATCAAGAGCAGTTTTGCATTTATAAAACTCTTCCATACCAGATATCATCGGGAAAAGAATTTTAATTTCTCCATGTGCTGATGCACGTAGAATCGCCCTAAGCTGTTTATTGAAAAAATCACCATATTTAAGAGAATACCTAACTGCCCTTAACCCCATTGCTGGGTTTTGCTCATCAGGGTGTGGCATATATTTTGATAATTTTTCTGCTCCAAGATCAAAAGTCCGTACTACGATAGGGTACCCTTCGTTCAGTTCAGCAGCCTCTTTAAGAGTGGCATACTGTTTCTCTTCACTAACGTCACCATGCGACATATAAATGTATTCAGTACGGTAAAGCCCTACTCCATCGTGGTTATAAAGATTAGATAAATATAATTCTTCATTAAGCTCAACATTGCTATAAGTCTTTATTCTTATCCCATCCTGAGTAGCTGACTCTTCATCTTTAAGCTTAGATAACTCTTCTACATACTCATGATAACGAACATCTTTTCTCTTATAAGTATTCAATGTATCAGCATCAGGATTAACTATTACAATCCCTTCGAAACCATCGATGATAACCAGATCACCATCCTTTACAGCTGATGCTATATCTTCTAACCCCACAACAGCAGGTATGCCGAGTGAACGAGCGAGTATAGATGTATGTGAAGTCCTACTACCAAGATCTGTAGCGAAGCCCTTAATGTTCTTTTTTGTAATCTGAGATGTATCAGATGGGGTAAGATCATGTGCGATAATAATATCTGCATTCTCTGCATCCAAGACCGTATCCATCGTTTCATCACTCATAAATCTGAGGACTTTCTGGACAACATGGTTAATGTCAGATTTTCTTTCTCTCAGATATTCATTATCTGATTTTTCAAACTGTGCCATAAGTTTAGCACATGCAAGACTAAGTGCATACTCAGCGTTCACAAGCATCGAAGTGATACTATTCTCCGCTTCACCGATAAGCATATTGTCTCGAAGTAGCATAAGATAAACATCAAAAATAAATGAATGCTCTTCTGTTAAGGAATCCTCACTCATTGTCTTAGAAGTATTTATAAACTCGGCTGTCTCAGCAATACCTTTTTTTAATCTTGCAATCTCTAATGGAACTTCTTCGTCGGAAATGAAGTAGTGACGCACCTGTATTTTCTGTCTATCAAGCACATAACAACGTCCAATCGATATTCCGTCACTAGAAGGAATTCCATTTAGTTTTCTCAACGTTCTTCACCAAACCTGTTATTAATTAGTTCTTTAAGTGCGTTGAATGCATCTTCTTCATCTTCGCCTGATATGTTCAAAATGATAGATGAGCCCTTACTAGCAGCTAGCATCATAAGTCCCATTATACTCTTGCCATTTACATCCATACCATCTTTGGAGACCTTAATATCAGATTTGAATTTCTCTGATGTTTTAACAAAAGCACCAGCTGCTCTTGCATGCATCCCCAGCTCATTAATAATATCAACCTCTTCTTTAACTCCCAATGCTATACTCCTGTAAAATAAAGGAAAAATCCTGTAATAAACAACATACCAACCAATCCAAAAACTATATCTAATTTTCGTCCTATAGCTAGCCCTATTAATAGATAAACTGTCAAAACACCTAAAATAAGTGGATTAAAACCCACACTCTCTTTAACTAAAAATGAGAGCAAAAAACCGAGCATGAATTTTGAAACATTATCTAAATAAGAAGACCATCTATTAAAATTTATTCTATTAAAAAAAACTATTACATCTCGCCCCATCTCATACCCAATAGAAAAACCAGTAAATCTAAATGCTAAGCTTAACATGTTATACAAAACTAGATACGTCACGAGTCCTAGAACTGGTGAATTGAAGCCTAGTATTGCAGCAACGATGAAACATAATGGTCTTAATGAATGCCAGAAAAAACTATCACCAAGAGCCCCAAAAGCGGATGAATAGACTTTTTTATAAAAATCAGGTTCACCATCCTTTTGATACTCTTTAACCCACATACCAAGAATGAAATTAGCTAGATATGGGTGTGTATGAAAATATGCTGTCTCATTATAAATTGTATCTTCATCAAGATCGACACCCTTAGCCTTAGCAGCAGATTTCACCATTGAGGAAAACCCAGTACCTTGCATATTTTCGTGGTTTAAGTTTGCTTGATAAAACAGACTTTTAATGAGTAGCCATAGTATTTTCATAAAAGTGCCCAGCCTGCTATTAGTCCAGCAGTAAATGTTGCGTACTTCATAAAAGATCTGACTGATAGAAATCTAAGTATATAGCCTGAAAGGAACGTAAAGATCATAATAGCAAATAAGAAAAGATTTATGTGCCTGTGCAGATATCCGTGTAAATGGTTATAAAGAAGGTATATAAGACATGTACCAAGACCATATACAATAACTCCTCTTATAAAAGCTAAAAATAGCCCAAGAGTTAGTAACAACTCCGTATTGACCTTCCCCTTCTTATGTTGCCACAGGAAAAGCTTCTTGTTTAGTGTTCTACCGATTGTGCAAGAGAGAGTAACAGGAAACATAAAAAGAATGGATAAAAGAAAACCAAGTACAAATTCGTCAGCATGCTCTATAGGTAATATAGCGAAAAGAGTACATGCGGCAAAAGCTCCGAAGGAATCCTCTTTAGGGATACGAGTACCAAATGGCACATCAATAAGCCCAACAGCCTCGAAAACTAAGCCTATATAAAAGCATTCTTGAGGGTTACCAAAGAGTAGTCCTAGGATAAATGAGACAACGATAGGTCGGGACAGCATAAAGTTGAAAGCTGCGAACCTGTCCACAGAAACCAGACCCGCAAACAATGTTGCAAGGACAAATGTCACAGATTACCCTCCAAAAGGTCGGTAAAATTACGTATTTCTACACTGGTCTCCCAAGGAACCTTATGTATAAACACTTCATAGTCATCACGTATATCACAAACTTTTTCTATCTCTGCTGGGTTTAAAAATACAGTATTAGAAACTTCAATTTTATGCTCTCTGCAAGCTACACAGCCAATATTTATATAAACATCTTCGTTAAGTAGCCCTTTTGCTTCGTATAGCTCATCTATAGATTCTACAAGTACTAAAACGAAATCTTTATTATATTTTTTAAAGTTAAAACTAGTAAGGAATTCTGCCATAGAGCAGATAGTGAGATTAGTGCCAGGAGGTAATGAACTGCTATAGATCATAGTTTGCAGTGGGTCGCCATTCACTCTGTCGCTGACGAGTACGACATTATTGATTTTAAAGTATTTTACCCATCCTTCGATAACTTGCCCGTGGATGAGCCTGTCGTCTACACGAAAGATTACTTTTTTCATGCTCTACCCTTTAAGAGCTGTCCAGCTACAATAATGCTTGTTTTTCCAGACTCAGCGCAATCTTCACATATGGCAGATAAAGATTTATTCTCCTTTCTGACACTGATTGCTTTAACCAACATAGGTAAGTTAACACCAGACACAACTTCTACGTTTTTTGAGCCTAAATAAGCCATAGATATGTTAGAAGGACTACCGCCGAACATGTCCGTAAAGACAATAGCACCAGTTTCTGCATATTTTTCTATAGAGGACTCGATTTCATCTGCGATATTTGCGAGTGAAGAACCCTCTTGCATAGATATCGACTCTATCTCTTCCTGCTTTCCAACTATCATTTCAGCAGTTTTTATGAGCTCCGAGCCGAATGAACCATGCGTAACTAATATAATTCCGATCATTTGATCACCTATCTATATCCCTATGTCTTATGTTTACTTTATGAGTAGTCTTCTTTTCAAGATACCCAGCTACAAACTCTACGTTAGCAACTGAGCGGTGTTTACCACCAGTGCAACCAATAGAGACTGTAAGAAACTTTTTACCTTCACGTATATAATTCGGGATTAGAAATCCCAATAAATCTTTTAATTTTTTAAAAAATTTCTTAGCAGCGTTGTCAGAAAAAACATAGTCTCTAACCTCACTGTCTATACCTGTCATTCCCCTTAACCCCTCTACAAAATAAGGATTTTTAAGAAATCGGACATCAAAGACTAAATCAGAATCTTGTGGAAGACCATACTTAAAACCGAAAGACTGAATAGTGATAATCATATCAGAATCAGCCCCCTCAGAAAAAGCATCCTCTATCCTAGCCTTAAGTTGATGCACATTAAGCTGAGATGTATCAATTGCTAAATCTGCCTGTTCCCTAACAGGCCAAAGCATTTCTCTCTCCGCTAATATAGCATCCATAAGATCTTCACCCATTGGGTGTTTTCTTCTAGTCTCTTTATACCTCTTAAGGATAACATCCTCGCTAGCATGAATAAAGACTATTTTTGCTTCATATTTTTCTTTTAGGAGTGCGATCTTTTCAAGTACGGAATCAATATTTTTGCTTCTTGAGTCAATAACAAGCGCAACCTTGTGGAGATCATTTTCAAAATTGACCATAAGCTCTACAAGTTTGTCAAAAAGCATTAAAGGAAGATTATCAATTGTATAATAACCAAGATCCTCCATTGTTGAAGCTGCTATAGACTTACCAGCCCCAGAAAGTCCAGTAAGAACAACAAGTGATTTACTAAACCCAACCATATTTATTCCACCTTCTTTCTTCTAATCGTACTCTTATCGTCACTAGCTCTATCATGGTCTGCATTTGGATTCATAGATGCTAAAAGCTTCTCAGAAAAAGCTTTCGCCGAATCATAGCCCATTATTTTTAATAGATGATTACGTGATGCGACCTCGACTATAACTGCCATATTACGACCTGCACTAATAGGAAGGAGTATCTTAGGTACTTTCATCTTTAGAATCTCTTCTGTATTATCGTCAAGACCAAGTCTATCGTAGCTCGCTTCATTGTCCCAGTCTGTAAATTCAACAACTAGCTCAAGCTTTTTTATCTGCCTGATAGCTGTAACTCCAAACATGTCTTTGATATTAATTATTCCAAGACCGCGAACTTCCATATGATATCTTAAAAGATCAGAACTTTGACCTTCCAGATCGCCTCGAATTCTTTTGAAAAGTACTGCATCATCTGCAACAAGCCTGTGACCACGCTTAATAAGCTCTATGGCACATTCGCTCTTACCTATTCCGCTACGACCAGTAATAAGGACCCCCACACCAAAAATATCCATAAATACACCGTGACAATTAGTCTCTGGCGCAAGTTTTTCTTCAAGGTATGCCATTATACCTGCAATAGCCTCAGAACTCGGGAGATCGGTTTTAAACAGGGGAACACCAACATGCCTAACAGCATTTAAGAGTTCGATAGGAAGGTGTAGTTTATTGGTTACTAGAAAGCAGCTGATATTTAACTTACAGATTTTATTGATTGATTTAAAACGTTGAGCAGGAGTAAGTGTCCAGAGATAGGACACTTCTGTATTTCCCAGAACCTGAACCCGACCGCCATGGATATGATCTGCAAAACCTGCAAGGGCGAGTCCTGGTTTTTGTATTCTGTGACTGTCTATGTACCTGTCTTTTAAGTGTTGTTTACCGTATATTAGTTTCAGGTGAAGGTGCTTGGCATCCTCACCTAAAAGATCGGTTACAGGCACTCTGTTCATTAGAGTCGGGCTTCCTCCTCTTTTAGAACCTTACTGATATCAGAAGTAGTCATTTCACCTTCTAAGACCTTATTTTTAAAGTCTGTCAATTTGATCAGCCTGCTTATGCGTGCCAATGTTTTAAGGTGAAGGTTCATTTGCTTCTCTGGTGCAAGGAGGAGAAAAAATATTCTCACAGGAGCTCCGTCGGATGAACCGAACTCTATACCCTCTTTGCATATACCAACAAGGATAGCAACATCATCTAATTCTTTCATTTTAGCGTGAGGTATTGCAACCTGCTCCCCCACACCAGTACTACCCAAAGCCTCTCTTTCCAGCAATGCGGAAAGAGCGACTTCAGGATTATTAATCTTACCATTTTTTACTAAAGTATCAACGAGCTCTTTAAGAACTCCCTCTTTTGTATCAGAGGTGACGTTTAGTATACTATTTTCATCAATATGTTCGGACAGTTCCATTCTTATTATGCCTCTTAGGACTCAATGAGTCCGATGTTTCCATCATCACGCTGATAAACAACAGCTACTTCATTTGAATCAGAATTTCTGAAAACAAAGAATGACTTGTTAAGAAGCTCCATTTGCATAACAGCTTCTTCTGAATCCATAGGTTTTACAGGAATATCCTTAGAGATGATAACTCTTGTTTCACTGTCTTCTACAGACTGAGAATCAAGAACGTTCAGTCTAAGTGGTGTTTCATAATCTTTATCATGGATCTTTTTATCTTTAAGCTTCTCTTTGTATTTAACGAGTTGCTTCTCGATTTTATCAGATGCAAGATCAATCGACGCATAAAGGTCTTCAGATTTCTCAAGCCCCTTCATGAAGATCCCTTTTGCTGAGAGTAATATTTCAACTATGTGTACGTTTTTTTGTACTTCAAGGAGTACACTCGCCTCTGTTATATGGTCAGAATATTTCTCAAGCTTAGAAACCTTCTTTTCAGCGTAACTTCTAATAGCATCTGTCAGATCAATGTTTCTGGCTGTAATTTGTATGTTCATGCCTACCTCCTGCTTCTTTTACGTTGTGATTTAGTAAGGATGTTCATTTCATCCCTGTACTTTGCAACGGTTCTTCGGGCAATTTTAATCCCTTGACCATTCAAAAGCTCGACTATCTTCTGGTCACTGTAAGGTTTTTCACCATCTTCAGATTCCACTATTTCTTTGATCATGTTTTTAACTTTCTGAGTAGACATATCCCCATCATCTGTGTCTAACCCTTTTACAAAAAATGATTTAAGCTCAAAAAGTCCCTGCTCCGTCATAGCATACTTACCAGCGGTAACTCTGCTAACGGTTGATTCATGCAGTTCTGTAACTTCTGCTACGTCTTTCAGCTTAAGTGGTTTAAGATAATTAACCCCATGTTCCAGAAATTCAGCCTGAACTTCTGTAAGTACCTTTACTACTTTATATATTGCTTTCTGACGTTTGTTAAGACTTTTAATCAGCCAGATAGCATTTTTAACCTTTTCTTCTATATAATCTTTTGTTCCAGCATCCAATTCTTTGTTTTTCAGAAGGCTCATATAGTAACTATTCATTCTGAGTGCTGGCATACCATCTTCATTAAGAATGATGTCATATACCCCATCCTTTTTAACGATATATACGTCTGGTGTTACTGAATGGTTTGAGTCTTTTGAAAAGCTAAGACCTGGCTTAGGGTCTGTTTTACGAATGAGAAGTAACATATAATCGAATGTGTCACTCTCTATACTGAGGCTTCTCTTTATGTCATCATATCTGAAAGCTATAAGATCTTTTTCATGATTTTCTAGAAGCTCTGCAATGAAATCTATGTAAACCTGCTCAACTTCAAACTGAGCAAGCTGAATGGCTATGCATTCTTTAAGGCTGGTCGCTGCTATCCCTGCTGGGTCAAAAGTTTGTATTAAAGAAAGTGCTTTTCCTACTCTTGCTTCATCAACTCCTGTAGCTTCGGTCACTTCAGAAAATTCGATATCGAAATATCCTTCTTCTGAAAGGCTGCCTATTATATATTCGCCAGCTTTTATAATTTCTTGATCAGCACCAGTAATTATAAGCTGTTTCATCAGATGTCCGAAAAGATTTTCCTGACCACTGACAAATTTTTCTAAATCATATCCTTCATCGTCACTAGGCTTATAAGAAATTTCACCTGAATCCCTATAAAGCTCGTCCCAATCTATCTTCTCAAGGTCTTCGTTAAGAACATCGTCTTTAGCGTCCTTCTCTTCAGCCTTTTCAGCGACCTCTGGTTTCTCTTCTTTAGCCTCTTCTGGCTCTTGCTCTGACTCTTCCAATACAGGGTTTTCTATAACAAAAGTGTTTAGCTCTTGCAAAAGCTCAGTGATAGGCATTTGCAGTATAGCCAGAGACTGCTTCATTTGTGGTGTAATGTGCAGCTTCTGAGAAAGTTTCCCGCTTATTTCTAGGTTAAGCCTTCCGCCTTTCAAAGTGTAAAATCCTTACCAAGGTATCTTTCAATTACCTGCTGGTTTTTAACTATATCAGAAGGTTGTCCTTCTGTTAGAACATTCCCATCAGCGATAATATATGCTCGGTCTGTTATTTTGAGTGTCTCACGAACATTGTGGTCAGTAATAAGAACACCTATTCCCATATCCTTAAGTGCAAAAATCATATTTTGAATATCAGTAACAGATATCGGGTCTATCCCAGAAAAAGGTTCGTCAAGGAGTATAACCTCTGGCTCACCAGACATACATCTAGCAATCTCTACTCTTCTCCTCTCTCCACCTGAAAGAGAATACCCCATTGAATGAACTACTTTTTGAAGATTAAAGCCTTCTATGAGTCTCTCAGTCTTCTCTTTGATAAGGCTTTTATCATTAAACTTTAGCTCGAGGGCAGCATATATATTATCATAGACAGACATCTTACGGAAAACAGATGGTTCCTGTGGAAGATAACCTATTCCGCCGAGTGATCTTTTATGCATTGAGCTTGTTGTGATATCAACTCCGTTTAGGTAGACAGATCCGCCGTTTGGCTTTACTAATCCAACAATCATATAAAATGTAGTTGTCTTTCCAGCACCGTTAGGACCTAAGAGACCTACGATCTCACCCTTATTTACTTCGATGCTAACATTTTCTACTACGGTTCGTTTTTTATATATTTTAACTAAGTTTTCTGCTTTCAGTGCCAACTGCTTATTTCTCCTTCTGTGGGGCTAGGATGATTTTAACTCTCTTGTCTTGATCTCCCTTGTCCACAAAAAGCTTCTCATTGTCATTAAAAAGGGTAACTTTGTCCCCTTCGAGGTAGTTATCACCTTGCCAAACTTTAGCATTTTCAGTTAGAACAATTTTTTCTTCTAATTGATAAATCCTAGCTTTGCCAGAGAGTGCCAACAACCCTTCTTTCTCTATTTTAACATTTCCTCTACTGAAAATCTCTTTTACTTCCCTCTCAGGAGTAAAAAAGACATCCATCTCTTCAGAGGTCATTTTCATACCATCTTTTAAAACAATTACATTACCTCTAAACTCAGACATCAGCTTATCACCAAAATACTTCATATTATCTGCTTCTATCTGAATCGGTTGCTCATCTTTTTTCTCTTCTGCAAACAGAGTGAAAGGTAGAATGAGCATCACTACTACGATGAATAATCTAGTTTGTATAAATAACTTTGACATTTCCATTAAACTCCACACTATTCTGATTATGGTAAATTATTGCCTTATCAGCTAAAATAGTACCTTCTACATTATTAACAACTACATTTCCTGTTAATACCCCAATTTCAGTATCAAAGTCATAGTGAAATGTGCCATTTTTACTTGTTTCAAAATCAAGATCATTAACAGTACCTACAATCTTACCGTTTACATCAACCTTGACCTCATCTATCAATGTACCTGCATCAGCCTTAGCTGTCATATCTGTTTCGCCTTTTTTGTAAACCAATGTGAAATCTATGAGGTCTGCAACTTTAGCAGTCCGATCAATAATAGCTTGCTTAGCATTTATCTTATAAAAGTTATTTTTTTCATCAACGACTTTCGCCATTTCAAAATTATCTATTATTATCTCATTCTTTTTAACACTTATTTTAACTTTATTATGATCCGTTTGGAACAATGAGTATATAAAGTAGGATACTAATAATCCTATTATTAAAAGAAAGATTTTTTTATTTCTGACCATAGACCATTTCTCTCAAGGATCTCTTCAATAAGCTCCCTGACAGCTCCATTCCCACCACTTCGAGTTGCGACAAATTTCACATTCTCTTTCATATAATCAAAACTATCTGCAACAGTAGCAGACAACTCGACGCGATTCAGTAGTGCCATATCATTGAGGTCATCCCCCATGTAAGCAACATTCTCATCTTTTATGCCAAGCTCAGATATTAAGTCTTCGTAGCACTTAAGCTTATCTTTGATACCTGTATATACATATTTAATACCAAGCTCTTCCATACGCAGATCAGTAACTTTTGATTTTCTGCCAGAAATAATTGCAATCTCTACGCCAGCTTTCTGAGCAACCTTTATCCCTAGACCGTCTTTAACATTGAACCGCTTAGTTTCTAAGCCTTTCTCGTCATAGATAATTCCGCCATCTGTAAGAACACCATCAACGTCTAAGATAAGTAGGTTTATCATACAATACCTTCACGTAATAGATCATGTAGATGCATTATTCCATCAGGTGTATCATTCTCATTAACTGTAAATAGTGAGGTTATAGAATGCTCTTCCATAATCTGTAAAGCTTTCGCAGCCAGAGCATCTTTCTCAATTACTTTTGGAAAGTTAGTACCAATATCTTTTATCTTTTTATCGAATACATCATTGAATTTTTCTAGACCTCGTCTAAGGTCTCCATCAGTAATAATTCCACTTAGTTTATTATTATCATCAACAATAGCTGTGCAACCAAATCCCTTATCGCTCATAACAAGCAAGGCATCAGAAACATTCATGTTCTCATTAATTATAGGGACTTTATCACCAGTATGATAAAGATCTTCAACACGCATTAATAATTGCTTACCGAGTGATCCTGATGGGTGATACATAGCAAAGTCTTCCGCTCTAAACCCACGTCTTTCAAGGAGAGCAACACTAAGTGCGTCACCTAATGCAAGGGCAACAGTTGTGCTGGCAGTAGGAGCTAAATTAAGAGTACACGCCTCTTTGGAAACTGTAGCATCAAGGAATATATCGCACTTCTTATGGAGCGTAGAATCTTCTTTACCTACAATCGCAATAAGAGGAATTTTAAATCTTTTAATCAATGGCAAAAGTGTAACAATCTCTTTTGTTTCGCCACTGTTTGAGATAGCTATACAGATGTCTCCCTTCACCATCATACCAAGGTCACCATGGACTCCTTCTGCTGGATGCATAAAGAGAGATGGGGTTCCTGTGCTAGAAAGGGTCGCTGCTATCTTTCGACCGATGATACCAGACTTACCCATGCCAGTAACGATTACTCGCCCCTTGCACTCCATCATAGCCTCAACAGCCTCGATAAAACTATCACCTAACTTTTCCATAACTTGGTACATAGCATCAATTTCTATCTGGATAGTATTCTTTGCTATTTGCAAAACATCTATTTTATTATTTTCAGTCACAGAGTTTACTCCGTTTCGTCAGTAGTTTTATCTAATTTATATTTATGTGCTGCGCCTATGAAGCTACTAAAAAGAGGATGTGGAAAGAATGGTTTAGATTTAAATTCTGGGTGGAATTGACATCCAAGAAACCATCTATTTGACTTCAGCTCAAATATTTCAGCCAAGCCTCTCTCTTCGTTAACACCAATCATAGAAAGACCATTGGATATGATCTGATCTTTATAGTCATTATTGAACTCAAGACGATGTCTATGACGCTCTGAGATCATTTTAGTGCCATAAGCCTTAAATGCTGTACTATCTTCATCGAGTGAACAGTCGTAAGCACCAAGACGCATTGTACCGCCCATTTGTGTTATGTTTTTCTGCTCATTCATATAGTCAATAACAGGATTAAGTGTCTTTTCATCAAACTCTACACTATTCGCATCCTCAAGTTTAAGAACGTTTCTTGCGAATTCTATAACAATACATTGTAGACCTAAGCATATGCCGAAACATGGAATATCTTTAAGTCTTGCAAAGTTAACTGCTCTAATCTTACCTTCGATACCTCTTTCTCCAAAACCACCAGGAATGAGGATACCGTCAACACCTTCAAAATACTCATCAGGTTTGGCACCGTTCTCTAGCTTCTCGGCATCAATACGTTTAACGTTAACCTTAACCTTATTAGCTATTCCACCATGGATAAGAGCTTCGTTGATACTAATGTAAGCGTCTTTGAGGTCAACGTATTTACCAACAAGAGCTATAGTTACTTCACCCTCTGGTTTTTTGATACGTGTAACAATCTCTTCCCATTTACTAATGTCAGAGACTCTTTCGTCCATATTAAGTTTTTTAAGAACTAGAGCAGCAATCCCCTCTTCACGCATCATAATAGGCACTTCGTAAATTGTGCTAGCGTCAAGAGCGTTAATAACTGCATTCTTGGATACATTACAGAAGAGAGCAATTTTCTTCTTCATGTCGTCATCGATAGGATATTCTGATCTACAAACGAGTACGTCAGGCTGTATACCAATCTCACGCAGAGTTTTAACTGAGTGCTGTGTAGGCTTTGTTTTAAGCTCTCCAGCAGACTTTATGTATGGGACAAGTGTGAGGTGTACATAACATACATCCTCTTCGTTAATATCGAATTTAAACTGTCTAATAGCCTCAAGGAATGGGAGTGATTCAATATCCCCAACTGTTCCGCCGATCTCAACTATAACAATGTCATAGTCTTCAGCTTTCTTCATTATATTCTCTTTAATCTCATCTGTAATATGAGGGATAACCTGCACAGTTCCACCAAGGTAGTCACCGTTACGCTCTTTATCCAAAACAGACTTATATATTTTTCCTGCTGTGATATTACTAACTTTAGAAGTGTTCGTTGTGAGATATCTTTCATAATGTCCAAGATCTAGGTCTGTCTCTGCACCGTCATCTGTTACAAAAACTTCACCATGCTGAAAAGGGCTCATAGTTCCAGGGTCAACATTAAGATACGGATCATACTTTTTAATTGTTACGTTGTAACCTCTAGACTCCAGTAGTGCTCCAAGTGAAGCTGCTGTGATTCCTTTTCCAAGTGACGATAAAACTCCACCAGTGGTAAAAACAAACTTTGCCATCAGACCATCCCGTTAATAATTTCTTCTGCTTTTTGTAAATCTTCTTCTGTATCAACAGATACAGGCTTATACTCTGTTTTGAGTACTTTGATGTCAGTACCGTTCTCAAGCGCACGAAGCTGCTCCAACTGCTCAGTCTTCTCAAGAGAAGAAGGTTCAAGTTCAGCAAATTCCAGAAGCCAATCTCTTCTGTAACCATATATACCTATGTGCTTGTAATATTCTACATTACCCACAGCATCTCTGTCATTCGGAATAAGTGATCTGGAGAAATAAAGTGCTTTCCCATTCTTATCCATAGTAACTTTTACAGAATTAACATCAGCTGGGTCTTCACCTTCGCTAAATGTGCAGGCTGCTGTATTCATTTTAACATCAGGGTTTTGCTCAAGGTCATCAATCAATGCATCTATCAGCTCTGGGTCGATAAATGGCTCATCACCTTGAACATTTATAATAATATCATCGAGTGAAAACTTAGCGACAACAGCAACTCTGTCAGTACCAGACTGGAGGTCAGGTGATGACATAGAAGACTCAAGCCCTTCTAAAACTTCACATGCTAACATTATCTCTTCAGAATCAGTTGCAACAACGACTCTGTCTGCTTTTGATTTCAAGCATCTCTCAGCCACTCTAAGGATCATAGGAACACCTTTGATCTTTTTAAGTGGTTTACCTGGTAGTCTGGTAGATGCGTATCTAGCTGGAATTACAACAATACTCATAATTACCTCATAATCATACTTACAGCCATCGCATGCGTCTGGCTATGTGAAATACTAACTTCTATATCCTCTCGCAGTTCACCGCACAAATATACAACAGGAGCACCTGCATTGTCATTTAGTATCTCAATGCCTTTAAAAGAATATTTGCCTATCCCTGTCTTAAGGGATTTTGATATGGATTCCTTTGCAGCAAACCTGCCAGAAAGGAAACTTAAACTAGCATTACGCTTGTAATATAGCTCGAGCTCTCTATCTGAGAGAATCCTTTTTAGAAAAGCTTCACCATGTCTACCTACAGCTTTACCTATTCGGCCTATCTCAATGAGATCACACCCTAGCATCTATCAATGCCTTATGTATTAGTTCTTTCATCTCAGAAACAGCCCTCTCTAAACCAACAAAAATAGCCCTGCCTATAATAGAGTGACCAATATTAACTTCGTTCATACCTGGTATAGCAACGATCTCTGCTGTATTGCGATAATTTAGCCCGTGCCCAGAGTTAAGAACTAAGCCGAGCTCACGAGTCTTCTCACTAGCACTTATAATCCTAACAAGCTCTGATCTTTGTTCAGCTCCAGTAGTGTCTGCATAGGCTCCCGTATGAATCTCTACAGCTTCTGCCCCAGTCTTCTTGGTCGCCTCTATCTGAGAGTATTCTGGGTCGATAAATAGGCTGACAAATATACCAGCTTCATTAAGCGCCTTAACAGCCTTTGCAACATGGTCAAAGTTATTTACTACGTCAAGACCGCCCTCGGTTGTGAGCTCTTCCCTCTTTTCAGGAACGAGTGTAACCATATCAGGCTTTATCTCCAGAGCTATCTGCACCATTTCATTAGTACACGCCATCTCTAGATTTAATTTTGTTTTTATTGTTTCACGAAGGATTCTTACGTCTCTGTCGTTTATATGCCTTCTATCTTCACGTAGATGCACAGTGATCTGGTCAGCGCCACCAAGCTCTGCTAAAACAGCAGCATGGATAGGGTCTGGTTCAGTAGCAAGCCTTGCCTGCCTCACAGTAGCCACGTGGTCTATATTTACGCCAAGTTTTACCATCTTAAGATAGCTCCTCTATCTCTTTAACTGCTAATGCACCAATCTTTTCAGCATAATCTGTGATCTTATTAATATCTTCGCCTTCAAGCATTACACGTAATTTATTCTCTGTTCCAGAATAACGGACAAGAACTCGCCCTGTACCTTCAAGTTTTTTATTTACAGCTTCAATTTCATTTGAAGTTTTTACTAGCTTATCTAAAGATAATTTATTCTTCACCATAAAGTTTATAAGAACTTGTGGATAAAGGGTAATGAATTTTTTAAGCTCACTGAGTGGCTTACCGCTTTTAACGATAACTTTGAGAAGCTGCATAGCACTCACAAGCCCGTCACCAGTAGTATTATAATCACTGAAAATAATGTGTCCGGACTGCTCTCCGCCAAGGTTATAGCCATTTTTAAGCATCTCTGCCATGACATACCTGTCACCAACATCAGTGCGAACAAGAGTAATACCCTCTCGTTCCATAGACTTCTCAAAACCATAATTACTCATAACAGTAGCAACCATAGTATCTTTATTCAGTTGTCCGACACTCTTCATATATTTTGCACAAATACCCATTATGATGTCACCATCAACAACCTCGCCATTCTCATCAGCGAAGATAACTCTGTCTCCATCACCATCAAATGATATTCCAATATCTGCACCAGTCTCTTTAACCTTTGCACACATTACTTCTGGGTATACTGAGCCACAATCAGCATTAATATTTACACCATCTGGTTTGTTACCTATAACGTGTATCTTTGCTCCTAGTTCTTCGAAAGCCATTGGACCAACTTTATAGTCAGCTCCGTTTGAGCAATCTACTACGAGATTTAAGCCGCTTAGGTCAATATCTTTATCAAAAGTGCTTTTTGCAAATTCAACATATCGACCAACAGCGGTATCTATCCTATAAGCCTTACCTATTCTTTCAGTAGATATTGGTACTTCACCATTTTCTATCATCTCTTCTGTCATTTTCTCTATTTCAAGCTCAACATTATCAGGAAGTTTAAAACCATCCCCAGAAAAGAACTTAATCCCATTATCTTGATAAGAGTTATGTGAAGCTGATATAACAACTCCGGCATCAGCTCTTAGCCCTCTTGTGATATAAGCAATGGCTGGTGTAGGCAATACGCCTACTAATATTGCATCTAATCCCATAGAAGTGATACCTGCAACTAGTGCACTTTCAAACATGTATCCTGAAATTCGAGTATCTTTACCAATTACTATTCGATGTATCTTTTTACTACCGTTGGTAAAATGTTTAGCAACAGCTTGACCGAGACGTAGTGCAAATGTAGCTGTCATTGGAAATTCGTTTGCTTTCCCTCTGACACCGTCAGTCCCGAAGTATTTCCTCATTCATTACCTCTACTCTAACCTTAGCTGGTTCAATTTTTAGTACTTTCAATAATCTAGAATCATTTATTCTTACCTTACGCAGGTATTTTCCTTTGGTTCTTATAGTATCTAAATCCACTGTTGGAAACAGTTCACTTCTGATAAAATCATCTTCCAGAAGGTCTACTCTACCTGAAACAGTCACAGAAATAGTATCATCAATCTTTGCCTGAAGACCCTTTGTCAACCCAGCAGGAGCAACATCAAGTGTCTTAAAACTTTTATTTTGAATATCCTCTTTAAAAACAACAAAAACTTCAACTTGTTGTGGTAGGTACTCTTGTATACCTTCATAAGGCTTCATTCCTATACTATATGTAATAGGATCTCTCTTATCTGAAAGATTAACAGGGAGCGTCTCTACGGTTGTTTGTGCATCAATTTTTGATTTTGCAGCCTTAACTTGAACATTTTCTGGGTAAACATTTACACTACCAACCTTATACCCTAGAGCTGGCTCTCCAATAAAAGTAGGAGCAACCTTCATAGATTTTAAGATTAGGGAATCAACGATAATCTCTATTGCTGCAGGTTGTATATCAACTACCTGAATCCCAGGTGGTATTTTAATATCTTCTATATTGATAATTGAGTTAGTGTACCCAGGTTTCATTTTAGACACATCTATTTCGATATTTACGTCAGTAAATTTCTCTTCACTTATAAGAGCCTTTGGTCCTTTTGCATGAATATTTATTAGGTGTTCGTCAGTAACAGCGACAAACCCTTCAGGAATATTAGACAATTTCACAGGTACATATAGTGATATCTCTTGAAACTCTCCAGTAACGAGAGATAGCCATAAAATGACAGCAATGAGAACACTAATAATTTTTAGATGAAGGTTATTTAGCATTCTTCACCCCTGCTAGCAGCCCATTTGACTGATTTTTCTTTCCGAATATCTCTTCGAGAAGCTCACGTAACTGATCAGCATCCAGCTCATCACTAAGCTGACCATTTTGTGCAACTGTAATAGACCCCTTCTCCTCACTGACAGCTATCGCAAGAGCATCTGTCTCTTCTGTAACACCAACTGCCGCTCTGTGCCTTGTACCATAGTTTTTACCAAGGTCTGTCTGTCTTGTAAGTGGCAAGATACTACCAGCAGTAGCAATACGGCCATTGGAGATAATAACAGCACCATCATGAAGTGGAGAATATGGGATAAAGATACTGATGAGTATCTCTCTTGTAATCTGGCAATCAAGAGGCTGACCTGTGTCGTCTAAAAAGTTAACTAAGTCTGTATCCCTCTGGAGAACGATGAGAGCTCCTATCTGCCTATTAGCAAGGATAGTAGCAGCTTTTACAATCTCATCAAGAATAACACTCTTCGCTTTAGCTGAACTACCAAAGACCTTTGTCTCACCTATAAAAGCGAGGGCACGTCTTATTTCCTGCTGAAAGAGAACAACGATAATTATAAATAGATAACCAGTGAAGTTATTAAGAACCCAACTAGTTGTTTTAAGACCTAAGAATTTCGCACCGAATGATACTAGTACAAGGAGCATTATACCCATAAGCATAGGTAGAGCCCTTGTCCCTTTAATGAGCAGAAGTATATTGTATATAACGAAACCGATGATCGCTATATCAATAACATCAAAAATACCAACTGACTTTATCAGTTCTAGCATCTGTCCCTCACTTTTTTCGCTTTATGATATATACTTATCATATCGGCAGTTTCTGTAATATCATGTGCTCTAATTATGTCTGCACCATTCATAAGTGCTATAGTTTCTGCAGTAATACTACCTATGAGCCTTTCTTCGGCAGGTTTATGCAAAACATTGCCAATCATAGATTTCCTAGAAACACCCGCTAACACGGGCATACCTGTCTCTTTAAACTGCAATAGCTCCATAAGGAGCAGATAGTTATCATCAAGTGTCTTTCCAAAGCCGAAGCCAGGATCAAGACATATAGAATTCTCATTTATGCCATCTTTAATGCATGCCTCAGCCGCATTAAAAAGAAATCTTTTTACATCATCAATTAAGTCTATATATAAAGGACTAGTCTGCATACTCTTTGGTTCACCAAGCATATGCATTATGCACACAGAACATCCATATTCAGCACACACTTTCCTCATTTGCTCGTCACGCATACCAGAGACATCATTTATCATCCCTGCCCCATTCTCAAGAGCAACCTTTGCAACCTCTGGCTTAGATGTATCGACAGACACAAACAACCCACTATCTGAGGCTAACTTAACAGCTGGAATGATCCTATTAATCTCCTCTTCTACAGAGACAATGTCAGATCCGGGTCTTGTTGATTCGCCACCAATATCAGCAATATCAACACCTTTTATCAAGAATTCTTCTATCCGAGTGATAGCTCCATCTATAGAGTTATATCTGCCACCATCACTGAATGAGTCAGGCGTGATATTCAAAATCCCCATCAATAAAGGTTTATCCAATGAAAAGGATTTCACTCGTGATTCTAAAATCTCAGCCCTCTCATAAATGTGAAAGGGCGCACATTAAGTACGCCAGCTTTCAATATATTAAAAAGTTAAATTCAATTAATAGAAACTTATTAAACAGTCTCTTTATCATCATCTTCGATAGTTACATCGATAGTAGGCTCTACAACCTCTTCTGTCTTTACAGGCTCTTCTTCAAGCACAGGCTCGATTCCCATAAGAACATCTATCTGTTTACCATCGATAGTCTCTTTCTCGAGGAGAAGCTTTGCTACACTGTGAAGAAGATCTATATTATCTTCAAGGATTTGTCTTGCTCTATTATAACCATCCATTACAAAGTTCTTAACTTCTTCGTCGATAGCTATAGCAGTTGTTTCGCTATAATTTTGTGCGTGTCCAATATCTTTACCAAGGAAAACCTGCTCTTCTTTCTTACCAAAAGCGAGTGGTCCCATTTTCTTACTCATACCCCAGCTACAAACCATCTTACGTGCGATATCTGAAGCTCTCTCTATGTCATTTCCAGCACCAGTGGAGAGCCTATCAAAGATAATCTCTTCTGCAACACGACCGCCCATAAGGACTGCAAGCATAGAATCCATATACTCTTTGGTATACATATGTCTATCGTCCACAGGAAGCTGCATAGTAATACCAAGTGCCATTCCTCTAGGGATGATACTAACTTTATGAACTGGGTCAGAATCAGGAATAATCTTAGCTACGATAGCGTGACCAGCCTCGTGATAAGCTGTATTTTCTTTCTCTTTATCGTTAATGGCCATGCTTCTACGTTCTTTACCCATCATGACCTTATCTTTAGCTTCTTCAAAGTCTTTCATTGTAACAGTATCTTGATTCTTTCTCGCAGCAAGTAGCGCAGCCTCGTTTACAAGGTTAGCAAGCTCTGCACCAGCATAACCCGGAGTCCCCTTTGCAATAGTCTCAAGTATAAGGTCATTATCAGTCTTAACATTTTCTGAGTGCACTTTAAGAATCTCTAAACGACCCTTCATATCAGGAGCAGGTACAACGACCTGTCTATCGAAACGTCCCGGACGAAGTAGAGCTGGGTCGAGAACGTCTGGTCTGTTCGTTGCAGCTATGAGGATAACCCCTTCGTTTGACTCGAAACCATCCATCTCAACAAGGAGCTGGTTAAGCGTTTGCTCACGTTCATCATGACCACCACCAAGACCTGCACCTCTATGACGACCTACAGCATCAATTTCATCTATAAAAATGATACAAGGAGCACTCTTTTTACCCTGCTCGAAAAGGTCACGTACACGAGATGCACCAACACCTACGAACATCTCTACGAAGTCAGAACCTGAGATAGAAAAGAAAGGCACACCAGCCTCACCTGCTACAGCTCTTGCGAGGAGTGTTTTACCTGTACCCGGGGATCCAATAAGGAGTACACCCTTAGGAATCTTTCCACCGAGTCTCTGAAACTTCTGTGGGTCTTTAAGGAATTCTATAATCTCTTCGAGCTCTTCTTTAGCCTCTTCGATACCTGCAACATCATTAAAAGTAACTTTGTGCTGATCTTGAGTAAGGAGCTTCGCTTTTGATTTACCAAAACTAAAGGCTTTTCCGCCACCTCCTCCTTGCATTTGACGCATAAAGAATATCCACACACCTATAAGGAGTAGCATTGGGAGCCATGATATAAGGACTTGCATGTACCATGGGTTAGTGTCTGGCGGGAGAGCAGTTATCTGAACCTTGTTTGATCTAAGAGTCTTAATAAGCTCCATATCATTAGGGTTATAGGTTTCGAACTGTCCACCTTCTAGGAACATTCCGCTCACTTTATTTTGTTTTATCGTTACTGATTGTACATTGCTAGTTGCTACCTGATCTAAAAACTCAGAATAGCTAATATTCTTTCTGGCAGCCTGAGTTCCACTAATCACATTGAAAAGGAACACCATAATAAAGGCTATAACAAGCCACAGTGCCAGATTCTTGTAAAAACTGTTATTCATTAATCATTCCCCACTTCGTCTAAGTCTGTGAATTCCACAGTACATATATTTTTTAAATTTCTGTAATATCCGTCATAATCGAGACCATACCCAACAACAAACTCATCAGGGATCTCAAATCCTTCATAATCGAGTCTTATATCTGCGACACGTCTATCTGGTTTGTTTAAAAGAGCAACAAGTTTGATAGAGGCTGGTTTTCTCACTTTTAGCATTTTTGTTAGAAACGCAAGTGTGTTACCAGTATCAAGGATATCCTCAACAATTAGTAGATGCGTATCATCAAGAGGTCTATCAAGGTCGTATAGAACCCTAACCTCGCCAGTAGAGTTTGTACCTTGATAACTAGAAACAGCCAAAAAGCCAATCTCTACGTTAACACCTTCCATCTCACGAACAAGATCAGACATAAAGATTACAGAGCCTTTCAGGACGCCAACTGCAAGAACATTTTTGCCGTCATAATCAGCAGAAATCTCTTTTCCAAGCTCCTTAACACGCTCTCTAATTTTCTCTTCACTAATCATCTCAACTAAAGTATGTTCTTTCAAAATCATAGCTCCAAAATTTTCCTGTTAAGAGACAAAGTTATAGTATCATCATCCGAAATATTTTCAACCCATACAATGCAATTATCGTAAAGAATTATTAAGCTCGTATCTCTTGTGTAAAGATCGAGTTTTTTATCTATAAAAATGTCTTTTAGTTTTTTATTTTTAAACTTATCACCGACTAACCTATTGCGGATAACTAGCTCTTTATCAACCCACTCATCACCGAAGCTAAGTATCTTACCTAACTGATTTATTTCAACTGAATCAGAACCAATTTTTTTAACAATATCAAATTTATCTACTAGCCTACGGTGAAATAACCGTAGGAACTTAGCACTCTTTTCGAACCTATACCCTGCTGGCATATCTATTCGAACAGAAAAATCACTACTGACCAAGTGTTTCATATCTTCTATATGACGCTTCTCAACTCTGAAAAGTTTAGATGACATCTGATGTAAAATATAATCTTGCTCAACATCATGCAATCCGTCAAAAGTAGCTCTATCGACACCCAGAACGCCCTGTTCTTGAATATCTACTAGCCCTTTAAGTTTATCATTTAAATAGCTATCAAATCTAATAGAATCTTTCATTATACTAAGTATGTTATTTTCAAAACCAGGTCTATACTCTGACAAAGTCTTAGTTATCTTGTTTCGAACGAAATTCCTAAGATACTACTCATCACTGTTAGTTTCGTCAATGGCGTGTTTGATTTTATATTTGTCTAAATACTCATAAATCTCTTCTGTGGAAATATCTAACATTGGGCGAAATAGCCCTTCGTCCATTTCTGTAATACCTTTTAATGAGAAAATAGAAGCACCCTGAACAGAGTGGATAAAAAAGGTTTCAACTACATCGTTTTTTGTGTGAGCAGTGAGTAAAAGATCAGCATTAAAATGTGTCATTGCCTGCTTTAAGGCCCTGTAGCGCACCACTCTAGCCCCATGCTCGAAGCTCATCTTTTTGACGTTACAATAACGTGGCACATCTGCCCTGTATGAAATAAATGGAATAGACTTTTTTTCACAAAAATCGGCACAAAACTTCTCATCCCAATATGATGTCTTACGAAACATATGGTTGATATGACATGCAGTTACACTGTAGCCTCTGATACCTTCATTCTTTTTAAGGAAATGTAGTAAAGCGATAGAGTCTTTTCCGCCTGATAAAGCGACCAACAAACGCCTGCCAATAAATTCGCTAAGTTTTGCCGAAAGCTGTTTTTCAAACGATAAAGTCATCTCTTTTTACAAATATCTCCTCATATTTTTTCTTCATATCAGCGTAGCCATCCTTGTCCAGCATGCCGTATGCATAGTTTTTCCCCTCTTCAACGCCCGGTTGGTCGAAAGGATCTATGTCACACGCAAGCCCTACAACAGGAATAATGTATTGAAACAACATAAACAGTGCTCCAACAGTCTGCTCGTCTATGGAGTCGATTGATATCTTCATAGAAGGTTTACCAGTGTTTTTAAGAGCTGCTTCCGTTGCAAGAAGCTCAATATTAAAAAGCTCACCTAAGCTATGTCCTTCCAAATATTTATAATCTTCGTATTCAGCAATGATCTTCTTATCTCTCTCATGCTTATTAACTTCGATAAAAGTCACGATCTTATCCTGTGGTCCCTCTTTAAAAAGCTGAACTTGGGAGTGTTGATCTATAACACAGACAGCTTTGATAGGTGTGGTTCCAAAAAGTACCTCGTTACCATTAATATCAAACTGTTTACCGAGTGATTCACCCCAAAGTTGACAGAACCAATCCGCCATAGAGGCAAGCCTTGAAGAGTAAGGCATCATAACATTTATGTTTCTACCGTTATCCATAAAATACATATAAATAGACGCTAGAGTTATTATTTTTTCGTATTTATCTGCGGTTATTGAGCCAGCCCCTTCAAGAAGCTTATCAATATCCATACCTAGAAGTGCCGCAGGGAGGAGACCAACAGGTGAAAGAACACTAAATCGGCCACCTACGTTTTTCGGTACAGAGAATGTAGCAAAACCACTATTATCAGCAATCTTTCTAAGTGTTCCATCTTCTGGGTCTGTTACTGCACAAATATGTGTCTTAGGATCTTTTGTTCCTTTGTCAAGCCACTCAAAAATAACATTAAAGTTAGCAGCAGTCTCAACAGTACTTCCAGATTTAGTTATGACAACGATGTAAGTATCCTCTGGATTACACTCATCAAGTATCGCAGATATCTTACAAGGGTCAACGTTATCAGCGAGCCAGACTCTAGGGAAAGCACCACGTTCAGCAAAAGACCTAGCGTTATACCCATGTGGAAGGAGAGCAGTACAAAGTGTCTCTATACCAAGAGCACTACCACCTATTCCTACAAGTATAAGGTCATTGAACTTACCATTCAGGCGCTTTGCAAACTTCTTAATATCAGAAGTATCCTGCTTAGGAAGATTTACAAAACCAGCAGTCCCATCGTCCACAAGTTTAAGTAGACGGGAAAGCCCCATTCTAGATTTCTCTCTATATTTCTCTAGGGCGGAGTCATCAAGACCACCCTTTACAAACGCATCCATCGCATAATTAAAATCAACCTTCATTCTCTGCATCACTAACCTCCAGAAAGGAAACGGCTTCATCAAGTGAATTTATTCTCGGCACTTCTTGTAACACGCCCTTAAAATACTTGCCATAATTTTTAGTATCTATTCTATTATCTAAGACAACCCAAACACCTTTATCATCTTCGTGACGAAGGAGTCTGCCTAAAGCCTGCCTATAATATATCACAGCACGAGGTAAAAAATAATCCATAAAAGGTTCCTGACCACGACGCCGTACACTCTCAGCCTGCTCTTTCAGGACAAGATCATCAGGGTATTCAAAAGGGAGTTTATCAAGAACAACATATGAAATGCCAGTATGGGCAAAATCCATCCCTTCTCTAAATACTGCACAACCAACAAATATAGTATCTGTCAGCCCCTCAGTGTCACTTATATCTATATCTCTTTGTGAGTATACCCTACCTGGACAAAGATTTTTCAATAGTTTTGTAATTTTATTCATCCGACCTATGCTATTACAGATGATAAGCACAGATCCTTTTGCTTTTTTTCCTAACTCTTCATAAAAACTATCAGTGTTCTCTGTAACGAGTAACCTACCCTGATTTGGCAGATCAAATACTGGGTCGAGACTAAGCTTCATGACGTCTTCAGGGTCGTAACCTGTTTCAGCTAGGAAATAGTCAAAGTTCCCCTTACCAGAAAGTGTCGCACTGACGAAGATCGGTGAAAGACAAGCATTCTTAAGCCCTTCACGAAGCTTATCTGAGGCATTTAGAGGTATATACTGCAATATAATATCACCACGCTCCTGATCGACAAAACGTACACCTTCAGAATCACCAAGAACACTCTCAGCCTTATCAACAAGTCTCTTATGTAAGCTCTTTATTTCATCACTATCTTGCGCGCCAATAATTCGGTTTACAAATTCTATATAAGGCAGGATAGAACCTTTCACTTCACTGGTATACTGTCTCTCTTGGATAGTCTCAAGCAATGCTGAAAGCATACCAGCAGCTATCTCTATCTCTCTAGGTTCAAAGAGGTGTCTATTCTCATTCATAATTTTTAAGAAACTTCTAAGTGAGAGGTCAGTACCTGCGAAACGTGGGAATATATCAGGAATTGAGTGAGCCTCATCCATAATAATATGATCTGCGAAATCGAATATTGATGCGTGCTCGTTCTCGCACTTCAGAGCGAAGTCACTCATAAGTAGATAGTGGTTAGTTATAACGATATCCGCACTATTAGCCCACTCTTTCGCTTTATAAAATGAACATATATCATAAAAATCACACTTAGACGCAGGGCATTGCCATGAATCCGTGGATATATTGTCTATTTCGCTCGGTGAAAATTTGCCTATTGGTATTTCAATAACTTCATCGTCAACAACAGTCTCATACCACTTCATCACCTTCTCAAAGCGTCCTTGGTTCGTATAAACAAACCTAAAAAACCTAAGATGACAAAAATAGTTTCGACGTCCTTTAAGGACAGCAACAAACATATCATCACCAAATATTTGTTGAACGATAGGGATATCTTTACCCGCTATCTGCGACATAAGCTGTTTTGTCTTTGTTGAGATGATAGTCCTTTTTCCCATTTCGAATGCAGGGATAAGGTAGGCAAAGGTTTTACCCGAGCCTGTAGGAGCCTCTATGACAGACGGAACATAGTCTCTCATAGACTGAAAAATACATTCCGCGGCGTCAACCTGAGCTTCTCTCTGCCTATATCTTGGCAGTATTGACTCAAGTGCGCCCCCTTTTTTGAAATATTTATCTAATGACATCTGAACACAATAGTTTAATAAATCTTTTGTTTCAAATATATTTATATATTATTTATATTCAGTCTTAAGGGATTATACAAATGAACAGACTAATAACAGCCTTAGTGGCGCTTCTACTCACTTTCACAGTCGCATGTGCATCACCATCAGACAACAATAATAATAAGAAATCTAGCAATAGAGAGACCCCTGTTGTCAAAGCTGTTCGAAAGATTGAACAGTCTGTCATTAACATCCGCACCGAAAAGATAGTAACAAGGCAATCCCCTTTTGGTGGCGGAGTGAATAACGACTTTTTTAATGATTTCTTCGGTTTCAGCAAAACATACAAAACACAATCCCTAGGATCTGGGGTTTTGATAAAATCTGACGGAACTATCATCACAAATTATCACGTGGTCTCTAAAGCTACTAAGATATTTGTAATGCTGGCAGATAATCAAACTCATGAGGCAGAATATATTGGTGGCGATGAAATTATTGATATCGCAGTACTAAAGATCAAAGATACAAATAATAAATTCACTTCGGCTCATACAGGCAACAGTGACGATATGATGCTTGGCGAGACTGTTATCGCTATGGGTAATCCATACGGGCTGAACAGCTCTATCACAACAGGTATCGTCAGTTCAACTAGCAGAGTTATTAATGTCGGTAATGGGTACTCAGTCTTCTTGCAAACTGATGCTCTTATCAACCCAGGAAACTCTGGTGGTCCACTGGTCAACCTCGATGGTGAAGTGATAGGTATCAATACTGCTATCTTTAAAGAGGCTCAAGGTATAGGTTTCTCCATCCCCATCAATACAGTACTACGTGTTCTGCCAGAGATATTAGAAAACGGTAAAGTTCGTATGGGTTATATGGGATTCACCATTGAGGAACATAAAAATAAAGAAGAAGTTAGACTAATTGTAACTCGAGTTGAACGTAAATCTAACGCTAATTATATTGGTATCGAAAAAGGTGATGAGATTCTTGAAGTATCTGGTATCCCTGTCTCTTCACTCCAAGCTATGAGCAACATGTTACGAAGCTACCCACCAGGATCTAGCGTCAGTGTTTCCATTAAACGTGGCGACAAGACCCTCAAAGGTAAAATAGCGATATCCGATTATCCTAAGAACTATGGAATATCTGTGCTTAAAAATAATTATGGACTTGCATTTATTAAAAAAGGGAAATTTATAACTATTAGCGCTAGTACTCAGACAGACTTTTTTAAAAGTGGCGATATAATAATAGCTATTAATGATAAAGAGGTTAAAAGTTTAGAAAGTTTAAACAACCTTATAACAAGTAGTCTCGGAGAAGTCGCTATTCTCAGCATATACAGAGGTAGTCAGCTCATCAGGGTTAAGTTGCCATTATAAGGTTAATTCATGTGTTTTTTAAAGATTGGCTGTGTATCATAAAAATATACTAGAAGCTGCTCGATCGTATAACATTTTGCACTAACTCTTTTGTTTATAATTGATTTTCTAAATTCAAGATGTAGATGTACTTTGCTATAGTATGCTCGTTTCTGCTCTTCTCTAGTTAACAAGCGACCTATTTTAGTATTTTTAGTAACATAATCTCCTGCCTCAACATATGCCTCACCAAGATGAACGCTACTTGTATAAAAAACTCTACGGTTATTATCTGTGTGCATAATAGCGAGTGTTTTATACGGGAATTTACCCCAAATATCCACGACAACGCCATCATAAACAGGATATACAGCCTCACCGTAATCACCTTTTATATCTTGAGCTGAGTGCAGATGACCTCTATTACGATAAGCTCCAAAACCATCCATAAATCGTTTTGAAAGTTCAGAATACGAATCACGATCTTCCACTGTATTAAATGGGGCTGAGAGTTTCATATCGAAGCTTACTCTTGCGTAAGCAAATGAAGATAAGGATAGAATAATTAGTGTTAATATAATTATTTTTTTCATCGTGTGATTATACAAATAGGATAAATAATTTCAAGTAAAAATTAATTTTTCAAGTAGCTATTCTAAATCATATACTACTTCTCCTTCTGATTCCTTCAGTTTGACAGTAATAAAATATATTATTTAGACTATTTTGCACTTAATTGATTTGAATCAAGTAAACCGTGTTAATTATGTCGTATTCTTCCTCATCAGATAAAAACAAAAGGAGGAACACACATGAGTATGTTCTGTTACCAATGTCAAGAAGCAGCTAAAAACACAGGCTGTACAGTAAAAGGTGTTTGTGGAAAAAATGATTCTACAGCTAACTTACAAGATGCACTCGTTTACGTGCTTAAAGGTCTCTCAGTATACGCTGAGGCTGCTCTCGAAAAAGGAGCAATAGATAATAAATATGGTAGATTTGTCGGTCAGGCACTCTTCGCTACTATTACAAACGCAAACTTTGATAACGATAGAATTTACATGCTTATTGAAACTGCATGTGAAATCCGTGATGAACTCAAAGAACTCGCTGGTGCAGAGATCGCAGTAGAAGGCGGAAACTGGACACCATCTAGCATTGAAGATGCTGAGAAAGTTGGTGCTGTTCACGGTATCCTCTCACAAGCAAACGAAGATGTACGTTCACTCCGTGAGCTGGCGATATACGGTCTCAAAGGCGTTGCAGCTTATGCTGATCACGCTTCTGTTCTTGGTCACGAAGATCCTGCGATCTTCAACCACATGACTTCTTGCCTCGCTTCAACAACTAAAGACCTTTCACTCGATGAAATGGTTGGAATGGTTATGAAGACTGGTGAGGTTGCTGTAACAACTATGGCTCTCCTCGATAAAGCTAACACAGAAGCTTACGGTAATCCTGAGATCACAGAAGTGAACATCGGTACTAGCAATAAACCAGGAATTCTTATCTCAGGACATGATCTGAAAGATTTGAAGGAGCTCCTTGAGCAGACAAAAGGTACAGGTGTTGACGTTTACACTCACTCAGAGATGCTCCCTGCGCACTACTACCCTGAGTTCAAAAAATACGATAACTTCATAGGTAACTATGGAAATGCATGGTGGAAACAAGCCACTGAATTCGAATCATTCAACGGTCCTATCCTCATGACAACTAACTGTATCGTACCTGTAAAAGATTCATACAAAGGCAGAATGTATACAACTGGTATGGCTGGCTACCCTGGGCTTATTCATATCGAAGACGCTCCTGCTGGCGAAGATAAAGATTTTTCAGCTATCATCGAGCAAGCTAAAAAATGTGCTGCTCCTACACAGATAGAAGAAGGAAAGATCGTTGGTGGTTTCGCTCATGCTCAAGTTATGGCACTCGCTGATAAAGTTGTAGATGCTGTTAAATCTGGAGCAATCAAGCGTTTCGTAGTAATGGGTGGTTGTGACGGACGTCATACAGAAAGAAACTATTTCACAGAAGTAGCTGAAGGTCTTCCACAAGACAGCGTTATCCTTACTGCTGGTTGTGCAAAATTCCGTTACAACAAACTTAACCTCGGTGACATAGGCGGTATCCCAAGAGTTCTTGACGCTGGTCAGTGTAACGATAGTTACTCACTAGCTGTTATCGCTCTTAAACTGAAAGAAGTATTTGAGCTTGATGATATTAATGAGCTTCCTATCTCTTTCGACATCGCATGGTATGAGCAGAAAGCTGCAACCGTACTCCTTGCACTACTTTACCTCGGTGTTAAGGGGATTAGGCTTGGACCAACCCTTCCTGCATTCCTAAGCCCTAACGTTGTGAAAGTACTCGTTGAAAACTTTGACATTAAACCTATCGGTGAAGTTCAGGCTGACATAGATGCTATGATGGCTGGTGTTTAGGAACTAGAGTATCCATTAGTGTCATTACCACGAGGCAATACCTCGATAAGATGACTATACTTTTCAAATTATAACATAAAGGGCATTTGCATTATGCAGGTGCCTTTTTTATCGAATAACAACTCTGTTACGACCTTGTTTCTTTGCTTCGTAAAGGGCATTATCAGCTCTTTTAAATACAGGGTCAATCTCTTCACCCTCTTCTCTGATAGCGATACCAAAACTACAGGTTATATTTTTTTTAAACCCAAAATCATATTGTTCAGTTATTTTTCGAAGTTTATCTGCAATATCTACCACAGATTTTTTATCACTATTCTTTAAGACAATACTAAACTCTTCTCCGCCCCATCTCGCAAGAAAATCTGTCTCTCTAATATTAGCACTAAGAAGCTGTGTTAACTCTATTAATACTCTATCACCTTCATCATGCCCATAAGTATCATTTACTTTTTTAAAGTGGTCTATGTCTATAAGAATCATACTGAATATTTCGTTAGATTCAAAATAGCTCATTAGTTTCTCATCAAAATATCTTCTATTAAAAACACTAGTAAGTGGATCAAGATATGAACTGTCATGAAGCTCTACCATTTTACTCTTCATCTTCGAGGCATAAGTCTTCATCGATTCGATTTCATTTATCCTTTTTTCATATTTATCTGAAGGATATTTTGAAAGAAGAACAGACATAAAAAATGCATATATCCCTGATAATAGATATAATAATAAACTTAATATTATTTGTTCTTTATGTATCCTACTAAGGTATGCCTTCTGGATGTTATATATCACATAAAAACAACTGCTCTTTGATAATACTATCTTTTTTGCCATAAGCTTTTTTTTGTCAAAGTAAAAACCAGAATCTTTGACCTTAGACATAAACGGAAAGTCATTAAAGATATTGCTTTTAACGTTGTAATCTTTTGTAAAATTTAATTTACCATCAGGATGCGAAATATATGAACCGGTCTTATTCGCTAAATATATATCAATATGCTTTAGAGATTTAAAATGTTGAAGGATATCATTTGCAAAGAAGTTAATTATAACAATTCCACTCTTCAATCCATTAAGAAAAAACGGCGTGGCAAACCTCAATGTTGGCTTAATTGGATGCTCTATAACACCAAATTCCACATTGAGATCTATATTCGATATACTAACCTCTCTTTCAGCCAATTTCATAGATTCAGTAAAGTAATATCTGTCTCCCTTATCCTGTAGCAAAGATTCGTTAGTACTCATCACCTCGCTACCGATATTCTTACGTTCAACCCTAACAACCTCTTTACCATCAATATCTATAACCCTAAACTGCATAATTGTATTATTAGACTTAGTAAGCATATCTATGTGTTACCTGAGATTTTTCACTTCATCTATGCTTTTTATTGAATTATGAGAAATGTAATCTGTAACGATGAAAAGCATATTTTTCATATCGCTAAGGTCATTAAGCAGAATACTTTCACCTGCGATATATTTATCTTCCATTATATCGATAAGGTTTTCTTGAGCTTGATTAATACGAAAGATGTAACTTGTAAACGCACCTGAGAATGAGATAACCATAGCAAACACAAAAATTACTATAAATATTTGACAGCGGATAGAAAGCGGTCTTAACACTTTAATCATATATCACTCTTTTACTTTTTATATATATGTATATTAGTAGATTTATTCAAGAAGCGAAATAATATTCTTTGGAATTTCATATTGGTTGTTAATTACTGCCAAATTGATAAGCCTTTGACATATATATTAAATATTTGCATAATAGATGAGAGGTAACGATGTCATTTAAATTTTGGTTATTATACTGCTCTACAGTCTTCATTGTTTCTATCATACCTGGACCATCAATGATCCTAGCTCTAACCCATGGGATGCAATTCGGCTTAAAAAAAGCAACAATATCGACTCTTGGAGTAACCATCTCGACAGTTATTCAAGCAAGTATATCAATAGCAGGTCTTGGAGCGATATTACTCGCTTCTGAAGTTTTCTTTATAATAGTGAAAGTTTCTGGTGCTATATATCTGACATACATTGGAATAATGTTGATTATTAGCTCTGGATCTCACTACACAGAATTTAGCCAAAAAATCTTAAAACCTAGCAACATGCAACTTTTACATCAAGGAGTGATGGTTTCTATATTCAACCCGAAAGCTATAATCTTCTTTACAGCTCTCTTCCCTCAATTCATAAATACAGAAACAAACTCGGCTGCGTCATATACCATATTGTTTAGTTCATTGGTGATTATACAGATTTCTTGTAGTCTGATATATGCAATTGCAGGAAAAAAAGTGATTAGGATCTTCAAGGCTAGTGGGCAGTTTTTCAATAAGGCGATCGGAATATTCTTTGTGGTTTCTGGGCTAGCCTTACTCCTTAACGGAATTTTCAGCCAGCCTTCAACCTCTAATATAGATTAAGATTACTCGCCAGCAATAGTTTCGAGAATCAATTCTTTATTGTCAAAAAAGTCTTTGTCGTCATCTAGAGTTATCACACGCTCTGTTGTTCCATAGTCGATTAATATCTCACGTTTTGCATCATCAAAGTTAATTGTGCAAAAGTTGTTTAGATTTACAGCTAAAGCATCATTCGCGCCTTCGAAAACAAAAACATATTTAGGATTTAGCATTTTAGTACCTCATTTATAATTAATAATCATTACATACACTATTAAAATTAGAAAGAATAGGTTTAATCATTTTCCTCATTCATTATTGCTATAATTTTTTCTTTCACTTCTGCCAAACCAGTCTCATCATTAAATGTCAGTTTAACGTTATCAACACCATAGCTAACATCAAAAGTGTAATCAGCATCGTTAAATTTAATATGGCAATAATTACTTAAATTAATAATATATGTATCATCACCAGTCTCTAAAATAATTTCTTTACTACTCTTACCCATTTTAACCTCATAAAAAAAGGGGAGCCCGAAAGCCCCCCTTTGTAACTTAAATACTAATCAGCACTTGAGATAGCGATGCTATCGATTGTGCCAACAATGTCGTCCTAATAGGACTAGACGATAGATGGAACGTCCCAGTTATCGATCTTCATTGTACCGTTCTTAGCAAGGTTCATCTGCATTTTGAAACATCTGTCGAAGAGCTGTGGCTCATGACCAACGCCTCTAGCGATACAATCTGCTGTAGATATATCGAGGTATTCTTGCATGATTTTCTTGTAGTCAGGGTGAACACACTTGTCGATGATGAGCTGAGCTCTCTCTTTTGGAGCGAGTCCTCTAAGGTCAGCAAGACCTTGCTCTGTAACAACAACGTCAAGATCGTGCTCTGTGTGGTCAATGTGTGGAGCCTTTGGAACTATACATGTGATACCTGTTGGGTCTGTCTTTGTAGGACGTGCAGATGGACAGTGCATAATTTTAAGGAAACCGTTTCTAAGGAAGTCACCAGAACCACCAAGACCATTGATCATTCTTGTACCGCCAACGAGTGTTGAGTTAGCGTGTGCGTACATATCGATCTCTACTGGTGTGTTCATTGCGATACAACCTAGACGACGGATAGGCTCTGGAGCATTAGATATTGAGAGCGGACGAAGAGTAATCTTGTCAGCATATTTGTCCCAGTTTTTGAAGAAACGTGGGAAGCCAGGATCCTCAGAGAGTGAAAGTGAGCAAGATGACGCAGCATCAAGCTTACCAGAGTCAAAGAGGTCAAGCATTGTATCCTGAAGAACTTCTGTGTAAACAGTAAGGTTCTTGAAAGGTCCTTTAGCGAGTCCACCAACAACTGCGTTAGCAATAGAACCAACACCAGACTGAAGTGGAAGAAGGTTTTCAGGAAGACGACCAGCAGCAACTTCTTGGCTGAAGAATTCGATAATGTGACCAGCAATAGCAGCAGATGTCTCATCGATATCTGTGAATGCTCTACCTTTATCAAGACGCTTTGACTCAACAACAGCAATAACTTTTGAAGGGTCACAAGCGATAGATGTAGAACCGATACGAGTATCAGCAGCTGTAATATCAAATACTTGTCTGTTAGGTGGAGCAAGAGGTGTTATAAGGTCGTGCATTCCTTCGAATGATGGCTGACCAGTGTTGACCTCAAGGATGATTTTGTCACAAACCTGAAGGATTTCAGGGATAACACCACATGAAGATGTAGGCACAAGGCTTCCGTCTTCTTTAATAGCTGAAACTTCTATAATAGCGAGATCAAGTTTACCTGTCTCAGAATCTTTAGTATAGAATCCATATCCAAGGTCTTGAGCGAAGAGTGAAAGGTGCTTATCACCCATTCTGATACGTCCTTCGTTAATACCTTTAGCGATGTTTTTACCAGTCTGGTAAGGCCATCTTCTATCGATCATATCAAGTGTAGCCCATCTGTCTTCAGTCTCTGCACCAACAGATGCACCGATGAAGAGGTTAAACTTAAGCTTACCTTGAAGATTATTTTTTTCTACGTGGTCAGCAAGTGCGATAGGCACTTCTTTTGGATAACCTGCAGGTGTAAAACCTGACCACCCGAGGTTCATTCCATTTTCAAAAAACTTAATAGTATCTTCAGCTTTCATTACTTTCTCGAGTAGGCTTTTACATTCTACCCTGGTCTCTAATTCAGACATATTGATTCCTCCATAAATAAGGTTATTTCGTTAAAAGTTATAAATTACTTTCTTTCTATCTTAAACGCGTCTAACGCATCTGATAAACTCGGTATCTTGATAGTAACAAAAAAATTTTGTCATAAATCTTTTTTGACTCGCTCTGGCGAATACATCCGCCTTCGCTCTCTCTTCGAGAACCACATCATGTGGTTATAAGCTACCTTCGCTCTATCTTAAATGCTTCTAACGCATCTGATAAACTCGGTATCTTTGTGCGGACATCTGCGACGTTTGATTTGTTTATATCGCAGTGCAACACCCCTTCTCCTGCTTGAGAATCTAAAAGATCCTCCCCCCAAGGGTTAAAAGCTACACTATATCCGCAAGCCATATCTTTTTTGGTTGTGTGCATAACACTACAGTTACAACCAACAACATACAGCTGATTTTCAATCGCTCTCGCTCTCGTTAATGTCTGCCAGTGTTCTTTCTTCATCTCTGGCCAAACGGCTGGGAGAGCTATCACATCCGCTCCTGCTAAAGTTGTTAACCTGAAAAGTTCAGGAAAACGGATCTCATAACAAAGGAGCAAACCTACATTTATACCTTTGAAATCTACAACGCATATATCGTTGCCAGTATCAAAGTATTTATCCTCACCTGTTGGTGAAAATAAAAAATTCTTTCGATATTTTCCAAGAACAGAATTTTTAGTTACTGAGTAAACAGTATTAAAAACCTTGTTCTGATTTTTTTCAGGGTGAGTGGTTATGACCAAGGTGTTATCGTTGATAATTCCTTGTATTTCGGAAATAACTTCTTCCGTCCTTTCTGCATAGAGAGAAAGGTTCTTATAGTCAAAGCCACAACTCCACATCTCAGGAAAAACTACAATAGTTTCTTCCGTATCAATCTCTTGAGCCAGTTTATCTAGAAACAATTTCTTATTCCTATCAAAATCTGAGAGCACTACAGGAAGCTGAAATAATACTACTTTCATAGTTCTCCTCTAAACGAGTGGAATTTTAAAACATAATTTGTATGATGTCAAGATGCTAAATAATGCATAATGAAAGCGGAAAAGAAAAGGCACCTATAAAACCCTATCTCAGTGCAGGTTTCACAGGTGCCATTATTGAATAGAACACGTGTAAAAAGTTAAATTATTTCAATAAAAGTAACATCAATTGGACTATTTCTATTTACTAACCTTTATAGTTCTCAGGGATGTAGTCACAAAATGGCTCTTCAGCCATGTAATTTCCCGTTACAGCATAAGACCTAGCTCTGCAACCACCACAAACACCAAGGTGTTTACATGGACCACATTTTCCTTCGTACTCTCTAAAGTTTCTCATGTCTTTAAATAGCTCCGATGTTTCCCATATCTCTTTGAGAGGTGTATCAAAAACATTACCACCATTAACAGGGAAGTATGAGCATGGTAAAACGTCACCGTTAGAGTTAACAAGAGCGATCGTCTGACCTGCGATACACCCTTTTCCGCCACCTGTGGAAAAAGTAAGGCTTCTGCGGTCTTTATCGAGCCCGTCAGCTTTGCTCCTTTCGTTCCAAACCCTATAATATTGTGGAGCACATGTAGGACGGACTAAAAGCTCAGTCTCTCCACGCTCCATCTCATAGTGCCAGTTAAGTATCTCTTCGTAGTCTTCCTTACTGATAAGCTCATCAAGTAAGTCTTCACCACGACCAGTAGGAACGATAAGGAACATGTACCATGCTGTAGGGTTAAGTGACTTGGCAAGCTTATATGTTGCCATAATATCGTCTTGATTACGCTTAGCGAACGATGAATTAATTATAAATTTGATACCGTGTTTATGAAACAAGGCTGCAGCATCCATAACAGCTTGAAACGACCCCTCTTGCTGACGAAAATCATCATGTATAGCTGGTGTGGAACCATCAAGACTCAGAGAGCAAATTCTAATACCTGAGGCTAGCATCTTTTCACAAACTTCGTCCGTAACGAGAGAACCGTTTGTAGCCATAGCCATACGCAAACCTTTATCTGTCCCATATTTAGCGATATCAAAGATATCTTCTCGCATGAGTGGTTCACCACCAGTAAGGACTATTACAGGGTTAGCAAAATCAACAAGATTATCTATAAACTCTTTAGACTTTTCTAAAGTAAATCTACCTACAGAAGAATGTATACCAGAGGATGAACGGCAATGTACGCACTTCAAGTTACATTTAGAAGTGATCTCCCAAGCCATCCATTTAAGTTCCCATTTTTTATCAGACATAATAAACTCCGTTAATTATCATATGTATATACAGTAACAGTAACGATGATTATTTCAATATGAAATTCATCCTCTATATTGTTAAGAATGTTAATATTCTTTGTAAATTTATCTACTAGTGGTAATATATATTATTCTTTATTTGTAGGAGAAATATGAAACGTATAATTTCTGAGATATCAGAACAATTCTATGAGAAGATTGCCAAGAATGATTATTTCTCTGCGTTCTTTATTGATAAAGATTTTAATTTTATCAAAAAACACTTAACAGAATATATAAACTATATTTTAGTCTACAAAAAGGAAGACCTTGACCACGAGCAGGCTTACCTTCTTGGTGTGCAACACTCAGAGTCAGGAATTCCACTTAACATTCTAATTAGCTTCGCGGATACTATTCAACAAAAGTTGTTTAAGCATTGTAAAGATTTCCCTGATGAATGTATTGGATTCAATCCTACTAATATAGAACTAGTGAAAAATGCATTATCTAAAGGCTATTTACACGATAATATAAAAAATGCTGACATTATGTCTATTCCATTATTTTCTGTACTTTCTACTACTAAAATAGCAACTGCAATCATCTCATGGATCTCCGACATCCACAATGTGCTCCTTAATGAATCAGAACACTCAAAACTACTATCATTAGACGATTCATGTAATTTACTTCAGTATATAGATAAACCCAGCTTTAATATGATATTCGACAGTGAAGATAATTTTTTTGAATTCAATAGAATGCACATGGAGCTACACAACAGTGCTAGTAGTCTTCTATTCTTCCTTAATGAAAAGGATTATATAAACTCTTATTCACTTTATAACCACTTCATAGATCAGTGTAAGACATTCCTAAACTTCTACTTTGAGCGTATTGTTTTATTAGAGCAAAACAGTGAAAACTATTTTTATAAATATGCACAAGACAAAATATCTAATGACAAAGAAGTCACCTTCTTCACCATAAATATCAGAAACATGAATATGATAAATAAAATATGGGGTTACGAAAATGGTGATTTCCTTGTAAATGAGGTAGAAAGAATAGTTGATAAGTTACATGGGATGGATAGTGAGAACTCTGTTTACATCAAAACTTACAATGCTGAATTTATCATTATTATCATTGGACGTAACTATTCAGAAAACTTAGAGAGCTTCCATAGTCTTTTATATGAAATAACTAACTCAATACCTAAACGTGGTGAATTTAACTCAGATGTAAAAATATCTAGTGCATTTTTGCCATTTGGAGATAAATCATCGGAATATGTAGGGCACATAAAAGAGATAGTACACCAAGCTATATCTGTCTCTAAAACTTCTGCCAATACTCCTATGATTTGCGATAATAAAAGACTCATAGAGCTAGATCAGAAAGTCTTACATGATGAAAAGATTCGACATTTTGTAAAACAGTCATTCAATAAAAACAATTTCATCCCATTCTATCAACCTATAATACAGTCAAAAGATGGCAAAATAGCCCACTTTGAGGCATTAGCAAGAGTTTGTGATGGAGAAACATGTGTAAGTGCAGCCTCTTTTATTGACTATCTAGTCGAAACAGAAAGAATTATAGATCTCGACAAGGTAATGCTTGAAAAAATTATTGATGATTTCCCAAAGCTTAAGGAGCACGTCTCACACATATTTATAAATATAAGCCCAAAATCACTTAGAGCACCAAGCTATGTTGTGAAATTGAATGAATTCATAATCAATGCACATGCCATAAACTTAGAACCAGTATGTGAGATCACTGAACAATCCCTCTTTGACAACATAGAAGTAGTTAAGGAGATACATGCTAGGTATGGAACAGTATTTGCGATTGATGATTTTGGTTCTGGTTATTCAAACTTCAGCATTGTCTCTGACCTTGCTCAAGAAGGTCTTATAAAGTATCTCAAAATTGACGGCTCTCTAATAAAAAACATACATATAAACATATATAAAGAAAATATTGTCACTGGGATTGTCAAGATAGCTGAAAGTTTAGAACTTAAAACAGTAGCAGAATTTGTATCTGATGAACAGACAGCCACCAAACTTAAATCTATAGGGATAAGTCATTTACAAGGTTATCACTACTCTACACCAAAAAAGCTATCAGAATTTTAATACCAACTTGGTTTGATTTAGTAATAAATTGATAATAAATTAGAAAATAATGCTTGATTTATAATTTAAAGCCTTTATAGTGATCTTAGTCAATCAGTACTCAATAGGTTCTGAAGGTTGTTAGCAAATTAGATATGGATTTTGAATCAGAAATGACAGTTTACAAAGCTTCGTATTGACCTTTCAATAAGTGCCCACATAAATTTGTTCTAGTTACTGTTCCAAAAACGGATAACTCCGCATCCAGCATTTTGTATTTACGTCCCAGTATCACGAGAGAATTGACAATAAAATTTATGAGGATCATTTATGAACATTTATGTAGGTAACCTTAGTTACACAACTAGCGAAGACGAGCTTTTCGAACTTTTCGAGAACGTAGGACAAGTTGATTCAGCAAGAATCATCACAGACAGAGACACTGGCCGTTCAAAAGGCTTTGGTTTCGTAGAAATGGCTGACGACGAGCAGGCTAAAGCAGCTATTGAGCAGCTTAACGGTACTGAGTTCGGTGGCAGAAACCTTACAGTTAACGAAGCTAAGCCAAGAAACAACGACCGTAGTGGCGGCGGTTTCAACAACAGAAGATACTAATTAACTAACGTTAATTTATATATCGAAAAGCCAGGCAGCAATGTCTGGCTTTTTTTTTAACCTAAAATACCTTGCGCAATAGCTATAGCTACAGCGTGCTGTCTATTAGTAGCATTTAATTTACGTTTGATATTCTTTATATGAAAATTAACTGTGTTTTCAGTGATATCCAAGATTTTCGCAACTTCCCAAGAGGTCTTCCCATACTTAAGCCAAGTAATTACACTTAGTTCCCTCTCACTTAAGTTACTACGGTTCTGATCACCAACACTCATTATACGACCATATGCATATATTAAGTGTGTATGTAAGTAACCAGCCATCGCACCAAACTTATCTGAACCATTTTGAGTCATATTGAGAAATGTAATTAGATTAGCTGTCAAAGTTTCTTTATTCATTTTAGACAATGCATGGCAAGTGGCATTTTTAAAGTAGTTTCTTATATCATCCGTAGATTTTTCACCAAGAAGCTCATCTATAAAATCAGATGGATTGTTTATCTTTAAAACTTCCTCTCCATCTTTAATACGTTTTAAAATATCATCCTTAGCAAAAAACTCAGGAGAAATAACTTTCTCTCGAACATTTAATAAAAGCTCATCATCTGTAAAAATTATTTTATAATTACATGTTTTATGATATGTAATTTCAGAAAAAAGAACATTATCAAAGCCTAATAATTCTTTTGAATTAACTATCATTTCTGAAAATGCATTTATAGTTTTAACATTAACTAAGGATGTTACAAGGTCAAGCACCGCCTTGTAATAAGATTTATTCATCTCATAAATCTAGCATTACCAACTTAATCAACAGTCTTTATAGTGATTATATCATAAAAAATGCCGTCAGATGCAAAGCCCGGAAAAATGTTGCGCTCTGACGGCCAATGCGGGATACGGTAGTTTTAGACCTACCGTATTTTTTATATATACATAACTTATAATTAATCTATATGTAAATGTTTACCTTTCTTTTATCTTTGACAAAACTACTAGAAATAGTGGGCAACTATAACAATCACACATTTTTATCTTTTATTAATCAAAATGGCAAAAAAAAAGGTGTAAACACTAAGCATTTACACCGTTTTGTTATAAATAATAAATTATATAATCTCGTTATTATAATTTACATTTTATCTACATATGGACAACTACTACAAGAGCATTTAGCTGGCTTATCGCTACCTACGCTTTTAAAAAAGTCAAGTAACCTGAATCCTGCATAAATTAGAGCCCATAAAACTGCTAATACTACAACTATATTACTAATCATGACAGTCTCCTTAGATCATAAGCTGATATACAGCCACAGAAGCTATAAACGCTATTAAAGTATACCCAACTATTGTAAAGCCTGCCCATTTCCAAGAGCCAGTCTCTTTTGCTATAGCAACTACAGTAACGAAACATGGTGAGTATAGTAATATAAATATAATCATCGAGAAGGCATTGGCAAGTGTCCAGCCTGATTTAGTCACTAGACTCTCGGAGAGTGATGACGATTCCTCAACATCTACCTCCCCCATTGAGTATGCAGTTCCGAGTGATGAAACTACAACTTCTTTAGCGGCTATTCCACCAATAAGCGCTATGTTAGTCTTCCAATCAAAACCTGCATATTTGCTTACTGGCTCAAAAAACTGACCAACGCGTCCTGCAACAGAGTGCTTAAGACCGGCTGCAGCTCTCTCATTATCAATCTCGTTTATCTCTTTACGAAACTTAATAGTCTCCTCTGAAACAACTTCTTTGTCACTATTAGCTTCAAGTATTACCACTTTTGAGTACTTAGACTCAACCTGTGTTAACTTATTCTCAAAAACTTTTAGATCATCATCATGTAAAGCTGGAAATGTCATAAGAACCCAAAGGAGTATCGATATAGCAAGTATTACAGTTCCCGCTTTTCTAACGTACATCCAACAACGTTCCCATGCATGAATTGTTAAACCTTTAAGTGTAGGCATTCTGTAAGGAGGAAGCTCCATAACAAAAGCTGATGATTCTTCTTTTATAATAAATGAACCGAGCACTCTAGCAACAGTCAAAGCGAGGAGCCAACTGATAAGCGTTATTGCCAACATAATAGTACTTCTGTTGTTATCGAAAAAAGCAGCAATTATAAGTGCATATATAGGTAACTTAGCTCCACACGGCATAAATGGTGCCGTGAGGATCGTTATAAGGCGTTCTTTCTCACCTTTTATAGTTCTTGCAGCCATTACACCAGGAACAGCACAGCCACCAGCTATACCACCTGATACGATGTATGCAACAACGGAATTTCCTTGCAATCCAAATATCCTAAAAACTCTATCGAGCATGTAAGCAGTTCTAGCCATATAGCCAGAATCTTCCATAATTGCGATGGCGAAAAACATGAAAAGAATAAGTGGCGCAAAACCAAGTACTCCACCTACTCCGTCTATAATACCAGATATCATAAGTGACTTAAGCAGACCATCCTTAAGGTTTACATCTATCACTCCAGATAACCATTGAAAAACAATATCAAGCCAAGCAACAGGATATTCACTAGCCCAAAATGTGAATTCATAAATACCGTACAAGAAGGCTATCATTAACAACGGACCGATAAGTCTGTGGGTTAGCACCATATCTATCTTATCACTCCAAAAGAGTCTGTTTGTTGATGATTCTTCACTGAAGACGACACCTTTAAGTATGGAGTTAATAAAACCGTATCTATAATCAGCAATCAGGTTTTCAGCTGTAATTTTTAGAGTAGATTTTAAGTGTTTATTTAATTTATCCGTAATATCGAGAAGTTTTTTGTGTGTTGAAACATCCAATGCACCCTGAGCATGAACCTGTTCGTCATTCTCAAGATATTTAAGCGCGACCCACCGAGCTGGGTACTTATCTGTTAGGAAATTTGTCTTTTCGACTAATGGGGTCATTTCATCAAGTGCAGTATCTATATCCTGCCCATATGATATTCTAAAATTATTGTCTTTTCTCTTTGTCGCAAGGAAATCAGCTATACCATCTAAAAGCAGACTTGTACCTTGGTTATCACGAGCGACAGTCTCAATTATAGGAACACCAAGCTTTTGTGAGAGAGATTTTACATCAATTGAAATATTACGTTTTTTTGCAACATCCATCATATTAAGAGCCATAACAACAGGAACATCTAGCTCCATAAACTGAACGAACATGTAAAGATTTCTCTCTAGGTTAGAAGCGTCAAGTACATCGACCACAACATCTGGTTTTTCACCGACAACATAGTCTCTAGCAACAACCTCTTCCAGAGAATAAGGACTGAGGCTATATGTACCGGGTAAATCGACAATATTATATTCTTGACCCTTATGGGTAATTTTAGATTCTTTCTTCTCAACAGTCACACCAGGGTAATTTGCTACATGATAATTAGCTCCAGTGATATTATTAAATAGAGATGTTTTTCCACAGTTAGGGTTACCGGCAATTGCTATAGTATGCATAATTAACCTTCAACCTCCACTTGTATATGATCAGCTTCATTATTTCTAAGGCTGATAGTGAAACCACGAACCTTTAAGGCTACTGGATCTTTAAGTGGTGCACGACCAACTATCCTGACCTCTGCTCCGGGGGTAAGTCCCATATCATTAATACGCTGACGAAGCTCTCCCTCGCAATGCACACTTATGATGATGCCTTTCTGATTTTTCTTCATTTCCCGTAAAGATATTTCCATTTTTTACTCCAAGGATTTACATAATAGTAAAAATCAATTCATCCAGTCAAACAAAAAAAGATAAATATTATAATATTTAACGTCAATTGGTACTTTGTATACAATATACTAAATGATAACGATTTTCAATATCAATAAGCGACTATTAACAATAAAGCAAGCAATAAATTAAGAATTCTTTAGTTAAAATAATTATATAATCATGTTATTTTAATTGGTCTTTACACAACAATAATTTACAAGTGCAACATTTTTAATGTGTTATTATTAAGTAAAGCTATTTTGAAAAAGTAACGAGAGATGGAAATTTATAAAAGATAATAATTAAGGAAAATTACTAACTAAATCAGTAGTATTATACAAAATAAAAAAGCGGACCCAATTGAGTCCGCTTATATTCTTATTGCACCAGACTGGAGCATTTTTTAGCCTCAGCTAAAACCTGAAGAAGAGCAACAACCTCCAATATCAGCGCCAGCAGATCCACCTGAACCTGAAGTCGAACTAATACTTGAGATTAATTTCTCAACATCAACACTCTTGCACCCTGGGCATTCAATTTCTGTATCCTGATTGAAAACAAGCTTCGAGAATGTATTATCACACTCTTTACACTTATATTCGTATATTGGCATTAATGAAAACCTCTTAGATGTGTTTCTTGAGAGCGTCTTCGTAAACACCTTTAGGCTGAACACCGATGAACTGCTCAACAACTTTACCTTCGTTGAAGATCATAACAGTTGGGATGCTCATGATGCCATATTTGGCTGCGAGCTGCTGGTTTTCATCAACGTTAACCTTAGCAACTTTTACTTTGCCTTCGTATTCTGCAGCGAGTGATTCGATTGTAGGAGTGAGCATTCTGCATGGTCCGCACCATACTGCCCAGAAATCTACAAGAACTGGCACACTTGCCTCTAATACGTCTGTCTGAAAACTAGCTTCGTTAAGTTCTGCTGCCATCTAATTCCTCCTGAGTTATCTATCATTGATATAGTATACATTTTTAATAATTTGTCAATGAATATGGATTCTATATGCTAATAGTCATATATTACTTATCAGCGAAAAATACAAGTCTTTTTATGTGCGCATTTCACACAATAGTCACACTGCTGATACTTACAATAGTTTACAATCCCAAGTCTAGTAAGAGCAAAATCATACTTTGCAGGGTCTTTTATATTAATTTGTTTAAAAAAATTACTAACTAATTCTAAATTCTTTTTACTCGCACTGTCATTTATAGTTATACCGTTATTTTTAGCAAACCTTAAAATATGAGTATCTATAGGCATCATCAGCTCAGACGCCTGAAAGCTGTCCCATAGTCCAAAATCAATCTCATCCGTGCGTATCATCCACCTAAGAAACATACGCATCCTTTTAGCACCTGATGTCAAAGGGTTAGGCATCAGAAAGAAGAACCCTTTCTCCGCCTCGGTACACATTTCTTTCATGGTATCATAAAAGTGTACTATAGCCTCTTCTAAGGTCTCACGTTGATTGAAGATAGCTTCGATACTTCCATACTCACCGTATAATCGTTTCATAAATTCCGCATAGAATACTATGTCATTCTTAGATTGAAACCTGTAGTACAGCCCACCCTCTTCTCGGTTGAGACTATAAGGATCAGTGCCATAGTGTTCGAAGAAATTCTTAACAAAAGACTTAATCGCCTTCACGTTGCCATACGCAAAGCATGACGCAGTAAATGCGATAAACTCTTTATTACCGTCCAAAGAGTGAGGAAAATCTATAGGGTCTGTATGTATGTATTCTCGTCTGTTATATACAGAATATATATCTTCAAGAAAACGGTGATACTTCTCCAACCTTTACCCAACCTTCTCTAAGAGATAAGTATTCAATCTTACGATATCCATTTCAGATCTTTTATAACCAAGGGATTCAAAATAATCAAATAGATTAAAGTTACCAGTAGTTTCAGTTTTAAACACAACATCTTTCTCACTAATACTAACTACATATCCAGCTGCATTGAGTGGTTTTTCTATACCTTTCTTATTAATCTTAATATAAGCTGCTTCCCCTTTAAGATAACTCTCTCTAAAGAGAGCAAAAAGGTCATCCCTGACTGTAAACCTAACGTAAGTATCGAACTTCTTAGGATGAATAGTAAATTTTTGTATAGTTCTCACATCAACACCTAGGGGCATGATGCTGTTTATTTTATCTACAAGTGCATTTAAATCGTCAATATGAGCAGATTCGAATAGGATAACCTCATTCAAACCTTCAAGACCTGTTGAAGCTGCTTGAACATAGCTAAGTTTTGGCTGAGGGTTAAAACCAGCGGTGAACTTTAAGCCTATATCCGCAAGGGTTAATACATGCGTAAACAGTCTCTGAGTCTCTATAGCTGATAGTAAACTCATTCTTTTTACTTTCGAAAAGACTAGAGAGTAGCGCTCAAAAACTTCGTTCTTTGGAGAATCTTCATTAGTATTAATGGTAACAGGTTTAGACAACTCATTCTTTATCATATCGAAATCACAGACTCCACAGGAAGAACATGCGTCAGAGGCACAGTCTGGTGTAGCTAGTAATTGTTCAGATTTTTGATATTCATCCCAGAGAAATTTCTTAGTGACACCAACATCGATGTTATCCCAAGGGAGTTTTTCGTCTTTGTCATAATCACGCTCAGAAAAGTCAGAATCTTTGAATCCAAACTTTTCAAAAGCTGCGGCCCATATATCGTTATCAAAAAATTCACTCCAAGCATCAAACCTAGCCCCTTTAAGAACTGCTTCTTCTATAACGTCAGCAAGCTCAACAGAACCTCTAGCAAATACCCCTTCTAGGACACTCGCTCTAATCCCATGGAATGAACACATAATCTTATATTTCTTAAGGAGTGCCTTTAGTTCGTTTTTCTTATTAAAGAAATCATCACCACTATTCTGACCATACCATTGATAAGGCGTATGCGGTTTTGGCACAAAGTTAGATACTGATACCTTTATATTAAAACGCCCCTTACGCAGAAACTTTGCCTTTCTAGCAATCTCTGCAATGGCAAGAACGTCCTCCATTGTTTCACCCGGTAGACCTATCATAAAGTATAGCTTAGCACCGTTCCAGCCAGCATCAGACGCTTTCTCAACTGCCGCAAGTATATCTTCCTCAGTGAGACCTTTATTTATCGCATCACGCATACGCTGTGAACCAGCCTCAGGGGCGATAGTAAAGCCAGACTTACGAACTTTTGACAGCTCGCGAAACATATATTCCTTGATACGGTCAGCTCTAATAGAAGGTAACGAAAGAGAAACCTGACGATTGCTTGTCAACTTCACCATAGTAACAAGAAGCTCTTCCAGCCTGCTGTAATCAGATGCTGAAAGTGATAAAAGCGATGTCTCAAGATAGCCTGTATTTGCAAGCTGAGTGAGTGCATCACGAGCTATGTCGTCAACACTACGCTCTCTATTAGGACGGTATATAATACCAGCCTGACAGAACCTACAGCCCCTAGTACAGCCTCTAGATATCTCAACAGCGACCCTATCCTGCACAGCAGGTATAGTAGGTACGATAAGCTTCTCCGCAGTGCTCTCTTGTGTAAAAGTAGCATGCATGGAACGAGTTACTTTTTTATCAGGATCGATAGATGGAACATATGTAAATGAGAAGCTATTAAGGAACTGAAGTAATTCTTGTCTTTTAGCTCCTGCTTTCTTCTTTTCATGAAACTGAGCCATCACTTCCATAAGTGTCCCTTCGGACTCCCCTACGAAAAATGCATCCATAAACGGAGCGATAGGCATAGGGTTAACGACACAAGGACCACCAGCAATAACTATAGGCTCATCTTCTCCTCTATCTTTCGACCTGATAGCGATATGCGACTTAATAAGTGTCTGTAGCATGTTGGAATAAGCCAGCTCATACTGAACACTAAAGCCGATCACATCAAAATCTTTAAGCTCTTTGGAAGATTCCAAACTGACAAACATTTCTGAGCCAAAAGTATCTATTGCATCAACCCACGGCATAAAGAAACGCTCACAAGCTATATTTTCAAGCTTGTTAAGTCTTTCGTATAGCATTTTATAGCCAATATGGCTTATGCCAACCTCGTATATATCAGGAAAGATCAGGCAAAAAGTAGATCTTCCTTCGTGGCTCTTATGGAAAGAATTAATCTCACCATTTATATATCTAGCAGGTTTATTAACCTCCAGAAGTCTCTTATAGTCTTTCATTAATCATCACTCGGGTCATCAAATCTCCTCATTGCAACACCATTTACTAAGCCGAGCATAGACATAAATGTCAGAAGGGATGAACCTCCATAGCTCACAAGTGGCATAGGGATACCAACAACTGGCATCATACCTGCGGTCATTGCAAGATTAACGTAAAATTGGAAAAATATAAATCCGCTACTAGCTATGCAAATCAGCTTACCGGCTGGTTCTTTAGCATTTAACGAAATAAGCATTATTCTAAGAAGCAAAAGCATAAAGAGGATAATGATCACCATAGAACCTACAAGACCAAACTCCTCTGCGATAACAGAGAATATAAAGTCTGTATGTCTTTCTGGGATGAACTTAAGGTGAGACTGTGTCCCCTTCAGGAAGCCTTTACCTGTGAGTCCACCCGAACCAATAGCGATCTTAGACTGTATAACGTGATAACCAGAACCAAAAGGGTCTTTCTCAGGGTTGAGAAAAGTGACCACCCTCTTCTTCTGATAAGGTTTCATTTGTGACCAAAGTACTGGAGCGGCACAGACCATACTGATTATAATAACAAGCATAGTCATACGCTTGATACCCATTACAAGGAGTACCATCCCCCATATAGCGATGAATGTCCCAGCTGTACCAAGGTCAGGTTGAAGGAAAACGAGCGTAAACGGTGGGATAACCCATATCATTTTTCTCAAAATCCCAATCATGCCAAACTTATCTCGGCTAATATCCAGATAGAGCCGAGCTAGAAAGACTACCCACACAAGCTTGAACATCTCTGATGGTTGTATACGCAGTCCACCAATAGATATCCATCTCTGAGCTCCCATACCAACATGCCCCATCACTAAAACAGCTACCAGAACTATTATCCCTAGTGCGTAGATTATATATGAATACTTAACGAGTTTCTTATGACCTATTGTGCTACACACAAAAAACATGAAATATCCGATTACAAGCCAGTAAATCTGTCTGACATAATACTTTTTCACTGTGGCGGTAACAGGGTCATAGCCAGCACTATAAATAGCGACAACGCCAATGACTGTGATAACCAGCATCGTAAGAAACAACGTAAAGTCAAAGTTTTCTAGATGCTTTCTATCTAGGTTGACGCCAAACATATCCTAAATCCGCCATTTTATTTATTACTGCACCAATAACAGGTGTAGCTCCCTTACTACCAGCTCCGCCATGCTCTATCAGGGCGACAGCAACGTATTTCGGGTTAGAAACAGGAAACACTGAGCCAAACCAAGAGTGGTCTCTCAGCTCTTCTGGGATATCACCATCTTCCATCTCTTCTGTATGCTTAAGGCTAACGACCTGAGCAGTTCCAGTCTTACCACCAATAGTAACACCCTCAACCTTTGCTCTGTAACCTGTCGCTCTCTTGCCATGTACAACCTCTCTCATCCCTTCCAGAGCCACACTAACTGCGGCAGGGTCTAAAGGTATCTCACGGAGTAGATTTGGCTTTTGCATGACCTTAACGCCATTATCAACGTCTTCTATATATTTAACTAAATTTGGGGAATACACCTTACCACCATTAAAAATGCCAGCTAGCATAACAGCTATCTGCATAGGTGTTGTTGATATATATCCTTGACCAATCGAGGTAATAATTGTCTCACCAGGATACCAAGGCTCGTTCTTACTCTTCTTCTTCCATTCCCTACTAGGGAAAAAGCCTTTCTTTTCGTTTGGAAGGTTTATACCTGTTGTCGTGCCGAGTGAAAGAAGGTTAGAATATTTAGTAATCGCATCTACACCGAGCTGTAACCCTACATTATAAAAATATACGTCACAAGACTGCTCGATAGCATGAACAAGATCAAGTTTCCCGTGTCCACCCTTCTTCCAGCATCCGTATCTAAAGTTTCCGTATTGCATCTCACCACTACAGTTAAAAGTGGTTTCAGGGGTTATCTTCCCTTCCATAAGTGCAGCCACCGCCATAAGAACCTTAAAGACAGAACCAGGTGGGTAACTCCCCTCTATAGTTCTATTAAGGAGTGGTTTACGGTAGTTCTTCATAATTTCAAGACGTTCCTTAGATGATGCAAAAGGTGTAAATGACATTAGATCGTAAGATGGAGCAGAGTATAATGCTAGGACATCAAAATTTTCTATGTCCATAACAACGACAGCACCCATCTTGCCTTTCATGAGCTTATGAGTAAAGCTTTGAAGATCATAATCTACTGTTAGGGCAACATTCTGCCCCGGAATTGAAGGCTTTTCAGATAGAACCTCTAGAATACGACCGTAAGAATCAACCTCAACTTGTCTCGCACCATCATCACCACGTAAGACATTCTCGTATATCTTCTCAATACCAGTCTTACCTATCATGTCACCACTTTGATAAAGCTTATTATTTCGTATGTCTCTATCATTAACCTCTGACATGTATCCTAATACGTGGCTAAAAGCTTCGCTATCCATATAGCTTCTAACTGATTCCAATCCTATCTCAACACCATAAAAATCTGCAGAGTTTTCAAGAACCTGTGCCACTTGTTGAAATGTGAGTCCTCGCTGAATTACAGCTGGCTCATAAAGATAAGATTTCTTGATCTGCTTTTTCGCATACTTCTTATCTATTGGAACAATTTTGTTTAATCTTTTTAGGAGAGCGTCAAGGTCTTTAACATCCTCTTTTACGATATTAAGTTCGTAACTTGGCGTATTTTTAACTATTCGGCGACCTTTAACATCTTTAATAAAGCCACGGTCAGCCTTAATACGCATAAGTCTAATACGGTTATTCTCTGAAAGACGTTTATAATTTTCGAACCCTACAACCTGCATATACGCCATACGTGCACCAAGAATCATCATGAAGATCATAAGGAATGCGTAGAAAATAACAGTACGTTTTTTTATGTATTCTAGTACATCATCTTTAAGTGTTTTGAGTAACATGAGTTACCCCCTTAAAGAAGAATAAGAATATAAATATCACAGCCACATTGACGATAGTGCGGACAAGTGAGATGTATAATGCACTGTCGAATGTATAACTTGTAATCATGAGATTGTAAAAACAGTATAAAATTGAAACACCAGAGAAAAGCAGAATTTTATAATGTACTTTTGTCATATCCATTATAACGTCAGTACTAAATCTGATAAGATAAAAACATATAAAAAGGAATATCCCCGGACCGTAAAAGCCATCTCTAGCGTAATCGGTGAACAAACCAAACATCAACCCCAGCCATATAAAGTTACGCTCGTTTGCTATCCCCATTGTCAGCACAAAGATAACTACTATGAAATCGAAATATGCAAATATTCCATTCAGCGTAATAGTTAAGATATGCATAACAAGAAGAGTTATAAAAATAAAAGTATATTTATTAAAGAGGCGATCTATCATTTTCCTACAACCAGAACATTTTCCAGCTTATAAAAGTCTACGTTTGAAGTGAGTGAAAGCTTTCTAAAAAGCCCTGTTTCGATGTTTTCGACATCTTCAACCTGACCAATAATAATACCTTTTGGGTAAACACCACCAAGCCCTGATGTGATAAGAATGTCACCTTTTACAACATCGTCAAGTCTATCATAAAAATCCACAGCCATCTTTCCACGACCGTCACCACGCACTATACCAACAGTTCTTGTTCTGCTGTTGATAACAGACGCGTTACTTCCAGGGTTTAGGACAACTTCGACTTTTGCAGTGTCGCTATAAACTTCGCTCACCATGCCTACAAGTCCGCTATAGCTAATAACAGGGTCCTTTCTCTGCACCCCATCATTTGAACCTCTATCTATAATAACGTATTTAAGGTAACCACTAATGTTACGTCCTATAACGTTACAAGCGATGGAGTCAAGCTTAGAGAATTCACGAAATTTAAGGAGTTTTTTAAGTCTAGCATATTCAGCAACCTTCTCCTCAAGAAGAGAGTTGTCAAGTTTAAGCTGACCGTTTTCAATTTGAAGGGCTTGATTCTCTTTATGGACATTTACTAAGTTGATATAACCGTTCCAAACACCACCAATTCCACCGACAGTTTTATCTGCAAGATAGACGAATGGATTCACAAGGTTTCCAACTATACCTTTGAATGGTCCTTTAATATCAGGGTTACGTGCCTGCAGGATGATAACAACCAGCAAGACTAAAAAGACTATTAAGACTTTTTTCCAGGACTTCATAGGCCCCTTCTAAAGATTAGTCTATTGTGACTTTTTTAAGCAGTTCAAGGTTATCCAGAACCTTGCCTGCACCTAAAGCCACAGATAGAAGAGGTTCATCAGCAACGATAATAGGAAGACCTGTTTCGTTGGATAATCTTTTGTCTAGACCTTTAAGCAGAGCACCGCCACCAGTAAGAACAATACCTCTATCAACTATGTCAGCTGACAATTCAGGTGGTGTCTTCTCAAGAGCGATTCTAACAGCATCTATGATCTTAGTCACAGCTTCATCAAGAGCTTCTTTAGCCTCATCATCAGTTATCTCGATTGTTTTCGGGATACCAGTCACAAGGTCACGCCCTTTAATCTTTATGCTACTCTCAGTCTCAAGTTTAAAGCAGGTACCTATCTTCATTTTTATCTGTTCAGCTGTACCGTGACCGATAAGCAGATTGTACTTTCTTTTAACATAACTAACAATTGCGTCGTCCATCTCGTCACCACCAACTCTAACTGAGTTAGCGTAAACGATACCTGATAGTGAAATAACAGCGACTTCTGTTGTACCACCACCAATGTCGACAACCATGTTTCCTGATGGATCTTCAATAGGAAGTCCTGCACCAATTGCAGCAGCCATAGGCTCCTCAATAAGATAAACTTCTCTAGCTCCAGCCTGAATAGCAGAGTCTTTAACCGCTCTTTTTTCAACCTGAGTAACGCCAGATGGAACACAAATAACGATACGAGGTCTAACAAGAGACTTTCTATTATGAACTTTTTGGATGAGATTTTTCAACATCCTTTCAGTAACTTCAAAATTAGCAATAACTCCGTCCTTCATAGGGCGGATGGCTACGATGTTCGCTGGAGTACGTCCAAGCATGCTCTTAGCCTCACTACCAACAGCGAGAACTTCGTTATTTATGTTGTTTATAGCAACAACACTCGGTTCAGAGCAGACAACACCTTTACCTTTTACATATATAAGAGTATTAGCAGTACCAAGATCTATGGCCAAATCGTTTGAAAACATGTCAAAAAAACCCATAATTAATGCACCTTCCAAGTTTGGGTAAAATTCTTTTTCTAGTACAAGTCTTAGTCCACAATAAGAAATAATGCAAGAGAAACTAACACATTGTACGAGAAGGAATTTATTTATTGTAATAGAGTAAAGTTTTTTGTATAACAAGTCAAATAAATATAACCATAAAACTGGAGATAATAAACGAAATGGAACAACATCGATTAGATAAACTAGAAAAGATCAAAGAATTGTCACAACAACCTTATGTAAATTTTCATAAAGTAGAGCACGATATTGCTGATGTCACAAATAAATATGACGAAGTTGAAAAAGATCAACTACCTGAAAGGACCGTTACTTTTGATGTGGCTGGACGTGTAATGGCTATGCGTGAGTTTGGTAAAACTGCTTTTATGACTATCAAAGACAGAACAGGGAGTATCCAGCTCTATGCTAAAAAAGGCGAAATGTCTGATGAAGACCATGCTATCTTCAAAACAACTGACGTTGGAGACACTATAGGTGTTAAAGGTTTCCTCTTTAAGACCAAGACAGGAGAACTCACTCTTTGTGCTATTGAATACAAAATGCTCACTAAGGCTCTACGTGACCTCCCTGAAAAATGGCACGGTCTAAAAGACGTTGAGACAAGATACCGCCAAAGATACGTTGACCTTATTGTTAATGATACAGTTAAAGATACATTCCGTACTAGAAGCAATATTATCCAACAGGTACGTGAGTTCTTTATCAATAAAGACTTCCTAGAAGTTGAAACACCTATGATGCACCCTATCGTTGGAGGAGCAACTGCGAAACATTTCGAAACTCACCATAACGCACTTGATATGCCTCTTTTCCTTCGTATCGCCCCAGAGCTTTACCTTAAAAGGCTTGTTGTTGGTGGATTCGAAAGGATATTTGAGATAAACAGAAATTTTCGTAATGAAGGACTCTCTACTAGACACAACCCCGAATTTACTATGATCGAGTGGTACAAAGCTTATAACGATTATCACGGTCTAATGGATGATATTGAAGAGATGGTTTGTGGAATAGCTACTAACCTTTACGGAAAAGAAGAACTCACTTATAAAGAAAAGACAATCGACCTCAAACGTCCTTGGGCGAGAGTAACAATGGAGCAAGCTATCGTAAATGCTAGCGACATTACTGCTGAAACCCTTAGTGACAGAGAGCTTGCTAAAGCTGCTGCAGAAAAAATTGGTATTCATGTTGATAAAAACTGGGGAAAGGGTAAGATTGTGATGGAGTTGTTTGAGGAGCTTGTTGAACAAAACCTTTTCAACCCAACATTTATAATTGATTACCCAAAAGAAGTCTCACCATTGGCTAAGTCAAAAAAGGACGACCCTGAAACAACAGAAAGATTCGAACTCTTTGTTGGAGGGTTTGAAATGGCTAACGGATTTAACGAGTTAAACGACCCTATGGATCAGAAAGAACGTTTTGAAAAGCAAGTGGCTGCTAAAGAAGCTGGAGACGAAGAAGCTAGTATGATGGACTCAGATTATATCAGAGCTCTTGAGTATGGTCTTCCTCCTACTGCTGGAGCAGGACTCGGTATAGACAGACTTGTAATGCTTTTCACTGATAGCGCTTCTATCAGAGACGTTATACTCTTCCCACATATGAGACCGGAGGACGTAGATTAAAGAAAAAGTTTGTGCCAAGGTAGAAACCGAAGATACTAAAGCACACATAATTAAACTTTTCGAAAATGTCGATTTTATCGAACTTGAAGACATAGACGGAAAGGAACAAGAAATTATTATAGTTGAAGTAATGAAGGACTGTAAAATTGACAAACTTCAAAAACTTCTTAAAACAGATAATTTTTTCCTTTTCATATCAGATACTTGCCATGACAAACTCTTTTTAGAGTTATCATATGAATATCATTTTGGCTTCACCCTTAAAAGCGACCCAATCAGTGAAATAAATATCAGATTTAATACACTTGTAAAACATAGGGCTCTCACCATAGAGCTAGAAAAGAAAAGATCCGAGCTTGAAGATACTGTATTTGAGCTCGCTTTTGCATCTACAAACGTTCTTGAGCAAAACGAATTCCTTGAGCAGATGGCTAGAAAAGATGGACTCACCATGCTTTACAACCACTCATACTTTAAAGATAAACTTAAAGATGAGATGACTCGCTCTGAAAGATATAACAACTCTTTTACCGTTGCGATACTTGACCTTGATTTCTTTAAAAAGGTAAATGACCAATATGGTCACGTTAAGGGTGACGAAGTTCTTAAAGAATTTGCAAATATTATAAAAGAGATCATTCGCAACACTGATACTGCTGCAAGATATGGTGGAGAAGAGTTTGCTATCCTTTTCGCAGAGACTGATATGGAAAGCTCTATAAATGTTATTGATCGTATCAGAGAAAAACTCAGTAATACTGTATTTGAAAGTGATAGCGACTGCTTCAAGATTACTTTCAGTGCAGGAATCACACCATATAACAAAAACTATAAAGATGCCGAATTCATGGTTGATGTGGCGGACAAAGCTTTATACGTCAGTAAAACTGAAGGTAGAAACCGCACAACTATCTATACCGCAGAAGACATAGATAATTTATAGATCTAAGACTTTATAAACTTCAAATGTACTTTCCTAGTTCTAGGTCCGTCAAATTCGCAAAAATATATCCCCTGCCAAGTCCCAAGAACCATCTGAACATTTTCAACAATAATTGTCTCTGAGCAACCTACTAGTGAAGATTTTATATGGCTGTCAGAGTTCCCCTCGTTATGGCGAAACTCTGACAGATTTGGAATTAACTTTGATAAAAACGAATTCATATCTGCTTGAACATCTGGATCAGCATTCTCATTTATAGTAATAGCTGATGTTGTATGTGGTGTATAAACAACTAGAATACCGTTATCCCAGTTTTTTTCGTTCACCACTCTAGCGACATCCTGAGTAATTTCTACAAACGAATTCCTGCTACTTGTCCTGACAGATATTGTTTCCATTATAATGTGATAGCTTTCGCCTCAAGCATACCGTCAAGAGCGAGTATCTCTTTAAAGACAGCTGAAGGTATCTTTCCATCCACACGAACAAAAGCAACAGCGTCAGCCTCAGTCCCTTCATCAGTATTTCTAGAGAGTTCGAAATCAGCGATATTGATGCTGTGGTTGCCAAGAATCGTACCGACCTTTCCGATCATTCCCGGTCTATCGAGGTTGTTAAAGTAAAGGAATGTTCCTTAACATATAAGGTCTGTATAGTATTTATCATAAATAAGAAGTCTTCCTGTATTGTCTGCGAAGACAGTACCAGCATATATTTTTTCTTCTTTATCAGTACGGACTTTCATAACAACGAGGTCGTTGAATTTAATATAGTTAGAAGCTTTAGTCTCTACGATGTCGATATTACGCTCTTTTGCGATATATGGAGCGTTGATAAATGAAACATTCTCAGCGACAGCAACTTCCATAAAGCCTTTTAGACCAGCAATAGTAAACGGCTGAAAATTGAAAGGGGTATCAAAAGTACGCTCGCCAAAATCCTCTTCGAATTTCTGACCAACCATCTGTACTTCGATATATTCAGGTCTACCTTTTGTAAGCTGTGCAGCCATGTGCCCCATGCTCTCAAGGAGTGTAAAGTATCTCTGCATCTCTTCAGGTAACTGAGTTTTCATGAACGGAATATTTACAGCATTCTTATATGATCTACCGTGCAGAGCATTAACTACCTGCTCAGCAATGATAACAGCAACACCATACTGACCTTCTGCTGTGTTAGCTCCGATGTGTGGTGTAACATAAATGTTCTCTACATCAAAGAATGGATGGTTAACTGGTGGCTCAGCTTCGAAAACGTCAAGACCAGCAGCAGTTAATTTACCAGATTTACAAGCTTCTACAAGATCGAGTTCATTAACGATACCACCTCTTGCACAGTTGATTATAACAGCACCATCTTTCATCATAGCTATCTCTTTAGCTGTGACCATATTATGAGTTTCATCAGTGAGAGGAGTGTGAAAAGTAACTACATCAGCCTGCGCGAGTGCTTCTTCCATAGTCTCACAAAGCTCAACACCGAGTGAATCTGCCTTTGATTTTTTAATATAAGGGTCGAAGGCGACAACTTTCATTTCGAATGCTTTACATCTTTTAGCGACATTACTACCGATACGTCCAAGTCCGATAACTGCAAGTGTCTTACGATAAAGCTGTATCCCCATGAAACGTTTTCTGTCCCACTCACCAGCTTTTGTTGACTGGTTAGCAGCAGCGACTTTACGAACAACAGACAGCATCATAGCCATTGTCAGTTCGCAAGCAGCGAGAGTGTTACCAGTAGGGGCGTTCATTACGATAATGCCCTTCATACTAGCAGCTTCGATATCTACGTTATCAAGCCCTACCCCTGCACGTCCGATAATTTTCAGTTTGCCTGGGTTTTCAATCAGCTCTGGAGTAACAGTTGTTCCACTTCTAGTGATAATGGCATCATAGTCACCAATTATCTTTTTAAGGTCAGGATTTTTGATTCCAGCTTTAACATCGACTTCTATATCTTTGTCAGCTTTAAGGATATTCACACCATCTTGTGAGATGTGATCTGTAATTAAGACTTTATATTTCGGCATATTTTACCTCTGTAATATATATATGACGGGAAGAGTCCCGATAATAGCAAAGTGGACAATTTTTGACAAGGTAAAACATACTAATTTTATGGGAATTCAGACACAAATAGGTTAATTTTGTAAAACAACTTGACACTTAACAGATTTTCTTGGTTCAATACATGAAAATACATTTATTATGGAGAGTTCATTATGGCTTTCAATGACCTACTATTAAGATCAATAAACGGTGAAAAAGTAGAGAGACCACCAGTTTGGTTCATGAGACAAGCTGGTAGATATATGGAAGAATACAGAGCAGTTAGAAAAAAAGTAACATTCCTTGAGCTTTGCAAGAATCCTGACTTATGCACAGAGGTTACACTCCAGCCTATCGAAGCTTTCGGTTTTGATAATGCTATCCTCTTCTCTGATATCCTTATACCTATTGAGCCTATGGGTGTTAAGCTTGATTTTAACCCTGCCCCAGTTATCGCGAACCCAGTTCGTACTCTGGCTGATGCAGACAAACTCCGAGAGATAAACCCAGAGCAGGACGTGCCATTTGTACTCGAAACAGTGAGAAAGCTTGTTAAAGCACTCGATGTTCCTCTTATCGGTTTTTCTGGTGCTCCTTTCACACTCGCGTCATACATGGTTGAAGGTGCAGGTTCTAAAAACTATGAACACATCAAAACTCTTATGCATACAGAGCCTACAGCTTATCGTGTGCTTATGGAAAAACTTGCCAACTCTACACTAAAATACCTCCAAGCTCAGATCGACAATGGCGCACACGTTGTACAGATGTTCGATACATGGGCTGGCGTCGTATCACATTACGATTACGAAAAATTCATATTCCCTTATGTTCAATATATCGCAGATAACCTCAAAGGTGCTCCACTCATCTATTTCGCTAAGGATGCATTCAGCTTCTTTGACGTAATTGGAAAACTTAACTGTGCTGGAATGGGTGTCGACTGGAAGACTAAACTTACTGACGCTGACGAAAGGCTCGGCAAAGGGAAATTCGCTCTTCAGGGTAACTTTGACCCTATTCAACTTTTCGGTACTAAAGAGTCTATTAAAGAGACTGCTGAGAAGATCATCGAAGAGGGTAAAACTCTCAAAGGGCACATCTTTAACCTTGGTCACGGGATAGTACCTGCGACTCCTAGAGAAAATGTAGACTACCTCGTTAAAGTGGTAAAAGGCGAAGCATGAAAAAAGACCTGCTCTATGTAATGTATATGGGCGGACCAGACAGCATTGAAGGTATCGAGGAATTCCTCTTTAATCTCTTTTCTGACCGTACCATAATAGATTTCCATGTGGGTAGCAGGTTGCAGACTTTCATCGCAAAAAAGATAGCTAAAAAAAGATCAATAAAGGTAGCACCTGAATATCAAAAGATAGGCGGGTGCTCACCTCAGCTTCCATATCTAAAATCACTCTTAGAAAAGATCACGCCAAAGTATCAAGAACTAACAGGTCGTCAGCTTGTTACCGATATCGGTATGTGCTACTACCACCCTTACATTGAGGATTCTGTCAAAAAACACGAAGGTGTGGATTATGAGAATATCTATGTAACCACCATGTATCCACAATACTCATATACTACTACTGGCGTATGCCTTAGCAGGTTCGAAAAGGCGCAAAACTTCTGCAAAGAGCCTGTGATAGTAAAAGATTGGTACATGGACGAAAAGTATAATAAATGTATCGCTGATCGGATACTGAAAGCGGCTGAAAAACTTGGTAAAAAAATATCTGAATGTCACGTACTCTTTTCCGCTCACTCTCTTCCAGAATACACAGTCAAAAAGGGTGACCAGTATACTCAGCAAATAAACGAACAGATGAACCACTTGGTAAGTCTGACTAACCCTAAGTCCCATAACCTAGCTTATCAGAGCAGAACAGGTCCTGTTAAATGGGTCGGTCCTTACACCGACAAAGAACTTCAAAGGCTCGCTGACGAGCGTGTTGACAATATCATAGTTGTGCCTATCTCTTTTGTTTCTGACCACATAGAGACACTCATAGAGCTTGACGAACAGTATATGCCAGCTGTCCGTGAGGCTGGGTTAAACATTGTCCGCATCGAAAGCCTGAACGACTCCGACGATTTCGCAGATGCACTTTTATCTATATTTTCTCTGTCATCATGAGGAACGAAGTAACTTAATGATCTCTAACTTTCGATAATCTGATATTTTTAGTCACGGTGACTGTAAAACTCTAGTAATCTTACCGCCTGAGACTCCTACGCTGATTTCACCAGCTCAGAATGATAGATGTAATAATAGTGACATTCCTTGATTTATCTATGCACCTATGCTAATTTTCAGACTGATTAAAATACAAACTAACGGGTTGATACATTGGAAAAGTTTAAGACGTTTTTAAGTATGATTAAAGTAGAGCACACCCTATTCGCTCTACCATTCGCTTTCACAGGGATGTTTCTCGCCGCCAAAGGGATTCCGTCATTCATGACTATATTTTGGGTTGTAGTAGCTGTACTGGGTGCTAGAAGTGGTGCAATGGGGTTCAACCGCGTAGCAGACGCTAAGATCGACGCACGTAACCCACGTACTGCTGGCAGAGATATACCAGCTGGTCGCATAAGCATGAAAGAGGCGACTCTATATACCTTCATATCATTTGGGGTTTATTTCTTCGCAGCATATATGCTTAACCCACTTTGCCTTATTCTCTCCCCTGTTCCGTTCTTGGTCTTTATTTTATATTCATACACAAAACGCTTCACCGCACTGTGTCACATAGTCCTCGGTGTAGCACTCGGCATAGCCCCTATAGGCGCATGGGTAGCCGTTACAGGTTCACTTAACTTCGGTATCATCATGCTCGGTTTGGCTGTACTCTTTTGGGTATCTGGTTTTGACATAGTTTACGCATGTCAGGATATAGACTTCGACAGAGATGAAGGACTTTTTTCTATCCCCAGATATCTTGGTCTCAGAAATTCGTTATACCTGGCTAGAGTGTTTCACGTCATTGCTTTTTTAATATTTCTATACACATGGTCATACTTTGACCTTGGTTTCATATATCTGGTAGGTATTCTGCTCACAGGTGGTTTTATGGTATATCAACACTCCATCATCAAACCAGAAGACCTTTCACGCCTAGACATGGCATTTTTTGGACTTAATGCGTATATTAGCGTCAGCATATGTGTATTTACATTTGTTGATTTAATTATCTGAGGAGAGCATGAAAAAGATCTTTCTAGGTATAACTGGAGCGAGTGGCGCACTTTATGGCAAAAAGCTTATCGAAGAGCTTTCGGACAAGTGCGAGCTTCATCTATGTATAACACCTGACGGACTCATCAATATCAATCTTGAGCTTGAGGCTGACTACAAGTCACCTTCAGACTTTATAGAGTCACTTGACGTTAAAGCAACACTTTACGATTATAAAAACTTTGCCGCATCCGTCTCGAGCGGTTCATTCATGGTCGACTCATATATAATAGCCCCTGCATCTATGGGTTTCGTTGGACGTGCCGCAGGTGGCATAAGCTCAAACCTTATAGAAAGATGTGCAGATGTTGCGATGAAAGAGCGCAGAAACCTAGTAATCCTCTTCAGAGAGATGCCTCTAAGCCTTATCCACATGGAAAACCTGACAAAGCTAACCCGTGCTGGAGCTATATGTATGCCTGCCGCCCCAGGGTTTTATCACGCACCAAAATCGATTGATGACCTAATATATTTTGTAGTTGGCACAATATTTGATATAATCAATGTACAGCACAACCTATACGAACGCTGGGAAGGCTGAATTTTTAATAACGGTGTACAGTGGAAAACTCATCAGATTCATATAATATCAAAATGCTAAACGGCCTAGTCGTTAAAGACCTTAGCTTTAACCAAGTCTTAGAAGGCATTACAAAGGGTAAATTCTTACCTTCTGATTTTATTAATAATATTGATGGCGACTGGATACACCTGAAAGAATCTGATTTTTTCAGAAAACCTATAAAAAAGTTTAACGGATGGATGGTACTTTTTGTGTTATCGTCTATATTAAACTTACTGATGCTTTTACTGCTTTTCTGGCAAAATGGCAGGATCGAACAGCTTCTAAACTGATTGGAGGAGACATGGATACCAAATGGCTACAAGAGAGTTTTGACAAGGGGAAACTTGAGGTTCTTAAATTCGCTAAGACCAGTAAGATAAAGATAGATATCACTTCACTAAGTAAAAAGAAGGATGAGCGAATTAAACTTCTTGGCAATAAGGTGATGGAGCTTGTTGAAAATGGCGAGCTTGATTCTGAGCTATTTGAACCAGACTTCACTTATATAAAAAACATCGAAACCGAAATCAAAGATAAGGAAGAGCAATTAGCTGATGCGGTTAGTGAAGAAGCCGAAAATACTGAGTCTACTGAGCAAACTGAAGGGCTTGATATCGTACAGATAGAGTCCCAGAAGGTTATAACTGCTGATTCTATCCCTCTTGAACCACAAGAGGAAGTAGCCGAAGAACCAGAGGCTGATAAAGACAAGAAAGATTATACCATCTAGACGATTGGAGGCTTTATGAAACAGATCAAATATCTACCTCTGCTACTTTTGATAGTGCTAACTGGCTGCATACAAATGAATATGCGCTTCCAACCTACCTCTGCACTAAAGAACGAGTATAACCACACCGCAAAAGATGCGAATGTAACAATACACTACTCTGTCAAAAAGACTGCTGATGGTGCTAGTATGGTTAAGATGGCCGTACAAAATACAGCTAGAGTTTATATGCGAAACCTTACTATAAATTATGATGAATGCTGTCAGGTGAATCAGTCTGGTCCTGGAAAATATCGTTATCAAAACTTAGGTAACCTAAAAAACAGGGCACACACACCTATGTCGTTAAAGATTCCTGCTGGAGACTTTAAGAGCATAAAATTGAAATATAGCTACACACCTGTCATGGAGGATGGATTCCTAAAAACATCCAATTCCGACCAAGCGCCTATAATGGCAGAAACGGTACATGGCGAAGTAGTACTATTCATTAGATAATAACGAGAGCCTGCTTTTAACCGAGCAGGCTTTTTTATTTGTCACATACAGCCGTTGCACCCTCCTCTGTGAGTCTACACCTTAAAGTCTAACGTACCAGATCCCTACCACGTTTTAAGCCCCTATCAGCTATCTCCTCTTTACCTGCCTCAAGGTAAGCAAACCACCAGATTTCATATAAAACAGAAGAGATAGTTTAAAAACACAACTATAAAATATAGTTTTAAAATCATAAAACAGCCCTTGTTAAATTTATTTTTTTTTAATTAATATATATTATTTAACAAGTCATATATTTTTTTTAAATTAAATTTTTTCACTTATATGCGACAAATAACAGTTTAGGTGTATACTTAGTAATAAGAGAACCATTTCATTAAAAATAAACACAGCAACGTTTTTATAAGGATATAAGGACTATAAATTAATAATATGTTACAAAATGCTGATAAAATATTTAAAACGATGTTATGCCTTTTGTGGATTGTATACAATATACAAAGCTACTAATTGCTAAAAGCATCGTAGAGTAGCTATTTTTTTAGTTGACACAATTAAAACAGTGTACTATTCTTTAAATTAAGATATTTAAGATTTACTTAAATTTGTTTCTCAAAAGTAAACAAAGCTCAAAAGTAGATCTAAATATAAAGTTCGTTTAGCTAGAGCACCAAAATATTAAAAGGGGGTTTTAAAATTTCAGGTGAAGCTAAACACGGTTTCTAAAAACCAAAATGAGGTGTATTTTTATGGAAAAGTCACGCGAGAATTATTGGAAAACTGTTTTAGGTTTAGTTCGTAACATTTTAATCGTATGGTTTGTTGTTTCTTACGGTTGCGGAATCATCTTCGCAGGCGCACTAGACAGTATCAAACTCGGCGGATATCCACTCGGATTCTGGTTCGCACAACAAGGCGCTATTTATATCTTCGTAGCTCTAATCTTCTTCTATTCCAATAGAATGGCAAAGATTGACGAAGAATATGATGTAGCGGAATAAAGGAGGATTGACATATGAGTTTACAAGCAACCACCTATCTTGTTGTAGGTTTAACTTTTGCGATATACATTGGTATCGCTATTTGGGCACGTGCTGGTAGCACAAAAGAGTTTTATGTAGCTGGTGGTGGTATTCACCCTATCACTAACGGTGTAGCAATTGGTGCTGACTGGATGTCAGCTGCTTCTTTCATCTCTATGGCCGGTCTTATCGGTTTCATGGGTTACGGTGGTGGACTGTTCCTTATGGGCTGGACAGGTGGATACGTTCTACTTGCTATGCTTCTTGCTCCTTATCTTAGGAAATTTGGAAAGTACACTGTACCTGATTTCTTCAAAACACGCTATTACTCTGACGGAGCTACAATCGTAGCTGTTATATGTCTCTTGGCTGCATCTACTACTTACATTATCGGCCAGATGACAGGCGTTGGTGTTGCATTCTCCCGTTTCCTCGGAGTTTCTAACTCTGCAGGTATCTTTATCGGAATGGGAATCGTTTTTATGTATGCAGTTTTTGGCGGTATGAAAGGAATTACGTATACTCAAGTTGCACAGTACTGTGTTCTGATTCTTGCTTATACAATCCCTGCGATCTTCATCTCCTTCCAACTGACCGGAAACCCTATTCCACAGCTTGGTCTTGGTTCTGATTTCGTAGGTTCTAATATCCCTATTCTTACAAAACTGAACACAATCGTAACGGATCTAGGATTCTCGCAATATACGACACAAGTGCCTGGCAGTAAGCTAAACATGTTTGTTTACACTGCTTCACTTATGCTCGGTACTGCTGGTCTCCCACACGTTATTATCCGTTTCTTTACTGTACCTGACGTAAAAGGTGCTCGCCAGTCTGCTGGTTGGGCTCTCATATTCATCGCTATTCTTTACACAACAGCACCATCAGTTGCTGCTATGGCAAGACTTAACCTTCACGCAACAGTTAACACAGCTGTAGTATCTAATGGTGACGTTTTCGCAGAAGAATCAAGCATTAAATATGATACTCGTCCTGCATGGATGTCTCGTTGGGAAGTTACTGGACTCCTTAAGTTCAATGACAAAAACGGTGATGGACGTATTCAATACTACAACGACAAGTCTAAAGACGCTGCTTTCCTCGCTAAAGCTGAAGCTGCTGGTTGGAAAGGAAACGAGCTTATAGTTAACAGAGATATCATGGTTCTTGCTAACCCTGAAATCGCGAAACTCCCTAACTGGGTAATCGCACTTGTTGCTGCTGGTGGACTTGCCGCTGCTCTCTCAACTGCTGCTGGTCTCCTGCTTGCGATCTCTGCTGCTGTTTCTCACGACCTTCTTAAGAACATGTTCATGAAGGATCTTTCAGAGAAAGGCGAGCTTATGGCTGGTCGTATCGCTATGGGTTCTGCGATCGTAGGTGCTGGTTACCTCGGTCTTAACCCACCAGATTTCGCTGCTGGTACAGTTGCTATCGCTTTCGGTCTCGCTGCTTCGTCAATATTCCCAGCTCTTATGATGGGTATATTTAGCAAGACTATGAACAAGCAAGGTGCAATGGCTGGTATGCTCGCTGGTATCGGTATAACTATGTTCTACGTTTTCGCACACACAGGTATCCTCTATATCAAAGGAACTGAATACTACAGCCTCTTCGGCGGTAAGAACTTCTTCTTCGGTATTCACCCTAACGCATTTGGAGCAATCGGTGCGGTAATCAACTTCGCAGTTGCTTTCATAGTTAAAGGATTTACAGAGCCATGCCCAGAAGATATCTCAGAAATGGTTGAGAACCTTCGTGTACCTAAAGGTGCAGGCGCTGCGGCTGCTGATCATTAAAAAACAGATACTAACGTATCAATATTGAAATAACCCCTAAGCTCTGCTGGTTTTTTGGCTAGCAGAGCTTTTTTCTTAAGACAATTAGCTTTTAGAATCGTAGTAAGGAGTATTAGATGAAAATAGATGCTGCTGTAATCCTAACATGGGTTCTTTTCCTTGCACTGTTTCCAATGGTTTTTATCTGGTTACGCAGAGCGTACCGTATATTTTTTAAAAAGAATTACTCTGAAGTCGCACTTAAGAGAGGCGAATCTCCTAAAAATCCTGCTAAATGGGCTCCATTTACAGGTGCCATTAACCTAGTAGCTGGACTTGTAGCACTTTGGACTATTATCGGTGTTGTCGTTTTAGGATACGAATATGACAAATGGTCAGCAATGGCTGGTTGTACTATCTGGGGCAAAATTTTTGCTGACTGGATTCTTCGTAGCCAAGCACACCATTTTGTTTTCGGTAAAAAAAAGAAAGTAGTCGTAGCAAATTAGACTCCTAAATATAACCATTTTTTTAACTTTTTAATTCTTTACAGTAAAAAGGTCTCCTTCGGGAGACTTTTTTTGTTATAATTGTGTAAATACTTTTATTAGGTTAACAATTATGACAAGTTCAAAAAGAATATTTGATTATGAACCATTTAACCAACTGCCCAAAGAGGTAGTAGTTGAAATCGAATCTGCTTCAAAATTTGTTGAATACCCTGCTGACACAATTATTTTCACCCAAAAAGATGAGCCAACTGGATATCTTTACTATATCCAACAAGGGCAGATTGAAATTATTGCTGAAACATCTTCTGGTGTTGAGATGATTGTTGATTACAGGAAACCTGGTGGATTCTTTGGCTGGACACCTATATTTACCAAAGAAGGCTATACAGCAGGAGCAAGAACAGCAGAACCGTCTACTTGCTTGCTTATACCAGAGGAGCTTCTCACTAAGCTTTCTCTCAACTACCCTACGATCTCTAAATACTTTAATAAAGCAATCTATTCCCAAATTCGTAAGTTGTATAAAGATATGGTTGGGCGAAACTCTATGGATCCTATCGCCCAGACCGAAGCCTACCCTTTCCAAAAACAATTACATGAGATCATGTCAAAACCAGTTGAGACCTGTTCACCAGATACTACTGTCAGAGACATTGCTTTCAAAATGTCAGAGCTGGGTATATCAGCACTTGTAGTCGCTGATGATAAAAACAAAATGTTAGGCATTGTAACTGAAAGAGATCTAGTAAGAAAAGTACTAGCTAAAGACACTATAGACTGCTTAAAACACTCTACAGCAGCCGATATAATGACTCCTAAGCCATTTTTTATGGCTCCTGATACATATATGTTTGAGGCCGCAACGTTTATGGTTACCCACAGCTTGCGCCATCTACCTATTTTAGACGGTGGAACAATTGTTGGTATTGTATCCCAACAAGACCTTATGAAGTTCCGTAGTCAGAAATCTATGATGTTAGTTGGTAGTGCACATGAAGCTAATGGTATAGAAGATCTTAAAAATATACGAAGCGAGATTACTAACGTCGCTAGAGTGCTTATAATTGAAAATCGATCACACGTTGAGACGATGGAAATTCTCTCATACATTCATCACAGTATAATCAAAAGATGCTTTGAGCTAGAAATGGAATCTATGATAGCTGACGGATTCGTTCAACCTTATATTAGATTCTGCTTCCTTATTATGGGCAGTGGTGGTCGCAAAGAGATGCTACTTGGACCTGACCAAGACAACGGCTTCCTTTATGAAGATTTTCCTGATGAGCTAGTTGAATCCGTAGATGCATTTTTTGTACCTTTTGCAGATCGACTTGTAAAATCTCTCGACCATATAGGTTACCCGCTTTGCAAAGGCAACGTTATGGCTAGTAATCCACTATGGAGGGGTAGATTAGCCGAGTGGAAAGAGCGTGTTTCTAGTTGGATCCGTGTTCCTGAACCTCAAAAAGTACGTTACTCATCTATATTCTTTGATTTTATGCCTATCGCTGGCGAATCTCATCTTTGTGATAGCCTCAGAGAGATTGTCCATCAACAAATCAATGCTAATCCTCTATTCCTATTCCAGATGATGGAGCTAGATTTTAAACATAAGGTTCCTCTGAACCTACTCGGTCGCTTTATCACACACAGCGAAAAAGAGCATAAAGGAAAGATATCACTTAAAGAGAATGGTAGTATTTTCGTGGTTGACTGTATAAGAATGTTTACCCTACAGCAAGGGTTCCACGCTATAACTACTCTTGATAGACTTGATAAACTACAAGAACTCAAACTATTCAATAAAGCAACTGTTGAGCATATAAAGGCAGCATTTGAGTCTTTCACTTATCTTCGTCTACAAAACGAAATAAAATTGATTGACCAAGGCGAATTCCCTAGTCATTTCTTAGATCCAAAAGAACTTACAGATGAAGAGACAGATCTTTTAAAAGAAGCTTTTAAGGTCGCAAATAAGCTTCAAGACTCCACAAGAAGACACTTTTCTAAGATTGTAGGTAGATAAGCTAATTTTTCACAATGGGGTTTATATTCGTATAAACCTCATTATATTATAAGTAATGTTTATTTTTAAGATAAAAACCATAACACATCTTTACTGATACTTTACAACGGCAGATAAATATTAAAAAACCATATATAACTATTGTTTGTTATATTGAAACAGGTAATTATTTTAAAGATCACATATAGACATAGAGTAAAATAATGTTATATTTATATATCACCTGTTTATAAGAGGTAAACTATGAGTTTATATATTAGAGAACTTTACAAAAATTTTAATCAATTCGAAAGAGTTGGCATGACAAAAGAAGATATCAACGAGATACTCTCTTTTGGTGACAATTATGATAAAGCATATAGCTTCCTGGCAAATAGATATCTTATTTGGGAAGAGCCGTTTTCCAGTGTTTCGAGCGGTGACCATAAGAATGGTTACAAATTCTTTAAAGGTGGGAAGATATGCCCCCTTAAGAACATCCTCAGAAAACACCTTACTAGCTATAAAAAGAACAAAGCTGCGATCATATGGATTGGTGCTGATGGGGTACAAAAAGTCTATACCTACCAGTCACTATTCTCTGACGTTATTAAAACTGCATCAGCTATGCGTAAACTAGGCGTTAAGCGTGGCGATAAAATAATGCTTCATATGCCGAATATTCCAGAGCTAGTTATATTCATGCTAGCCTGCACAAAATTAGGTGCCGTCCACGTTGTTTACCATGCTAGTTACTCAGCTGAATCATTAGCAGACAGAATAAATGACTGCAAACCTAAAATAGTTGTAACTACAGATGAATCTATCACTGGTGGTTACGTCAAAATGAAAGAGAAGCTCGATAGTGCACTTACTAAAGTTGAAGAAGAGCCAAAGTTTTGCATCGTAGTAGAACGCACAAGAAAACGGGTACACATGAAACCGCTTAGAGATCTTTGGTACCATGACCTTATCTCCGATGAGAAGCATTCTAACGCAAATGCACTCCCATATGAACCTCATGGTGGCGAAGATGACATGTTCATGCTCTACACGTCTACAAACATGTCTGAGCCCAAAGCGCTCACCTTCTCCTACGGTGGTTATCTTTTATGGGCTTATATATCTTATTTACTGATATTCGACACTAAACCTACGGATACATACTGGTGTACAGCTGACATATCATGGATAACAGGTCACTCATACTTGATATATGGTCCGTTGATGGCTGGTCAGACAGTACTTATACATGAAGACACTATTGATACTGATAATGCTACAAAATTTTATGACATCTGTGATAAATTCAATGTAAATAAACTATACACCACCCCTGCCATGCTCAAATCACTCATGAACGCAGCTCAAAAGAAGAAAGTTTTTAGAGATATAAAGAGTGTAGAGCTAGTTGCTACTGGTGGAGAGAAACTTAAAGAAGAGCAGCTTGAATGGGCAGCTTCTAAACTTTTCAAAAATAAAGCCGCTTTTATAGATGTCTATTCTCTCACAGAAGCTGGTGGAGCAATTTATGCCCCTATTCCTGGTTTGGGCGACCTTGAATATGGCACTGTCTCTAAGGCGTTACCTACTGTCCCTGCTATACTTATGGATAAAACTACTAAGAAATTCATATCTGATGTTGATAAACAGGGTGAACTTGTGTTAAAAGCACCTTTCCCATCTTTGGCTACAAGTATATACAACCAGCCAGGGATATTCGAAAGTATTTATTGGAAAGAGTCTAATAATAAAGCTTATTTCAGCACTGGTGACGGTGGTAAATTCAATGAAAACGGCAACATGATACTGACAGGACGCTTAGACGATGTTCTACATATTAATGGTAAGCGACTCAGTCTTGTAGAGATAGAAGAAGCTGTTAAAAAGTATGAAAATATCAAAGAATGTGCTTTAATAAACATTAATGACGAGAAACGTGGTGAAAAGCTTATTGCTTTCTGCGTTTTGAAAAAGCAAATAGACGAGAGTTATCACGACCAGACTGTTAGAGAGATTCGGGAAACCATATTAGACGAGATAGGAGAAGTTGCCCTGCCTGGTGAAATAAGGTTCTCAAGAACTATCCCTAAATCACCTGATGGTATAATTCTTCGTGATCTGCTGAAAGAAATTGCTATGCAGATGTAAAAGGAGATATTTGAGATGAAGATTTCAGAGATAATGACAAAAGACCCATTGACCGCAGGTCCTGATGAAACGATAAAAGAAGTCATACTTAAAATGAGAAAAAAGAATGTTTCAGGGCTACCTGTTGTTGATAAAAATAAAAAAGTTCTAGGAACTTTCAGTGAGACTGATGTGGCAAGAGCACTACCTGACATACTAAATGAAGCACAATACATCCCTTTAGTTGATGTACGTGAGCTTACTAACGAACCTATAAAGCGTGTTATGTGTATACCCTCAACAAATATAACTGCCGACAAAGATGTTAAAGATGCTGCGAAACTAGTGCTAGAGAAATATAGACACAGACTCCCCGTTGTAGATGACAGTGGTCACCTTATAGGTATAGTCAGCCTTGGCGACATCCTTAAATCACTATTAAATAATTAGAATTTTCCTGTCCTAGAAAATTCTAATACTCGCTGAGGCGAATTTATTCGCCTACGCTCTCACTACGCTGACTCCTGCACAGAGATAAACTCTGCTACGGAGCTCTCCGTGTGATTTATCCTAAATCACTATTAAATATTAGAATTTTATATCACAGTAGTTTAATCTAAATAATAAAAAAGGGAACCTTTCGGTTCCCTTTTATCTTGTTCTAAATCATCGTTTTTTAACGAAATAATCTATATTGCAACAACTTCTTTAACTTCAGGAATCATATCCTTAAGTCTAGCTTCAACACCATGCTTAAGAGTCATTGTGCTGAATGGGCAAGACCCGCAAGCGCCTGTAAGTTGAACTTTAACAATACCATCATCTGTTACGTCAAGGAGGTCAATATCTCCACCATCTGCCTGAAGTGTTGGTCTTACTTGGTCGAGAACTTCCTCTACTCTTTCTTTAAGGCTCATATATATATCCTCCGATTAATTTTCTTTTGTAATTTTTGCTTTCATCTCATCAACGATACTATCATCTTTACCTTTACTCTTGTAAAAGTTTCTGAGAGCGTCTTCGATAGCTTCTTCTGCCATAACAGAGCAGTGAATCTTCGCAGGAGGAAGACCACCAAGAGCGTCAACGATAGCGTCATTAGTAAGCTGAAGGAGTTCTTCAACACTTTTGCCTATCATGAGCTCAGTAGCCATTGAGCTGGAGGCGATAGCAGCACCGCAACCAAAAGTTTTAAATTTAACATCTTCTACAATGTTGTTATCGTCGATCTTAAGGAAAATCTTCATAACGTCGCCACAAGCTGGGTTTCCAACTTCTCCGACGCCATTTGCATCTTCAATTTCGCCCATATTTCTTGGGTTCATGAAGTGATCCATTACTGTTTCGCTATATGGTCCTTTAGCCATTATATCCTCCTGAATATCCTGTATTTATTTTTGATTGTACATAGTGGACATTTCACAAAGTTTCTGTACCGTCTCAGGCATAACCTCTAAAACCTTGTCTATATCCTCTAAAGTATTGTATCTGGACATTGACATGCCCAATGAACCTGCACAGATATCTGTTGGAACACCAACAGCTGTAAGAACAGGTGAAGCGACTAAATCGTCTTCATCCTCAGCAAGGATGTTTGATGAACAAGCAGAGCCACTAGCACAAGCAAAGCCTTTAAGAGAAAGCCACATAAGAAGGGATTCACCTTCGATGTACTCAATCCAAAAACTAACGTGACCTGGTCTTCTGCGTGTATCGTGTCCAGTGAAATGGAGGAAATCAAATAGACCACCAAGTCCATCCCAAAGTTTCTTTTGCATAGCCTCAAGTTTTGGCACATATTCTGCCATTTCGGCCTTAGCTATCTCCGCGGCGAGTCCCATCCCAACTATAGCAGGAACGTTCTCTGTACCACTTCTGTATCCCCTCTCCTGAAATCCACCGTCCAAAAGTCCGCTAACCTTAACACCCTCACGAATGTATAAAGCTGCAGCCCCTTTAGGACCAAAGAAATTCTGAGAAGCTATAGAAAGCATATCGCATTTAAGCTTATTAACGTCTATCTCAACAAAACCAGCAGCAGCTACGGCATCAACATGAAATGTAACCCCTTTAGCCTTACAGATAGCTCCAAGCTCTTCAGTATACTGTATAGTTCCAATCTCTGGATTAACATACTGAATTGAAACGAGTACTGTTTCATCCTTGATAGCTTTCTCAAGATCAGCAGGATCTACAAGTCCGCCTTTATTGACCTTAAGTTTTGTTATTTCGTAACCGTCATTTATTAGCTTAGTAACCACAGTATCAACAGAAAAATGCTCGATTTCACTAATGATAATATGTTTACCTTTATTTGCACTATTCTTAAGAAAACCTTTAATTGCAAGATTGTTAGATTCTGTACCACTAGAGGTAAAAACTATTTCATCTGCAGTTGCACCGATAAAATCAGCAACCTGAACTCTAGCCGCTTCCATAGCTTCAAAAGCTTCACGACCGATAGGATAAAAGTGAGCACTTGGGTTACCATAATGCTCTGTAAAATATGGTATCATCTTGTCGATAACACGCTGATCTGGTTTAGTTCCTGCTACATTGTCAAGATATATCATTAATCCTCTCCAGTTATGTCTTTAAGTGCGTCAATAATTTGTCTAACGATCGTGTGTATATAGTCCCCAGTAAAACTAAGTCTGTTAGGTGTCTCAGCAAGTTTTACTATACTGTCCAAGCCTATAATATCAGACAGTTTCTCTGTGAACTCATCAGGACTAACAGAAAACTTAATATCACTATTTACATCTTTTTTAAAATATACGTCAAGGACAAATCCTGTAGAGACAGCTATCATGCGAACGTCCACATCAACACCAGTCTCTTGTTTTAACTTTTGCCTATAACCAGATAAGATTCCTTGATCTAGATCAGAAAAAAACAAATTAAATGCTAATCTGTTCTCAAAAACTTTTGTTTCTGCATTAGAGAATGCAAAAAGTTCTCTAGTTTGGCTTAAGAGGTCATCTATCCCACTCTTTCCAAAAACAGCAGCTGGTAAAGTTGCCACAGCTTCCACACTATCTTTATCTTTAGCAACACTATTTAAAATATAAACGATAGGATCTTCAACAACGTATACTTCATCCATAAGTCCCTCGAAAGTACCAGTCATATCAATAACTGTTCCATCGAACTTCCTTATGTGTTCCACATCATTCTGAGGGTCAGATATAACTATAAGAATTTCCTCTTCGGAAATACTTTCAGCCTTACCTACAACATACTCTGCCGTAGCAGTAGATATTTCAGAACCTGCAAGCGAGCTACCATAAACGTTGATTCCTATGGTAGGCAAATCACCTTCTATCTTCTCAAGTACTTCTGTTAAAAGCAAATTTTCGTTGGCATAAATAGCCGCGGAATATTGACGCATAAAAACACCTTTATTGTCTTATTATAATAATTATTGATAAGGGATAATGCAAGCTTTATTTTACTGATGTGTATTTAAGCCTTTCTTTATCATTTACAGTAAACTTGAGTCCTTTTACAGGTTGCTTGTAAGCACCCAGCCCAGCAATGGTTCTGTTGTTATATGAAAGAGAAACAACCGCAGCGTTACCGATATCCATTACGAAATTATCGTGGAAGATGATCTCACGCTGATTCCCTTTCTCAGCTATAAAGTCCATCTCTTCTTTGTCATCAATTTTTATATGTACCCAACAAACATCAGAGAAGTTTACGATAACAGTCTTCGCTTCAGTTAGAGGTTCTTCATTAACATCTGGAAGGAAAGCAGAGAGTGAGGCTGTCTCATTCTTTTCTACCTTCTTTTCAGTTTTAGCAGGTTCTTCAACAGTTTCAGCCTTATCTTCTATATTAGTAGTAGAAGGTGTTTCAGTCTCTTTTTTAATATTCTCAATAACCTCTTTGACATCTTTTTTGTCAACAGGGGTGTCTATAGCTTGATCTATCTCTTTTTTAACTTCTTCGCTCTGCTCGATTTTAACTGGATTCTCAAGTGCTTTCCCTTTTTGCATAGCAAGGAATACTTTATACCCTGAAAAGGCTATAACAGCGATTATGATTATTGGAATTATAAATCTTAAAGCGGAAGGAGAAGACCCCTCCTCTTTTGTAACAGGAGCAGCGACGTATTTAACTTCTCTATTAAAATCATCTTTAACACACTCTTCATCAAAGAGTTCATTAACCTTATCCATCTCTAGCTTAAGGTATTCAGCATAGTTCTTTACGAAATTTTTTGCGTGGTTATATGATGGCATAGACTTATAGTCGCCATTCTCAAGTACTGATATAGTGTCAGCACTAATTCTAGTATCCTCAGTAACTCTATCTACGTCGAGACCTAGTGATTCTCTTTTATTCTTTAAGGTTGACCCAAGTTTGCTCATCTTAACGCCTTTTTATAATTGATTTTTCTCATATATAAGTTTTAAACCCTCGAGAGTAAGGTTTGCTTCATATCTTTCGATATATGCACTATCTTCAGTAAAGACACTTCCCAATCCACCAGTGGATAATACTGGAACATCCTGACCTTCGAATTCTTCAGCGATTATCCTAGCGAGTATCCCATCTAGCATAGAAAGGTATCCGTAGTAAATCCCTGACTGTATAGAGTGTATCGTATTTTTTCCTATTACTGTATCGACTTTTTCTATCTCAACCTCTGGCAGTTTTGCCGTATTAGAATGAAGAATCTGAGCCGCCAGCTTAGTTCCAGGACAAATAACACCGCCTATATAATCACCATCTTTGTTTATAACATCAAATGTAGTAGCAGTTCCAAAGTCAACAACGATAGCAGGATATCCGACCATATGCTTTGCAGCAACAGCGTTTACAATCCTGTCAGCACCGACCTCTTTTGGATTTTCCATTTTTATCGAAATACCTGTTTTAATCCCTGGAGCAATCACCAAAGGCTCAATATCGAGGTATTTTGTTGAAAATTTATTAAAAGTATATATAAGTCTAGGAACAACACTAGCGATAATAACACCTGAAATGTCAGTTGTTTGTATCTTTTCTGCTTCCATAAGTCTCATAATAATAGATGCGTATTCATCTGTAGTACGCATTGTGCTGGACTGCACTCTAAAGTTACTGCGTATCTTTCCATCTTCAAATATCCCAATTACAACATTGGTATTACCGATATCAACGGCAAAAATCATATCCTATATCCCCAGTAATGATAGTCTGCAGGCTACCAGACTCATCAAGAGCGAGTAAACAACCTGTAGTATCTATTCCTTTTTCTGTATATATGGTTTTAACACCATCTTTATGTATACTTATCTTTTTGTCAAGATAAGCAGAGTATGTAGACCAAAGTTTTTCTACTTCTATCCTTTTAGACCTAAATTCTTCGAATGAGTTCTCTAAATTTAATACAAATGAGGCAAGAATCTTCTCTCTTTCAAATTTCTGCCCAGTCTCAATGTATAACGATGTAGCAATATCTTTAATTTCATCATCAAAGCTTTCACAATTTACGTTTAGTCCAATCCCCAAGACAACCTTTTCTAAAGTACCTCCAGAAAATGTAGTCTCCATTAGGATCCCTGCTAACTTTTTACCATTCACAACCATATCATTAGGCCATTTGACCTTAGCATCAACTATGTCTTTAAGGGTGTCAGATAGTAAGTAACCAGCAAAGATATTAAGAGGTAATAACATAGACGCGTCTAATCCGTCTATAACTATAGAAAAATATAAATTTTGATCAGTGTTAGAGTGCCATTGTCTACCACTCCTCCCTCGCCCTGCTGTCTGTTTTTCAGCAACGACACAAGTAAATGGGGGAAGCTCATGCTTTACAGCATAGGTATTAGTAGAGTCGACCTCTTTTAAAGAAATCAGCTTTCCAGACTTTCCGTAATAAGCATCAAAGGCAGAGACATTAAGCATTGGCAAGCTGTGTGACCTTATTAACTAATTCTTCAAGGTCACTAGATTTATAAACTAATGAATCATAATTTACTTCATTTTTCTCTTCCAGCCTTTCAGGGTTAGCTGTGTATATAACGATAGGAACATTGGGAGCTTTGTCTTTAAGTCTAGTCGCGACCTGCTCTCCAGTGAGTTTAGGCATGTTTAGATCGAGCACAACGACATCAATATTCTGCTCTGAAAATGCAACAAGTCCTTCTTCACCATCTATAGCCGTAACAACATTATACCCGTTATCACAAAACTCGTCTCTCAGTAACAATCTAATACTTTCGTCGTCATCAACTACGAGTAACGTTTTCAATCTTGCCTCCCTATTATACTTTCGTAGAGAGCGTTATCTACGAAATAATCAACTACTTTTTTATCTAATGCAAATCTTTCTGCTTCTTCTTTTAGTATAGCACACGCCTTAGGTACAGGCATCGCTTTCTTATATGGTCTATCCGCTGCTGTAAGGGCATCGAATATATCTGCAACAGCCATTATACGACCCTGCATATGAATCTGGTCGCCAGCCAAACCGAATGGATAACCTTTTCCGTAAATCCTTTCATGGTGCAAGGCTGCGACAATCGGTACAAGTTTAAGTTCGTTCGTCCAAGGAATCTTTACGAGGAAATCGAATGTATGGTTTGCGTGACTCTGAATAATCTCACGCTCTTCTTGAGTTAGAGTTCCTCTCTTTATGCTGAGGTATATATACTCTTTTTCTGTGAGCAGAGTATGTGTTTTACCATCATAGTCTTCAAATTCGTATGTAAGGCATTTATCTAAACCACCACTAGTGTCATCGTCTAAAACAGTCGGGATATTCGCCTTCTGAACCATACCAAGTAGTTTACCTAGCTCGTCTATCTCTTCTTGTGGTTTCCCATTGAGTTTTGCCATAGCCTTTGCTGTACCAAAACGATATTCAATAACCTCAAGCATTCCAGGGTATAGTTTATCAGCCTTCTGTAGAATATTTTCGCTGATAACAAGTTTTCCAAAGTCGTGAAGCATACAGGAATATTTAAGACATCTAAGATCCGCTGGAGATAATTTAAAATCAGGAAAAGCTTCATCGTCTTCACTCATAGCCTCTGCTGTGAGCATTGTATAGTCAGTAACCCTCTGGCTATGTCCGCCAGTAATTGGATCACGGGAGTCAATTGCGGTCATACATGCTGAGATAAAACCTTTCCACATCTCCTCTATACTGTCGTAAAGGAGTGCATTCTCAAGAGCCATACCAACGATACAACTAAGTGAATGTGCAGTGGTCTCATCATCCTGATCAAAAGGTATTACGATTTCATCTGCATTATCAGGTGTGATCTTCTCTTCTTTTGCTCTCTTATTGATAAGCTGTAAAACACCAATCAATCTGCCATTCATGTCGTTTATAGGAAAAACAAGCATCGACACAGTCTTGTATCCAGACATTTTGTCGAAACTAGGATTAAAATCGAAAGGAAACTTCGGGTCTAAATGGTATACATCTTCTAGATTAATTACATTATTACGTACTGCACAAAAGCCAGCGATACTATGTTCGTTAGCAGGCATGCGAAATGAATTAAACGGAAGATTTAGAGAATCATTCTGTGTGTATTTAAAAAGAAGCTCATCAGACTCTTCATCATAAATGAATAGACTTCCAGCATCTGCATCTAGCATGTTTCTTATACGAGTAAGCATTGTGCCGAGTAATTCATCCAAGTCACGAATACTAACCAACGAATATGCAAGCTCTATAAAAGCATTTTGTGTAAGCATTAGCCTCTCTTTTGATAATCTATAATTAATACATTATACCAGTTTTTATCTTGTATGCCTGTTTATTTAAGAACACCATCTCAGCAAGACTGTAAACATTACCAAACCATCACCATGTAATCAATAGATATATCAATATTTATATCTATTTTTTTTGATTATTCTTATTAAAATAGGCAAGTTTAATACTTGATAATTTTAGAGCATATATGATAGTTTACGAGTTCGATATTCAGGAGGAAACGATGAAGTATAACCCTGCCGACATAGAGACCAAATGGCAAAAGATATGGGAAGATAAAAAACTATTCAAGGTTGAAAAGGATGAATCGAAAGAGAAGTTCTATTGTCTTGAAATGTTCCCATACCCATCAGGGAAAATCCATATGGGTCACGTTCGTAACTATGCTATTGGTGACGTTATCTCCAGATATAAATTCATGCAGGGTCTCAATGTTCTTCACCCTATGGGCTGGGACGCTTTTGGTTTACCTGCTGAAAATGCCGCTATCGAAAACTCTACACACCCTGCTGTATGGACAAAGTCTAATATTAGCTATATGAAAGAGCAGCTAAAACAACTCGGTCTCTCATACGACTGGGACAGAGATATAGCTACATGTGACCCTGAATATTATAGATGGGAGCAGCTCATCTTTATTAAAATGTTCGAAAAAGGTCTAATATATAAAAAGAAATCTCACCTCAATTGGTGTGACGACTGCAACACTGTTCTCGCTAACGAGCAGGTTGAAGAAGGCGCTTGCTGGAGATGTGGTCAAGACGTAGCCATCAAAGAGCTTGACGGTTGGTATCTCAAAATCACTGAATATGCTGATGAACTCCTCGAATATGCTAATGATAAGCTACCAGGCTGGCCAAACAAAGTCCTTACTATGCAGAAAAACTGGATTGGCAAGTCATACGGTGCAGAGATCAATTTCCAGATTAAAGATACTGACGAAAAGATAAATGTATTCACCACAAGACCTGACACACTCTTCGGAGCAACTTTCATGTCTGTGGCACCTGAACATCCTATTGTTAAAACTCTCCTCGCAGGGACTGACAAAGAGGCCGAAGGGACCGCTTTTGTTGATTCTATCCTAAAGGAAGACAAGATCAACAGGATGGATGATGATAAAGAGAAGCGTGGATTCTTTACTGGCAAATATGTAACTAACCCTGTAACTGGCAATGATATGCCAATATATATAGCAAATTTTGTCCTTATGGATTACGGAACAGGTGCTGTTATGGCTGTACCAGCCCACGACCAGAGGGACTTTGAATTCGCTAAGAAATATGGTTGCGACCTTAAGATAGTCATCCAACCTAAAGAAGAGCTTTCACTAGAAACTATGGTAGAAGCATACACTGGTGCTGGAACACTCGTTAATTCTGGTCAATTTGATGGTACAGATAACGACTCAGCAAAAAAATCTATTGTAGAGTTCCTCGATAATGAAGGGCTCGGCAAAAGTACTATAAACTATCGCCTTAGAGATTGGCAGATTTCCCGTCAGAGATACTGGGGTTCACCTATCCCATTTATAAACTGCGATAAGTGTGGTAGCGTTCCTGTTCCAGAAGCAGAGCTCCCTGTTAAGCTGCCAGATGTTGACTTTAACCCTGATATGAGAGGTAACCCTCTTGATAAGGTTGAGTCATTCAAAAACACAACTTGCCCTAAATGTGGTGGCGCTGCAACACGAGAAACAGACACTATGGATACCTTTATGGAGTCCTCATGGTACTTTATGAGATATACATCTCCTCATTGTGATACAGCTCCATTCGATAAAGATAAGGCTAACTACTGGATGAACGTAGACCAGTATATCGGAGGTATCGAACACGCTATCCTCCACCTGCTCTATTCACGTTTTTATACAAAAGTTCTCCGTGACCTAGGTTACATAGATATAGACGAGCCTTTCAATAGACTTCTCACTCAAGGTATGGTTTGCAAAGAGACTTATAAATGTCCTGAGCACGGATGGCTATACCCTGAAGAGAGCGTCGATGGCAAATGCTCTAAGTGTAATAGTGACGTCGCTGTTGGTCGTGTTGAAAAGATGTCAAAATCCAAAAGAAACGTTGTGGATCCTAACAAACTTATCCAAAAGTATGGTGCAGATACAGCTAGACTTTTTATACTCTTTGCTTCTCCACCTGAGAGAGAGCTTGAGTGGAGTGATTCTGGTGTTGAGGGTTCATTCAGATTCCTTAACCGAGTATGGCGACTAATACAAAATAATATTGAGCTCTTTAATAGTGAGCTCCCTGCTCCTGTGGAAGACGAACTTTCAAAAGAATTGCTCTTTCACACTAACGTAGCAGTTAAAAAGGTTACTGAAGATATCGACAGATACCAGCTTAACACTGCCGTTGCTGCAATGATGGAATTTGTAAACAATCTTTACGCTATAGAGGCTAAAATGGGCGACGAACACAAGGCTCTCTTTAGAGACTCTATACTCTCACTCATGAAGCTTATCGCTCCTTTTACTCCTCACGCCGCTGAAGAGCTGTTTGAGATGGCAGGTTTCGAAGGTCTTATCTCAAGAAGCTCATGGCCAGAATTCGACGAAAAACACACTCAAAAGGACGAGATAACAATTGCTGTTCAGGTAAATGGTAAACTCAGAGGTCAGATTGAGATAGCTCGTGACCTTGATAAAGAGACTATATTCGAGATTGCCCTTGCAAATGAGAATGTTGTTAAACATACTGAAGGTAAGGACATATTTAAAAAGATATATGTACCTAACAAACTGATCAACTTTGTGGTGAAATAAAATGAACAGAAAAGCCCTCCTGACAGCACTTTTTGCTTTACTTATATTTACTGGCTGTGGGTACAAGATTGTCCTCACAGGAAAGGATGCGGCTTTTAAGATTTATCCATCTAGCATAGAAAACTTATCTGATGACTTAGAGGCGACTTCTCTATTCTCTGATGAAATTAGGTTATACTTAGCAACCATTAATGGTCTAGGCACTAGAGAAAAAGCTGATTATACAGGTGAGTTTACTCTTGTTAAGTTAAACAGTTCAGGCTCATCTTCGTCGTCATCAACAACGACAGAGTATGCAAGATTAAGCATCACTATTAATATAAAAGACCAAAAGGGTAATGAAGTGTATAGTAAGACTATCAATTCATTCGAAAATTATGACAACACAGCTAACCAATCAGAGACAAGATCAAATAGAGAATATGCTATCAAAGAAGCAATATCTAAAGCTATGACGGACTTCAGAAATGCCTTTGAACAAAGAAAATAAACTCCGCTACATAGCGGGTAGCGAATATTTTCAGCAAGAGCAACTTAAGGCTATACTTGATAGTATAGATGACTGCGAAACTGAATCCTTCTCCGCTGATGATTTTAGTCAGGAGTCTTTCTTTAACTTCATCAATACTCCATCCATGTTTCAAGAGAATAAAGCCGCTATTATTAAAGCGACTAACAAGATCAAAGGTATCGGAGATATCCTTGCCAAGTGCGTTGACTGTATCGAAACTCACCTTATCTTTATGTCACCAGAACCAAAACTTACAAAAGAGATATCTAAGGCTCTTAAAGAAGCTAAGTTCGAAACGACACTTGAAAAGAAAGCTTCAAAGTATGACCTAACAAGCAAGATAAATAAAATGTTCTCCGATGCTGGCTTCAGAATAGACTCCACAAGTGCTTCAGAGATTAATGAAATCTTCGAGGGTGACCTTAAGCAGATATCAAACGAAGTCGAAAAACTGTCTATATATTTTGCATACAAAAAACCAAACTCACCTGCCGATATAATGAACGCAGTTACAGCGAGAAAGCAGGATAACATTTTTACTTTTATAGATGCATTTACTGCTAGAAGAAGAAAAACATGCAGTATTCTGCTCAACAACTTCATATCTAGTGGAGAAAACTTAAATATACTCAATGCTCTACTCTTTAAACGAGTTAGAGAACTCTATCTATTTATTAATCTGAGAGAACAAGTAAAAGAGAATAGACCTTGGATGCTTGATAAACTAAAATCTGGTGCAAGAGCATGGAAGCAGGAAGATCTTATAAAACTATGTACCTTATACGCTGAGCTGGATTATAAAAACAAAACTGGTCAGATATCTATAGACAACTATATGACAAACCTTATAACTGCGCTGTAAGCTCACCACCCTTCTCTAGATAAACTCTCCCCTTATCCTCATTAAACACCGTATGCAAAGTAAAGACCTTAAGTCCGTTAGCAACAGCATCATATAACGCCTCTGCATATTTTGGGTCTATGTGACCTGCTGGTTTGAAAAATGGTCTATCTATCTGACATATATAAAACATGCAAGGGGTATACCCCTCTTCTTTAGCCTCCATCAGTAGACGTAAATGCTTAAGCCCTCGCTCAGTTACAGCATCAGGGAACATGCAATGAGTTTTGTCAAACAGAGTAACGTTCTTTACCTCTATAAGACATCTGCCCAGATCGCAGTCGACCAAAAAATCTATACGTCCATCCCCATATGTATATTCACTCTTAATATTCTCTATATTACCTAGCTCTGGTATCTCACCATCTCTTATCCCTGTTCCAACTATCTTATTCATTAAAATTGTGTTGGTAAGTACCCACTCCCCATCAACAAAGAACGCCTCTACAGTGTGAGATAGTTTCCTCTTAAGGTTGTCAGACTTAGATATGAGCACATCACGCCCTTTTTCGACAATACATTTCATAGAACCAGTATTTGGGTTATGAACAGTTAATATTTCTCCGTTAATTTCTACATCAGTAAAAAATCTTTTATATCTGTTTATAAACTTAGCTCTCAATAACTTGGGATATATGTACAATTGTTCATGCTCCTTTTTGTGAATTTTGCACTTTACAAAATAAAATTAAGCGACTATTTTTAGTCCCGTAACGTATATGCATATATACGAATCTTTCAAACAACGAGTAATATAAAATATGAAACAAAGATTTTCTAGCTATTCAACAGCATTACTTATGCTGGCAATCTTCATCGGTGCTTTTGTTATACTAAACTTCCTTTATATAAACAAGGTAAGTAATAGTATCCAAGTACTCAGCAAAGCATCCTCTCTGGCTGGTGATAAATATCATCAACTAGCAGAAGATGTACAGGATCAAAAAACAAGGATGTCCTTCGCGGCTCACGTTATGGACATCAAGAATATACTTGACTCCGACATTAGAACAACATCATACAACACTATGGACTTTGCCTATCTCATAGCAAAAGAGTCCTTCGATAATAATCTAGATCCGCTTCTTGTTTTGGCAGTTATCAAAACTGAGAGCTCTTTCAGAAAAATGGTTGTCTCTCATAAGGGTGCTATCGGACTTATGCAGATACTCCCAAATACAGCTCAGTACGTATCAGACATGAATGATCATATCGAGCTCTCTCACAGCAACGAGCTTTTCGAGCCTAACACTAATATTATGATAGGGATTAATTATCTCTCATATCTAGTTAATAAATTCGAAAATCAAAAATATGCTATTATCGCCTATAACATGGGACCTACAGGGCTCATCAGAAAGATAAAAAGTGGTGAAAACCCACCAGAGAGATACTACCGTACAGTAATGAAGCACTATCAGCAAATCCTCAATCAATCAGGAAGGGCTTAATAGAGTTGAAAGGGATCAACATCCTTTTATCCCGCGTGGAAGGTCCTGTTAATCTTGGTTTTATAGCAAGAGCTATGGCTAATACAGGCTTTTCATCCCTCACATATTCAGGTAATTTACCAAAAGATCATGAAGAAGCACTAAAATATGCTGTCCATGCTGATAATATATTATCCTCTGCAACGCATACTGAGACATTCGATAAATTAATATCAAACTCTGATATTGTTATTGGCTTTGCACCTAGAGCCCCATTCAGTACATCAAACTTAGATTACGACGACCTTAAACCTTTTGTTGAAGCGACCTTAAACGATGGACTTAATGTTGGGCTTCTTTTTGGTAACGAAGCTCATGGGCTTAACAATGAGGAGCTATCAGCATGCTCTAAGATAGTCAGCCTACCTACCAGCAGTGAATACAGCAGTATGAACCTAGCCCAAGCAGTCCTTGTCGCCCTTTGGGAATTAAAGTCTGTAGAATTTAACAATTAAATCACAACAATTTATGCTGAACGTGATACGCTTGATACTATTCTAATGAGACTAAAAGAATACCTTGAGCTGATAGAGTTTTTTAATGAGCAAAACCCTGACTATATCTGGCACGAAATAAGACAAGTAATAGAAACGAAAAAAATCACCTCACGAGAAGCTGAACTCCTCCTATCTATTATAGGAAAAAGTATCATTCGTTACACTCATCTTCTCAAAACAGCAAAAAATAACAGATAACTCTATATTTTACATTTAATTGACATATTTTTCACACAGCCATCACACTAATTAAGTAGCGTTAACATTAATATTAGACATGACTATGTTCAATATTAACGTTAATATATTGAGAACTCTTAAGAGGTGACGGTAAATGACAACTTTCAGGCACGAAAAGGAATACGTACAACTTAAAGGAATGCTAGCAGAGATTGCAACTATGGCATCATCTATGGTATCCGATTCTATAAAAGCTCTCGTTGATAGAGACACTGACCTAGCAGAAAAGGTTATTGATAAAGATGAACACTTAGACCAGCTAGACGTAGACATTGATGAGCACTGTATTAGAATGCTCGCTCTTTTCGAACCAAAGGCCGTAGACCTAAGATATATCATTACAGCAACAAGAATCATAATCGACCTTGAACGAGTTGGTGATCACTGCGTTAGTATCTGTAGAGATGTATTGAAGCTTAATGCAGAGCCACAACTTAAACCCTATATTGACCTACCGAAAATGGCTGAGATGGCTATTTTAATGATAAACGATTCTTTACAAGCTTTCTTTGATGGTGACACAAAACTTGCATTTGATGTTATCAAGCGAGATAACAATATAGACCAGCTAAACGATCAAGTAACAAGAGAGCTACTCACATATTCTATGGAAGATGTGAAAACCCTCCATAGTGTACTAGCTCTAATGAACGTATCAAGAAGATTAGAAAGGGTCGCTGACCATGCCACCAACGTTGCCGAAATGGTATACTACATGGTGGAAGGTAAAATCATCAGACACAGTTATATAGAAGAAATAGAAGAGGAAGATTAAGTATGATAAAAGTTCTTGTTATTGAAGACCATGAAGAGATCAGAGATTTGATCTCTTACAATCTTGGAAAAGAAAATTTTGAAACCATATGCTTTGATAATGCTAATGAAGGGCTTATACATTTAGAAAACGATGACGTTGACATAATACTTCTCGACCTTATGCTACCTGGACTCAAAGGGATGCAGTTCTTACAGATTGTTCGTAACAATAAAAAATTTAGTGGTGTACCTATCATTATCATATCTGCAAAAAATACAGAGCAAGATATTATAAACGGACTTGAGATGGGAGCTGACGATTATCTCACTAAGCCTTTCTCAATCAAAATACTCATAGCTAAGATCAACGCAATTTTGAGACGTAACCCAGCTATAAAATCAAAGATAATTTCTATCAATGGAATTAGTATAGACACAAATAACTATGTCGTCACTGTTGATGGCGAAGAGATTAGTCTTACTAATAAAGAGTATGAGCTTCTCCAGATGCTCCTTAAGCATCCTAAGAGGGTTTTCACAAGAAACCAAATACTCAATGCTGTATGGGGTTACGAATCAGACGTTTATACAAGAACAGTCGACACACACGTATCTTCACTTCGTAAAAAGCTTGGCGAAAAAGGATCATTTATAAAATCAGTACCAAAAATAGGATACAGAGCTGACATATGAGATCAATATTTAAAGTCTTTCTAATCATTTACATCCCAATTGCTGTACTCCTTGGGATCACTTGGAATATCACAGATAACCTTACACTGCAAACAGCAGAAAAAGAACTCGCTCTAGAGATGGTTTCTAAGGCAGAGATATTAAAAGGTTACCAACTATATGAAGTATTTAACCCTGAACTACATGAAAAATTTGTAAATATATCTAAGAACTCAAAACTCAGAATAACTATCATTAGAAAAGATGGTCTGGTTGTAGATGACTCTTATTATGTTAAGAGCAAAGTGTTCCAAATGGAGAACCACTCTAATAGGCCTGAAGTGAAGCAAGCTTTCAACACTGGCACAGGAAACATAATTAGACGAAGCACAACAACCGAAGAACGCATGTACTACTATGCGTCAAAATATAACAACAACCTTGTTGTTCGAATATCATACCCAATGTCTTACATAGAATCACTCAGGTCAGATATGCTAAAACAAAACCTGACAGTTTACTTCTTTCTTATATTTATGGTAGGTCTCGTTACTATATATCTAGCGAAACGTATCAATAACCCTATCCAGCAGCTTTCTATTATCGCTGATAAGATCGAAGCTGGTGATACAAAAATATACTTCCCTTCATTTAGGGACAAAACAATCACTAAGCTAGTTAGCGTTATCTATCGAATATATAACTCAATGAACCAAAAGACCCACGAGCTCGAGGTTGAGAAATCTAAACTTAATCATATATTCTCTATACTTGATGAAGGTATAATCCTCCTCGATAGTAAGAATAACGTTCTACATTACAACGATACTGCTATCGAGAACCTCGGTGTTAAGCTAGAGCTTAATCAGAATATACTCACCCAGACTAATAATATGGATGCACTGTCATTCTTCTCTGAGGTTGCTGTCCATGACGAAGACTCTAGAATAAGAAGAGAATATAAAAGTAAGATATATGAAATCTACGTAAGAGTGTTTGAATCTGAAAAACTTATAGTATTTGCAGACATCACAGAAAGGGCAGAATACGAACATTTTAAAACTGAGCTAATAGGTAATATCACTCACGAGCTTAAAACACCTCTAGCCATGATTATGGGTTACTCAGAGACTATTATGAACGACCCTGACATGGATCAAAGATTCCATGATAAATTCATTAAAATAATCTACAACAGCTCTAATAGGCTGAATATACTTATCAACGACATCCTCAAGCTACATAAGCTAGAGATGCAACAAGACAACATAATAGTGGAAGAAGCTACTGTAATTGAAGATTTTAAGGAAGAAGTACTCTCTTATTATAACGAAGGGGAAAAGACTGTTACTGTTAGTTCTGACGACACCTCCGAGATTTATGTTTCAAGAGAACATTTTATGAGTGTTGTTACTAATTTGATAGATAATGCCATGAAATACTCTAATGGTGAAAACATCCATTTAGATATTAATGACACAGCTGGCTTCATAAATATTTCAGTTGCCGACGAAGGTCCTGCTATACCTGTGGTTGAGCAAGAGAGAATATTTGAACGTTTCTATACAACTGATAAGTCTAAGAATCAAAATGAAACAGGTACCGGCTTAGGACTTTCTATAGTTAAGCATATTGCAACCCTATATAAAGGTGATGCTAAGGTTACTGGAAATGATAAAGGCGGAAACACTTTCATGGTAACAATAAAAGAAAAACCACCAACATCAGATATTTAAATAATTGACAAATATTTAACACACATATAGCTGACTTTTTTCTTGCATTTTTTTGACACCAAGCTATCCTATCGCAGAGTCAAGAAAGTGGTGGTGTAAAATGCACGAACTTAACTGGGCAAATATAATTTTTGGCCTTATCGGTGGACTCGGCCTCTTCCTATATGGAATGAAGCTGATGTCAGAGGGACTTCAGAAGACGGCTGGTTCCAGCCTAAAATTAATCATTGAGAAATTCACATCAAATCGTTTTATAGGTGTAGCAGTCGGTACACTTGTTACTGTGATCATTCAAAGTTCATCAGCGACAACGGTTATGGTGGTCAGTTTTGTTAACGCAGGGCTGATGAACCTATTCCAAGCTCTTAGCGTAGTTCTCGGAGCTAACATAGGTACAACAATCACAGCGCAGCTTATCGCCTTTAAAATTACCAAATTTGCACTACCTGCTATTGGTATTGGTGTGGCTCTGGCTCTCTTTTCGAAAAATCCTAAAAAGAAATACTACGGCGAGATCATTCTAGGATTTGGTTTACTCTTCTTTGGTCTCACGACTATGAAGCACGCTTTCATACCTCTAAAAGAGGCTGAAGAATTTGCACAGCTATTCGTTTACTTTTCAAGAAACCCTATAGCAGCGGCAGCGGCAGGAGCATTGCTCACTGTTATCGTTCAAAGTAGTTCAGCTACACTTGGTATTACAATTGCCATGGCATCAACAGGTCTTCTAGATTTCCCTGCGGCAGCAGCACTTGTTCTCGGTGAAAACATTGGTACAACAATCACAGCTAACCTCGCAGCACTCGGAGGAAGCCGAACAGCTAAACAAGCGGCATTTGGTCACTTCCTGTTCAATTTCTTTGGTGTATGCTACATGCTTATTTTCCTAAATGTACTAATACATTTTGTCGAATTATATACGCCGGGTAATGTTGATTTTGTAGCTGCAGATGGTACAAAACCTTACATTGCAAGGCACATTGCTAACCTACATACAACTTTTAACATATTAAATATGATCATATTCCTTCCGTTCTTACATATTTTAGCAAAACTGTGTGAAAAGATAATTAAGTCAGATACAGGACAAAAAGCTAAACTGTTAAAACTAGATACAAATATGGTTAAAACACCATCTATAGCAGTTGGACAAGCCAAAAGAGAAGTTGTACACATGTCCCAGATAACTATAGACATGTTAGATTTAGTAAAAGCATCATTAATAACAAATACCTCTAAGATTAAGGAAATTAAATCACTAGAATCAAAACTAGATAAGATGAACCATGAATTATCCGCTTTCCTTACTCTACTAACTCAACAGAATATTTCTGAGAATACCTCACACTTAATTGATGATCTATCTCACGTTATTCATAACCTAGAAAAGATAGGGGACCAATCTGAGAACATCGCAAGGTTCAAAGAGAAAATGCTCAAGAAAGACATTAAATTTAGTGGTGATGCAGAAAAAGAAATTGAAAATATGATAGTGACTGTTGTTCAGTTTACTAACCATGTTATCAAATTCTATAATGAAATGCCTGAAGACGGACAGCTTAATACTGACGACGAAGACGTTATTGACGCTATGCGTAAAAAGTTTAAGAAGAACCATATGAAGAGACTTTCACAAGGTTCATGCGACATAAACACAGGTCTCATCTTTGTAGACATAATAAATAATATGGAAAAGATTGGTGACCACGTTTACAACATAGCTCAGGTTATGGAATATTCTAAAGTAAATAGACTAAAGAATATTTAAGGAAGCCCAATCAACAGGGATGCGGATTATTGCTCCCTCTTTCAAAAGAGAATTCACAAAGCCTCTTTCTGCACCATGTAGGAAGAGGTTTTTTGTTACCTCGACATCCATTTTACAATATTCGATAATCTTCCCAATCTCCCCCTGCTTGTACCATTCCAGAGCTTGAAGACCATCTGCAGTCTTTGCAGCTCCAATAGTAGCCCCAGCCATATTATCTAACGAGAACCTGCGCCCTGTTCTTGCCTTTACATCAGAAAGTATATCAAAAACGAGCGTTTTATTGAAATCTGGCATACGGTAGCCTGTTATTACTTTATTATCGAAGCCAATATTATTAAATCCTATTATACACTTTGCACCTTCAAGCCGTCTTATAAATGCATCTGAATCCTTCTCTTCATAAACTTCGTACTCATCCTTTTCAAAGGAGTAAATAACAGCGACAGATATCCCCATCTTATCAGAGTTATTCCAGCCACCAACATCAGCGGCAGACCTCTTTGTCTCTATGTCATAGATAAGTGTATCTGTGCGTGGTTGCTCTTCTATGATAGTCGCCTCTCCTGCTGAATGCTCTCCAGAAAGTAGCATTTCTATAATACGAACTGCGCCCTCTTTGTTAAGTGGATAGTTTCCGCTTCCGCACTTAGGGCTATATATACAAGCTGGGCACCCCTCTTCGCAGTCACACTCTTTCACAAGCTCAAGTGTACGCTCAAGCACATCAGTAAACCTTTCGAAGACTCGCTCGTTTATACCTATACCACCAGGGTAAGCGTCGTACATAAAAACTGCAGCACTAGCCAGCTGTGGGTGATACGGATATGATATCCCGCCTATATCGTCACGGCTCGCTAGGTAGAATGTCGGAATCACAGAGATCATAGCATGCTCAAAGGCGTGTATACTCCCCATGAAATCTATCTCATCCTCTTCTAATTGTCTTTTAATGCTATCAGGGACTAAGACGTACATCCCCTTTGTTGAAAATTGTATTGGGCTCTCATCAAGTGGCACGTCAGTTATCTTCTCACCAGTCTTGCTAGATATCCTGCTGTACCCAGTCAGAAGCTCAGTAACCCTAAGTCCACAGAAACATGTTGATATACCCGCCTCTTCCTTTTGGTTGATAGTCTTTTCAACCATAGTGTTCTTATCTGTGGTAGGTATAGTGTAGTAGTTACCAGTGAATGGCTCTGTATTAATATCTTTTTTAGCTTTATCTACAGATTTTATGAGGAAAGAATTCCCTCGGTGCATATAGACCGCACCTTTGAAATTATCCATATATGCTCTTCTACCTGATGCTGTTGCGATCAGCGAGCTTCCACAATAAATGCTGTAGTTATCCCCTGCCATACGAAGGTCAACATCACCATAAGGGTATTTTGCAAGTGTAAAGTAACGACTATTCTCTTCATCTTTAAAAACAACACTATCTGCCACCATCTTCTCAATTAATGATTTGTTTGACTGAAAGTATTCCTCTCTCTCTTCAATAGGTGCTTCGTAAGCGGCACAACGGACGTGTGCGGAGTTTACCACCTCATTACCAGTATCTATCACAACATTTTCAAATGCAGTGTTATAAAGCTTCCCAGGGTGTTTCACATAGTATTGGTCTAGAGCGTCAAAACCAGCGATCATTATGATAAGTGAATCATCACCACGCCTTCCGCTTCGCCCTGCCCTCTGCCATAAACTCATGAGTGAACCAGGATAGCCAGCAAGGATAGTACAATCGACTCCACCAATATCAATTCCTAGCTCAAAGGCTGATGTAGATATAACAGCTTTTAGTTTACCACTTGATAAATCGTTTTCTATCTCTCGCCTCTCCTCTGGCAGGAAACCAGCACGATAAGAAGAGACTGTGTTTGCATATCCAGCATCAGAGGACAAAATATTAGCGAATATCCTCTCGGTCTGTTTGCGTGATTTTGTGAAGCAGATAGTCTTTAATCCAGCATCTAGATTTACTTTTAATAGATAGTTTGCAAGGCTCACAACTGGCAAATCAGAATTCATCATCATAAAATGCTTCTGCCCAGCTGGTGCACCACTCTTTGATACGTGATAAAAATCTCTAGAGAACATAGTATCTGCAAACTCTTTAGGATTACCTATGGTTGCAGAACAGCTTATCACTTGAATATTAGGATATAGCCTTAGAAAACGTGCAAATAGATTATATACGTGGTTACCGAAGATGCCTCTATATGTATGAAGCTCATCAACAACAATATATTTTAAATTATTAAGAAAATCTGACCATTCGCCCCTCTTGGGAAGCATGGCATAGTGAAGGATATCTGGATTGCTGAAAATTATGTTCGGTCTGTCCTTTTGTATCTTACGCCTGACCTTCTTGTCAGTGTCTCCATCCACAACAGCCAAACCTATACCACCACCAAGTGGGACATTGTTCAGAAAATTATCAAGTGCACGCATCTGATCACGTCCTAGTGCTTTTAGAGGAAATAAGTATAGTGCAGTGATGTCACGATTATGATAAATATCTTCGACAATAGGGAGATTATAGCAGAGTGATTTACCTGATGAAGTAGGAGTTGTGATTAGGACATCTTTACCAGCTCTGACCTGACAGTATGCGTCAGCTTGATGGGTAAAAAGTGATGATATTCCACTATCAGCGACAGCATCACGTATAATCTGTGATTCTATCACATCAAGTCCGCAAACATCCGACTGTTTCTCTTCAAAAACATGTTCGAAAGCTACAGAATTTCCGATTTTGCTATTTTTAAGATAATCGACAACTTCACTGATCTTTTTCATAGATACAGATACTAAACAGACTCAGCGAAAGGGTCAACTTCTTTCAGCGACGTTTCCAGTCTTCCTCGCCACAAACTGGGCAAACAGGCTTAAATGGAGGGTTTTTTACTCCGCAGTTTCTGCATGTTTTCATTACTAGGAAGTAGTAAGGAACCACTATAACGTATAATCCAACAATAATGAGAGCTACTAATTGAAAGGCTTTAAACTTAAACCCTAAAATTAAAGAGATGATAAACAGGATTGAGCCAGTTTTTAACATTGTTCAACCACCTTAAACTATTCTTATATATATAATTATAATCTATTTATAGTAATTTGCAATGTTAAGTTAGATTAAAATAGACTAAGCCTTTTTATCGTCGTCAAAAACTCGCTTAGTCCCTTCGTATATCTCGTATTGTAGCAACCTACACTCGATATTAGAATTCCAAAAAATAATTCTTCTATCAGCCCTAAGACCAACTTTTTTAGCCAATCCAAGGTTACCTGTAAAGATGAAGCAAAGGGAGTTTTTGCATTTATTCTTAAAGAAATCACCGAGATCTCTGTAAGTTGTTTCGAGAAGTTTTTCGTCACCAAGTCTCATACCATACTCAGGGTTTACCATAAGCATGAATTTATCACCCTTAGGTATAGGACTATCTCTGAAATCACATCTTTCTACGTGAATGAGTCCATCAAAGCCAGCGTTACGGATGTTAGCTTGTGAAGCAACAAGAGCGTCACGGCTTATATCTGAGCCAGATATTCTTACCTTGCAAGCAGTTACTTGTTTGGCAGCATCTTCGCATATCTTTTCAAACACTTTAGGATCGTAACCGACAAGGTGCATAAAGCCAAAGTTTTTCCTAAGAACGCTCGGTGGGGTATTTGTTGCGATCATAGCCGCTTCTATAAGCAGAGTTCCACTACCACACATCGGGTTTGCAAAGTTCATTGTTCCGTCAAAACCAGCAGCCATTAGAGCCGCAGCAGCAAGTGTTTCCTGCATAGGAGCCTTGAGTGGATTTTTACGGTAGCCACGCCTTGTGAGAGGCTCACCAGAAGTATCTATATATATTGAGCAGTCACTCTCTTTCCAGTAAAGGAATAGGACAGTATTCTCTTCGTTAGGACCTGAATCTGGTCTCTTACCTTTCGTCTCGCGCATGCGGTCAACGATAGCGTCTTTCAGTTTATATGATGCAAATCTGGTGTCTTTAATAGTGGTGTTTAGAACTGCAGTCGAAACACTAAAGTAACCATCAAGAGGGATAATCTCTTCCCACTTTATCTTCTTTGCCTGCTTATAAAGAACGTCACCATTCTGTACTCTAGATTTTTCTAGAAGGTAAAGGACTCTGTGACCAGTACGAAGATGCATATTAAGGAACATACAATCCTCTAGTGTACCTTCAGTCGCTACAGCAGCCTTACGTGTGTAGAGTATTGGGTAGCCAAGTTTTCTAAGCTCTGCTTCAAGGTATTGCGGGATTTCTTTGGGACAGGTTACAAGTATTTCTCTCTTCTCTTTAAAGTTCATGTTCACCACCAGAGGAGGACTATACTGTATTATACCAAAAAATGAAACAAAAAAAGGCGGTCAAAACAACCGCCTAAACCTAATGAGATAATATTTTACAAAATTACTGTTTAACAGGGAAAGGTCCTCGAACTATTCCCCTTGCGTTAACAACAAGATTGAACTGATTGCCAGATGCATCTTGAACAGTGTAAGTGTAGCCAGTAAATCTCTTACCTTGGAAAGTACTAGAAGAGACAACTTCGTATCCTTTCAAATTTGAGTCGATATAATTTGTAGCTGCAACATCCGCTTGTGCTTGTGTAGCTGGTTTAAAATCAGCAGGAAGGTTCATCCCTTGCCCTTTCATGCCTGCACCACCCATACCACCTCCAGCACCCATTCCGCCTTTCGCATAAGCAGAACCAACACCAATTGCCATCATAGCCACTAAAGCCATTATCATTATCTTTTTCATTTTAATATCCTCCAATATTTTACTTACTTTTATATTATCAAGTAGTATGCCAAAATCATCTAGAGAAGCTAAAGGCTTGTCACATTAGACTATTAAACATATTAAATAAAAAATAATATGTGATTAGTTTTCGCACATGTGTGCATAATATTCTCAATAAATTGCTACTTGTGAGAAAATAATAATATATGTATTATACACTTTTAGAAATTACGAGGTAACGGATATGAAAAAATACGATGTATACGGAATGGGCAACGCCCTCGTTGATATAGAATTCTCTGTTAAAGATAATTTTTTTAGTGACAACGAAATTGAAAAAGGTCTGATGACACTTGTTGATGAAGAGCGTCAAAACTCTATCATGAAACACTTCAACGGAAACGGTGGAGGAAAAGTAGCTTGTGGTGGTTCTGCAGCTAATACTGTTATTGGTCTCAGCTACTTCGGAGGTAAAGCCTTTTACACTTGTAAAGTTGCAGACGATGAGCATGGTCACTTTTATATGGATGATATGCACTCTGCAGGTGTTGAAACAAACATCAAAGGTGTTATGGAGGAAGGCGTAACAGGTAAATGCCTGGTTATGGTTTCTGACGATGCTGAAAGGACGATGAACACTTACCTTGGTGCTTCTGAAACTCTATCCGAAAAAGATCTAGATCTAGAGGCTATTAAGGCATCAGAGTACTTATACATAGAAGGCTATCTTGTGACATCTGATATCGCTAGGGTTGCTGTAAAAAAAGCTTATGTAACGGCTTTAGAAAATGGGGTAAAAGTGGCTCTAACTTTCTCTGACCCAGCAATGGTAAAATATTTCAAAGACGGAATGAAAGAGATGGTAGGGGATGGTGTTGATCTACTCTTCTGTAACGCTGAAGAAGCTATGCTATGGACAGATTGCGATAATGTTAATGAAGCAGCTGAAAAGCTAAAAAGAACTGCAACAAACTTCTGTATGACTCTTGGTAGTGAAGGTGCTCTCCTTTATGATGGTAAGGAATATATAAATATAGCTCCAAATAAAGTGACAGCAGTTGATACAACTGGAGCTGGAGACCTTTTCGCTGGAAGCTTTTTATACGGAATAACAAATGGAATGACTTTTCAACAAGCTGGAGATTTAGCAAGCGCTGCATCCTCACAAGTTGTTAGCAAATTTGGACCTAGACTTACAAAAGAAGAACACGACGAGTTAGCTAAGAAATAAGAGTTACTAATCTGCTTCTATACTATTTTTTTTATAAGCGGTAGTTCGATTGTTAAACAAGCTCCACCTAGGATATTTTTAGCATTCATTCTGCCGCTCATATGACTCTCAATAATAACCTTAGACATATACAACCCTATACCTGTTCCTTGGCCTTCACCCTTGGTTGTATAGTATGGGTCAAAAATATGCGGAAGCACATGAGATGGTATTCCTCCACCATTATCATTTATACTAACTGTCATATTATTTTCACTGAACATAACTTTTATATCTATGTTCCCTTTACTTATTTTCTTTAAAACTCTAGCTTCACATATTGCATCAACACTATTATATATCAGGTTAATAAGAACCTGTTTAAACTCACCAGGGAACCCCATAACTAAATCGGTTTCATTTTCACAAGATTCTGTAGCGCTAGGGTTGTCACAATTTATCGTCCCACCTTTACAATGGCAGATAAACTCCATCTCAATACGTTTGGAGGTAATCTGCACATTCAGTAGTCTTACTAAATCATTTATCTCCTTAACAACATTAAACTCTGTAACATTTTTATCAGGCATAAAGAAATCTCTAAAATCATCAATTGTTTTAGACATATGCATAATTAATTTCATAGAGTTGTCTTCAAAATCTTTCACATATTCTTTATTAATATCACCAGATTCGTACTCTTCTAAGACGTCTTGTACACATAATGCTAGGGCATTAAGAGGTTGACGCCACTGGTGAGCAATAGCACTAACCATCATACCCATATCTGCTAATTTCTTTTGTTGCTGAATGATCTGATCTTGTTTTAAGTTTTTATCTACCTCTTTATTGACTTGCTCAATAAGGTTTTCATTAACTTCTTTAAGCTCTTTCTCTAAGCTAACCTGTTCTGAGATATCCTGACAAAAGGCAACAAACCTATTATCACTGATCTTTATTCCACTTACATTAGCGTATACGAATCCACTCTCTTTAGTCCTAAACTTACGGATTAAACTTATAGAGCCTTTTTTAGTAAGATTTTTAAATTGTTTTTTGTTAAATGTATTTTCTTCTTCAATCCAAATGTCATCTAAGCTGAAGGATAGCAGTTCCTCTGATGAATAACCTAACAAGTTAACAGCACCTTGATTAACTTCTAATATCTTTCTATTGCTGTCTGATACTAGAACTGCAACTGGAGTTGTGTTGATATATGTTCTGTACTTATATTCACTCTCAATAAGTGATTCATCTTTTTTATATAAATCTGCCGCCATTTCCCACATTTTTTGAGTCAACTCTCCGAGTTCATCACTGCTAAATGGTTTAATCTCTCTCAGAGCCTCTCTGCTTTTAATAGCAGTCATTACTTCGGATTGATTTGAAAGAAACCTATTAATATATTTATTGATTAGTACCCAGTATAGTAATCCGAGGATGGTACATACTATAATAATAATAATCAGTGAATAATTTAGAGTCGCGTTTAGTTTAGCGTCCCTCTCTTTCAGCTTTAAGCTCAAAATAGATACGATTTGTAAAAAATTACTAGAGGAAAGACTAAGAAAATTTCTCTTCTCATTAACGCTTAATCTATTCAAATACATGGTTTCAAGAGTAAGATTAAGTCTTTGCGTAATAGTTTTTAATTCAGAATTCTGATTATCTTTAACAAGCTGCTTTGTGATTTCATTAATTTTAGTAAGATTATTTGGATCGCCAGTAGTAATAAAGTCTGTTAAAAATAAATTGACCTTAGATACGAGACTTTTTTTTGATGGATAGTAACTAAGAATAACCTCTTTTAGTTTATCTATATATTTGATTGAATCTTCTTTTAGCATTTTATATTGAAGTGAGTTATCAATATACTCATAGATTGATTTATAATAGTTTGAGATATCAGTATTTAATGATGTAACATTTAAATCGTTTTTCACAACTTCTGATAGAGATCGAGCCAAATTATCACTTGATTCTTTGAGACGTTCTACGCTCCTTTGAAGTTCATAAGTAGTGTCTACACCATCATTTTTCACCATATTTAATTGTAATTCTCTTAGTTTGTACACATTATCATTAAATTCAATTAATGAATGCAATACCTTATGCATATATTTATTGCTGTGCTGGTACGCTATAACACTTGCTGCAAGAGCAAATATAATGATAGAAATAGAAAGGAATATCCAAAATATTTTTTTACTTATTGGCATTATCAGCTAGTCTCTGATTAATTTTGTTGTAAATAGATTTATCATACAACACCTTTTCCACGTTAGAGTTCAGATACGAATCCTTAACTCTCCCTGACAAATCACCTTTTTCAACTAAAGATTTTATCCAGAAATCTACCCCATCATCCCAATCGCCACTGAACTCGTTTAAATACTTAATAGAAGGTATTGACGTCAATTCTACATCCTTAGGTGTTCCTAGCCATGCAGAGACAATTTCGGCACTTTCAGCAGGGTTTTCTATTATAAAAGTACTCGCATACCTAAAGAGTTCTATCAATGCTTCAAGAACTTCAGATTCATTGTTAATAAAATCATCACCCGCAGCTAAAGCACAACAAGGGTGGTCTTCCCATTTGTGTGAAGGAGGTAGAGTTCTAAGGTGGGCAATAATCTTCCCCACGCCTCTATATTCTGCTAATGCAGGGTATGGCTGCATTACAACAAAACCATCAATAATTTTTGCGTTTAGAGCAGGTATAATATTCTTAGGACCGTGTAAATTCACAACAACAACATCAACATTTATCGCAGAAAGACTGCGACTATATTACAGATGCTCACTCTTGAGAGCTGTCTCAAAAATTATATTCTGAACAGACTTGTCGACTTTATAACCTATCCTGACAGGGTCAGCAGTATTTCTAACATATTCTATAAAACTATCCCAGTCTGAAACAGGTATATCATTCCCAACAACAAGAGCTGCACCCTCTGACATAACGGGGGCTACGATCTTAATCTTACTTCCAGTATCTATCATATCTATCATTGCTGGAACACCACCAAACGAAAGATCAATTATCTTTTCATCTAGTTTTCGAATAAGGTTAATACCACCAGTTCCTGAATCAATTTGAACATTCGCGATTAGCTTATCATTTTTAAATAATTGATAGCTTTTTTTATAGTCCACCTCTTTAAGGTAAACGCCAGATTTTGAATTGAAATATTTTTGTTTTACAGCAGCGATATATAATGGCGCATGATGATCATGTGGGGCGTGACCTATTCTCACAAGAGGTATCTCTTTTCGTGTTTCACAGGCTATTGATATAAAAAGAATCATTAAAATTGAAATATAATTAATAAATTTCATAAGTCACCATAAATTATTATAAGACAAATAATCACATAATGCTAAAGTATTTGTTATTAAATCATTAAAGACACCAAGTTACTTAGACTATCATCAAATCTTTAATGACTTTAACATAATTTAATTACATAATGTATAAATAAAACTAAGGAGACCGAAGATGTCAGTATACATGATCATCCAGACCGAAAAAGTTACAGATCCTGAGAAATACCAAGAATATGCATCTAAAGCTAAACCTATACTAGAATCTTTCGGAGGAAGATATCTTGTCTCGACAGAGAAAATAAAACCTCTCGGTGGTGGCTGGAATCCTCTCAAGGTACTGATAATAGAATTTCCAAATGAAGAAAAGTTTTCTGCGTGCTTTAATAGCCAAGAGTACAAAGCTATTGTTCAACTTCGACTCGACTCGCTTGTTGGTCAGTCTATATTAGTTGAATCACTATGAGGGATATAATGAAAAAAATATTTATAGTTTTAGCAATAATCACATTCGCAGTATCTGCTTTTGCTGTTGAAATAGCAGGTGTCACACTTCCAGAGACAATTAGTGCTTCCGACGATAGTCTAGTTTTAAATGGTGTTGGACTTAGAAAAAAATTCATAATAAAAGTTTACGCATCTGCCCTATACCTTAAAGAGAAAGAGACAAACGAAGAGACTATATTAAATGCTGATGAACCAATGATAATTCGCATGGTTATGCTTTATGAAGGTGTTTCACCAGAAAAGCTTAGAAAGACTTGGATAGAAGGTTTTGAAGCTAATACAGAAGATATTTCGCCTCTACAGGAGCGTATAGATACATTAACAAGCTGGTTCACTACCGAGACTAAAAAAGGTGATACCTATGAGCTACTTTATGTTCCCGAAAAAGGGACAAGGCTATCCATTAATAACTCTGTTAAAGGTATAATAGAAGGTTTAGACTTTAAAAAAGCTCTTTTTTCTATCTGGTTAGGAGAAGAACCTGCCGATAACAAGCTTAAAGAGCATCTTTTAAGTAAAGATTAGCCTATCCAAACAAGATATTTGACCATAACCATAAAATGGCAAAAACTGCCACCTAGTACGAATAGATGCCAGATCTCGTGAAATCCAAAAACGTTTGGCCACGGGTCTGGCTTTTTTGTTGCATAAACTACAGCTCCTACAGTATAGCTTATTCCACCACCAGCAAGCCAAAATACTCCACCAGCAGGGATATTTTTTATTATAGGATATATAGCGACAACACTTATCCATCCCATCAAAACATACAAACCTGTTGATAACCATCTAGGGGCATAGATATAAAATAGTTTAAAAAAGATACCAAGTATCGCTATTGCCCATACAACACCGAATATACTCCATCCCCAATAACCTCTAAGTGGCACAAGGCAAAAAGGTGTATAGGTTCCAGCAATCATCATGAAAATCATAACGTGATCTAACTTCTTAAGGATACGAGTACCTTTATCTTTAAGGGGGAATATGTGATAAGCTGAGCTAGCTAAATATAACAGAGTCATACTAGCACCATATATAGAAAATGACACAATGTGCCACACTGTAGCATGATAAACTGACATTACAACTAATACAGTTAAGGCAGCAACAGAGAGCATAGCCCCTGCTAAGTGCGTCAATCCACTGATAGGATCTTTAATAACCATAGCATACTCCTAATATAAATAAGCCACACTTACAGATAATTTGCAAACAAATTATTTCCATAAAATATGACCTATCTATATAGGATATATTTAGTCTTCTTTTAAATCAATAATAGATTTTACTAAAACTTCTTTTTGCGTTTATTCTCTGTTTTGATAAGCCTCGCAAGCTTCTTATCAGACCTCTTCTGCTCTTGTGGAGTTTCAGTGCGCATCTTATAATTTTCGGACTCTCGCCTAAGCTTAATATAGCTATCATACCTCTCTCTAGATATCTCTCCATTTTCAACAGCTTTGATAACAGCACAACTCGGCTCATGTACATGTGTACAGTCACTAAAGAAACAGTCCTCGGCAAAGGATATTATCTCGTCAAATACCTCTTCCACAGCCTCTGTGTCACCTTTAAGCCCTACTTCCCTTATCCCAGGAGTATCAACAAACATAGCCCCCATCGGTAGCTTAAACATCTGCCTGCTGGTTGTGGTGTGTCGCCCTTTGCTATCAAACTCTCTTACATGTTTCACAGATTGAAGCTCATCGCCTGACAACCTATTAAGAAGTGTCGATTTGCCTGCTCCAGAAAGCCCAACAGCACAAGCAGTCACACCCTCCTTAAGAAGCTCTTCTATCTTATCAACACCAGTGCCAGTAATAGAGCTGAATTCGATAACCTGCGCATCACCTGCCACCTCTTCCGCCTCTGTAAGATGTATAGCCAGGCTTATAGGATCACACTTGTCAGCCTTAGAAAGTAGTATTACAGGTGTAACTCCACCAGATTTCGCCAATACAAGAAACCGCTCTATACGACGAACGCTGAATGTTTCGTCGAGTGCAGTCAGGATAAGCATAATGTCTATATTGGCAGCTAGCACATTTTCGCTATAGATATTCCCCGCTGATTTCCTACTGATGACGCTCTTTCTAGGTATTATTTGATCAATAACACTATCGCCATTCTCATTTTTTTTGAATCTAACAAGATCTCCAACCGCAGGTAAACCTCTATTGTCTCTACTGAAAGAGCCAGAGAGGACAGAGTAATACTCTTCACCGTTTTCTGATAAAACCGTATAGCTATTTATTGACGCAAATATAACGCGTCCTTTAGATAAATTCATTTTTGAAATTGCCTCCTAATATTAACTAAAGAAAAAGTAATATTATGCCCATAAGCCGCTAATTGCGAATTACAGGCTGGACGCAAAGGCTAGGAACTGAACTGAAAGTTTCACAAAAACTCCTGATATTTTTTACTAGACTATTATGTAAAATTAAACATGTCAACTCAGGATATTTAAAGTCAATAAGTTTATTTTAAAAATGATTCTTACCTGTAGAGTAAAATTACATATTGCACAGTATAGCACTCAGTACTATACTTATTTATGAAGAAACTAATGACAAGGCATTTTTCAAAATGGATAGCCAAGCAAGATATATCAGAAACAGAGCTAACAAAAGCTTTGGATGAGGTCATATCAGGAAATTATGAAGCAAGCCTTGGTGGAAGTATCTTCAAAAAAAGAGTGCGGTTTGAGAATACTGGCAAAAGTGGTAGCGGACGAACCATCATTTGCTATAAAAAGGGAAATAACGCCATATATATACATGGTTTTGCAAAGAATGAAAAAGATAATCTCTCAAAAAACGAATTAATAGCATTTAAAGAGTTGGCGAAAATCATTTTTAATATGACAGATGAGCAAATTACGTCTGCAATATATGCAGGTAAATTTATGGAGATTGAATAATGAGAAATTCTATAAAAGATTCTGTTCTTGAAACAGTAAAAGACCTTAATGAAATTGGTGTTGTTGATAATATCACCCTTAGAAATTTCGACACCCTTTGCCTACCAAAGATACCTGAGTATTCCCCAAAGAGTATTGCAGACCTTCGCAATAAGCTCAAGCTAAGTCAAGGTGCATTAGCAGCAGTGATGAATGTAAGTAAATCCACTGTGCAAAAATGGGAACAAGGACAGAAACACCCTTCGGGAGCATCTATAAAGCTTTTAAGTGTTATTGAGAATAAAGGATTGGAGGCTCTAATCTGATTAACCCTGCTCTTCACACTTCTAGGGGGTAACAGTTACCCTACCTCTTTAATGTTATCATTATATATCATATCAGTTACCTTATTTATTAAATACTTGTACGCCCCCATTAATCAACTTAACAACTCAATTGAATTAACAATATTACGAAATTAACTACTTATGTTAAAATATCTGTAAAGCTTTATACAAACCTCTATGTATCATAATATTTTCTCTAAAATTAAAACGTGCACCAATATTTTGATATTTAAAGATTGTTTTAGATTGTTTATGAGGCTGATTCCCTATAATACTAAACTCAAAGAGTAACTTAAGAATATTCTCAGGTTTCAGCTTTGTAACAATATTTCCATTAGAGTGTTCTTCATTGAATATCTTTATAAAATCACTAGGTGAAAATGTCTGCTTTCTAAGTTGTGACAAGAGATCAAAAATTTCAATTATCTCAGGTAGGACTGAATGAACCTCATCTGTAATTTCATCTCTTAAATAATCCGAAAATTTATCATCAACATACTTTATAATTTCTGGCGTTATTTTGTTCTCATTTCTATCAATAACTTCTTTTGAACATTCTATAAGATACTGTATATAATCCCTTGGTCTTAATTGAGTACTTCTTGTAATATATTCAAACGTATCCATTTGTTTAGTTTGCCGATTTCCCATAGACACTTTGTCTGAGGAAAATAAAACAGCCCAAGTATTTTCAAACGTTAATTTTGATGTATCACCATAGGCTATTGATATTCTATGTGCCAACATATTTTTAATATTACTGAGTGACCAATCCAGATTAACCTTAAATGAACTCCATTTATTTTTATCTGAATCTTTAAGTAAAGCGTATATATCTGTACGTAAGAAAATAATAGGAAATATATTATGATGTTCATCTTTAAAGATAGCCCTTACGTCTTGAACTGCTTTAAAAAGACTTGTGAGCAATTGCAAATATGTTTGCTTAATTTCATCAGTTTCAAACTCTCTGTAATCCTCATCTAATTCATCAATTATTATATAATAAGCTGATAAATCAAGATGCTCTCTAATTAAATCTTCAAGAATGTCACACTTGTCAATCCAACTCATTTCAATAGATTCATTTATTTTCCTTTGTACCCCGACTCCATTTCCTAGTATATTCAAATTAAAGCCAGTTGCAGTCCAATTTTCCACTAATCTTGCTAATGATTTTGTAGTATCAGTATTATAAAGTTTCTTTAGTTGTGACACTATATTTGGGTCTATTGCATCATTATTAATCATCATTTTGCAAATGTTTGAATATATAAGATATTTCCATATAGTGATATACTGATTTGGAGCTGTATATTTCGTATTTGGGAGTGCGTATAACACGTTGAAAGGAAAGTTTTTAAAAGAAAGCTTTTCTGAATAAGAACTCTTGTGTAATGAGTTTGATAAATATTCGGCAATTGCGGTCTTACCTGTGCCTTTTCTTCCAACAACAAAGTATTTATTTCCATCTGTTAATTCTTTAGCTTCAGTAGTGTTATAAAAATAACTTGTCTCTTCTTGCTTCGCCTCAATATTCCATTTTGTTGATATTTCCTCAAAGATTGCACGTTTATTTTTTTTACTTTTTTCTCTACATTTGCTGCATTTACTAGGTAATTTTAATTTTTTTTGTTCATAAAACAATTTTTCCCCTTCTGTAAAAAAATCTTCACCACAATCTACACAAATATTAAGGTTCGTCATAAAATCACCTTTCCCGTATAAAAACTAATTACATTTCGAAACCTAATTATCTTAATACATAAGTGTGTAGTTTTCAACATTTCTATAATTAACAATAGCTATATTTTTCTCAATTCTCTATTACATTTTTTTCAACCACAACAATACACAATAATTGCATGCAAGAATTGCGTAAAACGTATAATATAGACACATGAAGATATTATTAGCACTCCTAGGTGGAGCATCAGCACTCTTTTTATCTATGGGTGTAGCAAGGTTCGCCTTTACCCCTGTCTTGCCTCTAATGCAAATAGATTTTGGTTTTCCAGATACTGTCTCTGGTGCTCTCGCATCGGTAAACTACCTTGGATACCTGCTAGGTGCTTTTTATGCCAGATTCATCTCAGGTGGTAAGTCAGCTAGAATATTTTTTATATTCTCAGTTGTGATCAGCCTCCTCTTAATCGGTGTGATGTATTTCCCTTCATATCCACTATGGTATTTGGTCAGGTTTATATCTGGATTTCTGAGTGCAGTAGTGTTTGTATTAAGTGCTGAGTTTATTATGGACTACCTACTTTATATCAATAAGCCACAATTCATGGGTGTTATATACACAGGGATCGGTGGCGGTATGGTACTTTCAGGCTTAACAATCCCTTTTTTATCTGGCTACTTTAATTCATCAGAGATATGGCTATGGCTTGCTGGATTGAGCATCCTTCCTGCATTCTTTGCGATAAAATATACACCAAAGCCAAAACTAGCAGTTAGTAAACCACAAACCCAAAATGCAGGTCTGAATAGAATAATATACCTATTGTCAGCAGCTTATCTTTTGGAAGGATTTGGATATATCATCACTGGAACATTCATATCTGTTATGGTTTTAAGGGGTACAGGTTCTATTATGCTTTCTGGATATGTTTGGGTAATCGCAGGGATTGGGGCAGTAGTAATTACTCCCTTTTGGGCTGTATTAGCCAAGCGTATTGGAATATCGAGCGCTATAATAATTGCATTTGCCGTGCAAGCACTGGCTATCGCCTCACCTGTTTTATCCCATAATATATTCTTCACTATGCTAGGAGCTGTGGGCTACGGAGGAACTTTTCTTGGTATAGTTTCGCTAACCCTTGCTTACGGCAGACAGATCAGCCCAGGTGGCACAACAACTGCTTTTTTAACAGTTTTCTTCAGCATAGGGCAGATGATAGGTCCAATAGTTGCTGGCTATGTAGCAGATAAAACTGGCGGTTTTGATATTCCAGTACTATTAGCATCCTTATCCGCTCTTTTTGGCGGTATACTTATATATTTAATAAAGCTAGGAGATAAAAATGCCAATACTTAATCTAACGATGACAAAAGAAGAAGGCGGAGCAACAAAAGAGCAAAAAGCGAAGCTTATCGAAGGGTTTACAAAAGTTTTTGTTGATGTGATTGGACGTGGTGAAAAAACCATGGTAGTAACAATTCAAGAGCTGGATACAGATGACTATGGCATTGGTGGAGAACAAATTACGGAGATAAGAAAAAAATGACAAAAGTTAATGATGAATACGACTCACAGGCATCTAGTTACGATAATTTTATCAGAAAACTAGTCCCCGGGTATGATTTTTTCATATCTGTAACTCCTCTTTTGATGAATAACCCCACATCAGTTCTTGATTTAGGCTGTGGAACAGGAAACTCATCAGCAGGGATAAAAAATTTATACGCTGATGCCAAACTTACATGCGTAGATACGTCACAAGAAATGTTAAAGATTGCTGAAAGCAGGATTGAAGGTAATTTCATTCAGTCAAATATAGAAGATTTTCAGCCTAAGCAAAAATTTGATGCTGTGATATCCACTATGGTGATGCACAATGTTCAGGCTATAGAAAAACGCCAGAGCGTTTACAAGATGATTAGCGATTCTCTTAACCCTGGCGGTGTTTATTTTACGTCAGACATTATAGTCGGCGAAAACGACATAACATACTCTTTATATATAAAGATGTGGCGTAATTTTATGCTGAATAACCTCACAGAAGAGGAAGTAGATGGAAAATGGCTACCTCTCCACAAAGAGAAAGACAAGCCACTCACTCTGTCTAAACAGATTGAAATGATCTCCAGAGCTGGTTTTAAGTCCATAGAGATCATCAATAAAAATATCAACTTTGTTATGATAGCTGCTTTCAAATAGGTTTAGATCTGTAGATTTGAAGCAACCTCTTCTACCGTAGTGTCGTCAAGTGTATTTGTTGTCTTGCGTGCAAGCATACGCATCAGCTCCACAACAAGCTTTGAGATAAGTTTCTCGGTAAAAAACGCATAAAAGAACTTGCCAGCAACGCTGACGATTATTTTTGATAAAATACTAATCATGATTTAAATCTCCTGCCATTCACCTGTTTTCATTTGTTCAACATTTATAATACTTCTTCGCCCTGACTGCCCAAACCACCTGCTACTTTTCATTTCTACTGCGGCTTGTTCATAATCCTTCCTCTCTAGTGCAGAAAGCATCTTGCGAAATTTATTAAACCCTGCAAAGCCAAGCTGGTAAACCATGTCGGTCACCACAGCCTTTCTAGGCGCATTTAAATCTTGATAGAAGGTGTAAGCCTTCGAGAGTACAGAAATGATCGCCATAACATCCTCACTAAGCAAAGACTCAGCAATATCGCTATCGAAACCATCAGTTAGTATCTTTGCCAAAGTTGCTATACGAAAATTCCTGTCTTCGAAATTGTAGCCGTAACCTATGGTCCACTTACCAGCTGGGCACAAATATGGTTTCTCGCTATACCCTTCAAATATTTTTATTCTTTTGATTATCTCTTCCATTTTACCCTCACTCTATGAAGAGGCGGGCCTTGTTGCAAACCCGCCAATGATGACCACTTATTACATTATTCAGGAGGCATCCAAAGTATGTTTTGGTCTCTGTTCTTCATTGAATTGGATTATATAGAATGAATATTTTTGATATGTTTAAGGTTGATAACTATAACTTTATCGGCACTTAGCAACTAATAGGTTGCAATAATATGTGTAGGTTTGGTAGAAGATAATATGGCTCAAAAATGGTGCGATGATTGCAACAAGATGGTCGATGTGACCAAAAAAAACTACTATGCCGCTATAGCTCTCGCAGTATCTGCGATATTCTTTGCTATTGTTCCTTTTTTCGGAACGGCTATAGGTGCGCCTTCAGTTATTATATGTTCGATATGGTTATATTTGACTAAGAATATATGCAGTCAATGTGGCGGAGATAAGCTCATTAAGAGAGACCCACCAACTGAATCAGAGCTTATTATGAGAAAGTATGACGAAGAACAAAAAAATGATCAAAGTTGAATGATCATCCCAGCCTTAGTTATCTGAACACGATCGCCTAATTTTTGTTTCATCTGCATAGCAGCATCAAGCCCAGTACAATGACCTGTATTTATACTCTGCACAGATTCAGTTTCTAAGAACTCTATAACATGGTCGGTCTGCCAAGGCTCAGAACGAAACATATGTAAACCACCTGTAACAGACAAAAGCTTGTCGTCTGGAAATTTTACTCTGACGTCTTTAAGCAGATTTACAGCACCACAATGGGTACAGCCTGTGACAACGTGCAGCCCATCTTCAGTCCTAATAACTAAGTATTGCTCATCACGGAAAATATCCTTGCCATACTCTCCGTCCACGTGAGCGCACAATAGCTTGTCAGCATTGAACTCTTCATATCTTTTGATAGGTCCTGAAAGGAAGATGTTATCTGATATCTCAACCAAATCATCATTCATATATAAAGTGAAAGCCTCTTCAATCTCATCCTGAGTCTTCTCTATGCCTATATAGGAATAGATATCACCACTCTTTTTTAGGTGCTTATCAAAAAGATAACTACTCGCATAGATTTCACTACAATAGTCTGATAATTCATCAAAATATCTATCCAGACCACCAGTATGATCGTAATGCCCATGTGAAAAAACAAGCATATCCAGCTCTTTTGGGATATCTAATTGCTTCATATTATTAAGCAAAGCCTGCCCTTGACCAGTGTCGAAAAGTATTTTTGTACCATACACTTCTATCAGGCAAGAGAACCCGTGCTCAGCCACAAGGGATGCAGTATCAACGTAGTTATCAGCTATTATTGTTATCTTCATACTATATTTTATTGTCATATATTCGTTTTAGCAATGGAATTTATGTGTCAAAGCACACAATGTGCTTCGCGGAGCGAACCGAAACATTTTATTGCGGAGGTTTCAGCGGAACGGGAGTAAGCCAAATACTTGTTCTGGCGATACGACACTAATTTATTTGCTAGGACAGCAAATAAATCATAAAAAAAGGGAACCCCGAAGAGCTCCCTTTTGAAAGATATAATGTATATCTTAGTTATCGTAGTACATGAAGAATTCATGTGGATGAGGTCTTGAGTTAAGAGCAGAGATTTCATCTCTTTTCCACTCAACCCAGCTAGCAACAACGTCTTCTGTGAAAACGTCACCTTTAAGAAGGAAATCATGATCCTTCTCAAGTGCATCGATAGCCTGCTCAAGTGAAGAAGGCATCTGTGGGATAGCTGAAAGCTCAATAGGATCAAGATCGTAAAGGTTCTTGTCCATTGGCTCACCTGGATCGATTTTGTTCTGGATTCCGTCAAGACCAGCCATAAGCATAACTGTGAAAGCCATGTATGGGTTAGCCATTGGGTCTGGGAATCTAACTTCTACTCTCTTCGCCTTTGGTGATGGAGAGTACATTGGGATTCTAAGTGATGCTGATCTGTTTCTAGATGAGTATGCAAGAGAAACAGGAGCCTCAAAACCAGGAACAAGTCTCTTGTAAGAGTTTGTTGTAGGGTTTGTGAAAGCAGCGATAGTGTGAGCGTGCTTGATGATACCACCGATGTAGTAAAGAGCCATCTCACTAAGACCTGCGTACTCGTCACCAGCGAAAAGTGGAGTACCATCTTTCCAGAGTGATTGGTGTACGTGCATACCAGAGCCGTTATCTTCGAAAAGTGGCTTTGGAAGGAATGTAGCTGATTGGTTATATTTCTTAGCTGTGTTTTTAACGATGTATTTGAATGTCTGAAGGTCATCTGACATGCTGATCATATCGCTAAATCTCATATCGATTTCACACTGTCCGCCTGAAGCAACTTCGTGGTGTGAGTTCTCGATGTAAAGACCTTGCTCTTCCATAGTCATAACCATTTCGTTACGAAGGTTGAAGAGTGAGTCGAGTGGTGGAACTGGGAAGTATCCCTCTTTTGGTCTGATTTTGTAACCGAGGTTTTTGCCTTCAGCGCCAGTGTTCCAGTTACCCTCTTCTGTATCTACGAAGTAGTAAGAAGAGTTCTTTGTAGTATCGTATTGAACGTTATCGAATACGAAGAATTCAGCTTCTGGTCCAAAGTATGCTGTATCAGCAAGACCTGTAGACTGAAGGTATTTGATAGCTTTAGTAGCTATGTTTCTAGGATCTTTTGTGTAACGCTCTTTGCTAATAGGGTCAAAGATGTTACAGATCATGTATGCTGTAGGAACCTCTGTATAAGGATCCATTTTGATTGTCGCTGCATCAGGGAGCATAATCATGTCAGAGTTGTTGATTGCTTGCCATCCTCTGATAGAAGAACCATCAAAACCAAGTCCATCTTCAAAGATGTCCTCTGAAATCTCGTGAGCAGGTACTGTAGTGTGCTGCCACTGTCCTAAAAAGTCTGAAAATCTAAGGTCAACGAGCTTAGCTCCTTTTTCCTCGATAAATTTAATTGCATCTTTCGGTGTCATATTGCCTCCTAGAATCACCTATGTATTTTTAAATATTAAATCGCGTTTTCGCCAGTTTCGCCGGTACGGATACGGATAACTTCATCAATAGGTATAACAAAGATTTTACCATCCCCTATTCTGCCTGTTTTAGCTGCTTCTGTAATAACCTCGACTGCTTGAGCGACGAGTTCGTCAGCAACAACAACTTCGATTTTGATCTTAGGGATAAAATCGATAACATACTCAGCACCTCTATATAGTTCTGTGTGCCCTTTCTGTCTACCAAATCCTTTTACTTCACTGATAGTGATACCTCTGATACCAATTTCAGTAAGCTTCTCTTTAACGTCATCTAATTTAAAAGGTTTAATAACTGCTTCAATCTTTTTCACATGAACCTCCAGCATAATGCATGTAAGAAAAAGCAATAGCTATGCCAAACATAAAAGTCTCTATTTTAAGGGTTATAGAGATACAGACCGAGCCAAAATGATTATTTATTAATCATTAACTGTCTATTTTTTGTTCAACGACGCCTTAATTAGCTTTATTCTTTTATTTATATCTTCGTTATTTTTCCCTATTTTCTCTCTTGAAGTTTTAATAATTATGAGATCTCTTAGTATGTTAAGAGACCACCCATTAAATCTATCAATAACCAAAGCCTTGTTTGCAAGCTCCTCAGATTTTGTAGGATTGCTTACAAGATACCCAATAGCTACATTTCTAAGGAGTCGTGTCTTAGTATAATTAGCCATCTTTTTATCGTCTGTCAACTCCACTAGTGTTTTTTTATCAGCACCAGCAATTTGAGCGTAAGGATCTGGTAAAAGTTTTTTATCATAATTTTCATCGGAAAGATACTTAATTGCTTCGATTTCTGACTGACATTCTCCTAAAGTTGCATAAGCACGAGCCTTAGATAGGCCACTCTCTTCTTCGCCACCTTCATCTAGGACAAATCTACCTATATATATACGTGAAAGATTACACATTGCATCCATTCTAAGGAATTGGTTCTCAGCCGAAGCGAAAGCCATCTCTGCAAGCCTTGGCTCACCCTTCAAATAATAATTAACAAAATTACTATATAATTTACTACCAAATAGAAAGTTAGGTGATTTCTGTGGTTTGCTTCCACAAGACATAACCAGAGCAATTACACATATTAGTATTAATATTTTTCTCATGGCAACTTCACCTTCTCATCTACATTTATGCCTGTATCAGCATCAAAAGGCCACTTCTCTTCTAGGTTCAGTAAAATTCGGTTTGTAGTGTTTAAAATTTCATCTGTCTGTTTTCTAATATCTGCTAGGTCTGTCGTGGTTTCAGATATATCTGTAGTGATCTTGTTAGTATTAGTTATTGTAGGTTGCAGTTTATCAACAGTCTTATTAAGGTCTTTTGCCAGATTTCCGATCTTCTCATAACCTTCTTTTATAGCAACCAACCCTTTATCAAAGCTTTTTATCACTGGCTTTGTCTCATCAACTCTAGCATTAACAGCTTTAGTTATCTTTTGTACGTTATCTTCAATGGTTTTAATCTTATTAACGATCTTCGCCACTTCATCCTTAAGGTAGTCAGAACGAACAAGATATCCAACAGAACCTTCTTTGTTCTTAAGGTCACTACCAACAGCACCAACGCCATCTAGCATATTTTCGATTTTAGCTCTTTTTTCTGATATAGAAGTAGAGACTTTGTCAACGTTTTCTAATATATGTTTAACGTCATTTATCATAGGTTCGACCTTAAGCATAATATCAGCGATGCCTCTCTCTCTTTTAAGAGTATATGTTTGACCATTTTGAATTGGAGGGTTCTCAGGAGTGCCACCATCAAATACAAGTGCAGTCGCACCAATAACACCCTGAGCTTGAATTTTGACTTCTGAATCAGATTTTATCCATTTGTCATATCTTTCCGGAATGTTAGCACGCAGTTCAACACGACCGTCATCCCTAAGCTCTATCTTATGGACACGCCCAATCTGGAAACCTGAATACATAACAGGCATGCTCTTAGAAAGTCCTTGTCCGGACTTCGCGATAAAGACGACTTTCACCTTTTTAGTGAAAACGTCCTGTGTAACAAGAAACCCTACCATCATCACAAAAATCATTGCGATAGATATAAGGATAAAAAAGCCTACTTTTAATTCTAAATTTTTAAATCTTGGGTCGCCCATCTGTTAAAATCCTTTTCTGTATATTCTTTCATATCACTGAAAAGCTCTCTATTTGACTCGTGTTCAATGATAACCGATTTTGCAATGTCTTCACAACGTAAAAATTCGTGAAATTTATCTTCATAGTCTGCAACATACATCCGCCTAGGGCTTATAAATACTATCCATTCAGGACAAAGGTATTTTACTTGTAAGTATTTTACTATAAATGTCTCAAAATCGTTAAGCTGATTACTTCTAGAGTTGACATGATGTTCCATTCCAAATTTCTTAAGATCAGAGATTACTAGCTTCATTCCTTCCTTGTAAGAGACCTTATGGTGATAGTAAGCAGCGACAAGGATATTCTCCGCAACTGATAGATTTCCAATAATAGGGACCATTTTTGAAACAATTCCTATTTTTGTTCTATTTGCGTAACCCATAAGGACGTTCTCCCACTCATCACGTAAAGATGACTTAGGATAATAGATTAAGTAGTTGTTAATCATATTAACTCACCTATTAATGTGACCAATATTATCGCATAAAAGAGTCTAAGCATACCCTTAAGAAGTGCTATAGGTATTTCAGTGACTGCATTGTCCACTTGGAGGGCACTATAGATAGGTATAGACATTGTAAAATAACCAAGAAGGATGACCTTTATTAGAAAAACCAATACGATCCTAAAATTAAATGCGTCAAAAATAGTCTGTATTAGAAAATCGAATGATATATTCAAATTAAAACTCAAAATCAAATATCCACCTATTATAGAAATGTAAACAAAGATAGTCGCAAGAGCCCCCATACATACTATTCCAGATAAAATACGAGGTATGTACAAGTAAACAAAGGGGTTGATTGAAAGTGACTTAAGAGTGTTGATCTCTCTGTTCATTTTCATAAGTGCGATTTCAGCTGTTACAGCACTTGAAGAGCGAAGGGTTAAAAGTATAGCTGTCACCAGAGGAGCAAGGTGTTTTATTGTTATCAAAACAAGCACTTCTCCGACTCTATCCTGAGCACCAAATTGGACAAGGAAACTTGTTAAACCACCAACTAGAGCGAGTCCCAAGACTATTGATATCACTGAAAACATAGGTATTATTTGAACGCCTGTAAAGTATATTTGACGCACAAAAACGAGCTTAACCGAAGGGTTTAAAAGATGGCTATTAAAACACCCTTTTAAAAAATTAAGAGTGAAACTAAAATACCCAAAATAAAATAATGCAGTTTCGATGGCTGAAGAGCCAAGTTTTTGTATTATTTGCTTCATAACAAAGAGTATATCCCATCTTGGAGTCGAATGGAACAAGAAATCTAGTTGACTGCAATATTGAAAAAATGTATAGTGCTGATCAAACTTAACTCAGAATTACACTAAAAAAGCTTAAAACATATTTTTTTAATCATCTAAAAAGGAGTGATGGTATGTCTCAAAAGAAAAAAGTAATTATCGACGGTAACACCGCCGCTGCCCACGTTGCTCATGCAACCAACGAAGTAATCGCAATTTACCCGATTACACCTTCTTCAGTTATGGGTGAGATTTCAGATGAAAAAACAGCCATGGGAGAAACTAACATTTGGGGAGATTCTCCAAGAGTTGTTGAGCTTCAATCAGAGGGTGGTGCTTCTGGTGCTGTACACGGCGCTCTTTCAGCTGGTGCACTCACTACTACTTTCACCGCTTCTCAGGGTCTACTACTTATGATCCCTAACATGTATAAGATAGCAGGAGAGCTTACACCAACAGTTTTCCACGTTAGTGCTCGTGCACTTGCTACTCATGCACTCTCTATTTTCGGTGATCACTCCGACGTTATGGCATGCCGCCAAACTGGCTGGGCTATGCTTGCTGCTAACAACCCACAGGAGACTATGGACTTCGCACTTGTATCACAAGCTGCTGCACTTGAAAGCCGTATCCCTGTTCTTCATTTCTTTGACGGTTTCAGAACTTCTCACGAGCTTCGCTCAACAATAGAACTGACAAAAGAAGAAATGGCACATATGATTGATGGTCAACTCGTTAGAAATCACAGAGAAAGAGCTCTCTGCCCTGACCACCCGACTATCAAAGGTACATCTCAAAACCCTGACGTTTTCTTTCAGGCTAAAGAGACTGCTAACAAATACTATCAAAACTTCCCAGCTATCATGCAAAAACAGATGGACAAGTTTGCTGACCTCACAGGTCGTGCTTACAAACTTGTTGATTATGTTGGTGCTCCTGATGCTGATAAAGTTCTTGTTATCATGGGTTCTGGTGCAGATGTTGCCGAAGAAGCTGTTGAATACATGAACGCTTGTGGCGAAAAAGTCGGTATAGCTATAATAAGACTTTACAGACCTTTCCCACTTCAGGCATTTATTGATGCTCTCCCTTCTACAGTTCAAAAGATTGCTGTTCTCGACAGAACAAAAGAGCCTGGTTCAATTGGTGAGCCAATGTATCTCGATGTTCGTACAGCTATTGGCGAAGCTATGCAGAATAAAATGTTCAGCTTCAAAGGCTACCCAACTATCGTTGGCGGTCGTTACGGACTTGGATCAAAAGAATTCACACCTGCTCACGTTAAAGCTGTTTTCGATAACCTCGATGCTGAGAAGCCAATTAACGGTTTCACAGTTGGTATCGAAGATGACGTTACTAACCTCTCACTTAAATACGATGCTAACTGGCTCACACCTCAAGATGGTGTTTACAACGCTATGTTCTTCGGACTTGGTTCTGACGGTACAGTTGGTGCTAATAAAAACACAGCTAAGATCATTGGTGATCTTACAGACAATACAATCCAAGCCTACTTCGTATACGACTCAAAGAAAGCTGGTTCAATGACAACATCTCACCTTAGATTCGGTCATAAAGACATTAAGTCTTCATACCTTGTTCAAAAGGCTGACTTTGTTGCATGCCATAACTTCTCTTTCCTTGAGAAATACGAAATGCTTAAGTTCCTCAACCCTGGTGGAACATTCCTTATTAACAGTCAATTCTCTGCTGATGAAATCTGGTCACATATTCCAGAGATCGTTCAGAAACAAATAGTTGCTAAGCAAGCGAAAGTATACACAATCAACGCTGTTGATATCGCTGACAACCTTGGTCTTGGTCAGAGATACAATGTTGTTCTCCAGACTGCATTCTTTAAAATCTCTGAGATCATCCCATTTGAAGATGCTCTTGCTTCTATTAAAGGAGCTAACAAGAAGTCTTACGGACGTTACGGTGAAGCAGTAGTTAAAATGAATAACGACGCTGCTGATGCTGGTGCTACTGAGCTTCATGCTGTTAACTACCCAGGCGAAGGACAGGCTGTCTCTAAAGAAGAGATCCTCTTCCCACTCGTTGGTAACTGCCTCACTGACCCTAAGGCTACAGACTTCGTTAAGGAAACAACAAGCCAGCTTGTTGCTATGAGAGGAGACGACGTAAAAGTTTCTCAGCTCCCTGATGATGGTACTTTCCCACTTTCAACAGCTAAGTTTGAAAAGAGAAATATTGCTGTAAACATCCCAATCTGGGAAACAGAGCTCTGCATCCAGTGTGGTATATGTTCATTCGTATGTCCTCACGCTGCTATCAGAACTATGGTATACGAAGAGTCTGACCTTAAAGGTGCTCCTGCAACATTTAACTCAATGGACGCTAAAGGCAAAGACTTCGCAGGTATGAAATTCACAGTTCAGGTTGCTCCTGAAGACTGTACCGGTTGTGGCGCTTGTGTTCATAACTGTCCTGCTAAGAGTAAAACTGATCCTGGCTTAAAAGCTATCAACATGAAGCCACAGCCAGAGCACAGAGATGAAGAAGTTGCTAACTTCGATTTCTTCCTCACTCTTCCTGAGCTTCCAATTGAAAAATACAACAAAGCTAGCCTTAAAGGCTCACAGCTTTCCCCACACATGTTCGAGTTCTCTGGAGCTTGTGCTGGTTGTGGTGAGACACCATACGTTAGGCTTCTTGCTACACTCTTCGGAGATAGAGCACTCATATCTAACGCAACAGGTTGTTCATCAATCTATGGTGGTAACCTACCTACGACTCCTTACTGTACTAGAGCTGACGGACGTGGACCTGCTTGGTCTAACTCACTCTTTGAAGAAAACGCTGAATTCGGTTTTGGTTTCAGACTTACTGTTAACCAATTCAAAGTACAGGCTACTAGTCTTCTTGGAAAACTTGCTTCATCACTTGATGATAAACTTGTTGCAGACATCTGTTCTGCATCACAGAAGACTCAGACTGAAATAGAAGCACAGCGTGCTCGTATAGCTGAGCTTAATGCTGCTCTTGAGAAGATTGGTACTGAAGAAGCGAAAGACCTTTTATCACTATCTGATTACCTTGTAGAGAAATCTGTATGGATTCTCGGTGGAGACGGATGGGCTTACGATATCGGTTACGGCGGTCTTGACCACGTACTCGCATCTACAGAAAACTTCAACGTTCTTGTACTTGATACAGAAGTTTACTCTAACACTGGTGGTCAGGCTTCTAAAGCTACACCTATCGGTGCTCAGGCTAAATTCGCTACATCTGGTAAAGAAGCAGAGAAGAAAGACCTAGGTATGATAGCAATGACTTACGGACACATCTATGTGGCTAAAGTTTCTCTTGCTAACCCAGCTCAGGTTATAAAGGCTTTTGTTGAAGCTGAAGCTCACGATGGTCCTTCACTCATCATCGCATACTCACACTGTATCGCACATGGTATAGATATGACATCTGGTGTTGATGCGCAGAAGAAAGCTGTACAGTCTGGCTACTGGCCGCTCTACAGATTCAACCCTGCTCTTCGTGAAGAAGGTAAGAATCCACTTACTATCGACAGTAAAGCTCCTACTATGTCTATTAAAGAGTTCATGGCTACAGAGAACAGATTCCGCGTTGTTACAAAGATGTTCCCTGAAAAAGCTGCTGAACTTGCAGACTTCGCTCAGAAAAGAGCTGGTCAGCGTGTTAAACTTTACAGCGAACTTGCAAAAGTAGACTGTTCAATCGAAGACTAAAAAAAGCCTCTCTTAGGCTTAATAATAAAAGGGGTGTCCAAGAAGGCACCCCTTTTTTGTGTTTTAAAGAGGGTTAAATGGACGTATTGATTCAAATATGGGCAGCAGGATTTTATCTATTAAATAAAATTTTCTTTGCTTTGGCAGAAGGCAGACCTCCTAAAACAAAACGCTCTCTAAAGATATGGGGATGGATAGTTTATATTCTAGGAGTACCTGGTTGGGTTATCATATTAACTGGACACCATAACTGGATAGCGGCATCTATTGAAACAGGTGGACTCCCATCTATGTTTTTAGGCTTATCAACTATTTATTTTAACAACAAACAACCAAATAAAACGCTAAATTTACTCGCTAAAGCGTGTGTATATATTTTTCTTATTTTAGGAATAACATACAGTCTAATAGATTTTGGTGGGATAACATCAATAAGGCAAGTCTTAGAAATAGTGGCTATGGCTGGTTTCCTTATTGGAAGCTATTTATTTGCCAAAGAAAACAATAAAGGCTGGCTTTGCTTTATGGTAATGAATTTTTGTATGATGGTTTTGTTATATTTACAAGGAAAGCCACTTCTAGCTTTACAGCAGGTAGCTTCACTATGCTTCGTAGGATACGGTTATATAGTGTCTATAAAACAAAACGAAAAAGCCGCTTCTTAAAGAGTGAATATAATACGAAGAAGACCTAGTAGATATAAAACGATTGAAATCTGGCTAGAATATTGAACCCCAGAACGTTGGATAAAAAATGCGGTAACGATAAGTAAAACCCCCATCATGAATGGACGCATAAAACGGATAAGGGCGAGCTTGAGACTTTCGATATCATCAGGTGAAAGCTTTACCTCAAGGCTAAAATCTGAAACATCATCAATGATCTTCTTAATTTTCTTGAGAGTGAGTGGCAATTCAATAGTCTCTCTTTTAGCTGTTTCAAACAGACCATCATCAAAACCGAGTGCCTCTGGTAACTTATCCTTAAGAATAGGTAGTATATCTTTAATGCCGTTAAAATTATCTATATAGTTAGTACCCAGCCCTTCTATAATCGAGCTTACACGCATGATATAGATAGCCTCTTGTGGCATCTTATAAGGTACTGACTTAAGTGAATCGAGCAACTCAAAGGCTAACGTCTGCATACTTTTAGCATCTATGTGCTCATTGTCAAATATATCAAAAATACGCTCTGCAAGGTATTGCATATCGAAATCTGAGGCGTCCTGAGATATAATCCCTAATCTTTTGGCACACTTTATATATAGCTCAAAGTCTCTCTCGTGGGCAGATTTAACAAGCTGTATGATCGCATGCCTTGTCTTTGAAGGGATCTTCTGAACCATACCAAAATCAAGCAGTATAAGCTCACCCTCTTCTGTCACAAAAAGGTTCCCAGGGTGTGGGTCAGCATGAAAATATCCCTTTATAAAAAGTTGGTCTACATAGAAAAGAACTAGCTTCTCCATAATATCTTCGAAACTTATATTAAGCTTTTTCAGGTTCTCTTTATCGTCAAACCTGTATCCATGCACAAAGGACATAACTAGTGCATCAGAGCTTGAACATTCGGGATAACCTTCAGGGAAACCAACACCAGCATTGCTGTACGTCTCCGCAAATTTACGCATGTTATTAAGCTCAATAGATAGGTCTACCTCTTTGATTATCATTTTAGAAAACTCGCTAATGACTGCATCTAATGAGTTTTTTGTGTTTTCTGAGAAGAAAGGTCTAAAGAACCTGTTGAAAACATTGAGTATATTGATGTCAGCGCGGATTATATTTTCGATGTCGTATCTGCGTAGTTTTACAGCAACCTTTCGACCATCCTTAAGAATGGCTTTATGTACTTGACCTATAGATGCACTTGCGAGAGGTTCAGGTTCAAAATCCGAGAAACAGCCCTTATCCTTGAATGCTCTATCGTAAACTATATCAAAATGCTTTTGAGACATAGGTGGAATCTCGTCGTGTAACTGACGGAGGTAAACAAGATATTCATCTGTGAAAAAATCAGCTCTAGTGGCAAGAACTTGAGCAAGCTTAATGAAGCTCGCACCTAGACTATTAATCCTTTTCATCAACACTTTAGGAGCAAGTGGTTTGATGAACAGAAAACTATTCTTTTGCCTTATTATAAGAAAAACAGTCAAGAGAACCCTAAATACGGCATAAACCCTGACTGGATTGTAGTATCGTCTTATGTGGTTAAACACTATTTATTCTTCAAAAGTTCCTTAAGCTCATCAATATCTTCTTTTGTCGCAAGCCCCATTTCGGAGATAACGTCTTTAACTACAGATTTGAATTTTACCTGAAACTCTTTCTCTTCATCTTTCGCTCTGGCTTTTGCCTTTTCTACAAAAGCATCTTGATCTTCTTTAGATACTTTCCCTTTTTCAATTAGGTCTTTAGCTTCCTCTTCAAATTTCTCTTTAGCAATCATAGCGGTTCCGAGTCCTAAGTAAAAGAGATCCTTAAGTTCTGACATTTTAGCCCCCTTAGAATATATTTTAATCGAGTTTCTTAAGTTTTTCCTCATATTCGGCAGTCTTTACTTCAAGCTCCTCAGTAAGCTCCATTAACTCTTCCAAGCTTTTTTCTGAGAGTGCCTTCGCCTCTCCAAGCTCTTTAGAGCAATTGGCGATAGCATCTGCATCACCTTCATTAGATGCAGTAATAAGCTTTTCGTTCAGGCTATCTATTATAACTTCGGTCTCTTCTATAGCTTTTTCAAGCTTTTTTACTTTATCTTCTAGGGGTTTAATTACTTTATTTTTTACAGTGTTAATCTCAGCACGAAGTTTCCTAAGCTCTTTTCTGTTCATTGAGTTTGTAGGTGCAGCAACAACAGTCTCTTCGTCATCACCCCAGCCCACTTTCTTAAGGAATTCGTCATAAGTTCCCTCGAAAACTTCAAGTCCACCATTGCGGAATATTATCAACCTCTTAGCGAAAGACCTAAGGAACATTTCGTTGTGAGTAACCATAACAATGCTGCCTTTAAACTGAAAAATTGCTTCATTTAGTGAGTCACAAGATTGCATATCAAGGTGGTTGGATGGCTCATCCAAAAAGATAACATTTGATGGTTTAAGTATAGTTTTAGCAAGCATAACCCTACTCTTCTCTCCACCTGAAAGGACTGTAATCTTCTTAAGAGCATCATCACCAGAGAACATCATAGTACCAGCAACATTCCGCGCCTTCTGTTTATCAACATCATAGTCAACATTCATAAGCTCTTGCTCTATTGTATTGTTCATACCGAGGCTGACAACATTTGTCTGCTCATAGATACCTTTTTTCAGATTTGGGTGGTTAACAATCTCACCACTGTCAGGCTTCAATATCCCGCATAGGTTTTTAAGGAGGGTAGTCTTACCCTTTCCATTCTTACCTATGATGCATATCTTGTCATTAACACCTATTGTGATGCTAAAATCTTTAAAAAGTGGATTCTCTTTATCATAACCAAAAGTTATATTTTTCGCTGTGAGCAGCTCTTTAGACCTTATCATCTCGTAATTAAACTTAAACGTAAGGTCTTCTATATCTTCCAGTTTGTCCATCTTGCCCATTTTCTCGAGAGCTTTCACTCTTGACTGAGCTCTACTAGCGAGGCTCGCTTTAGATTTAAAACGTGTAACAAACTGCTCCATCTCTTTACGCTTCTGATCTTCGTTTTGCCTAGTCTTTTCGTAAACCTCTTCCTCAGTAGCTACCTGCTCATAGAATTTGTCTGTATCACCAAGGATTTTTTTAACTTTTTGCCTATGTATGCCAAGTGTATGAGTGACAACCTTATCCATAAATGATCTGTCGTGAGTGATCAATATAAGCTCACCCTTCCACTTAAGCAGAAAAGACTCAAGCCAGCGAATAGAAGTAATATCAAGGTAGTTGGTCGGTTCATCGAGCATAAGAAGGTCTGGCTCAGAAAGGAGTAATTTTACAAGGTTAAGCCTTACCTGATAACCACCAGAAAACTCTGTAGGTTTTTTATATAAGTCTACTTCGGAGAACCCAAGACCTGTAAGTATCTTTTCAGCCTTCCATGTTTGGTCTCTTTCATCTTCTCTTAGACCCAAAGAAGCCTCTTCTACAGCAGTCTCCATCGTAAAATCTAGCTGTTGTTTCAGGTAACCAATTATATAGTTTTTAGGGATATTAAGCTTACCATCGTCCTGTTCTTCTTCACCAGTAAGGATACGCATTAAGGTTGTTTTACCGTGTCCGTTACGACCTATCAAACCAACTCTCTCACCTTTATTTACTCGGAAGCTTATATCGTCAAGCAGAACTCTTGGACCATATGCCTTTGACAAATTTTCTACGCTAATCATTTATATATACCTATGGGATTTTTATTTATTGACACTTATACTCTAAAAAACTGAATATTGAAAATAGAAAAAGGGGCATTGTAGCCCCTTTGAAGTGATTATTTTTTAATTGAAACATTAAATGTGTGGACCAAGTTCAATTGATCTAACAGGTTATACAGCCTGCTATCCCACACATTAATATGAAGATCCACTTTATCCATATTAATCATCTTTATCAGATACCCAATCACAGAAGATACCATAGACAAAGATTCTTTAATATCTATTGTCATATGGATACAACCGTCTTTGATCAATTTCTGAGTAGAAATCTTTATATCATTATAATCATCAAGAGATTTTATATTTCCAAGTATCTCGATAGTATTTGCATCAACAATTTTTAATTCCATCATTACTCCCCTATACTTTGAATTTCTTCAGTTGATTAGAAACAATGCTAGACTTCTCAGCGAGTGAGCTTGAAACCTGCTCAACACTTTCACCTGCATGTTTATTCTCCATAGAGAGATTAGTTATCTCATCCATTGCAGCAATCATATTCTTTGTTTTAGTAGCGATATAAGTACTCATTTTAACCATTTCAGATGAAACAGCTACTGTCTCATCTAGATTATTACTTGTATCATCAGCTAGTGTCACCAGAGATTTGGACTGTTCTGATGCTTCTCTCATACTCTCTGATACATTTGTAATTGCAACAGATGCTTTGCCTATACTACCCACAATCTGATTTGTGCTTTTACTAATATCTGCGAGGGACGTCTGAGTCCTTTCAGCAAGTTTTCTAACCTCATCAGCAACAACAGCAAATCCTCGACCATGCTCACCAGCTCTAGCAGCCTCTATAGAAGCATTCAGAGCTAATAGATTTGTCTGGTCAGCGATATCAGATATGATGCTAAGTACATCTTGAATAGCCTTTGCCTGCTCATTGAGTTCTTGCATATTAACCGCCATATCCAACTGAGCGTCACTATCTGCAACAATCTTATCAACGACAACATTCATCGAACCGACGAGTTCTTGAAGGCTATCTCTACCTTTTTCAAGAACCTCAGTCGTAGTAATAGCAAGCTCTTCAGTCTTATCAAGATTTTCAGCAACCTCATTAACAAGCATACTACTCTCTTCAACCTTTTCTGTTTGGGTTTGTATATTTTGAGAAAGGGTTGCAGAAGTAGCAGAAAGTTGTTCACTAGCACTTACTGTCTCATGCATACCGTCGAGAGAACTGTGCACTGTCTCTTGTACTTTCTCAATAAATCTATTCATATTCTCTGCGGCGGATTGAAACTCATCTCCAGTATTAAACTCTAGTCTTTTAGTAAGGTCACCGTCACCTTCTGCTAGATCGTGTGTAGTGTCTATGAGCGTTCTAAGTTTAGAGCTTATAACAACCCTAAGCAGAATAACCATAACAACAATAATAAGTAAAAGACTTCCAAGAGTCATAATAACTTGTATTGTTGCAAGTTTCTTCGCCGAGGTAATCTCATTATTAACAACAGCAATATCTTTACCTATAAAGATCATACCGATGCTTTTTCCGCTAAAATCTTTTACAGGATATTTAGTTACAAAGTAATTTTGTGTTTCAAAATATGGTTTTTTTTCTATTAGAGTATCGTTTGGCATTGATGCAACTTCGTTTAAGAAGTCTTGATTTACAATATCACTCTTTGTCACAAGGTAGTTTGCCACAGGAGTAGTCTCTTTAGCCTTACTAAGCTCTTTATTAACCCCGACAAACATAAAGGCTCCAATACCTATATCAGCATCATCAACAAGGACGTCACCACTAAGCATAACTTCGAGTGAGCCAACATAGTACTCCTCCATCTGCATCAGTGGCACTATCCCCCTGAGAGTAAGACCTGCTCTACCAAGCTCAAAAGCATCAACAGGCTGTTTTGTCTTTTTTACTTCAAGGATTGTATTTCTAAATCCGCTAAGGTCATCACCATTCTTTGTAGGATTCCAACCTCTTAGGAAACTTTTTACATCGCCATCATGTATATGTATTTTAAAATCATTATCAAATGCATCACTGAGAGAATCTGCCACTTTGGATATGATATCCAAGGCTGACTCACGATCCTCCAGCACTAATGCATCAATAAGGGCAGTATTTTGTGAAAGAGTCAGTGCATTTGTTAAACACATTTTTAGATTTGATGAAATAGACTCATCAAGATAAGTCGTCAAAGAAAGGGTCTCTTTCTGGAAAACATTTGTTTTAATTTTACTAATAACAGTTACTGAGTAAGTAATAATAACAATGACTGTGATAAAAGTTATCACAAACATAGGCACAAGAAACTTATTGGATATAGTTTTACTTCTGAAGAACATCGGAACCTCCATCAGCAAATACTATACTCTATATTTCTACGATTTTGCAACAATACAATTCACATTCAGACGAACTGTTACCACATAAACAAATAATACTTAAAGGATTTCTGCCGCAACAGAAGCCAGTCTGCTTCTCTCACCTTTATCAAGATAAATAGTTGAAGCATGTTTGAAACGAGCATAAGTAAACTTCTCAGAGGCATTCACAAGCCCATTATCCCTCTCATTTAAGTATGGATTATCTATCTGCTTCATGTCACCAGTGAACACAAGCTTAGAGTTTATCCCTGCTCTTGTGATAATTGTTTTCATTTCATGTGGAGTGAGATTTTGAGCCTCATCAATCACGAGATAAGTATCCATAAGGGTACGACCTCGAATATATGTCAAAGCCTCTATCTCAAGCATTTTTGATGACTTTAGATAATCTATAGTAGCATCATGCATCTGAGATTTAGAAAAGAACTCGTCTTTAGTATCAATCTTCCCTTTGTCCATCATATGAACGATAAATTCCATATTGTCATACACTGGTTTAAGCCATGGATCCATCTTCTCTGACATTGTCCCTGGAAGGTATCCTATATCTCTCCCCATAGGGATAGGCGACCTAGTAACCACAAGCCTCTTATAGCTATCGTTAAGAACAGAGTGGAGACCACCACAAAGCGCCAGCAATGTTTTACCTGTCCCTGCTATACCTATAGCAAAAACAACATCTATATCTGGATCAAGTAGAGAGTCCATAAGGTATATCTGTTTCCTGTTAGCAGGGGTTATGCCTAATACTGGTTCATTCTGATGCAACAGTCTAAAAGCACCGTCCTCATCTGTCCCATTACCAATATATCTAGCCAATGCACTCTTCTGAGGGTTTTCCTGCCCCTTGAGGATAAAATACTCGTTCACCCTAGGTGCAAACTCACCTTCATCTTGTCTATATACGCCCGTTGGGCAAGGGAGTTCCTTCTCGTGGTAAAGTGTGTCTATGTAATCATCAGGGACGAATAGTGTATCATCGTGCTGATCGATAAGTGATGTACTCTTCTCGTGATAATAGTCCTCAGCATCAAGCCCCATAGCATTCGCTTTTATGCGGAGATTTACATCCTTAGAGACAATAATAGTCTCTCGCTTGGATTCCTCTTTAACCTGCAATGCAATAGCAAGGATAACATTATCATTCTTTCCATTGTCAAACCCAGAAGGTATTTTGCTTTTAGTCTGCTCATCCTGAAATCTGACAGAGAACTGTCCACCTGACTCAAGCTTTACCCCTTTCAAAAGGTCACCCTTCTCTTCGCGATATTGTTCAACGATTCGAATGAAAGATCTAGCGTTATAACCGTTCAGGTCTACGTTCTTTTTAAAAGAATCTACCTCTTCCAGCACTACAGCTGGCAAGACGATATTGTTATTGTCAAAGGTTTCAATACAATTAGGAGAGTAAAGAATTACGTTTGTGTCAATTATGAAGTTTTTAACTTTGCGAGGTGTCATGATGTCCTCCCGTATGAATAAGCTACTACTAATTTAGTATCCTCTCTAACTAATTGTCAAGGAAGAGTTCATATGTTGTGATCCTTTTACATAAACTTGATATATTTATAGTCTCGATTTATAAACATGTGGTATCATAAAAGAAATGTACAACTTGTCGGAGAAGCTTAGTTGAATAAAAAAGAGAGACATTACGGAAACGTAAAGCCAGTCAGTTTCAAATCAATGTACGAAGTACAGCTTTATAATGTCCTCAGCGACCTTAGGCTCCCTTTAATGACAGTCATCTTTTTCACAACCATCTACGTACTCACAATGATGATTGTAAACGGCAAGACTGACGGCAAAAGTGTCACTGACTATTTTTTTCATACAATAATCACCTTTACAACTATCGGCTATACAGAAGGCTATACGGACAACATGACAGTAAACAGGCTTGTCTCATCTGTCTTCCTTATGGTCGCATTCCCGCTCGTATATTTTTATGGTCTCGCAGCTGCTGTTCAGGTAGTTTTACAAGGTGACATAAAGAACAAATTTAAACATTGGAGGATGTATAGTAAAATGGAACGTATACACGATCACTATATAATTTGCGGTTTCAATGAAACGTCAAAAGAGATAATGAGAAGTTTCATCAAAAGGCAAATCCCCTTCATCCTCATTGACCCAGAAGAGAGCAAAAGACAAGAAATTATAGATTTTGGAATAAGCTACTACGCTATAGCTCAGCCTCAACGCCGTGATGTGCTTCTTGGATTGTTCATAGAGGATTCTAAAGGACTTATAACAACTTTTGACGACGACACTCTAGATATTACAGTTATCGTTACAGCTCGTCTCATAATGCCTGACATAGAAAAGTATTACATCTTCTCTACTAGCACAACAGAGATGGATATGGAAAAGATGAAACTACTCGGTGCTAATGAGGTTATCGTACCTGCTGTTACAACTGGACGACGTATAACCTCTTATGTCCTTCACCCACCATCTCCAGCCATGAGTGGCTTTCTTGACCTTGTTGCCTATGGAGAAAAGAGTAGTGTTGACATAGTAGAAGTAACGATAGCCGCAACATCAGAACTAGCAGGTAAGACAATTGCAGATTCTGGATTCAAAAACAAGACTGGGACAAACATAATAGCGACTGTGAATAGCAAAGGTGATATCAACACTCTACCAGAGTGGAATACTATGCTAACAGAGGGTAGCTCAATAATAGTGCTAGGCACACCAAAACAACTGGAAAAAGTTCTGGCTTATGCCCAAGGAGGCAAAATATGATTCAATGGGGAAAGGTCTGGTCCGACCTATTTATTTTTCTAGCTCTTACAAGTAATATAGGTTTTCTGGTCAGCAATGATCCATACCAGCTTGTGATAGCCCTTGGCGTTAACCTTATCGCAACTGTACTTAAATTTAATATTAAGAAATTCTTAGCCGCAGAGCTTTTGGCTACAGCTTTTATATCAGACCTGCATCTTATACCTGCAGCTATATTATACTTCTCAGGCTCTACATCATCCCTCGTTACAGGGCTTGCTGTAGGTGCTGCTGTTGCTAACTTATTATCAGTGATACTTATTATTATCGACATAATAATGTCATACGCACATGCTGACGAGGCTTAATAAACGTTAAAACCGCCACCGAGAACGTATTGAAAATATGCATCGACTCTTAGAAAATTAAGCTTGTAGGATTGTGGCAGAGGAACACCAGCTGTCTTTTTGAGAGCTAGCACAGCCTCTCTGTCAAGGTCAGGGTAACCGCTCGATCTAATAACGTTTATACCAGAGATCATACCTGTACGTGAAATAACAAAGGCTATCCTTACTGTACCGTGTTCGCCACGCATGGCAGCATCACGAGGGTACAACCAAACATGATACAATCTTCTGGAAAACTTATAAAAGTATGATTGATATTTAAGCTTTACATACTGCATAGAGACAGAGTCTTCACCCGTAACTTTTCCGCCCTCTTTGGCATATTTTTCAATTATATCATCAGGGTTAAGTACACCATCTATTTGCTCTTTAGAGAATTCTTTATCAGGTGCGATTTTTGGCACTTCAATATCAGACTTGTCATTTGCTAATGTATCAACTTGGGTCTCTTTCTCAGCTTTTCTCTGTTGCTCTCCCTGTTTATCAGCTTTCGCCTTTTTATCTTCCTTCTCACTCCCCACTTCTGGAACATGTTCCATCTGGTCTACATCTGTCTCTAACTCTTCATTAATAGGAGTGTCTTCTATTGTTTTGTTTGGTCGCTTTGTCTCTTGCTTAGACTCAGCTTGTGGTTGCGGTTTATCTTTAGGCACAACAGACACAGATATAGGGTCAGGCTTCTTTTTAAACTCTGGTGTAAGGTCGATCTCATTAACAACCACGAGGTGAAGCAAAATAGAAAACAGTAAAAAGGCGATAAAAATATAATAGGATCGCATTAAGAAAAAATACCCTCTCATTAACTTATAATCAAGACACAATATATATTTATATAGTTCGTTATTACTTAATATTATTTTTTTGCATCAACATACTTGACATGAACTGACTCAAGTTATATATTAGCTTCGTAATCAACAATCATAAAAGGAGGACACTATGGCTATTGTAAGATGGGACCCAATTAAGGATCTAATGACTATGCACGACAGGATGAACAAAATCTTTGACGAAACCTTAAGCAAGACAGCACAAGGCGGATATGGCGACTGGCTACCTCCGGTAGACATTTTCGAAACAGCGGAAGAGATTGTTCTCATGTCAGAACTTCCAGGGATGAAAGAAGAAGATATGGACATTCAGGTTTCTGATGGTGTATTAACTCTCAAGGGAGAAAAGAAATACCCTGTCGAAGGTGAAAAAGATAACTTCTATAGGCTTGAGCGTTCATACGGAAAATTTAATCGCTCATTCTCTATCCCTACCACTGTAGACATTGGCTCTGTTAAGGCAAACCTTAAAGACGGACTTCTCACAGTCAGTCTGAAGAAGAAGACTGAGGTTCAGTCGAGAGTTATTAAAGTAGAAACAGAATAAAATTTAAGGACATATATCGATGGCAAGAGATTATTATGAAATTCTGGAGCTCTCTAAAGGGGCTTCAGCTGAAGAGATTAAAAAAGCTTACAGGAAACTCGCTAGAAAATACCACCCAGACGTAAACTCTGGAGACGATACAGCTGAGGCCAAATTTAAAGAAGTATCTGAAGCGTATAGCGTCCTTAGCGACACTGAAAAGAAGCAGCAATATGATAGTCTCGGTCACGATGCTTTTAAGAATGGCGGACACGGACATGACTTCTCTGGAGCGAACTTTGACGATATTAGAAATCACTTTGGCGGTGGTTTTGGCGATATCTTCGGAGATCTTTTTGGTGGAGGAGGCGGTAGAGGAAGACGTTCACACGCACCACGCAAAGGTGAAGACATCCACTACACTGTTCAAGTACCTTTCAAAGATACGATCATGGGGAATGAGTACGAGCTAGCTATAAACCACACAGAGAGCTGTAAACCATGCGGTGGTAAAGGTGGCGACAGGTCAACATGTTCTGCATGTGGTGGTTCAGGTCAAACTATGAGCAACCAACGTGGAATGATAGGTATGGCTCCATGCTCCGTTTGTAAAGGGACAGGCGAAACACTCCAGAATGTTTGCAATACTTGCAGAGGTTCAGGATACTCAAACAAACAAGAGAAGATAAAAGTCAAGATACCTAAGGGTGTATCTAACGACTCAAAGATACGTGTACCTAATAAAGGTAACGCTGGCAAAAACGGCGGTCCTCAAGGTGATTTATACATAATCACTAACGTACAGGAGCATGAAGTATTCAAACGTCAAGGAAACAATGTATTCGTTGATGTTGACATGGATATGTTCGAGGCAGCTCTTGGTGAGAAGATCATCGTCCCTACCCCATTCGGAACTATCAGCATGAATATTCCTGCTGGAACCCAACCTGGGCAAAAATTCCGAGTTAAAGGAAAAGGCGTACCAGGTCTTGGCAAATCACATGATGGCGACCTTTACGTTGTTATCAAGATATCTATACCAGCCATTACTCAAGAGGATGACCGTAAGACTCTTAGTGAAATACAAAAGAAATATACGACTGGAGAAAGAGAAAAACTTATAGAAAAAGCGAGGCTTTAAACCATGAAAAATAAGCCAGTTTATATAATAAGTATAGTGTCAGAGATGCTAGATTTACATCCACAGACACTTAGACAGTATGAGAGGCTAGGCTTAGTCAACCCGCAAAGAACACAAGGGAATATAAGGCTCTATTCAGAAGAGGACCTTGAAACCCTGAAGTTTATCCTCACCCTAACAAAAGACATGGGTGTGAATCTTGCAGGGGTTGAAGTGATATTAAATATGCGTAACCAAATCGATGAGCTACATGCGCATAACGAACACCTGACAGAGTTTATCAAACAGAACGCGCATCATATACAAAAAGCTCAAGAAGGGCTTGCACCAGCTGGTGGTACTACGACCATCAGAGTAAAGATCAATCGAGAAGAGTAGCTTTCTAAACTTTAGTCACCATAAATAATACCTTGGAGCTGAGTTTAGAGATTCTTTACTTCGCTCACAATGACACAATAATATTATAGGTGTAAAATGTTCAATTTTAATAAAATGACTATAAAAGCTCAGGAGGCTGTGCAATCAGCTCTTGAACTAGCAGAAAAAAATAATCACCAGCAACTTATGCCAGAGCATTTGTTGTTATCACTCATATACCAAGAGGAAGGAATGGTCTCTCCACTACTGCAAAAAGCAGGAGTTAATGTGAACCAGCTCCGTACTGACACTGAGAAACTTTTAGATAAGTTCCCTAAGGTTGAAGGGAGTGTACAGCTATATATAGGTCAAGAGGCTAAGAAAGTTATCGATTACGCATTCGAAACTATCAAGCAGTTCGGTGACGAGTATGTTTCGACAGAGCATATCCTTCTTGGGCTTGGCGAAAATGCCAGTTCAAACCTGCGCATCGCCCTATCCTCAAGTGGATATAATCTAAATACATTGTTAAAAGCGTACGAATCAGTTCGTGGTTCTAGCAGAGTTACAGACCAAAACCCTGAAGATAAGATGAATGTTCTGGATAAATACACTATCAACCTCACCGAGTCAGCAAGGTCTGGCAAGCTTGACCCAGTTATAGGTCGTGACGAAGAGATCAGACGTGTAGTCCACGTACTTTCAAGACGTACAAAGAACAACCCTGTCCTTATAGGAGAACCGGGCGTTGGTAAAACAGCCATAGCAGAAGGTTTGGATCAGAGGATTGTTAACGGTGACGTCCCAGAGACACTCAAAAACTGTACTGTCGCCGCACTCGACATGGGTTCACTCATCGCAGGTACAAAATTCCGTGGTGAGTTCGAAGATAGACTTAAAGCTCTCCTTACAGCTATCAAAGAGCGTGAAGGCGAGATCATTCTTTTCATAGATGAGATGCACACACTCGTTGGCGCTGGAAAGACTGACGGTGCCATGGATGCAGCAAACCTATTAAAACCTGCTCTGGCAAGGGGCGAGCTTCACTGTATAGGTGCCACAACTCTTGATGAATATAGATTATACGTTGAAAAGGACTCAGCACTCGAGCGTAGATTCCAGCCTGTGATGGTTAAGGAACCTAGCGTTGAGGACACTGTCTCTATCCTTAGAGGACTCAAAGAACGCTACGAAGTACATCACGGTGTACGAATCACAGACAATGCTATAGTTGCCGCTGCCCACATGGCAAACAAGTATATCAGCGACAGATTTATGCCTGACAAGGCTATCGACCTTATAGATGAGGCGACAGCTAAGATACGCATGGAGATCGACAGCCTGCCTACTGAGCTGGACGAACTTGAAAGACGTGTCGTGCATCTTGAGATAGACAAACAAGCACTCAAAAAAGAGAAGGATGCAGCAAGCAAGCAGCGCCTCGAAAAACTAGATGAAGAACTTGCGAACCTCAAAGCACAGGCTTCTACAATGCGTGTCGCTTGGCAAAATGAAAAAGATGTTATACAAAATGCTACATATATAAAAGAGCAGATAGAAGAGGCAAAATATGAGATGGCATCAGCCGAACGTAATGGTGATCTCACAAAAGCATCAGAGCTAAAATATGGCAAACTGGTTGAGCTAGAGACTAGCCTTGAATCTGCAAATGCAAAACTAAACGAACTTACTCAAACTAAACGTATTCTAAAAGAAGAAGTTGACGAAGAGGACATTGCCACTGTCATTAGTAAATGGACCGGCATCCCAGTGAACAAGCTTCTCGAAGAAGAGGTAGATAAACTGATCCGTATGGAGGACTATCTCCATAAACGCGTCATAGGTCAAGATAATGCCATAAAGGCTGTCAGCGAAGCCGTTAGACGTAGCAGAGCAGGACTAAACGACCAAGACAAACCTACAGGGTCTTTCATATTTCTCGGACCTACAGGTGTTGGTAAAACTGAACTAGGAAAAGCTTTAGCTGAATTCCTCTTTGACTCTGAAGAGTCTATGGTTCGCATCGACATGAGTGAGTACATGGAAAAACACTCAGTTGCTAGGCTTATTGGAGCACCTCCTGGATATGTAGGATATGATGAAGGTGGGCAACTTACTGAGGCGGTACGTAGACGCCCATATTCTGTCATCCTTATGGATGAGATTGAGAAGGCTCACCCTGACGTTTTTAATGTTTTGCTACAGCTTCTTGATGACGGTCGCCTGACTGACTCAAAAGGACGCACAGTCAGCTTTAAAAATTGCGTCATAATTATGACCTCTAACATCGCCAGTGAAGACATACATAACGCCTTTGCTGATAGTGGTGACTGGCAGCAAAAATACGATAATATCCAAAAGATCGCAACGACGAAGCTATCATCGTATTTTAGACCAGAATTTCTAAATAGGATTGATGACATTATAGTTTTTCACCCTCTTAACGAATCTCATATAGCCGAAATAGCTGAGATACTTATGACTGGATTTAAAAAGAGAGTTCTTGAAAATAACATAGAACTTAACTGGACTAAAAATGTCATAAATGAGATAGTTAAGGCAGGATTTGATGCTGCATATGGTGCGAGACCTATGAAACGTATCATTAGAAAAATGGTAGAAAATTTCGTCGCTGAGAAAATTATCAAAGGTGATCTCAAAGCTGGAGACAAATGCGAAATAGACTATCTGGATAATAAGATGCATGTAAATTTTTGTAAGCTTTAGAGCAATTGTTGAACCTTTGTGCTATACTTCCCTAATGGTGGATAAATGAAAAACAGTGAAGAGACCTTAGAGAAAAAACAACCTGAGAAAGAGAGTGAGAAAAAGCCTGGCTTACCTGCGCCTGTCAGTGAAACTTCGCTCAAGCACTACTTGAACTCTATCTCTGCATATAAACCTATGACTAAACCACAGGAATATGCGATTGGAGAGAGGATACAAGCTGGTGATGAGAGTGCAATTGAGCACCTCATACTCTGTAACTTAAAGTTTGTTGTTTCCATAGCTAATAGATATCGCAATACTGGTCTGCCTATTGCTGACCTTATCAACCAAGGAAATCTAGGTCTTGTTGAGGCGGCGAAAAGATTCGACCATACAAAAGACGTTAAATTCATCTCTTATGCTGTTTGGTGGATAAGACAATCTATCATTCAGGCTCTCGCTGAGCAGTCTGGTACAGTCAAGCTACCTATTAAACAAGCTGGCATCCTGTACAAGATCAATGGCGCTAAAGAGAAATTAAATAAATCTCTCAATAGAGAACCTACTGCAAGAGAGCTCGCTGAGCATCTTGAAATGGATGAAGAAGATATTGAAAATGTACTTCGTGTATCCAGAAATTATCTTTCACTTGAAGCACCTATAAAAGACGGGGAAGACAGATCGTTTATTGACCTGTTAGAGTCTGACTCTCAAAATATCGAAGAAGAGATCATTGCCAAAACTCTCAAAACGGCTCTTGATGATATAGTCGAAGAGCTTGACGAGAGAGAATCACAAATTATCGAGTGGCGTTTTGGTCTGGATGACTCTGCACCGAAAACTCTTGAAGAGATTGGAGACCTTATGGAAATTAGCCGTGAGCGTGTCCGTCAGCTTGAGACAAGAGCACTTGCAAAACTTCGCAAAAAAGCAATGAAGAACAAGCTTCAGGATTTCTTAAACTAATGGAAAATTACGTTAATGTACGCCCTGAGCATCTTAATTTTCACGGTTACCTATTCGGTGGAGAGATGCTCAAATGGCTCGATGAGTTCGCATGGATGGCAGGTTCTAGAGAATATCCAGGTGCGACATTAGTCACTATAGGCATAGACAATATCGTATTCAAACATAGGGTTGTGAATGGTTCTATTCTTAGATTTGTAATAGAAGCAGAAAAGATAGGCGATAAATCTGTAACTTATGACGTGCATGTCTTTTGTGACGAACCAAGAGCAACAAATGAGGTTGAAGTCTTTTCATCTAAGATAACTTTTGTAAACATTGACAAGAGTGGGAATTCAATCTCTCTACCTGAAAGGATTAATCGCTAGACTTTTAGATTCTTCATATCATCGTCCATATCCACCCCTTTCACCGTAAGGTAGTCACCGACCATAATACCATTTGCACCAGCTCCAAGTACCTTAGAAGCACTGTTCCCCTTAAAGACTATACTTCTCCCACCACAGACTCTAATATCTCTGTCAGGCATTATAAACCGATACAGAGCTACTATACGAAGAGCCTCCTCTTCATCAAGCACTACACGACTGTCCATAGGTGTTCCTGCAATAGGATTTAGAAAATTTATAGGTACTGACTGGACGCCAAGATCGTATAATGTAAATGCTAATTCAGCTCTCTGAGCCCAACTCTCGCCAAGCCCAAATATACCACCACAGCAAACATAGAGCCCTGCCTTCACTGCATCACGTACAGTCTCAACATCTCGCTCATAGTCATGGGTTGTGCATATATTAGGAAAGAAGCTTCTAGCCACTTCAAGATTATGATGGTATGCGTTCATACCTGCCGCTTTAAGCTCCAAGAGACGCTCATAGCTCATACAGCCCACAGAAGCATCAGGTATAAGACCGTAGGATTTGATAACACCCATAGCCTCTTTTATCTTCTCGAATTCTTCATCATTAGGCCCTATTCCGCTGGTGACTATACTGAAACGTTCGACACCCTTAGCCGCCAAATCTTTAGCAGCTGCGTCGATCTTTGCCATATCTATAAAGTTATAAACTGGAGCACCTGTATCGAAATGAGATGATTGAGCACAGAATGAACAATCTTCACTACATAGACCACTTCTTGCGTTTATTATTGCACATGTCTTAGGTTTATCACCTTTATGTTGTTGTTTTAGTTGTTCAGAATAGTTTAAAACTTCTTCAAGATTAGCAGTCACAATAGTGCTGATATCACCTGCACTGAGTCTTTCTAGATTTGACGATTTTGTAAAAATATCTTTAATCATAAGTTAGTCCGAGATTATCACAAATTTGGAATTAACATAACCTGTGTAATCCTTAGTCTTAACCTTCCACCATCTTATACTATCATTATCAATCTTACCTAAGAGGCTCAATTGTTGCCAGCTAACTAAGATTTCAAGTACATCTGAATTTTTTGTCGGAGATTGCCAAAGTATGACACCATCTTTTACAGCATAACCGAAACCAGATTTACTCTCTTCACTAACTTTAAAATCCTTCTTAACAGGTGTTAAAGGAGCTATTGAAGGTAGTTTTTCTGTATATACTTTAGTGACCATACCATCTTGTTCAGTCTTTACAATAAAGCCTGAAGATGGTGTTGTATCATCTGAATTTTCGTTTCTAATATCTGATAGTTCTTGTTTTTTTGCAGGAATATTCTCTGATTCCAATTTCACAACCGCATCTTTAATACTGCCAACTATCCCTTTGAGCTTTTCGTGATACTCTCTTTGATGTTGGATATCCTCGGTCTGCTTTTGAACACTTGAATCAACCGCAACGAGGGAACTCTTCATACCAGTTAGCTGAGTTTTCATCTCATCAGTCATGATACGAATAGTGCGAACCTCTTTGCGAATCTCTTCTATATCATTTTCATATTTTACCATCCTGTCCCTTCCGGCACAAGAAACAGTGGTCATAATGAGTAACATTAACACAGTAAATCTCAACATTAAAAACCTCGATTAATACTTATAGAAATTTAAGAGATACGAGAGAAATTGCAAGACGATTTATTGTTTACACGCGTCTGGACTATCAACAACTCTAATATATTTTGCATACATATAGCCTATTTTACCTTCGAACCTTGTCTTCCACCATAGCCCATCATTAGTCTTCTCTAGAAGTTCAATATAAGCCATGTAAGGAACAGTACCAATAAGTTCTGACTCTACTGATTGACCTAAGCGAACTTTAAGCCCACTCTGAGCAACAGTGCAACCATGGTAAATAACAACTACTGGTTCTGGGACAACCTCTTCAACAACTGGTTCGGGCTCAGGCTCTGGTGCCACAACTTCAACAGGTTTTGTGGTTAAGTCAGGTTCTGGTTTTTCCTCAGTAATAGTTTCAGGCTTTACTTCAACAGTCTCTTCAGTAATGCGAGGCTCTTCAATAGGAGCTTCAACTGTAGTTTCTGGCTCTGAAACTGGTTCTGGAGTATTCTCCACTATAGGTTCTGGTACAACAACAGGCTCAGTCTTTGTTTCTGGTTCTGCGTTCTGAACAACCATACCTTTTATATTTATATCAGTGGCAACTGAAAGTAACTTATCTTTGTATTGATAGATTCCGCCAGCAAGCAAACCAAATAGTACTAAAACCGCAACTGGCTTATTCAAGCCTTTACGAGTACTCTTAACACCATAAAGCCTAGCAGCTGACATCTTGATATGCCTAGGAGTAACCTTCGCCTTCTTCTTCTCTTTTGCAATGGCTAAAGCTTTATGAGCGATTCTGTTAATCTCAGATGGAACACCCTTGGAATAGTTATATATTTCGATGCAAGAATTCTTTTTAAATAGGAAATGCTCATCATCACCAATAGCAGTTTTTATTCTGTGTTCTACATAGTCGATAGTGTCTTGAAGGTTTAAAGGAGCAAGCTCAACAGTAAAGGTAAACTTAGGTCCTAGATCATTACCAACATTTCTTAGTCTATCATGAAGCTCAGGACAACCAGATAGTATTACCTGTACTAGTTTACACTTTTCAATCTCAATTTCCATGAATTCACTAAGCATTTCTAAGTTTTCATCAGAGATAGATTCTGCATTATCAACGACAATAAGATTATTGCGACCTTCTTTATATTGTTCGACAAAATATTCCATAATGAGCCCAAAAAGCTCTTTCCTATCTGTCTCTTTAAAATCAAGTCCAAAGCCTTCACAGATAGATTTCATAAGTTTGTCAGGAGATGTACTTTCGTAATTGAGCACAGAGACATTACACTCTTTTACAGAATCTTTAAGGATATTACAGGTCATAGTTTTCCCTGTCCCTTTAAGCCCTGTGAGCAACATAAAGCCTTTACGGCTATTTAGACCATACTCCAGCAGAGTTATAGCCTTGTCATGCAATATGGAAGAAAAAAAGTATTTGTTATCGGGGTAAGCACTGAATGGTTCGTCTTTAAACCCGAAGATATCTCTGCTCATATTGTTCAATTCCTTCTATCTCAACAATTTAGGTACATGATAAATTAAATAATAATAAATGTCTACTTTTCAATAGTCGAAAAAATAAGTATATCTTCAGCAATTACATTAACATTTTCTTGTCGCTTTTTTAGTGCTCTAGTTTGCACGACAGCTTTTTTGATATCATTGCTAACTATATATAATTCGGTATTCGCATCAAAAACATTAGCCGGGATAAGTCCAATAGGATCCTTCAAAGATGCAATCATCTGGAATGTCTCTAAACCAAAAGGAGGTACTATGTCAAATTCGCCTATACTTAACCACTTATTTATTTCATCAGCGTCTATAAATCTTATAAATTTCCTATTTCCTTTGGCATTGTAAAAATCAACTAAATAAGAAAATCTCTGACCATCTTTATCAACATGACCAACTATAAAAAAATATCCAGGTTTATTTAGTTTCACAAATATCTCTACTGCGTCTGCTGATTTGTAAAGCATAGCTTTCTTACCATTAGATGTTGATATTCTAGTGGTAAAATCAGAAGACTTTGAGAGACCAAGTTTAAGCAATTTTTCAAATGAAATAGATTTTGGTTCAACATCTAGTCCTTTATAAGCGTCTGTTTTAAGCATTTTAACGCTCTTAGCTATGGACTTACCAGTTTTATCGGTTAACGTGGCAGAGAGGTACAACCCAGAGTCTGACACATTGTACAAAGTCTCTATAAAGAAGTCCGCAGAATGTATAGACTCAACAGACTTTAAACTAGAGGAGATCATCTCTCTAAATACAGAAGCAAAAGGCGTAACCTCATCCGAGCCATTATACATTGGGTAATAAACATATACATTTTCACTTTTGAGCTCAGAAGCAAAAAGATCAGCAACGTGTTTCATACTGTCTGATTGATATGTTAAATCACGCTTTAGAATATTTAATTGGTCAATTGTGACATTTGGATACTTTTTATAATCACCACCAAGTGCAGATAGGACTGCCTTTAGCTTTTGTAGATTTTCGAAATTTGTCAGAGCAGACATCACATAATTATATTTAGTAGAGGAGGACTCTTCTTTGATTAACACTTTATAAGTACCATTTATAGTATTTACAGCTTTGTCTATCTCAGATTTATACAAAGGGATAGATATTTCAGGTGAAAGAGTAACTCTTGCATTAAAAACATTACCCACCTGCTCTACTTTAAACTCTGCACCATAGATAGGTAGTGCACTAGTAACATCTGTTTGCTTAGACACGATTTGCTTAGGGGCATTAGGGTCATCAGATACATTTGTTGTTAGGGTTGATTTCACATCAGCAAATATCATGAATGATAATTCAGAAATTGCATTTGCACGAGCCTCTTCGTCGTAGTCACCGAAACCTTCGGCTACTAAAGGACCTGCAAATGAAATTGATACCACAGAAAATTGCAAAAGTAGCAATAGAACAAATAATTTATATCTCATACTTCAATATAGCATGCTATGAAAAATCGGCAATAAAAAAGGCTCCCATTGCTGAGAGCCTTTTTAAAGAAATACATTTCCAAATATTCTTCTTAGTCGATGGAATCTTTGAAAAGCTTGCCAGGTGTGAATTTAGGCACTTTCTTCGCAGGTATAGTCATCTCAGCGCCTGTCTGAGGGTTTCTACCTTTGCGTTCTTTGCGTTCTGATACGGAAAATGTACCAAAACCAACAAGTGTTACCTTGTCGCTAGCTTTAAGTGCCTCAACTGTGGCATCTTCGAAAGCTTTGAGTGCTTTTTCAGCATCTGATTTTTTGAGACCAGCCATATCGGCGATCTTTTCGATTAGCTCTTTCTTGTTCACTACAACCTCCTAACGTCAAGAAGTTAAAATTATATACACGTGGAATCCCATAAAATCAAGCAAATAATGACTTTCAAGCAAAAAAAGTCTATCAATTATTAATATTGAAATCTAAAACTAACGATTTCTGTTACCTTTATAACAATTATAACAAACATATGTTCTATAATTTCACAAGAGATAAACATTTCTTATATATAACGATTCTTATATATTAAAATATAATAAAAAAAATACCCTCGCCTAAAAATAGATGAGGGTATTTGTGTATAATAAGTTAACTAAGGTTTTTACTTAACAAACAGTTCTGCAATTTGCACAGCGTTAGTTGCAGCTCCTTTTCTAAGTTGATCGCCTACAACCCAGAAAGTAAGAGAGTTATCACGAGCGATATCTGTTCTAACTCTACCTACATAGCAAGTGTCTCCACCAGCTACTTCTAATGGCATAGGGTATTTTGCATTTGCTGTATCATCAATAACTTCAAGCCCTGGAGCCGCAGCAAAAAGCTCACGTGCTTTATCTGGACTTATAGGATCAACAGTTTCAATAGTAACAGATTCTGAGTGCGCTGAGAGTGTCGGAACACGAACACAGGTTGCACTAACTTTGATATCTGTATCATGTAGCATCTTCTGAGTCTCATTAAACATCTTCATCTCTTCTTTTGTATATCCATTATCAGTGAAAGAATCCACATGAGGGATAACGTTGAAAAGTATCTGATGAGCGAACTTATCTACTACAAGTTTTTCACCATTTACCCATTGTCTCGCCTGATTTTCCAGTTCTTCCATAGCAAGTGCACCTGCACCTGATGTTGACTGATACGATGAAACAACTACGTTCTTAATTTTTGAGTAATCATACAGAGGCTTAAGAGCCACAAGCATGATGATTGTTGTACAGTTAGGGTTAGCGATGATTCCGTTATGCTTAAATGCGTCCTCAGGGTTAACCTCTGGGACAACAAGCGGAACAGTCGGATCCATACGGAAAGCGGATGAGTTATCGATAACTATCGCACCAGCTTTAACAGCTGATGGAGCATACTCAAGGCTTCTTCCGCCACCAGCACTGAAAAGTGCAATATCTACACCCTCAAAACTGTCGTGCGTCAACTCTTCAACTTTATACGTCTTGCCATCATACGTGAGTTCTTTACCTGCTGAGCGTTTAGAAGCGAGAAGCTTAAGCTCTGCTATTGGGAAATTTCTCTCCGCAAGGATGTTAAGGAATGTTTCACCTACTGCGCCTGTCGCGCCTACTAGTGCTACATTATAAGCAGCTTTCTTTTGAAATTCTGACACATTGCACCTCGTATATAAAGTTGTGACTAAAACAAATATGCTCATTGGTTCATTATGTCAAGTATTAATAGTGTATTGGAGCAATTATTACGCAGTTTTGAAATACTTTCTTGCACCTCTGATCATTTTTATGGTAACTCTCTTCATGGAAACGACTATGCAAGAACGAAAAATACACTATATACCATTATGTAATGGCAAAACGGCAAAGATATATCAAGGAGCCTTCGGCAGTGGTGAGCACGAGACCACACAGGCATGTATTAAACACCTTGAATCTATGCAACTCGAAAATAAAACAGTGCTGGATATTGGCTGTGGAACAGGAATACTAGGAATTTGTGCAAGCCTACTTGGAGCAAAAGATGTTTACGGATATTACCTATTCTATAACGCTTGTAAAACTGCCATTAACTGCAACGAACTAAATGATATTACTAACAATCACATCATATGTGGTCTACAGGACTGCATAAAAGCTCAATTCGACATTATATTCGCTAATATATACTTTGACATACTCGTAGACATATCAGGCTTTATAAAGGATTCCTTAAAGTCAGACGGACAGCTTGTCATCTCTGGTATACCTATAGAGTTTAATTATGATGTAAGGGCACATTATGAGAAGAAAGGGTTTGAGGTTATTAACTTGCAACTCCACGAAGACTTCTCTACAGTGAAGCTGAAGATAGCACCTTCAGGCTTGTTATAAGTTAATACAATATACTTTCACTCTTTTTGCATCATATTACTCGGCATAGGAGTTGAAGGTAAGATATTCAGGGATACGTATGCTTTCGCTCGCCTTATTAAGATGAGGCAGAAGGGTTTATAATATATATGAGGGCGATTAGCTCAGTTGGATAGAGCACAGGCCTCCGAAGCCTGGTGTCGTGAGTTCGATTCTCGCATCGCCCGTTTTATTTTATACCTCGAGTAGCCAAAACACATTACAGATGACATTCTCCCGTTGGTCGAACCCAACCTTTTACTATTGAGAACAAATAGAAGCAATCTCAGCCAAACTCTCAAATCTTCAGTTTACTTCCTCTTGGAGAAAAAAGTCTTACTTGCAATATTATTAGGCAGAGCATCTTCGCTAACAAACCGCATATCTTCTATTGTATAAAACGCTTTTGGGTTAAACTTTTTTATTATCTGTACTACTTTATCGAGTTTCTTTCTGCGTACAACTGTGAATATAACTTTTACATGACCAAGGTTACCCGTAGCATCCGTATCAGTCACTTGATACCCTTGTGTACGCATTGACTCAACCAGATCAGTAGCGTCATGTTTGGTGATGATACGAACGAGAATATAGCCTATAGACAATTTCTGCTCTAAAACCATACCTGTATAGTTACCTATAGAGAAACCTATAGCATAAGCAAAATAATTTGTAACATTGGATAAATTCTGCATAACTTGCCCTATAGCGGCTATCCATATTAAAACTTCGAAAAAACCAACACATACAGCGGCAATCCTTATCCCCTTAGAGATAAACATGATTCTCAAGGTTCCCATTGTCACTTCAACAATCTTAGCTATCATAATTAATAGCGGAAGCAATAATGTAGCAAACAGATCAAACTCAAAAGTCATTCAAGCACCTCTATAAATAAATCAGCTATACTAATCCACTTATCTACTAAAATAAGCAACATGTATTTTTATTTGGATATATTCCATTCAAAAAAAAAGCCTGAAGCGTTAACCACAGGCTTGATAGATTATATATTTGACTAAAATTAATCCCCTTCGAACTCAGTGAGACAGTTAAGGCTATAACCTAAGTCGAGGAGTTTTTGCTCTCCGCCGATGTCTGGAAGATTAACGATGAAAGCCATCTCAGCAACAACACCGCCGAGCTTTTCCACTAATTTAGCGGCAGCAGCAGCTGTTCCTCCTGTAGCGAGCAGATCATCAACGATAAGTACTCTCTTACCTTTTTCGAATGCATCTATATGCATTTCAAGGCTATCAACACCATACTCTAATGTATATTCCTGACCTACAGTTTCGCCTGGAAGCTTCCCTGGTTTTCTGATAGGAACGAATCCCTTCCCTAGCGTGTATGCCAACGCACCACCCATAATAAAGCCACGAGCCTCTATACCTGCGATAATGTCGAAATCTAGTCCGCCATCTTTATACTTATTAGTGAATGCATCAATAACAAGCTGATAACCTACTGGGTCTTGGAGCAGTGTAGTGATATCTCTGAACATGATCCCTTTCTTAGGGTAATCCGGAATCGTTCTAATACGTCCTTTAATTGGCATAAATATCTCCTTATATCTTGCAAACGTCGCTCTGTTCAGCGACTTTTGGTATTACTGTTGTGAAAAGATTTATAACTTTATCAGCGTTATTCTTCATGGTATTAAGGATCATCTCCCAAGTGACTGGTTCTTCCTCTTCACGCCAGCAGTCGTAATCGGTTGACATAGCGACAGATGCGTAATGAAGTTTTGCCTCACGAGCAAGATTAACCTCTGGAACGGTACTCATATTGATAATATCTGCACCAAAACCTCTAAACATATGGCTCTCAGCCTGAGTTGAGAATCTAGGTCCTTCGATTGTGATAACAGTCTTATTTTCGTGGTAGTCATAACCTAAGCCTTTTGCCGTCTCTGCAAACAGAGCTCTAAGGTTAGGGCAGAATGGCTCAGCCATAGGTGTATGAACAACTTCGCCCTTATCAAAGAAGGTAACTTCCCTCTTCCTTGTGAAATCTATAAATTGTGACGGAAATACTAAGTGCCCTGGCTCAATCTCTTCTCTGAGTGAGCCAACAGCAGTTGCAGCGAGTATGTGTGTACAGCCATATTCTTTTAGGGCTGTGATATTTGCACGTGAGTTAACAGCACTTGGATATATTGAATGGTCTTTACCATGTCTTGCGAGGATAGCAACTTCCACACCTTCTATAGAGCCACATGTAAGCCCAGAAGAAGGGGCTCCATATGGTGTAGTCACTTCTACAAATCTTGGATTTTTTAAAATATCAGGGTTATCTAGCCCTGAACCGCCAATTATTCCGATCTTTATCATAAGAGCCTCCAATTACAATCAATTATCAACGTGAATATTATCATATATTTTTTTTTGATACCACTTTTTTACAAAATCTCATACATAACTATTCCATTTCATTGACAGATGTATATATTGTTTATAAGATAAGAAATATACAACTAGCATACGCTAGACAAAGAGTGAATATGAATAAGAAACTAATTCCAGTGACTGAAAATTCTAATATCGAAATCAATGATGAATCTATTGAATTACTTCTTCAAGGTATTTGTAAATCATACGAATGCTCAGATTTTCGTAATAACAACTGTAGGATGAAAACGTTTATCGACAGTTTTAATGACGGCTCATGGAAATGGTCTCAAACATGGATGACTCCGACAAAATTCTTTCTACATATCATTAAATATGGTGATAACCCTACGCAAGAAACCCAAGATTTCATGGAAGAAGTTAAAAAGAGCTGGAACTGCCTCGAAAGTGACATAGCTTGTGAATGTAACTTCTTTGAAGAGATGAAAAAACTTAACGCTATTATTACAAACCTTCTTAACACAAAATCTTAACTTTTCAATTTATTAATAACTGTAATTAACAGTTTACTTTCTTACCTAAATTTATTATAGGCATATGACCAATATATATCTTGACATATCGAAATTTGAATATTAAAGTCAAAAAACAATAACGAACATACGTTTATAATTAAAAGGTGTAAATAATGGTTAAGTATCTATCTATATTACAGAAGAACTTAGTTTGGGCTATACCAATATCAATGGTCCTTGGTCTAATAGGTGGCGGTTTTATCTTTGATGCCAAACCACTTAAGCAACTCATAATCCCAATTACATTCCTTATGGTCTACCCTATGATGACCACATTAAATGTAAAATCTATCTTTAAAGGTAGAGATTTAAAACTACAAATAACAACACAGCTTATAAACTTTATTCTTGTTCCTGCTGTAGTCTATGCTATTGGAAAAAGTTTTTTTCATGGTGTTGACCCAAAATACGGTCTTTGGGCTGTTGGTCTTTTCCTTATTGGTGTATTACCAGCATCAGGAATGACAATCTCATGGACAGGTTTTGCGAAAGGAAACAAAGAAGCTGCGACTAAGATGCTTGTATTTGGACTTTTGATAGGTGCTTTTGCGGCTCCTGTATACACAAAGGTCTTTATGGGAGCAAACGTAGACGTTGATATGATTCATATGTTTAAGCAAATTTGCCTTTTTGTTTTTGTTCCGCTATTAGCAGGACTTGCAACACAACAAACTATACGCAAAAAACACGGAGATAAAGCTTGGTCAGAAGTTTACAAACCAAAATTTGCACCCTTTTCTGCATTAGGTGTGACAATGATTGCCTTCGTTGCTATGTCACTCAAAGCTAAGAATATCTTAGCGAATCCAACAGACATACTTACAATACTTATTCCACTTGCGATATTTTATACGCTCTCTTATGTAATGCTCACTATCATTGGAAAACTGCTCTTCTCTCGTGAAGATGCGATTGCTATGGTATTTGGAGTGGTAATGAGAGACCTTTCGATAGCTCTGGCCATTGCCATGACAGCATTCGGAAAAGAAGGTTCTACAATAGCTCTTCTTATCTCACTGGCATACGTAATACAGATACAATCAGCCGCATGGTATATTAAGATTGTCCCAAAGATTTTCAAAGAGAAAGAAGAAATACAAACAATGAACGCTAATTTTCACGCATAAAAAAAGGGGGCAATTAAGCCCCCTCTTATATTTCTATTTATAAAATAGTTTATTTTATTTATTAGCCAAGAAAAGCTACAAGCTTATCGTAATCTGGTGCATCTGTAGCCTCAGGAACAACCTCTGCATATGTAAGTATACCTGCAGCATCAACAACAAAAACCCCTCTAGCAAGAAGTCTAAGTTCTTTAATAGTCATACCAAAAGCCTCACCGAATGATGCGTCTCTGTGGTCACTGAGAGCAACAGCATCAGCTATCTCTGCAACTGAGCAAAATCTTTTTATAGCAAATGGAAGGTCCATGCTAATATTAAGAACAACAACATTGTCTTTGTTCGCTACTTCTGAATTAAACTTTCTAATCTGAAAATCACATACTGGTGTATCAAGTGATGGCGTAACACTGATAACTACTGTTTTACCAGCATAGTCAGACAGCTTAACCGGCTGAAGTGTTTGGTCGAGTACTGTAAACTCAGGAGCCTTCTCTCCAACTTTAACTTCATAACCAACAAGTGTCATAGGGTTGCCTTTCATAGTAACTGCGCCTTTTCTTTCCATGTTAAAACTCCTTAATAAGATAACTTATGTCGTATTATAATGCAGATTTTCTTTTTAATAAAGTTAATTATTAAATATAATTTCGTTAAAATTTTGTAGTGAGCTTTCTATCTCTTCAATTTTAAAACTACTTGCTAATCCCTTAAGCTCATAACCATATCTAGAAGCAATAATTATGTTATTAGTCTCAGAAAAAGAAATAAGTTTTTCAGCAAATGAGACAACATCCTCGAGAATCATTAATGATAAAACTTCAGTTAACTCCTCTCCAAACTTCTCTCTAATCAAGAGTTTCTCAGCCTCAGAAAGATTAGCAACATCATAGACTTCTAGAATTCCGTTATCATCATCATTAGAGGACTCTTGTATATTATGTGGTAAAAACTCGGCAAGTTGCATCACAAGCTCATATTTTGAGAAAGGTTTAGTAACATACCCATCCATCATATTCTTGATTTTATCACTTTCACCATAAACAGATGCAGTCACAGCAACTATTGGGATTAGCTTAAGATGCTCAACCTTTTTAATCTTAATACAGGCTTCATAACCATCCATAACAGGCATCTGTATATCCATAAGTATGATATCAGGTCTAATTTTCTGTGCTAACTCTACTCCTTCCACACCATTCTCCGCCTCAATAACGGTCACAGAGTATGTCTTCATAAAGTTTCTTATAACATTCCTATTCGACTCTACATCATCCACAACAAGTATTGTTGCAGGTTCAAAATCAATATCAGGCAAACTAAATTTATACTTATTAGAATGAACAGCTTGAGCTATTTTTAAATTGTTAAAAGTGACAGTAAATACAGAGCCTTCATTAACCTTACTTGATATGCTAATACGTCCACCCATCATTTCCACTAGGCTCTTTGTAATAGTAAGTCCAAGTCCTGTTACACCAAATTTTCTAGTACTCTGTCTCTCTTGTTGAGTGAAAGACTCGAATACATTATTGAGTTGATCTTTTTCAATACCAACTCCTGTATCAGATATATCAATTCTAATATTTACTAGCTGATTGTCTAATTCTTCATGCTCAACCTTAACACTCACGTACCCTTCTGAAGTGAATTTGATAGCATTACCTATCAGATTTACTAGAATTTGTTGTAACCTATTTTCATCGAGGAATATGAATTCAGGAACTGTATCAGGAATATCAACGTTTAAAGACAATCCTTTTGCATCAGCTGATACTTGGAATATAGAGACAGTATCATCCATTATACCCTTAATAGATAAAGGCTCGAAAACCATAGATAACTTACCAGCTTCGATTTTTGAAAGATCTAAAATATCGTTAATAATTGCAAGAAGCCCCTTGCCTGCCGAAGATATCCCCTTTAGATAATCTTGAGTCAATCTTGAATCACGCTCAGTTCTAAGTAGCTCTGTGTAGCCCAAAATGGCATTCATTGGGGTTCTGATCTCATGTGACATATTAGCCAAGAACTCAGACTTTGCCCTATTTGCAGACTCTGCCAGCTCTCTAGCAGACACTAACTCTTTGAGCATAGTATTACGTTCTGTAATATTTTGAATCATAACTAGAACTTTACCACCCTCACCTTGGGCTGATGGCAAGTGGATAGCGTGTACCCAAAGATTTTTACCATTAAATATAATATCATCCGTATCTATTTCGGTTCCTATAAAAGCTTCATTTATAAGCTTGCTAACTTTTTTATAAGCTTCACCTTCAATAACCTCATTTACACTTTTAAATATTAGATCATCAGAATTTAGACCTAAATCCGAAAGACCTTTCCCTTCGGCAAAAATGAATTCCAAATCTCTATTAACAATAAAGACAGCACCATTTGGTATGTTTGATGTAACACTTCGATACATCTGCTCACTAGCGACAAGCGCTTCAGTACTTCTTAATAGTTTTTTTTCCATAGGAGTAATAGAGTATTTAGTAAGAATAAACCAAAAGCCAAGACCTATCACAACAATTATTAAAAACGATTCACCCAAGAGCTCATTAATAACTTTTTCAATAACATTATCGACAAAAGAAGCACTTCTAACTATTTCCAGTTTAAGACTATTCTCTCCAAATTGAATTTCTCTAGTAAGAGTATAACCAACGTTAGGCGAAAAATTTGTAGATTCATAATTCAGAAGCTCATAACCACTTTCAAATGACGCATTCAGCTTGATAACATTTGATCGAGTTTTACCCCAATTATCCAAAAATTCGCGTATTTCTGCATAATCATGTCTAATAAGAGAATCTTGGATAAACTCAGAAATTAAGACAATTTCAAGGCTCGCCTGTTTTGTCTCTTCATGACTAAGAATTTTTTTTTGGTTCTCGATCATCAAATAACCGATAACACCCATAAGTACAGAAAGCGAGATAACAAAAATAAGTAATAGCTTACCACGCTGATTTATAAATTTAACCATTGGATTATTTCTCTAATTCAGGAAGAACTTTTTCTAAGATACCTCTCAAAAGGTTATAATCAGAATCATTAACATTTACAAAACCTGTCAGTGAAGGTCCAATAGACTTTAATACATTTAGACCTTGCGGTTCTTTGTTTAACTTCAAGAGTGCATTTTTGATTTTAGTCTGTAGTTTTTTATCCATTTTTGAGCTAGTAACAAAGACGTGTGTAGAAAGATATGGTGAATAAGCGATAGCTCTCAAACCCTTACTTTCACTCTCTTTGAAGACTTCTTCAGAAGAAGCTCCTGCATCATATTCTCCAAGCAGTGTGCTAATTATCACGTTTTCATGGTTATTAAGGTGGCTTAGGGATAGATCATCTGAAGTTAACCCAGCCTGCATAAGCATAAAATATGGAACCTGCGTACTCAGGGTTGATTTTTTACTACCGAAAACGACTTTCTTACCTTTGAGGTCGCTTATAGAATTAATTTTACTATTATTTCTTGTGAAAAATACTGAGCGGAAATGTGGTATATTATTAAACTCATACCTGACTAATAATGGTTTTGGTCCATACTTTTCAGTAATAACAACATATGGGCTTCCACCCAAGAAACTTATATCAAGTTCATCACGCCCTGTTTGCTCAAGATGAGATTTATAATCTTTAGCAACAGAAATAACTACTTCTGCATGTAATTCCTTTGACAGATAATCTGCAAGTGGTTGGTATTTTTTTAATAATTTTTGAGATGCAAGATAAGGCATGAAGCCTAGAGTAAGTTGATTATGTGTCGCATGTTCAGCATAAGCAGTCTGGAGCATAACTAAAACTATTAATGTCATAATAAATTTTTTCATCATTCACCCTTAAGTTCTGTCGCTTTGACTACTCTATTTTTGCCATGTCTCTTCGCTTTATAAAGCGCTTTATCTGCATAACCAAGGAGTGATATAAGGCTCATCTCTTTAGAAGTGCTTGCTACGCCAATACTCGCAGTAATCTGCTCACCTATTTTAAAATCTTCATTTGCTATACTGCTTTTAAGTTTTCCAGCAACTATAGCTGCTTCATCTTCATCAGCTTTTGGCAAAATAACAAGAAACTCCTCTCCGCCCCACCTACCGACAGTATCACTATCTCTGACACTTAATTTTAGTATTTTGGCAAGCTGTACTAGTACTTCATCACCAACAAGATGCCCTTTTGTATCGTTTACACGTTTAAAATCATCAATATCAAGGAGTATCACAGAGAACCGTGATCCATACCTTGTGGTTTGGTTGATCTCATAATTTAGAACTTCGTCAAGCTTCTGTCTGTTATTAAGGTCTGTTAGCTTGTCAGTAATAGAAAGATGCTCTAGCTCTTTTTTACTAGTGACATCTACCATAAAACACTGAGCACCAGTTATAAGACCGCTAATGCAACTAACAGGCTCGACAAAAAGTTTAAGTACGCAAAGCTTATCATTCTTAGCCTTTATCTTAATCTCTTTATAGTAAATAAAATTATTATGAACTGAATCAAGGATATCTGAAAGCTCTGACCGAAAACTATCCGGGTGCTTCAACTCCTTAAAACTTTTATTAACTAAGTCTTCTTCGACATATCCTGTCAGCTCTAGGAATGCAGCGCTCGCAAACTTTATAGTACCTTCAATATCTATAATAATTTCCAGCACGTACTTATCTACTATGTTTGAAAGCATATGTTCTTGAGCACGCTTAATAGAAAGTTCCGAGTGAGTACCAACCCTTGCAAGCAGCTCATCTTTTACAAATGGCTTAGTAATGTAGTCAACAGCACCCGCTGAAAAACCTTCCACAAGGTCTTCCTGATCTGTTTTGGCAGTCAGAAATATCACAGGGATACTCTCAGTTACACTATCTTGCTTTAATCGTTTACAGACTTCATAGCCATTCAATTCAGGCATCATTACATCTAGTAGTATAATGTCAGGGACAAGCTTCCTTGCGATAGCTATCCCTCTTTCACCGTTATTGGCCACTGTCACATTGTAGTCGTTATCAGTCAGAAGTTGTCCAACAACCTCTAAATTCTTTTGAGTATCGTCAATAACCAAAACTCTAACTTTGGCATTGCGCAAAAAATCCAGTTTTTTCAACAAGGAAATACCTCGCAAATATAATTAATTCTTTCTATTATTAAAGATATCATATAAATATAAATCAACAACAAAAGATATTACACTTTTTTGGTGTTATTTTAAAATAGGAGAGAATTATGAAGAAAATTTCAATCACAATAGTTACCATATTTATTTTAACATCACTTAGCTTTGCATTTATGTCTTCAGGCAACGGAAAAGACCAACAACTTACAACAGCTCTTTACAAAACAGGAATCACAATAATTGATATCAGAACAAAACCAGAATGGCAGCAAACAGGAATAATAAAAGGATCCAAGACTCTCACCTTTTTTGATGAAAAAGGGAACTACAATGCGACTGATTTTCTTAACAAACTAAGTAGAATAGTTCAAAAAGATGAAGCTTTTGCAATCATTTGCAGATCAGGAAACAGGACAACAGTCGTTTCAAAATTCCTTAAAGAATCTGGCTACCCTAGAGTAATAAACCTCCTCGGTGGTGTTAAACAAGCTGCAAAGAACGGTATAAAATTTGAAAAATACAGATAATTTTAGATCTGTTACCATACAGATAAGATTTAATGACAGGGTTGGTTTCATAGCAGATATATCTACCGCACTTGCATCAGGAGGGTATAACATCCTCTCAATGGAGATGCATAGAGCCCCCTCATTTTCATCTTTATATATAGAGCTTAACCATAATAAGGATATAGGCTCAATAACTGATCTTTTTAATATACTTAAAGAAATTCCTAACGTAATAGAGACCAAGATAGTCAAATCATCTAAGTCATCAGCAGAAATCGAAATTCTCGAAGGTTTTGAAAGCATCATAGGAGAAAGTAAAGCGATAAACGAAGTGATTAAGCTTGCACGAAAATTCGCTGTTTCTGATTCGATGATATCACTTAGAGGCGAAAGCGGAACAGGCAAAGAAGTATTTGCAAAAGCGATACATAGCGAAAGTAATAGATCGGGTCTCTTTATACCTGTCAACTGTGCAGCCATGCCAGAGAATTTACTTGAAACCGAGCTTTTTGGCTATGAAGCTGGAGCATTCACAGGTGCCGAAAAGAAAGGTAAACCAGGCTTATTTGAAGTTGCCAAGAAAGGGACTATTTTTCTAGATGAAATTGCAGACATGCCACTCGGTATGCAGGCGAAGCTACTACGAGTACTTCAAGACAAAAAAGTTAGAAGATTGGGTGGTGTCAAAGAGCTACCTCTAGACGTCAGAATAATTTCTGCAACAAACAAAGATATCGAAGCAATGGTTGCTGACAAACAGTTTCGTGAAGATTTATATTTTAGGATTAATGTACTACAGATAAGTATCCCACCTCTTAATAATCGTAACGAAGACATAAATTTGCTTGCTGAATATTTTCTCTCTAACCTAAACACTGGGCGACACGAAGGGATGCAAATTCTCAGCAAAGAAGCAGTAAAAAAACTTATAAATCATAAATGGAAAGGGAATGTACGAGAGCTTAAGAATGTTATCGAACGTGCTTCAATCCTGACTGATTCTGATATTATAAATGAACAGGATATAGTCTTCTCAGATACCAAAGATATATCAACCCACAAAAACCAACCATTGAAAACGACTATTGCAGAGTTAGAAAAAAATATCATCAAAAATTCATTAGAAGCTCACCCAAGCATCAGGCAGACAGCAAAATCACTTGGCATTTCTCATGTTGCACTATTAAATAAAATAAAAAAATACTCACTTTAAACCGGCAAGATCGGTAATCTTACTTACCACCGGTAACTATATCTACCACTCTATGTATAAAACATCCATTAATATTGAAACCATATACGAAAATTGGTAATATTGATTACCAGTACTAACTAAAAAAGCTGTAAAATAACTGTAGAATAAGCATTTTCATGTACTATATTAGTCATAGTACCTGAAATTACTGGCATACACCTTGCTTTACTAAGACACAAATAAAGGATCCAGAGGTTATTAATATGAAAGTAGGAATACTCAAAGAGATAAAAAAAGCTGAAAACAGGGTCTGTATGACCCCTGCTGGTGTCGAAGTACTCATAGCAAACGGTCATGAGGTTATTGTCGAGACAGATGCAGGTAAAAATAGTGGGTTCACAAATGAAATGTACCTCGAAGTAGGTGCTAAGATAGCAGAAGAAGCTGCATACGTCTTTGCTAACGCAGATATGGTAATGCACGTCAAGGAACCACAACCATCAGAATACGGCATGATCAGAAAGGATCAGATCGTTTTCACATACCTTCACCTTGCAGCTGATGAACAGCAAACACACGGTCTCATCGACAGTGACTCTATCTGCATCGCATACGAAACAATCCAAAAAGCTGACGGTTCTCTCCCACTCCTCACACCTATGAGTGAAGTCGCAGGCAGAATGGCTGCACAAGAAGGGGCGAAATATCTTGAAATGGCTTTTGGTGGCCACGGAGTACTCTTGGGTGGCGTTCCCGGTGTAGAGCCTGGTACAGTCGTTGTACTTGGTGGCGGTGTAGTAGGAATGAACGCTGCAAAGATGGCATGTGGTCTCGGTGCAAAGGTCTATATACTCGATATGAACCTAGATAGACTCAGATACCTAGCTGATGTTATGCCTAAGAACTGTATCCCTCTTATGTCCAGCCCAGCAACTGTGAGAAAGCTCATCGCAGAAGCTAATGTTGTTATAGGTGCTGTTCTCCTTCCTGGTGCTAAGGCTCCTAAGCTGATCACAAGAGACATGCTTAAACTTATGCAACCGGGAACAGTGCTCGTTGACGTTGCTATCGACCAAGGAGGTTGCTTCGAAACATCAAAACCAACAACACATACAGAGCCTACTTATGAAGTTGACGGAATAGTTCACTACTGTGTGGCAAATATGCCGGGTGCAGTTGCTAAAACATCCACAATGGCACTAACTAACGCTACACTCCCTTACGCTCTCGACATAGCAAACAAAGGATGGAAAAAAGCTATGCAAGATAACGTAGAGATAGCTAAGGGTGCTAACATCATCAATGGCAAAATAACTTATAAAGGTGTAGCTGAGGCATTCGGACTCGAATACACAGATATTAACTCACTAATCTAAAAATACTAAAGGCTGGGGTCGTTAAAAGCTCCAGTCTTTTTTTAATCTACCTATTACTAATACTATTATTAACATATTTCCCCGGAGAAACACCTAATGCGCTACGAAACATCTGAATGAATGCACTCATACTCTGATATCCTAAATCTATAGATACGGTAGTAACATCCACCCCACTTCCAAGCCTATCTATAGCCTCTTGAAGCACAAGACGTTTTCGCCAATCTCCGAATGTAAAACCTGTCTCACTAACAAACAAACGTGAAAGGGTTCTAGAGCTAGCACCTGCAACAATTCCCCATTCCGCCAGCCCACGTTTATCACTAGGGTCTGACATCAAAGCCTCGATAACACGCATAACCCTTTCATCTGTCGCCATAGGCAAATATATGTCAGTAACCTTAGCCTGTTTTAGTTCATCCAGTATCACCAATACTAATCTATAAGTCTCACTATCCTCATCATAATCAGTCGTTAGAGATAATTTCAAAATTAGCTCACGCAGAAGTGCTGACACCTGAATAACTGTACATTTATCCGGTAACCCACTCATGAAAGAAGAATCGACAAATAGATTACTCAGAGTAACCTCACCAGGAAAGTAAACTTCATGCTCAATATATGAAGGTACCCATACTGCCTGAGAGTCTGGTACAATCCACCTCTCACCATCACATATAACCCTCATAGTCCCTTTACTAGCATAGATCAGCTGTCCACGTGGATGTGCGTGTGACGCAGCACAACCTGCATTACTCACATCCAACAAAAATGTAATAATAGGTAATTTTGGATTTTTGATATAGCCAACCTCAACAGGGGGTAGCTTTGTCATTTTCTCGATACTCATTGACATAATATAGCAAGTCAGACAGGCATAAACAATATATATTTCAATCATACAAAAAACATGGAGATACTATAATGACAAACAAAAATAATCATGACTCTGAGATAATCGATCAATTCACAAAACAAGCAATACCATTCACGAAGGTGTCAGGGCATTTAGACTCAATGGAGTTATTGATTGAGTTCTCAAAACTTTCTGCGTCGGATACTGTTTTAGATGTAGCATGTGGACCAGGTATGGTCACTTGTGAATTTGCAAATAAATGTTCACATATCACAGGTATTGACTTAACTCCTGCCATGATAGAACAAGCAAAGCAAAGACAGCAAGAGACAGCACTCAACAATATAACTTGGGACATTGGTAACGCCACACCTCTTCCATATGACGACAACACATTTTCGCTTGTCATCACTCGCTACAGTTTTCACCATTTTATACAACCAGATAGTGCCTTAGATGAGATGATACGAGTTTGTAAGCCAGGCGGAAGAGTATTAGTAGCTGATGTTGGTATCAATCCAAATAAATCAAATGCTTACGACACTCTTGAGATAATGCGTGACCCATCACACGTACATGCACTATCTACAACAGAATTTGATCAACTCTTTCAAACTCCTAAGCTAGAGAAGTGTATTAAAACTGCCTATGGGGTAGATATAGAGCTTGAGGCACAATTAAAAGCATCCTTTCCTAAAGATGTAGATGAACAAAAGTTACGTGAAATGGTGACCAACGACATAGGCACTAACAACCTAGACATTAACGCACGTAGAAAGGGTAAAAGTATAATCTACACCGTGCCTATTGTTGTATATGTAGGTGTTAAATCTGTATAAAACTCACTTTTGGAACTAGATAATTATTGCCATTATTCATAATCCAACTATCATATATAGATATAAGTGATATCTCTATTAAATCTTTAAACTAAGGGTTAAAACATGTGTAAAAAAATCTTCGTAGCAGCAACAGGTCAAAACAGCGGTAAAACAACAACAAGTCTTTCACTCATGTATTGTGCTAAAAAGAGATATAAGCGTGTTGGATTTATAAAGCCTGTCGGACCAAAGCTGACAACATATAAGGGCAGATATATGGATATGGACGCAGCCTTGATGGCAGAAGTCTATGACCTTGAAGATGATTTAGATTTCATGTCTCCTATAACCCTCCACAAAGAGACCACAAGAGAGGTTTTAGACGGTAAGATATCTCTAAAATCTCTAGAGGATAAAATACAGAATGCTGTCGCAGAACTAGAAAAAAGATGCGATTTCCTCATTATAGAGGGTGCAGGTCACAGTGGTGTAGGGTCAGTTTTAGGTTTAAGCAATGCTAGAGTGGCTAAGATGATAGATGCACCAGTACTCATAATCTCTGGCGGTGGTGTGGGTAATGTTATAGACGCTGTTCACATGAACCTAGCCCTTTATAAAAACGAAGGTGCTGACGTAAGGCTTATACTTGCTAACAAACTAATAAAAGAAAAACGTGAAAATACTCTCAAGTATCTTGATCTAGCATTTAAAAATGAAAGCTTTAAAGTTTTTGGTGGGCTGAACTACTCACCTATCCTTGCTAACCCAACACTTAACCACATCTCAAAACTACTAAATCTACCTATCAATGGTAATTTGGAGGATTCTAACAGGATTGTCCATGCTATACAGCTCTGTGCTGCATCATCTCAGCGTGTTGTTGACCTACTAAAAGTCTCAACACTTGTTCTAGTAACTAGCTCTAGGGACGAACTCATAGTGACACTATCATCATTATATCATGATGTTCCTGAATACCGTGATAAGATTGCAGGGCTTATCATCTCAGGTATATCTCCACTATCTAAGGTAACACAACAGATACTTGATAACTGCGACATACCATACATAAGGACTACTGAGACAACTAAACGAGCATTCTTGACCCTCACAGAAGACGTATCAAAGATAACAGCTTTGGATAAAGAAAAGATCAACCTCATCCAAACAACTGTGGAAAAAACTAAAATTTTTAATAAGATAGATCCTCTCTTTTAGATTTATATATCTTGCTTTAGTTATAGTAATGCCTCATTCTAACTTTCCTTAATAAGTAGAATGCGGAGCATGAGTTGAAAAACACTTTTACAGAGATGAATCAAAAAGAATATGGAGACAATTATCCCCTAATCAAGTTTCCTTCGTATGATGAATCAAGCACATTTGAATCTAAACGTAACGCATTACTAGAACAAATAAAAGGTAAAGCATTATGGGGTTATGGTGACACCAAAACAGACTGCAATAACCTTTCCGAAGGTTGCCGCCTTTGCGGTGCAGGCTTATGGTCATGCCTTTTCATAAATGGACACTGCAATTGTAGCTGTTTTTACTGCCCTACCAGACAAGACGAGGACTGCCTTCCTACTACCAACTCTGTTACTTTTAACTCGCCAGAAGAGTATGCTGAATACGTTAACGAGTTTAGCTTCAAAGGGGTTAGCATAAGTGGCGGTGAACCACTTTTAACGCCTGAGCTAACTATTTCTTATATAAAAACCGTCAGAAACAACTGTGCACCAGACATGTATATATGGATGTATACGAACGGAAGCCTAATAACTAAAGAGATATTGATTCAGCTTAGAGATGCTGGTCTAAACGAAATCCGTTTTGATATAGGTGCCAGAAACTATGATCTTGAAAATCTTAAACTTGCAGTAGGGATAATCCCTGTTGTGACAGTAGAGATACCAGCTGTACCAGAAGAGTTGAATCAGATGAAAGAGATAATTAAGCAACTCGCACACATGGGTGTAAACCATCTCAACCTTCATCAACTAAGGCTAACTCCATATAATTTTGATCGCCTCATGAAGCATGACTACACATATATCCATAATGACAAAATAACCGTGATTGAGTCGGAGCTAACAGCACTCGAACTTATTGACTATGTTTATGAGAAGAATATCAAACTCGCTATCAATTACTGTTCATATCCATACAAAAGTAGATACCAAGGGCTAGCTTCCAGGACAAGAAACGGAAACTATATGATAAAACCTTTTGAGAATATGACTCAGGACGGCTTTGTTAGGCTAATAAATCTCAAATGTAACGAAGAGAAGATATCTGCTATTTTTTCTGGTATCTCGAATGAGAATAAACATTTAGTAGAACTGAATAGAGATAAAAAACAGATAAGTATCCACCCTTCTATGCTCACAATAGATGTTATTGATGGTTGTGAAATGGAGCTCAGTTATTTCTCTGCGATACAGCTCCAATCAGTCAGCTATCGTAATCCTTTCATAACTGTGGATCTCAAAGGTGGTAAGAGAATCATTATAGAGCGTTTTAAAGCGCTCAACACTTTCAGCATTTCTAACGATAACGCTAATGACCTCATAAGACATCTCTCTGATTGCACCCCATTTAATATTGACACACTTGCCGATATCCTTAGACATGAGCAAATAGAGACTGGACTCCTCCCATATATATAGCAGAAAAGTACTGAGGCGTGTAACCCCAGTACTTTAATAATCTAAGCAGTTATTAACAGCGTATTATCCGCACCTGCGACGTTTGGCGCCGGCATAGATGTACTAAAAGTCGTACCATGAGCCGCAATAAAACTATTGTTTTGAACGTTAATATCTCTAGCACCATTACCTGTAATAGTAGCTCCAGATACGTCAACTGTACTGTTATAGTTGGCATGCGCACCTATCTGAGTTGAGTTTTTTATTACCATTCCTGCTGTATTAGCAACAAGATAAGAATTCGTTCCTGCAGCGATCCCATATGTATTATCTTGTATATCGCAACTTGTTATCATTCTAACACTAGAGCAGTTAGAAACATATACCGCAAAGACAGAACAATTAGTCCCTTTAAGTACATCAATATTTGCAAACGAATTTTGCTTAACATTGACCCCATTATAACAATAAATGACCTCTAGTGAACCAACTTCAGAACCACCATTACTCTCAACTTCTAATCCCATTCTGTTGACAGTTCCTGAATATGGGTGGTTAACCTGATCATCTTCTCCTACTATTTTAAACCCCGAGAGATATCCAAGGCTAACTCCCTTTACCTGCACAACAGCTTCCGCAATAGGGTTCCACAGGACACAGCTTGATGGTGTTGTCTCATTGCCTACAATCCTAATAAACGCAGCATCAGGGTGGTTTACGAGTATTGTTTCAGTGTAGACGTATGTTCCATTCGCTACGTCGATTGTTACTGTCGCGTTATTTGAGATACGAAAAGCCGAGAGGAAATCTAGTGCTTCGTTAATGTCGCTATAATCCGCTGGCACGTTAAGTGTCATATCTTCTCTAATAAAAGGCGTATCCGTAACTAGTATCCCGCCAACTGTCGTTCCGTCTCCGATATAGAGTTGCTTCTCGTCCGATGTGTAAAGTAGTTCTGCCTCATCAGGTGTGACTGTGAGCATAGTTGCTTCATCCTCTGTTCTGACTTGTAATTTTGCTAACATATGATTCTCCTTAGTTTTTTAGACACAAAAAAACTTTATATAAAAAAGAAAAACAAAATGTTTAACAATGATCACATATCACTTTATTACTAATACGTTACAATAAAAACTAACAACCGCTTACAATCATTTTTATTAAAAATCTACAGGTTTTATTAAACTATGACATCGAATTGACAAGAACTTTACAAAAATGGAGTAAACCTTTTCTAACGGACAAAAACATAAACCTTTTACGGAGGACATACCGAATGAAAAAGTTTCTTACACTTGCATTAGCAATAGCAGTTATGGCTATTGGAACTCTCACAGCTCAGGCTAGAGAGCAGATCAGAATCGTTGGATCTTCAACTGTCTACCCTTTTGCTTCATACGTAGCAGAAGAGTTTGGCGCAACAACAGGCAAACCTACACCAGTAATCGAGTCAACAGGTTCAGGTGGTGGTCACAAGCTCTTCGCAGCTGGAACAGACCTTAACACTCCTGACATTACAAACTCTTCAAGAAGAATGAAGACAAAAGAATTCGACAAGAACATGGCTATAGGCAACAAAAAAATCGTTGAAATCGTAATCGGTTACGATGGTATCGCTATTGCCTTCAACAAAGCTAACCCTGACTTAAACTTAACAAGAAAAGATCTTCTTCTGGCAGTTGCTGCAGAAGTACCTGTTAACGGCAAGCTTGTAGCTAACCCATACAAAAGATGGAATGAAATCAACCCAGCTCTCCCTGCTAAACCAATCCTTGTTTACGGACCTCCTACATCGTCTGGAACAAGAGATGCTTTCGAAGAGCTTGTAATGGAAAAAGCTTCTAAGAAACTGGCAGGATACGGTAAAAAGAAATACTCTAAAATCCGTCAGGACGGCATTTACGTACCAGCTGGCGAAAATGATAACCTCATCGTACAGAAACTTGCTAAAGATAAAAACGCTCTTGGTATCTTCGGTTACTCTTTCCTTGAAGAGAACTCAGACAGAATCAAAGGCGCTATGGTTGACGGTGTTAAACCTATACCAGCTAACATCTCAAGCGGTAAATACCCTGTATCTAGATCACTCTTCTTCTACGTAAAAGTTGACCACCTCAAAAAGGTTCCTGGTCTTGCAGAATACGTAGATATGTTCCTCAGTGAGCAGATGATAGGTACCAATGGTCTTCTTAAAGATATCGGTCTTATCCCACTCCCAGATGCTGACAGAACAGCAGTTAGAACTAGATGGACAAAACGTCAGCCACTTACTAAAGCTGATCTCGAGCACAAGTAAACAAAATTAGTTAATGATAAGTCGGCCTGTAACAATACAGGTCGGCTTTTTTATCTCGGAGTGTTAAATGCTAAAAGTTCTCTTATATTTTTTCATCGGAGTTTTACCTTTATGCTACATGGCGTTCTACCTAGGTAGAAAGAAAGCCCGCACAGGCGAACTGGAATCCGGCGAAAGATTTCACTCCAGACCAGCACAATACGGCTGGTACACTGTTATATGGATGGCAGTACCATCACTCGTAATCTCGTTCATTTTCACGATACTAGGTTCTTCTAAAATTTTTGCTGTTCCATACAGCATGCACATTTCTACTCTCTTAGTGCTAGCAGCTGGAGGTCTTTGGTTCTCACTAAAGAATATCGGGTCAGATCTCAAAGCTAGAAACTTTATAGAAAATACAATCAAAGTAATGCTAGTGACGGCATCACTTGTTTCAATAATAACTACAATTGGAATCGTAATTTCGATTCTATTTGAATCTATGAAATTCTTCTCACACGTAAACTTCTTCGACTTTATAACTGGAACTAAATGGAGCCCAGACACAGCATTCTTAGAGGGTGCAGGCAGAGATGGTTCTAGTGCTTCAAAACCAGAGTTTGGTTCAGTACCTATATTTGCTGGTACATTCATGGTTACATTGATAGCACTCTTTGTTGCTGTACCTATTGGCTTACTCTCTGCGATATTCATGAGCGAATATGCAACACCTAAAATGAGAGGTTTAGCTAAGCCTATCCTTGAAATACTCGCAGGTATACCAACTGTTGTTTACGGTTTCTTCGCAGCTATCACGGTAAGCCCACTCGTTGTACAAACAGCAGAGATGCTAGGCTTTGAAGCTGACTATACAAATGCATTATCTCCTGGTCTTGTAATGGGTATTATGATTATCCCATTTGTGTCGTCACTCTCAGATGACGTTATAAATGCAATACCACAAAACCTTCGTGAAGGTTCACTTGCACTCGGCATGACACGCTCCGAAACAATGAAGCATGTGATAATCCCTGCGGCACTCCCAGGTATAATCTCCGCAGTTCTCCTTGCTCTATCAAGGGCAATAGGTGAAACAATGATCGTTGTTATGGCAGCAGGTCTTCGCCCTAACCTCACATGGAACCCACTCGAAGGAATGACAACTGTGACTGTGCGTATTGTTGATGCTCTAACAGGTGACCAATCATTTGACAGCCTTGAAACTCTATCAGCCTTCGGGCTAGCATTTGTCCTACTCATGGTGACATTGATACTGAATATAGTTTCAAGTGTGGTAATCAGAAAGTTCCGCAAACAGTACGATTAAGGTGTAAAAGATGAATAAAGAAACAAGAAGACTAAGCATTATAAAAAAGAGATACAGACAAGAAAACATGTTTAAATTCTCTGCTATTTTTGCGATTATCATTGCATCATCCTTTCTCGTTTTCTTCCTTGCTAATATCAGCAAGACTGGCTACACAGCCATACAGCAGACAGAGATTCTTACTGAAGTAACTTATAACGATGCAACACTCAAAAACACATATAGAGCAGTTCCAAGAGAGCTTTCAAGACTTCTCAGTAGAGGTTTTTTAAGACTTATACCAAGGGAAGTAAAGGCGAACCCTGAGCTTATGGGAACTACTGTAACAAGATGGATTGTGGCAAACGCTGAAGTCGATCAATATATGAAAGAAAAACCGAACAGGTTAAAATCAAAACAGATCGCTATAATTGAAAAGCTTCGTGCAGAAGGTAAAATCAAAAAGACACTCAACACTGGGTTCTTTTATAATGGCGATTCAAAGCTTCCTGAGATCGCAGGTATCTTATCCGCTGTGGTTGGTACTATATATGTAATGTTTTTGACTATGTTGTTCTCTGTTCCAATAGGTGTAATGACTGCCGTCTACCTTGAGGAATTCGCCCCTGATAACTGGTTCACAAGAACCATTGAAGTAAATATCAACAATCTCGCAGCTATACCTTCGATCATCTTTGGTCTTCTTGGGCTTGCGATATTTATAAATATTTTTGGAGTACCAAGATCATCCGCTCTTGCTGGTGGTCTCACACTTGCACTTATGACTCTCCCTGTTATAATTATCACAACAAGGACCGCACTTAGCTCTGTACCAGACAATATTCGTCAGGGTGCTCAGGGTGTTGGTGCATCACCTTGGCAAGTAGTTTGGCATCACGTGCTTCCACTCTCACTCCCTGGTATACTTACAGGGTCAATCATTGGACTAGCACAGGCGATGGGTGAGACAGCGCCGCTTCTGATCGTTGGTATGCTTGCATATATTCCAGAGGCTCCAACTGGCATCACAGACGCAGCAACAGTTTTGCCTGCTCAGATATACACTTGGTCTGCAACGTCCCTTAGAGCATACACAGAGAGAACAGCACTTGGTATTATGGTTCTACTCTCAGTCCTTCTTATGCTTAATGCCGCAGCAGTAATGATAAGAAATAAGTTCGAACGCAAATGGTAATAATGATTTTCACCTTTAATGGAGTAGCTATATAATGGAAAAGAATATTAAGATGAAATCCGAAGCCCTTAACTTTTACTATGGAGATTTTCATGCATTGAAGGATATCAACCTAACCTTCCCTGAAAAGCATGTTACAGCTCTAATCGGGCCGTCTGGTTGTGGTAAATCTACTTACCTCAGATGTTTCAATAGAATGAATGACCTTATCAAAGATATCAAAGTCGAAGGCGGAATATATCTCGATTCTCAGGAAATTCACGATCCTAAGCTTGACGTTGTAGAACTTAGACGTAGGGTCGGAATGGTCTTTCAAAAGCCTAACCCTTTCCCAAAAACGATTTACGAAAATATTGCATATGCACCTAGGATTCACGGTCTTGTTTCAAAAGGTAGCGAGATGGATGACCTAGTTGAAAGCTCTCTTATCAAAGCTGGTCTTTTTGATGAAGTTAAAGATAGATTGAAGTCGCAGGCTTCGGCTCTCTCTGGTGGTCAACAACAAAGACTATGCATAGCAAGAGCTCTCGCTATGGAGCCTGAAGTTTTACTTATGGACGAACCAGCATCTGCCCTTGACCCTATCGCAACACAAAAGATTGAAGAGCTCATTTACGAACTTAAAGAGAGGCTAACTGTTATTATTGTTACTCACAACATGCAACAAGCCGCTCGTGTCTCAGATTATACAGCATTCTTTTACATGGGTGAACTTGTAGAAGTTGGCGACACTAGTACAATCTTCACTAACCCAACAGTCAAGAAAACTGAAGACTACATAACAGGACGCTTCGGTTAAAATATAACATTTAGGGGTGGCTTTCCGTCACCCCATCCTAGATGTAAGAGCCATGTCATACACTTCTTAAATGTTTGATAACTATAAACTTAATCCTTAATTCATCAGCTAACTATGTTAATATGAAATCAAAATAATACATGTGTGGTGATATATGAATATTTTAAATATGCGGATAAAAACAAAGGCCCTTGTCCTGTTTACCCTTTTTACAATTCTTAGCCTGTCAGTTACAGCTATATTTGTTATAAATGCTTCAGAGAAACATCTAACAAAACAGATAGAACTACTATTGATAACTCAGGCTGAATCCCTCAACGATAAACTAACAAGCTTTGACATGGTATCTAAAGAGCTAAATGATTTTATTAACCAAGAGACTAATAACCAACTCTTTAAAGAGATTGCCGCAATAGAAGATACTGCCGACAGGGTTTCCACGGCATATACAATAAGTGGTGAATCAGGGATGGCTATACAGTTTAGAGTGATGAACATCATAGATAAAAAGAGTATAGGTAAAACTGGATTTGCATTCGCCCTAGAACCTGACGGCTTCATCTCTGTATCACCAAAGAAGAAATTCGTAAAAGAGTCAGACAAGTACTTCAAAGAGATAGTAAAACAGAAAGAAGGTATCATAAACATCCCTTTAAAAAGGGGAGATAGTGCAAAAATTGCATATAAGCTAAATACGAAATACAATCTAATTATATGTGTCGCGATACCAAATAAAGAGGCCTCATCAAGTGCTGATTTTATAACTAAATATGCTAAAAACGCCTTCGAATATTTTGTAAAAACTCACAGTATCGCAAAAACAGGCTATTACTACCTATTAGATACCAATGGGATTGTCTTGTCTCATCCAAATAAAGAGTTATTAAACAAAAGCTTATCCAAATATGACTTTATCCAAAAGATTATCAGCGAGCGCAAAGGATCTCTAAAGTACAAGTGGGAAGGTATAACTAAGATCGCATGGTTTGCTTACATAGAGCCGCTAGATGCGATACTTGTTGGCTCGGCTAGCACAAATGAGCTTCTCGGAAGCATCAACCAAGATATCATTAAAAAGACCTTCATAGTTGGACTTATAGCCATAATAACAGCCACATTCTTTCTAAATCTATTATTCAAACGCACAATAACCACCCCTATGGGTAAACTAGAAAAATTCATAGAAAAGGTTTCAACTGGTGATCTGACAGCAGAATGCAGACTCATCCATAAGGATGAAATAGGCTCTATTGGCAGTTACATGAACCAGATGACAACAGACATAAGCTCTACTATGACTGACGTGAGAAACGCTTCTTCTAATGTCAAAGTGAATTCAGAAGAATTCACCCAATCGAGTATACAGCTATCAGATGCTATACGTGCCCAATCTGAAAGGACTTCAAATGTTGAAAACTCTATCCAAGAGATACTTACATCATTTGGCGAAATATCAACAAACGTATGTGATATCAGTAGTGAGATAGATTTAATTAAAACATCAGCTCAAGATGGACACAAAGTACTCGAAAATACTGTAACTGGGATAAGGGATCTATCTCAAACAGTAATCAATACTTCTAAAACTATTAACAATCTAGGCAACTCTTCTAAACAGATTATAGAGATTGTAAGCGTTATATCAGACATTGCTGACCAGACTAACCTTCTCGCTCTCAACGCAGCCATAGAGGCAGCCAGAGCAGGCGAACATGGAAGAGGCTTTGCGGTTGTTGCAGACGAAGTGAGAAAACTCGCAGAACGTACAGTTAATGCCACATCAGAGATAACCAATATGACAAAAGATATTAATCTGGATGTTGCAAAATCAGTCAAAGAAATGAATGTAGGGGCTTCTCTTGCAAAAGAGGGAGAACAGTTAGCAACAGAACTTCAACTAAGCCTTGCAGAGATAATAAATGGAGTTATGGAAACTGCCGAAAACATTAATACAATATCCACAGCCATAAATAATCAAAATAAATCCAGTAAAAAAATATCAGAGGATTCATCACAGATTGCAGGTTTCTCAAAAAAGAATGCTGAGATTGCATCTACAAACAAAGAGCATGCAGAAACACTCAACCAGCTTGCAATAAAGCTACTTCAATCTGTCGATAAATTCAACTTGAAGAGCTAGCCAGTTTTATAGTAAAGTCAACATCAGCTTTATTATTAGCAAGGGAACTATTTTGACAAAGAAACATCAGGAATATCTAGCAGACTTCTCACTCATAACCATCTCTCTCATATGGGGGAGTACATTTATAATAATTAAACAGACCTTAGATTCTTTTGAGCCAATCACGTTTCTATTCTTACGTTTCCTCGTAGCCTCAATAGCGATGTTAGTATTAATAGCCCCGCTGTATAAAAAGATTGATAAAACACTTCTTACTGATGGAACAATACTAGGAACGGTACTCTTTATCGTATTTCTTTTTCAAACTATTGCCCTCAAACTTTCGACAGCAACAGAAGTTGGTTTCCTAACAGGATTATACGTCCTTTTCGTACCGATACTATCAGCTGTATTTCTTAAGATTTACCCACATGTTTTCTCATGGATCGGTGTTTTTTTCTCTGCCACAGGAATGATACTAATTACATACCAAGCAGACACGAGCATATCTCTAGGACAGTTATTCGCTGTCGTTAATGCCTTCTTCATAGGTGTCCATATTCTGACTACAGATAGATATTCTAGAAAGCACAATGTATTGCTCTTAACAGCTATACAGATAATTATTGTGTGTATTTTGTCTGGATTATATTCTGTAATGTTTGAAACTGCTGATTATTCAAAGGTACTCGAACCATATATCGGCTTTTCTATCCTCGGCACAGGTCTTATTGCTACGGTACTTTGCTTCTTCCTTCAGACTGCAATGCAAAAGCATACTACCCCAACAAAAGCGTCTATAATGTTCACTCTTGAGCCTATATCATCAGCTTTTTTTGGCTTTTTTATAGCAGCAGAGATTATGAATAAAAAACAATATTTTGGGGCGGCACTAATCATCTCAGCAATATTGATAGCTGAGGCTGGAACAGCCCTTAAGAATGCTAAGAAAAATGCTCAGAGAGTATAAGAAGTAGTATTATTAATTGATGCCCCAAGCACAACCCTGTGAACAAAATTAAGTTTTTCTATTACATTCTTTTTGATAACAAAAGGATATGCGTCAGGCTTGCCTACACTTCTATTTAATGCATTCATAAGGACTGTAAGGTTTTGCCATTTACTCAAGATAGTATCGAAATTATCCTTTCTGAGGTCTACATTACTTGCATTAAAAGATACGGCTGTCTCTAAGGTATCGCACATATGAAGATAGTGTGCCCAAGTCTCCGCCCAGTCTTCAAGAGGATGCATACTTGCATACGCACTTATGTGATAATACTCCCAGTCCCATCTAGGACCATTAGAGTAATACCTTTCAAGGGCAAATTTATAGTCATCATCAGGATTACCAAAAGTATAAATAAAATACTTTATCCAGTCTGATTTCATAACCAGTTTATCAAAGTAGTAATGCCCTATTTCGTGTCTAAAGTGACCTAAGATAGTACGATACCTCTCGTTCATACTCTCTCTAACACTCACTCTAAACTCTGGATCAGCCTCAGCGGCATTAATAGTTATAACTCCGTCTTTGTGCCCAGTGTAAATCTGTTCTACATCAACATCTGGATTGGAACGCATATCTTCTAAGAAATCGAACACAAGACCATGCTCTGGATTATCTATCCTACTATCAAAGGTGAGTCCGTGATTTAAAAGATTATAAACAAGCCTACGTTTAGAAGATTCAAGTATCCTCCAACGACGTAAGTTCATTTCACTATTTTGGATAGGTATCGTTCTGGTGAGTCGACATGAGATACATTGATTCTGCGCATCATCTTGCCTTAAAAGCCAGTTACACCCAAGACTTTCACGCCCTTCATGTTCACAAGCTTTATATATAATACCTGTGTCAAGTCCACGCTGTTTAAATAAGCCTTCATTAGGAAGGTAATCAAGTGGGAAGAGTGCAAGAAGCTCGGGATCAAACCCGATATCTCTGCCACACCCTAAGCATGAGTCATTTTCGTAAAAAAGCTCTGCCCCACACGAGCATCTATATCTTTTCATATATCTATACTAGTATTAAACCAACTTTCATCAATACCATTGTGTAACTCTGCTAATAATTTCTGTATTTCATCCATGTGCTTAATTATCCTTTCCGCTGTAACATTCTCTGTACTGAAACTCTCTAAACCAAACTTTATCCTATTAGACATTTCGATTATCTTATCAGAATTAGGTAGTTTGGCCGAAAACTTCATAATTTGATCTATACAAAAGGCGACTGAACGAGGAAATTCATCGTTAAATAACAAAAATTTAACCACGTCTTCACCAACAACTTTCCTTTTAACCTCTTGACGATACATCTGATATGCATTCATAGACCTCAGCAGGTTCATCCATATAACCCCTTGATGTCCAATCATAAATTCTGTCTTACCCTCGACAAGAAGTGTCGAACCAACATCTAAAATCCTTGTGGTGGTATCAGCTCTCTCAATATTTCGACCAAGTTCTATAAAACTGTAAGTGTTATTTCTGCTTAGCCCACTATTAAACATACCCTCCAAACGCATTACATTGTTAGTAACACTGTTTAAATAGCTATATCTTCTACTTCTAGAAATTTTCTCTGATTTTTCTGCTTTAGCAGTGAGATAAAGACCATTAATAATCTCCCAGACTTCACTCGGTAAAATATCCCTACTTGTCCTTGCGTTCTCTCTAGCGAAGCATATCGAAGAATACATGGACGCAGGATTTCTCTCATCAAAAATAAGGAAATTCATTATATTATCTTCGGTCTTTTTATCATATAACTCAGCAAAGAGTTCCTCTGCGTCGTTTATCTCTATAAGTGTATGCCACCCTGTCCCCGTACCGGCAGGTAGATCAAGAAAAAGTGAAGCGTATGCGTATACCGTCTTTGCAGTATTCCCAGTTCGCTCCATATATCTCGACAGCCAATAGACTCTGTTAGCTATTCTTGAAAGCATATCAAACCTCCTCGCTCACAATCCAAGTGTCCTTACTACCGCCACCTTGTGACGAATTAACCACTAAAGATCCTTCCACTAATGCAACTCTAGTAAGTCCACCAGTGGTCACAAAGGTTTCGTCCCCTTGCAGGATAAATGGTCTAAGGTCTACGTGACGACCTTTAAAACCGTCGTCTGTAAGTGTTGGAGTAATAGAAAGGGAGAGTGTCGGTTGCCCGATATAGTTTCTGGGATTATCTATTATTAATTTTCTAAAATCTTCTACCTCTTCTTTGGTGGAGTGTGGTCCAACCAGCATGCCGTAGCCGCCAGATTCATTGGCAGGTTTCACAACAAGATCTGCCAAATTATCCATAACGTACTCCATATCCACCTTCTCTCTGCAAAGATATGTAGGAACATTAGGAATAAGAGGCTCTTCACCTAGGTAATATTTTATCATTTCAGGAACATATGCATAAACAACCTTATCGTCTGCAACACCTGTTCCTGGTGCATTTGCAATAGCTACTTTCCCAGCCTTCCAAGCTCTCATGAGCCCTTTTACGCCTAAGGTTGAATCTTCACGAAAAACTTCTGGGTCAAGGAAATCATCATCTATTCTACGGTAAATAACATCAACTCTGTCAAGTCCGCGTATAGTCTTCATATATACATAATCATCATCATCTACAAAAAGGTCAGCTCCCTCAACAAGCTCAATCCCCATCTGCTGAGCTAAGTATGAATGCTCAAAATATGCGGAATTAAATATACCAGGGGAGAGAAGAACTATCTCTGGCTCATCACCAGCACTTGCAGGAGCCAAAGAGGTAAGCATATCAAAAAGCATCGCTGGATAATTATCTACTGGAGCAATGTTTATATCTTTAAAAAGTTCAGGAAATACCTTTTTAGTAATTTTACGATTTTCAAGCATGTATGAAACACCAGATGGAACACGCAGGTTATCTTCTAAAACGTACAAAACACCTGAATCGTCACGAACTATATCGCTTCCGCAGATATTAGCCCATGCACCGTGTGAAGGTGTGACACCTATGCACTCTTTACGAAAGTTTTTAGAAGTTAAAATAACATCTTCAGGAACGATGCCATCTTTTAAGATATTTTGACCGTTATATAGATCGTTTATGAACATATTGAGAGCTTTTAGTCTCTGAGAAAGACCTTTTTCTGCTTTACGCCACTCTTTACCATCTATAATACGAGGGATTATATCAAAAGGCCATGCTCGGTCTATGTTTTGCCCATCACTGTAGATAGTAAATGTTATCCCTTGCTCTATGATAGCAGATTCGGCAGTAAGCTTTCTTTGATAAATATCTTTAGAATCGAGTGTTTTTAGATATTCATAAAGCCCGTGGCTAGCTTCTCTTGGTTTGTTTGTAGTGGAGAATAATTCGTCATAAAAGTGATTAGGGTTATATTCGCACCATCCAAATGGCATACACTCCTCCATGGAATTTATATTAAGTAAAATAAGTGTATAAAATAATTAAAATGTAATTACCCCAATCTAATAATTACATCTAATTTTCATTGTAGTATCAAATAGCTAAAGTGTCAACTAACCCATCAGTCGCCGATCACAACCCCTCTAGATGTAAAAGATATCCCCTGCGAAGATCTTGTCCCTATCATCACAGTCTCTATAACAGGAGCGTTTATCTCTTTGTCTGAATACCATTTAACAAGAAAATTTGCTCCAGAGCCACCCTGTTTGTTAGACTCTGAAACGATATATCTTATTGTAGCGAATGGTTTTAGAATTACAGGCTGATCGATAAATCCTTTAACTGCTTTCCCATTAGAATCGTAATAATCTGCGACAGTAACACTCATAGACTCAGTTGCATTAGTATTCCTTATGCTGAGTGTAATTGCTAAGTCAAAAGGGGTATCCCTCGGACCTACATAAATATGTGAATAAGCGGGAACATACACTGTCTGACTTTTATATTTTTTCATTTCTGCATTAGATACATTTACCATAAACAACATTGCACAAAAGATAATTATTATTTTTTTCATTTTATATCCACCTTCTCTATATCTATTTAAGTTATATTCGATTCGTAAAATACACAAGGAAAACTCAAAACCATACCGTTATATTTTTATTTACATAACGCTTGACCTTTCCCTTATTTCGTTATATATATTTTTACATAACGAAATAAGGAGATACCATGAAAAACCTACTTATACTGCTTTTAATGTTCATTGCTACAGTATCTTATGCTGAAAAGATCACAATTTATGCTGCTGCCTCTACGACAAATGCTCTTAATGAGATCATCTCAGAATACAAAAAGAGCACAGACGTGGACGTTGTCGCATCTTTTGCATCTTCAGGAACTCTTGCAAAACAGATAAGCAATAGTGCTCCTGCTGATATATTTTTATCAGCTAACAAAAAATGGATGACCTACTTAAAGGACAAAAACAAAGTTAAGGCTGAGACAATATCGCCACTCCTTTCTAACAGGCTGGCACTCATAGCACCGGTTACATCACCTATAAAGCCTACAGAGCTTGATAACGCAACAGCAACCAAGATCCTTTCTAATGGTGTCAGAATCGCTTTGGCTGACCCTGCTCACTCCCCTGCTGGCAAATATGCACTTAAGACTCTTGAGTCATTGGGTCTATGGACTGAGTTATCTAAAAATGCAGTTAGAATGCAGACCGTCAGGGTCGCACTCGCAATGGTTGAAAGGAACGCAGTACCATTTGGTATTGTCTATTCTAGTGATGCCGCACTATCTAACAAAGCAAAAGTAATTGGTCTGTTCAACGAAGAGCTTCACGGAGCAATCAGGTATCCATCAGCTATTGTTACTGGTAAAGATACAGCTTCTGTAGTAAAGTTTTATCACTTTTTAAAGAGTGAGCAATCAGCAACAATATTTGAAAAATACGGATTTACGGCGGTCAAATAAATGTTTGGACTAAGCAGTTATGAAATAGAGGCGCTCTCCCTTAGCCTTAAGATTTCTATATGGGCAGTGGTATCTGGTTTAATACCGGGGATAGCTATAGCTTATCTTCTTGCCAGAAAAAACTTCCCAGGCAAACTGCTTATAGATGGTTTGGTTCACATTCCGCTTGTGATACCGCCAGTAGTTACAGGTTACGTGTTGTTAATCACGTTTAACGACAATGCACCAGCTGGAAAATTCCTCATCGACATCTTCGGTTCTGGTATTGCATTCTCTTGGAAAGGGGCAGTCTTGGCTTCTGTTATTATGTCATTCCCTTTGCTAGTAAGGAGTGTGCGTCTCTCTATCGAAGCTGTCGACAGAGGACTTGAAGAGGCGTCTAAGACATTAGGCGCTAGCTGGTTCAGAGTCTTTTTTACTATAACTCTACCTCTATCCATACCGGGGATAATAACAGGAACTGTCCTTGCATTTGCAAGATGTCTCGGAGAGTTCGGAGCGACTATCACTTTCGTATCGAACATCCCAGGTGAAACAAGTACTCTACCACTTGCACTTTATACACTTACCCAAACGCCAGGTACAGAGTCAGCAGCATTTAGGCTATGTTTGATATCTATCGCTTTAGCACTAGTCGCTATTGCTGGGTCAGAGTATTTCTCTCGCAAAGCAGGGGCTAGATTAAGGGGCGATAATGCTTGAATTTAGAGCTATTAAAGAACATACAAATTTTAGACTTGATGCTTCTTTCGTGTGTAACAAAGGTATGGTGACAGCTCTTTTTGGTAAATCAGGTTCAGGCAAAACAAGCATAATCAACATGATAGCTGGGCTTCAAAAACCTGATGTCGGCAGAATTGCTGTAGGCGAAAGACTTTTGTTTGATAGTTATCAGAATATAAATATCCCTACACAGAAACGAAATGCAGGCTATATTTTTCAAGATGGTAGACTCTTTCCGCACATGTCAGTCGAGTCGAATCTGCGTTACGGTTTCAAAGGTCAAAAGAACGAAATGTTTCAAGAAATTATAGAGCTTTTAGGTATTGAAGATTTGCTAGAGAGGCGACCTCACAAGCTTTCAGGCGGCGAGAAACAGCGTGTAGCCATAGGGCGGGCACTACTCACTTCGCCAGATTTCTTGCTCATGGACGAACCGCTCTCTGCTCTTGATTCAGCACGAAAACAAGAGTTGATCCCTTTCATTGGCAGAATGGTCGAGAAATTCAAAATGCCTGTTGTATACGTCACTCATAGTCTGGACGAGCTCTTAGCACTGGGGGATAATGCCGTCCTCATGTCTAACGGTAGTTGTATCGAGTCGGGGAGTGTTGAGGAAGTAGTCTCTAATCCTGCGAATATGGAACACCTTGGCCTCACTGGAAGAGTCTCTGTGCTCAAGGCTGTAGCCGTAGATCAGCATAATTCATCTGGGATAATATCTCTGGTGGATGGCAAACTGATGATACCAACTAGGCAATACAAGACTGGGACAAAACTTCGTGTCACCCTCCGTTCAGAAGACGTGACAATCTCTATCAAAAAGCCAGAGGGGCTTAGTGCGAGAAACATTATCAAAGGTAAAGTCACCAAAATGGAACAGACAACAGACGGAGCTATAGGCATAAAGATCGACATAGGAGTCAATGTCTATGCCACAATCACTAGCGAAGCCGTCTCTGACCTACATATAGAAAACGGCTCAGAGGTGTTTATCATCCTCAAAACTGTCGCCCTATCCCGCAGAAGCACCGCTACCATCAGGCAGTAGATTTACTACTTAATATACTTATTAAGTTCCTCTACAAGCTCATACACCGTTGTGCAGGGGTTATTAGAATGAGGACTGATTGAGTCATAGGTAGCTCGTAGTTTTTTTGCATTTCTGATAGCACAGGGTTGTTTATCTAATAATATAGCGTACATATTTTTCGAGTTCTTCTCATACTTTGTTTTTAAATTTTTAGACAACATGCGTTCATATTCTGTTCTACTTGTAGCTGCATCATGATAATTATAATGTAAGAGATACCATATTTCAAAAGCCTCATTTGAGTATGCTGCAAAAAAGTTTTTAGTTGATTCACATATTTTAACTGCATCATTAAACTGTGGGAATGAGTCTTTATCAAATACACACCAAATCTGATAATAAGGTTCTTTATTATTATTTGCTATTCTGGCTAGTCTTTTTGCTTCTTCTACTAGACTTCTAGTATTTTTTCCTTCTCCATGTATTTCGACATTTACAAGATTTCCCTTTACAGGAAACTCTCTGAAATAATTAGGTTCAGTCTTTTCACCTTCGCATACAATTAGTATACGTGGTCGTGTATCAAGAGCTTTAGATTTTCTCTTAAAATCTCTCTGTGCTTTTCTTTTGTGATGTATATTATCACCACTACCCATTAAAACTCTCGCTAATATCTTCGAGGTATGGGATAGCTCCATATTTACCCGCTAGATAATCTTTTTCATACGAAGCGTCTTTTCTAACAGAAAAATCATACAAAGATTGGAGACTTGTTGCTCCTTGTTGGTTTTTTTCAGTAAACCAAATTTGATCACGCCTGAATAATTTGCTTGATAGAAGTTTTGTATTATGAGTTGTAAAAATAAGCTGAATTTTCTTATCTAAACTAAAAAGCTTAATAATGAACTCAACTAATAGTGGATGTAAACTATTCTCAAGCTCATCTACAATCAATACTCCTTCATTAGAGATAGTATCCATAAAAGGTCCTATGAGGCAAATAAATTGTTTCGTACCATCTGATTCATTTAAGTCTAGATCAAAATCAACAGTACCAATTACATCGCCTTGCTCATTGTACTTGTTATGTGTTGTATTGTACGACCAACCAGTGAAATCTGTTTCATGCTTCTCAATAAATGTACGCAGTTCAGGTGGCACATTATCTATATCAAGTTTCTCTTCTTCACAGCGTAAACATTCAATTTGTAAATCAATCTTTTTGAGAAGATTATTAATTATCTCATTGTTTTTTCCATGGTTCATTTGGCGTGATAAATTACCAAGATAATGTTTAATGTCACCTTGTACAATTTTTAGTTTTTTAAAGTAGTTATAAACTTCTTCAGTAAGTTTACTATTAAATTGATGAAGAATACTCAAGAATAATACGTTATCTCTCGTTTTATCTGTCAGACCTTTTCCCTCTTTTTTTAGTACATTATGAATAATAAAGGTTTCTTTATCTCTTAAAAAGAGCTGAATTTCTTGTTTATTTGGTACATAAAAAAGCCATTCACTGACAATTTCATCTGTATTAACTTCAAAACCATACCTATATCTTATTTCATTGACAAAAAATGTTAGTTCAAACATAGCAGGTTCCTTCTCAGTCGTTGTGCTAAGTGCAAAAACATCGACTGGTATAAAATCATCGTCTTGATTACCTAAAAGTGGAGAAACAAGCATAAATCTCATAAAATCTAATGCTTTTATAATATTGCTTTTACCACTTGAGTTTGCCCCATAAATCACTGCACTTTTTAACAAATCAAATTTCTTTATATGAGTCACATTATTAGTTAATTCTTTATCTTTGGATGCAACAAGGCTCAGAACTTGTTCTTCCATGATAGACCTAAAGTTCTTTACTCTAAATTCTACTAGCATCTTTTACTCCTGACTCTCAATACATACTGAACGCTAACACAAAACACCACACAAAACCACTTGTTTTGTGATTTTATCTCATTTTTTTACAAATTATTTAAGCTGATTTATAATAATTCTACTGTCCGTCTTATTTTATTTTTTTTATACATTTGATCCTGCATAATTTCAATTATATTAAAAACTGTCGCCCTATCCCGTAGAAGTACTGCCACAATCAGGCAATGATTATTCCCTGCCTCTAAGTTTAGCTAACAAGTTCAGTATCTCTATGTATAACCATACAAGAGTTATAAGCAGTCCAAAAGCGCCATACCACTCCATGTACTTAGGAGCACCATGCTCGGCACCACTCTCTATAAAGTCGAAATCCATAACAAGGTTCAAAGCGGCTATAACAACAACGAACAAGCTAAAGCCTATGCCTATCAAACCAGATTCGTGGATATAAGGGATTCTAACTCCAAACATGCCAAGCACAAAACTTACAAGATAAAGCAACCCTATTCCGCATGTAGCAGCAGTTACTCCAAGCTTAAAGTTTTCTGTAGCCCTGATCAGACGAGATTTATAAGCTATGAGCAACATAAAGAAAGTACCAAATGTCAACCCAACTGCCTGCATAGCAATGCCAGGAAACTTCATCTCCATAATTAACGAAATAGCACCCAAGACAAGACCTTGTATCACAGCGTATATAGGCGCAGTAATATATGCCCACTGCTTCTTAAACATAGTTACAATAGCGACAATAAGTCCACCTATTGCGAGTGGCATAATCCAGCCCATAATAGACCTTAAGCCTTCCTCAGAACCAAGTCCTTGCTGCCAAGTATAGCTCGCACTAAAGATCAGGATAACCAAAAGGATAAGCGATTTATTAGCCGCACCTTGTATGGTCATCGTCTCGCCTGTGGAGCGTTCGATATTTGCAAAAACATTCTTATTCAGAGCAGGATTACTACTTTTTAACATCTGTTACCTCTAGTGTTTTTAAATTCATAATGACTTACTATAATATTGACTTATTAGAAGATTTCAAGCCTTTTAGATCAAGCAATATCAAACGTATTCCAGCAAGGTATTTATCCATCTATGGCAAACAACTATTCTAACACCTAATACATCTAGCTAAACATAAACATATAATTATATTGTTAAAAAACAGTAATATATGAGGTTAAAATGAATAATATACCTAAAATAATATATCTCTCCCACGGTGGAGGTCCCTTGCCACTTCTCGGTGATAAAGACCATACAGAGATGGTAAATAACTTAAAACATATTGCAAAGCAGATAAAAAAACCTTCTGCTATATTAGTTATTAGTGCCCACTGGGAAGCTAATATCCCTACTCTCACGAGCAATCCAGCACCAGAGATGATATATGATTATTCTGGTTTTCCAGAGGAATCGTACAATATCAAATACCCAGCACCAGGTGAACCAGACCTAGCAGAGAAGATATACTCACTCCTTAAGGAGAACTCTATCGAGGCTAAACTTGACTCTAAGAGAGGCTTCGACCACGGGCTGTATGTACCCCTTAAGATAATGTATCCAGAGGCAGACATTCCCTGTATCCAGCTATCACTGATGAATAATCTTGACCCTGCCGCGCACATAAATATAGGCAAATCTATCGCAGATCTTGACTATGAGGACCTTCTTATTATCGGTTCTGGATTCTCTTTCCATAATATGCGTGCCTTCTATTCAAAAGAGACACCAGAGACAAAAGAGAAGAATGATTCATTCGAAAACTGGCTCATAGATACTTGCTCAAGCAGTGAAATTAACGAAGTTGAAAGGACTAACAGACTTATCGAATGGAAAAAGGCTCCAAACTCAAAATATTGCCACCCTAGGGAAGAGCACCTACTCCCATTGCATGTATGTTACGGAGTTGCTGGAGTCGCTTGTAAAGAGCATTATGAACTGAAAATTTTAAATAAGAAGTCTAGTACATACATTTGGTAAACTAAACTTTCTCAAACAGAATATCACACTCAGCGTCTGTTAAGGTTATCCCGAAATCATCTTCAATAATAGCCTTAAGCTGGGGCTGAGTAGTTATTTCTATAACATCTGTTTTGTCATTACCTATGCGGTGGTAAACACCATTACGCAATGATAGTGTCATATCAGGCAAGATTCGTGACAATACTAAATTGTTAACGAAAACAGCATTCGGATGCATATAAGAATAGAAATTCCCCATTATACAATCAGCCTCAGTGTAGCGGTGGAAATTAAACATATATAACGAGAAATAACCATCATCTGTGGCGATCTCAAGCTGATAATCATTATATTTGTTGATTGATATTCGGTAGCTAGCCATATTCTGTGCTGATTCGAAGCCATTTTCAATCTTTATCGCTCCCCTAAGTCCTTTTGGACCGAACCCTACGTCCACAAGATAGTTTTCACCTTCCCATTCGAGAAGAGTGACCCTATGTGTGCGAGGAGAATCTATGTCAGTATTATTAATCACCTTGGCAACCAGCAACCTGACTTTAAAGCCTAGTGACGCGAGAACGTCATGCATCAGTCTATTATGTTCGAAGCAATAACCACCACGGCCTTCAAGGACGATTTTTTTATATATATCTGATATCTCTAGTGATACGTGATGTTTAAGAAGAACTGAGATACTATTAAAGCTAAACTGGGCGATATGCTCTCTAATCAAATCATTAACCAACTCTAAAGATGGCTTGCTTGGATCAATACCAAGACGTTTAAAATAAGCATCAAAATCAGACATAAATCACTCCACTTATTAGGTACATCTATGATATATATTCTAAATGAAAGTTCAACATTATAAGGTGTAGCCATATGGATAACATAAAAATACAGATCAATAATTTTGCCCAAGACTACTTTAAACAGCTAGATAATGGGGTTGATGTTAACACCCTACTCTCGTTCTTTGATGATGAGTTCGTCATTACTGAAGGGGAGCTTGTAATTGATTCTAAAGAGATGTATGCGAAGTGGTATGAGGCTGTTAAAGCAAATATTCTTAACCTTAAGCATAAGATAGAAGAGATCGAATCTAAACACGCAAGGGACAATGTCTATTTCGCTAAGATGAAAATGCACTTTAAAGCTGAGACACCTAATAACGACAAGATAGATGTTATAGCAAACATACATTGGCTACTTAGGCTTAGTGATGAAGGCAAGTTAGCAATTTCAGAATACGAGATAAAGCCTTAGATACATTAATTTTACTGGTCATTAAAGGCTAGGAATTGTCTTCACATAAAATAATCAGTATGGTAAAATTGATCATGAAGCATCCATTAATGAATAGCGAATTAATGCAAAATAACTCTTTCGTAAAAATAGCTGCTAATTCCCCTTTGCCTATTTTATGGACACTGCCTAATAGTGATATTATCTTCGCAAATTCTGCTGCTTGTATACACTTCGGTTACAGTATGGAAGAGCTTTTAACTCTAACTGTCGATAAGCTATACAATAATTTTTCAAAATCAGAAATATCAAAAGAATTCATAATTTTAAAAGACAAGCAACTAACAAGATTTGAAACTGTACATCTAAAGAGCGACGGCACTCATATTCATGTTGAATCCGTTAATCATTATGTCACTGTAGAGGATGTGGAATTCTGTGTTTCCTACATATTTGACATTACTGAAAAAAAACATAAAGATCTACTAATTCAAGAAAAAACAGAAGAACTTCAGAAGATGAATAGCAATCTGGAGCTTATTATCTCTGAGAGAACAAAAGAGCTTGAAGATAAGATAATAGAACTCAAAGAGACTCAAAAGAAATTAAAAGCTTCTGAGCAAATATTTGCCAGTGCATTCAATACAAGTCAGGATTCGATCAACCTTAACCGTTTAAAAGATGGGAAATTTATCAGTATTAATGAAGGTTTTACAAGGATATTAGGTTATACAGAAGATGACGTAATCAATAAATCCTCATTAGAACTTAATATCTGGAAAAATCAAGAAGACAGAGAAATGCTCATAGAAGGTCTTAATAAGAATGGCTTTTACCGTAACCTTGAGGCTGATTTTGTGCATAAAGATGGGTATACACTCCAAGGTTTAATGTCTGCTAGTATCCAAGAAGTAGATGGTGAAATTGTCATATTAAGCGTTTCGAAAGATATAACTAAATTAAAAACTCTCGAAAATGAATTAAAAAATCTTAATAAAAACCTTTTACAAAAAGTAAAATATGAAGTCTCCTTGAGACAAAAACAGGAGGGCTTGCTCTACGAACAACGTAAATTTGCTGATATGGGCAAGATGATTAACGCTATTGCTCATCAGTGGAGACAACCTTTAAACAGTATTAATCTAGTCGCACAAGCGATGCATGACGTACACGAAGGGGAAGATTACGGCATATCTTTCGAGGAGCTATCCAACCAGCACTGTCAACTAATAGACTATATGTCTAACACTATAGATGATTTTAGAAACTTCTTTTCACCAAATAAGTCTAAAACGAGTTTTTCCATTATCAAAGAACTAGCTATTACCTTGGATTTAATAAAAGCACAATTTAAATCAGAAAACATCACTATTGAAACCCACTGTAACTGTTCTGATAGTGAGAAGGCGTGTTTTGAAATGAATAATAGACATGTGTGTGATAAGAACAAAGATACTCTTATTGGATATCCAGGAGAACTACGTCAGGTGTTTTTAAATCTTATTAGCAATGCTAAAGATGCTATAAATCAATCACAGATAAACGAAAACAATTCTGAGAGAAAATTAGATATTAATGTTACGATTACATCATCTGATATTGTAATTGATATACATAACCAAGGAATGCCAATCCCTGATGATGTTATAGATAAGATATTTGACCCTTATTTCACAACAAAAAAAGAAGGGAAAGGGACAGGTATAGGTCTTTATATGTCTAGAATGATCATTGAGGAGCATATGAAAGGTAAGATATCTTGCCACAACACCAACAATGGTGTTTGTTTCACTATCTCTTTGCCACTTTCGAAGTAAACCTTCTACCAAATCTTTTATTAAATATTTAGCATACATATGATAAGGCGGATAAGAAGTTCAGCCTCTATTCAGACTATATTTTCTTAACGGATATATTCAGTTTCTTTATACGATAATTTACCTGACGGACTGTCATGCCAAGCATTCTAGCCGCCTTTGCCTGAACCCAACCAGATTTCTCCAGTGCGAGAACTAGGCGTTCCTTCTCACCCATGTCAGCGCTAATAAGCTCTATATCCGCCTCATCCTCTTCCAATACTGGGACAGGGGTAATTGTACCCGACAGTTGTTCTTCCATCATATGTGAAAGGCACATCTCGCCTCGCATACAAGAGATATCGCTAGGCTTAATCTCTCCGTCTCCAGCTTCAAATGCGGCTCTCTCAAGGCAGTTTTCAAGCTCACGTATATTACCTGGATAATTACATCCCATAAGTGCAGTAAGTGCATCTTTTCCTATTCCGAATGACTTACCATATCTTTCACTCAGTTTTCTAAGGATATGTATAGCTATCTCAGGTATATCTTCTTTCCGCTTACGCAAAGCAGGAAGATATATCGCAAAAACATTAAGTCGGTAATATAGATCGAGTCTGAACTCGCCAGACTGAACAGCATTTTCTAAGTTTTTGTTAGTAGCTGCCAAGATACGAACATCAACCTTAACAGGCTTTGTCCCACCAAGTTTCTCAACGACCTTATCTTGTAAAACACGCAGTAGCTTACTCTGAGCTTCCATAGGCATGTCACCAATTTCGTCTAGAAATATAGTACCACCATCAGCCTGCTCAAATTTACCCTTCTTCTCTCCAGTAGCACCAGTAAATGCTCCTTTTGAATAACCAAAAAGCTCACTCTCAATAAGCTCCCCAGGGATCGCTGCACAGTTTACAGCGATGAAAGGTTTTTTACTACGGTGGCTATTATAATGTATTGTTTTAGCTACTACTTCTTTACCAGTTCCACTCTCTCCACGTATCAATACCGCAGAATCAGAGCCTGTAACCATATTTATCTTTTCCATAACTTTACGCATAAGTCTACCTGAGCCAACAAGCCCTTCAAACTTATACTTATTAGTTACTTCACCTATCAATTTTAACTTTTCTACTTCTATCTGAGACTTCTCTTCCTTCATCGCTTCTATCTCTTGCTCAAAATAGTGAACCTTATGCAGGAATGAAGCCATTAGTGTGGCGATCATCTTTAAGATGTCCACGTCAGTTGTTATACTGAACATCTTAGAGAGGACCTTGTCCACAGCTAGTACACCATAGGTTTGACCCTGATGGTTTATAGGGACAGCTATAAAGCTTATCTCTTCAGTTTCATCTCTTGATAATCTATTTAAAAAGAGTGGTTCTTGTTTAATATCTGGGATAAGGATTGGCAAACCAAGTTTAAAAACCTTACCTACTACACCTTCGTCCGCTTTATATCGCTTATTCTCGTTAGAAATGTACTCAATGCCAATTGAAGCCTCAACTACTAGCTCACTTGTATTCTTGTCTTGCAAGAGTATAAAGCCACGCTCCATAGAAAGAGTATCAGCCATCTGCATAAGAGACCTATAGAGTGAGTGCTGTATAATATTAGAGCTGTTTAATATCACACTTATTTCGTAAATAGTATTTAATGCTGTTTTGTAATAGTTTTCATTCATAAGCCAACACCAAGCAATGATGATGCCACAATATCACATCACAATTAATCTTAATATTAACAAAGGCTTATTACATCTGGTTACTTTATGTGAAGCAAATGCCATTTCTTACTGATCACGTTTTAACCAATATAGATCATAATTTAATCATATGTACTTTGTTACATTTCAAACATTGTCATGTATGTAAGGTTACATAAACAGACACCACAACCATATAAACCATTAATAATATTAGAATCATAAAACAGGCATCCCCCTTGCTTACTAATTTCATCAACAAAATCTAAGGAGTTATTTCATGGCACTAATCACAGGAACAAAAAAGAACGGATCATCTTGGACACCTCAGTTTGTATCGAGCATAGATAAAGAAGTATGTATCGGTTGTGCTCGTTGTTTTAAATCATGCGCATATGGATGTCTCGGACCATACGAGATTGAGACTGATGATGATGCAAGAATGATTATGCAGGTGACTAACGACGGAAACTGTATCGGTTGCCGTGCCTGCTCTAAAGCTTGTCCTAAAGGATGTTTAACACACGAAACTATGGAGGCGTAGTATGAAATTAACCATAAACTCTCTCGTTAGAGTTAATAAGATAATAAGAGATGACGGAACTTGTGGCGGATGTAGCCGAGGCGACGAAATAGCTTATGTAGGACTTGAAGGATATATTTGTGATATTCAAGATTTCCTATTCGAGCCTGTTTATGTCGTTCATTTTCTTGAGTCAAACAGACGCATCGGCTTCAGAGTTGGTGAACTAGACCTGATAGAAGAGTTTGACGAAGATACTGAGACTTGGCGCAAGGTTGAGAAGGTTTAAAAGTATAAAAGACGAGACTGATATTTATACAGGCGAGCGTTTAATAAAAAATTCATAACAGATTTTTTATATATAATTAGTAATATTTTACTTCACTGTCGTATCTGCCACCGAGAACAAGGTATTCTTTCTCACCATTGAATCGAATGTTCGGCAGAACCTCTGAGAAGAAAACGATTTTTGTGTAGGGGATTTGAGAGGTAAGGATGTAGTCTCCAAATTGCGAGGCTATATCCCTATCTGAAGTAAAAGAAACTAATGAGTTCTGTTCGATACAGACCCTTTTATTTTCCAGCTCTTTCACAACCAAGTGTTCAGACAGGTCATTCACACCACGGTATAAGGTCAGTTTAGGGAGTTAGTCACTATAAAAAGTTTCCATCACTACTTGAGTATAGGTATAAAGGAGGTCTAATTGATGAAAGATAAGATTTTTATTATGTTTCATATCCATCTTTTCAACCATGTACTCATAGTACTCTTCAGAATTTACATCAGGAATTATATCTTTATGATAATAAGGAGTAATACCGAATCGGCTTTCAACCCAACCTTTCATAACAGCGCCTTCGGTGCTATTAGAATCAAAGAGCCATCCTTTCAAAAGCCGGGTATAGCTACCCATCTTTTTCCCGTTGTGCTTCTCGGAGAGAGAGAAGAGAGACTCCATGGCGCCCTTAAAAATATTCGCCGCTGCGTTGAGATCCTGAGCCCGCTTAATAGCCTTAAAGATATCAGAATAATATTCCCAGACACCGCTAATGGTTATAGGGAGCACATTTCTGTTGTACTCATTACTAACAAACATTCCCGTAGGGATATTAATAAGGTTTGTATAGTGATAAAACCGTTTGATATCTTTAAGTTTACTAATAGTGCTTTTTTGAATACTCATCTGAGCATAATGAAAGAAGTTTACAGAGTTTGCAAATGAAAAATGATATAGAGGATAAAATTTTAGCTAGTTATGTTGGTTTTGCCATAGGCGACGCCCTTGGTGCAACAACTGAATTCATGACTCCGAGAGAGGTCGCCTCAGATTATGGTGTGCATGATAAAATAATAGGTGGAGGCTGGCTTAAATTAAAACCGGGAAGAGTAACTGACGACACAGAGATGAGCTTAGCACTTGGTGAGAGTATAATTCAGTCTGGTGGCTTTAATTTACACTCAGTAGGTGACCATTATGTAACATGGATGCGCTCCAAACCTGTCGACATCGGAAGTACTGTTCGTAAGGGTGTCAGAGATTATATGCTAAAAGGTGTCACAGAGCAGCCTGAGTCAGATATGGCCGCAGGCAACGGAGCTGCAATGCGTAATCTTCCACTTGTTATATACTGCCTAAAAAAATGGGGCTATTTCGAACAGATGACTAGATTACAATCTCATCTAACTCATAATAATAAAAAATCAGATCTTATCACACTCTGTTTTGGTGAAATGACAAAAATCATGCTAGAAACAGGTGATAAATTAAAGGCTCTCAAGCTTGCCAATAGGCTAATTAAGATCAATCCAAAATTTTCATATTCTAGATATAGGGGAGAAGCATCTGGCTATATAGTAGATACTTTTAAGACTGTAATGCATCACTTCTCTGACAGTACATCTTTCGAGGAGACACTTGTACGTGTCGTTAATCAGGGTGGTGACGCTGACACAAATGGAGCTATCGCTGGCATGCTGGCTGGTGCTTTATACGGCTACGATAGCATTCCAACTAAATGGACAAAGAAGATAGACCAAAAGGTTCTTAGAGATATAGAAAAACAAACAAAGAAACTACTAGAACTTCCAGTGAGGTATAATGATGAAATTTCAAACTGCGAATCTACTTGATTACGTTGGAACAAACCCTGTTGTCATCACAACGAATGGAACTATCAAAAAAGATGGTAAAGCAAATCTCGGCAGAGGGAATGCGAAAGAACTAGGGAAAACTCTGGATTGGCTTGCTGAAAAGCTAGGGATACTCATAAGGGACGGAGGCAACCACGTTCATCATATTGATAACATGATTGTAAGCTTCCCTGTTGAAGAGACTTGGACATCACATGCTGACTTAAAGCTTGTGGAGCGTTCAGCAAAAGAGCTAGTTAGGCTTGTTGAGCTTTATAACTGGGAAAAGGTGTATATGCCCCTACCCGGATGTGGCGGTGGTGGTCTCAAACCATCAGATGTGATATCGACCCTCGCGCCTATACTTGATGACAGATTTATCATCCTTAACAAGGGAGAAATTCCAAAGGTTTTATAAAACTTAATATTACGAAGAGATACTTACGAATGCTGACCAATAGTATGGGTTTGCATATCCAGTATAATTTTTCTGACTTGTATTTTTACTTTTAATAGCTCTATCTCCAGCTTGATCGCTCTTAAGAGAACTCTTCTGTAACTGTTGCTTCGCCTTATACAGAGCATCAGAAACAGTTAAGCCTTCGTCTAGAAGTTTATAAAATAGTTCCATCATATTTTTTGTTGCGAGTGAGTCAACAGGCCACAATGATGCGACAACAGTACCTGTACCAGCAATTTTAAAAGCACGTGCGATACCTGTTATCCCTTCACCCCTGAAATATTTACCGCTACCAGTATTACAAGCAGACAGCACAACCAACCCAGCCTTCATTTTAAGTGCTGATATTTCTGATGCTGTCAGAAGTGAATCCTCGCCATTCTCACCAGTAAGAACCAATGCAGGCTCATCAACCCCAGGGATCTCTCCACCGAGGATACCATGTGTAGCAAAGTGTATAATATTATACTGCTCAAGAGGCATAGACTTAAGGATACTCTCCGCAGCCTCACTACCCATTAGTAGCTTTGCAATAGCCATTCCAGCAGCAATCTCTCGAACCTCATCCCTTGTCTCTGGTAATGGATTAAAATAACCAGAAATGTCAGCTGACCTTTTCATAGACACTTGAATATTCGCAGCTTTTAAACCAGCTTTATCATCATATATAGGATCTGCAATACCTAGAAAATTTGATTTCCCAGCAAAAGTTGGTCTGCTTTTTATCTCATCAAGAGTTACCATGTAATCTATGACATAATTCTCAAAAAGCATTTTTCCATTTATAGAATAGATATCAAGTGGCAATACAGATATACCGCCATCGATAAGAGCATGAATATGACCAGTTGTTATATATTTAGAAATAGGCGCAAGTATAGGCTCAGCTAGTTTACCGATCTTTACTATGTCGTATATGTTCTTGCTAACGAGATCATCTTTAAAAGAGTGCAAAGATGTCTCAAGATTCCTATCCTTAGCTATGATATCAAGTCCAACATTAGAAGATGTTATGCCTGTTGCTATAATAGATTGCTCTGTATCAATAACTACATAAATTAGTTCATTTTTACTGAGGGACTTTTGAATAGCGTTTAGGTCGACAGAAGCTAATGTCTGTTCACCACTAAGTTCTCTATACTGTCTGGCATTCATCATATCCAGAGCATTCAAGAACTGTACAAACGCGACCTTGTCGGATTTTACTTTATACATCTGTGCTCTATTTTCTATCAGACCAAGATAAGCACCCTTAGAGTAGCCTCGAAAGAACTCTCTACGAAATTCCACAGGAATACTCTCTCTAACATTTTCATAAAAGCTTATCAAACGAAGGTAAGACTTATCAGCCGCAACAAAGTTTAAGCGATTATTCTCTATCTGTGCCTCAGCCAAAATCTGCTGAGGAAAATTATCGTCAATTCTATCAATATATGAATATTCTTTTGGCAAAGTAGCATAATATGCTTTCATCTCAGCATACTTGATATCAGCAAGTTTAGCGTTTTCGACTGCCCCATCTATATACCCAATCTCTGCTAAAACAACTGCCTTATAAAGTTTCTCCAGATAATGATATCTATATGGCACACGTTTCAGCACAGAAACATCAGTGGAAGATGAGAATCCAGTTATTTGCCCTACTATCTCTTTATGTGCGGTACTATCAGCCTTAAGGATTGATGTGGCAGTGACGTCACCACCTGCGTTTTTATTAACAGCTTCAACAGCCATATCAAGAGCGAGGAGTGCTCTCTCTTTGTCGCCATGAACAGCGAAGAAACGTGCATAGGTATATAACATCTGATAATTAGTATAATAAAAATTATCAGCAATTGAGCTTTCATCAAACTCTAAGAATGAATTTTCAGAGGTCGCAGATCCAGTCAATTGTAAAAATGGTGTAAAATATGAGTACTTATAAAATTTAAGCAAAAAGTCAAAAAACTCCTGCTCACCTTTAAGCATCTCCGTTCCATCTCCATCTAAGAGAGCCAAGCGGATATGTTGTTTCCTAAATTCACTATTTACTACTACGCAGTAGGCATCGCTCCCTTCAACATCAGTGATATCTACTATGAAGTATTCATCTATTAGCTTCTGAAAATGGATTAGAAGTTCTTTTGCTGACTCTGTCTGCCCAAGGGATAGGTAAACCTCACTCAGTCTAATAATGGTTTCCACTTCGACGTCTACTATGTATCTCTTTCCAGAATCATCTAACAGTCTCTTATAAAACGGGACAGCCTTATATAGCCGTCCCGCTGATTTGTAAAATCCAATTACTGCATTACACAGCCTTTTATAGCCGTACGTAGAAGATAAAATAAAGCTCTGTTTAGCACCTGACTGTAACCATAGGTCTTCACCCATTTTAAACAAAGCTTCAATGTCAGCATCTTGTGCAGCTGTGTCTGACGTGGGTGTCATCTTTGTAATCTCTATGACAACCCTATCTAGGCTTAAAGCTGTTCCAGAATATACTCCCGCCCTTTTTTTTATGTCCAGCTCATACTCATACCCTGTCTTAGCGACAGAAACAGATATGAAAGATAAAGTTATAATCAGGGCAAAGAAAATTTTATTCATACTCTATCGTATTAAATGCAAGTGTTACATTTCCGTCTTTTATATTCAAGACAACCGTAAGCATATTTGCATGGTTTTTTAGGTCAATCTTGCCAGCAGCATTCCACATGTATGTATACATTGTTATAGGGCTCTCTTTCTTTGCTTCCATTTTATTATAGTAAGCAAGCATATTCTCATTCTTCTTTAGATCACGCTTATAACGATCCACATCAGCTTTTCTCTCAGGATACTTTTCAATATCGGCTATCATTTTCTTATAAAGTACGATGGAGTCTTGAATAGTCTCTTTAGCTGAAGCATAACTGTTTTTCCTTACATCAGCTTTCTTTACCCATTTGCCATCTTTAGTAAGGAACTCATCAAGAGCAGCGATTAACTCCGCTCTCACAGTCTCTATGCCTTTCGTCTCATAGTCAAATCTGTAATAGACACTCTTTCCATCTTTCATCTTTATAGTACCAGTAGAAACATGCTCAACGCTTCTTACGACACCTTCGAATGCACCAGTTGGTAAGTCTGTTATAAGCCAGTAAGGTTTTCTCATATTCTTCACAACAGAATTCATAATCTGTGCTGCCTGAGCTCTGCTAGTCCCTTTGAATGATTTCGCCATCCCTCTTCTTGCTTCTTTAATATCTTTTTCAACCTGTTTTGCAGCCTCAGGATTTGTAGCAGGATCCATAATCTTCGTAGGAATACTGTCTGGATCAGTAACATACATGTCCAGTGACTTCTGAAGGTCTCTTGCCAGCGGAGACATAGCATACTGAGCAAGTGACTTTATGTCAGGTGCTGTAGTTTGCAGATTAATACTCGCACTTGTTCTCTTCTTAAGTTTCATTACGTTGTTATATGCAGTATAGGTAGTTCCACATCCTGTAATAGCAACAACTAGAATTAAAGACATAATACTTAAAACAATTTTTTTCATATTTTCCCCCTTAATATTATTATAATAAATTACCACAAAATTTTATAATTTCAAACATCAATATATACTACTATTTTCATATTAACTATTTCACCTCACTCTCGTTAGGAAAAAATTATTAAACCAAAAATGTCTGTAACACGACAATTGTAACATTACAAACACACCCCACAATCGTACAATAAAACATGACAATCCTTTATTACCAATGACTTAAAAACTGGCACGCCTTTTGATATATAGACCGTGACTACAATAATAACAGGAGGCTCATAATGAGTATAAGACAAATAGCATTTTACGGAAAAGGTGGAATTGGTAAATCAACTACATCCCAAAACACACTTGCTGCAATGGCAGAACTTGGCAAAAAGATAATGATCGTTGGTTGCGACCCTAAAGCAGATTCAACAAGACTTATATTACACTCTAAAGCTCAGTCCACAATTATGGAAATGGCTGCAGAGGCTGGATCAGTTGAAGATCTCGAATTAGATGACGTACTCAAATCAGGTTATCTCGACATTCGTTGCGTAGAAGCTGGTGGTCCTGAGCCAGGTGTTGGTTGTGCTGGTCGTGGTGTTATTACAGCTATCAACTTCCTTGAGGAAGAAGGTGCTTACGAAGAAGAACTTGATTTCGTATCTTATGACGTTCTTGGTGACGTTGTTTGTGGTGGTTTCGCAATGCCTATCCGTGAAGGAAAAGCTCAGGAAATTTACATTGTTACATCTTGTGAGATGATGGCTATGTACGCTGCCAACAACATTTCTAAGGGTATTCTTAAGTATGCTAACTCTGGTGGTGTTCGTCTTGCAGGTCTTATCTGTAACGAAAGACAAACTGACCGTGAAGATGAGCTCATCTCTGCTCTTGCTAGCAAGCTCAACACACAGATGATCCACTTCGTACCAAGAGACAACGTCGTTCAGCACGCAGAACTTCGTAGAATGACTGTTGTAGAGTACGATCCAGAATGTAAACAAGCTGGCGAGTACAGAACTCTTGCTGACAAGATCATCAACAACAAAATGTTCAACATTCCTACACCTATTACTATGGAAGAGCTCGAAGACCTCCTTATGGAATTCGGTATCATCACTCCAGACGACGAGACAATCGTAGGTAAAAAAGCTGGCGAAGCTTAATATTTAATTAAACAGCACGAGCTAATTATAAGTCATCCTGAGCGAAGCGATTCTTCGCTTTGCTCAGAGTGGCAAGAAAATTGAACTAACAAATGAGGTAAAAAAATGCCAAAGAAGAATGTAAATGATCATGGCGTAGAGGTGATGGAAGAGATCCTCGACGGTTATAATGATAAAACGAAAAAAGATAGAAAAAAGAAATTGGATGTTGTTAAAGCTGACGATGTTAAATGTGGCATCGTAGCTAACAGAAAGATTCGCCCGGGTGTTATGTCTATGCGTGGTTGCGCATACGCTGGAGCTAAGGGTGTGGTTTTTGGTCCGATCAAAGATATGATACATATATCACACGGTCCTGTTGGTTGTGGTCAGTACTCTTGGGGTGCTAGACGTAACTTCGCAAACGGAACTGTAGGTATTGACAACTATGTGCCAATGCAGATTACTTCAGATTTCCAAGAAAAAGATATCGTCTTCGGTGGCGACAAAAAACTTAGTAACCTTATTATGGAAGCTAACACACTCTTCCCACTTAACAAGGGTGTATCAGTACTTTCTGAGTGTCCAATCGGTCTTATCGGTGACGATATTGAGGCTGTTTCAAGACAAACTTCTAAAGAGATAGAGAAACCTGTTATTCCTTGCCGTTGTGAGGGTTTTAGAGGTGTTTCTCAGTCACTTGGTCACCACATTGCAAACGACTCACTTAGAGACTGGGTATATGAAAAAGACCTCGAAGGTGCTCCTATCGAAGATAGCCCATACAACGTAGCTCTCCTTGGTGACTACAACATTGGTGGTGATGCTTGGTCTTCACGTAAGATACTCGAAGCTATGGGACTGAACGTTATCGCTCAGTCAACTGGTGACGCATCTATGAGTGAGATTGCAAATACATCAAAAGCTAAATTGATACTCATCCACTGCTACCGTTCTATGAACTACATCTCAAGATACCTTGAGGAGAAACACGGAACACCATGGGTTGAGTTTAACTTCTTTGGTCCTACACAGATTTTCAAAAGTATGAGAGCTATCGCTGAAAAATTTGATGACACTATCAAAGCTAAAACAGAAGCAGCTATCAAACTTTACGAGCCTCAGTTCCAAAAGATCGTAGAGAAATACAAGCCAAGACTCGAAGGCAAAAACTGTATGCTTTTTGTTGGTGGTCTTCGACCACGTCACACAATCCCTGCTTTCCGTGACCTTGGCGTACAGGTTGGTATCACTGGATACGAATTTGCACACAACGACGACTATGCAAGAACACTTGAATACGTTGATCAAACTACATTTATCGTAGACGACATGAACGAATACGAGATGGAAAAACTTATAGAAAACTTCAAACCTGACCTCGTAGGTTCTGGTATCAAAGAGAAATACTCTACACAGAAATCAGGTATACCTTTCCGTCAGATGCACTCATGGGACTACAGTGGTCCATACCACGGTCTTGATGGTTTTGCAGTATTCGCAAGAGACATGGACATGGCTGTCAACGGTCCAGTTTGGAAACACCTTACACCACCATGGAAATAATTTTAGGGAGTTAATATTATGAGCGAAAAATTACATATTAAGGATCACATAGATCTTTTTAAAAATGAAGACTATGTGGAACTATTCGAAAATAAAAAACAATACGAGTCTGCTGAGACTGCTGAAAAAGTAGCAGAAATACTTGAGTGGACAAAGACTGAAGAGTACAAGAAGATCAACTTCGAAAGAAAAGACCTTGTTGTAAACCCTCTTAAAGGTTGTCAGCCACTTGGTGCTTACTATGCTGCTATCGGTTTTGAAAAGACTATGCCTTTCCTTCACGGATCACAAGGTTGTGCATCTTACTTCCGTTCACACTTTATGCGTCACTTCCGTGAGCCTTTCCCTGGTTCATGTGATGCGATGACTGAAGATGCTGCGGTTTTCGGTGGACACAATGCACTCTACCTCGGTCTACAGAACACACACGAGCTGTTCAAACCTGATATGATAGCTATCTGTACATCTTGTATGGCAGAGGTTATTGGTGACGACCTTAACAACTTCATCAAAAACGCTAAAGATGAAGACTATATTCCGAAAGATTTCCCTGTGACATATGCTCACACACCTTCTTTTGTTGGCTCACATGTCGTAGGTTACGATGCAATGATACACGGTATCCTTGAGCAAATGGGCGAAGTGTCTGAAACTAAAAACGATAAGATTAACGTTATAATGGGATTTGATACTTATATTGGTAACTTCGAAGAGATTAAGCGTATTTTTGACCTATTTGGTGCTGAGCTTAACCTTATTAGTGACCCTTCAGAAGTACTTAACTCACCTACTGATGGTGACTACCAGATGTATGTTGGTGGTACTCCACTCGACGCTATTAAGGATGCTCCTAATTCGAAGTCAGCTATCCTTATGCAGAAATACTCTTCTGTTAAGACTAAAGAGCTTCTCGAAAGCTGGGGTCAGACAGTAAAAGTTGTTAGCCCTTATGGTATAGCTGGAACTGACGACCTTATGATGGCTATCTCTGAGCTCACAGGCAAGCCTGTTCCTGCTCAGCTTGAAAAAGAGCGTGGTCAGCTTGTTGATGCTATCGCAGATTCATACTACTGGATCCACGGTAAAACATTCGGAATCAACGGTGACCCAGATCAATCACTTGGTCTTACTCGTTTCATCATGGAGCTTGGTGCTGAACCTGTTCACGTTCTCGTTACTAACGGAACAAAAGCGTGGGGCAAAGAATGTGAAGAACTTCTTGCTAGCTCTGAGTTTGGTGCTGGTGGTAAAGCTTACCCAGGTAGAGATATGTGGCACTACCGTTCACTCCTCTTCACTGAGCCAGTTGACTACATAATCGGTAACTCATACAGCAAATATCTTGAGCGTGATACTGGAACACCTCTTGTGCGTATCGGTTTCCCACTTCAAGACAGACATCACCTCCATAGAGCCGCTACAATGGGCTACAAGGGTGGCGTTCAAATGCTTACATGGATAGTTAACGAAATCCTTGATGACGTTGATGACAAGACTAAAGATGGTCCAAGTTACGACCTTCTAAGGTAATACCATGAAGGTAACTTTAAATAAAAAAGGGGACGTATACTCGGTATACGTCCCTAAAAAAGATATGGAAGCAATGGTCACTTCGTATGAAATGGAAGGAGCCTTTGGTGGACAGTTTACACTGGATAATGGGTGGATATTGGAGTTTCATGTATTGGAAGAGGAACCTGCACTACCTAAAACAATGGACGCCAAGCTTATTTCACGGGGTGATTAAGGGATTAAGACAAGACATTATAATATGTCATACTGAGGAGAACAAAATAGCAATATAGTATTTTGTTTTGCTCAGGGTGACGTAAGGTAAGTTTCACGGGAGTACGTTATGAAACTGACATTACAAACACTTGTTAATGAACCTGGTTGTGATCATAACCAGTCGAAAACAGAAGAAGAAAAGAAGAAAGCTTGTAAAAAGCCAACCCCAGGAGCAACAGCTGGTGGATGCGCTTTTGACGGAGCACAGATTGTCCTTTTGCCTGTGGCAGATGCGGCACACCTTATACACGGACCTATCACCTGTTGCGGTCACAGTTATAACAACCGTGGTACTCGTTCACACGTGGGCGACATGCATACTTACGGTTTCACAACAGATATATCAGAGATGGACATAATCTTTGGATCAGAAGACAAACTAAAAGAATCGATTAAATACATAGCAGAAAAATTTAAACCCAAAGCGGTTTTTGTATATTCCACCTGTGTCACAGCCATGATTGGTGAAGACATAGGAAAAGTATGTGAAGAGGCTTCCAGTGAGGTTAGGCTGCCTGTGATTCCGGTCGACTCCCCCGGCTTTTCGGGCAGCAAGAACCTCGGTAACAAATTTGCCGGGCACTCACTTGTACAACATGTCATCGGCACGAAGGAACCTAAACACATTCCTGAATTTTCTATCAACATGATAGGAGAATACAATATAGCTGGTGAGCTGTGGCAGATAGAACCTCTCTTTAAAGAGCTAGGCATAACCCTACTCTCTAAAATGACAGGGAACGCAGAATATGATGAGTTGTGCTACGCTCATAAGGCAAAAGTCTCTGTGGTTATATGCTCACAGGCTCTAATATCACTCGCACGTCAGCTTAAAGACAAATACGAGATCCCATATCTTGAAGGTTCATTCTATGGAATGAAGCAGACTAAAACTACTCTGCTCGATATAGCAAAAGCTTTAGGTAGCGAATTTCTCGTTGAGAAAGTCAATAAGCTCACTGACAAAATGGAAAAAGAAACATATGAACGACTCGCACCATACCTACCAAAATTAAAAGGTAAAAAAGTACTCGTTTATACTGGCGGAGTAAAGAGTTGGTCAGTACTAAATCAGCTTCAAGAGCTTGGTATGGAAGTTATCAAATCAAGTACTAGAAAATCTACAGATGAAGACATAGAAAGGATTCTCGACCATTTTGAAGGGAATGAAGAAGGCTTAATGCCTAAGGGTGATGGACGAACAATCCTAAACCTTCTAAAAGAACACAATGCCGACCTTCTGCTTGCAGGAGGAAGGAATATGTATAACGCAATGAAGGGGCAAGTGCCATTTCTAGACGTTAACCAAGAGAGGCTATTCGCTTACGCTGGTTATGACGGCATGGTAGAACTATCAAAAAACATGGTTTACACAATGGAGTCACCTGTCTTTGATATCGCACACAGTAAAGCACCGTGGGAGGAGATGTAATGGTTAAAGTTACAGAAAAACCACTTAGCGTCAACCCACTCAAAAAGAGCCAGATACTCGGTTCTGTAACAGCTTTCCTAGGTATTGATGGCTGTATGCCACTAGTACACGGGTCACAAGGTTGTATGGCATTCACTAAGAACTTCCTTACTCAACATTTTCGTGAGGTCACACCTATGCAGTCAACTGCTGTGTTTGATATTGCGACTATACTGGGTAACGACTCAAACCTTTTTGACGGGATAAAGAACGTTATCGAAAAACAAAAACCAAAGATAATTGGACTCACAACAACAGGTATGACAGAAACCAGAGGTGACGATATAAAAGGAACTTTATTCAGGTTCAGAGAGAAATATCCTGAATATGATCATGTACAGATCGTCCCTGTCGCAACACCAGATTTCAGTGGTGACGCTGAGACAGGTTATGCTAGTGCAGTGGCTGCAATACTTGAAACTATCGTACCACCTCGCCCTGAATGCACACATATAGATAAGAAAAGAATAAACATACTCGCTGGTATGCATTTGAATGCCGCAGATATAGATTGGATAAAAAGGTTATTCGCTTACTTTGGTCTCGATACTTTTATACTTCCAGATTTAGCATCTAGTATGGGTGGTCAGGTAACTCGTTTTTACGGACTACCAGAAGAAGGCTCTGAGCTTAACGACATTCGAACCGCTTGTTGTGCCGATTTCACCATAGCTATCGGTAAAAGTATGGAGAAAGCAGCAGACGTTCTTCTAGAAAAGAATAGTGTGCCCTACAAAAAATTCGACACACTCACAGGGATAAAAGCGACAGATGAGCTTATATCTTGGCTTATAGATTACACTGGGAAGCCAGTCCCAGAGTGGGCTAAGATTGAAAGACACAGAGCACTCGATGCTATGCTTGACGCTCACTTTAGCTTTGGTGGCAAAACATGCTCTATAGCTGCTGAGCCAGACCTTTTATACGGTCTTGGTAAATACATTAGCGAAGAACTAGGTATAAAGCTTGAGTGTTTAGTCACAACTGCTAAGACTGGTTCATTTGAAAGCTTAAAAGCTGAACATGTGATATTTGGAGATCTATCAGATTTAGAGGATCATATATCTGAGTCTGATTTTGTAATAAGTAATTCAAATGCCGTGCATTTATGCAAAAGAAAGGGGCTACCTCTATACAAAGCGGGCTACCCTATCAAAGATATGCTTGGGCATTTCCATAGAAACTTTATCGGATACAAGGGTGCTATGCAACTTGCGTTTGATCTAGGCAACATCTGTCTTGAAAAAGACATAGAAAAATCACACTAAAAATAAGGAGATCATTATGAAAATAGCATTCTGCACAACAGACATGGAGACAATAAACCAACACTTTGGTAAAGCAGACAAAGTAGCCATATACGACATCGACGACAAAGGATATTCACTCTCAGAGACGAGAGAGTTTGTTCCTATCGACCCTACTAAAGACCACAAGGTTGACACTGAAACAAAGGCTCAGGAGCTTAATGACTGTGCAATCCTTTATGTTGCAGAGATCGGTGGACCAGCAGCTGCACACGTTATAAAGAACAAGATTCACCCAGTTAAAGTTACTGATCCAATGCCTATAGTTGAAGTTCTCGACGCACTCAAAGAGAAGCTTGGTACAAACCCAGCTCCATGGCTGAAAAAAGCTATGTTAAGAGATGCATAGAGGTTGATACTATGTCATTTATGAAAACACTTAACGCTAAACTTCGAGCACATGATGCATATGGCGTTTGGAAAAAACTGGACGATGAAACGATCATATCCCGACATTTTGTTATGACTAAAGAAGACAAAAAGAAAATAGACGTTTACGGCAGAATGCCTGATGACGTGATAGCTAAGATACGTCTCTTTTATGAAGCAGTAGCTCAGAATGTTGAAATGCAAACAGGGAAGATGGCTAACGCTGTGATCGATATTAATACAGAAGGTTTTGGTAGAGCTTTGATTGTCTACGAAGATATGATACTTGCCCAAGGGATACATAGAAATGCTCACAAGTTCGGTTTTGCCGATCTTGACAAGATATCTGAAGAGGGTGAAAAACTCACCGCAAAATGCCTAAAATCGCTCGAAGGCGTAGAATAATAAACTAATAAGGCGGCTTTAATCAGTCGCCTTTTTATTACTGAGCAATATTCATATAAAGCTTAATCACTTCTGACTGTTTCAACACTGCCTTATTCTTACGAGACAATTTCTTAGCCCTTTGCAAAAGCCCTGACAGCTCATAATCTTCCAAGAAGAGCCCTTCCTTCTCTAATATATGTTTCAAAACGGCTAACCCTGACTGGTTTCCAAAGACAATATGTCTCTCCATATTAAGTTCAGCAGGATCAAAAGCTTCGTAATTTTTAGGATTTTTCAAAACACCGTCAGTATGTATGCCTGACTCATGGGTAAACATAAACTCACCGATAACAGGCTTCTGAGGTTCAAGCAGACGACCAGATGCAACTGCAACATATTCAGAGAGAGAACGCATATTCTTCGTGTCATACTCATCTGCAACTCCATAAACATGTCTGGATGCCATAATGATCTCTTCAAGAGGAGCATTCCCTGCCCTTTCTCCAAGCCCCATAACGGTGGTATTTACGTGAGTCGCCCCACCCTTCACCGCAGCCAAAGCGTTAGCAGTAGCCATACCAAAATCGTTGTGGGTATGAACTTCTATATCCATATCCGTAATTTCTCTTATCTTTTTAGTAAGTTCGTATGTCTGAAATGGGTCGAGTATACCAATAGTATCGCAAAATCTAAACCTGTCAGCTCCATGAGCCTCTATAGTCTGTATATATTCTGACATAAAATCGAAATCAGCCCTTGAGGCATCCTCTCCACCAACAGAGATATATAAATCATGTTTTGATGCATAGTCTAATACTGACTTAACCTGATCTAGTATCCACTCACGAGACTTTCCAAGCTTTGTATTTATCTGTACATCTGACATGGGTAATGATATCTCTATCGCATTTGCCCCTGCCGCTACAGATGCCTGAACGTCACCAACCAAAGCTCTGTTCCATGCTATTATTCTAGCGTCAAGCTCCAGCCCCATGATCGCCTCGAACATTTTAGACTCAGCCACACCCATAACAGGTATCCCTGCCTCAATCTCCTGCACACCTATAGCGTCAAGTTGCTTTGCTATTGTTAGCTTCTCTTTTTTAGTAAAAGAAACTCCAGGTGTCTGTTCGCCATCTCTAAGAGTAGTATCATCTATAATCATGTTCAAACTCCTTATAATGTTTTGATACGCAAAGAGGGTGCCAAAAGCACAACTTATCACTCGATATGTAATAAAGTACCTACATCCCTGTATTTACTAGGTTTATCAGACCACTCGCCATGCTGATGATGTCAATTCAGATTGTAATGTTACATATCTAACATTACACAATGTCGGGTCTACAAACAGACAATTGTAACAATCATGACAAACAAAAAATGCTAACAATCCCCTGTTTATAGGGTTTTACAAACTGGCACAAACGTTGCTTTTAGAAAGGCGGAGGCTGAACATGAATAAAGATAGTGTAAGAGAAAGAATAGAAAAACATCCGTGCTACTGCAAAGATGCTCATGATAAATACGCAAGAATTCACCTGCCTGTTGCACCAGCTTGCAACATCCAGTGTAACTACTGTAATAGAAAATACGACTGTTCTAATGAGTCAAGACCTGGTGTCACAAGTGGCATACTTAGTCCTGAACAAGCACTTGAAAAAGTTATCATGGTTGAGCAATCCTTAGACAACCTAAGCGTTGTTGGAATAGCAGGACCTGGAGATGCACTTGCAAACCCAGAATCCACATTCCAGACCCTTAGACTTCTTAAGGCATATAACCCTAAGCTTATTCCATGTATCAGCACTAACGGTCTAAACCTCCCAGACTATGTAGACGAAATTAAAGAATTAGGTATCAGCCACGTGACTGTTACGATGAACGCTGTTGATCCAGAGATCGGTCAACACATATATAGTTGGATACACTTCAAAGGTGTTACATACCGAGGAGTTGATGCTGCGAACATTCTCCTTCAACGTCAACTTGAAGGTATAAAGATGCTCGTTGAAAGGGATATATTGGTTAAGATCAATACAGTCCTTATCCCTGACATTAATGATAAACACGTTCCAGAAGTGGCACGTAAGATAAAAGAACTTGGCGTTTTCATACACAACATCCTTCCACTTATGAGTAAACCAGAATACGGCACAAAATTCGCAAAAGATGGCGTAGCAGAGCCGACTATGGAGATGATAGGTAGAACAAGACTAGATTGCGCTGAGATTATGGGTGGCTTCGACAATGTTATGCAACACTGTCGCCAATGTAGAGCTGACGCTATAGGTAAACTTGGCGAAGAGTTCGACATTAACAGCCTTACTGATGAGGCTATAGAAAACTCATCAACCGTAAAATCTCAGGTAATGAGTATACACCGTACATTCACAACTCAGCAGGTCACAGAGAAAACCTCAAAATATTCACGTAATAAGATGGTGCTTGTCGCTGTCGCTACAGAGAATAACTACCTTGCTGATGTAACTTTCAAAAACGCACGTACATTCTATGTTTACGAAGTCTCAGGCTGGGGAGCTCACCTCAGAGAGATTCGTAACCTTCAATACGATGACAATGATGCTTGTATTAAGCTTTCTGGGCACCTTAATAACGTTCAGAATCTGCTAAATGACTGTGCAGTGATCGTATGCTCTGTGGCAGGGAAATCAGCCGTAGAAGATATGCTACTGAAAGGAATTATTATTGACACTACTGGTGCTCATAAGCTCCTTGAAGATGCAGCATGGGCTACTGGAATGAAAAGATTAGAAGAAAAAACGCTGGTAACAGCATAAATGGAGTCAAACATGGACCTTACACAAAATTTCTCACCAAAACCAATGACCGCACAAGATGCAGCTCTCCTTCAAAATAATGGTTATAAGCTTATTAAAGGGATTTGCGAAGATATAGACAGAGGACACATAACAACCAGCATGACTATAAAGTCGGGAAAAAGATTAGTTTCACTCCTTATCCCAAATGGTGAAGCTGTTATCTCTGGTGCTGAGATCGGTTACCCTATCTATTGCTTAATAAAAGGAAAAGATATTTACGTCTTTAGAGACATAAAATACATGATGACAAAGATACTAAATAACTAATATAAAGTGACTTTTGCGGGGAAGTGTATAGACAGGTGTCACCCCAATCATGCCATTACTATACACGCAGGGGGACGGTTCATCCTCCTGCCCCGATTTTTTATACATACCTATAAGTGATTAAAATGGAAGGATTACACTTCTCTGTACCACCATTTTGAGCCACTAATGCTGAAAAAAAAAGCCGAGAGATCAACCCTCGACTATTATATTTATGTTGGAAATTTCCTATTTTAATCTTTTTGTCCATTTCATATTTGTATGATGACATTTATCACAATAATCCTTAAATGATTCGTGAACATTGTGGCATTTTACACAGCTTAGTTTGCCAAAATGAGATTTATGAGGATTTCTTTCGAAATCTGCTGTAAATGATGCAACATCTTTGAACTCACCATGGCAGCCTTTGCATTTTTTAGACATATTATCAACATCATCTGGGTCATACCTTTCATGACAGCTATTGCAGTATACCCCAGCTTTATTATGAGAATCTGCTAACTCTTCAGAGTCCATCCATGTCTGAAATTTTTGAACTAATCCGTCCATTTCATCAGGTCCAAAATAGATTTCACTGTCGTGAACCACATATATATTCCCTTCACTGTCTGGTGCATGACAGGAAGTACATGTCTCTTTATTAACCCCCATGTCTGAAAAATGTATTTTATGTACCCTCTCACCCAAAGTTTTCGCATTGCTAGAAGGCTCGTGGCAGTCAAAGCACTTGTCAAAATTGCCTATCTTTGCATGACCATCTTTAAATATCTCAGATGGCGATTCGTGGCACTCGGAGCAATTAAACGGAAAGCCTTCAGCATAAACAACAGACGATATTGTAAATACTAAAATTAAAACTAAAAAAATTGAATTTATCTTCATATAAATATCCCTCAAGTTAGAAAAAGCGGTCGAAATTATCCAACCGCCTAGAATTTTATAATTAGAATGAGAAGTTCATTCTGAACCATAATTTGTCTGTTACAGCTTTATTTTCTACAGCAAACTCTTTGTGAAGTTTAAAGTGAAATCCTATTTGGTGATAGTTGAATGCTATCTCTGGACCAACACCAACAACCTGACCTTTATTTCCATCTAAATATTTGTCGCCGTTGAGTTTGTCATCAGTGATCTGTTTGTAAGCATAACCGTTGAAACCTGTAGTGATTTTTTTGAAGTGTTGACCAACAAAGCCGTCAAAGTGGAATTCATCACCTGATTTGTAGTTAGTGTCATTATTCTCAGTATTTATGTTGTACATAAATTTACTGGACACTTCAAAACCGCCATCACTTAAGTAAGTAAAAGCGAAAACAGGTTCGAATGTATAGTAGTTTGAACCTATGTTTGCGATGTCGTTTTTATCATAGTCACCTATTGGCAAGAATACTTCTGGACCGAAGGCAAAGTGCCAGTTTTTGAAATGCCATGAGTCGAATACACCTACGCAGAGGTCACCCATGCCAGACTTGGTATCTGAGCCAAGTGGGTTTTTTACGCTTAATGATACAAATGGTAGTATAGCCTGCACACCAAGATTACCACCTAAAAATTTCTGTTTAGAAACAAAGACAGTACGTAAAGTTTCAACTGTACCTGTCACTTCAAATCCAGGAACAACGCTGTTCCCGTCTGAATCGTTGAATCTATCAGAGTGAAAATAATTAGTGTATGACAAGAGGTACATACCAGGAGGTGGAATCGCTCCAGCCATTGAACCTTCAGGACCATTCACAGATGCTTGGTTACCGTTTTCTGTTGCAAATGATGTTAAAGCAGAGAACATCATCATAGAAAAACACATCACTACTGTTGTTATTAATTTATTCATTTTCATTTTTAACTCCTATATTGAATGCAAGGGGAAAAGCGGTCACACATTATTATGAATGACCGCTACTACAAAGGAACGAATGAGAAATCTATTTCAGACTTTTAGCAGCATCAGCTCCTGCAAGTCTTCCGGAGGTTTGTGCGATACCGAAAGCAGAACCAGAAGCGAACAGAGTATATGTATCTCCATAAAGTCCGCCAACATCACAACCAACAGTATACAGACCTTTTATAACGTTATCGTTTTGGTCAAGGGCTTGCATACGTTCATTGATTTTTACGCCGCCAAGAGAAACATATGCCTGTGGAAATATTTTGATAGCATAGTATGTTGATTTTTTAACAGGCATAATCCATTTAGGATCCATCCAGAACTCTTTATCAAGATTGTTTTCTTTATATCCGTTGTAATTCTTGATAGTTTTCTTAAGAATTTTTGGGTCAACTTTCATCTTTTTAGCTAGCTCTTCAATAGTGTTAGCTCTTACAGCATTAGGGTTGCCGTCTTTTTCTGATTTTGCGAATTCTGCTTCGAGATTAGTAAGTTTTGTACCGATAGGGATGATAACGCCGATACCAGCTTCTATACCATCAACTTTGGTATATTTATCAAATGTTTCTTGGTCAAATACTTCCCATGCGAATGAACCTGGTTGATGTTCAACACTATTTGCGGCATGTACAAAGCTGAATACAGCTGTTTCGTCTACAAATCTTTTACCGAATTTGTTAACCCAGAGAGCAGGCTGCCATACCATTGTAAAGAGATCACCAAAAGGTTTAACCCCAGGTCCTCTTGTTGCTTGGTGAAGCATAAGTCCCCAGCCTTCTGTTGCAGCGCCGACTTTCATAGACATATTGATTCCGTCACCGTTTTTTTGAAGTGGAAGAGTACCAATGATCTTATCACCGTCAAAACGTGTGTATTTATCGATCATCGCTTTACTGTTAGGAAATCCACCTGTTGCAATGATAACAGACTTAGCTTTTACAATAACTTTGTTACCTTTAGCATCCACACCTTCTACACCTTGCACAGCGCCGTTTTTGTAAATAAGGCTTGTTCCTGGTGTTTCGTACATTACTTTAACGCCAAGCTCGTCACCTACGTCCAGCAGACGGTTTACAAGAGCAGCACCGTGATGAAACTCTTTATAATCGAGCACAAGGTGCCATACAGGGGAGTCTGCATAAGACATTTTTACTGCGTCGAATCCAACACCGAGGCTTTCAAGCCATTCGATTGTTGTATCTGATTCTTCTACAAACTGTCTAAGCAGTCTTGCATCAGTACGGAAGTGCCCGTACTCCATGATTTGTTTATAAAACTCTGATTTACTAATATCAAAGCCGTCATTTCTCAGCTGTTTTGTGCCAATAGCAAACAGACCTTCAGCATAGTTTGTGCTTCCTCCTGCTATAGCCATTTTCTCAAGCACAATAACTTTTGCGCCATTTTGAGCAGCAGATACAGCAGCAGCAAGCCCTGAACCACCTGCACCTACTACAACGACATCAGTCCTATAAACTCTATCTTTTGCGTACCCAACGGCTGCAAAAAACATAAGCGATACACTGATAATTGTTAAGATCCCTTTCTTTAATACAGATTGCATCTTATCCTCCTAAGGTTAGTAATAATTCAATACCTAAGGATAACTATAAGTACTTACGACATTTAGTTGAATCGGGACATGTTCCTGTAAAAAGTGGTAAATAGAGCTGGTTATTGGACAGTAAAACTACTGTAATGAGAGAGTAAGATTACTGGGGATTATAGTTTGATTGAAATTTTGGTTCCGCTGGGTGGTCTGCTCGTAATATCAAGAGTGGCGCCAATGACTGATGCACGGTAGCGCATAATCCTAAAACCATAACCTTGATCACTTTTAAGTTCATCCACTCCAACACCATTATCATTGATTTGAATAAAAATATTTTCGTTTTCTTTATAAATGTTGATATCAATTTCAGTACATTTGCTGTGTTTTACTGCATTGTTCAAGGCTTCTCTGATTATCATATACAGGTGATTGCCTATGTTTTCGTCTTCAAACTCGATTTCGTGGCTTAATGTGAGATTACATTTGACCTTATATACAGCATACTGGCGTGACGCAAGTGACTCTATGTTTTTTCCAAAATCCTGCACTCAATCAAACACTGGGCATAATCCATCAAGAATTCTACGCATCATCTCCTGTGATTCGTCTGTATGCTTTACAATCTTTTGGACAAGCTCAAACTCCTGCCCCTCTTTTTTATCCATAATATCAAGCAAGCTGGATGACATAATAGAGATAGCGGACAGCATCTGACCAAGACCATCATGTAGGTCGTGACCGATCCTTTTACGCTCATTATTGCTCAGATCAACTATCTGTCTCTCTAAAAGCTTTCTCTCTGTTATATCTGTAATAACTGTTACCAAAGAGATTATATCTTCATCATTATCCAGAACAGGGTGTACCTGCATAACGCAAGATATACTATTGTATGAAACTTCAGATATTTGTTTCGTTTTTGTATGCAGAGATTTCATGATTGGACATGTGGCACAACCAGTGTTACGTCCTGGACAGAACTCACGGCATCGTTTATTTTCTATATCATCTGCAAAACTGCCAAAGAAATCAGACATAACTCTGTTAGCCCAGATAACTTTCAACTCTTTGTCAAAATATATGACACCTTCCGACATTATATCTAGAATAAGCCTCTTTTCACGCTCAGAACGGACAAGAGCCCTGTTTGCATTTACTGATGCAGAAACATCTAAGACAAAGCCTACAGCACCGTTAAATTCACCGCAATCATCATAGATCGCACGCGCACTATGCATTACGGTGATCACCTCGCCACTCGGCTTCTTCATACGCCAATGCTTTTTATAAATAGTACCTTTCACTTTAAACATTTCGAAATTGGCATAATGACCAGTAATCTCATCCTCATCAGCCAACAGTTCTGTAAATGATTTATTTAGATAATCTTCGCAAGTGTATTCCATAACTTTTTCGAAGCCCTTGCTGAGATTAGTGATCTTTGCTTCTTTGTCTATGGTCAGTTCAAAAACAGGAACATCATCCAGAGCAAGCATTTTACGCTGGTCATGACAATGAAGTTCGTTATAGGTCTGCTTAACAGCCAACAGCTCCTTTTGGAGGTCTGTGATTGTTAGAGCATTCGTCATTTTCAATTTTATCTCCACACTATAATATGCCTTTTGAGTGAACCCATTTGATTGCATATCGGGTTAGCTCTGAAGCATTCTCAAGCCCTAATTTGTGCTTTATATTTTCCCTAAGAGAATCAATAGTTTTTACACTAAGATTTAAGAAATCAGCCATCTGTTTAGAGAGATATCCCTCTCCTATATATTGAAAAACCTGAAATTCTCTATCAGAAAGTGATTCTACAACATCTTTTTCTGAAGCATTCTTCTGATTCATCGATTTAGCAACTATGTATTGGATCATTTTTTCGCTTAAGTAGATTTTCCCATTCATAACCTGACGGATAGCACTTAAAAGAACTGATGGCTTTTCACTTTTCATAATATAACCATCTGCACCAGAACGAAGGCACCGTTCAGCAAAAACCAGCTCATCATGCATCGAAAGAACTATTACGCGGATGTCTTCATATCTTGCTTTGATCGTTTTTATAAAGTCCATCCCGTTTGAGTTTTCGAGGGAAAGATCGACAATGATTATGTCTGCATGAACTTTAAAAAGCTTACTCACAGCATCAGCAACGTCAGAAGCAGTTCCGCACACGTTCATGTCAGTCTCTTTATTCATAAGAATGCAAAGACTCTCACGTAAGACAGCATGGTCATCAAGAAGAAATACAGACATTTCTTTTTTATTCATAATAACTCCCACTTAAAATAATATTAGTACTTATAGAAATATATACAAGCATTAAACAAATTGCACAAATCAACAGAATAACTGATTGTATTTTAGTGTTATTTATTAATAAATTAGAAACCATACAAGTAGTTCTTCACGAAAAAAAACAGTAATACTACCTATGTTTTTGTTAGCCAAAAAACACTGGGTAATAACTTGCAATATATTGAAATTATACGACTAAGACAGGGATATTTACTCTGTGTCCATGAGAATTCATGACCAGTCAGCGTTAGGTTCAATAACAAAAAAACCAGCACAAAAAGTACTGGCTCTTCAGATGGTTATAAAATAGGAACGGGCGGTTTCGAACCGCCGACCCTTGCCACGTCAAGGCAATGCTCTCCCACTGAGCTACGCTCCTATAATGAAGCTGAATCATACAGTTAGAGTTAAACTTTTTCAATAATTATTTTGCACACATTGTTCAAGTTTTGTGATAAAGTATAGTATGAGTGGATTTACATCATTTAACAAATTGCCTATGAGAGTTCTGGTTGTTGAGGATGAAGTCTTAACAAGGACTTCACTGGCTAAAATCTTAGATTCATATTTTTACTAAGTACACTATGCCGAAGATGGGCACATAGGGCTAGAGCAGTATTACAAGATCAAACCTGATGTAATCTTTACCGATATTGTTATGCCTATAATGAACGGTATAGAAATGCTGCAACAGATAAACAAGAATGGTGACGACAAGCCTCTTATCGTAATTTTCTCAGCTTTTGACACTACTATCAGTGAAGAAGAGCTAGACGAGATTAAAATTTTCAAAAAGATGGTTAAACCATTTCAGATTAGTGAACTAGAAAAAACAATAAATGAAATTAAAGAACTGAACCTACTACAGTAGATTTTTATCCAGCCTTTCTAATATCAGCCTAACATCCTCTGTCCCATTTATTATCTTTATTCCATCAAGAAATACGACTGGATTTATATCTTCACAATCTATAGCTAAATATTCATCAGCATCTAAAAAGGCCTCAGGTGACCCCACTGGTACTGTCAAAACCTCAAATTCTTTGTGATGAGTATCAGTTAGCTTATCATAAAGATCACGAGCCATTCCACTCTCTGCATCTCCCCCACTCACGGAAGGGGCATACATAGGCATTCAGCCAGCTTCGCAAGGCTCTTCGTCGACAAAGATAAGAACTTTGTGCATGATAAATCCTCAAATAAAATTGTATTCAATACTAAATTAATTATATAATGGCATATGCTCAAAAACAAGGCATTTAGAACTAATACTGAAAAATACGACGCATGGTTTGACAAATACTGTATAGCCTATGATTCTGAGCTTAAGGCCATGAAAGCTTTAGGCATTAGCGGAAAGACTGTCGAGATAGGTATAGGTACTGGCAAATTTGCGAAACCGTTAGGGATCAACCTTGGCATCGAGCCTACGAAAGAGATGTATATCAAGGCTATTGAGCTCGGTATTGATGTAATAGAAGGAACAGCTGAATCATTACCACTCAGATCATATGTTTTTGACTGGGTTGTCATGGTCACAACTATCTGCTTCGTGACTGACCCTGCGCAGTCTCTAAAAGAAATCTCACGAATTTTAAAAAAGGGCGGAAGGTGTGCCATAGGTCTTGTAGATAAAGACACAGAGCTTGGTCGTATGTATATAGCTAAAAAGGATAAGAGTGAATTTTATCAGGAAGCGACATTCTATAGTGCGACAGAAATAATAAACCTACTAAAAAATGAAGGTTTTCAAGAGATAATCTCATGGCAGACACTAACAGACACAACCCTCACTACACATGAAGAGCCTATTGAAGGATATGGTCAGGGTGGCTTTGTCGTGATCTCTGGTAAAAAGCCTTAACCCCAGCTAAGTTTTCCACCATTAAAACCTACTACAGCCAACACAGGAATATTTGCAAATATCATAAAGTTATAAAAAATACTTGTAGCACCTACCCCAGCAGAAACTTCTGGCATAGAAAATCTAATAACAAGCTCTATAACTCCCATGATAAATAAAATAATAGAAAACGATAGCTTATACATAAATATCTTTGTGATAGCTAGCTCATAGTTTACCCACCAGCTGACAATCCCAGAAAATATTGTAGGTAACATAAAAACAACCGCAGTTACTAGCGAATAAAAACCAGCTACCTCAAAAGAATGCTGTTTAGTATATAGATAGATAAGCTGCATAATAACAGTAAACCCTAGAAGCCCCATTGGGAAATGGATAAGCATTGGGTGTGGATGAAACATACGGTATAGCTTTTTGATAACTGCCTTTTTACCACGCTCACGCTTTACACGAAAACCTTCGATAGTATCAACATGCTCAAACCTTTCTAGGACATCCATACCGTGAGGAGCGGACTCCATAGCCTCGCTAAGATCCATCCCAGCCTCATGTTTATTTACATGTTTTCCATTCTTCCACAGGCGGCTGTTCGTAACGTCATAAACCTTACCTTTATATGAGACATAGGATTTATTGCCATCTTTGCCATTAAAAACTTGCAGATCGTCCTTTTTCACTTGCTTCTCCATTGCACGGTTTAAATTATGAATATATTATACATCATACCCAGTTTTAAGTCATTTAACATTTAACAATAAGACATTATAGGCGATTATTACTTTATGAAAAAGATCAAAACCTTAATAATATGTATTTTAGTACTTTTTATTTCATCCTGTGGGACAACCACATCAACATACAGCGGTGCAAAATACTCTACAGCTAAAAAATATTCAGCCCCTTCAAGCAGAAGTCTCACATCTATGCAATATACCATACAAGCAGGTGCTTTCATGAATCTGAATAACGCTGTAAGGCTTGAGGCAAAACTAGATCGCGACGGACTAGAAGCATACTATTTCAAGCACCAGGACGGTCTCTACAAGGTACGATTTGGTAATTTCAATACAAAATCAGATGCAATAGCAACAGCTAAGAAACTAAAACGTAGATGCGACATCAGCGCATATTATATAGTTGCCCCTGACTCATATATGGCTGCCCAACAAAAATATAAGTCTAACATAGGCGGCCTTCGTGGCGAGCTTGTCAAAACAGCGAAAAGCTACATTGGAACCCCTTACAGATGGGGGGGCACAACGACAAGGGGCTTCGACTGTAGTGGTCTGACACTTGTCACATATAGAGTAAATGGTCTTAATCTGCCAAGGGTATCAAGAGCTCAATATAGGGCTGGCAGATACATTAGTAAATCAAACCTAAAGGCAGGAGATCTTGTTTTCTTTGCTACTGGTGGAGGTAAAAGAGTCTCTCACGTGGGTATATACATAGGTAGAGGACAGTTCATACACGCACCAAGCAGAGGTAAGAGAGTTAGGATTGAAAAACTATCAACCAAGTTCTTTAGAAAAACATATGTTGGAGCACGTTCTTATATATAAATTTATATTAAGTTATCTGAAAATTTGACGATATGATCTGATAGTTATGATAGATGCAATACTTACCGGAATGACCGGAAGAATATCAACACTGAATAGGGTCCCTACTGAACGCCCTGCAAAAGAAGAGTCAGTAACCCAAAAGACACCCCAAAATTTGGACAATATTTCTTTATCCAAAGAAGCTCGTGAGCTCTATGAGTCAAACTATGTCAACAAATCCAAAGAATGCGAAAAAGGCGAGAATTGCCACAAAGGTGAAAAAGCCCACAAAGGTAACAAAGGGGAGTACAACCCTGCGGAACTAACAGAAGAAGAACAAAAAGAACTTCAAGAACTTAAAGCCCGTGATCAGGAAGTAAAAACACACGAACAGGCACACATGGCTGCTGGTGCACCTTACACATCTGCACCTAGTTACGAGTACACTACAGGAACAGATAATCAGCAATATGCTACTGGTGGCGAAGTAAATGTAGACACTAGCGAAGAAGCGACTCCGGAAAAAACTATTGAAAAAGCTCAAGTGATCAAAAGAAGTGCTTCTGCTCCTGCTGAACCTTCGTCACAAGACAAGAAAGTAGCCGCACAAGCTGCACAGCTTGAATCTAAGGCTAGAGCTGAACTCGCTGAATCAAAGCAAGACGAAAAGAAGAGTACAGGCATGCCACTTGGTATGGCTCAATACATGCAAACATCAGCACCTACAACTGGGTCTCTAATTAATATGAGTTTCTAACCTTAAACACCCAATATCCTTTGAAATATTGATATCCATAGTGGCATAGTAAAAATGCTCACTATTGTTGTACCTAAAATCACTGGGACAGATGATTCAGCATCACCATTAAAATACTTCACAATAACCACCGTACTCATCCCAGCAGGCATAGAAGCCTGAATTGCTGTGACCATTTTAAGCTCAATAGGCAGTGGCAAAACAGCTACAGTCAAAACCACAACTATTGGGATAACAAACATACGAAGAGCTAACGAACCTGCTATAAGCTTAACCCCATCCCTCTTCGCAAAGAGCCCCATATTACCAGCCAAGGTAGCTCCACTAATGAAAAGCCCGGCAGGGACTGCTACCTGAGCGACTATGCTTGATACAGATTTAAGTAGAGGTGGCATTGCCACTCCACCTGTAAAGTAATTTATTGCCAATGAAATACATATCGCAATAATTGGTGGATTTTGAAGTATCTTAAGAGGATTAAACAGACCGCTACCAGCTAGCATACCAGCACCAACAGACCAAACGGCTATCTCGTTACCTAGGTTATGGACTAATAGTATCCCAACCACGTCGTCGCCATATAGCACCATCGTAAGCGGAACTGCATAGAACACATAATTATACATACCTACAGTAAATGCGAATGACTTTATCGACTCAGGTTTATTGATCCCAAAAAACCTCGCACCATACCTACCTATAAGAAAACCAACGACTATACTGTAAAAACCGACAAAAGGCGCTGAGGCTATCTTACCTATATCAACCATGGCAGGATTTCCAACGATGAAGTTGAACGACAAGACTGGTACCATGATGTTTATCAGCATAAAAAGAAGTAATTTTTCTGGTTTGCCTCTCGATATACCTAGCCTATTAAAAACAACGCCAAGTAAGGCATAGCCAATATAGGGTAAGAGGGCAACAAGAATATTTAGGTAATTCATAATAGAATATCAGACAATAAAAATGAACATTTGTCTACTTCATATCTAGAAGACTACTAACTTTGTCCTTACTTAAATCAAGAATCATGTCCGCAGCCTTAACTGCTATGAGTGCTTTATTAAGTGATTCTGTCATCTCAACAACATCCTCAAGGAAAGAACCACTACGAGCCTCTATGGCAGCAGATAAGTTCTCATTGTGTATAGCTAGATTGTCTATCCTAGCCTCTAAGGTTGTCATGGTGGCACCAGTCTCAGCACGCTTAGAGTTAACCTGCTGAAGAGCATTATCAATAATTGCTATTGCTCCATCAGCTCCAATATCTAAACCTTTTAGACCGAGTGAGCTTGTATTAACATCACTAATCAATTTATGTGTATTGAACTCTGCTTGTTCAGACATAGAGTCAATATCTTGCATTATCATATTAGCTTCTTGCTGTAAGATGCTTTTATCAGAATCATTAAGTATAGGGTTACCCATCTGGACAGAAAGGTCACGTAGCCTAAGAGTCATATCTGTGATAGAGCCAAGGTAGCCGTCACGTGTCTGATGATAGCTTATACTATCTTGAGCATTTCTAGCCTGTAGATAATTTTCGCTATACTGAGCGTTCAGTCGAATATTTACGCCACGGTCAACAGCATTATCAGGATCACCTACTAGCCTGTTAGTAACCTTTTCGAGTGCGTCTGCCGCCTTTTTAGTAGCTTTATCGACGCTGACTGTAACTTGGGTGTTTATTCTTTCTATCATTGTTTAACTCTGTGGCTTTATATAAAGTGTTCTAGTAATGGTATTACCACCATTATCATCTACCTGTATTCTAACAAGATAAGGATCAGTACCAATACCTGTTGCATTACCACTAACAGTAAGATACTCCCCTTGCTCAGAATCGCCATCATTTATTAAAAATAATGGTATCGCCCCCTCCTGCTTTACCACGAACTGAATCCCTCTAGCGCCCAAGCCATCATCATTAACTAGGGTAAAAGTATATTCACGAATATCAGGATTACCTGTTGACTGTCTATATGGAACACCACCTTCAGCATATATACTAAAGACATACTGAACCCCATCTTGGATCACAGGCATTGCAGTATCCAAGAGCCTAAGCCTATCAGGTTCACAACCAGCCTTTACTCTCAACTCTGGCAGGGTTACCCAGTCGACTATATCATCATAGTTTTCAGCACGATCAATAGTGGTAGCATAGTTATCTATAGCTGCTGTACCTTGTGGGAAGACTCTGACAGTATTAACAGTAGTAATAACCTCAGTATCTGTCTGAACATTCTTATTTACTGAACCACTAATAAGAACAAAAGCAACATCGTCAATATCTGTATTACCTGCATCACAAGCTGCATTACCGCATATTCTCAAACGTAAAGAGGTACTGCTAGCACCACAAACAGGGCTATACTCTAAACGAACAGTACCAGGGTCGAAAGCTAATTCTGGTGCATATATTAAATGGAAGTCCACACCATATGCATCATTCGGATATGCTAGAGTATCATTAGGCTCTATCGTTATAGCATTATCGACATCATCAACGACCTGCGTATTCTGAAGATACCCATCAGATGCGGCTATACTGAATAGAGCGTTTTTATTAGACTCTATCATTTTTCTGGATCTTTCCGCCCCACCCTTGTTCACAAAAAGCGTGAGGATAGATGATGCAGAGGTAAGCACCAAGCCAAAAATAATTAGCACAACAGCCATTTCAACAAGTGAGAAGCCTTTACTATTTCTATTCATAGGTAATATTACAACATTTTACATCTATAAAAAAGTGTAAAACTATGTATATTAAGAGAAGAATTAGGTACAATTAACATTATAACTATTAAAAAGACGGTAGGAACATGCGAAATAAGGGATTTACACTTGTCGAAATGGCTATAGTACTGATCATCGTAGGCGTAATGACTGCTGGTGGAGTAAAAATGATTTACTCTGCTATGGACACGAATAAATTCACTAATAGCCGAAATCAGATAGAATCCATTGTTAAAGAGATCGCTGAATTCTCTGGCAGAGCAAGACGTATCCCTGCTGATTTTGCTGAGTTATCTAATATTGTAACCCCTCTCACAGACGCCTTCGAGCAAACTATACTTTATACTCCTGCAAATGGTATTACTGGCAACACAGCCAATATCTGCAATGTTGATAGCACCACAATCACAGTTAAACAGTGTGTAGATGCTGGATGTACTAGTTCTACAGATCACGAGAATGTAGCCTTCGTTGTTACCAGTGGTTCGATAAATGAGAATATCCAAGTGACTGACTCAACAATTGATTATCTAATATATGAAGATGGCATAACTATTGATGGTCATACAGCAGATATTAATAGATCTGAAAACTATGACGATCTTGTCAGTTGGCTCACTCTCGACGCACTTAAGAAATTCGCAGGTTGCACTGGTAGTGCCATTCAGATAATCGAAGATATGATCCCATCAGCTTACTCTGAAAGCACATACAGTACACAATTACACCCTCTCGGAGGTGTAGGACCATATAAGTGGTGTATAGAGTCAGATGAAGCGGAGATTCAGGAAAATTTCTTTTACAGCACTAATACCATCAATAATATAGACGGGTGTACAGGGAACTACATCACAGCTCCTGACACAATCACAATTAACACAAATAATATAGTATTGGATTCTGCTACTGATACTTTTCCTCCTAATTCAAAAGTACGAGTTTTCCTACAAGATAATAATGGTGTCCAAACATCAAAAGAGTTCTCACTCAATGTTAAACAGCCATATGAGCTCGTCCTAAATGATATGAATGGTACCCCTACGTCTCCACTCACATCAGAAGTAACGAATGCATCTGATTTTGTCGTTAGTGCTACAGGTGGAAATGGAAATGGGAATGGGAATGCTATAATAGCTGTAAGCAATACTGAAATAGAAATACTATTAAACACAAATGTAACTTCAGCATATATTTTCAACAACTGTAATGCAAACCCTAATGCTGCAGACGCTTGCCCTGCTTTTGGCAATCACGGGTTATTATCAGCATACTTTACGCTCGATTATCAAGAAAAAAATAACGCTCCTACGCCAATGGGATTCACCTTTGCTGTCATAAAAAGCTACATTGCAGGGACAACATACACAAGAGCTCCCAATACACTCGGAGGTGCTGACGATGGGCTTGGATATGGAGGCTCTGGGGGGGATGAGATAGGTATGCAAGGTGGTAATAGCTTTGCAGTAGAGTTTGATCTACATAAAAATAACGAAAAAAACGACATAAACAACGATCATATAGCAATAGTCTCCTTCGCAAACAAAAACAACTATGATGAATCATACGATGACACTACTGGCATTAGCAATAATGACCAGACATACACATCATATGGAAACAATATACATACCTCTATTGGTACTCCTACAAATTGGGTAATGACTTTTAATACAGAGTGTTAAACATCAGGAACAACAGGAACTGGCTGCTATTACGACAACAGCTCTGATGTCATTCCAAACAACTGGAACTCAGGCAGTGATGATCGCTTAGGGATACGCGTTGAAGCAATATCAGGTTGCAATAGTGCAGGTACAGAATGTAATAAGAAAACAGGAGCCAATAACTATGTATGTGTATTTGTATGGAGAAGTATGAAATCAGATATGAATGCTGACGCTACACTTGCAACAAGCATGATGGACACGACTGTAAGTCACTCATATAATTATATTGTTTACTCAACAGCATTACCAATTTTCACCCCACAGCTAGCAGAATGTATACCAGATGATACAAACTCATTAGGTACGCTTGATCATATCAATTTCGGTTTTACTTCTAGTAGCTGGGGCGATCAGCAAAATCAACTTTCATACGGTATAACAGAACTAAGCATCAACTCAGGTCAATACTAAGCCTCTTCTGTAGTCCCTATAACTTCAGTAGTCTCAGTGATTTCTTCTATTGCAGACTCTTCCACTTTGGCTGGTTTCTCTTCTTTGGCTGGCTTCTCAGGTTTTACAGAAACCTTACGACCTTTCACAAGGAATGCACTGTGGTTGTATGTCCACATCTCAGGACGAACTGATCTGCCATCTATCTTCCATGGGCGTTTAGTAAATTCGAATGTCTCTATCTCTTCAAAATATCCAGATGCCTTCATAGTTTCAACATGTGTTACAGCCTGAATAATAGTCGGGAGGTAAGCCATCATAATACCACCGTTACGGAGTCCTGTTTCAGCGTGTTTTACAACATGCCAAGGCTCAGGGAGGTCTAGTAGTATACGGTCAAACTCGCCGTCTATCCCCTCGTAAACATCTCTGATCTCTATTCTGTGGTTTTCAGCTTCGCCGTGCCACTCTTTGATAAAATCAGCAGACATCACAGCGAAATCTTCACGTATTTCATAACCAACGAGCTCACCAGAACCACCAAGTGTATTCAAGATAGCCATAGAGAGAGCACCTTGACCTACTCCAGACTCAAGGATACGCTGACCATTGCGAACATCACCCCACATGAGGATAGCAGCTGTATCTTTAGGATAGATGATCTGTGCTTTACGCTTTATATTCATCACATAGTCGCCGTATGTAGGGTAAAAGAATCTGTAGCCAGGACCTTTAGATGCATTCACAAAGCACCCATCCCCACCTTCGATAATGTCACTATGCTCAACAAAACCATACATAGCAGTAAAACGACCGCCCTCTTTAAGTCTAAGGAGGTGTCTCTTACCTTTTAATTCATCAACTGCGATACATAGTGATCCGTATTCAAGTTTGCTCATTTTATTTTCTCCAGCATCTTACAGAATGTGCAAACTTCTAAAAAGCTCTCTATTCCGCAGATTGAACATATATGCATTTCTTTTTTTTCTGTCTCTTCACGTTCAAATTTATGAGCGACATTCTTAACAAATTCGCTATAAAAATAATGCTTCGTCCCTGGCATTTCTGTCTCAAGCGTGTTCAAAGCATTTTTGTATATCATAGATGTAGCACCAACGCTCTTAGGGCACTCATCAGCTATATAGTATATTCCGTTCATAAAGGCGTAAGCACCAACCTCTAGCTCTGTCAGCCTGATTAGTGGTTTGACCTTCTTCTTTATCTGGCTATCCGCAGAAAGAGCAGGCGACATCTTGCCTAGATACTCAGGATACCATCTCATAGTATTACCTAGTAGTCTAGCCGCTTCGTCATCAAGGTTGTGACCTGTCGCAACTATATCAAAGTTGTTTTCATGGGCGACCTTGTTAAAGTAATGTCTTTTTGTTGTACCACATATTGCACATGCGGTTCTCTTAACCCTTTTTTCCATGAGCGTAATTGGGTGTCCAAGCTGTGTCAGGTTAACTATTATCGACTTAAGTCCGTGTTTTTCACTGAAAGCTTTCACCTTCTCCAATGATTTTTCAGAGTATTCGCCTATACCAAGATTGACATACATTCCAGTTGTATCGAACCCCATCTTGTGGAGTAGATACCAAAGGACTAAGCTATCTTTTCCACCAGATATGCAGACCATAATCTTATCTGAGTAATCGAACATCTCATACTTTTTTATAGCCTTCTCAACCTGTCTGACGAAAAATTCATTAAAATGTTCTTTGCAAAATCCAGCATTATGCCTTCGCAGACTTATTAATGCTCGTTCGCCACATTTGCGACACTTCATCCGCCACTCACCACAGAAATTATTCTGATCTCATCACGGTTTGCCACGTATATATCAGGGGTCAGAAGCTCATCCCCTTTAGCAACAAGAACGGCATTCTCGTTAAGACCAAGCTCCAATATTATTTCTTTAATTCGCTTTTGTTGACACTCTTTGATACTACCGTCAGGCATTGTAACGAAAACCATGGGCACACTCTCATTAATTAATGGAATGCAAAATTAGAATATATAGGTTGTTTTGTCAAATTAATAAAAATTAGAAGTAAGAAATCCTTCTAATTGTATCATTATATCTTGTGATATCAATCTGAGCGATTACTTTACCTGATGAGGCTTGTTCGATATCTACTACCTTGTCAGGGTCTTCTTCGCCGGTCTCGTCACCAACATTCTGACCTTCAACTTGAACTTCGACAATATTGATCTCAGCCGGAAAGACTAGTTTAGTAATAGCTTTCAGATCTTTAAAATTATAAAGACCTTCAACTATTTTATGGTTCTCAAGCCTAGTCTCCAGAGTGATCTCCGTAAGATCTAACTCTATATCCTGCACAGTAGCACCTTCATCTAGTTTTGGATTGATGAATTTATCAAGAACTAACATAAGCCTAGATTGAAAATGGTTCGCAACTTGTCCATTCAAGGTATTAATTCTGTCTGCAAAGTTTTTCATTATGCGATAAGTAAGTTCATGCGTAGAGAATAACCCACGAATAAACATTTGGTTTGGACATTCTAAAGCCTTAACAATAGTCTTAGCTTTGACTGTGGCTGAACGTTTATTATTAAGAAACGCACCCATCTCGCCAACGATATCCCCAACACCTATCTGTGCTAAAGTGTTTTCATTACCAAACCTATCTATACGGATAACCTCTGCTTCACCTTCTAAAACGATATAAACGAAGTTAGAGTAGTCACCCTGCTTAACAATTTCACTACCATCTTTATACGCTTTGAGTTTTCCGTATTGAGTGAATAAGGAGGTTATATCGGCATTTACTTTGAATGCGAATCCAGCTTTTTTGGACATTTTTACACCTTGTATCTAAAGTAATACTATCATACCCAAAAAAAATGGCATTTAAAACAAAAAAAAACCCCGCCATAATGACGGAGCTTTTATTAAGTTTATTATTTGGATTACTAATTTAAAGTAAATCCAGGTGCAAGCTCACCATCAATGATAGCTGGATCACCACCATTTAGAAGATCAGTAATACTTGGAACCTGTCCCATCATACCTGTAGATGTAGGGTCTACACAGTTTTCAAGGTCTACAAATTGTGTTGTATAATCAACAATAGACAGACCATCTGCCGTACAATTTGCAGCATCAACTTTATTAAGATAGTGCTCCTCTTCAAGTGGCTTTATAACTACTTCGACAGTAGTTCCACTTGAATTCTTATATGTAGCATTTGCACCAGCAGGAATAGCTATTTCATTTCTGATCTGTAGCCATTCTCCACCATACTCGCCACTCCAGCCTTCTTCTAGCCAAGGACAAGTTATTTCTGTGCCAGTTTCACCTTCATAGCATATTTCAGGTATACCCCAAAGGTTACCGAAACCTTCATATTTTAACATATAAGTTTTGCCATTTGCAGCATGCTCGTATTTAATGTCGATAGGTTGATCAAAAGCAACAACATCACCACTGTTAGGACCACTTGCATACTCAAGTGCCATCATCTTGTTCCAGGATTCTTTACCTGATTCCCAACGATAGAAAGTATCCGCTTTTGACTCTAGCTGCCATCCACAAGTCTGAGTAGCATCCCACTCACATTGAATGTCAGTTGCATCAAAATCACCAGACGCTACAAGAGGACCTGTTGAAATTCCCCAGCCAACTCCATTAGAAGGAAATGCTACAGAATTTGCTGGTGCTACACTATTCTCGTAAAGAGTCATAGTTGCAGTATCAAACACATAATCATGTCTCTGATCCCAAGTCTGATAATTGTACTCATTTCCAGGTTCAGGACAATTTTCGTAGCAAATTAAGTTAATGTTAGAGTTGAGAACACCAGGCTGTATTTCAGTTTCAGCATAAAATGTAACCTTAGTAGTAGTTCCATTCATAGCAGAGCTACAGTCAAATGAATCATTATTCCAATCATTATCATTTAGATTTGTTCCAGTACAGGTATCTCCCATCTGAATTCTAACAGAACCATTAAGTGCTTCTGACCAGAAATATAGATCTGGATATCTAAGTGCTGACAAATCTACTACACTGCCTACTTCTGCTGCATCTTCATCCCAGTAGTAGTTAGCATCACGCTTAGCAGTAACTTCAAGAGCTGTTCCATTCCACTCAACTCTATATTCATCACCAGTTGACTCTTCCCAGTAATTAAGTGGAATATCTTCAATTTTAGAAAGAGTAACTTCTTCTCTAACTATTTTACGAAGTTTACCAGGGTAAACATTTAATGTGTACGCTTCTGTCTGGTCTAAACCATAGTCAGCCCAGTCAAAACGATAGAGAGTCGTATTTGAAAGTGACGCTGGGTCAAAATTACCGTCGCCATTATTCATCCAAAGACCCCAGTAGCCAGCCCAACCTTCAACGATCTCACCATCGCTATCAGTATAGCCAACAGGTAATCCACTGGATATTTCTACTCTGTCACCATTACTATCATAAACGCCATAGCGCCAAGCATTTACATCAGGGTTAGCCCTATCAAAACATCTTGCATCTGCACCGACGTTTTGTCTCATAAAGTAATTTTGGTTATAAGAAAGGTTAAATACCTTTGTAACTTGCTCTGGACCAGTAGCACCAAAGTCAAAATCAGTGATACTTGCAGCACCACGACCACCAGTTGAATTTTTAGCCATTATAACTTTTTCGTTAAATGAAATATCGAACTGTTGCCCCTGAATTTCTTCAGTGAATTCACCAACATCTGTAAAAGCCAAAAGGTTCTCACCGGCTGTGTTTTCAAATGACTTCATCAGTCCTCTAAAAACATAATCAGCTGTCATATTTGCCTGATTACCAGTTGAATCAAACGGAAGCATTTTGAAGTTCATAGTAAAAACTCCAAAAGGAGGAACTTCTGTTTTATCTTTAGTTACAACGATTCTTGCAAAGATAAACCCACTCTGCCCATCGTCTTCTTCGTTAGGAATCCAAGCTTCTATTACTTGTGGAGAATCAGCCTCGTCGCCTCTTACAGCATTGAGTACCCAATATTCATAGTCAGGCACGTCAACACTAGACTGACCTTCACCCTCTTGCTCTCCACCACTTCCAGCAGCTCTTGCTTCACATAATTCTGAGTTTATCTGAGCAACATAAGCTCCGCGATTAACCATCAGCCCATATCTTGTTTGCTCAATCATGCAAAGTATTTCATTTGGAGTACCAAAAGCTTCCACAGCTCTATCGTTCACCCAAACATCTGTTTGATCAATATTGTAATCAGCAACTGCAGCAAATGTGCCAGTATCAATTGCTCTCATAAGTGCTCTTGCAAAATTAAAATCTGTAATACTCGATGCACCTTGTGTTGTATCAACAACTGAAACTCTTGATGCAACAGCAAGAGCATCTCTTCCTGTTGAACCAGCAGTTACTATGGTTGTTGCATCTGCGGCTTCAGCTTCAGTTGTGTCTATAGAGTCACTAGTTGTAGTTGTAGTTGTACTTGAACTACCACCGCCACCGCCACCACATCCAGCTAAAATCAAAGCTGAAGCAACAATAGCGGTTGCTAAAAACGTTCGCCATAATTTCATATCAAACCTCCTAAAATTGTGTCTTTATAATATATTATGTCTCTGATTATGGTCACTTTCAAGTTAATTTTACCATTAAACTATTTTGACTTTAAAATGTTACTTTTCATGAACATCTTACATAGATTCTAAGTTTTTAGCATGAATATAACTTAGATTATAAGTTTCACAACATGTCTAGCCTTATAAAACAGTAATTGACTTTCGTTTTATTTTATAATATAAGGTTAGTGTCGGAGGTATATATATGTGCAGAATTGGTGCAATTAAATCAAAAAACTATATCCATCCTTCTAAAGCTCTCACACTAATGAGATCTATGCAGAAAGGACACGATAACTCTGGTTTTGCTATGGTGATGCAAGACCTAGGTGGTCGATTTGAAAATTATAAAGAATTACCTATCCTCTCCATGGCATGTACAGACGAAGGTACAAAGATAGCTGAGGATATTCTTCACGATATCGGTTTCTCTCGTATTATGCAGTGGAACCCAGATATTAGCCCAGATGAAAATCTTGATATTGAACCTATGCCTGACTATGTTTTTCAGGTATTACATTACCCAAAAAGCTTTAAGTATGCCCCTCAGGAAGAGAAGGAAGAACTTCTCTTAGAGACAAGGCTTAAAATCAGAGAGGCTCTTGAGGCAACAGACGATGGATATATATATTCATTCTGGCCTGACGTGCTCACTCTGAAAGAGATCGGTGACCCTACTGATATCGGTACATATTTTAACCTTTGGGATGAGGATGAAGAATTCACTGCGAAGATCATCACAGCCCAATGCCGACAGAACACAAACTACGATATAGTTCGTTACGCTGCTCACCCTTTCTTCCTTCAAGGTTATACAGCTCTTGCAAACGGTGAAAATACATTTTACGAAAGAAATAAAGATATCCAACAGAGTTTATATAAAGGATACGTCGGTTTTGAATCTGACTCACAATGTTTCCTATATACTCTACACTACATACATAAAATGCTTAAGTGGCCTCTCAGCTACTACAAGCACACTATAACTCCTCTCCCTTTCGAAGAGGCACAGCTTAGAGAAGACAGCGAGATCCTTATGAGTATCAGAGGTGCATTAAACAACCTTGAGATCAACGGGCCTAACACTATTATTGCTGTCCTCCCTGACGGAACAATGTTCAACACATGCGACGCTAAAAAGCTTCGTCCTGTTGTGATCGGTCAAACAGATGACACTGTTGTCATAGCCTCAGAGGTTACAGGACTAAATGAAATCCTCCCTGATCGTGACTGGTCAACAGACATCTACACCAACGAAAGAGAGACTGTAGTCATTACCAATGAGCTGGAGGTGCAAAGATGGCAACAATGAAAGTGAACAAAATCTCCAGAGACGATCTGGATTGGAAGATAAGCTATAGACCGGACAGATGTACTCTCTGCGGAAAGTGCGTTGCTGCATGCCCTTTTAAAGCTATAGAGGTTGGCGTTGAAAAACGTAGAAAAGTCATAAGTGACCACTTTACACCTGAGCCAAAAGTAGAATTCAAGACTATCCCTGTTATCAGACAGGTCGTTAATGAGTACGAGTTTTGCCGTGGATGCGGTATATGTGAAAGGGTCTGCCCTAATGAGGCTATCAACCCAGAACGTAACGAAGATGCTAGATTCGGAGCTAAATACCGTGCCGTATGCGCTGACCCTTACAAGCGTGGTGGACGTGCTAATCTCTCGACAGGAAATCGCACACTAGACAAGCTCAGAGTTGGTCGTATCTCTCAGATGACTGACCCATCTCTCGATGCTTCAAGACATACATTCGATATGCTCGCACCTTTTGGTAGGGTTCTACCTGCTGGTGAGATGCCATTCGAAATACAAAACGGAAAGCTCGTAATGAACGACGCTACTCCGAAGGTAAACTGGATATACCCTATTGCAATTGGTGACATGTCTATCGGTGCTCTCTCATGGAGAATGTGGGAAGCTATGGCTATAGCTGTCGCTTACCTGAACGAAGAGTGCGGTATCCCAATCCGTATGTGTTCAGGAGAAGGTGGTGTGCCTGTAAGGCTACTTAAGTCTGAATATTTGAAATATACTATATTACAAGTCGCTTCTGGTCACTTTGGCTGGAACAGAATAATAAACGCTATGCCACATATGAAAGAGCTACCTGCTGGTGTTCTTATCAAAATTGGTCAGGGTGCTAAACCTGGTGACGGCGGTCTACTTCAAGCTAAAAAAGTTGCTCCACACATTTCAGAAATCCGTGGAGTACCTAGAGCTGACCTACTATCGCCTCCTAACCATCAAGGGTTATACTCTATTGAAGAGTCAGTACAAAAAATGTTCCTCTCTTTCAATGCAGCGTTTAAATTTGAAGTACCTGTTGCTATCAAGGTAGCAGCATCTTCAACATCAGTATCTGTTTATAACAACCTGCTTCGTGATCCATACAATATCGTCGGTGGATTCTTTATGGACGGTATTAATGGGGGAACTGGAGCGGCGAACGAAATATCACTAGACCACACTGGTCACCCTATCGTATCCAAACTACGTGACTGCTATAACGCATCCGTACATCAGGGTAAGCAAGGTCAAATACCTCTCTGGGCTGCTGGTGGACTTGGTCAAAGCTGGAACCTAGCAGCGGACGCATTCAAGATGATGGCACTCGGTGCTAACGGTGTTTTCACTGGAAAGCTGATGCTTCAACTAGCTGGTTGCGTAGGTAACGACGGAGGAAAGTGTAACGCTTGTAACACTGGACTCTGCCCAGTAGGAATATGCACACAAAACCCTGCACTCGTTAAGAGACTAGATATTGATAAAGTGGCGGAGCACATAGTTAACTACTTCATCTCTACAGACTACGAACTGAAGAAGATGCTCGCTCCGATAGGAAACAGCTCGCTCCCAATTGGGCGTTCAGACTGCCTCATCTCTGAGGACAAGGCAGTTGCAGACAGACTGAATGTTCAGTATTCGTGCTAAGGGAGGGTAAAAGATTATGACAACTAAAGCAAAACTTAACGGAATCGTAGACGGAAGAAGGATTTCAACACAGAAACTCCTTTATGGAATATATGACAAACTGAACGCAGGTGTAACTGAGTTCGAGATTGAAGCTAATGGTCAACACAATATCGGTGGTTCACTCTGGTCCAAAGAGGGGCATACCCTTAAGTTCAAAGTGACAAACCCTGGTCAACGTGTTGGTTCTATGGGTCTTCTCGGCACAGAGATAGAGATCGTCGGATCTGCTCCTGCTGACGTAGGTTGGCTAAACGCTGGTGCTAACATCATCCTCAAGGGTGATGGTGGTGACACAACAGCTCATTGCGCGGCTACTGGTAACATATATGTTGCTGGACGTACAGGGACTCGTTCTGGTGCCTTGATGAAACACGACCCGAAGTTCCCTGCTCCTGAGTTTTGGATACTTAAAACTACAGGCTCATTCAGCTTTGAGTTTATGGGTGGCGGACTAGCTGTTATCTGCGGTCTTGATTGCGAAGAGATGGACTCGATCATGGGAGACAGAAGCTGTACAGGAATGCTTGGCGGTACTGTCTATTTCAGAGGGAAGGCTAAAGGTCTCTCTGATGATGTTTGGGTTATGGATATCGACGAAAACGATAAAGAATTTCTTCTCGAAGGGCTCCCAAGGTTCCTTGATAAGATAGATAGAAAAGATGCTCTCGACAAACTTTCTGACATGTCACAGTGGAGAAAGGCTGTAGCTAAAACTTATGAAGAGAGAGCTATTAAATCCCACATGTCCATGAATGAATTCCGTATGGAAAGATGGGTAGAAGGCGGAATCTTCGGTGACATCATCGATGAAGACTACTACGTAGCTGACTATGTAGAGACTGACGAACTTAGACTGAAATATCCTGAGTGGCAGAACGCTAGATACTCTGCACCTTGCGAATATAACTGTCCTGTGTTCATCCCTACACAGAAACGTATCGCCCTACTCCGTCAGAACAAACTGCAAGAGGCTCTTGAGCTTGTACTTGAATACAGTCCATTCCCTGCATCAGTCTGCGGTCAAGTTTGCCCGAATCTTTGCCAAGATATATGCACACGTAAGAAAGTGGACATCCCTGTTAAGATCAAAGAACTCGGTCAACTCTCACAGACTATTGAAGCGAAAGGCTTTGATGCACCAGATAAAAAAGAAAAGGTCGCTATCATCGGTTCTGGTGGTGCTGGTCTTACAGCTGCTTGGCACCTACGCAAGATGGGTTATCAGGTTGAGGTTTTCGAGCAAGATAGCGTTATCGGCGGAAAGCTGAAGCAGGTTATCCCGAACGAACGTCTCGCTGTTGATGTACTAGAATCAGAAGTTAAAAGGATACTCGATACTGGCGTAAAAGCTCATACCGATAGTCTTATAGATAAGAAGAAATTTGCAGAGCTCTCTAAAAACTTTGACGCTGTTGTCATAGCGATTGGTGCTCACATACCTGTTGTTATACCTTTCGAAGGTCACGAAAAGCTTACAAAAGGCTTAGACTTCCTTAAGGAAGTGAACAAAGGTCTTAAGCCTAAGGTAGGCGAAAAGGTTGTCGTTATTGGTGCTGGTAACGCTGCTATGGACGTTGTTATTGGTGCTTATGAAATGGGCGCAAAAGAGGTTACTGCAATCGATATTCAAAAGCCTGCCGCTTTCGATGTTGAGATTGAGCATGTTAAAAAGCTCGGTGCAAAAATTCTCTGGCCTAGATTCACTGATAAAATCACCGACGAAGGGGTTCTGCTTAAAGACGGAACACTCCTTGAGGCTGATGAAGTTATTATCGCCATCGGTGACAGACCAGATTTCGGTTTCCTTGAGCGTAACTGGATGGACGAAAAAGGACTTGTTAAGATGAACGAATACCTTCAGTGTGAAGCGGACAAAAAAGTCTTCATCACTGGTGACGCTATCAAACAAGGACTCTTTACTCACGCACTCGGTGACGGACGTAAAGTTGCTATCAATATTGATAAAATGCTAACAGGACGCAAACTCGATAACTTCGAAAAAGCACCTGTTATCCCACAAGATAAAGTTAAAAACGAATACTATCATCCGCTCAACGCTCAGCGTGTTGGCGAAATGGAAGCTGGTGAAGAGACAGATCGTTGCATGAGTTGTGGCTTCTGCCGTGATTGTTCTTTCTGCCTTGAGGTTTGCCCAGAGCAGGCTATTACCAGAACAGAAATAGATGGTAAATTCGAATATGTGTCCAACCCTGCTAAATGTATCGGCTGCGGTATATGCGCTGGCGTTTGCCCTTGTGGAGTTTGGACTATGTACGACATGGTAGACAAAATGATGGAGTCTTAAGCAGACGGCTTTATTAGAGAAGATTCTCTGTACTGCCTCGCTTTTCGGCTCACGCTGTTCGCCTGACAGCGTAACTTTCTAACTACAACCAATAAAGCCCACTCACGAGTGGGCTTTTTTCATTATATAACAATCTTGTATCCTCTCCCCTTTCCAAGTGGAGATACAGAGGGGTTCCGTCACTCTAAGCCTGTACTCAGGCGTGAGAGTCTCAAACCTTAGCAAACCAACCTTCATAGTCACAGTGACCAAAACCTTTAATAAACCATAGCCAGAGATTCTCACGTCACTTCGTTCCTCAGAATGACACAAGGAAAGTAACGTCACTCTGAGCCTGTATATAATTACAATACATTTGTATACATCTTAGCCTCATTGACAACTTGACTCACAAATAGTATATCTAATTTATGACACACTCTACAAAAATCACTAACGAAAACCATGAAGTTATAAAAATAGACTTCTTTAGTGCAGGCAACGAAATCAAATTATATTGTAAGCAAACAAAATCACTAATTATAAATACTGCTCTAATAAAGCAAATTATTTCTAATGACACTAAGCAATACATTAAATTAGATGAAATAATAAATATTAATATTGATAAACATAATTTTACTGAAGTTACTATTGATAATATTACGACCGATGAAATCAAATATCTATTGATTAGTTTTAATTATTTAAATGTTCAAAAGAACCTAGTTATCAATAATCCAGGAAATGGTACAAATACTCACCATATCGTTATCCATAACTCAAATATTGAAAAAATAACAACAGGCTTCTTCGATACACACCTAAGCGGATTAACCATTAGTAACTCTTCTGTAAAGTCCATACGTCTCGTAGGAATAAATATCTTAAATATTGATCTAAGAGACTTAGAGGTAAGCGAAAATACTTTCCTTGCAGCAATAACTTCAAAAAGGATCGACATTCAAGATTCTTTTTTCGATAATAAATTCACACTTACAAATACAACAACTAATGATAAGTTAAATATTCAGAATAATTATTTTAAATTACCACCTAAAATATTATTAGATAAGCATGAAATTTACACCTCTACTATTTTTACAGTTAGAGAGATTAAAGTCTCTCATGAACTCAAGTACAATAAAATTGAAGCGAATAAATTTCATGCGATTGAACTATCTAAGCAAAAAGAAGAACTAGATAAAGAGATATCGACTAAATGGAAAGATATTAAACGAAATAAACAAGATTCAAAAGAATTAAAACCTTTCCTAAATATACTGCCAGATTGGCTTGTATTTAACTTTCATCAACTAACTTCAAATCACTCACAAAACTGGGTATTACCAATATATTGGATTGTAATGTTTGCAATGTTTTCAAGCACTTTTATATTTCCATTCAATACATTTTTAATACCAGTATTTGCTATCACCGTACTAGTGTATCTATTTATGAAATTACAACAATTTAAAGAACACCAATTTTACACTTACATCTTTTACCTTCCCCCATTACTTGCATTAACAATCATTCACTTACTAATTAACTGGTTTAGTTTAAGTGAGTTTTTCAGTTATTTAGAATACAGCTATAAGCTTACAAATACGAAACTACATGGCTTGCATTATGTACTCAACAAGGGCATTGTCGCATATCTGACTTATCAGTTCATCTTAGGCGTGCGTAAGGATACTAGGCGATAATTAATTGACTATTATTCTACAACTCGTTATTTTAATTTTACCGAAAGTAGTTGCGACATAGCCGTTATAACTACTCGAGAGTCGTCCAGATTGCTATGTAATCTGAGACTCCCCAAACAACACTTAAACAATCAGATTAGCAATGACCAGAGATGATGCCGAAACAAGGGCTAAGATTGCCGCGTCGCTTCACTCCTCGCAATTACGGGGATGAGATTCTTCGTTTCACTCAGAATGACAAAGAGATAAGAAATAAACGCAGAATTATTTTATAGAAGCAAGCTATACAAGGTAAGATGAGAAAACAAGTGCTGAGCATACGAAATGTATGTGAGGCATCTTTTTTCGAAGCTTAACGAAGTAGAGCGTAGCTTATAGGAAATAAGACTAAGCGCAGTCGGAGATGCTGGATATAAGTCCATCCGTAAATGTAAATTCTGTATACCCTTCAACGGACATCTTGTCACCAGCTTTCACGCCATTAGGAAGGTCAATACCGAACTCAGCATCAAATGTTATATCTACTCTGACTAAATCACCCTGAAAGTCGATCTTTTTGATCCCTTGCTTTCTAGTTCTAAAGAGATCTTTTGTTTTCTCTGCAAGTTCTCTAAGGGATGTCATGCCATATACTTCCATATTTACAACGTTACCAGCGACATTTCTAAAAACAACGTCTTCTATGACACACTTCATCATACCGTCTACGTCCTTAGCGTTATAACTCTCTACATAGCGGTAAATAAGTTCTTCTTTATCTATATTTTCCATCTCATACTCCATTATAAAAAGCCCACCGTTTAAGATGGGCTTTTAAATTTATGCAAATTTGCGTTTCAAAAATCTTTTCATACGTGCCCATAAACCTGGCACATGACATAAGAGTCATAACATCTCAGTAATTAACCGTCAGCATTAATTGAGATGACAAGCTCTTTAAGTGTATCATCTGCCTTTTCATTAGAAACCTGACAAGTACCAGCATTTTTATGACCACCACCGCCGTAACGAAGCATCAATTCGCCAATATTAGTCTTAGATGTCTTATTAAAAATAGATTTACCAGTAGCAAAAACAGTATTCTGCTTCTTAAGTCCCCACATAACATGGATAGATATATTCTGCTCTGGGAAGAGCGCGTATATTATAAATCTGTTACCAGCATATATTACGTCTTGATCACGCAGGTCAAGAACTACTAGATTATCATGAACAGTAGCACACATGTTGATCTGTTTAATAACCTGAATCTGCTGATTAAGGTAGAGGTCTGCCCTCTCCTTTACATCTGGATCCTCCATGATAACTTCTATAGGCTGATCTTTACAAAGATCAATAAGTTTCATAATAAGCTGATAGTTAGAGATATTAAAATCTCTGAATCTACCGAGTCCTGTTCTAGCGTCCATAAGGAAATTCATAAGATCCCAGCCCTTTGGGTTTAGAACTTGGTCTTGTGTAAAGTTAGCAGAATCTCCTCTATCAACAGCTTCCATCATATTTTGATTTATGCTAGCAAATCTTTCATCGCCACCATAATAATTATAAACAACTCTAGCAGCAGATGGAGCATCTGGCTCTATAATATGATTTTCTTTATCTTCAACTCTTATAGTTTCGCTAAGGTGGTGGTCGAAAGCGAGATGAACACCTTCAACATATGGGAGGTTAGTTGTGATATCGTCACCAGTGATCTCTACCAGACCATCTTGCATATCTTTAGTGTGTACGAACTTGATATCATCAATAAGGTCGAGTTCTTTAAGTAGTACTGCGCAAACAAGACCATCGAAGTCACTTCTTGTAACGAGCCTGAATTTCTTTTCAGTCATCTGAAACTCCTGTATATTTTTTAGCTAAGTTATAATCTTCTCTTGTATTAATATTTATAAAGCATTTTTTGTCATTTTCCGAGTCAAAAAGTTTTTTTTCTGAAAGATAATTTACATTCAGCCTTTGCATAGCCTTCATAAGTCCGTACTTTTCAGCACCTACACACTCTTCTAATGCTTCAATAATACTTGTATTGTAGCACGCATATAATGGATGTTGTTTATTATCTACATCAGGCATCGCAGCATGGTTATCGCCAAGAGCATTATAAAGCTTTTTAACGTGATTAGAGGAAACAAAAGGCACATCCGCAGCAACCACAAAAATTGGCGTATCAAAGTGCTTTAAGGCCGTCAGAATACCAACCATTGGACACTGCACCTCATAGGCGTCAGTGACACACTCGATATTTAAAAATAAGTACTTTGTGCAGTCTTTAGCCACAACAATAATATCGTCGGCTATATTGGCCAAATTATCTACTGCGTGCTGAATGAGTGGTTTACCATCGAATTGCTCTATAGTTTTGTCAGTCTGAAAGCGACGGCTCTGACCGCCCGCCATAACGGCTACGTTTATATTCATTTACCATCCAAATAAAGACATACTTGCTTTTTATCTAGTTTACACATAAATTTGAAAATACTCAAGAATAGGAGCAAATATGAAACCTTTAGTCTCTTTTGTCGGCACTTCAGGATGTGGCAAAACAACATTGATAGTGAAAGTGATATCAGAGCTCGTTGATAGAGGATATAAAGTATCAACAATCAAACATGACGCTCACGACTTTCAAATGGACAAAGAGGGTAAGGATACTTGGAAACACAAGCAAGCAGGGGCAAGCACTGTCCTTATTTCAAATAAAAGCAAATATGCCATTATAAGCGATGTCGAAGAAGAAAAATCAATATATGAGCTTGTAGAAATGCTACCTGAGTCTACAGATGTGATTATTGCTGAAGGTTTTAAACAAGAGCTTCAATGCAAGATCGAGGTGTTTCGCAGAGGGTACTCTAGAAAGCTTCAATGTGGGGAAGACCCAAAGCTTCTGGCTATCGCGACAGATTGGGAAGACTCAGAGCAGGTACAAGGATTCAAACTACTAGACCTTAATAACCATGTATTAATAGTCGATTTCATCGTAGAAAATATTATAAAAGCTTAACAACAGAGATTTTTTAATCAAGATCAGAATAACAATATCTGCTTATACAACAAAAAAAAGCCCACTCAATAGAGCAGGCTTTTTCTATTTAAACACTAAAAGTGTTAATTACTCACCAATTTTACAAGGCTGTGCATCACAGTTAACGCCAGCATCGAGGAAGTAGAATCTGCCGATGTCTGCAGGTTTACAGTCGTCAGCGAGGAAGAAGTAAGTCTCTCCAGCTCTACCACCAGAAGCACAATGGAAAACTACGTTTCCTTCTTTAGGAAGTTGAGCGATGAAAGCATCACAACCTTTAGCAGTTTCTTTTGTACTAACTTTAAGTGAACCAGGGATTGCACCAGCAGCAATTTCGTCAGCGTTACGAACGTCAACAATTGTTGTGTCTGCAGGTCTTGTAGCTGGGTTAAGAAGTGTAGAGATAAAGAAATCAGTTTTAATGATTCCTGGCTCTTCTACAGGAAAACCAGCAGCAGAAGCAGCAGCTTTCTTCACAGGAGCTACAGCAGCAGCGCCACCAGCAGCCATTGGGAATCCAGCTTTTTTCCATGCAGGTGCGCCAGCAGCAAGAACGAGTACTTTTTTGTAACCCATTTTAATCATGTGCTCAGCAACTACGTGTGACTTCTCACATTTGAATCCGCCACAGAAAGGAACAGCAACTGCCATTTTATCAGCAGGAAGGTTGCCTTTGAATTTTTCGAATTTTGTATCAGGAACTACAACAGCACCAGTGATAGTGCTCTTCTTGAATTTTCTTTCAGGACGAGCGTCGATGAAAGTAGCTTTCTTCTTATCGAAAAGTTTTTTAGCACCTTTAAGTGTAACTTCATTATAGTTACCAGCTTTGTTCCATGCAGGCTGACCAGCAAGGAAAACTTTTACATTAGTGTAACCAGCTTTACGAAGAGCTTTAGCTACGATAAGTGATTTACCACACTTGATACCACCACAGTAAGTAGCGATAAGAGCATCTTTAGGAAGCTTAAGAGCTTGGAATGCAGGCATGAAATCAGCGATTTTTGTATCTGGGATAAGTTTCGCTGTAGGAATGTGAGCTCCATCAAACTTTCTAGCAGGACGAGCATCTACAAGAGTTCCTCTTTTAACGTTCCAAACACCATTACCAACAATAGCTTTAGCAGCAGCAAGATCGATAATCTCGAATCCAGCAGCTTTAACTTTGTCAGCAACACTAGCTTTGCCGTGCTCAGCAGCAGCAGGCTTTTTAGCAGCCTCTCCACAACCAATAACAATAAATGCGGTCAGAATCACGATTACAGTAAGCATTTTACTCATTAAACGCATATACAACCTCCAACGTTTTTAATGACTTTTTTAAATTTATCGCCAAAACACTGTTCTAAACAAGACATATTTATATTTGAATACGTAAATATTTGAGTATTCATATCTAAATATATTTGCATATATCTGCTATCTTAACAGACCTTTACAAAATTTTGTAAAGAGACAAATGTTTTCAACAACGGTTTGATTATACATTAGATATTTAAATTTACAATGTTTATTGTATACGATTTGAAGATTTTTTTAGCAAAAAAAAGGCAGCCCTAAAGCTGCCTTTATTATAGATATAAGTAAGTTCCTAGTGATGATCTGGTGTTTTCAGATTAAGGAACTTTTCTGCTGCGAAGTAAAGCATAAGCGCTGTGCCTATACCGAGCATAAAAATGCCCCACTCTCCAGCAGATGCTGAGTATGAAGCAAGTCCATTAGCGTCAGTTATAACGTTAGAACCTTCATTAGCAGCTCTCATTACAGGAAGCTGACCAGCAACAACGAAGTCAAATCTTGTGAAGAAAAGACCAACCATGTATACAAGTCCAGCAACACCGTAAATCTTAGTGTTACCCTTAGCAACTATAAGGAGAAGAAGAGGAACTGCGATAGCAAGCCCCATTTCACCGATCCAGAAGTTAGCTGCAAGAGGTCCAGATATAAGAGCCATAAGTGACTGATATGCTCCATCTGGTGAGTTAAATAGAGATGTAAGTATCTTCCAGAGGTAAAGGAACATCATCATACCAATACCACCACCCATAAGCTTAGCAAGTGAGTTCATAGGTTTTGTAAGTTCAGCAGGAATGTTGAACTTGTAAACTATGTTGTGGATAAGCATAAGAAGACAAGCACCCGCTGTGATACCTGATATCACGAGGAATGTTGAGAAGTATATGCCATGGAACCATGGTCTTGCATTCAGTGAACCGAATACGAAACCGAGGTTTGATGTAGCAAGTGTTCCTACAAGAAGAGCAAGGAAGCCAAGTATAGCAGCCATTTTGTGATCTTTCGCTGTTGGGTGAGCCTTGAAAACAAGGATTAGCTCAAAAGCGAGGATAACAAGCTCTATTCCGTAAAATACACCCATCCAAAGGATAGGAGCTTTAAGGTTAGGAGTAAGGATCATGTATATCATCATTCTGATAGGGTGACCAATCTCCATAAGAATCTGTGTAAAACCAGCGATGAGAACGATAGTAGCGAGTACAACGATTCTTCTACTGATTTTGTTATAAGCCTCAAATCCAAAAGCGTGTCCAAGACCGCCGATGAATGCAAGACCTGTTGAAGTAATTACGAAGTAAGCGTAAGTAGCGATGAGCATTCCCCAAGGCACTTGTCTAGTTACTCCATACATTTCACCGTGACCCTTTATTAATACCATAAGGGCTGTTACAGCTCCGATACCTGCAAGTACTAATCCAATAAGGATTAAAGGCATTACAGGAATATCTTTATTGTAAGTTATAAGTCCAGCTAATGGACTTTTCTTTGTTTCTGCGTGTGATGACATTATATATATCCTCCGCCTTACTTAATGTAGAAAAGTCTTGGCTTAGTCTTCTTATCAGCTTTAAGCTGGTAAGTAGCGTTGCGGCCCTTGAGCTTTGCAACTTCTGAATTAGGGTCATTCAGATCGCCAAAAGTACGAACCTTTGTTGGGCATGTTTCAACACATGCAGGCTCTCTACCCTCTGCCAATCTATGATAGCAAAGTGTACATTTTTCAATCGCATGGTGTGCGTGTGAATCAAATCTAGCATCGTATGGACAAGCTGTCATACAAGCCTTGCAAAGGATACACTTCTTGTAGTCGATAAGTACAACACCTTCTTCTGTCTTATAAGTAGCAGAAGTAGGACATACTGTAGCACAAGGTGTATTCTCACAGTGCTGACACTGAGATGGTTCAAATTCCATGCTAAGGTTAGGATATGTTCCCTGAACAGGAAGCTCTGAAACCCATATTCTATAGTTATCGTCACCAGTGTGAATAACGTTTTCGAATTTACAGGCAACAGTACATGCTTTACAGTTCAGGCATTTTCTTGCATCAAGTACAATTCCGAATTTCTTTTCGCTCATTGTGTTGCCTCCGTTAAGCCTTAGTAATTGTTACAAATGTTTCGTGCAGAGCAGCGTTACCAGAAATCGGCTCGATATAATCTTCGAGAATTTCTGCCTGTGAAGCACCTTTCTTGTAAACAAGACTAAGCTGTGGTGAAAGACGACCAAAACCGTGAGCATAAAATACGCAGTCAGGGCGTATCTTTTCTGTAACGAATGCTCTGATCTCTTGCTCGCCTACTTTACTAGTTACTTTAACTAAATCGCCGTCAACAATGTTAAGCTTCTTAGCTGCTGCAGAGTTGATCCATACTGTGTTCTCTTTTTGGATTTCCCAGAGGAAACCGTTATTTTGAGTACCAGTGTGTGTGTTCCAAGCGTGGCGACCGAGGATAAAGCGGAATTTACCAGGTTCAGGCTGACGTGGTGCCTGATATACAGGTAGTGGATCAAGACCTTTAGCTCCATACTTAGAGTTTAAAAGTTCAATCTTTCCTGTTCTAGTTTTAAATCTGAAACCAGGCTTGAGAGTTTTTCCGTAAGTAGGTGTGTCTTTAATAGCGAGCATACCTTCTTTCATCATTGTCTCATATCCACCAGGGTAAGCGGAAAGCTGGAATTTGATATAGTCTTCCATAGGCTTATTAAGGATACCGTCAACGATATCAGTTTTAAAGTCTTCGAAGTCCATTTCATCAACGTCATCCCAAAGCTCAGGTATTTTAACCATCTCGTTAACAACGCCTTTAGCGATATCAAACATAGACTGAGTTTTAAATACTGGCTCAACAACTGGCTGACGGAAAGTAGCGAGTGGCCACAGACCTGTCAATGAGTGTGCAGAGTCCCAACGCTCAAGATAAGTTGACTCAGGTATAACGAGGTCTGCATAGTGAGCAACCTCTGTCATCTGAATATCGATAGAGCATATGAAGTTCATCTTCTCTATCATCTTCATTGTTTTTTGTCTGTTAGGAACAGCTTCAATGAAGTTTTGTTTGTAGATTACAAGTGCATCTACTGTGTATGGTTTACCCGCGAGAACTGCGTCTCTGAAGCGTAACCATGAACCATCTTTCTCACCAAGGAAAGCGACTGAGTCGTTTGGTAAACCTTGATCTTTTCTTCCATCTTCTGGAAAAGTGTTATCAAATTCACCAAAAGAACCAACATCAAGTCTACCTTCAGCTTGCTCGAAGTAAGGGTAGAGAACATCTGGTTTTTTAAGTTTAAAAGGTGTTTTAGGAACGATTCCACCCTCTTTATCCCAGCAACCGCATATAGCAGTAAGGATAGCACAGGCACGACGGAAATATACGTCGTTCACGTACCAACTAGTTCTACGACCAGGGTATGCTAAAGAACGAGGAGCATATCTTGCGAATTCTCTAGCTGTCCAGTAGATCTCTTTAGCTGGAATTTCACATTCGTTTTCTGCCCATTCAGGTGTGTATTGTTTAACGTGTTCAACGAGCTCGTCGAATCCGTGAGTATACTCTTTAACGAATTTATCGTCATAAAGTTTCTCAGTAACAACTACATTTATAAGAGCAAGAACAAAAGCAAGGTCTGTACCAGGTTTAACTGGGTACCACTTGTCAGCTTTCGCTGCAGTAGCTGTAAATCTTGGATCAAGATAAACAAGCTGCTGACCTTTTGGTCTGTCTTTTTGAATGTCTATTGTGTCTGGAGTAACAATAGCTTCTGCTCTGTTAGAACCAAACATAACAGCGAACATTGCATTTTTCATATCTGCATCTGGGAAAGCACCAAAAACTGATGACCAGCCCTGAATAACAGATGAGAGACAAAGGGTCGGGTGCCTTACTGTGTTCGTAGAACCGTAAGACTGTACGAGATAGTGAAAGCACTCTTCCTGAAAACCTTCAGAAGAGAAGAAAGCAACAGAAGATCTGTTTTCATGCTTAACTTTCTGCTCAGCAAGTTTTTGAGCGAGGATTTTGAAAGCTTCATCGTAAGATATCTTCTTCCATTTTCCCTCACCTCTTTTACCAACTCTAAGTAGTGGAGTTGTAAGTCTTTCTGGGTTGTAAGGCTCTTCAGCACCAGCATTACCACGTGCGCAAAGCATTGCACGACTTTTGAAAAACTTTGGGTTAGGATTAAGTTTCTTAATTCTACCGTCTACAACGTGAGCAAAGAAACCACATTTGTTAACACACATCTCACAACTAGATGCGATGTGTTTTTCGCCTTTTTCACCAGTAGGTGTCTGTGCATCGTGACCACCGCTTGCAACTGCCTTAAAAGTAGTTAAGTTAGCAGCGAACAAACCAGCAGCAACAGCACCACCTGATGTCGCAAGAAATTTCCTACGACTCAGATTCATACCGGAAAGCTTCATATAGGGACCTCCTAGTATTTCAATAACATTATCAGTTATTTATAAACTTTATGCCTTTTATGTTTTGTATACGGTATACAATATACATAGCATAAGGTCGTAACGCAAGCATTTTTTTGAGCCTTTGACCATATTTTAAAACTATGTTTTCGCGAATCCAACACTTAGCTACATTGCTAATAATTAAAGCTTTTTAGGTATTTTGTCATTATGAGCTTATTTCTACTAATTCACTATGATATCTTATGCCCATAACGAGTTTGATTTCTGATTTTTCATTGTTCACACCACCTTATAATAACACTAATTTTGTCCAGATATTCAAATAATTAATTATATGTATATAGAGAAATTTGTTATTTTTTTTTAAAAAGCTGCGATTTGACCAAAAAAAAAGCCAGAGCAAATGCCCTGGCTTAAATATTATTTCACAAACAGGTTAGTTAACTAACGCACCTGTAGCTCCCATGCAATCTTCGGGATTGTTTGAATCATGTGCATGATGTGACACGAAATCATAAATAGCTTCCCATTGTTTTGAATTAATCTTGTCCACTTCACCTTTAGTATGAAATTTCAGGATGTAGTTTCTATTATTTGCAAAACTGTTCTTCCACTGGTACTGCGTCTTAGAGTCTGGCGAAAGTACAGGGCTACCAGGTGTTTTGCCATCATGGCAAGCCACACGACAGTTTTTCTTCCATACCTGACGACCACCATCATGCGTCGAGGCAAATGCTACTACAGAAATTAGTGAAATAGCTAATATCATTATTAATGTTGTTATCTTTTTCATGATTGCCCCCTTAATTTAATCTTGTTGCGTGAACAGTTCCAGCCCTTAGAGGCTTATCAAGCTTATCGACACTTCCAGTCACCATTGGCGAACAGATAATAAAAAAACCATGCTTCTCCATCACTTTCGCAGCCGCATCAGACTTAAGGTACTTCACAAGCTTTACAGCTTCTGGTCTGTGCTGAACAGTTGAAGGTATTGTCATACTATAGTATATGCAAGACGCATCAAACTTAGCTTTATCCATACCTTTCATTTTAAAATCAACAGCAACATCCTTTCTTATATCTGCATATCTAGCTGAAAAGAGGTTTATCTCTTTAGGGAGCTCAAGATACTTTAATCCATGCTCTATAGCATATGATTTATATGTAACTATATAATCTACTTTATTTGAGGTTAGATCTTTAACCACATCAATATCACTCTTCTTTTCATAGAGAGCTTTATCAACTATACCTTTTGCAAATCCTGGCATGTTGTAATACTTTTCAGCAAGCTGAAGAACTAACATAGCTCTGTAACCACAAGGCTCATCACCAGCAGCAGAAAGCGCAAATTTTACACCTTTCTTAGAAACTGTTTTCGCCCAGTTAGAAGCAGTGATTGATTTACCGTGCTTACTCTTATTTGTGTAACCGAGAACCATCTCGTTTTTAGCAAATAGCATATTCCAATCAGCAAACTTATTTCCAATAAGTTCCTCATCAATAATGGTGTAGTCAGCACTGATTACAAGGTCGATATACATACCGTAGTCCTTAACCTCCTTTGCTGCCTTACCACTGCAAGTACTTGTCATTCTGATTTTGATCCCCTCATCCTTTAGGAAGTTTTGGGCAAGCTCTGTGAACACAGCTTCATAGCTTTTAGGTAGTGTTACCTTAAGTACTGTCTCTGAATACGCGAGTCCCGTGCTCATAACCATAACAAGCACTGTTACTAGAAAAATTGCTAAACGTCTCATAATAAACACCTCTCGGTTAAATAAATGGGTTTCCCTATGTCTCTATTTTGCGTTTTTGTATTACGCAAAAGCTCATAACCGCCCTGTTAAGTTGTTGTCATATATAGGTTTTTAGCCAATGACAAAAACTTAAATGTTTAAAAAAATAGCAGAAGCCGCTTTCGCGACCTCTGCTTTTTTACAAATATTAATCCTCAGTAAGGTTGAGGAACCTCTCTGCTGCAAGATAAAGACCTGCACAAAGAACTATCGCGCCAGCTACTATTGTAATCTCGGACGCACTTGGAGTATATACAGCTAATCCTTCTACAACACCTTGAACTCTTGAGCCTGCTGTAGCTTCTCTCATAGGAAAGAGCTGACCAGCAACTACAAGGTCGTATCTCATAAAGAAGATACCAACAACGGCTGAGCAAGAAGCGACAAGAGCTGCTTTAATACTTCTACCTTTAGTAGCAAGGATGATACAGAATGGAATAAGCATTCCAAGCAGAATCTCAAAGAACCAGAAATTAACTGACAATGGTCCTGAGATCATAGCCATAACAGTCTGATACTTTTCAGGTGGAGCACCGTATACAGATGTAAGAACTTTCCAGATATCAAAGAATATGATGATACCAAGAAGGAGTCCAAATATCTTAGCGATCCCCAGGAGTGCTTCTTTAGCCTTAGCAGGCATATTAGCTTCCCCTTTATATGCAACGTTAAAGATAATTATAACGAGAGCACAACCAGAGATAAGCGCTGAAAGGATAAAGTATATCGGTAGATATGGTCCGTGCCAGAATGGTCTCGCTTCGAGGAAACCAAAAACTGCACCAAGGTTTGAGTGAGCAGAAATACCTGCTATAAAACCTGCAAGACCTGCATAGTAACCACCCTTATGGTTGTGTGTCATAAGGAAGTAGAACTCTGCAATGATACACATGAGGTAGATACCATAAAGTGTACCCATCCACCAGATAGCGGAGAAAAGGTTTGGAGATATAACGTTATATATCGCCATTCTTATAGGGTGACCAATCTCTGTTGCTATTACACCAAATCCACAAAGGATCGTAAGAATAGCTAGAACGATTGCTCTTTTTCCTATTACTTCATATTTCTCTATTTTAAATACGTGCCCCATTGACGAGATCAAACATAGACCTGTACTTGACACTACGAAAAATACATAAGTTGAAATCAAAAGTCCCCAAGGAACAGTCTTTGTCGTTCCAAGAGACGCTGCATGACCCTTAGTCATGATGTTAAATACACCATAGAGCCCCATCAAACTGATTGCTATGAGCAACCCAATGAGTGGCATTGGTATATTTTTATTGCCATTGAACATGTCTGAATGGCTTTTTGCTGCTTCTGTGCTGGACATTCTTTCCTCCAAAATTACTTAATGTAGAAGAGTTTAGGGTTAGTACCCTTTTCAGGTTTTTGAACCTCTGTTTGTGTTGTCTGGAGAATTTTATTCCCCTCACCGTCTGCATCCATAAGGTCAACAAATTTTCTAACCTTAGGAGGACAAGTTTCAACACATGCAGGTTCTCTACCTTCAGCCAGCCTGTGGTAGCAGAAAGTACATTTATCAATCGCATGTATATCTGTATTCTCATAACGAGCATCGTATGGGCATGCTGTCATACAGTATTTACAAAGTATACATTTGTGATAATCAACGAGGACAACACCATCTTCTGTCTGGTAGGATGCTCTTGTAGGGCAAACATGCACACATGGAGGGTTATCACACTGTTGGCATTGGCTAGGACGGAACTTTCTGCTGATATTTGGGAAAACAGCTTTCTTGTTCTCTACTTCGCCAACCCAGTTACGATACTCATAAAAGCCCGCAGGAACGTGATTTTCGCATTTACATGCTACTGTACACGCCTTACAGTCTATACAGAGTGTATCATCTAGTATTATTGCGTATTTTTTGTTACTCATATCTCTTTATCCCTCACACTTTTTCTACTGTTACAAAGGTTTCGTGTAGTGCTGCGTTACCAGAGATTGTATCAACATAATCTTTGATAATAGCTGCGTCTGACGCACCCTTTTTATAGATGTTAGTGAGCCCTTGAGACAATCTGCCAAATCCGTGAAGATAATAGACAACGTCTTCTCTAATAAACTCTGTTGCCAGAACTTTAATAGTCTGCTCGCCAACTTCACTCTTAACTTTCACGTAATCGCCAGTTCTAAGACCTCTTTCTCTTGCAACCTTAGCGTTTATCCAGATAGAGTTCTCAGTTTCACCGTAAGCTTCAAGAAGCCACATGTTGTTTTGAGTGTTTGCGTGTGTGAATTGACCATGTCTTCCTACAACAAACCTAAACTCGCCAGACTTTGGCTCTTCGTGTTTAGAGTATGCAGGCAGAGGGTTAAGACCTTTATCAAGGTATCTCTGAGAGAAAATCTCAATTTTACCAGTTCTAGTCTTTAGTCTACCCTTTTTATAGGTCTGTCCGAATACAGGTTCATCATGGATTGCGAAACATCCGTCTTCCATAAGTTTCTCGTATCCGCCAGGATATTTAGACATTTGATGATGAATAAATGATTTTACAGGGTTAGAAGTAAGTCTCTCAAGACATCCCTCTCTAAAAAGCTCAAGATCTTCTTCTGATGTATCTTCCCAGAATTCTTTCCTATCCATAAGTTTGTGTGCAAGCTTACACATTATATCAAACATAGGCTTAGTGTCGTGAAGAGGCTCGATAACCGGCTGACGGAAAACAACGATAGGCTGAAGTCCGCTAAGGTTATGGGCTGGATCCCAACGCTCAAGATATGTTGATTCAGGAAGAACGATATCTGAGTAGAAAGCTGTGTCACTCATTGCTACATCTATCGTACAGATAAAGTCGAGCCCTTTAAGCATTTCTAATGTTTTAGCTCTGTTAGGAACTGATTCAACAGGGTTCTGCTTGTAAACAAACATACCTCTAACAGGGTAAGGCTCTTTATTAAGGATAGCCTCTCTAAATACCGGCCATGAACCATCCTTCTCTGAAAGATATGCACACGAGTCTGATGGAAGACCAGCATCTGTTTTTTCGTGATCAGGAACAAGACCATCGATAAAACAAAATTTACCTACATCAATTCTTGGTTCAGACCAATCGAAGTAAGGGAAGAGGACTTCGTGCTTAGCAAGCTTTACAGCTGACTTAGGAACAAGTCCACCCTTCTTATCCCATGCGCCTACAATAGCGTTAAGGATAGCAGCAGCTCTTCTAAGGTAAACGTCGTTTACGAAGAAAGAACTTCTTCTACCAGGATACCATACAGACTCTGGAGCGTTCTTAGCGAACTCCTCAGCCATCCATACGATCTCTTTAGCTTCAATTTCAGTCTCTTTTGCACACCAATCTACAGAGTAGTGTTTAACGCTCTCTTTGAGTTCGTCAAATCCTACAGTCCACTCTTTTACGAATTCTGCATCGTAAAGGTTGTTAGATATAATGTAGTTGATGATTGTTAGAACGAGTGCAAGGTCAGTACCAGGTTTAATAGGATACCATTTGTCTGCCATAGCAGTAGTTTTAGTAGCCCTAGGATCAATACATACTAGTGTCTGATTGCGCTTGTTCTTCGCCATGTCTATAGTATCAGGAGTAATGATAGCTTCCGCTCTATTAGCTCCTGCCATAATAACAAATTTGGCGTTTACGAGGTCAGCATCTGGAAATGTACCATAAACTGATGCATAACCTTGGATGTTTGACGCTAGACAAAGTGTAGGGTGTCTAACTGTGTTTTGTGACCCTACAATGTTTGCTAGATCTACAAAGAATTCCTCTTGCATACCTTCCGTTGATGCAAAAGCAATAGTAGATCTGTTTTTCTCTTCTCTGACGAGCTTTACAACTTTATCAGTGATATAGTCGAATGCTTCATCCCAAGAGACTTTTTTCCACTTTCCTTCTCCTCTTTCACCTACTCTCATAAGTGGGTACTTGAGACGATCTGGATCCTAAGGAATTTTTGCACCAGCATTTCCTCTAGCACAGAGCATTCCTCTTGATTTGAAAAACTTTGGGTTTGGGTTGAGTTTTCTGATAACACCATTATTAACTTCTGCTATAAATCCGCACTTATTAACGCAGACAGAACAGCAACTCTTAATGTGTTTGGTGCCACCTTTACCGGTTTTTTTAGGTTCAGATGATGCTACAGCCTTCATAACAGACATGTTGGAGCCAACAGCTATAACTGTGGCAGCCGCACCACCTGCAGCAAGGAACCGACGCCTTGACAACTTTGGGTTCTTAATAAACATATACGCCTCCGAAACAGGATCGTTAAATTCGCTAAAATTGTATATCCGAATAATAAAACCATTGACAATAACTGTCAACCATAAATATTCTTTAATATCAGTACTTTATGGCATATGCCCATAATTACCTTTTTCAGACTATAATAGTATTATAACAAGGTTATAATTGTCTTTTGCTCATAAAAATATTGTTAGAATTTTGAAAAAACGGAAATACAAGAAGAAGACGATTAATAAAGACAATTAGTCTTTATTAATCCTTAAAGGACATTCGCAGTGCTTACCACATCTTGCACGCTTGATAACCTCACCAGACCCACAAGAGGTACATACTACCTTCTTTTCTGACTTGTCACCTGCTAGCATCCACTCACAGCCACACTCGATACATTTTACCTCACGGTCGATGAATTCAATATTAGAATCACACTCTACCTTCAGTACTTTGCCATTAATAAGTGCTAGAGTAACAGACTGTCTAGCCTGTTCTATGATGCGACCAAATGTCTGACGGGAAACCTTCATGAACTCAGCTGCATCGTTATGAGACATACCTTCAAGGTCTGCTAACCTCATAGCTTCAAGCTGATCCGCAGTAAGAGACACTACCTTAGACTCATCTTCAATATCGACCTCTATATCTAGAGGACCGAACTCTTTGTAAGAGAGTCTGTGTTTGACATATCTTTTTTTTGGAGGGCGAGCCATATCACCACCTACTTAATAAATAAAAATTTTGACTATATTAGAAATTATATCTCATTTAGGGCATTCGTCAACACAAAATAAAACATCGTTTAGTTTTGGGTGTATGCTCATAATTATTAAATATTCCAAAAAAAATATCTTTGTATTATATAGAGCATATGCCTATTTATGCCCATAAACACCTAAATAATAATTATTATTATTGTAAAACTCTGTTTTTTTCATGAAATATCAATAAATTCAATAGTACTAATTTAGTCTCTTGTGCGCATTAGATTGTGTATTCAATGCACCTCTATAAAACTAAAAAAGGCAGCCCATAATTGAGCTGCCTTTAAGTTATAACTTAAGCTTTATTCAGCAGATTAGTATCTGTATGTGAATGAAGCGTAAACTTTATCAACTTTGTCAGCTACAGCCATCATAGTATTGAGACCGTTAGCATCTTCGATCTTCACAGGAGCACCGAGGTAGCTACCTGAGTTAGTGTAATCGTAATCGAAGTGTTGGTAACCGATAGTTGCGAAAAGTCTGTTACCTACGATTGGCTGGTGGTAGTACATTTCGTAAACTTTACCGCGAACAGCAAGTTTAGAACCTACGAGGTCATCCTCTGCGCCAGTCATAGAAACCCAGTACTTAGAACCTTGGTTGTATTCAACACCAAATTTACCGCCAGTAAATGGAAGTGCAGGAGTTGTGATACCAACCCAGATACTGTTACCAGTTTTGCTCTTATCTGTTCCAAGCATGGTATCTTGATCCATGAACTGATACATAGCAGCGAGTGATCTACCATCTGGGTGAGACTTAGACATAGAAACAGCACCGAAGTAGCTGAATCCGAATGTTTCGCCCTGAGCCATGAGTGAGTGCCACTCTATGTCACCGACTTTAGCAGTAGCTTCTGTTCTAGAAGCAGCGCCGAAGTAGTTAGGCTCGATTTCAAATATATCGTATGAACCATCTGCGCTAAGGTCTGTGTTTTGACCTGTTACTGCGAATGGCATAACAGTAGTACCAGTAAAGCCATCAGTCATACCGAAGCCTCTAGCATAGTTGTACCATAGTTTGTATTGCTCATCATCGTAGAATTTAACGATGAAACCAAGAAGGTCTACGTCATCAACTGAAGGTGTAGCGATAAGACCGTTGTTTGATCCCATAGCGTTGCTTGATCCCCAGCCAGACTCATATCCTCTACCGTAGCAGATTTTAAAGAATGAGCCAGGAAGGAATTCGATAACTTCTTCAAAGTTAAACTGAAGAGATATACCATCGAAGTTCCACTGGATGATAGAAGCGAGTGGTGAACCACCAAGGTGAGCGTATTCAGCATTTTCTTTACCAGGACCGTAAGCAGCTGGTCTTCTACCGAATGAAAAGTGGTAGTCTACGTCGCCGATTGCGTTCTTGTATACGAAGTAAGCTCTTTCGAGGTGAATTTTGTCATCAGTTGGAACAGCAGCAGCGTTTCCATCCATGTACATTGATTTATATGTTCCATCCATCCAACGAGCGTCAGTTGCATCGCCCCATACTTTGTACATAGCAAGACGACCTGTAAAAGAGAGGTTCTCGTTTACAGAGCTGTTAAGACGAAGTCTAAACTTGTTAGTAAAGATAGAATCGTTGTTTTGCTTGTATTTACGTGGTGCAATACCTTTGAACATTGACTTGAATGTAGCAAGTTCTTTTGCAGTAAGGTTTGTATCATTAAACATGTAACGGAGTACAGCGTACTGTACGAACTGCTGTGCATTCTGCATAGCAGTAGTAGCGTCTTGTCCCATACCTTGGAACATAGTAGAGAGGTTACCCATAAGAGTCATTGCGTCTGTACCTGAAACAAGTGCAGCACCAATACCAGTACCCATGCCACCTTGAGCTGTATAGAATGCAGCGTTGGCATCTAGAACATCATTAAAGTAGTTCTGGTCAGAGATGAGTGCCATATAGTTACTAAGAAACTCAGCTGAGTAAGTGTTAGTTCCTGTATTAAGTCCCATCATAAGGCTAGCAAAATCAGCACCATGAGTAAGTCCATCAGCAGCTTGTGCATCATTCATATATGCATCGTTAAAACCGTTAGTAAGACCCATAGCATCAACAGCAGTGTCAAGGTTTGACCCAGCGTCGAAAGTTGTCATGTAGCCTCTCATCCAAAGACCTAACATATCGTTAGCATACTGTGGAAGAGCTAGAGCATCTTTATAACCAATGCTCTCTACCTTTGTACGGAGTTCCATACCAAGAACCACTTTGTCCTTAATACGGTGAACTTCATTTTTGTCAACGCGTCTTGACATTTTTGTGATCTCACCTTGAAGATCTGTGATCTGAGATTTCAGTTCCTCCAGTGTAACGTCTGCTGCAAAAGCGCATGGAGCAGCAAGCAGCACGAGAAGAATCAACGATAAAACTTTCTTCATACAATACTCCCTATAAGTATATATATGCGTTTACCCGCCGACTGTATGATCAGCGTTGTAAACCCTAGAGAACATATTAAGATTTGCTCTCTTATATCCGAATAAAAAAGGTAAAAATTCTGTAACAGAATTTTTTATATGTCATAAGACTTTTTAAAAAAGCCAAAATGACTAAACTATTGTTTACTCCTCTCCAGAGAGGATATCCTCCATAATAGGATCTATATCTTTCACAAACTCTACAAGAATACTCGCAAAGTCTCTGTAATACGGCATATCATCACGTTTAGCTACAAGAGCACCAAACTGATCAGTGAGTACTGGTCCATAGTTATCGAGTACTTTATAGAGATTTTTGAGAGACTTATACCAGTCTTCAATATTCTCTGGATCAGCAAGCTTTTTAAATATTGCTGACATAAACTCAAGCACTATATATACGTGGTCTTCGAGATCAGTAATATCATCTTCAAGAACAAAGCCCTCTTCAGCCATCCACTCTCTTATGTTGAAAGTAGACTGACCATAAAGCATCTTATTCTCTTCTGTGAAGTAAGATATATAAGGAACTATCTTATTCCCTTCCATATCTTGCTCAAAAAGCTTGATATAGTCGCTCTCCATTTCAGTCTCACCATAAAGCTCGATCTTGGAGTCAGAATAATCAGTTATAAAATCTTCGAAAGCTTCCCAGTTATCTTTGAGAGTGTCGTAAACATCCTCACTTGGGTATCTGAAAGCTAGAGAAAGGAACATTGAGGCATTTGAGAGAGCATTAAAAGTTTCAGCATCGACTTCTATATCGGCAAGCATCTTTTTCGCAGCCTCAAAGTCGCCTTCAACTATCTTTATTTTAAAATCACTATATATAAACATTACAATAAACCTATCCATATTAGTCTCTTATCTTGAAGTAATATATTTTTTTTTAATAGATTTGTAAAGGGATTTTGCAGAAAAAATGTATATTGTATACAGATTAAAAAAGACGGGAAGTGTCTTAAACTCCCCGCCTATCACTATTTTATCGTTGCATCTTATTGCTCTATAGCAACATATCACTCCAAATGCTAGTTGCCCAATCTTGCGCATGCCTACCAAATAGAGCGTTCATTGTTGGAGAAACTCCACCAGATATTTTCTTAATACGCTTTGATGCCTCATCATATTTATATACAGCAGAGACAAAAATGCCCTCATCCTCATTAACGAGTGAGTAGCATGTATTAACATATGTAGGAACGAGTGGTTCTTGACCATTCAGTTTCCTAGCCATTGCTGATGCTGCCACCTTAGCCATAGAATTGGCTACATAGCCAGACTTTGGTACTCCACCAACAGCTCCATTGTGAGTTGCGTCACCTACAACATATACATCTTTATATTTATATGACTCAAATGTATAAGGTTCTGCTCTAACCCATAAATCCTTCTCTTTAGACATTAGACCAAGGTCAAACGCAGTCTGATTTGCTTTCATCGCTGGTATAATATTTGCGACATCAGGAGTTATCTCACCCTTCTCAGAAACAACCTTACCTGTACCAACATCCACAGATTTAATATAGTTATCAGGTACATATTCTATAATATCGCTATAGTAATCCTTCCAAGCAGCCTTAAACAGCTTACCTTTTGAAACGACATCATCATTAGAGTCAAATACAAAAAGTTTAGAACCTGGTTTATTCTTTTTAAGATAATTAGCTATAAGCGATACTCTTTCATAAGGTCCAGGAGGACATCTATAAGGTGTAGGCGGAACGGCAACAAGCACGCTTCCACCAGACTTCATAGCAGCCAATCTTTCTGCTATCATTACAGTCTCAGGTCCAGCCTTCATTGCAGCAGGGAATCTTTTGATAGCCTCTGCACTGTTAAGACCAGCTATTGTCTCATACCTATATGAGATACCAGGTGACACAAGAATTAGGTCATATTCAAGTATACCTTTATCTGTTTTAAGTTGTTTCTTCTCTGCATCCAGCTCTTTCGCCTCCGCATGAACAACTTTTATTCCATAGTTTTTAATAAGTGCGTCATAGCTAATGGTGATATCTTTCATTGTCTTAAAACCACCAATGACCCAGTTACTAACATGGCACGAGATAAAATTATCTTCTCTCTCTACTATAACAACATCTATTGAAGGGTCTTCCTGTTTGATATATTTAGCAGCAGTTGCACCACCCCAGCCTCCGCCAAGAACAACTATACGTTTGCCAGATTTTGGCATCATAATACCAGCACTCTTGCTAACATTCATCTCGTGATGACAACCCAGAACTCCTGTCCCAAGTGCAGCAACGGATGTATATTTGATAAAATCACGTCTTGATATACTCATGATCAGCCCCCTATTATCTAATACCTGACAAGTAATTTGCCAGTTTATCCAATTGTGCATCGTTAAGTTCTGTAATAAGTTCCATCTCGTCAGACTTTATATCTCCAGACTTATAACGCTTCATTACTTCATATAAGTAGCCTTTGTTTTGACCACCTATACGAGGGTACTCATCCATACCTTCACCATTTGCACCGTGGCAATCCATACACCCATTATCCATAGCTATAGCCTTACCAGCTTCTGCCTTTGCCATATTTATGTTATTGGTAGAATTGACCCATTTTTGTGTTGAGTAATACATGGCAATAGATTTGAGTTGTTCTTGGGTATAGCCTTTAGAGACAATAGACATCTCTACACTCTTAGCCCGCTTACCATCTGCAAATTCTGTAAGAGCCTTTGTCATGTAAGTCGGATTTTGACCACCAATCTTACCAATATACTCACCAGGAGTATTACCGGCAGTACCATGACAACCAGCACATGTCTTACCAAGTCTTTTACCTTCGGAGACGCTAGCCTCAGCAAAGCTTGTAGCTGGCACATATAAGACAGCCGCTACAATCGCCATAAAAAAAAGTAACTTTCCATTAATCATGTTTACCTCCACTTTCTCATAAATAATAACATATCTAAATTAAAGATACTGTGAACATTTGTGCATCGCCAAAGGAATCCTAATACACATAATACCTTTTTACTCTTTTTTTACATCATTGTCAATATTGACAATATACAAATATACATATATGAGTACATAAAAATTATACAATTTAACCCAATATTAGGTTGTTTATTAATTACAACAAAACGGTATACAATATACAAAAATCTCTTGAAATTATAATTTTCAGGTGCTACATTACCGTCAAACAAACACCAATTTATTTGGTAATTAGTAAGGAGAGTTCTAATGTTTAAAAAAGCTATGCTCGTTGTTATCGCTGTTGCATTCATGGCTACTAGCGTTTTCGCTATGGATATGGATTTTAACGCTGGAGACGGTAGAAAAGGTAAAAGAGTTTGGAAAAGATATCACACAAAATGTGCTGATGGTACAAAACTTAGCGCTAAAGCTGGCGCTGCTACACGTACACAGGCTCAGTGGAAAGACGCTTTCCAGAACCCTGCAAAGCTTCCTTGTGGTGGAAAATGGAGTGGAATCAAGACTAAAGCTGATTTCGAAAATGCATTCAGATACCTCTTTGATCACGCTGCTGACTCTGACCAACCAGAGACTTGTGGTTAATATTTAACTGCATTTTGATCTAAAACAACAAAGGCGTGTGCATTGCATACGCCTTTTTTTTTATCTTAAATTCAAAATAGTTTTCTATTTAGACCATCCCTCTAAAAACATTAACCTAATCAACAACAATTACTCATTCATCTCTAGTATTAGATACGATAGGTGCTACGTTTATAAGAGAATATAAAGATATGGGGGCACAGAAAGATACTATGCCCCTGAATCAGATATTATTTTAATAAGTCTACTTGTTTTCAGCAGGAGTCTCTGGTCCAGCTAAAACGTTCATTTTATTAATAAGCATCATTGTGAGACCTCTGTGCTCTTTGAAAAGCTCAACAAGCCCGTCATAACTATCTGCAAGTTGTCTGTTTTGAGTACGTAAGCTTTCAATATCAGCCTTAGCTGTATCAAGCTCCTTCTCAAGCCTTATAATCCTTCCAGAATTACTCTTTGAAGTGATCTCTACTGCTTTATACGCTGCTACATCAGGAGGCGTTACAGAGGCGTTCTGAGCTGCACCACATGAGAATAGTAGAGCGGTTATTGCTAACATAATAAAAGGTCTTTTCATTTGCCACACCTTGGTATATATTTTTATGAAATTTAACACTACAGAAGCTCTATAGCAAGTGGATATTATATGTAATTATTTACACTCGACTATTGACATCTATACCCCTTTCTGATAGTGTCTACAGCTCATAAAAAAAACTAGAGGTGACGAAGTGGCTCATACACTCTCTGCGAACAAGAGAATCCGTCAAAGTGAAAAAAAGAAACTCAGAAACAAGGCTTATAAGTCAAGAATGAGAACAATTGTTAAAAAATTCTACGCTGCAGCAGATGCTAATGATGTAGAGGTCGCTACAGCAGCATACAATGACGCTGTAAAGATCATATCTAAAGTAGGTCAGAAAGGAGTGATTCACGCGAATCAAACTTCTAGAAGAGTTTCTAGACTTACTGTTAGACTTAACGCTATCTCAGCCTAACTTTCTGATAAAATATAATTATAAGCCAGAGCTCTAGGGCTCTGGTTTTATTATGTTTACTTTTCTTGGATAATTTCATCTAATCCGGTTCTCGGCATTCATATCTTGCATCTACATAGTGGATAAATATATGCCAATAGATAGTCGAATAGTAATAATACGATCAGGAGCACTAGGTGACCTACTACAGCTAGTCCCTTTTATGCGTGCTCATAAATCTATTTTTCCAAAGAAACACATAACACTTGCCTGTGGAATAAGTAGTCTAGAAGCAATCAAGCACTCCCCATATATTGACGATATAATAACATTTAATGATAACATCATATACAATGGTAGTTATTTATCAAAAATATCCGAAACAATTAAGCTAATATTTAAATTACGTAAATTTGATAAGTGCTATGTAATGCATATAGACAAGAGGTGGCAAATTCTTCCTGTCTTTGCTGGTGTCCAAGATATAATCAAGCTGACCCTTATAAAAAATTGCTCTCTTATTGATGGTATGCTTGAATGTTTGCCTAGCGCTACCAAACACAATAAACGATACGAATTTCACCCTAACAAAATCAAAATCACCATCCCAGAGCAACCATACATCGCATTAGCAACAGGCGGGGGAAGAAATAGCCAGAACGATAGTGCATGCAAAAGATGGACTGGATACACAAAACTCATTAATGAAATAATTGACAAAACAGATTTCAATATTGTCCTACTCGGATTAGATGAAGACAATATCGACATTAAGCACAAGCGAATCACCAATCTATGCGGTATGACAACTCTATCGGACGCTTACCACTTAATAGATGCGGCGGAGTTATTCGTAGGCAACGACAGCGGGCTTCTACACCTCGCTTGCTGTACAAAGACTAAGAAGGTAGGCATATTTACCTCAACAGACCCAAATAGAATTTTAGGCAACATTGCAGACGTTATCCCAATAACATCTACGCTACCCTGCTCCCCATGTGAAAAAAATGGTAAGTTCAGGTCAGACTGCAATAATGAATGTGTTGATAGTATAAGTGTTAAGAGTGTTCTGGAGTTTATAAAAAAATAGGGGGCACAATGATGCACCCCCAGGACAGTATAACGTGAATTAATCACGCTTTCGACGCCGATTTTAGGCTGGGTTTCCCCAGTGCGTGAGGTCAAACGACAGTGAATCTCCATAGAAGCTGTCTGATACGCTCACAAAATTTGCTGTCATAGCCTTCGGATGCCATGTGGTTCAGCTTATTAAGTCTATATCTAATGTAGTCTTTAAAACTGCATCTATTCTCTTTTAGAAACCAAGTCTTCTGGTCTTTAAACATTCCAGATGTTGCCATCAGCGGTAAAGTTACGATTGCGAAATAGATATAATCCATCTCTTTGTTTGTAACTTCGTCATCACAAGCCATATCTACCAATAGGTCCATAGCTTTTTCGGGGAGAGCTTCAGGAAAGTCATAGACCCTATCGAGTATCTGCTCACTAGGTGAAGCAAAAACGACATTGTCGCCTACCCTGTGTCTCATCATAGCATGTTGTTCGTTTATTGCTGTTGATGCCATGTTTATCTCCTGTGTTCCCTCTCGGCTTATATATAACAAGTGACGTGCCAGTTTTTTAGGGAAAATATTGCCGATTATAGGCACTAAAAAGCCCATCTAGTTTATTGTCACCAGACGGGCAGGGAAAGTTTTACCACATTACATATATAATTAAGCCCCAGTCACTGAGTCATACTGACTAAGGATGTCTTCCATTCCAAGCACAATATCATGAAGTCGATCTATATTTTCACCAAAATCAACACCATACTTTTCAGATTTTTCTATTACATTTCTGAGTTGTTTAATACGTTCCACCAACTCTTCCTGTCCACCGTGTAGGATATCATCTGGAGACATAATACCACCCTAATCTATTGCTACTTAATAGATCGGATGAGCATTACAAATCATTAGTGTAAATAATTATAATTGCTCCATAACTCTCTTAACTTTTTTATCAAGACCGCCAGATCTGTCCCTTCTATAGTCAACTTTTATAGAGATAGAGACTCTGTTACATTCAGAAAGCTCTTCCGCTGCCCTATCTATAACAGTAAGGACATCAGCTAGCGTTTCTCCCTCAAGTACAGTACCCATAGGTGTAAGCTGCCACTCAAGTCCACTCTCTTTAATAACTCTAACAGCCCTTGAGACGTACTCCGAAACAGATTCGCTCTCACCAAGTGGAGTTATAGAAACATATGCCATTGCACTCATTTTTCACCTCAACAAAATCATTTTAATTATGTATTTGATAGTATAAGATGGCTTTCTACAAACTCAAGGGAAGATATAATTATGTCAGAAAGAAAAAGCGTAACTATTAACTACTATAAGCTGGAAGCAGCAGAAGAGGTCTTTTATCACGATCTCGACGATAGACTCACTACACTCGCAGAAGGCGGGATGGACTATGGTTTCTTCGACGGGCGCTCACGTGAGCTAATGTTTAAGATTTTTGAGCCAATAGAGCTCGGCGACCGTAAACTACATTTCGTCTCCCTCGTTAAAGAGAAGCAATTTTTACCTGTATGGTTCAACCGCGAAGGTGACATACAAGAAGCTCCACTAGAAGGTGGAATGCTCGGGGACATCAGTTATGGTCTTATCGACCCAATGAAACAGTCAGTGATAATGTTCTCTGGCGGTTTTGGTCCTGGGGCAGCAGGTTTCGCTGACTTTGCAAGATGGCTCACTGATGACCAATCAGCAGGAATCAGCCCTGTATTCATAAATAATGCATACGACCAAGTAACCCAATGGGAAGTTTATCGTAAGCTAAACATAAGCATAGAGGCTCCAGCAGCTGATTTCGTAGATTCTGTTTTAGACAGTCAATACGGAAATAACTTTGAGATGTTAAATACCCTTAAAGGTCTTAAAATCGACCTAGCAGTATCCATGGGACACGGCAAAGGCTCTCTAGATAAAGACCTCGTAAGACAGTTCGTTAAAAAAGTGCTTGAGGAAAATTTTGCAGGAAAATTAAAAGTATCTGGTAAGAACTTTGACTAACAATCAACTGAAGAGCATGATCTATACAGTGCGAAGCTTAAGCACAAGACTGAGATTGTTGTCGCAGGTTTCCATGTAACCCCTGAAGAGGCTAGAAGCTCACTCTTTGAAGCTTATCAGATCAACTTAGAACACATAGAAGCAGCTGTTGCTGACTTCGTTGAAGAATAAGAATCGATCACATCCATAAACGCATAAGTCACCATCCTGATGTTCTCTTCATCGAGGGCATCAGGATATACATCCACAGACTCACAATAACCTTCATAGCTCATTGAAAAGAGCTTCGCAAGAAAAGCAATAACAGAAGCCTTATCTGCTTTCGTATTCATAATATCTTCTATTGTCTCCGAGAGCTTCTCCATAGATGAACAACGCTTAATTGTAGGTAATTCATTAAAGAAAAGGTCAGTAAAAATCACCGCAGGTACACCTAAAAGCCCAGCCTCATATGCCACTGTTCCAGATATGGTTATTACACACTTAGAGTTGCGTATCAGCTCAAAACCATCCTCAGTAGATGCGACAGTTAAAACAGATGGTATATAATCATAATTCTCCCCTTTTGCAGAGAGAGGGTGCTCTTTCACAACTAGCTTTGCCCCATAGGGTAAACTTCTAGAAACATTACTCACGAATTCTCTTTGATTTCTATAATACCCAGCTAGGATATCAATTGATGACTCAGGTTGGCATTGTAAAGGCAAATAGTAATAATCACCACTAGGCTTCGGGTTCTGTTGGTTCTTCGGAAATTTTTTTGATATTTCATTACTGATCAGCCTATATATAGAAGGAACTGTCTTATCTCTTGTGTCTCTAGTCAGATGTCTACGCAAATGCTTTATCAGAGGTTTAACTATACCTTTAGATCGTTTTGTCATATAAAATGGACTTGGGTTGCTCATGAGGAAATTGTCATGTAACTTTACCCCACTGACTAAGTCTATCTTCGATGTATTAGTGTATATGTGGCTCTGTGTTACACCTTCAAAGAAGGCAAACCTACTCGATGGATAGCGTACATTTACAGGGGCAAGGTAAGGTATTTCAAGTTTTTTGCAAACGGCGGCAGTAACCATCTCATGAGCCCATGTAGCCTCGCCAAATACCATTTCAACCTCATTATTCACCAGATAGTCATTAATGTATTTAAATAGACAACATAAATAAGAGAAAGCTTCGATTTTTTTCATCTTTGACAATATCCTGTCGGAAGCAATTATTCCATTCACTGAAACAGTAGAATACTGTTCAAGCTCTTTCAGACCATTGTCACATAAATATATTTTCATTGTTGAAAGGTCGAGAATATTAAATATAGAACTGTACGCAAGAATATTACGCATCTGACGTGACCCGGTGGTTATCCAGAAAACCTTGAGCCCAGACGCTTCTAATTGGTCGGCAACCAACTTAAAAGTTTGAGTACGGCCATGATTACCAACAAAGGCAATCCGACGAACTCTATTCAGCTGTTAAGAATAAGATTAGAGTCCAATATTAGCCGAAATAATATCACAAAGATTTTCAGCCGCGTCTTCTACCTGCGATTCTGTTGGCTTATTAGGCACAGCACAAACAAATACACTAAACCCAAGAGTGTTATTCATATAAACCTTAACATCATAGATTCGTGGTGACGCTTGAACTCCTTCCCAAAAAGAAGGGATGATAACCATATCATAGTCTTCGTGTTTCTTAAGCTCTTCGACATTTTCAACTGTCTTCTGGATGATGCCAGATACAAAGAGGACTTTAAAACCCTCATTGCTAAGAACACGTGCACCCTTCTTCAGTCCCAGTTTTTCTTTTGCCAGCTTCATAACTTTATCCGCTGCACATCCGTTTTCAACTGAAACTAATACAGTCATTTTCTTCATTTGTTTTCTCCATTTAAAGATTTAGTAATGACTTCGAAGAAGAATATATCCCCAAAGACTATGTTAACGATATCTACGTTTTGTGTTTAAATAATCATATCTTATGAATAATTACAACGTTTAATTCATCTTAAGAGACTTTAAGCCTCGACTTAAGTACTTGGTAATGAATTGTAATGAAGTTTTCAGGCGTTCACGGTTATATAGTGATAGCTCAGAAGGGTTAATATTCTTATTAGGAAGCTCACCACCTTCAACCTTAGCTATCTGCTCTTTAAGGAGTATATCAACTATAGTCTCATATGAACCTGTAAGATCAGAGACCGTCTCTGAAGCGAGTACCTTTTTCCTCTCAAGGTGTTTCCCACGCTCAAGAGTGTTCAGGTCGTTCAGCCCAGCACTAAGGGTAAAAGCACGTGTAACATCAACCAAGAAGGTCAAAGCAGCTGTTTTCAAGTTGATAGTCCCTTTATGTTCGCCATCCTTCTCTAGGTTAATCTTTCCGAATATATTTGTAGGTTGCTTTGTATTCGCATCCTTCTCTAGCATCTGAATAAGGAAGACAGGACGTTCCGGCACATTAGTAGAGATAAACTCTTTAATATCCCATACGAGAGTCTCGTCACCCTCAAATCTATCCATATCAAAAAAGACAGCAGACCACAAGAGTCCTTCACTACCTGGATTGTTTAACCAACCAGCTATAGTCTTCTTCCACTCCTTAACAGTCTTCACCATCTCTGGGTTAGACGCCATAATGTTCCCTTTGCACTTCTCATAACCTACATAGGCAAGATTATCCGCAAAGACTTCTCCAAATTTTATAAATAATGCCTTGTCATCATCTGTGGCATTGTTCTCAAGTACAAAAGCGTGGTCTTGGTCAGGGTCTAGCATCATCTCTTTGCGACCACCACTCCCCATAATTATCATTGAGTTAGTAACACGTTGCATCACATCAGCTATTTCTGGTGCTATACTGCCTAGTGTGAGTTGATAAACCTTCTTCTGAATATTTATGTGTACAGATGACAAGATTGGTAAAATACTACTAGTCAATCTAGAGTTAGCAACAAGAGTCTTAGCAATTGCATACAAGTTGCGATGTGCATCTCTAAGCTGGTCGAGAGTACTCATTCCATTGATATGTGAGTTATAGATATTACTATTCTGAAAGACTATCTGCATAAGATCCTTATTAGACATCAACCCAACAGGGATTCCAGATTTCACAACTATAGCATAGTCCTCACCCTGAGTTTGTAGCTCTGCAATAGCCTCAACAATAGGAAACTCTGGTGGCATAGCAACAGGCTTTTTATTCATAAAGTAAGAAACAGCAATAGGTAAGGTCGCTCTACCTGGGTTTGCCATATACTTATGGACTATATGTTTTGACGTAAGTAGACCTGCGAGTGAGCCGTCATCGTTGGTAACAACAAGAGAACCGACCCTATGCTCAGACATTATAGAAGATGCTTCAAAAATAGATTTATTACCTGTTATAGTCAAAACAGGCGTAGTCATACTTCCACCCACAGACTTATAGGTGTTTTCTGTTATATTAGTAGGATTGTCACCAGATATCTTTAAAAGCCGATCGAATGTCAGCTTATTATATTTTGTTCTGAAGTCCTCAAACTCTTCCATAAGCTTATAGATGCATAGCTCTGGTAGAAAAACCAGTTCACTAGTACCTTCAGCTTTAGCTGTCACTGAGTAATTAGACTTACCCAAAAATGTGGTTAAGCCAACGATATCTCCATATACCATCTCTGCACTATCACCATTCTCGGTATATAGGTCGACCTGACCGTCAAGTATCACATAGACGCCACGATGGTAAGACTCCCCCCTCTTGAATAGAAACTCATCCCCATCAAGAGTTAGCATCTGAGCCTTTTCCAGCATAGTATTCAGTCGTTCTTCAGAAACGTGATTAAATAAATAAAACGACTGTAACTGTCCGATAATTTTGGAGAATTCAGTAACATCTCTAAATTTCATCATTATTTTTAACCTCTAATCAATAAAATTGCACGATATATTTAAAATATAATATTGTTATAATATAACGTATTTTTTGTAATTATCAGTACATTTTTATAAATATATACAAAAAAACATCACTTGTATTAAAATAACTATTTTTTTTATATTTGTAAATTTATTCTTATTCTTTAACTGCTTATTCAGCACTATTTATTTAATCTGCACTAAAAAAAAACTTTAAATTGACCATATAGTTAACTACCTTTTTGTTCATAAATGATAAATATTCAAATAAGCCTATAATCAGCTTAAAGCACTAATAAACCATGAAATAAGAAAATAATTCTTGACACTCAATTATTATAATGTAATTAATAGTGCCTGAAAAGAGAAAGATGTTTTAAAAATATCGTCAACTAATTTAACCCGCAGAGTTCATAGTTAGTTGACAATATGTTTTTTTCTTATGTTTTTAACTATTCGTATAGGAGGAAAGGATGGAAGAAGTATTAAACTCTGAAAGATTTAAGAATCTTATCAAGAGACGTTGGAGATTCAGCTACTCAATGCTAGCAGTCTTGTTTTTTGTCTATTATGGCTATGTTTTTACAATCTCGTTGAACAAAGAATTTGTAGCTCAAAGGGTCGGTTCCCACGCAACAGTAGGAATCGTAATGTTCCTTGGCGTTATTTTTTCAGCTTGGCTTCTCACTATTATCTATGTCGTATGGGCTAACAAGGTCTATGACAAAGAAGTAGAAGAAATCAAGAAGATGCTATAAGGGGGAATGATTAATGGCTTATAAATTTGGAGAACCAAACGCAGTCGCAATCGGCTGTTTCGCACTCGTAGTTTTACTTACTTTTGCAGTAACATTTTTTGTATCTAGAAAACAACAGCAATCTGCTGGAAGCTACTACACTGGTGGTGGTGGTATTACAGGATTTCAGAACGGACTAGCTCTTGCAGGTGACTATATGTCTGCTGCATCATTCCTCGGTATTTCTTGTATGGTAGCCCTCAAAGGTTACGATGGCATGATCTACGCTGTGGGTTGGCTTGTTGGTTGGCCTGCACTTATGTTTCTTATCGCAGAGCCACTTAGAAACCTCGGTAAATACTCTTTTGCTGACGTTGTTGCTTCCCGTCTTAAAGAAGGTCCTATTAGAACAGCATCTGCCGTAACTGGTCTTATGGTAGTTATATCATACACAGTTGCTCAGATGGTTGGTTCTGGTAAACTTATCGAACTTATGTTTGGTATCCCTTATACAATGGCAGAGATCATCGTTGGTACAGTTATGCTTATGTACGTTATCTTCGGTGGTATGCTCGCTACTACATGGGTACAGATCATCAAGGCATGCCTACTCCTTTTCGGTGTAACAGTTCTTACGATTCTTGCTCTTGCTAAATTCGGTTTCAACCCTATGACACTTTACGGTGCTGTTGAAACTCAGTTCGGTGTTGAAATGCTTAACCCAGGTGGACTTATCAAAGGACCTATCGAAGCACTTTCACTCGGTCTTGCACTCATGCTTGGTCTTCTAGGTCTTCCACACATCCTTATGCGCTTTTTCACAGTGCCAGATGCTAAAGAAGCTAGAAAATCAGTTGTATACGCAACATCATTCATCGGCTACTTCTACCTTATCATCCCTATAGTTGGATTCGCTGCTGTTGCTCTCATGGGCAAGAACGCTATCACAGCTGTTGGTTCTGGTGGAAACATGGCTGCTCCTATGCTTGCTCAGCTTGTAGGTGGAACACCATTCCTCGGATTCATTTCTGCGGTTGCTTTCGCTACAATCTTGGCTGTTGTTGCTGGTCTTGCACTCGCTGCTTCTGCTGCTATAGCTAACGACCTTTACATCAGTACATTCCGTAAAGGACAGGCTGATGAAAACGAAAAGCTCAAAGCTGCAAGAGTAGCTACTATGATCTACGGTGTTGTTGCTGTTGGTCTTGGTATCCTCTTCCAGGGACAAAACGTTGCTTTCCTTGTTGCTCTTGCATTCTCTATTGCTGCAAGTTCTAACTTCCCAGCTCTTTTCCTCTCTATCGTTTGGAAAAGACTTAGTACAACTGGTGCTGTTATGGGTATCCTCTTCGGTGGTATATCTGCGATGGTTCTTATCATCCTCAGCCCAACAGTATGGGTAACACTGCTCGGTAACGAAGCAGCTATATTCCCTTACAAGTTCCCTACAATTATCTCACTGCCACTCGCTTTCTTCGGCTCATGGTTAGGTTCTGTAATGGTTCCAGACCTCGAAGCTCAAGAGAAATTCGAGAAGCAAAAGATTCGTACATATCTTGGTGTTGGAGTCGACGAAGCTTCAGATCATTAAGATTTTTGACTAATCCATAAATATAAAATGGGGGTGCTTATGCGCCCCTTTTTTATTGCTTACTTTTCTTAATCATCATGAGGAACCGTCAGAATATTGTTTCTCTCTTCCTCTTCAAGTTCGAACCTCTCTATATTGCGTATCTATTGTATTTATGCGACAATATTTATATGGAAGCACTGATAAACATAATCCTGACCTCAGGTAAAACAGGCATAGATATCGCCCTTTACACACTTCTCCCTGTGATGGTTGTAATGATGGGCTTTATGAAGCTTATGGAGGCAAAAGGTGTTCTGGCATTTGTAGCGAAGATACTCTCCCCAGTGGTGCGGATATTCGGTATCCCCGGCATAGGTATTTTTGCAGCATTACAGATACTTCTGGTCAGCTTTGCAGCTCCTATGGCGTCACTCGCAATTATGGAGACAGACGGGACAGACAGGCGCAGGGTCGCAACAGTCTTTGCGATGGTGCTCACTATGTCTCAAGCTAACGTAACCTTCCCTATGGCTACAGTCGGGCTTAACCTTCCAGTACTATTTACTACATCAATCATAGGCGGGCTCTTCGCAGCTGCCCTCACCTATTACATATTCGCTAAAAACCTTTCAAATGATGGTGGGATAGACACTTTCACTGTAACTGCTGATCATTCTGACAATGCTTTTAATACTGTAGTAAAGGGTGGTCAAGAGGCTGTAAATATAGTTCTAAAATCCATTCCTCTGCTTATCCTCGCAATATGTTTAGTCAATTTTCTCAAACACATAAATGCAATATCGATGCTAGAGACTATTTTATCCCCAGCTCTTGGCGTTTTTGGTATATCTGGGATTAGTGTTCTTCCTATACTGACAAAGTTCTTAGCAGGTGGCACAGCCATGATGGGCGTAACCTTCGATATGCTAAAAGATGGGATAATGTCTGTAGAGGAGTTTAATCGCATTGCAGGCTTCATAATCAACCCGTTCGATCTTGTTGGTATAGCAGTCCTTATGACAGTCGGTGCTAAAACCGCATCCATAGCAAAACCTGCTATCATAGGTGCTATATTAGGTATAACCTTACGTGGCATCCTTCATCTGATCATCTTTTAATAGATAACACCAACATAGCAGACATTACCAAGGTAAAGCCGGCAATATGCATAATTGTCATACTCTCCTTTAAAATCACACTACTTAGCAAAACTGCGCTTAGAGGCATGAAAGCTGTATAAACTGACGCATATGCACCATCAACACTCTTTATCCCTTTAAACCATAAAATATAGGCTATAGCGGTGATGAATACTCCATAGTATGCTATTAAAAGATAGCCCGTCGTATCTATTCTTCTTAACCCACCATGAAAAACCTCAAATATCCCAAATGGCACAAAAAACAAAAAACCATACACAGAGATGATCAATGACAGAACAAGTGATGATATCTGCATAGGTAATTTCTTTCTGATGAGTAAAAAGAGTGCTTCGCATATGACTGCCAAGAGAACCAGCAGACTCCCTTTAATAGTTGCGCTGACATCCCCTTCAACACCAGAGAGATTAATCAAGACTACCCCAATAGTTGCAACTATAACCGCAAGCCCCTTTGATAGAGTAAACCTCTCCTTGAGGATGATAACCGACAAAACAAGCAGCACAACGGGTAATGTCCCAATCAAAATCCCTGAGCTGACAGCGGATATTGATTTCAAACCTTCTAACAGAAAATAATTGAATAACACAGCTCCCAAAAGAGCCTGCACACCTATCAGAACAAGATTACTAATGCTAATACCTTCGAACTTAATCCCCTTATACTTGATGAAAATATATAGAAAAACTGAGCCAACAATAAAGCGAATAGACAATGTAAGATAAACAGGCAAGTCTAATATTACTAGCTTCCCTACTGGGACAGAGCTACCGACTATCACCATTGCAAAGATTAAATACAAATGATTTTTCATAACACCCTCTTGATTGAGGATAGATATTTCTGAACGAAATTATAGGACGATGTTGCTCAAAGCTCTAGGCGTGATACCGTATATCTTCTTAAGCCAGCGGTTCATATGACTCTGGTCAGTATATCCACACTCTATGGCTACATCTACAGCCTTCTTCCCAGCCAATATAAGCTCTTTAGCACGTCTAGCCCTCTGCATAGACACATATTCGTATGGAGCAACACCAACATCAGCAGTGAACGACCTGATAAAATGATATAGGCTCACCCCAGCAATATCTGCTAGTTGCTTAATAGATATCTTTTGGTTAATGTTGTTTTTTATATGTTCTTTAACCTTAGTTAATTTATTACCAAGCTTATATATCTTTCTTACATCAGGTCTTTTATCTGAATGTTTCAGAATAGTACTACTAAGGATGCCTATTATCTGTGATTCATTAAGGAGTCTATCACTGTTTTTAGAAAGTAGCTGAGCGACAAGAAAAGAAAGATTAGTCGCTAAGTGCTTATCCTTAAAAACGCCCTCTGTGATGAATGGTGTCTCATACTTTTCACATATATCACCATAGAGATTACGAAAGACTGACTCTTCGAAATACAACATACTATAACACCAACCTTCAGAGTCAAATGAGTGTCCATCATGTGCCTCATCAGGGTTAACACTATTAACAAGCCCCTCTGAGGCTATCAATTTTTCCCCACGATAATTGAACTCCATAGCACCAGAAGTTATCACGCCAAGACCGTAGCCCTCATGGTAATGTTTTGCGAAATTCTGTTTCACGTACCTAGCCTGCATCACGTCGATATCACCCAGATGAGTTGAATATCTAGTATAGATAGGTTTGTCAGGTGCTAACATCTTATACCTTCCCCACCGCATAGAATATATTATAGGTAACAGGTATTTTACCATCCTCACCAAAAAGCTCTGGATAAAGCTCCAGAAATTTTTGATAAGACGATTTAGATGAAAACTTGCTCATCCCTGTAAATGTCGCCCCTGTCCCCTTCTGCTTCTTAAGGAAATCTTTGACAGTGTCAAAATACAGAACATACTCTTTTGTCTCAAACTGAACATCATACCCTTTTAGAATTTCCATATAGTCGCTGTCGGGTCTCAGATTATAAACCGAGCCAAAGCCTGTCATACCGTTCAGTATAGACATCTCTTGGAAAGTACCATCCACAAAGACTGAGAACGCAAACTGACCACCAGATATAAGATTAGAGAGCATATTCGGGATACTCTTTTCAGGCTTACCGAACCATTGCAGAGTTGACGAACTCGCTATCAGATCAAAGGATTGACCTGCCATAGGTAGCCTTTCAGCATCGGCACAGACATATCTATTCTTTGGGTGTTTAACCCTAGCCTCAGCCAAAAGTGAGTGAGCAACATCCACACAAGTAACGCTAGCGTCAACATACTTAGACGCAAGTTCACTAGTAAAAATGCCTGTCCCAGTACCTATCTCTAATATATCTGTATGTTTGCCAGTAATCTGCCCAGCGAGGTGCGATGCAACCATCCTTTGGATATCACATGATTCGTCATATGTACTGCAAGAAGAGTCGAAAGACCTTTTGATGTGTACTTTCATATTCTATATTTGCTCAAAATCTCTGACGGAATATAATGCCCTGTATTTGGAATCTCAAAAAGTCTGCAATCAGTATCCCATACGATATCTCTAGATGCTTCGACATTCACTATCTTATCATCTATACCGTGCAGAAGTGTTACACCATTCATGTCCCACTCAATCTTTTCGATGTTTGTCCTTATAAGGTATTTTAGCCCGTGCAGAAGTATATGAAAATGCCTCTCATCCATTTCAGGAGTAACAGGAGACCCGCAACGCTTGAAGAAATCAGCCACTACCTTGTTAGGGAAATCAGTGAATTTCTTCATCATAAGCTCTAAAACACGCTCAGGAGTGAAGCGAGTGAATTTCTGAAATGGTGACGACAGAACTATATTATTGAACGCTGGTCGAGTCTCAGCCTCAAGGACTATGTATGCCCCTGTTGACCAAGCGAATAGGTTGTTCCCACCCTCCTCTAGTAGGTATGAGATATCTTGAAGTGAGTGAGTAATAAACGGTACTACAAACTCAAACTCGTCAGCAAATTCGCCAAAAAGCTCAGGGTAACCACACCATCCAGATATAAAAACGTCTTTCATATGCCAGCCTCTTTCAATGCTTTAAAAGCTGATTTGATCTTATCCATCTCACCAAGAATATCAAGCCTCAAAGAAAGCCTAAGCCTTGCGCTATTCACAGGGACGGTTGGTGGTCTTATAGCAGCGACATAAAGCCCCTTTGCCATCAAAAACTCTTTCGCCATGAGTGCACGCTTATTATCACCTAGGATAATAGGGATTATCTGAGTCGAGCTACCGCCTGTATCAAAGCCGAGCCCTTGCAGGTAAAAACGTAGATCCTCTGCCGCATCAAGTAAGCGACCGCCTATTTCCGGGTATTTCGCCAGATGTTTCAGCGAGCCTATAGTAGCACCTATAACAGCAGGAGGGAGTGATGTCGAAAATATGAACGATCTCGCTTTGTTACGCATCCAGTCTATGATGTATTCGTCAGCAGCAACATAGCCACCGAATGAGCCAAGAGCCTTGCTGAAAGTTCCCATATGGACGTCTACCTTGTCAGCCAAACCTATCTCGTGTGCGAAACCTCTACCACGACCTAAAACGCCAGTCGCATGTGCTTCGTCTATTATGGTGAGAGCGCCATACTTCTCAGCGAGAGCTGTTATCTTGTATAAAAAGCATGTATCACCATCCATACTGAATATCGAATCAGTTGCGATTATTTTTTCAGTGCAGTTTGAATGTTTCTCAAGCAGAGCTTCGAGGTCTGCCGTGTCGTTATGCTTATATCTGATCTGCTTTGCACCACTCAGCTTTATGCCATCTATGATGCTTGCGTTATTTAGTTTATCCGAAAAGACAAGTGTATCCCTAGATGCGAGAGTGCTATAAACAGCTAAATTTGCCGCATACCCAGAGTTAAAGACGAGTGATTTTTGTTTATTTTTATAATTAGCCATTCTACTTTCTAACTGATCATAAATAGAGAAATTTCCCGTAACTATCCTTGATGCACCACTTGTAGTGCCGAAATCATCAACTGCCTTCTTAGCCTCTTCACGTACAGATTCCAGCTCAGACAGCCCAAGATAATTATTAGATGACAGGTTAAGATACTCTTTGTCGTTAAGTTTGATATATTTGCCAGCACCTTCTGCCATTTCTGGCATCTCACGGTACAAATTCTCTTCTTTTAGTTTTTCAAGATTTCTTAATATTTTATCTTTCATAAAGAAAATAATATCAGAGGGGTTGTAAGTGTCAACAATCAACTGCTATAACTATATATAAACTAAGAGTTCAGTCATCCAGAATAGCAACTAACGAGGCTTAAAAATGAAACCAGTTACAAATATATGGCATCCATGCACGCAGATGAAAGATCACGAAAAATATCCAATAATAAAGATTGATCACGGAAAAGGGATATACCTGTATGACGACAAAGGGACAGAATACATTGACGCTGTCTCCTCATGGTGGGTAAACCTCTTCGGGCATAATAACCCACGACTGAAAGACGCTATAAAGAACCAACTAGACAAGCTTGAGCATGTAATCTTTGCTGGGTTAACACACGATCCTGCACTTGAACTGACAGACTCTATCCTAGAGATAACTCCTAAAAACATAACTAAAGTATTCTACGCTGACATAGGTTCAGCCGCTGTAGAATCAGCTATGAAGCTCAGTTTTGGTTACCGCAAAAACAACGGAATATCATCTAAAAAACGCTTCATATATCTTGACCACGGCTATCACGGCGAAACACTCGGTGCTTTATCAGTCTGTGGCGAACAGCTATACACTGAGCTTTACGGTGATATTATGATGGACAATGTCCGTGTGCAAGGTCCTGACTGCTATAAATGCCCATACAATAAGACTCGAGAAGATTGCAACGCTGAATGCTTTGAGCATATGGAACGTGCTATGGAACTCCATGCAAACGAGACCACAGCAGTTATTGTTGAGCCACTTCTGCAATGTGCAAGCGGTATGAAGATGTACCCACCCATTTATCTCAAAAAATTATGTGAAGCGGCTAAGACATACGACATACATACGATATTCGACGAGATTGCATCTGGATTTGGGCGTACAGGTACCATGTTCGCACTTGAGCAAGCTAGGGTTGAACCAGACTTTATTTGCATATCCAAAGGGCTAACATCAGGCTATCTACCTCTCGCTGGGGTTGTAACAACAGATGAAATCTATTCAGCTTTCTACGACGACTACACCAGCCTAAAAGCGTTCCTTCACAGCCACAGTTTTACAGGGAATCCGCTCGCTTGTGCTGTAGCCAACGAAACGATGAAAATCTTTAAAGAGGATAACGTCATTGAAACCAATAGGCAAAAATTTCCTATTATGCACGAATATATTAACAAGAAGTTTGCAAACCAACCACACGTTGGGGAGATAAGACATCTTGGTTGTGTATCAGCCATTCAACTAGCCAAAGACGTTAAGACCAAAGAGGCTTTCGATTGGAAAGATAGGACAGGCTTTCAGATTTTTAGAAAATCTATCACCAAAGGTGCATACCTCAGAAATCTAGGTGATGTAATATATTTTATGACTCCATATGTCATCACTGAAGATGAGATGGTTAAGCTTGTTGATATAGCACACGAATCTATCTATGAGGTACTTTGATGCGAAAGATATATATCACAGGGACAGACACCGACATAGGTAAAACATATTTCAGCGGCTTACTCTGCAAGCACCTCAAAGAACAGGGTGGTAAAGTTTGCTACATAAAGCCAGTACAGACGGGATTCCCTGCGGATGATGATTCCAAAACTGTAAGAGAGATGTCTGTATTGAGTGAAGATGATTGTAAAGTTTTGCATACGGCAGAGGCACCTGTTGCACCATATATAGTATTTGATGAATTCCCTTTTGACGAAACAGTCGAAACTATAAACTCCATAACTGGCTATGATTGGCTTATTGTCGAAGGTGCAGGCGGGATTATGGTTCCCCTAGATAGTGACTATATGAACTACGATCTTGTAAAGGCGTGTGATCTGGAATGCTTAGTGGTTGTACCGAATAGACTAGGATGCATTAACCATTCACTACTGAATAAGTCATTCCTAGAGTCTAACAATTTGAAATTTGCTGGTTTTGCTATGAATAATCATTTCCTAGCGTCGAAGTTTGATAGGTTTAACATATCCATGCTAAACGAACTGACAGCTCACTCTGCCAAGTTCGTTTTTAGCAAGGAATTAGAATATATAAATGTCAACTGGTAATTACCCGTTTAAAAGCACCTGAGCACCGTATTCGTTAGCTCTTTCTATGAAATCGCCAGAGCTTTGCATATTTGCACTCTCTAACTCTGCGAATAAATCGTCAGGCTCTATAGAGTTCAAAACGTCCATGTATCTGCTTGCCACATCGAGTGCGCTGATGATTTCATCCTGATCTTTCATTTCAGGTAATCTCAGATACTCAGAACCAAAGTGAAAATATTTCTCTTTAGCAATCTCTTTAACTTCATCTAGTATTGGGTTATCGTCATCTACTCCGAGAGCAGACAATGCTTCTGGTGCGTACTCTCTGAGTGCTGCCATAGCTTCTGCTGAGAGTTCAACCTGATCTGTCACAGTTGTTGCGACAGGTGCAGTTTTATTCATATGTGTTGCAAGAGACTCAACTGAGTTGCTCTCTGTCGATTTATAATTTTCATTTGCTACTGATTGGTAAAAGCTTCCACTTACTATCATTTTTTGCCCCCATGTTCAGGATTCATTATCTACAAAGCATTTAGCGTGCCAGAATAAGGTGGAAATATTTTCAACCGTTATTCATTCTCGTCAATTTTATAGCCAAGTGACTGTAGTAATTCAGGATTTGATTTCTTAAGGGCTGCGTATGTTTCATCAGAAAACTGGATGTTGTCCAGTAAAGAACTAGAAGAATTTTCCGTCATAGAGTCAGAATCTTCCCTTTCATAGCCAAGAGATATCAACATTTCAGGATTATATTCCTTGATAGCCGCATAAGCCTCTGGCGATAAAGAAACTGAATCAGAAAAGTATGACGCCCCAGATGAAGTTGACTTTGATCTACTATCGTTTAAGTAATCTGCTAGGGATTTTGTGGATGATGTTCCATTGTTCTGCTGGTTCATGAGTGATAGATATTGACTGTTAATGTCCATTTTTTCCTCCTAATGCACGCATAAGAGGTATAAAGCATAAACAGTGCCAAGTGGATGCTTAAGTCACCATGAACATGCTTTGCATGCGTAGGAGTATACAGCCAGAGATCATTACGTCGAAGCAAGCTTCTCCATATGATGACAGCAATGGTTATTAAGAAAGTTTTTGTGCCATGGACTCGAGCGCTTCTTTTGCGGATTTGGTATATAGGAAGTCTGATGGGACATCTACACCCTTACCCTGAATGAATGCGTGAAAGTTAGTTCCAAAACCACCCTCTGGCATAATTAGCGATTTAATAGAAGCTTTTGCAAGGTCTGTTGGTGCAGCATCTATCTCGTCAAGGATGCCCGACTGGACAAGGTATAGCCACTGTGGCATGAAAGCCATAGGCTGTAACCCTTTTTCAGAACCGTATAATGACAATGATGTGAAATCAACAAAAGCAGTAAGATCCTGCTCGCCTATATTTTCAAAGAAGTCGTTGTTTTGTCTGTGTTGATAGTAGCAGGTGACAGTTCCGTCTCTACGGTACGACTGGTATAGCATAGGAGCTTCGAAGCCGTAGTCGATAGTGACCATCACGCCCTTGTTTATCTTGTCTGCCATAGCCTCTATCCAGCGTTTTAGGTCGAGGTTGATGTCGACTATCTGAGTCTCTGTAACGTTCAGGCTAATCTTGTCTAAAAACGCTTTCAGTTCAGGAGTAGAAAGCTCATCAGGATTAAACCTGAGTGCACCCTCTATCTCTTTTACATAAAGCTCTTTCAGCTCGTCATTCATGCGGATAACCCTGTGAACAGGGAAAGCATCGACCAGCTCGTTAGAGTAGAATACGCCGTTGAAATTATTAAGCTCTTCAAAAGTGATCCATTTCGCCTTGCCTGGGTGCTCCTTCTCTATGAGCTCCTTTTGCATGTTGATCAGGTATTCACTCTTTTCTATGATGAGGTAGTTCAGGTTTGTGTAGAAATCTTTATTGTTCTCTTTGATATAGTTCAGTACATCGTTTGCGAGCATACCGCTACCAGCGCCCATCTCACAAAATTGGCTTTCAAGCCCAAGAAGATCAACCATATATACGAACGATCTGGCGAGTGTGCGACCGAACGACTCAGATGCATTAACAGAGGTATAAAAACTACCCTGCTGACCGAATGGGTTCTGTTTCTGATAATATCCCATACCCTCTTTATAAAGGGCTATATCCATAAATTCCGCGAAGGTTATCTGTCCCTTTTCACGAACTAAGTTTTCTACATAATTTTTAAGACTATTTTCCACTATCTCACTCTAAAATTTAATATTATTTCTGCTGATTCAGATTCCTCAGCAAGCACGGCATTAAACTTTAATTTCTTTACAAAGTCAATGGCTAGGCGTTCAATTTTCGAATCTGTATTATTCAACAGAGTTATGGAGAATGTATTCCCTTCCCTATCCACCTTAAAACCCACACGAACAATAGTATCAGTGGTGAGTGAGAATACTGGTTTTTCTGGACTGTTAGTTAGCTTTCTGTTGCGGTTCAAGTTTTTAATGACAAAGAAATCTTTATTGTTAGAATTCTTACCAGTCACGTCAGACTCTATACCTTCGCCCGGTTTATTAGCCTTCTGGAATTCGTCAGAAGATGATTTCAGTTCTTTCAGAAGTTCCTTATCTGGCTTTAACCTGCTAGTGTTTTCAAGCTTTGTCACGTTCAGCTCAGGTATCTTAACGTCGAGCTGATCTGTCCCTTTTACGTCAGGGATATCAATATCGGGAATAGTAAAAGCAGGAGCTGTCGCTTCATTCATCTCAGAGTTTCTGTTAACAGCACTTGAGCCAGCCTTAGTCACAGGAGCAGGAGGAAGCTCCCTTACAGAAGGCGCTACAAGCTCAATATCCACTGTCCTCTTGCGTGGTTTCAGCTGGATATCAAACCCAGGCACAGTACCAAGTGCAACATAATGGACAGCAACAGATATGACGATTGTAAACAGAAGTCTAAAATACATTTATTCCTCTTCTACCGCTATTGCAAATTTTGCGAAACCAGCTTTTCGGCTAGCATCCATGATAAAAACAACTCGCCCATGGGAGACATTCTTATCAGCTTCTATGATGACAGTGCTCTCTGGTTTTGCCTTTTTCATCTCAGTGAGCTGGTCTAAAACAACCTTCTCTTCGTAAGACGTTCCGTCTATATTTATCGCGCCAGCCTGAGTCAGGACAACACGAATACTCTCGCTGATGCTTGTCTCGTCACCTTTTGCGGCTGGGAGATTAACATCTATGGAGTTCGAATAGATGAACGTCGTAGAAACCATGAAAAAGATCAAAAGCAAAAAGACAACGTCGATAAGAGGCGTTAGGTTCACCTCTATATTATCAGTTTCCTTTTTAGAAAATCTCATCTATGCCTCTTTGAAGACCTGATTGATAACGTCACTTGTAGCCCTTTCGAGCTCGATAGTCACTCTGTTAGAGCGATAACGTATCAGGTAGTAAAATACAACTGTAGGTATAGCAACAGAAAGTCCCGCCGCTGTTGTTATAAGAGCCTCTGAAATACCGCCTGCTAGTGCCTGAGCATTTCCAACACCCTGATCACCAATAACGATAAATGTTTTGATCATACCAAGTACTGTACCAAGCAGACCAAGAAGTGGAGCGATACTAGCTATCGCCTGAAGTGACGACAAAAACCTTGTAAGCCTTGTTGCCTGATATCTACCAGACTCCTCTGCTGTCTCCATAAGTCTCTGGAGTGGCAGGTCAAGGTTTGAAAGAATATCTTTACAGACGTTTGCGAGTGCAGAGTTATCTCTCCCACACATAGCAATAGCCTCATCGACATCCTTGGCATTGAGAGCCTGTTTTAGCTTCTCTTTAAAAGCTGTGGGAACATATCTGGCAGAGCGTAGCGTTACCATTCTCTCCAGAAATATCGCTAGTGACAGTATTGAAAGAAAAAGAATTGGATACATAAGTATCCCACCTTTTTCAATCAAATCCATATTAAGATCAAGCATAAAGATCCTCCTTTCTATCTCTTCATTGCTTTAAGTTTTCTTTGCAATACTTTTATTTCTTTATTTCTACCAAGCTTTTCATAAGCCTTTATGGTGACCCTTAAACTCTTGGCGCTATATATAGACGTAGGAAACAGATAATGACTCTTCATAAACATGATAGAGGCTGTTTCGTACTTCTTTTCGTTATAATTTATCAACCCTATGTAAAAATATGCCGCAGCAAGACCTGAAGGATTCCTGTCAGCTATCATTTGATCGAGTAAAACTCTATTAGCGGCTAGTCCCTTTTTACCAAGCTTAGACAGGTATCTATCAAGACCTGAGTAGTATCTAGCTGTATCTTTCTTTTTAAAGTAATTTACAGCTTTTAGGATATCTTTCGGTTTAGAGTACAGCTCAATGAGCTTGCTATATCCTAGGTCTCTGAACCTACCAGAGTTCTGTGTCATATCTTCAAAAATCTTAAGTGCTTCTTTTGGTCTCTTAGCTTGTAAACACTCACCCTTCAGAAAGAGTGCGTCTTCACTGCGACCGTCATTCAACATTATCTCTGCGTCATTAAGACACTGAGCCACACGACCTGTATCACGGAAAAGCTTTCCACGTAGAAGGTATGCATCATTCTTATACGCTGATGTCATAAAAGTATCAAAAAAGTAATTCAGCAGTACAGTAGCAAGTTTAGTCTTTTTTAAATCTAGTGCTTTTACGGCCGTCTGATAAACAAGAAAATCCTTCTTATCAAACTGAGCTTTAACTTTTGTAAGACGTGTAGATGTCTCTTCAAATTTATTGTTATCATCCATCGCGACATATGTAGTCATAAGACCATTCCAAGCCTCAAAACTGTGCTTACCACTCTTTATAATCGTCTCGTAAAGTTGAGCTGCGTGCTTAAATTTTCCAAGAGAGAATAAAGACTTAGCCCTTACTATATCAAACTTCCCTTTATTATTATCAGTGAGAGTCAGAACTTCAGTATACTTACCACTTAGGAAAAGATGGTCGAGATACTTAGTTACTAACTCATGATCATGTTTATATTTTGTAAAAACTGCTTCAGCCTCATACAGCTTGTCCTGCTTCAACAGACATAGCATAGAAAGAAAATCAGCATCACGCCCTTTTGTTCCCATAAGGGATATCTGAGTGAGTGCGGCATCATAATGTTTCTTATGAAAGAGTACGGTCGCACGTATAAGGGCAGCATCATCACCAGGAACTTTATCTGCATTTATCCATGCAAGTTCGTAGTCTGATTTATCTAAGAATATTTTCGCCTTAAGAAGTTTGCAAAAGTCCTTATCACATGATGTAGTCAACATAAGAGCATCGTCACTTGAACCTGCAATATACGCCATTTGAGCTAGCATAAAACGGCTCACAGTCACTTTATTCTCATCTTCACTTGTCTCTATAAACTTTAAGAAGTACCTCTCAGAACGCTTCCTATCTATCTGTGAGTATGCAAGCCCACGATAGTAGTATGCGGATTCTGTAAGATCATTATTAAAGATCACAGCGTCTAAGAACTTAATAGATTTTTTGCTGTCACCAGATGATAGATAGTAAATTCCTGTATAGAATTTCAAATAGTCAGCATTTATTCTGCTATCAAATTTAAACTGAGATAAGAAGTCTAGGTTCAGCTTTGGAAAAGATCTTCCAATATAATAATAAAAAAGGCTAAGCTTATCCTCATCCCCTTTAAGCTCACTTAGTAGCTCACCAGCTCGCACAAGATCACCAGAAAGCACTGCTGACTTAGCTATTAAGACTGTTTTTACTGAATTATCAGGCATAGACTCTATATGTTTGTTAGCCATAGACCGATCACCTTTAGCAAGATATGCATCAGCCACAAGTCCAACGGTATTAGGTGTACTCTTATCTGCAACGTTGATAATATCTTCGAAACCACCCTGAGAGTATCGAGCGGTAATATAAAAATCATAAAAACGACTGTCTTCTGCTGTTATCTCCGAGTGTTCATCGAATACTTTTATCAGCCTATCGAGACGTTCTAAGTTCAGGAGAGAATACAGCCACGCATATAAGGTGAATGGAGTCTGCCTAGGAAGACCACCAATGAATACATCCAACTCTTCAAAGGCCTTTAAGTTCAAAAGATGCTCAGCATACCTGTCAGCGGCAACCACCTGAAAACTTTTCCCATTGTATGCGGTATCTCTAAGTATTTCTAAAGATTTAGATATAGAGCCCGTCTGCATAAGAGCAAACGAATATACTAGCCTAACCTCTTCCTCGAAGCTTGCCCCATTAATCTTTTCCAAATATTTATTATAGGCTTCGATAACGTCTAGATACTTGTTATCAAGAAATGCTTTTACAATGTTGTTTCGGTAGGCGATATTGCCGACAAAAACTGATGAAACAGATGTTCCGAATCCGCCAGAATAAATCCCGCCCGGATCTTCACTCTTATAACCCTTTGCCTCGCCAGCGTCTAGACGAAAGCTTTCCTGTTTCAGATAAGTGTCAAAATTTGATTGTACGCTGAAAGATACAGACACATTCTTAAAAGATGGTCTGATACTGAAATCAGATATTTCTTTACAAGTAAATGCATAGCCAGGAACTTCAACCCCTGCATATGCAAAAGAGACAAATAAAATTGTAACAAACAAAAATATAACTTTTTTCATAAACTATTTAGCTCTGCTGTGTCTGTTCTGGTGTTGTTGGGCTGTCTGAACAACCACCTTCGCATCCAACGATTCCGCTGAAAGCTGAAACAACAAGAACAGCAATAATGAATTTTCTAATTAAACTCACCGTTACCCTCCGTATCTTTTAATTGATTATACATATCATAATTCGTCATATCAAACATCAGTGGTGTCACGCTGACAAAGCCATTCTCTATCATTGACTCGTCACAATCTGGTGTTTTATCAATCTCAATCTTTTCCCCTACGAGCCAGTAATAGCTACCGCCACGAGGGTCTTTACGTTTGGCAAAGGTGTCTAGATATCGGGAATTCCCTTGCTTCGCAAAACGCCATCCCTTTATCTTATCCTTAGACAAAGCAGGAACGTTAACGTTCAACACTGTGTTTTTAGGTAGCTCGGATTTATAAAGATAATCTGCAAAATAAGCGCCAATCTCAGCAGATGGCATAAAGTCAAATTTCTCTTTGGTACAAAGGCTAACAGCTAGTGAACGAACACCCATCATAGCCCCTTCTGTTGCCGCTGAGACTGTCCCTGAATAGATAACGTTTGTAGCTAAGTTGGCACCGTGGTTAATGCCTGATACGACTAAATCAGGACGATCGTCCATAATGTCACTAATCGCTATTTTAACACAATCAGCCGGTGTACCTTTGATGCCGTAACCAAACAACTTTCCAAACTTATAAAATTCAGTAAACCTGAGAGGTTCAGCTATAGTGATAGCGTGCCCAACAGCCGACTGCTCGGAGATAGGTGCTACAACTGTGACATCACCAATTTCGCTCAATTTTTCGTATAAAGCGTATATACCTTCGGAATAAATTCCGTCATCATTTGCGAGTAAAATTTTCATAATTCAGCCTCAAGACAACATACTCTAATTCACCTCATATATCAACAAACTTAGCAGTTTGAGGCTTGTTAAAAATAAGTCAAACAAGTGACACGGTTATAGACTCATTTCATTCGTCTTAAATGCTTTTTGAGCAATACCACTCCCTCTTCCTCTACTTAAAAAACAGAGTTAAAGCATGGTAGCTAAACCTTTTAAATCATTGAGAGTAATTTCTTACAGGTTTTTTCTATACCCTCTGCCACCTCAACAATATTCTGACCGAGCATATACGCAGGTGACGTAATAATCTTATTCTCTTTGTCCACCACAAACTCTTTCACAGGGCACTCAACATGCACAGCTCCCATAGTTTCTATGGCTCCAGCGGCACCTTCATCGTTACCTATTGTAATAGTAGATTCGATATCTATATCTTCAAGAGCTCTGGCAATTAACACAGGCGCAATGCATATAGCAGCAATTGGTTTTTTAGCCTTTATTGTATTCTGAACAAGACGCATAACCTCTGGATTGATCTCACAGTCTGCACCCTCGGTAGCGAATGTAGTCAGATTTTTAGCAGCTCCAAAGCCACCAGGAAAGATAAGTGCATCAAAATCAGCAACCGTAACATCTAATATATCTTTAATATCACCACGTGCGATACGTGCTGATTCGACGAGAACATTCCTACTCTCACCCTCAACAACCTCACCAGTTAGGTGATTTACAACGTGCATCTGATCTGCATTAGGAGCTAATATCACAAGCTCTGCGCCCTCTTTCTGAAGGAAATAAAGTGTCAAAACAGTTTCATGTATCTCTGCGCCGTCATATACTCCACAACCACTTAATACAACACCAACTTTAGCCATAATAAACCCTCCGAATAATAATTTTGCAAAAACATACATCGTGCAGTTTTTGACATAGTCTCTACTTAGATTTTATCAGTTGAAAGAGGGACGGGCAATTCGATTTACGACTTATTTAGCGAAGCAAGTACCTTCAAGGTCTTCAAGCTTATTTACAGGTACGACAACACGGCTTACGCAAATGTATTTAGCGAGCATGTCACAGATAGATCCTATCTGCTGTTTATTCATTTTTCTCTTTTTAGAGAATGATATACGCTGAACTTTCATCAGTATCCTAGATGTTGGAGTGACCTTCGCCTTTAGGTTATCAGCAATCTTCTCTACCATTTTAAGAGCATCATCAGGGTGAAGTCTAAGCTCCTCTGCTATCTGGTCGGAATACCCCATAACAGCCAGGTAATCAAAACCAAAATCGAGCATAGAATCAATACTCTGAGCATACCAACTAAGCCCCTTCTCTTTCTCAAGTGGGGTTTCGTAGTATACGTTACCTGCAAATACTAGGTCTGGATTTATCTTTAGGCTTTCTATCTTAAGTGACTGATAGAATTCCATCATATTTTTATTTTTCCATGCACGCCAAGGGAGGAACGTATCAGGGCAACCACCAGGAACTTTTGTCTCACCCATACCACCGGTGCAGCCGAACAACTTATTTCTAGTCAGTTTGACACCCGTCTCTGCTTCATATGCAGTTAGAGCATGAGCCGAAGCTCCCTCTCGATATCTAAGGATAAAATCATCCTGAAACAAAATTCCGTCTATGTCGTAGGTTGCTAAATCTCTAAAAAGCTGACGTACTTTCTCTGATGCCTCTGGTTGAAAAATATACATACCATATCCGTCCTTCACGCCATTTTCACGAAAAGATTTCTCCATATATTCAGGTGTTTTAAGGAATGATAAAGTACGGGTAGCCATCCATGCAAATATCTTCATATCGTGCTTTCTAGCTGACTTGACAGCTTCTGCAAGTACATCACGAACAACACAAGCTGAATCAGTCTTGAAATAAACTCCAGTCTTGCACTCTGGGTTCGCATCAAGGTAGTGATATCTATCTACACTGTTATGAAAGACTCTAAGGAAGACGGTATCTATACCTTGGGCTTGAAGTCCGTCAAAAAGTGTATCAATATTCCCATCGTATTTTTTATCTAAGACAAAAACTTGGACACCGTTGAGAGTTGGATATTGGTTTGCAAAAGAAGACCCCACTAAGATAAGCAGGGTCACTATTATCATTAAAAAAGATTTAAACATTTACTTCTTCATAGGGTAAGGCTTGAAATTAGTTTTTCTAGCTATCTCGACAGCCTTCGCTTTAGCCTCATCATGGTTTACTCCCTTGAAGCAACGAAGCCTATACCAAATACCCTTATCTCCAAGGTCAGCCCTAACAACAAATACGTCAGGGATAAGCCTCTTTAGTTTGCGCTGCTCAGCGTCTGCATATTTCTTCGTTTTGAATGATGCCAACTGAACTACAAAATCACCACTTGTCATTTTTTTGGAGAGTGTAGCCAATCTAGACGTAGGTTTTGGAGCTGCTTTAACTACCTTCTTCTTAGGTGCTGGCTTCGGCACAGGTTTCTTTATTACTGGCTTTATATTCACAGGAGGAAGAGGAGCTGGAGTTTTTTTAGCAGCAGGGATACTTGTCTTTTTAGCCATAGGTATTGGAGCTGGTTTTGGCGCAGGTGCTGGAGCTTTCTCCATCATCTTCTGCCCCTCTTCGACCATAGCCTTTTTATCTATATTCCCCTTCTCGTCCATTGTATATTCTGTGCTCTCAGCCTCTTTAGGATCAGTCATCTTCTCCTTAGACTCTGTGAGTTCAGCTAAATCTTTATTTTGGTTACCTGAAAAATCGATTTTATCCGCAAAAAAGGCAACACCTGTGACAATCACAGTGAAAACAATGAAAAACACAATAAAGAGTATAATAGTATTGCCAAAACCCTTATTAACTTTTGGTTTTCCTGCTTTAACCTTTTTACTCTTCTGCTCTACTGGAGCATCTTCCGTTTGTTCGCCTTTTTTCTTTTTTCCAAACACTTTCACATCCTATCAGGAGCACTAACCCCAAGGAGAGAGAGTCCGTTTCTGATGGCATTACCAACAGCTACAGCCAAAGTCAATCTTGCAGAGGTAAGTTCTTTATCCTGTTCGTTAAGCATTTTGTTATTAAAGTAGTAGCTATGAAACATCGAAGCCAGTTCCTGAAGATAATAACCTATACGGTGCGGCTGTCTATTTCTAGCTGCTTGCTCTAATACATTTATATAATCGTAAACTTTCTTGATTATCTCAAGCTCTTCTTTTGAATTTAATTTTTCTAACCCTGTACATAGCTCGAAAGGGACACTATCATCTTGAGCTTTTTTAAGTACAGACTGCACTCTGGCGTGCCCGTACTGGATATAGAAAACAGGGTTGTCTGATTCACGTTTTTTAGCCAGAGAGATATCAAAGTCAAACTGAGCTTCGTAATCTCTCATAGAGTAGAAGTATCTAGCAGCATCGTGACCAACTTCATTAATCAACCAGTCGAGTTCAATAAATGAACCAGCTCTAGTCGACATAGACACCCTTTCGCCTGCATTCACAAGGTTAACCATCTGAATGAGTGACACTGCGAACTCTCTATCCTCGTAACCTATAGCGTCTATAGCAGAGCTAAGCCTCTTAACATATCCATGGTGATCTGCACCCCATACGTCTATGGTTGTCATAAAACCACGGTCAAATTTATTCTTATGATAGGCTATATCAGAAGCAAAATAAGTATAATCCCCATTGCTCCTCTTAACCACTCTGTCTTTGTCGTCACCAAATTCTGTAGATTTGAACCAGAGAGCGCCTTCATTTTCAAAAACGAAGCCCTTCTCTTTTAAATATTCTAAACTAGCTGGAACATCCCCATTATCATATAAGGACTGCTCGCTAAAATATGTTTCCATATCAACTTTGAAATTCTTAAGAGTATTCGCTATATTATCTGTAATATCCTTAAGACCCTTTTTAAAGCAGATATCTGTACCTTCCGCCTCAGGCATCTCAGCTATTTTGTCGCCATACTCTTCTTTAAGCTCTTTGGCGATATCTATAATATATTCACCATGATAGCCATCCTCTGGGAATGTTACATCCTTTCCAGAAAGCTCCATATATCTAATATAAATACTCTTACCTAGATTATTCATCTGGTTTCCAGCATCATTAACATAATACTCTGTGGTTACATCAAATCCAGCAGCAGCGAGAATCTTAGATAGTGAATCCCCATAGGCTGCATTACGTCCATGACCAACATGAAGTGGACCAGTAGGGTTTGCACTCACAAACTCCACCATGACCTTCCTTTTTTGACCATAATCTGATTTAAAGAAAGCATCATCAGTTGCCGCTTGTTTGACTATGTCGTGATAAAAGCCACTATCGATAAAAAAGTTAATAAAGCCCGGCATAACAGCTTCAGATTTTTTAATCATAGGGTGCTTTAAAGTTTCTACTATTCTATTAGCAATATCCATAGGTTTAGTACGGAAAATCTTTGCTGATTTCATCGCAATGTTAGATGCGAAATCACCATGATCTGAGTTATTTGGAACTTCTATAGTATATTCAGGGACGGAACCTTCCAGCCCGTCGTTTTTAATCATATCATCAATTGCTTTGTCCAGAAGGGACTGAAGAATTTGCTTCAAGTTAAGCCTCCGCATATATTATGGCATGGAATATTATCAGCTTCCACCCGTTTATTCAACTATACGTTTTAAATTTATATACATAAGATTGATTATTGGTGTATAATCGTCTAAAATTTATATCATCTTATATTATTTATTATCTGGAGGAAAAAATGTCAAAAGATAGTTTATCCACCATTTTCAAAGGACAAGAGAACCTTAGAGAGGTTCTGGATTCTGTTCAAGAACTTATTCTTATTCTAGATTCTAACCGCAAGATTGTATTCTATAATACGAGTTTTGGAACATTTGCAAAAGAACACAATCTCAAGACAGAGCTTGGTATTTCACCTGGAGAAGCTTTTAATTGTGTTAATTTTGTCTTACCTGATACTGAATGCGGTGATTCCAATTTTTGCAAATATTGTGGCGGAAACCAATCAATCAAAGTTAGTCAAAATGGAAAAAAAACAGAAAATCCATGCCGCATAGCATCATTAGAAGGAAATGCTTTTGACATAAGTATACACGCCAGCCCTATCGAAATTCAAGGTGAGGCTTATACTTTCTATAGTCTTTTAGATAAAAGTGCTATATCTAGGAAACAGATGCTTGAAAGAATATTCTTCCACGACGTTAATAATGTTGTGAATATCATGACACTAATCTTAGATAATGTTAAGACCGATCATGAACAAAACAACCTGCTAGAATTAAGTGATAAAATCGACCTAATGAACTCTGCATTGCAAACTCTGCGTAATGAGATAGATGCACAATATATCTTATCTATGGCTGAAAAGGATGAATTAACAACCACTATGGATAAAATTCAACTACATGAACTAATAGCAAATGTTTGCAATTTCTTTAACTCTCATAGCCTAACCACAGAGGTTAAAATCATTAATGACGCTGAAACTAACGATTGTGTTCTTTATTCAGACCCAACTTTACTTAATAGAGTCCTTGTGAATACTGTAAAGAACGCTTGCGAAGCTTCAGATTCAGAGCAAGTCGTAAATATTGGTTTTGAATCCCTAGGCGATCATGTCAGAATATACGTGCATAATGAGAGCTTTATGAACGAAGAAGTAAGTAGCTCGATCTTTAAAAGATCATTTTCTACAAAAGGGACAGGTCACGGTATAGGTACTTATAGCATGAGATTACTCACTGAAAAATACTTGAAAGGAAAAATTTCATTTACCACATCGAAAGACGAGGGGACTACATTTCAGATAATGCTACCAATCAAGCCACCATATCAACAATAAGCCCTAGCATCTCATCCGCTGTTTTGATATTTGCGTAGTTAGCTGTCATAGCACTGCTTGTGGTCATCATATTAACTATCTCACGTGCTATATCCACATCAGATGCCTCAAGCTCTCCAGTCTTAATCTCTATCAGATCATCTGGCTGCTTATTACCAAAATTATCATAGATATCTACCTTGCCACGAACATCACCGTTGATACTAAAGGTGCCATCTTTATCTATATCAAATTCTGAGATATTTTCATTTGGCTGTACAACATCTTCTAGGAGTAAACGCCCTTCACTATCAACAACATTGCCTGCAACATCCTGATAAAAAACACCACTTCTAGTGTAGTAATCACTTCCGTTGTCATCCAGCTTGAATTGACCTTCGCCAGCGATAACAAAGTCAAGGGTTCTACCTGATTCAATAGTATATGACAACTGATCGTTCTGCCTTACAGACGAGATATTTACTCCACCTTGTTTTAGGTCAACAAGGTGTAAACTGTTGCTTTTATAATAAGGTGTGTTTATATTGGCAACGTTATGAGCAGTGGTTATTAACGAGTTTTTATATGTACTGATTGCCTCAGCACCCGTATATATACTTTGAAGCATTTATAATCTCCTGCTATAATATATGAACATTCTAAGGAGGAATTCAATGCAAAACTTATCAGATGAACAATTAATAAAACTATTTAAGGACTCTAAGACCATAGCTGTGGTCGGAGCTTCCAATAAACCAGAGAGAGCAAGCAACCACATTATGAAGTTTCTTATGGAACAAGGTTACGACGTTACTCCTGTAACACCTATTGAAAAAGAAGTTTTAGGCAAGAAAACTTATGACTCAGTTGACGAGCTCCCTTTTGAGCCTGATATCGTTGATGTCTTCAGACAATCAGCCTTCGCACCAGAAATAGTCAGAGAAGCTATAGGAAAAAACGCTAAGCTAGTTTGGCTTCAAGAAACTGTTGTGTCGAAAGAATCTGCCCAAATGGCAAACATTTCTGACGTTGCTTATATAGAAGATAAATGTATTCTTAAAGAATATAAAAGATTAGGACTGGATGGCTAATAAGAGACCAAGAGTGACAAAATTAATTTTTGTAATTCTCGTATCACTTATAACTTGTTTCGCTAATGCTGATGTTCTGAAACTTGGACGGTCAGTAGGGCACAACGATGAAGGACTTAAAAACCTAGTAGAACTTGGCGATTACATTGTGTCTGAACTTGGCGGAGAAGTGTATACCTCTTATAAGGTTTTTAGTGACAGAGAAGCTAATAATTCGAAGTTTATCAAGCTCGTTAACGAAGAGAAAATAGACATTGTTATTGAAGAGCTTTACTCTGCTTCTTTATATACAAAATTAACTCAGCTTGAGCCTGTGTTGCTTATAGACAAAAAAAACTCTCTTTATCTCAACTCTTATATAGTCGTGAGAAAAGATTCAGCTATCAAATCTATCAAAGACCTTGGTGGAAATGTATTAGCACTGAAAAACAGAGTATCTACTCCGTACTATTTTCTTCCGATGAAAGAGATAAAAGATATTGGTCTAAAAACTGCTGAATTAACTGATATTAAACAAAAATTACCAAAAGACACTGTTGGCTACTTTTTAACAAATGATAAAGAGACTACTGCGAATTCAGTTTACATTAAAAAAGCTGATGCAGGTGCCGTATGCTCTTATGAGTGGGATCATAATAGCAATATTCCACACTTTATAAAAGATAATCTAAAGGTAATACACAAGACTGAAAGCATACCTGGCATATTTGTACTGATGCGTAAAGATATGCCTACTGATATCAGAAATAAAATAATAAACATACTAGCTAATAAGAAGAAAAATAGACTTTTAAAAGCTCATTTATCAAAATGTAGGGTCGATGGTTTTCATAAAATTAAATTCAACTGGCGAGAGCTTTTTGAACTAATAACTCTAAAATTTTAAGTATTTTAGGGTCAGAACATCCTTCTTGACATATTTAGGTTTAGACGGTATAAACCCGTTTACTACATAATGATATTGCCGTGGTGGTGGAATTGGTAGACACGCATGACTCAGAATCATGTGAGCAATAAGCTCGTGGGGGTTCAAATCCCCCCCTCGGCACTCTTTTTACTTCTTAAATATCAATCACTTACAAGAGCATATTTTACAAAATTTTCACTCCCCCACTTGGCTTAAAATTAATCTTTTAATCACAGTAACTTAAAATTCAATCTGTCAGAATCTTCTGACTATATTCTGACAGATTAATAATTTGCTTAAGTCTCAACAAAAGAAATCATCTATACCGGACACTTCGATTTCAATTTTGAGCCATTTTGTAAGATTATATGAGAGACACATATAACTCATATGGATTGGAAGTTCTAAACAAATTCTGATTAACATTGATCTCCTCCTTTAGTATTTAAAGGAGTATATGAAGTAAAAGGGACATAAACTGGCAGAGGATGTTAAAATCTACTTTTATATTGAAAATAATTTTTGCTGACGTTCAATAAGTAGTTTCAAGTATTTATCCTGCATACTCTCAGATAAAAAGCTTGCCTCAATTATAGTTCCCCACTCTGATGAAGCAGATTGTAGCTGATCAATGGCTTTAGTAATTACCTTGTCATTTAAACCAAGTCTTTCAACTGCAAAATAATCTATGATGTCTGCCTTGGTTATTTTATTTTTCTTAGCTCTCAGCGGCAATGCAAGCTCTTCTATGGGGTTAGGAATGGCTATTGTCGTGTTCAAAAGATCATATACTGGGGAAAGCTGCACTTTTCCTCCTTCGTATAACAGCGAAAAGTTTTTAAGGTGCATATCCTCATTGCCTGTAATAAAAGAAAATAATGTCAGCCTGAAAAGCTTTTCCTTTTCTATTTGTGGGAAGGTGCAGTACTTCTCTATTATCTTTGCAACCTGTTCCATGCTGGAACGATATTTAGTATCTCTCGTCGCGCCTGATAACTGAGCAAAATCTTCCACAGACAATTTCTTATTCTTTCCTTTACGATCAAATCTTTTTATAACATAAGTCAAAGAGCCGTCTTTCCCATAAATTATAAAATGAAGTGGAACTTCCAACCCGAAAGTTTTAGCCAGCCGCATAGTCAAATCTTCGTTTTCAGGCAGTTCAGGATAATCAACAGACTGAGGTTTTAAGATATACTGCCCTCCTCTGTCACAAAGCTCAAATATACCATTTTTCACATTCAGCTTAGCAGACAATTTCGGCTGAACACCTTGAATAGACATTTTCTCAGACCTTGCTGCTGCTTCAAAACGCAACTCGCCTTTCGTATAAGGCAAATCATGCAGTTCCTTCAGGTTACGGTTGATTGCTTTCAAACCCTCAAGGCTGTATTTGCTGTCAGCTTCTTTATAGGTTATCGGACATTTCATTCCGCCACCTCTTCTACGGTAACAGAGCCGACAAGATCAGCCCCTACAGCTATTAATTGAGAAAATGAATCCGTGCGATCAATCTTAAGCCTTCTTAGTAAAGACTCTAACTGATAACCTTCTGGCAGAAGCCCATCAAAGAAAGGTGGGAAGTCATCAAATATATAATGTTCAGCAGTTACGGGCATTGTCAAAGATATTGCAGAACCGACATAATCAGCCAAATACTGAAACTCATATCCACGCTCAGTTTCAGTAAGATATCCAGCAGGTATTCCTTGCTGACAAATTAGAGCTTTACGCATTTCTATTACCTAATGGAGAGATGTATTCTATCCTGATGTTCAGAACATCCAAAACTTTCAGAACATTTTCATACCTTACAGTCATCTTTCCTTTCTCAATATCGTATACTAGGTTTTTCGCAACACCAGCGTGATCTGCTAGTTCTTTCTGCGTAAGCCCTGCTGCCTTTCTAGCATCTCTTATAATCTCTGCAAGTTCCATTACAAATACCCTCCATAAAGGGAATATATCCTATTTATGATTTATAATACCCTTCACAAGGGTATTAAGCAAGCATTTCTACCTTTATAAGGGGAAAATATAAGTGTTACGATGAGCAAAAAAACAAAAATAGCTAACACACCACTTTTCCCCTTCATAAAGGGAAATCATTAAAAATATAACTTTCCCTAATCAAATTTTATCCTTCCTTGGAAGGATAAATATGCCAAAATCCATTCTGACAGAAATCTGACAGATTGATGGAATTAAAGGGAATATGCGGGAAATTGCGGGAAATAAGACTTAGAGTAAAGTGACTGTTGTTATTCACTTTTGTTCCTTTTATTTCCCGCTGTTTCCTATACGTTTTTCAGTTCAAATCCCCCCCCTCGGCACTCTAATAATCATTCAGTCATATTCTAAGGCTAGATGTAACGTTAAATTACAGCCAAAAAAAAGCCCCATTGCGAAAGCAACAGGGCATTGTCATTACAGAATAATTATTCTTTATTAGTTATATACTAGATCGACTCCCAGCTCTTTCAGCTCAGCAACGATCATATCCTCAATCTCTACCAAACGTGCCTGAACAGGCTTACTAAGTTCAACTGAGCTCTCCAGACTTTCAGGTATCACACCATAAAACGTGATAGTATCAGGTGCTTTCCCACGAAGTTCGCTAATAGTTAGAACCTCTTGCAAACCTATCTGATGAGGAGACATCTTCGCAGGAATCTTATCCAGCATAATGTCTTCTTTTTTATATAATCTAAGTTCCCCAGCCTCACCTTCAGCCTCAAGACTATCCACTATGATAACATGACTAGACTCTTCAAGCTTATGTGTTGCAAGGATACCCATTGTTCCACCGTCATAGAACTCCACTTCGTCCGTCAGGGCATATTTATCGTTCATCTGCTTAACAAGATGCACACCAAGACCTTCGTCACTTAGAAGCAGATTTCCAGCTCCAAAAACTACAACTTCCATATTATCTGACCGTAACCTTGGTGATCTCTTTACCTTTTGGATCGATAGAGTGGACAGCACAAGCTATACATGGGTCAAAAGAGTGTACGGTTCTGATAACCTCAAGCGGCTTCTCTAGATCTTCCACTGGGTTACCCAGAATACTCTCTTCGTAAGGTCCAGCTATCCCTGATTCGTCCCGTGGACTTGCGTTCCATGTTGATGGTACAACAGCCTGATAGTTTGTAAGTTTACCATTATTAACAACCATCCAGTGGGAGAGTGTACCTCTAGGCGCTTCGTGGAAACCAACACCCTGATATTCACCCATAGGGAGTTCTTGGTGGTTAGCATAAACTTTGTCACCCTTTGCAATGTTATCAATAAGCATATCAAGGTAAACGAGTGCTTTTTCAGCCATAATGACAGAGCGGATAGCTCTTGTAACGTGACGTCCCATAGTCGACTGAAGATCATCTATTGTTATGCCAAGCTTACTTGTAACAGAGTTAACGATAGAGATAACATGCTCGTCACCAGCAACATATGAAGCGAGAATCTGAGCAACAGGTCCAACCTGAATAGGTCTACCATCCAGCCTTGGAGCCTTGCACCATGAGTATTTTCCATCTGGGTCAAAGTCAGTATATTCAGGTTCTGTCTCGCCCTCAAAAGGATTCTTCGGTTTTCCATCCTCGTACCAAGCATGCTTAGTTGATTCTGTAATACCTTCTATAAGAGCAGCGTCTTTATGATTGTCAATGCGCCTGAAGTTATTCAGGTTTCCACCATGAATGATACCACCACGCATGTCGAATTTTTCCATTTTAGCATCGAGCGGGAATTCTGGTACAGCAAGGTAGTTATCTACCCCTCTTCCATACTTGAACCACTCTTTATAAAAGCTAGCAATAGCTATAACGTCGTTAAAAAGTACCTTCTTAACGAAGTCCCTAGTCTCTGTCATGAGCGAACGCATAAGAGCGATCCTCTCCATATTGAGTGTCGCTTCGTTATCCATATTGATAGCAGTAGCAACACCACCCATGCAAAGGTTCTGAATGTGTGGGTTTTTACCACCGAGGATAGCGACCGCTTGTGCTGCTTTCTTCTGGTAATCAAGAGCCTTGAGGTAGTGAGCCGCAGCCATAAGGTTAGCCTCCGGGCTAAGTTTCATCGCTGGGTGCCCCCAATATCCTGAGTCAAATATTCCTAAGCGACCTGTCTGAACGAATGCAGTCAGTCTCTCTTTAACAGCAGCAAATTCAGTTACAGAGTTGCCAGGCCAGTCGGATAAAGACTGAGCTAGCTGTGCTGTCTTTTTAGGATCAGCAGAGAGAGCAGAAACAATATCAACCCAGTCGAGTGCTGACAGGTGATAAAAGTGTACAATATGATCCTGAACTGAGTGTTGCGCTATCATAATATTTCTAACAAGCTGAGCGTTCAGAGGTACTTCTACGTTATAAGCATCCTCAAGTGAACGAATGGAGCTTATGGCGTGTACTGTTGTACAGACACCACAAAATCTCTGAGCAAAAACCCAAGCGTCTCTAGGGTCTCTACCGATAAGTATCTTTTCAATGCCTCTCCACATCTGTGCAGATGACCAAGCTTTTGAAACTTTCCCTTTATCTACTTCGAAATCTATACGAAGGTGACCCTCTATTCTTGTAATAGGGTCAATTGTTATTCTCTTTGACATTTATCTATTCTCCTGAAAAATTAAGCTTTTTTAGTGTGTAGTTTTGGCATAATAGGGAACAGTTTAACCAAAACCATATACCCTAGTATCTCAAATGCCACCAAACCAAGAGTAATAAAAAACTCTGGCAATGATGGGAAATAGCTCCAGTTTCCGTGTGGCGTAAAGCCAATGAGGTAAACATTAAACCTATACCAAGCACCACCAATAACAAGTAGCACGGCTGATATAAACAACATCCTAGGTGACGACCTGAACTGTTTCCATGTAAGTATGAACGAACCACCAGAGATGAGCATCATCTCAGCAAGGAACATCATAGAAGGATAGTCACCAGCGAATGCAGCACCTAGCTGGTCTCTGCTAAAAAGGTCATAAAACCTTATGCACAGCCAAACAAGTGTGATGTATGGGATAACCCTTGAAAGTCGCTGAACCTCTGATTCGAAAGGTCTGTTAAAAGCCATAGACGAGCTGAAAGACTCGAATATAACAACGGCATAACCGATATAAAGGGCGTTAATAACAAACAGTAAAGGAAGAAATTCTGTATGCCATATAGGGTTCACTTTTGATTTAGCGATAATAAGCATAGACCCAAGTGAAGACTGATGCATCGTAGGGAGTGTTATACCAAGTACGATGATGAAAATAAGAGCCTTATCAAGGACAGGATATATCTTAACTGCGATCTTTTTAAATGTTTTTAGCTTTGGGTTTGTAGAGCTAATAAATCTCTCCAGAATAGCAGGAAGTAGCTCCAGCATAAGGACTACGTTATATGCCATAACACAAACTGCAACTTCGAACATAACAGAGTTCGGTTGCCATCTAGAAGGGATGAAAAAGCTATATGCATTAAAGTAACGACCAATATCCACCATAACTGACAGACCAGCAAGCATGTATCCAAACAAACTTGTAACCAGCGCAGAACGTATAAGTGGATGGTATGTCATACGGTTCATTATGTAGATAATGATAGCCATAGCGTAACCACCACAGGCTAGAGCTGTACTAGTTGCAACATCATAAACGATCCATATACCCCAAGGGTAACCGTCTGAAAGGTTTGTCACTGCACCGATACCCTTTACAAAACGAATTCCTATAAAGAAGAACCCGAGCAGTGCAAAAAACAGAAGTACATAGAATGACGGAGTTAGAATCTTCGCTCTATGTACGTGATATTCATCTGCATGTGCCATTATGATTCCTCCCCATCTTTTTCTACCTTTTCAACTATCTCTGTTGCCACTTTCTTCTGTTCCTCAACCTGATGTGCAGACTTTCTATTTTTCAATGCAACGAGTGCAAGAAAGCCGTATAAAGCAACAGGAGCGATGAAACCTTTATATAGTGTGTGTTGGATATGCTCTGACATCATAGCCGCAGACTCGTGCTCAAGCTCTGCAAAGCCTAGATTTTGGAAACTTGTCCCAGCAAGATAGAGTACGTTAGTACCGCCAACCTCATGCTCGCCATAAATCTCACCAGTATATTTAGCTGGTGAAGCGACAAGCCTGTTCTTAGCTTCAGCGAGCAAGTCTTTACGCTTACCATAGATAACCGCACCTGTCGGACAGGTTTCGCAACATGCTGGCTCATTTTTAAGCTTAAGGTTAGTAAATTTACAAAGATCACATTTAACTATCTTTGGATATGATTCTGGCCATTCAAATTTTGGTATATTAAACGCACAAGCTACCTGACAATACCTACAACCGATGCATTTATTCTTATCATAAAAGACTATCCCCCTCTCGTCCTCTTTCTGCATAGCACTAACAGGACAAGCAGAGACACAAGCTGGCTTTATGCAGTGCATACACTGATGCTTCACATAAGCAAAATACTTTTCGTCCTCTTTGTAGAGTTTAATTATATTTCTGGTGCGGTAGTCAAGATCAACTGGTGAATCCCAAATTCTGTCTCCATCATTTGGTGCATCAACAGCTGCCATATCATTCACCTGTTTACATCTAGTAACGCAAGCTTTGCAACCGACACAAAGCGTCGAGTCGTAAAGCATACCTACAGCTTCGTCATTAGCTTTCAAATCTTGCGCATGGAGACTAAAAGGAGTGGCTAAGAATGCGCTTCCGACTGCAGCTGATTTAAGAAAATCACGTCTTGTCTTCTTCATCTTCGCCCTCCTGCGGAAGCTTTTTCGCCATCATAGCACTAGCACCAATTCCAGCACCTGCAAACATACCAACAACCGCTGTTGTCAGTGGATCAGCACCCTTACCTCGTTTTGATGGTTTAGCATTTGGATAGAAATCAGGAGGAGTAACTTCGTGTATCTGTACCTTATCGTAAATAGAAGTATGAAACATAACATCAGGCTCTGTACAGCCAATACAAGGGTGCCCCATTGAGACAGGCCATACACCGACATCGTTAAACCTCTGAACGCTACAGTTAGCGTGTGTTACAGGTCCTTTACAACCAAGTTTATATAGGCAATAACCTTGTGAGTGACCTTCATCACCAAACTGCTCTGCAAAACGACCAGCATCAAAATGTGGTCTTCTTTCGCAATGCTCATGTATTCTTCTGCCGTATGCAAACTCTGGTCTGTTGAGTTTGTCGAGCTTTGGAAGTTTTTTTAATGTTAAGTAGTAGAGTATAGTTGCGAGGAGGTTATAAGGACTAGGAGGACAGCCAGGAATATTAATAACTGGTTTATCCGTTATTAGACTAGCCGCAGAAACAGCCCCCGTTGGGTTTGGAGCAGCCGCCTGTACTCCTCCGAAAGATGAGCAAGTACCGATACAGATAACTGCTGCTGCACCCTCTGAGACCTCTTTAAGAGAGTCTGCTGCTGTTTTACCTGCAACCTTACAGTAGATACCGTTCTCTGCCATAGGAACCGCACCCTCGACAACAAGGATATACTTGCCCCAGTTGTTCTTCATACTCTTGTGCAGAGATTCTTCTGCCTGATGTCCTGAACCTATCATAAGTGTCTCGTGGTAATCGAGTGAGATAAGATCTAGTATTAGTGAAGCAGTATCTGGATGACCAGAACGAATAAGCGACTCAGAACAACCTGTACACTCTTGAAAGTGAAGCCATATAACAGGTGGACGGTCGTCAGCTACTGCCGCTTCAGCAACTTTTGTGTGCATAGAATATGGTAAACCCATCATTGCGGTTAGACCTGCGGAGAGACGTAAAAACTCACGTCTATTGATCCCACCACTAAAAAAAGAATTGTCTGACATACTTAAACCTCAAATTTTTTTAAATGTTCATTTTGATAAAGCATTTATCAACAAAATAAAAAGACGATCATCAAAAATAAAATATCCTGTATTATCAATTAAATATATCATTACAAAATTCAATACTAAACAAACGTGTGCTATTTTTAAAACAAAGTTCCGATTTATTATATTTTTATAATAAGAACATATGATTAGAAATATAAAACGCTCGCATTAAATTTTTTAATAATAAAACAGTTCTAACTTTTGTTACAGTGCGATTCTTGGAAACATATAATTATTTGCATATTTCAAATCATAGACAAAAAAAAGCAGCAAAGATCTAAAATTATTCAACTAAATTGTTTTATTATTTATTTAAAAACTTTAACCATAAGAACACTGTTATAATATTTCAGCCTTTTTACACTACATATAAAAAAACGCTCAGATAGTAATTTACCTGAGCGTTGATAATATTTTATAGACATAATGCCTATATGGTTTTCTATTTGATTATTTAAGCATTGTTGCCCATACAGGAAGGACATTAATCTCTATTCCAAAAACTGGGAATACTATGAGATAAGTAATAGCAACTGTAAGAATGATACCAATTATATTGAGACCAATTCCACTCTTAACCATCTGCGGTATCGTAACATAGCCTGAGCCAAATACAATGGCGTTAGGCGGTGTAGCAACAGGGAGCATGAATGCACATGAAGCAGCTATTGCAGCAGGTACAACAAGCAGAAGTGGATTTTGACCAAGCCCTATAGCGACAGCTGACAGGATAGGCATAACCATAGCAGATGTAGCTGTGTTTGACGTAAGCTCTGTGAGGAAGATTATGAGTGTTGCAACTGCAAAAATCAATACGATTATTGGTGCGTGCTCCAGAAGTGAAACCTGAGAACCGATCCATTCAGCAAGCTTAGATGTCTTGAAACCAGCCGCCATACTAAGACCACCACCAAAGAGTATAAGAACTCCCCAAGGTAGTTTAGAAGCCCAGTGCCAATCCATTACGAATTGATTCTTTTTCATATTGATTGGGATCATGAAAAGAAGAAGTGCTCCTGTCATAGCTATAGTTGCATCCGTTATAAGTTTTGGGTCTGCGAACATAAATCCGAGCTTCTTACGGAATATCCAACCAAGAGCTGTAAGAGTGAAAACAACAAGTGTCCACTTCTCTCCTGGAACCATACTTCCCATCTTTTTAAGCTCTGCACCAATAAGCTCTTTACCACAAGGAACTTTCTTAAGTTTCATAGGGTTAGCTACTCTTGTAAGCCATAACCAGCAAAGAGGGAGGAATACAAGCACGAGTGGTACACCAACCATAAGCCATGATGCAAAAGTGATCTCATAACCGTATGTTTTGTTAAGGTAACCAGCAAGGACCGTGTTAGGAGGTGTTCCGATGAGCGTTGCTATGCCACCGATTGAGGCAGCGTAAGCTATACCAAGCATAAGGTTAAGCCCAAATGCGAACTTTTCAGGTGAGAAATCAATATCCTTATCAAGCCCCTCTTTAGTCCCTTCCTCTACTACGTGATGAACAATAGCAAGACCAATAGGCATCATCATAACTGTTGTAGCTGTGTTAGAAACGAAAGCAGACAAAACAGCTGTCGCAGCCATAAATCCGAAGATAAGACGGCTAGGTGAGAAACCTACTACCTTAACGATATTCATAGCAATACGCTTATGAAGGTTCCAACGCTGCATTGAAAGAGCGATAATAAATCCACCCATAAAAAGGAAGATTAGATGACTAGCATAAGGTGCAGCAGCCTTTTTTGTATGCATAATCCCAAGCAGAGGGAAAAGAGCAAGTGGCAAAAGACTTGTAGCAGGGATTGGGATAGATTCACACATCCACCATGTAGCCATAAGGAATGCTACTGCTGCCATCTTCTGAGCCACTGGTTCCATTCCACCTGGGGTTGGAACTATAAGCATAAGTATAAACAGTACAGGTCCGAGTATAAGCCCTATCTTTTGTCTTGTAGTATATTCACGAGGTTCACCCTCTTCAAGACCGTCAGGACTAGGTGTCACACGTCTGTTGTGCTCTGCTGGTGCTTCGTCCATTTCATCAGCGAGATCAACGTCGTGCTCAGGGTTAACATCAGTTGAATATGAGTTACCAGTGAATTTTTTGAGCATAGCCTTAGGGCTGAAAAGTGTTAGAGCTTTTGTTTCGTCGTGCATAACCCACAAACGATTCCAAATATTAGCGACCATAGAATTCTCCTTAAAAAATAAAACTATTGAATTGACTCGCTGATAAAAGCAATAGGCGTGCCAGTAGATATTATTTTAAAAAGAGTAACTTAGGGTATTTATATAAGTTATTGAGGGTAAAGGTCACATATGACTTCATCTAGTTGCCGATGTATAAAGTTGTTATAAATTTGAAATAGATTAAAAGTAAAAAACATGGCGAATTTCAGCCACCAAATACAAAAAAAAACACCAACAAATAAAGCTAACACGTTTATACTTAATAACATATTCATATCAGGCGGATTTCAGCCACATTATCTACTGTGGCTAATTTCAACCAGATTTACAATTAGTCAGTATCAGTTAGCTCATATTTCTCTATCTTATACCTCAGAGTCCCCCTAGGAATCTGCAAAAGTCTTGAAGTTTTAGCAACATTAGCCCCTGTCATCTGAAGAGCTTTTCTTATGTATTCTTTCTCTATAGACGCGATCTCTTCTTCAAGATTAAGTCCCGTTTCATTCAGGCTGAAACACTCTTTAACAGAGGTATTTACAGGTTCACCAGTTATCTCTTTCGGAAGTGTGTCAGGGGTAATATGAACACTACTGCTCATAATACATATCCTCTCAACAACATTCCTCAACTCCCTAGCATTACCAGGCCACCTATAATTAAGAATCATATCCAAAGCCTGTCTAGATACATCTTTCACCTGTTTATTAAACTGTTTACTAAACCTTTTAATAAAAAAATTCAAAAGTTGCGTAATATCCTCTTTTCTCTCTCTAAGAGGGGGCAAGAATATTGGAACAACGTTTAATCTATAATATAAATCTTCCCTAAATTCTTTATCTTCAACAGCTAATTTTAAATCTCTATTAGTCGCAGCAATGACCCTTGTGTCTATCTCTATATTTCTAGAGCCACCAATCCGTCTAATATTACGCTCTTCTAACACTCTAAGTAGTTTAACCTGAAGAGAAATATCCATCTCGCCTATCTCATCCAGAAACAGAGTCCCACCGTCAGCCTCTTCGATAAGCCCCTTTTTTCGGATCTTAGCATCGGTGAATGCACCCTTCTCATATCCAAAAAGCTCTGATTCCAAAAGGTTTAACGGAAGTGAACCACAGTTTATCTCTATAAATGGCTGATTAGAACGTTCAGAGTATTTATGTATAGCCCTTGCCGCAAGTTCTTTACCAGTGCCACTCTCACCAGTTATTAGCACAGTGGATGTCCCATGTTTGGAAACCTCTCTTATCTGGTCAAAAACCTGTAATATCTGCGGGCTTGAGCCTATCATCTCTTCAGTAAAATGATGCGTCGCACCATCACGCCTAAGCTGCCTCATCTCCCTTTTAAGTGATTGAGTTTCAAGAGCAAGACGTACAATAAGGTGTATCGCATCAGCTTTAAATGGCTTCTTTATATAGTCGTATGCTCCAAGTTTAAGTGCTTCGACAGCACTTTCAACAGTACCATAACCTGTTATTATAATTACTAAAAGATTAGGTTCAATCTCCCTTAGGCTACTAAGAACTTCAAGCCCACTCTCGGCACCAAGGTTAAGATCAAGGAGTACAAGGTCAACCTCTTGTTCGCTAATAGCTGTGAGTGCTTCGTTTCCATTTTCGGCTGATATAGTTCGATATCCGTCAGATTGTAAAACTCTTTCAAGATTTTCACGAATAAATGCTTCATCATCGACGATAAGTATACGTTCCATAATAAATAACCTAGTTTTTAGAATTGAGTTGTAATTATTAAATACAATAATACTTATGAGTAATTAGAATAGCAACAGCAAAGTGGCGAAAATTCACCACATAGAGGATTTTAGGATTTTGGCAGAGTCACAATAAAACTAGTCCCCACACCTAACTCACTATCAACAGTGATTGCCCCTTCATGCTCAGAAATAATGTTGTGAGTTATAGATAGTCCTAGCCCTGCACCACCCTTCTTCATTGTGTAAAAAGGCTCAAATATCAACGGTAGTTTATCTTGTTCTATCCCCATTCCAGTATCGCTAACTGTCACAACGACACTTGATTCATTCTCTGTGATTGAGATAGTAAGACGACCTCCCCCCTTCATAGAGTCGATAGCATTGGCAATAAGGTTTATAAACGCCTGCTTAAGCTTCGAATCATCAGCACGAACACTAGGTAAACTTGTAAAGTTTGTAACCAACTTAATACCAGCCCTCTCGCACTGCTTGTTCATCAAAATAATTATGTCTGAAATCACTTTTTCTATATTAACTGACTGCATCTTAGACTCTTTCACAACAGCAAAATCAAGAAGTTCGTTTATCAGGTTCTCAAGCCTCTCCATCTCAAGGAGTGAACGCTGAATCAGCGACTGATCATCAGGGCTCTCTATAAGCCTATCGTGGAGATCGTCCAACATTATGCTTATTCCTGTCAATGGATTGCGTATCTCGTGTGCAAGCCCAGCAGACAGACGCCCCATAGACGCAAGTCTACGCATACGCTCCATCTGATCACGCATATTAACTCGCTCTGTCAGATCTTCTATAGTGAGGATACGACCATCAGCGCGGTCTTCTCCGAGTGGCAAAAATGCCAGCCTAAATGTAAGCTCTCTTCCATCCTTCATCACCTTTACATAATCATTCCACTTGGTCTTTACATCATCTTTCAAATGAGGGGCTACAGCGCTAACGACATCAGGACAAAGTGCAAAAAAATCAAGGATGTCTATGCCCATGTCAGCACCATCCAGACCAAGTATCTTTTTTAAAGGTTCGTTTATTGACGTTACTCTATTTTCAGCATCTAGTGTCAATATCCCTGTTTCTATATTCTCAAAAAGGACAGTCTTAAAGTTTCGCTCTTTAGTTATCTCATCTTTAGACTGATTTAACTTATCTATTGTTTTTTCAAGATTATCCCTTCGTTGCTCAAGTTCTTTAGCCATCTTATTAAAAGAGGATGCAAGCTGACCAACCTCGTCATCACTGGCAACACTAACCAATGCTTGGAAATTACCTTTTGCCATCTCTTTTGTTCCATCAGTAAGGCTAATAAGAGGCTTTGTAATCCCTCTAGAGAGCCTGTAGCCAACATAAATAACAGCAATCACACTCAGTAGTACAAAAAAGAAAGAACGAAGGACAAAACCACTAACACCATTTTTTATAACGTCTGATATCGCTATAGCAGGCTTATGAAACTGTTTAACCTGTGCCCCTATAGTAACTCCACCAAAAATACCTGTCGCTTCATATTCGCCAGAATTATATATAATAGGCGCATAAGCCATAATCTTCTTCGAACCACCTACGTTAGTAACGTCAACGACTCCATACTCTTTGGCACTAACCGACTCAGCAGCCACCTGATAATTCTTATGGATAAAGCCAGCTTTTTTTAGGTTATAAGGTATCCGCCCTGTCTCAATATCTTCTGCTTGCGAATCAACTGTATATGCTGGAACCAGTTTACCATCTTTATCATACCCTCTGATGTCCCAGTGTTTTGGGTGAGCTATTATCCAACCCTCATCATCAAACATAAAAGCATAGTTCCCCTCTGCGTATCTTGGCAATGCGACAAAGCTCTCTTCTGCTGAAGTAATGTGTGAGATAAACTCCATAAGGTGCTTATGATCTAGTGAAAGGACACAGACCCCTCTAAGTGATCCGTCATCTGCATGCACAGGCATACTAAACCTAATAACACCATTGAACTCTTTGGCATTCTTGAGTGCGTGAAAACCTGTAACTCTGGATACATACACCTCGCCTTTCTTTAACGCCAAAGCTTTATTGAAATATTCTTCATTCTTATAAGTTGTATTCTTTGGGTCTGAAACATCTCTAAGCTCACCAGTAAACTCACCATCCAATATGCGTAAAAACTCCTGCCCAGTAGGAAGCACAAAGGTAATCTCTTTATATAGAGGCAAATCGTATATATAATCCGTTCCGTTTTTCACAGACCATATCTGTTTCTTATGTGTTTGATAAAATGATTTATAGTAACCCTTATCAGGCTTCAACATGGCAAGAGTTTTAAGGTCACTTTCGACGTTTTTCAGAAAAGATGCCACCTCTGCTGCGACCCCTCTTGTTCGAAGGACTAAAGAGTCAGTAGCTTGCTTATCAAGTGCATTGGAAGCATTTGCACGAAGGTATTTCTCCACTTGATTAAGGTTATTAATAGAGTAACCTGTAATTATAACTAGCGGGATAATCGTAAGGACAATAATAACTGTAAGTATTTTTTGTTGGAGTTTATGACGTATCATTTATCTGAATATATAGTCTGAGTGGCATAAATGAAAAGAGAAATAATTCTGATATCTGATTTTTATGAAATCTCTAGTTTTCTACCACTGTCGAGTAATTTAACCATATCTTCCTCTGGCATTGGCTTTGCGAAGTAAAATCCTTGGATAAAATCACAGTGAATCTTTTTAAGGTGCGCGATCTGCCTTGTGTTCTCCACTCCCTCTGCGATAACTAGCATCTCGAAGTTTTTAGCCAGTGACACAATAGCATCCACAATATGTTGCTGTTCAATGCTTTCAAAGATATCTCTCGTAAAAGTTCTATCTATCTTTAGGATGCTAACAGGAAATTCTTGAAGATACATAAGTGATGAATACCCAGTACCAAAATCATCCAAAGATATACGGATCCCATAACCTTTAATAATTTTCATCGTTTTAATAGCTGCTTGAATATCCATAACAACTGTATTCTCTGTAATTTCGAAGATGAGCTTATGAGGAGCAATCTTAAATTCTTCCAGGGTCTTCTTCACTTTAATAGGGAACTCAGGGTTCTGAAACTGTCTACTACTTACGTTTACTGAGTAACTTAGATAGCCATATCCTTTCTCTGCCATACGTTCCATCACTTGACATGTCTCTCTTAGAACGTAATCCCCGAGCTCATTGATCAGAAGTGATTGCTCAGCAACATCTATAAAATCGCCCGGCATCGTTATTGAGACGTCCTCTCTACGCCATCTAACTAAAGCCTCGAAGCCTTTCACACAGCCATCAATCAAGCTTGTTACAGGTTGATAATATACTATAAACTCTCGTTTCTTTAACCCACGTCTAATGTCAGCTTCTATTCCAGTTCTATCGACACTTATAACATCCATTGTAGAGTTATACTTTTCAAAGTGCCCCTTTCCGTGTTGTTTCGCATGATACATTGCCGTATCTGCGTTTCGAAGTAATTCAGTGACAGACTCGCCATCCTTTGGAAAGAAAGCCATACCCATACTGGCTCCAGCCATTAAACGGTATCCATTTATAACAATAGTCTCAGAGAGTGCCTCAAATATTCTTTCTGCTACGTTTTCCGCACTTGTTTCATTTTCAATATCAGGTAGCAGTATAACAAACTCATCACCACCTATTCTGGCAACAGTATCCTCATCTCTACATGATTCTTTAAGTATACTGGCAATCTCCTTAAGGAAGACATCTCCAACATGATGACCTGCAGTATCGTTAATATATTTGAAATTATCTAGGTCTACAAACATAACCGCCAGCTTCTTTCCATGTCTGGCGCTGTAGGCAAGGGCAACATCTATTCTATCACCAAGCAGTTCCCTATTTGGAAGACCTGTAAGAGTGTCATGATATGCCTGAAACTTAAGCTGTTCTTCACTTCTTTTCTGTTCGGTTATATCATGCCCCACAAGAACATAATGGGTAACCTCGCCCTTCTCATCTTTTATACTAGTAACAGAAAGCCACTCTGGATAGATATCTCCGTTCGCTTTCTTGTTCCATACTTCTCCAGACCACTTACCAGTTCTGAATAGTTCTTTCTGCGCTCCTATAAATACGGCTTCAGACAGATTCGAACGAATCATCTTTGGGGTGCGACCTATTATATCCGACGCTCTATAACCTGTAATTTCAGTAAAAGCCTGATTGACCTTATTAACGACGCCTCTACTGTTTGTAATAATAATGCTCTCAACAGTCGTATCAAAAACTATCCCCATAAGTTCAAGCTGTTTTTCATACTCTTTACGGTAGGTAACATCTCTGAAAATCCCTTCTATGGACACAGGGTTCTTCTGATTATCCCATAATACTTTTGTATTCATCTCGACTACAACAGGACTATTATCCTTCTTCTTTAGTCTTATCTCATAGTTTTTTACTTCACCTTGAGCCGCTAAGGTTTTAAGATATGTGCGTCTCTCATCTATGTCGAAAAACATCCTCTGCCCTAGCCCATAACGCTTCATCTCTTCTTCGTCATCATAGCCTAAAAGTCTAACACCAGAAGGACTTATAAGAGTGAGGTTTCCGTGTATGTCTGTACTATACTGGACATCCATAATATTCTCGAATAGAGATCGAAATTTCTTCTCCCCTTCTATCGCAGTATCTTCTGATATACGCTTTCGGATAGCATAAAAGAACATATAGACGAATACGACCATGATGATCCCACTAAGAACCACCATCGCATATGTATTGAGAGTAAAGTATGAAATTTTGAGTAAAGCTTGCCTACTGAGAGAAACCTTATAAAACGAGTTTATCCCATTAAGCTCCCAGCTCATATGACATCTTGTACAGTAAGAGACTGTTGTCACTGGAAAATAATAAGTTGTATTCTCTCTATCATCAAAATTCTTCTTATCTTTAAGACCGATAACATTACTATCTCTAGAACCCATCTTATCTTTAACAGAAGAGTATTTAATAACTCCGTCAGGCGTAACTAATGAAAACTCTGAAACATATTCATAATCACCTATCTCGTTGAGTATATTATTAAAGACCTTCATATTCCCTTTTTTCAAAGAGTCATAAGCACTACTAAATACCATATCTTTAAGGTAGCCCATATATCCACGCAGGGAATCTTCGATATAGATAAGCTTATTTCTTTCCATAGAAACATTACCCCATACAAGTATTGTGACGACAATTATTACTACCATCATCAAAAAAATGTTTGGGTCTATGTAGTGTCTATAGGATTTAGAACTTTTGCCCGCCAATTAACTTACCTTGTTCAAATTATGTTAACCTGCCAAAAATGAAATGCCTTATAACCCATATCATACAAACACTGTTTTAATTTATCAACAAATACTTACATTTTATTAAGAAAAAAGTTACTATGTATCAGAAACTCGTGTTGTTAATTAGCGAGACTTAATCTATCCTTTTACTTGTATACATTCTCTGGAGGAGACTTATGCGTAAGACAAAAATTGTAGCAACTCTTGGTCCATCTTCATTCGATAGAGAGACTATATCCGATATGATAGATGCCGGTATGAATATTGTAAGATTAAACTTTTCACACGGGACCCACGAACAACATGGGCAAACCATTGACTTAGTTAGAGAACTTGCAGAAGATAAAGGGGTTTGCATCAGCATACTTCAAGATCTATGCGGTCCTAAAATACGTCTTGGCATTCTTCCAGAGGAAGGCATAAGACTCCTGCCTGGCGACACATGTGTCCTTGCTGCTGAGCAATATGCTACAGGTGACGTAATACCTGTACAATATGATGGACTTGAAAAAGACCTATCGATAGGAGACAGAATCCTCCTTGCTGATGGTGCTATGGATATGATGGTAGAGGACTTTAACGGTCACAATGTAACTTGCAGAGTACTGAATGGTGGTATTGCATTCTCTAAAAAGGGAGTGAATATGCCAACAACTAACCTCTCTATTATCGCATTCACCGAGAAAGATAAAAAAGACCTAATCTTTGGGCTAGAAAAAGGGGTCGATATAGTAGCACTCTCATTCGTAAGAGACGCTGCCGATCTAGTTAAAATTAGAGATATGATATCCAGAGATGTTAACCAACCTCTTCTCATAGCAAAGATAGAAAAGCCACAAGCGGTTAAAAATTTAGATGAGATACTAGAGATGGTTGACGGAGTAATGGTTGCAAGGGGTGACCTTGGCGTAGAAATGTCACTTTACGAAGTACCTGTTATACAGAAACAGATCATCCAAAAAGCTCGACGAGAAGGCAAATCTATCATCACAGCGACACAAATGCTTAAAAGTATGGTATCAAATTATCGCCCAACAAGAGCAGAATGCACTGACGTTGCAAACGCAATATTCGACGGTACATGCGGAATTATGCTCTACGAAGAGACTGCATCTGGGGAATACCCTGTAGAGGCTGTATCTGTTATGAACAGGATAGCACTAGCTACAGAACAAAATGTAGAATTCAGACTAGACCTATCTAACGAAGAGCACATCTCAGACAAGAGTGTGGCGTGGGCAGTGGGCAGGTCAGCTAGCTGGCTCTCAAAAGACCTAGACGCTAAAGCTATTGTCGCATATACAAACTCTGGATTCACAGCCAGAGCTGTAGCTAGGTTTAGACCTGAAGCTCCTATATTAGGCGTAACACCAAACATCCACACTTATCGCAAGATGAACCTATCATGGGGTGTTGCACCTGTTTTATGCGGTAATTTCGATGATGCTGAAGAGATGTTCTCTAGTGCGGCAGAGATGGCAGTATCGCAAGGTTATGCAAGAAAAGGTGACAAAATTATCATCACTTCTGGTATACCTCTCGGTGAAGCAGGCTCAACAAATCTGATCCGAGTGTACGAAATATAAATTTATAGTAGATTTTATTTGTAAGATGGATAGAATCCCTATTACTTAAAAAAACTAGAGGTTCGGAATGAAGAAACTTTTAATTATCGTTATGACTCTTATGCTCGTTTCAAGTTTTGCATATGCAAAAGATACATTTGTAGTCCTTAAAACCAACCAAGGGAAGATCACGATAAAGATGCTCCCTCTCGTTGCACCCAAGGCAGTTGAAAACTTTACTACACATGTAAAGAATGGTTATTACAATGGAATAGCTTTTCACAGAACTATAAAGAACTTCATGATCCAAGGTGGAGACCCTACAGAAACAGGTAGAGGTGGTGAATCTATCTGGGGAAAACCTTTCGATGATGAATTCAGCAGAAACTACACTTTCGACAAACCAGGAATACTCGCTATGGCAAACTCTGGTCCGAGAACAAATGGTAGCCAGTTCTTTATAACAACAGCCCCAACTCCTCACCTTAATTTCAAACACACTATCTTCGGATATGTTGTAGATGGATATGACGTTGCTGAACGTATTTCAAAAGTGAAAACAGATAGATCCGACAGACCATATGATGACCAAAAAATCATCAAAGCATACATAAAAAAATAATTATTGGAGAATCGTAAAATGGCTAAAGCTAAAAGACAATTTGTAACACTCAAAACAACTCAGGGACAGCTCATCGTTGAACTCTTTCCAGAGATAGCTCCTAAAACAGTAGAAAACTTTACTACACACGTAGCGAATGGATACTATGACGGGATTATATTTCACAGAATAATCGAAGACTTCATGATCCAAGGTGGAGACCCTACTGGCTCTGGTCGTGGTGGCGAATCTATCTGGGGACGCCCTTTCGAAGATGAATTTCACCCTGACTATACATTCGACACACCAGGTCTTCTTGCTATGGCGAACTCTGGTCCTTGCTCTAACGGTAGCCAATTCTTCATTACTACAGTCCCAACTAACTGGTTAAACAACAAACACACTATCTTCGGTAAAGTCGTAGACGGAATGGACGTAGTCAAAAAACTTGAGCAGGTTCCTACTGGATATGGCGATCAACCTGTAGAAAAGCAGGAAATAAAGAAAGCTCTTATCCGTAAGACACCACCAAGAAAAAAGAAAGCCTAGCAGGCTAGCCATAGTATAAGTTAATCATCTATACTGCAAAACTTTGCGACTCCTGATAGTCGCCTGATACCGCAAAATATAAAGCCCTTCATTATCGTGAGGGGCTTTTTTTAGTTAATAGGCATTTCAAAGTGAATAAAGTTGTTTAGTATTAAATACAAAGAAGTTACTGAGACAATTACCCATAAAAGCACAGCCATCATCAAAGGCTTAAGACCAAGTTTTTTCAGCTCTCCCATTGTCAGCCCAGCACCTATCAGAAAGAGTGTAAAGACCATCAACCTCTTACCTACAAATGCTAAATCGTTAAAGTAGACCTCGAAATTTGGCAAATATGATCTCATCACCGCAGCAAGTAGAAAGAAGACTAAGAACATAGGAAACTTTGCTTTACTCTCTGATTTATTCAGCTTAGCACCTGCAAAAGAGAGGGGTAAAATCCAAAGTGCTCTAGTCAGTTTAACTGTTGTCCCCACTGCAAGTGCCTGCATACCGTAGATAGATGCCGCACCAACAACACTGCTTGTGTCGTGTATAGCAAGAGCACTCCAAAGCCCAAAGTCAGTTTGGCTCATATTAAACGCATGACCAACGTGCGGGAAGATAACAAGCCCAAGACCGTTCAAAAGAAATACTATCGCCATAGCAACAGCAGTGTGCGTCTCGGATGCTCCAATAGCAGGAGACATGGCAGCTATTGCACTACCTCCACAGATCGCTGTACCAGTAGAAAGAAGTACGGATAAGTCACGATCAACTTTAAACAGTTTTCCTAATAGGTATCCAACAAACATTGTGGAGAAGATACTAACCATGGTTATCCATACGGAGGCGTAGCCAACACGCAGAACAACATCTATCTGCAAACCAAATCCAAGAAGGATTATAGCAAGTTGTAAAACTTTTTTAGCAAGTGACCCAGTACCAGACTTTGCAGGGTTACCAAATGTGATACTTAAGACCGCACCAAAACAAAGTGCAATGGCGGGTGATTTTGTTATTATAGATAATAGAAGAGCAATAACTACCCAGAAATATGTATTTTTAGTCAACAATTGCATTAACTACATTCTCCGCAAAAGATTTACACTCAGCATCAGATATCATATCACGTAACATCCTACGCTCCATCTTCTTCTCCTCAGAAAAATTCCTAGCAGTATAAAACCTCTCTAGCCCTGCTCTATCCTTTTCATTCAGAATGCTAAAATCCATCCTTCCATGTAGCATCTCTTTATGAATTGGTTCCAAATAATCATATCTATCAAGCATCATAGCAATACGCATTGCAACACCAAAAAGACAAACTTTAACTGCAATAAGTTCACTACGGTTATTATTTATAAAGTCATCCATCAATGGCAAAAACTTATTAGCATATATGCCAGACCCGAGCAGAATAACATCATACCCTTCAGGGAGAGTTGCTATCTTTTTAACGTTAAAAAGGTCTACATCGAACTCAAGATGAGATGCAATCATCTCACTAACCTGTTTAGTAGCCCCATATCGACTCGCATAAAGGATCGCTATTTTAAACATTTTTCACCTTTTTGACATTTTAATGCTCATCTTTTATAAAGTTTTTACGATAACTATTATATGACAAAAGAACTAAAAAGTACAACCATCGGTGGAGCTGAGATTACACACAACTCTGGCTACACTGATGCAGAACTAAATTTAGCATTTGGGTATCTGTACAGGCTACAGTCACTTCGCTACGATCAGCAGACCTCTCTTGATGGTATGGAAAACTATACTATCAGACCTTCTGACAACAATGCGGTCGAGTGGATATTTATAAGCCTTAACGAAGATATCCCAGTCTGCATAACTCCTGAATTTGAGCTTGGTCAAATGGTTTCTATGGCTAAGACAGCCCTTACGGTAACAGAGACACTTAAAAACCTAAGAATGGCTCACATAGCGATATAGCTATTGTATAGTCGGTCAAAAAGCTCTAGTATCTGCGAATGAATGCAATAACTAACAATACCGTTTCGATAGTTCTTAACAACGTCGGCCTCAAAGCTGTTAAATCAGGTCACCCTTGGCTTTACGATCAAAGTATCATTAAAAAAAACAAAGAAGCAAAATCAGGCGACATCGCTGTCTTATACGATGAAAAACGTAAATTCGCTGGAGTTGGTCTCTATGATGCTAACTCACCAATTGTTGTGCGTGTCCTGCACCGTGGTCAGCCCATACAGCTCAGTAAAGAGTGGTTAGCTGATAAATTTTATAATGCTATCCAGAAAAGACAAAGGCTAGCAGCTGACGATACAACAACGGGCTACAGACTTATCAATGGCGAGAATGACAGTATCCCAGGTATTGTTCTAGACAAATATGATACAACCTTAGTTCTCAAAATCGACTCTACATGTTGGTTGCCACACCTTCAAACACTTACTGATATTATTGCTGAATCACAACCTTTAGACAGGCTTGTACTCAGAATGAGCCGTTCAGTTATAAAGTTCTCAGACAAAGAAGATGGCGAAATAATTTACGGCAAAATCATAACTGAACCAATTATATTCTCAGAAAACGGAATACTCTTTTACGCAGACCCAGTAAAAGGTCAAAAGACTGGTTTTTTTCTCGACCAAAGAGACAATAGAGCAGAAACAGGAAGAATATCCAAAGGTGAGGATGTGCTTAATGTCTTCTCTTATACTGGTGGCTTTTCACTTTATGCTGCGAAGAATGGCGCTAATTCTGTCACGAGTTTAGACCTCAGCAAACCTGCACTAGATGCAAGTATAGAAAATTTTAACCTTAACGAATTCACATGCCCTCACAAGACAATATGTGGTGACGCATTTGAGGAGATGGAAAAACTTGTAGCTGCAAAAGTGAAATTTGGAGTTGTTGTTGTCGACCCACCATCATTTGCTAGAAAGCTATCAGATACTCCTTCAGCGCTTAAGGCATACCATAAACTGATTAAGCTAGCATCAAAGCTTGTTGATAGAGGCGGGATACTAGTATCTGCATCATGTTCTGCAAGGGTAACAAAGGAAGAATTTTTTGAGATTGTGAAACATGCTGTAAAAGCGTCAGGTAGAAAATCGACAGAACTTAAGCGTACTGAACATGCACTAGATCACAGAGTAGGATTCCCACAAGGGGCTTATCTCAAGTGCGTATTCACTCGAATAGACTAGTCTTCAAGCATTAAAGCTAAATCTTCTATATACTGCTTCCCATATTCTGAGTCAAGTAAGTTACCTTTGTTATCATAAACAAGGGTAAGCGGAACAGCATCAATCCTTTGAAGCTTATCGTAAATTTCTTGCTTGGCTACTAAGAATTTAAAATTCATCTTCTCACGTTTTACAAACCTTATGGATTGCTTTTTATCCTTCCTCTTAACCAAACCAATAAGCTGTAGATTATTATTTGATATAAACTGTGGGTTATCCCTGATTATCTTAAGCTCTCTCATACAGTATGGACACCAAGGAGCCCAAAAGACTACCATTGTTTTCGCATTATGAGATTTAATCTCTTTCATAAGACCGTCAAGACCAACCTCTGGCATCTCATCTGCGAAAGATTGAACTGAAAAAAGCAGCATGATGCTGACAATAAATAAACGCATTAAATGCTCCTGAATAAAAACATACAAATATATATATGTAAGAAAATAGTCCCGTAATATAATTCAGTCAAGAAATAAAAGCTGGATAGATATTTCGAATTATTGATATAATATAACATTCATTAGTGTCTAAGGAGAAGATATGGACTCACACATCCTACACAACTATGTGCTAAAAAATGATAATTCTTGGACTAACCTTAAAGACGATATTAATAACGTTCCCGATAATCGTAAGCTTCACTGGATACATCTTTATCGAGAAAGCATAGATACACAAAAATTTCTTTATGAATCTGGCGTTGATGAAGTGATAATCGATAGACTCACAGACCCAGAGACAAGACCTAGAGTCACTGTATTCCCTGATGGTATCCTCATAAACATAAGGGCGGTAAATACTTGTATCGACTCAGAATCTCACGAAATGCTCTCAATGCGTATGTTTGTACAAGAGAACAAAATAATTTCCACCTCTTTGAAACATCTTCATGTACTTGACGAAATCACAGAAATTATTAATAGTAATTATGCTCCCAATTCAATAAGTGACTTTGTTTCATACATCATAGAGTTGATAACCGACAGGATCGAGGCGTATATCTCAGAAGAGCGTGACAAAGTATATGAACTTGAAGCTGGAGATATAAAAGAAGATCAACCACATAAACAAGCTATAATTTCTGATATTAGAAGGTCTTTGATAGGTTTTGAAAGATACCTCTCTCCTCAAAATGACGTACTAGCAAAGCTGCTCAATCCTAAAATTTCTCTTTTCAATAATGACGATAAAATAGCTGTCAACGAGTGCCTGAACAATACACGAAGGTATCTTGAAGAGATTAGCTCAGTTAATACAAGATGTCATATCTTAAAAGATGACATGCACTCAATTTCGAATGACAAGATAAATAGAAACATGTATATGCTATCTATTGTTGCTGCGGTCTTCCTCCCACTAAGTTTTCTAACTGGTCTGTTTTGCTCTAATGTCGGCGGAATACCTTGGGCAGAACACCCAAAAGGTTTTACGTATTTCTCTATAATATTAGGCGTTTTCTTAATCGCACAAATTTTCTTATTGAGACTTTCTAAACGTTTCTAAGATAAATATTGTCTATAAAGTTTTTATGTACTATAAAACATAAATATAGTCATTTACTTATTATATTTATTTGAGGTTAGGGATGAAAAAGTTTATATACATATTCACCTTTGTTTTTTTATGCTCTACAGCTATGGCAACAACCATCCATCTAGGCGAAAAGCTAACACTAACAAAAGTCACTAAAATCTCTGAAATTAATGCTCACCCTAAAAAATATTTAGGCAAAAGAGTCCTCATAGAAGGGACCGTTATTGAAGTTTGTGCAGCTAGGGGTTGTTGGGTTGATATAGCTAGCGACCTACCATTTCAGAAAATTCTTGTTAAGGTTATTGATGGAGTTATCGTGTTCCCTATGACTGCAAAAGGACGTACTGCACTCGTTGAAGGTATTGTCGAAGTTATCCATTTAAACCTCAGAGAAACAGTAGAGTACTCCCAACACCAAGCAGAAAAAAGAGGCAAAAAGTTTTACCCTACCTCTGTAAAAGAACCTATGAAGCTTTATCGCATTAAAGGTTTAGGAGCTGTGATTAAATAATATGAACTGGAAAAAAATCAATTATATACTTCATAGAGATATTGGTTTATTATGTATAGGTTTAACACTACTGTATGCTATTAGTGGCGTTGTAGTTAACCATATCTCTCATGACTTTAACCCTAGCTACAAGATTGAAAAAATCACTTCACAGGTATCTCCAGCTCCAAAAGGCGCAGTACCAGATATGGTCATGGTTAAATCTGTACTTACCGAATTGGAAGAATATGGCAAGTTTAAGAACGTCGCATTTATCTCACCTGATAACATCCGCATCTTTGTAGAAGGCAACACTATAGACTATTTTTTATCGTCAGGCACTGTCGTGCAGGAAAAAGTACAGAAAAGACCGTTCCTATACGAACTTAATTATCTTCACCTAAATAAACCTAAGAAATCATGGACCTATGCTGCCGACATCTATGCAATTCTGTTAGGCTTCCTTGCTATCTCAGGTCTTCTAATGATAAGAAAGAAAACAATAAAACGTGGAGTAATTTTAACAGCAATTGGCTTTATAATACCAATTGGTTACATAATATTTTTACTATAATTTACTCACTCCTACCACTATTCACTACTAGTTAATACAAGTTTTAGTTTTAACCTTGAATTAACTTATCTCTAGATAAATTTTACTACTTACAAATCATTGTTATATCTAATATTTGTATAATAACTACTACCAATAATAGTGTAATTATATTAATGCTTGATTAATTTTCTATTTTACATATTATGTTTTAATGTCCAAAGAGATACCATTTTATTTTAAAAGCACATACGATAACACACCTGAGAGGGTATGTATCACCGACCTAGACAATAAAATTTTGTGGGTGAATGGTTCATTTAGCAAATTTTTATCATGGGCGAAACCTAACAGAGACAATAACCCTGTAGGTATTAACTATTTCGATTTAATGCGAAACCATATACAAGAGGATGAGTTTATAATCTCTCATCTTCAAAATGGCATAAAAAAAATCAAAAAGAATGATAAAAATTGTTTCACCTACGAATTTCCTGTTTATACCTCAACTGGTTCAACGTGGTTCATGCTTGTTGCTTGCTCTAAGACAGATACTGAAACAAACAACAAATACTCTATAATCAAAATGTATGACATCACTGAACATCATAATAGGCGTAAACTCGAAAATAAAAATGACGATAACAACATTGTTCGGCAGATTATCACTGAATCTATGCATACATGGAGACAGCCCCTAAACAGTATTTCACTTTTCGCTCAAGATATTAAAGAGCAGTTCGATGACAATACCCTGACAAAATATTATATGAATTTCTCTACTAATCAGATGTTAGGGGAGATACAAAGATTATCAAACTCTATTGATGACATGGCATCTTTTTATACCAATAGCACAGATGAAGATACTATAAATGTTTCCGAAACACTTTTTAGCACAGTAAAGAAGATTAATTATGTTCTTATGAATGCAAACATGCAAATCAACCTAGATTGCCATGTGCTTGGTAATATTCAATCAGAAAGCTATATACAATTGTCTGATACTTTTAAAATTAGATGTTGGACAGGAACCAAAAAATGTTTTCACGGTTGCCATAAGGGTAATATTCTTATTTTCGGTGACAAGGTTCAATATAACTATATTTCACGTTTACTATCAACAATAGGAGCTACAGAGAATAATCCAGAACAAAGAAATATATATATCAAATTGTCTACCACTGCTAACAGTATGGAATGTAGAATTGAATACGACTATGTATCAAAAGACGCAAAAAATACTTTTGACTTTATAGCTAATCTTCATAAGCAGTCATATAAAGGAAATATTGAATACCATATCGGCACTGACAATATGTTCTTTGTCGCTACTTTCGACGAATATAAAACCAAGAGTCCTATTTAAACCACATATTTATCAAGAGGATAACCGCTTTAAAAGGTTAACTATTATCTCTTTTTCTTCATGGTTATATATTGAGAATATGTCTTCTAAGTTCTTAAGATGTTTTGGGAAAAAATCATCCATAAAGTCTTGTCCTTTCTCGGTCAGGCTAATAATCTTAGACCTTTTATCATTTTTACATGACTCAGATTTAAGCATCCCATCTTTTATCAGGTTACTAATCACAAAAGAGATGTTTCCGATGGTAGAGAGTGTTCGTTCGATAATCCCATTAACCGTTATTCCGTTGAAATGATAGACTACAACTAACACCTCAAACTGAGGAAATGTCACGCCAGCTTCAAGAATCTTCTCAGACTCCTGCTTCCTCATCGCTTTCATCCCTTTATATATTGCGAAAACCAGTTTCATATTCTGGATATCATCTTTTTTATAGTCTTTCATATTAAACCATTAACCTTATCTATATAATTGTTAACCTTGAACTTTGTTTTGCACCCATTAAAGTTCATATAGCGTATTTTACCAAAGATAGCTCTTTCGCCCCAAGCTCTGTCATGTACTCCACATACAGACCAAGCAACCCCCACATATCCATTTGGATCCCTACCATCTAGTGAGTACTTATCATTCAGGTAGAGTGCGGTATCAAATGCTATCTGAGGATTAGGCGTCCACTCCAAAATTTTCTTTGCCCAGTACATTCGCATAAATCCGTGCATCTTCCCTGTGGTAACCATCTGTTTCTGAGCCGCGTTCCAAAGATCATCATGCGTCTTAGCTTCTTCAAACTGGTCACCAGAATATATATACTCTCTAGTATCATCCCAGTGCTCATTCATGGTCTTCTTAGCCCAATCATGTGCTCCGAGCAAAGAGTCATAATTATCATTATAAAAGCAGTAATTATCTGCTAGTTCTCTTCTTATTATAAGCTCTTCTAAAAAACTTGCTATATCCTCGTCACCCCAAAATGCATCTTTTGTTTCTAAGGCGATTCTCTGTGCCGAAATATTTCCAAAATGCAGATAAGGAGAAAGGTCAGAAGTATTATCAAGATTTGGATCATTACGCTTTTTACTATACCCGTCTAGTTTAGTAGTCAGGAAAGACCTAAGTGTCTCGTCAGCCGCCTTAAGTCCAGCATGATAATATTTATTTGGGTTACCAAATCTGGTAAAAAGCCCCTCCCAATCAGTGCTAGAAATATGCCCCTGCCACTTAAACTTTTGCTTTCTCAGCTTAGGGTATTCAACTAAAAATTGGTCTAGGAGTTTATTTATTTTTGGACGAATAGTGCGTGCCGCAAACTCTTGCTTATGGCTAGCAATCCTGCATGGGACGATATTATGTGCATCCACTTCTATGAGTGGAATATTTATCACATGTGCAAGATCATCTTTCATCCTGCGACTAAATCTAAGTGGTGAGAAATCTGTAACTATAGCTTTAGCATCAACCTGCTTAGAGAACTTTGATAATTCTTCAATAGGCTCACCTGATAGCATAAAAAATGGAATATTTAGTTCTTCTAGCTCGTGCTCAACATCGCAAAGCCCATCGAGCATAAACCGAAAGTGCTGTTTCTGAGCGGATGGATAGTCTGTCATCAGGCAAAAGACAACGGCCATAGGAGACTGACGACTCTCAGCCAACTGCATAGCCTTGATTAAAGCCCAGTTATCACTCACCCTTTGATCACGAGACATCCAGTAAAGGACAACTCCGCCAAAATATGTCACATCACTATTTAATTGGTGTTCACGTCTGATATCTATCATAGATATAATAATATCAGTAATTCTAAAGAGTTGAAAGATTAGATAATGAGTGTAGCAGCAACAGCCCACATAACAGTACCGACAGATACGTCAAGCATACGCCATGTAAAAGGCTTTGAGAAAATAGGTGCAAGCTTCACCCCTGCAAAAGCAAGAATAGCAAACCAAATAACTGAAGAGAGGGCGGCGCCTATACCAAACATCATCCTGTTTCCTTCTTCGAATTGAGCTGAAATACCACCCATAAGTACAACTGTGTCGATGTATACGTGAGGATTCAGCAGAGTGACAGCTAAAGTAGTGAAAACCACCTTTTTTAAACTATCATCAGTCTTATTCATAATTGTGAGAGCGTTATCTGAGAAAGCAGATTTTAGAGCCAAAAATCCATAAACAAAAAGGAATGATGCTCCACCCCAGGCCGCAACCTTCATAAGGACAGGGCTAGAAGCTAGGAAGGCTCCCACGCCAGCAACTCCGACAGTTATAAGCAAAACATCAAAAAATGCGCAGATTATTGCTATGGTAATATGATGGTTCCGACGCACACTTTGTGTTAGTAAATATGCGTTCTGAGCACCAATGGCTATTATAAGCCCAGCACTTGTCACCATACCTGTCATAAAAGCTGTTTGCATCACTCCCTCCACTGATTGTTAGAGCTAAGGTACATGGCTAATCTTTAAAAGTAAAATTAATTGTTTTAATATCTCATTAGTTTTGCTAATATATCTTATGTATGATTATAAACTACTAGAGGCCTTCACAGCCGTCATAGACAACAAGGGATTCGACAAGGCGGCACAAGTACTCTATATTACTCAATCAGCCGTCTCGCAAAGGATTAAGCAACTAGAGGAGACCCTGGGGCAGATAATCCTTGTCCGTGGCACACCACCTACCCCTACTGAGGCTGGTAGGAAAATCATCGCTCATTTTAATAAGGTTAAACTACTAGAAAGTGAGCTGAGTAACGATATAGAACAGAATGAAGTTAGGTCATACACAACCGTTCCGATTGGGTTAAATGCTGATACACTTGCGACTTGGTTCTTTGACGCTGTTGGCGAGACTATCCTTAAGAACAAGATACTCCTCGACCTACACATTGACGATCAGGACGAAACCCACAGGATGCTGAAAGATGGTGACGTTGCTGGATGTATCACCACCAGAGACAAAGCTTTTCAATCTTGCACGTGCACATATATCGGCACTATGACTTACCGTATGTATTGCTCCGCTGAAAGTTACGACAAGCTCTTCCCAGATGGGCTAACCACAGAAGCACTCAAAGATGTGCCTTTCATCATCTATAACGATAAGGATTCACTCCACCTACAGATGCTAAAGAAAGCGTTTGGCAGAACAAATTTCGAATACCCTAAGATGTATATCCCAGCGGTAGACCAATACCTCGACGCTGTTCTACGTGGTTTCGGTATAGGCATGATGCCAGATAATCAGTGCATGCCACTAGTCGAAAGGGGATTACTTAAGGATGTATTCGCGCCTCATATCATCGAAACGCCACTATATTGGCACAGGTGGACACTCACCTCCGCCCCACTTGATGTCCTGACCAAAGCACTCACAAAGAAACATCTGCTCATTTAATTTGTATTTGTTTTATGTTTGTATATAATGTCACTTATTATTCGATAAAGGAAAAACCATGCTAGAGCTTGACCAGATATTACTTTTCGCCTCTACAGCTATACTACTCGCTGCGACTCCGGGACCTGACGTTATTTACGTCATAACTCGTGGGATAACACAGGGGCGTGCTTCTGCTCTGGCTGCTGCGGCTGGTTTTTCACTAGGTAATATCGTCCATACAGCATTAGTCATACTCGGTGTATCAGCTATAATAAAAGCCTCCCCTATTGCCTTCACAGCTATAAAAATCGCTGGAGCTGTCTATCTTATTTACATAGGTATAAAGATTTTTAGAAGTGGTTCAGCTAGAGCAGATAAAGACGACAAACTTCTGGCACCTAAGACAGTCTTCATACAATCAGTAACAGCGAACATACTTAACCCAAAGGTTGCGGTATTCTTCATCGCTCTATTCCCACAGTTTATACGTGAGCAAAACGGGCACGCATCTATGCAGATGTTTCTGCTTGGCATGCTATTTATCATATGTACTTTTATAGTCTTTTCTGCTTGCGCCCTATTCTCTGGTCAAATTGGTGAGCTACTCAAAAAGAGAGAAAAAGGAGCAGGCATGCTAAATAAAGTTGCAGGTTCAGTCCTTATAGGGCTTGGCGTTGCGCTGGCACTCAGCAAAAGGTAACAGATGAAAAGTTCTATACAATCATATACACTAAACAATGGACATATGCATATACTGACATCTGACCATGTTTATACGTATTTTCCAAAACACTACCATGAGACTTACTCTATGGCTATGCTCTACGACGGAGCAAAAGACTTCAAACTTAACAATGCTCAACACATACTCGACAATTCAAACATGGCTACTATGAACCCGTGCGACATTCATTACGGTAACAGCGTTACCGATGACGGTTGGAAGCAGCTTGTAATCTTCTTTGACGAACACGCCATCAAAAGCTTTACTGAAGAGAATCAAATCAAAAATAAACATTTCAACTTTGAAACAATGGTAAGCAACGATTTCCAATATAGGCAAGATATCTTAACCTTCTGTAAAAGCGCAATAAATGCTGAATCTAACTTAGAGGTAGATCACGCTTACGAACAGATAATAGGTAGAATACTAGCAAAAGAGAAACACCTCTCCGCCGAACATAAACTTAACAACTGTGCTGGAGTTAAACGTTCCATAAGCCTCATGCATGAGGTTCCAGATGCAAAGCACAGACTGAACGATCTGGCTAAGACTGCAAACATGAGCAAGTTCCACTACATACGTTCTTTCAAGGATGAGACAGGAATGACACCACATGCATACCTAAATGCATTACGTGTCGAGAGGGCGAGAAAACTCCTCTTTTCATCCCCTGAAAACCTATCCGATATAGCTTTCGACTGTGGTTTCGCTGATCAGGCGCATCTTACTAGAGCATATAAAAAAATTTATGGCATGACACCCGGTTCCATAATCAGAAAATAGCAATTTTGTTCAATATCTTTCTGTGTATTCGTTTATACTCTCCAACATGACAAACTTAGAATCATTCAAAAAAGGCGTAATAATGGGGATTCCTCTCGCTATAGGTGTCGCAACCTATGGAGTAGTTTATGGCATCCTTACTCAAGATGTGCTCACCACTCCTGAGACTATAATGTCCTGTCTAGTCGTTTATGCTGGAGTATCTCAGATACTAGCACTCGACCTTTGGCAACACCCTCTCCCTATATTCATGCTTATTTTATCTACATTCATCATTAATTTACGACATATGCTCATGTCTGCATCTGTTTATCCATACGCGATAAAAGAGAATAAGTGGTTTGTTTATTTCACCATGTTTTTTGTAGTGGACGAGGGTTGGGCTCTATCTATGGGGGAGTTCCCTAAGGGTAAAACACGGCTTGGTTTCCTATTAGGAACAGGTGTCATCAACTATGTCTTTTGGATAACGGCCACTATGGCAGGTAGAACAATGGGCGCGCTCATCCCTAGCCCTGAGTCGATAGGTATAGATTTCGCACTTACTGCGGTCTTCCTAACCATTGGAGCATCTAGTTTCCGAGGTAGAAAGGATATCCCAATAGTTGTAGTCGCTTTAATAGTCGCTCTCATCAGTGAGCATTACATAGGCGGTAAATGGTACATATTAGCTGGCGGTCTCGCTGGCAGTTTAACTGGGTGGATAACATATGAGTTTAGTTAGTTTTCTCACTATACTCGGCATGGGTATAGCAACCTACATTACGAGAGCTTCTGGTTATTTCATAGCTAGTCGATTCGACATGACACCAAGGTTTAAGGCGGCGCTTGCTGGAGTTCCAGTTGCGATCATCATATCTATTCTAGGACCAGAACTCGCCAAGGGTGGAACAGCTGAGTTTATCTCCGCAGGTATAGTTATAGTGCTTGCTTACAGGAAATTTGGGTTGTTGGTTTGTTTAGGTGTAGGAATTGTTTCGATAAATATCTTCAGAAATCTGTTATAAAAAATCCCGCTAGCCATCAACTGACCAGCGGGAAGCTTAATACATGGTAATTTAAAGATATTCACGTTTTTGTGATATATCTATGAGTCTTAACCATTTATTTTTTCATTTTTGCCCAAGTATCTTTCAGACCTACAGTCTTATTAAATACTGGTTTTCCATCAGTAGTATCTTTATCGCTAGTAAAATAACCGATACGCAGAAACTGAAAGTGCTTTCCAGCTTCGATACTTGCAAGTGATGGCTCCGCAAGAGCACTAACAACTTTCATAGAATCAGGGTTGATATTGTCAGTGAAGACCTCCCCCTTCTTTCTTCGGCTTGGGTTTGGTATCGTGAACAGGTGGTCATACATGCGGATTTCAGCATCGATACAATGTTTAGCAGAAACCCAGTGAGCTGTCCCCTTCACTCTACGCCCGTCATCAGTCCAGCCACCTCTACTTTTTGGGTCATAAGAGCAACGAAGCTCGATAACTTCACCATTATCGTCCTTGATAACCTCATCACATGTGATGTAGTAGGCATGTTTAAGACGCATCTCTTTACCCGGTGAAAGTCTGAAATACTTATTAGGAGGGTCTTCCATGAAGTCGTCTTTTTCTATGTATATCTCTCTACAGAAAGGTATTTCTCTATTTCCATCAGCTTCACACTCAGGATTATTTTCAGCAGTGAGCATCTCGGTCTCATCCTCTGGATAGTTTGTTATCACGACCTTAAGTGGGTCAGTAACAACCATAACCCTCTGAGCTACTTTGTTCAGGTCTTCTCTCAGGCAGTACTCAAGCTGAGCATACTCAACAATAGAGTTCGCCTTGGAAACACCTATCATCTCAGCAAAATTTCTTATAGAAGCAGGAGTATATCCACGTCTACGAAGTCCTGCGATAGTAGGCATCCTAGGGTCGTCCCAGCCACTCACATAGCCTTCGTTAACAAGAGTGAGCAGGTTTCTCTTACTCATCATAGTGTATGTCAAATTCAGCCTAGCAAACTCAATCTGCTGCGGGTGAAAGACTTCGAGTTGATCTAAGAAACAGTCATAGAGCGGTCTATGGTCTTCAAACTCAAGTGTACATATTGAGTGAGTAACACCCTCTATGGAGTCCTCTAAACCGTGAGCAAAGTCGTACATAGGATATATGCACCACTTGTCACCTGTTCTATGGTGCTCTGTGTTTGCGATACGATACATGATCGGATCACGCATATTTATATTAGGTGAAGACATATCTATCTTAGCTCTAAGAACACATTCGCCATCAGCAAACTGACCATCCTTCATTTTTTGAAGAAGCTCCAAGTTTTCGTCAGGAGTTCTGTCTCTGTATGGGCTATTCTTGCCTGGCTCTTTAAGGTTTCCTCTATATTCTTTGATCTCTTCAGGAGTGAGGCTATCAACATATGCCACACCTTTAGTCACAAGCTTTACAGCAAATTCGTAGAATTTATCAAAGTAATCTGAAGCATAAAATTCTGTCTCGCCCCACTCAAATCCGAGCCATTTAACGTCCTCTTTAATAGAGTCAACGTATTCAGTATCCTCTTTGAGAGGGTTTGTATCATCGAAGCGTAGGTTACATTTGCCACCAAACTCTTCTGCAATACCGAAGTTTAAGCAGATAGATTTAGCATGACCTATGTGCAGGTAACCGTTCGGCTCAGGCGGAAAACGTGTATGAACACGCCCGTCATTCTTAGCCTCTTCAATATCTTTTCTGAGGATGGTCTTTATAAAGTTACTAGCTTTGATCTCTTCGTTATTTTCCATTTCCATTAACCTATAGTATTTGATGCATTTTTTATTCTTCTAACTGTGCAATCTTGACCAAGTTGGATAAACATATCTATAAGATCTGGTCCGCCACCAACGCCAGTCACAGCGAGTCTTAGCGCAGGTTTGATCTTGCCTGATTTCATCTCAAGCGACTCAGCAACAGCCTCAATACAAGCCTCGATAGCTTCTTTATTCCAACTTATAGATGGAAAATCTGCCACTAGTTTCTCGAGTGCAGGTTTTACAGCCTCAGTAAATTGCTTAGCAGCTTGTTTTTCGTTATACTCAATAGGGTCAGCAAAGAAAAAATCGCCAGTTTCAGCTATCTCTGTAACCTTCTTTGATCTCACCTGAAGAAGCTTAATCACACCTATAGCATAATCAACATTATCTACAGTCAGACCACGGTCTTTCCAAAGTGGGATAACCTCTTCGGCTAGCTTTGCAGGGTCATAGTTTTCCATATATTGACCATTCATCCACTCTAGCTTCTGCTCGTCGAAGACAGACGGTTTTGATGATATTTTTTTAGCTGTAAAAGCTTCGATAATCTCTTCAATATTAAGTAACTCTCTATCATCCCCTGGGTTCCAGCCAAGGAGTGAGAGGAAGTTAAGTAGTGCCTCAGGTAGATAGCCACCCTTTTTATAATCCATAACAGACGCAGCACCCTTCCTCTTTGAAAGTTTGCCACCAGTAGGCGAAAGGATAACAGGAAGATGTGCAAAGACAGGTGCTTCCCATCCGAACGCTTTATATAATAGGACGTGCCTAGGAGTAGATGCTATCCACTCGTCACCACGCATTACGTGAGTAATCTCCATAAAATGATCATCTATAACTGATGCAAGATGGTATGTAGGAAAACCGTCAGTCTTAAGAAGTACAGTATCATCCACCATATTTACTGGTGTTTCGATAGTACCACGCACCATATCTTCGAAAGCTATTGTCCCTTCTAGTGGAGCCTTAAGTCTAACTACGAATGGCATCCCAGCATCTATATTCGCCTGAACTTCTACAGGTGAAAGGTCACGACACTTTCTATCGTATCCACCATGTTGCTCTTTACGAGCTTCCTTCTCTTTACGCACTTGGTCAAGACGCTCTGAAGTACAGAAACACTTGTAAGCGTGTCCGCCATCGAGGAGCATCTGAGCGTGCTCATTATATTTATCTAGTCTTTCTGATTGTATATATGGACCAAAATCTCCGCCCTTTTCTGGACCTTCGTCCCATTCGAGCCCAAGCCACCTGAGTGATTCGAAAATCTCTTTAAGTGAATCCTCTTGAAATCTTGTTCTATCTGTATCTTCTATTCTAAGTAAAAATTTACCACCAGTAGCCTTCGCATAAAGGTAGTTAAAAAGAGCTGTTCTTGCTCCACCCACGTGAAGGTATCCTGTTGGCGATGGTGCAAAACGTACTCTAACATTTTCGGTATTCATTGTGACTCCTGTCTATATAATATACGGATGCTAATACTAGACTAATTCACCATCGTTTTCAACTATTGAAAATCTGTTAGTTCTTGTTTTTTAGTGCTTATGTAATATAATATTAGCATATGAAAAAAAAGAATGGTCATCGCCTATATGACAACTATATCATAACAAGTTTTGATGTCGCATATGCATTGTCAAAAGCGCTCGATTTAGTCAATCCTCTTATCAACAACCACCATCAAAGAGTGGCATTCATAGCAGGTAGCATTGCTAAAGAGGCTGGCAAGAGCACAAAAGAGATAGAGAACATTATTATCGCATCACTACTGCATGATATAGGCGTTGTTGTAGAAAAAGAATTTCACGAGCTTGCTGACCCAGACGATAATTATGAGAATGAATTCTGCCATGTTATTGTTGGATCTTATCTCTTAGATGGACTTAATATTTTTCCAAATATCTCGCAACTTGTTAAGTATCATCATTCGCCATACTCAGCTAAAACAAACCCACTTTCAGATACGGACGAAATACCTGAACTTGCGTACATAATCCATCTTGCAGATCGCATTGATATATTAATAAATAGAGATAAACCAGCTCTTGAGCAAAAAAGTAAAATTTTAGATAAAATATCAAAATCAGCTACTAATAAATTTCATCCTGATCACTATCAAGCATTTTTAAGACTTGCCGATAAAGAGCATTTTTGGTTTGACATAGAAGAACAGGATAAATATCAACTCGTTAAGTTTAATTTTAGTTTATCACATCTTAATATGACACTAGATGATGTCCTTGAAACTGCAAAATTACTTAGTAGAATCATAGATTTCAGATGTGTATTTACATCGACCCACTCTGCTGGAGTCGCAGCTGTAGCTTATAAAATAGCAGAATTAATGGGTTTATCAGCTGACGAATGTAAATCTGCAATGATTTCAGGATATTTACACGACATAGGTAAACTCGCTATATCCTCAGAAATTCTATATAAAGATGGTAAACTGACTGATGACGAGATTCAGATCATGAAAAAGCATCCATACTATACATACACAATCTTAAACTCTTTCCAAATATTTGAAACAATAAAGGATTGGGCTTCTTTTCACCATGAGCATCTTGATGGAACAGGGTACCCTTTCCACCTCTCAGAAGAAAAGCTATGTCTAGGGAGTAGGATACTTGCTATTGCTGACATTTTTACTGCACTTTCAGAGGAGAGACCTTACCGTCAACCAAAGTCGAAATCTAGCCTAATAGATTTTTTTAATAACGAAGCGAAAAACAACAAGCTAGATAGCAGGGTCATTAGTACTCTCAATGCCCACTTTGATGAAATCAACTCTGCAAGATCTAAGATGCAACAAGAAGCTGCAACCGACTTCAATAATTTTCAAAAAAACATTTTTGACAACAAAATCTGTATCCAAAATAAAAACTTCATAAGCGTACTGAATACTAAATAAGACTAAATTCATTCTTTTTTTCATATTTTACAATTTAACTATTGAATTATTATTATTATTACCGATAATTATAGTATATACACATTGACAAATGAGTTAATAATTTACTTTATTTCACCATACATTCATGATAATAGTGACTATATATGAATAGAGTAATATTATTATTAATTCTTTTTTAGTTTTCGGGGGTTACAAATGAAAATGGGGATCAAAACCAAAATCACTCTATTAGCAGCTATACCTGTTATAGTTACAGCTCTAATAATGACATCATTCTTTTATTACGAAATCACAGAATTAGGTAATAATGAAATTCATGAATTCGAAAAGAGTATGATGCAAAGCAAAAAAGTTGAACTTAAAAATTACCTTGATTTAGCATACTCTTCTATAGATTCTGTCTATACAAGTGCGGCTAGTGATAATGAAGCAGCAAAAAAAGAAGCAGCAAAGATTCTTATGTCTCTATACTATGGAGATGATGGTTACTTTTTCTCTACTGATTACAATGGAGTTATTACTTCTCATAGGGTAAAACCAGAACTTATAGGAAAAGATCTTTCTAATTTTGTAGACAAAAACGGAACAAAATTATTCTCAGAAATGATTACCGAAGCTAAAAAAGGTGGCGGTTTTGTTAATTATGTTTGGCCAAAAGGCTCAGAAAACAAACCTGCACCAAAGCTTAGTTATGCTATAGGACTTGATAAATGGGGCTGGATGATAGGAACTGGCTTCTATATAGATGATATAGAAAATGCAGTGGCACAGAAAGAACAAGCACTCACAGCTCAAATTTCAAAACTCCTATTTGTTGTAGGAATCGTTTGTATCATTGTAATATTAGGTGTTGTTCTTCTATCAATTTTCTTCTCCAACATGATGACTAAAAGCATTCTCCTCGCGAATAGTTTTCTCAAAGAGGTCGCTGATGGAGAAGGTGATCTTACTAAAGCTCTACCAATACTCTCAAAAGATGAAGTCGGTGAAATGTCTACTAACTTCAATATCTTTATAGATAAACTGAATGATATCATCACTGTTGTTAAAGAAGGGTCTGAAAGTGTTGCATCTGGAAGTACAGAGCTAGCGAGTGCGACAGAAGAACTCTCTGTAACTATGCAAGACCAAGCATCACAAATCACTTCAGTAGCAAGTGCAACTGAAGAGATCAGCGTATCTTCAACTGAGGTTATGCAAGCACTTCAAGAGGCTAACGATCAGACTGCAAACGCTGACCAACTTACTATTGAAGGTAAGGACAAGCTACTAAGCTCGGTCGAAGAGGTTATGGCTATTAAAGATAAAGTCGAGAAGCTTGGTGCAACTATAGGTAACCTATCTGCATCATCAGAAGAGATAGGTAACATTATTAATGTAATCAACGATATCGCTGACCAGACTAACCTTCTCGCACTTAACGCTGCTATTGAGGCTGCTAGAGCTGGCGAACACGGTAGAGGATTTGCGGTCGTTGCTGACGAGGTTAGAAAACTAGCTGAAAGGACTCAGGGTGCTACTAAAGAGATCGAATCTATTATTATCAGCTTGCAACATGAGACCAAAACTGCAAATGCAGACATGTTAGATGCTACAACAAAGGTAGTTACTGGAGCTGAAACTATAAAAGAGACTGAAGAAATATTTGAAAAAATTGTGGAGTCAGTTGAATCAATACACTCTACAAATGATATTATCACTAGTTCTATCAGTGAGCAGGTTACTGCAATCAACAATATCAACGATAATGCTCAGGTAATATCAGCTGGTATAGAGCAAAGTTCTGTTGCTGTTGGTGAGATTACTAAGACTGTTGTTGACCTTCAAGAGCAGGCTGACGGTCTCCACACTATGGTAGAAAAGTTTAAAACAAAATAAACTAGACTAAAAATATTATAAATAAAAAAGCGGACATCTTGTCCGCTTTTTTTTTACGTTTGAAAATATCTCTATTAACCAGCAAGAGAAATTTTGTGTTTAGCTTTAATACCTTCCATAAGCTTACCAAAAAGCTCTAAGCGTTTCTGTGAGATAATCTCTCTCTCTGCTGCTTCGATATCTTTAAATTTGAAATCTTTGTGAGCAAGATCGAGAACATCATTCTTTGTATATTTGACTTTATCATTAATTTCTTTTTTAAGTACTGCACTGATAAGTGCGGATTCTTGACTAACTTCGCCCATAGTGTGAGAAACAACAAAACTGTCATCCTCTTTAATATTCTGCTTCGCGTATTCAAGTAGTAATGTTCTGTTTACATAGTGATTAAACAGCTCTTGTCTTCCTTCTTTTGTGTCCATTTTTTTTTCGTAAGTGACACCAAGTAGCGTATCAACATAGTTCTGGAGTTCAGAAGTTGTAATAGCCTTGTCGTCGATGTGTCCAACGACCTCTTCCACATTTTTATTAAAAGATGTAAATCCAACAATTCCTGCAACGGCAACTAAAAGTACTAATATAATAAGTGTTTTCTTCATCATAAACCCCATTCGAGTCTTTGTATTAAATGGCAGGGGACATAAGCCCCCCGCCTAAGGTTAGTTTGTTAATCTGATTACTTAATCAGCTCTTCTGCTGGAGAAGGTGAAGGAAGTCCTATTTTAATCGCTCTTGAAAGCGGAGTATTAGGATCTTTCAGATTAAGTTCAGCTTTTTGTCTCTTCTTATAAGCCTCGAATACTGGATGTGGTGGATAGTTTTTACCCATGTACTGATCGAGGTTGTTATACCTGTGCATCCAGAGATCCCAAGCTTGCTGAGAGAGTAAGCCTTTGTTGAAAGCTTGCTCTACGTTAGCTTTAGCTTTAGCCCAATAATCAGGTACGATCTGGTAGAGTGCAGGAACATTAAACTGCTCTGCTGTAACCTGACCATAAAGTGATCCAGGGAAGTCGTAGATCTTGTATGTGAAGAACTTAGCAGGAGAATCACTTTCGTAAATCTTCTTAGCTTCTTCTACACCACGCTCTGCGCCCCAAGCGATCATTTCCTGAAGGTTATGCTGGAGTTCCCAGATACCATGCCACTGAACATAGTCAGCTGCTGCCATCGCAGAACCCATACGGAATCTTCTACCTTCGTGGTGCCATGAGTTGTACATAAGCTCAGATGCTGTTGTGTACCAGCTACCGTTGATAACTGTACCAGAGAAAGTCTTAGACTTACCTGTTGCAACAACTTCGTCTTTAAGTACTTTAACAAGACCAAGGTTTTGATATGTTTTAATCCACTTAACGAATTGTCTGCGGATTTCGTTGTACTGAAGGTTTACGAGATCGTAAACAAGAAGATACTCGTCGATAAAAGAAGGTGAGTGACATGTTTTACAAACAGTCTTCATACGTTCTGCTTTCTCTTCCCATGTGCCTAGCTCTTCTTCAAACCATATTGTTCTGTATGACCAAGGAGCCTGAGCTTCCCATGAAAGACGTTCTGAAACGTTGTGAGTTGATTTCACTTTTGTTCCAGGGACAGCGTCCATGTGACATGTATAACATACAGGTGCTTCGATAGGGATTCTATCAAGCTCTTCTGAGTCATAGCTGAGGTCCCATTTGCCGCCTTTAGCTGCAAAGATGTTACCGTGCTTTGATTCGTAGTATATCTCTTTTTGTGGATGGTCAGGACCGAGGTGACACTCTCCACAAGTGTTAGGATTACGTGCTAAAGCAACGTCGAATGAGTGCTTAGAGTGACATATATCACACTCGCCAACTGAACCGTCAGGCCACATAGCTGATAGATTGTGACAGCTTTCGCAACCTTGCTTTGTACCAACAATCGGCTCAAAAACAGCTCTATCCGCTGCAGCGTAAAGCCAGAATGGATAAGCGTGCTTAGATTTAGTGTGCTCCTCAACTTCCTTCTCGTGACATGATGCACAATCTTTTGGAGTCGGGTGTGATGCAACTACTGGGTGCCCGTCTTTACTAAAAGCGTCGAAGTCTGTCGTTTCTGCTGTATGACAGTCTAGACATCCTACGCCATTCTTAGCGTGCTCACTCTCTGCGTATTGGTCATGAACTTTAGGAGCGATACGCTCTTTCTCGTGACAATCAACACATTTCTTTGAATCAGCATCAAGCTCGATGTCTTTGTAAGAACTAGCGTACGAAACACTAGCTACCATCATCGTCGCCATTGCGATCAAGAAAAGAGTGACTTTTAAAAATGAATACTTTCTCATTTCGTCTACCTCCTGATGTAACTATGAAAATTTTAAAGCTAATAATTAAAAGATGATGTAAAATATGTTGTAGGGTTGTAAAGATTAAGAAGACTGTCTCTTTACATTTTTCACATGCAGAAAGGTAATCTTTTATTGTAATTCATATATGTGTTTATTAAGGTAGGTTATGAATATGAAAATACTTGTTATAGACGACGATCCCGACATTGTTGAGGTTCTGAGGCTGCTGCTAAGTCTCGAGAACTACGAGGTTATTACAGCACCGAATGGTATAACAGGGCTCTCCTTAGCCAGAGAAGATAACCCAGACCTAATAGTGCTTGACCTAAACCTACCTGATATTAACGGACAACAGATATGCAAGATAATTAGAGGCGAACTGAATGTCCCGATACTCATCTTATCTGCGAGAGATAATGTCTCCGACAAGGTTGTTTGCTTAGAATACGGAGCTGACGATTATCTCACAAAACCATTTGAAAACATTGAACTCATCGCCAGAGTAAAGGCTATCCTTAGACGTACAGATAAAGCTGACGACGAGGACAGTGCTAACAATAATGACGACATCATCTTCCATCAAATGAACATTGATAAAGCTAATCGACAAGTCTTCATTAAAGGGGAAAAAGTAAATCTCACCCCTAAAGAATATGAGATTCTTCTTTATTTTATCGCAAAAGCTGGTCAGGTGCTCTCTAGGGACGACATTGTTAATGATATTTGGGGTAAAAACTCAATCTATTCATGGTCTAGAAGTCTAGATGTAAATATAAAAAACCTTAGACAAAAAGTGGAAATAAATCCTAAGAACCCCGATATCATAAGAACTGTCTCAGGGGTCGGATATAAAATCAAGAAATGAAACTTACTGCAAAATTGATTCTCAGCATTACAATAATAACGATCATTATTATTACGGCGACAACAAACTACATGTGGGTCAGCCAGAAGAATTTACTTATGCAACAAGCTCATGCACAGGCAAAAACTCTCTTTGAAATGTTAGTTGTTACTAGGCAATGGGTGGCTGAAAACCGTGACGAAATAACTCCTGTTCAAGCCGTTGCTACAAAACAACTCTCAGAATACGCATCTGTAATGACAGATTTTCGTTTCCATATCACAAGTGACATACTAATAAACCCTGAAAATGCGCCAGACAAATTAGAACTGAAAGCAATGAAGATGTTTAGAAAAGATGCGAGAGAATATAGCGAAATCACTACAATAAATAATGAAAAATTCTACAGATACATGGCTCCACTCTATGTAAATAATGCATGCCTTGAGTGCCACGAGTATCAAGGGTACAAGGTTGGCGATCTCAGAGGCGGAATCTCCGTAATGTTGCCATTAAAAAAAATCGAGACTGCCATAGCAGAAAACAACAAGAATTACTACCTTATGGGGCTATTATCTTTCATTGGCATAGTAATCACAATCTCACTACTCCTTAGATTTCTTGTTCTTAAGAATATAGCAACACTTACATCTGCGGCATCCTCTTATAAAACAGGTGACTTCTCCGAAACAATATGTATTAACACAAGAGATGAGATTCAGGAGCTTGCTGAAGCTTTTGAAGTTATGCGCACTAGTATATTAGAGAATGAAGATAATCTGAAATCTGAACTCTCTAAAGTTACTCAGAACTATAATAAGCTTTTAGAAAATGTCAAAGAGCGAAACGAAGAACTGCGTGACATTAATATCTTCAAAACTGACATTCTTGACTCCCTCTCCCACGAACTAAGGACACCACTCACAAAGATAATGGCATACTCCAGTCTACTTATACAGCAAGGGACTGATTGTAATGTCGAAGTTAAAGATAAGGCTCTAGATGCCATTAACAGAAGTGCTAAGCTTCTTAATAACCTTTTTAACGAGGTTATAACTCTATCAAGACTAGAGAGTAACCAACACCCATATCACTTCATTCCAGTAGAAATTGAAAAGATGATAAAGGATACAGCGGAAATATTTGAAAAAGAGATATCAGACAAGTCTATAAAAGTTAACCTTGAAATCCCTTTTGGAGCCGTTACTTGCATTGATGGTGAGTCATTTAAACATGTATTAAGTAATCTTATTTCTAATGGGGTAAAATTTAATAAAAAAGGTGGTTCTCTCACTGTCAGATATTGCGAAGCTGAAAAGTACAAAATACTCGAGTTTGAAGATACGGGTGCAGGCATACCTAAAGATGAAATAGAAAAAATCACTCAACGTTTTTATAGAGGAACGAATGTCAAACGCGAGTTCTCAGGAACAGGTCTTGGACTCTCTATAGTGCAAAGAATTGTCGACGGTCACTCAGGCTATATAGAAGTAGAGTCTGAAGTTAACAAAGGCACCATATTTAGAATCTATATCCCTAGAAAACTAAAATGTAGTAAATCACTAGATACTACTGACTGCGGCAATAATCTTAAAACATAGTACACTTTTTAAACACCCAATCACCCTTGTAACAAGCACTCAGAGAGGTTAATCTTATATAGGGTGACCAATGAACAAATTTGATGCGCAAGAATTCAGTGACAGAGTGCTTAATTTAATTTCTACTAAATTTTCTTTATCCAAAATTAAAAACAACTTCACAGAATTAATGGAAGCCGTTTTTGTATTATCCGAAGCCGAAGTAACACTACACATTACTGATGAAGAACTCGCTCAGATGGACTGCAAGGAGGGTTGCTCCACCTGTTGCAAAGTTAACGTCTCTATACTTGATTTTGAAGCGATAATAATCTCTGACTTTTTACTCAAAACATTGACAAATAGCGAACTTGAAACGCTGAAAATTAAAATGAAACTACTAGTAAGAGATATACAATCCTTAGATGAAGATGAACGAATTATGTCTAATAAACCTTGTGCCTTCCTCAATAAGAAAGGCGGATGTAGTATCTATCCTGTTCGCCCATTACTTTGCAGATCAGTAACATCAGCCGACAAGCAAGCATGTAAGGATGCTATGACAATGATAGCATTAGGTGAAGAGATATCCATACCTATGCATGCAAGGCAAAAGCAGATTATGGATGTAACATTTAAAGCTGTCGCTAAATCAATGGAGAACCAAGGTCTAAGCTCTAAAAGTATGGAACTTACAAAGAGTGTACTCACCCATCTCTAAAATACATAACTAGAATATATAAAAATCTATAATTATTAAGCATGTTCCATTGACTGTTCACTAATTGAGAGCAATAATTAATATAAAGTATAAAGTATAAAGTTTTTTATTTAGAGGTGTAATATGAAGAAATCATTGCTAGCAATCACATTTATCTTATCAGTTTCTCTTCTCGCTATCGCATCTACTGCTGGAAGCTCAGCCTACTCTAGGTGCAAGGGTTGTCACGGTGCCGATGGAGCTAAGAAAGCTCTTGGAGTCGGAGCTCCTCTCAAAGGTCAATCAGCAGCAGAGATAACATCTAAGCTGAATGGCTATAAGGATGGAAGCTACGGCGGAACTAAGAAGAGTACCATGGAGAGTCAAGCAAAAAGACTCTCAAATGACGATATATCTGCATTAGCTGACTATATATCTAAATTCTAATAGCTTATGAAAACAAAAATTAAAATTATACCGTTCCTGCTTTTGACCATATTTTTCTGCTTACCGCTATATGCTGCGGATACCATGGATGATTCCCATCACATGGAAAAGAAAGAGATGAGCCATGATTCCCATGATGATATGGATATGAAAGCGGATGAACATGCTGAACATGACATGGAAAATATGGATATGGACGATAAAGAACATGTTCATAAAGAGGCCTCAAAAGAGGAAGAAGCTAAGATTGGCGTTACTGAAAAACTTGGAGAACAGGTCGATTTAAATGCTGTTTTCACAGATTCTAAGGGTAATAAAGTAAATCTCGGTCAGCTGGTAGACAAGCCAACGATATTCGCACCTGTTTACTATAGCTGCCCTAATGTATGTAATTTTCTCCAGACAAGTCTAGCTGACGTTGTGCCTCAGATAAAGCTTAAGGCTGGTGAAGACTTTCAGGTAATATCAGTCAGTTTCGATGAAAATGACACACCAGAGATAGCCGCTCAAAAGAAGATCAACTATATGAAGGCTGCAGAAGGTCAAATACCTGAGGATGCATGGATTTTCCTTAGTGGTGATAGAGAAAATATTCTTAAGTTTACCAAATCTGTTGGCTTTCGTTTCCTCAGACGTGGAGTAGACTTCGCTCACCCTGTTGTTGTTGTGACTGTATCACCATCAGGCAAAATAGTTCGTTACCTTTACGGAACTGAAACCCTCCCATTCGAGCTTACAATGGCTTCTGTTGAGGCTTCAAAAGAGCAAACAGGGCTATCGGTCAAAAAACTCGTCTCTTACTGTTTCAGCTATGACCCACAAGGTAAGAAATACGTTTTTAATGTAGTTAAAGTGTCAGGCTTTGTTGTTCTGACAGTAATTTTAATATTCGTTGGATTTTTAATATTCGGCGGGAAAAAACGCAAATAATGAGGTTTTCCTATGCAAAACCAGACTAGTTCTCCTATCCCATCATTTTTTGAGGACTCAGGTAGCGACAGAAAAGGTATTTTGAGCTGGATTCTGTCTACCGATCACAAAAGGATCGGTCTGATGTATCTCTATATGGTGCTTGGAATGTTTATTATTGGGGTCTGTTTAGGACTCGCTATCAGGCTGGAGCTCTTCACTCCTGGCAAGACGATCATGGAAGCACAAACGTATAATGCTGTCTTTACATTGCACGGTGTTATAATGATATTTATTGTTGTGATACCTAGTATCCCAGCAGCTTTTGGAAACATTATCCTGCCTATCCACCTAGGTGCTGAAGACGTGGCATTCCCACGACTGAACCTATTCTCTTGGTGGCTGTATATGATAGGTACAGGTCTCGCTCTACTGTCTCTATTTACAGGTAACGGACCTCCAGACACTGGCTGGACATTTTATGTACCATTTAGCGAATTCACCACTACAAACGTAAACACCGCTGTTTTTGCTGTGTTTATACTCGGTTTTTCCTCAATCCTTACTGGACTTAATTTTATAACAACTATCCATCGCCTACGTGCACCAGGGCTGAAGTGGAAACAACTTTCACTCTTCTCTTGGTCACTATATGCGACAGCATGGATACAGGTGCTTGCTACACCGATTCTTGGTATCACAGTTCTACTTATCCTTGCTGAAAGAGTACTTGGCGTTGGTCTATTTGACCCGAATAAGGGTGGCGACCCTATCCTTTACCAACACCTCTTCTGGATATACTCTCACCCAGCCGTATATATTATGGTGCTCCCTGCTATGGGCGTTGTGAGTGAGATCATCCCAGTATTCGCACGTAAGCCTATCTTTGGTTACAAAGCGATCGCAGTATCATCAATTATGATTGCATTCGCTGGTTCTCTTGTGTGGGCACATCATATGTTTACATCAGGGATGAGTGACACGGCAGTTTTAATCTTTTCGTTATTGACGTTTATCGTTGCGATTCCATCAGCCATTAAGGTTTTCAACTGGATAGCTACCTTATACAAAGGATCAATTTTTATAGAGCCACCTCTGTTATACGCCCTAGGTTTTATCTTCCTATTCTCTATTGGTGGTCTAACTGGGCTTGTTCTCGGTTCCGCAGGTACAGACATTCACGTTCACGACACCTACTTCGTAGTGAGCCACTTTCACTATGTAATATTTGGTGGAACAGGGTTTGGGCTCTTTGGTGCTATGCACTTCTGGTTTCCTAAGATCTACGGTAGGATGTATAACAAAAACGTGGCAACTACAGCTTGGGCAATCCTCATGATAGGATTCAACCTGCTTTACTTCCCACTCTTTATCATTGGTCTACAAGGTATGCCTAGAAGGTATTACGACTATCTACCTGAATATACTTTAGGTCACCAGATATCCACTGTTGGCTCATGGATTTTGGCAGTGGGGCTCATTATCATGTTCGTAAATCTATACAACGGAATGAAATCAGGCAAAAAGGTCGGCAGAAACCCTTGGGGTGGAGCGACTTTAGAGTGGTATACACCATCCCCTCCTCCGCTTCTTAACTTTGATAAAGAACCAGACACCTTTAAAGGACCATACAGTTTTAAGGGGGTAGAAAGGGATGAGTAATGTTCATAAAGATTACCAAGGGGCAAAACTCGGCATGTGGCTGTTCCTCTTTACTGAGGTTCTGCTGTTTGGCGGAATGTTTGTCTTGTATGCAGTATATTTATCAAGATATCCAGCGGAATATCACTCTGCGGGCAAAGAGCTCAATGCTTTTATCGGTGGTCTAAATACTGTAGTACTCCTTATATCAAGTTACTTTGTAGCGCTTGCTATATCTTTCCTCCAGCGTGGAGAGCAGAAAAAGGCTATACGCTACACATATCTGACGCTCTTTATGGCTGTTTTGTTCCTTGTGAATAAAGCATTCGAGTGGTCAGCAAAATTTAGTCATGGAATATACCCAGACTCCCCTCACCTGAGGGAATTACCACAAGGTGAATCGGTCTTTTACGGTCTATATTTCCTTATGACTGGGCTGCACGGTCTGCACGTAATCATTGGTGGTGGCGTGATGGCTTTTGTAATCTACAAAATGAAGAAGAACGAAGTGAATAGCACGGATTTCGTTATGCTAGAGAATGCTGGTCTTTACTGGCACCTAGTCGACCTTATCTGGATATTTTTATTTCCACTCTTCTATCTGGTTATATAAATGGAGCATGAAATGGAACACAACAAACACCATATTATGAGCGTAAAGACTGCTACTCTCGTTCTCGCTATGCTCCTCTTTCTTACCTTCGTCACAGTCGCTGTGTCGAGGATTGATCTTGGATATTTGAACGTGATAGTGGCACTCGCACTGGCAACAACAAAATCACTTTTTGTCATACTCTTCTTTATGCACCTGAAATATGAAAACAAGATGCTGAAATTATTCGTCTTCATCTGTTTTTTGATTCTGGCAATATTTATAGGCATGACATTCTTTGATGTGGCATACAGGTAGGTGGCAATATGACTGATACTATAAACAAAATAGATACGGCTTTCCTGTTCATATTCGGAGTTTCTTTTGCCATCATGATACTTATCACTCTGGTTGCAATATATTTTCTGTATAAATATCACCACACAAAACACCCAGAAGCTGCTCAGATAGAGGGTAACCTTATCGCCGAGCTAACTTGGACAATAATTCCATCTATCATCGTAATTGCTATGTTTTGGTTTGGCTGGACTGGGTATAAGGCTCTTAGGGATGCACCTGCTGACTCTATGCTAGTTGATGTTACAGCTAGGATGTGGTCGTGGAAATTTACATATCCTAATGGTAAAACAAGTAGCGAACTCTATGTCCCTGCAAACACTCCTGTCAAACTTAACATGACCTCTGTAGATGTTATACATAGTTTCTACGTTCCTGCTTATAGAGTGAAGATGGACACAGTTCCGGGTATGCAAACATACGTATGGTTCGACACTGGCGAGCCTGAAACCTATGAAATACTCTGTGCGGAATACTGCGGAGTTAGGCACTCGTTTATGCTATCTAAGGTTATCGTTCTACCTCAAGAGGAATATGATGCATGGATCAGCACTGAGGAAAAGCCAGTAGAGCAACCAGAGGCTATAACTATCCTCGAAAATAATGGTTGTCTCGACTGTCACTCAATAGACGGAACAGAGCTAGTCGGTCCTACACTAAAAGACATCTACAACAGAGAGACTGTCATTGTGACAGCAGATGGAGAAAAGACGGTAAAGGCTGATGAAGCTTATCTTATAAAAGCTATAAACGACCCATCATCCGAAATAGTTAAAAACTACGAAGACATGATGCCACCTTTCGCAGAAGACCTCAGCAAAGAAGACCTTGGTAAGCTTATCGAGTTCTTTAAAACTGGTATGCCAGCGGAAAAACCTGGCGAGAAAGGGGCTGTAATAGCAGAGAATGAAGGCTGCACTGGTTGCCACTCCACAGATGGAAGTGAGCTAGTAGGTCCAAGTTTCAAGAACATGATGGACAGAGATGTAATAGCTATTAAAGATGGCAAAAAAATTCAGTTAAAGGCTGACAGTAGATACATCATAAGCTCTATCGTCTCCCCTGGAGAATACATAGTAGATGGCTACGACGAGTCTATGCCTCCATATGATTATCTAGAGGATGAGCAAATTATGGCTCTTATAGAATATTTCAACACACTGAAGGATTAATGAAGGTAATTCTTAAACTCTTCAGACCTAAAGTTTCATTAATGGTAGGTCTCTCAACTTTTGCAGGGGCCTCCCTTTTTGATTCAGGTTTAAACCTATTCCATCTATACGCAATCCTTTCGGCAGTATCTCTGTCAGCTGGTTGTTCTGCTCTGAACCAATTTCAAGAATCAGAGCGTGACAATATGATGGATAGGACTAAAAACCGCCCTATACCTATGGGGAGTATCAAGCCTTTCGAAGCGATCCGTTTTGCTATTCTTTTCATATCACTATCAGTGGCATTTATGTTGATGACGGATAGCCATACAGGGATTTTCCTCATTTTGATAACAGTTGTTGTTTATAATTTCATATACACACCACTCAAGAAGAGGACACCATTCGCACTCCTTATAGGTGCTGTGACTGGTGCTATACCTCCAATGTTAGGCTATACTGCACTTGGTGGATCTCTACTACACATGGATATCATATTAGTTTCCGCTGTATTATACGTGTGGCAAACACCTCACTTTGCTATTCTGGCTGAGAGATATGCCGTTGATTATAAAAAAGCTGGCTTCCACACTCTCTCTTCTGTTTATGGGCAATTCAAAACCCATATATTCATCAGGATATGGTTAGCTGCTTTTATCTGTTCTTTATTTCTACTCCCAGTAGCAAAGATTTACTGCAACACCAATTCCTCATACGTACATACTGGATTAACAGCCACATCTGCTCTTTTAATCCTTATCTTCATCAAAAAACCTATAAAAACATTCCATATTTTGAACTTATGTATGGTTCTTTTCTTCCTTCTACTTGTAGTTGACCGAATTATCATTTAATATCATCTGACAAATCAAACAAATAGGTGCATACATGAGTAATAAGACTACCGAAACAATGAAAGAACATCTGTTAATAGCAGAAGAATATATAGCGTCACTTAAAGCGGCTGAATCCAAAAATGACATGCTCGCAGCTATGAAAAAATGCGAAGAGGCTGTTAAAGCTCAATACCCTGTTCTCGAAGAGATTACTGACGATTATTGTACAAAGATAACTGAAGGTACTGACCCTGAGCTGACTGACATAAGCAAGCAGATCGGAGCACTCTACGGTGAAGAGATCACAAAGCTATATGTGAAAATGGCTCCATACATGGCTGAACCTGCTTTCATGGAGGCACTCGGTTCTATAGATATAGTTGTTGGAAACAACCCACTATTTGGTGTGAACCAGTTTGGTGCTGACGTAGCTATTGAGGTGTCAAAGACTATGGCTGGGGGGATGGATCAGATGGCTATGAAGATGATGTCAGAGACAGAAATGACTAGCGATGAAACGATGAACGCAGTTATTTCGCTCATGGCAAACTTTGCGTCATTCTCTGAAAGGTACGTTGACCGTATGTCTGCGGCAACCACTTCACGTAAGATCGTAAATGCAACTGACAGCTTTGTAGATGCTATAAAGAAGATGATCCCAGAGATGAAGAGCCTCGCTGATCAGATCAAACTAATCATGATGCGCCCTGACAAACCAGAAGAGATCACAAAATATTCTGACATACTTAAACAGAAGCTCGGTGACGACCTTAAAGCAGTGATTAAAGAGAAAGAAGAGCTCATGAACGAGCAAAAAGTTTCAAAATCTGTTGGCAAACTCGGAGCTATATTAAACGAAGTACCTTTCTAGGTTTTATAAATGGATATAACAGTCTTAGGAAGTGGGAGTGCCATACAGTTCGAAGAGCGTGCCTCCGCTTCTTTTCTTATAGAAGCTAATGGTAAAAAAATTCTTCTCGACGCTGGCTTTCACCTGCTAGATAGACTTGAGAAGAACGGCATCATGGCAGACGAAATAGACGCAGTCTATATTTCACACAAACACCCTGACCATTTCTTTGGGCTTCTACATCTATTATTCGCCCTTAAAAACAGATACTACTCTCCTAAGGAAAAACTACACATCTTCGGTTTTAAAGGCTTAGAGGCGTGGATAAGGTCTTTTCAGAAGCTAATGGGTAGATGGCTGGAGCCTAATATAGAACTCATTTTTTCGGAAGATACAAAAGGCGAGTTTGATGAGATAAAATGGCAAACATTTAAGACTGTTCACTCACCAGAAAGCACAGGGATTGTTTTAGAGTCAAAAGGTAAAAAGATAGTTTATTCTGGCGATACAGAAATGTTTGATAAATTAATAAATATCGTCAATTTAGCTGACGTTTTCATTGCTGAATGCGGTAGCGGAAATAACAAAAAGATAAAAGGACATATGTGTTTAAACGATATCCTTTATATAACAGAAAGCGCAAAAGTCGCAAGAGTTCTTCTCACTCACATTTACCCAGAGACTGACCAGACAGATGCGGAATGGAAGCACGGAGCTACTTTATTTACGCGCTCTTATGACCATTATAAAATTTCATTATAGTGTCTTGCTTCTCAGGTTTATTTAAATGCTGAGTGATCACTTCGTTTTTACTTTTTTTTTTAACTTCGAAGAAACATTTATAGATTGATCCACACTCATCACAACGACAAACACCAGGTTCTTTGACAACGATCTTTTCGCCACATTCTTTGCACTTAAATGACATCTTAGGCATTTTCAATCTCCTGCTATAAGCTTTAAAAAAGTAAGGGTGCAGTATTAAGCTACACCCTTAATATATTTAAACTCTAACACAAATTGTTTTCAGCAAATGTCAAATATTTGCAAAACTTACTTTAATTAAACAAAGTCATATATCTACAAAATAGACACAAAAGCAGCTTGAATTAAAGTTATAGGTAATAATGAATTAGCAGCATCTGAAAATAACACTTGGAAATCCACATTACTAGGAAAGTCTATAATTATTGTAGGATCCATACTAATCTCTGCATATGTATGCCTTACTGAATAACTAAAGTTTGCAGGAACGTTTCCCCTCATATCACCGTCAATATTTATCTTAGCTATGATACCTGATGTAAAATCACCATATAACCCATTACCAAACATGACTAAGTTATCTGCAGCATCACCCTGTATTTTAAAGATATTCATACCAGTACCATTGCTTAAAGTTCTTTGCCATAAAACAGAAGGTGCTGCACCATTAAAAGTAAACTTCATCACCTCTACTGTTCCGTTACCAAAATTAGTTGTTAGATAGAATTCAGAACCATCAAGATTAGAGTAGACTTGTGAGTATGAAGCTGACGTACTACCAACTGATTCATTATCATATATAACACTATAAAATGTATCATATGTAGGTGAATACCTTGAGATAACAATATCGCCATAGGTTTGAGCACCTGCGGTTCCTACAAGTATTATATCACCATTAGCTGCTACTGTTGCACTTGTATATATTGAGTCTATGTATGAAGTATCTGTAATATCTTGAAAAGCAGTAGACTTCACATTATAGGTCGTAAAATCAGTGTCGATAACAACGAATACTGCGTTATACCTATGCGTAGTGACATAATCATCATATTGACCTGTTATAAATATGCTTGATCCAGAGACATTAAGGCTCGTTGGTAAGAAATTGTACCCAGCATATGCACCATCAAGCTCAATAGACTTTTGCGTAACTATCGCACCCGTCTCGTCTATTTCAACCAATAATGTTTTTGAAGAATCATGAAGTACTATTAGTAAGTTATCATTATTAATAATCGCAGTATCCACAACCTGTAAGCTAGCAGCAAACTGATCTTTATACGATTTTGTCCATGTAATGTTTCCGCTACTATCCATAAGGTTAACTACAAAGGAATATGAATCAGCACCCATTCCTACAAAATATGTCTGATCTTTGATACTACTCGAAACATAATCAACATACTCAAGACCTTGACATATAGTCATAGGATCTCCGCCTGTATGGGTAAAAGTAAATGAAAAAACGCTAGTCTCATCCCCTAACATTATTAAACCAGCATCTGCAGAATCATATGTGGAACCACAAGCGATTAAGTTACCATCTAACCCATAAATTCCATCATGTATTTCAATATCAACAGAATCTTTAGCATATGTATTTGCAATATCTGGGATTGTAGTTTGTTGTTGCACTGTAAAATCAAGGATAACAACAGTTGTATAGGCCTTCCCCTCTGCGTCAAAAGCTGTAAGGTGAAGCTCCCCAGCATCAGGGACAAATGTGAGTAGACTTGCAAAATCAACAGTAAAGCCACTAGAGCTCATCGGTACTACCCCATCCATGTCAAAATGGGATCCGTTGTTATCATAAAGGCTAAAATTAAAATCTATATATTTAGCTGTATAAGCAGTAGGCTTAACAAGCTGAAATGTTGTAGGAGAGTTCGTATAGTCCGTAACCACCTGGCTAAGAGTATTTGAAATAGATATAAAATGCCCCGGAGTCAATGTTGATAGAGGGACTGGAGAACCGTAAACAGTTATAGTGTCTGTAGTAGAAGGAACTCCGTTATATGTTGATACAACAGTATAAACAGGATCAGTATATAACTCTGTAGATGATGTCATTAAGTCATCATAAATCATAAATTTATCTGTAAGAGCATATGAAGGGTATGTTGTCGCAGGACTCATTATATTTAAAGAAGAGCAATCTGTACAATAAGCTGTTTCTAACATATAGCTAGTGTTCAGCCCAGTACCTGAGATTGTCGCATCCACAACATCACCAGACTCATCATTAAAATCAGCTGTAAGCCCAGTATATGTATTAGTAGTGCCATTAGGTTCTATCACATGGAAAGCTGTCGCTAGTATTTCCATACTATATAATCTGTCATTACCAGAAAGAACCCATTTCCCATTCTCTTCTACCATCCAAATCCTTTCACGAATAACAGAACCGTCACTAAAGTAAAAATCAACGAAGGTTTCAGTACCAGCAGCTCTTGCAACTGGATCTATAATATCAACCTTTGTCAGGGTGATACCTGTTTCTGTAAATTCAAAAAGATCACCATCAGCCATATCTGTAATAAATTCTGACCTACTCATTCCATCCATCAGACCAAAATCAGTAGCAACAAATGCATCTATCTGTGCCTCTGTGAGAGAGCCACCATTTTCTATTGCCAGTGTGATAAAATCATAAACTGAATTTTCCATAGCTAAGGTTTCTTCAAAAGAACAAACTAAATTAACAGTATTAACCACATCAGGGCTAATAAAAATATTTGTGGTACCACTACACACCTCTGAGCCATCAACACCAGTTGCCGATATATCAAAAGTGTAAGTTGAGTCTATTTCTAACTCAGTAAGCTCCACTGAACCTGATGATGCAGAGGATGTAATATCAATACTTCCTCCAAAACCAGCACCATTTTCATAATCCAAAGTTACAGAGCCTATTTCAGTATTGCTAACATAAAAACTAGTACCACTAACTCTAGCATTATCAAAATCTAGATTTATGGATAATTTAACAGCAGTGTTAGAGCTACTACCTCCACCTCCGCCGCCACAAGATATCAAAAGAGTACTCAAACTGATTAATAACAAAAGAAAAAATATCCTCATAGTCGTATCCTTATTAATAATAAACTACATAATTGTAGCAAAACTGAGTCAAATTGGAAATAAATCCAACATTTAGCTAAAAAAATAATGTGATAATAACAACCACTCCATCTTATAATCCGAAATATCAAATCCTGTCATAGCACTATAGGAATATCCCTCATAATTATAGTACTGAGAGCTATGCGTACATTTATCACGCCTATATTTCAACTGAATACTATCATAAATAGTTTCCAGTAAACTTCAAATTATTTACAAAACTTGTTAACCCTATAAATAATATCTCTTAAATATTTTTTATATAATATACCCTCTCAATCTAGAGGTTGAGTAGGAGCTAAGCCATCTAGTGGTAGATATTCTACCTTATCAACTGTAATTGGCGAAAGATAGTTATCAGCATCCGCAAGCTCTTCCTGGAATATAATAGTGCTTGTCGCACCAGTAGCAATTATAATTGTTGAAGCAATATCTTGAGGGGACGTTCTTATAGAATACCCAAATCCATCAGTTAATGTTGCTCCTGGCATAAATCCATCATAGCTTATAACCCCAAGCATTGCATCTGGTGGGTCGATTGTATACAAAATTCTACCAAATAATATAAGGTTATCACTGCTATCGGTTTGTATTGCATGTACTTCTGGCATAATGGAAGAATCCATCATATTCTTTTGCCAGATCATTGTTGGACTACTCGCACTAAATGTAAATTTCATAATATCTAGTGAGTTATACATTTCGTTTGCAGTGAGATAAAATGATAAACCAGTATTATCGGCATGTACTCTTGTACCAGTTATCGCCATTGAATTAACAAGGTGATTATTATAGACAACACTATAAAACTTTGATTCGGTAGTGTCATATCTAGATATGACTAAATCTCCATAAGAATATTCTACAGCATATCCAGAAAAAATAATATCTCCTCCTAAGGTGAAAGCTGCACTTTCAAAGGATGAAGGAACAAACGAACTTCCAGCTACATCATAGTACTGAGCAGAATATGCCGCAAAAGAGGAATAGCTAGAGTCTGTAACAACAAACACAGCATGTTGAGTATTGGTCATGTAACCATCATAGTAATTACCTGAAATAACTATAGCACCAGAAGGGCTAACAGATAAAGTTTTAGGCAGGATTTTATATGCCGCAAGCATGCCATCAAGTCTAACTTCCTTCTGAGCGATTATATTACCGTTTATATCCAGCTCAAGGAGATAGATATTGTCTAAATCTTGAACCAAAATAAGTAAATGGTCAGTATTTATTATCGCTGTATCTACTACATATAAGCTTGCATCAGCAACAGAATCGCTATATGACTTTGACCAAACGATACTTCCTGTATTATCAAAGTAGTTCACTATAATATGATCTGTAGCTGAGGAGCCAACGAAATAAGTGTAACCATCATTTGCAGAGCTTCCGTTGTCGATATTTGCCAGTCCTTCACATTTTGTCATCGCATCACCAGTAGTAGTCGCAAATGTAGCAGCAGAGACACCCGTATCATTGTAATCCATTATCGCAGAACCACACATAAGGACTGAACCATCATCAAAATATATGCCGTCGTTATTATACATTGAATAACCACTACGGTAAAAAGCATTAGACAAATATGAGCTGCCGCCGCCATGTACAAAATCAAAGAGTACTGCGGTTGTAAAAGCCTTACCTTCGTCATCAAACGCAGTCATATGTAGCTCAGCATCAGTAGGCATAAAATCTATTGAAGTAAAATCTAAAGTAAAAGTTTCTGTATTGCTAGGAACTATACCTTCACTATCGAGATGTTCGCCATTCGCACCATTAAAGCTGAAATGTACATCTATGTATCTAGCATCATAAGCAGTTGGTCTGACAATGGTAAAAGTTACTGGAGAAGAGGCATAATCGTTAGGGTCTTGGCTAGGAGTTCCAGCTATAGAAACAAAATGTCCAGCTGTCAATGCACTAAGAGGTACAGGAGAACCATAAACCTTAATTGTATCTGTTGTTGTTGTCGAATCACTGTACGTAGATGTAAGAGTGTATACTGGATCATTATACAGCTCAGTCGACGCAGTCATAAGGTCACTCAGAACCATAAAATGGTCTGTGAGACTATATGAAGAGTAAGTGTTATATGGACTAAATATGACTAGACTATCACAATCAGTACAGGTAGCAGGTTCGAAAAGATATTCTGAACTAAGCCCAGTACCTGTTATGGAAGCTTCTACAACCTCACCAGATGCATCTGAAAGATAGGTCTGAATACCAGTATAAGTGCTTGTCGCTCCACTTGAGTCGATGATATGGAAAGCCTCAGCTAAAAGCTCTATCTCATATTCACGACCATTACCAGAGAGCAACCATTCACCGTTCTCTTCTACCATCCAAATTTCTTCACGTATAATAGAACCATCACTAAAGTAGAAATCTACAAATGTCTCAGTCCCAGCAGCTCTGGAGGTTGGGTCTATAACATCAACTTTTACAAGTGTTATACCTGTATCAGTGAATTCAAATAAATCACCAGCAGCCATATCTGCAATAAACTCTGTCCTACTCATCCCGTTCATCACACCAAAATCAGTAGCGACAAATCTGTCTATCTGAGCAGCTGTAAGAGAACCACCATTGGCTATTGCAGACGCTACAAAGTCATAAACTGCATTCTCCATCGCCAAAGTTTCTTGGAAAGAGCAAACAAGGTTAACCTGATTCACAACATCAGGTGTAATATAGATATTCGCAGCACCACTACAAACCTCTGTACCATCTGCTCCGTAAGCTGCAATGTTAAAAGTATATGTTGTTTCAATAGTTAGCTCTGTAACCTCAACTACCCCAGCAGTAACTAAAGATGTGATATCAAGAGATCCACCTTCTCCAGCACTATTAGTGTATTCAAGAGAGACTGAACCTATCTCAGTATTACTAATATAAAAACCCGTAGAATCAACACGAGCATTGTCAAAGTCTAGGTTTAGTGACAGTTTTGCTTCAGCGCTAGAACTGCCGCCTCCACCACCGCAAGATGTCAAAAGAGTTCCTAAACTGATTAATAACAAAAGAAAAAATATTCTCATGATCATATCCTCAAAGATTAGTTCTATACTCATATATAATAATTTATTACTTTATCAACAATTATACCAAAATTGAAACAGATTGGAAAGAAATCTGTAATAAGAATATGTTTAAATGCATATATTGTATAACTGACAGTCAGAGTAAGATTTACTTTAACTATCTGAACATTATGAGAAAATATCGTTCCGAAAGTTAGCAAGACAAGGAATTTTTTCTCTAATTTCGTCTACATATGTAATATCTATATCAAATGTGAAAATTCCTTCTTTATCTTCAAGAGAATTAATCTTTGCACCAAACGGGGCGAAAGCGGCTGAATAACCTGCAAACAAATCACCACACAGATTTGAACAAAGGGCATAGGAAGTGTTCTCGATAGCTCTTGCAGATAATAATGTGTGTAGGTGATTAACCTTCATCTCGCCAGCATACCAAGCAGCAGGAATAACAAAGAGTTGTGCACCGTCATTAACAAGTGAACGATAAATCTCAGGAAAACGAAGATCGTAGCATATTGACAAACCACATTTAACACCACAACAGTCAAAAACAGGTGGCAACTCGTCACCGCTTAACATAAAGTCGGATTCCTTTACAGACAAGGCATCGAAAAGGTGGAGTTTACGATATTTGGCTAGAAGACGCCCATCGCTACCAAAAGCAACAGCCGTATTATATACTTTGTCTGATCCAGTATCTTCCCAGAGACATGCGCACACGGTCGTATTATACTCTCTTGCAGCTTCACGTAAGCTAATAGCAAAATGACCTTCGGTAACATCCTCTGCCATATGGTAAAGCTCAACATTGTCTGTACGTTTCCCCATTAACATCTCTGGAAGCACAACAAGATCACAATCTGAAGCAATTTTTATACAGTCTAGTGCTTTAGATAGATTCTTCTCTTTACTGCTCTCAAGGGACATTTGAGTCACTGCAACCTTCATGAAATCACCTTAAAAAAATAACATTTCTATTAATTGCATTATTACCTAAAACCTGTTAAAACCCTAGTAAAATCTTAAGAGGTGTCATATGAGCTGTTGTGGCGGAGATGATAATAACTGTGGTTGCGAAGGCGACGAAAAAGTAGAAAATAGCGAAGACATGATGAATTTTTCTTTTGTTATGGATAAAGAGATGTTTGCAGAGATTAATGAAGCTGCTGACAATAACAATATGAAATTCGAAGAATTCATATACAACTGTATTGAAGTAGGACTGGCTATCACTGCTGGAGATCTTGCACTGATCGACACTGATCAACTTGACCCAGAAGATGATGATGTAGAGGTTGACGAAGAGGACTAAAGTCTCTTCGCTCTGTAAATAGCTACTTCATTACTACTAATATCTGTGACTAGCCTTAGAGGTCTTTTTGGAAAACGATAGTATTTTATCACTTTTTCGAAACCATCTGGTTCCTCTATGGCTTTCCTGATCATATTATGCCTTTTGGTTATAGTATTACTCAAATTAAACCTCTCAGCATTATCCAATACAGATACATACACTATCTTAGATTCAACGACTTCGTGAAAAAAGTGTGTACCATATGATAGTTCCGGCACCATACCTTTCGCTATATGACCTATTTCGACAATAGCCTTCATGCCATCTATCTGGTTAAATTCAACAGGTACCCCAAGGGCTGTCACGCTAGATCCCCATCTACCATATCCCATTAGCATACAATTATGACCACGATCTTTAACTCTTTCATTAAGTATTCCGATTATCTCAGAACAGTAGCGTTTCCTCTCTGGAGTAAGTGTCATATACTCTTCCCAGTCAACATACACTACTGTGTCTACAGTAAGCGAGTTGCTCCCTCCGAGGAAAGTCCCTTCAGCCATAAAAACTTCATACTCGCTACTACTAACACCTTTAACGACCTTGTCACCAATTTTTTGAACCTGCACAGGTCTACATTGTAAGATATTGATTCTGTACTTCTTATCATCTTTAAAATTAACAGTAAATTCTATCTCCACAGGGTGATCATAAGCCTTCTCTAAGGTTTTCATAACCTCACCAAGTGTTTTAAGAACATCTGTCTTCTCGATAACATAGTCATGTGATACATACCAAGCTTTGATATCTGTTTTGAGTGAACTTCTAACCTGTTTTTCAATTTCATGATCACGAGCAGCAATAAATTTCATAATGCTCTCAGACGTATCATTATGCACATCTGCAGGCTTCACTTCACGAACCTTATTCGCATAAGTATCAACAACATCCATATAACGTTGTGTATAAATTCGACGATTTTCTATCCCTGGCATAGGGTAGTCATGAGGCCTATTTAGAGCTATCATTCTAGCATAATCCCCAGTCTTGGAGTCAACAGCACGGGTTCCTAAACCAGACACAAGCCTAACCAGCCCAGCCTCAGGGTCTATCTTTCTATCCCAAATATATGAATTATAAGAGTGCCCTACACCAGCAAGATGTGGAAAGTAGTAATCCCCATTATATATTCCTGAGACACGTTGAATGATAATAGACATAATATCAGAGCGACCTTTAATCTCATAAAACTTACGATATTTAACAGCCTCTTGACCAAACATACTCGCATAAATAGATTTAAATATATCAGACAATTGCCTTGTCATACTGTCGTCATCACCGGTTAAGATACAAAAACGGCTTTCATATTTACCAGCAAAAGAGCTTTCAAAACTATCTTCTAAAAGGCTACTAGACCTAGCTATAATTGGATACCTACCAAAATAGTCTATGATGTCTTCCATCCTCTCTATAACCTCAGTAGGCATCTTTGCGTTCAATATAAGTCTATGTAGTCTTCTCGCTTTTACAGTATCAGCAGACTCTAAAAAGCTTTTATAGTCATCCCAGAGTTCGTTATATATCATAAATGAATAGAAGACATCCGATCCAAGAAAAAAGCTATCGTCTGGCTCTGAATGCTTCTCATAAAGCTCTGGGTGATAATTTTTTACAATCTTCCTTGCGATAAGCATTCCAGCAGCTTTGCCGCCAATATATCCTGAACCTATTGTGCGTTTTCTAATTAGTTTTAATTCATTTAGAGTAAAATATTTTGATGCAAGCTCACTTATGCGTGGGTCTTGCCCCATCATATTCTTACACAGCTTCTTTACTGCTGCTTCCTCATCAAGCACTTCGTCTTCGACACCGAGAAACAGACGATCTAAGCAATTGTAATATTGCATATCACTACGTTTATCAGGCGGGCTCGTTAACTCCATAGCTTCCACACTATCCGCCACGGGACGTACCCCTTTTTCAATATCTAAAATGTAAGGTTTATACATTACGTTTGAAAGACGCCCCTCAGCTTTTCTTGGAAGGAGACAGTGACGACCAATATTATCTTTGATAACTCTCACAGTGACAGTAGCAGCATCAGCTACCTTCTTAACCGTAAATTGTCGGTGACACTTCTTTATCATCCCCATGAATGATGTTACACCACGAACTTCCATCCTTTCAGTTATCATCTTATAGGCATAACCAGCTAGCCAATCAGACCCCCAAAAAGACATCAAGCTTGTAAGGCAATCTATAAATACTATGTCTTCATTGCTGAGAGTATCTATGTACGCACAGCAATCTTCGACAAACCGATCGAAACCAAGGTAAGGATCAACTGTATGTTTCTTAAGTATATCAGACTCGATTGTGAGCCTATTGGAACCATCATAGAAATTGATATGGTGTAGTTTTTCACGGTGCATACTGAGGTCATTAAAGATTGATTCAGATATGATTTTATAACCAAGAGCCTCTTCCGTCTGGAAAACAACTCTATCCCCATATCTTAAACCACCAGCTAGCGTCAGAATACCTTTGCCTAAAATTTTATCATTCACATTATCACCTTTGTCTCAAGTATAAACTAACTTAGGTAAAAAGTGAATATCTCAGGCACTTGCGCATTTTTCAGGAGTGATTGTTTCGAGTTTTTTTAAGTCTGCTATAGAATCGACTTCAGACTCTATGAATTTCAGACTCTGTTTTACGATAGCTGCAACAACTTGATCATTATTATTCAGGCTATAAATGATCCAACGACCATCCTTTTTAGAAGTTACCAATCCTGCATTTCGCAAAATTTTAAGATGCGACGATATTGTTGACATTGAAATGTTCAAAACAGCATCAATTTCACAGACGCATAGGCTCCTAAATGAAAGCATGTTAAGGATTCTAAGTCTATTTCCATCACCCAAAGCTTTAAAAACATCTACTTTCGTTTCCATGTTTCCCCACAAAATATTAATAACTATATTATTAAACAGTTATAGTGATAATTACAAGAAGTATTTGAACGATTGCTTATAACTAGATATTAATATCTAATTCAAGAACAGCATCAATCAATATTTTCTTATTTACAGGCTTATACACAACAGCATTAACGTCAGTCAAAGCTTCCGCTTCACTTCTATAAGCCGTTGTAACAATAATAGGGATATCTTTGGATGTTTTTTGAATACTATTTATCATTTCAAAGCCACTCATTTCAGGCATTGATAAGTCTGTAATAATCAAATCAGGATTACATTCGCCAAAGAGTTCTAATCCTTCTCGACCATCAGCGGCAGGGTAAACAACTTTAAAATACTTTGATAGCATTCTTAAAGCCATTTCACGTGTAATTTCATCATCCTCAACATAAAGCACAGTTAAGTTTTTTAATTCTTCTAAAGATAACATTTACTGCCTCAAGATAAATAATTCCAATACATATTATCATAACGAAAATGGTAGGTCTAGAGACAAAAGACAAAAAAGGGGGGAAATCCCCCCCCCTTTAATTTTTTAGAAATTTGCTGGTGCTGTAGGTACTGTAAAAGAACCTGAATAATCAGCGAAAGGTTTTAGATTATTCGTAGCATTAGCTGTAGCATCTTCATCTGCTAAGTCGCCATCAGCATCAGTATCATAAACAAAAGTATTGTCAGCATCATCACATGAGACTGTAGGAGCATAAGTGATAAAACTCGTTACAGGTTCAAAAATATCAGTAGTGCTATTTTGCAAAAGTGACTGGTACTGAATGTTTGTGGAATATGTATGAGAGTTCCCAGGTCCAGCCCAGTTACAGATAAAGCCACCTATAGAGTTGTCAGAAGTTGACACATCTGCACCATATCCAAACCATGCCTCTCCTTCTTTATCACCAGTTGTTGCGTCCTCTGTCACAGCAATATTCAACACTCTTGTGTTCATATCATTCAGACCTGCTTGCCATGAATATGTATATTCACCAAGATATGTACTCTCTGCAAAAGCTACCACGAACCTATTAAAGTTATCTCCCCAACCATCTGGGTTTGTTGTAGCGTCATACTTATCTGATGGAGATACTACTCCAGAGTCGAACCCCGCAGCTCCGTTGCCACAAAAATTAGCATATCTGGCATCTATAGCGAAATCTGATCCTGTTCTAGCATATAAAACTGATCCAGCAACTGTTTGCGGAGTATTCCCGCTTATAGATGGACAATTCCCTGCGTTTGTATCCAAGTCAAATTTATACTGGAACCTACCTGTGTAGTCTCCAGATGAATCAGAACGGTGAGTAACCACCATCGTCATAGGATAAACATCACTAAACGCATCAGTGTATGAATACTCTAATGTGTAAATAAATTCATCCTGAGTTCCTACAGTAGAATGAGCTATTGTCGCCGTTGTAAATGAAGCGTCTAAGGATGCTGACGTAGCCATATTGTTCATATCGGCAACTATGTCGTTTGTGCTCTCACTAGGGATACCGTAACCTCCGACAAGATCAACACAGATCATACTTGCTAGTGCAGTAAATGCAGCATAAGACTTGTTACCAATACCTTCCATACGTGCATTCATTTGAGCAGCTGAACATGCTTCAGTTGTCGCTGCATTGGTCTCTTTCCATATTCCTAAGTCCCCGCTTGGTAGCTGTCCATCAGCTGTCCCACCAGGGCTGTCAGGATGGTTTTCATAATCCAAAGTAGGACCGTAACAAGGAGCACTAGTTTCAGTTTGAAGAAACAGCTCTGGGTTAAAGCTACAAGCAGACAGTGTACCACCCGATAACATTGAAACAATAGTAGATAACTGAGCCGTGTGGTTGGTTAGGGTGATCGTTGCCCTAGATGATACCCCACCATTATCTGACTCAAGTGGCGAAGTAACTGTTAAGTTTTCTGGATAATAAACTGCAACATCAGTAGTTGCATCATCGGATGGGGGAGCTACTGTTGTAGAGGAGCCAGACCCTCCACCACATCCCGAATTCAATAATTAAGTGCAACTTTTAAGGTTGGTAATAGTTGAGCCAGTGCGATAGCATTGGTACAGCTTCCATTACCACATAAAAGGAGCACCAATGAGAATCTATACGCACTTGACTCAATATCAAAGATACCAGATTTCTTTTTTAAAGAACAAGGGACATTCGCAAATTGACATAGCAAAAGAGTTACGAGTTCATAAATCCACAGTAAGCAGGGAACTGAAGCGGAATACAGGTGGCAACGGATATCAACCTCGTCAGGCTCACAGGAAAGCTATTGGACGTAGAAAAGGTAAAGTGTTTCCAAGGATTCCAGATTCAACTTGGATGTTTGTAGAGCAGTACCTGAAAGAGGATTGGAGTCCAGAGCAGATTAGCGGGTGGCTTAATCTGAATAAGGATGTTCGCATAAGCCATGAGTCTATTTATCAATATCTTCTTGCTAACAAGAAGTCTGGTGGAAACTTATATAAGTACTTGCGATGCCAGAAGAAACGTAAAAAGCGTTATGGTAAATATGACCGAAGGTCTAATCATCTGATTGACAGGAAAATAATTGATGATCGTCCTTCTATCGTTGATAGCAAAGAAAGGCTTGGTGACTGGGAAGTTGATACTATTATAGGTAAAAATCATAAGCAGGCTATCGTATCCCTTACTTAGCGTAAGTCATACCTTACACTGATACGCAAGGTCGAGCAAAGAACAGCAGAGAGCGTTACCGAGGCTGTGATTGACATGCTAAAGCCTATTGCGAGCACTGTACATACAATTACGTCAGATAATGGAAAAGAGTTTGCAGGACATAAAAGGATCGCTAGGGAGCTCGATGTGGATTTCTACTTCGCACATCCTTATGCCCCATGGGAAAGGGGAATAAACGAGAATATCAATGGACTGATAAGGCAGTATGTACCCAAAGGGACATCGTTTGCCAAAGTCGACGATAGGAGAATTCAGCACATCATGGATAAGCTAAACAACAGACCAAGAAAATCGAATGGATATAAGACACCGATACAGGTAATATCAGATTTAAAGACTGTTGCACTTAGTATTTGAATTCAGGCATCCAAATATAAGTAAAGCTATCAATATGATAACTAAATTCACAGATTTTAAAAATATTTTCATATATTACCTCTAAAGAAATAGTTTCCTTATTATACCATTATATATAAAATTTTTTATAAGTAGTCATAATCAAAATAGCTATAATAAATAATTACATAACGTTGTTTATATATTATACTATTTGTAATAAGTATTTTGGGGGATAACGAATGAAGATAGCAACTAAGATTGCAATGAGTACTATTTTACTTCTGATTCTTACTACTGGAGTAGTTACATCTATGATGGTGTACAGCTTAAAAGGGCGTCAACAGGCAAATCTTGATAATTTTAGAAAAACAGAATATTTAAGAGTCGAACAAAAACTAAAAAGTCTCGTAGATGTTACCTATGAGTCTATTTCTAATACTTATATAAATTCTACAAAAAAAGAATATATCGAAAATAACTACGGGAATAAGCTGAGATCAATAATCGACTCACTTCACTCTCAGATTGAATCAATATACAACTCTTATCAACAAGGGAAAATCTCTGAAAAAGAAGCAAAGATACAAGCGAGTGCAATAGTTAAAGCTGCTAGATATGACAGCGGAACAGGTTATATATGGATTAATGACATGGGCAAACCTTACCCTAAGATGATAATGCACCCTATCGCATCACAGCTTGATGGGGCAGTCCTAAATAACCCAAAATACAATGTCGCAGACAACAATCAGAATCTCTTCACTGCCATGGTTGATAAAGCGACTGCCAACGGAGAAGGCTTTGTCGGTTATATATGGCCAAAACCTGGCAAGGATCAACCACAACCTAAACTCTCCTATGTTAAACTATTCAAGCCTTGGGGCTGGATATTAGGGACAGGCGTATATGTTGATGATGCCGCTACCGAAGCTATCAATGTGATTTTGCAAGAAGTAGCAAAGTATAAATATGATAAAGGGACAGGCTACTTCTGGATCAACGACAATAGCTTACCAGTTCCAACTATGGTAATGCACCCTATTGCTCCACAACTCAATGGACAAAAACTTAATAACCCAAAATATAATGTAGCAGGTAAGAATAAAGAAAACCTTTTCACAGCTATGGTTAAAGCTACACAATCGACTGGTGAAGGCTATGTTGATTATCTCTGGCCAAAGCCAGGCAAAGATCAACCACAACCTAAACTCTCTTATGTCAGACTATTTAAACCACTAGGCTGGATCATAGGTTCAGGCGTATATACTGACGATATAGAAGATACTATACAGCAACGCTCTATAGCCCTTACAGCTAAGACCAATAAACTTGTCTCTCAAATAATTCTTGTTGCTTTCATAATGACTATCATAGCAGCATTAATTACTATCGTCATAGCGAGAGGGATAGCTAATAGTGTCAAGAACACATCAGCTATACTTGATGGACTTTCAAAGGGTGGCGGTGACATGACAAGAAGGCTTGAATCCAGCAATACAGCAGAGACAAACGACCTCGCTAACTCTTTCAACAAAGTTCTAGACAACTTAGACAATGACTTCACAAAGCTAATAGTTGGTCTGGCAAGTACAGCTGAGACTCTAGTCCCTATCATTAGAGCTACAGATACTGTTAATGCAACCTTACTCCACACTAACGATATGGCAGCACAAGTAGCCACAGCCGCGGAAGAGATGAGCTCCTCTATATCTGAGATAGCAAATAACACCTCTGACGCTGCTCACCAAAACAATGATGTCGTGACTGTCTCACAACAGGGTAGTGAAATAATTAAAAACTCTGAAATTATATCTGCAAATATGAGAAGTAAAATCGACACACTTACTAACGAGATTAAAGAACTTACAAACAGTGCAGCTGAGATTGAAAATGTAGTAACTGTAATTAATGACATATCAGAACAAACTAACCTGCTGGCACTCAACGCTGCTATTGAAGCAGCACGAGCAGGAGAGGCTGGGCGTGGCTTTGCTGTAGTAGCCGATGAAGTTCGTAAGCTCGCAGAAAAGACACAAGACTCAACTGAACACATTCGCACTATGATTGTTGAAATGCAAAGTCGTGTTAAAACAGCGAATTCAGAGGCTGAAATTGTAACAGACCTCGTAATGCAACAAACTAACATAGACACGCAAACATCAGAAAATTTCAGCAATATTCTAGTGGCAGTTGAAAACCTACAACAAAACATACTAAGTGTATCAAGTGCTGTAGACCAACAATCAGCAGTTACTACTCAAATAGCGAGTAGCATAAATACTGTATCAACATCGTCAACTGAATCTAAAGAGGAAATGAATCTACTGACTGACAATATGCGTGAGCTTATAAAGAGCATCATGTGCACTAGTAACCATTTTAGCCAGTATAAACTTAAGAACAAAGCTTCAATGTTTGCATTAGCTAAGCTTCAACACCTCATATACCTTAATAAAGTATACGCTGTATATCTCGAGTCTAGAGACAGAACCGATGATCTTACCGTAAGCCATCACGACTGTGCATTTGGACAATTCTACTATAGTCAAGGGACAGAGTTCTTCGGTGAAATGCCGGAGTTCAGGGATATGGAGCCAGTGCATGCACGCATACACTCTTTAGCTGCTGACGTATGTAAATCAACAAAAGCTGGTGACCGCGAAGGTGCCCGTCAATTTATGTACGATTTATTCTCAACAGCAGAAGACTTATTGAATCGCCTAGACAGTATTATTGCTAAAAACATCTAAAATCTTATTTTGGTGGGGGAAAAACCATACTCCCCCACCGTATCTATTAAAAATACAGCTTTTTCATGATATACTCTAATTGAAAGAGTGTTATAATATTAGATGATTAAGGTGTGAAATGAATAATTTTTTTAATCTAATATCAGAATCTGAGTCAATGCACTATGTTGTCCTTAACCCTGAAGATAACACAGTTTCATATGTTAGTGACTCCTTCAAAAAAACACTTCAAGACAAAAGCTACAAAAACAAACAACTTAGAACTATCATTGGTTGTCCTAAATTATCTAATTGCCCAAATAGTGCTGTAGAACTGCAACTTCCAAAAATTAATAATAAAATAGTTCAATTGGTTGAATGCGATTTCTTTCATAAAAAATTTCTCGTGGTCAAATTCGAAGTTAAGCTCCAAAATGAAAAGAAACATGTAATGATATTTACTGACACAGAAGATACCTCTCTAGGATCTGAGCTGGTAAATGATCTAGATACTATTGTAACTCACGAAATAAAAAACGCTCTAAATAACCTAAGTCTTATAAACCAGAATTTACGAATAGAGATGGATAGCAAGGAACTAGATACTGAAGAAATGCTTAAACTATCAGATAATAATATCCATGCTATAGAAATGATTTTAGCTCTTTTCAGTGAGATAAAAGCAAGTTTTTCCCACGGCAAACAAGCAACTAGCGATACTATTAAAGTGTCTCATATTATTGATGAAGCAGTACAAAATAATATTATGCTAATTAACAACAAAAACTTAGTAGTTAATATAAACGATAATACTGACTCTCTCCTCAGACACACTCCTAATATCAATTATAGTCGAGAGTTGTTACATTTACTTTTCTCTAACCTGGTAAATAACGCAAGTAAGTATGCAACGGAATCAACTCAAATTGATATTTCTCTCCATAAAGATCTAGATGTCCTAAACGTGACTATCATAAATCACGGTCAAGTCGACCAAGCAGTAGCTTCTGATTTCTTCTCTAAATATACAAAGAGCAAAGATAGCCAAGGTATGGGGTTCGGCACTTACTGCTGTAAGCTAATCACAGACCTCTTTAAAGGACAAATATCTATGGATCAAGATGGCGAAAAAGTCTCAATCACAGTCGAATTACCTTGCTGATTTATTTTAACACTCGCTCTATAAACCTAGTAAAACTATCCCAAGATTTCATGTCAGCAACTTTGTGGTATCGGGTAGAACCAAAAACGGTGAACGCGTGTGGCGCACCACTGTATGTTGCCATCTCATGATCAAGACCTGCTTTTTCTAACTCTACAGCCAATGCTGCAAAATCAGCCATAGTAACAGCTTTATCTGCTGAACCGTGCAGAACCAACAGTTCACCTTTAGTCTTAGAATAATCTTGACCTGCTGGCGTTTTCAGACCGCCATGGAATGTAACAAAGCCTTTCATATCTGCTCCAGAACGAGCGAACTCTAAAGCCACTGCACCACCAAAACAATACCCTATCGCTACTGCATTATCTACATTGGCACCAGCCTTCTTAGCAGCCTCAAGACCTCCATATAGTAGCCTTCTCATGCGCTCCCTATCTTTGTAAAGAGCACCTGTAAGCTTCTTTTTGTCAGCAGTTTCTGTTGGGCGAATATTTTTGCCAAACATATCAACGGCAAATACAGCATACCCAAGTCTATATAACATCTCTGCACGCTTAACTTCATAATCTGTCAGCCCATCCCAGTCATGCACTAAAAAGATGAGCGGCGCGTCTTTTGATGGCGAGCTATAGTATCCTTCAAAACTCTCTCCATCAACTTTATATTCAACCATCCCGTTACCTGCCATAGCAGAAAATGATAATAAAAGAAGCATAGCTAGTATATTAAGCTTTCTCATAGTAAACTCCAATTAAGATAAGATCAGTCTTTTTATATGTTAAATATCAGAGTTACTCTCTTCTTTTGCAATACCTATTTATAAACATTTAATATTCAGTTAGAGAGTGGAACCTCAAATAGGATTATATCTGTATCTTTTTCGATATTTATTATAATCTCATCCTCATCTGTGATAGTAATCTCATCCCTACTGTAAAGTCTGTTATCTGCAATCTCTATCACCCCATCAACTATGAATACTAAAATTCCATTATCACCATTATTCGGTTTATAGGTATACTTACCACCCGCACTAAATAGACCGCGCTTTATCCATGCATCTTGATGAAATGTAAAACCTTCCTCTGTAGGCTCTCCAGAAACTAGCGTAACTAGTCTCCCCCTGTTAACTTCTAGGTCAACTACCTGCTGATCATATTCAGGAGAGATATCAACATCTCTTGTTTGTATCCATATCTGAAACAACCTTAAAGTTTCTGAATCTGAAGGGTTCCACTCAGAATGTGTTATCCCACTACCTGCGCTCATCCTCTGCACCTCACCCGGCCTAATAACTGACCCGTTACCAAGACTGTCCTTATGCTCTAGTGTTCCTTCCAGTACTATAGTGACAATCTCCATATTTGCGTGTGGATGCTCTGGGAAACCGCTAGCAGGTGCAATACTATCATCGTTTATGACCCGTATAGCACCGAACCCCATCCTGTTTCTATTAAAATAATCAGCGAAACTAAAAGAGAATCTACTATCAAGCCATCCATGGTTCGAGTGCCCTCTCTCCTCAGATCTATGTATATTGAATTTCATAATTTTACCCTACTTATTTTATTTATATAGTTTTCTAAGAAGTTCTTGCAGAGTATTTTGTTCATCTTCATCTAAACAAGAAAAATAACCTGCATGATTATCTGCATGCTTTTGGAACATATCTTTTATAATATTCTTGCCATCATCAGTGATTCTGACATTTGTAACTCGCTTATCTTTCGAGTCCTTTTCTAAAACAATTCTCCCCTTCTCATTAAGGTTTGAAATAACTACTGTCATGTTCCCTGGGGTGCTCAGAACGAGTTTTGTCAGCTCGCCAACAGTTAGGTCGCCCAAGTGGTAAAGAGCCTCTAAAACACCAAATTGTTGGACTGTAAGTTCGTTAGATTCTATATATGTCTTCTCTTTTGCTCTTATCGCTGTGAATACACGCACCAGATCGATCCAGCTACGCATCGCTCTGTCTGCTTCTTTTCCATATGAGATATTGTGTCTTTTCATTTCTGCCTCCAATTGACAAAATAGTACTAACTAGTACTATTACAAGACTTTTATCTTAGAGAATTATTTTCTCATTTAACATCAGTAAATTAGTTTAGGTATTTGGCGAGTCAGATATGGATATAGGTAAGCTAATAATAAAAACCGTACGATCTGTGGAATCACCTAAAGTTAATTCGCCGCCCATATGTGTTTCAATAGATATTTTTGACATATAAAGACCAAGTCCTGTCCCCTGACTCTCATCTTTAGTTGTGAAGTAAGGTAGGAATATGTTTGGTTTTATCTCTTCAGGAATAACTCCACCGTTGTTTGATATTTCAATATTTATATTGTCATCTTTAAAGCACAGATGCAAATTAATAAGACCTTTATCTATCTCTCCAGCCTCTCTGGCCTCTGTGATAGCATCTTTTGCATTATATAGTATATTTATCAGAACTTGTCTGAGCTCACCAGGATATCCATGTAATTTCACTTTCTGGTGCTCACACTTTAAGTCTTCACCTAAATCTCTTATATTATGAACTTCATCAAAACATAAACATGAAATGGTGATATCAATATTGTTGTTAGAAAATTGTATATCAACTAGATCAATAAGATTTTTTATTTGGGTCAGTAGGTTGTAAATCTCTTTATCTTTATCAGGTTTAAAAAAATTACTAAAATCATCAATTGTAGTTGATAAGTGTTGAACCAGGTCAAAGTGTGTTTTACTAAAGTCACGAACAAACTCTTCTTCTAGCTTTTTCTTGTCTATTTGATTTACAATCTCTTGTCCGTAGAGTCCCAAAGCATTCAAAGGTTGTCTCCACTGATGAGCTATAGCATTAATCATCTGCCCCATATCAGCGAGTTTCTTCTGCTCGTAAATAATTTGTTCTTGTTTGCTACTCTTCTTTACTTCTATGTCAATCTTCTCAACCAAAGACTCGTTCATACTGTTAATTTCATCTGTAAACTGTTTTATTGTGGAGTTTATTTTATCTGCAATGATAACGGCTGCGATGTATGAGCTTATCGAAAGTATTATTGCTAATAGTATGCTGTACCGTATATTGTTCTGTGTACTCTTTTTCAATTCATATTTTTTTGCATTAATATGTTTCTCTAGATCATCAAAATAAAAGCCACTACCTATAAGCCAATTCCAGTCCTTCTGGTAATATACATAAGACATCTTTTTGACTTCTTTATCTGTTCCAGGCTTCTTGATCCAGTATTCAACAAAGCCACCTTTACCTGAAGAGGTTGTCTCAAGAAACATTTTAAAAAACTTATTACCTTGTGAATCGACTTTATCTAACGATATTGTTTTTCCTACCATTTCAGGTTTGTTTGGATTAAGCAAAGCTTTAGCCCACTTAACACCATCTTTATCTTTGTATATTTCAGCTATAAAATGATAAATATTGCCATCAATAGAAATTTTACTAAATCGTTTGATTAATGTTTGCTGGCTGAGAGCCTCTATAGTGTCGTAATATTCTCCAGTACCTATAAGCCAGTTATAAGGTTTAAACAGTTTAACATATACTCTTTTAGGGTATTCTTCATTTGTTGTCGGCTTAGTAAAATACATATCATGAAAACCTGAGCCGCCCTTTTTAAATATATCTCTTTGAAGTTGTAATATATTTAGTCCTTTAGCATCTCTGTGTTTCCCCATATCATAACCGATAAACTTAGGCACCTTATGTGCAATAATCTTGCTTGTATCCATGTCCACAGCAAAGAAATACCCATTTTCATTTGAAAACTGAGCACTAGACAGGTAGTTTTTTATGATGCCTTGGATTCGCTTGTCCGAAAGTTTACCTTTGTTCTCTTCATAGATTTTAGTAGATATTGCAACTGCTTCATCAACTTTTGCTTTGATAAGATTTTCAAGTGTAGCTTTAACACGCTGTTTTCTGAATTCGATAGAATTTACGATAAACCTAACTTGGTCTCTAGCATGCCTCTTTTGTTCAGAGATATAGTTTTCAGTGGCAATTTCGATATCTTTAGATGTGTTCTTTTGGAGGATACCAATATTAACAACTGTAACAATACAGATAGATAGTACTACTAGCGAAATCGACAACATAACAATTTGTAGAGTATAATTTTTTTCTGTATTCATAATAAGACCTTAAAACTACTTGTTGTTTTTAATACAACTGAATTATATCTGCATATAGAATACACTTGCAATAATCTATTAGCAATGAAAAGAACCTGTACTCTATATCTATAAAATCACATACTTATACATAAATTAATTATCTAGGAGCCTGGAAGTTTAAAATCTTCTACTGTTAGAGTCTCTTCTAGCAGGGCATCAACATTCTCTGTCTGTCCAGTGCGACCTATATGGAACATTGCCTCACCCTCATGTACTAAAGGTAGGTTAAGATTACCTATTACAACACCTTCGAATGGAGATGAAAGGATACTTTCATATTCAGAAAATGGATCGACCACCACAGCTAAAGTATCGCCTTTTGATACAGCCTGCCCTATAGCAACCTGCTGAGAGACAATACCGCTGGAGTTAGCTCTTATCCAAGATGTCTTTTCTATAAATAAGATATCTTTGTTGATCACTTTACTGCTCTTGGTTGGTGGCAACATTCCAGTGTACCTAAGCACAGATATGATACCTCTTATACCCATCTGTATAGAAGCTTCATCAAAACGAAGAGCTTCTCCTGCCTCGTATAAAAGCATAGGAATCTTTTTAGATGCAGCATAAGCACGTAATGATTTATCAAGTGTATTAGTATTTATCACAACAGGAGCACCAAAAATCATTGCGGTCTCTTTTGTTATATCATCACAACAAGCCCTTATTTGAGGAAGGTTAAACCTATTATTCGAGCCTGTATGGAGATCAATACCGAGATCACATTTATCCACAACATTTGTAGTAAAAAGATCAGCTATTCGAGCCGCAAGTGACCCCTTTTCGTCACCGGGGAACATCCTATTCAGGTCTCGCCTGTCTGGGGTATACCTAGACTGACCTAAAAAACCAAAGACGTTCACAATAGGTACAGTATAAAGAGTACCTTTTACTCTATTTAGGGATTTATGCTTCATTAACCTACGGATAATCTCAGTTCCGTTTATCTCGTCACCATGTATAGCAGCAGAAACAAAGATAGATGGTCCTGCTGATTTCCCATGGATGATGTGCACGGGGATCTTTACTTCTGTATGAGTATATAGCTTTGATACAGGTAGCTCAACTGTTACAGCACTGCCCGGCTCAATAGTTACTCCTGCAAATTCGATAGGTTTATTCTTCATTTGTATTTACTAAGCTCCTACTCTGTCTTTCTTATTCTTGTTGATGTCAGCTTCAATAAACTCGATAACTTTAGACGCTACATCAATACCTGTAGTCTTCTCAATACCTTCTAACCCTGGGGAAGAATTTACTTCCAAAACCATAGGTCCACTGTCGGACCTAAGCATATCAACACCACAGAATGGTAAGTTCATAGCCTTCGCCGCTGCAAGAGCAGTTGTGCGCTCTTCTTTAGATAGCTTTATTATTTCACCTGTCCCACCTCTATGCAGGTTAGAACGAAAATCAGATTCATCACCACGCCTCATCATAGATGCAACAACCTTGCCACCAACAACAATAGTCCTGATATCGCAAGATTTAGCCTCTTTTATAAACTCCTGAAGAAGGATATTGGTTTTCATTCCATAAAAAGCTTCAACAACAGACTTAGCCGCTTTTTGAGTTTCAGCAAGGACAACACCAATCCCCTGTGTCCCCTCTAGTAGTTTTATAATTACAGGAGGTCCTCCGACACTTTTTATGATAGAGTTCACGCTTTCTGGCGTACACGCAAAAGCAGTTTTAGGTATACGTACTTTATGTTTTGATAATATCTGTAAGCTTCTCAGTTTATCTCTAGCCCGCACTATAGCTAGTGACGGATTTATGGTATAAACACCACTCATTTCAAACTGTCTAATTATAGCTGCACCATAAAACGTCTTTGATGCTCCTATTCTAGGGATAATTGCGTCTATATCGTTCTTGTTTTCTGCACCTATAAAAACATCTGTCTCTCCAGCACCAATAACCATGTGAGACTTAATATAATCTATCAATTCCATCTCGTGACCTCTCCCCCTTCCCGCCTCTAAGAGCCTCTGGGTGGAGTAATAATTATCACTTCTGGATAATACTGCTATTTTCATTTTAAACCTTGCTTTGACAAATCGGATAAATTCTTTTTTGAAACATCAACAAGGAACCTGCCTTTTAATATCTTTCTACCAAGTAAAACAGGAAACTTCATATCTTTCCTATCTGTCAGAGTAAGTTCTATCGAATACGTCTTTTTAAAGAGAACGACTTTAGTTTTTATTGAAACACGGTTCTCAGTCATACCATTAGAGCTTTTAACACGCCTAATCTTATGAAGGTTCATTATGTATCTTTTGTTATTATAAGCCTCATGCTCTTTATCTAGCAGTGAGAAAGCTACCTTCTCTTGCCCATCCTCAGTAAACACCTCAATCTGATGACAGTGTATTGATGATGTATATGCACCAGTATCAATCTTAGCACTTATATCCTGCAACTCAAGCTCTGGAAAACTAACTTTGTCACTTAAACCTATGATTTTCATTTCTTTCATTTTAATGCTCTTCATTTGGGTTATATTCTTATACATATTACCATGTTAATTGGCTTTACACTTAAGATAGCTTTATTAACTACTTTTTTATAAATTTAGCTAGATAAAAATACATAAAGATATTATTTATTTTAAACAAAAGAAAGGCACAGCGAGTGCCGTGCCTTGATATTATAAACATTAACTAGTTACTTTTGCTTTTTAAGCAGTCGTATCAGGTGTGCTGGCTAAACTGAGAATTTCCTCTTGCGAGAAGACAAAATTAACATCTAGGATGATTACAAAGCCATCTTGAGTCTTTGCCATCCCCTTAATAAATGCTGTATTCAGCTGTGTACCTATCTTTGGTGCGTCTTCAATGCTCGTACCGTCGAAATCAACAACTTCTTGCACTGAGTCAGCGAGTGCGCCAAATACAGTCGTTTCATCCTCTATTTCGATCTCAACTATAATCACACATGTATTCACCATCTTTTCAGTCTTACCCATACCAAACTTCAGGCGTAAGTCTAAGACCGGAACGACATTACCTCTCAGGTTGATAACACCAACCATATAATCTGGTGTCTGAGGCACTTTTGTTACACTTGTATAATCCAATACCTCTCTGACCGACGTAATATCTACTCCGTAAACTTCATCTGCAAGTATAAAGGTGAGAACTTGGCAACTGTCGTATTGCTTATTACTATCTTTATCTGACATTTTGTTCCCCTTTAGTAGCTTTCAAATTCTGCATCTAGTCTGTCTTTTTTTGACACTTCATCTGACATATCTATAGTTATACCGTCTCCGTTACTTTGGTCAGTCACAAGCTTCGGTGCTGGCGTTACCTTTTTGGCACCATTACCATTTTCAGGAATAGCTTTAGCTGGCTTTGCGTGTACTGTTTGTTGAACTCTTCTGCTATTATCTGTCATTTTAAAAAACGCAACAGCCTGCTGTAGTGTGCTAGCCTGCCCTGATAGCTCCTCGGATGTTGCTGCCATCTCTTCTGATACTCCAGCATTACGCTGTATCACTTGGTCAAGCTGTTGTATAGCTGAATTGATCTGATCTGAACCAGTCCTCATCTCGTTACTAGCAGCTGTGATCTCTTGAACAAGCTCTGCTGTCTTCTGGATATCTGGGAGAATCTGACCGAGCAGACCTCCTGCTTTTTCTGCGATGTCTACACTTGATGATGAGAGTTCGCTAATTTCACCAGCTGCCTCTTGGCTACGCTCT
>PKTN01000008.1 GCA_002869185.1 Denitrovibrio sp. | reverse complement strand
TTGTAGTTTACCTGTATTCAGGAGAATCTTTTTGTGATTATAGAAAAGAAAAAAATAAGAAATATCAATTAACTATTGACGGGAGGGCTCATAAGAAAAGGGAGCTTTTAATGGCTCCCTTTTTTTATGTATCTGAATGGTATCGTTGTTAGAATTTGAGAGTAGCAAAGAGATCATCATAAGTCTCTTCACGTCTTATCATTACAGCAGTCTTATCTTCTTTTAGCATAAGCTCCGCTGAACGAAGTTTTCCATTATAGTTGAATCCCATAGAGTGTCCGTGAGCACCTGTGTCATGCATAACTACTACGTCACCTTTGTCGATTTTAGGGAGCTGTCTATCGACTGCAAATTTATCACAGTTTTCGCATAGTGAGCCAACAACATCATAAGTACAGTCAGCTGTTGCATTCTCTTTGCCTACTACAGTTACGTGGTGATAAGCACCGTACATACCTGGTCTCATAAGGTTTGCCATGCATCCATCCACCGCGATGTATTCTTTATATATGCTTTTTGAGTGAATAGCTCTTGTTACTAGATAACCGTAAGGACCTGTTATCATACGTCCACACTCAAAGAATATTGCTGGTTTAAGGTTCTTAGAACCGAGGATTTCGTTATATTTCTTTTCTATCTTTTCGCCTAGCTCTTCGAGGTTTACTTCGTCCTGTTCTGGCTTATAAGGGATACCTATACCACCACCAAGGTTGATGAACTCAAGGTCGATCCCGACCTGCTCAGCTATCTCAGCCGCCATCTCAAAGAGGATAACAGCAGTCTCTACGAAGTAGTCTACGTTAAGTTCGTTTGATGCAACCATTGTGTGCATTCCGAATCTCTTAACGCCTTTATCTTTCATTATCTGGTAAGCCTCAAGCATTTGCTCTCTTGTGAGTCCGTATTTCGCGTCCTCTGGATTACCTATGATGTCGTTTCCACCCTTAAGTGGTCCAGGATTGTAACGGAAACATATTACTTCCGGTAGACCAGCACACTTTTCTAGAAAATCTATGTGGGTAATATCATCAAGGTTGATAACAGCCTTTTGATCCATAGCCTTTTGGTATTCTTCTTCAGGTGTTTCGTTTGAGGTGAACATAATGTCCTCGCCACTAACGTTTACCATGTCACATATATGGAGCTCAGCCATGGAACTACAGTCAGCACCAAAGCCTTCATCGTGAAGAAGCTTAAGTATAGATGGGTTCGGGAGTGCTTTAACAGCGTAGAAATTTTTGAAACCAGGAGCCCATTCGAAAGCTTTTTTGAACCTTCTAGCATTATCTACGATAGCTTTCTCATCGTAAATGTGAAACGGAGTAGGAAATTTTTCTATGATTTTTTCAATCTGTTCTTTGTTAAAAGGTATATTTTTTTCTGCCATTATTTTTCTTCCTATTTATTATTATAGAGTTGATAAATCTAACATACAAATAAGACAGGTTCAATATCATTCTAATTGAATGAAATTAATTATTTGTTTTATTTTTACATTCTTTACAAACTAGTATAAAATATCTGTAGAGTTTTATAATTGTAAATAAGGTCTGTAATCTATGGTTAGTGCTAATATTGATATAATGTGGATTTTGATGTGTAGCTTTCTTGTTGCTCTTATGCAAGCTGGTTTTGCATGTCTAGAGACAGGTTTTGTACGCTCAAAAAACAGTGTCAATGTTGCGGTTAAAAACCTAGTCGATTTCTGCGTTAGTAGTATCATCTTTACTGTTTTTGGATATAGCCTTATGTTTGGTGCTTCTCATTACGGTATTATTGGCGAGATCAGTTATTTAGATCTAAACTCTTCTTCAACAAGTTTCATCTCATTTTATGTGTTTCAGCTTATGTTCGCTGGTACTGCTGCTACAATTATCTCTGGGTCTGTAGCAGAAAGGATGAAGTTTTCAGGTTATCTTCTTGTTACATGCATAATGGCTGCATTCATTTATCCTGTATACGGACACTGGGTGTGGGCGACTGATGCTTTAGGGAACCCTAGTGGATGGCTTGGTAAATTTGGTTTTATGGATTTCGCAGGTTCTACTGTTGTTCACAGTGTAGCTGGATGGTGTGCTCTTGCGGCTATAATTATAATTGGACCTCGTATTGGTCGTTTTGGCAAAGGTGGTAAACCTATAGATGGACACAATTTACCTGTAGCTGTTCTCGGAGTTTTTCTTTTATGGATTGGATTTTATGGTTTTAATGGTGGAAGCACTTTTGCTTTGAATGAAGATGTCCCAAGGATTATAGCTAACACTACCCTTGCAGGAGCGGCTAGCGGTATGTCTGCAATGATTTATAGCTGGTTTTTATATAAAGCTCCTAAGGTAGAGCACTTGATAAATGGGGTTGTTGCAGGGCTTGTTGCTATATGCGCAGGCTGTAACCTTTTTGATGAGATGTATGGACTTCTAGTTGGTGCTGTAGCTGGTATTGTATGCGTTGGCGGAATGCTGTTTATGGAACGCAGAAATATGGATGACGTTATAGGTGCTATCCCTGCACATCTTATGGCTGGGATATGGGGTACACTTTCTATAGCTCTTTTTGCTCCATTGGAAACATTTACTGTGGCAAATAGTAGATTCGAGCAGTTTGGTATCCAGCTTGTGGGGATAGCCGCTGCGGGTGTCTATTCATTTACAGTGCTATATGTCTTAATGCTGTTACTGAAAAAATTCACATCTTTTAGAGTCACTGGAGATGCAGAGAGAATAGGATTGAACATCTCTGAACACGGCGCAACAACAAGCCTTATAGAGCTTATAAGCCAGATGAATCTTCAGGCAAAGAGTGGTGACTTTTCTAAACCTGTTGATATAGAACCTGAAACTGAAGCTGGGCATATAGCTATGTTTTACAATACTGTTATCGAGAAGTTTCATATGGAGACAGTTCGTAGACAGACAGCGGTGGATGAGCTTTACAAGATGGCTAACTATGACATGCTGACTAGCCTTGTGAATAGACGTTACTTTTATGATCTTACAGAGAAGGCTATCAGTAGGACTAAGAGAAGTGGTCGTATGATGGCACTTATGTTTCTTGATCTAGACGGGTTCAAGTCTGTTAATGACACCCTGGGACACGATGCAGGGGATGAAATGCTAGTGCAAGTTGCAGAGAAGACGCTTGATGTGCTTAGAGAATCTGATGTTCTAGCCAGAATAGGCGGTGACGAATTCTGTGTGATAGTGGAGAATTTCGATTCTAAAAAAGATTTAGAGCAGCTGGCTAAAAAAATTATAAAAACTATATCTGCCACCCATCAATTAACAGTTGCAAGAGCAAATATAGGCGTATCTATAGGTATTGTTGTGTTTGACGGTAGCTCAGGTGAGAGCATCACAACAGATGAAATGTTGAAGAAAGCAGATAATGCCATGTATAAGATTAAGACTAGTACAAAAGGCGATTTTCTCTTTAGCGAATAACAAACCAAACGTGCAGGAATCCCATCCTGCTGTTATAATATAATCATGTTAAAAAGAATACTGATCTCAAGGCAAAATAGGTTCTTGCTTATCCTTATCCTATCGATTATGTCGTTGTTGATGGTAAGTTCGACCATATTTTATGTAATGGAGCGAGAGAAACTAACGTCATTTTTTGACGCCTTCTGGTGGACAGTGGTGACCATTACTACTGTTGGCTATGGTGACATAGTACCTGGGACGGCTGGTGGCAAGGCCTTTGGGCTGATGGTTATCGTGTTAGGATTTCTCATGATGTCTGTCACTACAGCACTTGTATCAAGTATTCTAATATCTAGAAAATTAAAACAGGAGCGTGGTTTGAGCAACGTTACCTACAAGAATCACACAATTCTCTGTGGTTGGAATAAGACCTCAGAAAGCGTTATCGAAGAGCTGTTTAAAAGTAATGAAGGGCTCTTGCTGGTATTGGTTAATAATCTGCCAGAAGAAGAGATAGCAGAAGTTTTATATAGCAATAAGGGACGCAACATTCAGTTTGTGAGGGGGGATTTCCTTAGCGAGCACATTCTCGATAGGGCGAATGCACAAAAAGCCGATGTTGCAATTATATCTCCAGATGGAGAGGTTGATGGTGATGATAGGACTGTGCTTGCGGCATATACTATAAGAGCTATTAATCAGAAGGCAAGAATATTCGCACATGTCAAAAATAGCGAATCAGTCCAACACCTTAAGAAGGCTAATGTTGATGATTATGTTATCAGTGATTTCAACGTAAGCTTTATGCTGGGCAGGATGGTTACAGACCCTGGGGTGCCTCAATCTATTAGGATGATATTTGATAATGTTGATGGACATGGATTTACTAGAATAAAGGCTCCAACAGAGCTTGTTGGTAAGACATTCTTTGACGCTATTGTGCACTTTCGTAAGAAGGGAAAGCTGGCTATGGGGTTGATGCGCGAGACTGAGAGCTTTTCTTTGAAGACAGTCCTTTCAGATGACGACTCCTTCCTTGATGAGTTCATAGCAAAGAAATTTCAAAAAGCTGGTAAATCCTTTGGGGAATCTAATAAAACAGACGTTAAGCTAAACCCATCTGATCTGGAACCTATCGAATCTGGCGTATATATTTTGGTGATGGAGTGATTATGAATAGTGATGTAATTAAAAGGTCACCACTCTTTCAGAATGTATCAGAGCAGACCATAGAGAAGCTTTGCAAAGTTGCTCGTGAGATAGAGATTCAGGCAGGGTATGATATTGTCAAAGATGGAGAGATGGGGTGCTGTTTATACCTTATTAAGAGTGGAACCGTTGCTATAACAAAAAAACTAACGATGCTAGAGGATAACGACCTAGACGTAATGGATAAAGAGCTGAAACATCTTAGTGCTGAACAAAATGGTTTTTTTGGTGAAATGGTCATTTGTTCAGAGATGGATAATAGATCTGCTACTGTGACATCTGAGACGGATTGCAGGCTCCTTGAGCTTAGCTCAGAGGATATTAATAAAGTCCTAACTACTGACCCTTTATCGGGTGCTAACTTCTATAGAAACCTAGCTCAAATGCTTTCTAGCAGACTTAGAAAATCTAACATTGATATACTCAAATTGACGACAGCTCTCAGCCTTGCTCTTGATGAATAAGTCTGTTGGCTTTTGATATTTATTATAATATAATTAATATATAAACAAAGACAGGCGGTCTATGAGAAATTCAATTATTTTGTCTCTACTTTTTATACTTATAATTGCCCCTAATGCACGTGCTATGGATAAAAGAGCACCAGTGAGTATCCTTCCATATAAGCAACAATCAATAAAATTTGTTTATTCTAAAATGTATAACAAATCTAAACAATATAGACAAAATGGAGCTTTATTATCTTCAGCTGAGAGCTCAGTCTTTGGTTCTAAACTTATATATCGTAATACGTTTATGAAAGATGTGGAACTTGGTGTTGAAATTCCATATTTATTTTCAAAGGATGGCGAATCCAAAAGTGTTAGTGGTAGTGTGAATAAGATTGAATTAGATGATGGGATAGGTGATGCTGATGTTCAACTTACTTATCAAATAAAAGATTTTCGTACAGAGAACTACGGCGCGATATTTGGCGCAGAGATTAAATTCCCTACTGGTGATGCAGAGCAGTCCAAAGGTACTAACGCATACGAGCTTGTTTATAGAGCAGCACTAACGAAAAAAATAAAAAACTTTATGCCATTTATACAGGCGATATACACTGATAAATATACCGGCAAAGTTAATGGTATAAATACTAATATGGGTGATGACCTTTTCATGGGTGTTGGTACGAAGGTTACATTTAAAAAGAAGGCTAGGCTAGAGTTTAAATACTTCTATGACTTTGCAACAACGGGAACCGTTAGGAGTTCTGGTGGAAGTAGGGTCAGATATCAAGGTTATGATATTCGAGGATACAGGCTAAAGGGTGAAGTTTTCATAGGGGAGCATATTATACTCGAAGCCTTCTACGAAGCTGCTGACCCTCTTGGGCATGAGTACTATATGGGTAGCAACACTATTTACAAAGAACCTGAATATAGAAATAGACTTGCGACTGGCATTACATATAGGTGGTAAATTTATTCTAGGTTCTTTTTAAACTTCATAGAAGCGAAGATTATAAAGAACAGAGTATGAGTTGTTTGCCAAAATAATTGCTGATAAAGATCTTTTAGTCCTGCCCCTTTAATGACTATCCCTGTCACAGCTTCAAACCCCCATCTCATAGGATCAAGATATGTTAAGTATTGAATCACCTCAGGCATGTTGGCTATTGGAAACATGAAGCCACTAAGTAGTGAGCAAGGCATAAGTATAAAAAATGCTGTTAGGAGCGCTTGTTGTTGTGTATAAGAAGATGCACTTATAAGCAGAGCTAAACCTAAATATGAAAGTATGTTCATGCCTAAGAAGAATGCTAGTAACAGTATACTACCTTTGATAACTATGTCGAAAGCTAAGAAAGCTAACACAAACATAAGGGTAGTTGTTATATAGCCCGTAATGAAGAATGGGAGTGTTTTACCAATGATAAATTCGAGCCTGCCTATTGGCGTAACCATAACTTGTTCGATAGTACCAATCTCTTTCTCACGCACGATGGCAATGCTAGTTAGAAGTATGCTAGTTACCATAATCATCATTGTGATGAGCCCTGGAACATAGTAAAAACGGCTGTCTAGATTTTCGTTATATGCATTTCGATTTACGAATTCTACTTGTTGTCCACTCTTACCGGTAAGTCTGAATATGTTTTGGTTATTATAATTTTCAAGCACTCCTGAAACGTAACTGAAAATAATACCTGCGTCATTGCTCATAGTTCCGTCAGCGATTACCTGCACATCTACAATTGCATTCTGGGCAATTCTTTCTTCTGTACCAGCTGCGAATATGACTGCTCCGCGCACGTCACCTCTGTCCATTATCTCTCTGATCTCATCTAAGCTGTTAGCATATCTTGTTATGTCGAAATATCCTGATGCATCAAGCATGTCGGTTATTTTAGTTGTTGTTGTTGTCTTATCATAATCAAGGATTGCTATATCTATATTCTTAACATCAAGAGTAAGAGCGAAATACATTACAAGCATCTGGATCATAGGGATGCTAAGAACAACCATCCTCATTTTAGGGTCGCGTAACATCTGTTTTAGCTCTTTAATGAGCATAGCTTTAAGTTTCAAAAGCATATTAGTCCAACCTTAGGATGAGTTTTTTATTAGCCAGTATCACCATTAAGAGGGCATAAATGCTTAAGAAGGTGAAATTCATAATTATCATGTCGAGACCAACCCCCTTTAGATAGATACTCTTTAGTATTGCGATGAAATACCTAGCAGGAAAGACGTGCGTCAGAATCCTTATAGGTAGTGGCATATTTGCTATGGTGAAGACAAAACCACTGAGTATAAGGGTAGGCAAAAATCCTGAAATGATTGCTATCTGGTTAGCGAGGACTTGCTTTTTCAATGCTATGCTAAGGACAAGCCCAAAAAAGAGTACACCTGTAAGGAATATCGTAGCTATGAAGATAACTAGAGCTGGCTCACCCCTCAGTGGTACGTTAAACATGGCCATACCAAGGATTGTCGCTATAAGAACATCTGTAAGACCAATAATATATAAAGGTATTGCTTTGCCGAGTGTTAGCTCTAACCGCATAATAGGGGTGCTGATAAGCTGTTCCATAGTCCCCATTTCCCACTCTTTAGCAACTGTTACGCTTGCTAGCATAGAGGCTATAACTACCATTACAATAGCGGTTATACCGGGTACTAGGTTGAAAGTACTTGTCAGCTCTTGATTATACCAAGAGCGTGATTTCAACATTAATGAGCCTATCTTGTTATTACTGATATGGATATTTTGATTATAGATGCTGCCTAAGGCTTGAGTATAGTTCTGTACAAGACGACCTGTGTTTGCATCGCTACCATCTACAGTGAGACCTATTTTGATATCTGAGCCATTGTTCAGTTGTTTAGCGAAGTCTGATTTGATGTATATCCCAGCCTTTATCTCACGTCTCTTTATGGCGTCCTCTACCTGTTTATTGTTCTGAAGATAGTTATGCACTTTAAAGTATGGTGAACCGTCAAAAAGACTAACAAGCTCTCTACTCTCAGGTGTGTTTGATTTATCTATGATACTGATAGGTATATTCTTTAAATCCATGTTTAGAGCATAACCGAATAGAACCAAGAGCAGGATAGGTATAGCAATAGCTAGTGAAAGACTACGCCAGTCACGTATGATATGTATAAACTCTTTTATTATGATTGCGTTTAGTCTGCGAAAGCTGAAATTAGTCATTTTCATCCTCCGCTGAATCTATGAGCGAAACAAATACATCTTCCATAGATGGCTGGATGAGTGATGTCTTAGCTTTTGCTCCATTGCTAGTAAAATAGTCATTGATAGAATTAAGGCTTGAGTTAGTATCGTTGGTTCGAACATGTAAGCCAGCTCCGAAAAGAGCAACATTATTTATAGAATTTATATTTGCTAGTGTATTCATATGTTTCTGTGGCTCGGCAACTCTGATATTAATAATATCATCTCTCATGTAATTCTCTTTGAGTTCCTGTGGTGTCCCGTGAGCTATCATATTACCTCTGAAAATCATAGCGAGCCTGTCACAGTATTCTGCCTCTTCCATATAGTGAGTACTTACGAAAACTGTAACGCCAGAACCTGCGAGCCTGTTGATGATATCCCAGAAAAGCCTTCTGCTGGCTGGGTCAGCTCCACTTGTTGGCTCATCAAGGAAGACTATAGAAGGGCTGTGTAATATAGAGCATGCGAGGGCAAGGCGTTGTCTCCAGCCACCTGCCAAATTAGAAGTCATCTCTTTTTTACGTTCAGTTAGCCCTGATAACTCAAGTGCCCAATCTCTTCGCTTGGCCAATTGTTTTCCCTGAAGTCCGTATATCCCACCATAGAAGTCTATGTTTTCATAGATGCGCAAGTCCTCATATAATGAAAACTTTTGACTCATGTAGCCTATATTCTCCTTGATCTTTTCAGGTTTTTTGGTGACATCAAATCCGCCAACCATACCCTGTCCTGAACTAGGAGTTAATAGTCCACAAAGCATCTTTATTGTTGTGCTCTTACCTGCACCATTAGGACCTAGAAACCCGTAAATCTCGCCATACTTAACATCAAGATCAATCGAATTTACGGCGGTGAAATCTCCAAATCTTTTTGTTATTTTCTTAGTAGTGACAGAGCTTCCACTCTTATTCTCTATGCCCTGACTTACTAGGGATAAAACATCAGTGTTATCCCTAGCCTCTTGGAATGACATGAAGATATCTTCGAGCATAGGTGGTTCTTCGGTTATAGCTATACCTTGGAAGCTTTTGTTAAGCTTTATTGAGATCGACTTGATGTCATCTGATGTGAATCTAATCCTGTCACCCAATAGGTGTACATTGTTGTCGGGCAAAAGCTGCTGTACAGTCTTTAGATTATGTTTGTTATTATCTGTCTTTATAGAACCTATAGTCATGTCACTCTTCTCTATAACTTCTTGAGGGCTACCTTCTGCAACGATTATTCCATTGTTCATTAGCCCTATCCGTGAGCAACGTTCTGCTTCATCAAGATATGCAGTACTTACAACGATAGTTACACCTTCAGAGACGAGGTCATAAAGTATACGCCAAAAATCCCTTCTACTAACGGGATCTACACCATTAGTTGGTTCATCAAGAAGTAGAACTTGTGGTTTATGAATAAGTGCACATATAAGCTGTAGTTTCTGTTTCATCCCACCTGAAAGCTTACCAGCTCGTCTGTTTTTGAATGGACGCATATAGCTGAAATCCAGAAGCTTATCAATTTGTTCATCCCTTGTAGCCTTTGCTACGCCATATAGGTCAGCATAAAGTCTTATGTTTTCGTAAACTGTCAGGTCAGAGTATAAACCAAATTTCTGACTCATATAGGCTAGGTGATTCTTAACCTCTCTGTTATTTATTTGGCTGGAATATCCACATATTAACGATTCACCACTATCTGGAGTAAGTATCCCTGTAAGCATGCGAAGGAGAGTGGTTTTACCAGCTCCATCAGGACCTATAACTCCATATATCTCTCCAGTTTTTACTTGTAGAGTTATTTTATCCACGGCTTTGAGACTTTTGAAACTTTTAGAAAGTGATCTTGCGTCTACCGCTAAGTTATTATTTTCCATTGCTTTAGAAGAGTATCTTTCCCTCGACTGGCATACCTTGTTTAAGCTCTGATTTGTCGTTGTTTACAGCTATCTTTATCATGTACATAAAGTTAATTCTTTCGTCATATGTTTGTACAGACTTTGGTGTGAACTCTGCTTCATCAGCAATATATGTAATGACACCAGTGTATTCTTTGTCAGGATATGAGTCACTTTTGATAGTTACTTTTTGTCCGATCTTAACTTTACCTAGGTATGATTCACTCACATAACCTCTTACCCATAGGTCTTTCAGGTTAGCTATTGTGATAACTACTGCACCAGTTTGGATAAATTCCCCATTTTCTGCTACCCTTGTTAGTACTTTCCCAGATATAGGTGAGAGTAAATTGGTGTATTGTAATTTTTGTTTTGCTTGAATGAGCGACTGTTCAGATATTGAAACCATGGCTTTTGCTTTTGCAATTGCCTCGCTTCTAGCCCCTTCAATGGCTAAGCTGAGGTTCTCATTCGCTTTACGTACAGATGCCTTCGCCTCTTCAGTCGAGTTCTTTGATTTCTGGTAAGCTGTTTCGTATAGTTCATATGTCCTTTTACTGACACCATTATCAGCATAGAGTGACTTAAACCTTTCCCTGTCAGTTGTTGCTTGAGCTAGTTCAGTCTCAGCATTTTTTACTTTAGCTTTAGCTATATCTAGTGCTGCTTTTGCATTTCTTATCTCTTGTTTTCTGCTACCAGCTAGCACTTCGGCTAGGATTGCGTTGTTATATTCTAGGTTCGCCTCAGCTGCTGCTATATTCAACTTTTCGTCTGTGTTATCAAGGATTGCCACAACATCGTTCATATAAACTGAGTCCCCTTCATCGAACATAATCTTGTCGATCCGCCCCGATGTTTTAAACGAAAGCCTGATCTTTGTTGTTTCTGCTGTCCCTGAGAAGAGGTATCCATTTTCAGGTTGTGTCTTCTTCATATTTGATGCTTTGAACGCAACAGCAATGATTATAATTATTGGGATGAGCAATAGTAGTTTTTTCATAACTGATATCCTTTTATGCCGTTTAAACTAAATTCATATATGTGTTTTGCATGTTTTTCTATCTCTTCTTCAGTATTGCCTAGTTCGAGTCCTGCTCTTGATAAAATGTTTCGTGCGAGGAGAGGGTGAAGGCATTGACCAGCTATGCTAGAGGTAAAACGTACTAATTGCTCACTATCTATATCGCCCACAAGCTCTTTTACTACGCTTATCATTGTGGATATCATGCCGTTTAGATAGTATGCATAAATCTTTTCCATTACATTAGATGGGTTTGTGAGTTCTTTTGCGACTAACATGACGGTGTATGGATTGCTCCCCAAGCCGTTGCTACCTAAAAGCCTATGCATTAATAGTCTGATAGCGTTGCGTAATTTTTCTTCAGGTGTCATATCTTCAGTAATAAATTTATGCACAGGATTTTTGCTAAATGCATCATCAATTGCGCTGAGCAGTATCTCTTCATATAGTGCTTGCTTGCTTTTAAAATGATAATTCACAAGGGCAAGGCTGACGTCCGCATTTTTGCAGATTTCTCTTATTGTGGTAGGTTTGAAACCCTTCTCACCGAACAGCTCACAAGCTGCTTTGAGTATTCTCCCTCTTGGGTCGCTATCTTTCAATTTACACTCCTAAACACTTGTTCTAAACAAATGTATAGTCTGTGTATAAAAAATTGCAAGTTATATTTATGACAACAAGAAATTTCTTGTGTAGTTAGCAATAATCATTTAAACGATAGTGCAGAGGAAAAATGAAAACATATAAAATATTCTTAGTAATGTTAGTCTTCTTTTTGAGCTTAAATGCTTATTGTGAGCGTATCGTGAGCCTGTCTCCTGGTGTTACGGAGATACTCTTTGCTATTGGTGCAGGTGATCAGGTTGTTGGTGTTACCCAGTTTTGTAACTACCCAGAGGAAGCAAATAACTTGCCTAAGGTTGGGAGCGGGTTTAGGCCTTCTATCGAGCGTATTGTCAGCCTGAGACCAACTCTTGTTCTTGGCTCTGTCGAAGGTGCAGAGAAGAGCCTTAAGAGCTATCTGAATAACCTAAATATCAAGAATTATTTTTATAAATCTACCAAAACAAAAGAGATCATAGAAAATATTAAATCTATATCAGAATTACTAAATTTAGATTCTAGTGAGATTGTTAGCGAGCTTGAAAAACTTTTTTATGCTGATAGTAAAAAACTAGCTACTGGCATGTTTCTAGTGGGGATTAACCCATTTTCTGTTGCTTCCACTGGTACATTCGTTAATGATATAATGAAGTGTGCTGGGGTTGATAATGTTATGGATTCGTCTTTCGCTGGATATACAATTATTGGATTTGAATATATTTTAGCGTCAAAGCCTGACTATATCTTCTTTTCAGGCTCTATGGGTGACTCTGGTTTAAAAGAATTTATGGCAAGGTTGAAAAATTCAGGTATAAAATCAAAGGTAATACGTCTAGACTGCGATTGTTTTCTAAGACCGTCTTATAGGATAAAAACAGCATGCAAAAATCTTCGACAACTAGTCAAATAACTTTTTATCTGATCAATATTGCAATCTCTGTTGTGATAATTTACGCTGGTTTATCGTTTGGTGGTTCATTCATATCTCCATTTGAAATATTTAATCCTGATAACAATGTAGTCGCATTACAAATCCGACTCCCTAGGGTGCTCGCTGGTTTTATGATTGGCGGTGGTCTTTCTGTTGTTGGTATGTCTTTCCAGACTTGGTTCAGGAACCCGCTTGCTGACCCTTTTATTCTTGGTGTAGCAGGTGCTGCTGCCGTTGGTGTTGTTGTTGGGATGATCTTTCAGATAGATAGCTACTACCTTAGCCGTATGATCGTCTTTACATTCTCAATGATATCTATCGCATTAATTTTCTACATCTCTGGGATCCATAAGAGAGGTCAGGGGATAAAACTTATATTGATCGGCGTTGGTCTTAATTTCTTCTTTACATCAGTAATTACCGTTCTTCACATAGTTATGAGTGATAGGTTCAGTAAAAACATAATCCTTTGGTATATGGGTGATACATCTTCACTGCAATTACGTGATTCACTCGTATTGTCAGTATTTGTTATGATTTGCTCAATAATGCTAATTCGCATGGGTAAGCAGATGAATCTATATATGCTTGGAGATGATATAGCCGAAAGCTCAGGGCTAGACCTTAGCAGGTTTTCTATGAAGGTATTTTTACTAGGCTCGGTTATAACTGCGATACTTGTAACCTTTTGTTGTAGCATCGGTTTTATAGGTATAGTTGTTCCGCATATCGCAAAGATCATTACAGGTTACGATTTTAGAAGGAATATGCCAGTCAGCTTTTTCGCAGGTGGCATAGCTGTTGTTCTGATAGACACATTTTGCAGGACAGCATTCTTTCCGAGAGAGATTCCACTCGGCGCTGTGACCGCTCTTGTTGGTGCTCCATTCTTTATCCATATACTTCGTAAAGGCTTGTAATGATCGAAATTAAAAATTTATACTTTAGCTACGGCGCGGATTTCAGCCTTAATATCGAAAAATTAGTTATTCCAGATAAAGGTCTGGTTTCTATCATAGGTCCTAATGGTAGCGGTAAATCGACTCTGCTAAGGATATTAGCAGGGCTTAATAAAAAGTATTCAGGTAGTGTCACTCTAGATGATGAAGAGTATGAGTTATTTAGACATGAAGATATGGCCAGTAGGGTTGCATATATACCAGTATATGCTTGGCCTGATAACCCAGTGACTGTACGTCAGCTTATACTTTCTGGTGCGTATAGATACGGTGGAGAGGCGGATATAAGCGAGATTGCTGATCGCTGTGGTCTTAGTGAGATGACAGAGAAATCTATCTATGAGATATCCTCTGGTGAGATGAAGCGTGTTCTCATTGCACGGGCTTTGGTTCAGAAGACCCCTGTAATAGTAATGGACGAGCCATTTGCAAATCTTGACCCTTACTACGAGGTTAAGATCATGGAACTGATTCGTGAGATAGCGAGAGAGAAGTTGATCATAGCCGCTGTTCATAATGTGACTATAGCTTCTATCATCTCGAACTGCATGGCAGGGATCAAGAATGGTAAATTAGAATTTATTTTATCAGAAACACCTAGTGAAGAAATTTTAAAAGCCCTTTATGGAACAGACTTTATTCTTGTAAATGGTCATCCTTCTCCAGATTATTTCAGCACAACCTCATAAAAATCTGCTTGCTATTCTTTCAATTCTGCAATAATAATCTAACTTCGCTGCAAGTATAACGTGGGAAATCGGTGCAAATCCGATGCTGTCGCGCAACTGTAAGCTGGACGAAAACTCAAGTTAGCCACTGTCGAATGATGGGAAGGCGGGTTAGTAGGACGAAGGCAAGCCAGGACATCTTAGTTATACGTCAATGCAGTACCACTTACGCAGAATAAGGGGGCTCGCAATGAATTTAACTAAAACCTGATCTTAACATTTTATCAAAATGACAACCTTATTGGTTTGTCGCGCATTCATGTATTAAATTAAATGGAGAGATTGATGAAATCGTTAAAGATCGTATTTTTACTATTGTTTGTATGCACTTATGCATTTGCTGATGAACTTAAAGAGATAGTTATCTTCGAGGATTCACTCGGAGTTACAGAGAACAAGGCAGCTTCTAACGTTGAAGTTGTTAGCAAGGAAAAAATCAAAAACCTTAACCCATCTACGACAGCGGATCTTCTCAAAATGATCTCAGGTGTTTCAGTAAAAGGCTACGACACAAAGCATATTAACGTTGATATGGGTGGCTACGGAGCTGAAAAGGGTGGACTTAACAGTGTTGTCCTTTTGAATGGTCGCAGAATATCTAACCCTGACATGTCTGGTGTTGATTGGAGCTTTATCACAGTTGATAACGTTGATCGTGTTGAAGTTTTTCACGGCGGTAACTCTGTCCTTTTTGGTGATAGAGCGACAGGTGGAGCTATCAATATAGTTACAAAGAAGCCTACTAAATCAGGTGTTACACTCAAAACTGAAGGCGGAAGCTATGGTACATATCATGGTAACCTCGCTGGTCAGTATGCAAATGACAACATAGCGTTTCTTATCAACTTAGATAAATATAGAACTGATGGTTACAGAGATAACTCTGAACTTGAAACAAAATCCATTTCTGGTGATTTTACTTTCTATCAAGACAAGTATGAGCTGAACGCATATGCGAACTATAGCGACTCTGAGTATGGGCTCCCAGGTGGAGTGACAGAGGCTCAGATGTCCGCAAATGGTAGAGATTATTCAGCTACACCTAGAGATGGTGGAGATGATAAAGAGTATCTTTACGGTGTGGGCGGTAAACTGTTCCTTCCACTTGGTGAGCTTAATGTTAAAGCTGATTTCCGTAAACGTGAAAGAGATTATACATATTATACCAGTTATTACCATGCAGTTGATAAACTGAGTAGTAAATCTATCAACCCTTTCTATACATTGAATATCAATCATAAAGGCTACTCAAACAGACTTGTACTTGGGCTAGATTATATCAAATATGATGTAGAATCAGACTCTGAATCAGCTTATTCAAATGACAGTTTCGAACTTGATCGCTCAATGACAGGTCTTTACATCTCTGATAGAGCAAACATCGACGGTATCATTGTCGAGGCTGGATACAGAAGCCAGAAACTTAAAGATGACTATAACTCTGATAGCCTGACAAAGGATGAGACAGAGAATGCTTATAACGCTCTTCTCGGGTATGAAACTGATAAGTTGGGTTCATTCTATGTGCGCTTTGATAAGTCATTCCGTTTCCCTACTACAGACGAGCTTAGAGAGTACTATGGCGGACTTAATACTGACATAGAGCCACAGACAGCTAAAACATATGCAATAGGCTATGACTACGACTACAAAGGCTACTACGCTGGTGCATCAGTTTACAAGCAGAAGACAAATAACGAGATCTTTACTAACCCTAACTTTTATCCTTTCAGTAACGAAAACATTGATACAAAAAGAAAAGGTGCTGGTCTTAAAGTTGGTTACGCTGGTAAGAATTTGAATGTAGAAGGTGCATATTCTTACGTTGATGCTGACATTAACGAAGGGGCATCTGAGGGGAACGATATCCCATTACTTTCAAAAGATCAGCTTAAAGCGACAGTCGGTTATAAGACTCCTGTAGGTGTTGGCGTTTACTATTTTGGTAGTTACTATAGCTCAACATATGCTGGTAACGACTATACAAACACTAAAGAGAAGCTTGATGCTTATATTGTGAGTGACGTAAAAGTCGATTACGAATATAAGAATTTCAGAGTATACTTTAAGATAAATAATGTTTTCAACGAGCAATATTATGACTATGCATACAGAACAGCCTATTCGGAATCTTACTATCCTGCGGCAGAGCGCAACTTTGCAGCAGGTCTCACTTTCAGGTACTAAACAGAGGTATAGGGGGGGCTTGCTCCCCCTTACCCTGTTTATAGCGGCTATACTGCACTTAGCAATATTTTATATAGTTGATTTGCGTCTAAATTCAACTAAACCTTCAAGTATGCCTGCTGATATGATTAGTGTTGATGTAATTAAGAAACGTAAATCAGTTGTTTCGATACCTGTGAAGGCTCCTCCTGTGAAGGTTGTTAAGCAGAAACCAATCCCTGTTAAGAAGGTAGCTGTCAAACCAGAACCTACTGCTGTGGCAGAGGTTATTCCTGAACCAGCAACCGAACCAGTGGAAGAACAACCGAGCGAAGAAGTCCATATTGATTCTGCCATTCCAGATTATTCTGTTGTTTCAGTTAGCCATGAAGAGGTGGTTGCTGATCTACCAAGTGTCGAGAATTTAGCTATTTTGAAAGATGTATACAGAGAAAAAGTAAGAAATATTATTTCCAGTAATAAAAAGTATCCCGTGAAAGCTCGAAGAAGAGATATGCAAGGTAGCGTAACTGTCGCCTTTAATGTCGAGAGTGATGGTTTGATAAGTAATGGAGTTGTTGTTGTAACTAGTGGTTTCAATCTTTTAGACAAGTCTGCCCTTCAAATATTAGCGAAGTCTTCACCCCTCCCTGAGCCCCCAGAGGCTATGGATTTTATACTCCCTATAAGCTTTCGTCTGAATTAAAAATGCTTTATTTGCATTAATGTAATTTAGGTGTAAACTCTCTTTTTAACGGAGATGAATTATGTCTGGTCTTATAGCTAAAAGTGCCGTTTTTCACCTATTTATAGGTGCATTCATGATCAGCTTCTCACCAGTATTTGCAAGGCTGGCGGGGGCTGCCACGTCCGCTACTGGCTTTTACCGTATGGTTTTTGGGCTGGTTGGTTTGGCGATACTTTTTGCTGTCAGCAGCAAGGTTACGCGAATTAACAGAAAAGGACTTTTTATCACTGTTGCTAGTGGGGTGTTCTTTTCTTTTGATATATATTTCTGGCATGTAAGCATCCTTTATGTCGGTCCAGGTCTTTCTACTCTTTTGGCAAATTTTCAGGTATTTTTTCTCGCTGTAATAGATGTTATTGTTTTCAAAGAGAGGGTGAAGCTTAGGCTGATAATAGCGATTATACTTGCATTCTCAGGACTTTATCTTATCGCTGGTAATGGATGGGATGGTCGTGATGAACAATTTAGAATAGGTGTCATATATGGACTCCTCACTGCCTTAATGTATACTGGTTACATCTACACTCTTCGTATGGCTGGTAGCCAAGATAATCCTGTTGATAAGAAGCTAAGTATGTTTATCCTTACAGGTGTTTCTGGGGTTATCTTAGGTGTGACAGCTATCATGTCTGGTGAAAGTTTAGTCATATCTGACCTACGAACTGGCATATACCTTTTAGCCTATGGAGTCCTGTGTCAGGCATTTGCGTGGGTTATAATCGCTTCTGCTTTGCCAAAAGTAAAACTTACAATAAGTGGGTTAATCCTCTTGTTGCAGCCAGCTTTTGCTTATGTCTGGGATGTGACTATATTTTCCAAGGATGTCACAAGTATAGAGTTTATAGGAGCAATTCTAGCTCTTACTGGTATATATATTGGTACAATTCGTAGAACACCAAAAAGTTAGTGTTAATATCTTAATAAAAGGATTGCCAGATTGTTGATTTCTGATTAATATTAAGCAATACAATTATTAAATGAGATAATTATGAACAAAAATGCCTATTCGAGTCTATCTACCTTATGTATAGAGATATTATTATTATTACTATTTTGCATGAGTAGTGCTTCTGCATACCCTGTTAAAGTGAATGATATGAAAATGGCAACAAATATAGGTCTAGCAGTAGAATACATAGAAGACTCTGCATCCGCATACACTCTAGAAGATATTATAAAATTGAATAACTCTAATCAGTTTAAAACGAGTAGTAAGGTGCCACTTAATTTTGGATACTCACCTAATACATACTGGCTATGTTTCTCTGTAATGGGTGATACATATTCTGAATCAGGGTGGGTTCTAGATCTTCCCTATGCTCCTTTAGATTATGTGACTTTTTATATACCAGATGGTAAAGGTGATTATAAAGAGCTTAAGGGTGGGGATAGAATAGATAGGCGAGCCAAACAGCTAAACTTAGCTCATCCAGCTTTTATACTTGGTAACCAGCTTTTGGCATACCAGCAGTACTATATAAAGGTATCATCAAGTGGTTCGATAAATATGCCTCTTTTCTTGTGGACAGGGGCTGCTTTTACTGAGCATTTAGATAGGTCGAAGCTGGCAATTGGGATATTATTCGGTATTTTGTTCGCACTTATGTTGTATAATCTTTTCTTGTATATTTCCACAAGAGATAATGATTTTCTAATTTGTAACCTCCTAATACTTGCCTATTCATTTGTTCAGGGGGGGTACTTTGGTATTTCGACTCAGTATTTATGGCCTGACATGATATGGTGGGCAAACAAAAGCTTGGTAGTATTTGCAAGCTTTACGTTTTTGTCTATAGCTTTTTATACAAATTCATTTTTGAAGCTTAAAGAGAACTCTACTTTCTTATATAAAGCAATGCTTGGTTTTATGGTATTTTACATAGTTTTGTCTATTGCATCACTTTTTATTGATTACAGACTGGCTAGTATAATTATTGCATTAGTAGCTATACTATTGTTGATTACTGTTTTTATAGGCGGAATGGTTGTTTATGCCAGAGGGTATAAACCTGCTAGATTCTTTCTACTTGCTTGGACTTTCTTCTTGTTAGGTATGGTGCTTCTCCTTTTGAAACTTTTAGGTATTTTGCCACATGTTTTTATAACAGAGCATTCAGTGCAGTTAGGTTTTGCAATCAATGCTGTATTATTATCTTTTGCTCTTGCAGATAGAGTTAACATTTTACGAAAAGAGAAAGATAAGGCTCAACAGGAAGCACTTGAGCATCTGGAAGAATCACAGTTAGCTAAATCAAAGTTTCTGGCAGACACAGAAAGGCTTGTTGAGAAAAGGACTATAGAGCTTGAGGGCGCTAACAAAAGACTTGCAGAGCTTGCATCAATAGATGTTTTAACAGGGCTTTCAAATAGACGTATCTTTAATGAGGCTATGGATAAAGAGTTTCAAAGAGCCAAAAGAGCAAGGAATGAACTGGCTCTTATCATTTTGGATATTGATTATTTTAAAAACTATAATGACTCATATGGACATCTTCGTGGTGATGATTGTCTAAGGGAGCTGGCAGGTATATTCAGATCTACTTTAAGCAGGGCTACAGATACGCTTGCACGTTATGGCGGTGAAGAGTTTGCAATCATACTATGTGACACTAATTTGGAAGGTGCTGTAAAGGTTGCAGAATCTATTCGTCAAGCTGTCGAAGATGCGTATATACCACATAATAAGTCAGATTTAGGTTATGTGACTGTTAGCTGTGGTGTCACTTCTGTTATCCCTATGATGCATGATAGGATCGAAGATTTTATCAATAATGCGGATAGTGCTCTTTATGACGCAAAGTCAGCAGGGCGTAATTGTGTTAAGTATAAACAAGTTATTAATCGGTAACTTATTGATATTGGGGTAAGTTGTTGATATTTAAAGAACGCCCCCGGCATGACTCGAACATGCGGCCTCTGGATTAGGAATCCATCGCTCTATCCACCTGAGCTACGGGGGCAAGGATCAAATTATTACTTATTTCTTACTTTTTTGTCAAGTCATATTATCAATAGCGTTATTACTTTAAATTCATTATTATACACTTTTACTCTTTTGTTATGATATAAATAAGTCTACTAAGAACATAGGTAGTACTAAGAGTGTTACTTAGGGGGAAAAATGATCTATCCATATTTTTTACTCAATTATGATAAAAAAGTTTCAAAAATCACAAATCAAGAGGGATACCCTTTAAATATTGTTTTAGATGATGACCTTGCCTCAAAAGCTATTGAACTTAGTGGTGACTCAGTGAAGATTAATGATTTGTTTAATAATATCATTGCAAACTCTGGGTATAGCTGGGCTACAGGAAGCTATCTTGAGGACAGAGAGAGTATTTTGTCGCAGTATGAACAGATGAGTATTGATAAGAGATATTTTCATTTAGGGATAGATATTTGTCTACCTGCTGGTGAACCTATTTATGCTCCGCTTGATGCAACCGTTGAAGAGACAGGATATGAAAAGGGTGAGGGTAATTATGGTGGTTATGTCGTTTTAAAACATGAAATAGAGGACGTAGAACCATTTTATGTTATGTTTGGTCATATGAGCTTAGATAGCTTGCCAAAGACTGGTGAGAGACTAGTTTCTGGTGACGTTGTAGCTAGAATAGGTGACTTGCACGAAAATGGAGGCTGGAATCACCACACGCATATTCAAATAATTACTGAAGAGGGTAGGAAACAAGGATATTTTTTTAAAGGTTATTGCAGTGAAAAAGATCTGAAGATAATAGATAGCTTGTGTCCAAGTCCTGTGCCGCTCTTGACGGCGGGTCGCTAATCTTTGTTAGCAAGCTCCACACGGTTTCTGCCTTTCTCTTTTGCTTCATAGAGAGCAGTGTCAGCGAGCTTAAGTAGCTCTTCTTGAGTATCACAAAATTTTGAGTCTGCGATTCCAATACTTACAGTTGTTTGGATACTAATATCACCATCTGAAATTACAAGCTCTTCAATTGCTATACGGAGTCTCTCAGCAACTAGGAGTGTTTGGTCTATGTTTTGGTTAATGAGAAGGCAAACAAATTCTTCACCACCATATCTAGCTAGGAAGTCCTCAGTTCTTAGTTTTCCATTGCAAGCTTTAACAATTTCTTGAAGAACAATATCGCCGAATGGATGTCCATATGTATCATTAATAATTTTAAAATAGTCTAGGTCAAACATGATAATGCCTAGTGGTGAGTCTGTCCTTTTATGTCTTGTAAACTATTCTACAAGCCTACGCTCAAATGTTCTTCTATTGTATACACCTGTGAGGCCATCAACATAGCTTAGCTCTTTTAAGTGTTTTTCAAGTATAGCATTTTCTGTGACATCATGAACATTTATCATAAGGCTAGTTGTTTCGCCATTTTCATCTTTGATAGGTATAAGGTAGCAACTCTGTTGCATATACTCAAAGCTAGCTGAGTAAGCACCGCTAAGTTTGAAAGGGAATAAGAATTTATGGAGTTTTGATGAAAGAAAAACTAGATTTCCGAATGAGAATACCGATTTACAGCCTCTGTTGAAGCATACTCTATCAAGCTCTGGGAAAACTTTATAAATATTTTCACCAAGAACGTCATCTTCTCTTTTTTCACTATAGTTAGCCATCCAGGCATTCCACTCAACGATATTAAACTCTTTGTCTATAATAACTATCCCAATATTGATTGATTCTAATATTTGAGAGTATCCTTTCATTCGTAGCTCTCAAAAAGGTCAGCCAATGCTTTTTTAAGTGGCTCTATTGAAGATTGGCAGTTTACTAAGAAGAGATAACCTTCTATTGTCTTTTCGCTAAGGCTAAAACCTGTATTAAGCATGATTGCATAATCTTCGCCAGTAAAGCAGCCTTTTAAGAAATGATTTTCGAATTTGTGCCCAATCATAGTATGAGGAGGAGTGTAGGTTACGTTTGTTTTTAATAAATCAAAAATCTTACTGATACAGGCGCCAATAAGAATATTTCCAACTTCTGACAAAACTTCACGTTCTACGTCTATAAAGACTTCGTGATCATTATCTTCTTCATCCATGTGAAACATAGATACGAATTCTTTTTCTGTGCCGTGAGGGAATATGAGGTAAGCAACGCCACCAGTGTCACCCTTGTATCTTTGTTCTACAAGATTGCACTTGTTTATATATTTTACGTCATCAGCAATATGATTCATAAGATCACTAACTTTGACAATATTAAGCTTAGGGAAGCTGAGCGTCACTGAAATGTCAATGACCTCTGCAAGTTCAGCAGCAGCCTGACCAAAAGCAATGTTCATCAGTTCTTGAAGTGCATCTGTCTCTTCATCGTTAAAAAAATTCACATTATCTGACATAAGTTACTCTAACCAATATTCATTGTTTTTACAAATTCTAATACAGCGTCACCAATTATGCCTTTAGAAGGTGGTTTTTTTAGAAATTTCTTAGCATCTAGTGCCATGATTTTTTCTTGTGTAGATTTTTGTATGTCGGCTGTTAGTACATAAACCACAGAATCAGGATCAAGCTCTTTGATTTTAGCGAGAGCCTCGACACCATCCATTACAGGCATGGTAAGATCTAAAAATACTATATCTGGTTTATAATCTGGGTATATGTTAACTGCTTCAAGCCCATTTATACATTCCTTAATCTCAAATTCTACACCTTCGACATTAGGAAGGCTTTTTATAAGGAATTTACGCGCTATCGCAGAATCATCAACTACTAAAATTTTCATAATAATGCTCTTTGGGAATTTGGATTGTTTTCTATACTTGTGCCTATTTTACATCAAAATACCACTAAAGCAACAGTGATTGCACACACATAACTATAAAAATTATTAAATAAGTGTAATAGCTTTTTTTCAATGACTTTATCTACCATTTCTGGTATAAAAAAAGCTCTCAAAACTGCATAAAAATCGAATAAAATTATATAAAAAAGGTGCTTTAAATGAAAGTCAAAGTATTCGTTAGGTTGAAAGATACTGTTCTTGATCCTCAAGGCCAAACAATACTTAGTTCTATCAACAGAATGGGATATGATTTTGCGAGCGAAGTTCGCATGGGGAAGTTTTTCGAATTTGAAGTAAATGATAAATCTTGTGAGCAAGATCTTGCTAAAATCGCGGATGAGCTTCTCTCTAACCCAGTTATAGAAGAATATTCTATCGAATTTGTGGATTAATCATGAAAGCTGGTGTAGTTGTTTTTCCTGGTTCGAACTGTGATCACGATTGCTATCACATACTCAAACATGTGATGGGTGTTGAAACAGTCTTCCTATGGCACAAAGATACAGACCTTCAAGGTGTTGATCTTGTTGTTTTACCTGGTGGCTTCTCTTATGGAGATTATCTCCGTTGTGGAGCTATAGCTAAGTTTTCCCCTATCGTTAGCAAGATTGTAGATTTCGCTAACCAAGGTGGACACGTACTTGGCATTTGTAATGGTTTTCAGGTTCTAACAGAGACAGGGCTTCTTCCTGGTGCTCTTATGAAAAACCGTGATCTTAAATTCATATGTAAATACTCTAACCTTCGTGTTGATAATTCGGATACTCCTTACAGTAGAATGTATGCTGCTGGTGAGGTTGTGAATGTGCCTGTGGCTCACATGGATGGTAATTACTTTATAGACGCTGACGGTCTTGCGAAACTCGAAGATCAAAACCAGATAGTATTCAGGTACTCTGATGGTAACGGCGAATGCAATGATACTACTAACCTTAACGGTTCAGTAAACAATATAGCAGGTATAGTAAACGAGCAGGGTAACGTGCTTGGTATGATGCCTCACCCAGAGCGTTGTGCTGAGGGTGTTATGGAGACCAGAGACGGATATTTCCTCTTTGAGTCTATAGTGAAATCCATAGGAGGGGCGGCATGAGCGTATACGATAGCTTCAACTACCCTGAGGTAACTTTCCCTGTTGCTAAAGAGATGGGACTCACAGAAGGCGAATTCGAAGGTATTAAGAATCTGCTCGGCAGAACACCTAACTATATAGAACTCGGAATCATATCTTCTATGTATTCTGAGCACTGCTCTTATAAATCCAGCCGTATGCACCTCGCAAAATTCCCTACGGAAGCCCCTTGGGTTGTTCAGGGACCTGGCGAAAATGCTGGTATTATCTCAGTCGATGATGAAGGTCTTTGTGTCTGCTTTAAGGTGGAATCACACAACCACCCGTCATTCATTATGCCTTTCCAAGGTGCCGCAACTGGTGTTGGTGGTATCCTCAGAGACGTATTCACTATGGGGGCTAGACCTGTAGCGGCTATGAACTCACTCAGATTCGGTAGCTTAGACAATCCTAAAAATAGATTTATATTCGAAGGTGTTGTTGAGGGGATATCCCACTATGGCAACTGCTTCGGCGTGCCTACTGTCGGTGGAGAAGTTTACTTTAACGATTGTTACAATGGTAACCCACTTGTTAATGCATTCGCCCTTGGTGTTGTGCAAAAGGACAAAATTTTCTTAGCTAAGGCAGAAGGTAAGGGTAACCCAGTTATATATGTCGGAGCGAAGACTGGTAGAGACGGAATCCACGGAGCTACTATGGCTTCTGCGGAATTCGATGAGAACAGTGAGGCTAAACGACCTAACGTACAGGTTGGTGACCCATTCAAAGAGAAGCTTCTTCTTGAGGCTTGTCTGGAGCTTATGAAGACTGACTATATAGTTGGTATTCAGGATATGGGAGCCGCAGGTCTAACTTCATCAGCATTTGAGATGACTTCTAACTCTGGAACAGGTGTTAGACTAGACCTTGACAATGTACCTGTTCGTGAAAGTAGTATGACTCCTTATGAAATTATGCTTTCTGAGTCACAAGAGCGTATGCTTATGGTGGCTAAGAAGGGATACGAAGATAAGGTTAAAGCAATATTTGAAAAGTGGGATCTTGATGCATCTGTTATCGGTGAAGTTACTGATGACGGACATGTTAGACTCACATGGGCTGGCGAAGAGGTTGCTGTTCTTGAAGCTGCTCCACTCGCTAATGAAGCCCCTAAATACGATAGACCATACGCTAGACCAGCAGTAATGGACGCTATTCAGGCTCCTGTTGAGGTTACCACTCCTGAGAATATTCAAGAGATACTTGAGAAGCTACTTGCTAACCCTACTATCGCTTCGAAGCACTGGGTTTATGAGCAGTACGACCACATGGTTCGTGTTGGTACCGTACAGCTTCCTGGTAGTGATGCAGCCGTTATCAGGCTGAACGAGAAAGAGGTGGGTGTTGCACTCTCTAGTGATTGTAACAGTAGATATTGCTATCTTAACCCATTTGAAGGTGGAAAGGCTGCCATAGCTGAATCAGCAAGAAATGTTGCTGTGAGTGGTGCTAGACCTAGAGCTTTCACTAACTGTCTCAACTTTGGAAATCCTGAAAAAGAAGAGATCATGTGGCAGTTTGTTTCTGCTATCGAAGGTATCATCGAAGCGGCTAACGCTCTTGAGACACCTGTTGTTAGTGGTAACGTTTCACTTTATAACGAAACTGAAGGTGTACCTATTCATCCAACTCCTACAATAGTAATGGTAGGTGTTATAGATGACGTTACTAAAAGGATCGGTTCATACTTTAAAGAGACTGGTAGCACAATCTATCTTCTCGGTGAAAATGATGGTCACATTGGTGGTTCTGAGTATCTTGCTAGTATTCATGGTAAAGAACTCGGTGACGCTCCTCATGTTGATTTGGCTCGCGAGAAGGCGATTATCGACTTCATGTGTGAGGCCGCCGATAAGAGACTTATTAACTCAGCTCATGACGTGTCAGACGGTGGACTAGCAGTAGCTCTATGTGAAATGTCATTTGATGACAGTGAAATCGGAATGATAGTAAAGCTTGAATCTGAGCTTAAAGCGGATGCGCTCCTTTTTGGTGAGAACCACGGAAGAGTTATCCTAGAGGTTGGAAATGCACACGCAGTTGAAGTTGAAAAACTTGCTAAAGCAAATGGACTTCCAATAAAGAAAATCGGGCGAACAACAAGCGATAAGATAGATATATCACTGAACGGCGATCAACTGGTTAGCCTTAAGGTGAAAGATGCTGAAAATCTATGGAATAACAGCATCGGGGAAATAATGAAATGATGGACAAATTTCACGAGGAATGTGGTGTAGCTGGCGTATTTGCCAATGATGACGCTGCGAATCTTGTTTACCTCTCACTGTATGCTCTCCAGCATAGAGGGCAAGAGGGTGCTGGAATAGCTGTAAGTAACCGTGATAAAATCACATATGAAAAAGGTATGGGGCTTGTGGCTGATATCTTTTCTCAGGAAAAATTAGACAGACTTAAAGGCGATATGGCTATCGGGCACAATAGATATTCCACAACAGGAATGTCTGAGCTAGCTAATACTCAGCCTATTAGTGTTACTATAAACTCTGGTGATATTTCTTTGGCACATAACGGTAATATTGTTAATGCTGAAGAGATCAAAAAAGAACTTGTTACTCAGGGAGCTATTTTTGCTTCCAGTTCAGACTCTGAAGTTATCGTTCATTTGATAGCTAAAAGTAAGAAAGAAGACCTGATAGAATCTATCACCCACTCTGTAAACCAGCTTAAGGGAGCTTTTTCTATTCTTATCATGACAAACGATAAGTTGATAGGAGTGCGTGATCCTATGGGAATGCGTCCGCTTGTTCTTGGTAAGCTTAAGAATGGTTATGTCCTAACATCTGAAAGCTGTGCTCTCGATCTTATAGAGGCAACAATGGTACGTGAAGTAGAGCCGGGCGAGATGATTATCATCGATGACGACGGGCTTAAATCTATATTCCCATTTGAAAAAGTTGATCATAAACCTTGTATTTTTGAGCATATATACTTCGCTAGACCTGATTCTTATCTATTCGGTAATAGCGTTTATGGTGTTAGAAAGCGTTTGGGAATAAAACTTGCAGAAGAGGATGATGTAGAAGCTGATGTTGTTATTGCTGTGCCTGACTCAGGCGTTGTTGCGACACTTGGTTATGCAGAGCATAGCGGTATCCCATTTGAGATGGGGCTTGTTAGAAACCACTATGTTGGTAGAACATTTATTGAGCCGAGCCAGTCTATTAGACACTTTGGCGTGAAGATAAAGCTGAATGCTGTGCGTGAAGTTATCGAAGGGAAAAGGGTTGTTGTTGTTGATGATTCTATTGTTAGAGGTACAACAAGCCGTAAGATAGTAAAGATGCTACGTGAAGCTGGAGCTAAAGAGGTGCATATGCGTATCAGTAGCCCACCTACAGCTTTTCCATGTTTCTATGGTATCGATACACCTACTAGAAAAGAACTTATTGCTTCCACTCATACTGTGGAAGAGATTCAAAAATATATTACAGCAGATAGTCTACACTATCTGAGCATAGATGGGCTGATGGAGTGTGCAAATAGCAGTAACTACTGTCAGGCGTGTTTTACAGGCGCTTACCCGACTATGTATCATACTGGTGATTAATACAGGAGAATGAGATGGAAGAAGTTATTGTTGTGAGGATGTTTGGTAGCAGCATGGAATCTGTTTCTGGCTGAAGCCCTTCATACTTCCACGCAGGTTGCGGAGAGACTGAAGATCCTTATGAAGAGCTATCGTTTAAGACTGATGCTCTGCTAACAAAAATGTATGGAACAGGTGGAGTAGATTTTAAATATATTGATGTCTCTTCCCATGAGATACTAGACTATATTGATCATGTTACGAATATTGTTGAAGGAAGGTTACCTTTTCCATATATTTCTCTTAACGACAAACCTCTTTGCTGGGGTCTGATGGAAGCTACTGATATAGTGGATAAAATTAAAGAAAATATACAAGGTTCATCCGCTGCATCTTAATCATTGTATTTATATATTTTACAAATTTAACATTTATTTGTAATTATGTTGCTAGCTGAATTATTAGTATTATACTTATAGTAATAACCAAGTTGGTGCACAGATGATTGAAACACAATTCGCCTCTGCGGAAAGAAGTTCGGATAGTACTGTATGGAAACAATATCAGAAGTTTATAAATCTACCTGTATTAAATGATTTTATAGGTAAGATTGATCAATATATTGTAGTACTCAATTCAAATCGTCAGATAGTCTTTAGCAATAAATCCTTTAATAAAGATTTCAATATCAGTGACATATCAAGCATCTTAGGAAAGAGGGTCGGAGAAGCTCTTAATTGTCGATATGCGTGGAAAATCGCAGGTTGCGGTACATCTGATTTTTGTCGAGAGTGTGACGCGGCTAAGGCAATTATGGAGACTCAGGTTAATAATAAAGACACATTTAAAGAGTGTGTCATATTGACCCAAAGTTCTCAGACACTAGAACTTGGTGTGACTAGCAAACTACTTAACTTTGACTCCGAAGATTTTATAGTTTTTACTATTACAGATATCTCTGAGGCAAGGCAAAAAACAGAGATCGAAGAAATTTTCTATCATGATATTGCAAATATAGCGAGTGGTCTACATTCTATGTTGCAACTTCTAAATGATGATAGGATAACTGATAAAGGTAAGATACTAAACCAATTAAACAATAGCTCCTCAGAGCTGATTGATGAGTTATATTCTAATAAAATTCTTAAATCTGCCAAATCACATGAACTTAAAGTTAAGCTCAAGAAACACAATTCTATTACTGTAATTCAAAATAGTGTTGATTTTATCGAGCAGACATCGGCAGCTCGTGGAAAAATTATTTATATAGATCCACGTAGTACTGAGTTTGAGCTATATACAGATACTAATCTCTTGAACAGAGTCCTTATTAACATGTTATCCAATGCTTTAGAGGCATCGAAATTTAGCGAGAGGATAACAGTTCGTTGTGAGTTAATAGATAATGAGAAGGTATTCTCCGTTCATAATGTTGCTTATATTCCTGAAGATATTCAGGCAAAGATATTCAGAAAGACATTTACCACCAAAAAGACTGGTTCAGGTTTAGGAACACAGAGTATAAGGATTATAACTGAGGGTTATCTTAGAGGCAGAGTTAGCTTTGAATCTATCCAGCCAGCAGGGACGACCTTTAGAATCTACCTACCATAAAAAAAGGGAACACAGTTACCTATGCTCCCTTTATCAATTTATTTATTTAAATCTTAATTGTAGAATTCAGCGTATCTTGGATTGATAGAAATCTTAGCTTTTGTCTTAAGGTTTAGAACATAGCTTGCAACTGCTTGAGCTGATTTAGTGCCATAAAGTTGAGATTTAATCTGCTCTTTAACCTGCTCACCTATTGCTTTTACATCAGGAGCTACAATCTCTTTTACCTGTACGATAAAGACTTTGTTTCCTATTGTATATGCTTCTTGGATGAACTGCTCTGGACTAGCTCTAAAGATATCTGTCATAAGTTTCTCGTTAAGTCCGAGCCCTGTGATAGGCTGGCTTCTTTTAAACTTAGGGGTCGTTGTATAGTTCTTATTAAGCATGTTAGCAGCCTCATCCATAGATGTTAGTTTAGCAGCTTCGTCAGCTTTCTGCTGTGCAAGCTCTAGACTCTTAACCTTTACGAAGTGAGCAGTAACTTTTTCTTTAATATCTGCAAGAGCTGGGATGTATGCATCATATTTCTCAGTCATTTCAAAGACCATTTTGCGACCTTTTACTTCAAGTACCTGAGAAATCTCTGATTTGTTTATAGAAAGGATCTTCTTAGCAACATCTGCGAGTCCTATAAGTGGCTCGACATCCCCTTTAGCTGAGAGACCTTTTATCTCGTTTGTCACAAGCTTATCTTCTGACTGAAGATTATAAGCTGTGATGTTAGACTTATTAACAAGTGCTCTATATATATCGAATACATATGTTCTAAATGATGACTGACTTTTCTGATCAATTATTGTAGCTGTTATTTGATCACGCACATCGTCAAGCACAGGGTCAGTCTCAGGCTTGTAGTCTATCACTTTTATAAGATGGAAACCGAACTGAGTCTTAACAACATCAGATACTGTACCAGGCTTTGTTGCAAAAGCGACTTTTTCAAACTCAGGAACCATCTGACCTCTAGTGAAGTAGCCAAGCTCTCCACCAGTTTCAGCTGTTCCATCCTGAGAGTATTTCTTAGCCATGGCTGCGAAATCTTTACCAGCATCTATCTGGGCTTTTATGTCTTTTGCTTTTTTATATACTTCATTGGCTGCGATTTCATCGCTCCAGTTATCAACTTTTAATAGGATATGAGCTGCACTGAGCTTTTCAGCTTCAACAAATGATGCTTTGTTTTTGATAAAGAAGTTTTCGATCTCTTTATCAGTAGCTTTGAACTCAGCTTTGTAGTTTTCTGGATCAAAGATTACATATTTAAAATCAGCCTTTGTTGGTACTTCGTATTCAGCTTTGTGTTCTTCATAGAAAGCGTTAAGTGCTTCGTCAGTTATCTTTACGTCACCGATAAAGTTATCAGCAGTGAGTTCGAGGTATCTGATAGTAGCTTCGCTGTCTCTATATATGTATTCTTTTTCAATCTCTTTGTCAGTAACAGCTACAGACTGCTTAATTAGATCTTCCATCTTTTTAAGAGTGATGTCTTGCTTGAGACTTTCTTCAAAGATTTGAGGAGTGAGTCTGTTTCTGGATAGTAGCTGCACATAGAGCTGCGGATCAAACTTTCCGTCAGTTTGAAAAGCTTGTATGCTTTGAATGTTTGTAGCTATTTCCGCATCGGAAACAGGTAGCTCAAGTCTAACAGCTTCGTTTCTAAGGAGAGCCTCGTTAATAAGGTTTTCCATAACGCTCTTTTCGAGTTTAACACCACTGAGAATGTCATTAACATTGTCACCGAAAAGGGAACGAAATTGATTCTTGGTTGATTCTACTTTGTCTCTGAAGTCTTGGTCTGTGATGGTTACGCCGTCGACTTTTGCTGCATAAAGTGCTTGCTGAGCTTGATCACCCACACCCCATACAAAAAAGATAGTTCCTACAAAAGCGGCGATTATAAACCAGAGGGAAAAAGTTATGAGTTTCTTCTTGTTGCGTAAGCTGGAGATCATAATGAAATACCTCGGTTGATTAAAAGGACTCGACAGGGTTACTCCGGCACACAAATTATTCCACTACCGTTGCTTCCTTCCGGACCTGGCGGAGTTCGCAGAGAATTCATTGCAGAGGCCCCATCGAGACCATTCTTAAAGTTTTTGTCATAAATCAACAAAAAGCGGAGAAGGAGGGATTCGAACCCTCGGTACGCGTAAACGTACACACACTTTCCAGGCGTGCTCCTTAAACCGGACTCGGACACCTCTCCTGAAAGGAATCATTTTATATCAGCCTTTTCGCCTTCTGTCAACAATATAAGATTAGTTTTAACTCTATTTTTTGTTTCAGTCCAGTACAGAGTTATACATATCATGTTTAAGGATAATTTATAATCCTCTCATAATATATATTGGAGGTTCAAGAATATGGATGGTAAACGTGAAAACACACTACAAACATGCCTTTCAGAGCAGGAGAGAGATAGGGTTATGACGCTTGCAGAAGAAGAGGGGATAAGTGTCTCAGCATTTATCCGTAGAGCTGTTAGAAGAGATTTGAAAAAATCATAAAGGCAAAATACGAGATTCTTCGTTCGCATATTCACTCAGAATGACATTCAATGTCATTCTGAGCAGAGCGAAGGATCTCTATTCTATTATTAATTTAGCTTTTTTATCTGTTTTATTTATTCCTATAAAGAATTGTGGAGCATCACTTTCAGCAGGTGCGGTTTCTGTAGCTCGCACTATTATTTCTGAGCCACTTTCGATACTCTTTATCTTTAAACCATATCCATCTTCGCCTTTTTTACCTAGATAAACGACCAGCATAGACTTTGTTGTAAAATCGAAATTGTTAAACATATCATGTGCTTTTATAGCCCTTGCCATTAGGAAATCTCTATACTCAGCCTCAGAGTTAAATACTCTAGCTCCTCTGAGCGGTTTAGAGAATTCTTTGCCAGCATGGACAACATAGTAGTTAATCTTTGTTGGTTGTTCAGTAGTTACACATCCAAAAGTTAAAAGAACCAAAGTTACAATGATTAGAGAGAGGTTTTTCATATATTCACCGTTTTGTAAATATTACCAAATTACTAAAATTTGATAACAATAATTATGACTATATGATAACATAAGAAAAAACATAAATGTATATAAAGGAGATAGATGATGTTGAAAAGTAGCAAAGTTATATTAATAACTATCTTTATGTTTGTAATGTCTATGCAGGCAATGGCAGACACTTCTTCAATAGTATCACGTATTATTGGTGGTACTGCTGCGGCAGATGGTGAATTCCCATTCCAAGTTCAGCTTGTAACTGACAATGGAAATTCTTACAGTACTTTTTGTGGCGGAACAATCATTAGTAGCACATGGATATTGACAGCTGCTCATTGTGTGTCCACATTCGACACTCCAGCCGAAGTAGCTAGTCTTTATGTAATGTCAGGTACAAATGTTTGGGATCAGACAAAGCTAACTGCTGTTTCACAGGTTATAGTACACGCTAATTATGGAGATACGGCAACTTATAATAATGATATAGCTCTTCTTGAGCTTTCGACTGCAGTGACATCTGATCCAATAGATAACCTTTCAACAACCATTCTCCCTTACTATACAACTGGTACTGTTGCGACTGTTTCAGGCTGGGGAGATACAGATGCTTCTTCTGTAACATCTTATCCTACAGACCTTATGAAGGTTGATGTCCCTGTTGTTTCTCCTACTGTATGTGGGGACTCTTACGGTTCCAGTCTCACTACTAATATGTTATGTGCAGGGCTGGCAGAAGGTGGAGTCGACTCATGTCAGGGTGATAGTGGTGGACCACTCTTTATAAATAACAATGATGGAACTTTCTCACTTATAGGTATTGTTAGTTTTGGTCAAGGCTGTGCTCAGCCAAATTACTATGGTGTTTATACAAAAGTAGCTGAATATTCAGACTGGATCGACACAAATACAAGCTCTTCAATAACTGGCTCTGGCGTTTCAGAGCTTTATAACCTGTCTGCTGTAGCTGCTGACTCAAGTGTTAGCGTAGATACTGCAACTGTAGCTTCTTACGATGAGAATGTTGAGTCAAATCAGTTCGATTTAGCTGTTGTTGGTGGTAATGTTGAGACACTTAGTGTTGCTACTGATGCTCAGACACTAGAGCTTCTTTATACAACAAAAGCTAAGATTAATCTGAAGGTAGCTCCAACTAGTGGATACGACGATGTAGCTGTTGTACTCGACTATGGAAACCTAGACCCTGATTACTATAAGGTTATCATGTGCAGTGTTACTTCTTCACTCCTGACTTGTAGTGAGCGTGAGGACGTTACATATGACAGCACAAACAACTGGGCTAGATTCTATCTTAAAAACAACGAACTCTATGATTATAACCAGTATGGCGTAGCTGCTCGTGGTGTAGACGACAGAGCTATTACTGACAAAATAGACGTAGATATCTATCTTGCTAGATCATATAATGCTGATGATGTTATTGCTGCTGTTACAGGTGGTGGTGGTTGTAGTATTAGCAATGAGTCCGCTTATGGACTTTCAGTCCTTATCTTCTTTTGTGTGATTTTCATAATGAGAAGGAAAATGACTAAAGCTATTAAGGCTCATAAAGCTAGCTTGGACGAACAATAAAATTAGAATCTAATATAGAAACTTATAAAGGGGAGGGCTTCGGCTCTCCCCTTTTTTCGTTTTTATGTCACTCTGAGCAAGTTTTGCATGCGTAAGAGTCTACAGCATGATGACAATTATATATTTATCATCCTGGTTGAAGTGAAAACGCTTGGTATTCTTATTTTGCGTTATAATAAGCTTGTGGCGCCAACCACCTTTACATTTTTTTACTTGATATATTTATACACAAGACTTTATATGGTAGTTAGATGCATATAAAATTTTGAACTTTTAAGAGAGATACTAATCTATGTTACATAAGAGCGGAGGAAAAGTGAAAGACTCTTCAATTATCGAAAAAGTACTTAGTGGCGATGGTCAATCTTTTGAGATGCTGATACTCAAGTATCAGTCGAAGCTTTTCGCGACTATATTGAATGTGGTTAAGAACCGTGAGCTTGCAGAGGACATTACTCAAGAGGCTTACATGAAGGCGTTTTCGAAGTTGGACACGCTAAAGGATCATAACCAGTTTTATGCTTGGATGAAGAGAATTGCGCTAAATCTTGCTCTGAACCACTTCGAGAGAGCAAAGAGGGTTGTGGATGTCGAAAACGAAGAGGACGAGACTAGCTTCTTCGAGAGGATTCCAGATGGTGATAGTCCAGAGGAAATCCTTGTGAAAGACGAACTTAAAAAGTACGTTAGACACTTTGTAGACTCTTTACCCGATAAGCTCCGTGTGGTTATAGTCCTCAGAGAGATCGAGGATATGAGCTATGAGGAGATTGCTGAAATGATGAATATTCCGATAGGAACCGTCAGAAGCAGACTTTTCAATGCAAGACAAATGATAAAAGACAGATTGGTAAATCAGGGGTTGGTAGATGGATTGTACAAAATTTCATGAGTTGATTTCTTTATATGTAGATGAAGAGGCGAGTTCCGTTCAAGGTCAAGCTTTAGAGAAGCATCTTGAGTCGTGTACTGGTTGCAAAGCTTACTTAGCGAACCAGATTAAGCTGAAGAATATGATTAATGAATCATACAATAAGGTTGTGGATATTGACCTATCTGCAAAAATTATGAATAATATCTCAGCTCCTAAACTTGTATCAAAACCATCTAAAGTAAAGAAACTATCAGTTTATGTTGCCGCTGTTGCTGCGGCTTGTGTAATAACCATCGCTGCACTGATGAGCCTTCATGTAGACAATAACACTGTCGCTGGGAACCAGAAACTCGAAGAATACATTATCGAGCATGTTGGTACAGGCAATGGTGATTTTAATGGACAGGTAGAAGCGGTTAATATCGAAAAATGAAAAAAATAGCCCTGCTACTCTGGCTGATGACCCTTGTCGGTGTCGCTTATGCGTATGAGCAGGTTTACTTCAAGATAGCTGTAAACGAAAACGACTATTCGACATTTCTCACGGACAGAATAAGCACTAAAAAAACAACTCTACAATATTTGGCGACTAAGATGCGTCAACCGTTCTTTAACCCAGAAAGGTTGAACCCTAAGTACTACAATATCAAAGTTAGTCGAGGTATTAAATATTTCGATAAAGATGTTGTGCAGTATGATGTCATACCAACGTATAATGATCGATTTCGCCATGTTCTTATGGTTAATGAGAAGGATGGAGTTGTAATTCGTAAAGAGATTTATGACACTGATGGCAAACTGGTCTTTGCATTCACTAGTCTAGAGAGAACAGCACATGAAGACTCACCTAGTCTTCAGAAGGTGTCATTAGGTGATGTTTCTGCATCTTATAACGGGTATTATCTAGTCTCTGATAGAAAGTTAAAAGATGGTACAAAGCATGTTGTTTTTACTGATGGACTAAACAGATTTTCAATATTCAGAAAAAAATCAAATATTGAACTTACGACAGAGAAGAGAATCTTATATGGTAACTATATATATAGAGAGAAAGTTGGTAAGGAACTTTTCACAGTTGTGGGGAGTCTACCATTCCAAGAGATGGAAAGAATTGTAAAGAATATTGTGAAGCTGGAGGAGAAAGCTAAATGAGAAGAATCTATTCACTAACATTAATGATCCTATGCGTTTCAGTAGCTAGCGCATTTGCAAGTGGCCCTGATAGTTTTTCAGGCATATATAAGAAGACAAAAGATGCTGTTGTGAACATTTCTACTACTAAGGTGGTAAAGAGGAGGAGTGGTCAGTCCCCTGAGGATCTTTTCAGAAAATTCTTTGGTGACAACCTCCCAGGATTCCCTAATCAACAGCAAGAGCCACAGAAACCAAGAGAGTATAAGACAAGCTCGCTCGGGTCTGGTTTTATCATTGATGAGAGCGGACTTATCATTACTAACAACCACGTGATAGAAGAAGCTTCAGAAATAATTGTGAAGCTTAATGATGACCATAAATTTCCTGCAAAAGTTATAGGGCGTGACCCACTGACCGACCTTGCTTTGATTAAGATACAACCCAAAGGTGTTGATCTAAAAACACTGCCTCTTGGTGATTCTGATGAGGCTGAAATAGGTGACTGGGTTGTTGCTATTGGTAATCCACTAGGTCTGGAATGGACTATAACTGCTGGTATAATTAGCGCAAAAGGGCGCGAGATTGGCAGTGGACCGTATGATAACTTCCTGCAAACTGACGCGTCTATCAACACTGGTAACTCAGGTGGACCACTTATCAATATGGACGGAGAGGTTGTAGCTATTAACACAGCTATCATACCTTCTGGTCAAGGGCTCGGTTTTGCTGTACCTGTTAATATGTTAAAAGAACTACTCCCTAAGCTTAAGACTGGTTCTGTTAAGAGGGGCTGGTTAGGTATTATGGTTCAGCCTATTGATGAAAAGCTTGCGAAAGGCTTTGGTCTGAAAGAGGCTAAAGGTGCTCTTATCGCGGACGTTACCAAAGGTGACCCAGCAGCGAAATCTGGTGTTAAAGCTGGTGATGTTGTTATTAAGATCGATGGCAAAGAGATAGAAGATTCGAAAGAACTCGTTAACACTATCGGTAGAAAGAGCCCAGGGGAGACAATCGTACTTAATATCCTTCGTGGGAAAAAGAAGATGGATATTAAAGTTAAACTTGGTGAAAGAAAAGATGGTGTCGCAAAAAGTGAACCAACTAAAGACTCTACTGTCATTACAGAGAACCTAACGAATGACGAACTTGCACAGCTGGGTATATCAGGCGGTGTAAAGGTTGCAGGAGTCGAGGGATCATCCAATGCATATGAAGCAGGGCTTCGCAGAGGGATGGTTGTTATCTCCGTGAACCACGAACAAGTAAATGACTCAGCTGAGTTTCATGAGAAATTCGAAGCTGTTAAAAAGAAAGATGTTGTTGTTCTGCAAGTATTAAGCAGAGGAAAAAATAACTTCATCGCATTTGATAAAGATTAATTGATATCTCCTATACGTAACTAAAAACTGTATGATGAGAAGGCTGCCCAACCGAGCAGCCTTTCTCATTACCTATTACCTATCTGCTTCGCTCTACAGCGTTAATCTTCATTCAAAGATGGCTCACGTATTTATATATACGCTCACCACTTATTCATTCAGCTTGCCTTGTATAGCTCGCATCTAGGCAATAATTATTAAGCAAAAATGGGACATGCACTTGTACGTGTCCCTGATTTTTATGGTAGGCGACTAGGTGCTAACCTAGATTGAATTTTTCGAGACGGTAGAGTAGGACATGCCGAGGCATGCAGAGGTATTTGGCTGTTTTGCTTTTGTTCCCGTCAAACTTAGTCAGAGCTTTAGTTATGATGCTCTTTTCTAGTTCTTCCATATTTAGCTCGTCAGGTGGTAAATTCATATCAAGACAAGAGACCATACTGCCTGAAAACTCTACTGGCAAATCATTAACTTGAACCTCACCAGAACCACGGAGTATACATAGTCGATATATCGTATTTTCCAACTCTCGGATATTTCCAGTCCATGTGTGGTTTATAAGCTTTTCCATAGCCTCTTTTGAGAAGCTGACTTTTGCACCATACTTATTTGCGAATAGCTGAACAAGGTCTTCTATGTCGTCACGCCTTTGGGCGAGGGGAGGTACATCAACTGGGAATACATTCAGGCGATAATACAAATCTTCACGGAATCCGCCAGTCTCAGCCATCTGTTTTAAGTTACGGTTTGTAGCTGCTACTATTCTCACATCGACCTTGACAGGCATTATAGTGCCAACTGGTTGTATCTCGGACTCTTGTAAAAAACGTAATAATTTAACCTGTACAGAGAGTGGGAGTTCGCCTATTTCGTCTAGGAAGAGTGTACCATTTTCAGCTTCAAGGATTTTACCCTTATAGTCTCTATCTGCGGAGGTGAACGAGCCCTTTTTGTGCCCGAATAGTTCACTCTCGAATAGGTTTTCAGGGATAGCGGCGCAGTTAATAGTTATGAATGGCTTATCTGCACGGTTGCTCTGGCTGTGTATCTGTCTAGCTATCAGTTCTTTACCTGTTCCACTTTCGCCTAGTACTAACACGGGTGCATCTGTGGGTGCGACAGTCTCAGCTAGTTTTAGCATATTCTGAAAAGCTTGACTCTTACCAACAAGGTTAGGTGCTATTGAATCTTTAAGGTACTTCTTAAGTTTAACGTTTTCTCGTCTCATCCTGCAAACTTCTGTCGCTTTTTTGACAGAGTTAAGGAGGTCTTCGTTTTCAAATGGTTTAGTTAGATAGTCGTATGCACCATTTCTAATGGCGGCGACAGCGTCAGGGATATTTCCGTGTGCAGTTATAATGATAACTGGCATGTTTGGATACAACACAGAAGCCTTGGCTAGTACCTCGTGCCCAGATATGCCGGGCATGCGTATGTCTGTTATTAAAACGTCATACTCCTTCTCAGAGAGGAGCTGAAGCCCTTCAAACCCGTTTGGAGCAGTATCGTTCTCTATATCTTCTGAGGACAGATACATAGAGATAAGTTGTGCTAGTGAGGAGTTATCCTCTATTAGTAAGACGCTCATTTTCTTTCCTGTTTATCTGCATAATAAATTCACAGCCATCTGAGGTGTTTGCCGCCTTAAGTTGACCACCGTGCTCTTTGGCTATCTTTATAGCGAGTGCAAGCCCAAGCCCTGTTCCATTGTCTTTTGTGGTAAAGAATGGCTCAAAGACTTTATTAAGTATTGTATCACTAATACCTTCGCCATTGTCTGCTATTTTGAAAAGAATTTCTGTTTCTGTAACATCTACAATGATTTTGATAGTTGGAAGTTCACGCTTTTGAGATGCTTCTATTCCGTTTATTATGATATTAAGCAGAGCTTGTTTGATGGCATTTTTGTCGCCATACATCATAGTTCCGTCTGAGATGTTGTTCTCGTATTCTATCTGGACAGATTGCCTCGATGCCAATAGCTTCGTTAGCTCAGTCAGTTCCATAATGAAGTGTTCTATACTGAACGCCTCTATCTTTTCTGTGCCGAAACGGGCGTACTGGAGAAATCTATCTACGAAACTGTTTAGCTGGTCTATCTCTGAGCCGAGAATATCTATAACCTGATCGTTACTTTTTCCTGATTTGATAAGTGATATTCCAGATTTGAGAGCGGCTAATGGGTTGCGTATCTCGTGTGCGATACCTGCTGATAGCTGACCAAGGACTCGCAGTCTGTCGTCATGAGCAACTTGTCTTTCAAGCTCTAGCATCTCTTCTGAAACTTTTTCAACCTTAAGCTTTTCACGTTTAAGCCTGTTAGAAAGGACTCCAGCTAAGAGTGCGACAGCATAAACCATTGTTACTTCGACGATTGCTGGTATCGAATGGTGTGGGAAATCTAGTTGTAATATATGCTGATATGATGACGGACTGTATATCGCTGTCAATATGACGGATATAAAAAATCCACCACGGAGTCCGAATTTGTATGCTGTGTAGATCGCTATTATGTAAAATGCATAATAGTGAGATATGTGAATAACTGTATGATGTTTCGGCACACCGTAGTGGAAATAAGTAATGATAATTGTGGAGGCAATTATCACCACATAACTAAAAAGTTTATTCTCAGCTTTAGGCTGATCCTGCGATTTCATGAATTTCCCCACAGATTTGCCCATCCTTCATCTCAATAACAGTGTCCGCATAGCTTGTGTATTCAAGGGCGTGGGTTACCATAACTATTGTAAGACCTTCGGAATTGAGTTCTTTTAATAGTTCTATAATATCTTTACCAGTTTTAATATCAAGGCTTCCTGTGGGTTCGTCTGCAAAAAGTATCTTTGGTTGCTTAACAAGTGCACGTGCGATGGAGACTCTTTGTTGCTCTCCTCCTGATAATTTGCCGGGGAGTCTGTCCTCTTTTCCTTTTAGTCCAACACGCTCTATTATCTGCATAGCATGTGCTCTGGACTTTTTTGAAACAGGTGTAACCTCGGAAAGATAAGGTAGTAGAACATTTTCTAAGACGCTTAAGTAGGGGAAGAGGTGAAATGACTGAAAGATAACTGAGAAGTCATTTTGTCTTATCTTATTAATCTTATTTACCGATACCTTTCCGAGATCTAACCCGTTATAAACAACGTTGCCCGAATTAGGGCGAAGAAGTGTGGATAGAATATTTAGCATTGTGCTTTTACCTGAGCCGGACCTGCCGACTATACAGGTGAAATCGCCCTGCTGAATATCTATTGTCACACCTTTGAGAACGTTGGTGGTTGTATCTGTTGTGAATGATTTTACTATATTATGTGCTTGTAACATTTTGCCCTCACTTATATCTGACTGAAAACGTCTGTAGGCTGAATCTTAGTCGCCTTCAAAGCTGGTAATGCCGCAGACAAGACTGAAAGCACGGCTACAAAAAGTGTTGCTGTCGCCATCAATGCAGGGTCAAATAGTATGTGACCTGTCCCTTCTATGTCTATCCTACTAAGGAGCTGGACACTACTGACGTAACCACCAAGGTATCCAAGTACCCCGGCAAATATACCGATTATCATCGCCTCAAAACCGAAGATTATAAATATCTTACTGCTGGAATAGCCTATAGCTCTGAGTAGCCCAATCTCTTTTTTACGCTCGTTTACTGATGCCAACATGAACATAGAGAGCATAAAACAAGCGATTACGAGGATCACCACGCTCACCATGAGAACAAGTCTCTTGACGTAGTTTATGGTGGACATCCTCTGCTTTACTATGTTTTGGAGTGCATTTATATCTGTGTTTGGTAGCTTTGATTGTATCTGAGCTACTATGTCATCTATCGGGCAACCGGAACAGAGTGCCGCAACCTCAATGAAGTTAATCTTATCTTGTTTCCCTGCAAGTGATTGCACAGAGTGCAGATCAGCAAAGATGAGATTGTCGTCCTCTGTTCCAGTCTTTTTCAGTATACCAGTGATAATAACAGTCCCTGTGCCGAGGTTAATGGGGGAGTTTATAGTTATGCCAAGGAGGTCTGCTGCGCGGCTTCCTATAATCGCCTCGTTTGGGTTTACTGGCATTTTTCCGTCTAAAGCCCAATAGTTTTTTATGCGGAATTCCTCCGCCCAAATAATTCCTGTGACTGCCACAGGTTGCTCTTTGTATGTGCCCAGTTCCACTAGTTTAGGTGCAACTGTGCTGATGTTTTCTTTATTTGCTATGCTACGGATTGAATCATTTGTCTCTTTTTCAGAGAGGTACTTTACCGAATATGAAAGGTTACCTAAGCTGAATCCGCCATAACTTACATTAAGTGAGTCAGATTTAGGATAAATAAGTATGTTTGCTCCGAACTCTGTCATCTTCTTCTCTAGCGAGTGTCCGATTGTCTCAGATACGTTATAAAGCATAACCACTGAGAGTATCCCAACAGTAAAAACTGTGATAAGAATCCCTGTGCGAAGTAGCTTACGCTTAAGGTTTTTTAGAGGTAAAGTTAGTATATTCATTATATTTCCTTAGAAATACCTAGCGCCAGTGGTTACGTCTTTCATAGAAATGATGACGCTATCTCCAACGTTTTTTCTTGCGAGTGGTGAAGGGTTACAGCCACCCTTTATTACATTGATTCGGCTTGAGTGAAATTTCTGACCACAGTTATTACAAACTACAAAGTCCCCTTCTTGTCTGTATCCTTTCTTTTCTGGGAAACATACGTCACATGCATCAAATGCCGCTCTGATAACACCGTCATTCGATTTAACGAGGAAGAATTTGATATCTTTTCCGCCAGCATTCACAGTGTAGTAGTGAGTGTTTCCGTCGTTTACATCAGTTAATGGGATTGTTAGTGTTCCATTATTTGGGACTATCTTAGAGTATTTATCCTTGGGTCCACCGCACGCTGCGATAGCTGTTATAATCAAGGCAATCAATAAAAGCTTAATAGTTGGTTTCATGGATTTCTCCTTTGGTTTCTCTATTGAATATAAAGCAACCTTAATGCCATTAAGTAAGTATATGATAAATAGGTATATTTGTTTTATTGATCTTGAGAAGTGTAGACTATTCTCTAGTTTTTAAATGGGTGAGTGTAGAATATTCTACAGTTTTTTTATGTCGTTTACAGGAATGAAAAGTTTTATCTAGAAGTTAGGAGGTATTGACTAACAAACAAAAAGCCCACTCGAAAGTGGGCTTTGATATAATCGAAGTAGGCTTCTAGCTGAAGCCGCGTAAGCGTTGGAGCATATTGTATTAACTCGAAGTAGAAATTATCTTAACACTGCTCCAAAGTCTTTTTCGAGGTTAGCAATCATGTCAGTAAGAGTCGAGTTTGTCTCTTCGTCTGTGAGTGTCCTGTCAGATGCAGTGAAAAGCACTCTGAAAGTACGGCTCACTTGACCTTCTTCGATACCTTTACCTTCGTAAACGTCAAAAAGGAATACATCTTCGGCTAGTTTGCTAGTCGCTTTTATGCACTCTTCCATCTTTTCTGTAGGGGTTGTCTTAGCAACAACAACAGAGATATCTTTGTATACTGATGGGAATTTGCTAAAGTTCTCGTATTTATAAGTAAACTTAGCATTCTCTTTGAAAGTGAGCATATCAATCTCAAACATAGTAACAGATTCACGAATCTCAGCAGCGTCAGCTGAAGCAGGGTGTAGCTCACCGATAAAACCTACGTTCTCACCATTAATGATAACGTCAGCAGATTTACCGGGGTGAAGAAAAGCTTTGTCAGATTTTACGAAAGTAGCTGTTACTTTATATTGGCTGAGTATGTTTTCAAGCACACCTTTAAGGATAAAGAAAGGTTCAGAGCTTGCAGGTGCGCCCCAGCTCATTGGCCAGAATTCACCAGCAGTACAGGCAGATAGTTTCATCCTCTGCTCTGGGAGTTTTTCGCCAACCTCTACAAAGTTGGAAGCGAATTCGAAGAACCTAACTTGCTTAAATCCGTTGTTCAGGTTGTATTTGATAGTCGAAAGAAGACCTGGGAAAACCTGAGTACGCATTGTATCCATATCTTCTGATATAGGGTTCATTAGTTTTACGAATTTCTTTTCATCATCAAAAAGCTTAAGGAAATCAGCCTTCATGAATGAGTAGTTGATAGCTTCGTTAAAACCGAGTGTTTTAAGTTTTTGTGCTATATCCTTTCTCATTTGGAGAATAGGTTGCATAGGCATAGAATCAGCGTCGATTTTTGGGAGTGTAGTAGGGATATTATCGTAACCATACATCCTTGCTATCTCTTCTGCTACGTCTTGTCTTGTGGACATATCTATTCTATATGATGGTGCAGTTATTGTAATGTCTGTACCTGTCACAATAGGGTTCATGTTTAGACCACTGAGAATCTGATCCATCTGGTCGATTGAAATGTCAGTACCGAGGTAGCCGTTTAACCATCCTGCATTCACTTTAACAGTCTTAACCTCTGGTTCGTTGTATTCGCCAAGAACACCCTTGCAAACCTTACCACCGCATAGCTCTTGGAGGAGGTAGGAGGCGTATTCAACCATCTCTTTGGTATTTACTGGGTCGATGCCTCGCTCATAGCGATATGAAGCGTCAGTCTGCATGCCAAGCTTTCTAGCTGTCATGCGTGTTTGCTTCGGCTCGAAGTAAGCACACTCAAGGAAGACGTCTTTAGTATCATCAGAGATACCTGAGTGTTCGCCACCCATAACGCCAGCAACAGCGAGAGATTTCTTCTCGTCAGTGATAAGGAGCATGCTAGAGTCGAAAGTACGTTCTTTCTCATCAAGAGTAAGAAGTTTTTCGCCCTCTGATGCGTTACGCACGATGATCTTGCCGTCGATCTCTTTCAGGTCGAAAGTGTGTAGAGGCTGACCATATTCGAATAGCACATAGTTTGTGATGTCTACAACGTTGCTTATAGGTCGAACGCCAATAGCTCTCAGTCTGTTTTGCATCCAGAGAGGTGATGGCTTTATTGTAACGTCTTTGATAACACGACCGAGGTAAGTCGGGCATGCTTCTTTGTTTTTGATTTCAACTCCGCCGTAGTTTGTTACAGCGTCGTCAGTCTCGTTTATAGTGTATTCATTTGTTTTCATTGGGCGGTCGTAGAGTGCCGCTATTTCACGTGCATAGCCTATGATGCTGAGACAGTCTGCTCTGTTTGGTGTGATACCAATTTCGAGAACTGTGTCAGGCAGACCAAGTATCTCATCGATTGGCGTACCAAGTTCAAGTGAGCTATCAAGTATCATGATGCCGTCGTGGTCGTCAGAAATACCTATTTCGTCCTCTGCACAGATCATACCGAGTGACTCTAGCCCTCTGATCTTAGCCGCTTTTATTTTGAAATCGCCAGGTAGGACTGCTCCGACCTTAGCGAAAACTACTGTCTGACCCTCTGCAACGTTTGGTGCACCACAAACAACTTGATAAGTCTCTGTACCGTCGAAAACTTCGGTAAGCGAGAGCTTGTCAGCGTCTGGGTGTTTATCACATTTCATCACCTTCGCAACGACAACGTTATTGAGTGATCCTTTCTCTTCTATCGCATCAACTTCAAGACCGCACATAGTCAGCTTTTCAGCTATATCTTTTGGGTCGAGGTCGGATACGTCTACAAATTTATTTAACCAATTAATACTAACTTTCATATTGTTACCCCTTAGAATTGCCTGAGAAATTTGAGGTTGTTTTCAAAGAATGAACGAAGGTCGCCGATGCCGTATTTAAGCATTGCGATACGCTCAATCCCCATACCAAAGGCAAAGCCAGAGTAAACGCCTGCTTCGTAGCCAGCGTGGCGGTATAGCTCGTCGTTACACATACCAGAACCGAGAATCTCTATCCATCCAGTCCCTTTACAAACACGGCAACCAACGGAACCACATATCGTACAACCCATATCAACCTCAGCACTAGGCTCTGTGAATGGGAAGAAAGATGGGCGGAATCTAACAGGTACGTTTGAACCAAACATACGCTGGATGAATGTTGTCAGTGTCCCTTTAAGGTCAGCGAAGGTTACGTTCTTATCTACGAGTAGACCTTCAACCTGATGGAACATAGGTGTGTGTGTTATGTCATAGTCACATCTGTAAACCTTACCAGGTGCGATTATCTTTATAGGCGGTGTTGTGGACTCCATAACTCTCGCCTGAACAGGGGAGGTGTGTGTACGAAGTAGCACATTGTCAGATATATAAAATGTATCTTGCATGTCACGTGCAGGGTGTTCTGCTGGGATGTTGAGCATGTCAAAGTTGTAGTGCTCAAGCTCGACCTCGGGACCTACAGCCACTTCAAATCCCATAGAGGAGAAGATGTCTGCTATCTCGTAGTAGACTGACATGATAGGGTGCTGTGAGCCAGCATCCATAGGGAAACCTTCCATTGTGATGTCGAGAGCCTCGCTCACAAGTTTAGCGTCCATTTCGGATTTAGCCAGATCAGCCTCTTTAGCGTCAAAAACCGCCTCAAAGCTCTTTCTGACTTCGCCCATCTTCATGCCGAAATCTTTTTTATGTTCGTTTGGTACATCTTTCAGTTGTTTGTTAAGACCGCTGATGAGACCCTTTTTGCCGAGGTACTTGACCTTGACCTGATAAAGTTCGTCTGAGGTTTTTGCAGATGCGATCTCCTGCTCGTACCCCTGAATACTGCTTAAGTCCAATTCCACATTTATCTCCGATTCAGATTGTCTCTTTTGATTAATAAATGTAGTAAAAACTACAACTTATCAACCAAAATAGGCAAGTCTGGTATTTATACTTATATAGGTCTTATGTTTTACTAGAATAGGGGCATATATTCAACAGGTAATTGACAAAAAGGCATGAAAAAAGGGGCTTTTACACCCCTTATAGTTGTTTAGTAAAAGGAAATTTCGTCTATCCAGAATTTAGCACCTTTTAGAGAGACTTCGTTTAAATGTTGAGGTATGGAGAAGAACATTAAATCTATCAGTTCAAAAGTAAATTCTTTGTCTTCAAACTTGAAGTTTCCAGCTTTTATTGCAGATGGGACTAACTCTGATAATTTGATGTTATATTTACGCCACTCGGTACCTACGGAGAATGGTCTTGCCCATTTCCCTCTAGTCTTTTTTACACCTTCCAAACCAGCATCAGCCATTAGAAAACCTGCGATGAGCTCTTTATTAGCTTTTGCATAAAATGTGACGCCTGTGAATCCTGAAACATCTCTTAGGACTCTATTTATTATGACAGAATTTGGTATTTTTTTATCTGCACTCAACCTAAGACTAGCTTTTGTTCCGTTAGCCCCCGTTGTGAAGTCTGGCATAGTGAATCCACCAGCAAATAGGGACTTGCCCACTATCCACCCTTTTTCAGTACCACTTTCAAATGATCCGAGTTCTTTCTCAGTTGAGCGGATATCAAAGTTTTTAGTCACCTGAGAGCAGAGGTAGTTTTTGTTTATCACGCCAATAACTTTACTTGTAGGTACTTCGATCGCTTTTATGTTGAAAACACAGTTACCGCCCACTTTAATCATGTCACCAGAGAGGAGTATTTCTGCCTTGAGAAGCTTTCCAACGAATGATGCTTGGTTCGGGTCTGTCAGACCAGATAATTCTAACTTGTGCTCTTGTAATATTGCTGAAAGTTTTTCACGTTCTACAACAACATAATTGCCAGAGTTTGAGAGCCTAGCTTTTAGCTCACTAAAGGCTATGTTGCCTGTTATTGCTTTCGAGTTACCTTTTACATTTAGGTCAGATACGATCATCGTTTTTTTATGTATATAGAGATTGACTTTTTGCTTAGGCTGAAGCCCAAGAGGTCCCTGAAGCATGAGTGTATTTCCTCTACGCTCTTTTACGAGGTATTCGCTATTGCCAATTTTAGTATAAGAGCCTTCAATGAGGTATGTCGTGTTTTGTACTTCTGCGGCAAGGGTTCTTTCTATGTCATTCCCTGTGTATTTATCAATAGGTTCGACATCTACTATTGTAATTTCAGCATTAGAACTGACGACCGTTGCATTTATAAACATTGTAGGGGTAGTAGAGTTTTTTACACTTGTACTAGTTCCAGCACATCCTATGATTAGGGTAGAAATTATGAGAACAATTAATGATCTAATAAACATAGTGAACCTCAATTATTTAATAGGTGTAGTTTATAGGCATATTTAATAGTTGTAAATGTGAATGATGTTAGAGTGTCTATAGATGGATGGTGTATGGAACTTTAATCACACTTTTTTGCTATATAAAATCCATAGCTATAGTATGATTTATTCGCTTTATATAATGCAATTTCCTCTTTTTCTGATTCAATAATAGCTTTGACTTCTTCGTTGTTTGGATGTCTCTTTAGGAAACTATCTAATCGTTTTTCTAGAGGTTGGTAATAATTATCAATCCAACAGTATTCTGGCAAAACGAAATAGCCAATCGTGGAAAAACCTTTAGATTCTAATATCTTCATTTTTTCAGTCGCAGTGTCTATTTAAGGGTAAGCATTAACCCAGTAATCTTGAATTTCTGATGGACGTTTATTTGTGAGCCAAGTTATTTCAGAAACCGCAAGTATCCCTTTAGGTTTCAGATAGTTACGCCACTGGGTGATAGCATTCTCAAAGCCGATGTTATAAGCTGCTCCTTCAGACCAGATCATATCAAACTCATCACTTTTAAAGGGGAGCTTGTCCATAGAGCATGCAAGTGGGGTAATCTTGTCAGCAATACCTAGTTTATCAGCATTTTTCATCAAGACTTTTAGGAAATCATCAAATAAATCCACAGCCGTGATTTCAGCATTCAGCAACTGAGCTAAATCCAGTGTTTATGCTCCGGTACCACAGCCTATATCAGCTATCTTTATCGATTTATTTTTATTTAACATCGCAAGTTCAACAGCTAGTTTTGTTGCTATTGTGCTTCCCGGTCCCTGACGTTTACCATCAAGATGTAAATCTACTAGTAATTGTAAATAGTCCATTTTTTCCCCTTAATTGTCTTGTATAAATTTTACTATACCATTTTGAAATGTCAAATTAGTATATTTTGACAGGAGATAAGAAGCGTTATAGCTAGCAAGAAGATTGCTTCGCCTTAAGGTTCGCAATGACTAAAGATGGGATAGCGTCAGGAAACCCCTCTGCCTCCCCTTGAAAAGTGGAGCAGGAATATAGGGAAAGAGATTCTTCGCTTTGCTCAGAATGACAGAAATAACTTTGGTAGTCGAATGAAATGAGACGTAAAAGCGTGGGAGTAAATTGGATTATCTCGAAGTAAGCTGGCGGTGCTGACTGCATAAAAAAAGGCAGGTGCTACTAGCACCCGCCTTTTAGAGTTATTAAGCTTGAACCTGCTTGCAGAGTTGCTAGAACTCAGCAGGGTGGTTAACAGCCATGTCGGAGAGGATTTTTCTATCCACTTCGATACCTTTCTTTTTAAGGGCGCCCATAAAGACGCTGTAGCTTAAACCGTGCTGACGTACAGCTGCGTTGATCCTGATGATCCACAGTTTTCTGTAGTCACGCTTCTTCTGCTTTCTTCCTACATAGGCTGTTTGAAGTGATCTTTCAACTTGCTCACGGGTCTTCTTGTAAACGTTGTTGATAGTACCTCTGAAGCCTTTAGCTCTTTTGAGCCATTCCTTTCTTCTTCTGCGGGTTTTGTACCCACCTCTTGCTCTTGGCATTACATTCCTCCTTTAAGCATAAGGCATCATTTTTTTGACGTTTGCAGCGTCTTTGCCTTGAAGGATGCTAGGGTGGCGTAAACCGCGCTTTCTTTTAGTGGTTTTTGAGGTAAGGATGTGCCTCAGTCCACTTTTCTTCGCTTTCACTTTTCCGGAAGCGGTAATTTTGAACCGTTTCGCGGATCCCTTATGGGTTTTCATTTTCGGCATTCGAAAACTCCTTTAATTAGTTTCCAGCATTGTTAGCGATGGGCGAAACCATCATAACTTGCTGTCTACCCTGCATCTCGGGTTTTTTGTCGACGGTACCAAGATCCTCGATATCGTCTTTGATTCTATTAAGTAATTTCAGACCCATGTCTTGGAACATCATTTCCCTTCCACGGTAGCGAAGGACAACCTTCACTTTATCACCGTTTCCGAGGAATTTTTTTACGTTTTTCATTTTAACTTCGTAATCATGTTCGTCGATCTTCGGTCTGAATTTGACTTCTTTTGTGTCGACCTGATTTTGACGCTGTTTTTTACGCGCCTCACGGTCCTTTTTGTTCTTTTCGAACTTGAACTTACTATAGTCCATGACCCTGCAAACCGGCGGCTTCGCTGTAGGAGCAATCTCCACGAGATCTAATCCTTTCTGATCCGCAATAGCTAATGCTTCAGTAATACTGCATACGCCATGTTGACCACCATCGTCCAGTATCAGCCTTACCTCTTTGTGAGGTATCTTGTCGTTAATCCGTTCCTTGTCGACAGGAGCGGGAGTAAACTTACCGCCTCGTATAGGTCACCTCCATAGTTCTAATGTTTTAATTTTGTCGAGCTCTCTTAATACACTAAGATAGGTAGAAAAATCAAGCTCATTTTTATTTTCTCCGTTTCTTAATCGAACGGATACCAATTCTTCGTCAACCTCTTTCTGACCAATAATGATCATATGAGGAATTTTTTCCATCTGTGCTTCACGAATTTTGAAGCCCATCTTCTCGTTACGAAGGTCAGAATCAACCCTGAAACCTTCCATTTTTAGCTTCTTCTCTAGATCTTTACAGTAGTCCGCTTGAGCATCTGTTACGTTGATTATACGAACCTGCTTAGGTGCTATCCAGAGAGGGAAAGCGCCAGCGAAGTGTTCTGTAAGGATTCCGATGAATCTATCTACAGAACCGAGAATAACTCTGTGGAGCATAACTGGTCTGTGCTTTTGCCCGTCCTCACCAATATAATTGAGTTCGAAACGCTCAGGTAGGTTAAAATCCACTTGTATTGTAGCACATTGCCAGAAGCGACCGATAGCATCTTTTAGTTTGATATCGATCTTTGGTCCATAAAAAGCACCGTCCCCTTCATTTATCTCATAAGGGAGACCTTTATCTTTAAGTGCGTCAAAGAGTGCCTGAGTCGCTTTGTCCCAGTTCTCAATTTCGCCGATATATTTTTCTGGTCTTGTAGAAACCTCTACCTCGTATTCGAAGCCGAAGAGGTTAACTACGTCATTAACGAAGTTGATTATGTCTATTATCTCGCTGTTAAGCTGAGAAGGTGTACAGAAGATATGTGCGTCGTCCTGTGTGAAGGCACGAACACGCATTAGACCGTGAAGAGCACCAGACTGTTCGTGTCTGTGTACGTTGCCCAGCTCGAAATAACGCTGAGGTAGGTCACGGTAGCTTCTTATATCTGACTTGAAAACCATCATGTGCGCAAGGCAGTTCATAGGTTTTACACCATAGTCAACATCGTCTATAGTAGTGAAATACATGTTTTCACGGTAGTTGTCGTAGTGACCTGATTTTTTCCAAAGGTCTTGCTTGAGGATGGCTGGGCCGAAGACTATATCGTAGCCACGTTTAATGTGCTCATTCTTTTCGAATGTTTCGAGAACATTACGAAGCGCACCACCATTCGGAAGATAGATAGGGAAACCTGTTCCTGCTTCCTCTTCGAATGTGAAAAGCTTAAGCTGTTTGCCTAGCTTTCTGTGGTCACGTTTTTCAGCCTCTTCGAGCATGTTAAGGTACTGTTCAAGGTCTTCCTTTGTCTGCCAGCTAGTTCCGTAGATACGCTGGAGCATAGGGTTCTTCTCGCTTCCTCGCCAGTATGCACCAGCTACAGAGAGAAGTTTGAAGTGTTTAAGACGTTTGGTGTTATCAACGTGAGGTCCACGGCAAAGGTCAGTAAAACCGCCCTGCTCATATAGTGAAACTTCGTCGTCACCAATGTCAGTAATAAGCTCAACTTTATATGGCTCGTTTGCAAACTCTTTTACTGCGTCAGAGCTTTTAACAACTCTTCTGCTGATAGGGTTCGCCTCTGCTGAAATCTTTGCCATCATCTTTTCGATGGTTTTAAGATCGTCAGGAGTAAACTTCTTATCGCCCATATCAAAGTCATAGTAAAAACCGTCTTTGATGATAGGTCCAATTGTTACTTTCGCTTCAGGGAAAAGCCTAAGTACAGCCTCAGCCATAAGGTGAGCTGTTGAGTGTCTGATTATCTCAAGAGACTCTGGGTCTTTTTCCGTTATAATTTTAACTGTATCGTTATCGCTGAGCTCAGCGGTAATGTCTTTAAGTGTTCCATTAATTTCGCAAGCCATCGCTTTTTTTGCGAGACCTATGCTTATCTGTTTCGCTAAATCGTATGCAGTTGCGCCATCTTGAATATCCAGCTTGGCGCCGTCTGGAAGTAAAACGTTCATAGTACGCTCCCAGTTAGTTTTTGGAACCTCAAAATATACTGAGTGGGCGGTGTTTTGTCAAGTTATATGAAGATTGTAATGTCGTGTAAAGTAATAATATATTTTTTATAGGTTTAGTTGACATTTTGTATTTGTAATGAAAAAATAATAATATATTTATATCGATTGCGTGTAAATTATTTGGAGGTTCCTTATGCGGGGTTACTTATTAGCACTAATTTCTATTTTTATGTTTATGTTAGCAGGCTGTGGAGGGGGAGGCTCTTCCAATAGTATTGAGAATAATTTAAAGATTTCGGATATCGAACAACCTAGTGAGAGTGCAAGAGCTGGTTTTATTTATGAGGTTAATTATACGATAAACTCTGATATTGCTACTTCAGATGAAGTGCAGGTTAGTTTTTATATGATACATAAGAATAATTACGATGCTGAACCAACAGAAACAGAGATTCAGGCGACTGACCAGTACTATCTTGGTGCTGATAATGCAGGTTATATGCAGGCTGGTGAGAACACTAAAACTGCAACATTATATATACCTGCCGATGTAGCAACATCAGGTGAGTATTTTCTTTATGCCAGACTAGACCCTCAAAATATTCTTATTGAGACAAATGAAGATGATAACGATTTTGTCTCTGTTACAGATGATGACGTTGTTATTAATGTGGTGACTACATATGTGGATGACTCCAATATATATATAGAAGAATTTGAGCTGGATGACCCTGTAATTGTTGTAGACGACGAAGACCTAGCTGATGATACAGTTGACCTTACTGCTGAGTATCCGGAACATGGTGATGCTATGCTTACGGGTTATGCAACAGTAGTTGCTGAGGGTGCTGATATTACTGTTGCGACATTAAATAATCTCAGAATAAAAGCTCAGGTAGATGTTAATGGTACATGGAGAGACCTATATTACTGGAATAACGATACAGAGCAATACGCTGATTATATAAATTTTAGGCAACTTGAAGATGATGCTGAACTTGAAGACGGTGCTGTTTTGCATAACACTGAAGAGAGGTATACTGTGCAGTTTGAGGCAAATATCCCTGATGCTGTCCTTTCGGATATGCTTGATGCTATAGATGCTGATTTTGATGCAGGGGATGCTTCTTATAGTGATTTTCGTATAAGGCTATTTATAGATTCCTCTGAAAATCTTACGGAAACAGATGAAGAGGATAACTATAAGGATGCAAATATCTCTCTATACACTTATCCAGACGCAAGAGCATTTACAAATAAATCATTAGTGGGTTCTAAGTCTTATAAAGTTGGTGATTCTAAAAAAGTTAGCATGGCTGGTGGGATTAGCACTGAGACGAAGATGACTAATACTTCAGCTGAAAAATCTGCACGTATAACTAATAATATTTATAATAAAGTTAGTGTTATGGGACACAGCAGAAACCTTATAGATATCTCTGAAAGAGCTGCAAACGTACTCAGTAGAACTAAAAGTTCCTATGGGCTTAAATTTGAGCTTTTTGGTAAGAGTATTTTAGATAAAAATCTTTATGCAACCTCTATAAATGCAAATATACCATTAGCATATACACAATCTAAGACTCTTGCGGCGGCAAACTTTGTTGTTGGTATTGTCCCTGTTGTTTTGGAAGTAGGAACAAGTGGAAGTATTGGTGCAGTGAAGCAGATTAAGGCTAATTCTAGCACGTCAACTTATGGAATACTGAATAATGGTGGAGAACTACCTTCGATGAATCTAGACTTGTATGGAAGTGCTGGTGTCGGCTCATCACTCGGGTCTTGGTCTGTTGGTCCTGTTATTGGGTTTGATCTTATAAGGTCATATATCAAGCATAATAATAAAGTGACTGCAAATTATAACTCTAGCACAAATACTCTGGGAACAGGGACTATGACAAACACTATCACAGGGAGCGTGCAATCACTTAATGGTAAGGTTGGGATTCTGGCTAGGTATAAGACTGTAAAGATATGTAGAAAATGGGTTGCCTTCTACCCATGTGGTATTAAAGATATGCAATCAAATTTCTATTTATATAAGACTAAATATCTTCTAAATAAGAAATCGACATGGTTTAAGAAGACAGTAAACTTTTAAATCTTAATTATGAAAAAAAGATATATACTTTTAATGGCTGTGGTTGTCCTAGTGGCGGCTACAGTCTATTATTTGCTTTTTCCAGATATACCAAATTCTAAAACACAACACACATACAGCTGGGTAGAGGGTAGTAAAGCGTATGACTACTCAGTAAGAGCCAATACAACTATCGACCTGAACGGTATGCACATTGATAATGATATAGAAATTGATTCGATAATTAATCTGAAAATATTTAGTATTGAGGATGATATCGTAAAAGCAGGTTTTTTTGTCAAGAAGATATCAGTTAAGAATGACGGCAAGCCAGACTATAAACTTCGCGACATGTATAGTCTACCTCTTTTGGTGGAAATGACAAAAGCTGGAAAATTTCTAAAATTTACTTATCCTAAAAATGCCACAGATACTCAGCGGAAGGCTTTACTCAGTTTTTATTCTTATTTGGAAGCTGTCGTTAGTAGTGATGATGAATATACTGTCACACAAGAGGATGGTTTAGGTGAGCGTATATCGACTTATAAGCGTTTAGGGGCAACCTATACAAGAATTAATAGTGACTATAGCAAGACCGTTTCTGAAGCCAATACTTTCTTTACTGCCCACCCTGTTATTAATCATTCAGATTTTACATTTTCGACGGATGAAAAAGGGGTGTGGCTTAAAGCATTAGCTGGAGAAGAGAGGATAGCGTATCTGACAGATAATGGAGAACAGCCTGTAAGCTCCTCAGTTGAGGTTACGCTTGAAATAGCTGGTGATGGTGTAGTTCGTGGTGTTTTTGATGATATGTCGTTTGAGAAGGCAGAAACTAAGCTTAAGAAAGGATTAGTAGCTAAGGATAGAGATGAGAGTTTAAGCCCTGGTGAGGCTAAGAGAGTAGCTGGTGTAGATAGTTCTGGCTTACGTACCTTTATGAATAGCTTGAGCGGAAAGAAGCAGTCAGAAGAGTTGTTTGCACTTAGGGATTTTTTGGGAACGAATGAAGCATATCTAGAAATTTTGCCAGATATAATACGTTCTGGTGCTCTCACAGATATGCAGGGGCAGGTTGCTATTGCAGCTGCGGGTTTAGTCGGGAGCGATATGGCGCAAAGAGCACTTTTGGAGATAATGGGTGATGTTGAGTTTGATATAAAAAATAGAATGCGTGCAGTAGTCGCTGTAGGGTCAATATCAAGACCTCTCGCCTCTGAACTTGATACTTATCTCTTTGAAAACTTAGAAAATTTGCAACAAAACAATGAGATACTTGATGTGAGCTCATCCTCTGTACTGGCAATAGGTATAGTCGCTGGAAATATTAAACAGGACTATCCTCTAGAGTCTACTGAGCTTTTGGAGAGACTTGTGTCTGCGTTGGATCTTTCGGATGATTACCAGAGAAAGTATATTTTGAAATCATTGGGTAATACTCATGATGAAGAGTATGCGGATGTTATTGTAGAATATCTAGGTAGTGGGAACCCTGAGCTGAGGCTTGCCGCTGTTGAAAGCTTAAGATACATGAATACAGAAGAGGTGGATAGCAAACTAGTAGAGGTTTATACTTCTGAAAATGATAAGGATGTGCAACTAGCTATAGTGAATGCTCTCAGAAATAAACCAGAACTAGATGCAGAGATTCTTACAAAGGTGGCAGAGGGTGCAGAGCTTATAGAGGATGGATTGGTGCGTAGCGAGATGATTCGCCTGATTTTAGATAATATAATCAGTCAGCCAAAGCTAAAGTCAAATCTGGAAGGTATGCTTAAGACAGAGGACTCTAAAGAGAATGCAAAGCAAATACTTAAAGCAATAGGTAAACTTCGACTACATAATAAATATAAGTGACCTGCTACTAGTTTGATTTGTAAATAGAACCAGTGTCTTAGAGCTGTTAAATTAAATAGGATTTTTTTTATTTTTATATCTTGACATAGGATGTTGTAATTGATATAACCTCTCACACAGCAGTTATATAGCTGTTTAGCCGAGGTGGTGGAATTGGTAGACACGCAGGACTAAGGATCCTGTGCCCTTCAACAGGCGTGAGAGTTCAAGTCTCTCTCTCGGCATTCTAAAAAGACCCTATTACTAATGACTTAGTGATGGGGTTTTTTCGTTTCTGACAGATAATTAAGAGCCTTTCTTGTGGAGGTTATTTTAATCTTCCCTAATTTATCAATGTCTTCAAGAACATATTTTGAGAGGCATCCAATGCCACGTCCTCCAGCAACGTATTTTTTATTGCCTCCGTAAGCGTCAACTCAATAGAAGCATACATGCATAAGTGGATTAAAAGAAAAAAATATAATTGTGGTATAATTGATGAGGCTTGACCTTTCTGTATTTAAGAGGATAATTAATCCTAATGATTCTTATCGCTCTATCTTATAAATGACTTGTGGGATATGAGAAGGTAGTCATCATAAGTATTCTTATAAATTTAAGATGGCTGTAGTTATTTCATCGTATTGTATTAAATGGAGGACTTCAATGAAGTTAGCAATTTTGTCATGTAATGCGAAATGTTACAGTACTAGACGCCTTAAGGAAGCAGCAGAACAGAGAGGGCATCAAGTTAAGATTTTAAATACACTTAAATTTGCGATAGATTTAAAAGAGGGTGATCCAAATCTTCATTTCAGACAAAAAGAATTATCTGAGTATGATGCTGTATTGCCTAGAATCGGAGCGTCGATTACCTATTTTGGAACAGCTGTTGTTAGACAATTTGAACAAATGAATGTTTATTGTGCTAATACTTCCAACAGTATTTCTAACTCAAGAGATAAACTTCGTAGTCTCCAGATTTTAAGTAGACACCAAATAGGAATTCCTGAGACAGTATTTGTACGTGATAAGAAAGATGTTATGCCTGCTATTCAACGTGCAGGTGGTGCTCCTGTTGTTATTAAGCTGATTGAAGGCACGCAAGGAATAGGTGTGCTTTTGGCAGAAACAGAAAAATCTGCAGAAGCTATAATAGAACTACTTCAAAGCCAGAAACAAAACGTACTGATTCAAAAATTCGTTGCTGAGAGTAAGGGTAAGGATATACGTGCCTTTGTGGTTGGAGATCAGGTTGTCGGAGCAATGCGAAGGGTTGCCCAAGGGCAGGAATTTAGAAGTAATGTACATAGAGGCGGCTTGACAGAAGCGGTCACTCTTACAGAAGAGTATGCTGAAACAGCTGTTAGAGCAGCACAAATTATGGGACTTAAGATTGCTGGTGTTGATATGCTAGAGGGAAAAGATGGTCCTCAGATAATGGAAGTTAACTCTTCTCCTGGATTAGAAGGGATAGAGAATTGTACTCAGTTTGATATAGCAGGTGCCATTATAGATTACATTGCTGATCAAATTGATTTCCCAGAATTGGATATACGCCAAAGGTTAACTGTTAGCAGTGGTTATGGAGTTACTGAGTTACATATTCCTGAGGGATCAGATTTTGTTGGTAAAACCATTGGAGAGTCTGGTTTGAGAGAAAAGGATATAATTGTGTTAACACTGAACAGAGGGACATCTGTCATACCAAACCCTAGACCTCAAAGAAGTTTGGAAGATGGCGACCGTATGCTTTGTTTTGGAAAATTGGAAACAATGCGCAATTTAGTTCCGCAAAAAGTCAAAAAGAAGAGACTTCCTCGTGTTAAAACATTGATAAATAAGAATGAAGAAAATAAGAAAATTGGTCAATAATATTTTTTAGTTTGCTGAAATGTACTCAATAAGGAGCCTTCCATAGTGTTGGCTCCTTTCTTTTTATAATCAATAACATTCTTTTGAAGCATGTGCTCTTATGTAATTGTAAACGAAAGTTGACAATAAATATAAATAATTAATGAATCAGATAAATTATTCAATGAAAAATTTATTTGTCATTAATAGTTGACAACATTATTCTGGTCTTTCTATTAAAACCCCACTTAATAAGGCTTTATGTTTGGCATAAAAATTGCATGACATTTCTATGACATCTATATGACATCTATATGACATTTACATAACATTGTGCGTGTCTTAATAATTCTACTCAGAGCTGGATGTGATATTTCTCTGAGTAAATATAAGCAAAAAGGAATCTTTTAGTTTGATTAAGGAGTACTTATGAGTTTTAAGAATTTGAAATTAGCCTATAAAATAGGTGGCAGTTTTGGTTTAATGCTTCTATTAACAGCAGTACTTTTTTTAGTCCTTCAGAGGAGTAACTCCTCTACTGTTAATAAGTATAACGGTATCATAGATACCGATGTGCAAATTAAGACTCTTTCTATGGATATAGACAGTTATATGCTTCAGTCAAGAAGGAATGAAAAAGACTTTCTTCTTAGGCTTAATTTAAAATATCAGGCTGCACATGAAGAGACAGTTGCTGAACTCTTGAATAATGCTGCAATAGTTAATGATATTGCAAAGGAAACCGGACACTCTGAGGTTGTGGCTTATTCAGCTTCAATAATTGATGCTGGGAAATCCTATGGCAGCAAGTTTAATGATCTTGTAAACAACTGGAAAGTTAAGGGACTTACAAGTAAAGATGGATTAAGAGTAGATATGCGCAATGCTGTACATTCAGTTGAAGTGGTACTGAAAGAAGCAGGTGCAAAAGAATTAACTATATTAATGCTAAATGCTAGACGTGCAGAAAAAGATTATATCATAAGAGGCACTGAGAGCTATGTTGCTAAACTACACAAAATCATAGAAGAGATAGTGGCAAAAGCTAAATCAAGTAACTTAAGCAATGATGTTATTGATAGCATCATTACAAATATAAATAATTATAAAAAATCATTCGACTCTTTGGTTGCGATAGACGGTACTATTACTGCCACTGTGGCCGAGATGCGAGAAACTGTTCACACTATAGAGCCATTGGTAGATAAACTTACTAAAAAAGCTACCGCTGAGATGAAAGAAAAACGGTTAGAGATAAACAGAGTTGTTGAATCTGCCCAGAAAGTGTCATCTATACTTTGCATAGTAATTCTCTTAATAGGGATATTTATGACTATATTTATCACACGAGCGATCGTTCGCCCTATTATGCTTGGAGTGGCTTTTGCAGAAAAAATCGCAGGTGGTGACCTTGATGCAGAAATCGATGTAAACCAGCAAGATGAGATAGGTATACTAGCGAAATCATTACAGGATATGATCACACAACTTAGATCTATTGTTGCAGATGTTAAAAACTCATCTGACAATGTAGCATCAGGTAGTGCAGAGCTCAGTTCAGCGGCACAAGATATGTCACAGGGTGCGACAGAGCAAGCGGCTAGCGCAGAGGAAGCATCATCATCCATGGAAGAGATGTCTTCTAACATTAACCAAAACGCAGACAATGCACTTCAAACTGAAAAGATAGCTCTCAAGGCAGCTTCAGATGCTGGAGAAGGTAGAGAAGCTGTTGATCAGACCGTAAATGCTATGAAAGATATCGCTACTAAGATTTCTATAATCGAAGAGATAGCAAGACAGACAAACCTCCTCGCGCTTAACGCGGCCATCGAGGCGGCTAGAGCTGGCGAACATGGAAAAGGTTTCGCAGTTGTTGCATCTGAAGTTCGTAAGCTAGCAGAGCGTAGCCAAGAGGCAGCTGGTGAAATTAGCGAA
>PKTN01000009.1 GCA_002869185.1 Denitrovibrio sp. | reverse complement strand
CTACGGATGTCAAGCCCAGGTAAGGTTCTACGGTTAGCATCGAATTAAACCACGTGCTCCACCGCTTGTGCGGGCCCCCGTCAATTCCTTTGAGTTTCAACCTTGCGGTCGTACTCCCCAGGCGGGATGCTTAATGCGTTAGCTTCGGCACTGAGGCTTATACACCCCAACACCTAGCATCCATCGTTTACAGCATGGACTACCAGGGTATCTAATCCTGTTTGCTACCCATGCTCTCGCACCTCAGTGTCAGTAATCAGCCAGAATGCCGCCTTCGCAACTGGTGTTCCTTCCGATATCTACGCATTTCACCGCTACACCGGAAATTCCGCATTCCTCTCTGATACTCTAGACTATCAGTTTCAAAAGCCTTACAACGGTTGAGCCGTTGCCTTTAACTCCTGACTTGATAATCCACCTACGTGCGCTTTACGCCCAGTGACTCCGAACAACGCTTGCCCCCTCCGTATTACCGCGGCTGCTGGCACGGAGTTAGCCGGGGCTGCTTCTGCAGGTACCGTCAAACTTCTATCAGTTACTATAAAAATATTTCTTCCCTGCTGAAAGTACTTTACGATCCGAAAACCTTCATCATACACGCGGCGTCGCTGCGTCAACCTTTCGGTCATTGCGCAAAATTCCCCACTGCTGCCTCCCGTAGGAGTTAGGGCCGTGTCTCAGTCCCTATGTNTCAGTCCCTATGTGGCCGGCCACCCTCTCAGGCCGGCTAATCATCGTAGACTTGGTGAGCCGTTACCTCACCAACTATCTAATGATACGCGAGATCATCTAAAAGCGACAGGTTACCCCGCCTTTCCCTACAAAACATGCGAATTGTAGTATTATCCGGTATTAGCATCCCTTTCGGAATGTTGTCCCAAACTTAAAGGTAGATTCCTCACGCGTTACTCACCCGTGCGCCAGTGTACTCATTCCCGAAGGAACTTTCCCCTTGACTTGCATGTGTTAAGCACGCCGCCAGCGTTCGTTCTGAGCCAGGATCAAACTCTCCATCCAAACTCTTTATACAAACTCTCTACATAAATGCAAAGAGTGTTAAAAACATCACTGTGTTCATTATCTCATATCGACCTTATTCAATTGTCAAACATCACCGCTTAGCTTCGAGAAGCTTCGCTGTTTAAATCGTCAACCCCTTCGTTTCCGAGGGGAGGATTAGCTTACTTAAAAGCGTCTCCGTTGTCAACAACTTATTTAACTTTTATTTTCTTTTTTTTGTGCTTCGAAAAGCTCTCAAAAAGAACCCACAGTTTCCTGTGGGGAGAGTTGTTATAACCAATCTTGCGAGTGGTGTCAACTACTTATTTAAGTTTTTTTCTAACATCTTTTTCGAAAGTATTTAACCTCTTTCGAACCACCCCAACTTGTAGAGCGAAGGATGTTATAACCAATCTTGCGATCAGTGTCAACTAGTTATTTAAGTTTTTTTTCTAACAACTTTTTCGAAAGTATTTGACCTCTTTCGAGCCGCTTCAACTTGTAGAGCGAAGATGGTTATAACCAATTGCGGGACTTAGGTCAAGCTATTAATTGCTTTTTATTCTACTATTTTAACAAACCTTAAAAAGTCTTTATTACTAGTACTTTAAAAAACGGCCATATTTGCTATTATTTTTGTCTCTGAACTACTAACCTATCTTTCTTGTACTTCACTCTTGCCCAGAGGTGATAAACACCCTCTTTTTTCATTCCACAACCCAGATCTTCCTCTGAGTCAGTCAAGTTACCATACATTTCTTTAGACCTTGGACCGAATGGACAGATAAATATTATCTTTTTATCAGTAGGCAATTTACTTATAATCTCTTTACAAGGCTCATCAGCATCTTCGAATATCGCCACAGGTACATTAATAGTGCCTTCAGTATACTCTTTCTCGTACTCTGCTTTTGTCCTTACGTCGACTATAGCATAATCACTTGGCAAACCGTCGTAAAACAAAGGTGCTACGTTCTCTACCCTCACCTCTCCAGTCTCAGGCATTGCTAAAGGCTCTGACACCCTTGTAGGTTGTCCAGATGTATACACATACCAACTAGCCCCTGCAATCACCAATAATACTACAATTCCGATAACTTTCTTCATTTTAAACCCCCATAATAATAAGGGGCTATAGTAAGAAGAACATATCTTTTTGTCAACAGTCTAAATATTTCATAATTCTATAATTATGCAAACAAAAAAGGGTGAAACAGTAATTCTGCTCCACCCTTAGTATCTTAAATACATATAAGAATTTGATAATTAAGCTTTACCAGCACTTCCGAGTACATTTTCATTTTTCGCCTTATACATCTTAACAATTTGCTTAAGCAAAAGACATTTGTCCTAAAGCCTTTTGCTAGTCGCTCAATCGCAATAAATGCTCACTCGCTTGCACTACACTTACAGCCTCACAGAGATACTGCATCGGCTTCATTCCGTGGAGTGCTTCCTGCACTCAGCATATTAAGCTTTACCAGCACTTCCGAGTACATTTTCATTTTTCGCCTTATACATCTTAACAAGATCAGCTCTAGCTGGCTTGAGATATTGGCGTGGGTCAAAATGATCAGGATTATTTGCCAGATGCTCTCTAATCTTGGCTGTGAAGACTAGTCTGCCGTCTGAGTCGATATTAATCTTGCATACAGAACTAGCAGCGGCCTTTCTTAACTGCTCCTCTGGCACACCAAGGGCACCCTTAAGATCGCCACCATATTGGTTGATCATAGTAACATAGTCTTGCAGAACACTAGATGCTCCATGCAAAACAATAGGGAAACCTGGTATACGTTTCTCACACTCCTCAAGGATATCAAATCTGAGTGGAGGGACAGGCTCTCCGGCTTTAAACTTGAAAGCACCGTGAGATGTTCCGATAGAGATAGCTAGTGAATCAACGCATGTGCGCTCAACAAATTCTACTACCTGATCAGGATCAGTATAGCTAGAGACCTCAGCGACAACCTCGTCCTCTATACCAGCAAGAATACCGAGCTCGCCTTCGACTGTAACGTCATGTGCATGCGCATATTCAACGACTTGCTTAGTTACTGCGATGTTCTCCTCGAAAGAATGATGTGATCCATCAATCATTACGCTAGAGAAACCGAAATCCACACAACTCTTACATGTTTCAAACGTATCACCATGATCAAGGTGAAGTGCGATAGGTACATTGCACCCAAGCTCTTTTGCATATTCAACAGCACCCATAGCCATATAACGGAGCATAGTTGCATTTGCGTAGTCTCTTGCACCTTTAGACACCTGCAAGATAACTGGTGATTTTGATTCAACACAAGCAGATATAATAGCTTGTAGTTGCTCAAGGTTATTAAAGTTATAGGCAGGGATGGCATATTTGCCCTCCATCGCCTTTGCAAACATTTCTCTGGTATTAACCAGCCCTAGATCTTTATAACTGACTCCCATAAATGAACCTCCATGATAAGTGTATAATATCAAACAAACATATTTAGTGACATACTGATTTCGTCGATCTTCACCTTAGCACCGCTGGGCTCCTTCCCTTTACAACTAGGGACAACAAAGCCAAAGAACTTCATATCGAACATTCCTGCGAAATTTTTCATCCAATCGAGAGTACTTTGCCCGTGACTCCTGTTAGGTGAAGCTTGAGTTAGAACAAAAAAGAATTTTTTATCATTACCAAAGGTCGGGCGACCACTGAAATTTTGAAATACATAGAATTTATCTAAGAAGAGTTTTGCCACTCCACTGATAAAGCTGAAATAATTAGGGGACACTAAGATGATAAGGTCAGCATCTTTAACTGCGCCCATCACTTCACGGAGCCCATCTTCTACCATATCAGGCTTGAAACCACTGTCATCTTTTCTGAAACCATAGGTAGGGTCCATCTCAAGATTACAAAGGTCAAACCGCTTACAACCTTCGTATTTAGCCTGTAATCTCTCTGCTATAAAAGAAGAATTAGCATCAGTTTCAACGGCAGCATTGATTAGTATTACTTCCATATTAGACCTCACCTAGATAGTTTAACTGTCTAGCGATTCACTTTCAACAAGTATTTATATCTATAATCTCTTACATAAAATATTGACATATACTGCACGATATAGTGATAATCCGATATGAAAGAAATGCTTAACGAATTAGAGAAAGCTGGAATTAGAGTCTCACACGAAGGGGCAGATTGTGAATTCACTGTCACACCTTCCTATAAGGGGAATATAGGTTTTTTCCACCTCTTAGGTCAAGACTGGGAACTAATAGTAGTGAAAGGTGTGTATAAAGACAATATCAGACGATTAAAAGGGAAGCCCCCTTATGATGACCGAAAGATAAATGAAGTCGCGCAGACATTGTCTGATGTTGAACGTACATTACGTAAAAGGGTTATCATTAAGATTATCTTCAATGAAGAACAAAAACACGTCATAAATTATATAGAAGCTGACAGCACGCAGCTCAGTCGCGACGATGCAAGAGATTTCACAATCCCAGCGCCTATAACAAGTGTCGAGAGATCACTAGGCAAAGACATCAGCATAGGCGACAAACAACTCTTTTCAAAAGCCCCTTTCGCAGAAATACTACCAGAGACGCTCAGTCCATTCGCAATGTCTCTAGTCTCTATGATGCCTGATGTGATGAATCCACTCTTTATGAGCAGCAGTATTAAGACTCTGTCCCCTTCAGTAAAGCTTCTGTTCGGCAGGCTTTATATGAACATCGCTAATGCATCAACTATTACCTCTAAATTCAGTCAGCCTTCTGATTTTCTCATGATGAATTTTGTGCCTGCATTGTTCAAATCTGTAAAAAAACCGTCAATCGGTGTACCTAATGACGCAGACCTGAAAATCTCAGATGACGAGATATTAGAAAGCATAAAGGATATTGCCGATTCAATAGCAGATTTAAAACCTGAGGATGTTTATAGTGATGAGTTCATAGAACTTATAGCTCTGACAGTAATGACTTGGGAAATGGTATACGTCAGACTTTGGAAATCATTCACAAATCTCCATAAGCTGATCTCCAAAGATATCGACACAACCCTTACACACATATATAAGACTAGATCAAACAGCATACTTAATATCGGTTTTGACAAAATATGTACTTGCTTCGACCCTGCAATCATAGAACATAAGATAGAAAGTATTGGTTTAAAGCATCTATCAATAGATTATATGTACAAAACCTTCCCGACAAGTAAACGACTAACACTTAGCAAAAGTAAATATGCTGAAAGGATTACTGAGGCACACAGTTACCTTAAGATGAGGGACGACCTATACCTAGCTATTTCAGCTATGACAAGCAAAGTTAGATCGCTCCTGCTCGAGTCAGGCACTCAATTACATAACGACCAAATGCTAAGCGACAAGAATGATATCTTTCTTTTTGAAGTTACCGAGATAAGAAATATAATCGGTGATGAATTCTATGGTAATATCCCTTTCACAACTAATTTCAGAAGATGGCAAAATGCTAGATTCTCAGCCCTTTGCTTACCGTTTAATCTTTACGAGAAGGATGTGGTAGATGCAGAGAAAATTGCTCTCTCACAAATAGACAAATCGACCAAAGAGAAGAATCTTCCTTGTCTTTCATTGTTTCATAAAGAGATAACTACAAGTAATTTTACAACAAGAATGAATTTCAGACTACACGACATAAAAGAAGCCGTTGGCAAGGATGTGGTGATTACTGAATCTGCCAGCCTTTTCTCTTTTATCACGGAATATTGTGCTACTACTGAGACCCCACTATACACAGGAGCTAGATTCGCCAACATAATGATTCAGGACAAAACCATCACAACAACTAAAGACTCAATCAAATTTTAAACAAAAAAAAAGGCCGAAGCATTGCTCCGACCTTTATATTTAATCCATGATCTCTTTATTCAAAGGATATATTAATCTCTACAACACCTGTAGAAAGGTTAATTTGCTCATCAGTCTCTGGTCTAGTATCTGGGTCGGAGTAGAACTCACCTGCATCCTCAGCAGCATCACCAACTGCATCAAGTATACCTTCTAGATCTCCAGCATCAGGACTGTCTAGTCCATCACCAAACCCAAGTCCATCACCTACACCTTCTCCAGGAGCATCGCCAAATCCGCCAAGGTCACCTTCGCCAGGTAAATCGTCGCCACCGCCACCTAAGCCTATTTCGCCAGCATCACCAGCTTCTCCAGAACCTAGATTAGCAAACATTGCATCTTCAGCGTCTCCGCCACCTTGGTTACCCTGATCTCCACCATCGCCTTGATCGCCGTCACCTTGATCGCCGTCACCTTGATCGCCATCACCCTGATCGCCATCACCCTGGTCGCCTTGATCGCCGTCGTCACCTTCACCTTGGTCACCACCATCACCTTTATCGCCTTCATCATCTCCTTCGTCTGAGCCACCAACAGCAACTCCAGTAAAAAGAAGTGAATCATTGCCACTATCTCCACTAAATTCGTAAATTTGCACAGCACCACTTGATGACAAAACAGCACCTTGACCTGATGATAGATTGGCGACAAGTGTAGCCTTGTTTTCGCCAGCATCTCCACCTTTTCCTGCTCCTTCAAGTGAGCCAGGATCAACTTTACCAGATGCGATATCTTCAGCACTTACAGTTGCAAGCACCTCAACATTACCATTATATACTTCTACAATAGTAACAAGCCCGCCTGAAACAATACCGAAAGTAGTACCCTTAACACCAATAATGGAGTTAGTAGTCTTAACTCGGAAGTCACCAGCGACATCTGCCATTTTTTCAACTTTGAAAAGGACTTTACCCTTTTGTATTTCAGCATTATAACCATCAATAGTACGTTCTATACCATTAATTGTCATACGAGATTTTTCAAAAACTTTCACTGTACTTCCATCAACAAAGTCAACTTCCGCATAGCCACGTCTTTTAGTGCGCACAATATCTTTAACTAAAAGTTCAGCACCTTTCTTTGCTCTCTTGCCCATTACTACATCGCCATGAACAATCTCAACTCTACCTTTGGCCGTAGTCACCTCTGCTGCTTTAGTTGCCGCAAAAACAGGCATAGCCATAGCTAAGGCAGATATTATTATTATAAACTTCTTAACCATAATTAATTCTCCTTAGAAAGAGTAGCTTACTGAGACTTCTGATACAGTCTTTGAGTAATCGTAAGCATTTTCATTAGAATCTGTTTTAGTATACGTCACGCCACCACCAAGAAAAATATTAGGTGTTAAAACATATACTCCTTTTAGTGAGTAGCTGTAGTAATCATCTTTCCTTGATATATTATCATAATCATAATTAGCGTAGTTAAAGCCTAGTGTTGGAGTAAACTTAGGGAACAATCTCGCACTAAGAGAGGTTTTAAAGATTGTGTCACGTTTCTTTTTAAGTGAACCTTTTACATCATCTCTTGCCACACCTGCTATAACCTTAGCTGTATATACTTTCATGAACTTCTTCATAACTTCCAAAGACGCTTCATATTTGTTTCCATCTTTGGAGATTGTTGGAGTAGCTTCATCATTCTCATAATTACTTCTTGTCATCTTAACAGGGAGAGTAAATGTCCAAGTGTCCATCTTATATTTTCCATACCCCTCAATAGAAGTAGATGTGGAATATCTCTCATCGTCAAAGTATGTTATTGCTGCTGTAATCTTTGGGAGCATAACCTCAAAAGCATCATATCCATGCTTCATTGAAAAATATACTTTGTGCATACTCATGTCATAAGAAGAGATGTTTGCGTTCCATGTTGCATAATGCATTGTACCAATGGAAAGAGTATCAGCAAATGATGGGTAGAAATTTAACTTTAAATCTGCCACGGCATAGGTTCTTGCACTGCTAACCTCTGATGCTCCTGGCAATTCATCTTCGTCAATAGAGGTAACGTTAGTATCGTATTGCTCACCGATACTCAGAAAACCACTAAAAAGTTTCTTGCTATCTTCAAGATTTGAAATCTTATCTTTTGCTGTATCTGAGTAAGCTTCTGTTTGTGCTGCGATATTGTATTCTTTCTCAGCACAGAGGAACCTCTTTGAACTAGCACAAATCTCACCAATAAGCATCTTTGCACTAGGATAAACTTTTGTGTCACTTGCAGTAACGTTCCTAAGGTTCTTTAAAGCAGTAACAACCTTACCTGTCCTAAGAGAGATACGTCCCGATCTAAAGTAATATCTTCCACCTTTGGTTGATGTTTTATTAAGAACAAGAGTCGCCTTATCGTATTATTTAAGTGTTACGTATATATCAACTAAGCTGTATCTAACTTCTTCATCTTCATGTTGAACAAGATAAGCTTCTAAGTCTGTAGTAGCTTTTTTATATGCACCGATATTAAAATAACCAAGCCCTCTATACTTTATTAGGCGTGGTTCAGAATTCCCTTTTTCAATCATTGACTGAGTAAGGTATAGGATTTCATCATAATCTTGGTTTGAAAGCATTCTACTGATTACTTTAAAAGCTTGGTCATTATTTGATTTTTCAAAAAAACATATTGCAAGATATATATCAGGAGATACACCTTCTTGCTCTTCAAGGTTTTGTAAATCTGCCTGCATACCCTCACAGTTGCCAGATTTGATACCTTCGAAAACTCGTTGATAGTTAGAGTTATATTCTCCAACGACAGGGTAGTCGTAAGCATATACTAAAGATGTGCTCATAATTAGAAATACAATCGTTATTGTTTTAGCTATAACATCTGAAAGGCGCATCCGTCCCCTCCTCAAAATAAGAATCTCGATTTTGTATAATCTTATTATACATACCGCAAAGTATATAAGCATAACATAATAAGAAACTAATTTCATATGAATTTTATTGTTAAATTATCAATTTTTACTTCTAGTCTTTCCTGAATATATAAACCAAAGCCCTACTATAACCATTATAGCACTGATAATATGTGGAGCTCTGAAAGGTCCAGCCATAAGGTCATCAGCACGGAAGAAGGTTACGAACCCTCTGATAAAACCGTAGAAGATGAGATAGAGTCCCACAATCTGCCCTTTACCAATATTCTCTTTTTTACGCCATAGTATATATAATGGTATAAAAAACAAAAGATTAAGAACCATCTCATATATAAATGTAGGGTGGACTGGCAAACTTCCAAATTCCTGATATGCAGGGGTGCCCCTATAATCAGCAAAGCTCATCCCCCAAGAGAAATATTCTTTCAGTGTCAGAACAGCTCCTTTAAAATTAACATCAACAGGAAGCCTGTTTGCTAACTTAGATATAGACTCAGGTGAGTTAATTAGTCCCTGCTGAGATAGTGCTGCTGACCAAAACTCTTGGAATCCATTCTTCATCTGAAATATGACTGAAGGAGGAGTTATAGTTGGAACGCCGTGAGCTTCACCATTTGCAAGGTTACCTATCCTGCCCAATCCCTGCCCTAACAGAAGCCACGGTACAATAAGGTCGCCAAGTTTAAACGGGTTTATGTTTTTCATTTTGCAATATATAAGGACAGTGGTGATACCAAATATTATCCCACCATGTATCGCTAGCCCTCCATGCCATATTGCGACCATCTCAAAGAGACTCCCTTGATAATAGTCCCAACGGAACAGAACGTAATATATTCTAGCCCCAAGTATGCTAAACAAAAATGTTATTATCACTGCGTTCTCTACACTCTATTTTGATACACCAAGAAGATCAGAACGCTTCTTTACCATATATATGCATATAAGCAGTCCTATTATATACATCAGACTATAAACGCGAAGTTCAAAAAATCCTATTTTAAATAGAGTTGGGAACATCTTATACCTCGAATGAATTCAATACCCTGACATAATACACCTCGTGACATTTTTTTGTATCAGAAATTTCTTGATTTTTTATCTTGAGGTTGTTATAAATATAGCCCCAATACACACGCCCTTATTGCGTGCAATTTCAGCTAAGTGCCTGGAATACCTTCAGGTGGCGGATTGCTAGGGCGGAGGAAATAACAAAAAAAATGTATCTGTGGGAGATACTATTACTCTTGGAGGAGCAATGTCTTACATTTCAATGAAAAACCTGCTTGAAGCAGGCGTTCACTTCGGTCACCAGACAAAACGCTGGAACCCAAAAATGTCCAAATATGTTTTCGGTGCAAGAAACGGGATCTATATCCTTGACCTTCAGAAAACAGTTCAGTGTTTCAACACTGCTTACGAATTCACTAGAGATGCTGCACAGAAAGGGAGCACATTCCTTTTCGTTGGTACTAAAAAGCAAGCTCAGGAAGCTATCAAGCAAGCTGCAGAAAAATGTGGCGCTTACTACATGAACCAGAGATGGCTCGGTGGTACACTTACAAACTTTCAAACTATCAAAACACGTATCCAGAGACTTAAAGAACTCGAAGAGATGTTCGAGTCTGGTTACATCAACAAATACACTAAAAAAGAAGCTTCAAAACTCAAAAGAGAGATGGACAAGCTTTCTAAAAACCTTGGCGGAATCAAAGAGATGCCAGGTGTTCCAGATGTTATGTTTATCATCGACATCAAAATGGAGCAGAACGCAGTAGCTGAAGCGAAAAAGCTTGAAATCCCAATCATCGCTATCGTAGATACTAACTGCGACCCTGACCTTGTTGACCTTCCTATCCCTGGTAACGACGACGCTATCCGTGCATGTCAGCTTATCTCTGGCAGAATAGCAGATGCTATCATCGAAGGAAACCAGATCAGAGAAGAGCAGATCGCAGGCGAGCAAGAAGAGATGATGGAAGCAGCAGAAGGCGAAGATGTTCCTGTTGAAGAGATCGTAGAAACAGAGGCTGCAGCACCTGAAGCTGCAACAGAGGAGAAGTAGTAAATGGCACAGATTACAGCCGCTATGGTTAAAGAGCTCCGTGAGAAGACTGGAGCTGGAATGATGGATTGTAAAAAGGCTCTTGGCGAAGTTGATGGAGATATGGAAGCAGCAGTTGATTTCCTCCGTAAGAAGGGACTCGCAGCAGCAGCTAAAAAAGCTGGCAGAATCGCAGCTGACGGTCTCATCGCAGCTAGCCTTATAGATAACAAAGCAGGCGTTATTATAGAAGTAAATTCTGAGACAGACTTCGTTGCTAAAAACGTAGATTTTCAGAAATTCGCACAAGAGATGGCTGACCTCGCTGTAAAAGCTAGCCCAGCTGACCTGGATGCACTTATGGCTACTAAAGCTGATAACGGTCAAACTGTTGAGGAATACCTTAACTCTATGATCTCTATCATTGGCGAGAAGCTTTCTATCAGAAGATTCGTTAAAGTTGATGGCGACAACATCTCTACATACATCCACGCTGGTGGTAAAATCGGAGTTATCGTTAACCTCGAAGGCGGAGACGCTGAGCTCGCTAAAGACTTATGTCTTCACATCGCAGCTAGCAACCCTAAATATCTCGATGACAGCTTTGTAGACCCAGAATACATCGCAAAAGAGACAGAAATCTTCACTGCTAAGCTCATCGAGCAAGGTAAGCCAGAGAAGATGATCCCTAACATCATCAAAGGTCAGATCGGCAGACTTCTTAAAGAAGTATGTCTCGTAAGCCAGCCTTTCGTAAAAGACCCTGATGTTACTATCGCAAAACTGCTTGAAAATAAAGGTGCTAAACTCCTTTCATACAATCGTTTTGAACTAGGAGAAGGGATCGAAAAAAAGCAGGAGAATTTTGCAGAGGAAGTAGCGAAACTTCAGCAGTAAATGCTTGTTGTTCCGTCTCCGTGGCTTTTAAGGCGATAAGCAGAATAAAACAATAATCACAAAGGGGCATACAGTAATGTGTGTCCTTTTTTTTGTGCACCGTATACATGGGTATACGTACCTTTTAGGCACGTGTACCCAATTTTTAATTATCTACAATAATCTCCAATGTTTGGATTCAGAAATTCGTTCAACCAATCCTTCTTCCTCTAGTTCTCGCATCAATGCCACTATCCAATACTGTTGGTTGGTAGATGTCGTATTTTGTTTTTCTCCCCAATCAAAACCACATTCTCAAAATATAATAGCTTGTCTTTTTCCTTCCTGACCGGGTTTACAATCTTGCGTTGCTTTCATATACTCCATAACAAGATTTTTAGAAAGTTCTCTAATACTAGACCCCATATTTTTAAACATAGTCATACAATTCTCCTCGTATCAGCATCAAATGGGCATGTGTTTATTAGTACATGTCTCTAGGTTTATACTATTTTTATATCACTTTATCGAGGGTTTCATTGAGGAGGGCGTTAATGCTTTTCCCTTCGGTGGCAGCTTTTGATGCTATTTTTTTATGGAGCTCAGCGGATGTGCGGATCATAAATTTACCAGAATATGGTTTCTCTGGTTTCTCGCCACGCTCATCGCAAAACTCAAGATAGTCATCGACTGAATCTAAAAACGCCTGTTTGATCTCCTGCGGTGTTGAACCCTGGAATGTAATCACATCACGCAGTCCAAGTATCTCACCGTGGAATATATCAGCTTCATCATCAAACACTACCGCGCCCACATATCCTTTATATTCAAGCATCTCTCACCCCTGCTTCTATTAAAAACCTCTGCACACTCTTCACAGCACCCTTATCAGTCTCTTTTTCTGGATGCGGTCTATGAAAAACAGCTCTGACACCATTCAGATATACTCGAACTCTAGAACCTCTCCCTTCTGTTATCTCTGCTCCCAAAGCATCAAATAGCTTTTCAATATCCACCCAGTTAATATTAGATTGAACTGGGATTTTAAAAATAATACTCAAAGTCCTTTTTTGTTTACCAGTCAGATTATCCATAACTAAAGATATCACTTTTTGATACTATGTCAATATCCAATTGTTTTCAAAAAATATGCAATAAAATTAATTTGTTGAAACCTCTTTGGCAAACCGACTAAATAAGTATCCCGCTGGTATAGTACCTATGGCTGCTAGTGCACAGTATAAGTATGTACGTTCTAAGCCAACAGTATCGCCCATCATACCTATAGCGAAAATGACTATTGAGCTTGCCCCGAAATTGATAAACATATACATGCTATTCATGAATGTAGGCATATTCGACTTAGTGTCCTGCATTCCTGCCATAAGAACAGGACCAGATGCAAACAGGAACAGACCTAGAATGCTTAATACTATAATATTTTGCGTGTATATAAAAAGGAGCATGAAGATAACTGAGCCAATACTAGACACAACTAATGTGCTACCACGTCCAAAACGGTCAGAAATGCTGCCTGCCCAAAGAGTGCCTACCACTCCAAAAAACTGGAGGACTGACAAAGCAATACCTGCGAACCAGAGTGATGCGCCCTTCCCTGTCAGATATACAGGAAGGTATAATGTCAGTGCGCTCTTCATTCCAGCCTGAAACAGTATAAAAAACAACAGAGCTGTAAACAGCACCCAGTAATTCTTGAATATTCTACGAGTGTCACCCTTCTCTTTCTTTTTCCGAAGAATTTCCATGTCGTAATTTCTAAGTTTTAAATATAGGATCACTGATGAACCAATCCCCAATGGGAGAAGTTTGTACATCCCTTCTAATCCCCACATTGAGACTGCAGATATAGCAAGCAGAGGCCCCAATGTTCTAGCCAGTTCACCACCAACCATAAAGAAACTCATACCTGTCCCAACTTTATCTCCAGAAGCTACTTTCACAACGACTGGTGTTGGTATATGGAAAAGTGCTGCGGATATGCCAGCCACAAAGAGGAGTATAATAACCATAGCAAACGAATTAACAAAACCAACAAAACACATGCATATAGCTGTGACCGCAGGTGCAAATATTACATAGTATTTACCACCTGTACGCTCTGCCATCAGACCAAGCAGAGGGTTGAATAGTGCAGGGATACGCCTTGCTATATCTAACAATGCTACCATTGAAAGAGATATACCCAACTTAGTAATAAGCAGTGGTAATAGTGGAGCCAAGAAAGATGAGAATGTATCGTGGGCAAGATGAGCAAGCGACAAGACTGTCACATCCATACTACGAAATTTATTGTTTTGTTTCATTTGTCTTCCTTTAATAATTACTGCATTTTTTTATAGCACATGACAATAATTAATAAAACCACACAAGTCTAAGATTGACATAATCGTGCAAAAGCTTATTATATTTTCAGCCTACCCCTTATATCTCAAATTCATCTTATTCGGTGTTTTGGGATCGGCTGTTTTTAACTCTGTAAAGGTTCTCACCACATAGAGGTGCAGTCGATAATATCTTTATCTTACTAATTGGAGTACGTCCATGTTTAGCAATGAACTAGTGATCGACGGTAGAACATTCAGAAGCAGACTGATGGTAGGGACAGGTAAATTTTCTAGCTCTGACATGATGGCATCAGCTATCGAAAGCTCAGGTGCGGAGATAGTTACTGTCGCCATGAGGCGTGTTGACATTAATAATCCCGCTGATGACATCCTTAGACACATCGACCCGAAAAAATACTTACTTTTACCTAACACATCTGGTGCTCGTGATGCCGAAGAGGCAGTCCGCCTTGCACGCATCGCAAGAGCAGCGGGGTGTGAGCCTTGGATAAAACTTGAGGTAACACCAGACCCATATTATCTTCTCCCTGACCCTATCGAAACATTCAAAGCGGCTGAAATCCTCGTTAAGGATGGTTTCAAGGTTCTGCCTTATATCAATGCTGACCCTATCCTCTGCAAAAGGCTTGAGGAGATAGGCACAGTGACTGTAATGCCACTCGGTGCACCTATTGGTAGCAACAGAGGTATAACAACCACCGATAACCTACGCATCATAATCGAGCAGGCGAACGTTCCTGTTGTCGTGGATGCTGGTATAGGCGCACCTTCACACGCTGCACTCGCCATAGAGATGGGTGCTGATTCTGTCCTCGTCAATACTGCGATAGCGACAGCAAAAGACCCTGTTAAAATGGCACTAGCTTTCAAACTTGCGGTCGACGCAGCTGTTACAGCAAGGGATGCAGGTATGCCAGGTGTTAAAGAGAAAGCAGAAGCTTCAAGCCCACTTACTGGATTTTTGAGGGATTAAATGTTTGTTGATATACTTAATAACTACGATTTCAATGATCTTAAGAAATTTATACATTCTCGTTCAGAGAGGGACGTTGAGCTTGCGTTATCCGCATCAAAGATAGATGAAGATCACTTTGCTGCTCTCCTCTCGCCAGCCGCTGAAAATTTTATCGAGCCTATGGCTGCTGAAGCTCACCGTATAACAAAGCAAAGATTCGGTAATACTATAAAGATATATGCACCGCTATATCTTTCTAACGAATGCACAAACTCTTGTGTTTATTGTGGATTTAACACTCACAATACTATCCCAAGAGTCACATTATCTGACGATGAGATCAAACAAGAGGTCGACCATATAGCTAGTCTTGGTATTCAGCATCTACTTCTTGTAACTGGAGAATCTCCTAAACAAGTCGGCATAGACTATCTAGTAAATGCACTTAAGCTTATGTCGAACAAATACTCTTCCATAGCTATAGAGGTGTTCCCTATGTCAGTGGAAGATTACTCTATCATGTATCAAAATGGTGTCGATGGACTTACAGTCTATCAAGAAACATATAATAGAGACAAATATGCAGAAGTGCACCCAGCTGGAAAAAAACGAGACTTTGAATGGAGACTAGGTTCTGCTGAACGTGGAGCTCAGGCAGGATTTCGCTTTCTCGGGATAGCCCCACTTATGGGACTTGAAGAGTTCCGTACAGAACAATTTCTAACAGGACTCCACGCGGAATACCTCATAAAGAACTACTGGAAATCGCAGGTCTCACTCTCTTTTCCACGAATTCGTAAGGCTGAAGGAAACTTTACTCCATACGAACTAATTTCTGATACAAACCTTGTACAGTCCATGCTGGCTCACAGACTTTTTCAACATGATATAGGTCTTGCAATATCTACTAGGGAGCCTGCACAAATGCGTGACAGCCTTTTACCTCTTGGTGTTACACAGATGAGTGCTGGATCTAAAACAGAGCCTGGTGGCTATAGTCAGGAGCACGACGGTAAACAATTTGAGATCGAAGATAAAAGAAGTGTTCAGGAATTTTGTGATATGCTACGTTCTAAAGGGTATGACCCAGTTATGAAAGACTGGGACAGATCATTTCTATTAGGAGCATAGTCGATTGAAGAGTGGGCACACATAAAGAATATATCAGGGCTAGACTTATATGTTAATTTCTATGACCACATTATATTTGAAATTACTGTCCACAAACCAGACGTTGAAACTTTCTACAAGCTACCAGAGAATTTTGAATACATCGGAAACTACTTAAAAGACCATACGAAACAACCTATGCTTATCGAAGCATTAGACGATCTAGACCTGAGCTGGACGACTCCATTTCAGTTAAAACTATACAAGACACTCGCCCTTATACCATGCGGAACCTTGATAAGTTATGGTGCTTTAGCCGAACTAATCGGAAGACCTGGAGCTGCTAGAGCTGTCGGAGCCGCAATGACAGCAAACAGGTTTTCAATAATAATACCTGCACATAGGGTTGTAAGAGCTGGCAGAAAAATAAGCGGACGAAGCTGTATGAAAGAGGATCCAAGAGTGACACTACTTCACTCAGAAGGCGTATTTGATTTCGAACAAAACTAGGTGATATATGAAAACGATTGGTCTTATTGGCGGGATGAGCTGGGAATCCACAGCAGAGTACTACAGAATAATCAATCAAGAGATGAATAAGCGTCTTGGGCGTCTCAACTCTGCAAAGATCGTAATGAACTCTATCAACTTTGAGGATGTCGCAAAACATTTCTCACGTGAACGCTGGGATCTCACAGCAAAAGTTCTCACTCCTGCCGCTGCTAGGCTTATGAGTGCTGGAGCTAACTGTATCCTTCTATGTACAAACACTCTCCATATTAATGCTGATGCAATAAAAGGTGCTGTATCCATACCTTTTATACACATAGGTGACGCAACTGCAGATGCAATAAATAAGAAAGGCTTCAAAAAGGCAGTTTTACTCGGAACTAGCTTCACTATGGAACAAGATTTCATGAAAGACATCTTCACTAAAAACGGAATAGATATCGTTGTTCCTGAAAAACACGATAGAGATTTCATACATAAAGTAGTCTTTGATGAGCTTGTCAAAGGCATTATCAACGAAGACTCCCGTGACATGATGCTTCAGATATTAGACACGATGGCTGACCAAGGTGTTGAGTGTGCGATCCTAGGATGTACAGAGCTAGGTATGATACTTAAAGACAATGACGCACCTATGCCACTCTTTGACACGACATATTGTCATGCTATGGCGGCTATCGATTTCGCACTAAAGAAGTGATACGACTTGTGAAGTGTGCTTTTTTGTATTAACATCAATTCATAATGAGCCACTACAAGCATATACAAATATTCTGCAATGAAGAGATTGATAACCAACTAACGAATATGATAAATTTCCCAAGCCTTAAGACTCAGTCATCTAAAGACAAGGATGACCTATTGGGAGTATTAGAATCTAAAGACGTTGACGCTGTTATAATCTCAGCAGAACTATCTGACGACTATATTATCAGGTCTATCTTAGACTTAAACATACTTGTAGCTGTTGTTGTTGATGAACAGAACTTCAATGCCATAAATAATCTATTGTCTTTAGGTATAACAACTTTCTTTCCATCTAACGGTTTAGAAGCCTGCATTGGTAGCTTTATAGATACTGTCCTTTTAAATACTACGAAATCAAACATACTACTTAAATCTCTCCGGAGACTAAGATATCTTGCAAGCAACGCTACTGATGGAATCATAATTTTTGATGATAACGAAAAACTCAGTTTCATCAATAAATCTGCCGAAAGAATTTTAGGAGTATACAGATCAGAAGTACTGCGTAAAGGTCTAGATGCCATATTCAAAAAGCACCCTTTTGTTTTAGACTGCAACGATCAAAAACCATTCAGTGTTGAAAACTACACTTTTACAACAATCGCAGATCGAGAGATCATAATGAGTAGCACTTGCTCTGCGAACTATGAAAAAGACAAGTTTGCTGGCGCTGTACTCATCTTTAGTAAAATATCGACTGGTGCTATGGACAGACAGAAAGAGCTGGAACTACTACAATACCAAGAGAGATACCACTCAGGGCAACAGAACATGGCATTTAAAAAGCAGATGCTTGTCATGAAGGATGAGCTGTCTAACACTCTTGCTGGTCAGTTTGCTGTTGAGACCTACTTCAAACCTCTTGATGTTCTAAGTGGCGACCTTTACGGAAGCATAAATATCAAAGATGGAAGATATCTTTTCTATGTCATCGACGCTATGGGGAAGGGGCTTTCAGCTTCTGTAACTGCTCTTCAATCAAGTTCATTCATTAATCATTCTCTTGAACTGTCTATACTTAAAAATGACTTTGACATGAAAAGAACTCTCAGTTCGTTTCTTAACTATATACGAGACAGGCTTATGGAAGAAGAGGCCTTATGTGTTGCTTTCGCTCTACTAGACACAGAAAAAGAAACACTTACAATTTCCAACTATGGAATGCCACCAATATATTTTGTGGGTAAGCACAATAAAATCGAAATTGTGCGACCTAATAATCTACCAATCATGAGATGCATTGCGCAGAACAACACAGACACTTACAGTTTAAGGAACGTAGACAAGTTTTTACTTCTATCGGATGGACTTACAGAGCTTTCAACAACTGAAGGCGGACTATACATGGATCATCTTGCAGAAGACTTGCTTAAATCTGAAACTAAAAAACATTTTCTCGCTCACATAAATAAGATAACTAATCTAAACGAAGATGATATTACTTTCTTCTTTATCAAAAGACTAAATTTAGAAGGCTTTATTACACGTAGTTACTCTATGAAGACCGATACAAGAGAGATCACGACTATCTCTTCTAAACTGTGCGAGCAGATGGAAAAAGATATGATTCCTGCTGATGATATAGGCATTATCGAGTTTGGGCTATCAGAGATCATAATGAATGCCGTTGAACATGGCAATATTGGACTAAACTGTAACGACAAACAACTACTTATCAGCAATGGAGAATATGATAGTTTCATCTCTGAAAAAACAAAAATAGGTTATCCAATTAGAGATCAAAATATCCAAATAGACTACTACATAAAAAAGCCCAAAAACGGCAAGACTGGGATTTTGTGCATAACGATACAAGATGAAGGGACAGGGTTTGTTCCTGCTAGCTTATTTAAATATCATAGTTTTGATGGTAACTTGTGTCATGTAGACAGAGAAAACTATAACGGAAGAGGAATCTTCATCACCGACAATTTAGTAGATGGACTCTATTATAACGAAAAAGGTAATTGTGCATACCTTTTGAAGCTTATTAATCCATAATATCAACAGATAAAGCAACAGATACCGCACTCAATAGAGTAGCGCGCCCTACAGGTTTATACAAAACAGTATAATCAACAATACCTTCCGCCTCTTCTCTAAAAGCTGTCAAGATTATTAATGCTTGTTCAGGATTATTCTCTCGCAGATACTTAATCATCCCAAAACCATCAATAACAGGCATGGCTAAATCTAGCAATACTAGATCAGGTTTAAGATCTTTATACAGTGCCAATCCTTCTTCACCGTTAACTGCTGTAATAACTTTCTCGAAGTGTTTGTTAAATATAAGTCCAAGAACACACCTAGCAACATCGTCATCTTCCACAATTAAGATAGTCTTATCAACTTTCTTCATATATGCCACCTGCAATAAAGATTAAACTAACATACAGAAAGTAATCTACTGCCACTTTCTTTATATTCTATAATATACACATTTTTTCAACTTACCTAATCATTTAGTAATTTAATCCTTTTGTGTGCACTATACTACTGTTGTATAACGTGAATACTGATTGTTAAGATTGTAAATTCATAAAATTTAAACAAATACTATCCATAACTTTATCCTTCATTGTCAGCAACTTACTAAAACTAACTATTTCATTAAACAAAATCAAGACATCAGGCTCCAAATTGGTTTGCGTATTTAATTAATTAGCTGATATAATGAATTATTGTGAGATACTATTTATGTTTATTTTAAGACTTATAAAAAGCCCAAAATATTTTTACTCGTTAATGGCAATCTTGTTTATTGTTTTCATCAATATTATTCTGTTTACTGGCAGGAATATATACACAGGAGAACAAGATAAGCTCTTCGCATCCCACATGCATGAGTTAACAACGAACAAGAAGCATTTTGAAGCGAGTTTAGACGACATAAACCTTGAGGCCCGTAGAATTGTCAACATCATGAAAGACATGAACATGTTGAATTCTCTTGACGATTTAGAGATTAAATCGTTTTTAAGCGACCTCCTATTTGATCACCACTACCTTAGCGTCATAATCTTTAATAATAACGCTTCACCACTGCTAAGAGTAAACAGCCAAACAATTTCTAATGATAATTTACCTTTTGCAAACACAGATTCGAACCAAATTCTTTCAAGAATATCAGAAGACAAAAAGAATACCCATGCGGTGCATATAGATAAAGACCTCAACGTAATATACCTAGTTAAAACTATTCCAGATTCTTTTGGAAATAGTGATAAACGTATCGCCTTCTTCTTCGCTCCAGAACTATTATTTAAACATCTTCCTAAAAACTATGGTTTCATCCATGAATCAAGTAAACCTTTATGGAGTGTTGACGAAACGATATTTCCAAAAAAACTTAAATACAAAATCAATACCCTACTTGGTCGCACAAGGCTTTCTGACACAACGTCCTTAATCTATTCAGCGTTGTCAGGCAAAAATAATAAGTACTATCTAAGTGCTCTACTTGACACCTCAGAGTTAAAAACTAGCCTGTTTTACAATACAATTATATCCGTAGCTATTTTTAGCCTATTTTTCTCTGTCATTTTGTTTCTCATCTATTTTCGTAATATACAGATATCGCAGCTTATAGAAACCCAAAAAGCAACTGTTGTGTGCCTTGCAAACCTTGCTGAATTTAAAGATAACGAAACTGCTGACCATCTAGAAAGGACTAGACACTATGGAACTCTGCTAGCGAAAAAGCTGAAAAGTTTACCTGAATACAAACACAAGATAAGCAAAGAATACTTAGATAACATTGGTTTTGCTTCTGTACTACACGACATAGGCAAAGTCGGGATACCAGATGAAGTATTAAAAAAACCTGGAAAATTGAATACAGTTGAATTTGAAATAATAAAAAATCATACCAGTTTCGCTAAAGACATACTCCAAGAGCTAGTTGATAAACATAAAATTAACGATATCTTTTTTACTCTCAGTTACAACATAGCAACTTATCACCACGAAAAATGGGACGGTAGCGGTTATCCCGCTGGGTTAGCTGGTGAATCTATCCCACTTGAGGCTAGAATTTTTGCACTTTGCGATGTATACGATGCTCTCAGATCTGAAAGACCTTATAAAGATGCATTCAGCCATGAGGTATCTATGAGTATCATTAACGAAGGGAAAGGTACTCACTTCGATCCAATTATTATCGACATATTCAACGAATGTGCGGATAAATTTAAATACATTCACGACACTTATGTAATGTTCTACGAGCAGATCGACTATGGAAGCTTCGGCAACAATAAGCGAGAGTTACAAGTAGTATGGGACTACAAACTGTCAGTAGGCATTGACTCAATAGACAATCAGCATAAGATACTTCTTAACAAAGTAAACTTCCTAATTAAATCAATATTAGAAGGCAAAGGAAACGACAGTATTATTAACATTTTAAATTTTTTACGCAATTATTCTGAAGAGCATTTTTTACTTGAAGAAGATATTATGAGAAAGCAGAATCATCCTGACTTCGAAATGCACACCAAAGCACATAATACCTTTAGGCAAAGCTTTGAAAAAATAATTGCTAACATAGACCAAGAAGGTATCCAAACAGATACTCTAGAGTATATCGAAACTTACCTGATCAAGTGGCTGCTAAACCATATCACAGAGATGGACGCAAACCTCAAACTTGATAATGTTTAAAAAAGGCTCTGTTTCCAGAGCCTCTCTTCTGTTTATTTCAATTGCCAAGTAGGCTTTCTTTTACCAAGGAATGCCGCAACACCTTCTTTTGCATCTTCACTAGAGCAGAGGGATGCAAACTTCTTCGATCCAAAATCTATAGAATCACTATATCTCACATCAGCGGCTTTACTTAAACCAAGCTTACCTGCGGCGATAGCTAATGGGGACTTTTCTACTATTTTCATAGCTATCTCATCAGTTTTTGCCTCAAGTTCATCATCTGCGACAACCCAGTTAACAAGACCAAGTTCCTGAGCTTGTGTGGCTGTGAGTATCTCACCCAGCAAAACCATCTCCATCGCCTTTTTGCGACCAACGTTTGCAAGAAGAGGTATACCAGGTCCTGTGCATATAAGTCCAACTGTGATAGCTGTAGTCCCAAACTTAGAACTCTCTGCGGCAACTGTCATGTCAGAGGCAAAACTAAGCCCTGCTCCATTGGCTACGCAGTACCCTTTTACAGAGGAGATAACTGGTTTACGCATGTTAATGATAGTGTGGTTATGCTTATCCATAAGAGCTATGAACTCATCGTAGTCATTATTTGGTTTACTACCAAATTCATGCAAATCTATACCTGTAGAGAAATGCTTACCACTATTATTTATAACAACTACTCGGATATTCTCATCAGCATCAAATGCCTCTAAGGCATCGTTAAGTAAAGTCGCAAATTCAGGGTTAAATGTATTATACGCTTCAGGTCTGTTTAATGTAATATACCCTATGTGCCCCTTTTCGCTGGTTAAGATTACTGCTTCTGACATAGCTCCTCCATTTATAACGTCATTCTATAATAGCCATTATAACCACTTTTTTGATTTATACTAATGAAAGATTTAAAATAAGCTTTTTTATATTTCTATTGATGAATAAGAACGGCATGATAGATTGATACTTATGTGGAGGCAATTTTGGTTAACTCACTAAAGAAATACATTCTGATAGCTTTTGGTTCTATTTCGTTAGTTTTAGGAATTGCTGGTATTTTTATGCCAGTCCTTCCAACCACTCCATTCCTACTACTCACAGCATTCTGCTATCTGCGCAGCTCAGAGAGACTGTATAGCTGGCTAATCAACCACAGGGTATTTGGCAAGTACATATATAACTACATCACACATAAGGCTGTAACACCCAAGACTAAAAGAGTAGCGATAATGTCGGTTTTGCTTTCAATATCCTTATCAATCTATTTAGTTCCAAATATTTATGTGGATATCTTACTAATTCTTATAGGGCTTGCAGTCACATGGTATCTAATATCCCTAAACACCATTTCGCCATCTAGTATAGATTAATCTCTATTTTTAGACATAAAAAAAGCCCTGCATAAGCAAGGCTTTAAGAAACTCCCCGAGCAAGACTTGAACTTGCAACCTAATGATTAACAGTCATTCGCTCTGCCGATTGAGCTATCGGGGATTATCGTTAACAGACGGAGAATATATCAATACTCTCCGTCTTTGTCAACAACTTATGATTATTTTTTTTCAAAAATTACATCTCTAGAGAAAATTCCTGTGTATCGAACCAAAATCCACCCTGTTGGATAAATGTTAGCTCTGCCTGAAGGATGTTGTAGTGCTTAAGCTCTACATCTGCTAGTTTAAGGAAAAAGTCTTTAACAACAGTATCTTCGACTTTTTCAGCTTCAGCAAGATAGAACTCTCTAGCCTTAGCTTCTTGCTCCATTCCAACCTTAAGAGCTTTCTCATCACCAACGCTAGCTTTTTCAATTTGCTGAAGTGATGCATCAGCAAGATCAGGTAATAATTTAGATATTCTGCCAGCAGGAACTTCAACAGGTGTAAAAGTCTCGCCTTTTAGCATTTTCTCCATGAAAGATTGAATCATCTCCATATGGTCAACTTCGTCGAGTGCAAGCTGGATAAACATGTCTTTACCGCCAGCGACTTCTGTCTGTTTAGCAAACTGAAGATATGTGCGCATCCCTTCTTTCTCAGCTTCAAAGGCCGTCTTAAGTGCTCCGATCAATTCAAAATTCATATGATCCTCCTCGCTTTGTTAATCTAATTATATTTTATCACATAGGTTTATAATATTAACCATTAAATAATAAAATCAAGTAAATAATATCTTCATGAATTGGCAAATATGAAAGTGGGGCTAGTTCTTAAGTTTTCTATAGACAAGCCATATTGGTTGATCTATTAATAGAGTACTTTTGCCTTTATATTATGGAGGTGCATCGTGAATGCATTAGCGAAAGAGCTAAACGAGATTATCGCAAAAGAGAATCCAGTAGTACTGGACATGCTCTCAGACTTAGGAAAAAACCTTTTTATGCCAAAAGGCATAGTTACACAATCAGCAGAGGCTAAGGACAAAGCTCATAAATATAACGTGACGATAGGGATAGCAACGGACGAGAACGGTCCAATGTTTCTTGACAGCGTATATCAATGCTTTACAGATATGACACCTGCTGAGCTTTTCCCATATGCTCCATCATCTGGTAAGCCAGAGCTTCGTAAGAGATGGCTTGAGAAGATCAAGCATGACAATCCTAGCCTTTCAGCTGGCACAAGTCTTCCTGTAGTGACTAACGCACTTACACACGGACTCAAGCTTATCGGTGATATGTTCCTTGATAAAGGCGACACGCTTGTTCTCCCTGATAAATTCTGGGGTAACTACAGACTTACTTTCTCTGTTATCGGTAATGCAGAGATTGCAACATATAACACATTCAACGACGCTGGCGGATTTGATGTTGAAGCACTCCTTGAAAAGTGCCGTGAATCAGCAAGAATCAACGGCAAGATCGTTGTTATACTCAACTTCCCTAATAACCCATCAGGCTACGCACCAACTGCACCAGAGGCAAAAGCTATTGCAGAAGGTCTTATCACCATTGCTAATGAAGGGACAAAAGTTATTGCAGTAACAGACGACGCATATTTTGGGCTATTCTTCGAAGATGATGTATATCCAGAGTCAATCTTTGGACTCCTCGCAGGAAAGAGTGATAACCTTCTCGCTATCAAGCTTGACGGTTCTACAAAAGAGCACTTCGTTTGGGGATTCCGTGTTGGTTTCATGACTTTCGGAAATACTAACAATAGCGATCAGTCAACTATGATGGGCGCACTTGAGAGAAAGCTTACAGGGCTTATCAGAGGAACTATCTCTAACTGTCCTCACTCTTCTCAGTCGATCATGCTTCGCGCACTGAACAATACAGAGTTCGACGCTGAGCGTGCTGCAAAAGTTGCTATAATGAAGGGACGTGCAGTCAGCTTCAAAAGAGTTCTCAAAGAGAACGATTTCTCTGACCAGTTCGACTACTACCCATTCAACTCAGGTTACTTCATGTGCCTTAAGCTGAAGAAAGTAGATGCGGAAGAACTTCGTCTATACCTTCTAGACAAATACGGCGTTGGAACTATCTCTATCAACAAGACAGACCTCCGCCTCGCATTCTCATGCCTTGACGAGAATGATACTGATGACCTTTTCAGAATCATCTATCAGGCTTGTGGCGAACTTAGTAAATAACAAGTATTTAGTGATATACGGGCGTGCCAGTTGGTGCGCCCTTTTTTTATAAGTTATATTTACAATCGGAAAAAACTTAGAACAAGTTTTTTGAGAAACAATAGGGAGTAATAGTGGCAGTTAACAGACCATTGACGTCATACGCCAAAGCAGCAGGCTGAGCAGCCAAAATGGGTCCGGCGGACCTTGCTGACACACTTAATGACCTGAACATTTATCGCCCAGACAACCTTATCGTAGGGTTCGAGACTGGTGACGATGCTGGAGTGTTCGATATTGGTAACGGTCAATACTTAGTGCAGACGGTTGATTTCATAACCCCTGTAGTAGATGATCCATATACCTTTGGCCGTATCTCTGCGCTTAATTCTATGAGTGACGTTTATGCAATGGGTGGCTCACCTATAACAGCTCTATCTGTTCTTTTATACAACTGCTCCATCGGTGGCGAAACTATCAAAGCTATGATGCAGGGGGCGTGTGATGAGTTTACAAAAGCAGGTTGTGCACTCGCTGGGGGGCACACTGTTGATGACCCAGAGGTAAAGCTTGGTTTCTAAATTACTGGTAAAATAACTAACGGTAAAATATATAAAAATGTAGGACTCCGTGATGGTGATCTACTTGTTTACACTAAGCCACTCGGCATAGGTCTTATAAGTACCGCCCTAAAGGCTCAGATGGCAACTGCTGAAGACATCAAGGCAGTGACTGACACTATGACCTTTAGCAACAAGATAGCGTCTGAAGTGATGCAAAAGTTTGACGTATCTGCTTGTACAGATATCACAGGCTTTGGTCTGGCTGGTCACGCATACGAGATGGCTTCAGGCTCAGATCTAACGGTTATTATTGAATCTCAGCAAACAGAAGTGCTAAATGGCGCATATCAGTATGCTAAGGATTTCATAATCCCTGCTGGTGCATATGCGAATATGGAATATTTAAACAATAGATGCTCTTATAAAACTTCAGCGGATAACTCTCATATGGTCTTCTTTGACCCACAAACATCTGGGGGACTATTAATGAGCGTATCCAAATCAGATTCCAAAGCGTTTCTCACAGCCCTCCGTAATGAAGGGATACCGGCTAATATCATTGGTCAGGTAACGGCAAAACAAGATAACGACATCATAATACTTTAACGAGTCGTCACCCATTGGTAAGACGAAGAAATACCAAGCTCTAAAGACTAGTCTATAACTTCTTTACTTAACATTAGAAAAGGCCGTGTAACGGCTGCCCCTTTGCACCCATCTCCATAACACGTTTTTCAACATCAGGATCCATATCCAGAGCTGGTGCATGATGTGGCTTAACCCTTGCGTCTATCACAAGGGAGCCTTCGCAACCAAAATGCTTGCAGTGAGTATATGAAGCTATACCATAAATGTCAGATGCTGGGTTCGACCGAGTAAAAGTTACCCAAAGAAGGTTATCGATATTTGCCGAAGTAAATTCTGAATCGTCCACTATTATTATCAGAGGAAATTCATTGATAGGATTATCAGCCTCAAAGGATTTACAGAAATCAGATATTACAACATCCTGTTCACCACGCTCTGATGTGCATTTAGGAGCCTGAACAACGAGTACACCATTCATAGTTACTCTCGGTTTTTCAAAGCCATTTGGCATATTCAGATTTTCTGGAATATCGGAAGTAAGCTCTCTAACCTTTTCACCGGTAGCAGCTACAACAACCTTAGAACCTTTATTCAAACCATGTCCCGAGTAATCGAGAGTGTCTATAGTAACGGCTGTTTGGAAATGCAGATCACGTCTCCAATCCACACGCTCAAGCATATGGGTCAGGAACTTTTCTGGTGAATGTATATCGAGAGATTCGTCGTCATATTGGTTCGCTATGAACAGATATTTAGCCAGAGACAACTGCCCCTGACCTAGCACAGCGTTCGCCTGAGTAAGTATCTCTTTCGGCTCTGTCTGTTTTTCGTATGGGGTGTATCTCTCTGTCCCAATAGCAAGGAGTAGTGGATGAACACCAGCAACATCAACTGCATGTACAGCTTTAATACCTGGGAGCACATCAGGGATAAGGTCACCCGTAAGCTCATGTATAAAATCGCCAAAACTAGTATCCTCTTGCGGAGGTCTACCAACAGATGTGAATGGAAAGATTGCGTCATTTCTATGATAAACCTTATCGACCTTCATCACTGGAAAATTGTGAGTAAGGCTATAATAACCAATATGATCACCGAAAGGACCTTCTGGCTTAACAGCGTCAGGCTCTATAGTACCGGATATCACAAAATCAGATTCCGCTGGCATAGGAAGCATGCCGCTACGTTTTATAAAAGGGATTCTATGTCCACCGAGAACACCAGCGAAAGATATCTCTGGCATCCCCTCAGGAAGAGGCATCACAGCCGCCAAACTCATAGATGGAGCACCACCGATAAATACATTCACACGGAGCTTTTCACCAATCCTTTTCGCATCTGTGTGGTGTATCCCTATACCTCTGTGTATCTGATAGTGAAGTCCACACTCATCAGTCTCGTATTCGTTACCTGATATCTGGACACGATACATACCAAGGTTACTATTCTTGTATCCGCCACCATTAGGTGATTCGCTATAAACAAGTGGGAGAGTAATAAACGCTCCACCCTCCATAGGCCAGCTAACAAGCTGAGGCAGATCAGAAAGGGAACAAGTATTCTCCATCACCGCACCTGTAGATACTGATTTCGGTAGAAGGTTATAAGCCCCCTTCGGAAGCTTGAATATATTTGATGTTTTTTTTATGACTGATGCAGGATTAAGCTTTGCATTTACCATTGCTTCTATAACAGGGAGTGCATCACGAAAGATGAATCTAGTTCTGTCTAGTGTTCCAAAGATATTACCTGCCATTCTGAATTTACTGTTTTTAACATTATTAAAAAGGAGAGCAGGACCACCATTTTGATATACCAAACGCTGAATAAGCCCCATCTCAAGATAAGGATCGATCTCAGCGTCAATACGCTTTAACTGTCCGTGCTTTTCCAGATCATCAAGACAAGATTTTAGGTTTCTGTATCCCATATATAACCACCATTTAAATAGTTATTTAAAAATAACAGAAAGTCAGATAGGAGACTATCAGAAAATGAATTTAAGTCCGATAAGGGCGAGAACAACAGAGCCGAAATACTCTGCATAATGCCCGATATAGTTCTTAAAAGATTTACCAGTTTTAACTCCAGCAAATGCAAAAAACATACAAGTGACACCTATCACAGATGATGCGAACACTATCCCACCATCCCAAAGTGCAAGAGATATCCCAGCACCAAGAGCGTCCATACTAGTAGCCAGCTAAAGCATAATCAATGACAGACCGATAGTCGGGTCAGCAAAATAAACTTTACACTCTTTATTCTTTATCCCTTCTCGCATCATACTAAATGCGACAAAAAAAAGTATTAAAGCAGCTAGATATTTAAGATTGTCAGTATAATTAAGCAGAACCCGCCCAGCAAAAGCACCGAGCACAGGCATTAAGAACTGGAAGAAACCAAAAGCAAGCCCTAGTCTTAGATAATGCTTTCTCTCGTGATATTTCATACCTATACAGACTGAAACACAAAAAGCATCTATACTCATAGCGACAGCTATTCCAAAAATATCAAGCAGAGTTATCATAATATATCCTGAAGTTTAACTGATGATAATCTATCCTGATACACTATATCTTTCAATCTTTTTAACTTGTTTTAAACTTGATTACAGCTTTTGCCCCGCTCGGTATATTCTCTATACTCATAGTACCATTCAAATAGTCTTTTAAAATGTTTTGAGAGACATAAAGCCCTAGCCCCATGCCAACCGCAACCCCTTTTGTTGAAAAATAAGGGTCAAAGACCTTATCAATATGTTCATCTGGTATACCGCCACCATTATCTAGAATCTCTATACGAAAACAGCCGTCGTCGTGACTAAGACTAAGGAGTATCTCACCCTTCTCTATCTCTCCAGCCTCCAACCTGCTTACGACTGCATCTTTAGAGTTTTGCAGACAATTCATAACGACCTGCTTCAAAACATCAGGATAAGTTTCTGCTGTATATACTTTAGGATCACAATCTTCATATGAAGAAGCTATTCGTCCATCAACATGAAACTGTAGCCCAATGCATAAGTTATCGAACTGAACCCTGATAATATTATGGATGCTAAAAATAACTTTACATATATTGAGATTTTGGATCTCTTCAGTAGGTGCAAAGAATTTACTAAAATCATCTATAGTATCTGAAAGTTGTTTCAGATTCTTCATGGACACACTTACAATGTCTGAAATATATTTCTCGTCAATCTGATTTAATTTATAAGCATCATCCATATCTTGTATACACAAACCAACAGTATTCAGAGGCTGTCTCCACTGGTGAGCAATAGCACTCATTGTCTCGCCCATACTATAAAACTTAGCCTGCTGGAGCATAAGCTTTTCATTACTCTTTCTCTTCTCCATCTCCCTATCAACTCTAGCCTCAAGCTCTTTATTTATTTTTGAAAGATTGTAGTCATTTATAACTAAATAAGCCAAAAATGCAAAAGCTATCAGAAGGATTACAATGGCCGCTATCATCTTTTTATAAAAGCTTGAAAGCTCTACATATATCTCTTTTTCTGGTGTCGCAACGACTATCGACAAAAAATTACCTTGAAGCCGAACTGGATAGTATGATGCATGCTTAACAATAGTCTCTGTCTTTGCACCTTTCACCATATTATATTCATAAGTTGTGTTTCCAGAGAGCCCTTGACGCATTTTATCTGCCATTGCAATTACTGTAGGAAAAACTGACGAGGTCTCCTCTATACTTTGACCTACGTGATCTGGAACAGGGCAGTAAAGCTCTGTCCCATCTCTGCTTATCATCCATGCATAGCCGTCATCGCCTATCATAATATTCTCGATAAAGTTCTTAGCTAAATATCTAAAATCTATCAAAAAAGCTATTACGCCAATGAATTCACCCTTGTCAAATATAGGTTCGGAGATAGCTACTGACTGAAATCCTTGGACAGAAGTAAAAACATCGCTAATGTTTGTTTTATGCTCCTTTAGTATCTTTTTAACGTGAGTCTGAGATGATATATTCATCCCTATTACATTTTCAGGATTAGGATACGAGTATATTATATTACCTTTGCTGTCATACCTAGTAACAGCTTTCACATACGCGGAGTTATACTGGTACTCTTTTCCCATAGCCTCTTTAGCTTTTTCTGTAAGATGAATAAAATTTGAACTTGATGCAAAATGATTGAGAAGTTTAATCTGTTCAGTAAAAAAATTCTCTATACTATAAGCAGCCTGTTTCGCTATAAGTAGCTGCTTCTCGTTCAACTTAGATACAGTCTTCTCTTTAATCTCAACATATGGAAGATAAATCATAAAAATAGAGATTACTGCTATGATCAAAAAAATAAAAAACCTAAAGCCCTTCTTCATAATAAAACCTTTTTTGTCGTATTCTTGTGTAATTTATACATAGCCTTAATATGCCCTGCATTAAACTGTAAAAGAATTTTACATCATTTTAATATTGTGTTATTAAAAAATTCACCATCGTTTTTACAATATTTCTAATTTTTTATAAAATTACTAAGAAAAACACACACTGTTACAGTGTATTTTGAGCACATAACTTATATTTTTATTTATTTTCTTATTTTTCAACAATTCCTATAAAAGCTTATTTTACATAAGTTTTTTTGATATAATCAAATAAAATATATTTACATTTCCACGATATTTACATATTAATTCATGGATTTATATTTTATACTATATAAATAAGAGTATACTATCCTTAAAATGGATTAGAAATGGAGTGACCTCAATGTGGAGAGACCCTAAAAAGATTAAGAACTGGACCATAAATACAGCAAGCGAATACTACGGAGTAAATAAGTGGGGGGTAAACTACTTCTCTATTAATGACACTGGTGACGCTGTTGTAACACCTATGGGGAATAAGAATGGTCCACAAATAAGCCTTCATGAAATAGCTAAAGAGGTTGAAGACAGAGGGCTAGCTATGCCTGTTCTCCTCCGCATAGAAAACATACTCGGTTCACAGATAAAACTCCTCCATGACACTTTCAACAAAGTGATAAAAGAGACTGGTTACCAAGGAAACTTCAAAGGTGTTTTCCCTGTAAAGGTAAACCAGCAGGAGAAGGTTCTAGAGTCAGTAGCAAAATATGGAAAGAGCTATAACCACGGGCTCGAAGCTGGTAGCAAAGCAGAGCTAATTGCTGCGATATCTATGCTAGACAACCGTGACGCCTACCTCATATGTAATGGATACAAAGACGAAGAGTTCATCGATCTAGGTCTAAATGCTGTAAAGATGGGACTTAAGTGTTATTTTGTTGTAGAAGTTCCAGGAGAGATAGACGTTATCCTTCAGCGAGCAAAGGATCAGGGTGTTCGTCCCCTACTCGGACTCAGGACAAAGCTGACTACTCAGGCAGAGGGTCAGTGGTCTGAATCAGGTGGGGATAACAGTGTTTTTGGATTAACTATCAGCCAGATGATCGACGTTCTAGACAAGCTAAAAGATGAAGAGATGCTAGACTGTCTGCATCTACTCCACTACCACATAGGTTCGCAGATAGCTAATATATCAGACATCAGAGCTGGTGCTATGGAAGCCTGTAGAGTTTATGAAGAGCTTGTTAAAGAGGGCGCTAACATGCAGATCATGGATTTTGGTGGTGGTCTCGCTGTTGACTACGACGGCTCAAACACTAACTTTCATTCCAGCAGGAACTATTCTATAGACGAATACTGCTACGATATTGTCGAGTCTATAATAACAGTTCTGGATAAGAACAATATACCACACCCAACGATCATAACCGAATCTGGACGAGCAACAGTTGCATACTATTCTGTGCTCCTTTTTAATGTGCTTGATGTATCATCATTCAATCCACATCCTCTACCTGAGGTACTCCCACAGTCAACAAACGACTTGCTTGAGAACCTTATGGCTACTTACGAGATGGTGTCACCAAAGACCATACAAGAGTGCTGTAATGACGTACTTTTTTACCGCACCCAGTCTAGACAACTATTCAAACATGGTCAGATATCTCTCAGAGAAAAAGGTCTAGCTGAAAACATTGTTCGTCACATACTAATAAAGATTTCCAAATTATCAGTAACATTGAAGCATCCACCAAGGGATGTACACTATATAGACAACCTGCTTTACGACACATACTATGGCAATTTCAGTCTATTCCAGTCACTTCCTGACGTATGGGCTATTAATCAGGTATTCCCTGTTATGCCTCTACACAGACTGAACGAAGCACCAGCAAGACCAGCTATCATCTCAGACATAACATGCGACTGTGATGGCAAAATAGATCACTTTGCTGACTTCGAACATGACAGAAGCAGACTTATGCTCCATGATCTAAAAGAGGCAGAAGAGTACTACCTAGGAGTATTCCTTGTTGGTGCATATCAGGAGACACTTGGCGACCTCCACAACCTCTTTGGTGACACAAATGTCGTCTCTGTCAATGTTCACGAGGACGGCTCTTACGAAATGACTGAAGAGCTAGAAGGAGATTCAGTCTCTGACGTGCTAGAATATGTTGAATATGACATCAAGGCTATGAAAGTAAGACTTAAGCAGCTTACTGAAGATTCTATTAAGAAGGGTTTTATAACAGCGAAAGATCGCAAAGGCATCCTCAATGGATTTGACGAGGGTTTGCGTGGATATACATATTACGAAAAGGATCAGGTATAAAAATGAAAAAGATACTTATAATCGGTGCTGGCGGCGTCGGCAATGTTGTCGCAAAAAAATGTGCTCAGAATGCTGATGTTTTCAGCGAAATAATTTTAGCTAGCAGAACAAAAAGTAAATGTGATGATATCGCATCACAAGTTAAAGAGCTATACGGCATAAACATAAAAACATACGCTGTGGATGCTGACAATGTTCCAGAACTAACAGAGCTATTATTGGCTGAGAAACCTTTCCTCGTTATCAACGTTGCTCTGCCATATCAAGACCTGACTATCATGGACGCATGTCTCAATGCAGAAGTGCACTATATGGACACAGCTAACTATGAGCCAAAAGACGTAGCTCATTTCGAATATAGCTGGCAGTGGGCTTATCAGGATAAATTCAAAGAGAAGGGGCTTATGGCTCTCCTCGGTTGCGGATTTGACCCAGGTGTTACGAATATCTTCTGTGCCTATGCACAAAAACACCACTTCGACAGCATTAAAACTATCGACATACTCGACTGTAACGCTGGCGACCACGGTCACCCGTTCGCCACTAACTTTAACCCTGAGATAAACATCCGTGAAGTCACTCAGACTGTTCGCCACTGGAAAAATGGCGAGTGGATAGAGACACCTGCAATCCTTAATGACGACTGTGTACATTTCCCTTTCGACTACCCAGAGGCTGGGGTCAGAGAGAGTTATATGCTTTATCACGAAGAGATGGAATCACTCGTTAAGAACATCAAAGGGCTTGAGCGTATCCGTTTCTGGATGACATTTGGACAGGCTTACATCACGCACCTCAAAGTGCTAGACAATGTCGGCATGACTCGCATCGACGAAGTAGATTTTAACGGACAAAAGATTATTCCGCTGCAATTCCTCAAGGCTCTCCTACCTGAGCCTGCGTCACTCGGTAATAACTACACAGGTAAGGCGGTTATCGGCTGTGTATTCGATGGCGAAAAAGACGGGAAACAGCAGAAGAAATACATATATAACGTTTGCGACCACGCAGAATGCTACAGAGAGATTCAGGCGCAGGCAGTATCCTACACAACAGGCGTACCAGCTATGATCGGTGCTATGATGATACTCAAAGGCATATGGGCTGGCGAAGGTGTATTCAATGTTGAGCAGCTCGACCCTGACGTATTCATGGATGAGCTAAACAGATGCGGACTCCCTTGGAATGTAGTAGATTTCGATGGTGAACTACCAGCATAATGAACGAATTAGATAAGAAGGCACTCTCAAGTTTTCCGACTGAGATAACTGATAGCGTTAAGACTCCGTGTTATCTGATTAGCAAAGACGTTATAAAGCGTAATTGCGAAATACTAGATTCCGTACAGAAGCGTACAGGGGCTAAAGTCCTGCTCGCTCTAAAGGCGTTTGCTATGCCAGCGGTCTTCCCTATTATTTCGGAATACCTCCACGGTGTTTGTGCGAGTGGACCTATCGAAGCTCAGATGGGTTTTGAGGAATTTGGTAAAGAGGTACATACATACTCCCCAGCTTTCTCCGACGATCAGTTTGAACGGACTATCAAATATTCTGATCACCTAGTCTTTAACTCTATTTCCCAGTTGGACTATTTCAATAAAAAGATCCCAGCGGATAAGCAGGTGGGCTTACGTGTCAATCCCGGTCATGCAGAGGTTGAAACAGAGCTTTATAACCCATGTATACCCGGCTCACGATTTGGTGTTAACCCTTCAGATTTAAAAGGTGTTGATCTGTCTAGAGTCGATGGTTTGCATTTTCACGCTATGTGCGAGCAGGGTGCGGATGTCTTAGTCAGGGTGCTAGAGAGTTTCGAAAAACTTTATAGCGACTACATACCCCAAATGAAATGGATCAATTTCGGTGGTGGACATCACATAACAAAGGACGGTTATAACATAGAATTACTAATCAAAACCATAAATAGCTTTAAAGCTAAATACGGTGTCGATGTATACTTAGAGCCTGGCGAAGCTGTTGTTTTAGATGCTGGGGTGTTTATTACCTCTGTGCTCGACACCATAAACAATGGCGTAGATATCGCCATACTCGACTCTTCTGCTGAAACACATATGCCTGATGTACTAGCGATGCCATACAGACCTCACTTGGTTGGCGAAAGTGGCGACCTGTCTTATAAGCTAGGTTGCATATCATGTCTCGCTGGTGATTTCATCGGTACATATTCTTTTGAAAAACCACTAAAGCGTGGTGACAAGCTCGTATTTACTGATATGGCACTCTACTCTTTTGTAAAAAACACCACATTTAATGGGGTGGAACTACCTAACTTGCTCACTTTTAGCCTCGAATCTGGTACACTAGATATCATAAGAGAATTCGGATATGATGATTACAGAGGTAGGCTAGCATGAGTGATAGAATAAATTTTCACGGTGATGATGTCACCCCTTCAAAACCAGAAGATGCGCAGTTTCACGTTATCCCAGTACCATATGAGCGAACAGTCTCATACGGTGGCGGTACTCTGAACGGACCAGAGGCGATTCTGAAGGCATCAGCCCAGCTTGAGCTATTTGATAACAAGTCTGTACCAGCTGATCTTGGCATATATACTGATGTCCCTGTCGACTGTTCAGGTTCAATCAAAGAGACAATCTCTAATATATGTAATGCTATTAGCAAAACTATTAAATTAGAAAAGACCCCCGTAATACTCGGAGGCGAACACACCGTTACCTACGGAGCTATTGAAGCTCTTTATAATAAGTATGGTAAAGATTTTGGTGTGGTGCAATTCGATGCACACGCTGACCTGCGAGATTCATACGATGGCACTAAATTCAGTCATGCATGCATAATGAAACGAGTTTTTGACCTTAATATCCCGATATATCAATTAGGGACAAGAAGTTACAGCATGGAAGAACACAACCTCAGCATTAGACACAATATAGATTATATGGACGCTGAGGACTTATACAAAAATGGTGTGGACTCCTTCGAACTTCCTCCATATTTCCCAGAAAATGTTTTTATCACCTTTGATATAGACGGGCTCGACTCTAACATTATGCCAGCAACTGGAACACCTGTCCCGGGTGGATTCGGATGGTACGACGCACACGCACTAATAGAAAAAGTGATGAACAACAGAAAATGCATCGGTTTTGATGTGGTTGAGTTTGCACCCATAGATAAGTTCCACGGATACGACTTCACCGCAGCCCAGCTCGTTTATAATATGATGGGCATACTCCAACGCTCCATATAATCCGCTTGTTTTAAGACTTATTCCGTATTATTATATTATATAATTAATTTGGAGGTAAACATGTCTATAGACTGGATGTATTTCCGAGCAGGATGAACTTCTTGCAAGAAGGCTCAGGAGGTTCTTGAGCAAAAAAACGTTGAAGTAACAGAAAAGATTGACGCTAGAAAGGTAAAAATAGAGGCTGATGAGGCGTGGAGTTTTCTATCCTCTGGTTCTAAGATCATTCTAGCAAAAGGTAAAAAGATAATTGAGATTGACACAAAGCTTACATTTATCATGGTCAGTCTTTGGTGTGATCCCTTTTGGAAGTACAGCCTCTTTATATGGTTTGTTCCCTTCCATCTTTGGGACAGTCAAGTCACCACTTTCAAGTTTCGTCTTAACAGATTCTCCAAACTCTTTCGCAATAGTCAAATCATCCCCATCAGGACGACCCATTGCTATTTTGTGTTCCCACGTCGCATATGAGTGCTCTCCTATGAAGGCTCCACCAGCTATAGGTGTAAATCCAACATCCTTGATCACGTCACGCATCTCAACAATAGCATCTTCAAATTCTCTGTTACCATAAAGTCCAATAACAACAGACGGAGTCTGAGCACCAGTTATTTTTCTCATTCTTCTAAGAGCTGTAACCTGTGCACGACCACCATAAACAGGCATACCGAATACTGCAATTCCGCTTTTTATTAAAATCTTTGGTGGGGTAGCAGAGTGAGTAAGGTCATGATGAATAACTTTGTATCCACTGAACCCTTCAGCAAAACTAGTAAGAACTTTACGCGTTGTGCCTGTCGGTGAAAAATATATAAGGTGAAGTTTCTTGTCCATTAAATGCTCCTAATTAATTCGTATTTGCAACATACATACTTATCGGATAAAATAATACGTCTATCTGATGCAAGGGGTAAAATATGTCAGACCATGTCTATATTATAGCAGAAGCTGGAGTAAACCATAACGGTTCTGTTAGTACTGCAAAGAAATTAATAGAGGAAGCTGCAAAGGCTGGGGCTGATGCTGTTAAATTTCAAACTTTTACTGCTGATGCTATCATCACAAAAAATGCTGCAAAGGCTGAATACCAAAAAGAGACTACTGGCGACAGTGAAACCCAATTTGAAATGGTCAAAAAATTAGAGCTCGACCTTGATGCTCATAAAGAGTTAATCTCTCACGCATCTGAGTGTGGTATAGATTTTCTATCATCACCATTTGACCTAGTCAGCATCGACGTGCTCCACAATCTAGGTTTAAAAACTTTCAAAATACCTTCAGGTGAGATCAATAACCTCCCTTACCTACGCAAGTTAGCAAGCCTTAAGGCTAATTATATCATATCCACATGCATGTCAAACATGAGCGAAATAGTTGAGTGTATGCATATATTTACGAGCGCAGGTTGCCCCACCTCGAACATTTCTCTTCTTCATGTAAACACCCAATACCCAACACCTTACGAGGATGTAAACCTACACGCTATGCTCACCATAGGTAATACTATTGGTGTCAGCTACGGCTACTCAGACCACACATTAGGGATAGAGATAGCAACAGCCGCTGTGGCATTAGGAGCCAGCGTTATAGAGAAGCACTTCACTCTGGATAAAACCATGGAAGGACCTGACCACAGCTCTTCACTAGAACCAGCAGAACTAAAAGCGATGGTATCCGCCATTAGAAATATAGAAGTTGCACTTGGAGATGGCATTAAACGCCCTAGCGACAGCGAACTTGAAAATATTAAAATTGTTCGCAAGTCTATAGTTGCAGCTACAGACATTAAATCTGGTGAGATATTCACCGAACAAAACCTTACAACCAAAAGACCTGGCAATGGGACTTCCCCTATGCGTTGGGATAAGGTGATAGGTAACCCAGCGAAGAAAGATTATAAAAAAGATGAACTTATATAAATATGTGCCTGATACTTTTTTCGTATAAAACTCACCCAGACTACAAGCTTATATTAGCTGCGAACAGGGATGAATTTTACGAACGCCCAACGAGACCTGCTCACTTTCGTGACGATAGACCAGACATACTAGCAGGTGAGGATATCCAAGCTAACGGAACATGGATGGGCATTACAAAAGCTGGTAGATTCGCTGCTCTAACTAACTACAGAGCACCAGCAGATATGGTACATAACCGCCACTCACGTGGATTATTAGTTTATGATTTTCTAAAGAGTGATATATCTCCAGCTAGTTATCTATCTCTCTTTAACGAAACTACTACACAATACAACGGCTACAACCTTATTGCTGGAGACATAGACACTTTATATTATTATTCTAACAAGACTGAATCATGTCAAAAACTTGATGCTGGAATATATGGTTTGAGCAACGCTCTCCTTGACACTAGCTGGCCAAAGGTTGATATCGGTAAACAAAAGCTGACAGAAATTACTAGCGAACATTTTACCACTGAAGATCTATTTACTATATTAAGAAATGACAAAAGAGCACAAGATGATAAGCTTCCAAGCACAGGGGTGAGCCTTGAGTTCGAACAGCTATTGTCTCCAATGTACATAGAGAGCGAACAATATGGAACTAGGTCATCCACCGTCATCACAATAGATTATGACAACAGAGTAAACTTCACCGAAAGAACCTATCACAAAAACAACGAGCCGTCTGATGTTGTCTATGAGTTTGAGATATCATGACAGGATACACACTCACCAAACCAGTCAGCGTAAAAGTTGATATTAAAAAATCTTCATTCATCGCACACCTTTTCCCCTTAGAGATGTTTGACGACTATATGGAAAAGCTTAGAACTGAGCATCCAAAAGCTAGACACTTCGTCTGGGCGACCAGATACATCAACGAGCATAATCAGATCGTCGAAAACTGCTCTGATGACGGTGAGCCGAAAAACACTTCAGGCAAACCAACTCTTAAAGTCTTGCAAGGTCACGACATTGTGAATGCAGGTATCATTACTGTACGTTATTTTGGAGGGGTAAAGCTAGGGACTGGTGGGCTTGTACGTGCTTATAACGATGCTGGTCAAGAGGCTGTGGAGCTGGCAAAGCTTATCTCGCTCGATAGCCTGAGTAAGCTCACGCTAACTGTAGCCTATAATCAGACAAAGCATGTTGAGTACCACATAGATAGATTAAAACTAAAGTCTATTAATACAGATTTCGGTGTAGAAGATGTTACATATACTGTACAGGGCGAGAGTGAAAAGCTGGATGAACTGAATGATGCAATAACAAAGGCTCCCTAAAGTATAGAGAGCCCTAATGTGATTCTGTAATTTTCTGATCCTTACATCTCTTAATTTTCATCTCGAACCTGATCCTCATACTTAGCTATTCCACACTCCTGAGCTTCTAAGCCTAAACTTATCATACGAAACATACGCATATACTTTTCTGATTCATCAGCATCTGCGGTCAGATAACTCTCCATCATCTCAAGACTTATTGTTGGTTCGCCTTCGTGAGGGACACAATGATCTGACATCATCTTATGGAAGTTATTATAAAACTCTGGAGATTTAGAAAAATATGATCGTCTACCCATTTCAGACTCCTATGGATAATAAAAACGAAAGAAACCTATATCGTTCGGTTAGACATTTTTCTGTTCGGAATTGTACTTATATTATACCACAGTAATCCTACTTGTGATCTTGTAGACACAAAAAACTAATTATGTTTAAATAAATGATTATGAGACTTAGGAGCTAAAGTGAAGAATATCGTTATAGCCGGAACAGGTGGACTTGCATCGGAAGTGACAGAATATATCTCTGACAGTAACAATGACAAACTACTAGGCTACTTAGACTGCACTGATGAAAATATGACTAAATACGATTACACCGCTCCGCTATTAGGTCACGAAAATAACTTTGTTCCCAAAAAAGATATATGCTTCTTAATCGCTATAGCAAACGTTGAAATAGGTAAAAAAGTCGCTGAAACACTTATCTCCAAAGGGCTAAAACCATACACTCTGATACATAACACATGTCAGATAAGCAAAACCGCAACAATAGGCGAAGGGAATATCCTAGCACCCTTTAGCATGGTAGGTCCGAAGTCGACCATAGGTAATTTCAACCTCATCAACTACTACACAGCAGTCACCCACGATGTAAGAATAGGCAACTGGAACAGTATCTCGCCGAGGACTACCATAACAGGCGGAGTACAAATTGGAGATGACAACATCTTCGGGACTGGAGTCTCTATATTGCCGTTTAAAACGGTAGGTAACAGATGTAAAGTACAATCAGGCGTAACAGTCTTTAAGAACATACCTGATGAGCACTACGCAAAGACTGATACAGAGCTAAATATTAGCAAGATTTAGCCATTGACGGACATGCCTTACATTTATCTGGCACAATCATTCCCATATATCTCTCACATTGCTTAGTAATGTCGTACCCTAACAACACACCGAGTATAAAATCTTCTTTCTCATCAAGATCATTCAACTTCTTTTCACCAAAGCTCTCAATTATACTTATGCAGGGGCAATCACCAAAAAATATATTCACTTTGTCATTAAATGCCTCTGAAACAACGTATGCGATATCACTAGTCTGAAGCTTTTTAATATGAAAATAACTTTCAGACTCCGAACATGTATACATAGCGAGTTTTCTTACCCCTTTTTTATACTCATAAAGCATATGCGAAAACAGTCTGCTGTGGTCACTATGCATGTTTCGTCCTGCACTTATCAGAAAATTCGCAACTATCACAGCTCATAAATTCCTGCATAACATCACATACAGAACACGGGCTTGTCTTATCTGTGCAGATGAATGGAATATTATGTTTTTTGCAAATATCTTTTGCCTTGTTTGCCATGTTATGGCTAGTAAGTTTTGTTAGTAACACAACACATTCAGTACACTTAATTGACTGCTCAAAATTATTGTTTAGTTTATTGAATACCTTCGCCTTGCATCCAATCCCTTTATAAGCTTTAACATAATCTTTTTCCATGCTGTTTAAACCGCCTACTACACATACTTTCATGTATGACCCCACACGAATAAATTTATTGATATTGATTATTAATATCAATAAATAATTATGTCAAGATATTTATGAAAACTAGGATTCTAATAGACAAAAACTCGTGTGATGACTATCCTAATCTTAGTATGAGGATATCAAAAATGCCTGAATACGCAGTACATAGCGTTGTATATATTGCGTACCACAACGAAAGCTAGATACTCCAGGACCAACATACTTTAAATTTGTCTCTTAAAGCGTTTAGATTAACATAACTCACCATAAGTCTACATCTTAATAAACAGCACGCTTAACACCTGAGTCAGCATTCTCTTTTAGCTCCTCATGAACATTCTTAGGAGGGGTTACAGTTGCGTCACGGCCATAAATGTAGCTCTGCTCTTTAACTATTACACGATAAGCCTTATTCATCTGCATAGCACGTTTTTTAGTAGGGAAAAGTAATACAGAAATATCATCTTCTAGTTTATCGAGCATACCTTGCTTTAATGTTCCATCCTCATTAAAAAAAGTTTTCATAATCTGCTCATTCCCACGAAACTCGTCACCAGCATTATTATTCTCTAGGTAAAAGGCATATTCTCTTTTCTCTCCAGCAGATCTATAGTTAATAATCTGATCAGGAAGACCTTTTAGCCCTTTCTGAGTCCAGTGGTTCCATCCTGAGTCAATCTTATGCTTATCAATACCTTCCAGTTTTCTATGGAAAGAGAATATCGTATCTACTGTCGCTCCTAAACCAGAGTGGCATCCCATACAGAACTCAGTCTCCTCTGTTGTCTGAGGTCTTAGTGAACCATCATTAGCCTCTATAAAAGCCTGATAAACCCATCCTGAACCAGTCTGTAAGCCACTATCACCGTTACCGTTGTATCTAACCATAGGAACTTCACCATTAACATAAGTTCCTTTTAGCTCTCCGACATATGATTCTTTTAACTCTGCATAATTATACCAGTCTGTCTTTTTCGCGTACCTAACTTCTTTCATTCTTGCTGACAACTTCGGGGCGTTATTATCCTCGTCCCAATCGATATACCTAACAGTATGCAGTATCTCTGTCCCAACTGGATAAAGCCCTCCAGCTAATTTTTCATCTCTTGCTAGACCAGCATATTTCATCTTCTTGTCAGGCCAGCCAAAGTCAACGCTTCTAGCTATGCCAAGTTGCCCATCGTTATCAAGGTCAATCTTAATAACCCTCTCATCTATGCCCTCACAAGGGACAGTCTTTTGTTTAACTACTGCTTCGACTATAGCGAGATTAGCCTTATATACCTCTAAGCTAAAACTACCATCGGTATCTTTCATAAACTTTTCAGAAAGCCTAATAAGTACATCATCAGTAGAACCATTAGTAGGCCAGAACGTTCCAAGGAATGGGTAATACCTAAATGCTCTCCACCCAGTCAACTCACCAGACAGTCCATGATCAAAACCAAAGCTGTCAAAATTAAAATAACAATCAGGGACATAACCTGCAAAATCTATCGGTAATGAACTTTTTAAAATAATCTCATGTTCCTCATCAAAATAATTTGACGACTGCACATATTGCAATATCTTCTTATCTGAAATATTGGATACCTGCTTCGTTCTATCTTTGAAAAGGTTCTTCCATCTATTCTTCAACGCGTATTCAGGGAAAGCAAGGTCGACTTGCAAAGCTGTATCATCCATGTAATTTGGTTCAACACCTTTTGTATGGCATGCGTAGCAGGGGTTATGCACTGCACCATTTTCATCCTTCGTCTTTGTATAACACATAGCAGGTATATACGCAGCAGAGTTCACTAGTACTTCTTTACCCACCTTTTGAAATGCTAAAACACCACTAAATACTAATATCACACTAAATAGCATTAATAGCTTTTTCATAAGTCACCTCATATACCACAAAAGGCCCCAACCGAGAAAGGAAGGAGCCTGCTGATTTAGTTTATACTTCGATTACTTTATAGCTGGCAGACCAGAAATATAACCAACGTGTCCGTCCATATCTCTTTTGCTAGCTTTCTTCAGAAGACCAGTGTTTACCTTCTCACCAGCTGCGTTCTTGTTAGCATCCTCAAATGGGTGCTGAACATTAAAGAAAAGATAGAACATCCCTTCGGCATTTATATTAGCGAACATACCTGTCACTTCGCCACCAGTTGGTGCTGTTACAATTCTTGTCATCTCTTTAGTATTAGTGTTGAATGCCCATACCATATTGTTAATGTGATATTTTGTATCTTCACCAATGAGAAGAGTGTTTGAACCAGCTATGTACTGGACATTATCAGGGTTAGATATCCCTTCTGGGTCGCAATAATACATATCCGCATTAGGTTCACCCTTCTTAAGCTTTTTACCTGTAACTATAGCTTCCATAGCTGTACCAGCATATTCAGTTGAGATTGAGTTACCTGTAGTGTCAGAAGAGACACCGAGTGCTACTTCATAAACAGCACCACACTTGTTTTTAGGAAGAGCGATATCATTGGCAGGGTCTTTCTCTTTGTTCTCCATAGACTTATCTACTGCAGAAATAGCCACGTACATGACGTTTTTCTCAGGATTATATGACATTCCCTCTTCTTTACGAAATTCTACAGTAGCACCGAGGATAGCGCCAAGCTTACGAGGCTCAAGAAATGCTGCCGCAGTCATAAGCTCTTCTTTACCACTGAAAACTGGTGCAATAGTTGTGTTGTTAGAGCCATCACGGAGTCTTATACACATAGAGCCTGCGTCACCAGCTTTTATATACTTATAGCCAAGTGATGTAGGACATGATTTCACAGCAGTGAAGTCGAATATATCTGAAATAACTGGCTGTTTTTTAATGATTGACCTAACAGCGTCGTTTGTAGCGTGTCCAAGCTTTACCCATTTAAGATTAGCTTTACCGCCGTTCTCTGCACTTACCTGCTCCCACTTTGCCATATAAAGTGTTGCAGCATCAAAGTTTTTAGCTTCATCAAGCACATTCATATAAAGCCCAGTGTATGAGCCGTCATCGGATGTAAATACTGTCTTTTTGTCAGGCATAACTATAGCCATTTCAGGAGTGTGTTTACCCGTTACGTATGTTTTAGAATCTTTTACAATAACTGGTTTACCATCAACAATATCAATCTCAATATTGTATCCATAGTTGTATGGAGTGAAGGCAGCGTCATTAACCATATAGTCTTGGCTGATACCTTTTGCAATCTCACACCACCATTTATAATCTGCTTTCTGGTCGAAAGCTGGAGCGGTATATTCGCCAGTAAGCATGCCATTACTGTCTCTATCACAATATTCTATGTGTTGAGATGTGTAGTATTTTGTTGCTGGGTCAAACCATACAGCATCGAGGTAATAGTCTTCTTCAGATGCAAGGTGAGTATTCCAAGGTGTTTTAGCTCCTGCACAGTTAATGAATGTTCCGTCAACTTTTGAAAAATCGACAGGGATGAAATCCTTAGCTACAAATTTTCCATCTTTCCTTTCAAGCTCTGTCATATATAAAGCGCCAGGAGACTCTTCAAAATGAGTGATAAGATAGTAATTGTCATCTTTTTTGATGATGGAGTTAGTATCTGGCTGAGTTGAAACCCTTATAGAGCCATCTTTCATCTTGATACCATTACCATTTTGATCAATAAGTGTCCCGACGACTGTGCCGTCTGAATCTTTATCGCTTGTTCTATATATTTCGTTGTATGCGAGTTTGTACTCTTTTGATGTGCCGTCTGCAAACACTACTGTTGCAGAATAGGAGACGCGGATCGATGTCTTTTCTACATCGGTCTGGGCTAGTGGAACTTCTTTAAACTGAACCTCTGAAACTTTCTTACTACTGTCGCAACCAGTAATAACTGTAATAGCCAACAATGCCATTAAGGCAACCATAACCTTCTTCATTTAGAACCCTCCAATATAATCATTGTGGCTCTAATAGACACTAATAAAGTTAGATTACTTACATGGAAATATTATGAATGAATAAAGTTTTTTAACCGACTAAAAGGGCAAGTACCATATTTTTTTCGAGATCATTTTGAGCCTTAAGGAGATTTACGCCCATTTCTCTACCAAGCTGTGCTTTTATCAGATTTGCAGTCTCTTCTGCCAAATCAGTTGCTGGCGCATTGTTTAAAGCTTCTTGAAGAATTGTTTGTTTGTTTTGTATTTCGTCTAGTCTAATCTCTGCAATATTCATACTGGAAGTTATAGAGGCAGCCGAGCTCACATATCCATTAAAAGCTGAGTCAATGCTCGCCTGAGCACCCTCCGACGAGAGATCGAAATAGTGGTAATTATCGTTTTTTCTTTCAATCCCTTCTGAGGTATATACATATTGCTGTGATGATGAAACATCTATAGAGGAAGAATTAATAAATGAGTTATTATCATCTAAGATACTTTTGAGACTTATCTCTTTGCTTTGTATTTCATTATCTTGAAAAAACACAAATGAACTCTCACCTACTGCATGTGTTGATATAACATTTAATGAAGAATCTGCTTGAGCCTTCATATTTTCAAAGTTATCTAGTGTTGTTATTTTGATTGTTGATCGAAGATAATCCATCTTCTTTTCATCATATAAAAGTTTACTAAGTTCATCGACCTGATCCTGTATTTGTCCTTTCTCAGAATCCGTCAGGGTATCATTATTATAAGCTACAGCAAGCTCTTTGATCCTACTGGTCACGTCTACTTTCATCAAAGCTTCACTTCTAGCAACTTCGTACGAACCAATACTGTCACGTATGCTCTTCATCATAGTTACATTTTCGTTGATTGCACTCTTGAGTCTTTCCGAAAAGGATAAGGTCGCAGAAGCTCCACCAGCCACAAATCGATCGCCAGACGAAATTTTCGCAATACTTTTTGCTATCTGATTTGAAAAACCACGAATGTGTCCACTAACGTTGGCGATGTCGAATCCGCCTAACCTTACAGCCTGCACCTTAATCCTCCATGACTTCAATGCTTGTTGCTAAACTATACTATTAGTGAATTATACTATATTATTAGAATTTTGCTATAAAACTTTTATTGGGTAACATCTCTTACCGGGACAACCTCTAGCCAATAACCATCTGGGTCATTGATAAAATACAGCCCCATCTCGATATTTTCGTAACAGATACACTCCATAGCATTATGACGTTTATAAAAACCTTCGAAATCATCGACTCTGAAAGCGAGATGTATTTCGTTATCACCAAGATTGTAAGGTTTTTCTCTGTCTCTCAGCCAAGTGAGTTCTATCTCCATGTCGGATGTTTCATCAGTAAGGTATACGAGTACAAAATTTCCTTCTGGGTGTTCATATCTTCTCTTCTCTTTTAGCCCAAGTGCCTCGTCGTAAAACTTAATAGACTTTTCAAGATCAAAAACATTAATATTCGTATGTATAAATCTAGCTTTCATATAGCACCTTTACTCTGGCTGAGCCAATACTGCGTGTCTCTTATTCAGATAGTTTGAGTTACCTGTGAGAACATCGTAATCCGCCTCTTTGAAAATATTAGCACAATCCCCAACGGACATGCCTCTCCCCTCTTCTGTCTTCTCTTTAATGTCACGAGGATTCCCACCACTCTCCGCCCAAAAGAGGTTCGCACCTGCATATGCACCTATAACATTTGGTTCATGTGTGCAGTTCCCTTTCACGCTTCTAGGTGTAGCAAGCCTTGTCACAGCGACTATCTGAGCTATACGAAGCTCTGATATCATTCCGTGCTTTTCAAGGTCAGAACCTGGAATAGTTATCCTACGCATAGCACCACTAAAAGCTGGGTCAAATGATCCCGCAAGGAGTATGTGATCAGCAATCTGCTCATTAGTATGCTCTGGTCCAACAGGCTCTACGCAAGTACCAACGATCAGTCCAGTATCTTGAAATGTACGGATTGATTTAAGTCTTTGGTTGATAGAAACCTTAGTAGCAGTCCCTTCACCCATTCTGATAGCGTGGTAGACACCATGGAAACCGACATCCTTCATCTTTTGTGCACGAGACGCAGACATATCGCCTACATTGGCGACCATATAACTTTCAGGCTTAAGAGATTTCTTAACCTCTGCGGCTATCTCCATAAGCTTGCCAAAGTCATAGTTAGCAGTAGTCATAAGGAATACTGATGTATTTTCAGGTGTATTATCAAACTTAACAGCATAATCTATTGCTTGCTCAACAGTAAGCTCGATAGGGTCTTTAAATATATCATACTGAGAAGCAAATGAACAAAACTCACAATTAACAGGGCAAGGAGCCAGATTGAGTGCAAATTGTCCATGCACTTCTGCCTTATTACCAGAAAGCTCTCTTGAAAGCTTACCAGCTTCGCCCATAATGATTGCGGTTTCTATTGAATTTGTAGGGAATGACAGCATTTGAACAACTTCATCTTTTGTAAATTGTTCGCCAGCTCTCGATTTTTTCATAATATCGTGAATGTCCACAGACCCCTCCAGAAAAGTAAATAATTAATAATAATTTGTATTATAAAATCAGAAGTTTATTAGTCAAGGACTTACTCTAGGCAAAAAAAAAGGATGCCTTTTCAGACATCCTTTTGATTATTTATTTAGCAGCTTTTCTAGCTTCTTCAAGCCAGCCGTCAAATTTTGCTTGATTAGCTTTTATCCAATCTGCAACGTGACGTTTGATATCTTTTTTACTCTTCTCACCTGCGTTCATCTTAGTGTTCTGCTCACTGATGTCTTTCAGTGGGAGTGTAAAAACTTCTAAGAATTTTTCGATTGCAGGGTTCTCTGCGATGAATTTCTTATTCGCAACCGCTCTGATATCACTAACAACGAAGCCAAGCTTCACAGGGTTAGTAACAGTACCAACAGCATCCTTCACAACCATGAATTTTTCTTTACCCTTCTGACCTTCGTGAGGTTTGATTTCTGGAACGTTTATCCAAAGAACATCTTCACCAGGAAGAAACTTAAATACTGTCCAGTTAGGTGTCCATGTATAGAAAAGAACAGGCTCGCCGTTCTTATGCTTTGCGAGTGCACCAGCCATACTAGCAGAGTAAGTAGCCTTAATAAGGTTTATGTCATTTTCAAGACCATATTCTTTCATATGGATACCGATAGTCTTTTCACATCCCCATCCAGGAGGGCAAGCAACTAGATCAGCTTTGCCGTCACCGTTTGTATCGAATGCTTTCTTAACTTCAGGTCTTTTGAAGTCAGCGAGTGATGTAATATTGTATTTCTCAATATATTTCTTAGATGCTAGGTAACCTTGCATACCACCAGCTTTAACTACATATCCGTAGATTCCAGCTTTATCGTGAAAGTTTTTAGGCATTTGAGCATTGTGGATAGGAAACCATCCATTTACCCAGTAGTCTACGTCGCCAAGTGTTACTGACTTGTAAAAGATTGGGTTAGCTAAATCTTTTGGAGCTTTAACTTTGTAGCCAAGCTCTTCAAAAGCCTTTCTAACGAGTGCCTCTTGGAAAAAACCAGTCGACCATGTCGCTCTTGCAGGGTTAATTGTCTTACCTTTACCAGGTGTTTTGTTGTAAGCCATTGCTGATGTAGCAACAAAGCATAAAACAATAAGCATTATCAATATTTTCTTCATACATTTCCTCCGATATATATTTTCTATTTCTTTCTCTTTCTCTTTTTTGATAGTCCTTGGGTTATTCTATCTAGCATCATTGCCATAAGCACAATAGATATACCACCTACTGAAGCCAAACCAATGTCCAGAGTGTTTAGTCCCTGAAAAACAGGGCTTCCAAGTCCGCCAGCTCCGATAAGAGCCGCTATAACAACCATAGATAGTGACATCATGATTGTTTGGTTCAAGCCAGCCATTATAGAAGGCATAGCAAGTGGAATCTGCACTTTAAAAAGTGTCTGTTTAGGGGTCGCACCAAAAGCTTGAGCCGCTTCGATCAGTTCCTTATCAACATGTCTGATACCAAGGCTAGTAAGGCGAATGATCGGAGGCATAGCAAAAACTATCGTAGCAAGAACACCCGAAACTGTTCCGATACTGAAAAGCATAACGACAGGAACAATGTATACAAAAGCAGGAGTTGTCTGCATAGCATCCAGAAACGGACGTATAGCTACCTCTGCTCTATCGCTTCTACCTGACATTATCCCGAGAGGTACTCCTACCAACCCACAAAAGATAACCGAACTCATAACCATAGCCATTGTTATCATTGCATCTTCCCACAGACCAAGCATTCCTATAAAAAAGAGTGTTGCCAATGTGAAGATTGTCACCCTTTTACCTGCAAGCTTCCATGCAAGAAATGCAAAAATAGCCATTATAATAAGAGGGTGTGCTGAGGTAAAACCCCATTCAAGAGTTTCAAGGGTCTTTTCTACTGGTAATTTCAGAGTCTGGAAAAAGCCTCTATAGTTTTCTACTAAAAAATCTACAAGAAATTGGATCCAATCGCCAAGAGGGATCAGCCTGTCTTCAAATTCAAAAAAGTTCATTAGATCTCCTCCCCATTAATAGTCTCTTCTGTCTTATCTAGTGTCCTGAGGAATATATTTTTGGAGATAACCCCAAGGTATTTATTATTTTCATCAACAACAGGAATAGGATAAGGTTTTGTTGACACTTCAGAGAGAATATCCTGCATTGAGTCTGTAGAGAGTACAGGAGTAACATCTTCCATCAAAGCGAGAGAGAGGTTATCCGAGTCCAATTTACTATACTTCAATACTCTTTGTAGGTTCTCTTGAGATACGACACCTACAAATTCTTTCTTTTTATTCATAACATAACCGTAATCACGGTCATGATTTCTAAGTCTCTGGAGTGCAGTGGCTGGACCATCACCCTCGTGTCTTATTACCTGCACCTGAGTGTTCCTAGAGATATCACCCGCTGTGATAATATTGGTTGGGTCAACACCCTTAAAGAACGCTCTTACATAGTCATCAGCAGGGTTTTGAAGGATTTCCTCAGGTGTTCCAACCTGAACAACTCTCCCCCCCTCCATAATAGCTATACGATCGCCTATCTTGATCGCCTCGTCGAGGTCGTGTGATATAAAAATGATTGTTCTCTGTGAGTGCTCTTGAAGAGCGATTAGCTCATCTTGCATCTCGCATCTGATAAGTGGGTCTAGTGCACTAAACGCTTCATCCATAAGTAGGACATCAGGATCAACAGCCAAAGCTCTAGCCAAGCCGACCCTCTGCTGCATACCACCTGAAAGCTCATCAGGGTAGTTTTCTGAATAAACAGTAAGCCCTACCTGATCCAAGGCATCTGACGCTCTGGCATATCTCTCTTCTTTTGAAACACCAGAAAGCTCTAGACCAAAAGATACGTTATCTATAACGTTCAAGTGTGGCATAAGTGCAAAAGATTGAAACACCATACACATTTTCTTTCTACGGACTTCTGTTAGCTCATCATCAGTCATAGTAGAAACATTCTCACCGTCAATATAAACAGCTCCGCTTGTCGGTTCGATAAGTCTGTTGAGCATTCTGACCAACGTAGATTTACCTGAGCCAGACAGTCCCATAACGACGAATATCTCACCCTTATTAATGGTGAAACTTGCATCCTGGACACCAATTGTCATTCCAGTCTCTTCATGTATCTGGTCTTTATCCTTCCCTTCTTTCAACATTTTCAATGCTGTCTTTGGCTTAGACCCAAATACCTTAAATAAATTCTCTATCCTTACTTTCTCTTCAGTTGACATATGTTTCCCTTATAAATTTAATTACAATAACAATGACTATATACAATTAGTATATATGAATGTTTTATACCATTATATTTCATATGTCAAATATGTGCACATGAATAATGCAAAATTTAATGTAATATACAAACAGTTTATGAAAATTAAATTAGTTAATTCAGGTAAGTTCTATCTCTTTAACTTCAGGCACGAAAGATTTAATGATCTTATCGAGTGCTATATTAATATCTCTGATCTGTTCAACGTTGAGTTTTTCATTGTCGAAGAAACAATCACTTTCAAGAATCTTGAATAACAACAGTACATACTCTTGCCCAGCCTCAGTCAACTCTAAGTAGATTGTCCTACGGTCAGTCCCTTTCTTAATACGCTTTACAAATCCCTTAGACTCTAGTCTATCTATAATACCTGTCACAGCAGAGTTATTAAGGTTAACACCTTTGGTGAGTTGCGAGAGGTTCATCTCTTCATTATCACTTATCTCATAAAGACAAAGCAATTGAGGGAGTGTTATATTGTAGTTATTGTTAAGATATTTTGAGTATTTATCCAAAAATCTAGATAACTGCCTGATCTGCAATATTGTTTGGACACAACCATTTTTTTCTTTATTCATATATGGATTATATTTATCTTGTATTATTATGTCAATATGAAGAGCACAAGTAGCTTGAACACAAAGATATAGAACAATAATCTCTTTTGGTTTATAATCAGCTTATTATTTATCTTGTGAGGTTAACCATGTCTAATAGTGATAAAGAGATAAAAGTTCACGAAAGTTATGTAAGCTTTAAAAATATAGATTGCTTCGAAAACGCATGCGTTATCATCGACCACTTGATTCGCATTCTAAAAGATCCTGAGAATAGTAACGCCTATTGGGAAAAATTCTTAGCTAAGATTCCAAAGGCATATTATGCTAGGGACGCCAAAATTGATATCAAAGAGGAACTTTTATATCTGGTGTGCTCCAGCGTTTCAAACATTGGAGAGCTCTTCGACGAAGTTGAGGACGAAGAGGCTATTTTTGTTTTAGACAAATGTGAAACTGAGTGCTGTTAGTCTATTAAGTTTTTTTTAAATAGTGCTTACAGGCTCTGACACCTAATAGTGTGGCAACAATGAAAAATACCAATATCGGCGTGCTAATATCTTTTTTCACAACAGTCAGATATTGCAATGCTCCCAGAACTGATGCAGGATAGATAAGTGAATGTATCCTCTTCCACTTTGCCAACCCAAGCTTTTTTATCATACGATGCCCAGTAGTCGCCATAAGCGGAATAACCATCAAAAATGCTATCAGCCCAAATATAATAGGCTTAGACTTTTGTATCGACAAAATAATATCTGCGGGATTGAATGCATTCGCAAGAGCGAAAAAGACCATTGCATGACCAAATATATACATAAAAAAGAACCGACCGAATATCGCCCTAAATGGAAAAAGCCACGGTTTACCTGTCAACTGCCTAAGTGGAGTAATGCTCAACGTCAGCACCATAAAAACTATAGCCCAAACCCCTGTCTCCTTTGTCAGAAATTTCACTGGGTCAGCGACATCGTATGTGAAAAAAAGGCGATACACCATATTCGCCAATGGCAAAAAGCTGAGTATGCCAATAAACCACCTGAAAGGACGCATCAGAAGAACCTTCTCAGATCCATACCCTTATATAGGTTTGCGACCTGCTCGGCATATCCGTTGAAAGGTAGGGTGTCTATCTTGCCAAAACGACCTATCCGCCTCTCGCGCGCTTGCGACCATCTCGGGTGATCTACTTTCGGGTTTACATTGGCGTAAAAACCGTACTCATCAGGGGCTGCTATGTTCCAAGAGGTTGCTGGTTGTTCATCTGTAAAGACTATTCTGACTATCGACTTTATACTTTTGAATCCGTATTTCCACGGCAGGATAACTCTGACTGGCGCGCCATTCTGATTAGGAAGCTCATCGCCATACATGCCAAAAACGAGCATAGCGAGTGGATTCATCGCCTCGTCCATGCGTAGCCCTTCGATGTATGGCCAGTCGAGGACATTTGACCTTACTCCTGGCATGTGTTTTTTATTAAGCTTTGTTACGAACTGGATATATTTCGCTGTGCTTAAAGGCTCGCACTTTTTGATAAGCTCGCTCAGCGAAAAACCGTTCCATGGAATAACCATGCTCCAACCCTCAACGCAACGCAGGCGATAGATTCGCTCTTCCGTACCAGCAAACCTTTTCACTTCATCTATGGAAAATTTCAGCGGTTTGTTTACCAGCCCAGTGATCTCTATCTCCCAAGGGTCAGTCGGGAAATTCTCCATCAATTTCTTTACGTCTTCCTTATCTGTGGTGAACTCGTAAAAATTATTATAAGACTTTGCTGCCTTCTCTTTTGTCACCTTTTCACCAATCGCCATGTTGGTCTTCTTGACTATATTCAAGCCACCATAAGCATTTGGTATAAACGAAAAGCCTGCCGCCAGTGCCGCAGACGTAAGGGTTGTGCGTTTTATAAAATCTCTTCTAGAAAGGTAAAGGCTTTTATCTGTCACTTCATTTTCTGTGATGTCTGATATCTTTTTAATAAGCATCTTAGCCTCTCCTTTAGAAACTTGGTTGTCATTAAAAGATAGTCTTTATCCGAATTAATTCAATGGAAGATATTTCAAGTCAGATTCACAACATCTCCATAACTTATAAGCAAACTTTACATTTCTTAAGCCTTCTTAAATTATATCTTGTTAGGATAGTGGTATTATATTTTAAAACATACTGATGGAAGTAAGCATGAAAAATAGCTCATTTACACAAATAATTCGCTCACTACACAGAGATATAGGTTTTTTTCTAATAGGGCTCACAGTCATATATTGCCTTAGTGGAATACTTCTGGTTTATAGAGAATCAGATTTTTTAAAGAGAGAAGTTCAGGTCGAAAAAACTATAGAAGCAAGCCTTTTAGCGAGTTCCCTAGGTCGGGTCATGCATAAGAAAATAATAATAACTGGCTCAGAAAATGGCATAGTAAAATTTAATAATCAAGGATACACTGGGACATATAATTCATTGACAGGTGAGCTTTCATACAAGAATAAAGAGCTACCATCATTTATACAAAAACTGATCAACCTACACAAGTCATCAGAAAAACAGATAGTCCATTGGTTCTCAGTAATTTACGGTTCACTCCTCCTGTTTCTCGCACTCTCATCTTTCTGGATGTTTAAGCCCGGTTCAAAGGTTTTCAAAAAAGGTGTGATACTCTCTCTCCTTGGCGGTGCGGTAGCTTTTATAATAGTGCTATAATATATAAGGAGAAGATTATTCAATGAAACCTGAGCTTAGCTTTATTGGGAACATAGAAACACCTTATAGTACCCTTAAGGAATGCCCAAAAAATATTCAACATGACGGACCGATATGCCAAATCAAAGTTTATGACGAGTATAGAGAGGGGTTATTAGGTCTTGTGACGGGGCAGACTATCCTTATCCTTTACTGGCTTGGGAACACTAATAAACCTGTGATACTCAGAAAAACAGATAATAGCAATAAAACTACAGGGATATTCGCTCGTCGAACACCTCATCGTCCTAACCCTATTGGCGTGGCGATGTTACCTATTCATAAAATTGAGAATGGTCAAATTACTGTTAGAGGTTTGGATTGCCTGAATAACACCAAATTAATTGACATAAAACCTGCTATCAATAATGAAGCAGATGAAATTAAATAGATAACTAATCAGAAAGTAGATTAATAACTTCTCTTGTGATCTTTTCTGTATATGTGTTCTGTTTCCAGTGCCCGGGGCTCCAACCTTTAAGAAACCGATGAAAATCTGCGATGGCAACAGGGTAAAGTGTTCGCCAGTCTTTTTCAATCTCCATAATATCCAGCGTTGGGTGATATCTTTCTAATGCTTTTCCCAGTTCCGAAAAATAATAATCCAGCACCCATGAAGCATCCCTTTCCTGCTCTTCTTCGTCCAGACAACTACTTATAAAATAAGCGACATCTTTCATTCCACATCCACCACCAACATACTGAAAATCTACCGCTGCGACCTTACTGCCAGAAGGAGTAAAACAGAAATTAGCCAGCTTAGCATCGCCATGTACTATTGTCTGAAATCGGCTATTTTTCAGAATATTATCAATCGCACCAGCAACATTCTTCAGATCAATATCCGTCAGTACTTTAAGCTCGTCAGGACGTGTTTCAAGATGCCAGTAAGTCCCTTGTTCCCAGAGCCCGTTTGGTGACCGCCCCATAAAAACAGCGTGAAAGTTTGCCAGCCATGCCAGACATGCACACAACTCAGTTTCAGAAACATCATTAAGACGCTCCGTATATCCAGACTCGTCAAGGTCTTCTAACACAATCAGAGTTTCACCATTTAGGGTTTTGATCGCAAGGCATTCAGGGATTTTACAGCTATCATTGCAGGGCTCAGTCCATTTCTGATACCACTCTTGCTCAACCTGATATGATTTTAATTTTCGCTGGTGAGAGATATTAGTGTTCCAGCCCCGAGGATGATTTGTGTCCTTTTCAAAGCTGATATGCTTAACAACAACCCGTTTTCTGCTAGATCCTCTCAGTTCATACCTTTTTATAGAACCGTATCCACTCCAAAGTTCTTGGATCACCTCGAGCAAACGGATATCATCCGCCCCTGTCGCATGTTTAATGGTTTTGATAAATTCTTGATTCATAGTCAGCCAGTTTGCAGATTTTATTCACTTAGGTCAAGCGACTTGTTAAAGAAGTGTTTTCAGTAATTATATGGGCAAGAAATATCATTATAATACTGGTATTTATAAATTTAATGGCGGAGGCGCACAGGGATCATACATTGTCCATTCTTGGCAAACGAATTCTTAGAATGCCCATCCAAAGCAGGTTTCCATTTTTGGATGTTCGCCTATTTGAGGCGAACATTACCCATCGGAGGAACTTCTTGGGCCACTTTTAGGCAACACTTTTCAGTGGGGGAGGGAATGAATCGAACCATCCATACAACTCAAATCCCAAAATCAGCTTTCTCCACTTTTGAAACTTTAAAGTCATTATAGCATATTATATGTTGGCTAAAATCTAAATATTTCATCACAAACTTTCAAACATTTCCCATGACTTCTGACTGAGTTCATCAACGTCTATTTCCAAATATTCATTTCTGAGATATTTTATAAGTCCGTGAAATTCTTTCAGCATTTTATCTCTATTTAACTTAATATCTCCCATGGCTTCTGTCTGGTAATTATCCACAGGTAAATCCATCTTAGAATCAAGCACAGCATATTTCCCATTTTTCGACATGCTATAGTAATTGTCATGCTTTAGTATTCCACCCCAAGATTTGTGAATACTTTGAATATAATCATCAAGCTTTTCGTCATATAAATGATAATGTCCAGATATTACAAAACCATGAAAGCCTTCCCAATATACTGTTGCTTTATCATTAATTCTGTATGGTAGGTTTTGCAAAAAGTCATCTATCGTATCTATATGTATATACAACAGAATCTGCGAAATAACTTTAATATCCTTTTGTCTTTTAACTAGCTCTATATCGTCAATATCACCTAACAATGCATTCGATATATTGTCCCTATTGGTTTGTTTATTTGTATCACCGTCAAGAATATTCATAAACCTTCTATTAATAAAAAGAATCTCTCTTCCCGGCTTTAATGGCTTCAAAATACCCAACTTCTCTAAAGCCCTAAGATACTCCATCGCGGTTTGCCTTTGAGCTATTCCAGCATCTACAACATCCCTAACTCTACAATAAGGCTGAGTAAATATGACCTCAACAATATCTTTTGCTTGAGGGACTTTAGTTTAATCTTTTATTTGTTTTTCAAAATCACTCATCAACTCTTTTACTTCTTTAATTATTCCTACTGTCCAGTTTGATACCTCACATAGCCCTTCTAGTATATATGTAATCCAGCCCTCCCATTCTGAGTTGGCAGTTACACCTTTAAGTAGAGAATAGTACTTCGCCTTATTTTCTATAATATATTTACTAAGGTACAATACAGGGTATTCGAGAATACCTTCCTGAATAAGGAATAGGACATTAACAAGCCTTCCTGTCCTGCCATTACCATCAAGAAACGGATGGATAGCCTCAAACTGATAGTGCATTACAGCTAGCCTGATTAAAGGCTCAACTTCAATATTTTCATTTATGAATTTTTCCCAGTTTGATAGCTTATCTCTTATTACACTTTCCCCCTCTGGAGGAGTATAAATCACTTCCCCAGTAACGGTATTGGCTATTTGAGTCCCAGGTATTTTACGGATATTCATATCGGTATCTTTAATTGTTGAGCATAGCTTACAAGCCATCTTAGTTGTAATTGGGTACTTCTCAAGCATATCACTGCCAACTCTCAAAGCTTGCCTATACCTAAGAGTTTCTTTTACAGCTGGATCGTTGTTTTTTGCATCATCCAATGAAGCTTTAAAGAGCTCATCTGATGTAGTGACTATATTCTCAATTTCAGAACTCGCCTTTGCTTCCTGTAGAGGTAAAGTATTTATTAGAACAGCAGGATTTGGCAATGACTTTATTGCTTCATTAAGCTTCGTTAAAGCCGTATTTGCTTTTATAGAAAGCTTCAATAGTTGTTTTGTTTCAATATCTGCTTCAGGAGGTAGCAATGGTAAATCATTATAAGCAATTTTAGGATCATAAAACATATCAAGCCTCGTTATGTCGATTTATTGGCGCATTTTATATATATCTAAACATTATACTCTCAGTGTCGACATGTCAAGAGAACCTGTCGAAAACATCTTATCAAATCGACACATGACAACATCATATCGACAGCATAAACACATACTTACAAAATGTCGAAATATCTAGTCAATTTCGACATTTTAAATCTAAATATACACAATTAATCAACATTATAGAAAAATTATATATCGAATAGACTATATCTTGACTTTATAATCTATAGGATATATTTTCTATTTATAGCTTATAGGCGATATGAGGAAGATATGTTAGAGCAAAGAATATATTCTGCAAAATTACTTGGTCAGATTATAAAAAGAGCACGCATGGATATGAAGCTAACTCAAAAAGAGCTAGCTGAGAAAACCGGAATTGCACAACCAACAATTTCAGATGTGGAAACTGGCACTACTGATGTGAGATTCGAAACGCTATTCAGAATAACAGCTGCTCTTAATCTAGACATATTCATTGCCACCAAAAAAGCTAGTAAGGCAGAATGGTAATGGGCAGAAAGAAGCAAACTCAATCACTGAATATATTTATGAATAACCACCTTGTCGGAAGCCTCAATCGTGCTTCGTCTGGAAAGCTTGAGCTCTTATATACTGACGAATGGATATCCTCAGAACAGAGCAGATCAATATCACTGTCGCTGCCAGTGGTGTCCAAAAGGCATATTGGAGCATCAGTCGATTCGTATTTCGATAACCTTCTGCCTGACAATGAAAATATTAGAATGCGCATCCAACGGAGATTTAAAATACAATCAAGCTCAAGCTTTGATATTTTAGCAGAAACAGGCCGTGATTGTGTAGGAGCACTTCAGTTACTGCCAGCTGATAGTGAGCCTGAGACCATACAGCAAATAAATGCTGAACCTTTAGATGACAAACAAATTGCGGATATGCTTAAAGGCTATCAACGGTCTCCACTCGGCATGGGCGAGGACAACGACTTTAGAATATCGATAGCGGGTGCTCAGGAAAAGACTGCTCTGCTCTTCTATAATGGCAAATGGTGTCGTCCGAAAGGTGCAACCCCAACAAGTCACATAATCAAGCTCCCCATTGGCAATATAACGTCTAACAATATTGACCTTTCTGAAAGCGTTGAAAACGAATGGCTATGTCATCTTATTCTGAAGACTTTTGGTATCCCTATCGCCAATGCGGAAATTGTTACTTTTGAAGACATGAAGGTGCTCGCTGTTGAAAGATTCGATCGGAAATGGATAGATGACGAAAAATGGATAATAAGACTTCCACAGGAAGACTTTTGTCAGGCAAAAGGTATACCCCCGGCTATAAAGTACGAATCTGACGGCGGACCTGATATCAAAGATATTATGGATACTCTCCTCGGTTCCTCAAATAATGAAGAAGATAGATTTATTTTTATGAAATCAGTCTTTTTGTTCTGGGTTATGGGAGCAGTAGACGGTCACGCTAAGAACTTCAGTATCTTTCTAGAGGCGGGCAACAACTACAGATTAACGCCGCTTTATGATGTGATTTCCATTTACCCTATTATAGCTAAGAAGCAGATTCATCCAAGCAAGGTCAAAATGGCAATGTCAGTTGTAGGCACTAAAAAGAAATACCTTTGGGAACGCATACATGTTGATAACTGGATAAGGACAGCCGATGCTTGCAACTTTTCAAAAGAAGCAATGCATGAGATTATAAACGAAATGCTATCAACAATTGACGATGTAATCGAAAAAGTGAAAAGCCAGCTTCCGAATGATTTCCCTACACATATCTCAGAACCAATCTTTCGTTACATGCAGGAAATCAAAAAGAAATGCCTAAACGATCTGGTTTCAGAATAGAACTAAATTAAATTTAACTAACGTTTTTTGCAAATTATGTTATTTAGCAAAAAGTAAGTAACATGCATGCAACCAACACTGATGTTGATATAAGATATCTTATTCTTGAGCAATTTCACCAATATTTGTTCAACTAATATAGACATAAAAATAGATCTAAATAAACTCTCGTTATAACTTATATCCCAAATAGATACAGAATTATATTCAAGAATATTGGACATAAATCTAGACATTCATTAGAGCATATTTTTGACTGCTTCTAGCATGTTTTGGATTTTGACTTTCTCATCTGCTGAAGAACTGTCTAAAGCACTTTGAATATCAAGAAGGGTTCTGTCGAAGGCGACTTTGTTTTTGTCTGTTACAAGGTCACAGATGTGTACTCCGAGGGCATTTGCGATGTTGGTCAGGATTATCAAAGACGGGTTGGCTTTTCCATTCTCAAGGTGCGAGATGTATGTAGGATGCAGGTCAGAAAGTTCGGCAAGCTTCTCCTGTGAGAATTAAAGAAGTGTTTTCAGTAATTATATGGGCAAGAAATATCATTATAATACTGGTATTTATGAATTTAATGGCGGAGGCGCACAGAAAGCAAAAGGTGTCACTTTTTGGAGTCTTCTGTCGCTCAAAGTAGCACTCAGCAAGGAACTCTATTTTTAGAGCGACACTTTTAATTTGCCATTTTACTCCATATGTAGAGGAAAATGGCAGAAGTTTGTCAGAATCAAAATGACTTTACCAGCCACCAAATCACCCCACTCATCTAGCCAAATGCCGATGTCGCTCTGACAAAAAAACCAAAATCTGACTACTCCATGTTTGGAGCTCATCGCTATATAATTACTATTTTTTACCATAAAACAAAAAATCTAACTACATAATTTTTGCAAAAACAGGTTCCTTCCACATAGTCAATTTGGACTGTATCTTTCAGGTACAAAATTTATTGGAGGTGATCATTATGAAAAATGATTACGAACACTCTCAAACTGAGCTAGATGCTCATGCAAATGACTGCAACCCTAATAATGACGCTTACTGGCAATCAAGAGATTACGATGAGCGACCAGATAACTGGAAAGAACTCATTGAAGATGACGACTAGAATTAAGACCACTAGAGCAGGTTCAATAGCCTGCTCTTTTCATTTGTTCCTTATGAATCTCAGTGAATTTATCATATTGACTGAAAAACAAGTTTATCGATTCTTGAGGTAACCCTCTTTCCATCAAATCATTAGAAATATACGAAAACAATCTCAGACTATAATACAACACATCTGACTGTAAAGGCTGTATGTGAGTTTCTTTATAATACCTTTTCAATTCTTGATGAAAACGTTCTGCGGCAATCTGCTTAGTCCCATGCACCCATGCCTTAAGCAAACTCTGCTGAGTATCATATTTTATATCCTCTTTATCACCAGCCATATCATCAATTGAACTGCAATCATTAACTTCAGCTATCTTATTAAATAATATCCAGGCTGGTTTTCGATATTTCCCTTTGATTATCTTTGGTTTCAGGTCTGAAACTGTAATTTGCAAATCTGAGAACTCATTAGTTTTAAAAAGGTCAATACATGTTTGCTCAAATGCTGAATACAAATACATCAGAAGAGTATAATGCATATCATTAAAATACTTTCCATCTGAAATCTGAAGCTGATTCCAGAAAGGATCAGCGTTAAAATTAGCATCATCATGCCTCTCAAGATAAACAGCAGTCCTGCAAAAAGCCTGTCCTGTTTCCTCAAGCGTTCTTACACAATAATAATCACCCCAAGTCTGCCGTAATCCATGTGAAATAGCGATAAGGTTATATCCAAGAACTTCTGCGAAGTGATATTGCTCATTGCCTGAAAGAATAGGAGCCTCTCCAAAATCAACACTCTTATTTTTTGCTTTTAGTTCAGCTACCCATTTTGCCAATGTCTTATCTGACAGCTTATTATCATGGTATGCATTGTCAATTGTCCTGTTGCTGACACACTCAATATTATCTTTAAGCAAGACATTGAATTTAATCCCAAATATTTCATCAATTAACTTAGGGATAGCAAAGTAGTTCATCCAGCATCACCAAAACAAATAATTTCTAGGGGATTGACATTATACGTTATACCGTATAGTATATAAATATGCGTTCAAGCGGATAAATATACAATATTCGCCCTAGCGTATACGGAATATTTATCTACTGAACGATATAAGGAGTCTAGCATGAATCAGATTGTAAGTTCACCATCAATATTAGGACAAGCTATCAAAGCAGCAAGACTTGAGGCAAAACTAACACAGGGACAGCTCGCTGAAAAAACAGGTCTACGCCAAGGGACAATATCTGACATAGAAAACGGTACTCAAAAAGCCAAACTGGATACTCTCTTTATAATCCTGTCAGCTTTAAACTTAGATATGCATCTTTTACCAAAGTCCACCACAAAAACGAGTGAGTGGTAAAATGGGTCGTAAAAAGACATCTGCAACCCTGAACATCTTCATGAACGGATTGCCAGTAGGCAAACTTGAGCGTGCATCATCTAACATGTTAGAACTTGTATACGATGATCAGTGGCTAGAGTCTGACATGCGCAGACCAATATCACTATCGCTCTCCTTATTCAGCAAGAAGCATAGAGGAGACACAGTAAGATATTTCTTCGATAACCTGCTCCCAGATAATCAACAGATACTAGACAGGATACAAGCACGCTACAAAATAAGCAAATCTGACTCCTTTTACATTTTAGCCGAGATAGGACGAGACTGTATCGGAGCTATCCAATTAACACCTGAGCCTGAAGCTGTTGGTGACATCCGTAAGATAACGTCAAAACCACAAAGCGAAGCAGACATCGCCGACACCTTGCAAAACTACAGGCTAAAACCGCTAGGCATGAGTGATGATGGCGATTTCAGAATATCACTTGCCGGAGCACAGGAGAAAACAGCCTTCCTCCTGCTTGAAGATAAATGGCACCTACCGACAGGTTCTACACCAACGACACACATCTTCAAACAGCCAATTGGCAAGATAGAGGCAAATAGCATAGACCTTTCTGAAAGTGTTGAAAATGAGTGGCTTTGCCACCTTATCTTTAAAGAATTCGGATTACCTGTAGCAAACATGGAGATGCATACATTTCAAGACTCTAAAGCATTAGTTGTTGAACGTTTTGATAGACAATGGGCATCAGACGGCTCTTGGATTATGAGATTACCTCAGGAAGACTTTTGCCAGGCTATCGGCACATCCCCAGCTTTAAAATACGAATCCGACGGCGGGCCAGGAATAAAGGATATTATGTCACTGCTGCAGGGTTCATCAACAGCTGATAATGACAGATATATATTCATGAAATCCGTATTCCTCTTCTGGGTACTTGGAGCAACGGATGGTCATGCTAAGAATTTCAGCATCTACCTTGAACCTGAAGGCAGATACAGGCTGACACCGCTGTACGATATAATATCAATATATCCGCTAATGAATAAGAAGCAGATTCATTCAAGCAAGGTCAAAATGGCTATGTCAGTTGTAGGCACTAAAAAGAAATACCTCTGGGAACGCATACATGTTGATAACTGGATAAGGACAGCGGATGCTTGCAACTTTTCAAAAGAAGCAATGCATGAAATCATCAAGGATGTCTTATCATTAATGGATGACGTGATAGTAAAAGTGCAAAACCAGCTTCCAGAGGATTTCCCTGCGCATATCTCAGAACCAATTTTTCATTACATGCAGGAAATCAAAAAGAAATGCTTAACAGATCAAAACTAATGAGTTATTCGGAAATCCTTAATAACTCAAAATGAGCTATAATCACATATCTACACTATCGACATATATATTTAACATGTCGATTTAGTAGCTCTATTTCGACATATTCTTAAATAGGTTCAGTTCCCTCACTAAGGATAGAGATATACTCTATGTAAGCAAATACTTTATGCCTTTCCTTGCCAGTTGTTTCCTTCACAATACCAAGTGACTCAAGAGTAGCAAGGTTGCGAATCACTGTAGGCAGAGATGTATTACATGCTTCTTTGAGTTTTGTTGTGCTAACTAAAGGGTGAGTCTGCATATAGTTATGAATAGCTAAAACCGTTGCATTGGATTTCCCTGATTCTTCAATCAGTTTCCTGTCTTTATCAAACAACTGCAGAATATTCCTCGCAGTTTCAGTCGCCTGATTAGATGTTTCCACCACACCTTCAATAAAAAATTTTATCCACGACTCCCAATCGCCACTTTCCCTCACATTTTGCAAGTGTTCATAGTACTCCTGCCTATGTGTTTTAAAATACAAACTAAGGTACAACAGAGGTTGCTTAAGAAGTCCCTCTATGCAAAGGATAAAGGTGATAAGTAATCTCCCTAGACGCCCATTACCATCAAGGAAAGGGTGTATTGTTTCGAATTGCACGTGCGCAATGGCAGCCTTGACCAAGACTGGCATAACATCTTTTTCATCATGCAGATATTTTTCGAAACTATCCAAACACTCCATGAGTTTTTCAGGTGGTGGTGGAACAAATTTAGAAACAGAAGGATGCTTACCACCAACCCAGTTTTGAGTTTTTCTGAATTCTCCTGGCTGTTTTGTTCCACCTCTTGAATTCGTCATCAACTTCTCATGTATTTCCTTGATTAGGCGAAGCGACATAGGAAAGCTTTTCAACATCTCAAGACCATAATACATTGCAGCGACATAACTTGAGACTTCTGTAACATCATCTATAGGGGCACCAGGCACGGCTTCATTTTCATAAATCAGCAGATCAGAAAGAGAAGACTGTGTCCCTTCTATCTGGGATGACAGCACCGCTTCTTTACGAACATACATGTACAAGAAAAGAGTTGTATCAGGTAAGATAGTACTCATGCCATCCAGACGTCCAAGGGCGACTGATGCTTTGTCCAGCAGTGGGTACAATTCTCTCAAGTCAATCGAAGGTTCTGGCGGCAATGGGTTAGGCACATAAGCATTATAAGGTTTCCCACCTATTAACGAACCTTTAAGATATCTTCCAATTCTTTTGCTTTTATCCATAGCAACCTCTAACTAACGTTTTTCTCAATTTATGTTACTTAAGTTATAATAAGTAACGTACACGTTATTTACAAGCCAAAAACACTATTTAAGTAACGTTTTTTGCAAATTATGTTACTTAGCAAAAAATAAGTAATATGGTTGAAACACATAACATATATATATTTCGTATGTTAACCTAGACATAAAAATAGACAATCATTTCAACATGCCTTTAACAGCTTCGAGCATGCTTTGGATTTTGATTTTCTGATCCTCAGAGGATGAATCTAAAGCACTTTGAATATCAAGAAGTGTTTTGTCGAAGGCGACTTTGTTTTTATCTGTTACGAGATCACAAATGTGTACTTCGAGAGCATTTGCGATGTTGGTAAGGATGATTAAAGATGGGTTGGCTTTGCCAGTTTCAAGGTGTGATATGTATGTAGGGTGCAGATCAGAAAGTTCGGCAAGCTTCTCCTGTGAGAAGCCCTTTGCTTTACGGTTCTCTCTAATCCTTTCCCCCAGAGCTTTTAAAAGATCTTCATTTATGCCTTTTTCATACATTCAATGAATATATTATTTAAGCCACTCAACAAACATAGAGTATAGTACATATTGTTTGACCTTTTATTGATTATATTTTATTATTTTCGTACAAACTTAGATTATTGTCTATCAGCGGAGGGTTTCATGAAAAAAATCATAATTATAATTGGATTTATAGCTTTAATCGCAGCAGGTTGCGCCCAGACAACATCTATTGCTGCTCCACCTGTTATCTTCCAGCCTACAGAAAGTATTTATAATGTGGATTACAGCAGTTATGCAAAAGCTGATAGATCTATACTCTACTTATATGTTTTGATTGAACAAATAGACGGACATTGGAGAACAATTAACGTCTCAGATAAAAAGCAACCTCTTAGCAAAGGTCAGGAAAGATTCAAATACAGAATAAAACTATACAACGGATCATTGTCTACAAGCCGTTCTTTAGATTTTAAGAAAGATCATCGTTCATGGAACAAGGTTGTCATATGGCAAAAAGGTCTAAGTAGGAGTGCTGAGATAGCGTGTAGTGTATATGGTAAAACTGACAGTTACACTCCTTGCACAAGTAGCTTGAGCACCTTTGTTCAGGCAGGGGCATTTTTCATTGCTGGAAATAATTATTATAAAATGGATAAGAAAAAAATTGCTCTTGCTGTACAAGAAGCAAACCTTGATGCTGTTGTAAAAGAACCATTAAAGAAGATTACCGCAGTATATGCTAAGGCTTTAGAAGAGGACAGGTTGTGCATAGAGAAACTGGAAGCAGATCTACAAGACTATGAAAAAAACCTTAAAATAACTAACCATACCAATAACATCACTGGATATGCGTTTCCATATAAGCATATGCCGAAGGTGCATAGAGATTTCGGGACGCTGAGATGCAGGGATAAAGATAGACCTCTAAGATATTATGTTTCTTTAAATTTTGATAATGTCGACGGCTTCAAGCATGAGGTTCAGCCAAAGTCTAAAACAATTTACTACCCAAAAGACACCTCTATAGATTTTAAAACTGAAGTATTAGGTGCCAAGTTTGATAAGCTGACATTTAATAAAACCGCCTCTGATAAGAACTTAGAGATAGTTATGCATAATGTGTCCAACGGCACAACGCCAACGCTGGACTTAACTCTTAAAAATAAGTCTAAAGGATACCTTGAGATAGAATATCTGACTTTTAAATACAATGATCTGCTATGCACGAAAAACCTTAAAGACTCCCCTTTGGTTTTACCACCAAGCGCATCTAAAGATTATTCTATGACGATCAACTGCAAAGAAGTAATAGACAGAATCAATGGTATTCTAAGTAACACATTCACCAAGTCGTTTGCCGATTCTTTCATAGGGCATTATGGTCTGACAGCACAGTATTCAGGAAAGGTTTTAGATTTTTCTTACGAAACACATCTGACAGATATTCTGGTGAAATAATCTTGTGGGCAGTACTTCTAAGTGCTGCTCACTCTTTTTCTCTTGCAAAAAGTATGATATATGGTACTTTAAATCATATAAAGTATGAAATATGGTACTAATCATGAAAAGAAACGAAGATAAGCTGTCCCCAAAATCAAAAAGTATACTTAAAAAGCTTGGTACAAATATTAAGACTGCAAGGAAACGCCGCAAACTCAGCATTGATGAAATGGCTTCGCGCATGTTTGTAAGCAGGCAGACTCTGATCAGACTTGAAGCGGGAAATCATGGGGTGAGCCTCAATGTTCTACTTAATGCGCTGCTGGTCTTAGGTCTGGAAAGTGAGTTGGGTATGATAGCCTCTCCCGATAACGACACATTGGGCAAAGCACTTGAAATACAGAATCTGCCAGGTAAGGTTAAAAAGAAAACCAAGCCTGATCTGGACTTTTAATCATGGAAATCTACGTATTCGTATACCTGCCTGGGGAAACAATAGCTGTTCCGGCAGGCTTATTTAATTACAACACTGACGACAAGACCGGCCATTTCCTATACGGCCGGAAATATGAACAGCGTCCCAATGCTGTCCCAGTTGATCCGGTATCTCTTCCATTACATAAAGAAGCGCTTCCGACAACTATTAACGAAGGTCTGTATGGAGTGCTTAGAGATTCGATACCAGACTACTGGGGGAGGATGGTTTTCGCGGCAAAAAGGGATATCTACCCTGAGCAGGTTTCTAACATAGATCTGATGCTCGATAGTAACGGAGCAAGAATAGGTAATTTAGATTTTCGTAGCTCTCCTGATGACCCCGAACCACAGCTTGATCTGCCTCATTTCTCTACGCTGGCAAACATAATTAACGCAGCAGTCAAGATCGAGAATAACGAAAAAGTATCAAAGGAGATTCTTGATCTCTATGCACAAGGTTCCAGCATGGGGGGCGCAAGACCAAAGTGTTCCGTAGAGCATGACGAGGCTATGTGGCTTGTCAAATTTCCTTCTAAGAATGATAAGGCCAACATGCCAGCGATAGAATATGCCTCTATGAAACTTGCAAAGCTCTGTGGAATTAAAAGTGCAGAAGTGTTGCTTCAGAAAGTCGGGACCAAAGATGTTCTCATGGTTAGACGTTTTGACAGACAAAAGAGAGGAAACAACTGGCTCCGAAATGGCTTCATGAGTGCCCTATCTTTTATGCAGTGGGACGAACGCGACAGAGACCTCTGGAGTTACTATTCTCTGGCTGAGCAGATGAGAACGTATATGTCTGTTGAAGAGCTAAAGGAACTCTACCGAAGAATGGTGTTTAATATCCTTATTAACAATACAGACGACCACCCTCGAAATCACGGCTTCCTATTTGATAGAGACAGCTATAGTCTGAGTCCGGCTTACGACATCTTGCCGGAGATCAAAACCGCCGGCGTTTCAACTACCTCCAGACTTGCTATGGCACTTGGGGAGGCAGGACGCGAGGCTACAATAGAGAATGCCCTTTCATCATGCAGGTTATTCGGTTGGAAGAGTAGAGAGCAGGCAATGGAAGAATGTGTCCGTCCTATGCAACAAATATTCAAAGACTGGTCAGAGTTTTTCGAGAGCTGCGGTGTTTCCGGAGAAGATATTAAAATGCTTGAGAGCACCATATATAAAACATAAAGAGGATAGTACTGACACTATCCTCTTCTTTGATATTTTATAGATTTCATCTTAAGGCGTTTTTTTCTGAAGAGCGCCTTCTTTTCTCTGGCTTCCAGTATCCTTCGTTTTCTAGCCAGCACTTGCTGATTTTTACGTTCTTCTTTTGCTTCCCACCTAAATGCAAAATATATGAGTATCAAACATATGAATCCAAACGTAAGAAATATAGTCATAGCTTTTTCATAGCTCATTACGCACCTACCTTTGCGCTGAGAGTATCTATCGCACATACAAACTCCGCCTCTGGCGACATTGGTTTCACGAAGCTGTTAGAGTGATGACTGAGTACGATATTCATCAGCTGCACCCGTGTTTCTTCCTCAATAAATGGTAATTGCTTAGCAATCCTGTCTACTATCTCGCAAGACATATATACATGCCCAAAATTCCTTCCTGTTTGGTTCACATGAAAATCAAATCCAATTATGTCGTAGCAATACGCTTTACCTATATCATGCAGAAAAAGACCAGTGAGCAGCATTGACCTATTAACCATTCGGGGCACGGTATCTGCCTCAAGGAGCTTCAGACCAAATTCCATAGAATTGACCGTGTGAACAAGCAGACCTCCCATGTATGCATGATGGCTTGTAATACTCGCTGGGACAGTGCAAAACTTTTTCATAAAGTCGTCATCATTCATGAGCATGTCGAAATAGCAAATACATCCAGTCTCATCTATCAGCCTATCCATCTCTTTCAGCTTCGCCATGTATACACGGTATAAATCATTGAGATTCATACGCATGCTGTCGACCTTAATAAACATGTTCGTGTTTTTTGTCAGGCGAAATCCATCAATGCTGACCTCATCATATTTTGAAAGAAGGTGCATGTATTCATCCACTCGTTTATAGCAGAATGCGACCTCTGTCCCCTGATTGCCATTAACCTGCATGCGGATATATGGTGCATTATTTTTATTCAACAATTTCTCGTAATGCGTAATTGTGAATTCCCCAAGATATTTATTCATTTTCATCCCTCTTCATGTTGTCAAAAATTCCGCTTATGAACGCCCCATCTTTTCGCTCTTTGCTCGGGATGTACCTTGTGTATGTAGACAATGTTGTTCTAAGGTTTGCATGCCCTAGCATCCTAGAAACCCAGACAATATCCTCGCCATTTTTGATAGCCATAGACGCAAACGTGTGGCGTAACTGGTAAGCCGGTCTTGCTTTGAGCCCCTGTTCCTTGAGCACGTTATGATATTTAGGTCGAAAGCACTCCCAGCATATACGTCTGCCAAGCCCATTCACAAAGACGTACTCGCTATCCAGCTGCAATGCTTTCTGCTTCAAAAGCAACTTCTCAAGCGGTTTAGTCATGTCCATGTCTCGAATACTGCTTTCAGTCTTCAGCATAGTTTCCTCACCGAGAACCACGCCTTCCCTGATGAGTATTTTGCGGTTTTCCCAGTCTATCTTGTCCCATTTCAGACCTACAACTTCATTCGGACGACAGCCGGAAAATGCAAGGAATGCCACGAAATTCTCATAAGCCGGGTACTTATCAGCAAATCCAGCAAGAAGACTGATCAGTTCTTCCTGATTGAAAGGCTTAATGTCCACCTTTTCATTCCGAAGGTACTTTACCTTTTTGAACGGAGATGCTTTAAGATGACCATCATCCACAACCTCATTAAAAAATGAGCGAAGCGGGCGGAGTTTCCTGTTTACCACAACATTGCGGTTCACCTTAGACATAACCGTCATCATAAGACGAACATCCTTCTCTGCTATATCAGGCAGTGATTTATGCCCAATATACGGGGATATGTGATTGCGGTGAAACGAGAGCATTGTGCGTCTAGTGTTTTTTGCTATATGTGTCTTTTGGTCGATCCACTCCAGATACAGCACATCAAATGTCTCCGTCAAAAACCTGTCAGCTTCCAATTCTTCCTTAGGCTTTTGAAACAATCCTAGCCCTGGGAAAATCTGTTCAAAGTCAACTTCACCCAGCCCCAGTTTTTCTCCTTTGATGGCACCATCCAGCAAGTTAATTTTTGCTTCAAGTATTGCCCTATTATGAGCTGTGTCGCTCAGACCAAGATATACTCGTTTCCTTTTCCCTTTGTAAGAGAAGTCTATATAGAGAACGTCTTTATCAACCCTTATAGATGCCACTATGCACTCCTTAAATGCCCAGAGAAGTTCTTGCTTAGATAGCTTCTGCAAGCTGACCACTTGCATATGATCTTGCCCTCCACTTTGAAGTAGTGAACACCTTCTGTAAGCCTACCTCTGGTTATCAACTTCCTTGTCGCTGAGTCAGAGTAAGGCCAGTCCTTATGCTCGCCAATCTGCTTTATGGTTATAAACTCAGCATCTTCACCACTTGCTTCATTTGAAAAATTAGACTCAAGCTGCTCAAGCTTGCACTTCATTTCATGGATAGCTGTTACAAGTTCATCTAATGTCTGCTCTAAAAACATTGTGACCTCCTTTTTCCTTCTCGGATTTCCGATTAGCTCAATTAAAAAATATAGCGGAATTCCGATTATGTCAAGCAAAAAAATCGGCTTTCCGAATTTTATTGATTTTTGAGTTTAGTTGTGTGACTATAACGACATGAAAGATAAAAACTATCTCGTGAAAATAAAGCCAGAATACGTTGATGAAATTAAGAAAAAATTCAACACCACCACTCTCGGTAAAGCATTGAATTCCGATACGGCTCACAAGATATTAAATGGTAATGCCAATATCAATTTAAAAAACTACTGCAAATTATGTGATCTTATGGGTTGGGATTTACCCGAGCAATTAGACATTCAGAAATAACAATAAGCTCTCTACTCAGCGTCAATGGTATACCCAAGCTTTCTAGCACATTCAATGAATCTGCTAATGTTATCCTTGCCCCACTGATTTGAAATAACATACTCTTGCTCATCTATCTCGACAACTGCCTCACTCTCTAGAAAATATCTATTAATATTTCTATTATTTCTCTTTTGTTGATCAAGTGCATGCTCTTTTGTAACAAACAATTTCCCTCTAATGTCCTTTGGAAAGGCAGACTCAAGCTTATCCATAGTGATATTAGAATTACTCTTCAAGTACTCCGTCCAGACTACGAACACAAGTCCTCTTTTCGTTAAACCTTTAATGTTATCACAGGTATACCTTGTATAATCTCTTGACGATTCCCTTGTTTCTCTTCTTTCTTCTTTCTGCTCTTTGATTTTGTTTTGATAGTCTTTTGCTTCAGGCAAAGGAATCATTTGCTGAACATCGATTATGACTTCTTCATTAAGCCTATAAGGTATCAGTTTAAAACACTTTATATCTAAACCTTTATCATTCAACCAAAGTACCGATGTGGTTAACTCTTTAGAAAAATCGCTTGAAACTAATATTATTTTTACGTCAGAAGCGAAATCAACTTCCTCTTCCGCACAATCTAAAAAGCCTAGAATTTCATCCTTTGCATTTAGCCCAGAATCAGAAGAGTCAAGGTAGGTTTGCTAAATCTCTACAGCTCGCTTAAGCGTTAAAGTCGAAACCATAGACGCATATCTTATGGCTTGTAGTTCCATATGTTCGCCAGTGTCGTTTCTTTTCAGCTCAATAACAACGATATTTGCATCTCTATCTATACAAAGCAAATCTATTCTTCTTCTACTGTCAGACCACTCAGCAAACTCTTCTGCAATGACTAACATGTCTGGAGATATTACACTAATCTGCTTTTTTAGTGCGTTCTGAATGTGTTGTCTTTCTAATATCCCCTCATTAGAGAATTTTGTTTGCTCAATTTTCTCAAAACAATCTTCATTTAGCCTAAATATTGCCATTTGATTCACCTGTAAGTGTTATCTATAAAACCTATCCACAAAGTCCATTATCTTGCCTAAGACTCTTGGTATCACCTTCTTACGCTCAAGGAGCTTCGGTTTATTTTCAAGGACGTTAAAGACCTCATCATTAAGCGGCTTTCTTTCGTCATAGATGTATCTATCAATAAGAGAGACCACCTCATCTTTGATAAGAGCTTCCTCTTCAACGATCTTTTCAAGCTCCTTGATCCGTTCCTCATCCCAGAATTTATCAAATTCAGCATCGATATCCTCAGCATTAACATGTGGCAGGTTCTCTTCTATAAATCTTTCGATAAGCTCACGTTTACTTCTAAGCTGAGGGGTTGTGTTAAGTAGGTTATTAATGTTATCTCTATGAGCTTTCTGATCCTTCTCGTCAGCCTCTTTATACTTCGCCAGAAGCTTCAGTATGTATGAAACATTGATCTCGTCCTTATGAATAAGCTCAAGCTCAAAGTCAACATCCTCAAGTATCGAAACTTTCTCAGAACTCTCACGGTCATTTTTAACCTTCTCAAACAGATCGAGGTATTTTGACTTATAGTCCTCAAACATCTGCTCAGTCATAGAAAGATCAGACCACTTGAAGTCACTAAACCCCTTCAGGATATTCACAAGCCTCATCAGCTCCCTAAAAGCCTTGATAAACTTAAGCTGTTCCTCTTCGTCAGCCAGTTCATCAACACTGTTAACACTAGGGGTTATCTTTATAAGCTCGACAAAAGCCTCATTGAACTGCTTCACATAATCATCATAAGGCTGCATAAGGATGATGTCTTTCGCATCCTTTCTGGAAAAGAGTGCTATCGCATCGTCAGTATTCTTTTTCAAATTCCTGAAACAAACTATATTCCCCTGACTCTTTTGTTCGTTAAGGATACGGTTAGTCCTTGAAAAAGCCTGAATCAGCCCGTGATATTTTAGGTTTTTATCTACAAAGAGCGTATTAAGCTGCTTAGCGTCAAATCCCGTAAGGAACATATTCACCACCAGAAGCAGGTCAACGTCCTTACTCTTCACTCTCTTAGATATATCATTGTAGTAGTTGTAGAAACTCTGCGAGTCCTTAGTAGTAAACTTCGTGTCAAACATATCGTTATAGTCACCAATAAACTCTTCTAGCTTGTCCCTTGAGTGCTTATTGATCTTAGACTCGTCCACATGAGCACCGTCACTCTCTTCCAGCTCGCCAATACCGTTTGCGTCCTTGTCTTCCTCATTCGCACTGTATGAAAATATTGTAGCGATCTTAAGCTTACTGCTCTTCTTTTTGAACAGCTCGTAATACCTGATGAGCATTTCAACAGAGCTAACACACATCATAGCGTTAAACTCGCCTGAGTGGGTCTTTCTCGCGTAATTACTAATGATATAATCAGCTATCTTGCTTACCCGCTCTTCACTTTCAAAAAGCTCTTTAGTGTCGATATTCTCCACCTGAATATCAACAAAAGTCTCGCTATCCTTCTTCTCTTTATATCTTCCGATATACTCAACAGAAAATTTCAGAACATTATCATCGCCGATTGCATCTGTGATGACATACTGATGTAACTTTTAGCCAAAAAGCTCCGCAGTTGTACGCTTGCCGAACTTATTGCCCACTGCGTTTTCAGGGAATATAGGAGTACCTGTAAAGCCGATCAACTGGGCATTATTGAAAAAACCAACTATGTTCTTATGTGTTTCTCCGAACTGGCTTCTGTGGCACTCATCGAATATGAAGACAACCTTTTTATCTTTAAGCTGCTCCATCTGTTTGAGATAAGCTTGCTTGCTTATTGCGTTGTTAAGCTTCTGTATGGTGGTGATTATCAGATCATTTTTGATCATCTCACCCTTGCCCTTCATATGCTTGTCAGTGAACTGATCGACTAGCACCTTAGTGTTGTCAGTACCGTCAACACTCCCTTCACTGAAACTGTTGAACTCCTTACTGGTTTGAAAGTCGAGGTCTTTCCTGTCTACAACAAAGATGACCTTATGCACTTCAGGCATAGTCACAAGTATCTGCGCTGCCTTGAAAGAAGTAAGTGTCTTACCTGATCCGGTTGTATGCCAAATGTATCCGTTTTTGTCAGTGTTCTTCACCCTGTCGATGATCTCTTCCACAGCGTAGAATTGATAAGGGCGGAGCACCATAAGAATCTTTGGCACTTCTGCGAGGACAATATATTTACATATCATCTTCGATATATGGCACTTTTCGAGGAATACGTTAGCAAATTCATCAAGGTTAGTGATGTTATTATTATCTATATCCGACCAGAAAAATGTCTGTTTGAAAGACTGCTTTCTGTTGTTAGCGTAATATTTAGTGTTTACCCCGTTACTGATCACGAATATCTGAACATAGTTGAACAGGGCACTGTTAAAGCCAAAAGAGTGCTTTTGATAGCGGTTAATCTGGTTAAAAGCTTCCTTAAGCTCCAGCCCTCTCCGCTTAAGCTCTATCTGCACAAGGGGCAAGCCGTTTATGAGGAGCGTTACGTCATATCTGTTTTTGTATTTACCTTCGATAGTGACCTGATGAGTCACCTGATAAATGTTCTGACACCAGTGCTCACTGTCTAGGAACTGTATGTATACGGTGGTTTCATCGTCTCTGTCGAGGGCAAACCAGTCACGCAGGGTTTTCGCCTTATCAAAGACATTACCCTTGCCTAGGTGGTTAAGGATTTTGTCAAACTCCCTGTCTGATAGCTCTATATTATTATGGGTTTCTATCTGCTTTCTGAGGTTAGCGAGTAACTCCGCCTCATCCCTGATGCTTACCTTGTCAAAACCGAGGGTGACAAGCTGATTAACTAAATTCTCTTCTAATACCGCTTCCGACTGTTTACTCATAAAGTTTTCACCGTAATATTCCCTAATAAAGCCTACTTAAAGACATTCTTTAGTTGCTTTGTAAAATCATCAACCATTTCCTGCACTTGCTCTTCAACCCACTCAATACCCTTACGTTTCGCAACTCTCATCAGTGAATCGTAGTCATTTAGTCTTCCACAATTTGCACACTCAACTAAGTCACCCGACAATATAGCCTTACCTTCGTCAGGTAATACAAACTGGTCAGAGAAACAAAAGAAACATTGAAGTGAAACCTTAGTACTTTCTTCCATTTATTCGACTCCAAAAAGCCCCTTAATAACAGACGGCGTTAACCCTAGTGCAGTATTAGTCAATGGGTGCTCTAAAAAACTTTTCAGTCTATTTTTAGCCTCTTTCTTTTCCTCATCCGTAGCATCAGATTGATCAATTCTTTCAACTATTGTTGTAAAAAAATTCTCAATATTTTGAGTATTATTATTACCGATCTGAATAGATCCAGAGGCATTAAGCTCACCGATATGGAATTCTGAAGATTCTTTTCTTGGAGGGGCAATTTTTGCAGCTTCAACTGATATTGCACGTCCTTGTCCCTCTTCTGAAAGCTCTAATTGACCATACTGTCCAGCACCAATTATCTTCTGGATAATATACTTACGACTTTTACATGTATTCAATATTAACATCAATTCATCATATTCAAGACCAGCATCACCCGCAAACTTTATTGTGTCTTCACCTTGTTCACTGAAATCAAAACGAACAGTGCCAATAGTATGTCCAGTACTCTCTATTTCATCATTCATAAAAACTAATAACTCATCGATTAAGGTTTCTTTTCTTTGTTTACTCATACAAACATCCTCTGGAGAAGTGCTTTTTTAAATTGTTCATTCAGTTCGAGTTGTTTTTTGGTCTCTTCAATATTGTTATCAATATCACTGAGAAAATTAGTTATTTTTTGTTGTTCTAATAAGCCAGGAATCAGTATTTTTATTGATGATAACTCATTCTTGCTAATCTCTAAGAAAGTCGATCCGTTTGCATATTTGATAATTTTATTAGTTATTGTGAGTACAAGGTAGTAGATAAATTCATTTGAATGTTGCCGATTAACAACGATAGACTGAAAACCTTGATTAGTTGTACAGTCATCTAATGCAATACTTACATCACCAATAGTTGCTCTTGTTGTAAGCAATAATGCTCCTTTGGGTAAGATTTTTGCAGAAGAATTCTTCAAGCCCGTTTCGGTAATCATTTTATTGCTATTTTTTATGTATTTATTTTTTATTTCAGTTGGTGAAAACCATTTTATATCCCCACCCCAATATGATAATTCACTAGTATCAGGTGTTCCGCCACCAATAATTTCACCAACATCACCTAACTTCTTTTCTTGCCAGTTGGGAAAATCAGAGCCGTCGTCAGCTTTGAAGCGGATTTCTTGAGAGAAGATTTTCTGCATCACCCCTTTCTTATACCGCTCAAGGAGTGACACCTTCCTGCTAAGCTGCTCAACCCTCTCATCCACACCACTCAAAAATGCCGCAATCTTCTCTTGCTCATCAATATTTGGAATAAATAAATTTAAATTATGTAAAACCTTTCCCTGTATCCCTAGCACAGTTGTTCCAATTGCTTTTGTTATAAGTAACCTTTGAAAACAGTCGCTCATAAACACATGAAGCAAGAACCTATTAAATAACTTATTTTCTTTACCTCTAAACTTAATTACTCTTTGGGCTAAAGCAATATTTTCATTATCTACTAATGCAACATTTCCTAATGGTGCTTCTGTAGTCAACAAAACATCATCAAGACTCGGAAGTCCTCTCTTCATAACTTGATCATAATCATCTGTACTTATATACTCTTTAGAGTTAGTATAATCGATATACCCTTTCTTAATATTTTTGGCAGTAACAAGAAAAGTCCCCTTTTCTGTCTTTGTAGGACTTTTACCTCTATAATCAACATAATCAGTTATTTCATTAAGTCTTTTCTCTTCCCACTCCCCTGTGAATTCGGGGAATCTTAAACTTGGTATAGTTTTCTTGTCAAAAGATGCGAACATCACCTTTTCAGCATCCACAAGTTTTCTGAAGTTTTCATCTATAGCATTTATATCAACGATATCTACGCTATAGCGCAAATTAGAGTCGTTAAAGTCTTCTTTTAAATCTATCAGCGTTTCTTTACTAACTAATTCATTTGCATCTATTGCCAAATCCAAATCAGAATTAAACCTGCTGGTCTGTTTTGCCCTGCTACCAAAGACATATACATCAGCCTTTTGAAGATAGTCTTCCAAAATAGAGTGTATTATTTCATATTCTTGTGCTGTTACATCAAAATTTAACTTCATTGTTTACTGTTGTACTCTTCTAGTTTTTCTATTAGATAGTGCAATTCACCATGAAACTGCTTTACGTTCTCAGCTATACTTTTAGCACTCTCTTCATCATAGCCGTGAGAGGTTCTGTTTCTGTCCTCTCTATATATCTTCCATTGATCCCAACTGTTTAATAAGAGCCCTTTCGTATACGCTTCTCTGATATGCTCCTGGAATGATAGCTCATTAACAATACTAGGATCTGCTGATGTTTCAGAAAGATATCGTTTTATCATTTTCGTAGATAGCTCATAAGAATACTCAAACCTTTGGATAACAGAATCCCTTACAAACTCATCATCTTTATCTGACTCGTACTTTTCGATTGCTATCAGAAAGCTCTCAGTCGCTTTTTTTAAAGAAGTTAAATCTAATTTCATAATCTTCCTCTCTTAAAATGGTGTCGGGATACCAAGTTCATCACAGAACGAAGCTATGCTGCTCTCATTCTCTTTCATATCCCTGTCTAGCTGTTTAAGCTCTGCTGTCACAGCGTCAAGGTCGACTGGCTCTTCCTCTTCGAAGGTGTCGACATATCTAGGGATATTCAGGTTATATTCGTTCTCTGCTATATCGCTAAGTGGTGCGAGGTAAGAGTATTTATCTATTGTCGTCCTGCTTCTGAATGTCTCTATGATTTTTGCTACATTCTCATCTGTCAGGCTGTTCTGGTTCTTCGCCTTTGCAAACTCGTTAGAAGCATCGATGAAAAGTATATTATCTGCATCCTCCCGGCACTTTTTAAACACCAGTATGCATGTAGGGATACTTGTTCCGTAAAAGATATTAGCAGGCAAGCCGATCACAGCATCGAGATAGTTTCTGTTCTCTATCAGATACCTTCTGATGTGCCCCTCTGCCGCTCCCCTGAAGAGAACCCCGTGGGGCAGAACGATAGCCATAGTGCCGTTCTCGTCAAGCTGATATATCATGTGCTGGACAAAGGCGAAATCAGCCTTACTCTTAGGTGCAAGTTTACCGTACTGGCTAAACCTGTCGTCAGTCATAAAGAGTTGGTTTGCGCTCCACTGAGCGGAGAAAGGCGGATTAGCCACCAGCGCCTCAAAACGCATATCTGTATGCTGAGGATTCTCAAGCGTATCCTCCTGCTTTATGTCAAACTTTCTATAGTGAACATCGTGCATGATCATATTCATTCTGGCGAGGTTGTATGTTGTCCTGTTAAGCTCCTGACCATAAAAGTTAGAAACCTCTTTGACCTCTTTCGCCACACGCAAAAGGAGCGAGCCACTACCGCATGTCGGGTCATAAACAGACTTAAGCTTATGTTTGCCCGTGGTGACTATCTTAGCCAGTATCTTTGACACCTGCTGTGGGGTATAGAATTCGCCAGCCTTTTTACCTGCGCCAGCTGCGAACTGACCTATCAGATACTCATACGCATCGCCGAGGATGTCTCTCTCGTTCTCTTCAACACCAAAGTTTACCTGCTCTAAGTGAAAGAGAATCTTAGACACAAGTGCGTTCTTAGCCTTTTCAGTTTTGCCAAGCTTGGTTGATGTAAGGTCTAGATCTTCAAAAAGATGTATGAAATCGTCCTCACTTTCGTGCCCCATTGTCGTCTGTTCTATATTTCTAAGAATTTTTGTTAGTGTATCAAGGATGAAATTATCGCTGTCGCCGTTACCCTTCTTAGTTATCTGGCTGAAAAGCTCGTCAGGCTTAAGGAAATAGCCTAGTTTCTCAACAGCCTCTTCTTTGATAGCTTCGATGTAGTCTTCTTCGTCTGCGTTGCCTGAAAGCTCAAGGTACTTTATATTGTCTTCTTTCAGGATCTCATCTGCGTATCCTTCCATCTTTTCCGAAAGGTATTTATAAAATATGAAGCCGAGGATATAGTCACGGAACTCGTCAGCATCCATCTTGCCCCTGAGTTCGTTCGCTATCGCCCATAGCTGGCTTTCTAGTCGTTTCTTCTCTTCATCAGACATAAGAGTCTCCTGTATATTCGCCGTTCCAATTCAATATGTTACCACACAGAGAGAACATTATAAACGGCATAATGTCTTAAACATTTTTGTTTATAAACGTTACTACTTCACTCTTCAGTCGTTTACTTCCAGCCCTATCCTTAAAGACAACACGCTGGAGCGTATTGTAATCTACGTCTGGTATTAAATTGATAATCTGCTTACACGACATATACTGTCGCTCCTTGTCAGCTTTGCGTATGAAGTATTCTGCAAAGAAATCCAGTGTATGCGTATATCGCTCTATCGTAGTCTCAGGAGAGGCATGCCCCATGAATTTAGCAAGTTTAGTAAACATCGTCGCACGGACATAGCCTGTACCAAGCAGTTTTTTATATCTGGCGATATCATTTGCTGTTACGTAATCACTTCTGAACCCACTAGGTAGGTAAGATTCCGCATCAGGGTAGAAGCTCAGCATCATCTCTGCTGCTAGCCATGAGCTACAACAATGCCGTAACGAGTGAAACGTCAGCTCCTTACAATCAAAGAACGATTTTAAGGCATATATAATCTTCTGAATATACGGTGTAGTATCCACTGTTATCAGTTGCCGGTTTATTTTACCTTTTGTCTCTTCAAGCCTCTTATTGTAGTAATCTTTTATTTTAGCCCTATAGTAAGCAGGCACCATATATTCAATAGGAACTATTCTCCTGCCAGCCTTAGTTTTAGACTTTGCTACTCGTATCTCAGTATAAATCTCGAAATTAAAGCTGTGTAAGCCGAGCTTTCCGATCTCGAATCTTCTCAGCCCGGCATGAAATGCGAGGATACACATAACTTCCATGATCTCATACTCTTCTTCACTAACATGCTTCTTTAGTTCGGCTAAAAAGATGTCAAACTCTGTCTGAGTAATCAGCACAGGCTTAGCATCTGAAGATGTCCCAGCTAGTTCATGAGAGCACAGAAACTCATTTATAATACTTTTCGATTCTGTCCTCTGCGGGAGATACCATTTCAAAAATGGTCTAACTTTGCGAGGCATGTTACTCCGCTTATTCTTCTTAGCCAATGTATCGAGCTCAATGATGTTAACAAATAAACTATACAAGTCATCAAAATAATATTCATTTAATGGGCTTTCGGCTGTTTCCTCTATCAGAATGGAAGAAAAACTACAGTAATATGTATAAACCGTCGAAACAGTATTACCTGATCGCAACGAGTCTAAAACATACTCAACAAGCAACTGGCAAGTTTCGTTACTCTCTAACAAGTCGGAGTTTTTCTCAACAAAGCTCTCCACATCTGCCCGTACAATGTTCTTCTTTTTATTCACATCTAACAATTTCAACAGTGATTTCATCACCTTGGCGTGTTGAGATGTCAGCTGGTGTGCTTTTTCTGCATTAATGCCTACCGAGCCCGCAGGTTCTTTAGCTTTTTCCAGCCTCATCTTTGCGAACTTACCCCAGTCCATCTTATCTAAACGGTTCTTTACTACTGAATGGTAAACAACTCCACGACTAAGAATTGTCGAAATTACGGGCGGGACAAGCTCTGTATTATACATCCTTACAACTCTGATCAGCTTAGAATAGTTCATACTTCGATCTTCGAAGACTCGCACAAGCCACCTTCTGAAATCAGAAGTAGTAAACCTCTGAAAAGGCAAGTCTCCCTCCGATATTTTACACAAAACACTCAGCAATATCTGTGCTGTAAGTGACAACGGTACTCTTACAGCTTTGTTCTCCAAAGTTTTGTCATCAGCAGTTGTCAGATACATAAATGTCTGCTCAATTTTGCTCTTCTTAAGCACCTGAAGAGATTTTATTACGTTAGGAAATGTCACAAATGACTGACTCACAAGTGCAAAAGTAAATGCGCATTGAAGCTCTGTTATATAGTCTGAATTTTCATAAATCTTACCCTGTAGATAAAGGCTCTCAAACTCCTTACAAACCCTAAGATACTTATTTCGCAACATCACAGAATCTTCTGTAAAGTTTGCCGAAAGCTCGCGCTGCTCACGCCTGGGGTTAGTCGGAGTTTTGCAGTCAAGAACGTCATTCTCATTTAAAAGCTGAATAAAAGAAATCAACACTCTACGAGTGATGTCGTCAGCCGCATTGCCTTTTAAGATTTTCATCTTTTTAATCAGTTTCTCCAGCTCTTTGTTCGTCAGTCTCACAATACCTGTACAACCTTCTAACAAAGTAGACATTACTCCATCTATTTTGGAAAAAGCGTCTATCCGCACCTCGATATTCTTCTTTTTATCAATATTATCTTCTTCATTAAGCTTCTCATGTAGCTCATTGTTAAACTCACTTTTCAGCATAATGTAATTCTTCATTTCAGTACCTCATAACCACATTCTTTGATGAGCACGCCTTGCATTCTTACTATCTCTTCTTGCACTTTTGCCATCTCAGCGAACGAATACTTGTTAGTCATTTCCAGACCTTCAGTCATATGCCCAAGCCAGTAATCTACGATTTCATAGCTGAGCTGACGCTCTTTAAGTGTTGTTCGTAAAAAGTGCCGACAGAAGTTCATCGTTATGCAGTTGTTCGCTATTCCAAGCTTATTAAAGTATTGGCTCTCTACGATGCCTTTTTCATAATACTTGTTCGCTGTTCGAGGTGGTATGTGATACAGCAGATCTGTCAGCTTAAAATAACTGTCCACGGCTGTAATGTGACCAGGCATTTTTAATGTTTGACGGTACTGTTGCATAATCTTTAGTTGCTCTGAGATTACATCACACAGGCGAATTACTCTGAATTCATAATGCCGATTATTATCCTTATCTCTCAGGATAACCTCACTGAAATCATCAGCAATTATCGACTTAGAATTCTTAGTCAAACGCCTTAAAGATGTCGTAAGCTGAAGCCCTATGTATGAATAGAATGAAAGCCAATTCATTCTCATCTTTAAGTTGTCTGCAGAGTAATACATCGCACGTATATTTTTGAATAGATAGACCATTGTATCAATATCTGGAGCTGCGCGGCTGCCATAGTTTTCACTAATGTAGTTTGTTTCTTCTGGCAACATCGCCAAGTCAGTGAACCCTAGTTTGTTAAACAACTCTGACAACACATCTGCCAGGCGGTTGCTAATATGATTAGCAGTAACCCTAGTATAAAACGACTGGGTAATTGACGTCTCTGCGAACGCATCAGAGATATACGCAATTGTGATTTCATCAACATTGCATACATCTGATGCAAAAGCTCTGAAAAACCTGCGTAAGCGAGCAGGTGTTAGGTGCAAATGATTTAACTTATTGAAAGCACTTATATGCTCTCTTATTATCTTCAGTGAGATATTATCTGGCAAATCAATCTCTTGAACTATCCCTCGGAGAAAGGCTGGCAGAACCACCTTTACTTTCGAAATTGCTTGCCGACTATACTTCTCCATACCTTTAAAGGTTTTAGTATCGTACCCAACTTTATGAAGTCTATACCAATAAAAGTCTTTTTCTTCACTGAGCTTTATGGACTTACACTTGCCATTTATAACCTTAACCCAGTCTTCCACATCAATACCTGTGGCTGATGACAATATCAGCAAACCAGAAATAGGTTTTTTCTCTTTGAGATAGCTTTCTATTAGTTTTTTCACTTCATGCAGCTGTACAACTTCATAATCAAAAATTGACACAACGCGCTGCTGCCTGACAAAAGATTTTGCTTTATCATAAAAGTATCTTTTCACATCAGCTGATGAGTTGAAAGTCCAACTCGGAGTTAAATAATTACCCGCTGTATCTTCAGCACTATTCTCTGCGTTTGATACCCCTCCTTGAAACATCTTCTTGACAGCAAGCCCTGGACTCAGTGTCTTCACACTAAAATGTTTTCTGAATCTTTTCCCACAGATTTTTGAGTAAGATCCTTTTTCTCCCCAGGTATCGTTCATCATGCTCTCGAAAAGCTCTAGTAAATCGTCATCTTCATCAGACTTGTAAAACTCTTTTAATGCATAGAAAAGTTCAGCACCTATACCAAGTCTCTGACCTGTAGACTTAATATACTCATCAGCTTTCCCTACAAAGATAGAACCATAGTGCGCTACGTAATAAGGTCTTTGGTGCTCATTATTAGGGTGTCTGTCTATATATTCAATGACCTTGAAGTGGATATCAAATGCATAAAGCGGGTAGGCATCATAAACACATGCTTTCTGATGAAATCCAACCAAAATGTTCTCACTCGAAATGTTCATCGTTTTGCTTGCTTCCAAGCTAGTAAATGACTCATAGAAAGCCCCGACCTCTTCCATTGTTATTCCGGAAAGTTCCTCATCGTAATAGTTCTCTTCAAGCCAATATATAATGGCTGGCAGAAGCTCAAAATACTTCGACTTCTCAAGCGGGAGAGGGCACTGGATAAAATCCAGCACCTCCCTGATTCTTTTGATAACAAGTTCTTGCATACTTCACCCCACTATCGGCAGTATGACATATTTATACCGCTTGCTCTTGGTTTTCGCGTAGCTGTCACTACTCACCACACACCTTTCGTTTTCTTTTGAGAATCGGAACTCTTCCCCTATTATAAATGTTGTCAACGCCCCACAATCTTTGTGTAAGGTTACTGATGTTTCAGATATGTCTGACCACGGATCTGTTTCAAAAACCCTGGCAAAACCTTTTTCGAAGGTTTCGGGTATATTAGCACAGACAAGCAAAGTCCCAAATTCAAAAACATAGTAGCTACTTGCTTTTAAAACACGAAAAGTAGCCTTTTTGATATTAAAAGACGTGTCTTCATATATCTCATATTTTCCACCATAGGATGCTTTACAGTTTAATAGTTGCGGCTGTCCGTTATCGACATACTCTGCCAATTTGATACGTCCTGAAGGATCAAATGTAACTTCAATATCGCCACTATCAAACCCCAGCCAGCGAGCTTGCAAAACAAAATCTGCCGAACTTTTCCGCTTTTTCTTCTTATCTTTGTCCTGTGCAAAGTTGAATATTGTCGCATGCTTGTAGATCGTAAGCGTGTCAGCCACTTTCTCTTTTGTTGTAGCCCCACTGTCCATGAGCAATATTGCATCTTTCGAAACAGAACTTTTCCATGCATAGCGCACTGTCTCTGCAAGCATTGTTTTATAGACATCATCGTTTCCGATAACTCTTTTATGCGTGTTATCAAAGAGATCTCGCAAAATCAAAGATGCAACATCCTGTGCATATACAATTTCCATAACCCTAACTCGTGCTTTTGTAATCTCAATTTTCAGAGCACATAGATATGTAGCCAACCCATAAACCAAATGATAGCCCCTGCTATTTTCATAAACCATTAGCTGATGAGTCACATTACGAAGTTGGAAATCCTCCTTTGTTACTTCCGGCTTGAATATTAGCTTGTCAATATCTGACCAGTATTTCTGATACTCATCCAGTTTGATATCTGCAATCTCAATTGTGATTGTTTTAAATTTCAACATCACTTTTACCTCCATATTTTTTGAGGCTTTTCTGCAGCAGTCCTGACAGAACAAGAGTTGCCTTAATAAAGCTTATATATATAAAGATGAAGGCAGTTAACTCGCTTTTGACTTCTAGCTAGAACCAGCGACTGACAAGGCTTCTAGCCATTTTTAGTATAAGTAGACTCAAAAGGTGAATCTATCTCCTAGAAATGCAACTTACAATTCAATGTTTCGAGCTTATAAGCAAGCAATACACTTATGAAAAATTGATGAGTGTTATTTATAAATCCAGAAGACAGTACTCTACAAAGATAAAGAGATTAACAGTTAGGTAAGCTAACATATTGCTGTACAAGATATTAATAATTTCGATTTTTGCAGCGCCACTTACAAGCCTTACCGTACAGTAATATTTTAGCCCTTTATCTGAGAATAGCCCATAATATAACCGAACGGTTATATTTATTTGATTTTTTCTAACTATGGGTTTATAATATAACCGTACGGTAATATGAGGTTTAACATGCAAGAAATTACAGATATTCAAGAGCTCGGAGCACTCATAAGACAAAAGAGAAAAGCCCAAGGGCTAACTCAAGAAGACTTTGCAGATAGCGCAGGTGTGGGAACCAGAGTCGTATCTGAAATCGAACGTGGTAAACAAACAGCAGAAGTAGGCAAGGTGTTGCTTCTGGCAAAACTTGCAGGCGTTAAGCTATATACTGAGGAAGCATAATGGAATCTCTGAACGTTTTCTTAGAAACAGATAACAGTTACAGCAGGGTCGGACTATTGAGCAGAGAGGGCACAAGCTATTACTTCGAGTACGACACTGAATTTCTCAGCTCTAAGGTTAACAGTATCTCTATAAAATTGCCCAAAAATAATACTTTTTTCGAAGGACTACCTGTTCAAGTATTCTTTGAAAACCTCCTCCCAGAGGCTGAGCAACGCAAAATAGTGGCTAGCTCAATAGGTATTTCTGAGGGAAATTTCTTTGGGCTTTTAAGCAGATTCGGTGAAGAGTGCGCTGGAGCATTAGTCATCACACAAAGAGAACACTTTGCAAAATCTGATCAGGGCTACGCTTACCTATCTGAATCTGAATTTACAGACATTATTAAAAAAATCGAAACCTGCACACCTGCGACAAAACATAAAGGATACAGGCTCTCACTAGCAGGAGCACAGGCAAAATTTTCTGTCAAAATCAAAGGAAATGAAGTCTCTCTCCCTCTTAATGATTCACCATCTACCCATCTTATAAAACCATTTAGTCGTAGATTTGAGGCACTGCCTGTTAATGAGTATTTTTGCACATACCTTGCCAAAAAAGCAGGACTAAACACATGTAATTCAGAGCTTTTTAAGTATGGAACAGAGACTGTCCTTTCAATAGAAAGGTATGACAGAATTATTTCCGAAAATTCTATAGCTAGAATGCATCAGGAAGATTTCTGTCAGGCACTCGGATTCCCTTACTCTATGAAATACGAAGAGGAGGGCGGACCTAGCTTTAAGCAATGCTTAGACTTGATAATAAAGATATCGGCACAACCAGCTTTAGATAAACAACAACTCATCAAATGGGTAATTTTTAATTTTCTGATAGGCAATGCTGATGCACACGCTAAAAACATCTCATTACTATACCGTGGTCATTATAACGAAAAAGTAACCTTAGCCCCATTCTATGACCTAGTCAGTACTAATATCTACGAAGGTCTTACTAAACGTTTCGCTATGAGCATCGGCGAAGCTGATTATATCGACGAAATGGACGAAACATCATGGGAATTCTTCGCTAAGGAGTGCGGCATCAAAACGAAGACGCTCTACAAATACTACTCTGAAATAAATACAGCTATTAAAACTGCTTTTAAAGATATTTCTGGTGCGCCATATAATGAAATCAAAGCTGTCTTCAAAGAACGTTCTAGGATGCTTAGAAAATGGCTTAAAGAAATATAACTATGCACGAATCAGTGCTTATCTGGGGCATCAATTGGAAAGTGCTTTAATAGATCAAAAAAAAGCCCTACTAAAGTAGAGCTTTTATGATTTGTTCTTAAATCAACCCTGTTACCAGTCTAATGTTTGAGCATAGCTGATACATTTTGCAATGGCCTCTTTTTTAGAGCGCTCACTTATATTAGATTTGCTCTTAGCAGACGATATGGATACAACTTTATTATTTTCTTTAGGAGATTTACAAGAGGGCACGTCTTTAGTTAATTTTTTATAACTCATCATTCGTCCTCCTTATATACTATTTTATCATCTTTTTTAAACTTATTCAATTTATCTATAACTCTTACTTCGTAATAAGCATAGCCATCAACAAATTTATCAGACACAGGCGGAACTTCTGAAAGATTTACTTCATTGACTATTCCATCTATCTTCCTGTCTCCTCTCTGCATAAAGACTTTAGCATATAGTTTAGGAGCCACTCCTTCAAAAGGTAAAAAAGCAATTTTACCCTCACTTTCCCCTATACTAATAGAATCGTCATGCAAGTCAAAAGCTAAACTTTTTTCATAAGGTTCGATATAATACACACTTCTAATTCCTGACGCAACAATATGTTTTGCACAGTTATGACACGGAAATGTCGTAACATACATTATGGCATTCTTTGTAGAGCATGAAACTTTGCGACTTGCAGCTACTATTGCATCCATCTCAGCATGAACGGCCCTAGAGAACTCTATTAAATCTTTAATCCTAGTATTTCTCTTAATCTCACTTAATATTTGGTCAGAATCCTCAGATCCCAAATTATGATCATCTAGAACTTTTTTTATATCAGTATATAATGTCTTTTTATATTTATCACTAGAACAACATTTTTCATGTGTATTATAGCATCGATGATCTCCACATCTATCTTGTGAGTTATAAAGCCCCCCATTTGGACTAGGAACATCGTTACAGCCAGTAGCAATAATTTCACCGGCATCATTGATAATTGCAGCACCCACTTGTCTAGATAAACAAGCAGATCGTAACGAAGAGGACCATGCCACATGCATCGCAAACTCTCCTTTTGTAGGGGAGATATTGACTCCAAAAAGTAAGCGAATAAATCTTTCAAAAATGGATGATAAATTTGGTCTATTATAATCACTATAATTTATAAAAAAATCAGCATGCTGCAAAGCTTTTAGCAACTTTTGACCGTAAGCTAAATCTTCTGATTTATCTCTCTCGATAAGAGCAACCGCACTAGCTTGATTTATTTCTTTGCTTTTAACAAGTCGATGAATTCTTGTCTCTTCTGGGCATAGAACCCCAACTAGATAAAACATACTTCCATACACAGCCCTAAATAGCTCAACTTCGGCAGGATGCTTTATGCTATCGATAATCCACAGGACTCGCTCCTCAACAGGCAAAGGGTCTTTTGGTTCAAGCTTGTGTTCACTCATTCGTATTGCTTTTAATTCTTCTATTGCAAGCTGGGCAAGTATGTCCTTACTAGTATGTTGTCTTAATTTATTACCACAATCTTGCAATTTTGTTATCCTATCAGATTCATCAGCAAAGTTGTTTTCCAAGTGAGTACTTCGAAGTATTAAATCACTCATTTTAATTATTTTTACATTGTAATTAATTCCACTAAAAATAGTTTCTAATACCGATATTGCAGATGAAACCCCACTACCCAACGCACCACAAAAGCCTATAACTAATTCTTGAGTTCGTCTATTTATTACGACATCATAAGCAGAATCTGATTTACGAACAGTCTTCTGATTTTTTTTCTCAGCAGCATCACCCATAATCCCCTCACCTAACTATAAACATTTGGAAACATTATACAATATTCGTGATAACATTCCAACATCTACTTATTCTATGCCGTTTTAAAGGCCACATTTAGGCAGCACCCCTTTGGACACTTTTGTAAAATATTGATAAATATATTGATTAAAATTTAATGGCGGAGGCGCACAGGAATCGAACCTGCCCAACGGGGAATACCCGTCACAATCGGTTTTGAAGACCGCGGGGTGCACCAGCATCCCAAACGCCCCCGAAAAGTTGAAGAAAAACTTATAAGCTCTCTTTTATTTTTTCAGCCATGACGCCCATCTCGTCAAAGCTATCATACTCTTTATGTATAGATGCGAAGCGGAGTTTATCCCCATCGAACCTAGGGATAACATGCATATGCGAGTGGAAAACTTCCTGCCCAGCAGCGGCATTATTATTCTGTACAAGGTTAATACCGTCGCAACCTGTTGCCTTAACCACAGCCTCAGAAAGAGTTCTAGCTACTTTATATATAGCCTCTGCCTCTAAATCTGGAGTATCAAAAACATTTACGAAATGCTTTTTTGGTACGATGAGAACGTGCCCTTTATGCACTGGTTTTATATCAAGGAATGCGATAAAAAGCGAGTCTTCATATACTTTACTACAAGGTATTTCACCCGCTATTATTTTACAAAATATACAATCCATACTCAACCTCTGACTAAAAGTTAGTAAATAATTCTATACATTATAAAAACGGAAAACAAGTTTTAAGATTAATGTATTGAAAATGATGCAATAACTTTTTATACTTAGTTAATTATTAGGCGGTGCAAAATGAATGCCCCAGATAACTCAGAAAAGCGACTTGAGCTAGTTTATAAATACTTCTCACATCATATGCGGACTAACACGGCCGTTATAGTAGCAATGCTTGAGGCTATTAACGAAGGTCTCTCTGACGATTCCATGACAGAGATGATAATGGAATCTGGTTATCTATTAGACATTTTCGACAGAGGAATGAGCGTTTGCTTTAATCATATCTTTGATAAACCAGAAAGTTCTAACACAGAAGAAGTCAATTTGCTCACACTCGTAACACTCTTCGCTGAGAACGGAGTAACAAGTGAGATACGCGATAATATCGAAATAGACATATCTCAGAATATACTAGTAAAATGCGAACCATATGCCTTTAAAAGCCTTGTTCACATATTTCTTCATGAAGCTTCACTGGTTTCAACAGATAAATTCAGTGCTATTTTTAAAGAAAATTCACTTATTATCTCACCTGATGCAGGTTTTTATGAAAACCCACCTGCCTTTGCCATCTTTAGTGAAGTGTTGCAAAAACAAGGTATGACTCTTGAATATAATAAAATTTCTATAACACTGAGGTTCCCTGATGAAAGTATTAATTGCTGATGACGAACTTAGACTCCGCAAAGTAGTAGCTCTGCATCTTAAAAAGAGTGGTTTTGAAGTGATAGAGGCTGGTAATGGTCAACAAGCTGTAGAAATAGCAGTAGAGGTCAACCCAGATGTGATTGTTCTCGATGTGATGATGCCTGAGAAGACAGGTCTCGAAGCCTGCGCTGAGCTTAAGGCTACGGAACAATGCAAAAACACACCCATCATCCTTCTAACGGCTATGGCTGAGTCCGAAGATCTAAAGAAAGGTGAAGAGGCTGGCGCAGATGCGTACCTCACAAAACCTTTCAGTCCGAAAGAACTTATTGATATTATAAAGAGCAAGGTACAATGAAAATACTCTATGTAGGCTCAGCTCAAAGCAAGGCTCTCTTCCAAAATGCACTGGGCGACACCGCAACCCTTACCTCTGAGAAGAATGCTGATGCATGCCTCATAGAGATAAATGACATTGCCACCCTTTTTAAGTTACCTAAGAAATTTCCAGTACCAACATATTTCTACCTTACCGTCAAAGACAGAAAAGCTGTCGAGATACTCAAAGAATTCCAAATATCAGGTATATTCTTTCCACCTTTGAAGCCTGAAGAGATCAAAAAGAAATTTGCTGGTAAGATACCAACAAACAATACAAAAGTCAGCGGAAACGAGTTCGACACGCTAAAGGCTAAGATCATTGCCAAAGCGGAGAACATTCCGCCCCTCCCTGCCCTTGCCAGAGACCTAATAAAGCTAACTAGAGATGACAAAACACAGATGAAAGACTTCATCGATAAAATAAAGATGGACCAAGGTCTAAGTTCGCGAATAATCAAGCTGGTTAATTCACCATTTTATGGACTTCGCCAAGAGGTTGCTAGCATAGACAGAGCGACTGTCCTTATTGGACTTAATTCTGTAAAGAATCTTGCCCTTGCTATATCTACGGCTCAATTTTTCAAAAAGAATTTTTCATTATATAAAACAACAGGCACTGCTCTTTGGGATCATTCGTTCCTAGTCGCTAGACTTAGTGAACTCCTTGGCAAAGCAGCTGGCGAAGATGAAGATGCCCTATACTTAGCAGGACTCATGCACGATATCGGAAAGACTGTCTTGGTAGATTTCCTTGTCAAAGAGGCAAGCTCTATGGAAGATGAGCACAACCAACTAGGAACAGACCACTCTGCCATTGGCGAGCTAGTCCTTTCTAAATGGTCAGTTGCAGTCCCAATAACTGACGCCGTGCGAGCACATCACTCAAGCTCTGATGATAAATTCAAGGCTGTATTATACTTCTCAAATAGGATAGCTATAGAAGAAGACTATACAGAAGCGGTGGAGGATGCATCTATAGCACTTGGGGTATCTTATGATGAGATAGTCAAGATTGTAGCTCCTATTTTAAAATCTGAAAATAACGAAGAGGGCGAAAATGAAACTTCAAAAGAAACTTCTTGATACTCTGTTTACGAATAGTCTTCAGGATTTTTATCACCTTCTAAGTGATCACCTTTCAAATACATGGTTTACACCATTTACTCTATGGAGGGTTGAAAATGCCATATGCGAGCCTGTAGCTGGTCTACACAAAAATGCAGATGGCAGATACGACCTACATGACTTTGGCTACACTGGTAGTGAAAGCATACAAGAAGAAAAAGTTTTAGAATTTTTCGACGAAAAGATAACAGTTCAAGCATCAGTCTTTTTTAAATATATGGATAACGTCCATGGCATAGTAACCTTCCACGAGGAGCCTGATGTAGTCTTCTTAGAGATGGAGACATATGGCGGGTTCTTAGGTCAGAGGATGAATGAGATCGTCTCCCGTGAGCGTAATATCAATGTATACGTTGACTATCAAAAGAAACTAGAGTTTGTTAAACAGAGTAGCCGCATACTTAAAGCTGTCGAAGTTGACGAGGTTATGGCTGTTGCACTCAACTACTTTATGGATACATTCAGTGCTGAAGCTGGTTTCACCATACACGCTGAAGAGTTTCAAGGATTTGGCATAGAGTTTAACGATGTTGACACAAAGATCACTGTAGCAGACAAGCCTCTCATGGATATGATAAGCACCATGGAAGCTACAGAGTTCATCGACGGGAACATAGAATGCAAAAAATTCAACATAGACAACATCTTTTTTATCTACGAAGAGACCTTGGATATTCGTATAATTCTTTTTAATATCCAGTTCGATATCATTCCAGACAAAGAGTTTTCTGAGCTGGTCTCGTCTATAGTGACAACTGCTGTTGAAAATTCACAATACCATAAAAGGATGACCGACATAAAAATTCAGGAATCTGAAATGCAGATTACTGGAACCATCCTTAATAAATTCGTACAAAAAAACCTTGAGCTAGACTCAGGTATAAAAATATCAGGTATTAATTATCCAGCGAGGGCTGCTGGTGGCGACTTTCTTATGGTCAAAGAGACAGAGAAAGGAACCTTCTTTACAGTCGCTGACGTATGTGGAAAGGGTTACTCAGCCGCAGTATTTACTGTTGTACTTAGTGTTTTCACCGAAAATACTACATTATTCGATCAAGAAGGGTCGCTCAAGAAACTTGTAACCTCCATGAACAGATATCTCATTGGGAAAAAATTCTCTGACAGGTTCATCACTGCTTTCTTTGGTTATATTGACAAAGAAGGGAAGACTATGCGTTACATCTCTTGTGGTCACGAGCCGGCTGCTGTTTTTGGTAAGGAAGATTTAGTTATAACATCAGATTTCTTGCCTCTTGGTCTATTTGAGGAAGAACATTTCGAAAAATCCGTAGAACTCAATAAAGATGACATAATATTTATCTATACTGACGGGCTGGTAGAGTATGTCGAAGACGACCAACTGAGAGAAGATGTCAAACAGCTTGCAAAATTCGACAAAGACAATATACTTGATACCCTGTATGACGAAATGGTAAAAGATAAGAGTGCACAGAAGGATGATTTCACCTGTATGCTCATAAGGATATAGAGGTTTTAGCTTGGAACATAAATCCCGTGAAATTAAGCAGATGTTTGACGACATCGCTCATAGATATGATCTTTTAAATAGATTACTTAGTTTTCGAACTGATGTACGCTGGCGTAAGAAGGCTATCAAGCTTGTTGGTATCCAGTCTGGACAGACCGTCCTAGACCTTGCCTGCGGAACAGCAGACATGATGATAGAGATGGACAATAGAGTAGGTGGGGTTAACCTTATTGGCGGAGACTTCAGCTATAATATGCTTAAGCTCGGCTATGACAAATTCCAAGATGGCTCATTCAGCGTATCTGATGCCCATATGCTCCCTTTCAAGTCTAACAGCTTCGACCGTATGACAATCTCATTCGGTTTCCGCAATGTTACTGACAAACCAACTGGGCTTAAAGAGATGCATAGAGTTCTCAAACCTGGTGGAAAACTATGTATACTTGAGTTTTCACAACCCGAGGGTTTTATCTTTAGTCGTCTTTATCGTTTATACTTTACTAAGATACTACCTTTTATTGGTGGTATTATCTCTGGCAACAGAGAGGCTTACGATTACTTACCTGATTCAGTATATAAATTCCCTAAAAAAGAGGTGTATCGTCAAATGGTACTAGAAGCTGGCTTCGAAACAATCGATTTTAACCCAATGACCTTTGGTATCTGTGACGCTACAATATGTTGCAAGTCTAATGGATAATTACTCATTCACAGCATTTTTCAACAAACTTAAAAGAGCCCAAGATGTTAAGACATCACCTGGCGCTGGTCTTAATGGCGTAAAGATCGCTAAACAAGCATCTGAAAGTGTAAAAAAGAACGGTAAAGCATTAGTATTCACTAAAGAGATCCCTGTTGCTGTTAACCTTCTTGCATCCACAAAAAAGCTAAAAGTCGCTCTCGGATATACGCTCAGTGTTATTGCAGAGCAAGCACATCAATATATAACAGAGCAACCAGAAGTTGAGCTGAGCTATTGCGAGATGGAATATTACGATGATTTCTACATCAGCGAACTTCCAATAAGCAAACATTACAAAACAGACGTTTCAGGCTCCATCAACATGGGCTGTGTGATAAGTAAAGATCGTGACATACATAATTGCGGTATCTACCGTATCCAGCCTCTTGATGACGAGAAGGCTGTTATACACTGTGCTCCAGAATCAGGTCTTGGTAAGCAATTATCAAAAGGTGAGGACGTCCCTGTAACAATCGCAGTGGGAACAACACCACACCTTATATACGCTGCAGCTGCGACTCTACCTGACAACATCGATGAGCTTAAGCTCGCTGCTTATCTTCACCCAGAAGAGATGAAGTTTGTGAAAACTAGTCTCTACCCAGTACCTTTTGATACACAGATCATCATTCAGGGACGAGTATCTGCCACAGAGACTCACCCAGAAGGTCCTTTCACAATACATACAGGTGGACAATCAGCAGTTGAAGATTTCCCTGTTCTCCATATAGAGTCAGTAATGATAAGCGCGACACCTATTTATCAAACCACTGTAACAGGTGAGATGCCGATGGAGAGTGCGCATATTCTGAGAGCTGCTAACATGATCCAGTTCAACAGAGTACATGCTACCAACCCTAATATCATGAGTATCAGCCATCCTATAGAGGGTGTATTTTTCAAAGAAGTTGATGTTCACTATATTGGTGACAAGGCTGAAGTTGAAAAGCTCATTAAAGAGGATGAATTCTATGGGAAGTTTGAGAAGATAAACCTACTTCAAGACGAGCAGAAGGATAGCAAATACAAAAATAATAACTGAGACTAACCTCTTCAGGAAATTATTACTAACCTTCACTGAAAAGCCTGCTCCCACAACTGCACCTATAGACATACCTATACCTAGCGCAATACCTGGGATAAAGAGTATTTTACCACCATATATAAAAATCGCGACTGACATGGTCGCGGTTATAAGATTAAGGAACATCTTAACAGCGTTTGCTCTTACCATATCCAGCCCTGCTAACACTGCACCAGCTATCATAAGGAAACCAACACCAGCCTGAACAAAACCGCTATACATGCCTATGAAAAAGAAAGCGACAGTATTTATTATTAAGCTTTTTGAAGTGAATACAACATCATCTTTAAGTTCTTTCGCACTTGGTTTAAAAAATGTAACGAAGGTCATAATGATCATAAAAAATGCAAAGTATTTTCTGAATGCATCATCTGTTATTATTGTCGCTAAATATGCCCCAAAGAGCGCTCCAAAAGCTGCTGGTATAGCAACGGTATAACTATAGTTTTTAGGAAAATACCCCATACTTTTAAACTTACGAACGCCAAATATGGATTGGAATAAAATACCAAGCCTGTTGGTTGCGTTGGCTATTGTTGGTTCTAGCCCAGTAAATATCAAAACTGGAACAGTAATAAATGAACCACCACCTGCGAGAGTGTTTAAAACACCGGCAGCCACCCCAACAACAAAAAGAATGAATACTTGCAATATGTTGATATCCATAAGGGCATAATAACTCAAAAAATCGTTTATGCACACTATTTAAAATGCTATAAACAGAGATGACTAAAAAAGAACGTGCACAAATTTTCGAACAATTTTTGGAAGATAAATATCCGATCGTTATCTGTTCGCTCAATTATCAGACCCCATTCCAGCTACTGACAGCGACCATTCTAAGTGCCCAGTGCACAGACAAAAGAGTAAACATAGTAACCAAAGATCTATTTGAAAAATATCCTAATCCTTTTGCACTAGCTAATGCAAACCATGAGGATGTTGCAGCCATCATAAAGAGTACTGGCATGTTCAACATGAAGACAAAAAACATAATCAGCATGGCAAAGTCTCTCGTTGAAAACCACGGTGGAGAAGTTCCATCAGAGATGGACGAGTTACTAGCTCTTGCTGGTGTCGGAAGAAAGACTGCTAACGTTGTCCGAGGTAACCTCTGGCAGAAACCTGGCGTCGTGGTTGATACCCATGTAAAGCGTATCACCAAACGGATAGGGCTTACGACCAACACAGACCCAGAAAAGGTTGAACGTGATCTTGAAAAGATCGTAAAAGGCGAAAAACACTGTGATTGGTGTCATAGAATAATATATTTTGGGCGAGAGATATGTACTTCCCAAAAACCAAAATGCGAGATATGCGGAGTTTCACATGCATGCAAATACTACGCTTCACTTTGACATTAACTCTGGAATAGCTGGAGATATGGCACTCTCCATCCTTCACGGGCTAGGGTTAGACCTCTCAGAAGTGACTGACATCATATATAAAATAACTGGCAAACAACTCACAATAGACACTGAAAAAACGTTCGTAAACGGCATAGAAGCGACTCGCCTAAAGATAAATATGCCTCATGAGCACGTTCACCGCACTATGAAAACTATAACTAAGATGGTCGAGAGCTCAGACCTCCCTGAGCCAGTTATCAAAGACACTATCGGAATCTTTTCTATAATCGCGGACGCAGAAGGGATCATCCATGGCAAACCAGCAGATGAAGTTCACTTTCACGAAGTTGGTGCACTCGATTCTATACTAGACATAGTCGGATTCGCCTACGGTGTTCACAAACTCGGCATTAAAAGTATCACCTCTACTATGCCAGTGCTAGGTTGTGGATTAGTCAAATGCGCCCACGGCAAAGTACCCGTCCCAGCCCCGGCAACACTTAAGATTTTACAAGATGTAGAAGTGAAACGGACTAACGAGCCTAATGAGCTGACAACACCAACAGGTGCGGCTATCCTTAAATATTATGTTAAAGAGTTTTCGCCAGCTTACTCAGGTAGGGTTTTGGCTTCAACATACTCAACAGGAACCTTAGAGCTTGAAACTATGCCAAATCTACTCCGTGGAACACTCATTGCTGCAGCATCTAAAGCAAATAAGATCACAGTCATCGAGACTAACATAGACGACTGCTCTGGTGAAGTTATTGGGAGTCTCTTTAGCGAACTGAAAGACGAGTACCTAGACATGTTCTCAGTTTCTACGATAGGTAAAAAGAACAGACCTGCCATCCATCTAACAATCCTCTGCGAAAATGATAAATTAGAAATAATTGCGAAGATTTTATTCAAACATACCACTACTGCTGGTCTGAGACACTATGCGACAGACAGAATAGTAATGGATAGAGAGATAGTCGAAACAAAAGTGAATAATGAGATCGTACGTTTGAAAAAGTTGACCTATGGGGAGATCAGCAAACACAGCCCTGAATGGGATGACTGTGTATCAGTAGGCAACAAAACTGGTGAAAGCCCTATGAGTATATATGAAAAAGCGAAGGCATCTATTAAGATCTAAATAAAGCTCTGAAAGCACTATAGCTCTTTTGTATTTTTCCTAATAGATCTGCAACTAAATCTGTGTCAGCCTTATCAGCTGATTGAAGGTCACAAGAATACTTTCTAAGGTCTTCGACCATCATATTAGCTGCTGCCCCTTTCATCTTGTGTGCAACATGAGTTACCATATCTGCGTCACCATCACTAACAGCATTTGCAAGAAGTATAATCTCTTCATCGAGCACGTTCAAGAACTCTTCTAACAACATCAACATAGTATCTTTATCTAGTCCAATAGTATCGGCAACTACTTGAATATCATACTCTTCAGTCTTCATTCTTAAACTCCTGTCTGCGTTAACAAATCTTTTAAATCTTCTATATTAAACGGTTTCAGCAAGTATTTATCAAATACTGAGTCACTACAGCACCCTTCATCTGCTGATATGCAAACAAGAACGGGAGCTTTTTTATTCTTTTCTGCGTAGTGCTCTTTAATCATTCCTGCACATTCCGCACCGCTTAGTTTTGGCATATTGTAATCCATAAAGATAAAGTCAAAATCTTCTGATTTTGCTAAATCTATAGCTGCGTATCCGTTTTCAGCTTGTGAGCTTACCACACCATATTTGCCTAGTAATTTCGATATTAACATTCTATTTAATTTGTCATCATCTACGACGAGCACTTTCATATCATTCATTGTTATCTCTTTTAAAAAAATTCGATTGTTGACTGGTCTTCTTCGTGTGCAAGAATATCTTTAAACTCAGCGTCATTACGCCCCCTAGTAAACTCTTCATCAGAGAGAATTTCTTCACTAAGGCTATCGTTCAGTTCCATAAAGGTCTCTTGAACACTCTCATTAAAAACATCAAAAAGCTCAGCCAGTTTATTTGAGTTACTATCAAAGAAATTCACATACATTTCAGCCGTAAATATCTTTTTAAATTCCTCTAGTTGACCATCAAGACTATGAGTATCACCTAATATCTTCTTTCTATCTTCTGCGACATTTGAGTGGCAAAGCATTTGCATATCATTTTCTGCACCAGAAAAAGTTCCCATAAAATCACTACGCAAGGTATTCCACATATCTATATTCGTAAAAAGCTTATTTATAAGCTCATTCAATTCAGTCTCTGTTTGAGTCATAGAGAATACAACTCTTCTAAGGCTTTCATCATTAATACGAGCGACCTCAACGGCTGTTATCACCACAAGGTTTCTAAATGTCTTTGATTGTTTCGCCAACATACCAACACTATTTTTGGTTTTGTGCAAAACATCTTTAGATTGATCGATAGTGTTCTTAAGCATAGAGATGGTAGAGCATATACTTTCCGACATCTCATCTACTCTATTAAGCTCTGATCTAAGGATATTCGTTTGACCGACAATATTTTGAAGGTCAGTGTTAAAGGTGTATATAAAGTCACCCATTACGTCTTTGATCTCGACGAGCTTGTCTTGAAGTGCAAACTTGATGACATCCAGCTTGCCCATAGCTTTTTCATACTTTCCAAAGACAATCCCTGCCTCATAAGCATCATTATAGTTAATATTTTCGATAGCTTCTTGTATAACTTCAAGTTCCTGCATAAATATATCATGGAACTGAGAATTTTCTATTAGGATAGACACGTCAGAGGTGATCATGATCTCATCGATTGCTTCAACATTCAGCGAGCTATCATCCTGAACCAGCTTGTTATCAACCAAATGGTCTGCCACATTCTTAAATCTCTCAAACATATCGTTAAAGTTAACAGAAATGACTTCAAGTAAAGTCTTCACTGTTGTTGAATACTTCTTTATCTCTTTACTGATATGAGTGATCGTTGCTCCCTTGTCTCCTAATGCCATTGTTCGACATATAGTGTTATATGAGAGTAGCTCTAGCTCCTCTGTAATCTCGATAAAAGTACTCGTAGCATCGATAATGTCCTGCTTCATCTTATCCATATCAAGGTTGTCAATCTTATGATTTATATCACTTGAGATAACGCCTACAATCTTATCAGTCTCGCCAACAAAACTTTCAGAACCTTTTTGAATTTCCATACTGATATCAATCATTCCTGAAAAGCTATCAGTTCTATGTTTTATAACTTCATTAAGGATGCCAACAATATCGTAAAAACAATTATTTATTTCATCTTTAAGACTGTCAAACTTGATGCTCATTAATCAATTAGCTCCTTAAGCAAAATTTCTGAGATAGGTTTAAAAGCCACCATATCAAAACCAGCTCTGTCTAACTGCGCACGCTCACTAACATCTGCTGTTAGTGCAATATATTTTGTCCCAACCCAGTTGCTAGATCCCTTCAGGTACTCAATGACGTCAACTCCTGTTTCAGTGGTGCTCAGTCTATAGTCTATCAAAGCGACATCAGGTATACCAATAGTCTTCATCTGATCTTTTAAGTTTTGGAGCGAGGTTGCAGTTACAACTTCATGACCAAGATTTCTTAAGAGAATTCGACACATTTTAAGATGCAGTTCATTATCATCTACAACTAATACATTCATCTAAACCCTCATTTATCTCAAAATAATTTATTAACGTTAAGTACTAACACCGCTTGTCCATCGCCTAATATTGTCACTCCACCAATATAGTTCAGGTGAGCAAAATATTCAGGAACAGGTTTTATAGCAATATCCATCCTATTAAGAAGCTCGTCAACTATAATACCTGTTTTACCAGTATCAGTAGCGGTTATAACTATATTAACCTCTTCATCCAACTCTTTGTCTTCACCGCCTAGCAGTTTAGAAAGCTGAAATAGTGGTAACACGTTACCTCTGTAATATATTCCTTTTCCAAAGTGCAGATCTTTCACCTGCTCTCTGGAGACCTTTATTGTTTCTGCGACATTCTCTATTGGGAATGCGTAAAACTCTTCGCCACCCATATGAACAAGTAAAGATGTCGACATACCTATTGTAACAGGTATTTTCATACTTATCCTTGTTCCTTCTCCGGTTGAAGAGGAAACATCAATAAATCCACCTACGCTTGTTATGGAGCTCTTCACAACGTCCATACCAACACCGCGACCAGAGATATCTGTAACTGTATCTGCTGTGGAAAAACCTGGTTCAAGGATAAACTGAATGATCTCTTTCTCTGTCAGAGTTGCATCCTCAGTTGTCATCCCTTTACTTATAGCCTTTTTCAGGACTTTTTCACAATTAACACCACGACCATCATCTATAACCTCAATATAAACAAAGCTACCTTCATTGAAAGCTTTCAGTATCAGGTTACCTGTTCCGAACTTACCTGCGGCTTCTCTTTCTTCTCCAGGTTCAAGCCCGTGGTCGCATGCATTTCTAACTAAGTGCACAAGTGGGTCAGAAAGGATATCCCCAACCTTCTTGTCTATTTCTGTATCTTCGCCGATTATGCGAAGCTCAATCTTCTTATCCTGCTTCCTCGATATATCACGTACAACTCTCGGAAACTTATTAAATATTTGTCTGATAGGAACCATACGAAGAGACAAGATATCTCTCTGTAGATCCTGCGATATTCTAGCTATTAAATTTGAATTATCTTTAAACTCTTTGATCAAATTAGTAGGCAGATCATAGTCACGAATAAGCTTCTGAACCATATACTCATATGCGTTCTTAGCTACGACTAGCTCGCCAATAGTATTAGTAAATTTATCGATCTTCTCTTGGTCTACTTTCATCGACTGAGGAATCTTATCTTTTGATATCGTAGTATCTCTTATTATATCATCAGAGGTTACTTCTTGTTCCTTTTCAGCAACCTTCATAACAGTCTGTTTTTTAAGGACAACATCAAGGTCTTCTTTATTCAATTTACCTTGGTCAATAAGGATTTCACCTATTTTTTTCTGTTGAGCCTGAGCATCAGCAATCTCTTCAGCAGTCACCTTTCCTGAATCTACAAGTAGCTCACCTAATTTCTTTGGTGGTGATTTTAACTGATATATATACTTATTTATACTGTCCAGCTCTGTCTGAAACTCATTACCCGCCGAAACTTTTTTTACAAAGTTCTCTGCTAGTTCTGTCAGGTCTTTAAAACCTATAAATTTAGCTGCATTTTTAAGCCCATTAGCTGCTCTATTTATAATCTGATCCCCTGTCGGAGAATCCACTGACATCTCTATCATTTCTAAAAATTGATCAACCTGACCAAGAAAAATTTTAACATCATCAGTAATAACAGGAGTATTCTCTGTATGTTTCAAAATAGTACTTGAAACATCAGATAACATTGAATATGTTTTTGGTAATACAGGTTTTCTCTTGTTAACTAAGTCATCTACAAGTGTCTTAACATCAGAAATAACATTAAGGATAAACTCTGCTGCCTTTTTATCAAATTCAACCGATCCATCTCTCACTTTGTCTAGCATATTCTCTACTAGATGAGCGTATTTCTCCATGAAAGAGAAACCAACATAGCCACTATCACCCTTGATATTGTGAAAAACTCTAAATATATTGTCTACGGCATCTTTTGAGCCAAATCCAGTTTTTTCTATATCTATTAGGTAGTTCTCTATTGACTCAAAATAATCTTCTATACCTACGGCAAGCTCTGAGAGCATACTCTCATCTATACCTGTAGTGTCGATAGTCTCGCCCTCGTCAGAAATAACTTCATCTGAAGCTTCTGCAACCTCAACCAAAGGTTCCTCTGCAACAGCGTCGAGTGATATTTCAGCAACAGTCATGATGTCAGGCTCGAAAGCTAAGTCTAAAAGCTCCTCCACCGACGCATCACTAATAAGGTATGTCGTAGGACGAAGATAAAGCTTATAAGGCTCTATACTCTCTGAATCTGGTACTGTGTGAGTATCTGTAACATTCATAAAGAAATCAGATATCTCACGAAGGTTCGAATATAATGTTATCGGGTCATACCCGTTTTCAAGCATCTCATCAGTAAAGGCTACTTCAACCTTGTATGGTTTACCAAAGCCAGGGTGTGCCTCTTTCAGTTTTGCCGCAATATCAGCATCAACAAAAACTGTTGCACTATTCTCTTGCTCAGATTCCATAACTTCTTCAGTAGAACTATCTTTCTGCTCTGTCATATTTTCATATTGGGCTTCTAACTCCGTAAGGTTTTTGTCAAAAGTTCTATTCTCTTTACCGCAGTCTACCATTTCGAAAAGAACATCAACCCCTCTTAACAAAAGGTCAGCTATATCGCCATTAATTTTAACTTCACCATTACGCAGTTTATCAAGAAGTGATTCAAGGTGGTGTGCAAAGCCAGACATATTGTCATACCCAAAACCACCGGCACTACCTTTTATAGTGTGTATACTTCTAAAAACTGCATTAAAAAGTTCAAGGTCGCCTTCTGACTCGGCTTGCAGGATGCTTTCATTAGCTTCCTCCAAGAGGTCGGTAGCTTCCTCTAAAAACCCTATTCTAAATTTTTCCATATCTATTTGGGTCATAGTAAACTCCAACTCTACATTATGCCGAGTAGCATTTTTATATTCATTATAAGATCATCAGGCTTAACAGGCTTAATTACATATAGGTTTGCACCAGATTCATATCCCATACGCCTATTTTCCTTCTCTTCCTGAGTCGTTATTATAATCACAGGTGTCTCTTTGCCAGTCTTCCTGAACTCTTTGATAAAAGTAATACCATCCATACGAGGCATGTTAATGTCACACAGCATAAGAGCATAATTAGTCTTCATAGACTTCTCCAGTGCATCCATCCCATCTATAGCTCCGTCAGCATCAAATCCAGCCGACTTCAAGATATTACTGTGAAAGTGCCTCACCATATCCGAATCGTCTATTACCAGCACCTTAATAGCCATAACATTACCCCTTAAAATATACCACGTTGGAGCCGAACCTCTTCATTTGGAAGGCTGTGGTGATTCGTCCAACGGACTCGCTGTGACCAAGAAATATATATCCGCCTTTATTCAGCGAAATATAAAAATGGTCGACTACTTGTTTCCTAGATATCTCATCGAAATATATCAAAACATTCCTACAAAAAACGAAGTCGAAGTATCTCTTCTTCCTCATTGACATCCTATCCATAAGATTAAGATGCTCAAATGTAACAATATCCCTAATCATTTGCTTGGGCATATGACCACCACTAACTGTATCAAAATACTTATTATAGTATTCATCAGGAACGTCTTTAATACTTCTATCATCATAAATGGCTTTACGCCCTTTCTCTAAAACGATTTCATCTATATCTGTCGCAATAATCTCTATTTTCCAGTTTTTTATATTGTCCAACATCTCTCTGATAATTATAGCTAGAGTGTATGGCTCTTCCCCTGTCGAACAGCCAGCAGACCATATCCTAATTGTCTTTTCGTCGTTACCGATCTTATTCTCTGCTATCTCCTGAAGGCAGTGCTCTGCAAAGGACTCAAGCGTATGGAATTCTCTAAAGAAATATGTCTCATTAACAGTCATCAAGTTCATCAGTTCTTGGAACTCTGTACCATCATCTTTAAATTTGAGAAATCTTAAATAATCACGAACAGAATCGATCCCTATCTCATCCAGACGTTTAGATACTCTCTTATTAATGAAGTACATCTTCTTACTTTCAAATTTTATTCCCGATTTCTTATAAATGAACCCTGTCAGGTCATTAAAATCATCAGAACTTATATGCATACTCTATTACTTATCCTTTTAAACTGTCTAAAAGCGCAGTTAGATTTGCTTGATGGTCGTCATCTGCCATTTTAATTTTCTTTTCTATAAGCTTGATAGCTCTATCTCTATTGTTCTCTGCTAGATGCTCAAGCGCAGTAAGAGCTATATCTTCATTTTCATCAGATGCAAGCTCTTCGTATAATGAATCTTTACTAGAAATATCTAGTTTAGATATAATGTATAAAAATGTAAGTCTCTCCTCAGCATAACCATTCAGATTCTTAAGGTTATTGAGCATAAACTTTGTATGGACTTCGTCCAACTGTGAGATCTTCTCTCTGGATACTATCTTAAGTAGCCCGTTTGAAATCTCTCTAAAGTACATAGTGTTTTTGTTATTAAGGAAGGATAAAAGAAATTCAAGATGTCTCGCTCCCCCCTTTTCACCAACTAGTCGGATAACGCTAGGCTTGTAAAAACTATCCATATTACCCATGCCTAAGATTGCCAAAATTCTATCAACGGAAGCGACATCACCCATTATGCAAAGTGTCTCAAGGCAAGCACTCCTAACCATAGGTTCATTCGTCTTTTCAAAGATATCCATTACATCTTGAAGGGATTCTTCGTCATATATTTTACCTAGATACTCAACAGCAGTGAGCATCACATTAGGTGCCTTATCTTTAAGAGCTGCTCTTAATGCAGGGATAGAATATTTTGAGCTAGTGGCTACTAAGCTATCTAGAATAAGTTTCCTAACTTCTTTATTTTCATGATCCATAATAGATGTCAGGAATGCCACAGCCTCTTCACCCTTAGAACCAAAAATCTCTATAGCACAGTTTCTGATATAAGCATCTGTAGATTCAAAGTATTTTGCTATTTTACCGAAGTGGTCATATATTTCTAAAACTTTCAAGCCTTCAACAATAAGCTCACGTACTAGTCTACTCTCTTCATTGTATAGGTGAGAGATCAGGCTAGGGTATAATTCCTCAGCTTTCAGAGCTATTACATCTTCAACAGCATAAATCCTTTCAGCTTCATCAGGATTTTTTAAGCTATTAAGCAATTCATTCTTATCCACATTTAACTCCTTTCAAGAAAACGTGATTAACCGATAATTTTTTTAACAACAGCAAGCAGATCATTTGGTTTAAAAGGCTTTACAATCCATGCTTTTGCACCTGCTTTACGCCCTTACTCTTTGATACTAGCTTGGGATTCTGTAGTAAGCATTATTACAGGAGTAAATTTATGCTTCATGTTAGCTTTAACTTCTTTAAGAAAGGTTATCCCATCCATATTCGGCATATTAACGTCTGATATGATCAGGTTAAACCGACCACCAACTTCAAGTTTCTTTAATGCATCAACACCATCTCTAGCGTCAACAACTTCATATCCCGCTGCTTTCAGAGTCGCCGCAACAAGCTGTCTCATTGTGATGGCGTCATCTACTACCAAAATCTTCTTCATCATTATCCCCCAGCAACACTATCAAGATCTATTCCGTATAGTGTCTGTGCATTCTCAAATGCTTCAGACAATTTAATTGTTACTTTATTATTGTGTTTATTTATTGTTTTTATAATGCTAACAGCGAGTTGTAGAAAGACCGTATCGACGCTTGTAACTGCTGACATGTCAAGCTCCACAACCTTCTCTCCAAGATTAACTCCCCCGAGCTCTTCGAGAAATTCTTCCGCCATAAATATTTCAGACTCTTCAGTGAAGACTACTTTTATCTTAGTTTTGAGTTCTTTGATCTCCATATTACCATCCCCTGCTTATTCGCCTTGTTATTTCACCAGCTATTTTATCACTAGGAAGAACCATATCCACACAGTCTCTTTCAACAGCCTCTCTAGGCATACCATAAACGATAGCTGTCTCTTCTGATTCTGCAATTGTGAAACCACCAGCCTGTTTTATAGAGCACATAGCAGCTGCACCATCGTCACCCATTCCAGTCATCAAAGTACCGATAGTCTGTTTCCCAAAGCTTTTGCAAACTGATTCCATCATAATGTCAACACTAGGTATGAAAGTATGCTCTGGAGTCTTACCCATACGTATAGTGACAACACCACTGTGCTTCTTATACAGTGTCATATGCGAACCAGATCTACCAACATAGCAAACACCAGGTGTAACTATATCACCCGGCTCCGCCTCTTTAACATATATTCGCGAGGCTTTATTTAGTCTCGCAGCAAATGATGCAGTAAAGCCTACAGGCATATGCTGAACTAAAAACAGTGCTGCATTTATATCTGACGGAATCCTTGGAATCACATCAAATATTGTCTTAGGACCACCTGTTGATATACCTATGCAAACCGCTCTAAACCCTGCACTATCGACAGGTGCCAGTTCGATCTCATTTAATATCTCTTCATCATCAAAAGTTTCTACTTCAATCTTTCTTGTCAGCCTGCTAAAGCCCATTCCTGCTGCTGCTTTAACTTTCCTAACTAGCTCTTTTCTAACCTTATCAACATCTCTTGAAACTGTTCCACTCGGCTTTGCGACAAAGTCGAAAGCACCTATTTCCATAGCTTCAAATGTTGTTGTTGTCCCCTCTTGCGTCAGCGAACTGAGCATAATTACAGGACATATCTGCTCTTCGATAATAATACGAAGGGCAGTCAGACCATCCATCACAGGCATGTTAACATCAAGCGTTATCACATCTGGTTTAAGGTCTCTGGCTTTTAATATTCCGTCTTCACCATTTCTGGCCGTTCCTATAACTTCAACACCAAAAGCAGTGTCTAACATTTCTGATATCTTTTTCCGCATTAAAGCGGAATCATCTACAACTAGTACCTTTACTTTTTTCATGCGTCCTGTAAATTCTCCAGTTTTTTGATTTCAGCCCTAGAGAAAAGTTCTTCCACATCTAGCAGAAGGATCATCTTTTCTTTCTCTTCAAAATTGACTACTCCATCAATAAACTCGGAATTCACTGCAGCACCAAGAACAGGAGGAACACTTTCAATATGCTCATCTCTTATTCGTAAAACTTCGTCTACCCAGTCAACAACAAAGCCAACCTTCATATTGAGTAGGTTAACTATAATAACTCTGGTAAACTCGTCCCTCGCTTTCGGCTCAAGCTCAAACCTAGAGCGTAGATCTATCAAAGGTATAACCTCACCGCGGAGGTTTATAATGCCTTCAACAAACTTTGGTGTCTTAGGAATTTTAGTAACATTTGTGTATCTATTTATCTCTTGTACCTTTTCAATATAGATTCCCTAATTCTCGTTTTCTATCTGAAAAGTGACAATTTGCTTCTCTTCTTCTACTGCATCTTCCATGCTGTTGTTCATATTATAACTCTCCGTACTTTGTTCAGAGACCTGTTTTAATGCTTCAAGCTCTGCCGCATCGACAAGGTTCTCAGGTTCCAAGACCATAACTAGCCTGTCCCCTTCATCAAGCTTTAGCACTGCACAAACTTCTGATGATTCTTGATCGTCATATACCTTTGGAGGTAATTCAATCAACGACTCATCCACACTCAAAACAGCATTAACCTTGTCCGCAGCAAATGCTACAAGGACATTTCCTATGTCGACTATAACCACTCTTGTCGTTTCGTCATTCTTTTCTAAAACCTTGCCGAATTTATCATGCAGGGACAATAGAGGAATAACTTTACCTCTAAGAGAGAAGATACCGAGAACATAGTCAGGTAGCCCAGGTACTGAAGTAACTTCAGGCATCCATATGATTTCATTAATCTTATGGATTTCTATAGCATACTCTTGCTCTATAACATTGAAGCTAATAAAGCGTTTTTCGTCTATCACGCCACCTTGGTATTCATCCTTCTGTCGAACCTTCTGGTTAAGTGTACCGTTTTGCTCCATATGCTTTGAAGCAGCCTCAATATCAATAACTTCATCAGTATTCATTATCTGGATAATCGAAACGTTTTCACCTTCGGTAACCCTCAATAGACCAGAGATATATTTTTTATCTACACTGGCATTCAGTATATCTGGGAAATTATCTATATCATGAACTTCTGTGGACTTCACTTCGTTCACAGATTCTACGATAAGACCAGTAAGTATTCCCTTCTTTTCAACTACTATAACTCGCGTATCTTCTTCGTGCTTACACTCTTTTGCGTATCCTAGCCTTAACGACAAGTCGACAAGAGGTAAAACTTCTCCACGAAGATTTGTCATACCAAGAACATAGTCTGGCATTCTTGGCACACGAGTAATCTGAGGCAATCTGATTATCTGCCTCACGTCATCTATACCTATTCCGTATGTCTCCTCTCCTACTCGAAAAGAAACATAGATGTTTTCAGTCATTGTTGCGTTTTCAGACATTAAATCCTCCTTTTGTCTTAGTTATTGGAGGACTTAGAATACCTGCATTTCATCAGCGAGAGACGCAACCTCTTCAGCAGCAGATCCGATCTCATGCAGACCTCTTACCTGCTCATCAGCAGCCGCTTTCGCTTCGTCAGAAAGAGTCTTAAGGTTCTCAGCAGCCTCTAGCCCTTGTCCACAAGCAACTCTAACCTGCTCAACCTTCTCAGCACCAGATGTCACATATCCTGCACACTCTTCTCTAAGCTCAATAAGATGCTTACGGATAGCAACAACACTAACGAGGTTCTCAACAGCTGACTGTGACTTATCTATCTGGACTCTAATGAGTGCAGTAATCTCTGTAAGCTCATTCTGGAAATTCAGAATTCTTTCATACATTTCGTCGAGAATATCTTTCATCTTTTCAGCGTTATCAGCAGATTCGTTTGCGAGTGCACGAATATCAGCAGCAACAACAGAGAAGCCTCTGCCGTACTCACCAGAGCGAGCAGCTTCTATATTACCGTTAACCGCTAGCATGTTAGTTTGGATAGCTACGTTAGTAATAGTATCAACAATCTTTCTGATAGCACCGAATGATTTATTCAACATTGTAACTTCTTCGTGCACTTCACGAAGGTTATTAATAGAACCTACAAAGCCTTTAACAACAAGCTCTATACCGTGTCTAAAGTCTTTAAAGTGACCTTTAAACTCACCAACAGCAGGCTTAACCTTCTCAGAATATATTTCACGTGCATCTTGCATCTTTCCTTCTTTCATCATCTCAACTATCTCTGCGGCACCAAGGTGTACGTGGTTATGTGGCTCACGTATTTCATCAAACGCTTTCTCTTCTTTGCTTCCTTCTGCCTTATATGTTTGGTACCAAGCACCAAAAGCGCATTTAGTAGGATCGAGTTGCCCCGTAAATGGTGTATTGTTATTTATTGACTCTTCCAGCTGATTGATGAATACGATATGGTCGAGTGCTTTGATCTCTTCAAGAGAATCATCAACATGTTTACCAAGATCCATGATCAGATCCCAGCTTTCACTACTCTCGTTAATGTCTGTAGAAATAGTGTTAAACTCTTTTGTTATTCCACCAATCTCTTCGAATATCTCAGTAGTACCAATATCCATCTGATCTATAGCCTTGAGTACCTCATCAGCAGATGCATTAAGCTCTTCTACTGTACTGGAAAGCTCTTCAGCCGCAGCAGCGACCTCTTCAGATGATTTAGCTATATCTGTTGAGTGTTTAAGATCATCAGACATTTCAGCAAGCTCTTGAGCAGCAATAGTGAGCTCTGTAAAAGCCTTTGACTGCTCTGCAGTAAACTTTCCAACCTCTTCAGATGCTGCCGCATTCTGTTCAGCAGATGCTGCAAGTCTATTTACGAGGTCCATTGATTTACTGGACTCTTCACTAATATTTTGAGCTCCCTCTTTAACTTTGAGAACCTCTTTACCTATCTCAGCTGTGTATGAGCGAACTTGCCCACACTGCTTACTGATAAAATCTGACTTAAAAAGATTTGTGCGAGAGAGTCCAAGGAAGCTATCAACTTTTCCTACAACCTGACCAACCTGCTCAAGTGAAACATCAATAACACTCTTTATATTTTTAGCTGATTTCTCAGAAACTTCTGCGAGGGTACGAACCTCGTCAGCCACAACAGCGAAACCTTTACCATGTTCACCAGCTCTAGCAGCTTCGATTGCAGCATTCAGAGCGAGGAGGTTTGTCTGGTCAGCGATTTTTGTAACCACTTGTACGATCTGACCGATAGAGTCAGCCTTCTCTTTAAGCTGATCGACTAGCTGAGTCGATTCCTCGACCTTTTCAGTAGTCTCTGAAACACTCTCTTTAAGTTCATTCGCCGCTGATACCGTAGCACCAACTTTATTGATTAGCTCAGCAGTTGATCTTTCATATTCTATAGAAGTAGTGAGTACATTTTTAGCGTCTTCTTCAAGTGCTACAGTGTCATTCTTGATCCCCTCTGCACTTGCGCTAGCTTGACTTGATGCACTAGATACGTCATCCATTGCGTCATTCAGTTGGTTCGAAGCACTGGATGCTTGCTCGATAGCTGACGCCATCTCTTCTGATGCAGTTGCAAGCCTCTCAGCATTTGTTTGCTGTTTAGCCAGAGTTCTAGCTCTAGCTTTTTCTGCAGCCTGCCTTTTGGAGTCTTCACGCTTTCTTAAAAGGTCTTCACCGTCTTTCTTAACAATTCCTGTATTCCCTTCCAAGCTGGATGGTTTCGCGAGTTTCTTCATCTTGTTTCCTCCAAAAAGTCTAATATATCTTTATGTCTTTAATTTTATCCGAGTCTATATCGGCTTTTAGCGTAAAGTCGTGTTCTTTGCCCGTTGTTACATCTTTAGCATAAACACTTACAATACCACTAACATCTATTTCGAAACCTATATCGATAAGGTTTTCTTCTATGTTTTTATCAATCGGAAAGTCAAACTTAGCCAAACTGACAAAAAAGTCAGGATCATCAGTCAAGCTTTCAGATACGTTCAAGCTTGAACGTGCCATATCTTGAAGGATATGCACTGTAACTTGCTCTAATTCTGAACTTGTTGTAATAAATCTGGTTGAGAATTCCACTGGGTAAGGCTCATTTTTCTTCATAATAATTTCAAAATTACCGTTATCATCTTCGATTCCCATGTTATGGCTAGTAACGTCGAAAAATTTCTTATCGGTAATCAGCCCAGTCTGCATTGCAGCATTAACAGCAGCTCCACAAACAACAGCCTCTTCAGGGTTCATGTCTTTACTAAGTGAATCACCAAACATACCAGTCACGAATGATCTGACATTACATATCCTACTAGCGCCGCCAACTGGAAGAACACGGCTAATATCTGCAGCCTTAATATTATTAGCCTCAAGTAACTCAGTCACTATCTTCTCTATCTTATCAACAATTGGTTTAGAAATCATGTCAAATAGTGACCTGTCCAGTTCTTTTTTGAAATGAAGAGGTCCTTTAGGCGTAACAGTGATATACGGGATAACAAGATTTGTCTCATTTAAAGACGTAAGTTCCATCTTTGCCTTTTCTGACTGAAATAATAGTTGCTGGTACGCGATCGGGTCACTACGCAAATCTAGCTCGTGAGCTTTCGCAAACTCTTCGTTAAAATAATCTGCAATAGCTACATCAAAGTCGAACCCACCTATCTGTGTTGAGCCACCAGTAGCTATAACCTTCAAGTAATCCTTCTGAAGCTCGATAAGGCTTATATCTAACGTTCCACCACCAAGGTCAAAAACGAGGCATAGCTCATTTTCCTTCTTGCCGATATTGTTATAATACACAGCTGCAGCAGTAGGTTCGTTCAGCAGTGACAGGACATCGAAGCCCGCAGACTCAGCTGCTGCCCTAACAGATTCTCTCTGTAAGTGATCAAAATATGCAGGAACAGTTATCACCGCGTCAGCTATCTTACTACCTGTATAATCTGTATATAATGTCTTTAATTTCTTAAAAAATAGAGTTGCAAGTTCTTGAGGAGAATACTCTTTTCCGTACAGGGTAAATGTTTTATCTGAGCCCATATATCTTTTAACGTTAGAAATTGTATTTTCAGACTCTAAAAGTTGCATACTGCGTGCATTGTCTCCAGTGACTGCCTCAGTAGCATTTTTAAAATATATAACGGACGGCAAGAAACGCTTACCACTTTCAGAAGAGATGACCTCAATCTGCCCGCCCTCTTTATAAACAGCTATCATTGAGTTTGTCGTACCAAAATCGATACCTACAGGATATCTGCCCATCATTTCACTCCACTAGTCTTTTCGATTATAAAGTCTGCAAGAAGATTAAAGTCCATACAACCTCTGCTTTTAGGAGCGAAAAGGTTTATAGGTACTCTATATTCGGGAGCTTCTGCAACTTTGATATCATTTCTTATCCTCGGCGAAACCATATCTTCTCCGAAGTTCTCTTGAATCTCTTTCATCACCCTTTTAGAGTGGTTGCTTCTTATATTGTATTGGTTTGGTATTATCCCTGCCATTCTCACATCAGGATTAAAACCAGCATTTATCTTATATATACTCTGTGTCAATTGCGCCAAACCCTCTATCGCAAGAAAATTTAGCAATATAGGTATAAGGACATGGGTTGAAGCGACTAAGGCATTCAACGTAAGTACTGCGACAGTGGGCGGTGTATCTATTAATACATAATCATATTCATTCTTAAGATTAATCAAGACTTTAGCTAGACGTCCTTCAGGACATTCACCATCGAGCAATTCTCTCAATAATCCCATAGAAAAATTAGTCGCAGCAGGAATCACATCATACAGCCCATGCTCTGTTTTAAAGAGAGCATCCTCGCCAGAACATTTACCGACTAAGGCATCATAAATAGAAAGGTAAGTGTCATAGGTATTAACCCCAGACCAGAAAGAAAGGTGAGCTTGAGGGTCAAGGTCAATCAATAAGACTTTATAGCCTCTAGCGCCAAGAACTCCAGCTGAATTTACAACCGAAGAGGTCTTCCCGCTCCCACCCTTTTTGTTAGCAAAAGTAACAATCGATCCCATATATACTAAACCTACTTATAATTCAGACATTATCCTATACTATCTTCATTACTAATATTTTTCACCATAAACTTTAAATTTATGCTATTTAATTATCAGTATTTGAAAGATACTAATGTTCAATACAAATAACAAATGGGGCTATACTTAAAATGGATAAAGCTCTCTTCTTAGACCGTGACGGAATTATTAATATCGACAAAGGATATCTATATAAACCTGAAGATGTAGAATTCGTAGATGGCATCTTTGATCTATTAAAATATGCACAAGACAAAGGCTATCAACTCTTTGTTATTACTAATCAATCGGGGATAGCTAGAGAGAAATATACCCATGAGGATGTTTTAAAATTACACCTCTGGATGAAAGATAAATTCACTGAGTATTCTATAGAGATTAAAGATTTTTTTTATTGCCCACATCACCCAAAATTTTCAGAACCTTGTGATTGCAGAAAACCAGAACCAGGAATGATTATGCAAGCTTGTGAAAAATACGACATAGACCTAAGCAGATCAGTTATTTTAGGCGACAAACCGTCAGACGTACAGGCAGGTAAAAAAGCGGGACTCAAAATGACAATACTTTTATCTAGTCAATATATAAACGAAAAAATACCAGAAGCGGATGTGTTCATAGCAAATATTAAGGAAGCTATCAACTTTCTTTAGATTGAATTCCTAAGCTTAGTAACAGCTTGTACAACCTTGTTCCTACCAGTCTGCTTACCTTGATACAGGGCATCATCAGCCTTCTTAATACTCTTTTCTATGCCTAGCTCTTTTTCATATGTGGCAACACCGATAGTTAACGTGATAGAAAAACGATGCTCACCAAACTCCATTTCAGTTGCTTCTATAGTAGTTCTAAGCTTTTCCGCAGCAACGACCGCATCATCAATGGCAGTCTCTGGCAACATAACAAGAAACTCCTCTCCACCCCATCTGGAAAGAACATCCTGTCCTCTAAGGCGACCTTGAATAAGTTCCGTCACACGTTTTAAAACGTAGTCACCAGTATCATGCCCGTAGGTGTCATTCACCTTCTTGAAAAAATCGATATCGCACATCAACATAGAAAATGTCCCACCATTACGCCGGCACCGAGAAACCTCTTTACCCATCAGATTGGAGATATGCCTTCTATTAGCTACGCCTGTTAGTGTATCTGTAAGTGCTAAATATTCAATTTTATCATACGCGTCAGTAAGTTCTCTATTCTTCTCTTCAAGCATATCCCTGGATCTCTTGAGTTCCATATGTGTATTGATACGAACAAGAAGTTCGGCTTCATTGAAAGGTTTAGTCACATAATCGACACCTCCAACGTTAAATCCTTTTACTATATCCTCTGGTTCGCTCTTGGCTGTAATAAAGATTACTGGGATATCAGCTGTCTCTTCACTCTCTTGCAACTTCTCGCAAACTTGAAAGCCGTCCATACCTGTCATCATAACATCTAACAAGATCATATCTGGGAGACTCTTCGAAAGATACTCAAGCGCTTCCTCTCCGTTCATTGCGAAAGCAAGCCCATAGTAGGTATGCTCCTTGAGAACATTTCCAAGTATTTTTAGATTTTGTTGATTATCATCTACGATCAATACATTCATTTTCATATTAATAGTGTCCTACTCAAGCTCCTGTAGCTATGTTATATAGTTTACGCATCACATTTCTTATATTTTCAATTTCTAGGTTATCTATATAATGGTCTAAACAGTCAGCAAGTTCCAGCATATTTTTATTATTGCTTGATAATCCCTTTTTTCTACACATTTCAACTATGGCATTAAGGTATGCAAAATCAACCACACCATTATACTTTAAAATCATACCTGAGAGTTCATTATCCATCTCAATTGATAGTATGCAAGAGCCTAACTGGTCATTATCAGAGCTTTGGATGATATAAGCTTCATCTATAATATGTTCGTCAACCTCTAGAAAATCCTCTAGCTTCTTTATAAACTTACCAGCAGAGATTGGTTTCACAAAGACACCATCATAATAATTTTTTTCTTCGCCATCAATGATTGTTGAAACTAAGCCCAGTATCTTAATATTGTCGGCACCTAATTTATTTTTAATCCCTTTGGCAGCTTCTGCACCTGTCATATCAGGTAATCTATCTGATAAGATAATAAGATCAGGATCGACCTCTGATGCAATAAGCCCAGCGGCTAACCCATTCTGTGCTTCCATTACAAAAAGTCCTGAATTCTCCAGTAATTCCCTTATGATACCTCTGCTATTTTCGTCATCTACAACAAGAACTCTTTTAGGCTTAAACCTTACATGAACTCCAATACCATCATTATCAACAACAATGCGGTCACTTTTGAGAATATTTGGTACAAATACAGTAAAAATGCTCCCCTCGCCAACCTTACTCTCTACAGAAATATGACCACCCAACATTTTAATAAGCTTTCCTGAGATCGAAAGCCCTAGTCCTGTTCCACCATATTTATTTACGTTCTGCCCAACCCTCTGTCTAAAAGGCAAAAAGATATCTTTAAATTCTTTTTCAGGGATACCTACACCCGTATCCTTCACAGAGATACTTAGATCTACATGCTCATCTCCATTTGCCTCACAACTAACAGATACGGTGACAGCACCAGTGTCAGTAAATTTAACGGCATTTCCTATAAGATTCAGCATGACCTGTCGTATCCTAGCAATATCCATCAAAACAGCAGCAGGGACTGACTCATCAATGTTGCAATTAAGTACAAGCCCTTTACTCTCGATTCTATGTCTAAATACTTTTGTGATATCATCTATAAATATATTAAGGTCAGCAGGAGCTAAGACAGGTTCCAACTCCATCGATTCTAGTTTTGAAATATCAAGGATGTCATTTATAAGGGTCAAAAGTGCTTTACCACTCGCTTTTATTGAGCTTAGATACGATAAAGCTTTAGAGTCAAGCACTCTAGATGAAAGAAGTTCACTGAAACCTATTACAGCATTCAAAGGAGTCCTGATTTCGTGACTGATATTAGCGAGAAATTCACTCTTTGCGAGGTCAGCTTGTTCAGCTTGTTCTTTTGCCTCTTTCAAGCCTTTCTCATAACGTTTACGACTAGTGATATTACGCCCTATGCCATAGACTCTATTGTTTGACCTATCTACAGTAAAATACCAAGATATCCAGATTTTTGAGTCATCTTCTAGAACATGCTTAGATTCAAAATTAACAATTTCATCTTCGCTTGCAAGTTTGGCAAACAAAACTTCTGCCTGCCTCGCATCAAGTCTCTTAAGCACTTTACTGAATCTATTGTTGATAAGACTCCCGACACTATATCCCAGCATCTTCTCTATGGCTGAATTGATATATAAAACAACACCTTGAAAATCACAAATAACTATTACATCACTACTGAGCTCAAATATCCTATCACGCTCTTTTCTTGTTCTTTCTACTTCTGTAATATTTAAAACATTTGCAACAAGATATGCAGGAGAACCGTCCTCTGATTTAATAACTGCAAAATCAACAGAGGCAATAACATATGTACCATTTTTATTTATGTACTTTTTTATAAGGTTCGCTCTTTTCTCTTCACCTTTTAGCAGAGAAGCGACAGCTTCTATAGATAAGTTAATTTCATCCTCGCAGGTCACGGAAGCTATGTTAGTTCCTATTAATTCCTCTTCATCATAGCCAAGCATATCTGTAAAAGATTTATTAACATGAATGATATCAAGATCTAACGAAAAAATAACCATCCCATTAGCTGTAGACTCAAATGCTGTACGAAAACGTGTTTCACTCTCTTTTAGCTGTGCGGTACGAAGTGCTACCTTCTTCTCAAGCTGGTTATTCAAATGAGTAATCGTGTTCTCAGCATCTATACGTTCTTTCAGACGCCATACGCCGTCCATAAAATGCATCAGGCCTATACAATCTGTTTCAGTATACGGCTCATTCCTTTCATAAACCCCAAGTATAAGCTTAATCTCTCCTGTTGCCATAACAGGAACGATAGCCCCTTTTGATGCAATAACCACAGCAGTCCCCTCAGACGAAGGGAGGAGTGAAGTTTCAGTAGAAAAAGTAACAGGTTTTTTTGAGGAGAAGACTTCTTGAATATTACTATAATCATCAATATCCAGTTCAACAGAATTACTTATAATCTGAATAGGCTCATCTTTAAGTTTGTTTACCTCAAGGAAGATTGTGTTATCGTTTTGAACTGCCGCAATGTAACCACCAGAGCTAAAAGTTTGCTCCAAAGCACTTTCTAAAGCATACTCCAATATCTCATCAAAATCAGCTTCATACATTTGCCCTAAAACAGCGAGTGCTTTATGTCGCTTTTCATTAACTTTTTCACTAGATTCGGCTTTTTTATAATTAGTAATATCACGTGCAAATATTACAATCTTGTCTTCTCCGATAGTTCGAATCGAAAGATCTAGCCATCCATTCTTGCCTAAAGTCTCTACCCGCTTATGCTCACCAGTTCGCACAACTTCATCAATAAAACTCTTACGCTCTTCAATATCTTCATCTGCGGTAATATCCCAGATACTCAAGCCTAACAGTTCCATATTAGTTTTGCCTACATCCACGCAAAACTGTTCATTGCAATCAAGTATGAGTCCTTGCTTATCAAGTAGTACCATTGCATCAATAGAGACATCAAATACGTCTCTAAGGTATGACTTATTGATATGTTCATTATTTTTAGATTTGTTCATACTTGTAGCTCACTTAGTAATTATCTATATATTAAATTATGGGGTTCCCAGAATGTCTAATATTAACGATCCATATAACCCAAGATACCCCACTGTTAGGCTATAAGCAAACGATATAAAGGAAACTATAATTACTAGGAGGTAAAAAAAGAATTAGTTTTTGATTAAAACAATTTTCAGTGACGCGCCGTCACCAGTATTAGAAGTGCTGATTACACCATTCATGTGCTCTTCAATAAAAACCTTTGACATATAGAGACCTATACCTGTCCCCTTACTCTGTTCCTTTGTTGTAAAATATGGTTCGAAAACTCTCGCAATAATATCTTCTGGAATTCCGCCACCATTATCAACAACTTCAACAATAATATTTTGTCCTTCAAGGTTTAAATTTATCTTGATCGAACCACGTGATATCTTTCCACTTTCGAGTCTTTCAGATATAGCATCATTAGAGTTAGCCAACAGATTAAGGAGCACTTGCTTGAATACGCCATGGTCTCCAGTAACAATAAAATCTGAGTTTTCAAGTTCAACCGCTTTATTTGTTTCTAAGAAGATTCCAGCCTCGTTGTAATGGTCTTCCACAAGAGATGTGACGTCTTTCACAGCGTCATAAATACTAAACTGAACCTCTTCACCATCATTCTTAACTAGATCACAAAAATCATCAATAGTCGACTACATATGCAAGATAAGCTTCACAGCTTTACTAACAGCATCCTCAAGATAATCCTTTGTAACACCATTTTCGGCATGCTCATCTAAAATATCCTGAACAATCATACCAAGAGAATTAAGCGGTTGTCTCCACTGATGAGAAATAGCACTCAACATCTGCCCCATAGCCGCAAGCTTACTCTGCTCATGCATAACCTGCTCACTTTTACGACGGTTATCAGTCTCAATTGCGACTCTATTTTCTAATGTTTCATTCAGATTCTCTAGTGCATCTTTTTGCTGTGTGAGTAGTTTCTCGATCTTTTTGCGTTCACTAATCTCATTTTCAAGAAGCTCGTTAGTCGCTTTCAGCTCTTTAGTTCTTGAGTTCACTTCAGCCTCAAGCTTCTCGTTGAAGCTCTTTAGGTAAACCTCTGACTGCTCTAGCCTCTTAACACTTTTACTCAAAAGCTCATTTGAAACTCTATTCCGGTTATATAATTCATAACTCTCCAGCAGGTGAGCTGTAGAATTCATTATTATAGTAATAAGAGAGAAGACTGCGTCCGGCACATCCTCTTTATTTATATCTAAAAGGCATATAAACATGCCTCTTGTTCTTGAAACTGTAGAAAGAGCATGAACAAGAATAGTCCCACCAAGCTCTTTACTCTTAATTGTAAAACACCTATTAGCCTTAATAGCTAAAGCGAAGGTATTATCCATAATTAGACTATCTGTTTCACTTATTAAAGCATCACGACAATCCTCAGGGTGAAACCAAGATGGAGAAAAAAGACCACTATTCTCATCCACTAGGAGAAATCCTGCATATTTAATTTTTATAAGATTAGAGATTTTATCGTATGCTTTCTGAATGATTATATCAGAATTCTTAAGCCTATTTAGGCTTGATGCTAGATCATCAACTTCAATTACATTTTCTAATGCCTTGAGAGTATCGCTCTTCTCCTGTTGCAGAAAATCTGAGCGCTCTTCAAGAAAATTTAACCTATTTTTATCGTCCATTTAATTCACCGAGAAGAATACATCTTCTATTTCCTCTATTTGCCTTTCGGATTGATTAACAATCGGCTGAATAACAGAAGCAGATAGACCTAAGGACTCCCATACTTTTGGGTTAATAGACGGAACGACTGTTGATTTAGAAACAGGAGATCCGAAAGCAATCGCTAGGCAGTCTGCGATATTTATAATGGATGATTCGGTATCTACAGCAGCATCTGCATGATGAAATCTTACGTTCCTAACCAGCCTGGAAGGAAACTTCCATTTTTCCATCAGCGTACTACCAACATCCGCATGTTCAAAACCAAAGATATCATTCTCTATACAAGATAACGATTTACTCTCTTTTATACTAAGATGTAAGGAGTAAGCTGAGTGCTCTGGTAATGCACGAAAAATAACAAGTCTACCTATGTCATGTAATAGCCCAGAGACAAAAAGCCTTTCAGTAGAAACGCCTTCGACATAAGTTCCCAGTAATCTTGCAAAGACACCACAGGCTATCGAGTGTTTCCAAAAGACTTTCATATTTGTAAGCTCACTCGGGATACCTTTGAAAGCCTCAATGGCTGAGATACCTATAGCGAGTGTTGCTAACTCTTTTGTACCAATAATTGTTATTGCTCTACGGATAGAATCTATCCGAGAAGGAAAACTATAAAAAGCACTATTCACAATCTTCAAAAGTTTAGCAGAGAGACTTGTATCCTTCTCAACAACATCAGCCATATGAGATGCTGAGCTTCTTGTAGAATTAAGTACATCGTTGATTTTATAATAAATATCAGGAAAAGATGCTAGCCCTACCTCTTTCTCTACAACCCAAGCAGCAGATACATTCGATTTATCAATCGCTTTAGGTGCAGGAAAATCTTCCATAATAGAGCTTTGTTCAATGTCAGCTCTAGTAAAGCCACCCTTTTCTATCTCAGAAGCTACCGTTAGTTTATTCAAACGATAAATTTCTTGCATAACATCGACAGTCATATATGTATGTTTATAATTTTGAGACAGTACTAGCTCCGCTGTAGCAAGTGTCTCAACAGAGAATTCTTCTTCAGCTGCACTATCGAGAGACTTTTTATCTGTCCCCTCAATATAGGCTTCAGTGATGCCCCATGAACGTGCAATTTTGATATGCTTAACCTCGAAGACCGACTCGGCTCCGAGTAAAAAGCGACCATTCGGACAAAAAAGATCTTTCTCTAATTTCATCCCAGGTTTTATGTCATCAATATAAACAAGTCCCATTTTCCTTCCTGTGCTAGATTTATTACTATTTTTTCATACCATAAATGTGGTTACAACACAACGGTCTTATTACCCATTGTTGTAGTATAGTGAGACAATAAATTTTGCTCCACCTACAATATTTTCAGCAGTCAAGAGACCACCCATATGCTCCTCAACCATTATTTTAGACATATAGAGACCTATACCAGTCCCTTCTCCCTCTGGCTTTGTTGTATAATATGGATCAAAAATACTAACCAAAGAGTCATCAGGAATATTTCCACCATCATTACTTATTGAGAAAACAACTTTTTCTGATAAATACTCTACAACTATATGGATTTTTCCAGCCTGTTTTAGTTCTTTAATTCTTTTTTCAGATATAGCATCCCTAGCATTTTGCAATATATTCAGGACAACTTGCTTTATTTCACTTGGAAAGATGAGAACATCTTCGCCGTATGAGGAATCTTCACTTGGCATATCATTAATAAAAATATCTGTCTCTTTAGGAGTCTTTACGCAAAACTCAAAATCGACATTCTGTCCCTTTAATTGAGAACCTACTAATGCTAAACTCTGTGTCAAAACAGTGATAAGATTTGCTTTCTCTTTAGTGTTTGTTGAGTGAAAGAAATTTCTAAAATCATCGATAGTAGCTGACATATGGTTTATCAACTTCATTGAATTCTCAACATATATTTAAAGAAACTTAGCATTCACTTCACCTGCTTCAAATGCATCTTCAATATCCTGAGTATATAAAGCAAGCGCATTAAGAGGCTGACGCCACTGATGAGCAATAGCACTAATCATCTGCCCCATAGCAGCAAATTTTGCTTGTTCAAAAAGCATCTGCTCGTTCTTACGTCTCTTAGCTGTCTCTTCAGTAACTCTCATTTCCAGATCGCTATTGATCTCCTCTAACTGTTGCCTACGCTCAAGTAGCTCTTGATCCATGCGGATGCTTTCTGAGATATCTCTAAAAACATAAACAAAACCTACAACATCACCTTTATTATTTAGCATAACAGAGGCTGTTATAGTTACAGTCGTGATTCCTGTCTCATGTGTCGACACAATATTCGCTTTGAAAGTACGCCTAGACGTATGTTCAACCGATGTGAGTTCACCCGTTATGTCATCTCCAGAATTAAAGTCATATATTTGCAATGTATCTTTTATATCCTGTCCAAGAAGAAACCTAAGCTTTTGTCCAAGAATATTTTCACTACTACTGTTTATAAGTGTAATCCTGCCAGATTTGTCTGTAGCGAGAACCCCTTCACCAATACTCTTCAGTGTTACATCAAGTCGTTCCTTTTCGCTTTCTAGCGCAGTTTGGATACGAACAAGTTCTGAGATATCAACAAAGACAACAATAAATGCATCAAATACGTTCAGGTCATCATGTAGAGGGTGCACAGTACAAAGTACAGGAAAAGAGATACCATTCTTCTTTGTCATCATAAAACGACCACTCACCGCACTATTACGTACCATCGCTTCATCCTGTAAACGTCCAATATCACCAGCAACATCCTTAACAAGAGCAACAGGAGGCAAGCCAATAAGCTCTGACATTTTGTATCCAGACAATAGTTGCGCACCAGTATTTGCATCATTTATAACCGATTCAGAACCTCCAGATATAACAATTATCCCCGTATTTGTCGTTGAATCAAAAATTGATCGGACATATTCTTCCTTCTGCTTAAGTTCATTCTCCCTCTGATTTACCTTCTTAGACATATTCTCAAATGCATCATACAGAGTTCCAAGCTCTCTAAATACACTTTTGTCCTCATCGGAAAAGCCAAGTGACTTGTTCTGAGAGATTAGTTCACTTCTAGAAGTTAGAAGTTCGATTGGAGTAATTAGTTTCTTTTTGATCAGATAAAGGACTATTATAATAAAGAAGCCTACGACTAGCGCAGATATACAGGTCACAAACAAAATATCATAAAATAGTTTAAAGGCTATATCTTCCTTTTGCTCTAATATCAAATGCCAATCAGAAATAGGAATTTTGAAGCCTGAGCCAGCGTATGAGTCACCTTTCCAGTCGTAGTTAAAAGATATATGACCACCTTTAAATGACTCTATTACAGCTGGATGTGCAAACAAATTTTCTCGTACAACGCTCCTAGATAAGTCACTTGAAGAGATAACGTCACCATTAGTATCAACCACAAAAACATTAGTATATTCTTTCATTCTCGCATGAATTAAGGTCTCTGAAATAAACTTTAAACTCAAATCACCAACGACATAGCCATCAGGCACCTTAACGCTAACCCTTACGATGTAATTATTTGTTACTAATGAAACGAATGGACGACTCCAATACAGGCTAAAATCATTAAAGCTTTTAACATCATGAAGCATAATCCCTTCAAAATCGTCCTTGTGGTAGTTACTTAGGGCACCAAAAGAAAGTTTTTTGATACGTTTATCTTCATCCAAAATATATATCGAATCAAATATTGGAAAGGCTTCCACACCTGAAGTAACAAGCTGAGTAATATGATCATCATCCATTTGCTTATTAAGCGTTTCAGCAATAACACGAAGATATTGAGCAGGGCTTTCCAGCCTAGTATTAACTTTTGTAGCTAACGCATGACTAACTACTTGTAGGTCTTGTGAGACTTTATCTTTATTCGACTCAAAAACAGTAACGATAAAAAACAAAAAACCGACAGTGAGTGGAACTATTAGAAAAAATAAAAAAGTAAGTAAAAATAGCTGTCCAATACTTGCTTTTTTTTTCATTCCACCATGCCTTTATGCACTGTTTCGCCTTTATGTATTTCAAAGAAATGTAGAGGAAGAAAAGCATCCCCAAATTCATCAAATTCAAAATTTATAAGTAGTTTATTCTTTTTTGCTGAGATTCCAAGTGCAGTATTAAAATCCTTGCCTTCTTTCAAGTCCGGCAACGACTCCACTAAAATACGGGTAGCTTCATACCCATACATACTCATCCAAGATGGGGACTTCTGAAACCTTTCTTTATATTTCATTTCAAAATCTTGATATGCATCAGTAGTCTCATCTATATAGTAATCAAAAACTTTAACACCCTCAACCGCCTCTCCACCAAGCCTATAAAACTCGTTGGATGCAGCCCATTTTCTTATTAAGATTTCTGAGTTAAAACCAGCTTTTTTGATTTGCCATATGAGCAATGACGTATCTATAGAAGAACCTATTATATAATACATATCAGGCGGACTATCCTTATCGTCTTCCAATAAACTGCCTAAACTAGTACCTGAATCAGGATTAAAGGATCTAACAGCATTGAGCTCTCCACCAACACGCATATATGCTTCTGTAAACTTGCGTACAATATCATTTGAATAAGAAGCATTACGTGAATCATAAAGAACCACGACACTTTTTATTTTAAGTTTCTCTAGTATGTATTTTGCAGTCAACTCTGCTTGCTTATAATTATTGTGTGGCATTGTCCTTAGAAAGTTGTCTCTAAGTCCAGCCAAAGACGAAGTACTAGTTGTGGGGCTAAGCATAAACATATTCTGCGCTTCGAGCATTGGGACTACAGCTGTTGCAACACTACTAAGGTTAGGTCCTATAATATACTTAACACCACTACTCTTAAGGTCACTAAGCGCCTTGATACTTTCATCAGCTTTTCCATAGTCATCTTTAACAATAAGGTTGACCTTATCAGCATTGCCAGAATCTTCTATAGCAAGCATAACACCCTGAAGAGTAGCCTGCCCCAAATCCGAATATCTTCCTGACAAGGTACCCATATAGCCAATGTCTGTCTTTTCGATCTGTGTCTCGCAGCCTAGAAACAAAAATAAGCCCACTATACAAATAGTTAATAACGTTTTCACAATAAATACCCCTAATATTGTCTCTTTAACTATAGCATGGCTTTAATTCATAAACAATAATCTTTAGATCTCACCAAAAAAAGGCCACAAGTAATTTGTAGCCTTTTTTCTATGATATACACTAATTTATTTACAACTTTCACAAGAGTAACCTACGCCATTTGATCTAGGTTTACTCCCTTGCCTGGCTCTTGAGCTCTTGCTTTCTCTGCTTTATCAACTTCCGCATTTTCTTGTTCTATCCTTTTCTCAGCCCTACTGGTCTCTTTCACCTGCTCAGTCTGTCTCTCTTCGTAACGCTGATTTTCCTGTGCCCTATCTGTACTTTCCATCTGCTCTCTTGCATATGTAGCATTAGTGCTCTCTATTCTGGTCATGACAACCTCCTTTCAATAATTTATGATCCTGCAATAAGCCCCAACAATTGCAACACTCTCTGTGGTTGCAGATTTGCCTGTGCTGCCATAGCGGCTGCCGCGTCTCTTCCAGCAGATGCCATATAGTAATTAGTAGTCTCTTCGGCGAAATCTGTATCCTCATGCAAGCTAAGATTAGACTCATACGCGTTATACATATTTGATATAAAAGACGTATGCGTATCTAAATTGCTTACCATACTACCTATTTTACTAGCAGTAGAATCAACTGTAGTAGACACTGAGTCGACTAAAGATATAGCATTCCCAGCACCTGTAAATGTAGTAACGTCCACTCCATAGGTCCCGTCCGCCCTTATCAGACCTAGCCCACTAGCTGAGATATCTCTTATAAACATTGATATACCATCAGGACCGTTAATATTAGTTTGCTGACTTGCTGTCCTGTCACTAGCTGTCACATAACCAGCACTAATATCAGCCTCATTGGCAACTTCAAAAACAAGATTATCTCCTACATCATAAAAATATCCACTAGATGAAGTGTGCTCTTGCCCATTATATTTCAGTGACGCATCAGTTCCAGTCGTTGCGTCTTCTGTTAAGCCAAGCGTAGAAACGAAGTCTCCAGAGCTATCATACATACTAAGTCTGGACTCCTCGCCATATTCCACAGCTTCAATATTTAAAATACTGCTTCCAGTTGAAGTATCAAGTGACGCAGTAGCAACATCTCCACCGTTTGCATTAATCGAACGGACGACATCGCTAAGTTTATCTGAACCTGTATAACTGACTGAGAATGACGAATCTGCATTACCTACAACAACTGTACCTCCAGCGGACTGAAGACCATCGTAGTTAGAAAACTGAACTCGCCATGTGTCACCAACACCAGCATCAGCTGATGTAAAATTGAATTCGCTTCCGTCTAATTTTGAAGAATCGTATGCTGTAAATTTTTCACCTGAAGCAGTCCATGAACCCATTCGATTCCCATCTGGATCATATGCAGCATACTTAAGCGTTCCACTGTCATACTGAAATTTGATATCGAAATAGGAGTTCATCATTGCGTCACTCCCCCAAACAGCCCCAGTGAAAGAAGTATTAGCAGAAAGCCCTCTATTCCCCTCTTCTACAGTAGTAAGAGTATTGTTACCATTGGTCAGTGAAAAGTTATACTTATAGCCATCGTCATTGGTTCCGTCTGCGGCTATTGTTACGCCTACACCGTTCACACTAAACTCTGTCCCTGTTGTCCCTGATGCTGTCACAACACCTGTATCGTTGTTGTAAACGTCAAATGCTGTACTGCTAGAAAATACAACTTCAAAGTCTCCGTCAGCAGTTGCATTTGATCCATCAAGAGTGAAGGTTGCAGTAGTTCCTAATGAGGATGAATAATCATAATCACTACCAGTGATATCTATTGAACCTGTTGGAGCATTGTCTGCATCAAAAAGATGCTTTGTTGCACCCAAGATATCTGTGAAATGATATGAAGCCGAATCAATCTTATCAGTCGCATACCCAGCTAAGCCAGAATCCGAACTAGTCAGCGTTGCTCCAAGTTCACCATTAAGAAGTTTCTTAGTATTGAACTCTGTAGTGGTCGCAACAGAATCTAGCTCATCAATAAGATCTTCGATCTCTTGCTGAAGGTTTTGCTTGTCCTGAGATGTAAGGGTAGCGTTCTGAGCCTGAACTGCACGCTCTCTGATAGAAGCGAGAATTGAGGAGATACCACCAGAACCAGTAATGGCATAATCTGCCGTCTGGAGCATACTTACATTATCCTGAAGATTGTCGTTCAGTTTTTTGTTAGACATGATCGCACTACGAAACTTGTTTATGTATCCTGTTTCGCTTGGCGAATCACTAGCAGAATTAAACTTCTTGCCAGAAGATAATCGCTCTATAGATTTGTTAACCGCTTCCTGATATTGGTTCAGGTAAAGACCTGATCTAGAGGCAGCAGTATTGGTCGCAAATGTAATGCCACTCATGGACGCACCTATACTGGCACTTCCTTGTCATAGTTTATTGCGCATCCTTGCCTTTATCGTATCGGTCATCTTTTTCAATACTTTAGTAGTTTTTTGATATAAAATATTTTTTTGTAGTGTCACGCCTCTCAGCTCCCGCTGGTCGCTTACTAACGTATCCCGTCAACCTGAGGGAGTAATGTGACCGTAAGAGTCTACAGCCATAAGGCAATATGGATATTCAGGACAACACCTAAACAATCTGACAAGCAACGACCAGAGATCATTACGTCAACCTTTCAGGTCTCCTCATGATGACAAAAAATACACCCATCAGTCGACTAGCAGGAGGCGTATATATAATGTTGTAAATTGGATTAACTCGAAGTGAGTGACAGGCTACTGAGCCTGTTAGAATTCAGATTCTTCTTTGTCGGCTTTCTGGCGTTTACGAAGAACTTTATTGTAAGTAGAGATAATATCCCTTCTTGTGATGATACCGACGAGTTTTGTATTGTCCTCTTCATCAACAACAGGAAGGAGCTCAACGTTTTTGAAACCGATACTTTCGATAGCGTCAGCGAGTGAACTGCTCGGCAGGATAGTAGGAACCTCCCTCTCACAAACCTCACCAGCAACGACGATATCCTCTAGACCTTCTTCAAAGACGAACTCTCTAATCTCTTCGAAAAGCAGGATACCAACAAGAGTTCCGTCATCTTTTATCACAGGGAAATTATTGTGTTTTGTCTTAGGAATGAAGTGTAAAACAGCGTCAAACCCCATATCCTCACGGATAGTAATAGGGTCAGGTCGCATAACGTCTTTCACATTAATATCTTGAAGCACCTGTACGAAAAATTCACCTTTATGAATAGGTGATTCACTCCGCATAGCCACTTGGTTCTCATACATTTTAGTCTTACGAAGTAGCAAGAATGCGAGTGTACTAACCCACATAGACGGCACCAAAAGATGATAATTACCTGTCATCTCACTAACCATAATGATAGTGGAAAGTGGTGTATTCGCTATCCCACTGAAAAAACCTGCCATACCAACGATAACATAAGCACCAGGTTCAGGGGCTAAAATTGGCATTACCTTGTACAGAGCCAGCCCAACAAAACCACCAACCGAAGCGCCAATAACCATTGAAGGACCAAAAATACCAGCAGAACCACCAGAGCCGATACTGAAAGACGTGGTAAGTATTTTTGCAAAAATTAATATAAATAGAAAACCTAAACCAAGCTGACCGTGCATCCCCAGCTCTATCTGAGAATAACCACCAGCAAGAGCCTCAGGTATCATATAGCCCACGCAACCAGTAAGAAGACCACCGATAACTGGCTTCATATAGTTGCTAATTTTCATCTTTTTAAAGGTTTGATGTATCTTATAGAAAGTATTTACATACATCCAACCGAATAGTGCACAGGCAAAACCCAGTATTGAGTAACCTATGAGTTCTATTGGGTTTTGAAACATAAAATCAGGTGTATCAAAGAGGGGTTCCCAGCCAAAAAAACTACAAAAGACTGAGTATGCTATGATCGACGTAATTGTTGAAGGTAAAAGCGCCTCGTATTCCATATCGGAGCTTGAGTATAAAACCTCCGATGCAAATATAGCACCGGCAAGTGGCGAGCGGAATATTGCACCAACACCAGCACCCATACCTGCGGCGGTAAGGATACGTTTCTCTCTATCGGATAATCTTAAAGTACGGCCAAGGAATGATGCAAAACCAGCACCAATCTGAGCAATAGGTCCCTCACGTCCACCAGAACCACCAGTTCCAATCGTAATAGCACTAGCGAGGGTTTTGATAATAGGTACGTGCCAGCGAATATATCCATTTTCATAGTGAATTGATTTGATTGCTGCGTCGGTACCGTGCCCCTCTGCCTCTGGAGCAAATCTATACACCAAAAAGCCAGAAATCAGTCCACCTAAAGCTGGTATAAACAGGATCATCCAACGCTTAAGCTCTGTCGTAGCATGACCGAAATGTGCAGGCTCACCAGCAGTTTCCTCTACACGCATCCCCATAAGATAGTCCATAAATACATATGCACTCCCCTGAAGCAATAAGAAGAATATTATAGCACCAATACCAGCAACTAATCCAACGACCGACCCAAGAATGAACCAACGTCCGATGACTGGTAGATTAAATCGTTTACCTGTTGTCATTTCAACCATAAAGCACCATAAAACAAATTACACTCCCCTGCAATGATAAAAGGTTTTTATCGTTTTGTTTTTGGGATTTATATCACTTTATGTACTTAAACTTAGGGATTAGATTTTTTGCTTTGCTCAGAATGACGGAAAAGACAATGCGTCACTCTAAGGGGCTATGCGACCTAGGAACTACATCTAAACAGTCAGACTAGCCACAGCCAGAGATCATTACGTCAACCCTTTCAGGTCTCCTCATGATGACTAAGAGAGATAATATTTTACGGTTTTTTGAAACAGAAGAAACCTTTCTTGTCGGTGTAGGACTCGATTTTATCGCCATTTTGGATGAGGCGAAGTTCTTTTTTTATTTTATCTGGAAGCGTTAAAAAGGCTTGGCAAGTAGCTTCATATTGTTCATCTGAAGGCTTTAATCTGCGCGCCCACTCGTCAAACTTATGCAACTTAAGAAACACTTTAACGTCCTCAAGCAAAAAATTCTCTGCTTCAGCTATACCAATAATCTCTTCAACCTGTAGGCTTCTATGGTGGCTAGTGTCACGGATAAGCTCTAACCTATTCAGGTCAGCATCCTCAACCTTGCCAACGACAGAATCGATAAGTACAAACAGTCCACCATTTTTAAGTACACGAAAAACTTCGTTCATGAACATACATGGATTACGAAAGTGGTGCATAGCTATGCGACAACCAACAAGATCGAATGTATCAGACTTATAAGGTAGAAACTCTGCCTTTGAAAGAGCTGGCATATAAAATCCCATTTCTTTTTTAGCCGTCTGTAACATATTAAAGCTAAGGTCTGTACTAAATACCTCATCAGCCGGAAAAACATTAGCAAAATGACCCGCCGCACAAGCGACATCTATAGCTTTCGCAAATCTTTTATCTTTGAAATATGATGTAAAATATTCAAGGTCAGACCCAACAGAATGATCGCTACTTTTAAGGTAGTTCTCGGAACTGTTATCGAACCCCATTAGATACTCGCTAAGAAATTTTTGATTATGTCAGTTTGCGTATCAGCCTCAAGCAGAAATGCATCGTGACCGTAGCTTGATTCAATATTAACCCATTCAGGATCATGCCCTATCTCTTTCATAAGATTAACAAGCTCCTCCGTCTGATAAGGAGGAAAGAGGAAATCTGATGAAAAAGTTATAAAGAGCGTCTTAGGGGTGATAAGCCTAAGAGAGTCTTTTAGTGAGTTTCGACCGTATGAAAGATCATAAATGTCCATCGCCTTCAAGACATAGAGGTAGGTGTTTGCATCAAAGTACTCTGTAAATTTATACCCGTTGTACTTGAGATAATTCTCCACCTCAAAGAGTCCTTTAAAGTCGTAAATACCTTCAAAAGTGGCGTACCTTCTGCCGAATTTATCGTGAAATGACTCGTCTGACATATATGTAATATGCCCCGCCATCCTCGCAATAGCGAGACCGTCAATAGGCATAACATCGTCATAATAGTCACCGCCACGCCAGTTAGGGTCTTTCATTATGGCGACCTTAGCAATAGCGTTAAATGCTATAGCCATAGGTGTTATTGCAGCCGATGCTGCTATATGCAGGATGCTCTTTGTAGCGTAAGGGAAGGTTGCCCCCCACTCAAGAGCCTGCATTCCTCCCATCGAACCGCCAGCTACACAATAGAGCTTTTCGATCTTAAGATGATCGACCAGCTTCTTTTGGAGTTTGACCATGTCTCTGACGGTTACAACAGGAAATTTTAATCCATATCTTTTTTTAGTTTGTGGGTCTACTGAGCTAGGTCCAGTAGTACCGTAACAGCTACCAAGAAAGTTTGAGCAGATAACGAAATACTTATCTGTATCAAAAGCTTTCCCAGGTCCGATCATAGGATCCCACCAGCCAGGTTTCTGTTCGTCTTCACGGTTAAAACCTGCTGCGTGAGCACTTCCAGTAAGGGCATGACATACAAGTATGGCGTTATCTTTCTCTTCGTTTAGGGTTCCGTATGTTTCGTACGCAATGGTAATAGATGAAACAACTCTACCACTCTCGAAAAAGAAATCCTCTTTCAGCGTATGAAATTGAGGTTTAACAACACCAACAGATTCAGCCATATTACTTAGTCGCTCCCATTGCTTGTTCGAAGTCAGCTATTATATCGTCAATATTTTCTATACCTACACTAACACGAAGAAGTTCTTTTGGAATCCCAGCAGATTCGAGCTGTTCATCGTTAAGCTGTCTATGCGTTGTGCTCGCAGGATGAGTCAGGATAGTTCTAACATCACCAAGGTTTGTAGCGTGAATACCAAGCTTTACACTTTCGATGAAAGATTTGCTCGCTTCATAACCACCCTTAAGACCAAATGAGATCATAGCACCGCTACCTTTAGGCATCAGTTCTTTAAGTCTCTTATAATTCTTATTATCCGGCAGATCTGGATAGTTTACCCATGCTACCTTATCGTTTCCAAGCAGGTAACCAGCAAGTTTATATGCGTTTTCACAATGTCTCTCCATACGAAGAGCGAGTGTCTCGAGACCAGCCATTATCATAGATGCATTAGTAGGTGAAAGACATCCACCGATATCTCTGAGTATTTGAACTCTCATCTTGATAGCGAGTGCCATATTACCAAATGCCTCTGAGTAAATTACGCCGTGGTAACTTGGGTCTGGCTCAGTAAATGAAGGGAAACGTCCGCTAGCTTTCCAATCAAAAGTTCCTGCGTCTACAACAGCTCCACCCATAGCTGATCCATGTCCACCAATGAACTTAGTCAGAGAGTGAAGGACGATATCTGCACCATACTCAATAGGCTTAAAAAGATAAGGTGTCGCATATGTGTTATCCACGATAAGCGGAAGACCGTTCTCCTTAGCTATGGCAGAGATAGCTTCAATATCAGGGATATCACTACCAGGGTTGCTGATAGACTCGATATATATAGCCTTTGTATTTTCGTCAATATTTGATTTATAAGCTTCAAGATCGTCCTGATCAACAAGACGGAGCTCTATTCCAAGTTTTTTAAATGTGTGAACAAATAGATTATATGTCCCACCATAAAGCTTGCCAGAGGCTACTATATTATCACCTGAGCCCGCGATAGTTGTTATAGCCATATATGTTGCGAACTGACCGGATGACGTTGCTACGGCAGCAGAGCCACCCTCTAGCATCGCTATGCGGTTTTCTAAAACCTCCACTGTAGGGTTAGAAAGTCTGGAATAGATGTGTCCAGGAGCTTTCAGGTCAAAAAGGCTCACTGCATGGTCAATACTATCAAACTCAAAAGCGTTTGAATGATAGATAGGAACATTTGTCGCCCCAGTCTTCTCGTCAGGCCTATAGCCACCGTGAATTGCGAGTGTTTCAAATTTGTGTTCGCTCATTAAATTCCTCCAAAAAAAAAGCCTCTTTCCAAGGATTTGAAAAGAGGCGGTATGTACGTATACATATCGACTTATCTTTCCATACTCGGGTAGGAATTAGCACAAGACACCGACTTATTTTGTCGACCGGCTGCTGTAGCGTCATAGGGCCTTGTCCCTCGACTACTCTCGATAAGTTGTTATCGTTAGACTATAGCCAATCAAATGTCTTGTAAAGAGTTTTTTATCCCCTTAATAAAAAACATTGTTTGAATTTACCGTAAAATCTGCTAAATTACTGATAATAGTATTCCTGGAGGTTTTTATATAATATGAAGAACGTCAAGATTATCGGTTTCATAGCCGCACTTGTTATCGTTGGTGTTGTTGTCGCTAAAAATTATTTTGAAAAAAGCGCTATAGTAAATGAGGACAGTGCTGTCGTCATTGAAAGGGTTTTATCACAGGACTGGGCAGTCAGACCTGTCGGAAACACAGGGATCACAGCCCATACTCCTGAAGGTTTAGTAAATGTCCCTGTTAAGCTAGACCATGATGCTAAAGAACTACTAGAAAGTTACGATGCATACGAATATGCAACAACTGTCTTCACTCTTAGAATCATCCATACAATCGGTAAAAACGAATTTGACTCTGAAGATTATGCTAATAAACTTGCGAAAATGGTTAAAGATGTCATGAAGGTTGACTCTTATACTTACAAAGTTGGTCCTTACAGCAAAGATGAAAACACAGGGTCAGCACTCACAGGAATAGCCGAGGATAATGGTGTCAAAACTGTTGTGGATTCTGTCATAGTAACAAGAGATAAAGATCTTTGGGAAGTGACAGTAACATATAAACCAGAGTTTAAAGAATTAATTGAACTGGGTAATAAAATCCTTAATTCTGTAGTGGTTCAGTAAACTCTTCTAAATCATCATCAATGCTGATCGCTGGTCTCCCCGGAGCCAGCATCAGCCCTATTAAAGAGAAACACATAATAACTATCTCGGAGTCACCAAGAGCATTCTCAGTAAGTCCTTCAAGTAAAAATACCAGCACAACAAACAAAGCGATCTTAAGGTAAGGTCCTGACCTGCGCCTACGCCATATCTCCCAAACTACAGACCCCAAAAAACCTAGTAATGCAGATAGACCAAAGAAGCCGTGCAAGAACGTGTATTGAATATATGTATTATGTGCATGAGCTCTGCTAGATGTTGGTACATTAATATATTTTGAAACTTCTGATGTAAAATTTCGTTTCCCATAACCAAACACAGGTCTTGCCATAATAGCCTTCATAGATGCTTCCCATAAGACCAGCCTTGTTCCTATGGATGATTCTGTATTAGATATATTGCCTATGGTTTTAACAAATCTTATTTTTACTGAATGTATCTGAGAAATTGTGAAAAATATGACTAAAAGAACCACGATACTAGGTATTAGACCCTTCCAACGATATTTAAATACCATCATCACAAAAACAGAGACAAGGCAAGCTAGTATCGGTCCTCTGCTACCACTTAGCATGAGAGCAGGCACAGATGTCAATAAGGTTATGAGTGTAACGTTTAAGTGAGTTTTTGTTTCATAGGCTTTAAATACTATAACACCTATGGCTGCTATAACCACTAGTGCTAAAACATTGCCGAAAGTAAGCGAATGAGAGAAGAAACCATCAGCACGACTCATATTATAATAAAATAATTCGATAATCCCATAAAGACTTGCACAGATTGTCCCCAAGAAGACATAAATCATATAGTTAATTTTATCTCGACCAGCAAAAACAACATATATTGCAGGTAGATAGGATAGTACCCAAAAGCTCTCATAAGACTTAATAGAGTTTGCAGGATCTACCCCAGCAAATGTTGATATAGTCTCAGCAATGATCATCATTATAAAGAAAATGAAAAAAAACTTTTTAAAAACGGAATAATCTCGAGTTCTGTAAACCTTATAGATAGCCATTAGCATTATAATAGCGAGCGCCATCTCGGCTCCAGAGATTGATACTGAATTAGCAAATGCTCCGAAACGTAAGATTATAGTAGTAAACAAATCATAGCCCCATGTTTTATATACACTTGATTATAGCCCCACGTTTGATATTTGCAATCTACAAATTCCTCTTACTCCGTTTATTATTGATCCAGATGCGCATCCTCTCAAGAAGCTCATATTCTGCAGGGATAATCAGCAGTGTAAGTATCGTCGCACTAGCAAGACCACTAGTAAAGGCAGTAGCCATGCTAGACCACTCAACAGACTTGTTAGGGAAACCTATCGCCATAGGCAACAGCCCAAGCATTGTCGTAACAGTTGTGATAAGAACAGGGCGCATACGCTGACTGCACGCAGACATGACAGCCTCACGAAGTTCCATCCCCTCTTTACGGCGGACATTCATAAAATCTATCAAAATAAGCGAATCATTAACAGCGACACCTGCAAGACCAACAACAGCTATAAACGACTGGATAGTAAAGGTCGATCGGGTTATAAACATCCCATAAACAACACCAATGATAGCAAAAGCGATAGCAGAAAGGATCAGCATCGGCTGAAAATAATCGTTAAATTGAGCTGTAAGGACAAGGTATATACCAAGTACAGCGATTATAAATGCTATAAATAGTGAAGAAAAAGCTCTCTGAGTCTCTTCGAACTCGCCACCAAAAGCTATCACGACACCAGGATATCTATCTGATATGTCGGCAAAATGAGTTTTTACAAGATTCTGAACTCTCCCAGATGAAAGATTTCCACCCTTAGGTATATTAGCAGTAACAGTGATTGCAGGTTTTCCGTTATATCTTCTGAGCACATTCGGCTCTGTATCATACTCAATAGAGAGGACATCTCCCATATAGACTGGTCTCTTGTCGTCTTCAACCACAGGCACCATCAATATATCCTCTGGAGCGACAATCCCTTCACCTGTCGGATTATATATATCATACCGTTTAGACAATTTAACTTTGAGGTCTACTTCTTCGTCTGTAGTGCGATACTTGCCAGCATACATACCACTGAGAGCACCTGATGCTACTGCTGTGACATATGTATTATCCAAACCAAACCTACGCACCTGATCATCTATAGCTTTTATCTTAAGAGCGGTCTGGGGCTTTGCTCTATTATCTTGTAATTCTTGCAATTCTTTCGTTTCGTCATTAGCCTTAAGGTACGCAAGAACTTCATCGGCAGCCTGAGTTGCTACCTCAACGGTGTTCGCAGTCACCCTAACGTTAACGTCCTTACCAACAGGAGGTCCTGTATTCTCTCCAAATAGATTTACTTCAGGTTTAACGCCCCACTTCTCATAGTTATTCTCAGCGTAACGAATCAGATCTTGCCTGAGATAGTCGAGATACAGAGCAACGTCATTATCTTTGATATTCTTAAAATCCTGTTCATTAGCTTTTGGTAGAGTCACAATGATAGAACCATAATAGTGACCTCTATGGCGCACATAATCTTGATCTTCAAAGAAACCTGCATAACCAGAAGCTGAAACAGCCTCCCCTTGCCCCTTAGATATTATATATTTTGAGTAGTCTTTAATTATTCTATCGGTTATCTGCACAGGTGTCCCTGTAGGCAGTTCAACTGTTACATGATATCTATAGTAGCTATCAGGAAAAAACTTAACTTTAATAAGCGGAACTATACCAGTGGCAGAGAGGACAAGAATACCAATGGCTACCCAAAAGACGACTGTCATCCCAAGCAATGTTTTTATCGAATTATTAAGGAGTACCGTAACAATACGGCTATACGCTCGCCAGAAAAAACCGAATATACCACCAGAAACGTGAGCGTGGTTATCCTCTTTATGTTCTTTGACATTTTTTGGTCCCCACTCCAGATAGTGAACAGGCAAAATTATCAAAGCTTCAAGTAGTGACGCTGTAAGAGCAAAAATCACTGTAAGGGGTATAAAAGCAAAAAAGTCTCCAGTGCTACCTGTCATAATAAACATAGGCACAAACGCCAAGATGGTAGTGACGGCAGAACTCGTCACAGGTAAGAATATCTCTGCCGTTCCATCACGGACAGCGTCCTTTATCTTTTTACCATTTTGTAAGTGGCGATATATGTTCTCGACAATAATAACCGAATCATCAACTATGATCCCTGAAATAAGTACAAAAGCGAATATCGTAATAGTGTTGATAGAATAACCAAAAAACGAGTTAATCATCACAGCAAATAAGATTGAAAAAGGTATCCCAACTGAGGTTAGCACTGCATTTCTGAAACCTAAAGCCATCCAAAGGATTAGCACCACAAGGATGATACCCATTAGCATGTTTCCACCCAAAACTCGGACAGAATCATTTATCTCAAGGGTTGAATCTTGCGTATAGACGATAGATATCCCCTCATCCTTATGCACACGTTCGAACTCTTCTGAGGCTTTTCTAACTGCATTCGCTATGGAAGCTGAATCACCCATACGAAGTTTTTTCACGATGAGCTGAACGGTGCTTTCTCCATTGACAGACACAAGAGTATCAGGGTCTCTATGGCTCATACCAGCATAGACTGTCAGATCACGCACTCTGATAAAATTACCGTCACCATCCTTGCGGACAACTGCATTCAGCAGACTATCCTGTGATGAAAACCGTGTACCCGTATCTAGCATATATTCTGTGCCGTTCTTACTGAAAATTCCTGCAGGTATTTTTGTATTAGCAAGCTCTATAGCTTTTGCAGCTTCATAAAAAGAGACACCATGTTTTCTAAGTTGTTTACTGGATAGAGCAACATGAAACTCTTCGCTGAATGCTCCCGACTTAGACACACTTTCAACCTCAGGAATCTTGCGAAGGTCAGTCTTAAGCTCTTCTGCTAACATTTCTAGAGTTTTATTTGACTGATCACCAGCTATATTTACCGCTATAACAGGTAAGAATTCTTCAGTATCAATGTATATAAAGTGGGGTTCATCAACCTCAGCTGGTAAGTCATTTTTGATGTTCAAGATACGAAGACGTAATTCGTCATAAAGCTTTTTATAATCAGAATCGTCTATAAACTTTATTTCGGTGCTAGAGACATTACGCATAGAACTCGACTGGATGTATTCAACATTCTCCAGACCATCGAGAGCATCCTCAATTTTTGTAGTAACAAGAGCTTCAACATCCTCTGGAGATGCACCGTAATAAACTGTATAGATAAAGACTTTGCCGATATCAACAGGGGGCATGTTTTGAACAGGTGACGACATAAAGCTGTTCAACCCAGCGATAAGAAATATCGCAAAGAGAACATTTATCACAACCCTCTTAGAGATGATAAGTTCTATGAATCTTTTCACTCTGTAACCGCCTCAAGCTCCACACCAATCTTTAGCTCTGGTGTTGCGCCTATGAGAACCATTTCTCCATCTTTGCCAAGAACGTTAACTCGTACACTCTGACCTGTCTGCTTAATCCTGACCTTCGGATTAGCATATCTGCTTATTAGAGTCTTCTCATGAACCATAAAACCATCAGCAAGAATCTTTACTGGAATTTCAACATACATTCCACCTATACCAGTCATGTCTATAAGCAGTTCCACTTCACGTTTTCTAGTTCGTTCATCGAAAGCAGGATTTATCCTATTTAAGACAGCTTCATAAGCTTTGCCATCTATAGTCACATCTATACTTTTATTAGATTGAAGTGATTTAAGCTGATGATTATCTACAAATACAGGAACGATCAGCTGTCTGAAATCACCAGCTGTAGCTATAGGTTGACCTACATTTACAAGCTCGCCAATTTCAAGTGGTTTTGATGTGGTACTCCATCCAGTAGGAATTTTGATATATTGCCTATCCAGCTTTTCACGAAGTTCTGATAGAGTAACCTCTAACCCAGCTTTATCCTGCATCAACTCAGCAAGAGACAACTCTGATTGGTCGAGTGATTGTTTTGCACCGTCACGTCTACTCTCGGTCTCAACTTCGCTCAGGTAAAGGGATTCGATACGACTGAATTCCTTCTTCTGGTAAGTGATATTATTTTCGAGCCGTTTTATGGTTGCACTCAGTTTTTTTATAGATGTTTGAACGGATCGGATAGAATATTTGGTAAAAGTGGGGTCTATAATCGCAAAAGTTTTTTCTCCGACTACATCCCCCATGTTATAGTTAACTGCTACAAGTCTGCCTGCGGTCTCTGCGGTTATATTCATGCTCTTAACTGCACGGGTATACCCCGTTATTTTACTACTCTTTTCAGCTGGCATAACTGTATACGCATTCGCTGAAAAAACACTAAAAGTAAAAATCAAAAGAAATATTAATAACCTAGCCACAGCTCACCCCTAAATCATTTTATAAAGGCAATACTAACTGTTTGCATGCGAATTGCCAATTATTTTTTTGTCAAAACTGCCCCAAAAAATCCATCAGCTTGATGGATATATGGAATAGAAATGAGATACTTGCCGTTTTTGAAATCATCGTCACATGATGGTTCTACAAGTTTATACCCATTTTCTGATGCTAGAAACTTTTCTATGACCTCTGTGGTTTCTTCTGGTTCCATAGAACATACAGAATATATAAGTCTACCACCTGGAGCCATAAAGGTCGCAGCCTTCTTAAGCATCTCAAGCTGTCTTTTGCTATTCTCTCTAACGTCATTTAGATGTCTGAGCCAACGAACCTCTGGATGACGCTTGATAGTACCTAATGCAGTACAAGGCGCATCAAGTAGTACAAGGTCAAACTTAGCCTCAGTCTCTAACCACATAAGATCCTTTTGGATGAGATCGACATTCTTCACGCCCAGTTCTTCCATATTTCTCTGTAGGCTTTTGAAACGTCTGGCACTCTTCTCCACAGCGAAGACTCTAGCCTCTGGATATGTCCCAGAGAGTATGTATGTCTTGCCACCCGGAGCGGCACAACAGTCAAGAACAGACATAGGATGACAATTGCCAGCAAGCTTTGCTATGGCGTATGACCCTCTATCCATTACATAATCTTCTGAACGTTCATTCAGTAACTTCAGTTCGAACGTCTCTTTATCCACACCATAAAATGGAGGTTTGGAGTTAAGGTCTTGAAGGAACTCTTCTAGCTCATCACCGAGCCTCGCTTCCCATCTTTTAATAAACCAAGCTGGGAAATCTTCTCTGATATTATAATTTTTAAGGAACTCTTCTTTTTGTCTGCCAACACTACGCAAAATAGCGTTCACAAAATTCCTTTTGTGTTGTTTAACAAGTGAAACAGTCTCGTTTACCGCCGCATAGGCAGGGACATCATCTATAAACAGAATCTGGCAAGCACCAAGAGCAAGCGCCGCGCGAAGCTCTGGTCCAGGGGTCTCTTTATAAAGAGTATCCAAACACTTCTCGATAAAACCGAGGTGTCTAAATGTCTCGAAATATATCTTTCTATAAAGTCTCTGCTCTGGTGAACCTTCAAAATAATCTTCTTTAAGCACACCTTCATAAAACGATTTCAGTAGCTCATATAATTTTTTTCTATCTCTACCGCCCATTATATCCCCTTTGCTGCGATTGCATTAAGACGCTTAATTCGCTCCTCTACAGGAGGGTGTGTGGAAAACATAGATTGCATGCTCTTTCCACTGAGCGGATTCATTATAAACATATGTACCGTAGCCGCATTTGCATCTTCCATAGGAACATGCTGAACACCACCAGAAATCTTAGCGAGAGCACTAGCTAGCGATCTAGGCTTACCTGAAAGGTTTGCACCACGCTCATCTGCAATGTATTCTCTTGATCTTGAGATAGCCATTTGAACCAGCATGGCAGCCACAGGAGCAAGTATGCTCACTATTATAACCACAACTATACCTAGTGGATTGCCACCCTCGTCGTCGTCATTACTTAAACCGCCAAACATAGCGGAGAATCTCGCCATACTAGCGAGCATCATAATAGCACCTGCGAAAGTAGCTGCGATTGTTCCGATCAATATATCTCTGCCGTGAATATGAGCAAGCTCGTGAGCGATAACACCATCAAGTTCATCTTCATCTAGCAGTTGCATAATTCCTGTTGTCACCGCAACAACACCATGCTGAGGGTCACGCCCTGTAGCAAAAGCGTTAGGTGTAGGATTATTCATTACATAAACTTTAGGCATTGGGAGTTGTCCTCTAGTCGCAAGGTCCCTCACTATCCTATATAAAACAGGTTGTTCCGCTTCGGTTACTTCTTTTGCTTTGTACATCTTCAGCACTATAGTGTGGCTGAACCAATAAGATGCAAAGTTCATAACCATAGCAAATCCAAATGCGAAAACGACGCCACCGCGTCCGCCGATAGCTCCACCTACAAGTATAAAAAGGACTGTAAGTAAAACCATAAGTAACCCAGTCTTTAGCGTGTTACTGGTCATATAGCCTCCTGATCTTTATATAAACTCTTTATTTCATCTTCTATCATTTCCACATTTACCCTTGTGCTTCTACATTCGCCATTGGGGCGTCTATTGCAAAAGCCAATTACAGGTAACGGGTATGTATCTTGTATTCCACTTAGCAGGTCACGTTCACAAGCAACAGCAAGGATAACATCAGGTCTAGTCTCTTTCACTATCCTGCGTGCGATAGTTCCACCTGTTGCAACATTTATAGATAAATTATATTTTTCTGCTATTTCGACAAGGTCTTTTATATCACACTTGCCACAACCTACGCACTTGCCTATATCACTAGTCAGCTTCAGAGCACAGTCATCAAGCTGGAGACAGTGCGGAAGTAGTATAAGTATGTTTTCAGGAGATTTACTTTTCATAAGGCTCCTGACAATTTCATTATTTATATTAATAAATGCCCTGACTATCCTGTCTTTTTCAACACCTAAAACTTTTCCAGTCCTAAGCACTACTGGGAGAGTCAACCTTTGAGCGACCCTTCTGAACCCCTTCACCTGACCAAAGCTATTGCCTGTAAGAGCAGTGTAGGCGAAGATCATAGAGAAGAACGTCATAGATACAGCAAACAGAATAAACAGCCCTGTTATCACACCAGCTACAGCACTAGAGATAACCGACGCACCTATATGCATGAAATACCAGACTATTAGCCCTGTCCCAAAAAGTATCGAACCAGAAAGGAAGAACAAGGCCATAAATATCGCCCTGTCTTTAGAAATCATTTTTTTATTCAAAACGCTCGTCACCCGTTAGTTTAGTTCCTGCGAGAAAGCTTGCCACTGGCATACGTTTCTTGCCTTCAGGTTGAAGCTCAAGCACTTTCAAGCCGCCATTACCGCACTTGATGCTAAAACTCTTTTTTGTAATATCGAATACCATCCCAGCATCCAAATCCTCTGGAGCTTTGACAATCTCAACTTTAAAAAGTTTTACTGTTTTGCCTCCAAGGGATGTATAAGCTGTCGGCCAAGGGACAAAACCTCTTATCATACACTCAATAGTCACCGCTGACTTTATCCAATCGATCTTACCATCTTCCTTCTTCATCATAGGAGCGTAAGTCATATCACTCTCTTTTTGTTTTATAGGAGTGATACTGTCAAACTCTTTAAGTGTCTTTATGAGAAGTTTTGCACCTGTTTCTGAAAGTTCCTCTGCTATATCAAGAGCTGTTTTCTTTTCTATAGGAGTTTTCTCTACAAGCAAGATATCGCCAGTATCAAGCCCAGCATCCATAAGCATAGTCGCAACACCAGTCTCCTTCTCTCCATTTATCACTGCCCAGTTAACAGGAGCAGCACCACGGTACTTCGGCAAGAGTGAAAAGTGTACGTTCACAGGAGCAAATTTAGGCACGTCTAAGACTGCTTGTGGAAGTATTTTACCAAATGCCGCCACGACCAAGAAATCAGGTTCGGCAGCCTTTAATTGCTCTAGAATCTCATCATTATTTTTCAAAGATTTAGGTTGGACAACTTCTATACCATGTTCAAGCGCGAATTCTTTCACAGGTGGAGCTTGCATCTGCTTACCACGCCCTTTTGGTTTATCAGTCTGAGTGATTACCAGTGTAACCTCTATGTCATTCTCTATTAATTCTCTAAGTGTTGGGACAGCCATCTCAGGTGTTCCCATAAAAACTACTTTCATAATTGCCTCTCTTATATCAATTCAGATACATTAATAGTATAGAATAGGGATTTAGACAATGATTAGTGTTGTTTTTTGCATGTTATTGTCCACATATAAACACTTGAGGTGTTCGACCGTGCAAAATCTTCACAATAATTTGCAAAATTTGCATATACACTTTCTCTTCCAATAATATATTATCTATTTATGGAAAAAACATTTGCATCAAGACTAAAAAAGGTACTTATACTCGCTGTGATCCTTAACCTAGCAATAATAGTTATGCAGGGCTTCAATACCAATAAAACTATTCATAGCTCCAAGGATTCCCTCATAGTTATTGGAAAGACAGCACTATCCTCATTTGAAGGGGGGAGGCGTGCTCACTTTCTACTTTCAACTGACAACATGACTCGGTTTCGTACATTTGTGAATGATATCGGTGCAGGGACGGGCGTCAAGAGTTTATATCTCTTCAACCAAGAGGGAGAAGTTCTCTTTAATACAAAAAACATAACCCCGCCACACATTAACCCACGTCAAACTCCAGAAGGGATATTTGAAGCTCCAGACGGGTTATTCATGTATCACACCCTTGGTAAACCACAAAGGATGATGGGGAATATGCATCCACCACAAGGTCGAAGACAGCCTCAGTTTTCAGACGACCCTATTCTTGTGGCTGGAGTCCTTCTCGACACTACAAACCACAGAGCTCTTATTCGTTCAGAGATAGTCTTTCTCATAGGGATGATACTCCTAGAGCTGTTACTTATATCAGTTTACGTTTACACTGCACGAATCCTTAAAGTAAACGCTGAGCAGTCAAAAAGACTGGAAGCATCAGAACGTGAGGCAGAGCTTGGGCAAATGTCACGCATTATGGCACATGAGCTAAAGAATCCGCTCAGTACTGTAAAAGGTCTGATGGAGTTCTCTGCAAAGAAATCTGAGGGAGAGCTTAAAGATATATCAGAAAGTTGTGTCGATGAGCTCTCTAGGCTCGACCGAATCATAAATGACTACCTATCATACGGCAAGGACATGACCTTAAATCTTACTGATACAAATATTAAGGATCTATCTGCAAATGCTGCCAAACTGCTTAATATTGATGCACAAAGCAAAGGGATCAACATTAAAATAGATGGTGAGAGCTCACCTATAAAGGCTGATTGCGAAAAAATCCGCCAAATCATATTTAACCTTTTACTAAACGCAATACAAGGCTCACCGGATGATAGTGAAATTAATGTCATCATAAACCAAGATGGTTTTACCGTTTCTAACGAAATAGCGAACAAAGACTTTGACCCTGATTCTCTTGGTAAACCATTTTACACAACAAAGACTATAGGAACAGGGCTAGGTCTAGCCATTGTTAAGCGTATAGTCCAGCTCCACGGATTCAATATCCACATACAAACGGACGAATTATTTAGTGTGCAAATAAAATACAGCTGATATACTCAGAACAGGTAAACATGAAGATACTCATTGTAGACGATGAAAAAAACCACAGACTGATGCTCAAGCTCCATTTAGAAGATGCAGGGCACAAAACTTCTCAGGCAGAGAATGGACTGCATGCACTTGAAGCTCTAGAAGAAGATAAGTATGACGCTATCCTCTTAGATATGAAGATGGATATTATGGATGGGCTGACCTTTCTTGGAATGATGAATCGTAAGGGTTTTTCTGTCCCAGTGATAGTAATAACCGCCTTCTCTAACGTGAAGACAGCCGTTGAGTCGATGAAGCTTGGAGCGATTGATTACCTAACTAAACCAGTTGACATAGATCAGCTTATGGACGCATTAGGTAAGGTCAAAGATACAGCTCCTAGCTAAAATCTTGTTCCTGCTGATGACTACATCTTTGGTGGGATATATGCAAAAGAGGGACTTGGCTCTATAATTGAACAGTTGAAATTAGTCGCTCCTACTGATGCCTCCGTTCTTATACTAGGCGAATCAGGAACTGGTAAAGAGTTGGTAGCAAGATCTGTTCACGACAATTCAAGACGTTCTGCGAGACCATATTTGGCTATAAATTGTGCCGCTCTATCTGAGAATATCATCGAAAGTGAGCTTTTTGGTCACGTCAAAGGTGCATTCACCACTGCCATTAAAGACAAGAAAGGACTCTTCGAGTCCGCAGATGGCGGGACACTCTTCCTAGACGAGATAGGAGAACTCTCACTGAATGTTCAAGCTAAGCTTTTGCGTGTACTACAATAGGGTTGTTTTGAACGTGTCGGTGACACTAAAACTCTTAAAACTGATGTCCGCATAATCGCAGCGACAAATAAAGATCTCAAAAAACGTGCCGAGACTGGCGAGTTCAGAGAGGATCTATACTTCCGTCTGGCAGTATTCCCTGTGGATGTGCCACCACTTAGAGAGCGAAAAGAAGAGATAACTCCACTCGTCAAATTCTTCATAGAAAAACATGCAGAAAAACTGGGCAAGCTTATCAAATCAGCTGACCCAGCATACATAAAAAAACTTTCAACTTACGGGTTCCCAGGAAACATCCGTGAGCTTGAAAATATCGTTGAACGCAGCATAATCCTAACTACTGGGACAAAGCTCGAGCCAGCAACCTTGCCAGCTTTTGGTGGAAGTACAGATGGTGGGCTCAGCATTAGAGACAACGAAAAAGAGCTCATCCTAAAGGCTCTAAAAAAGACAGGTGGCAACAAGACTAAGGCCGCTGAAGTATTACAGATTTCACGCAGAACTCTGCATAACAAGATAAATGAATTTAATCTGGAGGATGAATCTTGAGACACTTTATACTAGTAATCGTAATGGTAACCCTTTCGGTTACAGCATACGCAAAAGACAATTTCAGCGGATACTTCGATATAGGCATCCTAGGGGCAAGCTCAACTGACGCACTTATGGTTAGTAGCAATAACGAAAAGATAGACAACCTCTCAGACAGTCCAGACAGATTTAATAATGGGGTGATCTATGCTCAATTCGACCTTAAATATAAATCTAATAACCTGACTTATCACGCAGGGACACCATTTGGTGGAGGTAAACCTGAGTTTGAGATAGGTCTCAGCATGGATCACGACTATGGCAAATGCGACATTTCCATCATATTAGATCCTTTCGGTAAAGTTTGGGAAGACCCATATGTGTTAGACAGAGACGGAACAACAGACCGTGCCGTAGGTATCAAATTTACCCACGAAGGGATAGGCGGAACCCCTCATCTTGCAATTCTGAAAATCACGAATCACAACATAGGGGATGACGTTATCGGCGAAAGATACTCCTCAATGAAACGTGATGGCTACTCATACGATTTTTCTGTCGGTTACGATTTCAACAACGACAAAGGGAAACTCACACCTTTCGTCGGTATCACCTACGACAATCGAGATGGCGAAGCTCAGGAAAACAAAGGCGCTTACATTAAGTTCGTCGACTTAAAAATGCTCAGTAGCGGAATGCTCATATCAGCTATATCCCTCGATTATCAAAAATACTCAGCAGAAAACCCAATATTCAACAACACTCGTGAAGATATAAAAGCTGGAGCATTCACAAGCTATCGTTGGATGAATCCTTTTGGACTAAAAAAGAAACACATCTCCTTTATGGCAGGGGTGTCTAGCCGTATGTCAAATATAGATTTTTATGACGCAACTTCACTAGTAGGTGGCGTTACATTCGGCTTTGACTTCTAAGCAGAAGCACTGCTGGCTTACTTAGAGAAGATAATTTGTGCAACCTAGTTTTACGGCTCATGCTATGAGCCTGATAAGGTAAAGGATACAAGAGCAACTCGTTTTGGGTTGCTCTTTTTTTTTATAATTAACTCACAATAAAAAGAACTTGATTAAGAGACAAAAGAAGTATAATTTTAATCAGGGAGCCACACAAATGAAAAAAGTAGTCATTTTAGGAGGAGGCTTTGGCGGCCTTTCTGCCATTGCACATATTCGTAAACAAATCAAAAAGAAGAAAGTCGAAGTAACATTAATAGATAAACACAATTTTTCACTATTTACACCTATGCTTACAGAGGTTGTCAGCGGAAATGTAAAGGCGGAGAATATCGTCCTCCCACTCAGAGAAATCTGTGTAAAAAATAAAGTTCGTTTCATACGTGATGAAGTTACATCAATCGACAGTGAAAACAACTCAGTCACCTGCAAAGAGGGGACACACGAGTATGACTATCTGATAGTCGCAACAGGCTCACAAACTAACTTCCGTGGCAACCAATCAGCTATTCGTAATGCCTTTGAGTTTAAAAGTATAAATGACGCTATAGGTATAAAATATCTGATAATCGAATACCTCGAAAAAGCTAGCCAGATGACCGACCCAGCTGAAAAGAAAAGACTTCTCTCATTCTCCATCATCGGCGGAGGCATCACTGGAGTAGAGCTTGCCACAGAGATGAACGACTTCATCAGAGCAAAAATCCGCAAAGAATATAATTCTATCAAGAATGATGAATACGATATAACTATCTTTGAGTATTATAAAACTATCCTCCCATCCATTGACGAATCACAAGCTATCAAAGCTCAAAGGATAGTCAGTGAGAGTGGAATCAACCTAATAAACAATGCTAGCGTGCAAGAGATATCTGAATGCAACGTCTCATATTCCATAAACGATGAGAGCTTCACTAAAGACTCAACAATAACTGTTTGGACAGCTGGCGTTATGGGGCAGGAGCACCTGCAATCTATAAGCAACAACAGTGCACCAGACAAAAGACTATTTATCAACCACTCGCTCACACCAGAAAATCTAGGTAAAGATAATATCTATGTAATTGGTTACAGCTGTGCTTACAAACATAAAGAAAACATTCTTCCACCTGTGGCTCCACTCGCTATGCAACAAGGGATTATGGCTGTGATAAACATCATGCGTAAGATCGACGGCAAGGAACCAAAAGAATTCAGCTACTTCCATTTCGGCTACCTTGTGTCACTAGGTAAAAACAACTCAGTCGTCAACCTATTTGGTTTCAAGATGAGAGGACGTTTCGCATATTACATTTGGAAGATGCTATATCTTTTTAAGGTTGGGATGTTTAAGAAGCAGGTTGGAGTCTTCTTCGACTGGATTATGACAGCTTGGTTCGGCAACGACTCAGTGCTTATTCAGGAGATCAACAGAGATAAACCATAGTAGTACTTAACTATTTATTTCCAAAAATACGTTTACCAATAGACTTTACAATATAAATAGCTCCCCTGCTGCTCAGGTGATTTCCATCCATATAATATGAGTAATCATCACTAACTAGGTCATATCTATCACCATCAAGAAGAACCTCTTCGGGATGGATCACTATTGCATTCGTCTCAGACTCAACCTTGTCCATGACGCTGATAACATTCTTCTGATACTTTTTAAAACCATCAACATTCTCTCTGATATCAACGATATTATCATATCCAAAACTTAGCTGTAGTAGCTTTGCTTTAGCCATCATAGAAGGCGTATCTTTTATAATCTCAGGAACGTTAGATACAATATATACTTCCTTTCCACTGTCACTAAGCTCATTAACAGTCTTTAGAAGTTGTTCATAAATATAGTCAGGATAAGTCCCTTTTGGTATCTCATTATGCTCAGTATCATATAGAGTTAGCTCTCTACCATTTATCCCTTTTTGTCCTTCAATGTGTATAACCCATCTTGCGACTAGTATTACTTTTTTAATGTTATCATGTGCAGTTACAATTTTTAGTGTTTTCTCTACTGTATCACCGTAGCACTTCTTATATTTATGTCCAAGCCCTGTCAGAGGGATAAGTCCGTTATAAGCAACAAGTAGCCCACTCTTACCAATCTCTTTGCCATACTCATCAAATCCAGGGTAGAAAGCCCCTGCATGTGAGTCACCAAAAACAATAAAGTCAGGCTCGACATCTTTAGCGCCAATACGTCTGATGGTTTCATACTTCAAACCAGCGACTCTTCTATCATTACAGCTACCCATTTTTTCCATTTCATCATGACCATGATCTATCTGGGTTACAGCATTAGGCAGTCTCCACCCTAAACCCTTTGTCCAGTAAATCACTCCACCCAAAAGGCAAAACACAATCATTATAAAAAAAGTGGTATAGAAAAACTTCTTTAGGTTATTAGGTCTCAATTTGCGAAATGGTACTTCTATATACCTATGTGTCAGGACAGATAAAACAAAAGAAAGTATTAAAAGCCCATATCTAATAGTCTCTTTTGTCTCATCTGATATATTAATAACTGTCTGATATTCATTAAAGAATGACAGCAATGGCCAGTGCCACAGGTATAGGGAATATGAGATGAGTCCAATATAAACTATCGGCTTTAGTCCAAGAATCTTTTTTACAATAGTCTCTGCGGAACCTGAGTAAATAATCAAAAAAGCACCCAAACAAGGGAGTATGGCGTTTGTTCCAGGGAATAATGTCTTATCTGTATACAGCATGACACTATACAAAATCATCGCCACGCCAGCTATCGACAGGATATTAAGGATACTGCGATTTTTTGTAGCTGGTACAGCCCCAAGTGCCAACAAAGCACCGAGTAGAAGTTCCCAAGCTCTTGTGTGCAAAAAGTAAAATGTATCACTTTGGTCTATCCTGACCATGAAAACACTGGTGACAAAAGATAATATGAAAATTATTGTAATGTATTTAATGTATTTCTTATCAAAATATCTAACTAATAAAATAAGAATGATTGGATAGAAGATATAGAATTGCTCTTCTACAGATAAAGACCATGTGTGTAAAAGAGGTTTTGTCTCTGCTGCACTCTCAAAATAGCCCATCTGGCGGCGAAAATATATATTAGACCCAAAAAAAACAGTTGCTGAAAGGCTCTTACCATAATTTCTAAACTCATATGGCATCTGTATGTACAGCCCAATAAGAGTAACAACTGCTAGGATAAAAAATAGTACAGGGAAAATTCTTCGGATCCTACGCACATAAAAGTTTCTGATGGTGAAGCGGTCTTCTTCGAGCTCATTGATTATTACAGTAGTAATAAGATAGCCAGATATAACAAAAAAGATATCTACGCCAACGTAACCTCCAGAAAAGAGGTTTATACCAGCATGATAGAAAAGTACGGGGAGTACTGCGAGGGCTCTTAATCCATCAATATCCTTTCTATACTTCATCTCTATCCCTTAGGCAACTCATCTTACTGAAAGATTGCCCCGTCTGCAATTTTGATGTACTGAAGACGTTCAAAAGTTTGTACCTGTTTAACCTTCTTCTTAGTGGCTAGTCCTATAACATCTTCTATTTTTTCAAGATTTCTGTGTTTCATCCAAGATTGCAGCCCACTATTCAGGTCAGAGACAACGCTAAAGCCGTTCTTATAAAGTGCGGATGTAACTTGTACAGTATTAGCACCAGCAAGAAGATACTGGATGAGCATATCTTCGTCATAAACACCTGTCGAAGCAGATATTTCTATCCCGCATTGTTTGCTAACGATTGCTATCCAGCGTAAGACCCTGTATGCATCAGAAGGATCGCTAAATGTATGAACAGGTTCTAGCTCCATAGTTCTTGTATTGATCTTCATGTGGAAATATTTATTAAACATAGTCACGCCATCAGCGCCAGCCTCTTTCAGCCTTGTTACCATGTTTGGGATTGACGAGAAGTTAGGTCCTATCTTTACAGAGACAGGGATATCAACAGAGCTTTTCACGGATTTAACCACTTCAAAGTATTTTTCCTCTGCTTGCTGACCTGTTATACCCGAGTCGAAAGGGATGAAGGCAATATTAAGCTCAATGGCATCTGCACCAGCCTCTTCGATATTAGAAGCAAAATCAGTCCACCACTTAGTTCCTTCACAGTTAATACTTGCCACAACAGGAATACTGACAGAATCAGCCGCTTTCCTCACATACTCGAGGTATTCTCCAGACCCGTAAACCATTGCTGCATCGGCAGTCATGTATTCATACGCTTCAGGATGGTAAGTATTATCTATATCACCAGCATCCTGTCTGATCTCCTCTTCGAAGAGCGATTTAAGGATTACCGCACCAGCACCTGCTTCCTCTGCTTTCCGCAGATTTGCCATATCTTTTGTAAGTGTACTACTTCATACTAATACAGGGCTACTAAGCTTAAGCCCCATGTAATTAACACTAATATCAGCCATATTTCCCTCATTGATCTCATGTATATAGTTTTGCAAACTGTTAGTTACTGACGGTGCAACCATGCACCTTTTTTATTTTTAAGTATCACCCTGATCAGATTCTTCGCAATGATCAGAATGAAATTCACCTTTAGTCTTTTATAAGAAGCTCTCGAGGTTTGGATGTTCCGTCACTCGGAGCAATTATTCCACGTTTTTCCATAATCTCCACTATTCTGGCTGCACGGTTATAGCCTATGCGGAGGTATCTCTGCACCATTGATATCGAAGCAAAACCTTTCTGCTTAACCAGTGTGAGTGCTTCGTCGTATTTCTCATCCAGTTCAGAATCATCTATTTCGTCAGGATCAAAAACCTCTTCCTTAACAAGATCCATATTATACTCTGGTTCGCCAAGTGATTTAAGGTGCTCAACTATCCTGCCTACCTCATCATCAGAGACAAAGCAACCATGCACACGCAGAGTGTCACTCATCCCCGGCGGTATAAATAGAGAATCACCCTTACCGAGTAGTAGCTCTGCACCACTAGTATCTATGATAGTCCTTGAATCAACTTTTGACGATACTCTAAATGATAGTCTCGCTGGCATATTAGCCTTAATAATTCCTGTGATAACGTTAACCGAAGGTCTCTGAGTAGCGAGAACAAGGTGGATACCAACAGCCCTAGCCATCTGAGCGATACGAATAATAGACTGCTCTACTTCTTTACCAGCAAAAAGCATAAGGTCTGCAAACTCGTCCACTATAACCACTAGGAATGGCATAATAGGGAGCTCTGGGTCTTGTTCAGCTTTCTGGTTATATGATGCGAGGTTACGCACTTTCATAGCGGCGAGTGCGGAGTATCTATTCTCCATCTCTTCCACTACGTTTTTAAGCACATTTGCCGCCTTTCTAGGGTCTGTAACAACAGGGGCAGCAAGGTGAGGGATATCTTCATAAATGCTAAGTTCAACCATCTTAGGGTCGACCATGATGAACTTAACTAGCTCTGGCGGAGAATGATAAACTATCGAACAGATGAGTGTGTTTACCGCAACGGATTTACCACTACCTGTTGTTCCTGCTACGAGCAAGTGAGGCATAGATGCAAGGTCACTAACGTAAGCCTTACCAGAAATATCTTTACCCATAGCAAATGGGAGAGCCGCCTTACCTTTAGTGAATTCCTTAGACTGCATAAGCTCGCTGAGGAAGACCATAGCACGGCTTTTGTTCGGTAGCTCGATACCTACAACAGATTTGCCCGGTATCGGTGCTATAATCCTAACGCTCACAGCAGACATAGCGAGAGCCAAGTCATCTGAAAGGTTAGCTATCTTATTTATCTTAACGCCAGGTGCTGGCTCAAACTCATACAGAGTAACCACAGGTCCCGGCTGAATCTCTCTTATTTTTCCGTTAACGCCAAAATCAGCAAGCTTGGAGACGAGCATCTCACCCTTAAGCTTAAGCTCATCCTCTGACTCCATCTTATATTCACGAACAGGCTCATCAAGAAGTTTTATAGGAATATTATATTTCCCTTTAACCTTCTCAACCTGCTGAATCTCTTTAATAGATGGTTCTTCATAGGGTTCTTTTATCAAAGGTTCGTCAATCTCTTCTTCATAGATTGGCTCAGGTTCAAATTCAGGTTCTGGCTCTTCATAAGCCTCTGGTTCCTCTTCAACAATAGGCTCAGATTCAAAATCTGCTTTTATCTGTCTACCAGGAATCTCGCCTTGATATTCAATATCTTCAACAGGTTCCGCTTTTTTAGCTCTTTTTGGTAGCTCAGTCCTTGCGAGCTTCATAAAAAACTTAGGGAATAAAACAAAAAGGATCAGAGTAATGATAAAGCATGTAATGACTATCCCACCAACAGTACCGACTATAGCGTTAAAGAAATCAGCCGAGAACAGACCAGCCAGTCCGCCCATAGGTTTAGACGCGAATGAAAAATCACTCCCACCAAAAAATCCTGTCATTGTTGCCAGTGTTAAACATAAAAGTATGTACAAGAAAAATCTAAAAGTGGTCTTTTTCCACTTCATATCTTGATTTCTGCGATGAAAGTGCAGTCTAACCGTTAGCCAGATAAATATTATAGGCAACACATTAGACGCCCAGCCAAATATTGTGGCGAGGAAATCACTAAAATAAGCTCCAGTCTTGCCAAAAAGATTAACAACCTCTTGGTCATAGTTTGAAAAGATAATGAGTGACCAACCTGGATCAATCTCCGAATGAGAGTATATGGACAGAGTCGCGAAGATAGTAAAGAAGAGTATGATCAAAAAAATTATATCAGCTTTAAGCCCTTTGTTTTCTACATCCATACGATTGCGATTATCCCCACTATAAGACAATAGAGTGCAAATGCTTTAAGACTTGCCCTCTTTATGAAATATACCATAAATCCTATGGCAAAAAATCCACTAATAAATGCAGCGATCATACCAGCTATATAAGCGATAAGCTGTTCAGCTGGAACTGCCGACAAATGCTTTGACTGAAGAATTATAGCTCCTATAATCGCAGGAATAGACATGAGGAAGGTGAACTCCGCCATCTCTTCACGCTTTATCCCAAGAAAAAGCCCTGTCGCTGTCGTCGAGCCTGCCCTAGATATCCCCGGGATAACTGAGAGCCCCTGAATAACACCTATTATTAAGGCAGCGGTTCCCGTAATCTGCGACTGCCCTTTATATCTGTCAGAAACAAGCAAAAGCACTGAAGTTACAATTAAAAAATAACCGACAAAAACAGGTGTAGAAAAAACCCCTTCGACTCTATCTTGGAGCGCAAGCCCTATTATTCCTGTAGGGATCGTGGCTATAATGATCCCCCACATAAAACGTTTATTCTCAAAATAGACGATCTTATATTCGTTACTTAAAAGCCCAAGAGGACAGATTATAAGCTCGATTATACGTCTTCTAAAATATACAAATACAGCACCAAGAGTAGCGCCATGAAGTAGCGTATCAAAAAGCATTCCTGGTTGCTGGAAATCGCTAATCAGCGACTGAGCAAGTATAAGGTGCCCAGAGCTACTTACAGGTAAAAACTCCGTAAGCCCCTGTACAATACCAAGAATAATAGCCGAAAGGATATCCATTTATCTATATCTCCGTAACAACAGGAATCACAAGTGGTCTCCTGTCCAAATTCTTTTTAAAGAAACGTTTAGTGAGTCTTGTCAGCCCACCTTTCAACTCTAGATAATCATAATCGTCATCTTCTAATAATTCCTGAAGATGTTCTGTCATGAAATCCTTAAGGGCTATCATCTTCTCCGCTGTAAGCTCGAACCCTGCTGTTTCGAAAACAGGTGGAATGATGAATTGTCCATCAGATTTTTTACGAAGCAGAACGACAGAAACTGCACCATCACGACAAAGATGCTTTCTGTCTTTGACAGTCTCTTCATCCATGGCAAAATGCCCACGCAGGTCTATAAACACCTTTCCGTGTGGGACATCGTCAATCTTAGAAAGCTCATCATTCTCAAAAACGACCTTCTGACCATCCTCAACAAGGACGATGTTATCTGGTGCAACAAAAGATGTATCTTTCAGCATTCGCTTCATTGTTATCATATGGACAGGCTCGCCGTGCACAGGGATAACGTACTTAGGACGTGTAAAATTTGCCATAAGCTTTATCTCTTCCTGTGATGCGTGACCAGAGACGTGGATTCTGCTTTTGCCTATATCCACAACCTTTCCGCCAGATTTATAAATAAGATTTACTAGATTTATAAGGTTTTTCTCATTACCAGGGATAACCCTTGCTGAGATGACAAACAGGTCACCCTCTTTTACGCTAAGGTCTTTCCTCTCACCTGAGACGATGCGATAAAGGGTAGAGTTTGTCTCACCCTGACAACCTGTAATTATGTAGCAGACTTTATCGTCAGCTAACTTCTTAGAGGCTCTTAGCCCGATCATTACATCTTCAGGCAGATTGATATATCCGAGAGACTTTGCGATAGAGACATTCCTGTCGAGGGCAGCACCCTCAAGAACAACACGCCTTCCGCACTCTCTGGCAATATCTAATATCTGTTTGAATCTGTCGATATTTGATGAAAAACTGGTAAAAAATATGCGCCCTTTTGCATTACGAAAGACCCTTTTCAAGTCTTCCTTTATAGATGATTCTGACTGAGTGAACCCTTCGTTTAGGGCATTTGTAGAGTCGACAAGTAAAGCTGTAAGCCCTTGTTTACCTATTGCGGTAAAATCCGCAGGATTAAAAGGCTCGCCACCAGCTGGGGATTGATCGATCTTAAAGTCAGAACAATGTAGTGCGCTAAAATCTCCGCATTTGATATGCAAAGCATAAGTGTCGCTAATAGAGTGAGTTACAGGGAGAAACTTAACGGTGAAGTCACCCTGTTTAATCACTTGCCTCGGGTTAATAGTACGCAGGGTAGGTGAGACATTCTTTGTCCCCCTCTTAGCTTCCAATATCCCCAGAGAGAGTTTCCCACCATATACAGGTATGTTATACGCTCTCAGCAGAAATGGAACGGCACCCACGTGATCCTCATGACCATGAGTAATGAAAAGAGCCTTAAGCTTATGCTTAATCTTATCAAGATACTCAAAATCAGGGATGACATAATCTATGCCCGGAAAGTTGTTATCCGCGAACATTACTCCGCAGTCGATAATAATGGCGCTGTTTTCGGTCTCATAGACATAACAGTTCATGCCTATCTCACCTACACCGCCTAAAAATGATATAGAACAAGACATACGCCTATTCTAAATAAGTATAAGAGAAAACACAACCCCGACGAGGGCAGTTTAAAAGATAATCGTTTTTACTGTTTTATTACTGGCATATTGATATCCATCCTAAAGGTTATCATACGCACAGAGAATAAGAAAATAGAAGAGATGAGCATGTTCAGCTGAGTGTTCATTCCTATGTAATCGAATATGCAAAATAACAGACCCGCAACGATGCAAGCCGTGGCATAGACCTCACGTTTAAGGACAAAAGGTGTCACACCTATCAGCACGTCACGCATCATCCCTCCGACAGTACCCGTTATAACACCAAAGACGATACTACCGAAATAACCCACACCAGCATCAAGAGCTATCGTTATACCAATTACGTTAAAAACACCAAGTCCAAGAGCATCAAACCAGACAAGTTTTGCATAAGTTTTATTGATCAGTTTATAAAAGAAAAAGACAAGAAATGCCGTAACAATTGACAATATAAAATACTTTATATCTGTAAAAACAAATGGAGGAACCCTACCGAGCAGTGCGTCACGAACTGTACCTCCACCAACAGCTGTGATAATAGCAAGGAAGCATACGCCATAGAGGTCTAGGTTTTTACGAACGCCAGCAATAGCACCAGAAGCGGCAAAAGCGACTGTTCCAATAATGTCCAGAACCTCTAAAAGGGTCATGATTTATCCTCACTAGCTGCAGACATCAACACCTTGCCTGTAAACATGTAACAGGCAATAACAGAAGTGCATACGTTAACAGACATAATCATATACATTATTACAAGCTGATAGACAACAGCCTTTAGAGGTTCGACACCAGCGATAAGAAGACCTGTAGCAAGACCAGGCAAAAGGACAACACCGAGTGATGCAATATTATTAAGAATAGGCAACATAGCTGCCTTTACAGAAGTGTTGATCGCCTCTTTCATGGCAACCTTCATGGTCAAACCAAGCGCTAGCATCCCCTCAATGGTAGATAGGCGAGATTTACTCTCTGCATGTAGCCTATCCAAACTCATTGTATAAGCGTTCATAGCATTACCCAGTGCCATACCTGCGACTGGCAATACCGCACTCATCTTTACAGGGACAGCACCAGAGAGAAATACTGGAATAAGACCAATCATTGACGGAATATATATAGCAAAAAAAGCCCTGCGTAGGCACCTGCAATCCATGCTAAGGCGTGAGCTAGCAGTATATGCGGCAAAGACCGACATCAAAGCTGCAAAATACACAACGTGCCACACACTCTCTAGCTTAAAGATATACTCAAGAGCAAACCCCATAGCAAACATCTGTACGATAGACCTAGCACCAGCTATACCTATCTGCTTCTCAAGCTTCATCCCTCGCCTAGAAGATATTAATAGGACAAACAAAAAGAATGTCGCAACAGCTATTCCTGCACCAATCATAATTACCTCTCAGGTATATGTTATAATACTTTAAACACATAAACCAATGATTATATTCAAAAACAAAACAGCAAGAGGATATATAATGTTTAAGCAATTTCAAACTGATATCAAAATGAGCAAAGACGAATATGAAAAGCGATTACTTGAGCTTCGCACTGAGCTTATCCGTACTCAGTACAAATTCAAAGATTACAAAAGACCTATGATACTTGTCCTTACTGGGCTAGATGGTGCAGGTAAAGGAGATATGGTCAACGCCTTGGCTGATGTTATGGATTCCAGACTACTTGAGGTGGCGACATTCTGGCAAGAGACTGACGAAGAGGCTGAACGCCCATACTACTTCCGATTTTGGAACAGTATGCCTATGGGCGGCAAGCTAGGAGTTTATTTCAATGGCTGGTACGAAAGGACAATAAGAAAATACATAGATGGTGACGATACTGAGAACATTTTTTTAGATAAGATGAAAAATGCCGAAAAATTTGAAAAAATGCTCGCCCTAGACGGAACTGTAATAGTTAAAGCATGGGCTCATATAAGCAAAAAAGAACAAAAGAAGCGACACGAAAAACTTGCTAATAAGTTTGACAATGTACCAGAGATTACTGAACGAGCCAACTGGTACTATGCTAAATACGACAAGATAGTTGCATCCGCAGAGATGGCGTACAAAACAACTCATACAGAATTCGCCCCATGGGAGATTATCGACTGCTCAGACAAGCGATACAGTCAAATACGTTTCCTTCAGATAATACTAGACAGCATGAAAAAAGCTCTAGAAGACAAAATGCCTAAAGGTGGCACTACACCAACAGATCTGATCACATTCCCTGATGTGCTGGGATCAACCGATCTAAATAAGACGGCTGAAAACTATAAAGATGAACTTAAGGAACTTGTCACAGATATCAAGCCCCTTGCATGGGAAGCATACGAAAAGGGGATAAGCTCTATGCTAGTCTTTGAAGGATGGGATGCCGCTGGCAAGGGTGGATGTATCCGCAGACTACTCCGAGCAGTCGATCTCAGACTTAGTAAAGTGATATCTATCGCAGCACCAACCCAAGAGGAGTTATCAAGACACTATCTCTGGAGATTTTGGAGACAGGTTCCTCGAGCAGGGTACATGAGTATTTTCGACAGATCATGGTACGGACGGGTTCTCGTTGAGAGAATAGAAGGCTACGCAAAGCCTGAAGAGTGGTTCAGAAGCTACGATGAGATAAATGACTTCGAAGAGCATCTAGCGGAACGTGGCGTGATGCTTATTAAATTCTTTCTGCATATAAGCTCTGAGGAACAGTTAGCAAGGTTTGAACAACGTGAAGACATCCCCTGGAAGCAACATAAAATAACAGAAGAGGACTATCGCAACAGAGACAGAACTCCTGAATATATTGATGCATATAATGAAATGTTCTTTAAAACTAATACAAAGAATGCTCCTTGGGTTGTTATACCTGCAAATGATAAAAAGTATGCACGATTAGAGGTTCTAAAAACTGTAAACAAAACTTTGGAGAAAATGCTAAAAATATAAATTAACACCTGACAATCATGATAATATTTGTAATTATGTCAGAGACTATTTTTTGGAGTAGTAAATGAAAGGAATTATATTAGCAGGCGGTTCAGGAACAAGACTTTACCCATCAACAATGACTGTTTGTAAACAACTCTTACCAATATATGATAAACCGATGATTTATTATCCTTTATCAACACTTATGCTTGCGGACATTCAAGAGATACTTATCATTAGTACTCCAGCTGACACTCCAAAATTTAAGGAATTACTTGGTGACGGTTCCGAGTTTGGTATAAACCTAAGTTACGCTGTTCAAGAAAAACCAAATGGTCTTGCAGAAGCATTTATCATAGGCGCAGATTTCATAGGTACCGACTCAGTTTGTATGATACTCGGCGATAACCTCTTCTATGGAAGAGGACTTACTCAGCTACTAACTAAAGCTAAAAGTGATGTTGAGAATCTCGGGGGAGCATCTATCTTCGGTTATTATGTTGATGATCCTGAAAGATACGGAGTCGCAGAGTTTAACAAAGATGGCAACGTCCTCTCTATTGAAGAAAAACCTATAATTCCTAAATCAAACTATGCAGTCACAGGACTTTACTTTTATGACAATCAAATTGTTGAAATTGCCAAAAACGTCAAACCTTCTAAAAGAGGAGAGATAGAGATTACGTCTATAAATAATGAATATTTAGCGAGAAATAGTATAAGAATAAGTATTTTTGGTAGAGGCTTCGCTTGGCTGGATACAGGAACTCATGACAGCCTACTTGAAGCGTCTGAATTCATTCATATTATAGAAAAAAGGCAAGGCGTAAAGATAGCATGTCTGGAAGAAATAGCATACAACAAAGGGTGGATATTGAATGAAACTCTCCTAAGAAGAGCGACTATGATGGGCAAAAATAACTACGGTCAATACCTTTCATTGATATATAATGAAAGTCAAAAGAGACAATAATGCCATTTAATTTTAACCATACAGAAATATATGACGTTCAAATAATTGAACCAAAAGTTTTCTATGATGCGCGTGGATTCTTTATGGAAACATACAAGAAAAGCGATTTCCAAAAAGCAGGAATAGACTTCAATTTTGTTCAGGATAATTTTTCACAATCTACTAAAGGGGTGCTCCGAGGACTCCATTATCAAGCAAACCCTAAGGCACAAGGTAAACTCGTAAAATGTGTTAAAGGGACAATATTTGATGTCGCTGTTGATATCAGAAAAGACTCAAAGACATTTAGTAAGTGGGTAGGATACGAGCTATCAGACCAAAATAACCAAATGCTATGGATCCCACCAGGATTTGCTCACGGTTTTTTAACTATGTCGGATTTTGCTGAAATTATTTATAAAGTTTCTGGTTCAGAATATTCTCAGCAACATGAAAAATCTATTATATGGAACGACCCAGATATCAACATAAATTGGCCTTTAATAGATGTATCTCTCGCTGATAAAGATGCCCTTGCTCCGCTATTAAGGGATGCAGAGGTTCTTTAATGATCTGGCTTATAGGAAAAAATGGAATGCTCGGAAAGCAAGTTGCCCAAGAGCTTAAAAATAATGACATTGACTTTGTTGGGACTGATGTAGAGACAGATATCACAGATATTGATCAACTAATCTCTTTCGCGAGAGACAAAGATATTAAATGGATCATCAACGCATCTGGTTACACTGCCGTGGATAAAGCTGAAGCTGAAGAGCTTATCGCTCAGAAGGTAAACAGCGTAGGCGTTGGTAACATCGCTCAGGTTGCAGACCTTTTAGGTGCTAAGGTTATCCACTTTTCAACTGACTATGTCTTTGAAGGGAACGGAACTACGCCATATAAAGAGACTGACCTACCACACCCTGTATCTGCATACGGCAGGACAAAACTTAACGGTGAGATAGAGCTAGTCAAAAATACTACAAAGTATTTTATCTTTCGCATAAGCTGGCTGTACGGTATCTACGGTGCTAATTTCGTAAAGACTATGATAAGACTTTTTAACGAGAAGCCAGAGCTAGGCATAATCAATGACCAAGTTGGTGCACCAACATACACTGGCACACTAGCTAAAAATCTAATCAAATTAGTTAAATCAGATTCAAACGAATTCGGCATATATCATTATAGCGACGAAGGGAATATCTCTTGGTACGACTTCGCTGTAGAGATACGTGACCAAGGTGCAAAAAAAGGCCTCTGCCCTGATAGCGTTAAGCTAAACCCTATCACTACCGACCAATACCCGACACCAGCTACCAGACCTGCATACTCTGTCTTTGACAAAGCAAAGGTGCAAGGGCTTGGTTTTGAGCTAATCGGCTGGAAAGATAATCTAAATACATATTTCGAAGAGTCGGAGAATATAAAATGAGAAATTTTAATAACATAATCGTAACTGGTGGTTCAGGCTTTATCGGAGCAAATTTCATACGTCATATACTATCAGATACAGATTTCGCTGGACGCATTATAAATGTAGATAAGCTTACCTATGCAGGTAATCCTGAAAATCTGCAAGATGTCGTCGGTGGTATAGACGAAAGCAGATACGTATTCTCTCGTACAGATATATGTGATTACGATGCTATCGACAGTCTTTTTGCGAAATACAATGTTGACTGTGTTATTCACTTCGCTGCTGAAAGCCATGTAGACAGATCAATCCATGGCCCGGGCGAATTTGTCCGCACTAACATTAATGGAACTTTCACACTATTAGAAGCTGCTAGAAAATATTGGGCTGATAATAAAGAGACACTCTTTCACCATGTAAGTACCGATGAAGTTTTTGGTTCACTTGGCGAGACAGGCTACTTCTTTGAGGACACTCCATACGACCCAAGAAGCCCTTATTCTGCATCTAAAGCATCATCTGATCACCTTGTACAGGCTTATCACCATACATACGGACTGAATATTACTATGTCCAACTGTACAAACAACTACGGCCCTTATCAATTCCCAGAGAAGCTCATCCCAGTGATGGTTTTGAACATCCTCGCAGGCAAAGACCTTCCGATATACGGTGACGGACAAAACATCCGTGACTGGCTTTATGTCATAGACCACAACACCGCAATCTGGGACATAGTCACAAAAGGTCGTATTGGCGAGACATATAACATTGGCGGTGAAAACGAATGGACAAACCTCGACCTAGTTAATTCTCTATGTGAAATCATGGCGGAGCTTACAGGTAAAGATAACAAAGACTTTTATAAAAAACTGATAACTTATGTTAAAGATAGACTTGGGCACGACAGAAGATACGCTATTAACTGTGACAAAATAAAGGGTGAACTCGGTTGGAAACAATCCGTAACATTTGCCGAGGGTCTTAAAGAGACACTCAAATGGTATCTTGAAAATGATGAATGGATTGAGAATATTAAATCAGGTTCATACCTAGAGTGGATGGATAAAAACTACGAAACTAGATAAATAAAAAGGCTGCCAACAGGCAGCCTTTTTTTATTTGATTAGCTTTTCATATTTACGAATTGAACAGGAACCTCAAGGCTAGTCGCCTTAAGCATATTCATAACAGCCTGAAGATCATCAAGTTTCTTCCCTTCCACACGAACACGGTCATCCATGATAGAAGCATTAACTTTCAGCTTAAGCTCTTTGATCATCTTAACTATCTTCTTAGCGTTGTCTTTACCAAGCCCCTCGTTCGCCTTGATCTCAAATTTACGCTGACCTTTTGAGGTATTCTCTGGCTCGCTAAATTCAAAAACTCTACCGTCGATACCACGTTTAGTAGCATGCTTGATAGTCATCTCTTTAATAGCCTGCACCTTCATATCGTCACCAGTGACTACTTTAATCACTTTATCTTTTTTATTTAGCTCTATTTCAGTACCAGACCCACGAAAGTCATAGCGTTGGTCAGACTCTTTGATAACAGAGTTTATTGCATTGTCTAGTTCCTGAAGATCGAGTTCGTTTACTACGTCAAATGATGCCATATGTTCATTCCTCCGATATTTCTATATATACTTTACAATTTCTTACACGAAAAATCATTGATTTTATTTCAACCTATGTGGATAATTAGCAGATGAACTTCTTTTGTAGCAAGGATTGCCCCGACCTATGCGGGATAGAATCTGAAAAGATTGATGGAAAATATACCTTTAAAGGTGTAGCTGAAGACTGGTCAAAGACAGGCTTTATCTGCTCAAAATTTAAAGTATTTGCTGAGCGAGAGATAGCAAATGGAATTAACTCTTGGCAAGTCGCTGGTGGCAAAAAGTTTCTTTACGGCTCAAGCAAGCATGCTGTTTCTGATCTTGCTACCTTGCTAAATGATTATAAAGATAAAAAAATATTATACATGAAAGGCTCAGGTAGTCTCGCATACAACATGTGTTACTGGGACGTCTTCTTTGCAAAATTTGAAAATTGCTGGAGCATATCTGGTGGCCCCTGCGACGATACAGCTGCCGATGCTCAAATAGCTGATTTTGGCACTCAACTCAATCCAGATATAATGAATCTTGAAAATGCTGACACTATCATTGTCTATGGTAGGAACGTTGCAGTATGCTCTCAGCACCTATACTCATATCTAAAAAAACTAAAAAAGCAGGGGAAAGTGATCATCTATACCGACCCTGTTGAGACTAAAACAGCGAAACTTGCTGATAAATTCATCATGATAAACCCATGCTGTGACGGACTACTGGCCTGTGCTCTTCTCACTGAGCTAGGGCATGTTACAGGGCATGACGTTGACGAACTACTTACTAGAGCAAACGTCTCAAGGGATGATTTCGATTTCATTATAGACCGTATAAAAACAGGTAAAGTTGCACATATTGAAGGAATGGGCTTACAAAGACACAAAAACGGAATGAACACATTCCAGTGGATAAATAAGCTCGCCGTCATGACTGGTAGCGAAGACATGCTCTATTCTGGTCATAGCTCTAAACGCCAGTGGGCTAACCAGAAGAAGAAGTTCAAAGGTAAAATACACGTTGATAAGATTGCAGAAGTCCTAGCCAATGGCGAATTTGACCTATTTGTAAATGTAGCAGCCAACCCTGTAATGACCTTCCCCGACACTAACAAATGGAAAGAAGCACTCAGCAAAACTAAGACTCTTGTTATTGATACAAATAATACTGAAACATCTGCATTTGCTGATTTCTTTTTGAAAGTAGGAGGGATGTTTGCTCAGAAAGATTTCATGGGTAGCTATTTCTTTGGTCAGGATTATTCCAGAGAAAAACTTACTAAAGAGATGAGCGACACTGAAGTTATAAAGATTCTTGCAGATGAGATGAAGATTCCTCTTAAGATCAAAGAGAATGTCGCTAGGTTGACGCAGACTCCTAGAAGATACCAAACTGGCGACATAGAGCTGACCATGCCTGAAACATCTGATAAATTTCAGCTAATTACGTCATCCCACCATAGCTACCTTAACTCTCAGATTCTCCCAGTGATGGAGAAGGGACTACAGGTTATGCACATTCACCCATCAGATGCAGAAAAACTTGGGATCAAGGATGGTGACGACATCAAGGCTATAGGCGAAACAGGTGAATTTGTTGCAGAGGCTTTATTGACAAACGGAATTACTGAAAAGACCGTCATGTGTTGGAAAAACATACCTATGAAGGTCGGTTTTCTGAATAACGCTATACCAAACACTCTAACCGACTCATGTAATGGTTTAAATTATTACACAGTATTTGTAGATCTGGAGAAGGTCTAATGCCAAGTGAGTTTCTACTATCAGCGGAAAAACACATAAAAATTTATCCATACGATGTAGACTATATGGCTATTGTCCATAATGTTGTTTATATCCGTTGGCTGGAAGAGATGCGAACCGACATGCTAGAGGGTGTCTACTCTATGGCGGACTCCATAGAAGCTGGTGTCACTCCTGTAATAGCGGAGCTTAATGCACAATATAAAATACCTCTCAGGATGGGCAACAAGGCGACAGCAAAGATTACTATCAAAGAGATGGGTAAGATTAAGTGGGTCGTAGGTTTTGAGATTAATAGCGAAGCAGGTTTGCACTTCTCAGCAGAGCAGACTGGCTATTTTTATAATATAAAACTGAACAGACCGAGTAGAATTCCAAAACATTTGGTCGAGTTATATAAAAAGGCTACAGCCTAAACATTATAAAAAGAACGATACCAATCAATAAAGGAGGATATGCCGTCTTTGATCTTAGTGGTTGGTTTATAATCCAAATCACGTTCAAGGTCAGACACATCTGCATGAGTACTAGGAACGTCACCAGCTTGCATCGGCATCATGTTTTTTTCGGCAATCTTGCCAATCTTAGCTTCGATAGCTTCGATAAAATCCATCAACCTGACTGGATTACTATTACCAATATTATAAACCTTATAAGGAGCGGATGAAGAACCTGGTGAAGGATTTTCTCCAGACCAATTAGGGTTGCTCTTCGCAGGGCTATCCAGTACCTTGACTATTCCTTCGACGATATCATCAATATACGTAAAGTCACGACTAAGGTTACCATTATTAAATACATCTATAGGTTCGTTATTCAGAATAGCCTTAGTGAACAGAAAGAGAGCCATGTCAGGTCTCCCCCACGGCCCATAAACAGTAAAAAACCGAAGTCCTGTAGTTGGCATATTATAAAGATAACTATACGAATGTGCCATAAGCTCGTTCGCCTTCTTGCTCGCAGCATAAAGACTTATAGGATGATCTATATTGTCAGTAGTCGCGAATGGTTGTGATTCATTCAGCCCATAAACAGACGAGCTACTAGCATAAACAAGGTGCTTCACTTCGTTATGTCTACAACCCTCAAGGATATTCATAAAACCTGTCATATTAGAAGTTACATAAGCGTGTGGGTTTTTAAGGGAGTATCTAACACCAGCTTGGGCAGCCAAGTTTACCACTGCATCAAACTTTTCAACTACAAAGAGCTCTTCCATCAGCTCTCTATCTTCGAGCACTATCTGGATGAATCTATACTCAGGGTATAAGCTCGACTGGACAGGTTTGCCATAAGAGATGTCATCTTTATTTACGCCAGTCTCATTCAGCCTGCCATATTTTATATTCATGTCATAATAGTCGTTAATATTATCTATACCAACAACAGTATCGCCCCTATCTAACAATCTCTTCGCAAGATAAAAGCCTATAAAACCTGCTGTACCTGTAACTAATACCTTCAAGTAAATACCCCTTTTCATATTTGCAAATACATCTAATATGAACTGGTCAATTTTGTCAAGAGATGCAGAGTGACCTGAGTTTAGCAAGCTCCTTATAAAAGGAGATTCCAGCTACCCCTGAAAAGCCCAGCCCGTGTAATTTATTGAAATTCTCTGACGATATACCGCCCAGCCCATAGATTACTTTATTAATGCCTGAAACATCAATTAACCCTAAAGGCTTAACAAGAAAATCTTTCTCCGTATGGAATATCGGACTTAGGGTAAAATAATCTGCATTCTTGTCTCGTATCTCATCTATGCTATGTGCTGAATATCCGATTTTCAAGTTTGGATACTCATGCCTAATACTATCTATATCTGAGTCAACACCAAGTTGCACGCCTTGATAGCCTAGTTCTGAAGCTATCTCTGCATTAAGTTATAATACCAGAAAAGCATTGGGCAGTTTATCTCTGAGCCTTTTTGCTTTTTCGTAAATATCCTGACGGTCCTTTATCCTAAACCAAATAATATCAACATATCGCTCAGCGGATTTAGCAATTTCTAAATACCCTTCGCCAAAATAGTTGTAATCAAGAACCTGTATTATCTTCACTTGTTATCCGCTCAAAAATTCTATTGAAAGCACCTCTAACGGCACGTCTAATGTTTAGATATTCGCTCATAAGAGTTTCAGCACCATTCTTTTTGAACCCATAGAAACTCGCTATCTTTTCCCGCAGTTCTTCGCTAGTAGGGAGGATAGATGTATCTGAGTTTTCATAGATACGAACAAGATTTTCAAGATGCCTAAATAACAAATAACCTTTATGGAGGCTATTAAAGTCCCTCTCTTTAATAACGCCTGCGACTTTAAATGCATGAAGAGCCTCATGGGTATTTGGTGTTTGAAACGCTTCATCACTACAGCCATATTTAAGCTGAAGCATCTGAGCTATAAACTCAATATCAAGCAGACCACCATATCCAGCTTTGATGTTATTCTTGTCAAAAGCCCCACCCTTCTCCTTCTCTATACGCATACGCATGTCATAAACTTCTTGCACACCAGTATCACCTAACTGGCAAGAGAAGAGAGCATTGCTCTTTATTCTGTTAAACTCATCTGCAAGAGGAGTATCTACGTTTATAATACTAGAACGAAGGAGAGCTTGCTTCTCCCATATCATCGCCGATTTCTTCTGATACTCATTAAATGAGTTCATGGTTACAACGAGCGTTCCGCTAGACCCACTCGGGCGTAGCCTCATATCAGTTTTATACAGGAAGCCGTTTCTGGTAAATGTGTTCAAAAATGAGTTACCACGTTGCACCATCTTAGAGAAAAACTCCATATTCGTAATAGACTTCTCTCCATTTGTAGCACCACGCTCTTCGAAAAGGACAATCATATCCAGATCAGAGCCAAAACTCATCTCTATACTTCCGACCTTCCCCATACCTATCAGTAGGTATCTACAAGGTTTTCCTTCTTTGGTTAGTGGTTCACCATACCTCTCAACCAACTCGGCATGAACAGAGCGGAATGCATAATCGACTGTCCCTTTCGCAAGTGCAGTTAGCGACTGCATCATATCAACGATGTTTGTTCTCTTGTTGAGGTATGCGTACCCCACATTAAAGATGTAGGCTCTATGACGAATTCTAGATGCCTCAAGCTCAAGCTCAAGATCACCTCTATATTTTGCCGTCCTCGCCCACATGTCCTCACAAACGACATTGGCCTCATACTTAATATCTTTAGGGTCATAAACATAATCTAAGAGATCAATATTTGCCAAAATCATATTTGTAAGATAGGAACTATATGAAAACGTATTTATTAGTCTATTCAGTATCTTAGGCGCTGACATAAATATATCTTGCAACAAATATATTGTTGTAGAACGAGCAAGTAGCTTTTCAAAGTTTGAAAGAATCTGGGATGCGTCTTTCCTCTCTCTCAGCTCTTTTAAGATAACCGGAAGCAACATTTTCAGGACAGATCTGTCACTCTTCAACCTTGGTCTACTCTTCTGCCCAGACATAATCCTTCTAACGATTTTGACACACTTAACAGAGTCCACGATCCCTTTTTCTTGGAGAATATCTGCTGCATCCTCATCTGTCAGTTCATTGTCAAAGATAGCCAGGATGCTATCCTCTTCTGGTGCATCATCACTAAAGAGTTTTGCAAATTCAGTATTAACGCTCTTTGTCACTTCTGCATATTTATATTCAAAATCTGATTCATTGTCGAATCCACATCTTTCTAGATATAGGTCATAAGTAGGAGAATCCTCTGGCACGATATGCGTCTGACGCTCATTTTCAAGCTGAACCATATGCTCCAGTTTTCTCAGAAAACGATAACTAGAAGATAGTAAAACCGCTGTTTCTTTATCCATAATCTTACATTCAGTCAAAAGGTCAATCCCTTTAAGAGTATTTCTATTAAACACCTGTGGAAACTTTGTATAGTGTAATATTTGTAGAGTCTGAACGACAAACTCTATCTCTCTGATGCCACCATAGCCAAGCTTTACGTGTTTTATCTTTTTACCCTTAAGCTCAACCCTCTTGTTTATCTTGTTTTTTACATCCTGTAACTCTGACAGTAGCCTATAATCTAGACTTCTACGGAAGACGAAAGGCTTAACCTTCTTTTTAAAAAGCTTTCCAACCTCTAAATCACCTGCAACTGTCCTCGCCTTTAGGAGCATCATCCGCTCCCAACTCTGTCCATGAGATTCATAATAAAGCTCATAGCTATTTACTGAGAGGCATAGAGCCCCTCTATCGCCATCAGGTCTCAACCTTAGGTCAACCCTAAAAACGATACCGTCTTTAGTTCTTTCGCCTATATATTTAGTTATTTTTTCTGAAATTTTACTGAAATAAACATGAGTCTCGATAGGTCTCTGACCATCTGTTTTCCCATTATCACTACCGTATACATATATTACATCTATGTCTGAGCTGAAATTCAGCTCCCAACCACCAAGTTTACCTAAACCTATAACACAAAAGCCGATTTCATTGCCATCCTCGTCTCGTGGAAGACCATGCTCCCACTTAAGATCGTTTCTAGCATATAGATAAGCGGCCTGACATGATGCCGCAGCAAAAGCAGCCACATGAGCAGTCACCTTCTCTACACTCGCTTCGAAATATAGATCGTTAGCGGCGATATAAGTATACTCTCTCATCTTAAAAAACCTGAGATAATAAAGAAACTCTGTCTCTGACATCTTGTAAATGTCTTCTGCTAAAATATCATCAAGGATTGTCTGCTTATCTCTTGCAGTACCAAATCTAGCACAGATATCAACCAGCTTATCTAAATTATTAGTAAGCCAAATGCCAATAAACTCTGAATGCTTAGCAACTAAGCCTATAGATGTTACAATTTCATCGGCAATTTTGAGTTCTTTTGCCGCATCAGTCACAATTTGCTGTCTGTTAATCATTGTATCTCCGAAAACATAAGTGTAAATTCAGTCCCTTCACCCTTAGTACTTTCAACCTCTACAAATCCACCAAATTCCATGATTATCTGTTTTACAGTTGCTAGCCCAAGTCCAGTCCCTTTTACTTTCTTTGTAGTGTAGAAGGGTTTGAAGAGTTTTTCAATCTCACACTCATCTATCCCAACACCAGAATCCTTTATTTTTATACTAAAGAAACGTCCATAAACCTTCTCTTCAATATCTGTTTTTATATGTATCGTTCCAACATTATCCATTGCATCAGAGGCATTTTGACAAAGATTAATAAGCATTTGCGTCATCTTAACCTGAACTGCTTTGATCTTAATATGCCCCGAAAAGTCTTCAAGTGTGATATGTATATCGGCAGGCAAGACCCTCTCTAACATCTCTACAGCATCTTTTACAAACTCAATCCCTTTCTTTACCTCATATTCATTATTAGTATCTTTAGTATAGCCAAGCACCCCAGTAAGATACTCGTTTGCTCCCTCAAGAATATTTTTGATACTCTTCATTTTTTGATCACGACCTTCCTCTTTAGACCTTTCTAGTAATGAGTATTGCAGTGACACGTTTTGTAGAATATTGCTAAAATCATGCACCATGCCAGCAGCGAGTGTCCCAACTGCTTCTCTTTTTTGTGCTAGGTAGAACGTATTATGCATCTTCTTTAAGTCGGTTATATCAGTCATAACAGATAAGATTGCATCACCACCATCTATGTCTACGATGCTTGAATTGACTGATACTGATACTTGGTTTTCTTTAATAGAGAGCAAAAACTCACCATAACCAGAGACACGCTCATTAAGAGTTTCAGATATCATCGCTCTAAAACGACCCTTCTCTTTTATCATATAAAGTATATTGGCTCCGACTGGATTGCTCCCTTGGAGGATTTTTACGAATCTTTCATTACAGTCTAATATCTCTCCGTCACTTTTATATACAACGACATATTCCGGAATTGTATCAAATAGTTTCTTATATCTTTTACGTAGACTCTCTATGTGGATTGTTCGCAAATCCACCTCTTTTGCCAAGCGACTATTAGAGCTTACGATCTGCATGATGACCCAAAGGGTAAGTAGCATGAGTGGAGAGAGGAATATCCACAGCTTATACTTTTCTACCCAAGGGCAGCACTCAAGATCTAGATTACTCTTCAAAACTTCCTTGATGTATATAAGTGTCAGCTTGATATCTTGCACATAAAATGTGTAAAAACCTGCTATATTGCCATCGTAAAGGATAGCTCCATTTGCATCTAACTGCCCTTTGAGATGAAGCAATTCATATATTGTACTATCACTTTTATATTTTGCAACATCGTCTATTACAATCTCCGCTGAAACAAAACCGTTCAAGCTATTTCCAATATTATAAGAATATATATAATCGAGGAGTGTAGATGCTTCAAATACAACCCCTCTGAAACCATCTTTACTTTGCACTGGGATTGCAAACAACATTAGCGAGTTTAGATCTTCGGATCCTTTAATGCATATTTCAGGAACAGGACCAACATATATTTTACCTTTTAATAACCGTTCTGCGATATCTGCATTTAGAAGAGCTTCAACTGGGCAAAGAGTATCACCAGAGCTAAACCCATTCACATATTTAAAACCACTATCCAAAAGGCCTATCTTATAGGCACCTCTATGTCCATATGTATTACCAACGAAACTATTATACTCAGCTAATTCCTCAAGGATAGCAGTCTGGCTTCCGGCATAGGCAGCGGAATAGAGTTTATCTACCCTTTCTGATATAAGGTGTTCTACAAAGTGCCCAGTAAGCACTGTAGTCTCTTTTGTCTCTACTATACTACGGCTTATAAGCCCGTTGCGGGATTCACCACTAAAAAATATTAAAGCGACGCTACCAGCAGCCAACACTAACATCACTAGTATAATTCTAAGAATTAATCTAATCTTGCACCTATTACTTGTAAGATTCTATCGGTTACTACGAAATAACCAGATAGTTACTTAATTTTTTGTCAATCTACTTGACCTTAATCATTGTTATGCTTTAATTTTAGAAAGCAATAAACAAAACCGCAAGAGGTATATCATGACTTTAGATTATAAAGAGCTAAATGCACCTGAAAAGGTTATTAAAAATGTTGATAAAATATTCAAACCAACATCATACGATATAAGAGCATATGTAGGAGAACCAGATAATTTTTTCTCTGATGATGCGGTCTTCACACCAGAATCCGCTGAAGTTATAGGAACGATATTAGGCTGTCAGGAATTCGTACAAAAGACTGGTGTCCGCATGAGCATTAAGATAGGAGATTTTGTTGTCATAGGATACGACAATGGTCCCACATCAGAAGCTCTGGCTACCGCCATGGCGAAAGGTCTAAACTCTCAAGGTGTCGATGTATATAACATTGGCATATCTTCTTCTGGGCAAGTATATCAAAATCAAAACCAGCTTGACGCAAGAGCACATATCCAGATAACTAGGTCACACGTAGAAGTGACAACTAACGGAGCGAAGTTCGGTATCGCAACACAGGGGATTCACACTTATCTATTAGAGCAGATGAATGTTTTTTTATCTGAGAATTATTTGGTTAAAGACATTCCTCTAGAGGCACAAGGTAAAATCATTGATAAAGTATCAGAAGGTCGTAAAGTCTATTACGATAAAATGAAGAGTATATATTCGGATTACTTCAAAGATAGAGACAACTCTAAAACTGCTATAAATCTCTTTGGCGGAACAGGACTCCAGTATGAAAAGCTATTCAAAGAGATTCTTTGTGATGACTGCCTAATTATCGGTACAGATATCGACGTTAATAGTGGCGAGGTACTAGCTGACCCAACAAGAAAAGAGATGTTAGCAAAAGTTCCTGGTTTACAAGAAGCTCTTGAGGCAGGCAAAAGAGTACACTCTTTCGATCTTGATGCAGACAGAGGTTCGCTCACAGAAGGGGCAAAAGCACTCGGTTCAACCTCTACAGGTCACTACCTTGGTGATGCTCTAGCATTCATCCTCGCAGATTATAAGCTCAAAGTGTCTGTACCAAAGCTAATAGCTATACTCGAGAAGAAAGGTATCCAAGGAACTAAACTTAAGGCAATCAAGAAATTAGCAAGCATCTTTTATATCGATGCTAGATACACTGGTGCTGTTAAGCAATATGTTGAAGACCTATGTGGTTCGACTATCTTCCACACCAAAGGGCACTCACTCTGGAAAGAGACTATCATAGCAAATATGAAAAAAATCGCAGAAATGGCTGAATACGAGAATATAAAAGAGCTAGTAGCTGATACAGGCTATAGAGATATGCAAATAGAGGCCAGCTTACACCTTTTCACCACTGACACCATCGACGGAATACCTAGAGATGATGCTGTGGAGAACATATTTATACTTGAGCAAGTCTTAGATGAACTAGGGATAACATCACTTCAAGATTACTTTGAAACAGTACCTAAAAGGTTTACAACTAAAGAGATCAGGACTGTTGCAGCAGACAACGACAAGAAAGACAAAATCACAGCCGATGCTGTTGAACTGCTAAAAAATCTTTTCACAGGTAAAGAAGGCTATGATATCACCCTCTTTGAAGGTCAGATTAGAGTCGACTTCTCTGATGGTTTCATTATGTATGGTATGTCGAACACCTCACCAAAGCTTACTTTTATGGCAGAAGGTTCAAGCATAGAGATGAGAAATAATGCTCTAGCATTCGTACTAGCAATACATAACGGACTAAAACTAAAATATTCTGATGAAGAACCAATGGATCTTTCCGAAAATGACTTTTTTAGAACTGATAGGACATTCGATATAAGTGATCCAGATGCATTAAACATGTATGATCATAGATTTATTAATTTTATCAATTATTGTAAAATACAGCAGGATAGCATTGCCAAGTAAGCACTATAAATGGAGCACACCTGTATATGATTTATATCTTCATTGGATTTATAATCAGCGTAGTTTCAGTTCCACTTATTGCAAAGCTCGCATCAAAGGCAAATGTAGTTGATGTCCCTGATAGCAGAAAGATTCACACTACCCCCACGCCTCTACTCGGAGGATTAGGGATATTCTTGTCATATATTATAATTATCTTGTTATTAGATGACATGCCTAAAGAGGTTCTTTCAATATTCGCAGCTAGTACTATTATCTTAGCTTTAGGATTGACAGACGACATCTTTGATCTATCCCCCTATAGCAAGCTAGTTGTACAGACATTTGCAACTTCAGTCATTATATTGAATACGGAATTACGCTTTAATATCTCTGTAATCAATCTTCCTTTTTTTGATCAGCCTATATGGACTATAATATTAACATATCTATGGATTATAGGTGTTACAAACTCTCTTAATTTGATAGATGGTATTAATGGATTATCCGGTGGGGTATCTTTGATCAGCTTCACTGTCATTAGTATTGTTGCTCACAACACAGGTTCCACTATATACATGCACATCTGTTTAGGCTTTATAGGCGCTACAGCTGGATTTCTTAAGTATAACATCACTAAGGCAAAAGTATTTATGGGTGATTCAGGTAGCCTATTATTAGGGTTTAATCTGGCATGCTTTTCGATTGCATCATTAAGTAAAAATCAAACAATTGTAGCTGTTATATTTCCTATTTCTGTTTTATCAATACCGATATTTGATACATTATTTGCGATAATTAGAAGGAGCCTAGACCACAGGAATCCATTGCTTGCTGATAAAGGTCACCTACATCACATATTAATAGAAACAGGCTTAACTCATTTACAAGCTTTAACTATATTTTATGCTTTATCAATATTAATGGCGATACTATCATACCTCAGCTATCTAACATCCTCTGTGTGGTATACAGTTGCTTGTTATATCATTTTGCTATCTTTCTTGATTATAATAAAAGGTAACTTTAAAACTGCTAAATCTTTGATCTAAAATAATCGACTGTACGACCTAGCCCTTCTTTTAAACTAATCTCAGGTTCCCAACCAAGCGTACCTTTTGCCTTAGTAATATCTGGTCTACGCATTTTAGGATCATCTTCAGGTAGCTCTTTATAAACTATCTCTGATTTCGACTCCAACATATCTTTGATATATTCAGCAAATTCTTTTACAGAATATTCGTCTGTATTACCTAGGTTGAAGACTTCACCATCAAGACCATCGATTGTGGAAACTGCGTATATACCTCTCACAAGATCTTCTACATAACAGAAGCTTCTTGTCTGGCTACCGTCACCATAAATTGTTAAATCTTGATTTGTTGCACACTGATATATAAAGTTTGGAACTATACGTCCATCATGCAGACGCATTCTTGGACCGTAAGTATTGAAGATACGAACTATACGAGCATCTACACCATGTGTCCTTTGGTATGCCATAGTCATGGACTCAGAAAAGCGTTTAGCCTCGTCATAAACTGATCTTGGACCAATAGGGTTAACATTACCCCAGTAGTCCTCTGTCTGTGGATGAACTTGTGGATCACCATAAATCTCTGATGTAGAAGCAAAGACATATCTAGCACACTTAACTTTAGCAAGACCTAGAGTATTAAGAGTGCCCAAGGAATCAACTTTCAGCGTTTGAATAGGATAGTTCAGATAATCGATAGGGCTTGCAGGACAAGCAAAGTGCAATACTAGATCCACCTTTTCTGACAAGAAAACATAATTAGTCACATTATAATATATAAATTTAAAATTAGGATTCCCTACTTGGTGTGCGATATTATCTTCGCTACCAGTCAAGAAGTTGTCCATACCAATTACATACCAGCCTTCATTAAGGAACTTATCTACGAGGTGACTACCTATAAATCCTGCGGCACCTGTTATCAGAACTCTTTGCATTTATCTTCCCATGCAGTAATATTCAAATCCCTGCTTTTTCATTTCTTTTGGATCATAGAGATTACGTCCATCTATGATTATCGGGAGTTTAAGCATTGATTTTACTTTTGCTAAATCAGCCTCTTTAAACTCTTCCCACTCAGTAAGAACTATCAAAGCATCAGCTCCTTCAAGTGCTTCGTATGCGTTGGCGCAGTATGACATATTATCTGCTTCTGGTACAACAGTTTTGAATGTTTCTGTTGCTTTAGGATCATACATGTTCAACGTTGCACCTGAATCACTAAGAGCATTAACTATATCTATAGCTGGAGCTTCTCTTACGTCATCTGTGTTTGGTTTAAAAGCGAGTCCCCACACAGCTATCGTTTTATTTTTATTAATCCAAAGGATCTCTTCAATCTTCTCTATAAACTTAGGTCTACGCTCTTCATTAAGGCAGTCAGTCTCACGAAGGAGTGCAAAATCTAAACCATTCTCCTCAGCGATTTTAACAAAAGCCTTCACGTCTTTTGGGAAACAGCTACCGCCATATCCAAGACCAGCATTTAGAAATTGTCTACCAATGCGTTTATCTAGCCCCATACCTTCGGCCACTAGTTCAACATCTGCACCAACCTTCTCACAAAGATCTGACACCATGTTGATATAAGATATTTTAAGAGCGAGAAAAGAGTTTGATGCATGCTTAATAAGTTCTGCTGCTGCTGTGTTAGTAACGAGTAGAGGGTAGCCTTGATCGGTGAACGGCTTATAAAGTTCTCTAAAGATTTTCTCTGCTCTCTCAGACTCAACCCCAACAACGATTCTGTCAGGTTTCATAAAGTCTTCAAGTGCGGAACCCTCTCTAAGAAATTCAGGGTTTGAAGCGACATCAAAGTCGACGCCATCTTTTGCATACCTTTCAAGAGTACGCTTTACCCACTTATTTGTATTAACTGGAACAGTAGATTTCTCTATAACTAGCTTGTAGCTAGTAGCCATCTGAGCTATTTGCCTTGCTGCCTCTTCAACTTGTGACAAGTCAGCCTTACCAGTCTCTGATTGAGGTGTACCAACACAAAGGAAAATTGCCTCACCAAAATGAATAGCATCATCCATATTGTCAGTAAAAGTTATTCTATTTTCGGATATATTACGTTTAAGAACTTCAGAAAGTCCTGGCTCATAAATTGGAGATTCACCTTTCTTAAGGGTATCAAGCTTTGATGATATCTTCTCAACACACATTACTTCGTTGCCTATCTCAGCAAAACACGCCGCAGAGACGAGCCCTACATATCCTGCACCAATTACAGTTATCTTCATCATTACCTCTTAAAGAAAATAGTTCGTCGTGAAATTTACTCATATTTGCAGAAATATGTCAATAATCATTGGGTTAATTGTTTGAATAAAGTCAATTAAATTATAAAGTTATGGAATGGACTCAACTATAAAATCATTTATTAAGTGATGCCCTGAGGGTTGAGCTCTAAATTGTAGTTTTGAGCTGGATCATTATCTGGCAACTCCACTATGGAATAATAGTTAGCTGACTCTATTAGAGTTCTTGCAAATAGATTATTTAGATTATGCCCCGACTTATACGCTCTTATGTGTCCAAATATTGGGTAACCTAGTAGTGAGATGTCGCCTATAAGATCGAGCATCTTATGTCTGACAAATTCATCACGGAAACGTAGTCCTTCAGGGTTCATTACATCATCACCATCAATAACAACAGCAGTATCAAGGCTCCCGCCTTTAGCAAGTCCCATCTGCCAAAGTTGCTCCACTTCTTGTCTAAAGCCAAAAGTTCTAGCAGGAGATAACTCTTTTACAAAAGAATCAGGCGTAACCTGAAGATAAGCTTTCTGCTGACCTATCGATTCATTTTCGAAATCTATATCGAATGTAACTTTAAAAAAGCGAGAAGGGATTATCTCAATCCACTTTCCATCCTTTTCAAGCCTTATACGTTTTTTGAATTTTATAAACTTTCTTGCTTTTGCCTGCTCAGCGATGCCAGTTTTAACTATAGCATCGACAAATGCGATAGCCGAACCGTCAAAAACAGGAACTTCAGGACCTGAGACTTCAACTTTAGCGTTATCAACACCAAGCCCGTATAAAGCGGCCATTAGGTGTTCGATTGTGCTGATTGTTTGGTTTCCACATTGAATAGTTGTAGCAAGCTGAGTAGAGGTGACAGTGTAAGGTGAGATACGAGTATACTCGCACTCAACATCTGATCTTCTGAAACAAATACCTGTATCTGGATATGCAGGATGAACCTTTACAGACATCTTTTCGCCTGTATGTAGTCCTATCCCTTCCATTTCAATTACACTCTTCAAGGTACGCTGCTTCATCATGCCTCCGTTAGCATGTAAATTAAAGCAATTATTATGCCAATTGCTTCTTCCCTGTAAACAGACTAGTTGTAATAAAAATGTAGACAAAAGGCAACAGGTTTAGTTCATTTATCTGTAACTTTTTTCATACAGTGTGCAGATATATCTTTGTTAATTAATGAAATAATTGTTTAAAAATGATTCTTATTTAGACAATTAATTTGCGCACTAATTCTTACAAAAAAAGAGGGGAGTAAGTGGCGTTAAAGCCATAATCTTGACTAGTAATTTCCTTTAGCTAGATCACGGAACTGCATATATTCCTTCACGAATTCCAGACTAACGTCACCAGTAGCACCGTGTCTGTGTTTAGCTAGAATAATCTCTGCTACACCAGGAGTTAAGCACTGCTCTTTTGTATAAACCTCGTCACGATAGAGAAAAATGATAATATCAGCATCCTGCTCAATGGCACCAGACTCACGAAGGTCAGAGATCATAGGTCGTTTTTCCTGCCTCTGCTCCACTCCACGGTTAAGCTGAGATAGAGCGACCACAGGGATATTAAGTTCCTTAGCGAGGGCTTTAAGCGATCTAGAGATATCAGAAATCTGCTGTTCACGGTTATCCCCTTTCGTGGAACTCATGAGCTGCAGGTAATCGACAAATACTATATCTAGTCCATGCTCACGCTTTAGCCTACGACATTTAGCACGAAGCTCTAATGGGTTGAGCGCTGGAGTATCATCAAGGAAAAATTTAATGTTTGAAAGTTCTCCACCAGCAGCAGATAGTTTCTGCCAATCTGACATAGTAAAGTTACCACTTCTAAGCTTGGCAGACTCAATTTGTGCAGTAGCTGATAAAAGTCTTTGTACAAGTTGTTGCGATGACATCTCCAAGGTGAAAAATGCTACAGATTTATTATCTTCTTCATTTGCATTTCCATAAGATGCATTGAGAGCAACATTGAGTGCAAAAGCAGTCTTACCCATACCGGGACGACCAGCCATAATAATAAGGTCTGAGGGTTGGAAGCCGTTAGTAAGTCTATTGAAATCTATAAAACCCGATGTAACACCAGAGAGAACGTCTTTATTTCTGTATAATTTATCAAGAGCATCAACAGTTTGAGGTATCAGGTCGCCAAGTGATCTAGCATTTGAGTTCAGTTTCTTCTCGGCAAGTGAGAAGATACGTTTCTCAGCATTTTCCACTATATCAGCTACATCACCTTCAGCCTCGTAGCATGTCTCAGCTATCTCCGCCGCCATACCTATTAACTGACGCAAGACTGAACGGTCACGTACTGAATCAGCATAATGTGCTACATTTGCAGAAGAGGGCAGTATATCCACAAGTGATGAAACATAGTCCACACCACCAGCTTTAGAAAGTTCCTCATCAGTCATTGAACCGAGAAGTGTCACCACATCGACTGGTTTCCCAGACTCTTGAAGGCTCAGAATACGTCTATAGATATATTGGTGCCCAGGTATATAAAAATCATCAGGCTTGACCTTCTCTACAACCTTGTCAAGAGCTTGATCATCAATAAGTATAGCGGCAATAACTGCTTGTTCTGCCTCTTTATTGTGTGGTGGTACCTTTCTGCTATTTGTCATATTAGTCTGCTTTTACGATAACCTTTATATGTGCGTTTATTTCCATGAATATTTTAACTTTTATACTGTATTCGCCAGGTTCTTTAATCGGATCTTTAAGTGCGATATCTTTCTTATCTACCTTAAGACCTTCGTCATTAAGAGCCTTAGCAATGTCAACGTTTGTGATAGCACCATAAAGTTTTCCAGTGTCTCCACCTTTACCCACGATAGTTACGCCAACTTTATTAAGTTTCTCTGCCAGAGCCTTCGCCTCAGCTATCTTTTTATCTTCACGCTCTTTCTCTTTCTGCTTCTTTTCAGCGAGTTTTGCTATGTTCTCTGGTGTAGCGGGAACAGCAAGCTTCTTTTTGAGTAGAAAGTTCTGTGCGTATCCATCTTTTACTTCTTTTGTATCGTCTTTGTTAGCAACGCCTTTTACGTTTGCCAGAAAAATTACCTTCATTTATTAAGCTCCTCATCTATTATTCTTGTTACATTATCAATACTATGACCTCTCCGGTAGAAGTATGCAAGACACTTCTGTTTCAGCTCATAAGCATCATCAATACGCTTACGTTCCATAAACCTGAGCACATCGTCTTTTAATATTTGGTGTCGGTCAATATGACTCTTTTCACAGATTTCGTCAAGGTCTTCAAGTGAGTCGTCCAGCCCCTTCTCATACAAATCATTTGTGATACGGTAAGTACCATACCCTGACCTAATCCTTGAGGCGATATACATTTCACGATATCTATTATCATCAAGATAGCCGTACCCCTTCAGCTTTGATATGGCTTCTTCAGCCTCATCAACACCAAAATGCTCCTCTATCTTTTTCCTAAGTTCTTTTTCTGAATAGTCTTTTTTAGCTAAGACACGGGTAGCGTACTCCAGCCCAGTCTTGCTTCTAATTTTTCGTTTATTATACATTTTCTCATTAATATATTGTCATTGCGAGGAGCAGAGCGACGTGGCAATCTTTGCAAGACACATCACCTCGACACTAACTAGACCTAGGATTGCTTCACTTCGTTCGCAATGACGAGTTTAGTTGCAAATATCAATATATAGGTCTCTCCATTCACGATTCAACCCATTTATAAGCAAGAGTTTACTCTTCCTACTGCCACTTTTAATTTGCTTCTCTCTTGTAATAGCTAGTGCAATATCATCGAAACACTCATAATAAACCAAAACCTCTAAACTATACTTTTTACTAAATCCATCTATTAGTTTATTTTTATGTTCATAAATTCTTTTGATCAAATTAGATGTCACACCAGTATACAGCACACTACCTGTTCTATTTGTAATAATGTATACATAACCATTCTTTACCATAAAATTAACCTTAGAACCACTTCGCTCCGCTCAGAATGACACGCATCAGACGACAGCATGGAGCCGTAAAGCTAGGCAATTCAAGATATCTTCCCAGTATAGTGACAAGCCTCTGGCGTTGTTAGCTAAAGCCTTGGAGTTTGAGTTTAAGATCATCAGGCTTCTTAGCCCATTTCATAGCTTCAGCTTCAGTGATTCGCCCTGCCGCGATATGATCCATCAACGACTGATCGAATGATTGTGATTTATATATTTCACGCCCAGCCTCAATAAAGTCAGTAATTTCACCTGTACGATCTTTATCTAATATGCACTCGCGTATCGTTCCGTTAGCGATCATCACTTCTACAGCAGCAACCCTACCAGGCTTATCGGTACGAGGAACAAGCCTCTGAGAGATAACCCCTTTGATAACTGATGCCAGTTGTATCCTTATTTGTTCTTGCCTGTGTGGTTCAAAGACAGATATTATTCTATTTATAGTCTCTGGTGCATCGAGAGTATGAAGCGTAGACATAACAAGGTGTCCAGTCTCTGCCGCATGAAGAGCTGTTTCAATAGTCTCTTCATCACGCATCTCACCAACGAGTATAAGGTCTGGGTCTTGACGGAGTGCTCTTTTAAGTGCTTCACCAAAAGAGTTAGTATCAGCACCAACCTCACGCTGAGATATGACTGACGACTTATCCTTATGTAAAAATTCGATTGGGTCTTCGACTGTTACAATATTTATCTTTTTGGTTCGGTTAACATAATCTACCATAGAAGCCAAAGTTGTAGACTTACCACTACCAGTGATACCTGTCACAAGAACCAGCCCTCTATGCTGGGTGGCGATTTCTGTGATAACATCCGGAAGGTTAAGATCTTCGAAGGCTGGAGTCTCATCAGGAATAACACGCATAACCATTCCTATCATTCCACGCTGAATAAAAGCATTCACACGGAAACGTGCAACACCTTTTATACCATATGCAAAGTCAGCCTCTTTATTCTCTTTGAACTCGGTCTTGAGCGAAGACGGCATTATAGATGCGGCCATCTTCATCCCCTCTTCGGCAGTAATCACATCAAAACCTTCAAGAGCTTCAATATCACCGTGCAGACGCACAGCTGGAGCCCTGCCCACCTTTATGTGGATATCAGAGACACCAAGTTCGACCGCTTTTCTCAGTATGGCATCAATTCCCATCTATTTACTCCGTAATTTCAGTAATAACCTCAAGCATTCCATATTTAGTTCTGATTTTATCCTCTATCTCTTGAGCCATTTCAGGGTTAGCTTTCAAAAATGCTCTGGAGTTCTCTTTACCTTGTCCAAGTTTACCATCGTTATAGCTAAACCAAGCACCAGCTTTATTTACAAAGCCAGCGTCGACCCCCATATCTATAAGGAGTCCTTCTCTCGAAACACCCTCACCATAAACTATGTCATATTCAGCTAATTTAAATGGAGGAGCTACTTTATTCTTAACGACCTTGATCACACCATGGTTACCCACAACCTCTTCCTTCTCTTTGAGTGCTTGAGATTTCTTCACCTCAAGACGCATAGAAGCGTAAAATTTAAGTGCGTTACCACCAGTCGTTGTTTCTGGGTTACCGTAAACGACACCGATCTTTTGTCTTGTTTGATTTATAAATATCAGAGTTGTGCCTGATTTATTAACTACACTAGTAAGCTTTCTGAGAGCCTGAGACATAAGCCTTGCCTGAAGTCCCATGTGTGAATCCCCCATCTCGCCTTCGATCTCTGCACGAGGAGTAAGAGCGGCAACGGAATCGACAACAACTATATCAACTGCACCACTGCGGACGATAGTCTCTGTTATCTCAAGAGCTACCTCTCCACTGTCAGGTTGCGAAACAATAAGGTTGTCAGTATCGACACCTATAGCCTTTGCATAAACTGGGTCGAGAGCATGCTCAGCGTCAACAAATGCTGCGGCTCCGCCAGCTTTCTGAGCCTGCGCTATAGCGTGAAGAGCGATAGTTGTCTTACCTGATGACTCAGCCCCATAGATTTCAATAATACGTCCTCTAGGGAAGCCACCAACGCCGAGAGCGATATCGAGTGAAAGAACACCTGAAGGGATAACAGGAAGCTTCTCTACTGGTTTATCACCAAGACGCATCGCAGCGCCCTTTCCAAAATCTTTTTCTATCTTACCCATAGCCATGTCTAAAGCTTTTTGTTTATCAGGATTCATCATTCCTCCAGTGGTAGCACCACAGGCTTGACACTATACTTGTGAGATAGCCTGTGTATAATCTTTTTACGTCTTCAGTTTGTCGACTGAAGAGTTATAAGTGCTTTTATGTTATTAACTCAATTGATTCTACATTAAATTTTTTGATTTGAAAAGATTAATAGTTAAAAAAAGAGAACAAACGTTCTCTTTGATAATCTACTGTTGAAATCATCAATCTTCAAGCTGTTTAAGAGCTGCCTGAATATCTATATCTTTCTTTGCCACAAGGACTTTTCCATTCGCTTCGACCACGACAACATCATCCAGACCACACAATATAATATCGGATTCTTTTGTTATAATCATACTGTCCTTACAGCCAACAAAATCTGCACAACCGAAACTATCACCGAGATTTAAACCAACATTACCGTTTTTATCTTTACGCCGCATGTCATGTATGGAACAGTAGGTACCCACATCACGCCACCCTTTAATACCACTGACACACTTGAGCTTGTCTGTCTTCTCAAGGACAGCATGATCTATACTAATGTTCTTCATCTGTCCCATAAATCGTCCGCAAAGCCTATGAGTGGCTCGCCCTGAACGAATATTTTCATATACAGACCTTGCTATCATCATCTGGTCAGGCATAAACCTCAATAGTTCATGAAGCATCACATCACTATTAAAACAGAGCATACCACTGTTTACAAGGTAGCCATTCTTTATGTAATTTTCAGCTATACTTAATTCTGGCTTTTCGTGAAAAGTGACAACATCATCACCCTTAGCTTCAATATAGCCAAATCTATCTTCTGGTTTTTCAGGTTGGATACCAAAAACAACTATATTCCCTTCTTCTGCTAACTTTTTAGCTTTAACTACAGCTTCAGAGTAAGCTTCAATATCTGAAATCTCATGATCGGCCGGGGTTGCAAGAATAATGCTATTTGGGTATAAAAGACAGGCAATAGCTATCGACGGAGCTGTACTTTTGCCAGAAGGCTCTAATATGATCTCTGCGGAAATTTTTTCATCCATAACCTGCTGATCTGCTGTTTCAGAGTATTTCTGGTCAGTAACGACGACTGTCTTATCACAGAGACCTTGATTACGCTTTATAGTTTTTATATATAAGGATTCTTCCATCCCAAATCTGATGAATTGCTTAGGTGTGTCTGTAGCAGACAAAGGCCAAAGTCTTTTGCCTGCACCACCGCAAAGTACTAAATTTATCATAGGGCTATGGTCTATAAACTCCAGTAAATAAACTTCTTTGATATATTGTTAACATTAAGCATACTTTTTATGTCAACGATCACACCTTTGTCAACTAGTAACTCGCTAAGAGCATCATCTGTAAGCGTATGTGTAAAGACTTTATGTTTTACAGCTATAATAACAGCAGAATAATCACTTGACGGTTTATCAACCATATCAATCCCATACTCTTCAATAACTTCTTGTTTATCGGCAACAGGGTCGTATACATCAACATCTGCACCATATGCCAGAAGCTCAGCATAGATATCTACTATCTTCGTGTTTCTAATATCAGGACAATCTTCTTTAAAAGTTATCCCACAAACGAGAACTTTTGTTCCCTTGATGAAACTTCCAGATTTTATAAGAAGCTTAACCGTTTTACTGGCAATAAACTCTCCCATGGAGTCATTCAGTCTTCTACCTGACAAAATCATTTCTGGATGAAAACCAAGAGCTTGTGCTTTAAATGTAAGATAGTAAGGATCGACACCAATACAGTGCCCTCCAACAAGTCCAGGTTCAAACTTTAGGAAGTTCCATTTTGTCCCAGCAGCCTCTAAAACATCTTTTGTATCAATGTCCATCTTATCAAAAATGAGAGCTAGTTCATTCATCAAGGCAATATTGATATCCCTTTGAGTATTTTCAATAACATTTGCTGCTTCTGCTGTTTTAATAGATTTTGCGGTATGTATACCTGCAGTAATTACAGAACCATAAAACTCTGTAAGAAAAAGTCCCGTCTCTTCTGTATCACCTGATACGATCTTAGTAATCTTATGTATTGGACGATCTTTGTCACCCGGATTTACTCTTTCGGGCGAATAGCCTATATTAAAGTCCTTTTTCCATGTAAGCCCAGATTATTTCTCAAGTATCGGCACACATATCTCTTCTGACACACCGGGATATACTGTTGATTCGTAAACAACAACTGCACCCTGTTTAATGTTCTGTCCAACCGTCGTAGATGCCGCACGTACTGGACCTAAGTCAGGAGTTTTATATTCATCTATAGGAGTGGGAACTGTAACGACAATGACTTTACACTCTGAAATAACTTGAGAATCTGATGTAAACTTTACTATCGTACTTTTAAGTTGCTCAGCTGTAATCTCATCAGTTCTATCATAGAACCTCTGTAGTTCTTCTATCCTTTTAGAATTGATATCAAAGCCGACTACATTAAATTTTTCAGCTAACACTATCGCCAAAGGCAAACCAACGTAGCCTAGTCCTACTATGCAAACTTTATCTTTTTTATCTAACAAATCACTAATATATTTCATATTAAGCTACTCCACGGTCAAAGAAGTGGTAAGTATATTGAATTTCACAAAAAGAGTCAAATAATATCATATTAATAAAAAAAAGCAGATCAATCTAAATCAATCTGCCTATGATAACTATTAATATTTTAGAGCTGGATGGTAATCACCCTTAATTCCAATTGGTGTTGCTTCTCTAATATCATTAACAATTTCAATAGACTTTCTTGCCGCCTCTAGCTTGAAGCCATTCCCTTTAAGTATTTCCTGATAGCTCACAGTATGAAGATCGGTGAAGCCACCGCTAAATTCTATTTCATCGCCATCAACAGTTATTGATCTAAAGGTTGACTGACCAGCTTCTAATGCTGCTTCGGGCAAGTCAGAAGAATCTACAGATAACAGCCACCTCACCCTTGCATTCTCGAGCTCCAGATAGCCAGCACACTTCCTGTCTTCTGCAACATGAACAACATTCTCTTGAACGTCCCCAAATATCCAAGAAAGCATATCAAAAAAATGAACACCAATATTTGTAACAACACCACCTGAAAGCTTACCATCTCCTTTCCAAGAAATGTCATACCACTTTCCTCTTGATGTTATATACAGCATATCTATTTCATGCTTTTTGTCTGTTTTTTCATTAGTATACTTTTCTTTCAAAGCTATAATACTTGTATGAAGTCTTAACTGGAGAATATTATATATATTCTTTCCATAGTCTTTCTGAATATCAGCAAGAGCATCTAGGTTCCAAGGATTAAGCACAAGAGGCTTTTCACAAATAGCGTCAGCTCCAACCCTAAGAGCAAAACGAATATGGGCATCATGTAGATAGTTAGGTGAACAAATACTGACAAAATCTACTGCTTCACCTGTTTTCTGCATTTTAAGCTTCTCTATATATCTATCGAATCTTTCAAATTCTGTAAAAAAATTAGCTAAAGGGAAAAAACTATCTAAAATTCCAACACTATCATTCTTATCTAATGCAGCAACAAGATTATTGTCTGTTTCCTTAATCGCTTTCATATGTCTTGGAGCAATATATCCTCCAGCTCCAATAAGTGCAAAATTCATCTATGAGCCTCCGTTTATTTTTATTTCATTTATTTACGTTTATATACTCTTTATGTGTCGCAAGAGTCTGGTCTTCTGGTATATCACCAAATTCTTTAGCTGGAAGCCCTGCAAAAATTTTCTTAGGAGCTGTGTCTTTGGTCACAACAGCTCCGGCAGCAATCATACTCTCTGAACCTATTGTTTTACCAGGAAGAATCGTCGCATTAACGCCTACTCTTCCTCCATCTTCAATTATAACACCCTCAAACTCACTCTTCCTCTGCTCGGAACGACCCATATAGTTATCGTTTGATGTTGCTACACAAGGAGCAATAAAGCACCAGTCACCAAGTTTTGAATATGCCGTAATATAAACATTTGTTTCAAGTTTACAATATGATCCAATAGTACAATAATTCTCAACTGCAACGCCTCTTCCGATAATTGTAAATTTACCTACAGTGACATTCTCTCTCACTGTAGAAAGGTCAGCGACAAGAACTTTTTCTCCGAGTGAACAACCCCTATAAATAACAACCGATGTTCCAATAATGCAGTTTGAAGAAATATTTGCCGCAGGCAATTCCTCATCTTTTGTAATCTGGCTGTTTGCAGCCTTCATAGGTCTCTTACCAATAACTGTATTGTCATCAATACGTACGTTATCACCTATAATGGTACCATCGTGAATAATAACATTGTTTCCTATCACACAACCTTGACCAATCTTAACATCGTCTGACACGACAGAGAAGTGTCCTATTTTAGTCTCAGAGCCTACAACAGCACTTGGCGAAATTACATGATTCATACTGTCCTCTTTTATTATTTTTTTGTATTATCGTAAATAAAAGCCCTGATTGTCAATGGTAATACTCACTTTATGCACAAATCTTCACCACTTACTCCATCCAATACTTAAGTCATTAAACTTTCATAAGTATAAATAGTTAATCTCGCAATTACTACTTGAATGAAACAAACTTACTATGTATCATACAGTATTAGTAGTAATAGTAATATCCATAAGCCATAAAAGATATTATCCTGCTAAGAACTGCTCGAAGGGTATGATAAATGGATATTCCGTTTCATAAAACACATATAACTGAAAAAGAACTTCATTCAGTGACTGAAGCTATCAAATCTGGATGGCTCACTATGGGACCAAAAACAATTGAGTTCGAAAAAAAATTTAGTTCATATCTTTTTAACAACAATGAAGATAAATGCCTCTCTTGCAACTCTGCTACAGCAGCATTACACCTCGCACTCAAAGCCATCGGACTAAAAGAGAACGACGAAGTTATAATACCTACAAACACATTTATAGCGACTGCAGAAGTAGTCACATATTTTAATGCCATACCTATACTATGCGACATTGAATATGACACACATAATATTGATGTATCAAAAATTAATGCGCTTATTACAGATAAAACTAAAGCAATCATTCCAGTTCATTTTGGCGGACAACCTTGCGACATGAATGAGATAATGGATATTGCAAAAAAACATAATCTTAAGATTATAGAAGATGCTGCACATGCATTACCTGCCTCCTATAATAATCAGCCTATTGGGACGATAGGCGATATCACTTGCTTCAGCTTTTATGCAACAAAAACTTTGGCTTGTGGAGAAGGCGGTATGGCAGCTTCCAATAATGTCGAGTATATCAAAAACATGAAAATAAATAGGTTGCATGGCATCAATAATGATGCATGGGACAGATACACTAAAAAAGGCTCATGGGTATATGATATAGTTGATAATGGCTTCAAGTATAATATGACAGATATAAATGCGGCATTAGGTTTAACGCAACTAAAAAAGCTTGAATGGATGTGTCGGCGGCGTGAAGATATCGCCCAGGCATACGATAAGGCTTTTCAAGAAAGCAATATAACTTGTCCAACTATAAAGCCTGATAGGACGACTAGCAGACACCTTTATGTCATTAAAGTAGATAATCGAGATGAGCTGCACTTAAAACTTAAAGAGGCTGGAATCAATACATCAGTACACTTTATTCCAGTTCATCATATGACATTCTATAAGGAAAAATTCAAATATAATGACACACACTATCCGGTTGCTGAAGAAGTGTTCTCTAAATCGCTCTCTTTACCTATATACCCTGATTTATCTCACGAACAAGTGGCATATATAACTAAAAAAGTTTTGGAGTACACAAAATAAATATATATCATCCAATTAAGCGTTTGCTTGATATAATTTTGTCATTATTGGGGCTTATAGTCTTACTCCCTTTTTTGTTCTTTTTCTCTATCCTGATTATTATGGATTCTGGATTTCCAGTTTTCTATAAACAGACTCGTGTAGGCAGGCATAATAGAGACTTTAAAATCATCAAATTCAGAACTATGGTGCAGGATGCTGATAAAAAAGGGCTTCTATTAAGCACTAGTAATGACCCAAGGATCAGCGATATAGGGACTCTTTTAAGGAAATATAAGATTGATGAACTCCCTCAGCTTTTTAACGTCCTAATTGGAGACATGAGTTTAGTAGGTCCTCGCCCAGAAGTGCGAAAATATGTTGACCTTTTCCCAATAGAATATGATCATATACTCACAGTTAGACCTGGCATAACAGACTATGCAGCCATAGAATATAAAGATGAGAATGCGATACTTGAAAAAGTTGCTAACAAAGAAGAAGTATATATTAAACAAATACTTCCGCAAAAAATCATATACTATATGAAATATATAAAAGACATGAGTTTGGCTACAGATATGAAACTAATTTTTAAAACAATTTTAGAGATACTTAAATGAATTTACTAAAACCTACTGTACACAAGAGGCTACTTTTCTTTGTCTTTTTTGATATAGCGATATTCATGTTCTCATTGTATTTCGCCACTATATTAAGATTTGGCTTTTATTTTCCTTATGAGCTTAAAACAGCTTTCATATCATGGTTGCCTGCCGTCATCATTGCAAAATCAACTTCACTTGCGATATCTCCCGGCTACACATTTACTTGGCGTTTTTTCAGTGTCAATGAGCTCTGGAAAACAACACGTTCTCTCTCTATTGTATTCTTTATTATATTCTCAATAGATTTTTACTTTAGATCTAATGTTAGAGGGTACTATCTGCCTCTTGGAATTATAATTATCGACTTCATGTTTTCTTTTTCATCTATAGCGACACTCAGGATTTTAAAAAGATTCTTAAATGAGATACTGAAGAATAATAATACTGGAGAGGCGGCCGTTATTATTGGTGCAAGAAATGTCGGTGAACAGATTGTCAGAGACCTAAATTCATCAGCGTTATACTCTATCAAACCTGTAGCGTTCATTGATAATGATGAGCGAAAATGGAATACAAAGATACACAATGTCGAAGTCGTAGGTGGACTTGATAAGCTTGAAGAAGTTTTAAAAGACCTTAATATCACATGTGCTGTAATTGCCCTTGGTGATATAGACCATCAAGTCTCTAAAACAATATATCAACGATTAATAGATTATGGCATTATCAATATAAAAATAGCCAAGGGATTTGATAAACTTGACGACAACATCTCATCAGTTAAACATCTTCATAATATTAATATCGAAGACTTACTATCAAGAGACTCTGTTATTATTGATAATGAGAATATCTCAAAAATGATTGAAGGCAAAGTTATTGCAGTAACAGGAGCTGGTGGCTCTATAGGATCTGAGATTGTAAAACAACTATTAATTTATAAGCCAAAAGATATTATTGGCATAGAAATCGATGAAACAGATTTACATGACTTATCCTTGGATTTAGATACTGATAGTTTCAAGCCTTTTATTTGCGACATAAGAAACCAAAAAAAGTTAGAAACGCTCTTCCAAGATAACAATATAGACATACTCTTTCATACTGCGGCATATAAACATGTGCCTCTTATGGAAGCCTTTCCTGAGGAAGCCGTTAGGACGAATATCTTTGCTACTAAACATATTACAGAACTTTGTATCACTTTTAATGTTGATATAATGGTTAACATCTCCACAGATAAAGCAGTAAACCCCACAAGTGCAATGGGTGCAACAAAAAAACTAGCAGAAAAAATTTGTTGCATAGCAAACCGTAGGAAAAAAACAAAATTCATATCAGTAAGATTTGGTAACGTCCTTGGAAGCAGGGGGAGCGTTATCCCAATCTTCTTAAAACAAATAGAGCGTGGTGGTCCTGTATTAGTGACCGATGAAAAGATGGAACGATACTTTATGAGTATTCCTGAGGCAGTATCTCTTGTATTCCAATCAACAGTAATGGGTACTGGTGGCGAGGTATTTATTCTAGACATGGGTGAACCTGTACTTATACGAACACTGGCAGAAAACCTCATCAAGCTAAATAAGCTGACTCCGTATGAAGATATTGATATTATATACACAGGGCTTAGACCAGGTGAAAAGATGTACGAAGAACTCTGCAATAGTGATGAGGCAACAACAAGTACACCTCACTGCAAAGTAAATAAAGTTGTCGATGCTTATAAGAGCTTAGATGAAAAGACTATAACATGTAAAATTAAGAACATAGAGCGCTCCCTAGAAGACAGAGCAGAGCTAATACAATTTCTATTAAACACAGTTGACTAATAATGTTTCACTAAGATAACATACAGCTTACGATGTAACTTAGATTAATACTTAGTAAATCAACATAAACAAATTGCCTACAGGAGCTTATATGAAGGTTTTAATATTAGCTGGTGGTCACGGTACTCGATTAAGTGAAGAGACGGATGTTCGCCCAAAGCCGATGATAGAAATAGGCGGTAAGCCAATACTTTGGCACATAATGAAGATATATTCCAGCTTTGGTTTCAATGAATTTGTTATATTGTTGGGCTACAAAGGCTACTACATCAAAGAGTACTTTGCGAACTATTTCCTTCACCAAAGTAGCATAACAATAGATCTAACAAATAATAATATGACAGTCCACGACAACACATCTGAGCCATGGAAAGTAACCCTACTTGATACTGGTGGCAATACAATGACAGGTGGACGTATAAAAAAGGCGAAGGATTATATAGGAGAATCTTCATTCCTTTTAACCTATGGAGATGGTGTAGCAAATGTTGACATCAAAGCTTTAGTCGATTTTCACAAAACACACTGCAAAAAGCTTTCAATGACTGCTGTTCAGCCAGAAGGTAGGTTTGGAGCTTTAGATATAGATAATGAAACTGTCCTTCAGTTTGTAGAAAAGCCTCTTGGGGATGGTAGCTGGATAAATGGTGGTTTCTTTGTTTGTGAACCAGAGGTTCTAGACTTCATTGATGGAGACAATACTATCTTTGAAAAAGACCCACTAGAAAAATTAAGCAACAATGGCGACCTGATGGCATTTAAGCACAACGGTTTCTGGAGATGCATGGATACCCTGCGTGATAAAATAGTACTGAATGAGCTTTGGGACAACAATAATGCGGACTGGAAAGTTTGGGATGAATAATCTTTTTAATGGTATATACAAAAACTGCACAGTTTTAGTTACAGGGCACACTGGCTTTAAAGGTTCTTGGCTTAGTTACTGGCTAAAGCAAATGGGTGCAAATGTTGTAGGCTATGCACTCGAAGCACCTACGAAGCCTAATCACTTTGAGCTTCTCGATTTAGATATTGAGTCTGTCATAGGAGACATCAGAAATCAGGATAAGCTCGACTCAATATTAGAAAAACATCAGCCAGATATCGTTTTCCACCTTGCTGCACAGCCACTTGTACGTCTTTCATATAGTGACCCAATCCAAACTCTTGAAACAAATATTATTGGGACAGCAAGGGTTTTTGAAGCTTGCAAAAAGACTAAATCAGTAAAAGCTATTGTTAATATAACCAGCGATAAAGCATATGAAAACAAAGAATGGCTATGGGGCTACAGAGAGAGTGACCCAATGGGTGGACACGACCCATATAGCGCCTCTAAAGGATGTGCAGAGCTTATCACAAACTCCTATCGCAATTCATTCTTTAATATAGACAAATACGGAGTCGAGCATAATATACTTCTTGCCAGCTGTAGAGCAGGCAATGTTATTGGTGGTGGTGATTGGGCCCAAGACAGGTTGATGACAGATATTGTTTTATCTGCTGTTGCAAATAATAAAGTAAAAATACGTAATCCACATGCAACAAGACCTTGGCAACATGTATTAGAACCGCTTAGTGGATATCTGGCTATTGGTCAGAAGCTTCTTGAGGGTAATAAATCGTATGCCGAAGCATGGAACTTTGGTCCGAGTGATGAAAAAAGTATCACGGTCGAAGAAGTATTTAATAATATCAAAAAGTATTGGGATAAAATAGACTACGAAATTGACTCTAATAAAAATCAACCACATGAAGCGAACTTACTTAAGCTTGATTGTAGCAAAGCACACTTTAAGCTTAATTGGTCAGAAGTCTGGTCTTCAGATAAAACATTTGAGAAAACAGCGATGTGGTATAAGACGTTTTACGAAGTAAATAAAGTCAATACTTTATCTGATCTTGAAATATATATATCTGATGCTGTAAACAAGGGACGCATATGGGCAACAAGCTAAATATCAAAAAACTACCATTATTGGATTCATTTTTAATTACGCCAAATTCATTCAAAGATGATAGAGGTTTTTTCGCTAGAGTATACTGTACTGAGGAGCTCTCATCAATAACCGACAAACCTTTCCTTCAAGTGAATCAATCGCTAAGCTACAAAAAAGGGACTGTCAGAGGAATGCATTTTCAACACCCACCTCACTCAGAAATCAAAATAGTTAAATGTATCAGTGGTTCAATCTTTGATGTAATCATCGATATAAGAAAGAATTCTCCTACTTTTCTTCAGTGGCACGGAGAGGTGCTCAGTAGAAAGAATATGAATATGTTATACGTACCCGAGGGATTTGCTCACGGTTTTCAAGCACTAACAGATGACTGTGAGATATTATATTTTAATAGTCAACTATATGCACCAGAGAGTGAAGGTATCTTAAATGCTAAAGACCCCTCTATAGGAATAGATTGGCCAGATGAAATCACTACAATATCAGATAAAGACAGCAATGCTCCTTATATTACTAATTTCAATGGGTTATATATTTAATATTTTCTCTACTATTAAGAAATTATAAAATTATCAAGTTCTAAGAACCTATTTTTGAGAGGGCACAATGAAGATACTCATAACTGGAGCAACAGGTTTTATAGGAAACCATCTAATAAATACACTGCTAAAAATACCCAATGTTGAAATTATTGCTAGTAGCAGATCTCAGATAAAAGCTCAGAGATTTGATTGGTATGAAAAAGTAACTTTTATCCAATATGATTTTACCAAAGAGATAAAGCAAGACCTATACAGCTACTTCGATAAGCCGAACATACTTATCCATCTTGCCTGGAGTGATCTAAATAACTATAAATCACTCACGCATATTGAGGTGACTCTTTCTCAACATATAGCATTCATTAATAATATAATAACAAATGGGCTACAAAAGATCATTGTTACAGGTACCTGCTTTGAATACGGTGACATTAACGGTTGTATATCTGAAGATACTCCGACTAATCCAACCCTGCCATATTCCATAGCTAAAGATACTTTAAGGCGATACATAGAACAATTGAATAAATCGTTTAGTTTTGAATATATTTGGCTTAGATTATTCTATATGTATGGACCGAATCAACCAGAAAGATCTCTATTTCCATCACTGGATAGAGCAATAGCGAATAATGAAAAATCTTTTAATCTTAGCGGTGGCGAACAAATTAGAGATTATCTACACATCACAAAGATGGCAGAAACTATTACATCTATAGCTTTACTACCCAATTACACTAATGAGGTCATAAATTGCTGCAGTGGTGATTCTATTTCCCTTAGAAACTTAATAGAAGAGTACTTAAACGATATCGACACAAACATTAAACTAAACTTCGGTTATTATCCTTATCCTGATTATGAACCTATGGCGTTTTGGGGCGACACATCTAAACTTAAAAAAATCTTGGGAATAACTAACAAATGAAAATATCTTTATTAAGAGTGTGTTACTCATGAAATCATGCCCTATTTGTCGCAACGATAAGCTAGACACCCTATATGAAGCTGAAAGGGTACCGATAATGCAAAATCTTCTTTACCCTTCATATGAAGAGGCAAAAGAGATTAAGACGGCAGATATAGTTCTCACCCAGTGCAGAACCTGTGGTTTCGTATTTAACTCCACTTTTATTCCAGATATGATTCAATACGATCAATCATATGATAATGAGCAAGGGCACTCATCTTTTTTCAGCCACCATGTAGATTCAGTCATCGACATTATCACAACAAACTTCTCTTTTGATGCCACAATTGTAGAGATTGGTACAGGCAAAGGAGACTTCTTTGAAAAACTCTTACTCCAAGGATTTAATAATATCCACGGCTTTGATCCTGCATACGAGGGGAACAACCCAAAAATTACCAAAGAGTATTTTAACATAAACCACAAAGATATTGATGCTGACCTTATCATTCTCAGGCACACACTTTAACATATTAATGACCCACACAGTTTCTTAAAACAACTTGCATGTATCGTAAATAAGGAATGTAAGATATTTATAGAAGTCCCCGATTTTGAATGGATAGCTTCCAAGAATGCATTTTGGGACATCTTTTATGAACACTGCAACTATTTCTCAGCTAATACCTTCTGTAAAATCTTTAGTAAAGTAGAAATCTTTAATTTATTTAATGGGCAATATCTCGGAATTTTAGCTAGCTTAGAAGACTTAAGAGTAACTCCAGATATCTCACAACCACCTAAACTCTATGGTGCTCAGCATTTTTCTGATCTCGAAAAATATAAAAAAATGATTAATCAAAACAAATGTATAGTATGGGGTGCAGGAGCTAAGGGTGTCTCGTTCCTAAACCTATTTGATAATGACAGAAAACTTTGCGAATATATCATTGATATCAATCACAATAAGCAACATAAATTTATTGGAAAAACAGGGCACAAAGTTATAGGAGTTGAAGAAGCTAAGAGAATCATGTATAAAAATAAAATTGAATACATTTTAATTATGAACGAGAACTATAAGCTTGAAATTATTGAGATGGTAAAAGATACTAATATGCTTATCTACACCATTGGAGAGGATTAGAATCACAACCAAATCATTTCATTTTTATCTTTCAAGAGGCAAAAATGCATAGACGAAAACAAAAAATTTTCATTACTGAGCCAGAGGGAATGTGCACTGTATTGCGTCTACAAATGCATAAGATAAAACTAGCTCTGGAAAGCACCGGTGCATCAATCGTAGACAACTCTTCAAATGCAGACATTTCAGTCATAGGTACTTGTTCTGCTTTTAAAGCTGATGAAGCTCGTACCATAAAAAAGATTACTGATAATAAATCTGAGAAACCGCTATATGCATATGGCTGTATGTGTACTGTGAACCCTGATGAACTAAATGCAGATAAGCTCTTCTCATCGTGGGATGCCGCAAGTCTGGTCAAAGATGTCACTGGCGTTGATATAGATAATTTTGATGATATTATTTTACCAGGTGAATTTAAGAATAAAGACGAATATCGTATATTTGACCCTTCCAAAAAGTTCCTCGGAATAACATTTGGCTGTTCTTTCGATTGCACATACTGCCCACATAAGCTTGGTGTAGGTTGTGCTTTTTCATACTCACCAGAAGGGATATTAAAAAGGATTAAAGAGTATAATTCAGATGAGAGCATAAAAACAATATACCTGACAGGAACTGACACTGCTTGCTATAATTATAATGGAAAGAGTTTCGCATACTTACTCAAAGAGATACTAAAAATATCACGAAAAGATATCGAGTACCGAATTTCTCAATTTAACCCTGAAGGGCTTTTTACAGATAAAGAGTACCTTACTAATCAACTGCAAGATGAACGTGTTACTGAGTTACAAACACCTATACAAACGGTAAATAGTGATTTATTAACATTAATGAAAAGATACTACAAAGCTTGTGATGTTGCTGATGTAATTGCAGATATTAAAACTAAGAATCCAAATATATACCTTAAGACTGATATAATGATAGGTTTCCCAAATGAAACCTTAGAAGATGTAGTAGAATCAGTAAATTTTTGCTTAGAACATTTTGCAGAAATAGCTATTTATAAATTTGAACTACTAAATAATGCTCCAATTTATAAAATGAATTTACCACAAATAGACTCAAAAGAGAAAGAAAAGCGATACCAGTATGCATTACAAAAGATAGAGTCGCATGGACTAAATGTACATTCTGGTGGTCAAAAACTTAATACGCTTATATCAAGTGACAGAAAAAAAGAGGCTGGTGCAAAATGAAATCACGCGAACAGAAAAATCAAAGCTCAAACGACCTTAATCAATTCAGTGCCACGAGTGAGCTATTTGAAAAAGATCAAATTGACTTAATCGAAAAGATTGATGCTTTCCCTAGATACGCTAGCAGGCAGAGCATAGCTAAGTTCTTTACCAAATACGAAATATTCAAAAAAATAGTTAACATTAATGGCTCTATAGTCGAATGTGGAGTACTTCATGGTGCTGGAACACTTTCATGGGCAAAACTCAGCTCCATTTTTGAACCAGTTAACCACACAAGAAAGATTATCGGTTTCGACACTTTTGAAGGCTTTGTTGACATACATGATAAAGATAAGAAGGGAGGAACATCTTCTCATTTCAAAACAGGTGGCCTAACAGGTTTAAACTATGACGATGTTCAAAAAGGTGTAGAAGTTTACGATTTAAATCGTCCACTTAATCATATAGAGAAAGTAGAGCTGATAAAAGGTGATTTATGCGTGACAGCTCCAAAATATGTTGAAGAAAACCCCCATTTGGTCGTTAGTTTGCTTTATCTCGATGTAGACCTCTACGAACCAACTCTGAAAGCATTAGAAGTTTTTTACCCGAGAATGCCTAAAGGTTCAATTATCGTTTTTGATGAACTTAATGCTAAAATGTTTCCAGGTGAAACACGTGCTGTAGAGGAATTCTTAGGATTTAATAACATCAAAATCGAAAGATTTCCTTTTGATTCTTATGTATCGTACTGTGTCGTATAGGTAACTTTTAAGGAGAAGCCATGAATCCTTCAGATCAATTCATAAAAGAACGCAAGCAACGCATTAACAGCTATGCTGAAAATTCGCAGCTACAATCAAGTACTGAGAACTTTAGAAATACTACTATAGATTCTATGTACTCTTATAACTTCGAATGGTGCGGTAGACCTATCATTCAGTATCCTCAAGACATGGTTGCTCTACAAGAGATAATATGGGAAGTAAAGCCTGACATGATTATTGAGACTGGCATTGCACATGGTGGATCATTAATCTTCTCTGCCTCAATGTTAGCAATATTAGAAGCGTGCGGAGAGATAGAGTCAGGACAAGTGCTTGGTATAGATATCGACATAAGAGATCATAATAAGCAGGCGATAGAAACTCATCCATTATCAAAAAAAATAACAATGTATGAAGGTTCCAGTATAGCCCCAGAAATGGTTGACAAGGTTAAAACATTTGCTAAACATGGCAAGAAAATACTTGTATGTTTAGATAGTAACCATACACATGAGCATGTCTTACAAGAGCTCAAAGCTTACGCTCCACTTGTCAGCAAAGGTAGTTACTGTGTTGTATTTGATACTATTGTGGAAGATCTCCCAGAAAATACTTTCTCTGACAGGCCATGGGGGATAGGAGACAATCCTAAGACAGCAGTATTTGAATACTTACAAGATAATGATAATTTTGAAATTGATACTATCCTCGAGCAAAAACTACTCATCACTGTTGCTCCGAGTGGCTACTTAAGAAAGGTTAAATAATTTTTGTGAGGCGATAAATGGCATTTTCATTAACAGGTAAACAACAAGAAGAACTAGAAGAACTTTCCTCAAAAGTTGCTGATCTATTGATGTCTTATCACAGCTCTCTTGCTGATAATGACAATAGAGGGAAAAGAGTCGCTAAATTTAAAGCCGAACTTATAAAAAAAATCATTACAAACCCTAGAGGACATAAGATGGATATTGTTCCTGGTCCATTAACATATATTGAAGACCTATTCGGGACTAGAGCAAGCACCCACTCGATGGAGAGCGAAAGATTTATAGATGCATACTCTTCGGCTAAGGCTATTTCAAACTGGGGACGAGATATTCGCTGGAGATGTTACACCGTTTGTTGGGCTGCAGAACACGCAATGAATATTGAAGGAGACTTCATAGAATTTGGAGTTGATAGAGGTGGACTATCTACCGCCGTAATCTCATATACAAATTTCGAAAAGACTGATAAAAACTTTTTTTTAGTTGATACATACCAAGGTCTTGTAGAAGACTACATCTCTGAGAAAGAACAAGAATTGAATATTGTTGCTGATGGCAGATACCCAGATTGCTGGGATGAAGTTTCAAACCGATTCTCTAAATATGATAATGTCAAACCTATAAGAGGGGCTGTCCCTGATGTACTTCCAGAAATTGAAAATTTAGATAAGGTATCATACTGCTCAATAGATATGAACTGTGCAGCACCAGAAGTTGCAGCATTAGAATATGTCTGGCCAAAACTTAGCAATGGAGGACTTATTATTTTTGACGACTATGGGTTTCCAAAGCATCAAGTACAGAGAGATTCTCTTGATGAAATAGCTTCTGGATTCGGTCGATCTATCTACACCTTACCAACAGGTCAAGGGCTTTTGGTTAAGTAGACCTAGATATGGAAAATACCAATATAAACCTTACAATAATTGTCCCTGTATATAATGAGGGAATTTTTATTGAGGAAACATTAGAGTCCATATCAAACCAAACAAATAGTAATTTCAAGGTTTTAATTTCAGATAACTGCTCGACAGATAATACTTATGATATTGTTTCAAAAATGACTGCCAACGATCGAAGGTTCTTGGCTTATCGTCAAGAAACAAATATAGGTGCTGTAGATAATTTTGCTTTTTTAATTAAGAAGGTTGATACAGACTATGTTATGATTGCAGGCGGACATGACCTATGGGATGAGGACTATGTAGAAAAATGTCTTCTCAAGATTATGCAGAGCGACCAGATTGCACTAGTCCATGGAGATATCTACCTAAAGGATGATAATGGAAATAAAGATAACAGAGAGGTTAGATTCTTTGATATGGCAGGTATATCAGACCCTGTCATACGCTTTAATCTCAGTATGTGGTTAGGTCAATATCACTTCTATGGGATATATAGAAGTAATGTCCTCAAATCAACCTTTATAGATAAAAAATTCTTCGGAAGCATCACCGTTGTGCTATGTCAAACAGCTATAATGGGGCGTATTGTACATGTTAAAAATACTGTTCAGTACTTCAGAATAAGATCTCAAAAAGAAAATATTAATGAAAGAAAAAAACGCTATGCTGTTAGCTATCATGGCTATAAGAAGAAAACGTTTCTTCCATTTTGGAAAACTCCATTTTATATGGTTCTGGCAGCTATCAAAACACCTATATACAAAAAGAAGAAAAGAGTTAGTTGTAGAATCAGACTAGTACTAAGCTCATTCAATGCCTGCTCTAAGTATTTTGATTCAATGGTAAATGATGTAAAAAATCTTCGCCCATAAAGCAGCATCTCGGACCATACCTCAGCACATATTTTTCCACACTAGCCTTTTTCACTTAAACACCTCATCTCGAATAAAACTAAACATTTTATATTCATTACAATAAAAGCTACACTACATCTCTTCCATATCATCAAAGTCATCGTCTTGGTCTTTTTCATCATATTCAATATCACCCTTAGCTCTTGTAAAACGACTTAATTCCTCTAAGGCGGCAAGGTTTACACTCTCTTTTGCTATGTTATACCATTCCAAAGACCCTACTCCCAAACATATAGAGTCATGAACTACAATAATATTTGATTCATTAAATGTTCCAATATTTTGATTATCACTACCGTGTACAACTATGATTATTTTACCCTTTATTAACTTATAAAAGATTTCAGAAAAACCTTTGAACGTAAGACTTAAATAATTTGCATCTATGAATATAAATTGTTTCTCAGACCTCAATGCAGAGACAACCTTTAAAATGAATATTAAACGCCTTCCGGAATTACCCCAAATATTATCACTGATTGGCTCATCTATATTTGTAAAATTCAATTTCTTCATTCTATTAATATATCTATTAGTAAAACCAATATCTTGTAATGTCTCTTCATTGTTCATTTGTAAGTACTCTCGAAGCGAACAATTTGGATTTTCAGCATTTTCATCAATAAACACCGCAGCGGGATATACACTACCTAACAATGTTTTATCCCCTCCAACAATTGCCATAAGGCTATCACCAAGTGCATATGGATTTTCAAGTATGCTACTATTAGAACTTGCAGGCATCACTAGCCCTACGATGTTCCCTGGTACCAAAGTTAAGGACGCATCTGCCCCTTCTAGCATATGATTGTGTGTGGCATAGTTAATTTCATATTTCTCTTTAATATCGACTTCTTTTGACTCTTCTAGAATATCGTCATAAAGCTCTTTATGTTCGCTCTCGTAGTCTTCGGAATCTCTAAGGACATCGGGCATAACTCTTCTTTTTATTGTTCGTAACTTAGCGACTATACTATGCTCTTTTATGCTTTCAAACCACTCTTTATCTCCTGCTCCTAATATTGAGTGTTCATCTGCGACAATAACAAGCTCTTCATTCATCTTTCCAATACTGTCATATTCATCATTGAAAATGACCACTATGATCTTTCCATCTGATGTATTATTAACTAGATTCACCATAGCAAAATTCAAAAACTCTAGCGCTATAGAATCAACAAATATCCACTGATGATCGGAACGTAAAGCGATCAAAATAGATATAACAAATCGTATCTTTTTGCTAAGCCCACTCCATTGTTCTTCAGTAATTTTTATATTTATATCAGTAAGGTCGTTCGCAGCAAGTATACTAATTATATTTGGAGGCAAATTAAGATCATTAATAGTTTGGTTACTTTGTATCCTAAGTAACTCCCGCAGGCTACCATTAGGGCAAGGCATCCTCTCGGTAACAAATGTTGTCCTGTGAATGGCACTATTATACTCTAAGGAGCCTTCTCCAAGTATCGAACACAGACTATCAGCTATTGAATATCTGTTAGGTGTGGCCTGTGTAACAAGTGCAATACGCATACTTTCATGTATTTTGTAATCAGTAAGTGAGCCTTTAAGTAACTTATCATCACAATGCACATTATACTCTGTAGTATCCACTTGTTTCACGTCATCACTCTTTTCGAAACTTTTAACAAAGTGATACAGTCTTCTCATCTGTGAATAAAATCTATTAACTGACGTTATCTGGCTAAATACGGACTGCATACTGATCATTGCAAACCTTAATGCAAGTATATATACAACAAGCGTATCCCAGCCTGTTCCTGTCTCAATTATTTCTAGACCTAATAAAAGAATTACTGTAGCAATAATTGGAGCTGTAAAAAGTCCACTAGCAAGCTTACTATCAATAATTGTACTTATTCTTCCATCATAGCTTTCGGTATATTTCTTAAGAGATTCAGATTTCATTATGTCGTCAATCATATCATCATGAAACATCTCTCTTCCTGGGAGCAGCATAAAGCTTTCTAATATATCACGACATGTTCTGTTAACTATTGGAGACTGCTTATCAAATACTAACGTATGATTTGACGCCTTACGAGTAATTTTATATTGCACAAAAGTATAGAATAATAATATGAATACGACAGCCATAGTGAGTACAAAATGCATATACACGAGAGCACTAAATGCGATAAGAAACGTTGTTAGTGGCACTGTGGTGTCCAAAATCATCCTTACTATTCTGCCACCTATTCTCGAATCACCAGTGATTAGACGTAATATATATTTATCACGTGGTATATCTGCATCAAATAACATAGTCTTATCTACAAGCTTATCAGATGCCAATAAACGAAAAATTCTTTCAATACTAAAATTCATGTACTTACTACCTAGCCTAATGGTTCCCCATCTTGAAAAGTAAAGTACCAAGGCTGATAAGCTAAGCGATAGCGTAATCATTACAACCATGAAGATTAATAACGAAATTGATTTACGTTGATCTATATCAAGATTAAGACCATAAGAGTGAATTGTAATATGAGCCCCACTAGCAAAACGTTTTACATAGTTAAGTATCACTCCAAACACTATAAATTGAAATATAACTCCAAGTATCGCTGTGATTATCACAGACAATGAGAATAGTTTATATCTCATGATTGAATCATTAACAAACCAACTTAAACGTTTAAAATATTGTGATAATTTGTTCAAAGTATTAAACTTCCTGTTTAGAACTCAGTGAATAGCTATTATACATCTTACCAGAATTTGATTTTAGACAAAAATGATTCTTTAACCTTTATCTCAGCTTCTATAGGAGTGGTACATAATCTACGATACCATTCTTCTTTTGATAGAAGTGGATTAGCATCTGTATCGACGTTAAATCCCCACCTCTGGGGGTGAACTAAACAAAAATTTCTAGTACCTTTTTTTAGAGTTAATAAAAAGTTATCGACGATATTATACTTTTCAATGCGCTCAGGATCTCTCGCCTTTCTAAGACCACCATCACTCCACCTGGAAGAGAACTTAGGGCCATAGCGATTGTATACCCACCTTAGATTTCCACAAAAATCCTGTGGCATAGATACATCAACGTTGGATATCTTTTTACCATTTACTTCTCGACCTGCACCACCGTGTGGTACAACATATTTGATATCATGGAACTCCCTAAGGGCGAGCACGTCTCCATTGTATTGGCTAACAGCAGCCTTCATGTCGAAGTTAGCAAGAGCGTAGGCATTTTGGTGATACCCGACAACAAAGCCTTTCTTCGTCATCTTTTGTAAAAAAGGGTGATCAATCTTGTAACTTTCATCTATACCGCCACCACTAGAATATCGCTTATTAAATATAAATACATTAGATTTGACACCATACGCTTCTTCCATCTTAAGCATACGGTCAGTAAATGGGGGTACATTATCAACATCGTGCTGAATCAAAAGATATATTTTCTCTTTATCCATACGGCTTGCACGCCAGCATGCAAACTCATGTTCATAAAATGATTTATGATTAGTATTGTAGCAACCGTGGAAAAGGTCATCATATGTTAGTGTTATTATGCCTAATTCTTGGATCTTGTATAGAAAATATTCATAAAAATAAAGAGGGAAGTTCGAAGCATACTCCTTTTCAGGCTCTTTCGTGTTTTTTCTTATATAGTCGGTGTAGTTTAGATAATTATCATTAATCTCATACATTTTATCTTTAAAACGTCCTTATTTGCAGAGTAGGGAATCATAAAGTAGCAGACTTTATCTCTCTAAGAAGCTCGCGCTCACCTTCAAGTGAGAACTCAGGGTCATACTTCTTTGCCATTTCATATTCTTGAGTAACAAGCTCTCTAAGTTTTGTAAAATTGACGAGGCGTCCACCAAGGTGAAGTAATTCCCAGTATCTCCAGAAATCAGCACCTTCCTTAGTTTTTAATGCTTCGTTCGATTTAATTCCTTCTGTCATAAGGTTTGCAAAATGAGTTGCACACCTCAAATAGAATTTTACATATGTATCAGCATGTTTAATAAATTCATAAAACGCTATCGCATTAATATGAGATATCTAATAAGTGAGTATATATATCCCTATCTGTGCCCTGTTTTGTGATAATGAGAACATCAGTCACTAGAACTACAAACCTTATATATAATCCCAACGATGATCAGATGGAAAGTAGTGCTCATCTATAATTAGAATTTTATTATCACTAGATTTAATTTGATATATTGTATTTGTAGGAATGTATAAAACATGGTGTACTCCATTCTCATCACACTCTATCTGATAAATATCTACCGTAAGCATCACTCGGCTAGATTTTGACAAAAAGCTTATAGCATTAATTTGTTTTTCAAAGCTATCTATTTTAATATTTCCTACAGTTCTATCAACACTGAATGCAAGAAAAGGGTGTTTTTTAGAATTAGTAAGTCTGTAACTTAGTTTTCCATAACTTCTCAGTTCATGTATTGCTTCGACTGTCCAGCTTCCATACAATATCCCAATAAGAGCTCCGTTTGCTTTTATTACTCGAAAAATCTCTTTAAAACGCTCATCAGGGTGTTCAAGCTTTACATTGCCATTAAACATTGCTCTGTCAAGAATCCCAAAGTCAAAAGTGCCACTATTTATAGTGTCCATATCATAATATGAAGCCTGAATACCGTCACACCCGTAATCATTTAATTCTTGAATGCGATCATGATGCTCTATGCCAAACATTTGGTACCCTAAACTTGCCCAAGCTTTTTGGTAAGCACCAGTTCCTGTTCCAAAATTTATTGCTTTTAGTTTAGATCTCTCTGCTAGGAAACGATTAGGTAATAGTCCTGACAAACTTTTGGTAAATCTAGCACAAAATTCTTCCATTAAAAGCAAATCGTCACCATTATAAAAAGTTTGTTCAAAAGTTGCTCTATAATATTTTGGATCATTTGGGTCTATATGCTGACAAACATCTTTAATTACTTGTTTTTGTTTTTTGGTTTGCTTCTCTACATTAAAAAAATCCACATTTACCTCTAGTTAGTACCTAATTTTATAAATTTAAATATCAATAGGTACATATTTCCAATGATTCTTTCTAAAGAGTATCTCTGTTTATTAATAAAAATCAACTACTGCAAAAACCTTACTCTTAGACCCTCTGCACTAAATATTTACCAAACTTTATATCACGTACTGTAATTTGTCAAACTGTATCATATTAGTATGAGATATTGTTTTTGTCTAGGTATCTCATAAGTGAATATATAGATAAGAGTTTTCTCACGTTATCTACATCTTTGTTATACTGCTCATTAATAAGCTTATTAATTCCACTTAAATCAAAAATATCTGAAAACTTAGACTGGTAGCCTTTAAAAGTATCCATTAAATAATCACGAGATTCTACAGAGCTAAGCAGATAGTCATGCAAACTAGTAGAAAATCCTTTTTTATCTGTACGATAAAGGACCTCTTTAGGGAGCATCTCACGCTTATCTAAGTATTTTCTAAGCAAATGCTTATCATATTCTTGCATTTTAAAGCTGACTGGCATCGACATACCAAATTCTACAACCCTGTGATCGAGCAGTGGGTAACGACCCTCTATAGAATGATACATCTGCAATCTATCGCCAGTATGCAAAAGAGCGAGTAGATTATTCCTTAAAATAACATACTGCCTGTCTCTATAAGAATCTCCAGATTTCATTTTATCTACCAGTTTACCAGATTTGCCCGCTCTCTCTTTATAGGCTTCATTCATTTCAACAAGCGTTGCATATTCAGATTTCTTTAGTTTCTTTGGGGCATGCATCTTTAATTCTACACCAAGATCTTTGGCATACTCTTCTCTAAATATTTTATATACAGCATCGTATCCACCAAATACTTCATCTCCACCCTGTCCTTCAAGTATAACTGTAGACTCCTTAGCTGCCTCTTGGTAAAGCATAAAACGACCAACATGTTTTTCAGAGAAGGTAGGAAAATCCTGAGCATCTATAACAGTATTAAAATTATCATAAAATGTATAAGCCTTAGCATTTACCTTCTGGTGCGTTGTTTCATACAATTTTGCAACCATATCAGAATAATATGATTCATCATTAGGATTACCAGGAGAGACGTATGCAAGTGTTTTAACATCCATAAACTCAGACGCCAGAGCAGTAATTGCACTAGAGTCTAAACCGCCAGAAAGCATTATCTGCACTGGCACATCTGCATTCAACCTCAGCCTAACTGAATCTGATAGAAGGCTTCCAAAAGCCTCTGCCGCTTCGTCCTCGTCTTTTGGAATATCTGCTGAAAATAGCTGATCTGGTTTGTAATACGTATGATGAGTTATGCTATACTCATTCATATCTATAAACATGCTTGTTCCAGGCTCTAAAGGATAAAACCCATTTAGGAGAGTCTCTGTCCGTTGCTCAATCTGTCTATATTTTAGAAATAGTGCAATTTTATCAGGTGTAGTTTTCCCTTTTACTCCAGCAGCAAGTATGGATCTTATCTCAGAAGCAAAATAGAAATTCCCTTCGTGAATAGTATAGTAGAAAGGCTTTATGCCATATCGGTCTCTGGATAAAAAAACCTCATTGTTTGATTTATCAAAAAGAGCAAAGGCCCACTCACCATTAAAGTGTGAAACACAATCTTTACCCCATTTTTTATATGCAGCTAATATAACCTCAGTATCACTTTTAGTTACAAAGTGATAATCATCCTGAAGCTCTTTCCACAATTCTTTATAGTTATATATCTCACCATTGAAAACTATGGTATTCGCGTAACAATCTGTCATAGGCTGATTAGAGGTCACTGATAAGTCAATGATGCTTAACCTATTATGTCCAAAAAATATTTCGTTATTATGCCAAACACCATTTGCATCAGGACCACGCCAACGATTACATTCGATCATTCTGTCTACAGTATCAGGTTTCACCTGAGCAGCGATCTTATCTACTTTAACAATTCCAGCTATTCCACACAAAATAAACCACCTAAAAGATTTAACCTACTACGTAACCCTTCTCTCTAAGTTTCTCACCTGCAACTTCTTCAAAAGCCGTAAGTGCTTCTTTTGGAAGTTCTGTTTTCCACCGTCCAATACTCTCATCATTTATACCTTTGCTAATCTGAGTAGCAGAGAGGTGTCCATATGGATTCTTTAGAAGAGTAAGATCTTGTTGTTCATACCCCACCATAGACTCTTCATAATCTATTTCTATGCAATTACAAACTTTTTTTAGCTCAGATACAGGTTCATATACCAACTTCTCATAACTCACTTGGTGCATCACACCTTTATGAGTTTTCTTTACCCTATCAAATAGTTCCATATGTTCTACCCATTCAGACGCTATCAGTTTAGGGTCTTTATCAAACGCTCCAACATTCATCCTACTAGTCAACATATCTCTGCCATCCCTGACCATCATAAAGATACATGCATCTGGATATTTGTTACAAAGGACCTCTAAACTTACTTTAGCCTTACCGCCCCAATATGTTTTACCGTCAAATTCCGCCTTATACTTCATAAGTATCTCAATAAAATCTAAGCGATGCTCCAATAGCTCAAAGCCTTTACCTGTCTCGATAAATTCTTCTAATGTCTTTATAAGTATATATGGATCTAAAGCTCCTCTATGAGCTCTCGCTACAAAAGAACGAAAAGGTGGCTGAGAGATATTACTTATCCATTTTTTTATCTGAGCATCACTAAGGTCACTAGGTTCAACAGATAACCCTGCATCTATGGCAGATTGTAATAAAATATCTCTTGCCATAACAGGAGACATATACTCGCCTTTAACTTCACAGAGGCAATCTTCATATATTTCATAAGACATCGCAAGCTCAGAATGTACACCTAGCATTGTTGCAAAGAGAGTTCCGCCTGTTCTAGCCATCGGCCATATAAAAACTGGTTTTTCTTTATTTATCATTATCACTTTCTCCCAATCACAAAACAGTAATGATTTACTATCTCTATCTTAATCTCTTCCCACTTTATAAATAATTCACCTAAATTAACAGGATTAAAGGACCACTTCTGCCCAGCTCTTGCGTTTTCCCTCTCTATAGTCCACTTTTCTACATCTCTGGACCACTCTGCGCCATAACTAAGATGCGTGTCTCCAATAAAACAAAAGCAGCCTAAAGAACCTACAGAAATAATATCATAGCAAAAGTCAATAAAATCACTAGGATTACTACAACTAAGCAGACCTCCAGCAACACCTGTAAACCGACCTGCCATACTCTTTTGATCTCTCTTCTTCGGAACAGAAAACAGATGTACAGTATAATCTTCTATGCCAAGTGGTGATACCTCTTTTCTGTCTAATATACAGTTTGGTTCGCCTGCATGATATTTTTGATAATCAAATATTTTCCCTGCATCAGGCATATAACTCTCTAGCATCCTAGACCAAAAAATCTCTGGATTACCGTCAGGCACAGGAAATCTCACATTAGATTCATAGCTGTGATTAGTCTTTTTAAAGGAGTTGCTAATAGCTTTCTCAAGCCGTAGATATTTCATTCGTCGAGGAAAACGGATTATTTGCCTCTGAGTCAGCCATGCATATTCCTTCTCACACTCTCTCTGAGAAAATCCCAGCTCCTTATCAATATCAGAGATAGAAATATTTTTACGTTCACAATCTATACGTGGCGGAGCATCTACTGGACTAATATAGTTTCCGTATTTAAATGGGTGATTTCTTATAAAATGAGTCCCCACTTGAAGATTATCAATATATTCAGCGAGTGTTGTTGGTCTAGTAGCGAACCCGCCATCACTGAACATCGTCTTAATATCAATCCATAAATCTGGAGTAATATTCTTATCAACACCAACTATTGAAAGTGATTCATCTGGCTCAACTTTAAGATTATAGACATTACCGCCATGATGAGTAAAAGTTTTTATATTAAAATATTTACGTAGCTCTTTTACATCTCTGGTAAATTGTTCTTTCGCTGCATCTAGTGTTTCATCATCTAAGTCATGATTCTGGCTATCCCCTACTATCTGGCTCAGTGAATTATTATGATACCCCATGCACCAGCCATTATCCTCAGCTTTTTTTAGCCAATCAATCCCCATGTCTTCTAGCTTATACTGATACCAATAATGACCTTTATAATGAAGCATAATTGTGGCACTAACACCCATATGAGCTAGTCCCTCATAAACTCTCTTCATGGATTTTGGACCACCATCCACATCAAACTGAAGGAGTATGTCTAACTCTCCTTTAGAAAAATCTTCATCTAAAATGTCATCCCATGTGATAAACCTTGCTCCTTTATCAATGAGCTTCCTTATACACACAAAATAGTACTCTAAAGGATCAATATAATAATCCTGTTCAAGATTAACTAGTGGAGTAACACCTTCATAAACATGTGTAGGGAACCATTTCATGGCAATTTGGTTTTGAGAATTTGGAGGATAAGAACCAGGATCAATAAGCGTAACGCCTTCACCTATCCCCTTCTCTAATATCATAGAGAGATGATGGTCGAATCGTTTAAGGTCGGATATATCCTTATCGTCTGGGTGAATCGTAAACCAAAGCGGTGGAGACCAAGCCGACCATGTAGTCTCTTCGTCTAGCTGAAATCTGACTCGTACAAAATACTTACCCTTAGGTAAGCCCGCTGGCAGTGTTAGTTTGTTTTCAGATAAAGACTGATCGTATTCGTATCCAACAACTTTTTTAGATAGTTTTATATCAAAACGACACCCACTGAGCGGGAGCATTACGATATTAATATCTTCACAAGAGTGATAGTTCTTAAATGCATACTCAAACTCAAGATGAGGGAACTTTAGTTCACAGTAGGATTCTTCACTCTCAAAGTTTTTTTTTTAGACATTAGGTCTAATAAGAGTCTCTTTAACATAGCATTATTATTCTATATAACTACTAAGCTAAACAATGTAGCCATACTTACGAAGAGTATCACCAGCAATTTCTTCAAAAGTGCTTATTTCTTCTTCTGTCAAATCCTTTCTCCAGCGCTCTACACTGGACGTGTTTATAGGCTTATTAATCTGTTCAGCAGACAGATGTCCTGTTGAGTTCTTATGTATAGTAAGGTCTTTCTTATAAAAGTCGAGTAATTGATCATCCCATGGCATTTTGATATCATCCATAAGCTTCTTTAATACTTGCTCAGGATTTGAAGTCAACTCTTCATACTTAACCATAAATGCTCTATCTGGAGCTTTTTCCATAAATTTTTCAAAAAGCTCTATCTGTTTACACCAGCCCTTTGCTACTTTCTCTGCAGTCTGATTAAATGAGCCATTCTTCTTTCTAGAGGCACACATATCACGTCCATCTCTAAGCATAAAAAAGACACATGACTTTGGGTATATTACACTAAGATCGCTATACCCTGACGCAACCTTAGCGCCCCAGTACTCTTTACCAACGTCCTTACCTTTTAGTTTACATATAGCCTCAATCAATAACATTCTGTCTTCTATGGTAGATAAAACACCACCTTGACCAAAATGGAGGTTTATAACTTCTCTTAAAGCTTCCTTAGAGATACCTGACCTTTTAATTCTTGCAATGAACTTTATTATATTTTTAGAAACCTTTTCACTATGCTTATTTATAAATAAGTTTTTTTTAGAATTCCCCATATGATCGACATACGCTGTCAACTCTTCACAAACTAGAGTTTCATCAGTACCTACATCTAACAAGTGCTCATATATCTCATATGACATTGCAATCTGCGGATGTGCATCCAAGATTGTTGCCATAAGTGTACCACCAGTCCTACTTAGACCTCTAACAAAAAACTGTCTCATAATCATTAAGCTCCGAAATCATACATACTTAGTATCAACTCATGATGTTGCCATTCATGCTGTATAGGGACACACGCTATTACAATAAGAGTTCAAATCTAATGCTTTTCAAACTTTAGATTTTTCGTAAAAATAATATTGTTCGCTACAGAACCATTTATCCCATAGTAAATAGCATCCTCTTTACTTATCTCTATTGCATCAAAACCTAGTTGAATAAACTGGTTCTTTTGAAATTCAAGAATATGTATTATTCTATCTTCACTTAAATTAGCTGAAGCAGGAATGCCATTCCATGGAGCGATCCAGCTCCAACCGTCTTCTTTTATTAACGCGACTAAGCTTTTTATTAATGCTTTATGAGTATCATCATCATCCCTGCACCAAAAGGCATTAATACTAAACTTATTAAAAACGCCATCGAACTTTCTATCTATCTTATAATCCATCAGCTTATTAATTTTTGCTTCTATCGCTTCAAATCCTTTATACCTACCTAACTCAAGCACAGCAGGATCACTGTCTATCCCAACGCAGTTACCTTTTTTTTCTCTGACTATTTCTGCAAAGTCAAATTGTCCAGCACCTAAATCTATAAAATCTTTATCGACAAAGTTTTTATTATATAAAAAGTCACTAAATATTCTGTAAAAATGTTCTCTTGATCTTTTAGGGTCTCTCACATTTTTTTGTTTCGCTTTAGATATTATTTCTATTTCCTTCTGGTCTGTCAACATACTAATCTCCTAGTACTACTCGGTATATCGCAGTAGCATGAAATACTTTTTAACATATAGTCCATGACACTCACTTTTAAACTAACTGAAATTTATCTAATAATAAACCGTTAATTTGAATAAATGATGGTAAAGCGCTAGAGTTCATAAAAAGAGCTAAGTTAAACCTTGACACATTTGGTCTTGGTTTAAAGCTAAAATCAACAGGAAGCAGTTGGTTATGCATCAGCCCTAACGATATCTTCTCTATAAGCTTCCCATCACTTCCGTACATAAGCACAAAAAGTGTAAAAGACTTTCCTTCCTCTATAGAAGCATCAAGATTACCTTTATACATCATACCAGCGCCAGACTCCCATCCATTAGACAGGTTCTTACCCCAAAGACCGCCACCAAGCAAAACAAAAGCGTGCCCTTCGCCATCCGGCACACACTTAATACATTCAGGCTCTATGCTTATACTGCATCTCGTGCCACTAGGTAGCATTTGCTCTTCACTTACTTTATTATAACTTAAGTCTTCAATGCTTTCTAAATGTTGCCATTTTTTACTTGTAAAGACACTGCGTAAATCTATCGTCTCATTTTTAGGTTTTCTAACTTGCTTTTTCGCCCCAAAAATCATTTTATTAAAAAAATAAGCGTACTTTTGAAAACCATAAAGTATCTCTTCATTAGCATAACCGAGTTTTTCACGTGTTAATCCACAAATGGCATTAAATACATCCTTCTCTTTATTGCTCCAATTGGCATATTCAGGAAATTCATATGACGTATTCTCATTTACTACATTATTATAAAACTCGTCCAACAGCCTTGGGTATACAGCAATCCCTATACGGGTAAGTACTGATGTTAAGTAATCAATACTTGATACCATTTTTTCGAAGCCTAGCATCTCTTCGCAGCTATTTAGCAAGTTTTCATTAGTTGCTTTCACATACAACCAGCATCTAACAAACTGAGACATTTCATCCCAGCCCTCTATATCAACCCTAGGATGCCTGCTATCATCTGAAGTTTCATACCAATCTCTATTTTTTATTGAACGAACAACATTTTCAGGTTTTCTATAAAGATGGATCAACTTAGAATCAGGAAAAAATAGTTTCATCTTAGGTAAAATACTCTCTAAATATATATTGGACTCAGCATAGTCATCACTATTACTTTCAATATATTGAATAGAATCACTTAATAAATCCTTTAACCTGTTCTCGTCAGCTAATAAGTCTACAAAACCGACCCCTGTATTCTTTTCTTTTATAAGCTCATTATCTTTATAACGATTATTAAGTGTAAACTCGTGTACACCTTTTACCGACGTACCTTTGTCAAGTACGTTAGCAAGCCACTTTGAGCCTGACCTAGCACAAGACATAAAAAAGAACTTATTCTGAGGTCCTTTCCAATGTTCAGGATGTATAAGCACTTGTGAACGACCACTACTTAAATCCTCTTGGATAGGATCAGGAGTTCTTTTAAATTCACCACCAGAATCAGAAAAATATTTATCATAAATAAGGTGAACAGCTTCATATGATAATCCAAAATCACTAAGTCTATATTCCCAAAGACCGAACTTATGCCCATTAAGGTTTGTAATCATATGATTGTTCGGATATTTAACTACTTTATCAAAAGGTTTTGACACAGTCCCTTCTGCGTTTCTTTGTGCATAGTATTTATCAGGATGATCTGTACGTAATTCTTTGAATAACCATGAGTTGTTATAGTTGTATTGATAGCAATTAGGGTCACCATGTGCCGAACAACCAGTTACATTAATCCCATTAGATCTTAGCAGACCTAGTATAGACGCAATATTACCACTAATATCTGTATTTATTCCTAAGTACCACTCTGTTAAAAAGTTAAGATGAAGTCCTATCTCATGACCGAAATCTTGGATCTGAAGGAGTTTATCAATCAGTTTGGGATCTTTCCAATATTCTGCTGTGTGCAGAATATAGTATGTAGACTGAACCCCCTTCTCATGCTCCCAAAACGACATCTCCATAGCAAGATCAATATTATAGTCGATATCATGACGCAATCCCACGATGTTGCTGGAATCACTAGAGGCAAATTCATTAAGGGTGACTGCTTTACCAAAATGATCAAGATAGTCAATATATCTTTTACTAAGTGACATTATTAAAGAACCTCATACATATTTATAAGTTTCTTCTCTTCATTCTCCCAGCAATATTTACTTATTACTTCTCTGGTTTTAGATATCACATTTGATCTGATCTCTTCGCTGACTAGAGCTTCCTTTATAGTTCTTGCAATATCTTCTGGTGAGCTAGGGTCAAACGTAAGACCTATCCCAAACTCATCTACCAACCTTGACATCTCTGGGAAATTACTTGTAATCACAGGAAGACCAGCTAATAAGTATTCGAACAGCTTATTAGGTGAGCAGAAGTAATAGCTAAGACAAACATTCTCAATAGGTGCGACACCAATATCAGCCGAAGCGGCATAAGATGTCACTTGATTGCCTGGAACTGGTCCAAAAAAATGAAACCGATCTATCACACCCGATTCTTTTGCAGTATTAACCAAATCATCTTTAAATTTATCTGCGCCGTACCCCATGCATACCATATGTATGTCTTCGTTGTATTTAAGTGACATGATTACTTTATCTATGCCACGGTTAAAAGTGATAGCACCTGAATACAACAAAATCATCTTATCATCTGGAATGGATAACTGTTTCCTTATAGAGAAGGATTCGTCCCTCTTAACAGGCTCTTTCGCGCTAGGGATATTCATTATAACTTTTGGTACAGGAACCTTATAAATATCTGCAAGATAATCAGCAATGGAGACATTCACAGTGATGACATCATCACATTTTCTTATCATTTTCCTTTCAACCATAACTCTAATCTTTTTACCTAATAGTGAGTATGAGTCAAAGCGATTCCTCTCAAGATAGAGCTCATGAGAGTCATATATTAGTTTTGTCTTATATTTCTTTTTATAACGATACCCAAAGATCAATGTATTTAAGTCATGAGAGTGAACGATATCATAAGTGGTGCTGCTGTTATCACAAAACTGCATAATACGTTTATTGAAATCAAATATGCAAAAAAGTCTATGCCGCTTTAAAAGGAAGTTGATAATAAGCGTTGTAAAATCATTTTTAGACCTGTCATCTGTTTTCTGAATAACGCTCTTTTCATGGTTGTCGTTTATGATATTAGTTAAAAGACTAAACGGGAACCTTAAAATACTCATTACAATATTGGCGACAAGCCTAAGCGTTTCTACTATTACTAGCTCTAAAACCTCATATATTACTTTTAAGAAATAACCAAGTAACTTTATAATGAATCTCGCAGTTCCAAAAGCTATATCAAGTATCCCTGCCAAAATATAAAACAAAGCATTATTAATTGTCGTAATTCCCAGAATAAATAACAGAATAATACTAATTGGTGTATAAATACAAACCTTGATGATAATACGTATAGTTCTTTTTAAAATCTTAATAACGAAGTTGTCTTTATCTTGAAAAACAGGAAATTGACAATAAATAAATCTAAGGACATCTGTAACTTTATTGTCCTTGACTTGAATAGTATATTTTTCAGTGTGCCTACATGATAAAGTGCTAATAATGCTCTTTTCAAGCTTTGAGGTATACACCGATAACTGTCTTCTTATACTTACTATTTTTTTTAGAATTCTACCTTTGAACTTATTGATCTTCGATAAAAACTTTTTTGGAATACTTAATATCTTTTTAAAAATACGGTTACTGCTTTTTATAGCTTTTTTGTAAAAATTAACCATCTTCCGTTTTAGCTGAGCAAAATCTCTTTTTGAATCTTTAAGAAATTTTATAAATCTTAAATGGACTGGATTAATCCCTACTCTATGCACTTTAAGTTTACCCATTTCTTCATAAGGCTCAACTTCACCGGATAACAAAGCAACAATCTCAACATCATAACCAGCATCAATCAGTGAGTTTGCTTCTTTAAGTACTCTAGAATCATGAGTAAAATTATTATAAACTGTCATCAAGACTTTAGACATTTATTTTCACCTGAAAATTAACTTTATAGTTAAATAAAATCTATAACACGAAATAGTTGTTTTCTAAAGCTAAATATATGTTTAGAATTATAAATCAATAACAGATGGAACAATATGATTAAAATTGCTCACTTGACAAGTGCTCATCCACGATTTGACACAAGAATATTCTATAAACAATGTTTGTCTTTCTCTTCAACACATGAATTCTGTGTAAACCTTATAGTTGCAGATGGAAAAGGTGATGAAACGAGCCAATCCATTAATATTATTGATGTTGGCATACCTGCAGGCAGATTGGACAGGGCCTTTAAGAAAACAAAAGATATACTTGCTGAGGCTATAAAATTAGATGCTGAGCTGTACCATATACATGACCCAGAATTAATCCCTATATGTCTTAGACTACTTAAAAAGAAAAAGATTGTCATCTTTGATTCACATGAGGACTTGGTTCTCCAAGTCTGGAGCAAAGACTATTTAAACGTATTCAGTAAATATATAATCTCAAACTTTATAAAATTTTATGAACGAATCAAGATACCTAAATTTGATTTAGTTGTTTCCGCAACCCCCCATATTACCTCTAAACTTGCCAAATATAATCCTAACACTATAACTGTCAGAAATTTTCCTTTACTAAGCGAGGTCTCAAATAATATCCAGTGGGCACAAAGAGAAAATATACTTTGCTATTCAGGTCTTATCTCTGAAAAAAGAGGTCTCTTTGAAATGCTTAGTATTGCAGATAATTATAAATTGAAAGTTTTCGGTACACTTGATAGTGAGGAGCTCACAAGGTTTCTCAGTAAAGATACAGCATGGAGAAATATAGATTACCTAGGTAATCTCACTAGAAAGGATGTTTATAAAGAGTATAGCAAATGCAAAGTAGGCCTCTGCTTACTGCACCCTATACCTAATCATGTTACCGCTATACCAACCAAAATGTTTGAATATATGTCTAACGGGCTCCCATTGATAATTACAGATACTCCATATTGGAGGAGTATTGTCGAGCAATACGAATGTGGCATTTGTGTACCACTAGGAGATAGAGCAAAACTCATAAAGGCAGTAGACAAGCTACTTTATAACGATGAATACGCTCAAAAACTTGGCAATAACGGTATAAGGGCGATCCGAGAAGAAGCAAACTGGCAGAAAGAATTCGATAACCTCTACAAGTCATATATAAAACTATTGAGAACAAAATGAAAATACTACTTATTAACCACTATGCTGGATCAGAAAAACATGGAATGGAATACAGACCTTTTTATATGTCTAAAGAGTGGGTAAAACAAGGACACGAGGTAATGATTGTTGCCTCCACATTCTCTCACTTAAGACTGAACAACCCTGTGCACCCTGATGAGCTAAAAGAAGAGGTAATCTCAGGCATAAGGTATACATGGTTAAAAGGTATAAAGTATCAAGGCAATGGAGCAAAACGTATTCTTAATATGCTACAATTTCTCTATAAGTTATATAAGCATAAGAGATTTTTCCTCGATTTTAAACCAGATGCAATAATATGTTCATCCACTTATCCACTGGATATTTTTCCTGCGAAAAAGCTTGCAGATTATATTGGAGCGAAACTTATCTACGAAGTACATGACTTGTGGCCACTAACCCCTATGCTTTTAGGTGGTTTTTCTAAGAACCACCCATATATAAAATTACTGCAATTCGGCGAAAATTTTAGCTATGAAAAATCTCATAAAATAATATCTATGCTTTCTAACGCAAAAGGACACATGCTCTCACACGGCATGGAAGAATCAAAATATTGTAACGTACCAAATGGTATCTATCCAGAAACATGGAATGAAGATATAGAATTACCAAGCATGGTTAGTACAGTACTTAAAAAGGCAAGGGAGCAAAACTCACTAATAGTTGGCTACACAGGTTCTCATGGGGTTGCAAATGCCCTAGAGTCATTTATTGATACGGCTAGAATTTTAAAAGATAAAAACATCTATTTCATTCTAGTAGGAGACGGGCCTTTAAAAGCAGAACTTATGAATGCAGCAAAAGGGCTAGATAATATTTCCTTTATCGATAAGATTGAAAAAAAATATATCCCGCCATTCTTAACTAAATGCGATGTACTCTTTTTAGGTTTCAGGGCTAATGAGCTATATGACCACGGTGCTTGCCCAAACAAGATGCTCGACTACCTTATGGCTGCGAGACCAATGTTACTCGGGATGAATGGGGAACATAATATTATTAACGAGACAAGTTGCTTTGTAAAAGTCCCTGCTGAACAGGCAGAAGAGATCGCAAAGGGAATTATGCAACTAGCGCAAAAGCCACAAGAGGAACTAAATGCTATGGGAAAAGCAGGAAAAGAATATGTTATGAAAAACCACTCATATGAAAATCTATCTAAGAAGTTTATACAACACTTACAAAACAATAAAGAAAGGATTTAAAAGGTTTTCTTTATTATAAGTTATTTTACAAGTAATTATCTCTAAATTGAATTTAACATTATCAGAAGGAAAGGTTTCAAAATTGTAAATATGCTTGCCAGCAGCCTCTACAACACCTTGCGCTGCAGCTGTATCCCACTCCATAGTAGGAGCTACTCTTGGATAGACATCTGCGGAGCCTTCTGCAACCATGCAAAGCTTTAGCGAACTCCCCTTGGAAACTTTTTCGATCTCGCAGTTTGGGTATTGCTTTGCGATATTATCTATAAAGTTTGATGTCTCTTCATTAAGATGTGACCTTGAAGCCACAACTCTTATAATTTTACTCTCAGCTGGGTCATTTTCGATTACAGGAAGAGTCTCGAGCTTGCTAGATGTCTTTCTGAATGCACCATGCCCTTTCATTCCGTAATACAGAGTCTCTAAAGCTGGGGCATAAACAACGCCCATAACTGGTGAACCATTTTCAATAAGAGCTATATTTACTGTAAACTCACCATTTTTTTTAATGAACTCTTTTGTTCCGTCTATAGGGTCAACCAACCAAAAACAATCCCAATTTTTTCTCTCTGCATACTCAACAGCTTTATTTTCTTCAGAGAGGATAGGGTACTGCCTGTCTAATCTCTGCAACCCAGTGCAAATCACATCGTTTGAATGCTTATCAGCCTCTGTGAGTGGGGACTTATCGTCTTTATATTCTATAGAAAAATCTTTTTTGTATATTTCAATGATCTCAGAGCCCGCTTGAACTGCGATATCTATAACTTCATCTAAAAGTTTCTGATCGTATTGCATTACAAGTACCTGTTATTTTTAAGATAAGCAATTATCTTTTCTACGGATTCTGAGACAGAGTAGTTATCAGTCTTAATATGTACCTCAGGCGATTCTGGAGCCTCATATGGTGAATCTATACCTGTAAAATCTTTAATCTCGCCTTTTCTAGCTTTTTTATAAAGAGACTTTGGATCTCTCTGCTCACATACTTCAAGTGGTGCATCAACAAACACTTCTATGAACTCACCCGCTGGCATAATAGCTCTAGCGATATCTCTATCTTTTTTAAATGGAGAGATAAAAGCTGTGATTGTAAGTATTCCTGAATCGGAGAAAAGCTTTCCAACTTCTCCAATCCTTCGAATATTCTCTTCTCTATCTGCATCAGAAAAACCTAAATCTTTACATAGACCGTGTCTTACATTGTCACCATCAAGAAGGTAAGTATGTACATCCATTCTATGAAGAGCTTCCTCAAGAGCATTTGCGACAGTTGATTTACCAGCACCAGAAAGACCTGTAAGCCATAATACTGCAGGTTTGTGACCTTTCATGCTAACTCTTTCGTCTTTACCAACTTTATGTGCATGCCAAACAACATTCTTAGATGCCTGCTTCTTATAGATCATCCCCGCACCAAATGTGTTGTTGGATATTCTGTCTATAAGGATAAAGCTACCTGTTTGTCTGTGTTCTTTATACATATCATAAGCTATTGGGGTAGAAAGATTTATACGCACGTATGCTATTTCATTAAGAGCAAGCTTCTCAGTCGGCTTATGCTCTAAGGTATTAACATCAACTTTGTAGTATATTTCATCTACGAAAGCACTAATAACTGTGGAACCGCGTTTCAAGTCATAAGTCTTATTCTTTGTGAGTGGCTCTTCATTCATCCAGACTATCATCGCATCAAAACAGTCGCTCACTTCTGGTATCTCATCAGAGTGAACTATCATGTCTCCACGGCTGATATCTATTTCATCCTCGGTGGTCAGAGTAACCGCCATAGGAGGGAATGCTTCTTCTATTTCACCATCGAATGTTACAATCGATTTTATCTTACTAGTCTTCCTAGATGGCAGAACAGTAATTTCATCGCCAGGTCTTACAACCCCAGCAGCGATCGTACCACAAAAGCCACGAAAGTTAAGATTTGGTCTATTCACATACTGAACAGGCATTCTAAAAGTGTCAAAGTTATAGCTATCTGAAACAGGTATCGTTTCAAGCAGATCCATAAGAGGGTCACCATCGAACCAAGGCATATTCTCACTCTTATTAACGACATTGTCACCTTTCAATGCTGACATAGGGATAAAAATAAGATTTTCGATATCTACATCTTTAGAAAACTCTATATAATCAGCCTTAATTTTTTCATAAACTTCTTCGGAGTAGTCCATTAGATCCATTTTATTGATAGCTACTATTGCATGCTTAATACCAAGGAGGCTAACTATAAATGAGTGTCTTCTTGTTTGCGTAAGGACACCGTGACGAGCATCTATAAGTATCACAGCGAGATTGACCGTTGAAGCCCCTGTTGCCATATTTCTTGTGTATTGTTCGTGTCCAGGAGTATCTGCAATGATGAATTTTCTCTTTTTAGTAGAAAAATATCTGTACGCCACGTCAATTGTAATCCCCTGCTCACGTTCTGCCTGTAATCCATCAACAAGCAACGCAAGGTCAAGGTTATCCGCGGAGCTACCTTTAAATTTACTATCCTTCGTTATGGCAGCAAGTTGGTCTTCATATATCATTTTAGAATCATGCAGAAGTCTACCGATAAGAGTACTCTTACCATCATCAACACTTCCGCATGTAATAAAACGAAGAAGCTCTTTATTCTCGTGCTCTTTCAGATACGCATGTATGTCAGTTTTAATAAGGTCAGATTGGTGAGACATTAAAAATACCCCTCAATTTTTTTCTTTTCCATAGAGCCTTGTTGATCAAAGTCGATAACTCGTCCCTGCCTTTCAGAAACAGTAGTAAGAAGCATCTCTTGTATGATCTCAGGTAGAGTCGTTGCTTCAGACTCCACAGCTCCTGTGAGCGGATAGCAACCGAGTGTTCTGAAACGAACCATCTTCTCGACTATCTCGTCACCCTCTTCAATTGGCATCCTCTCATCATCTACAAGGATAAGAACTCCATCTTTGTCAACAACAGGTCTCTTTGCAGAATAGTAAAGAGGAACAACAGGTATTTTTTCAAGGTGTATATAGAGCCAGATATCCAGCTCGGTCCAGTTCGAAAGAGGGAAAACACGAATGCTCTCACCCTTGTTTATTGTACAGTTAAAAACATTCCAAAGCTCAGGTCTCTGGTTTTTAGGGTCCCAACGATGTTTCTTGTCACGGAAGGAGAAGACGCGCTCTTTAGCTCTGGATTTTTCCTCATCACGTCTTGCACCACAAAAAATAACATCAAATCTATATTTATCTAGAGCCTGTTTAAGCCCTTCGGTCTTCATAATATCAGTATGAACCTTGCTTCCGTGTGTATAGGGTCCTATCCCTTGTTCAACACCCTCTTCATTGACATGAACAATAAGCTCGAATCCATGTTTTTTAACCATTTCATCACGGAAAGTAATCATCTCCTTGAACTTCCATGTAGTATCTACATGCATTAAAGGGAATGGAAGCTTGCCAGGAGCAAAAGCCTTCATAGCAAGGTGAAGCATTACTGCAGAATCCTTACCAATAGAATAAAGCATTACAGGGTTATCCGCCTCTGCAACAGCCTCTCTAATGATATGAATGCTCTCGGCCTCAAGCTGTTTCAGATGAGTCAAAATTCGGTCGTTCATATATACTCCAATACTTATAGACCTATAACGCCTTTAAGCACATTTTTTCTGATATATTTTATAATTACATCAGCAGCTTCTTCTACTGACATGATATCGGTATCTATTATTATCTCAGGATCAAGAGGTTCTTCATATACGTCACTAACACCTGTAAAATTAACTATCTCGCCACGCTCAGCTTTCGCATATACCCCTTTGCTGTCTCTAGCACGCAGGGTTTCATCTGATGCCTTAACATATACTTCTATATAATTATCTGTGTTTTTTCTGAGAGATTGTCTGGATTCAACATATGGAGAGATGAATGAGGACACTACTGAGATTGAGTTCTTTTGGAGTGTTTTTATAAGGTGTTCTATCCTTTTTAGATGCCTCACCCTATCAGGTCTGGTGTAACCAATCTCTGGGATAACCTCACGAATGTCCTTACTATCTATTCGCTCCAGAGGAAAGCTATACTTGCTCATATTTTTGTAAACTAAATCAGCGATAGTAGTCTTTCCTGAAAGAGGAACTCCAGTAAACCATATTACAAAAGGTTCAATACGCTTTTTACCAAATTTAATCTTTGTCCATGCTCTTTCATGAACAAAATATATAAGAATCTTTGAAATACTCTCAAATATTCCTGCTGCAATAGCTAAATCTAGCCTACAAAAAAATATAAATACTATTATTATTGTAGTCGTGGTTGCAAAGAGTCGCCATGAAATAGCCTTAACAACTGACCTTGATTTAGACTCTATAAACAAAAATATCTCATACTTCAATAATCTACAAAAAGATAACTACTATATCTAACAAAATACACTAATAATATCAATCATTCTTTAGTACGGACTTATTGAGTTTTTTACGGTCACTATCAATAAACCATCCCCATTTATTAAAATATCGAATTGCACTCATAATATGAGCTATAATCATCTTCCAGCTTTTAGATGACACTCAGAGCATTCCTTCACTGCCTTTTGTATGCATACATTATGCCCTTTGCCATAACCAAGGTTATCTCCACAGTGTATTACTTCTGTAGTGTCACTATGAAAACATGAAAGGTCTGTTTGTATAGGGGAATTATCAAAAATGTAAAGTTTTTTGTTTAAGCCAATCCCATTAATATCAGCCACAAGCCCTTCAATAGAAGAAACTGTTTCATTATAAAGGACAAGACTGATTGTTAACTGCAATTGCTCCAAAATTAGACTCCTGATAATATACTAATATTTTTTAGACTCTTTTACGTGAGATGTAAACAGGATAAGTGTTGAAAACCCTGTACAAAAATTAAGCTTTATAATACACTTTTTTAGTTATGGATAACAACTCTACAAATCTAGAAGAATATTTTATTAAGTCCAAAGAGGTCTTCAGCAGAAGTAGTCTGTCTATTGATGAAATTAACTCGTTTATCAAAATAGAAAATCAAACTAGAAACCATGCGAAACCAGAGTATAATGACCACTATGTAGAAATATTTACTATTCTTAGAGACAGGATCATCATACCGAATGCTGGAAAACTTGACCTAATAAATACTTTTGAAAATCTATCTGTAATAATACGAAATTCAAGTATCAGACTCAAACCACACCCTCAAGCAGATAGTATCTGTACATCACTGCTTAACTCTATTGGGCAAAACGAACTTATCTGGCAATACAACATTTTAAGAATGGTACTTATCATCAATACATTCAACCACAACGACTGGCGAGATCAATTCATTACTCGTTTGTTTGATCTACCATCAGCGGCCTGCTTTAAGTCGATGAATGATGTCTACCAACTAGGAAATGTTTTCAGAAGCCTTTTCAATACTTGTGAAGACCTTATGTATTGTCTTGAAAAACATGTCTTCACTGATGTTTTCTTTGGGAAGGACCTGACTACTCAAAGGTCAAATTTTATGTGGGTTCTTGAGGTAATATGGAACATCGTCTTTAAGGAGAGTCCTGGGCATATGGTTATCATACCAGCTTGGTTCAAGCTCTTTAGTAAAGCAATCGAGATAGACGACAAAGAACTTGTATTCTATATGCATATGCCTCTCAGTCACATCTATCTTAACATGTGCCACACTCAGGAAGAGTTTAAGGTATTCAACGATAAAGTTGAAATACCACTTTCTAAATACATTCAAAAGAAGATGCGTAAATGGGGATTTAAGCCTAACAAGAAAAAATTACCTGATAATAACGGCAAGAAAATTGCTTTTGTATACGATAGGCTGGTTGGTAACTCACCAGTAAAGTTACTAATATCTCTTCTTACCTACCTTAAGGAAGAGGGTGATTTAGAACTTTTTGTTTATGATATGGGCTACGTAGAAAAGGCGAAATCAGATCCTGCAATGATAGAAGAGGTTAAGAACCTAGGGATCACATACATAAATAATCATGACCTTATAGCCGATGCTCAGAATGGTCATCACTACAGTCACTTTGACAAAGCTGTAAAGCTAAGAGAACAGACCATAAAAGATGATATCTACATACTCATCATGACTGGAAACAGGATGCCATCTGGTTTTATGTTCGCGACAAGAACAGCACCGATGCAGATTTTCTGGGATCATGGAAATCACGAGTATGATGTAAAAAATATTGATAAACGTATCTGTCATTTTGACGATACATATAGAAACTCTTTCGAGTTTGAACGATTTGAGCTGAAAATGCTGCCCAAGTATCTTAAACAAGAAGAAGAGACTAACAAAAAGAAGGCTGCAGATATAAAGAAAAAACTGCCAGAACATAATGTTGTACTAGGTAGCATTGGTCGTCTAATGAAGCTTTCTGACGAATATATTGAAACTGTTGCAGAGATTTTGGAAACAAATCCAGATACTATTTACCTCGCTTGCGGTTCGGGTAATACCGAAGAGTTAGCAAAAAAGGTGGTCGAACTTGGATTAAAAGATAGATTTATAATCACAGGCTGGATAGACCCTCAGGTTTACGGTTATGTGATTGATATATACTTAAACACTTTCCCACTTGAAGGTGGTGAGAGTGTAAATGAATTTATAGCAAAAGGTGAAGATAAGTATGTCGTCAGTATGCAAAAATGAAACATTAAATAAAATTATAATACCAGAAGATTACAATTATCTTGCGATGTTTATAACCTTGAATTGTAATCTAAAATGCCCCTACTGCATAAACCTTAATGACAAAAATGCCTCTAGAAGCAAAATGTCTGGCAATATGATGTCAGGTGCTGACTGGGTAAAAGCAATCAATAGGCTAGAGATAGGACGGGATGATCTTCCTGTCACTTTTCAAGGTGGCGAGCCAACTATCCACAAAGATTTTTACGAAATAGTCAATGGTGTCAGAGATGATATCAAACTAGACCTGCTCACCAATATGGTCTTTGATGTCGATGAGTTTATCGCTAATGTACCCGCCGTTAAATTTACCCGTGATGCAAAATATGCTGCCATAAGAGTTAGCTATCACCCGGGGCACAACGATATAGACGACCTTATTGCTAAAACACAAAAAATGGCAAAGGCTGGTATATATGTCGGGATATACTCCGTTATGGTTCCTGAAAATGTTGCGCACATAAAAGATGTGCAAGCAAAATGCAAAAGTCTGGATATAGATTTCCGTGTAAAAGAGTATCTAGGTTTTGACGGTAAAGAGTGGCATGGCGAATATAAATATATGGACGCTATATCACAAGAACGTAGAAAGTCATGCCAATGTAGGACATCAGAACTTATCGTTGGACCAAGCGGTGGAGTGTATAGATGTCACTCAGACTTATACGAACTTCGTGAGCCTATTGGTCACATTTTAGACAACTCATTCGATATTGACGATCTCTTCAGAGAATGCAACTACTACGGCTTCTGTAACCCTTGTGACATTAAAGTAAAGACTAATAGATTTCAGATATTTGGTCACACTAGTGTTGAGATCAAAGATGTTAAAGAGCTTCAAGTCAAGGAAAATTAATGGATAAGTTTTCACTATACAGTCATAAGCTAAAATACCACCCAAACGCTGTGGCTGATTTTTATAATGATAAAAACGTGGACCCAATATATGTGGAAATCTCACCTACCGCCTTCTGTAATCACAGATGTGTTTTCTGTCATTATAATCACCTTGGGCATGAAGGCAAATTTGGTAAGAACAGAATGCTTGAGCTTGTTGATGAGCTCGCTCAGGCTAATACAAAGTCACTTGTATTTGCCGGTATAGGAGAACCTCTTCTGAATAAAGAGACCATCCCTGCTATTAAATCAGCAAAATCAAAAGGGATTGATGTTGCGATGAGTACTAACGGTGCTCTTATGAAAGAAGACGACATGGAAGATATTGCAAAATCTCTCACATGGATACGTTTCTCCTTTAACGCTGCCACTAAAGAAAATTACGCAGAAATTCATAAAGCTAAAGAGACAGACTTTGAGCTTGTCCTTGCTAATATAAAAAAACTCGCAGATGTAAAAAAAGCGACCAATAGTGATATAACTATTGGTATACAGTATGTTGTTCTACCTCAAACTCGAAATAATATTGAGGAACTTGCAAAAAGGCTAAAAGAGAATGGTGCTGACTATTTTGTAATTAAGCATTTCTATGAACATGAACAGAGTGAATTTTCTAAAACAAGTCTTCTAATCTCAGAAGATGAACTTTCAACTCTGCAAGCATTCGCTTCAGAAATTAGTGATGACAACTTTTCAATGATAGTCAGAAGCAGAGAGAACCTCACTCAACATAGAATCTACAACAAGTGTTACGGTCTACCATTCATCGTATATATAAGAGAGAATGGTGACGTATATACTTGCTTCTCATACCAACATGATTAAAAGACTGTATTAGGTAACATCAATGACAGCTCTTTCAATCAGATATGGAACTCTGAAACAAAACAAGCTGCAATCGACCATATCAACAATAACATTGAAAAAAACACATGTCAGCCAAATTGCAGACACCACCAAATAAATAATTATTTGTGGGACATAAAACACCCAACAACACAACATATAAACTTTATCTAAAGGTAGGTTATGGAACAAATAACAAAAGATATCCGTAAAAATATAATCACTATCGCAAATCTTGCGAAGAGTCCACACGTTGGTTCAGCCCTTTCATGTGCTGACATACTTGCGACGCTTTATCACAAAGTGATGAACATTAGTCTGCCTCTTTGTGAAGACAGGGACTACTTCCTTCTCTCTAAGGCTCACTCAGCAATGTGCCTCTACTCAACACTTAATTCCAAAGGATTTTTGAGCGATGAGGACATGCTTGGCTACTACCAAAATGGTGGCAAGCTTCCAGCACATACTGACAGACTAACTAATGATTTTATAGAAATATCAGCAGGTAGCCTTGGTCATGGATTACCTATCGGACTAGGTATAGCAAAATCACTCAAGCTCGATAAAAAAGATAGTAGAGTGTTTGTCCTTATGGGTGACGGTGAATCACAAGAGGGCTCTGTATGGGAAGCAGCAATGCTGGCACCTGCTCTTGGGCTAGATAACATCACAGCAATCATTGACTACAACAACTTACAAGGATACGGCAGAGCTCGTGAGCTTGTGTCTTATGAACCGATAAAAGACAAATGGGAAAGCTTTGGATGGGAAACTGTCTGCATAGACGGTCATGACTATGAGCAACTCGAAGAAGCTCTCAGTAAGAAATCAAATAAACCTAAAATTGTCATTTGTAACACTACTAAGGGCAAGGGTGTTTCGTTTATGGAAGATGAACTCATCTGGCACTATTACCTTGTCACTGATGAGATCAAACAAAAAGCTATGGAAGAATTATCATGAGAAATAGAGTCGCAAAAGCAATCGAAAACAAGGCCGCAGAGGATGAAAAACTTTATCTCATATCTGGTGATGCAGGGCTTGGTGTATGGGAAGGCTTTAAGGAAACATATCCAGAAAGATTCCTAAATCCAGGTGTAAATGAGGCTTGTGACGTTGGTATGGCATCAGGGCTCGCACTTCGTGGATACAAGGTAGTCTATTACAATATTGCCCCATTCGTTATCATGCGTCCTTACGAACAGGTAAGAAACGATGTCTGTTACCAAGAGCTTCCAGTCATCATGGTTGGAACAGGTAGTGGTATTACATACGCCCCAGCTGGCATGACTCACTATGTTATTGAAGATATCGCACTGGCTAAAACTATGCCTAACCTCAATATATTTTCTCCATGTGATCCTATAGAGGCGGACGCTGCATTCGCATATGCATATGCAGCTGATACTCCAACATACATTAGGATACCTAAAAACGGTGAGCCTGAACTCCACAAATCAACAAACATAGATATAACTAAACCTCATGTACTCAGAGAAGGTAAGGATGCTCTTATCATCTTCCACGGTTCAATAGTAGATGCTGTCCTCCCTGCATGTGACACTCTCTCTGAAAAAGGGATCGAGGTTTGTGCAGTATCTAACCCTATGGTCAGCAATATCTCTGATGAACTGGCAGAACTGATTAATAAATATGACTCGGTGTATGTAGCTGAAGAACATTATGAATACGGTGGACTAGGGACTATTATCACAGATTACTGCAATGAGAAGGGAATCTTCAAAAAAATCAATAAAATCGCTCTTAAAAATGAATATATTCATAAGGTAGGAAACAGAGATTACCTAAGAGAGCATTACGGCATTTCAATAGACAAAATTGTTAAATTTATATGCAGTAAGGTGGAAAAATAATAATGAAAGCACTTGTCGTAGGAGCTACAGGCCTAGTAGGCTCTGCAATCATTTCCTCCCTTAAGTTAACTGGAGCGGAGGTGTTTGCAGCTGGTCATAAAGAGATCGAACTTACTGACCCAAAAAGCTTTGTGAAGGCTTTAGAGTTCAACCCTGATGTCATCTTTAATGCGGCAGTCTTTCAAGGTGTTGAACCTTGTGAGCAGGATCCTGAAAAAGCATTTATGGTGAATGTACATTCAACCAGAGTGCTCGCTCAATATTGCGGTGAAAATAATAAGACATTTGTTTATATAAGCACAGAGGCTGTCTTCGACGAAAGTAATCAACCTAGGCTTTAAGATGAACAACCTAATCCAATGAACTACTACGGTCTAACAAAGTATAATGGTGAGATTATGACTCGCACATTCTGCGACAATCACTACATCTTTCGTTTGCCAGTAATGTTCGGCACTAGAGAGAATAGTGGTGCTAACTTCTTAGAAAAAATGCACTCACTATATTCAAATGGCAGAAAGACTATTAAAGTTGTTGATGATATCATATCTCGACCTACATATAGCTCAGATGCTGCCGATATAATACTAAGCACAATAAGCCAGAAAGAACCATCAGGAATTTATCACGTGTTTAACTCAGGTGATCCTGTCTCCTCATACGACTTTGTAAAGGAGTTCTTTCACAGGCTTGATATACATGATATTGAGGTTGGTAGAGCAAAAGCTGCTGATTTCAGTATCAATGAAACTGGAAAAAAACCGCTTAAAACAATACTAGGAACAACAAAGCATTGTGCTATGCGTGACTGGAAAGAAGCAATGGCGGACTATACAAATAAAATTAAAGAGAGAGGCTATGTCTGATAAATACATGATGGACACCCAAAAAATGCTTTGGCATTTAGATAAGGTAAACGACTGGGACAAAGGAAAAAGAATTTCACCTATACACATTGATGCAGGTCTAAGTAAAGGCTGTAATATTAGATGTCAATACTGCTACGGAGCTACACAAGGAAATTTATTCACCAGACAAAAAGAGGTCACTTTTCCAAGGGAAGCTCTTCTAAACTACATGAAAGGTGCTGGCGAAATAGGCGTTAACTCAATCGCTCTCATTGGTGAAGCAGAGCCAACACTCAACCCATATCTCTATGAAGCTATTGAGGTTGGAACAAATGCTGGAGTAGATCTAGCTCTTGGTACCAACGGCTTACTTCTTGATACTGGTAGAGATGGTGAGAGTGCTCTTGAAAATCTTACCTGGCTAAGATTTAATATTAGTGCCGCTACAGAAGAAGCCTATCTCAGGGTTCATTCAAGTAAAGATTTCAAGATTTTCAAAGAAAAAGTTAAATTCTGTGTTGATACAAAACGTCGCAAAAACCTATCTGTAACAATTGGCTTACAAATGGTACTAACGCCAGACAACGCAGATCAGGTTGTTCCACTAGCAAAACTTGGTGGAGAACTCGGTGTTGACTATCTTGTTGTGAAGCAATGTTCTGACACACGTGATGGAGACATTGGTGTTTTTGATCAACTTGGTGAGTATAAGAACTTTGATGAACTTCTCAAAAAAGCAGAAAGTTATAGTACTAGTGATTATAAAGTTATTATTAAATGGAATAAAATCACAAACGAAGGAATACGTGGCTATAATAAATGCCAAGGTGTGCCATTTCTTGTGTACTCTAGTGGCGACGGAAAACTTTACCCTTGTGGTATGTTCTTTGATCACAGAAGTGAAGAATTCCTGATGGGAGATTTCTTAACTCAATCTTTTAAAGAAATCATCGAAAGTGATCGATACTGTGATGTAGTAAAACGTGTCTCTGAAATTGATGTTCATAAAGTCTGCTATGCAAACTGTAGAACTAACGAGATAAATGAGTTTCTGTGGAAGATAAAAAACCCACCTAACCATGTAAATTTTGTTTAATAAGGTGTTTGTATGAACCAAATATTTGATGACATAAATGAATTTCCTCGTGATAGTGTAATATATCTTTATGGAGCTGGGGCTGGTGGGCAGTCACTTTATAAAACAATAAAAAGTGAAAGAAAAGACATCACTGTTCTAGGTTTTATAGACGATTTCAAATCAGGAGTTCTAGATGGGCTCAAGCTATTGACCTTGCAAAAAGCAGCTGAGACAGAATTTGACCTTATAGTTATATCCAGTATTCATCAGGCAAAGCTTGAAAGAATACTGATTGATGCTGGTATTTCTAGATATGCAGCAGCAGGCATGGGGCTTGTAAATGTATTTACAAATCAACCCTCTATATCAAGTAATGAAGTTGATTGCTTCTATTCTAGTGTAAGAAAAGAGACAGACAACCTATTTTATGAGCTCGATATTGATACAATTAACCCACTCGATATTGTTAAGGAAGTTGAGGCATACAACATTGGTTGGGACATTAGTGGTCTGATTCAATCTGTAGATTTAAAGAATATTTTTTAGCAACACCTTGATAATAAAATAACAAGGCTTGCGATATACCCATGTTCAATTTTTCTGGAAAGCTCGCTAGACTTTATAAAGAAATATTTTGATAAAATAGAGTTATTTGATGATTTTCGTAAAGGTGAAGTTCTAGGCGGCCTAACCATCAAAGGCTCAGACGCTATGCAACAATCCGATGCAGGTTATGATGCTTACTTTATCACAACAAGAGTAGCAGAGCTTAAGGAGCATTTTCTTAGTACCTGTGTTCCAAGAGCGAAGTCTATCTGGATAAATGATATAGCAATAGAGATATTAAAAGAAGCAAAAACAGAAAATGACAATACTACACAACTAGAAAGTATTTTACAAAAAATAGAAGAAGCTAAAAATCCTCTCGTCTTTCTAGGCGGTAAGTTTTATAACAATTATACTCCAACTGTAAAATCTCTTGAGGAGGCTGGTTACGATATTTTTATCATAAGTCGAGTACCAGAAGTTTCACATACTTATCCAAACCCTAGTTATCATCTACTCCCTTTCGAAAATAAATATCTCCTTGATATCAATGAAATGATTGAATTTTGTGATAAACTCAATAAGGGTATCGTACTGCTGCACTCAGAGGGATATTTGAACCCTCAATTTGAAGGTTTCAAAACTCTTGCAAGTAATGTTTATCCAACAATTCTTATGAAAAAAATCAAAGTAAAAAAGATCTTCTTCTTGTATGATTTAATCAAGCCTTTTTATAAAAACTTTACATATGAAAAAGAGTTCATGAAAGTATACCAATCCATGCTTAAAGCATCAGATGGGATAATTTTAAACTCCAACACTGTTGAAGCCAAAGACTTTCTTAAATACTCAATAGGTATTGATAAACCAATGATGAGTTTCTACAGATATAATTTCACTGCCAAACAAAAATCGGCAAAGCTTACAGATGGTTTTCATATTGATATGGTTGGTGGTTTCCTTGATGATGTTGGTGATGAAATGCGAACCATCTCTAAATATGTTCGTGAAATCCTAGCACAAGAAATTCATGTGCACTATTATGCAAGCACCTACGGGGCTAAAGAATTTAAAGAAACACTCCCTGAGGAGCAAAAACCTTATTTCCATCTTGAAAAAACAATTATGGATCAATATGAATTAATTGAGTCTGTCAGCAAGTATCATGCTGGATGGATGGTGCATAATACTAAAAAAATATCTAATATGATTTCTCAGGCAAATGAACAACTTTTCAAAGATTTGCTTTATATGTTTATGGTCACAACAGTACCATCTGCAATACTGCTTTTTGGTGTCTCAGGCCTCCCTATGATACTAAACAGAAGTATGCCAGGGATTCTTAGTGAGTACCCAACAGATAGTCTTGTCCCAATAGAGCTTTCAGAAGTTCACAATCTTAAAAAAGTAATCAATGATCATAACTGGAAAGATTTGCAGGAATCAGCAGATAGGAATGCTGAGTTATTCTCTACTGCATACAATAATACAAGACTTATTGAGTTTATAGATAACATCTAAAGTTTATTAAGGAAAGGATATATGACCCTATCAAATGATGTTATAAAAATACCAAATATCTTCATGAAAACACCTAAAATTACTGTTTTCTTACTTAGAAGAGAAGGTGGAAATAAAAATTTAAATGTTGACGTAGTATTTAAAAAACTAGATGAAAGCAATATACAATATAAATACTTTGATAAAGTTGAAGATTTTTATCGAGAAAAAGATACTATCAAAGATTATACTAATTTACTTTTCTTTTTAACGGATGCTCCTAAAAACTTTATTTAAATCACATTAATAGATGATGTTAAACCTGAGTATGTTTCATGCTTTACATATCCAAATATGAGCATTGTAACGTCAAGATATAGTAAATTTAAACCGTTAATAAATAGTGACATATCACTCCCTTTCTCTCCTTTTTCATCAGCACTAGAAAGAACATTTTTGTATAACTTAGCAAAAGAAATTGATACAGAAGGTTCAATATTAGAAATTGGAGCATATTCGGGGGGAACCTCTATAGCCCTCGGTACTGGCAATAAAGACAGTAAGTTTAAAAACAAAATCTTTTCAATAGATTGTGCATTCCAACAAGACTACCCTGTCTTCATACAACATGCAGGTTTAAGTGACTATATAATCACTAGGCAATGCCCTTCGCAGTACTTTGCATCAGTAGCTAGTGATGTATTCACCCTTAATGCAGGTTCAGATAAGATGAGGCTTGTTTGGATAGACGGGGACCACTCTTACGAGGGTTGTCTTAGTGATCTTAAGCTCTATAAACCTTTTTTACGAGACAATGGGATATTAGTAATACATGACTATGGAGCAGAAGACAGTCTTCATGGTGGTATAACCCAAGCTGTTTTTGAAGAGGTAATAAGTGACCCTGAGTATAGCAATTTTGCTGTGGTAGACACAATTTTCTATGCAGAAAAAAATAGATCAAAACCATTTATTGACTTTGATGCTATTGAGAAGTTCACAGTTAAGTCAGCAAATGATCCATATTCCTGTGTTGTTTTTATGAATGACAATTATTCATTTAAAAACAAAAAAACATGCATATACGGTGCTGGTCAGCATACAGAGTCAATATTAAATTATACCAGAACATCACAACAATTTAGTGATATCTACGACTCTATCACACTATTGATTGATGACCAAGAAGCCGCCAACGGGTCAATACATAATAAACCTATCATCAACTTTGATGCATTAAATGAAAATGATTTCGATTATATAATAGTTTCGTCGTATGATTATGAAAACATCATGTTAGATAAGCTTTTAACAAAAGTTAAAAATAAATCAAGAATTATATCTTTCTATAATAATAATGATTTTATTGATAAACTCGTTAGCAATATCAACACTATCACATCACAGGAACTACTTGACCGTGTTTTCCCCGTAAAAAACCTAACTGAGTATACTGTATCAATATTTTATTAAATAATAGCAAGAGGTTTTATATGAATTTACTTAATAATAAATCCCTAAATACGTTTACTGATGACGTGGTTTCGATCTTTATTCACTTGCCCAAAACAGGCGGATCGACACTCGGAACATTCTTTAGAAACATTACTGAAAATTACATAAGCACTAATACATATAATCAGTGTAAAGAGATATACCACCTTTCACAAGCTAGCTCAAAGACAAATAGATTAATCCTCTCTGGACACGCAGCATTTGGGTTACATCAATATTTTACAGATAAACAATGCTGTTATTTAACAATTCTTCGTTCACCCATAGAACGACTAATATCGCACTATCGCTACGATATCATAAAAGGGATAATTAACCCTGAAAAGGTTTCATTTACAGATTTTACAAAAATTCGTGATATCAATCCATACGTCAATACATTCGGTAGAGGTGACCTTAAAAAAGCTAAATACTTTTTAGAGAATAATGTCGCTCTCTTTGGATTACAGGAAAAATATAATGATTTTCTCTTTTTACTTAAAAAACTATATAACCTAGAATATGCAGAGGCTCAGAGTATAAATGTGAGTTCATCTTATAAAGTAAATTTTACTTCAGAGCAAATTAAGCATGCAGAAAAAGCTCTAGAAACTGAAATAGAGTTTTATGAGTTCGCCAAGGATCTTTATAATAGTAGATACAGTAATGTTGATCTTGATATAAGCTCAGTAGTCGTGACAAGTAATGAATCCTCTAAAACAAAACAATTTAAAAAAGAATCACTAACTAGTATTGCTTCTAAAAAGTCTAAAAAGGAAGCAGACTATGTAGCACTCGCTAACATAAATATACAAGAAGGTAAGCTTGATAATGCGGAAATGCATCTACTGACAGCAATGGAATTGGAAAATAAAGATTTCAGTAGACTACTTGATTTCTACTATACCCATGATTTATATAAATATGCTGCCCTATTTAAGAAGAGCTTTAAAAATGCAACTAAGTACATAACAGATTCTTCATCTGATATAAATAAGCTTATTTTTTCCAAAGCTGAAGGACTCAAACACTGCATTATCTCGCAACTTAGAAAACCACAACCTGACATACAACTTATTAAAAAACTCGTGAGTGTATATGAGGTATTCGATTACAAGTATATAGACGATATTATACCCTACTTATACAGAAACGAGCGAACTCTTGAGATTATTGATAATACACCTAAATTAGCAAAAAAAGCGCAGGAAGTATTAGATCAGAAACTTAATAACGTTGAGAAAATAATAATAGGTGGGACTGGAATAAATGCATGCATATTAAACAATATATGCGAACAACGCTCAATTAAGATCTTGGGTTTTTTAGATAATGATACAAATGAAATCGAACATCTTGGAAAGAAAGTAATCACATCAAAAGACATAGACACCATAGCAGAGCCACGATACTACAGCGAGATTAATGGAAAGTACAATATTAATAGATCATTAAACCATGACTTGCAACAATCTCTTAACATAATAAGCTTTAATAGCTTAATCCTTAATAAGTGAACTACAGGGGCATTTATATGAAGATTGCAACTACTAATGACCTTCTTAATAAAACAACTGATATCTCAAAAGCTAATATTATCTTCTACCATATCCCTAAAACAGGTGGTAATTCATTCAACTCTTTCCTCAAAACCAACTATAGTAAGTTTTATAAACTGCACGATATCTTCAAGTGGAAGGAAATATATAAAGATTATCAAGAGAATAAAAAGATTGCACCAGTAACAGTTTCTGGGCACAAATGCTGGGGAATACATGAGTATTTACCCAACCTTTCTGTGTACACAACGTTGTTACGCGAGCCTGTCGCTAGGTATATCTCAGATTTCAAATATAAAAAAACAAGAGGAGTCATTAATCCAAGAACAACTCTTCGTGAAAGCCTTGATGATCTTTGCTCTGGCAATACTTATCTATCTTTACTAGGAACAGGTAGCTACGAGAAAGCAATAGACAACCTTACTAATAAAATTGCTATTTTTGGATTCACAGAGAGATACAATGAATTTTTAGAATTGTTTCGATATCATTTAAAGTTCGATAGCTTAGAAATTACTAATGCAAATATGAATAAAAAGGCTAGCCAAATAGAAATAGATGACGATGATGTTAAATATCTCCAAGATCTTTTGGCAACTGATATAAAGTTTTATAATTATGCACTAGGACTCTACAATGAAAGATATCAAGCTATTTTAGAAGAAACTAAAGGGTGCAGTAGAGTGACGGTAATATCGACAGAAAAAAGCTACACACATGACTCAAGTCAAATTCTCGCCAAAGGTTACCATTCAACTAATTCATTAATATACGCAAGAGAAGCAGAAGAATCACAGAATTTAGAAAAAGCAGAAAAACACTATATAGAACATGCTCAATATGTTTCTAATGGTCACCTTCTCAAATTTTACAAAAGAAATAATTTGTCTGAAAAATATATCAAATATATGTATGACTGTCTCAAAAGCATTGGTAACTATCATACTGAAACTGAAGACTCAGGGCTTAATAAGTTTATTCTAGCCATCAGTATTAACCTTTGTAACATGCATATATCAAATAAGGATTGGGTGGCACTTGAAGCTTTAACTAAAATTGAGCAACCATGGCAGCAAAGAATGTTAGATAATGTCCGCAAAGGGATAATGAATAGCCTTATCGAATTCAACAATATTTCAGATGACAATTTCATTCAGATAATAAGATTACTATTTCAAAATATCTTAGTAGATACTGATAACGTAATCATTTTTGGATCCGGACAGGCCGCACATATTGCCTATTTAATCTGCTGCGCAATGGATATTTCCATCGTTGCTTTCTTGGATGACAATAGCAAAGAGTGCAGTTACAAGGGTTATCCTATTATTAATAGAAGCGAGATTGATCGCTATATAGACGCTAATACTCGGATTGTTTTTGGTCCTTATCAAAATATTAACACACCAAGTTTTTTCAATACCTACGAGATAATTCACCTTGGAAAATAAATCATACGATTACAAAAAGAAAGCTAGCGAACTTATTAAGCTCTGTAAAGGCAAGAGTATCAGGTGCGCAGATAGCTACAAAGGGATAATTATAGGGCTAGATTCATTAGCTGAATTAGAAAATGATTTTTTTTATGATACAGTGCTAGACCTATGCAGTTCAGGCAAAATAAGATTTGCAGTAGCCCATGATAATAGTAGCACTACTCATACCAACAAAATGCCCCAAGTCCTAAAAGACAAAATAACCATTTATAACTCTAGTTTTGTAATGTTTGGTGCTGTTGACTATCTACTAGTAACATCTCAAACTAAAAAACAGGCCAAAGATTTCTCTAATCTTACCAATAAAACATTTTTTAACTTAACTCAAGAGTTTAAAGACTCCTCACTCTCCATAAGGCAACATATTGATAAAGAGATTGTAACCAAAATGACAACTGCTCAAGTTGCAACATTTGCTAATTTCTTTGATTTGAGTCCTAGAGTAATTGAGAGTAAAGACTTTAGTTATACTCATCAAATAATAACTTATTTTTACGAGAATAACTCAGAAGATGATGCGATTGAGAAATTAAAGGTATATTATAACGCACCAATAAGTGATCTGACTTCAGTGTACACTGTTCTGATTAAGGCTATTGCTACTTATCCAATATTCAGGAATGTGCACAACGATATTGCTTTAATGCTTAAAAGAGCTTCAGTAGTCAAAATTAAAGAACAAAAATGTACCTTTAATATTATTCACAAGCTCTCTGGAGAATAACATGATTAACAATAATGATAGACCTGAAGTCTTAATATTTGATCATATCATGAAAACTGGAGGACAAACATTAATCTTGTTGCTTCAGCAACATTTTGACCACCTATACAAACTCGATAGCTATACTCATTGGGTAACATTAAAAAAAGACTTAAGCTCTGGTAAAATCAACTCTAACTCATTAGCAGTGGCGGGTCACAGGGCTTGGGGTGTTCATAGCTATATTAATACAAATTTCATCTATACTGTTCTCCTCAGAGACCCTTTAAGCAGGTTTATCTCCCATTATAACTTTGACATCGCAAGAAGTATTATAACTGCCGATACTCTTTTAAGTACTTTCATAGAACAACACTCAAAAGCTTTGTATATTAATCATTTTGGTAATGGTTCACTAGAAAATGCAATAAATAGACTTACTAATTATTATAAAATCATAGGTTTCACAGAGCAATATAACGACTATCTAAAGCTACTTATGAATCATTTAGGCATCAATAAGCTTGAGATAAAAGCAATAAACAGAAGCAAGAATAAAAACATCACCATCTCTGATTCAGAAATATCAAAAGCAAAAGATATGCTTGCATCTGATTATGAATTTATGAAACACTCTAGAGATATAGCTAATAATAAAAATTCAAAACAGCAGAATCGTAATTTTGAGCCTGAAATTATAACTATAGAAGATGCTTATGCAGAAGAGTTTAAACTGTCAGACTACATTGAAAAAAACAATACTTCTAAAACTGCAAAGTCTCAAAACCTAGCCATAGCAAACTATCATTTTAACAATGGTGACGATGAACTGGCAGAAAAACATTATGAACTCTACTATAAGGATGACAATCTCGATCCTGAACCACTAGTAGATTTTTACAAACAAAAAAATATGCATAAATATATCAATTTCACAGAGAAATTAATGGAAAAATGCGAAATATACCTAACTGATACGCAAAAGACATACCCAAACATATTCATAAGTAGGTGCATGTCTGACCTTTTTTCTTATTATGCAAACGATGACTACAGAGAAGATAATCTTTACAAAATATTAAAATCAGCGAAATATATCGATTCTGCTTGGGTAATTTCAGCAATTTCATATTTTATCCACAAACTACCACCCCATTCTAAGTTTTGCTCTGACCAAGAGTATAGGCAAAGTATCCTAGATATTCTTACAAAAATATTTAACGGTATCAATAGTGTTGTTATTTTTGGAACTGGTGTCGCTTCAGATATAGCATATAAAACTGCTGTTTTTTATAATCTAAAAATTATTGCATTCATAGATGACTTTAAAACCGGAACCAAGCATGGGCTGCCAATATATGAACTTAACATATTCAAAGATAACGTTATTTGCCCTGATGCAATACTAGCTGGACCTTGCCAGAATGGAAATATTAAAGAAAGAATATCTGCATATAACATTAAAGTCATAGAGATAAAACCTAAACAATAGTTAAGGTTTATGAGGTAAATCTAGTGTAGCGAGTATAAATAATACTCTTGAATGATAAAGACGCAACGTCAATAGAACTAATTGTATTTAGTTACAACATGACTTTAGTAGAAAAAGTGGCTACTAATTCATTGGCAATTCATGTTAAACTTATCAATGCATTAAAAACATTAAGGTGTAGGGAATAGATGCTAAAAACCAGTATTGATATCAAACAAATAAAACAATTCCATATAGAAATTACTTCAAAATGTAACATGACTTGTACATTCTGACCTAGACAATTCAGAAGCCAATCCAATTCTAATTCCTCATTTCAAATAGATGTATTCCAAAGCTTTATAAATGAGTTGCCTAATGACTTAGCATGTAAAGACATTGTCCTACAAGGGTTAGGGGAAGTAACACTAAATAAAGATTTCAGTAGATTTATAAAAATAGCAAAAAGTAAATTCCACTCAATAACTACTACAACAAATTTAATGGCTAAAGACACATCTTTGTATAATCAATACTTCGATGCTGGTCTAACTAACCTGCGAATATCTGTAGATGCTATTGATGATAAAATAATCAAAAAAAATCGGCCAGAAATCTCTCTATCTACCATCAAGAAAGCTATCCTAGCCATTGACAAAGCCCATATTGATAAAGTTCAGGTTATTACAGTGGTACACCCTGAAAATTTTGGTACTTTAAGAGAAATTGGAGAATTTATATCTCAACTAGGAATCACTGACTGGGTAATACAAAAATTGGTTGGTTATGCAAATGACATTGAAAATAAACTTTGTCACTCTGATATAGAAAAGGCTGTTTCAAGTTTATCCAACAAGCTAACTATAGCCATCAGAGGGTTTAACTATGTTAAAAGATCTGAACCTTTTTTCTGTAATTCTCCATTCAGTACTTATTTTATAAATGCTGATCACTACTTAATGCCATGTTGCCACATTTGGGATCACACTAAACTAGATATGGGAAATCTAAATAATTTTTCCCCTAACGAACTAATAAATAATGCTAAAGCAGTAGCATTTAGAGATACTTTTAATAAGGGTATAATACCAGAAATTTGCCTCGAAACGAAATGTCCATTAGTAGCAGAGAAATAGATAAGTGAATTAAGGAGACACTATGTTTGATTCAATAGATTACTATGCGAACCCTATCAACCTAAACACAATATCCCATATAGAGGCTGCAATAGAAAGTAGCAAATATGCCCGCGAAAAACTTACACACGCCACTCAAGTCAACTCCAAAGAGGGAGTTCTAACCTATAGCATGCAATATGCCCCAAAAGACGGGTTATACATGGAGTTTGGTGTTTATAAAGGTGCAACCCTAAGAATAATCGCATCAAATACTAGCAGCAGAGTGTATGGTTTTGATTCATTTTTTGGTATGCCAGAAGAGTGGAACGAGTGGGAGCAAGGAGCACTAAATTTAAATGGAGCGGTGCCTGACGCTCCTGAAAATGCTACAATTGTTAAAGGACTTTTTCAAGATTCGCTACCAACATTTTTACAACAGAATAATCGTAATGTCTCATTTATACATATCGACTGCGACTTGTACAGCTCGACTAAATTCATACTAGATACATTAGTAGATAATATAGTACCAGGGACTGTAATTGTTTTTGATGAATACCTAAATCATCCAAACTGGAAGCTTGATGAATACAAAGCTTTTCAAGATTTTATTACAAAATATCACATAGAATATAACTATTTAGCCTACAATCCGACAAAAAGAAGTGTTTCTATCCAAATAACTTCTATAAACCAAAAACATACTTTTGGATTTGTATACTCCGCTACTGGATTAAAATTCAAACAAGAAGCTATGCTTTCCATCAAAAGCCTGAGAAAGCAAATGCCAACAACACCTATTGCTATATTTTTAGATAATGCTGAAGATTTCGATACTACACTTGTAGATTATTATTTCATACTGCCTGAACCAGAATATGGTTTCGGTGACAAAATCCCTGCTATGATGATGTCACCGTTTAAGCACAATATCTTTTTGGATACTGATACATATATATTGCATGATCTCTCTGAGTTATTTGCTTTATCAAATATTTTTGATTTTGCAGCCACACATGCACCAATAAGGAATTGTAAAATCCATGGTGAAGAATTTACTGGAGACAAAACATGCTTTCCTGAATACAATACAGGTGTAATTGTGTATCAAAAAAATAGAGCAACAATGGACATTTTTAAGCAATGGCAATCTGACTATAACCTTTTCTGCAAAGAAAAAAAAATCCACCCACATGACCAACAAAGCATAAGAACGATTCTTTCCACAAGCATAATTAAACAATATGTTTTACCAGAGGAATATAACTTTAGAATTATCGAAAACGTACCTGTCTTCGCCAGACACACTGTCAAAATTGTTCACGGCAGACCCCCCGTAGACAGAGAAGCGGTCACTTGGTATGATAAATTTGGTAACACACTCAATAAAGAAACAGTACCAAGAGTTTTTTACTATCCTGATAATATAATACTACAAAACTTAGATAAGAGGTTAATAGTTGAATGACAAATAAATACACTTTCCAAGTAAAAAAAACAGATAAATCAATTGAACTTATTTGCCCGGACTCAGACATTAATGTAACTAATTCAATATTTACAAATAATGAGTACCCCATTCAAAACTTTCACGCATACGAACCTACTTCCATAATTTACATTGGAGCAGGCATTGGAGCTTCCGCTATTTACTTCGACGCATTCTATCCTCGCACACAAATACACTGCTTTGAACCTTCCCCAAGATCGTTTCAGTATCTCAAACTAAATACTGAAAACAAAAAGAATATAAATATACATAATTATGGACTATTCAATAAAGAAGTAACTGCATCGCTACATCTTGGCAATAAGCATTTTGCAACAGATTCAATTAGCTATCACTGTAACTCATCAGACAACACTACTAATGTTCAACTTAAGAATGCAAAAGATGTTTTAGATAAAATATCTATTGGGCGTAAAAGCATCCTCAAAATAGACACCGAAGGCTGTGAAGTTCCCATACTTAATAATATCAAAGATATGCTGCCTTGCTTTTCGCTAGCATTCTTTGAGTACCATAGTGAACAGGACAGGCGAGAGATTGATGAGATATTAAAAGACTCTTTTCTTTTATATCACAGCATGGTTCTTATGCCACACAGGGGTCTTTTATCATACATATCCTTAGAAATGGCAGAAGGCTACAAAGAGCAGGGGCTTTTAGGAAAAATAATTCCTCGCCCAAATTACTAAATCTATATAAGGTACAAAAGGTTTACACATGGATGACAAACACCAAGACACTTTCAAACATCTTTTAAACGAGACCATGCTGTCTAAACAAATATTGGGAAACATACAAATAGACAACATTAAACAACAGTACCCCGATGATCGGATGCTTATAAAATATGGATATTGTGTATACTCTCAAAGCGACGAAGACGGTATAATAAATGAAATTTTTAATAGGATTGGGACAAAAAGCAAAGTTTTTATAGAGTTTGGTGTTGGGAACGGATTAGAAAACAACACCACTTATCTACTAACAACAGGCTGGACAGGATTGTGGATAGAAGCCAATGAAAAGAACTGCACCCGTATCAAAAACACCTTTAGCAACGCACTAGAGGCACAAAAGTTGAAATTGATTGAATCAAAAATTAATGCTGAAAATATTTGCGGTTTGATTCAGGCTGGCGATCTCCAAAAACCCGTAGATTTACTTTCTATAGATATAGACGGAAATGACTACCATATTCTAAACACTATCGACAATATAAACCCAAGAGTTATCGTTATTGAATATAATGCACTCATGGGAAAAGATACTGAATGGGTTATGGAATACAACCCAGACCACACCTGGGAGGGTTCCATTTATCATGGGGCAACCCTTAAATCAATAACTAAGCTTGCTAATAATTTAGGATATATACTCGTCGGATGCAATCTTACAGGAGTAAATGCTTTTTTTGTAAGAGAAGATTTAATCAATGATAAATTCACAAGCAACTTCACATCTGAATATCACTATATGGAGAATAGGACTTATCTCATTTCAAGCTATAAGGCAAATTATAAAAAATCTCCGCAATTATTCATATGTGAAAACAAATAAGACTTTAGAGGTGACCTTTTGTCGGGCATGGATATAAAATTAAGTGTAATATTAACAACATACAACAGGTACACTCAGTTACTAAATATTATACGTAACATCAAAAAACAGACATTTATAAATTATGAAATAATTGTTGCAGATGACTGCTCTACGGATGAGACTTCTCTGATTAGAGAAACCTACCCAAACGTCATATACATTAAAACATCACAAAACTGTGGATACGCGAAAAACTGCCTTAATGCCCTTTTAAAAGCTAGAGGAGAGTACATTATTTTCCTTTCAGATGACGACGACCTTATTTGTGATACTTTTTTTCATGAGGCGATGGAGCTTTTTGATAAAGACCCTTGCATTGACTCAGTCTTCGGAAGAGTCAAAACTATAAATGGCAACCATGAGTTTGTAAGTAATGAGCCATTCAAGCAAACCTATAATAGTGCTGATTTTATAACAAAAATAATGAGTCTAAGATTTACATTCTTAGATTTATTCTCATTTAGTTCCTTTATATTCAAAAAAGATTTGTTTATAAAAACAGACCCTTTTAAAGCTATATTTCCAGAAGCTGGTTCAGTTGATATCTCTGCTATAATTAAGTATCTTATGATATCAGAGAAGGTTGGTTTTATTGATAAACCTGTATATCTTTGGGTTAAATCTACTGATGGCTCACTTAGTGGAAGTAGAAAAGATGATTTATCATACCAAATAATACAATCTGTTTCTGCTGCTTTTGATATTTATGAGTTTAGGGAGGTTACCGAAGACAAAATTAAAATGCTAAATGACTATATTCTTTACATCTTTGATGCAATTGCATCAGACTACCGTTTCCTTTTAAATCGTAATTCGATTTTTAAACAAATTAATACCCTTAAAAATGAAGAGGTGTATATATACGGAAAAGGCTGGTTAGGACTTCAAATACAATCATATATGCTTTCAAACAATATAGGACAATTCAGAGGGTTTATTGATGATTTCAAAAAGGGGCATAATGACACAACAGACCTTGCTTCTTTTAAGCTTAGCAATCCCACTGGGCATGTGATAGTAAGTAGTCTAAAATATAAGGATTTATTAAAGATTTACAAAGACTTATCTTGTCTTCAGCAAGTGGTGATACATGATCTTATCTCTGAACAAATATAATACAGCAGGGAGTTACAAATAATAGATGAAACAGCCTAAAATTAGTATAATCATAACTGCATACAATAGATATAAATCATTACGTAAGGCACTTTACAAGGCTTTTGAACAAAATTATGAAAATAAAGAAATAATTGTTTTAGACGATTGCTCTAATATTGATTTATCAAGTGTTATCAAATCTTTTCCGCTTGCAAAATTTATTTCTAATACAAAAAACATTGGCTGTGCAGCAAACTCACTAAAAGGCATAGCACAAGCTTCTGGTGAGTATGTGATAATTACTGCCGATGATGATATGCTTGATGACAACAACTTTTTATCAAATGCAGCAAGATTTTTTCCTGAATATGACGCCGTATTTGGAAGATGTACAATAGTAGATGAAGGCAATATATTTCTAAGTAAATATCAATTTAAGCAAGCCTATTCTGGTAAAGATTTTTTAATTCAACTGGCAGAGCTTGATTTTGATTTTCAACAGTATATATCCCTAAGTTCATTTATATTTAACAAGGAGAAATTACTCGCAATATCACCATTCAATTCATACTTCCATAATGCGATTTCAGTTGATATTGCCACTATTGTGAAATTTTGTTTTAATGCAAAAAAAATAAGATTCATAGACACCTCTGCGTATCAATGGACTAAAGCCACTAACGACTCCTTAAGTGGAACAAATAAAAAGGATCTAACTTTCCAAGCTAAAAACCTTCTATCTGCTGCTCTTGATATATCCTCCTTTTCTGATGATAGTGACCTAATATCTATTAATAATAAGTATATCGAAAATATTTTTGATAGAATTGTCAGTGATTATAATCAATGTATCCACCAAAGTAAACTTTTGGAAAAAATTGTACAAATGTCATCGGATGATATATATATTGTGAGTAATGAGTGGGGTTGCTTAAGCTTAATGTCTTCACTTGCAAAAATGAATCCACCTTATAATGCGAATGTCTTAGATATGGAAAACCTAAGCAATTACACAGAAGAAGATAGGTCTAAGACAGTTTATATCATTGGTTTCAGCTACAAGGTAATATATAACACATTAAGAGTTTTACATAAGGCTGGCTTTAAACAAGTTATTGATTTCACAGACATATAGGTTTTGCAGATTAGTTAGCTAATATATAATAACTATATTGAAAATATAAAAATTGAGAGTAGTTAAACAATTATGACAAAAATTCTAATAATTAAACTTGGCTTTTCAGAAACTCTTGACCCAGAGGTAGGGAGAGTTTCATCTTTGGGAGATGTTTTAAGAACAACTCCAATTTTATATGCCCTCAAAGAGAAGTATTTTGATTCACATATAACATGGCTAACAGACGAATCAGCATCAGCACTACTTTCTTATAATCAATACATAGATAGGCTTCTCATTTGGGACAGTTTTGTCGGTTTTCAGCTCATGAGTGAAAAGTATGACATCATTATCAATCTCGAAAAAATAGGCGGATTATGTGCTATCACAAAAAGTATGAATGCTTGGAAGAAATATGGTTTTCGTTTTGATGAAACAACTGGTAACTATAATGTATATGAAGGTGCCGAATATGCACTTGATCTCTGCTCAAAAATAGATGTCAAAAAGAAGAACGAAAAATATTGGCAAGAGATTCTTATCGAGATGATGGGAGTCAAATGGGATAAACAACCATACATACTTGGTTATAAACCAAAAACAAAAGAAACTCATGATGTTGGTTTCAACTTTAAAGTTGGTACAAAATTCCCTAAAAAAGCCTGGGGCAACGAAAAATGGAAAGAGCTTGAAAAACATATCGTTAATGATGGAAAAAGCTTCTGCTATCAAGAAGGACTATCGAACCTTTATGAATATATCGATTGGATTAACTCTAACAAGACTCTAATCTCTTGTGACAGTCTTGGGCTACATATAGCACTCGCACTCAACAAAAACGTAATCGTGTTATTTGGTCCTACGAATGCCACAGAAGTGTTCTTTTATCAAAAATCAGATCATATCAAAAAAGAGACTATGGAAGATATCTCTGCTCAAGAGGTATTTGAAATATACAAACAACTGACATCAAAGGGGTAACAACATGAGTGCAAAAATATCTATCATTGCAACTAACTATAGTGATTACTCTTATGATTTTCATGAAATGACTAAGGAATTATTTTTAGAGGATATTGATCTAGAAATAATTTATATATATGACGAGATAGAAAAAGATAGCTATCCAAAATATATAGGTTCTAACGTAAGACACGTTAAGACAGGTAGTACTATCGGTTACTATAACTCTCTTCGATTTGGGCTATTGCAGTCTACTGGTGACTACGTATACTTTCTCTCTCATGAAAGTGTTATCAAAGATAGTTCTTTTATTAAGCAAGCCTGTAAATTATATCAATCAGATGCTGACTTAGTATTTGGTAGATCAGAAACCACATCCGAACATGGTCAATTTGTTATTAAGCACCCTTTTAAAGAGACATACTCTCCTGAAGAATTTCTAGAAGAGATGCAGAACCTAAGAATGATCTCGGTAGATTATTTCAGTTTTAGTAGCATCCTTTTTAAAAAATCTTCTCTAATGGAATCTGAGGCTTTTATATCAAGGTTCCCTGATGCTTTCTCTCTAGATACTGCAACTCTGCTTAAATGCGTACTCCTATCCGAAAATATCTCTTTTTGTGAATAAGTGGCATGTACTAGAAGGGGACCAGATATCATCCAGAATGGCTCAGACAAGAGCGATATGACCTCTCAGGTAGTTAATCAATTTTCTATCCCACTTGATGTATACAGCTTTATTGAAAAGCACAACATCGCAGAAGATATTAAAAACCAAATAAAGACCTTCTTTAATCAACATGCAATGTATGCATTTAACGCAATAACATCTGACTATTGCCAAGTATCAAATGAGTGGATATTTGCTAATTTATTAGATCAGAATGATCTCTCGGGAAAGGATATATATTTATATGGTCATGGCTGGGTAGGGCTCGCTCTCAATAAATTCTTAAAATCACAAAATATTGAAATTATTAGTTTTATTGATGACTACAAGTCAGGTGACAGGGTTCTCACCTTTGATGACTTCAAGCAGAATGCACCTAGCAATAGTGTCGTCATCATAGCAAACTATAAATGCTCTGATGCATTTAAAATGTATAAGAAACTTAACGAAATAGATGATATAACAATAATTGACTTAATTCAGTGTTAATAAGGACGTTAACTTGATTAGTGCATTTGTCCCAACTTTAAACAACGAAACAACAATCAGAAGGGTTTTGCAAGGGCTTAAGGCTCAGACTGTCAAAACTAAGAAAATCGTTGTCATAGACAGTGGCTCCACAGACAAGACTGAAGAGATATGCCGATCTGAGGGCGTAGAATTCTACCCTAAAGAGTACTTTGGTAATTTTGAAAGGCTTGGGCTTGGCAGAGCCAGAAATCGCATCCTAGAACTCATAGATACACCATACATCCTGTCAGTCGACAGCGACATCATAGTACGCCCTGACCACATAGAACGTGCACTCCCTATTATGGAAGCAGACCCAAATCTCGGCGGGATAGCTGGCAAGCAGATAGAGCTTCATCGCTCAGAGCTTGGCGACAGATGTAGAGCTGTTGTCGAAATGCGTGATCTACACCAACCTATTTCGTCACAAACTCCACAATATAAGGATTTTATACTCGGTTCAAACAACATATACAGAGTAGATGCACTACATAAAGTAGGTATCATTGAAAATAACAATAAATTTCGCCCTTACGAGGACAAATTCATGTCCAACTACGAAGATGTCGACATCGGCATAAAACTTCGTAAGCAGGGCTACAAACTCCTCTGGGATCCATCTATACACACGTACCACTTACAAAAAGATGACGTACGTTCATTCATAGACAGGGCGTACAGATACAGAGTTTTTAAGTGGCAATTACAAGGCGCTTTTGAGGATGCTGGTCTTTACCGTAGAAAGATTGAACACAATATAAACTACACCCAAATGGGCTTTGATATCCTCTGTGAGAAATCAAGATGGTACCTCAGCTACCCATTTATAATAGCAGGATTCACCTTCTTCTTAGAGGATATTTCTAGGTTTACTGAAGGTCACCCGATGGCTAGTAAAATATATAGTTCCTTCATCAAGTCCCTCGATTTCTTTGTATCTGACGACATTAAAGAGGGTGTACTTGAATATAATAAAAAACTACTCGACCAAATCAGTACAGAACCGACTGACGATATAGATGACGAAATATTCGCTTGGTTCTTAAAACTAGCAAAGCTTGAGGTATTCAATAAGAAATTCCCAGCTATGCACGACAAAAAGACTATTCAGACGGATGTATCACTTAAACAAAAGGCTGTTGAGGCATCAAAATATCGTATGAGCTACGAAGATAAACTAGCGATCTATGGAGATTTCAAAGTATTGCTAGCCAATCCTCCTTGGCAAAAGGATGGACGTTTTGGTGTTAATGCTGGAAGTCGCTGGCCACATACATACGACATGAGCAGGTATGATGCAAATCTACCTCCTTACATCCCGTACCCATTCTTTATGGGACACCTATACTCTATGTTACAAAACACAGGCATTAGCTCATGGGTGATTGATGGCATCGCTGAAGGTTATTCCGATGAAGAATTCATATACGAGATTTATGGTTATGCACCAAATCTGATCTTTATAGAAACATCAGCTCCATCATTCGAGAACGATCTACAGTATGCATCCAGCATAAAAGAATTCATCCCTGAAACTAAGATTTGCATGACAGGCTCGCACGTTAGTTATCTAAAAGAAAAACTACTCGATTACCCTGCTATAGATTTTGGTATTATCAAAGAGTACGAAGAGACAGGGCTAATACTTTCCCAAGCTTTAAAAGCAGATACAGACTACTCAAAGATAAGTGGTTTAATATATAGATCAGGTGATAAAGCTGTATTTAATGAGACTGATTCAGATACTGATTTCAAGTCACTCCCAAGACCAGAAAGGGTTATAACACCATTCTTTAACTATAATGACAGACCAATTGATGAGCTGGTTTATCCTTCACTGCAGGTTCAGCTTTCAAGGGGTTGCCCTTTCAAATGTACGTTCTGCCTCTGGCCACATACATTCTACGGAAAAAAGTACCGCACCGCAGATCCGCAAGTTGTGGCTGATGAAATCAAATCTGGGATAGAAAACTTTGGTATAAAATCCTTTTATGTCGATGACGATACCTTCAACGTTGACATGAAGCACCTCCACAGGTTCTGTGACTCACTTGAAGTTAACGATATAAACCTGCCTTGGATGGCGATGGCAAGGGCTGATGGTGGGCTTGACGAAGACCTCATCATACGCATGAAGGCTAACGGGCTAACAGCTCTCAAATTCGGAATAGAGTCTATCGACGAAGACGTCCTAAAAGAGATAAATAAGAAACTAGATATAGCAAAGTGCGAAGAGACTCTGAAACTATGCCGCAAGCATGGAATAGGTGTGCACCTCACATTCTCAATAGGCTATATAGCAGACACAGAAGAAACGATTAAAAAAACTTTTAATTGGCTTGTATCGCAAAACACTGATTCACAACAAGTCTCCATAGTTGTCCCTTTTCCTGGAACTCCTATGCATGATCAGCTAATCAAAAAAGGCATTTTGGACGATAATAAACATAGCCATTTTGACGGCAACAGTTTCCTTGTGTTCGAAAACAGACTCGGACATAAGCTAACTGAAAGACTGAAAGATAAATGGAACACCGATTGGAATAGTTTTAAGCAAAAGTTACGTCATTCTGAGTAAAACGAAGAATCTCAGAGATCCTTCACTTTCGTTCAGGATGACCTACAAGAAGGTTTTGAATTGAAAATACTTATAACTGGCGGTTGCGGTTTTGTTGGAAGTAGTCTTGCGAAACACTTCAAAACAAGGTATCCGTCATATGAAATAACTGTTTTAGATAATCTTTACCGCAAAGGTAGCGAACTTAATATCGAACCCCTCGAAAAGATGGGAATTACTTTTATCAAGGGCGACGTTCGCTTTTACGACGACCTCAAAGATTTAGACTTCGACCTGCTTATCGAAGCATCTGCGGAGCCATCTGTTATGGCTGGCAAAGGGGCAGATAGGCGTTATCTCATAGACACTAACTTCAACGGTTTAATTAACTGCCTAGACGCAGCTCTTGAAAAAGAGGCTCCAGTAATCTTTATCTCAACTAGCCGAGTCTACCCTATGTCTGTAATCAACTCACTTAAATACATTGTCACAGAAGATAGATACGACGTAGCCTCGTGTAATACAGCAGGCGTCAGTGAAAACGGTTTCACCGAAAAACTGTCACTCGATGGTGCACGCTCACTATATGGCACAACAAAGCTAGCTGGTGAGATGATGATCACAGAATATATCGAAACACTAGGTTTAAAGGCGATAGTCAACAGAAGTGGTTTAATCGCTGGTGCTGGTCAGTTCGGCAAGACAGACCAAGGTGTTATAACCCACTGGGCAGCAAGCTACATTTACGACAAGAAGCTTGCGATATTCGGCAACGGTAAACAGGTCAGAGATATCTTGCACGTTAAAGATCTGATCAGACTGATCGATATGCAGATACACGACATAGATAAATTCGCTGGCGAGACATTCAATGTTGGTGGCGGTCTTGATAATTCACTATCAATTAGGGAGCTAGATGATCTCTGCAAAAAACATATCTGCGACAAGAAAGTTCCTACCAAACCGATAAGAGAGTTAGACCTAAAATATTATGTAACTGATAATAATAAAATTGCACACTACGGCTGGATGCCTGAGATATCTGCCGAAGAGACACTAATAGATATTGCAAACTGGATTAAAGATAACAAAGAGGATTTACGATGGATATTTGTTTAATAACAGGTAGTGGTGGGCTTATCGGCTCAGAAGCTGCGGAATTTTTCAGCAACCATTTTGATTTGATCGTTGGTATAGATAACGACATGAGAGCTTACTTCTTTGGTGGTGAAGCATCTACCGATTGGAACGTTAGCCGACTCAAAAGCCAACTTAAAAACTATAAGCATACTACTGCGGATATCAGAAACTTCGAAGCTATCTCAAGCGTCTTCAGAGAATATGGGACAGATATTAAACTTGTTTTACACACTGCAGCTCAGCCCAGCCACGATTGGGCAGCGAAAGAACCATTCACTGATTTTGGCGTAAACGCTACTGGTACTCTTAATATGCTTGAGGCTACTAAACAGTTTTGCCCTGATGCAGTCTTTATATTTACTTCAACAAATAAGGTATATGGTGACACTCCTAATAGCCTCCCACTAATAGAGAAAGACACTCGTTGGGAGATATCAGAAGATCATCCATACTATGCAAAAGGCATAGATGAAAATATGTCTATCGACCAATCAAAACACTCTATCTTTGGTGCAAGCAAGGTTGCTGCTGACGTTATGGTGCAGGAGTACGGTCGGTACTTCGATATGAAGACAGCAGTTTTCAGAGGTGGATGTCTCACAGGACCTAATCACTCTGGCGCGCAGCTTCACGGTTTCCTTAGCTATCTCGTAAAATGTGCCCTCACAGGGACTAAATATACAATCTTTGGGTATAAAGGGAAGCAAGTCAGAGACAATATCCACTCTTATGATATGATAAACGCGTTTCTCCATTACTATAAGAACCCTAAGATCGCTGCTGTTTACAATATGGGTGGTAGTAGGCACAGCAATTGCTCCATGTTAGAAGCGATCGAAATTGTGGAAAAATTGTCCAATAAGAAATTTAACCATGATTATACTGAGGATAACCGCTCTGGTGACCACATCTGGTGGATTAGCGATGTCTCAAGATTTAAAAATGACTATCCAGAGTGGGAATATAAATATAATATTGATAATATCATGCAGGAAATAATTACTGCCATGAGTACAAGACTTGGAGAAGATTAATGCAAAAGCCTTATCAAATAGAAGATATTTCATACACGATTACAGAATACTGCCCAGGTCCTTGCCGTTATTGCAGTATCTATAAACTAGAGGACAAGCGTGAAGAGGAGCTCACTTCTGCTGAACTCGACTCAGTATTCTCCTCAAAACACCTTGATCTTAAAAAGGCACACCTTACAGGTGGCGAACCTCACATGAGCGACACCTACTTCAGAGTAGTCGACAGCATGTACAAGTATCACGAAGGTGTAGTAATCGACTCCCCTATCACTGGTTGGTTCCCTGAAAGACACGTCGAAGTGGCTGAATATGTACTTAAAAAGAATCCTATATATCGTCTAGATATCTCTCTAGATGGTGATAAGGAGACTCACGAAAAGATACGTCTTCGTAAGAATGGTTTTGACCTATCTATAAAAACTATCGAAGAACTCCAGAAACTTAAAGGGATGGCTCTTCGTTTACAGTTTACAATCTATAAAGAGAACCACCATCTTATTGAGTGGGTATATAACTTTGCAAAAGAGCTTGGTGTTGGACTATATCTTGGCTACGGTCGCTATAATCCAGAAAGATACAGAAATGAAGAGGACAACCTTGAGAAGAAGGCACTCTCCCGTGAAAGCTTCATTTGGACTGAGGATGAGCTTAAAAGTATAGATGAGCAACTCGTAAAGATCGGCTATGACCAAGGACGCTACAAAAGCAAGTACCTCCTCCAAAAAGCTGTATACGAAGGGAAAAAGATCGAGTTCGATTGCTTTATGGGACGTAGGAATATCGATATAGACCCATACGGAAACCTTTACCCATGCCTCTTATGGCTTGATTACCTTCACATGGGTAACATCCGCGAGGCTGGTGGTTTTGATAAGGCTCTTGAGTCTGCAAAAGCTCTTAATGTTCTCGAAACGATTGAGACTAAAGGTTGTCACAAAGACTGCCTTTACACATGTGCAAATAAAATGAATCTGATAAATCCTCACATTCCTGCTGTGGGTATGATACAATATCCAGGTAAGTACGGGTACATCTTCAGTGATTTAGATGTTATCCCTATTAAGCCTTGGTGGTATGACGAATATAAGGAGAAGGGAATACTTTGATCTGGTTTGACTTAGTTACACCGAAATCAGTTATGTTCTTCCGCCCTTTCATCGCTAAGATAAAGGAGCGTGGTCACAATGTTTTAGTCACTGCCCGTGAGGGTGACGGCTATAAAGAGGTTGTTGATCTTCTTACGCTTTATCGTATCGATTTTATCAACAGGGGTTTCTTTGGTGGTGCTAATTTGGGTGACAAGCTCAAGGCATCTATCCACAGACAGCTCGCACTCATGGAATATATCGAAAAACGCAATATCACTAAGCTTGTATGCCTTTGTAGCGTAGATGCTAATAGAGTCGCTTTTGGACTTGGCGTACCTATCGTAAATTTCTATGACATTCCACTCTCTGACCATAAGGCAAACTTTAAAAAGGCTTTGCCACAAGCTAGACTGACCCTACCACTTTCAACTAAAGCATTCCGTCCATATATGGTTCCTCAGACGATCTTTGAGCGTTTCTCTATGGAAGCCGATCAGATACATAGCTATCAGTTTCTTGATGTTGTTGCTTGGTTGCACGACTTTAAACCTGATAGATCATTCTATGATGATTTCCTGAAATCACACGGCCTAGATGCTAAGAAAAAAACTATTGTTGTACGTGAAGAAGAATTTAAAGCCTCATACGTACACAAAAAGTATCCAGTTTTATACGATGGTTTAAAGATCATTCATGAGACTATGGATGTAAATATAATAGTGATACCTAGGTATGAACACGAACCACTCAAAGAACTATTCCCATATGCTGCTGTCTTAGAGGAAAAAATGGTCATCCAACACTTACTTGCTTTCGCTGATCTGTTTATTGGTGGCGGTGGAACTTTAAACTCTGAAGCATGTTTCTTCGGAACACCTACGATATCTACACGTTCTTTTGTCTCTCACTACGACAAATTACTTATAGACGCACAATTGATGGAAAAGATAGATACAGTCGAAGAGCTTATAGAGACAACATCACGCATAATGTCAAAACGTAACGCCCCTAAAGAGTTATTTGATACTATGAATTTTGATTTAGATTCTATTGTCGATGAGATATTAAAAGATTAGTTACCTAGCTGAATAGTTCCGTACATCAACTCTTTTCAGAGTATATAAATCTACGCTATCATCCATCTCCTTATAATTGTCCCAGCACGCACTTATTAATTTTCCGCTATGATTCTTATTAGCATTCTCCACTAACCACGTCATAGCATCTAGTGCTTTTCCTAAGTCTGGCTTTCGATGTCCATCAGTTTCAGGAACTAATATATCGTGTAGTTTTGACTCCATAGGTCCAGGTAGCACAGCATTCACAACAATCTCATAATCAGCTACTTCGTCTGCTATGGACTCAACAAGACCATATAGGGCATACTTTGATACTATATATGCACTCTGACAGGTTTTGTCGCTACCCCAGCCAATTGCACCACCGCAAATATTGAAAATCTTGCCTACATTTCTCTCTTTCATACTCTTTAAAAAGTAACGGGTTACTGCTAAAGAGCCATACAAATTAATATCAAGAACGCTCTGAAATAACTGTATGTCGTAATCCTCGACTAGCTTAAATTCACCTGCTATTGCGGCATTATTAATGACAACATCTATTGTGTTGGGATCAGGTATATGAATGGCAAGTTGCTCATTTATACTGTCTTTGCAAGATAAATCCATTTCAAAGGCAGTTATATCAGCTGAATAAATAGAAAGTTCACTTAGCAAAGCCGTAAGCTTATTGCTATCTCTGTATGCAAGAACTAAAGAGTGTCCTCTATCGGCTAGTCTATGTGCTAACTCACTGCCAAAAACACCTGTAGCTCCAGTTATAAATATACGACTCATTTTAAAAGATCTATCATTTCGCGAAGAGCTGTCTTCATCGCACGTGTGCGTATGGCATCCCTGTCACCCATGTATTCATATTTCTTTGTTGTCACTTCATTGTTTACAGAATACGCGAGGCAGATAGTCCCTACTGGCTTCTCTTCTGTTCCACCACCTGGTCCTGCGATACCCGTCACAGCTATTGAGCATTGTGTACGGAGCTGATTTGCAACTCCCACAGCCATAGCCTTTGCTGTCTCCACACTCACAGCACCATATAAAACCATTATATTATGAGGAACCCTCAATAAACGCTCTTTAGCTTCGTTACTATAAGATATTATACCACCCATAAAGACTTCGCTAGATCCTGAAATCTCAGTGAGCTCTTTACCTATCATTACGCCTGTACAGCTTTCAGCCACGGATATTGTCATCTTTTTCTCTTTTAACAACCGTATAAGCACTGATGCCAAACCATCGTCACCGTATCCGACAAAATTCTTAGGAAATGCTTTAGCCACATGCTCTGCACATTTTTCTATCTGAGCTTTATCAAAACCTCTAAACTTAACGAGGCACTCACCCTTCGCCACATTTATAATGCACTCCACCTCTTCAGGCAGATTCATATCTATAACCACATCATCAATATCACTCTCAGGCAGACCGCCAATACGAACATCTATACTGATTCGTTCTTTCAGAGAATGTCTTTCAAGCAAAAAAGGTAAAACATGATTATCGAACATATTATACATTTCGTAAGGCACGCCCGGCATACTCGCTATCACATTCCCGTTTTGCTCCATAGCAAATCCCATAGCTGTACCTGATACATTAGGAAAAATTAAACACCCTTTCGGAAGGAGTGCTTGACGTTCGTGAGATTCTTTGATAGTTACGCCATATTTTTGTAGCCTCTTTATCATGTGCTGTCTCGCTTCTTCACACATCTCAAGCTCTACACCTGTCGCCTCTGCCATAGCCTCTGCTGTGATATCATCAAATGTAGGCCCAAGCCCGCCTGTAGTCAGTACAATATCATACTTTTCAAGGGCTTCCTTCATCGTGGTCACAATCTTCTCTCTGTCATCAGGGATAAGACGCACATCATCAACATTGAAGCCAGCCTTGGTCAGCTTAGAACCTAACCACGCAGAGTTTGTATCAACTATACTCCCTTCAAGGAGTTCACTACCTATCGCTAATATCCCAACCTTAACCATTTTCTATTCCTTTAAGAAATTGCGTGCTTCAAACAAGCGACACAATTTGCCATATTTAATATTGTAACAAAGAGAAATTATGCGTGAGCAAATAACATAATGTAGCAAATGTATAAGAAAGCGAGACATATCATCGAATATAGCCCAGCCATAAGATCGTCCACCATAACACCAACGCCACCCTCAAGCTTCTCTAGCTTCTTAATAGGGTAAGGCTTCGTTATGTCAAATATTCTAAACAGAATAAATCCAACCACAATAGTGAAAACGTTAACCGGGAAGAACAGAAAGATCATGTAATAAGCGGCGATCTCGTCGATAACCACTTCAGATGCATCCTTCTCGCCAGTGTAAACACCATGATATTGAGATGCCACAGTACCCAGTATAAGCATAACAGCAAATATAGCCGCCTTTGAAATATAAGGCATCTGAGCAGTGATAAGTACAGGAATAATAGCCGCCAGCGTTCCAAATGTGCCCGGAGCGAATGGAGCCTTACCTGAACCGAAACCGAGTGCAACCATCATATATAACTTGTGCATGTTTTCTATCCTTGTAACTTGAGTGCTTCTTTCAAGTCTATTTTGCCTTCGTAGAAAGCCTTGCCAGTGATAGCACCGAGGATCCCTTTTTTGCCGTTAAGAGCTTCGATGTCTTCTATCCCCTTAAGACCACCAGATGCGATCACAGGATATTTGATATTAGCCGCTAAGTTAAGAGTCGCCTCGAGGTTTATCCCAGAGAGCATACCGTCACGCATAATGTCTGTATAGATAACAGACTCAGCCTCATAGCCTTCGTAGCTATTGATTAGGTCTACAGCAGTCACTGTGCTCTTCTCATACCAGCCTTCAGTAGCGACAAATCCCTCTTTTGAATCTACACCAAGGATAATCTGTCCCGGATATTTTTTCATAGCAGCCTTAACGAAATCAGGGTCTTTCACAACGACTGTTCCAAGGATGCCGTACTTAACGCCTATATTAAAATAAGCTTCAAGACGCTCAAGGTTGCGGATACCACCGCCAACTTCAATCTCCATCCCAGCAGTCGAAACTATCTTTTCTATAATGTCGAAGTTTGTCGCCTCACCTTTTCTAGCTCCATCAAGGTCTACTATATGTAGACGCTTAACACCCATGTCTGCGAACATTTTTGCCGCATCGAGTGGATTGTCATAATAAACTGTATAATCATCCATATCACCCTGCTTCAGGCGTACAGCCTTTCCATTAAGCAGGTCTATTGCAGGTAAAATAAGCATCTTCTTTACTCCAGTTATCGAAACAATATTTGAATTATCGATTTACGCTATAAATCGGCAAAAGTTCTTAAATCATACTAACCTTTAGGCGAATAACATGAGCCACATAAAAATGATGCTCAGTTGATCAGCTTATTATAAGCCTAAAGTTGCTAAACATTCCAGTTAGCGAAGTTGTTCAGTAAGTGCAGACCAAGCTTCTGGCTCTTTTCAGGGTGAAACTGGGTCGCAGCGACATTATCCCTTATAACCATAGCGGTAAACTCGCCACCATAGTCACAAGTGAGTGCTTCCGCCTGTGGATTTTCTGACATAGCTCTATATGAGTGAACAAAATAGAAATAGTCACCAGTAGCCACTCCTTCAAGTAGAGGGTGGTCAAACTTCTTAATGATTGTATTCCAACCCATCTGAGGAATCTTCATACCTTGCTTGACTATCTCGTCTGGGAATTTGCGTACTGAACCTTTGAAATATCCAAAGCCTTCATGCTCACCAAACTCATAGTCCTTTTCAAATAGCATCTGCATTCCAACACAAATACCGAGTAGCGGTCTGCCAGATTTTATAAACTCAAGTGTAGCCTCTTCAAGCCCACTCTCTTTAAGTCCTTTTCTACAATCAGCAAAAGCTCCAACACCAGGCAAAACAGCTCTATCTGACTTTATAACTTCTTCTGGGTTTGACGTTATCTTTGCGTCATACCCGAGGGACTGAAGCGCCTTTTCAACACTTTTCAGATTCCCCATTCCATAATCTATTACCGAAATCATTTTTTTTCCTTTTATATGTCATTGCGAGGAGCTTGCGACGTGGCAATCTTCCAAGCATATTTGCTGTAACCATAGGATAAGATTGCTTCACCCTAAAGGGTTCGCAATGACTAAATTTATTTAAATATAATACTCATCAGGCTTATAATATAAGCCGCAAAAACAAGGCACTCAGCCTATCAACTTATAATGGGGCTGTCGCTCAAAGCGACCCTTTAGTTGAAGGAATTTCGTTTGACTCTATTACTACTGCATCCTTTATAGACCTTGCCACACATTTAAATATACCTTCGATGATATGGTGTGTATTACGACCATAACGCTTAACTATGTGCAGGTTGATTGCGGCTCTGTCAGCAAACGCCTTAAAGAACTCTTCAACAAGCTCAGTATCGAAATCACCAACCTTGTAAGCTGGTATAGCGGCATCGAAGTTGAGATAAGTTCTGCCAGAAAAATCCACAGCACATTCAATAAGTGTCTCGTCCATAGGTAGGAGAAAGAAACCATATCTCTTGATACCACGTTTATCCCCAAGAGCCTGAGCGAATGCGTCACCTATAACTATAGCGATATCTTCTGCTGTATGATGAGCGTCAATATGAGTGTCACCGTTGCACTTTACGTCTAAGTCAAATGAACCATGTCTCGTAAAAAGCTCTAGCATATGGTCGAGAAAACCCACACCAGTGCTCACATTGTATTTACCGCTTCCGTCAACATTCAGGCTGACAGAAATCTCTGTCTCAGTTGTTTTACGCTCAATTTTGGCTATACGCTCTGACACAGCTAATCACCTCAAGTTTTATTTTACTTTATCGTCAGGTTATATTATCTTAACATAGCTAAAAAATAAATATCTATTTCCTAGTAACAGCTTACCATTCAACTGGTTGGAGTTTTAAATGCGGTATCAGCAAAGTTTACAGAAGCATTATGACCTGTCTGAAAAAGACATAGAGAATCTTCTTTATCTACAGCCTATTATGGCGAAATGCAAAAATGAATTCGTAGAAGACTATTACGATGCTCTCTCAGTAAAGTTCAAACTTACCGAGAAACAGTCAAACGTTCTCCTAGACCATAAAGAAAAACTTGGCGAATGGTTCGATAGGATTTTCGATGGTAGTCCAAACAATAACTATTTCAGCTTCCTTTATAAACAGGGTGCAGGAATCTATAAGTACGACTTCGACCCTGATTTTCTTACTGCGATGATCAGCTTTGCTAGATTATGGATGCACGAAAAAATCTTTCAGAATCTTGACGACGATCTTAAAAGAAAGAGCATCCTCTTGTCTTTGCACAAGATGCTCGATATAAACAACGAGCTGATGCTTAGTGCTTACTACGACAAAACTGTTAGCAAGTACTCTACGGTATTCAGCTGGCGTAAGATCGTAGTAGATTTTTCTGAGCGATTTTCACTCCTCATGCACTCTATACTTGTTGCTGTCCTGATTTGTCTTACACTCATGTCAGTCGGTATCTTTGCTATGGACATAGTTCATCTGCTTAAGGGGCATGCAGAGACAATGCTCATTACTGCACTCGGTTCACTACTTATCATATGGGTACTAGTGGAGCTTTTACATACTGAGGTTCAGATAATACGGGGTGGTAAATTTAAAACCTCCGTCTTTATAAGTGTTGCGTTGGTCGCTTTTATCAGAGACCTTCTTATCATGACTCTCAAGCATGAGAAGGGTAATATTATACAATACGGATTTATCCTAAGTGCAATTCTAATACTTGGTCTTATATTCTGGCTTATCGTTAGAACAGAAGGAAATGACTAAACTTTTTTGATCGTTAACGGTCTAATTAATTGAGTTTTATTACATGGAGATTATAAATGTTAAAAAGTGTCGCTAAAAAGATTTTTGGTTCCTATGCAGATAGATATATAAAGAAACTTCAGCCTGTTATAGATGGGGTTGCTGCTCTTGAAGATGCATGCAAAAAACTCACCGAAGAAGAAATGATAGCTAAGACTGAGGGTTTTCGTGAAGCTCTTAAAAATGGCAAAACTGAAGATGATATCTTACATGAGGCTTTTGCTCTTGCTCGTGAAGCATCAATAAGAACACTCGGTATGAGACACTTCGATGTGCAGATAATGGGTGGTTACGCTCTACATAAAGGGAAGATCGCAGAGATGAAAACTGGTGAGGGTAAAACTCTCGTGGCTACTCTTGCTCTCTATCTTAACGGTATCAGTGGAAAGGGTGCTCACCTCGTAACTGTGAACGATTATCTCGCAAGACGAGATGCTCAGTGGATGTCTCCATTATATCTTTACCTTGGTTTGACAGTTGGAGTTATTCAGCATCAGGTTTCATACAGGATCGTATGGGACAATAAAGAATAATTCACAACTAAGCTAGAAGCGTGCAGCAGAGAAGAGGCATACAGTGCTAGCATAACATACGGAACAAATAACGAATTTGGTTTCGATTATCTCCGTGACAATATGAAATCACCAGAAGAGCAACTCGCACAAAAAGAGCTTAACTTTGCTATTGTCGATGAGGTTGACTCCATCCTTATTGATGAGGCTAGGACACCACTTATTATCTCTGGACCTACTGAGCGAGTGACTGACCATTACTACGAAGTGAACACTATTGTTAAAGACCTTGTACCTCATACGCACTACACACTTGATGAAAAAAATAAAACTGCCCAGCTCAACGATGATGGTATCAATGCCATCGAAAAAGCTATGGGTATAGATAACATATTCGATATTAAATATGTAGATATGCTCCACCACTTTAATAACTCCATCAAAGCACACGCACTTTACAACAAGGATGTGGACTATGTGGTTAAAGACGGTGAGGTTATCATCGTCGATGAATTTACAGGTAGAATGCAACCTGGAAGACGTTACGCTGATGGTATGCATCAAGCACTAGAGGCAAAAGAGGGTGTAAATATCGAAAGTGAGAACCAAACACTCGCATCTATCACATTCCAAAACTTTTTCCGTATGTATGACAAACTCTCAGGTATGACAGGTACTGCCATGACTGAGGCGCAAGAATTCCAGTCGATCTATAATCTAGAGGTTGCAGTTATACCTACAAACATGATTATGGTTCGTAAAGATAACCCAGACGTTATCTACAGAACTGTTAAAGAGAAGTTCGACGCAATCGTTGATGAAATAGAAGATATGAACAAGATCGGTAGACCAGTGCTCGTTGGTACAAGCTCTATCGAAAAGACTGAGATCATCAGTTCTGTACTTAATAAACGTAAAATCAAACACGAAGTTCTCAACGCTAAGAACCACGAGCGTGAAGCAGATATTATTAAAGATGCTGGTCAGAAGGGTGCTATCACAATCGCTACTAACATGGCAGGACGTGGTACTGACATTAAACTTGGTGAAGGGATCGCTGACCTCGGTGGACTCCATATCCTTGGTACTGACAGACACGAATCAAGGCGAATAGATAACCAGCTACGAGGTAGAGCAGGACGCCAGGGTGATCCTGGTTCGTCAAGGTTCTATGTTTCACTTGAAGATGACCTTATGCGTATCTTCGGTTCTGAAAAGATCTCTTCTATCATGGAAAAACTTGGTATGAAAGAGGGTGAGTCTATTCAACACCCTATCATCTCTAAGTCTATAGAAGGCGCACAGAAGAAGGTTGAGGGATTTCACTTTGAGATAAGAAAACACCTCCTTGATTATGACAACGTAATGAATCAGCAAAGAAACGTAGTCTATTCTCTTAGGAAAGATGTTATCGCTGGTGACGCAAATGAGCAGATCATCCAAGAGACTATAGATGGCGTAATCGACAATATGGTCGAAGTATTCATAAATGCTACAGAGAAGCCTGATTTTGCTGAATTTGAAAACGAGATTGAGCAAATATTTGATATAGAGTTCAAGTTTAATGAAGATAGAAAAGAGCTCCAGAATGACCTTAAAACGCTAAATGAGCTTGTTAACAAAAAACTTGAAGAGAAGCGTGACCAGTTCGGTGGTTACTTTGCAGAGGTTGTTAGATTCCTCTATATCAATATCCTAGACACTAAATGGAAAGAGAACCTACACCAGATGGATTACCTCAGAGACTCTGTTGGACTACGTGGTTACGGTCAAAAAGACCCACTTAATGAATACAAACGTGAAGCTTATAATCTATTTCTCGAGATGCTGAATAAGGTGAACTCTGATGTGGTTAAGTTCCTTTTCCACGTACAGGTTCAGGAAGAGTCAGACGTAGAGCAAGCATCCAAGCGTGAAAAGGTTCAAACAACTGAAGAGCACAAGGACATTTTTGGCGACGACCAACAACAAGAAGCGAAGAAGAAACCTGTGACTAGAAATATGCCAAAGGTAGGTCGTAACGACCCTTGCCCTTGTGGTAGTGGTAAGAAATTTAAAAAGTGTCATGGTGTTCAGGAAGAGGCTTCTGCTACTGAAGAAGAGATCGAAGTCTAGTAATAACAAAATAAGTAAAATATTCATGAGGGCGGTATTCTTACCGTCCTTTTTTTTTCGCCCATTATTAGTTACACTACTCAACAAAATTATTTAAAGTTAATCGTAATTTGTACGATTACCGTAATGTATAGTTATATCAACACTTATGCAGCACTACTAGAAATGGTATTTTTTACTTGTCATAGGTGCTTATAGGTTATATTTTTTACTATACATGAGGTGCCGTAATGATTAGATACATACAAAACACAATGCGTTTAAAATTAATATTAGCGATTCTACTTCTGATTCTTTCTTTCTCTTTTGCCAATGCCCAACAACCAGACAAGATTCCGTCATGGGCTAAGCATTATTTTAAAGATGATGCTATATCTAAAATGGACGTTGAATCTCCGTCTCAAAAAACTGATAGGCTCCTTAAAAAATTCAATAAAGCATTCAACAATAAAGATCCACAAGACGAAGTCCAGCTGATTATCAAAGTAGATAGTGATTTTAAACCAGAAGGTTTTCTATCAGACACATCAAAAAATAATCAACGTAAAAATATTAAAAATGCTCAGGATAAAATCCTTAAGAAATTAGCCAAAAAACACAGCTATTACAAGAATCTAAAAGTTAGTAAATTAGAGACTGTCCCATACATGTCTCTTCGCATTAAAAAAGATGATATCCAAGACTTTATAGATATCGAAGAGATCGCTGATATACAGATTGACGAACTATCTTCTGTTACAATGGCAGAAAGTAACGTCATTATTCAAGCTACTAATGCATGGGCAAATGGGGATACAGGTAGTGGACAAACAGTAGCGGTTCTCGACACAGGTGTAGAAAAAACTCATGCATTCCTTTCTGGTAAAGTAATATCAGAAGCTTGTTATTCGAACGCTGGTGGTGCTGGTGGGTACATAAGCCTTTGCCCAGGAGGAGTTACATCCTCTACGGCATCTGGTTCTGGTGTTAACTGTAGTGCTGGCGTCACAGGTTGCGACCATGGCACACACGTTGCAGGAACAATTGCTGGCGATAACGGATCAATATACGGTGTTGCAAAAGATGCTAAAATAATTGCAATTAATGTATTTACTAATATTAACGGAAAAGCTCTCTCTTATACAAGTGATCAAACTAGAGGACTTGAAAGAGTTTATGCACTTCGTAATACATATGATATCGCCTCAATCAACATGAGCCTTGGTGGCGGTAAATACACCTCGGCATGTGACTCAGACTCTAGAAAATCAATTATAGACAACCTCAAGTCAGCTGGCATAGCAACTGTCATTGCAACGGGTAACGATGGTTATTCAAATGGAATAAGTGCACCCGGCTGCATCTCAACAGCTATAGCGGTAGGCTCTACTCAAGATGGTTCTTCTGGAACAACAATCGATGCTGTTTCGTCATTTTCTAACAGCTCATCACTAGTAGATTTACTTGCACCTGGACAATACATTACATCTTCTGTTCCTGGTGGTGGATACTCGGCTTGGCAAGGTACATCTATGGCAACTCCACACGTAGCAGGAGCATTCGCTGTAGTCAAGGGAGCCAATAATACTGCGACAGTAGCTGAGATAGAGTCAGCCTTAAAAACTACTGGAAAATCTGTAACAGACTCAAAAAATGGCGTTGTTAAACCTAGAATCAACTTATACGATGCAATTGTCTCTTTTGGGGTTGGAACAGTTACTGTAACAATATCACCTGCAGGAGCAATCGCAGATGGAGCTCAGTGGGCAATAGATGGTGGAGCTTGGAATAACTCAGGCGTAACAGTAGAAGATGTTAGTGTTGGAAGTCACACAATATCTTTTAAATCAATTACAAATTCAGATACATCTAAGCTTTGGCTAACTCCAACCAAGTCAACGATATCTATCACAACAGATGGAGATAATGCAAGTAGCTCTATAACTTATACTGAGCATAACATTACAAATACAACATTCGATGCAGATGGTGATGGTAAATCTGACCTAGTTTGGAGAAATACTGCTGATGGCGGAGTATCAATATGGACTATGGATGGTAACATTATTCAAACCTTTGCTCTGATACAAACCGCT
>PKTN01000003.1 GCA_002869185.1 Denitrovibrio sp. | reverse complement strand
GGGATCGTAGGTCTCTAGGTGCATGTCCGGGGCGGCAACCCGGTTAGCAAGCCAACGCAAGTAATTGCAAACGACGAATACGCACTCGCTGCTGCTTAATATAGCGCGCGATGTCCTCTACGAAGGCACTCCTGCGGTCTTGTAGCTGGGCATAAACTTTAGTAGGATAGTCTGTTGTAGTACCTCGGGCAACAGGCGAAACAAAGAGGTTGCTCCTTTCGGTTGGGCTGTCTTTTTCCCTGCCGACTGGCTAAGATAAATAAAAAGACTAAACATGTAGTACCTTTGATTGAAAATACTTCGGACGTGGGTTCGACTCCCACCGCCTCCATTTTATATTGTTCTAATAAAGCACCAAATATTCTAATAAGTTGCATATTCTTCTAATATCCATATATTGATTGGCAGAAATGGGATTGGTAAAACTACACTTCTAAATAATATGGTTGATGCGCTAATTCCTAATCGAGGAGATGTCATTGATACTGGGTATTTTGCTACTTCTTCTCATTGGGTGGATCCTTCTGTACTTAATGAAGATTACTTCGCAGGAGTTGTATCTGTATCCTTTAGCGTATTTGATCCATTTACGCCCCCAGAAGACCAACCTGATGCAAATGCAGGTATGCGTTATCACTATGTTGGTTTAAAAAAGCGCGTAGTTCATCAAAATCAGGAGCATTGGGTTTTAAAAGATAAAAATGGTTTATGCCAAGACCTTATAAAAAGCCTAAAATTGTGCCTTGCACTAACAGCAAAAAGAAACCGATGGGTTAATGCTGTTATAAAACTGGAGTCAGACTTTAATTTCGCAGAAATGGACTTATGTAGACTAACTAACATATATGATAGCGATTCATCGGATAACAAAAGTCAGTTTTCTAATACTGCTAAAAATTTATTTGACAGAATGAGCTCTGGTCATGCAATAGTACTTTTAACCTTAACAAAATTAGTGGAAACCGTAGAAGAAAAAACTTTAGTCCTTCTAGATGAGCCAGAAAGCCACCTGCACCCTCCACTACTTTCAGCATTTACGCGAGCGTTGTCTGAACTGCTTGTGAATCGTAATGGCGTAGCTATCATTGCAACTCATTCTCCAGTTGTTTTGCAGGAAGTACCTAAATCATGTGTTTCTATCCTCAGGAGAACTCGACTCGTTTTAAATGTAGACCCACCAGAAAATGAAACTTTTGCTGAAAATGTAGGAATCTTGACGAGAGAAGTATTCGGGTTGGAAGTTTCGAAATCAGGTTTTCATGATTTACTGGTCAGATCTGTGGATGAGGGCAAGAGCTATGAAGAAATAGAACAAGAATATCAATCTCAGCTTGGCTTTGAAGGAAAAGCGATACTGCGATCAATGATAATGATTAGGGACACACAGGCAGGTGCTGAGGAATGAGAGCAATGATCGCCCCTAATGAGGAGCCGCAAGTGGTTTATCAAACCTGTATTAATAGTATTACAAATGAGGATTTACGAAATCGGCTTAATGCTTTAACCAATACTATCGAAGCTTCGGCTAGTGAATATCACCAAAAGGCTAAGGTTAACCAACTTTACACTCTTCCACCGAATGATTGCGGAAATGACGATATAGCATTAGGCTCTGTTACTAAAAATGAACTAAAAAATGTCTATAGCGCACATATGGTAGGCGGATCCAAGCCCGCTAGGGCAATATATGATTCGCTGTTATCCAGAGCGCCACTAGGTCGATGCCCTTTTTGCGGAATGGGACATGCGTCGACTCTTGATCACTATTTACCAAAAACTAAATATCCGCAGTTATCTGTTGTGCCTTTGAACCTCGTACCTTCTTGCAAGGATTGTAATACTGGAAAAAGCACTGCTGTTGCTACTACAGCTGAGAGTCAAAGCCTGCACCCATATTATGACCATGAATACTTTATTGATGAACAGTGGCTTTATGCTGAAGTCATTCAAACAAAACCTGCGACTATCCGTTTTTTTGTTCTAGTACCAGCTAATTGGGGTCCTATTTCTAAGAAGCGAGTTCAATCTCATTTTAGTGACTTTAAATTGGCATCTCGTTATTCGATAGAAGCTAGCAACCAGATTGCTTGCTTAAAAGACATCTTATCTCGTTATAGGGAGTCATGTGGATTAGAGGGAGTCAGACAATACCTCATGATTGAAGCTGAAGGAAACTATCAGCTGCACGTTAACTCGTGGCAAACAGCCATGTTCCAGGCTCTTGCCAACAGTGACTGGTATTGCGGTTCAGGTTTTCAGTAATAGAGAATATATATGCGTTATAAAAAATTGGGTTGCTTTAATGTACTGATTAGATTTATCCAATATTTGGTAACTCTTTCGCAACTTCAATATAGCATTTTGCATTAGCTTTCAGTAGTGAAACAAGCTTTTCCATAAAATCGGTTTCATTGCCTACAAGAGTGAACCCAGATATAAGAGTGTCCGTTTCTGTAAGCACTGCCTTAGCCATCTTATCTAGAGTTCTTGAAACAAAACGTGGTTGCAGTTCGCATACTTCACACATCTCTGCTAGGTCATATGCATATATCTTTGATGAAAAATTATCTCCAATTGCCATTGCGAGGTTTTGATTATATTTTCCTTCATATATGGATATAGAGAGCATGTCGTAGAATGGGATAACTTTGATCTCGTCACTCGTATAGTGCCATGAGATATTTTTCCCGTGAGCATCACAGTTTCCTATAATGAGATTGAAGAGTACCCAGTTCAGAATATCTCTAGTTGCTACTGCTGGTACTGAGCATAGTGAAGCTACCTTAAATATTTTTTCTAGAGAGGCTCCTTCACGGAAATCTTTTACATCTCCTCCGTCACCATAAACTCTTTCATATTTGTAAGATGGTGGCAAGTCGAGCATCTGACAGCCGTCTATAATATGGAGTCTGTCGACTGTTGTGCCTTTACTGATACGATCAAAACGCTTAACTTTCAGAACCGGCTCGCCAAGCCTTAATATTTCAGTTTCAGCTACAGGAAGATTTAGCCTTTTCGCTAATGTCATGCACAGGTGTTCATTCAAAACAAGCTGCTCATCAGGATCCTTACCAAACTTCAGTATATGGGTAGATGCAAGTTCTCCCTCTCCTAATCCATATGTACCTTTTTCGTCAATCATGATAGGTAACTTCTCTTGTACGCCTGCAACGGATAATCTTGGTTTATTGTCCCAGATTGTTATAGGTGTTTGGGATCTCTCTTTTATTCTGTATATTAATTCTTCTTCAGGAATTTCTCTGAAAGATGTCTCTTCAATTCCATCCGGTTCTGCATGAAAGGATAGTGCTCCTGTGGTTTCTAATCCGATAGCTTTAATCAAACCAAACACATTTCCTTTAGAAATATGCATCATGGATGATAATTCTTCCAACCCTTGCCCTTCAGGTAAGAGGTTCATAATGAGTCTCTTTATAGAGCCTGAGTCCGAACTTGAAGATATGTATGGTGAAAGATGTAAGTCCTTGTTGTAGAGCTCTAAAGCGAATGTATCATCAAATGGATTATGTTTGATATATCCAACAGGTTCGCGGTTTAGCTTAATGTGTAGCTCGTTTCTCATGCCTCTATCCTTATTGTGATTCCAAGCATGCTGCAAACTTTAATTACTGTACTTAGCTTTATATCAGCCTTAGCATTTTCAATATTATTCATCGTGTTTATAGAGATGTTGCATAGTGCTGCTGCATCCTGGACCGTAAGGTTGTTATTTGTTCTTGCAGCATGCACAAATTCTCCTAATATTTTTTGATTCAGAAGAATCTGTGGCTCTGGGATGTTAGCTTTAACTATTTTTTTTGCCATTTTTTCACCATAGTAAATTCTATTAAAGTAGAATTATAGGGTCGATATGTCATGCCTGTTAATTAAATTCTACTTTATTAGAATTAAAGCACTAGATATAGTTTTTTGCAATATAAATTCTACTTTATTAGAATTTATATTGTTGTTTGAGTGTAGCAAATGTTGCAGTAGTACTTCGGTTTATATTAACGCCAAATACTAAACTTAAAGTTTACATTTAAGAATTAAAACAAACCATAGCTTGACATAGTTTAAATTAAGACTTATAAATAAACTATGAGTTTGCAAAACATCAGTAAAATAAACCAGATAATGCAGAAATGGCCATCTGGCACAATAGCATTAAGCCAATGGTTTAATGACAATGAAATATCAAGCCAACTATTGAGTAAGTATAAAAAGAGCGGCTGGATAGAATCAATAGGCAGCGGAGCCTTTAAGAAAGCAAATGATAGCGTTGACTACACAGGAGCTGTCTACGCCATGCAAAACCAGCTTGGTCTGTCTATACATCCTGGAGGTAAAACTGCCTTGTCACTTCAAGGCAAAGCCCATTACCTTGAGCTAAAAACAAAATATGCATACTTATATCGCAAAAAAGATGAAAAAATTCCTGCATGGTTCAAGAACTACAAATGGGATGCGTGTATAGAAAACTTTAGTTCCTCTTTTTTGCCGGCGGAGTTGGGACTTGTAGATCTGAAAGTTAATAATTACGATATCAAAATATCTTCTCCAGCCAGAGCAATTCTAGAGTGCTTACTACATGCATCAAGCGATGAAGACATGTTAATGTGCTATCAACTGCTAGAAGGTCTTAATAACCTTAACCCTGGCAAAGTACAGAATTTGCTTGAAAACTGTTCTTCTATTAAAGTCAAAAGATTATTTTTATTCATGGCAGACGATATTGGACATGCATGGTTTAAATACATCAAGATGAACAACATAGATACGGGGAAAGGGAAGCGCAGCTTTTGTAAAAATGGTATATATGTTGATAAATACAAAATAACCGTCCCAAAACAACTGAAGGCAAGTAATGGATAAGAGCTATAGAAATCAAGTACAACTATTGCTGTCAGTCATCCCGGAAGTCGCAAAAGAAGACTGTTTTGCACTGCACGGTGGCACCGCAATAAACCTTTTTATACACAACATGCCTCGACTTTCGGTTGATATCGACCTGACCTACACTCCGATCGAAGATCGCGAAACTACTCTAGTAAATATCAATGCGTCCCTTGACATGATAAAGCAAAATATTAACCGCTATATTCCAGCCTCAAATGTCCAGCACAATGTTTCAAGCGGAAAATTACTTGTTTCAAATGCATCTGCAAGTATCAAAATTGAAGTAAATTTGGTCGCCAGAGGAACCATAGAGCCCTCAGAGACAAGGATATTATGTAAGAAAGCACAAGAAGACTTTGATACTTTTTGTGAAATGAGAGCCGTTCACGCCGGTCAGCTATACGGCGGCAAAATATGTGCTGCCCTAGACAGACAGCATCCCAGAGATCTCTTTGATATAAAAAAGTTATTTAACACTACTGGCATTAACCAGGACATTAAAGCAGGATTTTTATTGTCACTGCTAAGCACAAACAGGCCAGCTTATGAAATATTGAATCCTAACCTTCTGGATCAGAGAGAAACTTATGAAAATCATTTCGTAGGCATGGCTACTGAAGAATTTACATACAATAATTTTGAAACTACAAGGGATCAGCTGATAACTGAGATTACTGAATTATTAACTGAAACGGACAAAAAAATTCTGCTGTCTTTTCATGATTTAGAACCTTCATGGGATACATATAATTTTCAACACTTTCCTGCTGTAAAATGGAAACTGCAAAACTTAAGCACCCTCAAAGGAATGAATCCTGAAAAATTCAATGAGCAACGAAACAAGCTAAATGATATACTTTGTTCATAATAATTAGCAATTTTAGCAGGATTAGCAGTTAGCACGAGTAACTTTTTATTGATCTCAGCAATAGTAAGCAATAGAATCAAACGGTATTTTCAACGGTATCTTCAGATCATCTAACCATATTTTATTTTTAATATCAGCATGTTACATGTGCAATTAAATAGACACCGCCTCCATTTCCTTACTTATGGTTTATTGCAAAAAACCTTTTAGTAGCAGATTTTTATTATCCTTATGCATCTCACTTTTGTATGCTTCTCGAAAAATTTTATCGACAACATTAGGGGCTGTATTTTTATTTTCTAAAAGTAGCTTAATAGAAGAATTACGCAAACTCGGATTCAGCGAGCCTATAAGGACATCTCCAATATCTTTTATATCATCGCTATCGATAGACACTCGACTAAAGCTCTTTATTATCTTGGTTTGAACCTGTGGGATTTCTTCATCTTTAAGTTTTTCAATAAGCATAGTCTTTGCTTTATCGCCACCTATCAATCCAAGCGATTCGGCTGAAGCTATCCTCAAGCCATAATCAGAATCATTAAGATATTCTCCGACAAGCTCTATACTTTCTATGTCTCTCGTATTTCCGATGGCAGCAAGCAAAATCCTCTCTTTAGTAGGCTCTGATGTGTTCTGAAGCTCTTCCTTTAGTCGACTAATAATAGATTCCGACACGTTTGGATACTCTGTGGCAAGGTTATTCGCCAAAGCACCAGTAACCAGCACAGAGGTGTTTGCGATTGTTGTTTCCATCCCCTGCTCACCTATCTTATCTATGCCTCTAACAAGAAAATTGAGAGCCTTATCAATTGGTGGCACTACCATATTATGAAATGCCATAACACTTCTAAATCTATTTGCTTCTGAAAAACTCATGTCATCTGCTATATTTATCAGAGCGTCCTGCGCCTCAACAGTACCAGCGATACTCAAAGCTGTAATCAGCCTAGATATCTTCTTCTCTTTAAGTGTATCATTTCGTACAATCTCCAAAACATCTTCAATGAGGCTTTCGTCATTAAGTAACATCTCAGCTAGTATATCAATATTAACTTTATTCGCATCTTGGTTTTGCAAATAATCTAACAGGTCGAAAGAATGGTCTCCTGACACAAGACTAGCTTTTACTTTGTTACTCTTACGCTCAGGCATAGTGCTTTTCATTTTATTAACTACTGCGAACTCTCTTACATCAGTCTCATTTGATATTCTCCAAGTATCTGAAATTAATTCTGCATTATCACTCTTTTGCAAAATCACTTCTGTGATAGAATCTATAGACATTAGCGACGACATATCTATAAGAAGGTGCTCCGAGCTACTCAAACTCTTCAACCATAAGCCATCATGATCAGTCACTATAATATAATCTGACTCGAGGATTCTAACGTCAGGTTTGGTCTCCTTATCTGATGAAGTTTTATAATATCTCGTCTTTGATTTGTGTAAAACACCATCCTGAAACCTATAATATGCGGTGTATAGTCCAAGCCCATCTCGGCTCTTCTCTACATACCCTTTAAGTTTTTTTGCATCTATGATTGTTTCTAAGGGATACATTATTGACTTTAGGATTTCTCTCCCCTTCTCATCTAAGCTATCGGGAAAGATAAATTCATTGTACGCACCTGTTTTGCCTACTACTAGTATGAATGGAGTGGAAAGGATATCGGATATATCTGGATTTATGTCATACTTCACTTCTTCCGGTATGAAAGAGACGACTAGTTTTGCAACATCTGAAACCTCTATCACTTTAATGTTAAGTATCCCAGCGAGTATTATATCAAGGATGTCAGAATTGTCGTTTATGCCGTAGCCAATCTTTGAACTGAGCTTATATGTGTATGAAACCTTTTCACCTGCTTTAAAATAAAGCGAAAGACCTGATTCCCTTCCAACCAGATAAAAGATGACGACAGTACCAAGGACAATAATTAACGCTACAAGAAAAAGTATCTTCTTCGCAGACATAGGCACTATAAACTGCCACTAGCTGCACTGAGAGAGTATGTATGGTTTATCAATGCACCTGTATTTACAAACCACTTATTTATATAATGGTCTTTGCCAAATAGTCTATATTTTACATATACGCCAAGTTTACCTTCGATAGACCTCACCTTATCAGCAACACTAGAAGAGTATGTTCCGCTGATTATCTCATTGGATGAGTTATATGCCACCTGTAGTTTACCATTAGCTGTTAGTTTATCGTTCAAAAGTACCAACTCTGATGTAACCCCAAAACCCACGACCGACCAGTCTGGTCCACCTGTTAAATATAGTCCTAACTCAGCCTCTGGCACACGAACCTTAGCAAGCTCCGCTGTGGAACTATTAAGCGTCACAACTGCCCCTGCGGAGATATCAGCCTGTACTCTTGCTTTTAAACCAAAAGGAACAGGACCAACCATCACAGTTTTCTTCTTTAGATCTTTCATACCTGACCACAAAGGGAGATTGAGAGATAAATTTGTAACACTAATATTAGACGCTTCAGTCTTGACAAGGTTAGTACCCAGTATATTAACCTGCAGGCGATACCCTGAAAATCTTTTATCTAAATAGGTACCTACCTCTGCCTGTGCTCCAAGAAGTCCATAGCTTATACCAAAAACATTAAGCGGGACATCTACACCCGCACGATACCATGCGCCTGTTGGGGTTGTATCAGGCCTTCCCTGTATATAACCTTGATTATTATATATAAGATATTCACTATCGGCAGTAGGTCTCACAGAAACATCGGCTGTTCCTATTTGAAGAGTCTTACTCATAGAGCTATATTTCTCAGCAAATTGTGAGGTGTAAAAATTAACAATCCCTCTCGCCTCATCTGATGCTACCTGAGTAACAGGTTCGACAGGATAAATAGAAAGACTGAAGTGGTATACATCATCAGAATCAGAATCTACGCCATCAACGCTTATCCTCTGTCTAGCAAGGAATTGTTGAGCAACGGTCATATCTGTTGAATTGTTTACATTATTAAATATCTGATTAAGCTGGGATTGTGTGATATTTGCCAAGATAGTAACATTCTGCGTGAACGCACCCTCTGCATAACCAGGGAAGGTAATATTTATATGATCTGAGTATGCCTGCTCTTCATTATTCCAAAGCTCCACAGGCATCCATGTTACTCCATTATCGATGCTAATATCAAATGCCAGTTCAATATCTCCAGAAGGGAGAGGCCCCTCAATCTGTAACGTTGCATTGGCATTTATATCGTGCATAGGAATCATCCCAGCAGTGAGCATATCTAGATTATCTGCATCGAACCCAGCTGGCAGACTTGCCAAACTTTTATCAAGGCTCGGATCTATGGTTAGAACATCCTCTGCAAGCCTGATATCGGTGATCTTAACATTTGTCACATCTTTATTAGCATCACTCACGGAATATGCCTGACTACTAGTAAAACTAGCTGAACTATTTTCCATTTCAGATATATATCCAACAAGGCTGTAGTCGCCGTTAGGGATAACGCTATCTATATTTACATTTAGCGTTCTACTTAGAGTACTAATTCCAGGTGTCAGTTCTATATATTCTGACCCAAGATAGTACGTATCAGAACTTCTAGCTGAGCTTTGCAGGAAAAAGCTGACTGTGCATTCTTCAGGATTATCGTAAGTTTTCAGCTCATAGGTTATTTCTCCTGATCTAGAAGAATATATAAGGCTGTCAGAGAATTCTGCTGATGATATATCTACCCAACCAGCATTACCAACACCACAGGCATATAACACTGAAAATATAGATACTAAAACGAAAATCTTAATAAATTTACTATACATATCTGAGCCTCATCCTTTGTTAGAGATGCTACATAATTAATAAATCAAGGTTACCACTTTCGAAATCATTTTCAAGCATATGTTTGAATTATATGGGCTACAAAAAATAACTATTTACAATTCTCAACAACCATTGATTCTGTTGTCACCCCTCCGGCTGTCGGGATGTGTATAGCATAGCTAGTGTAGATTTTAGTATCGGCACCTAAGTAATATGGAAAACTTCGTTTAATTTACTTAATATCTTTTGCAGCTCCACCTCTGAGGCGAGATGTCATCTCTAAAAGACCTCCAAAAAGTAACTTCGCATTATAGCCTTCTGTCTTCAGGTACATCAGGGCCATGAGTTAACGAAAGTTTTCAGGGCATGCACATACAAGAAGCTTATCTTTTGGAAGCTCATCTAACCTGTCAGGCAGCTCATTCAGCGGGATATTTATACTAAACTTCATAGCCCACGCATCGGTCTCAAATGGGAACCTAATATCAACCAGTACGGCTTCATCTTTGTTATACAGTTCTATAAACTGATCTGGAGTGAGTCTCATCTGAGGTACATCTTTCATCTGGATATTTCTGATAAGTTCTTTCATTTTGGCTCCCTTTATATGATTTTACTAAGCAAGCTTTTCAGCTCAACAGTTTTGTATGATTTATTGTTATACTCTGAGAAATCTGCCATGTCTGAATATACGATCAATGGCATTTTAAAATCCTCTGGGTGATCTGAACCATGAATTTTCTCATGTCCGCTGTGGTCGCTTGTTATGACAAGCGTGGTATCTGTCTTTTCCATAATCGTTTTGATTACACCTGCAAGACCAGCATCTATCTCCTGAAACTTCGTAATATATTCGTCAGAGAGCCAGCCGTGCTCCATCCCTGTAAACTCAAGACCACTAATGTGCAAAAAGAGAAAATAGTCCTCTTTTGTTTCGTCAACTATTCTGTCCCCCTCACTTAAAGAGTCCATACCTGCAAAATATTGTTCATCAACATCTTCAGTAGCCAGAAAGCCCAATAGCTCTTTTGAATATACATAAAAAGTCTTTAAACCTGACTTCTTGGCAAGCGAAAAGATACTTTCCCCCTCAGCTTTTGGCATACCAGGTTTCCAAGCATTCACTGTGTACCCACTCTCTTCAGGCATCTTACCTAAAGCCATCGCTGTATGGTTTATTAGTGTTTTCGGAGGTGCGACACTCGTTCCATCTAAAGTAGAAATACCTTTCTCCATAACTCTTAATATATTTTCAGGTTTTGCCATCTTAATAGAGTCGGGATGTAAAGCATCAATCGATATTACGACAACAGTTTTATGTGTTTTCATCTACTCACCTATGACCTTTGTTATTAATTTTATAGCCATTACAAACATTATAATTCCAAGAAATTTCTTAACTGTCCCTGGCTTAAGTCTGCTTTGCATGAAATTTGTACCGAGATAGCCGCCCAAAAAGGCGGACAAGCTAACAAGTGCAAGCAGTTGAAGATGAGTACTCCCCATCATAGAGTAAGTTATAAAACCTGTAAGAGAAGAGAAAGGGACAACAAAAGCTGTAACAGCGGCAACCTTTTTAGGGTTAAACCCTGACAAAATCAATAGAGGCGAGATTATTCCACCGCCACCAACACCAAGAAGACCTGAAATGATACCAGCAAATATACCTACTGATGACAATAAGGTGAATGGTCTGTCTTTCCTATAATTGTTCTCATATTTTTTTGCTCTGAAAAAAAGCATTATACAACCAGAAAAAAGCATAAAACATATGAATATGCTCATTATGATTTTTTCAGAAATATAGGTAGAAAGGTATGCACCAACAGGAGCACATATCACTGAAAAAATTATAATAGGCATGCCAATAGATACATCCAGAGTCTTAAGTTTGTAGTTTGAGTAGGTTGCACCGCTCATGCTGAGTGTATTTATAAGCAGCCCTGTTGGTTTGGCTTCGTTCAGAGGGATACCTAGCGAAAACATTATAGGCAAAAGTATAACGGCTGAGCCAACCCCTCCTAAAGAAAAAAGAAAAGAGAAGAAAAATGCCAACAGTGTCAGAGTTATCATTTGCTTAAACCTGTAAAAGGCATCTCACTAAAACAATATTCCTCTAACCCAGGCTGGATATAGTTATCGTAGCAACACATTAACTAACCTCTTTTAATTCGCATTGAAAATTCATATTTCCAGATATATAGGATTGCGAAGAAAAGTCAATACTCTTCATTCGTATTTCTAGATATATCGAAATATTTAAATATGACACACTTTTCTCTATATACAGTTACTCATTATTTTTCTTTTTCTAATTATTGCTGTATTATTAAGAAATAAACAACAGAGGTAACATGTGCCTAAAAAAATATCTTATAAAAAAATCACTATTCTAGTTGCAGTGGCAGTATGCATTACAAGTATCTGGTTTGTTAAAAATCTCAATACCCAAAGTGAGGCTGTAAAATCAACTACAGTATCTTCTGATTTCTCGCTAAATATAGTCGAAGAGATAAATATTACTAAACTGAAATCCTATAAGTTACCTATTATAATTGATTTCGGTGCGGACTCTTGCGCCTCATGTAAAATGATGGCTCCTATCCTTTAGAAACTAAACACTGAACTTCGAGATAAAGCAATAATCAGGTTTGTAGACGTATGGAAGTATAGCTCTCTTGCAAATGGCTTTCCTGTGAGAACTATCCCCACACAGATCTTCATTGATGCAGAGGGCAACAACTACAATCCGTCACAAGCTATCATATCAAAAGTACACTTTCAAAGTGCTGTAATCAATAATATCAACTACACCTATCACGAAGGAGGATTAAAAGAGAACGATCTCAGACTAATCCTAAGCGACATGGAAATTAAATGAATGTTGATGCTTATTTAGATTACGCCGCCACAGTAATACACAATAGCTCAGGATGGGCACCCATAATAACATTCATAGCTGGTCTGGCGACATCGTTTACCCCATGTTCCGTTAGTGGGATCCCCTTACTGATAGGCTACATAGGGGGGACTGATGTTCGAAACGGTTCAAAAGCTTTTAAACTCTCTTTAATATTTGCCTTTGGAAGCGCATTAATTTTCACATTACTAGGATTTGCTATCTCTTTCGCAGGAAGTTTTCTTGCAATGTCAAAAGTTTGGTACATTGCTATAGGTATACTTATGACTATGATGTCTTTACAGATGATGGAATTATATGAGTTTATCCCCTCTCACAATTTTGTATCCAGAGATATACGAAAAGGTTATATAGGAGCTCTCATAGCAGGAGGCTTAAGCGGACTTTTCTCTTCGCCATGTTCCACTCCTGTCTTAGTAGCGATACTCTCTGTTGCAGCTAAAAGAGGCGATGCGATATATGGTGCTTTACTACTCTTTTCGTATGCAATAGGACACAGTATACTCTTAATAGCTTGTGGTACTTCAGCGAGCTTTGCCAACCGTTTGCTTAAACAAGAGCGTTACCGCCAAACTACAGTTATTATAAAATACCTCCTTTCCTTTGTAATACTTTTAGTTGGTTTTTACATGTTCTATCTTGGTTTCTAAGATATCATTTCTATAGGTATTAGAATTGTATTTTCCCTATATCTGACAGTGTAAAGATATAAATATGCGACCATTATTTTATACCAAAAAAGTAGTCTTTCTAATTTATTGTGAAATAAAATAAAATAATCCTAGCTATATTAGTCAATATGTCTATAGTGTCTATAGTAATTCAATACTTGATATTAGTTTTGAAATATTGTTACTAAATTAAATTGGATTTTTAGAATCATAACCGACCGTTTACAAAGCCTATAAACTGATTCATTTCAATATATGCCAACATAAATATATCTGTTCATGCTTCAAAAGGGTTAAACACCTCTTTCAACTAGTTTATACCAAGTACCCGAACTCGATCAGATTATGTTTTGACAAAAAAAAATTATATGGAGCATATTATGAACATTTATGTAGGAAACCTCAGTTACTCAACAAGCGAAGACAACATCTCAGAACTTTTCGAAAAAATCGGTGCAGTTGATTCAGTAAGAATCATCACAGATAGAGACACTGGTCGCTCTAAAGGCTTCGGCTTTGTAGAAATGGCTGACGACTCACAGGCTAAAGAAGCAATCGATAAACTTAACGAAACAGAGCTTGATGGCAGAAACCTCACTGTAAACGAGGCTAAACCTAAAAGCAACGATCGTGGCAACTCAAGAAGATACTAATCAATCTTCCTAAATAAGTAATCTAACAAACCGGGCAGCAATGTCCGGTTTTTTTATATCTACTAATAACCTAATCTCTTATCAACCTTTATAAAGTAGTAACTAAATTGTAACTCTTGCTCCTTTATCAGTATTAGCCTCAAACAAAACTTAACATTATATTTATATCTTTATAGACACTAAATAGTTATAATGATTACCCATAAAAAAAATCAGATTTGGGAGTTTATTAATGCTAAGGCTCTCGATTTTAAGCATATCACTACTCACTATCATGGCTGGAGCAGCTGTTGCACCAGGGCTTGCTGCTATCTCGAATTATTTTCCTCAGGCAGATCAAACTCTGATCAAGCTAGTACTCACTCTCCCTGCAATAGTCATTATCCCTGTCTCTTTTGCAATGGGCAGACTAAGTCGATTAATCTCAAAAAAGACATTATTAATAATAGGCCTACTCCTTTATGCTGTTGGTGGTGTTGGCGGAGGTTTGGTAGATAGTATAGAAATGCTACTCGCTTGCAGAGCACTACTTGGTGTTTCAGTTGGTATTATAATGCCACTATCTACAGGTCTGATAGCTGATCTTTGTAAACCAGAAGAACGAACAAAGCTCATGGGGTTGGCATCGTCATTCTCATTTTTGGGTGGAATCATAGCTACTCTAGCGGCAGGTTTTTTAGCTGTATATGGCTGGAGATACACCTTCATAGTTTACGCATCATCATTAGTCGTACTATGCCTGACTATATTCAACTTACCTAGTATCCCAAAAGATGTTGCAGAAAAGACTAAATCAAAGTTACCAAAAGAGGTATACACATACGCTGCTGGTGGATTTGGTCTTATGGTAATTTTTTATATAATACCGACAAACATAGCTATGCACATTCAATCAAATGGTTTCGGTAATGCCTCATCGGCAGGTTTCGCCATAGCCATAGCAACAACTGGCGGTTTCATCAGTGGTCTTTCTTTTAAGCATATATATAAACTTACTAAGCAATACCATATCCCGATTGTGGTATTTATAAGTGGGACAGGTATACTTCTACTTAACCAAGCGACATCTATGACATTAATAATGATAGGATCAGGTTTCATAGGTGCAGGTAATGGTCTAATAATGCCTGCGATATTTGTAGGCGTAAGTAGAGCTGTTGGTCAAGGGAGTAGCGTGAGAGCTATGGGTGTAGTAACCTCATTCCTCTTCCTAGGTCAGTTCATGTCTCCAATATTAATGGACGGCATAGGAGTAATATTTGGTAACACGTCATTCATAAACCTTAGTAGAATCGCATATATAATCGTATATGCATTCGCTATTTTATTGACCATCAAAGTTTTTATTTATAAGCCACCTAAACAATCAGAGTAGTTCTAATCAACAACTTATCCTATTTAACAATGATTGCATTTAATCGCTGATACGCTATAATAAACCCATATATACATACAAATGGTGCAACATGAAAAAGACACTTTACCTACTTATTATTGCAATTTTATTTACAGCATTTAATACCTCTTACGCTAAAACCAAAAATATCCTCATCATAGAAACCATGCCCGTAAAGGTCATCACTGAACACACAAAAGCTATCACTGAATACTTTGAGATGCTAGGTATTAAAGACTTGAATATCAAAGTTCTAAAGGCTGAAGGGAGCAAAGAAAAGTCTCTCAACCTCCTTAATGGTGAAATACAGAAAGCAATTCCTGACGCAGTCATCACACTCGCAACGTTATCTTCAATGGCTTCGCACAAAGTGCTAATGGAGAATAATATCCCTCAGATTTTTGCAGTTGTTGCTGACCCTGTGGGTGCCGGAATAATTTCGAAAGAGAATGCTCCAACAGGAACAAATGTAACCGGTCGGATATACTCTATGCTCAGAGGGACTAAAATTGATATGCTCATGCGAGTTTTACAACCTAATAAAAAAATCAAGTTTGGTGTCATACACTCAGATTATCCATCTGCGGTAGGAGATTTAAAAGGATTACGAAAAAGTATCCCAGCTAATACAGACATTGAATTCATCTCCTATGAGATACCTTATATTAATGACTCGAAATCTTTCTATAAAATGTTTGATCAGGTCAAAGATGGTGTGCAAGCACTAGATGACAAAATCGATTATTGGTGGTTTGTCGCAGGTCCTTTAGCGGAGCGAAATGAGTATCATCAGGCAATACTGAAAAACAGCAATAAAACTATTGCTATGGCTCACCGCCCTACACAGGTAAAAGATGGAGCATTGATGTCTGTTGCCCCAAACTTCGAGGCGGGTGGTAGAGAGATAGCAAAGATAACTTTAGAAATCTTAAATGGCAAAGACCCTGGTTCTATTACTGTTACTGCTCCAGAGAATTTTATCCTATCAGTAAACATAAGTAAGATTATAAAACTCGGTCTTTTCCTACCAAGCGACATGTTGAAACTTGCTGGAAACAATGTGTATAAATAATGAAACTACAATCTAAGATAATATTAATAATAATCCCTTTTGTGTTTTTATCCATTATAGGTCTGGGCTATTTTGCGTATAGCACAAGCAAGAACTTCGCTCAGGACTCGTTTGAAAAATATATGGAAGGGATACTCAGTATCTATATCTCTCAGAATGTCCAACCACAATACGACTTATTAGTCCAAAACAACCTAATGGATATTCCATCTTTTGTAAATAATTACCAATCTGAATCAGCCAAGCTAATAGACAAGCTTACTCTGCCTTGGCCTGGACATTTTATTATTGTAACAGGAGAAGGGAAGTTCGTGCATACTTCTGTAGAACTTAAGAAAAATGAAATAGAAGAAATATGGGGAAAATTAGCCATAAACTTACACAAAGGGAACACAGAAATAGACTCTGGCTATGTAACAGATATTGACGGAGCAGAATTCTACAAGGCAATGCATTTTGATCCTTGGAACTGGTATATATTCGTATCTGTACATAGCGGTGCTCTTACTAAATCGTCAAACGCTATCAAGAAGGATGCAACAATAATAAGTATTTTAACTGCAATATTTCTCTCACTCATGATCATTTTCACCACTAAAAAATTAATCGTCACACCAATTCATAAGCTGAGTAATGCTGCAAATGAGATTGGTAAAACAAGAAAAAAAGTCACAATAGAAATAAATGGCAATGATGAAATGTCCGCACTCTCAAGTCAACTAGAATCTGTCTCAAACGAAATTGAGATATCAGACAATAAACTTAAAGAGTGGAGTAACGAACTCGAACATCAAGTAAAAGAAAGAACATCAGAGCTGAACGAAAAAAATAGCATGCTCAATAGTGAAATAGAACAAAAGGAAATAATTCAATATGACCTTATGACCGCTATGAAGAGATATGAAGATATGGTTAGTGGCACAGATAATCTTGTCACAGTCGTTAACCCAAACGGTGAGTATCAGTATGTCAATCCTGCTGCAGAAAATATACTAGGAAGAAACCCTAAAGAGATGATAGGTAAATTAGCTTTTGAAGATATACATCCAGATGATCAAGAATACACTTTAAACCACTTTCAAGCATGGCTTAAAGATAAGCTCGTAAACACAACAATAGAAAACAGACTGCTACATCAAGACGGTACCTCAAGAATAATGCAGTGGAATATATTTTTCAATTATGACGAAAACAAAGAATTGGTAAACATAAACTCTATAGCAAGAGATGTTACCAGTGCCAGAGAAGCCGAAGAGAAACTTGTAGAGTATTCTACTCAGCTAGAACAAACAAATAATGATGTAAAATCATTCGCTTATATTGTTTCCCACGACCTCAGAGCTCCACTTGTCAATATGCAAGGATTTGTTTCTGAGCTTGGCTATGACCTTGAAACTTTAAATGAAATTATCAACAAAAATATTGATGATATTGACGATGAGGATAAGCCTACAATGAAAGACTTACTTTTATAAGATATCCCTGAGTCAATGACTTTCATAAAGTCAGCTGTCAAAAAGATGGATAACCTTATTACTAGTGTCTTGAATATATCCAGAATAGGTAGAAAAGAACTATTCTTCGAATATGTTAACAGTGCTGAGATTGTTCAGTCAGTCATCACAACTTTTAACCATCAGATAGAAGAAAACAATATTGAGATAGAGCTCTCCCCTCTACCAATTATAATGGCAGATGTTGTTTCTTTAGAGCAGATATTTAGTAACCTTATTAACAACTCTATCAAATTCATGGGAGGACAAAAAGAACGTAAGATTATAATTAAATCTGAACCTCATAAAGACGGTCACCTGTTTACAGTAGAAGATACAGGTGTGGGAATGAGCGAGGCATTTACTAAAAAGATTTTTGATCTGTTTAGTCGTGCAGGAACCGTAAATGTTGATGGTGAAGGAATGGGAATGGCCTATGTGCAAAAGATAGTAGGTAGGCACAACGGCAAAATATGGTGCGAGTCTGAACTCGGCAAAGGGACAACTTTTTTTATATATTTACCTACAAACTAAAAGATGAGGAGTTTTTATGAACTGTAATGAGCAAAAAGTTGACATCCTTCTTGTAGAAGACGACCTAGGGCATGCAAAGCTAATTCAGAAAAACCTGAAAAGAGCTAACATACGCAATAATATAATTCACCTTTCAGACGGACAAGAGGCGCTTGATTTCTTTTTTAATAATGACGATGATTGCAAATCAGAAAAAGCTCTCCTTATCCTTCTAGACCTAAATCTGCCTAAAGTGAGTGGATATGAAGTACTCACCAAATTAAAAGAATCCGAGCAAACTAGAAATATTCCAGTTGTAATGCTAACAACAACCTCTGACGATACTGAAATTAAGAAATGTTACGATATGGGATGTAATGTGTTTGTGACAAAACCAATAGATTATGAAAACTTTGCCAAAGCGATAGAAAGACTTGGTCTATTCCTTTCTGTTGTACAAATACCAAGCATGAGGAACTTATAAACATGAACCAATCTCCTATTAAGTTGCTTTATATTGATGACGACCCAGGCTTAAGAAGACTCATAGAAAAAAAGCTTAAACGTTTAAGATTTATTGTATCAACTGCCGAAAATGGATTTGATGGAATAGAAAAGTGTGAGAATGAGCAATTTGATATCATCATTGTTGACCAGAATATGCCAGATATATCTGGATTGGGACTGATTTATAAAATCCCTCACATTATAGAACACACCCCCATAATAATGATGACTGGTGGTGGCGACGAGACCTTGGCTGTAGATGCTCTAAAAAGTGGAGCTTCAGATTATGTTATTAAAGATACTGCTGGTAGGTTTCTAGAGAATATTCAGGCTACTATTTCAAATGCAATAGATAAACAAAACCTCATAAATGAAAAAAGACAAATAGAGAAAACACTACAAGAAAACCTTGATCTTAATAAAGCGATTCTAAATTCCATAAGTGCCTCTATAGCTATTCTCGATCAAAAGGGACATATTGTAGAGGTCAATAAGCAGTGGCTAGATTTCGGAAGAGAGAACGATATATCTCCGTATTATGATTTCATAGATGTAAATTATTTGGATGTCTGTAAACAACCAAAGCACCAGTTATACTTTGACAAGGCTGAAGAGGCTTGTAAAGGGATAGAGGATGTCATCAACGGAGTTCAGGACGGTTTCAAGCTAGTATATGAATGTAGTAGTCCAGAAGAGCAAAGATGGTTTGAGATGAGAGTCACTAAGGTTGCCGATCTTGCTCCTACAAAAGTTGTTGTCAGTCATGAGGACATTACGTCTCTGAAGTCTTCTGAAATCATGCTTAAAAAACTATCTGAGACCGATGGACTCACAGGTATCTCGAATAGAAGAGTCTTTGATGAAGCGATAGAGAGGGAGTATTCAAGAGCAGTCAGAAACAAATCTTCTATAGCGGTGCTCATGATGGATATAGATTTCTTTAAAGCGTACAACGACCATTATGGTCACCTCCAAGGTGATGAATGCATAAAGAGTGTGGCAAATCTGTTAAAGAATAGTATCAGTCGACCAACAGATATATGTGCTAGATATGGTGGAGAGGAGTTTGTTATCCTGTTACCAGATACTGACATTGACGGAGCTATGCACTTAGCAAATAATATCATCGAATCCATTAGAAAAGAAAATATCCCCCATGAAAAGTCTACAGTTGCTGATCATTTAACTTTAAGTATTGGTGTTGCAACATTAATCCCTAACAAGGAGACTCCAAGCAACTCTCTTGTAGATAAAGCAGATATTCTACTATACAAAGCAAAAAATGCTGGAAGAAATAGAATCTACACAGTCTAATTTTCATTCGCCGTTCATATATTAATATCAAAATTAATTCATTCCTTGATAAACAGCTTTAAATTTCATAAATTATATCATTACATAAATATATTGAGAGGGAATTATGCCTGCATATAGATCGCATACGAGTACCAAAGGAAGAAACATGGCTGGGGCAAGAGCTTTATGGCGCGCCACAGGTATGAAAGAAGAAGACTTCGAAAACAAACCTATCATAGCTGTAGTAAACTCATTCACTCAGTTTGTTCCGGGGCACGTTCACCTTAAAGACCTTGGTCAGATGGTAGCCGAAGAGATAGAGAAAGCTGGTGGTGTCGCCAAAGAGATGAATACTATCGCTATTGATGACGGTATAGCAATGGGGCACGACGGAATGCTTTATAGCTTGCCTTCTAGAGAGATTATAGCTGATTCTGTTGAATATATGGCTAACGCACACTGTGCCGACGCACTCGTCTGCATATCTAACTGCGACAAGATCACACCGGGAATGCTTATGGCTGCTATGCGACTTAACATACCTGCGATATTCGTATCAGGTGGTCCTATGGAGGCTGGTAAGGCTGACGTAGGTGGTAGATTCACTAAGCTCTACCTTGTTGACGCAATGGTTGCCGCTGTTGATGACAAGGTGACCGATTCAGATTGCCTCACAATGGAGCGTTCGGCTTGTCCTACATGTGGTTCATGCTCAGGTATGTTCACAGCAAACTCTATGAACTGTCTTGCAGAAGCACTAGGGATGGCCCTACCGGGTAACGGCTCACTCGTTGCCACACACTCTGAGCGTAAGAATCTCTTTTTGGAAGCTGGCAGACGCATAGTTGATATCTGCAAAGCCTACTACCTTAATGACGACAAATCAGTACTCCCCCGCTCAATAGCTACAAAGCAGACTTTCGAGAATGCTATGTCGCTTGATATAGCGATGGGTGGCTCTACAAATACAGTCCTTCACCTCCTTGCGATTGCTCAAGAGGCTGGTGTTGATTTCACAATGAAAGACATAGACAGACTCTCACGTATAGTTCCACATCTTTGCAAGGTTGCCCCTTCCACACAGGAATACCATATGGAAGATGTACATAAGGCTGGTGGAGTAATTGGAATCCTAGCCGAGCTAAACAGAGCTGGCTTAATAAGCAAAGATCTACCTACTATTCAACAAGAGACTATTGGCGAAGTGCTAGCTAAGTGGGACGTAATGGAAAGCGAATCGGCAAAAGATCGCTATAGTGCAGCACCTGGTAACGTACCAACACTTGAGCCTTTCAGCCAAAACACTAGGTACGAAGAGCTCGACCTTAACAGAGAGAGTGGATGTATTAGAGATAAGAAGAACGCATACAGTCAAGATGGTGGTCTAGCTGTACTCTACGGAAACTTCGCAGTAGACGGATGTATAGTTAAGACTGCTGGGGTTGACAAAAGCATCCTTAAGTTCTCTGGTCCTGCAAGGATATTCGAAAGCCAGGATGATGCGGTTAGTGGAATCTTAGGTGATAAAATAGCTGCTGGTGACGTTGTAATCATTCGCTACGAAGGACCGAAGGGCGGTCCAGGTATGCAAGAGATGCTCTACCCTACTAGTTACATAAAGTCGAAAGGGCTTGGTAAGGCGTGTGCTCTCGTTACTGACGGACGTTTCTCTGGAGGGACATCTGGTCTATCCATCGGACACGTTTCACCAGAGGCGGCAGAGGGCGGAAACATCGGACTTATTGAAGAGGGGGACACTATCCATATAGACATCCCTAACAGATGCATATCTATTGGTGTTTCTGAAGATGTACTTGCTGAGCGTCGCAAAGCGATGGAAGCAAAAGGTGCAAAGGCTTGGAAACCAGCAAGCCGTGATAGAAAAGTATCACAGGCTCTCAGAGCTTATGCGGCAATGACAACAAGCGCAGCAAAAGGTGCTGTAAGGGACGTCAGTCAAATAGAAAAGTAATAACTACTGATAGTTGAAATATATTTGTAAAACCCTGACATCTATCAAGTTGTTGGGGTTTTGTTTTTTATAGGAGCACACATATGAACATCCACCCATTGCAGTTTCTAAGAGACCTAAAGTCTGTCTCAATAGCAACCTCAGAAAATTGTATACCATATTCCCGTATCATAGATGTAATGCTCCACGAAGAAGAAAAGCTTTACTTTGTAACTGGCAGAGGGAAGCACTTTTATAGACAACTGAAAACTAATCCATTCATAGCAATTACAGCAATGAACTCTGACTACCTATCCGTAAGAGCATACGGCCCTATCGAGTTTATTGGTGAAGAGAAGCGAGAAAAAATATTTAAAGAAAATCCTATCCTAAGCCACATATACCCGGGAAAAAAGAATGATATCCTCGATGTTTTCTGCCTGATTAAGTGCAAAGGGGAACTTTATGATTTATCTACGGAGCATCCACTGCGTAAGCGATTCTCTTTCGGGTACGAAGGTGAGATCGACCAACTAGGTTATTTCATAACAGAAGATTGTACTGCTTGTGGCATATGTAAGGACGCATGCCCTACAAGGACAATCAACGAAGGTGACATATACAAGATAGACCCTCAATATTGCGTAGAATGTGGGAGATGCTATGAACACTGCCCTCACAACGCTATAGAAAAACCACCGATCATATAGGCTTCTAAAATGTGATTAATTCATTTTCTTAGATAATTATATTTATAAAAAGATATTGATATTTCCACTTGAATGATAGTAGAGTTTGTCCATCTTAAGAGTATAATAAAACATATCTCGCAATTGTTTCAGTTTTATAAATGGAGTCTTCGAATGATCAGAAAAGGTATGCGATTTATAACATCATCATCAAAAAATGTTTGGTTAATACATTCAGCGACTACAGCAATAGCAGCAACATTGGCTCTAAGTATTGCATCCTTCTTAAACATGGGAGAGATATACTGGGCCCCTATCACTACCATCATCGTTATGCAGTCTACCCTAGGTTCATCATGGGACACATCAAAACAACGACTAATAGGTACTGTGGTAGGAACCCTACTAGCAGGATTACTGTATGAGGTAAATCTCCCTCTACCTGTCATACTTGGAGTTGGAATATTCATAATGGGGCTAATCTGCTCAGGGCTACATCTAGTTCTAAGTGCGTTCAGATTCGCAGGTGTCACTTATGCCATCATAATACTCTTGCCTCACACAGAGACAGCATGGCGCATAGGAGTACACAGATTTATTGAGGTCGCTCTAGGTATAACAGTAGCTCTAGTAGTCACTGCTATAGCTCCAGACCATCCATTCTCAAAGAAATAATAGTTCACCAGCAATTCAATCTTCTATGATACTGACTATCATTATGTTTTCAAATACTCGCCAATAAGAGACATTTCGGAATATCCTTGCAATATAATACTCACACACTTCATACATTTATCTCTTTATTCGTATTAATACCAATTTAGTATTTATACGTCAAAACATGTAAATACAATCCAATCATTATATAATAGTAACAACTCTACAGTGACTTACGCCCATAAGTTATTAATACAATAAAAGTATCATTAGTATACGAAACATCATATATAATATTCAAATAAATTTAATAGAAATTCTATTTGCATTTTATAAAAAGAGATATATACTCTCATTAGTAATGAACGTATGGGATTATCTATAGGCGACTATAGGCTAGAACAATAACAGAACTGGTGAGGATTATGTTTCATAATATTTCAAAAATTATTCAGTTTTACAGCCAAGGGTTTAAATCCATGACTGTCTGTAAAACTTTATGGAAGGTCATCATTATTAAATTAGCTGTAATGTTCCTTGTTCTAAAAATCTTCTTCTTCCAAGGATACCTCGATAATAAATTCGATAACGATGTGCAGAAGTATGATTATGTGATTGATCAGATAACAAATATAACTAACTAATAAGGAGAGAACATGACAACTATTGATTTCGCTATGGTTGACTGGTCAAGAGCTCAATTTGCTCTGACAGCAATGTATCATTGGCTTTTTGTCCCTCTTACACTGGGGCTTAGTTTTCTCTGTGCTTTTTACGAATCCTTATACGTAAGAACCTCAGACGAAAAATGGAAACGTATCACTAGATTTTGGATGACCCTATTTGGTATTAACTTTGCAATAGGTGTTGCAACAGGTCTTATCCTAGAGTTTGAGTTTGGAACAAACTGGTCAAACTATTCATGGATGGTAGGTGACATTTTTGGAGCGCCACTAGCTATCGAAGGCATAGTAGCTTTCTTCCTTGAGGCGACTTTCTTTGCCGTTATGTTTTTCGGCTGGGACAGAGTAAGTAAGAGATTTCACCTGTTTTCCACATGGATGGTTGCTATAGGCTCAAACCTCTCAGCTCTATGGATATTAGTCGCTAACGGTTGGATGCAAAACCCGATAGGAATGACGTTTAATCCTGATTCTGCAAGGTTTGAAATGAGTAACTTCATGGAAGTTCTTTCTAACCCAGTAGCAATATCAAAGTTTACCCACGCATCTACTTCAGGGTTCCTATATGCTTCCTTGTTTGTTATTACCATCTCATCTTTTTACCTTATCAAAAAGAGACACATAGATATGGCTAAAAAATCTATTGCTGTAGCTGCAATATTTGGACTTATTTCATCAGGGATGGTCGCACTGACAGGTGACGAGGCAGCGTATGAAGCTGCTCAGGTTCAGCCTATGAAGCTTGCCGCTTTTGAAGGACTATATAAAGGTGAAGCGAATGCTCCTTTGGTTGCACTTGGCGTGCTTAACCCTTCTAAAAAACCGGGCGACGATCAAGATCCATTCTTATTCAGCTTAAAAATTCCTGGTCTACTCTCGCTTCTCGCTAACAGAGACTCTAGCTTTGTTCCTGGTATAGACGACCTTGTATACGGGAATTCTAGCGAAGGGATTGTTGGAGCTAACGAGAAAATAGAAATAGGTAAGAATGCTATAAATGCACTTGCCGATTACAAATCAGCTAGAAAGAGCGGTGACGTAGAAAAAGCTGAACTTGCTCTGGCAGATTTCAGAGAAAATGAAAAATACATGGGTTTTGGTTATCTTGACAAGCCAGAAGACACCGTACCTCCTGTCTGGCTCTCTTTTTATGCCTTCCACGTGATGGTATTTGCAGGCACATTGTTACCTATAATGTTCCTACTATTCATCTTCTACACAATGAAAGACAAGGTTGCAGAAAAGAAATGGCTCCTTAATTTTGGCGTCATAGGCTTGTTTATAGGGTTCCTCGCTTCTCAGGCTGGATGGATTGTAGCAGAGGTCGGTAGACAGCCATGGGCTATTAACGAGTTCCTACCTGTTGGTGTAGCAACTTCAAACCTTTCTACAGGTAACGTTCAGATCACATTCTTTATGTTCCTTATACTTTTCACAGCACTTTTGATCGCAGAGGTCAAAATTATGCTTAAACAAATCAAAATCGGTTTTGAGGAGGGTCACTAATGATTGGTAATCTAAATATATCAATACTTCAAATTCTCTGGTGGCTCATTGTTAGCGTTGTTGGTTCACTGTTTCTTTTCATGACATTTGTTCAGGGTGGACAAACTTTGATCTGGCAAACAGCTAAAACAGAGGATGAGAAAAGCCTTGTAATAAACTCATTAGGACGCAAATGGGAGCTCACATTCACCACGCTCGTTCTTTTTGGTGGAGCACTCTTTGCTGCATTCCCTAAGTTTTATGCGACTAGTTTCGGTGGCGCCTACTGGGTATGGATAGTTATTCTGTTCACATTCATCATTCAGGCTGTCAGTTATGAATATCGCAAAAAGCCAAACAACTTCCTTGGAAACACCACATATGAGCTATTCCTTCATATTAATGGTTTCGTTGGAATACTGCTTATTGGGGCTGCTGTTGGAACATTCTTTACAGGTTCTAATTTCACTCTCAATGACTATAACCAAGTAACTTGTACACACCCACTAAAGGGGCTTGAAGCTGCTTTCTCACTTTTCAACCTTAGCGTTGGAGCATTCCTCGTTTGTAATGCTAGAATCCTCGGTGGGATGTACCTTCTGAACAGTATAGATTTCTCAGAATCGGAATCACTAAGAGCCAGAATAAAGAAATCTGTAACAGTTAGTTTTGTAATTGAGCTTATTTTTCTGCTGTATGTGCTTGGTTCCTTATTATTCATGAAGGGCTTTGCTGTGGACGAAGGCGGAGTCGTAACACTTGTGGCAGGTAAATACTTAAGCAATCTTTTACAACCAATAAATATTGTTCTGCTTCTTGCAGGTCTACTACTTGTTGTATGGGCAGTATTCATTACAGTATTTAAGAATAGCTCAAGAGGTATCTGGCCAGCAGGACTTGGCACAGTACTAGTAGGGTTAGCAGTGTTCTTCCTCGCAGGATACAACAATACTGCTTTTTATCCTTCGAAGTCTGATCTTCAGTCTAGTCTGACTATCTTTAATGCTTCATCAAGTCACTTCACACTGACAGCGATGACCTATGTGGCCCTTACGGTACCTTTCGTACTGGCGTACATAGCTTATACATGGAAACAGATGAATAGAGAGAAAATAACTCTCAACGAAGTACTGGAAGAGGAATCTTACTAAGGGGTGATCTATGGAATTAGCACTGATATTATTGTATGTTTCAACAGTGGTTGTATCATACTATGGAGCAGTTTTTCTGCTTAAAAAGACAAACTTACTATAAGACATACAGGGTCAGTAGATATCTCTGCTGACCCTTTTTTATTATTATACTAGATGCTCTTTCTTGCCATGTTCAGCCTGATTGTAGCACCAGTACCTTTTTCAGATATAGACATCTTACCATTCAATGAACCACTAAGACTATCCACAAGGTGCAGACCCAATGTCTCTGATGAAGAGAAGTTAAAACCACTAGGAAACCCTACTCCATTATCAGCAACTATCAGCTCAACACTGTCTACCATATCTTTTATACTAACACTCAGTCTAGGATTCTCGGTGGTGGCAAATGCATGCTTTATAGAGTTCGTTACAAGCTCATTAACGATAAGCCCAATATGTATAATATCCTCTATAGAAAAACTTACACAATCAATATCAGTGTTCAGCTCAATATGCTTCCCAATATTAGACGTATGAATAATATGCCCTAGTAGCGACTTAACATAATCAGAAACCTCAATCTTTGCGAGATCGTTAGACTTATATAATTGCTCGTGCACAAGAGCCATAACATATATCCTGTTTATAGATTCATTTAACTGATGAACGACTATAGGTTCGCTAACCTGTTTCTGCAGACTAAGTAGACCAATAACTATCTGCATATTGTTCTTTACACGATGATGAATCTCTTTCAGCATAATCTCTTTCTCTTTGAGAGATTCTATTATCTTTCGCTCTGCGTCCATCCTCTCCATCTCAGCAATAACCTTAGAAGCAGTGATCGTCATAAAGTCCTGTCCCCATTCAGGAAGAGTCATAGGATCCTTACTGATAGCACAAATAATACCTTTAACTTCTCCACCAGCGTTCTTCATAGGAACACCTAGATATGCCTCTGCATGAAACTTTTGCAAATCTTCATCTTCTGGAAATAGATTTATAACGTCTTTACCAAAGAATCCAAAGCCGTCCTCAGCAACCCTCTCACATGGACTCCCCTTAATAGGATACTGATAGCCCTCAACCTTTTTTCCATCCATATTCATAGCGACTGCTGTAGCTACACCAGTCTCATAATCAAATTTACTCACTATGACAGCATCTACACCAAACCAACCTGCAATCTCGCGAGTCAGGTTATCCATAAATTCCTGACCGTACCTACCTGTGGTACTTTCTAGCAGAGTCTTAAAAGTATGATCCGCATGTGTCAACCTATCCAGGTTAGTCTGAATTCTTTTATTAAGCTGAACAAGCTCTCGCTCCCTTTCAGATAGCGAACTTGCCATCACATTAAATGAATTGATCACACTGTTCAGATCAACGAAGCTAGTCTCCTGCAAATGAACATCATAATCACCATCAGCAACCTTTACAGTATTTTGGATAATATTCTCAAGAGACGTACTTACTTTCACAAGCTGACCAGAAGCAAAAAGTGCAAAAATTATTGTTGTAGTAATAGCCAACAAGCCCAAAACAAGCAAAATTCTATATATAGGCTTTAATACTATCTCCAGAGATTGATGAAACTTTATCATCCAGCCAAGAGATTCGATAAACTCAACATACACAAGCATCTGGTCACCATCAATATTCTCGATGCTCTCTTTGGAGCCTTTATAGTAATCGCTCTTTAGCTTATTAAAATATGGATCATTTACTCTCTCACTTACCTTCTCTTCATATGGGTGCACAATAAAAACGCCGGTTCTATCAGATACTGTTATGTAACTTTTACTAAGATTAACGAGCTTTTGAACATGGTCTAGAATCGTTTCTGGAAGCAAGAAGGCGACCAACAGTCCCTTTTGAGTCTTCAAAGAGAGACTTACAAACGGTCTATCAAGCTGTGCAGAAAGGAGAGTTGACGACCAATAAGGCTCATTGCTCTTAATAGAGTTTATAAAATACTCCTGCCTCGAAACATCTATCCCTAAAAACTCTTCTCTGTAGGGAGAAACTTCTGTAACTTCTCCGTTAAAATATACAAGTTGTATTGCAGCAAAATGATCTCTATTGTTTACAATATTGCTCAATAAATCCCCAATATCTGCAATAATATTTTCGTCTTCTATAAGCTCCTTTAAGCTGTAAAGATCATCCAGCGGGTGTTCTAAGCTTGTATTGATACTATTGCTTAGAACCTCAACAATCTTCTTACCCTTATCTCCCATCTCATCTTGCATATGCGAAGAGATAATACTCATAGATGTTACGGCAACAGCAAAGATACTAACCATCCCTATCAACATATATTGAATAAGTAAGCCTTTGATAGTCTTTCGCTTATTCATTAATTACCTCAAATTTTCCATCTTTAATAATAACTAGCGATGTCTCTCTTTCAGCATCGCCATACTTATTTATAACGATCTCTTCTTCAAGTCCTTTAAACTTCTTTATTGCGAGTAATTGACCTCTTACACTCTTAACGTTAATCGACTTTGATCTTTTCATCGACTCAGCAAGTACCATCACCGCCTCATAGGCATATACCGAGACAAAGGATGGTTTAGTGTTATATTTTTGCTGATACAGATCAAAAAACTCCAAATATTTCGGAGTCCTATCTTTTGCGGTATACATAGATGTAAGCACCATCCCTTCAACCGACCGCCCACCCTGAGATATAATATCCAGAGTCTTCGCCCATCTGCATGCTAAAAGCTTAACATCGGAGTTACTCTTTCGAATCTGTTGTGATAAATGTGCAGCATCAATCGCAGTGGTCAGAATGAGTACCACGTCAGGCTTTTCAGATAAGATATGTTTAGTTAAATCTAGATAATTTTCTTTTACTTCCTTGCTTACTTGTTTTGCAAATACAATTTTACGTTTTACATCACTTTCAAAGCGTGCTCTAAATCTTTTATATATAGGCTGAGTATATTCAGCATTAGACACGTCATACACAACAACCGCCCTCTTAAGGTTCATCTTGATAGCTTGATCAGCTATAGCTGTACCCTCAGCGCTAGTTACACTTATCACTCTAAAGAAATTATCTTCTATACCACTCAATCTATCCGTACTCATAGTTGGACTAATAATTAGAATGTTATCATTATTGGCATATTGTTTTGTCTCATCAGCGAGGTGGCTTATATTAGGACCAATGATAAACGATCTTCCTGCTTCGATATGTTTTTCAAAAGCTTGTACAGCAGTTTTCTTGTCATTCTTATCGTCAATGGATGTAATATTTAACATCCGTCCATTGATTCCGCCTGACCTATTAATAACTTCCACAGCCAGCTCTGCTCCATTTCTGGAAGCGACACCAACCTCAGAGTACCTGCCTGACAATACCCCTATGAGACCTATTTCGATTGACTTATTATCACGTGAACATGAGGAAATCAGAGACAGCAAAATTATTATAATAAAAAATCTTCTCATAAAATCTCCCAATAAATAAAAGAGTTTTAAGCTGAAATGTCTATCAAGTCTATAAGCTCGTCAACTAGTATAGGTTTAGAAAGCCATGAACACTGGTATTTATCGGTCTCCTCAAAAACAAAGGCACTGCAAATGATTATAGGCGTCTTCACGCCAACATTTCTCAACTCTTTAATCATCTCGTACCCATCCATCACAGGCATCTGTAGGTCTGTTACTATCACATCAAAATCTTCTTCTGCCACAAGATCCAGACCGTGCTTACCATTTTCTGCGACTACTATTGTTGAAAAGATTTTTCCCAACATCTTTGACATCGTAAATCTAATGATAGGATCATCCTCAACAATAAGGATTTTTAGATTTTTCATATTAACCATACCTAGCGTCTAACGCTTAATAGTACCTTCTCTTATGTCTATACTTAATTATATCACATATTATTTACAATCCTACGAAACCAGCTTATATCATACAAACGCATTGGGTGGAGATTGCAATAAGTCATTACATATAAGTAGAATAAGATATAAATCGACGGGCATAATAATTTTTATTATTTTAATGGCAAGTATTAAAAAAACTCATACAAACATCTACAAGCTAGTATAGACATTCAGATTAAGTGAAACGGCAATAAAGGAGAGGCTAATTAAAGCGAGTGCTCTTTCTTAGCCACAGCTTCAGCTTTAACTCTATCGAGTAGGAGAGCGAGAGCAGGTTTAACATTCTCTCTAATATCTCCGGCAACTATAAGATAAAGAAGGTCGTCCCCAGGTTTCATGACGCCATCAATAGCTTCAACTACAACCTTATATATCCCCTCCATCGCTTCTATATCTTGTCTGATAAGTTCAATTTTTTCACGATCTGCTTTCACTTCTAGCTTTGCAACTGGAGAACCGTCCTCACGCTTAGTACCTCTAACAACACCATTATGTATGAGTACCATCCCAACATTCTCTGCAAAATTTTCGTCTTCCTTAAGTTCTGCAATTTTCTTTGATATATCCATATTTAACTCCGTAAAAAATAATATCAGTTCGCAATAATAGTATCAAGCATTTAGCGATATAGCATCTACAGGAGAAAAATTAACCATAGCTTTTTTTCTCTGCATCTCCTATTGTACATATCAAAATATGCATATAGGAGTGATAAATGTTAGTAATAACTGATATAGCTCGCGACATGATTAAAGAAGTCATGAAAGAGCACGAAGGTAAATGTCTCCGCATAGTTTCTGAAGGTTTTGGTTGAGGCGGTCCTCAATTGAGGATGGCTCTGGATGAGCCTACAGACGCTGACAAGACTTATACTATTAACGAGATTGATATTCTGATTAACGAAGAAGTGCTTCCATACACTGATGGTCACCAGCTAGACTATGTTGAAGACCAAAGGGGTAAAGGATTTATACTCGGACCTACTGAAGATAAAGGTCACGACTGCTGTGGCGGTTCAAGCGACAGTAGCTGTGGTGACGACTGCTGCTCTTCATAGTTAGCATTAGTTAATTTATACAAACTGACCCCAGTGTTCATTGAATGCTGGGGTCTTTTTTTTGCAATAATACCCCTACCTGTTCTATTCAAACAAAAATATATTTTTTTAGAATTAAGTTAGTGCTACAATCAAAATCCAATTTCCGTTACATTCGCAAATGTAATTTTATTAGGAGGTTTTAATGGAAACACTTGATTTATTAATAGGCAAGGTTAACGCTTTCGCCTGGGGTCCACCTATGCTTATCCTATTGGTAGGAACTGGTTTTTGGCTCACACTGAACCTTAAGGGATTGCAATTCACTAAGCTATTCCACGCTCTTTATCTCGCTCTTATTAAACGCGAAGAGGACGATGATTCAGAGGGAGACATCTCTCATTTTCAGGCTTTAATGACAGCTATGGCTGCTACAGTCGGAACAGGTAACATCGCAGGTGTTGCTACAGCTATCGCTCTAGGAGGTCCTGGTGCACTCTTTTGGATGTGGATAACAGGTCTTGTTGGCATGGCTACAAAATATTCAGAGGCTATCCTCGCCGTCAAATATCGTGAAGTAGACGCAAATGGCGAAATGTGTGGTGGTCCAATGTATTATATTTCTAAAGGTCTTAATATGCCTTGGCTAGGAACTATCTTTGCCATATTTGCTGCAGCAGCGGCTTTTGGTATAGGTAATCTTGTTCAAGCGAACTCTGTTGCAGATGCAGTAGAGGCTACATTTCAAGTCCCTTTCTGGATCACAGGTCTTGTTATGATGATCTTTTCCGCTGTTGTTATCCTCGGCGGGATCAAATCTATCGCTAAAGTAACAAGCTTTTTAGTTCCTGTTATGGTCGTTTTTTATATCTGTGCGGCAATGTATATCATCATCAGCAACATTGGTCAGGTACCTGCTGCTCTTATCCTAATAGTGAAACAAGCCTTTAATCCTACAGCAGCTGTAGGTGGTTTCGCAGGTTCAACAATAATGATGGCGATACGCTTTGGTGTTGCCCGTGGTGTTTTCTCTAACGAATCTGGTCTTGGTAGTGCCCCTATCGCAGCGGCAGCGGCTAAGACAAAAGATCCTGCTAGTCAAGCACTTGTGTCTATGACTCAAACATTCATCGATACTATCATAGTATGTACCATGACTGGTCTTGTTCTTATTCTAAGTGACGCATGGTCAAACGGACAAACTGGCGCAGAGCTCACAACTACAGCTTTTCAAGCTCTTATACCAGGCGGAGCATACATTGTAACGATAGGTATCATTCTGTTCGCTTACTCAACAGTTCTAGGATGGTGTTACTATGGTGAAAAATCCATGGAATACCTTTTTGGTATTAAGTCTGTTCTTCCATACAGGGTCGTTTTTGTTCTTATGATTGGGGTTGGTGCAGTATCTAAACTCAGCCTTGTTTGGAATATCTCAGATACACTCAACGGGCTAATGGCTATACCTAACCTTATAGGTTTGATATTCCTTACTCCTGTCGTAGTACAAGAGACCAAGAAACACTTTCAGAATAAATAATAACTAACTTTCAACATGTGCCCTTGTAAATTGCAGGGGCACTTTAAGTATCTCAGAACTCAAAAGACTGGCTAGATAAGCCCCATCTGCCAAAAGATGGTACCTATTACAATTGCGACGAAATAAAACTGAAGTGGTTGCGCTACAGGTAGCCACCTAGAAGAAGATTTGAAAAGACGCCAATCACCTTCTGGGATACTCCTAGAGCTCAGCTTAACAGGCACAGCAATGCCAGGCATAGCCACAAATGCCCTCGCAGGCACATCCCCTTCTTCTGTCTTCGCCTTTATAACTTTCTCTGTATAGCAGGTAAGAGGACTCCCTACACCTTCATAGCTTCGCAGTCTCTCCATCATCACTTCGTCAACATGGTACAGTTCACCCTTAACAGAGCTTTTACCGTCATCTTTTTTAATCATTACAGGATAGTCAGAGCAGAAGAAACGTAGGTTGCCATCAACTGTCGCCTCTCCTATAAACTCAGCATCTTTCATCAGGGTATCATTTCCATAAAACCCTTTCATCAATGAACCGTAAGTAAAGACTGTGTATTTTTTTGACAAGGACTCTCTCCTAGTTAATCAATAGCTCTTTGTTATAGTTATATAAACCGCGTATCTGCTTTATAGCTTCTTGCTTGTAACCTTCTGGCAGAGCAACATCCACATCTAGCCCAGCCTTAACCTTCTCAAGCATAATATCAACATCCACTTCTGGCACATAAGGGTTTTCAGCCCATTTAACCAACTTAATTGAATATATATCTATATCTGAAAAATTAAAGAGGTTTTTATAAGCGAGTAACAAAAGCATTGATGGTTCATATATTTTTCGATCAACAAATTCACGATTAACACGCATATGAGTAAATTCGATAGTAATTACCCATCCACCTACATTTCTGCGATCTCTTATGGTTGCCCATTCTTTCATATTCCCTTCGGTTAGCCGTGTCTCAGTAACACCAGCCTCATCTCGGACAAAGTGCCCAGTACACATCATCAAAAAGAGAATCTCAATAAATGACACTTTAGGTAGCTTCTTAGATCTCTCATCTAGCTGAAATGTGATATGTAGGCTATGAGGTCGTACAGCCGTAAACCTAACAGACTCTTCTACCATTCTAGAAGCTAAGCCTGGGCTGGATGTAAGCGGCTCAGATGGTTTAAAAGCGACATCTGGCTTCGTAAAAGTGTACTCAAGAAAACCACCCTTTCTAATAAACTGCTTGAACGGTGTATCTGAGTCAACATATGCTCCAAGTCTCCACATAAACTTCATCAAATGATAGTAGTGATACTTTGAAAAATTCTCTAGCTCATCGTCCTTTCCAGTTGCAAAAAAATTACCTGCGGAATGCCCCTTATTAGAAAATTCCAACTCAATACCTATTGGAGTATTTGAGTGTACAAAAGTCTCTGTCTCTACTTCACAACCCTTGCCACAGCAATAGCTATTAACTTTGCCATTAACTTCATAAACAAGATCTTTAATAAATACAAATGGCTCAACATCAACTATAAACTGATCTTGGTGCTTATTATATTCGATGAGTGCGAGAATTGTCGCTGGTGCGAATTTTGAATATTTATCACCATATGCAGAATATGAATGAAACAACTTTCTTTCTATCCTACGGGCGAGCAAATTCATGCTAAACACAGCTATAAGTATAGGGAAATACCTTTCATGCCAAGGCTCACGTCTCACGTATCTTTTTTCAAAAAAGTATTCTATTTCTTTATCTACCTGCCTACGAAGCATAACGGCACGCTCCTCTCTATTCATAGTTTGATAGTAGCTAGCACCAGAAAGAATATAGTATAATGCCGTTTTATTATTCATTAGCAAGTATATCCTCCCAAAACCAATATGTCAATAAACCTTCAAATTAGGAAACTTATATAGTAGAATCTATCGTCAGCCTAGGAGATAATATTGGACACATATACAGTAATGATGATACTGCTTGCCTACCTCTTTGCATCATTCCTTAAAGGGGTAACTGGGTTAGGCTTTTCTACCATATGCCTGCCACTATTGTCGTACATCATAGATCCAAAGATCGGCATTACCTTGATTCTGCTACCATCTATATCCAGCAATTTAATTGTCATGTTTCAGGTAGGTCATTTTATAGAGACATGTAAAAGATTTTGGCGGGTTTACCTATTTGTTTTGCCCGGTCTAATGCTTGGCGTATTTACACTCAGTAGAGCGAACAGCGATACTATCAGGTTAGCTCTTGGGCTTGTTCTTGTCTTATATTCATCATGGGCTTTGATAGCAAAAGAACACTTAATATCGAAACGCACAGAAAGGCTAATAAGCTATCCAGTTGGATTTGCAACAGGGCTGGTTAACGGATTTACAGGGTCACAGATAATGCCAATATTGCCATATATGCTATCGTTGAAACTGCATAAAGACATCTTTGTTCAGGCAGTTAATATATCATTCACTCTATCCAGTTTTACTCTGATTATTTTGCTAAGGAAGTACGATCTTCTTGCTGTAGGCTATTTGGGTACTTCGATTGGTGGGATTGTTGTAGTTTTTGCTGGAGTTTTCTTAGGTGGAAAGGTGCGTAAGATACTTCCGGAGAAGAGATATAAGCAGATAGTTCTGGCGTTCCTCTTTCTTATAGGTCTAAGCCTTATCATCAAGCCTTTTGTTACTTAGTGCTGGATAACCATATTCCAAAAAGGATAACCCCACCAGCGATAAGCTGTATAGGATTTAGCCCCTCATCAAGTATCATACAGCCGAGCATAACAGCAAAGACAGGGATTAAGTTTATGTATGTAGAAGCCTTTGCCGCCTCTACTCTGCTCATCGCCCAATTATAAAGCCCAAAAGCGCCAAGAGTGACGAATATACCCATATATATAGTTGCCGACAATGGGATAAGACTAACATGGAAGCCTTCGTCAAACAAAGACACGCCACCCCTAATAAAAAAGATGCAACCTGCAATAACCTGAAAGATCGTCAGATCAAATGAGCTATGTCTTGATGATAGGTTTTTTAGCATAACCATACTACAAGCAGCGCAAACCATAGCACCTAACTCTAATGAGTTTCCGAGAATAGGGTCAGTAGCCTTTGCGTCATCACTACCAGCAAGTGTCAACCATATAACTCCAGCTATAGATATAACAAGTCCAACAGTCGCCATAAGGCTTATACGTTCTTTAAGGAACAGCCAACTGAGGAGACCTACAAATAGAGGGACAACAGATGAGATAACGCCCGCCTGAGATGAAGTTGTAAATTTAAGAGCATTCGATTCTAGGAGATAGTAGGCACAAGGTAAGAAGAGCACCATTCCGACAATTTTAAAAAGATCACCCTTCTCATAAGGTAGACGCCTCAGCCTAGGCAAAAATGGTGATACAGCTAGCAGAGCCACAACCATCCTTATCCATGTGACCTGCATAGGGGTCATCTCTTTCAGAGCGATACGCATACCAACGAATGAACTAGACCATAAAAAGACTGCACCAAGAAGTGCGAGTATAGGCAATAGATCGGATTTTTTCTTGATGGCCATATCATCCCCTTTATCAGAAACGGGATAATACAACTTTTCAGCAGAAACAGATAGCGAAAACATGTTATTATTATATAAATCCTTTACCACTGGAGTGATGAATTGAACAATTGTAAAAGTAGTGTAGAGACAGCATTACAGATTATAAGCTGCTTCACAGCTCAGGATATTGACCTTTCCTTTGATGAGCTGATGATGCGTGTAGATAACACTAAAGAGGTCGTCAGCGGACTTCTTGAGATCTTATGCTCAGAAGGTTTCCTCAGTAAAAATAAAGCTACAGAACGCTACCGTCTAGGCTCAAAAATGCTAGAAACAGCAGGTATATATATAGCAGGCAACAATGGTTATCATCACATTTGGCAGATACTAGATAGCATAAAAGAGATTAGCAATGAGACTATATGCTTATATAGAAGAGATGGCGACATTCGTAGATGTGTCATGCGTATAGAAAGCAACTCCCCACTTCGTCACACAGTCACTATAGGGCAGACTATGCCCCTAGACAAAGGAGCAGCAGGTAAAATTATGCTCGCACAAACGGATGAAAATTTGTCTGATATTAAAGAAGCTGGGTATGCGTCATCCTTTGGAGAGAGAGAAGCATATTTTGCAGCACTGGCAGCACCTGTCTTTGATGAAACGGGGGAGCTTTTTGGAGCCTTATCTATATCTGGACCTATCGAACGTATAAGAGAGAAGGATAAATCAGAGATCATATCTGAACTAAAGAAACATGCGAAATCATTATCCTCGCTCGTAAATCATTTGTAATCTATTCATCTAAAAGTTTATAGACGTATTCAAGCTCATCTTTGGTTAGTTTTGCAGGGGGCATGATCGTCTGTTTGCTTATAGATCGAGGATTGTCTATCCACTTTTTGAGTTTATCTTTGTCCCATCTCTCGTTATCTCTTAAGACCTTGGACTGAAAATACCTAGTTCCTAAACCTGATAAATTAGGGGCGGAATCACCTCGACCAGTTGACCCTTCTTGTAAGATTAAAGCTTTGTGACAGCCACCACATTTCTTATCAAACACATCTTCATTCTTCTTAACATAAATAACATAAGGCTTTCTAATATAAATATTTTCTTCTCCAGATACAGACAACATATATTTTACAATATCAGCCGTATCAACAACATTAAATCTGAAATCAGGCATAAAATCATTCGGTTTATTTATACTCTCTTGAAGTAATTCGCCAGTATTCTTTGACGCTGATTCATCTAGATTCAATGCTAGTTTATTCCCTTTTTCATCAATAGTGTGACATCTTCTACAATTAGCTTTATCAACTACTAACTCTCCATTTTTAACAGCTTCCTTATTTATCTGAAAGTCAGCATATTTCGAAGTAATAAGACCCGCGTGAGCAATATTCTCTCTCGATGAACGACCGTCTCCACGATGGCACGTAAAGCATGAGCCAGCATCAGTGTGGTGTTTCTCATGGCAGTTAACACAAGTACTAGCGAAGCTAACTGCCGATACTAGTATTAAGAGAAATACAAGCCGAATGACCAATCCGCACCTCTAAAAAACATAGCGATTATCGTAAGAACCAAAATAATAATAACCATCAACAAAACAGATATCCATACAGGTCGATCATCAAAACTAAACCAGCCGAAGCCAGATTTACGCCTTGATAGCTCTGGGAGGAAAAACATAGTGATATACACAAGCATCACGAAATTGATATACCAAGTACGCCAACTCACGATCTCTTGCAACCATAGCAAAAACCAAGCACTCTTTGCTGGGTTTGGTGGTGTTGTAGGGTCAGCTTCAAGCGTCAAAGGAGCACCAATAAATATAGATAGGATGATCACTGACATAAACATAACAACAAAAAGAATTATTAGTCTGCTTTTTAGTTTATCGGAACTAACCTTCATTCCTTCTATGGATAGACCTTGTCTCCGTACAGCAAACATATGAACAGAAACTAACACTATTAAAAACATTGGGATAACGACTATGTGCAAAGCAAAATATCTAGTCAGAGTTAGTCGACTACCTATACCATCTGGTGCTAAAATGGACTCTAGAATCCCACCAATCGGAAGACTCTTCATAAGCTCTAGCCCTGTTTTGGCAGCCCACCAACTAAGCTGATCCATAGGCAAAAGATAGCCTGCATAAGCCTCAAAAATTATCAGCGTAAATATAAAAAGCCCCAACCGCCAGCTATAAGTGCGAACCTTATAAGCTCCACTAAAGATAACTCTGAGCATATGAGCTGACAGAACAATGAGAAATATGTGCGAGCTCATACGGTGAAAACTTCTAAAGAAACTACCTAAAAAGACTTTCTCCTCAAGGAAGAGGATTGACGCAAAAGCTTGTGACCTTTCAGGCGTATAATAGAAAAGTAGCAATAGCCCACTCACTGACAAGAACATAAAGAGCATAACCAGCATAGCACCTAGGTATAATGTAGGCTTAAACCTGACTCCATTCTCGCTCACCTTTTTTGGAAGCATATGCATAAAGAAATGCTCAAACATCTTTCTTGCTCTCAATAACTTGTATCTTATTATTCGTTATTTTTGTAACGTATCTATCGAGTGATCTTGTGGCTGGTCCTTGTATAACAGAGCCATCCGAAGCAAACTTACTACCATGGCACGGACAAGCAAATTCTTCACCATTTAAAGCGACAGTGCAGCCAAGATGTGTGCACTCTAATGAGAAGGCAATCACCTCTTCATCTGCTCTAACCAGTATAATATTCTCATCATGGAAGACCATGGCTCCACCCTCTGGAATCTTATCAGACTCAACCTCAACCAAAACACCCTTGGCTTCAGACGGAGGGAAAAGATATTTCCCTGTCAAAAACAGGAACGGAGCAGCGATAAGTGATCTTAGTAAATTTCTACGGCTAATCATTTCATCCTCTCCAATATCCCCTGCCATTTCTCTATCGTTTCTTGTTTGTATTTTTGAGACTTATTTTTTATTTTTTTAATCTCGTTATCACTTAATAGCCTACCATTATAAACTGTCTGCCCATCCTTATTCCAAAAGGATTCCATATCTATCCCAGCTTTCATAAGGTCAAGAGTATCATCTTCTTTACTCAGATTCATCAGACGCTTATCATTATCATGACAGGATTCACACCCCCGCACACCACGCCTTGTGGTATGTGGAGAATACGCTCCCCAGCTCTTTGAAACTATCTCATTCTCTTTCACTACCTTATTATCTTTAAACTGAGTCAACATAGTAATAAACGGCCTAATGGCTGAAATCATCCCTACATTGTTTACACCCATCACAGGAGCTTGATATTCATGTAAGATCGCAGACCTTACTACATTTTTGCTTAATGGTTCGAGCCGTGAGCCATATTGCTTATAACGTTTTTTACTATTATCAAAGCTGAGATAATAGGTTCCAAATTCACTATACCCCCAGCTTGCATGACACGTCTCGCACTCAAGTTTTTCGTGATTATTATGCTCTAGCACCCTCTTATCTGGTGAATGGCAATCGACACAACTTTTAGACGAGCTTTCCCCCTTCGCAAGGCTAGCCATACTATGACAATCAGCACAACTCATCCCATTTTCAAAGTGAAGGTCAGGCAACATTCTAAGGTAATGTTTATCATCTATCACCTTACCACGTTGATATTTCTCCGCCTGTGGTCTTGGTGCATAGCCAATAAAATCAACACCCGTTGCGTGGTCATTATGACACTTCAGACATGTATCTGTCTTAGGTTTTGATATCTCATGAATGCCGTGACAATCGGAGCATGAACTAACGTGACAACCTGAACAGTTCTTATCAAAAAACTTCTTATCATAGCTATCAAACGCACCAGATGCCCACCTTTTCTCATCTTCTCTTGTATGCATCTTAGACCCTAACATAGACTCATAGTCGCTATGACACTTTATGCAACCAGATGCAGATATTTCAAAATCCGCAGCCCTGCTAAAATGTTTTTCAGTCTTAGCGTGGCAGTCGATGCAACTAGCTTTAAAATGCTCTACTTTAACGTTTTTATGACACTCAGCACACTCATTTGCGTAAGAGAGGCTTGTGAATGCGATCATTAAGAACAGCAGTATAATTAATTTTTTCAGCATATATCCTTCGCTCACCCTTCTCGTGACAGGTGATACATAAATTTGCACTAAACATCCGCTTAAGCTCAGCTATATCCAAAGGTCTGCTCCCCTCACGTACAACAGCACTCATATCATTTTTATCATTATCCTTCATTTCAGATAGAGCGTCCAGAGACTTATCACAGTTCTCACAAACAACAGCACTGGTAATATCGAGTCCATTTTGCGTACTAATTATCCCCTGCCCTAACCCAGCAAAATAAGGATTAGAGTGACACTCCGAACAAGTTACCGCCTTCTTTGACGTATTATGAGAATAAAACGGAGCAAACTTCAGCTTCTTTTCACCCATATATAATGGAGCCCCTTCAGGCTGAACCATTTGATCATTATAAGATACTGACAAAAATGTCTGACAACCAGGTGTTACAGGTGATATTTTACCACGTTCGTTAATAGCCAGTGGAAATGTATAGAGCGTCCGCAAATCTTCCTTCTCACTAAAGAATCCTTGAGTCTCTTTTCCCTTAAGTGGATCTATCTGTTTTTTACCCATATCAACATTCGTGTGGCATCCATAACACTGAGGGACAGATTTAGAGTGGCATGAGTAGCACTCCAATTTATCGTGTCCGTAAACTTCGTGTTCTGGCGTATCTTTTATAACCTTAGCAACCAGTCTTTTACCGGCTTTCTTTGTGTATAAAACGACTTCACCCAACTCAACAAAGACATTCGAGTACATCCGCTTCTTTTTAGTCAAAACAGCTTTGTCACCAAAATTAGCTCTCTTCTTGTAGCTTCTTGATTCCAGAAGTGGACTATCAGATTCGGAGGATATCTCTCTATATGCTGGCACACTATTCTCATCACCATGACAATCAGCACATGATATCTCTATCTGCCTATATAGGTTCTCATAGACGTAACCATCCCCCATAATATCCCTAGATGTGTGGCAATCTACGCATTCCATACCTGCCTTTGCGTGTATATCGGCATGTATCGGTGTCAGATTCCTGAGTCCACTAGTCACATCTGCCGGCATGCCATTTCTTGTCGGCACAAGCCCAGTCTCAAGATCAGCCTGACCGTTATAAGTTAGTGATATCCTTCCACTTCTATTATGACAAGCGTAGCACTGCTTACCGTCTGGCACTTTGAGCATCTCGTGGGTTCTTGAATATGGCTTCTTATCTTGCATAACCTTGTCACCACCCTTATATTTCAGGTCTGCATCATATCTGAAATGGCAGGTAGCACAGCCAGTCGAATGTGCGGTATCATGTCCGCCCATCTTACTAAAGCTGATATGACAAACTCCGCATAGCTTGCGATAAAGGTCAGCAGGAAGCTCTTGCATATCAACAATATCTTCAAGTTTAAGTTCTTTTCCATCCTCACCATATACGATTGCTCCTTTTACCGATGCGAGAACCTTTTCGTGGTTGCCCCATGCATAAAAGGTATTTTTTATCATACCAGTATTGGTATACATCAATGATGAGTTCACTCTTCTATGTTGGTTTTCATGGCAGGATGCGCAGGTTTTATCCCATACAGTCGGATCAGAAGGGTTCTTTCCACCAAACATATTTTGATGTGATTTGTTTTTATCCGAAGAGGTGTTGTCACCACCATGACACTGAATGCAAGCGAAGTCATGGTTTTCGCTAGGCGGTTTTATCCCATCGTGGCAGGTTATGCAAGTAGATGCAGAAACAACCACAGGAAGAATGATAAGTAATAATAACAAAAATTTCATTTATACATTATACATTAAAAAAGGGCGGACTGACCGCCCCTTTTCAAAAATACTTGTACTAGCAACCTTCAAACGAAGGAGCACTCCCGCCGAAGAGATCGTCATCTTCTTCCTCTTCTTCCTGTTTCGGAGAGGGGCTTGAGGAAAAATCAAAACCAGACGTATCAACGGCACCATCACCGCTAGTAACCTGTACTAGCAAATCATATTTTCCCCACGCAGCTTTGCTCCATGGGTCATATTTAATAGCTCTTTTATAATAGTTCTTGGCTACTTCAAAGTTCTCCTCTGACATCGCCTTATCACCTAGTGAAATCATCTCTCTACACTGCTCTTTACTAACGTCAACCGCATGAACCTGCGGGATAGCTACAAGGCTAAAAAGTGCAACAACCATTATTGCAATAATATATTTCTTCATCACGTTACCTCACGATATATTCAGTAAATTTTTGGGTATAAACACCTGCGTGGATTATAAGGTGACGCAGGAAGTATCCGCCAACTAATACGAGTGCCTCAAGTGCAACTACTGACTTAACATTTAAATGCAACTTTCCAGCTTCATGCATTCCAAAAGCAATCGCAGGAATAATCAGTCCAGCAAGAACTAGAAACACCCAGAATGCAAATGCGGAGTCACCAACAAGAAGTTGCTTTATTGAGTACTGCATCTCAGGCACACCTTGAAGGGCTATCAGTACAATTCCTATCAGTGCAATTATCTCTAACACAAGAAGATAAAGGTGAGCTGTCTCTATAGGTTTAATATTTGCATCACTCTTTAGGATAGTCATCTTTACTATCATCGCACCGGATATACCTGTAGATGTAGCTGAAATTATAAAAAGGATAGGTAAGGATGTCTGGTGCCAAAAAGGGATCGCCTTAAGTACTCCTAGAAGTACAGCCGTATACCCTGCAGTACAGATACCTGTTACTATAAGTGCCCAGCAAAGACATCTTTTACAACCTACTTTTATATAACCGAGATTATGTGCAGCGTAGATTCCTGACAAAATAGTAAATATTGTCAGAATTCCTGTACCCCATGCGATAGCAGAGGTAGGATTCACGAACAGGAATATAAGCAACCAAGGCTTCCACATACCCTGTCCTAAATCGATATATAAAAAGAATATACCGAGACTAACCAACGGCATGCCTATAAAACTTGCCGCTTTGATAAATGAGATATACTTCTCTCTGTCGTACATGTCTGCTACTGCTGCTACAACCATCGAGCCAGCACCAACACCTGCGAGAAACAGATAGACTGCAATATACCATTCAAAGGCTTCTTGATGTATCATTTATCTCCCCCTAATTTTGTATGTAATAGATATTTGGTTTTGTTCCGAGATCTTCGCGGAGTTTATAGATCTTAAGTCTATTATTCTTCGCCTCACGGAGAACCATTGATATTTCGCTTGTTGGATCGTTAATGTCACCAAAGACTCTAACGTTACCCGGGCATGTTGTTGCACATGCAGGCTCAAGCCCTTCTGCCAATCTTGGCAGACAGAAAGTACACTTCTCAGCCACTCCAAGGTCGTGGTTAAAGAATCTAGCCTCGTAAGGGCATGAAGGGATGCAATATTTACAACCAACACATCTGTTACGGTTTACATAGACGATACCGTCATCACGTTTGTGGCTCGCCTTTGTAGGGCAAACTGTCACACATGGAGCATCGTCACAGTGATTACACTGGCTAGGTAGAAAATCCATACGTGTCTTTCCGTGGAAGTCTTCTTTCATACCTTGATCTATATGGGTACGGAAATGATCTTCAGGAACTTCCCATTCTGCTTTACAGGCAACCATGCAGGCTTTGCAGTCTATGCATCTGTCCACAACGTATGCCATTGCGTATTTTTTATTCATAACTCAGACTCCTCTTACACTTTCACTATTTGCACGAAGCCGTTATGGAGACCAACTCCGCCACTTATAGGGTCTGTATCGTTAGAACAAAAATCACTTGTTCTAGCTCCTTTCCCTCTCATCCTAGGCAGCCCTGTGCTTTCGTGACCAAAACCTTGCGGTGTAAATATTGCTTCAGGATGGATAAGATTATCTACCTTAGCAACAAGCTCACCACTCATGTTTTTACCGTTAGTCACCTTAACAATGTCACCATCTTTAATGCCTAATTTTTCAGCTCTTTCAGCATTAATCCATATAGGTACTTCGTGTTTATGAAGGGCTAACAACCAAGAGTTATTCTGTGATCTAGCGTGTGTATGGTAACTTGTCCTTCCGAAAAGGAATCTGAACTCATCATCAGCAGGCCTAGGCACCCCTGTATAAGTTGGAAGTTCGTCATACCCAAGATCAGCGATCTTAGAACTAACTAGCTCTACTTTACCTGATGGAGTATAAAATCTAGGTTTTTTTCCTGTTGCTCTAGGGAATGGCTCACCTGCTTCTTTCACATAGCAACCATTGGTTTTCATATATTCTTCGTTGGTTCCAGCAGCCTCAAACAGGAGTGAATTAAATTCTTTAATCGTTTTAAATTCATTCTCATAACCCATAGCTTTCGAAATAAGCTCTGCTATTTCCCAACCACCTTTTGTATCGTGTACAGGGTCAATAGCTGGCTCACGAAATTGAACATAACCTGATTTTCTGCTGGTGACTATTGCCGGGTCATACCTTTCGAGGTAGGTAGACTCCGGCAATATCACATCGGAGTAGTAAGCTGTGTCTGTCATGTATATATCACACGTAACGACAAGCTCGCTCGCTGTTATAGCTTTCTTAACTATGCTTGAATCTGCTTTATGGTGAAAAAGGTTGGTTCCGTATATGAACATCCCTTTAACAGGATAAGGGTCCTGATTTGCGATAGCCTCAATCATCTTATTAGCGAGACCAAGATTTTTAGGAGCCATAGGGTATTTTATCCCTGCACCGTCCGCACGTTCGTGACTTGCGTGATGCTCTATTTCCACCATATGAGGCTTCTTTATGTTTGCGCCAACAGGGGTATAAAATCCTCCTGGCATATCCCAGTTACCAAAAAGTGCATTTAAAATTGCGATAGCCCTGACAAGCTGGACGTCATTCCCGTATCTAGAGAGTCTGCGTCCGGGGTGTATATAACAATGTGGCGCGGCTTTAGCCAGAGACTCACATGCCTTAACGACTGCTGATTCGCTAATGCCTGTCTCTAACTCAACCCATTCTAAGGAGTATTGGCTGGAATGTTTTGCCAGCTTGTCAAAACCGGTTGTATATGAATCTACAAAACTTGCATCATAAAGATTGTTTTGTATGACATAGTTGATCATACCTAGAACAAGAGCTGTATCTGATCCTGGGCGTATCATCATAAATTGATTTGCTTTTGCTGCAGTTTTGGAAAAACGTACATCAGCATAAATAAGCTCTGCACCTTTAGAAAGACCGCTTACAAATTCTTGAACTTCACCAACATGGAGAGCTTCCGCAGCATTTCGACCTATCAACATCATGCATTTAGTATTATCTGAATCTACAGGTTCTTTACCGCCAACAGGTTTTCCGTAAGTTGCGACCCACGCTACATCTCTACTACCTGTACACTGAGAGAATGCTGGGATAACAATGTTAGGTGAACCGATCACTTCCATAAGGTTCATAAAAGAGTGTTCACCAGAACCATGCGCAAAGAGAGAGAATGACTCTGGACCAAACTTATCTCTAATAGAGATAGATTTCTCTGCGATGTATGCTACCGCCTCTTCCCATGTTGCTTTTCTGAATTCGCCTGAACCTCTTTCACCAGTTCTTATCATAGGAAACTTTACTCTATCTGTGTCGTATAGTTGAAAGACGCCAGAGTTACCTTTCGCACAAAGCTTGCCAAAATTACTTGGACAATGCTTCTGACCTTCGAGTTTATGAACTTTGCCATTTACTGTTTTTGCGACAAGTCCACATTTCCAAAAACACATCTCACACAAGTTCTGAGTGTAATACTCGCCAACAGGAGCAGATTTTTCCTCTTCGCTAGCCTTAACTTGCAGAGAGGAAAGCCCTAGCAGTGCAACACTCGCTGTGGTTGCCTGCAAAAAACGCCTTCGGGATAATCCTGTCTTAATCATTAATCCCCTCATAGTAAAAATTTTGCCAAAACAAAATAGATCAACACTTGCTTCGGCTTTTCATAATCTAAACAAGAAGGTTCGAACTTGTCAAGCAATTAGTGAGTATTTATTCACCTATTAAAACAACCGAATATTAGAATATGAGAATATGGCGATATTTGCCAACTTATTAATATTTACATTTGACTAACACCTAAAACATGTTGTATAAGCAACTATGGCACTAAGAGACTGCACAGAAGCAGAGATAGACAACCTTTTAGAATTCTTCAAAGCTATGGCCAACCCAATGAGGTTACAAATGGCTCGAATGATCTGCATGGAACCCAGATATAGCCATGAACTAGAAGAATCCTTCGACTGCGAAAGATCAAATATTACTAAACATATAAATGTTTTACGAAAAGCTGGCGTCATAAAAGCATACAAAGAAGGGCGTAAAACCCTATATGTTATGCAGGCCAAATACATCAAATCTCTACTAACCTGCATAGATCAAGAGAAATACCTAGAATATAAAAACCAGCAACTCAACTCAGACGAAGATTAACCTTAACTATCTAATAGATTTTGCTATATTCTCCACGCACCCATTAAAAGTAATATAATTTCACTCATCTTTTTAACAAAAAGTAAACCTAAGCACATTCAAAAATACGTATAAATATGAATTTACGCTATTTTCATTAAAATTATTATTCTTTCCTCGTTTAACTAGTGAAAAATAATTCACTTTATCTTGACAACTACTCTCCTTTCCAGATAACATCTCTCATAAGTAAAACGGAGGTAGTAAGAAATGAAAAAACTTACAACATTGATTCTTGCACTTGTATTCACTATGGTATGCGCTACAGCATTCGCTGCTGCTCCAACTGAACCTGCATCTATAGTTAAAGTACGTGATGCTATGCTCGCGAAGGCTAACAGCCAGATCACAAACATCGAAGTTAAAGATCTTATTAGCATGATGAAAAAGAAAGAGAAATTTGTACTTCTTGACATCAGAGAAGTTGCAGAGACTGGATTTGTTATTCCATCTAAAAACCTTGTAAAGATCCCACGTGGTCTTCTTGAGTGGCTCGCATGGAAACAAATCAAGCTTACTGACAAAGTAGTTGTTTACTGTAAATCAGGTGGTAGAGGCGCATTCGCTACCAAACTTCTTAACGATATGGGGTTTAAAGCAGTTAACCTTAAAGGTGGAATCATTGCATGGCTGGAAGCTGGCAAGCCAGTTCAGACTTACATAGGAAACATTAAACATGTTGGTTACAAGTATCCAAAAAAATAGTCTAAATTAGATTAGTATTAAATATAAAGGGTGCCAACTGGTGCCCTTTTTTATATTAACTTGTTAAAAACAAGAATTTAAATGACAAAATTATAAGTAGTGCACCTACCCCTTTTGCAAATAGATCTTCATCTAAGTGATTTTTTAGAATATATCGACCTAAGTTCGTACCTGCTATAGACGCAATATAAGCAGGGATAAGAGTATATATATACGAGCTAGCTGCAAAACCTGATACTGTAAAAAAGATCGCTTTCATAATATTTAGAGTGAAGTGTACTCCTGCAAGAGTCCCCACTGTCTGCATCCTATCCAAACTATTCAGCCTGCAATATTTGAAAAAGAATGCTCCGCCCGCATGAGTCATAATAGACATAAATCCACCCATCACAGGAAACATAAAACTTGGAATAAGTGATTTTGTCTCATCCTTTCTACGGATCGCATTAACTGCAAAATAGAGGAGTGCCAGCCCAAGAAATTTTTCAAGATAGAATGGATTAATCACTGAAACACTAAAACCACCAACAACTAACCCCATTATAGACATGGACAATCCTTTTACATACACACGTTTAACTATCTCTTTTCGATAAATGTATGCTTTAGATGCAGAAGTAACTAGAAAGACGAGAGCACTCACAGCGAGAGCCTGTTTGATAGGCATTAAGAATGTCAGCAGAGGAGTCAGCACCAAACCTGCACCGAAACCAAGAGCCGCAGTCACCGTTCCACTAATAAAGGACATAACGGTAATAATCAATATATCATCACTCATGCATACTCCCACCAAAAAAACCCGAAGCTTGAAAACCTCGGGCTTTTGTTATTTTATTATCAAGCAACTTACGAAGCCATTACTCTTGATTTAAGTCCGCCTAAGGTCGACCTAATCAGTGGGAAAAAGAGAACGATAAGAGTCACAATATTTATGCCAAGTGTCAACGGACGCTCCCACATAAAAGATATTGAGTTATCGTATATCGAAAGCCCACGTCTAAGGTTGTCTTCCATAAGCCCACCAAGGATAAAGCCCAATAGCAGGGGAGCCATAGGCATGTTCATTAACCTCAGGAATAGTGCTACAACACAGAAGATAACCATCATCTGGATATCAAAAGAGTTAAAAGTGATCAAGTACACTCCCATCAAAGAGAAGAAGAGGATACATGGAATCATGATCACCCTAGGGATAGCAAGCAACCTTGCGAAGTATGGGATTAGCGGTAGATTAAGCACTAGGAGGAATACGTTCCCTAGATACATAGACATGATTACACCCCAGAAAACCTCTGGTCTGTCTACAAAAAGTCTAGGACCTGGCTCTATACCATAAGCAACAAGAGCACCAAGCATAACAGCTGTTGTACCTGACCCAGGTATTCCAAGTGTCAAAAGTGGAACAAAAGAACCTGTACTCGCAGCATTATTACCTGTCTCAGGTGCAGATAATCCACGAAGGCTACCCTTACCAAACTTTTCCTGCTCCTCTTTAGGAGCGAGATTTCTTTCCATACCATAAGACATGAATGAACCGAGCGTCGCCCCTGCACCAGGGAGAACTCCAACTAAAAATCCGAGAATTGACGAACGTGCAATAGTCGGTGCGATAAGTTTAAACTCTTTTTTGGTTACCTTTAGGTCTTTGAACCCTATACTCTTAGGATTAAGACTATCTGAGCATTCATCCCTTCTCAGAACTAGAAGCAACGCTTCAGTTAGAGCAAATGTAGCCATAGCTAGCATAAGGAATTCTATACCGTCAAGAAGCTCCAAAGAGCCGAATGTGTATCTTTGTGTTCCTGATGTCTGATCTGTTCCGACAGTGGAGAGCATCAAACCTAGGATAGTCATAAGCATAGCTTTAGCAAAACCACCCTTCCCTGCAAAAGCAGAAACAGCGGTCAGACCTAGTATCATAAGAGCAAAATAATCGACAGATTGAAAGCCTTTAGATATTGAAGCTAACAGTGGAGCAAAAAACATCATAATAATAACCGCAATAGTACCACCAGAGAATGATGAGTATGCCGCGATAGCGAGTGCCTTCCCAGGTTTACCCTGTCTAGCGAGTGGATAACCATCAATAGCAGTAGCAACTGTAGCCGCCTCACCCGGTTCATTAATAAGGATAGATGATGTAGAACCACCAAATATCGCACCATAGTAAACACCAGACAGAAGAACCATACCTGTTGTAGGGTCAAGTCCGTATGTAATAGGAATCATAAGTGCAACAGCCGTAATAGGACCAAGACCTGGCATCATACCGATGAAACTTCCCATAAAACAACCGAAAAGAACCATCATTATGTTTATAGGGATAAACGTGGCAGTCATACCTGTCCACATTCCTGACATCATTGTTTCAAACATTATATTATCCCCATCATGTAGAATATCTCGCCCGGCGCAATGTATACACCAAGCAATAGTGACATTATAATCCAAAGTGCACATACAAGAGGTATAGACCCAAGTATAAGAACCTTAATCCTCTTCTCACCTAAGATTCGGAAGCCTATAATGAGAAAAATTGCAGAAGCTATGATAAAACCTATCCACTTCATGATCAGCCCGTAGCCAATCATAAGTAGTATCAGGTATGTTGTCTTTTTAAATTCCATCCCTTTTATCGTGGTTCCGAAAGTCTCCTTTCCTGCCTCATCGATAGTAGGCAATATAATTATCATCAGAGAAAATATTATACCAATAACACTAAGTGCCATCGGCATTGTTCTTGAGGTAAAAGTTTCCCTCTGAGCAAGAAAACTAAGTGGGATACTGAAAGCGCCAACCCCGTATGCTACCGAGAAGATAAGCATTAAAAATGCGCCGAGTTTTTCCCTAGCCATAAGAATCTCCTTTACGAATAAAGGCGGCACAAATGTACCGCCAAACTATTATATTATTAATATTATTTGATAAAACCAAGCTCGCGCATAATTCCACCAATCTTAAGCTCTTGATCTTCGAGGAAGCTTACGAACTCTTTCCCTGGCTTGTAAAGGTTCTGCCAGCCACGTTTTGTGCGAATATCTTCCCACTCAGATGTCTTATACATCTTCTCTAGAACAGACTGAAGTTCTGCTTGTCTAGCTTCAGAAAGTTTTGGAGGACCGAAGAAACCTCTCCAGTTAGCGAAAACTACGTCAAAACCTTGCTCTTTAAGAGTCTGAGTTTTAGGAGCAGAAGCAAGACGATCTTCTGATGTTACAGCAAGGATTCTTACTTCACCCTGCTTAGCAAGACCAATAGCCTCACCATATCCAGTAGCTAGTACTTGAGTATCTCCAGAAAGAAGTCCAGCCATAGCTTTTCCACCAGCGTCATATGCTATGTATCTAAGATCAAGTGGATCCCCACCGCCTGCTTTGATAGCCATTGCAGGTACAAGATGGTCCATACCACCCCTTACAGAACCACCACCAATCTTTACGCTGTTAGGGTCTTTCTTGAAATCAGCCATTACTTGATCCCAGCTTGTATATTTTGAGTCATCAGGAACAACAAAAGCTGCGTAATCTGCTATAACTGCAGCTACAGGTGTAAGGTCACGGAATGACTGAGGGAAAACTTTTGTGAGTGAACGAATAACTATAGGTGTTGAGTTTACCATCACGGTATTCTTTTGTCTGTGAGCTGTAGAGATAATATGGTTGATAGCTTTACCGCCACCGCCACCTGACATGTTCTCAAAGCTTACTTTCTTAACTAGTCCAGAATCAAGGAGTGCTTTACCAACACCTCTTGCTGTACCGTCCCAACCACCACCTGCGCCACCAGGGATGAGGAAGTGAATCTCATCAACATCAGCAGCCTGAGCTGGCTGAAATGATGCTGCGATAAATGCGACCCCTGCTAAAATAGCAAAAAATCCTAATTTAATTGTCTTTCCTAAACTTTTCATAAGAACCTCCTGAATTATTAAGTGCCACGCTTTAATACGAAACACTAAATGAAATAATCTTGTTTCATATAGAACAATATTATAAATGGAGGATAAGTAAAGTTTCTGGAGATACTCTGAATTTAAAGTTTAAAGTTTATTTTGTTCATAAAATTCATCAGATTTTTCATTGACAAACGACCCATTGATATTATCATATGAAACAGCATTCCACATACCAAAACATATTTTAAGGATATTTAATCATGAACCAGCAACTGCCACTCAAGGGGATAAAAATTTTAGAACTCAGTCAGAATGTAATGGGACCAGCTTGTGGTCTTATCTTAGCTGATCTTGGTGCTGAAGTTATCCGCGTAGAAAAGAAAGATGGAGATGACACTAGACGCTTAAAAGGTTTTGCTAGAGGTTTTTTTCCATTCTATAACCGAAATAAAAGGAGCCTATGTATAGACCTTAAGTCAGATGCTGGAAAAGAAACAATAGCCGAGATGGTCAAACAATCAGATGTTTTCATAGAAAATTTCGCACCCGGTACTATAGAAAGGCTTGGTTTTGGGTATGACGTAGTGAAAGAGATTAATAACAAGATTATATTCTGCTCAATGAAAGGTTTTATGCCCGGACCATATGAAAAACGCTCAGCACTCGACGAAGTTATCCAGATGATGTCTGGGCTTGCCTATATGACAGGTCCTAACGGAAGACCTCTCAGAGCTGGTGCATCTATTCTTGACGTGATGGGTGGTTCATATGCAGCAATGGGGATCATAACCGCCCTCTACGAAAGGGTCACTACAGGCAAAGGTACTAAAGTTATCTCCACACTATTTGAATCTGCTGGATTTCTTATGGGTCAACATATGGCTGGTGAGGCTATAACAGGGACAGCAATGAACCCTATGCCAGAGAGAGCAAGAGCTTGGGCTGTTTATGATTTATTTCGCAGTAAGGACAACGAGCAGATATTCATAGGGATAACCAGCGACCGACACTGGACACGATTTTGTGCGATATTCGAATTTGACGACATCTTATCCGATGAACGACTGATAACAAACTCTCAACGTATTTTTCAGAGGGATTTTCTAGTTCCTGATTTGGCTGACAAGTTTCTTAAAATGACTTCTAGTGATATACTTCTTAAGGCTGAGCAGGCAAAGATACCATTTGCAGAGGTTAAAAAACCTGGTGATCTTTTCAATGACCCACAAATGAACGCAGAGGGGAACCTTGTTGAAACAGAGCTAGGTGATGGGCTAACCTCTAAACTACCATCACTACCTGTGCGTATTGGTGACAGATATTCCACTATCCGCCATCAACCACCAAAGATGAATGAAGGTGCTATGGATATACTAAACTCATATGGTTTCAACGAAAACCAGGTTAACGAGCTTATCGATAAAAATATTCTCGGAGATTTATAATGATACAGATAGAAGAGGTCGGACTGAGAGAAGGTCTACAAAGTAATTACATATGTCTAAGTCTTGAGGATAAGATAAGGCTAATAGACCAGCTACTAGATGCAGGTTTGGATAGGGTTCAGCTAGGTTCGTTTGTGAACGAAAAACGTGTACCGCAGATGGCTGGAGTAGATGAACTATTCAAACATTATGCTGACAATAATGATGTCCTCTTCTCAGGGTTAGTCCTTAACCAGCGAGGTTTGGAACGTGCCCTTGAGTCCAAAGTCAAACTACTGAATATCTCTATATCAGCTAGCGACGAACACAATAAAGAGAATACAGGTAAAAGCATAAATGAGGCTATGCCTACAATATTAGATATGATAAAAACAGCAAGAGGCGAAGGAGTTATGGTTCGTGCTGGAATCCAAGCCGCTTTCGGTTGCCATTTCAAAGGGATGCCAAACATAGAAATTATCACCGAGATATCACAAGCCTATAAGGATGCAGGTGCAGACGAAATAGGTCTATCAGACACTTCTGGTTTTGCGACACCGGGGATGATTAAGAATATTTGCAATAAAGTATATGATGCTACAGATAGCTTACGCCTAGGAATCCACCTACACGACACCTTCGGCATGGGGATGGCAAATGTTTTAGCAGCTATTCATTCAAATGTCACAGTGATAGATTCCTCTGTTGCTGGAATGGGAGGATGCCCTTTCATGCCTGATGCTCCGGGAAATCTCCCTACAGAAGATCTTTTACACATGCTACACTCCCTAGGTTATTTAAAAGAGATCAAACTTAAAGAGATAATAGATGCAGCTACCACAGCCAGAGCATTATTTGGCAAAGATTTCACAGGCATAGTTTCAAAAAACTATAGTTTATTCAACAAGCTTGGACTTCTGGAGGGATTAATTGACAATAAGTAACACCAGCGTAGACAAAGCGCTTCAAATAGTCGGATGTTTTACTTCTTCAGACGTTGATCTTTCTCTTGCGGAGCTACACGAGCGGATGGATCTATCAAAACCGAGTCTACATAGGCTATGCACCACACTCTGTAATAATGGATTTCTCAGCAAAGACACTGTTACTGGCAGATACCGTTTAGGCATAAAGATGCTCGAAGTTGCAGGCATATATCTTTCTGCAAATAAAGTCTACGATTCTATCTGGAAAATACTAAACCAGATGATGGAATTATCCAACGAAACAGTCTCACTTTATAAGCACGAGAACGATTCACGAAAATGCATAATGAGAATAGAAAGCAAGTCTCCATTAAGGCATAGTGTGACAGTTGGTCAGGCACTACCTCTTGATCAAGGGGCAGCAGGTAAAGTCATTCTTGCAGAGACTGACCATGAGTTAGCAGATATAAAGATGCAGGGTTATGCTATTACTTATGGTGAAAGAGAAGCCTATCTTGGTGCTATCGCAACCCCTATATATGATGAAAATGGTGATCTATTCGGAGCGCTATCCATATCAGGACCAGTGGAAAGGATACGAAACATGAACGATAAAGAAATTACAGAGCAATTAAAATCTCATGCTAAATCATTGAGCACTTTAGTAAACTACTTATAATCTATTTCATAAAATATTTTCGTTCAGGTCTACCAACAGTTCCGTACACCTGATCCGCATATAAATAATCTATACTTATTAGATATTCAAGATATCTTCTTGCCGTGCTCCTACTTGTCCCCACAAGTTCACCAACCTCTTCTGCACTCATCCCATTTAGCTCTGCCTCTTTGAGTCTTTTTTTAAGCTTTTTCAATGTGATAGGATCTATCCCTTTAGGAATATTATCAGCATAATCCACGGTAGATTTCTGACTACGGAAATAGCCATCAATATCCTTTTGATCAAAGGAATCAGAATTAATTATCTTTTGTTGATGTGATTTATATTGAAGGAGTGATTCTTCAAAACGCTCGAAAATAACAGGTTTAACTATATAGTCGTAAACTCCGCCGTGCAAAGCATCTTGCAATGCCTTCATCTCCTGAGCCGCAGTGATAAGAATCACGTCTAAAGATTTACTACTAGCTCTAATCTCCCTAAGTAGCTCCATCCCACTCCCTTCTGGAAAGTAGAGATCTAAAAGAAGCAAGTCTGGTTGAAGGATATCAATCATCTTTTCTGCATCAGAGATAGAGTTAGCTATTCCACAAAGGCTAAACCCTTCTACCTTTTGAACAAACATTTTATGTATCTCAGAAATCTTGATATCGTCTTCGACAATCAAAACAGTAATATCACTCATCATTCATCCTCTCTTTGGGGATTATTATGGTGAACGCCGCTCCGCCCATTTCACTTTTACCTAATTCAATACTACCACCCATCTCTTGAACATGCTTCCCAACAATAAACAAACCATACCCTCTATTCGATTTATCCTTGGTGGATACGTCCTTTTCAAAGATTTTCTCCTGTGGTTCGACATTGACACCTAGACCAGAATCTTCCACTTCAAAGATGAGGTCATTTCCTAGATCGGTCATAGCTAGTCTCACGCATTTATTATCACTCTCAGCGAGAGCTTCAAAAGCGTTATTGAAAAGGTTGCCGAGTATAGTTACTAGCTTATCTCTATCTATATACTCAGGGATCTCTCTCATACTACTTTCAGGGTCTATCTTAAACTCTATCCCGAGCTCTTTTGCGTAATTATATTTGCCTATGATAATCGCAGACAGGACAGAATCCGTTATAGTGGATGTCATCAATTTTACGAAATCCTGATATCCAGAAGCCTCTGTAATGATCATCTCTAAAGCATCATTATACGCTTCAATCTGCAACAACCCAGCTATTGTGTGTAATTTATTAGAATACTCATGACTTTGCGCACGGAGCATCTCGGAATATTCCTTAACTCTAGAAAGCTCCTTAGCCAATTTATGTAGCTCGTCCTTTCTTCTAAAACTCGAAACTACTCCAACGACCTCGTCCTTATGCATGATTGGGAGAATATTTACGATTAGCTGAGTATTATTAATCTCCAATTCAACATCCATCGCAGGCTTTGCAGTTTCTAGCACCTGACACACGCCACTCTCTGGCACTATCTCTATAACTGCGCGCCCAAGCGCTTCTTCTGCTGAATCGATATGTAGCATACTCATCGCAGCTTGGTTTATCATGCTGACGTGCCCAGTTTCGTTAACAGCGACCACACCCTCACGTATAGATTCAATTATGGCGCTCTTCTCTTGTAAAAGGTTTGCGATCTCCTTTGGTTCCAGCCCGAATATCGCCCACTTAACACCTCTGGCGATATAGATAGCACAAAAGACACCAACAAAAATTATAAGCATTATAAATACTTTAATAATAATAATGTATGAGGAAATTACGTGCTGAACATTTTCCATAAGATACCCGACAGATACTATCCCTGCGATATTTCCATCCATATCAAATACTGGACTTTTTCCTCTGATAGAAAGACCTAGTGAACCTATTTCATGAGAAATGTATGACCTTCCCTCTTTTAAAGCAGGTGAATTGTCGTCGCCATCATCATCAATCATGTTATGACCAAGCTTCTCAGGGTTGGGGTGAGCATACCTCATTCCATCTTTGTCACCTATAACAACAAATTTCGCATCAATCTTCTTCCTTATTCTTTCGGCAATATCCTGAAGCTTTCCATCTGGGTCTTTAGCGAGGATCAAATCACGTATCTCCTCCATCTCTGCTATAGACTTGGATATATGGACAGCTCTTTTGCCTATCTGCTCTTTAAGGATGGTTGAAGTAAGGTTGATGAATAGCACACCTGTTATGGATAATAGGAATAAAATCACGGCAATAATAATGACAATCAATCTATTTTGAAGTGTTTTAGGTCTAATTCTAGCTATTTGGTTCAATAAAAACATTTTCTGCACCGTTTTTTTATTATTCTATGACATTTGATTAATTAGTAAAGATAAAAGATAGTCAAACAAAAAAAGGCCCCCTGTTTACCAGAGAGCCTTACAAAATGAGTGTATATTTAATCTAGAATAGCAACATTACTACTGAGATAACAATACCACTATAAAATAGGTCGATTAGACAAAAGCCCATGATATCTTTCGCACTAAGACCTGCTATACCAAGAGCAGGAAGCGCCCAGAAAGGCTGTATCATGTTTGTCCACGCATCACCCCAAGCTATAGCCATAGCTGTTTTAGCGGCGGGAACGCCAAGAGCCGCACCAGCTGGCATCATGATCGGAGCCTGGACAGCCCACTGACCACCACCTGATGGTACGAAGAAGTTTACTATACCTGCACTGAGAAAGGTGAAAAGTGGGAATGTCGTCTCAGTGGATATACTTACGAACATATTGGAAATCCCGCCAGCCAATGAACCACCGTCGCCAGTAGCTCCTACCATCATACCCATGATACCTGCGTAGAAAGGGAACTGGATGATAATACCAATAGTACTCTTTCCAGCCTGTGTCATAGCGTTTAAAAAGCGTCTAGGTGTTCCGTGAAGCAGGATACCTGCGAATAGGAACGTAAAGTTAACTATATTAAGATTAAGAGAAAATCCCTTAGTGTAGAAATATTTAAATACGAAAATCATACCTAGCACACCGATAAGTATTGAAAGAACAGGACTGTTCTCCATTCTATCTGCTGGTGTAGGGTTTTCAATTTTAGCTGGGATAGGCTCTTCTTCGAGGAGAGCAGGGTCACAACTAATAACATCCTCTTCTTTTGATGGATGCATAGCCCTGTTTAAGAAAGGGAGAGTAAAGAGAAGTACTGCAAATATAACAAGGTTCATAGTACCAAAGATTGTTATAGATGTAGGGATAGCCTCTGTAACTGCACCACTTGTAATATCTGCTAGGCCTTTCGCAGAGCCGAGTTTAAGTGGGATAGAGCCTGAGAGTCCACCGTGCCATACGAGGAAACCAGAATAAGCAGAAGCGATAAGGAGTCTATAATCGACACCTTTAACTTCTCTTGCGAGCTGGCGAGCGTAAAGAGCACCAATAACAAGACCAAAACCCCAGTTAATGAATGATGCGATAATACCGACTACAGTCACTGCCAAGATAGCTTGGTTAGGTGTCTTTGCTACTTTAGCAAGTGAGCTTAGACCCTTCTTGAATATAGGGGCGTTTGCAAGAGTATGGCCTGTGACAAGAATAAGTGCCATCTGCATAGAGAATGCAAGGAGCTTCCAGAAACCATTTGTCCAGTGGTCTATCATAACAATAGAACCTTGACCAGTTGTTGCCATACCTGCGAAATAGACTACAAGAGTCAGAATCACAGCGAATAGAAATGGGTCTGGTAGGTATCGCTGAACAAGAACGACACATAGGTTCGTTAGACGCTTAAACATAATAAAACCTCCAAATATATTAAATCTCAACCTGCTGACAGTCATCAGCTATCTCGATATCTGCATCTGTCTTTTCCACAACAAAATCAGTGGTGTATGGTGCAAATACCTCTTTAAGTATGTACTTATTATCTTTGATCTCGAAAAAGCCTACGTCTGTAACAACATAGTTGACCTGCTCTCTTGCTGTGAGAGGTAGTGAGCACTCCCTCTTAAGCTTTGTCCCGCCATTCTTCTCAAAGTGAAGTGTAGCTGCGATAACAACCTTTGCCCCAACAACAAGGTCAATAGCTCCACCCATACCAGGAACCATTTTTCCTGGGATTTTATAGTTAGCCAAATTACCCTTCTGATCTACTTCGAGAACACCAAGAACTGTATAGTCAACATGTCCACCACGGATAATACCGAACGAAGTAGCTGAGTCGAAACACATCCCACCAGGGAGAATAGTCACAGGCTGACCACCAGCATTTGTGAGGTCTTTATCCTCTTTACCCTTTTCTGGTGCAGGTCCAAGACCTAGAAAACCATTCTCTGATTGGAGTACAACGGTAACACCTTCTGGGATATAGTTTGCAACCTGAGTTGGTAGACCTATACCAAGGTTTACAACACTTCCAGACTCAAAAAACCGAGCTATCCTTTTTGCAATATTTGTTTTATTTGATACGTATTCCATGATTATCCCCTCACTTGCTCATTACTATGTAGTCCACGAATATCGAAGGCGTGACTACGTGTTCAGGGTCGATATCACCTATCTCAACAAGCTCTTCCGCCTCAACAATAACGAGGTCGGCTGACATAGCCATGACAGGGTTAAAATTTCTTGCTGTCTTCGAATATAATAAGTTTCCTGATTTATCAGCTACTTTCGCCTTTATCAGAGCTACGTTAGCCCTAAGTGGCAATTCCAAAAGATACTTTATTCCATCTATATCGATAACTTGTTTCCCCTCTTCAACTTCTGTCCCCAGCCCTGTTGGAGTGAGGAAACCGCCAAGCCCTATCCCTGCTGATCTTATTCTTTCTACTAGTGTCCCTTGTGGAATAAGCTGAACATCTGTCTCGCCAGCATTCATCTGACGACCAGTTTCAGGGTTTGTCCCTATATGAGAAACGAGCATCTTACTAAACTGCTTATTTACTATCAGAGCTGGAAGCCCTGTTGGATTTTCTGGATCGAGGATACCTGAGTCATTACAAATGAGTGTTAAGTCATCCGTGCCAACCTCTTTAAGCCCTCCAAGGAGTGAGTCTGGTGTTCCACATCCAATAAAACCACCAACCATCACACTGTCACCTTTATTGATTTTGCTGACAGCTTCTTCTACCGATATTATCTCTTTGACCAACATAATATTCTCCTTATACTCTTTCAAAAACCGCAGCTACAGCCTCACCACCACCGATACACAGTGTCACGAGTCCGTACTTCTTGTTCTGTCTGACTAGCTCTCTCACAAGTGTCGCAACGAGTCGTCCACCACTAGCTCCAACAGGGTGACCGAATGAACAAGCACCACCATTCACGTTAACTTTATCTATATCTAAATTATGCTTCTTAACAGCCATCAGAGTTACCGCAGCGAATGCTTCGTTGATCTCGAAAAGGTCGATATCTTCGAGCTTAAGACCAGCCTTAGCCACAGCCTTTTCTATAGCACCACAAGGCGCTTCGCCAAAATATTCTGGTTCAATACTGTTTGTTGAATAAGCTATGAGTTTAGCTTTTGGAGTGAGATTATATTTCTTAACAGCCTCTTCACTCGCGAGGAGCGTGATAGCGGCACCATCGTTAATGTTTGATGCATTACCAGCTGTGATTGTCCCGTCTTTTTTGAAACAAGGCTTAAGCGTAGGGAGCTTGTCAATACGTCCGTTGAATGGGTCTTCATCCTTATCAATAACAACATCACCCTTGCGAGTCTTCTTAACATAAGGGACGATCTCATCATCAAGCACGCCATTATTAATAGCATCCAGAGATAGCTTATATGACCTAGCAGCAAGTTCGTCTTGCTCTTCACGTGTGACACCTGTTCTTGCGACGCTTCCTTCTGTTAGAACGCCCATAGCCTGAGTAGAGTAAGGATCAACAAGTGCATCATGCATCATAAGGTCGAGCATCTGCGCATTACCCATCTTCGCACCGTAACGCCCTGTAGGAAGGGCATAAGGAGCAGCTGACATATTTTCCATACCACCAGCAATAACAAGGTTACTGTCGCCAACTTGGATAGATTGTGATGCGAGCATCATCGTCTTAAGACCTGAGCCACACACTTTATTGATAGTCATTGCATGGACACTATTTGGGATACCAGCTTTGATCATCGCTTGTCTGGCAGGAGCCTGCCCAGCACCACCTTGGATAACTTGTCCAAGGATAACTTCATCAATCTCGCCACCCTTAAGACCTGTATTTTCTAGGATTTGCTTTATAACTGATGCTGCCATATCAACAGCAGGCACATCCGATAGGGCTCCACCAAATGATCCGAATGGAGTTCTTAGTGATTCTATTAGATAAACTGCACTCATCTAACACCTCAATATATGTATTTCTTCTTCCGTACGCATATACATATATCAAGAACCATACCAGTTTATTAATATTTTTTATTAGAAGCAAACACATTTAGAAAACAATATGTTTCTATATACCAATAGTTTAAAAAATTAAAAAAACACCAAAAGGCGTTCTAAAAATAGAAATGATTCAAATGTGAATCACTCATAATAATATAATGTTATAAAACACAGGGAACTTACGAGGGATGATTCAAATATGAATCGCTTGATTCATTTATGAATTGGACGAGAGTGAAATACCGTATTTTTGAAGTTTTCTAACTACACTAGGTTGGCTTGTCTGTAACAGTTTAGCGAGTTCTCTTGTGCTCCTACAGCTGGATACAGCGTTTATTAATAAATTTTTCTCATATGTCTCTAAATGTGACTTTAGGCTGTTATCTCCAAGATGATGCTCTATGCTAGCGAGCGAATCGTAATCTTTGATATCAATCAAATCACTCTTATTACTGACCACAAGTCTCTCTACAACATTCTCTAGTTCTCTGACATTCCCCTGCCAAACAGCAGTCTCCATCCGTTTAGTGACATCATCAGAAAACTTCTTATAGCTTCCATATTTCTTATTATACTTATGTAAAAAGAATAAGATAAGTGGAGCAATATCCTCTGGTCTTTGCCTGAGAGGCGGTATCTCGATGGGCACAACATTAAGCCTGTAATAAAGATCTTCTCTAAACTTCCCTTCTTGAACCATCTGCCAAATATTTTTATTGGTAGCTGCGATAACCCTTGCATTTGTCTTCTTAGGCTGAGTACCTCCAACAGGAGTATACTCTCTCTCTTGAAGCACACTTAATAGTTTGGACTGAGTATAAAGAGGCATCTCCGAAATCTCGTCCAGAAAGATCACACCATTCTCCGCTGCTTCAAAAAGACCAGCCTTCCCCTTCGAATCTGCACCAGTGAATGCACCTTTAACATAGCCAAAAAGCTCACTCTCTATGAGTCCTTCAGGTATAGCGGCACAATTCAGTTTAATCATAGGAGCCTTTTTCCTGTCGCTAGCCTGATGGATGATAGTTGCCACTAGTCCTTTACCCACGCCTGATTCACCAGTAATAAAAATGGTCGATTCAGTGTTTGCTATCCTCATGCAGAGGTCGATCACCTTGATCATATGTGGACTGGATGAAACAAAGTCAGAGGTATCAAGCATGGAATCTCTAGCTGTATCTGAGTCTATAGCGTCCTTATACGAGATCGCGGTTAAATCCCAGATAGTATTGATAACATACTTAATATTTCCGTTCTCGTCAAAAATAGGCTTACCTTTTGCAAGAAATTTTTTATCTGTTTTCGTGTGATAAGTTATAGTTATTGGAGTCTTCTTTTCTAAAACAAGAAGTGATGCTGAACCGCTGAATACTTTATCCACATGAACAAGCTGATAGAGACTTTTACCGACAAGTTCTTCGCTCTTGATACCGGACATAATCTCATAAGGTTTATTAACCCCTAAGGTTACTCCCTTACCATCAGTCACATAGATACCGTTACAAACATTATGATAAATAATATCTAGAATTTCGCTGCTTAGTTCCATATTCACATCTACTCCATTAATCAATAAAATTGATAGGGGTCATACATAATGTAAATCCTAAACCAGTATTTATCAACTCACTTTAGGTTAATAGCATCTTTACATTTCACTTATCTCTCTGATAACATACCACTGATTAAATTTAAGAGGTTTATATTAATGAGTGAATTACCAAACTGTCCACAGTGCAACTGTGAATATACATACGAAGACCGCGAGCTACTCATCTGTCCTGAGTGCGCACACGAATGGACTCAAGCAGAAGCGAAAGAGGCTGAAGAAGCTGGCGTTATCAAAGACGCTCACGGCAATGTTCTCCAAGATGGCGACAGTATAACCGTTATCAAAGACCTGAAAGTGAAGGGATCATCCCTCGTGGTTAAGGTTGGTACAAAAGTTAAAAGCATCCGCTTAGTAGATGGGGATCACGATATCGACTGCAAGATAGACGGTATCGGTGCTATGAAACTTAAGTCATAGTTCGTTAAGAAGTCTTAATCTGCAACAGTCAGGTAAGGTCTTCCAGCAAACAGAACAAAGAATGATATCAAGCTTATTGTAACAAGCAGTAAGCTTGATGAGAAAAGAAGTATACTAAAAAAACATGCTGCCAATACACCTGTACATATTTTCAACCAGCGTCTTTCAAATATAACCATCGCAGCTAATAACCCTACAAGTGCGTTCAGCAGAAAAAATACATCCGCAACAGCAACAAGACTCTCCATAGTCATTAAACCAATCTTCACCAACAATATCTGAAACACATGCACCAGAGTCATTATAGCAATTAGAATATACGCCGAGTTATTTTTTGTTCGCCTGTTCAGAACACGAGGCAGTATATTATCATCCGCTAAAGATGCCGCAAGCCTTGCTATACTACCAACAAAAGATAGATAAGTGTTTATACATAAGGCAAACACCAAACCGCCAAAGACATATGTATTCAAGCCACCCGCTATAGGTTTTATAATCATAGCGACATCAGCTACAGGTGAACCAAGAGAATCAATATCAGCGAACTGCACTGCACCTGCTACAACTAAGCTAACAGTTGTTATTATGAAAGCACTGAAAAGAGCCGCCTTAGTATAAGTGTGTTTGGGGTCTTTTATCTCACCACTGAAAGAACCTATAACCTCCCAACCAACAAGCCCCCAAAAGAGTAATAGCATAGCATTACCAAAAACAGAGAACTCAAACGGTTGCCTGACAACATCAAATTTACTGTGATAAATGAGTGCCATAGCCCCACCAGAGACAAGGAGTATCGCCGCCACAGAAGAGAGGACTAGAGCCGCCCTACCTATAGATGTGATACTCATCATTAGCAAACAGGTACAAAGAAGAAGTGAAATAAGTGTAAATGTTGTTGAACTCAGCAGACCTGAAAGATTAGCATATCTCTCTGCTATTAGGAGCACAGCAACAGGTCCAAAGAGGCCTGCACCAATAAGATATCCGGCAGAAAGGATTTTCACCAGCTTACCAAAAACATACTCAATGGCATTTGAAACACCAGCCTCACCAGGGAAAAGGAGTGTCAAGAATGAGAATATAAACGCAAAGAACAAACCTAAGACAGATATCAGAACCCATGCAGGCAGAGACCAGAAGCCAGCTTTTTCATATACCATAGTAGGTAACAGTATTATCCCTGACCCAAGTATCGGTCCTATTATCAGCCCAGAAAATCTAATCCATCCTATTTTTTTATTCATCTCTTCTCTCCTGATCAATGAGTAACAAATATCCACAAAGAGAACAATTAGCCATTCTGGAAGTGAGCCTTCTAAAAAATCGAAACCTCTTTTCCAATAGTTATGCTAATATTATGAAAACTAATATATGGAGTTTTTTAGATGGAACTTTATCAGCTCAACTCTTTTGTAAATATCGCAAGGCTAGGAAGTCTCACACGTGCCGCAGAAAATATGCACATAAGCCTATCCGCACTCAGTAACCAGATAAAGCTACTAGAGGATGAGCTTGGTGTTTCTCTCTTTATCAGGAAACCAAGAGGGATGGCACTCTCAAACGAAGGGGAAAAACTGCTACCTCACGCTATGATGGCGGTCAATTCTGCGTATGAAGTCCGAAGGCAAGCACTCAGTCTAAGAGGTGAGATAATAGGTAAGCTTGCGATTGGACTAAATACCGACCCAACATTCCTACGAGTAGCACAGCTAAGCAAGGCGATGGCTGGCATTATAGGAAATGTGGAAGTTAACTACGTAATATCAGAGACAACAAAAACAGCGACAATGCTTCGAAACCGTGAAATGCACCTTGGCTTCATATATGGAACACTCGAAGATGAAGACATAATGACCCTCCCTATACACACAGCAACAGTCCAGATGGTTGTACCAAAAGTATTGTTGGAGTCTCTCGACGGCGTCTCTTGGGAAGAGTTAGCAGAGCTACCTTGGATATGGGGGAGCAACAACTGCCCTTTCCATGTAGAGATGAAACGTAAACTTGGCAAAAATTTTCCACCAAGAAACATCACGGTTGTTTCTGATGAGTCTGTCGTAAAAGAGCTAGTAAGAAGCGGACAAGGGGCTTGTATCCTACGTAAAGAAGATACAAAAGAATTAATAGAGAGTGGGCTTGTAAACCACTATAGCAGTATAGATTTCGAGATCCCACTTAGCATAGCAGTGATAGATAGCAGGAAAAAAGAACCACTTATTGAAGCGGCGATAACACTTATCCAAGGTATATTTGTAGACAAGCCGCAGATGTCAGTAGTATAACTTTCCAAGAGGAAGGTAGTTAAATGAATGTTTACGATGTTGTTGTTATAGGTGGTGGCCCTGCTGGTCTTATGGCTGCTGGAACTGCCGCAGAAAATGGGGCAAAAGTCCTACTCATAGAGAAGATGGGCTCCATAGGTCGCAAGCTTCTCATAAGCGGTAAAGGTAGATGCAACATCACAAACACTATAACCAACACTAAAGAGTTCGTCTCACATTTTGGCAAGTCTGGAAAGTTCCTTTATCAAGCTTTCAATGCCTTCTCCTCAACTGATACAATATCATTCTTTAATGATAAAGGGATGGTCACAAAGGTAGATAAGGATTTTAAAATATTCCCTATGTCTGACCTAGCCGAAGAGGTTTTGTCTATCCTCACCCGATACCTAAAAGAATATAAAGTCGAAATACGTCAAGGTGTCATCATCCAAAAGATCAACACGATTGATAACAAAATAACATCTATATCTACCGCCACTGGCGACATCCTATGCAAATCAGTAATACTAGCAACTGGCGGCAAATCATACCCAAAAACAGGCTCCACTGGTGAAGGCTACAACTACGCAGAAAGACTTGGACATAGCATCATTGAGCCAAGACCTGCACTAGTACCTGTCGTAGTCAAAGAAGGCTGGATAAAAAAGCTACAAGGTATGAGCCCAAGTGATGCACTTTTTTCTATTTATGCTGATGGCAAAAAGATTTCTGACGACAAGAGTGATGCTGTCTTCACTGAGAATGGTCTATCAGGACCAGCCATATATAACCTGACTAGAAAGATAGATATCACTCAACCTAACTTAGAGCTCGCCATCGATTTTATACCAGATATCGAACAACACATACTTGATAAAGAGATAGCTGAATACATTAACGAAAACAGCCGAAAGAAACTGAAAAACATGCTAGAGAAATATTTCCAGCCAAAACTGCTTGCACTAGCTATAGAGCAAACTGGTACCGATCCAGAGATTCGCTCATGTGACCTCAAAAAAGAGGACAGAAAAAAGCTAGTCACCATACTCAAAAACTTACGCTTTAACATAGAAAAATTTGCTGGTTTCGAAAGAGCCGTAGTCACAGCGGGTGGTATAGACCTGAAAGAGATCGACGGCAAAACCATGGGATCAAAGCTAATAAAAAATTTATATTTCGCAGGTGAGATCATAAACCTTGACGGTCCTACAGGTGGTTTTAATCTACAGCTATGTTGGAGTACTGGTCGCCTAGCCGGCAAGTCATCCAGCGACGACTAGCTAACTTCGAGCTAATTTAATATACTCCCACGCTTATTCGGCTCATTCCATTCGCCTACTAAAGTTGAGACTTCATACTAACCAGAAACGTCACTCTGAGCTGATGAAATCATAGTAGGAGTCTGTTTGAAAATCTTACGTCGAAGTAAACTTCCCCTCAGAATGACATATATGTAGATTACTTTCTAAAACGGGTGATGAGGTAAAGATCTTCAACCTTTGCCCTTGCCCATGGTGTTTTTCTTAAGAATTTTAGACTAGATTTGATACTTGGATCGTCAGTGAAACATTTAATCCTTATCTTTCCGCCCAGCCTTTCCCAGCCGTAATGCTCTTGTAGCTTAGTAACTATTGTCTCGAGTGTGATACCGTGTAAAGGGTCGCCAGAATTCTGATTTGTCATTATGTTTCCAAGTTTTAAAATGCGGAGACAGCCGAGACTGCCTCCGATAGATTTTGATTAAAGTGCGTTGTATGCTTTCATGATGATCTCTTCTGTGGTAGCCCAGTCAACGCATTTGTCTGTAACAGATACGCCGTACTCAAGCTCTTCAAGATCATCAGGAATACTTTGGTTCCCTGGGTTAATGTTACTTTCGATCATAACACCTTTGATTGTACTAGCACCATCCCCAATCTGCTTTATAACATTTTCGAGGACTTCACCCTGACGGTTGTGATCTTTATATGAGTTTGCATGGCTACAGTCTACCATAACAGCATCTGGAAGTTTGTTTTTAGCCAAAAGCTCGACAGTCTCTTTAATATCCTTCTCATAGTAATTAGGGCTGTCATTTCCACCACGAAGAACAATATGCACATCAGGATTACCTTTTGTATGGACTATCGCTGTCATCCCTTCGTAGTTAATACCGAGGAAACTGTGCTCACGTAGTGAAGCTGCCATAGCGTCAGTTGCGATCTTCAAACCACCATCAGTTCCATTCTTGAACCCGACTGGGAATGATAATCCACTAGCCATCTCTCTGTGTGTCTGCGACTCAGTAGTTCTGGCACCGATCGCCCCCCAACTTATCATGTCTGACATATACTGCGGAGTAATAGGATCGAGCATTTCTGATGCAATAGGAAGTCCAAGGTCAGTTATTGAAGTGTAAAGCTGACGTGCTATCCCAAGCCCTTTAGATATTTTATGAGTACCGTCTAGGTCAGGGTCATTAACGAGCCCCTTCCAACCGACAGTTGTTCTTGGTTTTTCGAAATATACTCGCATAACGATGAATATTTTATCGGCAACTTTATCTGAAAGTTCTTTAAGAAGCTTTGCATACTCTAAAGCAGCGACTGTGTCGTGTATAGAGCAAGGTCCCACAACAGCTATAAGCCTCTTATCATCACCATGCAATATGTTCTTTATCGCTTCTCTTGATTCGTTCACAAAGATAGACCCAGCAGGAGAGAGTGGGAAAACCTGTTTCATATATTGCGGTGCAATAATAGGGGTGACTTCGTGGACGTTAACGTTATTGGTTTCTATCATTTTAGTACCTTTATTTGTTTATTTAGTCTAAACCTTGTTTAGCGAAATTATCCTAGCTCTTTTTTGAGCTTAAGTCAAAAATTATTTCTTCTGTCCATACCATTTAAATTTCTCTACAACCTTAGCCATCTCATCATCGGGCAGGATATTAGGCTGACCAAAACTTTTTGCCTGACAATATATCCTCGCAACAAACTCTATCTCTTCTGCTGCTGAAAAGGCAGTTGGCAGATTTCCTGAGACAGTCACCAAGCCATGGTTAGCAAGGAGTACAGCGTTGTAATCGCCTATATTCTCAGCTACAGAGTCAGCTAGTTCTTGCGTGCCAAATGTGGCGTAAGGAGCGAGCGGAACTTTATTACCACTGAAAGCTACCATATAGTGCACAGCAGGAAGCTCCAGCCCCATGCATGCGATGGTAGTTGCGTACACCGAATGGGTATGAACTACAGCATTCACATCAGCTCTGCTTTTATACAGCCCAAGATGAAACGACAGCTCGCTTGTCGGCTTTTTATCGCCTTCTACAACCTTTCCGTCGATATCCGTAATTACGATATCCTCGAGTTTTGTATCGAAATAATCTACACCAGATGGTGTCACAGCCACTAGATTTGTTTCTCTATTATATATGCTCAGATTTCCGCCTGTTCCACTGGTAAGCCCAGCCTCCACAAGCTTTTTTCCATATTTAACTAGTTCCGCTCTCTCTTCCAGCATTAACATAAAGACCTCTATTTTTTGTATGCGCTCGCCAAACTTTCGATGTATGGAGCTTGCAAGATTCCAAGCTCAGTTATGATACCTGTGACCAGTTCGTTCGGGGTGACATCAAAGGCAGGGTTGCGAACTTTCATCCCCTCTGGCGCAGTACGTCTAGCTCCAAAATTGCAAACCTCATTAGGCTCACGTTCCTCTATAACTATATCAGCACCAGTTGGTGTGTTAAGATCGACAGTAGATGATGGACACGCCACATAAAAAGGGATACCAAAGTGTTTTGCGAGTATAGCGACACCCATTGTTCCGATCTTATTCGCAACGTCACCATTAGCTGCGACTCTGTCAGTCCCCACTATCACCATATCTATAAGCCCCTGACTCATTATATGTGCAGCCATATTGTCACAGATAAGGGTTACGTCTATTCCTGATTTTTGTAGTTCCCAGCTAGTGAGACGTGCACCCTGTAAAAGAGGTCTTGTCTCGTCTGAGTAAACACGAAATTTAACACCAGCATTATGTGCAGTATACATAGGCGCGGTAGCTGTACCAAGCTCTGAGGTTGCGAGTGAACCAGCATTACAATGGGTCAGAACGCCCATCCCTTCCTTTATGAGTGGAGCGCCATTTTCGCCCATCTTTTTGCAGAGGATTTTGTCCTCTTCGTGAATGGCGATCGCCTCCTGCTCAAGTACTTTATATATCTCTTCACTTGTCATATCTGTGCAAGTTTCCGCTTTTGCAACCATCCTCTTAAGCCCCCAGCTAAGATTTACAGCTGTAGGACGAGAAGAATCTAGATATGCCGCCTTCTCTTTCAGCACCTGCATAAACTTATCCACAGGAGCATCGAGAATGTCTCTGACACCATAAAGCAGACCGTATGCACCTGCTATACCAATGGCTGGAGCGCCACGAACCTTGAGAACCTTTATGGAATCCCAAACCTGCTCTATAGTCACCTGTTTTTCTATTATTGTCTCATTCGGGAGCCTTGTCTGATCTATCAGATACAAATCTCCGTTTTTATATTCCATTGTCTTAGGTAAAACATTTTTACTGCTCATATGGCTCCCCTACGTTAAATATAGCAGATAAAATTCTAAAGCATTAAAGCCAGCTCTTCAACTTCTATTTTAGGCTAATATAGCAAGAATCGGGTGGCACGCATTATCAAAAGTGTTATAAATATAGTAAATCAAATCAGGCGGTAGCTATATGAAAACAGTTTTTTCTCCGGGATGTGCCCTACTGATCCACAACCCAGCACAAACAGAAAGGATGCTAAAACTGCTAATGAACGTCTACCCTGAGATAGAATTATACGACACCTGTTGTCATCACGAAGCGAAGCTTGATGCTGGGACTCAGATAGTGAATATCTGCCCAGGGTGCGACCGTAGATATAGACAAGAACACAACAATGTAACCACTATCCCCTTTTGGAGTATATTAGATAAAATAGATGATTTCGAATTCCCTGACTATAAAGGAGCAGAGATGTCGATTACGGATGCCTGCCCAACAAGAGACCAAGCAGAGCTACATAAAACAATCAGAAACATCCTTCAAAAGATGAATATCAGCCTGAAAGAGCCAGTAAAAACAGGTACAAATTCAAAATGCTGTGGCGACACATTTTATGGCAGACTCCCTACTGAAAAACTAAAAGAACAAATGGCTAAAAGAGCGTCTGAGATGCCAGCTGATGATGTTGTTGTTTATTGCGTATCCTGTTCAAAATCTATGTATATTGGTGGCAAGACTCCTCGTTTCCTCGGTGACCTTATCTTTAACGAAAAAACAAAGATTGGTACATTCGAGCCTGAAGAGTGGCACGGTGAAATCGAAAAATTCATAGAGGCACACTAGATGACTGAGCGGCACGAAGACTATGTTCGTATAGAAAAAGCTATAAAATTCATTGAACAAAACACACATAGGCAACCAAGCTTAGACCAGATAGCTGAGCATATTAACCTGAGTCCATTCCACTTCCAAAAGCTATTCAAAAGGTGGGCAGGAGTCAGCCCGAAAAGGTTCCTTCAATATGTAACATTAGAGCATGCGAAACAGATAATAAAAGAATCGACCATACTCGACACTACACTAGATATGGGTCTCAGCAGCCCTTCTAGACTACATGATCTATTTGTGAGTGTAGAGGCTGTAACCCCAGGAGAATACAAAACAGAAGGGCTAAACCTACAAATAAATTACAGTTTTCAAGAGACTCCTTTCGGAACCTGCCTCATTGGTGTAACCGAGAGAGGCATATGCAATCTCACTTTCACACAAGAGGAAGATTGCGAAACAGAGATGAGTAGACTCAGGACAAGATGGGAAAATGCTGAGTTTATAAGTGACAAGGAAATCGGAAAAAAAGTAGTTGAGCAGGTATTTAACAGTAGCGACAGAGATGTAAAAATCCTTTTGAAAGGAACAAATTTTCAGCTAAAAGTCTGGCAAGCCTTGCTCAGGATACCATCAGGCAACCTCGCGACATATAAAGCTATTGCAGAAACCATTGGAGCACCAACATCATCGAGAGCTGTCGGTAACGCAATAGGACTAAACCCGATTGGGATCATCATACCATGCCATAGAGTTCTTCGGACTAATGGGGAGATTGGTGGATATATGTGGGGGACAGCGAGAAAAAGAGCTATCATCGGCAAAGAGATGTCTCAATAAGCTTTCGAAACTTTTTACTGACTACTTAGTCGCTTATTAAGTGCTTGCCTTGTTATCCCAAGTAGTTTTGCCGCTTTGCTTTGGTTTCCATCTGTTAGGTTAAGAGCAGACTCAATCAGATTACTCTCTAGCTGCTTGATAGTAGGGAACTGACCGTCATACACGAAACGTCCGTCACTCGGTTCGCTACTCTTTTTAATCAACTTCATATTATGCTTTTTCAAAAACTCTTTCAGCTCCGCTTGACCCAAACGACTAGAGCTAAACTGTATAACATAGTCCATAATGATAGATTGTAGTTCTCTAATATTTCCAGGAAAATCATATTCTTTAAAAGCCTGCAACATAACAGCGGGCGGTAAAGCAACATCTGCTCCCAAATGTGCTAATTCTTGCTTAAAGAAATGACAACTGAGTGGTTCAATATCTATAGTTCTCTTTCTCAGAGGGGGCAATGAGACCATGTGTGTCTTGAGTCTATAATACAGGTCTTGCCTGAACTCACCACTAGCGACCTTCTTTACAAGGTCAGCATTAGTCGCCGCAACAACTCTCGCATTTGATTTTATAGGTTTATCTGAGCCGACATGAAGATACTCATGGTTCTGTATCAATCGTAATAATTTAATCTGTGATGACTCATTCAGATAACCTATTTCATCAAGAAAAACAGTTCCATTTTCAGCACTAGCCAGAAGACCTTTCCTCTGTTTGTCGGCACCGGTAAAGGCACCTTTGACGTGCCCGAAAAGGGAGTCATTAAACATGTTTTCATCGAGAGCAGATACGTTGACAGGGACGAATTCACCTTTACGGTTACTGCACTTGTGCACAGCTTCTGCAAGCATATCTTTACCTGTTACTGTTTCACCTGTTATCATCACAGGGGCAGAGCCTGTTGAGACAGCCTCGATATACTTAAAGATGTTCAGCATAGTCTTATCTTGAGTAATGATGTTACTAAAATTTGTATTTATTTCGTCATGATCAGATGAAATAACACGCTTCATCTCATTTAATTCAGCTTTTATATTATAGATTTCCATCCCTTTCATTAGAGCTGTCTGGAATCTATCCTTATCAATAGGTTTAACGATATAGTCGAGTGCACCATCTTGGATGCATCTAACTGCTGGAGCGACTTCATCTGTTCCTGAGACAACAAAAACAGACGCATCAGGATGGGTCACATGTATTGTCTTTAACAAATCTTCACCAGACAGCTTCGGCATTCTTAGGTCCAGAAAGATGACAGAGGGGGTCACTTTTTCAATATCAATGAGGAATTTTTCAGGGTCATTATATACAAAATAATCAGTGTATCCGCTTCGCCTGAGAAAGATTTCATATTATGCTGTAATCTCTTCTTCATCATCTATTATTACAATGGAGTCCTTAATCACTGTGTTCTCCTAAAGGGAGTGTTATCTTAACTATGGTCCCCTTCCCTCTTACTGATTGAATATCCATTGTCCCATTATGCTCATTGACAATAGAGTAAACGATAGACAACCCAAGCCCTGTTCCACCCTCTTGTTGTTTTGTAGTATAAAATGGTTCTGTTAATCTTGAGATGTTTTCAGAAGATATTCCAAGACCTTCGTCTTGAAACTCTACAATTAAGTTATCTTCAGACTGGTAAGCCTTTACGCTGACCAAAGAAGTCTTGCCTGATATAGCTTCAAGCGCATTAATCAACAGATTTATAAAGACTTGCTCTAATTTTTGTTTATTACCATAAACAGGCGGTAGAGGGGATTCTATATCTATTCTAAAGTTCTCAGTGGATTTACTTATCTGATGATTCAATATCCTCGATGAAGTTTTTAAGACTTCCTCAACGGACACATTTTCAAAATTCTCAAAGTTACCCTGTTTAGAAAAACCTTTTAGGTCATGAACAATGTTTCTTATACGTTCAGAACCATTAGTTATCCCTTCTATCAGCTTCTCAACATCTTGTTTAAAATCTTTTAGCGGCATAGCTCCAACAGAGATTTCTGCCCCAAGTTCTGCCTCAAGCAGAGCATATATATCTTCCCAAAACTCCATTAACAAAGAGCTATTAAACATTATAAAGTTATTTGGATTATTAATTTCATGAGCAACACCTGAAACCAGAGTACCGAGTGATGTCATTTTATTTGCATGTATGAGTTTGTGCTGTAATTCTTTTTCCATTTCTGCAATTCTAACTTGCTCTGTGACGTCTGTTACATCCAAAAGAAGGAAATCAGAATTATCGAATGAGACTTTCTTACCTGAAAAGTGGGCATAAAAAGATTGATCAGTATAATTAAACTGCTTTACTTTAGTCAAATTTACAGGTTTATCAGCACTAATCGCTACCTCTAATTGCTCTGTAACATCAGTTCCGAATATGCTCTTTATGTCATTAGAAGTTGCGTCGTCTTTAATTATCCCGTACATAGTCTGAAACGATTCGTTCATCTCAAATATCTGCATTTCTGGATATCTAATTAGTACAGCGGGCACCATCTTCTTTCTGAAAATCTTCGTAAAGAGTCCTTCTGCCTCAACCAAAGCTTCCTTTATCGTTTCAACCTCGGTGATGTCTGTTATCGTCAATAAAATATTGTCACCTGAGCCATCAGTAAGGCTGCTCACGGAGACAAGAGTTGTTTTATCTACTTCATTAATGCGCAAAGTGGCTATATCAGAGATATTATTACTATATAATCTATTAATAAAATCCATTGATAAAGTGCCACCAGATATTTTTTCGATATCTTCTAGTGTAGCGTCAGCCAAACCAACAAAGCTATTAAATACTTTATTCGCAGTTACTACTATGCCTCTTTTATCAATCACAACAATACTATCTCTAGTATTATTCATAATATTACTAAGCATTGTTTTTTGTTTTATTAGACGTTGTTCAAGGTCGATACGAATAAATGAGGTACTTAGGGACGCCATTAAAGTAGCTTCATTGTACGGTTTTATGATGTACCCGTAAGGCTCAGCATCCATTGATCTTTCTAAGGTAGTTTTATCAGAATAACTAGTAAGGAACATGCACGGGACATTGTGAGATGCTTTAATTATTTTTGCCAGCTCGATTCCGTCAATATCGGCTTTTAGATTTATATCCATAAGGATGAGGTCAGGTGTTTCGTTACCGACAGCTTCTAATGCCTCTGCTGGAGTAGTAACTTGCACTTGGACGATATAACCTTGTGACGAAAGCTTTGACGCAATATCTAAGCCTATGATCACCTCATCTTCAACGATTAATATTTTTTTCATACTTAACCTTTAAATAAGTTTCTGTACTATTGTGTATAGCTACTATATTAACCTCGACAAACACTATTTGTCAACTTTTGTTTACAGATAACCTAAACCATTAAGAGAATAGTATTTTAATTTGCACCAACTAAGTCATGTCAACTTTTGTTTACAATTCAACATCTCATATAAATTCGATAAATCCTTAGTAAAACAGGACTACACACATTGGCACACTTGTTGCATATGTTTAAATATGGAAACTAAAAAAATACTACTCATTGATGATGAAGAACAGTTCAGAAATGGTGCAAAAATTGCGCTCAGAAAGATGGGTTATCAGGTTATAGATGCTGGTGATGGTTTCGAAGGTATGCAACTACTAATGAGATACGCAGCTACTGGAGAATCCTTTCATCTTATAATTATAGATATCATGATGCCTAAAGTTTCAGGAACAGACATACTTGAATTTATGATCCATAAAAGGATTCAAACTCCAGTACTAGTTATCACTGGATTTATGAACTATGACCTCAAGTGCTTCTGCTCAAGGCTAAAAGAGATTGACGTGTTAGAAAAACAATTCATCTCTAAAGATTTCTATGAAAGAGTTGACCAAATGATCAACAAGAATGTTGGAGGTATCAATGCTTAAGTCGAACAAAAACATCCTTATTATACAAGTAATCTTAGTTTTATTAATTATTTCATCGCAATTCCTCGACGCCATTAGCGTAAGAGTATTGATAAGTACAGTAGTTTCGGTAGCTTTAATTTTTAGCATCATTTTATCAACTAAATCTACAACATCACACATGGCACAACAGAATAGCCAAGAAATGTTTGATTGCCATATAAAGATGGAAGAGACTCTTAAGCCTGTAGCATCTGTGATAAGCGAAAGGGCTGAGATGATAGCAATACTCGAAAACCAACTCGCTAAAGTAAACTTAGATAGTGAAGCAGCTCACAATAATATCTCAGAAAATTTTGCCGTCATCATTTCTAAGGCACAGGAACAGTCAGGTAGAGCTGGCGAAGCATTCCAGATATTCACTAGCTCTGGCAACGGTGACAGCCAAGGTTTCGTAGAGAAGAGTAGAGACACCTTAATGAAGGTAATAGATGAACAACAAACAATAGCATCATACATACAAGAGACAAACGAGAAGCTATCAACAGTCATGGTAGATATCAATTCCATTAAAGACACTGTCCAGCAGGTAGAATATATCGCAGACCAAACTAACCTCCTTGCACTTAACGCTGCAATAGAGGCGGCAAGAGCTGGTGAGGCTGGTAGAGGTTTTGCTGTAGTTGCTGACGAGGTAAGAAAACTTGCAGAGAAATCAAATGAGTTCTCCGCAGATATTAAGAATGCTGTCGATGGCGTTTCAAAGAACATTCAGGATATTCACTCAAGAGCTGTTAAAGACGTAGAAAAAGTACAAGCGATATCTGCGAGCTCTGGGGACGAGGTTAATAAAACGCTTGAGCAACTAAACGATTCTATGAACCAAGCTAATGTCATTATGCAAGAGCTTCAAGACTCTTCTACCAATCTAGCGGACGATATCAATGCCATGGTCATCTCTATGCAATATCAAGATATTAACAGACAAAGGATAGAACACGTTATCGAGCCTCTTGAGATAATGAGAGGTGATTTCAACGGTATTGGTATTGCACTGAACAACATCGAAGATGCTTCTATTCAGTTAGATATAAGTGAGATAGCTCAGCACCTTAAAGAGCTCTACACTATGGAATCAGAGAGAGATATCTTTAACTCTAATGCAGATATGACTGCGGCAGAACAAGACAGAGACGACGATGACAACGTAGAACTATTCTAGGAGAAGATTATGAACATGCAAATTGAAAAAATTGACGACACTAAATCAAAACTAGTAGTAGGCGGCAACCTAACTGTAGAGAACATCACTAAGTTCCATAAACAACTTTGTGATCTATATAAAGAAGTAAACGAACTCGTTATCTCCATCCAGAAGGGAGCCCAATTTGACCTCACTTTTGTACAGATTATTTGTACCGCTCATAGAGATTTTAATGCTGCGGACAAAAAGCTATGCATGGACGGAGACCTTAACGGGCTATTTATAAAAACTGACGAGATTGGATACACAAGACACAAGGGATGTTCTATAGACAAGAACCATAACTGTGTACTCGTAAAGAAGGGGGCTTAATATGAGCAAAACAATTTTAACGGTAGACGATTCTGACAGCATCAGACAAATGGTAAAATTTACACTTACAAAAGAGGGTTACAACGTAATAGAGGCTTGTGATGGGAAAGATGCACTAACAAAAGTGAATGGTGCGAACATAGACATGGTTGTAACAGACCTCAATATGCCAAACATGGATGGAATAACTCTTATCAAAAACATTAGAGCTATGGCTAAGTTTAAATTCATCCCTATCATCATGCTCACCACGGAGTCACAAGACTCTAAAAAAGCAGAAGGAAAATCAGCCGGTGCTACTGGTTGGATAGTAAAACCATTTAAACCAGAACAACTTATCACTGTTACGAAAAAAGTACTGAGGTAATCATCATGGCTGTAGACGTACATCAGGAAGTATTTATACAAGAGGCACAAGAGCTTCTTGAAGAGTTAGAAGAATCCTTACTAGAGCTAGAAAGCGACACAGAGAATGCCGATATCGTTGCAAGAATCTTTAGAGCTATGCACACTATCAAAGGCTCTGGAGCAATGTTTGGGTTCGAGAATATTGCTCACCTTGTGCACGATATCGAAACAGCCTACGACATGGTACGTAATGGAGAACTAAAAATTTCCAAGGACATGCTCGAATACTCTCTCAAATCGTGTGACGTTATCAAAGAGATGTTGCAAGATTCTGAGATAAAAGCTGAAAGCCCTGAAGCGCTAGAAATATTGAATTTCTTCAGAGCCTGTCAGAACAAACCTAAAGAAAATATACAAGAAAAAACTGTCAACAACATTGAAGAGACAGATAAAAAGACCGAAAGGGCTTACCGTATTAGGTTTAAGCCTGAAGAGACTATATTGATGCAGGGAACTAACCCAGCACATCTTCTTGAAGAGTTAGAAGAGATGGGCGACTGCAAAATTATCGCTCACACATCTGCTGTTCCACCTCTTGCAGAAATGAACCCTGAAAAATGCTATACCTTCTGGGACATTTTACTAACAACAACAAAAACAGAAAATGACATTAGAGACGTATTTATCTTTGTAGAAGATGATAGCGAAATAAAAATTAGCGTTATCGATGATTTTTCTACAGAAGATGAACAATATAAAAAACTCTGTGAAATCCTCCTAGAAAAAGGTGATATCACTGCAGACGCACTACAGGCTCTCATGAACGAGAAAAAGATGCTTGGAGAAATGCTAGTAGAAAAAGGACTAGTTAAACCTGAAGCTATTGCATCAGCACTCGAAGAGCAGAAGCACATCAAAGAGATGCGCACTAAAAAAGCAGCAGTCGAATCCTCTGCATCCATAAGAGTCCCATCTGAAAAGCTTGACTCCATGGTCGATCTTGTGGGTGAGCTTGTTACTGTTCAGGCGAGACTCAACCAAACAGCTGTTGAAGACCTCAATCCAGAATTAATGAAGATAGCTGAAGAGGTTGAAAGACTCGTTTGGTAACTCAGAGATAACACAATGAGCATTAGAATGCTCCAGATTGGATCAACTTTTAGCAAATACAAAAGACTCGTCAGAGACCTTTAAAAAGAACTTGGCAAAGATATAGAGCTTATAACCAAAGGTGAGGACACTGAGCTTGACAAGACCGTCATAGAAAAACTTGGCGATCCTCTTGTTCACCTAGTTCGTAACTCTATAGACCACGGTATAGGCACTCCCGCAGACAGGATAGCAGCAGGCAAAGAAGGAAAGGGGCAAATACTACTATCAGCAGAACACTCAGGTGATTCTGTTCTCATACAGATTAAAGATAACGGCAGAGGCATTGACAGAGATGTAATTCTCAAAAAAGCCATAGAGAAAGGAATCGTTCCAGAGGGTGCCGACATGACTGACAAAGAGGTTTACGAGCTTATCTTTGCAGCAGGTTTCTCCACCGCTGAAACAGTATCAAACGTCTCCGGTAGAGGCGTTGGTATGGACGTTGTAAAGAGAAACATCGAAGCACTGAGAGGGACTATAGACATAGAGAGCACCCTTGGTGTTGGCACGACAATCACACTCAAACTACCACTCACACTAGCGATAATAGATGGACTTCTGGTTACCATAAGTGACCAATCATTCATTATTCCGCTATCCAGAGTAAACGAGTGTATCGAATTTAAAGAGAGTGAATACAAGACTGAGTCATGAAGAAAAATCCTTAAAGTTAGAGATGAGCTAATACCTTATGTAAAATTGAGAGATATATTTGGAATTAGAGATAACATCCCTGAGATTCAGCAGATTGTTGTCGTTGAACTTGAAGGGCGCAGGGTTGGGTTCGTCGTGGATAACGTAATCGGTGACCATCAAACAGTTATTAAGTCACTAGGTAAATCGTTTAAAGATGTTGAATGTATATCAGGAGCTTCTGTGCTCGGAAGCGGATCAGTAGCTCTGATTATAGATATAGTAAAAGTATATACAAGTATCGAATAATTATTTTTAGGAGACACGCATGTTCAAGAGTATGAAAGTTGGAACACAAATTGGACTAGGGTTCGCAATTGTGTTAGCGATTCTAGTAATAGTTGCTGGTGCATCATTTGTTGGTATTGAAAAAGCAGCAGTTGGTTTTTCAGACTACAGAGGTCTAGCAAGAGACACTAACCTAGCAGGAAGGCTACAGGCAAACATGCTTATGGTAAGGATGAATGTAAAGGATTTCCTTATTACTAACAGTGACAAAGATCATCAAGAGTATCTTGGTTATGTGAAGAAAATGCATGATTTTTTAGCTGAAGCCAAGAAAGAGATTAAAAATCCTGAAAGAGTTAAGCTTATAACCTCTATAGATGATAACATCAAAGACTACGAAGTTGCTTTTGATAAGGTTGATATAGCTATTGAAATAAGGAATGCCGAGCTCAAGAAACTTGGTGTTTATGGGCTTGATATGCGTAAAGCATTAACAGAAATTATGAAATCAGCTTATAAAGATGGTGATGCTGATGCAGCTTATTATGCTGGACGTTTGCAAGAGCACCTTCTACTTGGTAGATACTACGCTCTTAACTTCTCTAAAACAGGAACTAAAGAATTAGACGAAAGAGTTCGTAAAGAGTTTGGTCCTGAAATGGAAATACTTATAAAGCCACTAGATAAAGGACTCCAAAATAAAACAAGAAGAGCACTTTTTGCTAGTTTTTTGGAAAATCGTGAAGCGTATTTGAAAGCATTCACCATTATGGCTGAAAATATATATGTCAGATATGATCTTGTAGAGAATGTTCTCGACGTTATAGGACCAAAGGTAGCAAAAGCTGTAGAAGATGTAAAACTTTCTGTTAAGGCTGACCAAGATGTACTCGGGCCTAAGGTTCAGGCTGGTAACGAACTGACAGTCAAAATGATTTCTATTATTTCTGTTATAGGTCTTTTGATCGGAATCTTTTTTGCTTGGATAATTTCTAAAATGGTTAAAGCTCCTCTTGGTGGCGAACCTAGAGAAATGGCAGAGATCACTAAGCGTATTTCTAACGGTGATCTTGATATAAACTTCGAAACTAAAAAAGGTAAAGCTCCAACAGGACTTTATGGCGATCTTAAAGAAATGGTAGATAACCTTAGGTCAATAGTCTCTGATGTTAAAAATTCTTCTGACAATGTAGCATCAGGTAGTACAGAGCTCAGTTCAGCAGCACAGGATATGTCACAGGGAGCAACCGAACAAGCAGCAAGTGCAGAGGAAGCATCATCATCTATGGAAGAGATGGCCTCTAACATTAACCAAAACGCAGACAACGCACTTCAAACTGAAAAGATAGCACTTAAGGCAGCTTCAGATGCTGGCGAAGTTAGAGAAGCTGTTGATCAGACTGTAAATGCTATGAAAGATATCGCAGCCAAAATTTCTATCATTGAAGAGATCGCAAGACAAACAAACCTTCTAGCGCTTAATGCGGCCATCGAGGCAGCTAGAGCTGGCGAACATGGAAAAGGTTTCGCAGTTGTTGCATCTGAAGTTCGTAAGCTAGCAGAGCGTAGCCAAGAGGCAGCTGGTGAAATTAGCGAACTCTCATCATCAAGTGTAGACATCGCAGAAAAAGCAGGAGGTCTGCTCGGTCAGATTCTCCCGGATATACAGAAGACAGCAGAGCTTGTTCAAGAGATCACAGCTGCTAGTAACGAGATGAGAACTGGTTCAGATCAGATCAATTCAGCTATACAACAACTTGATCAAGTGATACAGCGTAATGCTGGAGTATCAGAAGAGATGGCAGCAACATCCGAGGAGCTCTCAGGTCAGGCTAGTGCACTTCAACAAGCTGTGGCATTCTTTAAAATGACTGAAAATGGCAGAGGAAGAGCTCAGCAATCTATGACTTCTCAAGCAGCAATACCAGCACCTACCAATGGAAATGGTTCAAAAAAATCAAAACCAGCTCCAAAACCTGTAGCTGATCAGTCAAACGGCAATGGTATTACACTTGATATGTCAGATGAAGGGTCAAAGAAAGATAGACTAGACGCTGAATTTGAAAGCTTCTAAGGGAGGGCGAAATGTCTGAAAAAGATAGTAATAAGCAACACGACAGTTGCCAAGTCCTCACCTTTATACTTGCAGATGAAGTCTATGGTGTCGACATTATGTCCGTCAGAGAAGTACTAGATTACACAAATGTAACAAAAGTACCTCAGACTCCAGACTATATGGTTGGCGTTATTAACCTAAGAGGTAATGTCGTTCCAGTCTTAGATCTGAGGCTAAAGTTTGGTATGGGCAAGACACAAAAGACTGTCAACACGTGTGTAATAATCGTAGAAGTTGAAATAGATGAAGAGATTACAGTACTCGGAGCACTCGCTGATTCTGTACAGGAAGTGGTCGATTTCGAAGGTGATAATATCGAAGATGCACCAAAGATCGGTACACAGTTAAATACCGCATTCATTAAGGGTATGGCGAAAAATAATGATGGTTTTGTAATCATATTAAATGTTAATTCTGTATTCTCTCAAGACGAAATACAAGGGTTAGCAGGAACAACAGAGACTACAACTGAACAAGCTGCAAGTGGTGTGTAGAAAAACATAAACAAGCAGCATAAAATTATTTTCAGCCCCGTGTTTTGCGGGGCTGGTTTAATCTAAACCTGAGGAACAGAATGGCTGAAGACAACAATATCTTCTCACAACAACTCTCATCAAATGATTTTGCTCTTTTGAAGGACTTCATTGAGGATAGCTGTGGGATAAAACTATCTGAAAATAAGCGAAGTATGGTTGAAGGGCGCCTCAGGAAAAGGATCAGAGCCCTTAATCTTTCTGGATATAAAGAATACATTGACTCTGTTCTAAAGAATGGTTGCGACTCAGCAGAGCAGATGCACCTTATAGATGTTATCACTACCAATAAAACAGACTTCTTTCGTGAACCAAATCATTTCACGCTCATGACAGAAAAAATTCTACCTTACCTCTCATCAAATTTTAATCTTGGAACCCAAGAGACTTTAAATGTTTGGAGTTCTGCAAGTTCTACTGGTGAGGAGCCATATACATTAGCTATGGTTTTAGCAGAATATTTTGGTTTGGGTGGCAACTTTAATGTTTTCGCAACAGACATAAACACTAATGTTCTTCAGATAGCAAAAAAAGCTGTCTATACAGAAGAAAAGTCTATCGATATCCCTTATGAATACAAAAAGAAGTATATGCTTCGCTCAAAAAACAGAGCGGACAAATTGGTCAGGTTTATACCTGAGATAAGAAGTAAAACAAGATTTGGACGCAATAATCTCAAAGACGCAAAATACATCCTCCCTACACAAGTAGATATCGCTTTTTGTAGAAATGTTATAATATATTTTGATGCTAAAACTCAGGAAGAGATAATACAAAAAATCTGTTCATATATTAAACCTGGGGGATTCTTATTTATGGGACATTCAGAATCTGTCCATGGCATGAAACTCCCAATAAGAAACTACGCTCCTACAGTTTATATCAAGGAATAATATGTTTAATGATGTGTCTTCTAGATACCTTTTACCTGGAGAGATTCATTTTGACGATCAGCCTATTATGGTCAATACCGTATTGGGTTCATGCATATCTGTAACCATGTTCAACAAAGAAAAACGCATTGGCATGATCTGCCACTGCATGATGCCAAGCTCCAAAGAAACTTTCAAGAAAGACGAAAACTGTATGAAATACTTAGATTGTTGCATATTAAACATGCATGAAAAATTCTCTTCATATAATATAAAACCAAACGACGTAGAAGTTAAGATTTTTGGAGGCTCAGATATGTTTGCCTATAATGGGACTGGTGACACAATAGGTCAAAAGAATATCTCATCTGCTATTTATAATCTCGCTAATTTTAATTATGAAATAATTGCAAAAGACATTGGCGGACAGTTCACAAGAAAGCTATACTTCTCAACAGAGACAGGTATTGTCTATGTTCGAAAAATATCCAGACTACAGGGTATATAATGAATAATAAGAAAATAAACGTTATGGTTGTCGATGACTCAGCTGTCGTTCGCCAAACACTGCAAAGCATTCTAGCAAGCGATCCAAATATTGGAGAAGTTGTTTGTTGCGGAGACCCATTCGTAGCAGCGGAAAGGATGAAAACATTCACACCAGATGTTATGACACTGGATGTTGAAATGCCTAAAATGGATGGTATAACCTTTCTCAAAAAAATCATGTCACAACACCCTATCCCTATTGTAATGTGTTCTACTTTAACAGAAAAAAACTCTGAAACCGCCATAAAAGCACTCGATTATGGTGCAGTTGATATTATACAAAAACCAAAAATGGGCACAAAAGCCTTCATAGAAGAATCCAGAGTTTTGATATGTGATTCTGTAAAAGCAGCGGCTGAGGTAAAGGTTAAAAAAGTGAGTGGTACTCTCAAAGAGATACAACCCAAACTAACAGCTGATGTTGTTCTGTCAGCTTCCAAAGACCACTCTATGATAAAGACAACCGAAAAAGTTATTCTCGTCGGTGCTTCAACAGGTGGAACAGAGGCGTTATCTGTTTTTCTACAAGGTTTGCCACCTGACAGCCCAGGTGTAGTTATAGTTCAGCATATGCCAGAGAACTTTACCCTTTCATTCGCTAATAGGCTCGACACCCTGTGTAGCATGTCTGTAAAGCAAGCAGATTTTGGTGACACTGTGCTACCAGGAAGGGTTCTGCTCGCTCCTGGCAACAAGCACCTACTTATTAAGCGTAGCGGTGCTAGATACTATGTTGAGACTAAAGATGGACCACTAGTAAGCAGGCATAGACCTTCTGTTGATGTGCTATTTCGATCTGGTGCCAGATATGTTGGAAAGAATGCAATAGGTGTTATGCTAACAGGCATGGGTGACGACGGTGCTAGAGGCATGAAAGAGATGAAGGATGCTGGTGCACACAATTTTGCTCAAGATGAAAAGACTAGTGTAGTATTTGGCATGCCAAAGATGGCTATAGAACACGGTGGAGTAGATTCAATACTCCCACTACAAGACATCGCAGGCGCAGTACTCAGCTTCAGCAAAAGACATAACTAGGATTTCATATGCATACACTATTACATGACCTTGTCTCAGTAATAACTTCTTCCTTAATCTTCTCCATATCATTTATCGTTTTGTATGCAATGGAAAAACGAAAATATCTTCTATATTGGTCTATGAGCTGGGGACTTTTTTGCGCTGGGTTAATCACTAGATATTTAGGTGAGCAAAGTGTAGCCCCCCAATTCTTCACATACCTGAGCCTTACTTTACATTATTTCAGTAGCTCTTTTCTTCTTTTGGGTGCCCTAAAGTTTATATATAATAAAAAGATAAAAGAGTTCTTTATTGCTTTAACTGCCTTATGGCTTATTGTGTCTATGCTTTTCAACTTAATTATAAACAAAGAAGCTTTAGTATACTCTGTTTTTCTCATAAGTTCATCGATCTTTATATACACAGGGCTAATGCTCTATAGAAACACAAAGCACCTAGGCATTGGTGGCAAGATTACTGGTATTACACTAATAGTATGGGGGATACATAAAGCTGATTATCCTATATTTGCAAATTCAGAATGGTTCCTGCCTATTGGTTACCAGATAGCTGTCATACTCACATTGGTCACAGCGACTGGTATCCTACTTATGCACTTTGAGAAGACTAAAAAAGATATCGCAGGAAGAGAGATATTCTTTAAAAGTCTTGCGGATATATCAAAAGATATTGTTTTAACTGTCTCTTGCAAACCGAATATCAAACTCGAATATGTTAGCACATCTATTGTAAACATCACTGGCTATACAAATGAAGAGATATTGAGCAATAATAATTTAGCAAATCAGGTTATCATCGACTATATAATTAGGCATATTGGTCTTTTAAATGTTATGAAACCAGAAAATTCTGTTTTTAACAGACATGAAATTCTAACAAAAACGGGAAAACCTGTGGTTTTGGAATTTACCTGTACGGATTATTACGGGATAGATGGATCAGTTGACAAGATAGTAGGTATAGCAAGAGATATCACAGACAGGATGCTATCATTTGATAACCTAATTGAAAGACAAGACTGGTACGAAGCACTGTTTCAAAAATCTAACACTATACAAATGCTCATCAATTCTGAGACTGGCTACATAGCAGACGCAAATACCGCCATGGCCAAATTCTCTAAATATACTACTCTCCAATTAAGAAATATGATATTCAGCTCACTTTTTATAAATCTTGAAGAAGCCAACAGATTTTGGCAAAATTCAGGAAAAAGTTCAGTCGTTGATAGATACCAACAACGTATTGCCAATGGGACATACAAGGACGTAATCATAAACTCAGCACCTATTAAATTTGATGATACAAACTACCTTTATATAAATATTACAGATATTTCTAGTGAAATATTTTTTGAAACGGAACTGAAAAATATTAAAACTCTACACAGTGCTATCTTAGAAGCAGTAGATGAAGGTGTCGTAGGTGTTAATAAAGTAGGAGAAATTTTCTTCGCTAATAGATTTGCCTGTGAACTGCTAGGCTACAATTACGAGGAACTGGTAGGTAAAGATCATCACACCACAATACACTATAAATCTGACAAGGGCGTTTTGGATATAGCAGATTGCCCTATTATGAAATCAATAAATAATGCAGAAGAATTTGGTAGTTTCAGAGATCAACTAGTTAGAAAAGATGGGACTTTAGTCCCTGTCGAAACAACCACAGGACAATTCAAGTACTTCAACGAAGAGGTAAAAAATATTATTGTATTTAGAGATATTACAGAAGAACTTGATAGTGAACGCAAGATGCTGGCTCAGATAGATGAAAACAAAGTCCTACTGCGCGAAGTCCACCACCGTGTAAAAAATAATCTTCAGATAATATGCTCTCTTCTATCTTTACAAACAGACACAATAGATGATGAAGCGAGTACGAACAGGCTCAACGACAGTATAGCTCGGATAAGATCTATGGCTCTACTACACGAGCTTCTATACCAAACAAAAGGTCTCAGCACACTCAGCATCAGTCAATACATCGACCGACTTGTACTTGATATTCATTCAATGTTTGTCAAAACAGATGATATTAAAATAGAAACTGACTTGGAAGATATTAATATAAACCTCGACATAGCAGTCCCTTGTGGTCTTATCATAACCGAGTTAATAACTAATGCTATTAAACACGCATTTACTGGAATTGATGGTGATAAAATAATTTCGATTATTTTTAATCAGATAAATGATGAGAAGAAATTGATTGTTAGGGATAACGGACGTGGAGTTGACTCGATAGAAAGTGTTTTAGAATCTCAATCTCTTGGGATGACTATCGTAAACTCTTTGATCAAGCAAATAGGCGGAGAAGTCACCTACGAAAGTGAAAACGGACTTTCAATAACTATCATTTTCTAAGCTCAGCTAGCTCTTTAGCCTTTTCCAAATCCTCTGGAGTATCTATATCTAAGAACTGTGCAACATCATCAACTCTTATAAATTTAACAAGTTCAGGATGAGCTTTAATTACATCCCTACCACCAAGATCACCCTTCAAGTTCAGCAAGTCTCTAAAAACAGACTTAGGAAATATGACTGGATTCCTGTTCTTGCCATCACACATCGGAATAATAATTTTATCTGGTTCGTTATTAAATTCAAAGATAAGCTTCTTGATTGTATCCACCTTAAGAAACGGTTGGTCAGCAACAAAAAATATTATACCATCCGCATCAAAACAAGCTTCCGTTCCTATCTTTATTGTTACGCATTTTTCATCAGCATAGCTGTTTAACAGAGTTTTAAAACCACCCTTCTTAAAGATGTCTCCAACCATCTGGTCAGAGTAGACAGCAATACTTTGATAAAAAAGAGAGCCTGGATATTTAGCTATAAGATGGTCGACTATGTATTGATCATTCAATTTGATAAGGAGTTTATTCACGCCCATACGGCGCGAGAAACCAGCCGCCATAACAACCGCAGAAACCCTGACCATTAGTAGTACTCAACAATTGTTTTGTTAAAGACACTTCCAGCGGTAAGTTTTATGCTCGAATCTAATAGTTGATTCAGAGAAGTTACATTCGAAAGAGTCTCTTCTGTCTCAGCTTTTGAGCAATATATATATTTTTGTTGGTCATTAGAGTTTTGAAAAATACCATTTTCACTCTCTATCAAAGAGACACAGTCTTCAATCTGAAATATATCGCCAAACTTCTTACCTGTGATCTCCGTAAAAAGTTCAGGTCTATGTACAATCCCACCAGTTATAGTCTTACCAACCACACTGATATCTACTACACCAACAGTCTTTGTAGTAAAATCAGGAATAACAGGCTCGTCTGCACGCCACCCTTTGAGAGGTTTGCAAGCTGAGCCGTCCGCCTCGATTAGGACAACATCAAATCTACCCATATTTGATTTTAAATCTTTTATATCAGGAGCTAATGCTTTCTCATCGCTAAATGTCGCACAAGCATAAACACCCGACTTAATATCTATATTTTTAAAAAACTGACCTTCAGTATCTACATTTAAATAGCTATTGATCTGCCTTTTACCCATTTTGGTGGTTGTAGTCACCAAAACACTCAGACCACTATCAGCCAATTCGCTCGCCACACAAGACATAAGGGAAGATTTACCCCCAGCTCCAACAATGCATACAATATCATTTTTGGTTATGTCTAGTGATTGAGCAAATATCATTTACTTATTAACCCCATCAACACTTTTTCTGGTGTTATAGGCAGGTCTGTAATCCATAGCCCCGTAGCATTATAAACTGCATGAGCGATTGCAGGCGGAGGTGTATTATTAACTACTTCTCCTATCGACTTAGCCCCAAAAGGTCCCGTCGGTTCGTCACTACTTTCAAAAGCAGTTCGTATATTTGCTATATCCATTCTCGATGGAATTTTATAAGTCATAAAACTATCGGTCACCATGCGACCGGTCTTCGAGTATACTACATCTTCATACAGCCCAAGCCCGATACCCATTGCGATACCACCCTCAAGCTGAATCCTAGCGAGGTTCTCGTTAATAACTGTTCCACAGTCGGCAACAGCAACAAAGTCCGTGACTTCACATTTACCAGTCCCTATATCAACCTCAACCTCTGCAAAACCTGCGATAAAAGGTGGAGGTGAAGTATCACCACCAAACGTTCCTTTAGCGATAAGCTGATCTTTACCTTCGAATGAGCAGAGCTTTTGAGCAAGCTCATCGAGTGATATAGATTTATCAGCTCCTGAAACATTTCCGCCATCATACTCAAGTTCTTTCTCTTCAACATTTAATAGCCTTGAAGCTGTCTCAAGGATTTGCTTCTTCATCTCTTTAGCTGCTTCGATAACAGCATTACCCGTAACATACACACCACTAGATGCATACGCACCCGGATCGTATGGAACGGTATCAAGATCGTTAGAGACGACTATAACCCTATCCATATCAACATCTAAAATCTCTGCAGCTATCTGCACAAGTGCTGTGTCAGACCCCTGCCCCATATCTGAGGCTGAGTGAATTAGCGTAAAGAAACCGTCATCATTCATCTTTAAAACGGCTGTTGCAGTGTCTATACCTGCTATACCTGATCCCTGCATCGTCACAGCCATACCGTAACCACGCACCTTGCTGTCAGATAGGAATACTGCTGGATATTTCTCATCCCAGCCGATCATTTCCTTCCCTGTTTCGATGCATCTATCCAGAGCAGAACTCTGTAAAATATTACCGTCAAGATCAGGATGCGAATCACCAACCCTGATGATATTTTTAAGTCTAAGCTCAGCAGGATCCATGCCTATCTCACTAGCGAGCTCGTTCATTGCGGATTCTAGTGCGAACGTACCCTGAGTAGCTCCATAACCACGAAGTGCTCCAGCAGGCATCTTGTTAGTATAAACAGCGTATCCATGATATCTGGATGCGTTAGCCCGCCCGTATAGAGGAAGAGTTTTATGCCCAGTAACAAAAAAGACTGTCGCTGCATGCTCACCGTAAGCACCAGTATCTGATAATGCACTGATATCTACTACTTTGATATTCCCTTGCTTATCAGAGCCAAGTCTAACGGTGAATTTCATTGCGTGTCTGCTTGTGGTACAGCTAAATGTTTCTTGTCTGGTATATACAATCTTCGATGGTTTCTTTGTCAGCCAAGTGACCATAGCAGGGAACATCTCCACACTTGCAGTCTGTTTCCCACCAAATCCACCACCGAGTCTCGGTTTTATTATTTTAATTTTGCTCTTAGGTATGCCAAGAATCCTAGAAAGATGCCTACGCACATGGAAAGGTATCTGGGTGGAGCTCATAATATTCAGTCTGCCATTCACATCTATTGATGCTGTAGCTCTGTACGTCTCCATCATTGCGTGAGCCTGAGCCTGAGTCTTATATGAGCGTTCGATAATTAGATCACATTTTTTCAGCTCAGCCTCTACATCGCCATTCTCCTTATAAAAAGTCGAAGCAATATTTCTCTTATGGTCACAACCTATATCAAAATTAACATGAGGCTCCTGCGTATGAACTAAATTCGAATTATCAACAGCAGTCTCTAGGTCAAGTACTGGTTCTAGTATTTCATATTTAACATTGATAGTCTTAATAGCTTTCAGAGCTGTTTGCTCGTCCACTGCGGCAACAACTGCTACTTCATCACCAACATAGCGCATAGTATCACTAAGCAGGCTCCTGTCATACGGAGACGGCTCAGGGTATGATTGCCCAGCGAGCGTAAATTTAATATCTGTGACATTCTTATGGGTAAGAACACACTCAACGCCACCCATCGCCTCAGCCTCAGTCGTGTCGATATCTATGATTTTTGCCGACGGATGTGGGCTTCTAAGTATCTTTATAATAAGAGAGTTATTGTTTGTATCAAAATCGCTAGTATATGCTGGTGTCCCTTTAACAAGCTCTATACCATCAACCTTTGGAATCTTTTTTCCTATATATCTCATCCGTGCACTTCCAGATATTTCATTAACGCTCTTGTCTGACCAACATATCCTGAACAACGGCACAGATTTCCAGCCATATAATTTTTTACTTCATCATCAGTAGGGTTTGTCAGTTCCCTCTTCATCGCAAGGACAGTCATAGCAAAACCGGGGGAACAAAATCCACACTGCTCTGCACCCTCTGCCACCATAAAATGTGCAAACTCCTCCGCCTCTTCTTGCATACCTTCAATAGTAGTAATTTCCTGACCCTCAACCCTTGCTGTCAGTAGGCAACATGAGAGGGCAGGTTTACCATTTAACCAAATAGTGCAAAGTCCGCATGAGCCTGTGTCACACCCCTCTTTTACACTGAGGAAACCATACCTTCTAAGAGCTCCTGCGAGGAACTCACCATTCTCACATTCGAGTGTCATAGCTCTGCCGTTTATGCTTGTGTCGACTTTCATTCTGCACCTCCAACGAGAGCTCTTTTGATGAGTGTCACACATACCGCCTTACGGTACTCAGCCGAACCACGTACATTATCACCAAAGCTAAGTTCATCAGCGACGATCTTTGCCGCCTCTTCAGCTATCTCTTCGGTAAGTTCTTTCCCTTTAAGGAACGCTTCGCATTTTGTTGCACGAATAGCTTTCTGAGGTCTGGCACCAACTACAACTTTATATTCACCATCAGACAGTGCAATAACACAGTTTAAGATAGCATAATCTACAAGAGAGTTACGCACACTTTTATAAGCTACCCTTTCACTAGTCTTTGGTATTATTATCTTTTCAACAACATCTGATTTATGTTTTCCGTCCATAAAATCTTCAAGAGAGACTCGACCTGCACCTGTGAGTACAACATCCGCACCAAGAGCCATAAGAACAGGGAGCACGTCAGAGAATGGATATCGCCCAGCAACCGTGCCACCAATAGTCACAATGCTACGGAGCTGTATACCAACGATATTCTCCATGCAGTCACACAAAGAACCGTTAAAGTTATTCTTAAGTATTGGATTAGTTTCGATATCTCTGAGAGATGTCATAGCCCCTATCTCTATATCTGAATCTGTCTCTATAATCTGATTTAAACCAAGCAGGCTAAGGTCTATCCCTTTGGATATTGCTCTATTACCCATCCTGAGATAGCCACAACCACCAAGGATGGCTGAACCATTTACACTGTTTAGTATCTCATAAGCTTCGCTACAAGAGCTAACTCTGACATACTCTTCTATGTTCATCATCTAATCAAAATCCCCCGTCAAATCTTCCGTTTATAATTTAAACTATAATATTACTAAAAAAACACCCTCAATAGCAATAGTAGAAACAAAAAAAGGCCTCTACAGCTTATGCAGAGACCTTTAAAAATTATTTAGTTAAGTACATTAAGGGGCGACTTCCATACCACCCGTAGTACTATAAAGGATATCTAGTGTGAGTCCTGATATTGCAGTCGGTGTTGCAACAGGGTTAGTGTCTTCAGTTCCTAGCTCACCATTCGAGTTATTCCCCCAACCAAATATCGTTCCATCTGTTTTAACAGCTATAGAGTTGTCTCCACCTGCGACTACACCTAACCAGTCAGAATCAGTTCCAACCTGAGTAGGGATAGTTTTAGATGATGCACCTATACTACCTAGCTGGTAAAAAGAATCACTTCCCCAAGACCATAATGTACCATCAGCCTTAACACCAACAGAATGAGCCTTACCTGTAGCTACAGATATCCAGACATTGTTGTCAACCTTCGTAGGAGTGCTCATGTTTACAAGTGAATCTATACCCAGCTGACCACTTCCATTATTACCCCAAGCCCACAAGGATCCATCGACCCTTAAGCCAAGGGTATGGTTTAAACCTGATGAAATAAATTTCCAGTCCCCTGTCTCAGAGATTGCAGCTGCTGAACCTACATCATTACCAGAAGTATCCATTCCAAGTTGACCAGAATCATTCTTACCGAGGGCATAAAGGTTAGCATATACATCAATAATAAATGTGCTATACGCCCCAGCAAACACTTTCACTGGAATACCTCCGGCACTAAAAGGAATCTCTACTACATTATAATAGAATGTATCAACTGGGCCTAGCTGACCTAGCTGTCCATCAGTCTCTCTTCCAAATGCCATAACCATGCCATCACCGTTTATACCAACAACATGTTCGTATCCAGCGGATATCTGACCAATACCATTCATAATATCTGCATCAGACAAAGTTGCTAAACCTTGTCCATCTTCTGCTGTACCATAGAAATAAACAGTCCTATCAACGCCAAGATAAGCAGTGAAGTCGAGCCCTGTAGCGATTGATGTGATCAGGGTTGCGACTTGCATATCTCCTCCTAAATCAGGGAGGCTGACTGTTGAGCCTGTTAGGATAGATGCCTCATCTACTAAACCTGATTCACCATGTGAAGAATCACCATAAAAAGTTCCTGACAGTCCATTCCCTGTGATAACAGAATGCTCCTCGCTTAACGCCAGCTGATTTATAACATTCGTAGGAGATATATTGCCATCAGCATAAAAGCTAAGTAAATAAGGAGTCTCTCTATTTACTGTAGTTTCGTCACCTATCTGTCCATAATAATTCCAGCCCCAAGAAGAGATAGCTATGCCCCCTTGCACACCTATAATGTGGCTAGAGCCTGCATATACTGCGGTATAACCTTCACCTATTTTGTATGGAGTCAATTGCGGATCATCTGCATCAGTACTACCTAAGGCTCCATATGTATTGCTTCCCCATGTATATAGTTCTCCAGACGAATTAACTGCCGCAGCAAAATCTTCTCCGATAGCAATATCTACCCAGTCAGTAGAGGCAGATAACTTTGTTGGAGTGGTAATAGTCCCCACTATGCTACCAAGTTCTCCACCTGTATTTGTTCCACAACCATATATCTCACCATCCTCAGAAAGAAGAAGTGTGCTATTGTAGTCAGCAGAAACTTTTATAAATTTAACATTTGAGTCGACTGGCTGTGGCGCTGTAGAATCTGTCTGAGTACCATTGCATAACTGCCCTAGCGAATTTTCTCCCCAAGAATAAACAGAACCATCAGTTTTTATTGCGACCGTAAATAGGTTACCATTATCTACATAAGCCCAGTCAGTATCAGTACCTATCTGGAGCAGATTTCTATCTAACTTAGATCCGTCACCAATTTGACCGGAAGCATTATATCCCGCTCCCCATAGGGTTCCGTCAGCCTTGAGAGCATGAGTGGTTTTATAATAACTAGATACCTGCACCCAGTCAGTATCAGCATAACTATCTGAGTCAGTATCAGCTGTCAGCTCTATCCAGCCATCCACTGGAGTTATTCCGTATAGTAATTGTCGGTAGCTATTATTTCCAACACCCCATAATGTACCATCGTCTTTGATGGCTATAGAGTGATTATCTCCACCATCTACAGCAATGAAAATAGTACCGTTGCTTTCAAGCTCTACAGGAGTAGTATTTGTGGTTGGCACTGAGGTAACTCCATCTGGAAAATAAGCACCAAGCTGAACACCAGCATTAGATCCCCAGCCCCATAATGAGTCATCAGGAGCAACATATAGGTTATGAGAACTCTCAGCCGTTATATGCTTTGGTATAGCTGTCGGCACCACAACATTAAAAGTCTTTATTATGTTTTCCCCTTCTGAGTCAACAGCACAAACTATCGAAGCAGTGATGTCACCTGTTGACACTGTTGGTCTTCTCAATAGTTCTCCAGTATCATCAATGTAGGTTTTACTATTAGAGCTACATAATATTGTAGAACCGTTAGTCCCTATTGTTGGGAAATTCATATTATATATGATCTCTGTGCTCTTCTGATTAATACCAAGCACAACATCTTCTGTAAGCTCATTAGCATCTAAACTTGCCGCAGTAGGTGAAACGTCACCCTGTCCAGAGCTAGGTACTGTTATATTAAATATAACAAAATCAACACTGCCATTATATGTAAGAGTCGCTGTTAGTGTGACAGTATAGTCAAATCTTGTATCCTGAGCTACAACGCCAGCATTTGATATTACATTAGGTAAAGAACTCACCCAAGTCACACTCACACCAGATATTATTGAAGGTAGAGAAAGGTTTGATGTCACAGATGAAATGACCGTGTTGCTCCCTTGGATATCGTCAAAAGTGAGTCCATTTGCTACACCTGTAAGGAAAGGATCAGGCGTACTTGAATCTGTAAATGTCATGTAAGACAAATATTTTCTAAATATAGTATCGTGATAAACTAAATAGCCTGCACAACTATCTATATTGGGTGCATTTCCGCTATCGACTGAATAAGTAAAGTCTGGTGAAGTAGGAGATATAGTTGCACTGGCAAAGTTGTATTCCGTAGAGTTAGCATCTTCGCAATCAAGAACTGCCAAACCATAAGAATAATCATCAATATTATCCATAGATGTCTGCATAGTCCCACTAGTGGTCGACAAGATTGAGTTTAAATCATAGCTTGTCACATTTTCTAGGGTAACGAACAGATCAAGCTTATTTGTTAGTTCAGTAGAGGTAAAGAGTGGTACACGTAGATTATATTCATCCGTTTGCAACAGACCATTATTTGTATAAGCCTCTATTTCGTACTTTACAAAACCATTAATCATAAATTCAGAATTTACAGTATTAACCTGAGCATCAGACATAAGATAGATGAAAGGTTTCGGAGCATTAGAGCCACCAGTAATTTTATATTCATAATAGTCTTGATAGAACTCTAAGCCAGCCGAAGGCAGACCCGCTCCTTTTACTACAAACCGGGTAATTCCTTGCAGACCATTATCAACAAAGAAGAATTCAATCCCACTACTTACTGTTTCACTAGAAGAAGTCTTGCTCATTAAAGCAATAGGGTTAAACATCTTTGTAAATTTAATACCGTTACCGTCAAAATACCAAATACCATTTTCTCTAACAAGCCAAGCAGTGTTCGCCGATAAGGTTCCATCTGTATTCTTGACTACATAATAAACTGTCATGTGATCCAGACCGTTACGTTTAACAATTGAGACATCTTCTAAAGATGACAAACTTGAGGAGGCAGGAAAGGTTGTTGTAGCTATCAGGCTAGCTCTTGTCAGACCATTCAGCCAGTCCATTGATGCACTAAAATATGAGCTATAACTCCTTGATCTATTAAATAAATAATCATTTAGGAATGCTTTAACAGCCTCAAAAGTATTCGGCCCTTCACTAACATAACTAGCAACCTCTGTAGCAACAGAAGCAGGTATAGTAGCACTGCCAGCATTAGCAACACTGACACTTACCACACTTGCACCGGTATTTACATTTACGATATTGATATTACCACCACTAACGTTAATGCTAAGGTTATCAAGCACGCCGTCCATGCCAGAACCATCGGCAGAATACTGTCCATTTATAGGTTCAAAATCTGCAACACCCATTGCAGCGAACATACTTGTAAATATATTTCTAACAACGTCTACTGCTTCTTTTAGGTTATCAGTACCTAAAAGATCACCAGATTCTGTTGGGTCTGAAAAAACATCCCCGAGCTCCAGCCCACCAACTGCTATAGAGAGTGCGAGGTTAGAATATGGATTAATATTTGCTGTATCTCCTGCACCTGATGAAGCGGAGTAAAGTGTTACTTGCTTATCCCCCACTTTCCCTTCGGCACGCATAATGTACGGAGGAATCATATCTGAAACATCTATCTGGAAACTTCCATCATCACCGATATTTGCCATTTTAACTGTACCAACACTATCTTTAAGGTAAACAATGCCATCGATAGGCAAACCAGATGCTGCTATTCCAGCAACAAAAACAGGTTCACCATTATCCGCACAAACGATATTTACTGTATTAACTGAATTTTTTCCTATATATGCACTATCTGAACCTGAGCAGAGGTCATTCCCATCTGCGTCTATAGCAGTGATAGAGAAGGTGTAAGTTGCATATGCAACGAGAGTCAGTTCTACACCTGTGCCAGCCTCAACAGAATCTTGAATTTCTACATCATAGATAGATTGACCTAAATTCGTTACATCCAATTCAATCTTTTCAATAAGCTTGCCTCCATATGCGATGCTTCTAGCATCACGAGCAAAGCTTGATTGATCGATATTCAGTTTAACCTTTACAGTATCAGAGGAGGAACCGCCACCTCCACCACCACATGCAAAAAGTAAAAAAGATAATAATATAGTCAAATATAATGATATTTTACGCATAGCTAACCCCATCTAGTTACCTCAGGACATAAATCAGCACACAAAACTTGTAACTATACTATACCACTTTTAGAAAACACATTTAATGAGATTAGATAAAAGATAAGAAAAAGAAGAGAATTTTAACAAAAAACCACCATTTTTTCACATAATTTTAATAAAAAAAACCTAAACTTATACGATTTCAGAAAATTGGGTTTAGTTTTTTTGAGATACTCTTCCATAAAAGAAGAACAATTAGAGACGAAGACAATATAACTAACCCGTAGATCAAAACAGGGTCAGGCCAATCTGCGGTAACAAATGCCATACATAATGCCCCTGATATAAACTGATAAAAGGTTATGAATGATGACGCTGAGCCAACATCTGTCTTTACAAGCCCAAGTATCAAGCCACAACTAATAGGACGACTCACTCCAACGAAGAAGCTGAAGATAGACATAAAGGCAAAAAAGAATAGATAGTGATCATCTGCAAACAAGAAAATTCCAAACCCACCCAAGACACAACCGACTATAGAAAAGGTTATAATAGACATCTGATCAAACTTTTTTATCACTCTAGATGAAACAATAGCCCCTATCATCGAACTCAATGCATTGAGCCCAAAAAACAAGCTAAACATCTTCTCAGATAAACCATAAATAGAAATATAGTAAACAGGCGAAAAGGCTATAAAGCCATAAAATGGCAGAACAAGCCCGCCCATACTAAGACTAGTAAGCATAAAATGCTTATTACTAAAATGAACAGTGTATCTAGTCACTAGCCTAAACAGGCTGGTGGTTAGCTTATCTTCTATAGACTCTTTAAAGCTAAATGCAAAAAATAGTGAGACCAGCACTACCGTCCCCTGCAAAATAAAGATATATCGCCAGCTGAAAAAATCCAAAAGCATAGCTCCAATTATTGGCGCAACCATTGGAGCAACAGCAATGATAGTCATAAGGTATGCGAGAGCTTGTTGCCTCTCCCTACCAGTAAACTTATCTCTTACAATTGCCATAACTATAGCTGAAGGTGAAGCTGCTCATATCCCTTGAAGAATCCGAAAAGCTATCAGTTGAAATGGATTTTGAGCCATTGCACACAAGAAAGAGGATATCACAAACATAACAAGCCCGAATATAAGCACAGGTTTTCTACCATACTTATCAGATAAAGACCCAAAAATTAGTATAAAAAAGCTGAATGCTACGAACCACAAAACAAGGGTCAGGTTTATAACATCCACACCAACGTTCCACGTCTCAGCTATCAAGGGGATAGCAGCGAGATACATATCTGTAGATAGTGGTGGTGTCGCTCCAATAAGGGCAAGGAAAACGATGAATAGGGCTTTGTTCTTTTCAAGATTAATCTTCATCTGGACATTTTAGACATTATTAGATAAATGGGAAGTAACTTAATTTAAATTTACATTTCTTAACTATAGATTATGTTCTGTAAGCTCTGATCCTCATCTCAAAAAGACTAATCAGCCTATCCGTAAAAACTGCGAGAAGTCCTACAGCTACACCTCCTTGTATGATAAACGGAAAATTATCATTGATCAGCCCAGCCATAATAGGAGCACCTAAACCGCCAGCACCAATAGCCGCTCCGATAGTAGCTGTACCTATATTGATCACAACAGAAGTCCTGACCCCTGCAATAATGACTTCTGCGGCAAGGGGTAGTTTCACCTTCAAAAATATCTGCGACTCTGTCATCCCCATGCCTTCCGCTGCAAGTATAATATCTCTACCTACAGCATTAAGCCCTGCAATCGTCCCAGCTATGATTGGGAACAAACCGTAAAGAAATAATGCTATCAAAGTCGGTTTAGTCCCATACCCAACAAACCCAGCAGCAATAGCAAGCACAGCGACAGGGGGTAAGGTCTGTCCTATAGAGCCAAACATAGTGACTACCTGTTTAAAATCCTCACCAGCCTTGGTTGTAACCAAGACACCAAGCATAATGCCAAATATAGCAGATAGACCAGATGAGAATAATGTCAACCATATATGCTCTACCAAAAGGCTCAAGATTGGTGCACGAGAGTATACCAAATCCTGTCCAATCTTCGCTGTGGCTTTATACAGAGGCATCAATAGCTCTGGAAGTATCGCAAAAAGCATTAGAGCGAATAACATCAAAAAGAGTTTTTTGTCAGCTCTTTTGAATAATATCATCTATACTTATCTCTCCTAACAATCTTTCATCCCCATCAACGACAACCAACTGATTCACTCCACTCTTTATCATCTTATTAAGAGCCTCTTTTACAGATTGCTTTTTTGATACCGTAAAATTTTCAAATGAATCTATCGTGCAATAATCTTTAACAAAACCAGTTGGTTCATCCATATAAGCATCTAACCAGCCACAAGGCTTTTCATTTTCGTCTACCACCCATATATAAATTCCATTATCGATCATTTCAACAGCATTAGAAATATCTGTATTAAGCGAGACATACGGAGCAGGCTTACAAAAAGTCTCTACTTTTGTCAGGCTTAGTCTCTTTAATGCACGATCAGTTCCCACAAAATCTCTAACGAACTTATTCACAGGGAACTCCAACATCTGAGTAGGGCTACCTGACTGTACTATCTCTCCATCTTTCATCAGGACTACCATATCGGCTAAAAGGATTGCCTCGTCTATATCATGGGTCACAAACAGTATCGTCTTCTTAAGCTCACTTTGTATTTTTACTAATGATCTCTGCAATTCAGAACGAGTTATTGGATCAAGTGCTCCAAATGGCTCGTCCATAAGTAAGACTTCTGGGTCAGCGGCAAGAGCTCTAGCAACCCCAACCCTCTGAGCCTCACCACCAGACAACTCTGCTGGATATTTTTTACTATATTCAAAAGGCTCTAACCCTACTAGATTCAATAGATATTCAACCCTCTCACCTATCTTATTCTTATCCCATTTAAGCAACTGAGGAACCGTTGCGATATTCTCACTGGCAGTCATGTGCGGAAATAGACCAACATTCTGGATAACATAGCCAATCCCTCGCCTCAGAATAACTGGGTCAATATTAGAGATATCTTCACCATTTATAAAGACGCTCCCCTCTGTAGGGGTTTCGAGTCTGTTCAGTACTTTCAGAGTTGTTGATTTACCACACCCAGAAGGACCAATCATCACGCAAAGTTCGCCTTTTTTTATATCTAGACTGATATCTTTCACAGCCGCATAATCATTATAGTTTTTTGTTAGGTTTTTAATCTGTATCATAATCCATCCCCTTGGGGCTCGTAAGTTTTATAATAAACTGCATTATAGTATCAGCAAAAACAGCTAGCAGAATCGTCGGGATAGCACAAAGCAAAACCATATCAACAGCAGATTGCCCCAGTCCTTGGAAAATAAATAGACCGAATCCTCCAGCACCAACAAGCGCAGCTACAGCTGTATTACCTATGCACTGTACAAATGAGACCCTAATCCCATTCATTAAAAGTGGCATCGAAACCGGGAGTTGTATCTTGATGAGTATCTGCCCACTAGTCATTCCCATACCTTTTGCACTCTCAACAACTGACGGATCAATAGACGATATCCCTGCATATGTATTTCTTACTATTGGCAATAACCCATAAAGTATAAGAGCAGTAATAGCAGGAGCAAACCCTATTCCGCTAAACCCTACAGAATCTAAAAAATCAGATTTTGATGCTAACCATGCAAAAGGGGCTATTAAAAAGCCAAAAAGAGCAATAGACGGGATTGTTTGTACAATATTAAGCAAACCAAAAATGCGTTCCGATAACCTCTGGTGTCTAAAAGAGTAAATACCTAAGGGGATACCAATTAATATAGCAGAGAAGGATGCTGAACCTGAAATCAATAGATGATTTTTAAACTCCAGCAAAAATCTATCCTGCTTAGACATTAACTCTTTAAAGATTGATATTTCACCAACCCCACCATTAAAAAACAAAAGCCCAACTGGAGCTATGGTCAACAAGATAATTAGGAGTTTAATATCATACTTTTTCTCTATAACTGTGGCAAAAGCCTGCATCATAACAACTATATAGCCTGCAACAAAAAGCCAAAAGCCAGTTGTAAAAGCTGTCCTTGCTAAAAAATCAGCCTCACTCCTAACTAAAGCGACATCACCCGAAATTGTTATTATCTTATAAAATATAGCAGACAGTATTAAACACATAAACAGCTTTAGGTGCTTATTCCAGCTAAGTAGATTCGCAAATATCAAGAATAGTACAAGAAGTGACAAGACAAGAAGGATATCATTCAAAGGTGCAATATCTATCAGATAACCAGGATCTCCTGGCATAAGCCTATTCGGTTTAAGAGATAACAGTGGAGCCATAAAAAGCCCCACTATCATTATAATAAAAGCTGTTAAATAAACTTTCACTTATTTTATAAATCCATTCTTTTCCAAGTACTTTTTTGCAGCAGTATAAGAATCCTGACCGCCAACTTGAATAGATGCATTCAATTTTTGTAGTCTCTCTCTTGTCAAACTAGTGAATACACCCTTAAGAAGGTTCTTTATTTCTGGGTATTTCTTAAGGACTGATTCTCTTATTACTGGAGCTGGTGCATAAACAGGCTGAACACCTTTAGTGTCGTCTAAAACAACAAGCCCAAGAGCAGATAAGGCCCCGTCAGTACCGTATGCCATCGCAAAATTTACGCCATTTGTACCTGTAGCTGCGGCTTTCTCTGTCTGTGCAGTATTACCACCAGAGAAGAGGAGCATCTGATCTTTCTGCAACTCAAATCCATAAGTTGACTGAAAAGCCTTAAGAGTATCAGGTCTATTGGCAAACTCTTCAGAAGCAGCGAGCACTATCTTGCCACCCTTATTTATATATTTAGCCATATCTTCTAGGGTCTTAAGATTGTGAGATGTAGCAAGGTCTTTACGAACTGCAATAGCCCATGTGTTGTTAGCTGGTGACGGGGTAAGCCATACAACTTTATTCGCCTTATAGTCAGCAGCCTTTACAGCCTCATAACCTTTCTGATGATTTTTGAATAATGTTTTATCTATATCAGGAAAGAAAAATCCTCCGTTCCCTGTATATTCAGGATATATGTCTATCTGACCGGACGCAATCGCCTTGCGTAAGATGCTTGTAACTCCAAGTTGCACCTTGTTTATAACCTTGTAGTCATTGTTTTCCAAAACAACAACTATCATGTTACCTAGTAGTCCACCTTCAGTGTCAATCTTTGAACCGACAACAATCGGTCCTTTCTCTGCGAAAGCTGTAAAAAATGTCATAAGAATAAAAAAAACTAGTATCTTCTTCATAAGAATCTCCTTTCAATAGAAAATAACATGCTGTTGATATATTTCAAGAGAATAGGTTCCAGATTTCAAGAAGGTAGTTGGATAACGATACATGCTCCTTCGCTAGTGTTACTTGCCAAAATCTTTCCTTTCATGTGTTCTTCGATGACAAGCTTAGTCATATAGAGACCAATACCTGTCCCCTTACCTTCAGGTTTAGTAGTATAGTATGGGTCAAAAATCTTTGAGAGTATATTATCAGGAATCCCTGTACCATTATCATAAATATATAGACAAATATTATCCTCTTCAGCTTTCAACTTTATATCGATCATACCTGTCTGGATTTTACCATCACTCATTTGATCACCAATAGAGTCAACAGAATTATATATAATATTAACTAGAGCCTGCTTAAACTCTCCTAAATAAGCGTAAATCTTTGTATAACCAGATTCACAAAACTCATCATCCATAAAATCTGCACACATCTCACACTCTCGACACTCACAGCTAAGTTTAATTTTTATGTTCTTCATAGCTAGTTGAGCATCTATAAGTTTGATTACGCTAGATATCTCCTTCATTATATTAAACTCAGTCTTATTCTTATCAGGTTTAAAGAAATTCCTGAAATCATCAATAGTCTGTGACATATGTTTTATCAACCCAAGAGTGTCATCTCTAAAATCTGCAATATCTGATTTTGTCACCGTATCAGATTCAAAATCACTAACTAACGACTGAATATAAAGTCCTAAAGCATTGATTGGCTGTCTCCACTGATGCGCAATAGCACTAATCATCTGCCCCATATCGGCTAGTTTCTTCTGTTCGAAGAGGACCCGATCCTGTTTTTCTCTGATTTCAAGTTCACTTTTGACTCTAGCCTGCAAACCAGCATTCAGTTCGCTAAGCTCGTTTTCCATCTCTATCCTATGGGTAGTATCATGCAGGATACCTATCATGTTACCGTCTGGTAAATATTTTACGTAAACTTCCATTTGATAGATTCTTCCAGATTTAGATATATGCGGGTGAGTAGCCACTATCTCTGAATTGTCATGAGCTTGTTTAACATTCTCATCCACCAACCCTTTACATTTTTCAGGGACTATATCCTTAATGTTCATTTTCAAGAACTCAGAACGGCTATATTCAAATTTATCACAAGCTGCAGAATTGATATCAATAATCATTTTATCTTTATTTATCACAATAATAGAATCGGGAGAATTCTCCATATATGAACGATATTTCTCTTCACTCAAAGCCAAAGCCTTTGTTGTATTAACAATATCTGTAATATCTCTATAGATTGCGACAAGGTATCTCTCATGGATTTTAAAAATATAGTTTTCAACATATAAGGAGTGTTGATCGTCAATATACTGGGTCAGAGGATAATGTTGAGGTTTTCCAGTCTTCCAAACTTCTTTAAATATTTCAACCAGAGGACTATTCTCAAAACCAGGATACACATGTGTGAGCCTCTTACCTTTAACGTCAGCAAGTTCAAAACCACTAACGTTCAACCCTGAGCGATTAAGTGATTTAAAGATAAAATCTTCATCACCGTAAGGAATATATATCGCCACACAATCAGCCATATTATTTATTAACTCGTCTAGCAAAATATCTTTTTCCCGTTCTTTAACCCCTTTGATAGCAAGAGCGTAAAGATTCGCTATTTCACTAAGAATCTCTACATCTTTGTCACTAAAGCTATCTTTAGAGTTAATCACAGCTATCTGTCCAGCAAGCTCACCATTTAACATGACAGGAAATGAAAGATGGTTCTTTGCCAACATCTTCTTGTCTCTAGATCTAGCGAGACAATCGATCTCTTGTGGTGTATTACAGATCAAAGGTTTGAGTGTACTTAGGCTATGACCACATAACCCTTCATAAATCCCTTTACTACTCCGCGCTATTTCCTCAACAGGTTCATTACCTATCGACTGTTCATACATTTTACTTGTTGCGTGTATACGCATATTCTTTGAATCTTCATCAATAGACCCAACATATCCATCATCTGACTCAGTCAACAATAATGCGAAATCAAGAACGATAGACGATATCTCTTTAATATCGATTCTAGCTTGGATAAGCTTTTCAGATAATATACTAAGAGCCTTTTGCCCATCCTGAGCTCTTACCTTGTCAGTGACGTCAACAATAATACTATGGACATACATCTTAGTTCCTATTTGCAGAGCACTAGGGTTAGACTCAACAAGCTTTACATGACCACTAGCTGTCCTATGCATAAAGAGATAAGTAGAGCGTTCTTCCCTTAAAATACTATCAATATGACCTTGAACCATCTCTTCTGGATCAATGTTTATGTCAAAAATACATTTAGATGTGAAATCATCATAAGAATATCCATAAAAGTGACAAGCGGCTGGATTTGCGTCGACTATATTTTTTGTCTCAGCTTCAAATACTATCATTGGCACTCTAGATACATTAAAGATGTGACTATAGGTTGGTTGATTAGAGACTTTAGGCTCTATAATACAGTGGTATTGTACAGCACCATGAAAATAATCATAGCTCATATTACCGTTAATAATGGTTGATATATAGCTTCCGTCGTAACACCTTATATCAAACATAACTTCTTGAGCGATACCTTTAGATTTAAAAAGGGAAAAATTCTGTTTAAAGATGTCTCTACTGTCTGAGCGGAGTAAGTCACCAAACCAGCTGCCTACAATATCATTTTTATTATAGCCAAATGTCTCCAACCACTTATTATTGACATCAATAATGATTCCATCAGCATCAAGTGACTGGTAGCAAATTGACGTATTCCCATATAAACCTAAAAGGTAAGAATTCTTTTTCATATTTACACCATTGTGTATAGTTAATCTAATTATAACTCTCAATATATAAGTTTACAAACTAAATCCCCAGCTAAAGCCAAAAAGCTGATTATTTTTTAACCACTCATTTGATTTATAATTAACCACTTGAGGCAAATGTAACATCACATGGAGCATATAACCATGTCTTATTCCATTGATCGCTATGACAATTTACTATTAATGCTAAATATTCTCTAACTGGCACCTTATTTGCACTATACAAGCAGTTTTTACAAAAAATGTCGTTTTGGGGGGTGACTAAGTGATTAAAGTACTAGAAGTACTACTTATGCTAACTGCATCAGCATATGCTAGCGAGACCGAGGTGATAGATAAAGCAGATACCTTATGGGTTTTAATATCTACGACTTTTGTACTCTTTATGCTTCCAGGTTTAGCAATCTTCTACACAGGAATGGTCAGAGCGAAGAACACGCTCTAAACCATGCTCTATAGTTTTGTGTGCATATTTATTGTCGGGTTAATTTGGGTGCTATTTGGACACTCACTAGCCTTCTCTCCTGGAGGGAATGCATTCATAGGTGGCACAGAATATTTCTTTTTTGAAAACGTTATGACAGCCGTCAGAGGGACTATCCCTGAGCCTATCTTTGCAATGTTTCAAGGAATGTTTGCAATCATAACTTGTGCTCTACTTAGCGGATCAATTGTTGAAAGAGTTAAATTTCCAGCTTTTGTCGCTTTCATCGCGATATGGTGCTTGGCAGTCTACGCTCCTCTTGCTCACTGGGTATGGGGTGGCGGTTTCCTCGGCTCATGGGGAACACTCGACTTTGCTGGTGGTATAGTCGTTCACTTCTCTTCTGCTGTGGCAGCATTCGTCTTTATAAAAATGCTTGGTAACAGAAATGGTTTCCCAAAAGCTCAATTCCTACCCCACAACCTTATGCTCACTGTTCTCGGCACAGGGCTACTATGGTTTGGTTGGTTCGGGTTCAACGCAGGGAGCGCACTAGCTGTAGATGGTATCGCATTCTTAGCTTTCGTTAATACATTTGTAGCTGGCTGCGCTGGTGGGCTTAGCTGGACACTCATGGAGTGCAAAAACGGAAAGCCAACAGCCCTAGGCATATCATCGGGTATAATAGCCGGACTTGCATCAATAACAAATGCAGCAGGCTTTGTCTCTCCACTATTTGCAATAGTGATAGGTTTCGCTGGTGGAATACTCTGCTACTTAGCAGTATTCCTTAAGTTTAAGCTAAAATATGACGACTCCCTCGACGTAATCGGCATTCACGGTGTTGGAGGAGTATGGGGAGCTATAGCGACAGGACTTTTTGTCAGCGTTGGTGGCTCAGGACTTATCCACGGCAACGTAAAACAACTTATAGTTCAATTAGGCTCACTAGGTATAGTGCTAGTCTATACGGTTGTTATCACATACATAATCCTTAAGCTAATTGATAAGACAATAGGACTGAGAGTTAGCCTTGAAGATGAAACTCAGGGGCTTGATTTCTCTCAACACGGAGAATCCGCATATAACTAGATTTGTGGTTTCCACTGAAAACATAAAGCCCGTTAGCATTTTTTGCTAACGGGCTTTTTTATTTCTTAAACTTATGAAATCTTTATAATTATTACAGGATAGCTTTTGCTGTTAGCTCTGCGATATCCTGGACTCTTACATCTTCTTTATTCAGATCTTTTAGTCCGTCTTCAAACATCGTCATGCAGTATGGACATGATACGCATATCGAGTCGGGTGATTGATCAAGAGCCTGCTGAACACGATCAACGTTAATACGTTCGCCAAGGTCTTCCTCAAGCCACATACGTCCACCGCCAGCACCGCAACAGAAGGATTTATCAAGATTACGATCCATCTCCAAAACCTGAGCACCAGAGCTTTTTATAATATCCCTTGGTTGCTCATAAACATCGTTATGTCTACCTAGGTAGCATGAATCGTGAAACACTATCTTATCATTTGTTGAGCTATTGATCTTTAATTTGCTTTGCTTGATTAGTTCGCTGATAACTTCACTATGATGCATAACTTCAAGCTCAATACCTAACTGTTTATAGTCGTTTTTAAGTGTTGTGAAGCAGTGCGGACACTGAGTTATTATCTTAGTAACACCTTTGGATTTGAAGGTTTCAATATTTTGCTTTGCCATCTTTTCAAAGAGGTATTCGTTACCAAGTCTGCGAACAGAGTCTCCACAACATAGCTCATCCTTGCCAAGTATCCCGTATGAAACACCAGCAGCGTCAAGAACCTGTGTAAGAGCTAGTGAAATCTGTTTGCTTCTGGAATCAAAAGCACCAGCACAGCCTACGAATAGAAGATATTCAGTCTTTTCGCTGTCAAACTCGTTAAGTTCTAGGTTACTGCACCACTTTGTCCTCTCTGATGGTGCTATACCCCAAGGATTGCTCCTCTGCTCCATATTCTCAAATAGGTTAAGAAGTTCTTCTGGGAATTTTGCTTCCATCTCAACTAGGTGTCTCCTAAGCTTGATGAGCTTTGGATAATGCTCTATGAAGACAGGGCATGATGACATACATGACCCGCAGGTAACGCAAGACCATATACTATCTTCAGATACTGAGTGGGCACCCTCCCCAATAAGAGGTGTTTTTGCTCCGTCAGCTTTTATGTTTTTACCATTGGCGTTAAGGTTGTCTTTAATGATATGCATAAGCTCTCTTGGGTTGAGAGGCTTGTCAGTAAGGTTTGCTGGACAGTTATCTTGGCAACGTCCACACTCAGTACAAGTGAAGGAGTCGAGGAGGTCTTTCCAACTGAATTCGTCCACTCTACTAACCCCGTATGTAGCATCCTTTTCGTATACTTCTCTATCCATGAGAAATGGTTTATCGAAGCTTCTGAAAAAGACGTTAGGGAGTGCGGTCATGACGTGCATGTGTTTGCTATATGGGAGGAAATTCATAAACACTAGGAGTACGATTGCGTGAACCCACCATGATGTGCTCCCAAATGAGTGAATGTATTCAGGTGATGCACTTGATAAACCTTGCGCTACCAAACCAGATATAAAACTTGACCCCTTAGACTCGCCTAGTGCTATCTCTGCACCATGGAGGAAGAAGTAAGCGATCATAAGTGTTGCTATCATGGATAGTATAAAAAATGCTTCGAATGATCTAGCCTCAGGGTATGGAGGAGCAAACAGTTTTCTGCCTAGTGCTAAAACTACAGCCACAAGGACTAGAAGTGATACTAGGTCGAAGAGGTTAAAGAGTACGGAATATATACCAGCAGGTAGAATCGCAAAACTAACCGATGGGATGAGCCCGTTTATCAGGAACTCTGCATTTAGTAAAACGAGAACTAGGAACGACCAGAAGAGCATAGCGTGATTCATGCCAAACGGTCCTTTGACAACCCTCGACTGACCAACTGCGTCCTTCATCATAGAACCGAAACGCTCTGATGGATTATCTGTTCTGTTATCCTTTGCTCCGAGACTGATAAGACCGAATTTGCTATAGCAGCTATAAGCGAAAAATAGCATAGAAGCGGCAAAAACTATTAAGAATGTGCTTGAATTAACCATTATGCTGTCCTCACTTTTGCTGATTTACGATCTTTTATAAGTTTTGTCATAGCCGGAACTATCTGGAACAAGTCACCAACTATACCGTAGGTCGCCACCTCAAAAATTGGAGCTTCCTTGTCTCTGTTAATAGCGATAACCACGTCAGAGTCTTGCATACCAACAAGGTGTTGAATAGCGCCACTTATTCCGCAGGCTACATATATTCTAGGTCTAACAGTTGTTCCTGTCTGACCAACCTGTTTTGAGTGAGGTTTCCAACCAGCGTCAACAGCACTTCTTGATGCTCCGACTGTTGCACCTATCTCGTCTGCCAACTCTTGAAGGATTTTGAAGTTATCTTGATTCATCATCCCACGTCCACCAGAAACGATAATCTCAGCTCCTGCTATATCGTCGTCGTCACCACTCTTTTTATCTGTGATGATCTCAAGAACCTTACTGAAGATGCTCTCTTCTTTGACTATTGATGATTCGCGGATGATTTCACCAGTGTTACTCTCATTTATCTCTGGCATATCCATAACCTGAGGTCTGACGGTAGACATTTGTGGTCTGTGCTTATCACACATAATAGTAGCCATAATATTTCCACCGAAAGCTGGACGGGTCTGCATCAGGTTACGCTTGTCATCGATATCAAGCCCTGTACAGTCAGCTGTGAGCCCAGTTGCAACCTCTGTGGCGACTGCCCCAGCGAGGTCACGCCCCATGCCTGTAGCACCCATAAGGATAATCTCTGGTCTGTATTTCTCTATAAGTCCGCACATAGCTTCGTGATAAGCTTGTGTACGGTAAAATTTAAATACTGGTTCGTCTATAATATAAACATTCTCTGCGCCATACTTGAAGGATTCAACACAAAGGTGCTCAACTCCAGAGCCTATGACAACAGCTGAGAGTTGCACTCCAAGCTTATCTGCGAGTTTACGCCCTTCACCCAAAAGTTCCCATGATACTGTAGCAACCCTACCTTCTGTCTGTTCGATGAATACCCAAACGCCCCTATACTGTTTAAGCATATCGGCAATAGCCTTGTCTTCTTCGGACAGCTCTTCAGGCTCTTCTGGTTGACCAGTTTTTTCAAGCTCAGCCAGAATCTTCTTTTCATCGTCAGTAAGGTACATGTATATAGCTTCTGCTGGGCAGATTTTAACGCATTTTATACATCCGATACATTTCTCTTCGGTGATAATAGGTGATTCGGTGTCGTCCATGACGATCGCGTCGGTAGGACAAGCTGATTCACATCTGGCTCCACAAGCTATACAGGTGTCAGCCTTAAGCCTTGCTTTACCCCTTGGTTTTTTCACTTTAGCCATCATTCCCTCTATATACTTATTATATCTTTATCTAATAGTTTTTCTAAGAGTAGCTCAGCAGTCTCTTCAGGCTTATTGATACCATCGCCAATGATTTCGCCTTTGTCCCTCTCGGGTGAGAATATCTTGCTAACCCATGTTGGTGAACCTTTAAGACCAATCGTATTAACGTCAAGATTAAGGACTGTGTTGTCCCATAGCTCAACCTTAGCGTCTGCGGATGCGAGCCTCATAGGGACTGTCGGGTATCTAGGTCTGTTGATCTCACGAACAACAGTAATCATTGCAGGGAGTCTACTTTCGACCCTCTCATATCTACCTTCTAGCTTTCTACGGACAGTGACTTTTTTATCGGAGTAGTCTACGTTTTCAACCCTATCCACTAGTGTTAATTGCTCTATGCTCATTCTTGTTGCTATACCAGGACCAACCTGTGCCGTATCGCCGTCGATGGTCTGTTTTCCGCATAGTACAAATCCTATTTCATCCTCTTGTGAAAGCTTTTCTATGGCAGCAGTCAACACCATGCTGGTCGCAAGGGTGTCTGCTCCTCCGAAGACTCTGTCTGAAAGAAGGATAGCCCTGTCTACTCCAAGTGAGAGTGCTTTTCTAAGAGCAGCCTCAGCGTTTGGAGGTCCCATAGTAAGAACAACAACTGTTCCACCAAACTTGTCTTTAAGCCTGAGTGACTCTTCAAGAGCGTGAGTGTCATAAGGATTTACTATAAAGGGAATACCGTCACGTATTAGTGTGTTAGTAACAGGATCAATCTGAACCTGTGTAGTATCTGGAACTTGTTTGATACATGCAACTATAAGCATCTATAACTCCGTGGGCGCATTATTGTCATCTGCTAATAATATAAGTTTTATCTATACCTTTTATAAAGCCGTATGTTTCCAGTAGCATATGTTTAAAATAATGTCAAAAACCTAAAAGTTTGTTAACATATAATTATCTGTATTAAATAACTAAACCGAAGACAAGCAGAATTTAAACTATTAGTGATACAGCTATAAAACAGGCTTAACGGTACAAACTCAGGGTAAATAAATTTTATAAAAAATTAACTGTATAACAGATAGGAAAACTCAATAATCAAAGTAAAATGGCGTTTGTGTTTTATTCTGTTAAAGCATTACAAATTGTCACATTGCCTTTATTTTATAATTGATTGCACTATATAGTTTTTTCTGATTTGTCAGGATTATACAAAAACGTATTGTTATTTATATTACTACTTTACTAAAGCATAAAAATTGTTTAACAATACTAGACTCACTCTTCTTTTTGAAAAATATAGACTATATTTTTCTTATGAAAGCCCACCTAGTAAAGGCTTATGAAGGGTTGAAGGAAAAATAGAATAGAATACTCAGTTTTCGCATTTTCATAAAAAATGGTAATGAGCATTAGTGCAACTCTAGATTGTTTTTTAGTATTTTAACTGCTATTTTAAATTATAAATTTAAGGTTGGTAATTTATGGAAACGAAGTACGCTTCACCTGAAAGAAGTTCTGAAGACTTGATTAAGGCTCTTTTTATTCAGCTAAATAAGGTTCCTCTTGTTCAGTAATTACTTGATAGATCGACTGACATTATGTTTATTCTCAACAACAACAGACAGATTGTATTTACAAATCAGGCATTCATGAGATTTCTTGGAATAGAAAAGATGGACGACATCCTTGGGAAGCGTCCAGGTGAGGCTCTTGGTTGTGTGCATTCTAGTAACGTATCAGGATGTGGAACGACAGAGTTCTGTATGGAGTGTGGAGCAGTCAACGCTATACTGAAAGCTCAATCTGGAACTGAAGCGGAAGAGGAATGTAAGCTTTCGATAAATTCTGGATCATCTTACGAATTATTTGTTATAGCTAAACCATTTAATTATTTAGGTAGTGAGCTTTCTTTCTTTACAGCTAAGGACATAAGTGACACTAAGCGTAAAGTTGCATTAGAAAAGATATTCTTTCATGACATAATGAACCTTGCTAGTGGAATATATTCCGTAACAGACCTCTTCAAGGAAGAGTCGCTGGCTGACCTCCCTGAAAACATGCTTGGATTACTCCATCAATCTAGTACCGATATGATAAATGAGATTCAAGATTATCGTACTCTCTTGCAAGCGGAGCGGGATGAACTACCCGTCATGATGAGAAAAATAGATTCTAAGGATATTATTGAAAAATCTGTTGCTCTCTATAAATGTTTTGGTGCAAAAGGCGAGGTAGGTCTTGAGATTGTGGAAGGTATTGAGAATATTGAGTTTAGGTCTGACATCTCTCTCATTTCCAGAGTTATCACCAATATGTTAAAAAATGCTTTAGAGGCTTCTAAGAGGGGAGAGACAGTTTATATTTGGTCAGAAATTCAGGATGGCAATATAGCTTTTAATGTTCGTAATCAGTCTGTTATACCTGACGATATACAAAGGCAAATCTTTAAAAGAACCTTCACAACAAAAGCAAACGGATCTGGGCTTGGTACGTATAGCATGAAACTTTTATCCGAAAATTTCCTTGGCGGTCGAGTTGATTTTGTCTCCAACAGTGATGTAGGAACTATCTTTACAGCTAAATTTCCTTTAAACATTCCAAGTAAGTAAAAAAGGGAGTAACAGTTCAGACTTCATTTATTCATAATTCTTTATACATAAAGGAGTACCTATCAACGTACTCTTGTCTTTAGAACTATCATCTGACATAATTCTACCATGCAACAAAGCTATACAAACGAAATTAAGAACTATGCATTCATAACAGCAGGCTCAGTAGTCCTAGCCATAGGTATTGTCATTTTCCTCATTCCTGGCAAGATAGCCACAGGTGGGACACCAGGTATGGCAATAATCCTACACTATATAACAGATCTGCCTACTGGTATGCTTATGATAGCTGTCAATATACCTCTACTTATTGCAGGGTTTCGCATGCTAGGAAAAGGCTTTGCCCTTCGCACAATAGTAACAATCATACAGTCATCAATACTTATAGATATCTTTACCGAAGTGATTAAGCTCCCTCATATAACCGAAAGCACTATGCTTGCAACCCTTTACGGAGGTATTTGTGTTGGTGCTGGTGTCGGGCTTATCCTTAAGGGGAACGCTTCTGCTGGTGGTTCGACCATTGTAGCAAAACTTATAGCCAACCACACAGATATCAAACCTGGGCAGACAATTATGCTAATTGATCTCACTATTATAGCCGCCTCTGGTTTCATCTTTAATGATATCGAGAAGGCCTTATGGTCGCTAATCAGTATTTATGTCACCTCAAAAATCATAGACATGATACTAACAGGAGCACCATCTGAGAAGGTTGTGCACATAGCTACGAACAAACCCCTCGAGATGAGCGCGCTTATCCAAGAGCATATTGGCAGAGCAGGAAGTATTATCAAATGCTCTGGTTTGAACAAAAGCGAAGAGAAGAATATTATTTTTATTGTTGTAGAGCCTAGGAAAATCAATAGGCTACGAGAATTGATCAAAGACTGTGATCCAGAAGCGTTCATGGTCGTAATGGAGGCTCGTGAGTTACTTGGTAGGGGACACGGAGGCTGAGTAAGCCCATCCTTATCAAGAATTGCTAAAATATACTACCACGCTTTTCGGCTTCCGTTGGTCGCCTTGTGGGGTAAACCATTATTAGTTCTTACCGATACTGCAAAGCCAAAGCAACTCTATCTCTTAGCCCTGTTTTATTAAATATAGAAGTCATGTGCGCCTTCACTGTTCGCACTGTTATTTCCATCTCTTCAGCTATTTCTTTATTTGTAAGCCCAGTTGCTACATACTTCGCAACCTCTTGCTCACGTTCTGAAAGACCAGATTGGTTTTCATCATTTGCCCCTTCGTTTTCAGGGATAGATGTAATAAGCTTACTCATAATAAATGGAGGCATCCAGACCTGCCCTGTACGTACTGAGTTTACAGCCTGAGTCAGGTTACCTTCGTTCATCATTCTATTACCATAACCTCTAATGCCAAAGCGCATTAGCTTAATAGCTTCATTAAACTTAGGAACACCAGTAAGCACCAACACATTACACTTAAGCTTAGTAAGGTCGAATGGTGTCACATTATTAAGATCTACAATAACAATATCTTCTGGCTTCTCTGTTAGAGTATGACGTAACTCACGAAAACTTCGTAAAGCTTTGACCTTTTCTACCTTTAGAATTTCTGCACAAGAATCAGAAAATAGTTTGTCAGTACTAAGTGTTATAATCATTATCTCTCTCTCAAAGCATTATATTTTGCACGCAGAATAGGTTTCATCAGGTACTGCATTACCGTCTTTTTACCTGTAACGATATCTGCAACGACTGTCATCCCAACGATGATATCTTTTCTGTTGTCATCTTCACCTAGGTAGCTCTTGTCAGTTTTAATCCTAACAAGATAGTAATGTTCCTGTTTTTCATCGACGATTGTGTCTGCACTAATGTGCACGACCTCACCTTCAAGCCCACCATAGATGGCAAAATCATAAGCTGTAAGCTTAATAACTGCACGTAAGCCTGGGTATATAAATGCTATATCAGAAGGCTTAATCTTAGCCTCAACCAACAAAGCATCATCATCTGGCACAATCTCCAAAAGATCCATACCTGGCTTAACAACCCCGCCAATTGTGTTAACGAGTAATTGATTAACTGTTCCGTGCACAGGAGATCTCACCTGTGCTCTATTTACTCTATCTTCAATAGCAACCTGTGAAGAGCTAAGTCTTTTTATTTCTGCGACGACTTTGTTCAGCTCTTCCTGAGCTATACTCTTATGTTTTGCTTTTGTTTCATTGATCATATTCTTAGCTTCGGCCTCTTTAGACCTGATGGTTTGTATACTCTTCTCTAGTGACTCAAGATCATTCTTATTCTCTAGCTCTCTCTGCTGGAGTTGTATGTATTCAACCTCAGAAACAAGCCCTCTATTAAATAGAGGCTTTGTAAGCTTTATCTCTTTCCTAATAAGCTCACGAGTAGTTCTCAGGTTTTTAATATTAGCTCTAGCATCGCTCATCTCAATCTGTCTCTGCTTAAGTCTTTGATTAAGTACAGCAAGCTCGCTATTCTTTCTGTCTGCGTTAGTATTGTATAGTCTCAGTTCTTCCTTCACTAGATCCGGATAATTATCCATAGCCTCTTTATCCGCTTTAAAAGCCTTACCTTCTGCCTCTGCTCTAAGTCTTATAATCTTCGCCTTAAGCTCATTCTCACGAGATTTATTCTCTGCAAATGATGACCCAAAACCTGTGTCATCTATGGTAAGGAGCACCTGCCCTTTTTTAACGTGTTGCCCCTCACTAACTAAAATATCTTCGACGATACCACCCTCAAGGTTTTGGATAACTTGTATCTGACGAGAAGGGATAACCCTACCCATACCTCGAGTCAGCTCGTCTACCTCAGCAATATTCGCCCATACGATAAAGGCAATTATCAGAGCTGTCACAACATATAGGACTATCGTAAGCCTAACTGGACTCTTCTGTAGAACAGCCGCATTCAAGCTTTTCATAAATGCGATATCCTGTTTGGATATCTTTTTATTCTTTATTCTTTGAGGTTTTTTATCCCCTTTCATTTGCTCTTCCCTAGTTTTTGTAGAACTTCATTCTTAGGACCATCCATAACTATCTTCCCACCCTCCATAACAATAAGCCTGTCGACTATCGCAAGGATTGATGGTTTATGCGTAATGACGATAGTGGTCTTCCCTTCTGTCGCCTTTTTTAAGCTCTGGATAACTTTCGCTTCTGTAGTGAAATCCATAGAGTTGGTCGGTTCGTCCAACAAGACTATAGAACTTTCTGTCAACATAGCTCTCGCCACACCAACAGCTTGTCTCTGACCACCAGAAAGGTTAGCACCACGCTCACCAACAAACATATCAAGCCCCATCGGGTGCTTATCAGTAAAAGAGTTTACATTCCCGACCTTCACAGCTTCAAGTATCGCCTCATCATCTGAATGAGGAGCCTTGAAGACTATATTCTCTCTGACTGTGCCAGAAAATAGCGTAACATCCTGAGGAACGTAACTAACATTATGTCTAAGATCAGCTGGATCCATCTGCTGAATATCTATACCATCAACGAAGACTGATCCTTCCTTGGGCTCATAAAGCCCCAGTATAAGCTTGCTGAATGTTGATTTACCCGATCCAACTTGACCGATAATCCCGATTCGTTCATTAGGATTAATCTTAAGATTTATCCCTGAGAGGACCACATTTGTCTCTTCTGGATATGAAAAACTAACATTCTTAAACTCAACAGCACCTTTAAAAACTGGTCTGCGGAGGAAATTTTTCTGCTCTGGTCGCTCTACCTCTTTATTCATAAGATCATTCAGACCTGCAAGAGATGTTTTCATCTGCTGATAGTTAGAAAGGAGCGATGCTACCTGCGACATTGGTGCGATAGTCCTAGATGAAAGGATAACTGTTGCTATCAATCCACCCATAGTAAGGTCACCCTGCTTTATAAGGTAAACACCAGTAACTATTATGCCAACGGTAGACAACTGCGTAAAAAATACTGAAACGGAGGAGAGTGACGTTGATAGCATTCTTGACCGCAGACTCTTACCTGCGATATCTCCTGTCCTCTCTTCCCAGCCCCACTGAACAGAACTGCTAGCATTAAACGATTTAATGTTTTCGATATTTGAAAGTGCCTCAATAAGTAGTCCGTTTCGTCTTGCAGAAGACTCGTATGTACTTTCAATGCTTCTTTGAAGTGGTTTTCTGACGATCAAGCTGTAGCTTATAATAGCTAAGATGATCGCAATAGGCACAACAACAAGTACTCCAGCCACATAAAAGATGACTAGCAAAAATATAATAACAAAAGGAAAATCTATGAATGCTACAAGCGCACTAGATGAGTAAAAAGATCTGATACTATCAAAGTCTCGTATATTATTAGCAAAAGAGCCGACTGATTTTGGCTTCTCTTTCAGCTTGATATTGAGTGCTTGCTCGAATATCTTTGACGATAAAATAACATCACTTTTTTTAGCTATCACTTCTAGGAAGTAGGTTCGGACAAACTTTAAAAACAGGTCAAACGAATAGATGATAAACATACCCAAAGCTAGAACCCAAAGAGTATCCACAGCATTATGTGGAATGATCCTGTCATACACATTCATTGTAAACAGAGGTCCAACCACAACAAATATATTTATCACTAAAGAGGCTAATACAACATTTCCGTATATTCCTTTGAATCTCCAAAGAGTACCAAAGAACCAGTTCTTATTATGCTCTTCTTTGTCGTCATCATATTCAGGTCGTCTATCAATATATAATTTTTTAAGGAAAAAAGTGTAACCCAGATACTCTTCATTAAGTTTCTCTAGGGTTATTTCCTGCGGTGTCTCATCAATTTGCGGGACGATTATCTCTGCTGTACCAGCTTCAACATCCATAGCAGTAATTACACACGCACTATCATTTTGTAAAAGGAGTATCGCAGGTAAAACGACTGTCGGAATATGCTTAAGCTTTCTTTTAACAAGTGTCGCACTAAAGCCAGCCCTAGCCGCAGCTCTAGAGAAGTTAGCCTTCCCCCCCTCCATAGAGAACAATCTCTGCCTGATCTCGGTCGGATCAAGAGGGAGTCCATGTGAAAGCGCCTCTGATGTTGCAGGCTTATAGTTAAGCTGCGTCAAAACAATAAGACATTGCATTAAAGGGTCTATTTTTGTATTACTAGTCATTCTTTTCTACCAATGGGTTAATGCCGGCTATGCCGCGCCCCTGAAAGTATTTTATATTATTATCTTCGAGCATATTCTTATGCTCATCGTTATCTATCTTTGTCGCTATAAGCATTATACCAAGAGACTCGGTAATAGTTTGTAAAGATTTAAGAGCAGCGCTAACTTCCCCCTCTTCTGCATTCATAAGAAACTCACAATCAACTTTCAAGTAATTTGGTTTAAGCATTTGCAAGTTTTCGAGGGATGTCTGGCTCATGGTAAATCTATCGACACCAAAGGTAAAACCAAGACCTTTTATAAGCCCAGCAAAGTCTAGGCAGATATCAAGATTCGACTTAATAGCACTGTCAGATATCTCAAAAGTGAGTCTATCACTAAGGTGCTTACCTGAAACGAGTAGCTTTCTAAACCATGAGAATGACGCCCTGTCATTAAGGAACATATCAGTAATATTGATCGCAAGAGTATTATTAGTGTTGTTAGTAAGGAATTCTACGGTCTTCTCAAGAACGTATCTATCAAGATTATTCGCAAGATTAAGACTAACGACCATTGGCATAAAATAACCAGCTCTCTGAACTGTACCATCAGCATCTACCATATTAACATATATCTCCTGATGAAGTTCACCAGTACCTGAAATAACTGCTTGAGATGTAAGTACAAACCTATTATTCTCAAGAGCCTCTTCTATCATGTTTTTCCATTCCATCTTACCTAGGACAACATGTGAACCGTCGTCTTTGAATCTTTCCACGAAGCCTGACTCACGACTTTTCGCCACAGTAATTGAGTAGTCAACCTTAGATAATACATTTCCCATATTTTCATCATATTTATAAGGTGCAGCACCACAGAATATCTGTAATACCTCTGCTAGTTGCTCATTGTTATTTATTAGCTGGTTAATCTGCTTAGTAATCTCTTTCGCAACTTTAAGAGCCCCTTCTTCATCTATAGCAGGAACAATAAGCCCGAATTCCTTTTGATTCATAAATGCAGGAACAGAATTAGCGATATGCTCCGACTGAGCAACAATGACATCCCTACAAGCCTTAAAGAAGTCATTCATGGCAGGGTGACCTGCCTCCATAATTGCCTCTTCCAACCCTTCAAATGAGAAGATCATTATATCACCAGTCGCATTCTCATCCTCTGACTGCAAAAAGTCATTAAGCTGTTTTATGAAGTACTTACGATTATAAAGCCCAGTCTGTTGATCTTTATAAAGCAGCTCTTGATAGTTCTTAAGAGCTTGGATTTCGCGGTTATATATAGTCTGTGATTTTTCAACCATTGAGTTCATTGTGATAACAACCTGCTTCATCTCAGGAGTTGTAGGTATCTGTTCATTTATAATAAATTCGTTATTTTCAATAGCTTCTGCCTGTTTCTGAACAGCGTTGAGTGGTTTGAATATCCACCTTAGGACAACCGCAGTAACGCCAAGTGCCACAATACCTATTGCAATAAAGGAAAATCCTAAAAATCTAAAAGTATCCCAAAGTCTTATATACGAAAGTCCTGGATGCCCTTTTACCGATAAGGTTCCGAATATACTCCAGCCACTTGAAATCTGTGCTTCTGCTGGAACATTTTCAAAATTAACTAGGTTTATAAAAAATGGAGGGACGCCTTCGATCTTTGGCTCCTGCGAGACCATATCTATGACTGTACCTTCACTATCCACCAGTTTAATCTCCTCAAAGTAGCCACCATCAAACATCGCACGTATTATAGTAGTCATAGCGGCTTCATCATCAGTGACACTACTAAGAGACATAGATAAAGAGTTAGCAGTATTTTTAGCATTAGAATAAAGCTGTGTTCTGACAAAGTCTTTTGTATTATCGAAGTTTATTTTCAGCACAATTGCAAGTGTTACGATGAGCAATAGAGCAATAAATATCTGGATCTGCTTATACAATGTCATAGCATTACCTCTTTAATATCTCTAGATCGACGGACTTTAATTTACTTACATTCTTTGATTGTGTAGGGTCGACCCTCTTACCTAGACCTTTCTGCTTTTGCAAAAATAGGTCATTAGCCGTAAAACTATATATAGGTACGAGATCTTTTCTTTTAGTAGCTGGTTTTATTTGTTTAACGTAGTTGTCTAAGACGAATGGAACTGTCTTAGCCTTCTTATAGTATGTAACGACTAGGTGAGACTCATCAGCGTAGCCCTTCGCCTTTACATAAGTTAAAAAGAGTTTCTTCTCTGGGACACCAAGCTGAATAAGGGTTAGAAATTTCGCGACGGCATAGTCTTCACAGTCACCCTGCCCTACACCTAAAAACTCTAACCGGCTTGCCCAATAATCACTCTTCCCCCAAGTCTTTTTGTCAGACTTATATCTGAGTTGATTAAAGAAACTATTTATCTTAATTACTTTTTTATCTTCTGCTTCAGATTGTACACTATCCATAAGAGTTAAAAGAGCCCCAAGCCTTTTAACTGCTGACTCTCCGTATTTACCACTGAATTCCTTCATCTGAGAATCAGGCACATAGAATTTTTGTTGCGCACTTATACATAATGTACTCAGCGATACAACAAATAACACTAATGCAAAATTCTTAAGTTTAAACATATCACTCTTGTTGGTTTAGTAGATGCAATCTCAATTCAATTCTTCTATTCTTTTTCCTACCTGCTCTGGTTCTATTGCTGAACTCTGGTTCACTTTCACCTTTGCCGTAGGCAACAATCTTATCTGAATCAATTCCAAGTTTAACTAATTTATTATATACAGATTTTGCTCTTTTTGCTGATAATTTCTGATTAAAAGATGCTCTACCTGAGCTATCTGTATGTCCGATAATCTCAAGCTTATATTTTTCAAGCCCTGAAAGCTTGTCTGCTATCTCCTCTATAAGAGAAGATGACACAGGGAGTAACCTGCTGGAGTTAAGGACAAAAGGTATAGTATAAGATTTACTTATCTCCTCCACGATCTCTTCTGGGGTGATCAGAGACACCTCGTTAACACGTTCCTCTGGTCCACCAACAGCATCAAGTTCATCTATTGGCTCTGCCTCTAGTGTAGATTCTGGTTCACCAAGAGACTCTGCATCTCCTAAAGATTCCTCATCAAGAATTAGCTCATCACCAAGAGTTACAGCCTCTTTAGGCTTTATGTATGGTATTACAGTATCAGGTTTTGAGTATCCAACATTTATTTGCTCAACGTCTTCACAGCCGTATTTACCTGTTACAGAGTTGAAAATAGAATTGTCACACTGATCAAATTCATCGACAACATTATCATTATCTCTATTGTTGTCTAAATCACCATATTTTTTAAGCATATCGAGACTATACGCTTTATCATTAAGTCCAACTTTACGTTGCAGATCTGTTTCATAAAGATATAGAAGGATGCCTGTGATATGCAACACACGATAATGTGATACCAATGTAGCAAATTTTGATTCTACAAGAGCCTTGTTTGCTCTTTGGTATTCGTTTTCCATATCTAAAAGTTCTAGTAGTGTTCTTCTACCTAACTGGTACTCTTCTTTAAAAGCCTCAAGTGTTTGCTTATTTAACTCTACGTGTTCTTGTAAAAATTTATATTTCTTTTCTTCTGCGATTTTAATATTCCAAGCAAGCCTAACAGCCTCGTTAAGATTCCTGCGTTCTACATAAGCTCTTTCGTGCTCTTTCAAGATAGCACTATAATTTTTCTTTTTATCGGCAGACCTTTTACCACCATCATAAAAATCATAATTGAGATAAAGCATCGCACTATATGATTTAGTATCGCCTTGATCGCCACCTGTATTATTTGCATAATCAGCACGAAGCTCAGCGTCTACAGTTGGAAGATAGAGTGATTCAGTCCTCTTGAGAGCATATTTTTTAGCTAAAACATTGTATTTAGCAACCTCAATCGCTGGATAATTCTCAAATGCAAAATCGACCACAGCATCAAGATCACCACCAAGACTATCTTTGAATTCTGGCAATATAAGCTGTCTAGGGTCTACAAAACGACCTATATCCTTATGAAGTCTGACTGATGCTTGCTGAAGGTTTTGTTGTTGAGATATTAGGTTCGCTCTAGCTAGTGCTAGCCTTGATTGAGAGTTCAGAAGGTCGGATTGACGACCAAAGCCAGATTCAGTCTTCTGCTTAATCTGGTCTAAAATCTGAGCCTGAGTATAAACATTATCGTTAGCTAATTTAAGTAGCTCACGCTCTTTAATCATATTTAAATAGTTTTCTGAAGTTTGAAGAAAAACAGAATTAGCCACATCAAGAGCATTATAAGAGGTAGACATAACCATTGCCTTAGTCTCATCAACATAATTATCTGTGCCACCACCACGGTAAAGATTCTGTTTAGCATAGATACCAGCAGTGCTTACGGTTAAGTTTTCTCTTTTATTATTTGAGGCCACACCATCGGTCACTTCTTGTCCCACAGACATTTTTGTCCCAACAGTAGGTTTATAGTCACTTTTAACAGAGTCTATTTCATATCTTCTGCTTTCATATAAACGAATCGCTTCGAGAATCTCTGGGTTGGATCCTACAAGCTCACGAAGAATACTTTCTAAAGATAAAGGTTCAAGCACTAAGCTACTAGCTTTTGCCTTTGGAGGGTAGAATGCAAAATTTGTCGCCAACATAAAAATCAGCACAACTCTAGCTAACACACACACATAACGATTAATCATTTAAACCTCTAACTTAAAATCAATTATATATTTTCACAGCCACAACACCGGCTTTTAATAAACACTAAATTTTGTCTAAATCGACAATGCCCGCGAAAAATAAATAATAATAGTAGTATCGAATGTTTGTATGCACATTTGATTGTAACAGACTGTTTTTTTATGTCAATTTAAACACTGTTAATTATAAACAAATTGATGTGTTCATGATAGATGTAAAAATCTTTTACATGGGGTTAGAGATGGGGGATTGCTCCCCCCATAATAGTTACTATAAGCCTGACATCGCAAGATGAGGTATCGGTTCAGCGTAGGTAGGATGAGCATGCATAGTCTGTTTCAGCTGAAGAACAGTTAGTTTATTCTGCACTGCCATCACTAGCTCATGGATAATCTCTGTAGAGCTCTCGCCAACCAAGACACCACCAACGACAATATTTTCTTTACTCACAAACAGTTTCATAAGCCCGATTTCAGTTTTATCTGTTATAGGGCGCCCTTTCATGAGACCTGGTACATATAGTTCTTTCACACCATTACCAGCCTTTATCACACCCGTGGAGGCCATTTCAGGATTAGAGAACACAACTCTAGGAACAGCTCTTTCGTCAAGCTCTAATGTATTTCCAGTCACAATATTAGTTGCAACGACCTCTCCCTCATAAGCTGCGGAATGAGCAAACATATACCCACCAATAGAATCACCAGCTGCATATATATTTTCATTAGTTGACTGTAAGTATTCATTCACTTTCACAGCACCATTTTCTATCTCCACACCCGCTTTATCAAGGTTAAGAGATTCTAGATTAGCTTTACGACCTATACTCACAAGTATCATGTCATACTCCTCTTTTTTGTCCGCACCTTTAAACTGAACAAGAGCTTTACCGCCAACCTTCTCTATATCTTCAACAACAACGCCAGTTGCAACCTCTATCCCCTGAGCCTCAAAACGCTCCTTAAGCATAGCAGAAGCATCTGAATCATCATTAGGTATTAGCTGTTCGAGTGCCTCAACTATCTTAACTTCGCTGCCAAAGGTGTTATACACAGTTGCAAACTCACAACCTATGGCACCACCACCTATTATTAGAAGCTTTTCCGGAAGCTTTTCATTCTCTAGCATCATATCGCTATTCATTATCACTTCGCCGTCAAATGGAGCAAAAGACAACTCTCTACTAACAGAACCAGTTGCAACGACTATTTTATCACCATATATAACCTCAGTTGTACCGTCAGCTTTCTTAACCAATATTTCATTCGCTGACTGGAACTCCCCCTTGCCAAAGATAAATTTAGCACCAGAATTCTCAGACATCATGCCAATACCCATACGGAGCTTGGCTATACCACTAGCAACAGACTCTTTCACTTTTGCCAGATCGACTTTTTCAGCGGAAACAGAAAGCCCATAGATATCAGCTTTCTTTGCAGACCTATAAACAGATGCCGCTTTCAGATAAGATTTAGTAGGCATACAGCCAGCATTAAGGCAAACGCCACCAAGTCTCTCTTTTTTATCATTAATTATACATACTTTTTTACCAGCTTTTACTAGACGGAACCCTGAATCCAAACCACCAGGACCGCCACCTATAACCACAACATCAAATTTTTCCATAACATTCTCCAACCTAAATAATTACTGTTTCCCAAATTACTTCGCTCAGGGTCGGATGACCGTGAACACAGCTAGCAAGATCATTAACTGTCATGCGATTTTTTACCACAAGAACAAACTCATGCACAAGCTCTGTTGCAGATTTACCAACTATAGAAGCACCTAGAATAATCCCTGTTTCAACATCTGAAACTACTTTCACGAAGCCTTCACCAGCGCCATCAATAATAGCTTTACCATTTGGCTTAAAAAGATTTTTTTGCACATTTATCTCAAATTTATCTTTTGCTTGTTCTTCAGTTAAACCAACAGCTCCAACCTCTGGATAAGAGAAAACAACCCTAGGGATAGCTGTCCTTTCTGGTGTTTTGTTATTGCCGTTTACTATATTCTTCGCAGCAACCATAGCCTCATCATAGGCAGTATGTGCCAACATCCAACCATCAGCCACGTCGCCAATAGCATATATATTATCTGTAGTCGTTTGCATATATTCATTTACTTTTATGTGTCTGTTTTCAACTTCGACACGGGAGTTTTCTAGATCGAGTCCATCTATATTTGCTCGCCTTCCAACCGCTAAAAGCACAAGGTCAAATTCCTCTTCACGCTCTTTCTTACCAGAGATCAAAGCCTTCACCTTATCTTCGATATATTCTAATGATTTTACGATATATCCAGTGTCTGATGTAATGCCAGTTTTTTTGAATTCTCGTTTGATAGCTTTACCCACCTCTGCGTCCTCATTAGGCAGAAGCTCTGCCATAGGCTCAACGATGGTGACACGACTTCCAAGTCTGCTGTAAAATGTAGCAAACTCGCATCCTATCACTCCTCCACCAATAATTAGTAATTTCTCTGGGAGAACTTCATTGGCAAGTATCTGACCACTTGTCAAAATCTTATTACCGTCAGGTTTAATATCTGGAAGCACTGATGTCACTGAGCCAGATGCAATTATCACATAATCCGCCTCAACCTCTACTCCGCCAGCTTTTATTCTATTCTTATCAATAAAAGAAGCCTCAGCTTCAATAATATCAATCTTAGCTCTTTTTATAGTTCCAGCGAGACCACTATTCAGTAATTCAACATTCGCCTTCATCTTTTCATTTATCAGCTTCAGATCGAAAGAGCATTCTCCAGTCTGAATACCATATTTCTCTGCATTCTTCGCAGTCAGGAAGACCTCTGATGATTTCAATAGTGATTTAACAGGTATACAACCTTCATTTAAACATGTTCCGCCAATGTGTTTGCGGCTCTTATCTATAATGCAAACCTTCTTGCCTAGTTCAGATAGTTTTAGGGCAGATTTATAACCAGCTGGTCCACCACCAATAACAATAACGTCATACTTACTCATCACTTATACCCCTCTGCCATATACGAACTACGCACATAAGGACCGCTTTCTATATGCTTAAAACCGAGACTCAGAGCAAAATCTTTCATCTTCTCAAATTTAGATGGTGTTACGTATTCCGTCACTGGCTGATGCTTTCTTGACGGAGGGAGGTATTGCCCAATACTTAGGTAGCTAACATCTGCATTTCTAATATCTTGTATAACTTCCATAATCTCATCGCACATCTCACCAAGACCAAGCATAATCCCAGACTTAGTCACCATCCCCTTCTCTGCGGCACGCTTTAACAAATCTAGAGAAAGCTGATAATCAGCCCCCTTACGGATATGATACATACTATTTACAGTCTCGACATTATGTCCAAAAATATCTGGCTTAACATCTGCTATTATATTCAGAGAATCCTCGTCACCATTAAAATCAGGCACGAGTATCTCTATCCTTACATTGGGTGTCAGTTCCCTAACAGCTAATACAGTCTTTGCAAAATGCCCCGCACCATAGTCTGAAAGATCGTCCCTTGTTGGGCTGGTTATAACTACGTGCTCAAGCCCTAGCTTCTTCACCGCTTTAGCGACATTAGATGGTTCGTCAATGTCTGGCGTTTGTGGAGTTTCATTAGACACATTGCAAAAAGTACAAGCTCTGGTACATGCAGTCCCAAGGATAAGGAATGTTGCTCGCCCACAAGAGAAACACTCTGAAATATTAGGACAAGACGCTTCACGACATATAGTATTCAGGTTCAATCCCTTTAGCATCTTCCCCATATCTTCATGGGCTTTAAAATCTATCTTCTTCTTTAGCCATTCAGGCTTTCTTTCAATTTTCATTTAACTATTATTCCATGAGTCTTTTGAGTATTTGGTCTCTAGAAGTTCCTGCATACTGTTTTTTTCGTTGACAGTAAGCTCACTATCGACAGTCTTAGCGAAGAAAGAATTTCTCATAATAGCAAACATTTCACTATAACTTTCATTCACCTCAAGCTCGTGCAAGGAAGTGGAACTCTCTAGTAAATTTTCTGGTTTATCAAGCAGAAGCTTCGAGGCTCTTTCTATACAGTTTTCTACTGGTATAGAACCGTGTTGAAATACAGCGTGTTTTAGCCATTTCTGAGCGTTACCGCCAATCTTTTTACCGCCTATAATTATGTCATACTGTTCATTTCCAGCAAAACAGAAATTCTCTCTACCGCCCAGCTTCCCCTGTTCTAGGTTTAGGGCGAAATCAGCATCAAGCCCCATCCTTCGATAAAATTCAAGTAGAAAACCACATATTTTACGGTATGCATCAGTAGGCTTGCGACCTGTACCGAGATGCTCAGGTGAACAGATAATACTATAGGTAAGCTCTAGATGATGATATATCATACCACCGCCAGTTATCCGCCTAACAATAGGCAAACTAAGCTCATTACATCTATCTATATTCAGAAAATCTATTGGCTTTTGGAACCTGCCAACAGAGACTGCCGCAGGCTCCCAGCCGTATAATCTAAGCACAGGAGAAGCCCCTTCGGTAAAATTTAGAAGGAGCGCCTCGTCCAATGCCATATTCTCATATCCATTTAGGAATCCAGTATCAATTAGTCGCCAATCAGGCATCTTTCTGATATCTCACATTTACTTGTCTTGCAGCTTGTGTTTCATCAAGCCTTGTAACAGGTCTTGTGACAGGAGCATGATGTAGTGAATCTGGGTCAGTATCTACTATCCCAGCGATCTCAATCATAGCGTCAATGAACTCATCCATAGTCTGCTTGCTCTCTGTCTCTGTAGGCTCTATCATCATAGCCTCTGGCACTATAAGCGGAAAATAGACTGTAGGCGGATGAAAGCCTCTATCTATGAGCCCCTTTGCGATATCAAGAGCATGAACTCCCTTTTCAACCTGACGTGAAGCAGAGAAAACACACTCGTGCATACAAGTCTTATCGTATGGAAGGTCATAGTATGGCTTTAGCTTCTGCATGATGTAGTTAGCATTCAGTACAGCTTTTTCAGCCACATCTTTAAGCCCATCTGAACCCATCATAAGTGCGTATGTATACGCCTTTACAAGAACTCCATAGTTACCGAAGTAAGATGTAATCCTTGGGTTTTCTTTATCGTAATTCAAGCTGAATTTATCGCCAGTCTTTACAACTCTGGGTTGCGGAAGGAATGGTTCCAGCTTTGCACTGCATCCAACAGGCCCAGCACCTGGACCACCACTACCATGAGGAGTAGCATAAGTCTTATGCAGATTTACATGCACAACATCAAACCCTAAATCGCCAGGGCGAACCTTGCCAAGTATGGCGTTCAGGTTTGCACCATCATAATATAACATGGCGTCGTGAGCATGAGCCACTTCGCTTATCTCTTTGATATATGGGTTAAAAACTCCGAGAGTATTTGGGTTTGTCATCATAACAGCCGCAACTTCGTCATTCATCTTCTCTTTAAATTCGTCCAGATCCATATCTCCATAATCAGCTGTCTTCACTGTGATAATCTCATACCCCATCATAGATGCTGTGGCAGGGTTTGTACCGTGAGACGAGTCTGGAACGATCACATATTTTTTCTTATTACCTTTTGCTCTGTGATAGCTTGCGATAAGCATAATACCGAGCATTTCCCCATGTGCACCAGCTAGTGGTTGGAGGGTTGTAGCACTCATACCTGTCACTTCGGACAGATGGTTTTCAAGCTCATAAATAAGCTCAAGGGCACCCTGACACATATCAAGTCCGCCAGATACTGGCATCATAGGGTGTATCGCAGCAAGCCCGTCGAACCTAGCAACAGTTTCGCAAACTTTCGGATTGTACTTCATGGTACATGAACCGAGTGGGTAAAAATGTGTATCAACAGAAAAATTCTTTAGCGAAAGGTTAGTATAGTGGCGGACAACATCCAGCTCTGAATACTCTCCAATCTCTGCTAATTTATTTCGTTTAAGGTTTGCCGGCATATCAACAGCAGGAACATCCATAGCTGGCAGGGACACGCCCTTTCTCCCCTCTACTGATTTTTCAAAAAGCATCTTACTCATATTGCACCTCCGATCTCAGATACAAGTGAGTCGATCTCTTCTTTTGTCCTCTGCTCTGTGATAGCTACCAATAGTTTATTCTCTGCACCCTCTACATAGTGTCCAAAAGGGATACCAGCAAGGATACTATTTTTTGCAGTCTTTGCACAAACTTCGCTTGCATTTACAGGTAGTTCTATTACAAATTCATTAAAAGTTATGCCGTCATTAACAACACTTACACCGTCAAGCTCAGCTAATTTTTCTTTTGCATATTCAGCCTTACTCTTGCAAAGTGCGGCAACATCTTCTAGCCCCTTTGATCCCATAAGAGCCATATAAAACAGTCCGTTCATAGCGCAAAGTGACTGGTTACTACAGATATTAGAAGTAGCTTTTGCTCGTCTGATATGTTGCTCTCTCGCCTGAAGAGTCAGTACGTAACCATCACGCCCTTCAGTATCAACAGTCTTACCTGTTATTCTGCCAGGTAAGTTTCTAATATGCTTCTTTGTTGTAGTCATAAAACCAAAGTAAGGTCCACCAAAAGATAGTGGATTACCTAGTGACTGACCATCACCAACAGCAACATCAAATCCCATTTCGCCCGGGCTTTTCACAGCCCCGAGAGAGATCGGATAAACAGATGCCACAGCTACAGATTTATCAGCCTGAACCTTAGCAACTATATCTGTAAAATCTTGCACTGTTCCGTCAAAAGCTGGGTTCTGAAATAAAAAACCTGCGACAGTACCGTCTATATATTTTTCAACTGATTCGCCTGACCCGTAAACAACATCTATCACCTCTGCATCAAGAAAACTGAGGTAAGTTTCGACTATCTTTTTATGAACTGGATTGACAGAGCTATCTATAACTATTTTATTACGTTTTTTTGATATACGAAGCGCCATTAAAGCCGCCTCAGCTAGTGCCGTACCGCCATCATACATTGATGCATTACTAGCTTCCATACCAGTCATCTCACACATCATTGTCTGAAATTCGTATAGAGCCTGCAATGTACCCTGTGATGCCTCTGGTTGGTATGGAGTATATGCTGTATAAAATTCTGGTCTCGAAGAAATAGCATCAACAGCCGAGGGGATGAAATGGTCGTAAACTCCGCCACCCAAAAAACATGTCATATCTGCTTTATTCTTTCCAGAAAGTTTTTTAAGCTGCCTAACAGCTTCAGGTTCACTAATCCCTTTAGGCAAATCAAGTCCTTCCGTCTTAAGCTCTGCAGGGATCGGTGCAAAGAGATCATCAATCTCAGAAACACCGATAGTACCTAGCATTTCTGCAACTTCTTGTGCAGTATGTGGTGTAAATTTCATTTTATATCCTAATCGAGTGTTTCGATATATGCGTCATACTCTTCAGTAGTGAGTAGCTCCTCTTCATCTATATCAATTATTGTGATCTTGGCTATCCAGCCTGTATCCTCTGCACTATCATTGACAGTTTCAGGGGCTGACTCAAGCTCGTCGTTAATATCTGTGATAACCCCAGACATAGGAGCATAAATATCACTAGCTGCCTTAACAGATTCTACGCTACAAAAAATTTCGCCTTTTTCTATCTCGTCACCAACCTCTGGCAGCTCAACAAAAGTAATATCACCAAGCTGGTCCGCAGCATACGTAGATATACCTATTGTTCCTTTATCGCCTACTACTTTGATCCACTCATGTTCTTTTGTGTAAAAAATACTCATTATCCTGCTCCGATTATTTTTTTTCTGGCTGTGCCATTTTTATAAAACGGAAGTTCGCAAACCTTTGCATCGATTTTTGATCTTCCACTAATGATCTGTATATCTGTACCAATCTTATCATACCCAGCCTTTACTAGCCCAAGACCTATGCCTTTTTTAAGCATAGGAGAGAATACTCCACTAGTAACCTCACCAATGAGCTCGTCACCTGAATATATCTCAAAATCATGCCTTGGAGAGCGTCTGGTTTCAGCCATAAAGGCTATCTTAACCCTTTCGGTTCCTTTCTCTTTCTGCTCTTTTAGAATGTCTGAGCTTACGAATTCTTTTTCGAAATCAACAAAGAAAGGCAAGCCAGCCTCAACAGGTGTGATCTTCTCGTTCAGCTCTTGTCCATACAAGCTAAGACCTATTTCAAGTCTGAGGATATCTCTCGCTCCAAGCCCAGCAGGTTTTACTCGCTCATCACTAAGAAGCTTATCCCACATCGATTCTGCAAGTGATACATCAGAGTATATTTCATAGCCAAGTTCGCCTGTATAGCCTGTTCGGCTTATCAGAATGTCCTGACCTTGGTACTTAGAATAAATAAACCCAAAATACTTCATACTGTCAAAATCACCGTCAAAAAACAGCTTCATAACCTCTTTCGAAAGTGGACCTTGCACATCAATCTTTGATGTTTTATCTGAGTTATTCTCAAAGATATAATCACCACTTAAAAATGAGCTCATGTACTTAAAGTCATTATCACAAGTAGCAGCATTAACTACCATCATGAGTTCATCTTCAGCGATGCGATAAACTATAAGGTCGTCAACAACGCCCCCAGAGCTATTCATCAGGAATCCATACTTACATTTACCTACAGGCACTTTACTAATAGGGAAGGAAATCGCCGCCTCTATCCCAGAATTCACAATATCACCTTTAAACCTAAATTCACCCATATGACATGTATCAAAAATTGAAACACTCGTACGACAATGTTCTGTTTCAGCAATAATACCTTCGTACTGAATAGGCATACACCAGCCACCAAAGGGGACCATCTTCGCCTTTGAATTTACATGTGATTGGTACAACGGAGTCTTTTTATCTTCACTCATAACAGCTCCTTTTTCCGATCTGAACGAACAACTTAATTATACATAATAACATCTCTAGGTAGAACCCAAAAACAAAAAATATTTACTGAAAATCCAAACAATATCAATTGTTATATATATTACGTAAAATGTCATTTATGCAACAATCAATATATCCTTATTATTTATTGCAATACACTAATGTTATTACACTTTAATTTAACAAACTTTAGTTTGATATCGCGAGTCCTTTTGGCACAGTTAATGCTTTTACATATAATATTACAATTAATATCAATGGAGCCATATGATGCATCAAAATGACTTAATAACCTACAAAGATGTTCAAATACCAAAACAGCTAGGAAGCATCATTACTCACATGACAAGCTTGGAAGATTACAGAGAAGAACTTAGAATCCTTGCGAGCCAATGGGATCTGTTGACTATACTTGGACAAATCAGCGGAACTGGCACAAACATGTCAGGTACACGAGAGGGCTTCAAACATCTGACTAATGAACTGCTCAGTCAACTTGGACTCGAAAACTTAAAGAAAGCATCACAAGAGATTAGCTCAAAGGCGCAGGTTGCGGTCGATATTGTAATCAGAAATCTTTTTGAGCGAACTGCTGACATAGGTTTCCTTGCTACAGATAAAGATATCAGAACTTTTATAACTAAATTGCAAGAGCTGGAACTCTTAACACAAGATGAGTGCACTGACCTAAACATAAATAAAACTCAGGCAAGAGAAAAACTTAGATCGGGTATAACATCAAGATTCGAAGAATACACAAGCAAATACTCAGTATATTATGACATAATACTACTCGACCCCGATTGGAATGTTCTAGCCCAAATGGATAGAAATAGTAAACTCACAAAATCAAACGATCCTGTCATTAAAGAATCACTTACAACACAAGATGATTATGTAGAATTTTACAGAAAAACAGATCTCACTGACAGAGAGAAATCTTTAGTTTATGCATACAGAGTAACTGAAACTAACGACCCTAAATCTTCACCTATGGGAGTTCTATGTCTATGCTTCCGTTTTAATAACGAAATGGACGGTATCTTCGAAAACCTATCTTCTAGCAATGACTGGTCCATAATAACTCTGCTAGACAACGAGGGTTCTGTAATAGCAAGCTCATGCCATTGCCAAATCCCTATAGGAATGAAGATGGAGATGGTACTTGAAGACAAGTTTGGTATTGTCAAGTTTGCAGGGAGATTGTATCTGGCAAAAACTTGCTCCACAAACGGATATCAGGGATTTTTTGGTCTTGGTTGGCATGGACACGTAATGATGCCTATCGAACACGCTTTTGATGCATCAGGTTTATCAGCTAAGATAGACCCAGAGATACTTCATTCTGTAATGGAGGACCCTAAACTTTTCTCCAAAGAGCTAAGAAACATACCAATACAAGCAGATATAATCCAAAGCGAACTTGAAAGAACGGTCTGGAACGGTAACATTACAGGGAACGACCCTAAGTCAAAGATTTTACTTTGGAACATATCCGATGCCGGCGCTAAAACTAAAAAAGTATTCGAAGAGTCGATAGGTAACCTTCACGAAACAGTCATTACATCAGTATTGAATAATGTCTGGTTTTGGGCGGCTTTATCCGTAGACATTATGGACAGAAACCTTTACGAAAGGGCAAACGACTGTAGGTGGTGGGCTCTCACATCTGACTTCAGAGACATCTTGGCTCAACAACACATAACACCAGAAGATAAACAAAAGATGTCTGAAATACTAAAATACATCAATAACCTATACACAGTTTACACCAACCTATTCATTTATGATAAATCTGGTCAAATACTCGCTGTATCTAGCGATATGGATGAGCATCTTATTGGTACTCATATATCAGCAACTTGGATTAGAGAAACTCTAGCTCTCAAAGATTCTCAGAAATATTCAGTATCACCTTTCGAACAAACAGAGCTTTATAACAACAAACACACATACATATACGGTGCTGCTATATCAAGTTTAGATTCAAGCAACGTCCTAGGAGGCATAGGGATTGTCTTTGACAGTGAACCAGAATTCGCTGCCATGCTAGAGGATTCTTTACCTAGGGATGAGAACGGCAATATTCCTGATGGATGTTTTGGAGTCTTCGCAGATAGACATAAACATGTAATCAGCTCAACCTCTGAAGACCTCCCAGCTGGCTCTATCCTTGATCTTCCTACTGACATATTCAGTACCCCAAACGGTGAAGGTAACTCTCGCATCATCTCATACCAAGGTGCATATTACGCTATTGGTTTTCAAGCTAGCTCTGGCTATCGAGAGTATAAAATGTGCGACAATTACTCTAACGACGTCTTAGGGCTAGTCTTCGTTCCTCTTGCAGAAATAAACGAAAACATGAACTCTGGCACTAAAAAAAGAAATTACAATATTGATATAAGGTCCGACATAAAGGGTGGTGACTGCATTGAAGTTGCAACCTTCTACATTGGTAACAGATGGTTAGGAATCAGAACTGAACATATAGTGGAGGCTGTTCAACCATCCGGACTCACTGTAATTCCAGGATCATGCGATTTTGTCAAAGGACAAATGATCTACAACAATACCCCTACTGTGCTTCTAGATATCAGATCAATACTCGATGAAGAGGAATGTGAAATATCTAAAGAGACACAAATAGTGATTACGAAAACAGAAAAAATGCTAATAGGGCTTGTTGTTGATGGTTTAGGAGCTATCCCTGAAATACCCAATAATAGAGTTGAGCAACCTGACCATATTATTGAAAACACAAGGTATACCGATTGCATTGTAAAACCACAAACCAAATCAGAAAACCAAGACATCTTAGTTGTGCTACATCCTGATGGGCTTTTGGATTGCATAAAGGATATGATTTAAAGAATTATCAAATATAATATACTAATAATCACCTTGTTTTTGGCTAAAATTACATTAAAATAGTAATCAAGCTATATATACATGGAGATATCTTTAATGAAGCACTCTCTCCGCATGCTACTTATTATGTTGCTATTTGTAATGTTCGTATCTTGCGAGCAAAAAGACACAAGTATACCCACTAACAATAATTTTGTCAGTTTAACATTTGGATTAGACTCCACAAATGAGCCTCTCATGCATAAAGCAGCGATAAAACTGAATGATCTAGTAAGCAAACGTTCCAACCACACACTAAAAATCAACATTCAAACTGTTAAGACCTCTGATAACTCACAAGTACTAATCAAACTAGCTCAAACAGGGAAGCTTGATATAATAGCGACACCAACATCTAACCTTAGCAACTTTGTTCCATCAATGCTTTTTTTTGATATCCCTTTTCTCTTCTCAGAAAAAGAAGATATCTATGAGCTCATTGACGGATCATTAGGAGACCATATCCTTTCTAAATTGAACCCACTAGGCTTAAAAGGACTTACAATCTGGGGGAATGGATTCAAGCAGTTTTCATCAAACTCTCCACTACTAACCCCTAGCGATTTCGAAAATCTTACATTTGCGACAAGGTCTAATCCGCTAATTAAAGATCAATTCAAAACGCTTAACGCCAAACCAGTTGCGATAGATATATCAAGGGTTAAAGAGTCACTAGCTAACAACCTTGTAGATGGACAAGAGAGCTCATTAGCTTTCATAAACAATAACAGACTAGATAAACTCCAAAATACTTTGACCCTCAGCAACCATGCATACCTATGTGACATAATAGCTATCAATTCAAACAACTATAATAAACTAAGCAAAGAACATAAAGAAATACTCAGAAGATCTATTAACGATATAACAAATTGGCAAAGAGAAGAATTACGCAAAAGTGAAGAAAATTTAACCGTCCAGTTTCAATCGAGAGATATATCAGTAAACATGCTATTTCCTAGCAACAAACTAGCTTTTCAAAAAGAACTATCTGAGATTAAAAATAAATACTGGGAAGTCATAGGTAGTGACATTATGATACTCGCCGATGAGTTTATTCATAACAAATATGGTACAGACAGATACGATTCATTCATTATAGGTTTGAATGCTACCTTTAGCGGTCCCGAAAAGGTATCAGGCAAAGCTATCAGGCTAGGGCTACAGATGGCTACAGAAGAGGTAAATAAATCTGGTGGTCTCCTGGGCAAACCTATACGGATAGTTCAAACAGATGCAATGCTAAATCCATCCATAGGTTTAACTAACGTAAAAAGTCTAATTCATTCTAAAAACCGCTTATTAGCTATCTTTGGAGGTAAGCACACCCCAGTAGTCATAGAAGCGCTCCAAGCTATACATGAGCAAAAAATACCTTATCTTCTAAGTTGGTCGTCTAGTGAAGAACTAGTCAATAACGGTTATGAACCTAACTATGTTTTCAGACTCTCTGCAAATGACAAAGACGCTGCAAGGTTTCTCGTTAAAAAAGCTCTAGAAAATGCAAATAGAATCGCTCTAGTTGGCATGAATACTATATGGGGCAAGTCAAATATTAAAAAGATGGAATTTTATCTCAATCAGTTCGGATTAACACCAACATCAGTAGTAATCTTCGACATAAACAAAAATAAATTCAATAAAACTGTAGCAGAATTAGCTAAGACAAACACAGAGTTAGTCATCTACATAGGCAGAGCAGATAGCCTTATCCAATTTATAACGTCAATGAAAGAGCAAGATGTTAAATTAGATATTCTTTCACACTGGGGGATTACAGGTTCATCCATGCATAACAGACTAAAAGAAGTATCACAAGGATTTGCTATCAAGTATATCCAAACAAGGGCGAGTAAGTTTTTTGATACTCAGAACTTTCAGGATGCTTTTAATAGTTGCAAGCTATGCGACTGGGATGTGTCTAACAAAAGGTTTCTACCTGCAACCGTGCACGCTTATGACCTTGCTATGATGCTCTTTCAGTCTATAAAAGAATCCGGCAAGACAGACCATGAGAGCATAAAAAAAGGCCTAGAGAACATCCAGACCTTTAATGGTTTAATGGGTAACTATACAAAACCTTTTAGTGCAGAAAATCACGAGGCACTAAAAGAGAGCGACTACTATCTAAAATCGCTAAACTAAATACCGTTCAGTAACTCAGAAATATGTATAACCTTCTGTGGTCTATCATATTTGCTCAAGCCACCTTTTATCTGCATAACACAACCTGGGCAATCAGTTAAAACTATATCAGCCTCAGTTGCATCAATATTCTCTATCTTCTTACCTAATATTCCTTTCGACATACCAGGAAAATCTATCGACCAGCTTCCACCGAATCCGCAACAAACATCGCTGTCATTCATTGGTACAAATCTATCTCCAAGTATGCTTTTAAGAAGTTCTTCAGCACCACTACCTAAACCACGTTTCTGGTGGCAAGGGGAGTGATATGTCACCTTCATATTGCCTTCTAAGCTCAACTCTACTCCTTCTTTTTCCAAGAAATTCGCCAACGAAATAACCTTATCAGAGATAACACTCGCCTGCTTATACATGTCTGGGTTATCCGACATATAGTGCATAAAGTCATCCTTAACAGCGAAACCACAACTTGGGCAAAGCACTATATATGCATCATAATCATCAGGATTTTTCATCATAGCAAGGGTTGTCTGGATACTTCTGCGACCACCTTCACCGTCTCCACCATGTAAAGCTGGCAGACCACAGCAGACAGCAACCTCAGGCACGTCAACTTCGTACCCTTTACTCTCTAGAAGCTCAACCAGCGCCATCCCCATCTGAGGGAAAAAGTACTCAACAGCACACCCCTGATAAAAGAATATCTTTTTTATTGGTTTAGTTACTTCAGATACGTGTGATTTGTGCATCTCAGTAAATGTCCTCTCCGCAATAGACGGGAGCACTCTGAAATTCAGCTCACCAGCGAAAGGGATACTCTTGATAGCATTATCCTTAACCATAGGTTTTGACACTAGTTGCCCTATAGACATTAAGTTTTTAAACAGATTCGGGTTAGTAAGCACACTTGAGTATATAAATTTCCTAGCCTTACCTACTCCATATTTTTTACCTGAATAGACATTAAGCTCAGCAATAATCTTTTGTAGATCAATCCCAGACGGACAATTAGAAGAGCACGCACGACACCCTATACACATCTTTAGTATATCTCTAGCCTTATCATCTCCATGAAACATTGATGTCATAATAAGCCCAATAGCGCCTATATAAACATGACCAAAAACATGACCACCTACCATCTCATAAGCGGGGCATATATTTGCGCAGCTACCGCATCTCATACATTTAAGGGCTTCAGCAAGGATTTCATGCTCAAGGAATGCCAACCTGCCATTATCAAGGAAAATGTAATGAACCTCTTTAGCTCCGCTATCAGATTTAAAGGATTCGTTCTGCCCTTTTATCCATGTCACATAAGTACTTATCATCTGCCCCGTAGCAGACTTAGGGAGCATCCTAATCAGTTTAAGAGCTGTCTCGAAATCAGGTACAAGCTTCTCATAACCCATTAGCACAAAATGAACAGGTGGCAAACTACTGCTCAGCCTTGCGTTACCTTCATTGGTCACTATCCCTATGGTTCCTGTCTCAGCAACTGCCACATTAGCACCTGTCAGTCCAGCCCCAGCCTCAAAATATTCAGAGCGGAGTTCATGTCTGGCTATTTTAACCATCTCGTCGATATTTTCTCTATCAACCTTGCCACCGAGGGCTGTTTCGAATAACTCAGCCACCTGGTCTCTAGTTTTATGTATAGCAGGCATAACCATATGCGAAGGGTGCTCACCTGCAAGTTGTAATATCCACTCGCCAAGGTCCGTCTCTACAGGTTTTAGCCCTTTATCTTCAAGGTAATCATTAAGGTGTATCTCTTCTGAGGTCATAGACTTTGACTTAACTATCGACTTAATACCCTTCTCTTTACATATCCTAGATATGTATGCACAGGCATCCTCACCAGTATCAGCTCGATAGACCTTCGCACCTGTTTTGCAGGCGTTCTTTGTAAACTCCTCGAATAGAGCGTCCACCTTTTCACGGTTGAGTTCTTTCAGGCTATTCATCTCTGTCTTTAGCTCATCAAAATCTAATCCTGTATATGCATTAGCTTTCGCCTGTTTATAGGTCGAAGCAAAAGTTTTTAGATTGTCGTAGAGTTTTTTATTCTTAAGGCTCGTATTAATTTTATCTTTTATGCTCATATTACTTATCCTTCACTATATAGACTATCATTCTGGCTGGTCCATGAACGCCAATAGTTAGTACCCTTTCGATATCCGCTGTTCTGCTTGCACCTGTAACAAAAGCGATAAAGGCATCATCTTGAGCTGTTTTCTCTCTCATATAATAAGCAATATCTATCAGGTTTTCTTTAATCTTTGATAAAGGTACAACGACGTGTAGCTCTTCAGCTAGGCATGTCGCGAGCCTCTTTTGTTCATTTGAGCTATGGATAACAACAGAGCCTGTCTCTGCAATTGCGTAATCCGCTTCAACTATAGCAGCTGGAAAGCCCTCTTTTGTTATTTCGCATCTGATCTTTGATAATCCACCAGTCTCAGTATCTACAAACTGAAATCCAGACTCTACAGATGCCAATATCTGAGCAAGCTCATCACTAGAGCAAACGTGATTAACATTGCTAACCAGCTCTGACTTCTCGATAAAACTATCTAATATTGTATTCATTTCACACTTCCAAATGATTGGTCTTACCATTATGATAGCTTCGTAACACCCTCACGTCAAGCCATATACTAAGGATTGAACAGCGAAACTGTTGACATTTACCCTATAAAGACATAAATTGGTATTACCAATTAACAGTGTGAGGTTCAGCATGCCAGATAAGAATCTGATTAAAAAGTTTAAAGAGATCATGGGTGATAACGTATGGACAGACGAAAAAGATATCATGTGTTACAGCTACGATGCGGCTCCAGGCGAACAGTGCCCTCCTGATTTTGTCGTTCGTCCTGAGACTTATGACGAAGTCTCCTCTGTTATCAAACTCTGCAATGCTGAAAACATCCCTATCATAACAAGAGGCGCAGGGACAAACCTAAGTGGCGGAACAGTCCCAATGACAAGGGGTGGATGCGTCTTACTCACTACAGGGCTTAATAAAATATTAGAGATTAATACTGAAGATATGTACGCAGTTGTTCAATCTGGCGTTGTCACTGCTGACCTTGCTGCTGCTGTAGCGGAACACGGGCTCCTCTATCCACCTGATCCGGGCAGTATGAAATCATCTACCATTGGTGGCAATGTAGCTGAAAATGCTGGAGGTCTACGTGCACTTAAATATGGAGTAACAAACGACTACCTAATGGGCACAAAATTTTTTGACACAGAGGGTAACTTAATAATTTCTGGTGGGAAAACAGTTAAACTCGTCACAGGATTTAACCTGAACGGATTAATGGTCTCCTACGAAGGTCTGCTCGGTATTATGGTTGAGCACATAATGAAGATAGTACCACCACCACAAGCATCTAAGCCAATGATGGTCATCTTTGACGACATTATGAACGCATGCCGTGCAGTATCACAAATAATAGCAAATAAAGTAACCCCAGCTACACTAGAGCTGATGGATTCTTTCACTATAAAGACCGTCGAAGAGGCGGCGAAGATTGGTCTACCAGTTAATGCTGATGGACTCCTCCTTATCGAAGTAGATGGCCACCCGGCTGCTGTAGAGGACGAGTTCCAAATAGTTAAAAAGATATGCAGTGAGCTAGGTGGTGAAGTCCATGTCGCAAATAATGCTGAAGAGCGTGACAAGATTTGGGAAGCGAGAAGAAAGGCTCTTAGCAGTCTCGCAAGGCTTCGCCCTACCCTCATACTTGAGGACGCAACCGTACCAAGAAGCAAAATCCCAGAGATGATGCAAGCTATCAAAGACATCACAGAAAAATATAACTTAACTATTGGCACATTTGGACATGCTGGTGACGGGAACCTCCACCCAACTATCCTCACAGATAAGAGGGATACAGAGGAGATGGCTCGTGTACATCAGGCTGTTGATGACATATTTGATACAGCTTTAAACCTAGGCGGAACTATCAGTGGAGAACACGGCATAGGCTCAGCAAAAGCAAAATACCTAGAGAGAGAAGTCGGCAAAGGAACAATAGAATACATGAGAAGATTAAAGGCGGGGGTAGACCCGAAAAACCTCCTTAACCCACATAAAATGGGGCTATAGATGAATGACATAACTCAAGAACTACAAGAACTTGAAGAGATGATGCTCCAATGCATGAAGTGCGGCACTTGTCAATCAGACTGCCCACTCTATCGCACTGACGGTAAAGAATCATCTGTTGCCAGAGGAAAAATATCTCTCATACAATCTGTTTATGAGGGGCGCATAGAAGACGCTGGCGAGATACTCGAACATATAGACAAATGCCTCCTCTGTGGAAGATGCAAACACGTCTGCCCAAGTGGAGTAAAAACAGATGAGATTTTCCTCAAAGGTAAAGAGGTTCTCCGTAAAATAAAGAAACTACCTAAGTGGCAAAAAGCGATTCTAAAGATAGCTATGCAGAAGCCAGAACTGATGGCAAAAATGTCTCCACTTATGCACATGGGACTTAAGTTTGGCAGTAAAAAGATAAAGGATGACATATATAAGCCACTCATCCCATCACTTGGAGGAAGGCATGTTGTCTCCATAAAGAGTGAACCTTTTAGCAAAAAACATGGTGGTTTTCACCCTGCAATAGGTGAAGAGCGCGACACTGTACTCTTCTACCCGGGATGTGCGATCAATTTTATATACACTGACTGGGGCGAAGCTGTAATAAAGGTGCTGAACCACTTTGGGGTATCAGTACATGTTCCACATACTAATATTTGCTGTGGAGTACCAGCTGCAACTATGGGAGAGCTCGAACTATACAAAAAAATGGTAAATGAAAATATTGACCTATTTGCGAACTTTGATACATCTCACATCATTACCGCCTGCCCAACATGCAGGTATGGGTTATATGAGATGGGAGAGAAGCAGACAGGTAGAAGATCAAAAGCTGAAACAACAGATATTATGGTCTACTTAAAAGAAGTTCTAAAAATAGACTTTATATCTGAGCGCAAAGGGAACAGCACAATACACTTCCCATGCCATTACCAACAAGACAAACAGAGCGTAATCGAAAACTTTGTCAAAGAGAACACTTCGACAGAGTATAAAAAGCTTAGAAACCAGAGTTGTTGCGGTTTTGCAGGCACATTTAGCATAAAGTATTACGAAAGATCAAAGCAATTTACTATGACTAAAAACGAAGAATTTATTGATAAAGAGATAGATGTCGTTTATTCTCCATGTCCAGGGTGTGCGATGCAGCTAACTGATGGTGCTGTAAGTTCTGGGGCTAAAGTAGAAGTTCTGCACCCTATATTAGAACTAGCCAGACAGATAAAAGACTAGGAGACCTAGATGAAATTCAATAAAGTTAAACAGAAAAAGATTTCTGACATAATATACGAGCAATTACGAGAGAAGATCATCTCATCAGAACTATCACCAGATGAGAAGCTCCCACCAGAGAGAGAACTCGCTGCTATGATGAGCGTTAGCAGACCATCACTAAGGGAAGCGCTTCACAGGCTTGAAGATCAAGGTCTACTTGAACAGATTCAAGGGGACGGGACATACGTGCGTTCAATAGCTGCCTCGTCTGTAGACAAAGCATTTGAAGAGTTCTTTAAGCACGATGACGCCCTTTTGCACCTTATGGAAGTTCGTAAAATCCTTGAGACTTGGGCGGCTAGAACAGCAGCAGAGAGAGCTACAGATAAAGAACTGCACACGATGGAAGAGTATCTCAAAGAAATGAAGCAAGCTCTAGACAACAAAGAAGTAGGTCACGTCCCTGATGCTAATTTCCATAATACTATATCCTATGCTACACATAATTTTCTTTTGATACATCTCATGAACAGTATATATGAATGGATTGAGAAGGTCAGCTATGAAGTCAGATCACGCCTTTTCAAAGATAATGACAAATTCGCAAACCTTTATAACCAGCATGTTGCAGTCTTTGAAGCGATGCAAGGTCAAAACCCTGACGCTGCATATGACGCTATGCTTGCCCACATGGATTACATCATCTCCGAGATCAAGCTAATACAAAAATCAAAATAAAAAAGGGGTAGCCTAAACCACCCCTTTTTCCCGCATTGAGCCATATTCCACAGGCTTTTATTCGCCTGTAGTATTTCCATCGTCAGTAAACTTACCAAAAGTTATTATATTTGTTCCAGCATCATAGGAGAAATCTCCAGTGATATGTACTTCGGCGGTATCGCCATCCTGTGTTCCAGTAAATACACCGTCGCCTTGATGTTCAAAATCTGTCATTACGATAGAGTCACCATCCCCTCCAGTTATTTCGAGGATATTGTCATTCTCAGGAATTTTGAGAACATCATCGACAGAGAGTGTCACTTCAGTATCAGTGTCAGAGTTAGCGAGCTGGATAGCATCTATACCATCAAGTGATGCAAAATCAATTTGAGCACCTTCGTCAAGTACCGCATAAACATCATTGTCACCACTATCGTCACCAGCAGTAGCACTAACAGGTTTCACAGAGAATAAAGGTCTATCTCCATATTCATTCTCACCGTCAAATACGATGTATGCAAATGGGGAATCAGAATCAACTGTAAAGTTACCATCGTCATCCATATAGTCTGCAACATCGAATTTAGTCTGCATATGATGCATAAAGAGATGATGACCTGAACTTTCACCGATAGCTTGCCCATTCTCACCGTATATACTGAATGTACTTCCAGCAACGTCACCGTCGATATGGAAAGTAATACTGGATACTTCACTATTAAGAGCGAAACCAAGAGCTTCATTAGATTCAATATTCTCAACTTGCTCCACTGTGTCATTACCATGCTCTGGGATAGGGTCACCATGGTCATCTATGCCGTTAAAATTACCTACAGAATAGTAACCTTCACTATCAACGAATACGTCAAAGTTGTTATCAGGATCAAGATTAATTCTTCCACCAAGATCGTATGAATAACCGTTTTCAGCATCAGCAGTAAGGCTTATTAAATTAATACTGCTGTCAAGGCTGAAAGTGTCAACCGTAGAAGCAGCTTCTTCTATAGTAATAGTTGTTTCGGCTGTGTTGCTGTTATCGGAGCCATCGTTCACAGTCACTTCTATAACTCTGTCATCCGTGCTTCCACTTGTAGTGCTGAAAGTAACAGCCTTTATAGCTTCTTGGAAGTCAGCGTTTGTTGTTTCTGCCGATCCATCTTGTTCGATTGTCACCGTATGGGTTGATATGTCGTAAGATGCTGTAAGCCCTATAGGCATATCACCAAAGCTTAATGCATCACCATCAACAGCATTCGCAATAACTATAACTGCATTCGCCATTGTTATGTCGTCCGCATCCGTTATTGTCATATCTGTATCTGCGATAGAGACACTTGCTTCACCAATAACATATGTTGCATCATGGTTAGTGTCGCCATCATCAGAACTAGAGAGCGTTATATTATCAAGGAAAGCACCAAGTGTGTTCACCGTGCCAGCGCCTTCGAATACAAGGTCTGTCTCAGAGCTTGTCACCTCTGTAAATGTGGCAGTAAATGTGTACCATCCACTCGCATTTTCTACGTTAGTAACTGTTACTCCATCAGGTGCTGTTATAGTGAGGTTTCCGTCGCTGTCGGAATCAATGCTTATTTCAGCATCGCCAAATGACACTTTCATATCACTACTATCTTCTGCACCAGGTCTTGGTTTATAGTCAAACACAAGCTCATAATCATTGCCTGAGGATGTATCAACAGTAGTTGTGATTTCTGCGTTCTCACTATTTCTATTTGTATCAAGCTCAGCATGTTTTATTCCATCTGATGCTATCGATCCACCTGTTGAGCCACCTTGGATTTCTAGACCTGCGCTATTAAGGCTCCAAACAACTCCGTTATCACCTGTCACAGGAGTATCTTCGTCACCGAAAACATTCCAACCTGAACCAACTTCAAAATTCTCGAAAGATTCAGTAAGGATTACCTCGTCACTTGCACCGTCAAGGTCTATGAATGGAACTTCGTTAACCTCGACTATAGCCTCAGCAAGTTCGACTGTTGCAGTTGCATCAACAGAGACAGCACCGTTGCCAGACTCTACTGCTGTTGCAGTTGCTGTTATATTTACGTCTCCTGTTTGATTAGCAGGGACACGCATTACTATTTCACCGTGGTAGCTTGTTAAATCATCAACATTTATTGTCCAAGTTCCGTCACCATTATCTGTACCTACACTGAGGACAGCGTCTTCTGGTATTCCACTTAGAGTTAGTGAATTAAGGCTTTCATCTGAGACAATACCGTTCTCATCAGTAACCGCAGCATCGAAAGTCAGAGTATACTCTACAGTCTCAACTGTTGTAGCTAACTCAACATTATCTATAGCCATACCATGGTTATCGTTACCTGTTCCAACCTCTTTAAACTCAATCTGATTGTTGCCGTTACCAGCTCCACCAGTTAGTTCGATACTGAAAGATTCCCAGTCAGAGTTATTGCCGTCTATTGTTGCGACAACTTCACCACCCCAAATAACTTGAACTGCACCGCTTGCTGCGTTACCTGCATCAAAAGCTTTATCAGCGTAGTCAAAGCTGAGAGTATAGCTTTCGCCATCAACTGCACCTTCAATTACCTGACCGATATGTGTGTTCTCATTATCAGTGTCTCCACCAGAGTTTGTTTCACCTAAATCCATGTAGTTTTCGCCATCAGTAGCACCTACTGCCATATGACCACCATCATGAACTTCCATAGTTGGAGTAGTGTCTCCGATCAATGTCCAGCCTGTCATGGATGTAAGTCCTATCCATGAGCCACTAGATATATTTAAGTTATTAACAGTATTACCGTTTGCAAGCTCACCTGTCACATCTTCAAAACTGCCGTTAATAACTAAGTTATCAACAGATGTATAATCATCTGAAATCTCAAGAGATACTGTTGGAGCATCTGCTACTGGTGTAATACCTACTGTTACAGTAGCTGTATCAAAACCACCATTACCATCAGATGTTGTATAAGTGAAAGAACCATCGCCACTAACGTCACCACTTGGTGTGAAAGTTATAGAACCATCATCGTTAAGGGTTACAGTTCCATTCTCTGCATTGCCAACTTCTGTTATGGAGAGGCTATCGCCATCAACATCACTATCGTTGCCAAGGAGACTAGCTGCACTGATTTCAAGAGGTGTATCCTCATTAGTAACAAATGCATCATCAATAGCATCTGGATCGTCGTTTACAGGCTGAACATGTACCACTGTCTGACCGATATTACTATCAAGTTCGCCATCATTTGTTGTAATAGAGAATACTCTATCCGCGGTATCTGGATTCTCGCTTGTATTTTCATACTGAACAGCCTGAAGAGCATCTTGCACATCAGCTATAGATATTTCAGTTCCATCAACACCGATAAATGTTATTGTGTCGCCATCTATTGTGAACTCAACGCCTTCTGGAAGTTTGTCAGCATCTACACTAACAACATCTTCACCATCAACCATATTAGTGAGTGTCACCTTGACCTCTGCCATATGAGTATCGTCAACATCAGTTACGATTGGTTCTGCAGTAAATATAGAGGTTGGTTCGTCTCCCTCAGTAAAGGTCGCAGAATCCTCTCTCTCTGATGCATATAATGTAATGTCGTTAAAATCTTTATCTCCACCATTATCAAGGTCTTCCACACCGATAGTTGTAATATTCCCCTCTGAATCTATATCAAAGTGGTCAAATCCATCTTTATTAAGCTCTGCATCAGAGTAGTAGACATTAAAGGCTGTGTTCGTTCCATCAATAGCCATGACAGGAAGTCCATTATCACCAGTAGTAAAGCTAACTTCACCACCAGCAAAGCTGTTTGGAACATTTGCGACTATAAAGAAATTAAGTGAATCAGAATCGCCTTCGTATGTAGCGAGTAACTCGTTACTATTAGCACTATCAGAGTTAATAAGAATGATCTCACCTGAAACAGGGTTGCCATTCGCATCAGTCTCGTAAACACCAAAAGCGTTGTGATATCCCGCATTGTCATCTGCAAAGAATATATCTGTTACAACATTATCAACAGTAACAACTGGGGCATCATTTACAGGGTCAACAGTAATTTTAACTGTCGCTGTGTCAGTCTTGTCACCATCAGTAATAGTGTATGTGAATGTATCTGTGCCGTTGTAGTCTGCATTAGGTGTATATGTAGCTTCGCCTGTCTCAGCGTTGTAAGTTACTGTTCCATGCTCTGGCTCGCCTACAACTGTCACTGCAAGATCGTCACCTTCAACATCGCTATCGTTACCGAGGATGCTGAATGTCACGGCTGTATCTTCGACTGTTTCAGCTGAATCATCTACTGCTACTGGACCATCATTTGTTCCTGTTACTGTGATTGTGATTGTATTAGTTGCTTCAGCGCCTGAGTCGTCAGTAACTTTGTATTCTACTTCGATCTCTTCAGTTTGACCTTCTGCTAAGCTATCGAATGAACCTGCCGCTGGAGCATATGTATATGTTCCTGTCTCACCATCAAGGACGAAGCCC
>PKTN01000006.1 GCA_002869185.1 Denitrovibrio sp. | reverse complement strand
TTGGCACCTTGAGGCTCATTTCGAGAGGATGATCTGTAGTCCCTAGCTATTCGCCTCCCGAAGGTCGGCTGATTATGTAGGTGAAGCTAAGTAACAAGGTTGGCACCTTGAGGCTCATTTCGAGAGGATGATCTGTAGTCCCTAGCTATTCGCCTCCCGAAGGTCGGCTGATTATGTGGGTGAAGCTAAGTAGTAAGGTTGGCACCTTGAGGCTCATTCCGAAAAGATAAGTAGGCTGATAGGACTTTACAAATAGAGTATTTCGCAATATCGTTACAAATCAATTAAATATAAAATTTATGAGGTATAGATATGATTATACGTGGTGATTTGCTTGAGCAGCAAACAATGGAAAAGCCAAGAGGCGGAGAAGGGACAGCAATCAGAATGGCGTATGAAGCGGCTTGCGGTTTCAAGGGTGAAGTTACAAATTTCGCTATGATGCAGTTAGATGCTGGCAGTTCAATAGGTTATCATGCACACGAAGGTGATATGGAGATTTACCTTATTCTCGATGGAGTTGCTAAGACCAGTGACAACGGCGAAGAAGAAATCTTAAACCCTGGCGATATGCTTGTTACTAAAGATGGTGAGTCTCATAACCTTGTTAATGACACACTTGAGCCTGTGACTTTTCTGGCTTTAATAATAAAGCACTAATCCACTTCTGGTGGACAATACATAAAAATGAATTGATTATCATATCCTATTGTGATAATGATTCTGAGCTTACTTTTACAAATAATTTTATAAGAGGATAAAAATGGAAAGAACTTTCGCAATCATCAAACCTGATGCAACTGCTGCTGGCAACGCTGGTGCAATACTTACAAGAATCGAGAAAGAAGGGTTTAACGTAATCGGACTTAAGAAGATTCACCTTTCAAAAAAAGAAGCTGAAGGCTTCTACGCTGTTCACGCTGAGAGACCATTCTACGGCGAACTTACAGATTTCATGTGTTCTGGACCATGTATCGTTATGATACTTGAGAAAGAGGGTGCAATCAAAGCTTGGAGAGATCTTATGGGTGCTACTAACCCTAAAGACGCTGCTGAAGGTACTATGCGTAAAGAATTCGGTGTTAGCATCGATAACAACGCTACACACGGTTCTGATGCTACAGATACTGCAGCTTACGAAATGGCATTTTTCTTTAGCGAACTAGAGCTTGTTTAATTAAATATTTAGCCACACGATGTGGCTCACGGAACGAACCGGAGTGAGAACTCACGGAGGTTTCAGTGGAGTGTAAGCGTAGTCTCGACTTGTTGAGACGAAGCGTTTACTTAAAAATTTCAGGAAGAAATTTTTATGCTGTAAAATTAAGGGGGCTTTGCCCCCTTTTGGTGTTTTTTAGCGAGATGATTTAATCATCACTTTTATGCTGGGAGTAAACGAATGAACTATATCAGTACAAGAGGACAAACAGACAAGGTTTCTTTCAAAGATGCCGTTATGATGGGGCTCGCAGTCGATGGAGGCTTACTCCTCCCTGAGTCTGTACCATCAGTTAAAGATAGATTAGACGAACTCAGTAAGCTTACTTATAAAGAACTGGCTTACGAGATTATTAGTCTCTTCGCAACCGACATCCCTGAAAATGACCTCAAACGTCTCATTGATAGTAGTTATTCAACCTTTGAAACTGATGAGGTTGCCCCTGTTGTAAAGAAAGGGAACGTGTATATTCAGGAACTCTTTCATGGGCCTACATTCGCTTTTAAAGACGTAGCCCTCCAGCTACTCGGTAATTTCTTTGAGTATATTCTCAAAGAGCGTGGTGAGCAGTTGAACATCATTGGAGCTACATCTGGTGACACAGGTTCTGCGGCTATCTATGGCGTGCGCGGGAAAGAGAATATCAATATCTTTATCCTCCACCCAAAAGGGCGTGTGAGCCGTGTTCAAGAGATGCAGATGACATCTGTTACGGATGCTAACGTTTATAACCTCGCAATAGATGGAACTTTCGATGACGCTCAGGATATCGTAAAAGCGGCATTCGGAGATATCGAGTATAAAAAAGAATATAAACTAGGTGCGGTAAACTCTATCAACTGGGCGAGAGTCCTTGCTCAGATAGTTTATTACTTCTATGGTTACTTTCAGGCTCAGAAACAGGGTGCAAAAAACATCCGTTTTATCGTTCCTACTGGTAACTTTGGTAATATCTTCGCTGGTTATTTTGCTAAACAGATGGGACTCCCTATGGATAAACTTGTTCTTGCGACAAACGAGAACAATATCCTCGCTAGATTTATCAATGATGGGGACTATAGCACTAAGAAGGTAGTACAAACATACAGCCCAAGTATGGATATCCAGATAGCTTCAAACTTCGAAAGATATCTATACTTCTTATATAATAAAGACTCAGAAGTCCTCCGCAAAAAGATGCACGAGCTTAAAGATACTGGAAAGATCAGTTTCAGCAATGCAGAGATGGAGAAAGTAAGGTCTGAGTTTGCAACCTACTCAGCTTCTAATAAGCAGACAGAAAACACTATCCAGACGTTTTTCAGAGATAATGACTATATCCTTGATCCACATACAGCGTGTGGAGTTGCTGGTGCTAAGGCTATGGCTGATGCAGACTATGTTTGTCTATCAACAGCTCACCCAGCAAAATTCCCTGACGTGGTTGAAAAGGCTACAGGCAAACCTCCAGTGAAGCCAGATGGTATAGAAAGGCTCGAAACACTTGATAAAAAATGTGCTGATATAGAAAACAATCTGCAAGCAGTGAAGGATTACGTAGCAGATAATGTCTGATATAAAAACTTCTATACATGATTATGATTTTGAGCTAGCTGATGAGCATATAGCTCAATATCCAGCCGAAAAACGCGGGGCGTCTAGACTCCTTGTCATTGATAGTTGTCATCCTGAGCAAAGCGAAAGACCTGTGTTTGATGATAAGTCATTCGATGACATAGTCGACATGATAGACTCAGATTCATTCTTGGTTGTTAATAGCACTAAGGTTATGAAGGCTAGAATGTACGGCAAAAAACCATCTGGCGGTAAGGTCGAAATCCTTGTGCTGGAAAAGATAGACGACAACACCTGCATGGCTATCACCAAGGGCAAGGTTAAGCAGGGGACAAAGGTCGAGGTCGGTGGTCACAGAGCACTTGTGACTGAGATACTAGATGATGGTTCTAGGATCATCGTATTCGACGATAATTTAAATGAAGTTATGGATGAGTGTGGTCACATGCCGCTTCCGCCATATATAGATAGAGAAGACACAGAAACAGATGCTGAAAGGTATCAGACGATTTATTCAAAAGAAGAGGGCTCTGTGGCAGCTCCTACTGCTGGGTTACACTTTACCCCAGAAATGTTCGAAGCTTTGAAAACTAAGGGCGTAGAGATTCTGGAAGTGACACTTAGCATAGGTATCGGAACTTTTAGACCAGTGAAAGCTGACTATCTGGAAGACCACGATATGCACACGGAAAAGTATTTCATTTCTAAGGAAACTTCTGACGAGATAAACCGTCTTAAATCTATAGGTAAAAAACTTATCGCAGTCGGCACAACAGCTGTAAGGACTCTGGAGTCTGCAACTGTTGATGGACTGGTTCAGGCAGGGTATGGAGAGACTAATCTTTTTATCAAGCCTGGCTATAGCTTTAGAGTGATTGATTCGCTAATAACGAATTTTCATCTTCCAAAGTCAACACTGTTTGTTCTGGTTAGTCAGCTAGCTGGTAGACAGAAGATGCTAGATGCATACGAACACGCTAAAGAGAATGGTTATAAATTCTTTAGTTATGGTGACGCTACTTATATAAAGTGAGTAGATTAATAAAAGATTGTTTTTAAAGTCTCCCTTTAGAAAGGGAGGTTTGGAGGGATTTCTTATATGCTGAAAATCCCCTCTAGCTCCCCTTTAGAAAAGGGGAGAAATAATAAGGAGTAAGAAAATCAGCTCGAAGTTCAAATATACTCTTGAGAAAACTGATGGCAGAGCAAGGGCAGGGGTTATAGAGACTCCACACGGAAAGATTGAAACGCCTATCTTTATGCCAGTAGGAACTGCCGGTTCAGTAAAGACAATCTCTCCAAAGGAACTAGATGAGGACATAGGTGCTCAGATAATTCTAGGAAATACATATCACCTACATATTCGCCCTGGTGACGATGTAGTAGCAAAGCATGGCGGTCTCGCTAAGTTTAACGCTTGGAACAGACCTACGCTGACTGACTCTGGTGGTTATCAGGTATTCTCACTTGCTGAGATGAATAAGATCACAGAGGATGGTGTTCACTTTCGTTCGCATCTTGATGGTCGCAAGCTATTTTTGTCACCTGAGACATCTATGGAGATTCAGCAGAATATTGGTGCTGACATAATGATGGCGTTTGACGAATGCGTCAGCCTACCAGCAGAAAGAAAATACGTCGAGGAATCTGTTGAGCGTACATTTCGTTGGGCTCAGCGTAGCTATGACGCAAAAACAAATGACGAACAAGCACTCTTCGGTATCATTCAAGGTGGTGCTGATAAAGAACTTCGTGAACGATCTGCTGGGCAGATAACCTCAATACCATTCGATGGTTATGCTATTGGTGGGTTGAGCGTTGGTGAAGAGATTCCTGTGATGTATGACATAACAAGCCATACTACACAGTTTATGCCTGAAGATAAGCCACGGTATCTTATGGGGGTTGGTACTCCGCAAGATTTGCTTAATTGTATCAGCTATGGTGTAGATATGTTCGATTGTGTTATGCCAACCAGAAACGCACGAAACGGACTTCTTTTTACCTCAAAAGGTAAACTCCATATAAAAAGAAAAGAATGGCAATTATCTGATGATCCTGTAGATTCCAAGTGTGATTGCTACACATGTAAAAACTTTTCAAGAGGCTATTTGCGTCACCTATTTAAGGCAGGCGAGTATCTTGGGATGCGTCTTAACAGTCTTCACAACCTACATTTCTATCTTTCTCTTGTAAAAAATGCGAGAAATGCTATAAATTTAGGGGTTTATAATACTTATATGAAAGAAACGCTCGAAGAAATGAGCTCAGGAGGAGAATAAATGTTTAACAGTATAGCTTACGCAGCCGATGGTGCCGCATCACAGAGTCCACTTGCACCTTTTATCCCGCTTATCCTTATATTCGCAATCTTTTACTTTTTGCTTATCAGACCACAGCAGAAAAAGCAGAAAGAGCACACAGCAATGCTTAATGCAATCGCTGCTGGTGACGAGATTCTGACTACTGGTGGAATGTTTGGCAAGGTTCTTAAAGTTATTGATAACGCTTATATAGTTGAAATCGCTAATGGTGTTACTATCAAGCTTGTTAAGAACGGTATAGCTCAGAAAGTAGTAGCAGAAGCTACCACTGAGGAGAAAAAGTAAACATGAATCTCAAACTCCGTTGGGCATTTATTGCAATAGTAATTGCCTGGGCGCTCTTTTCCATGTTTCCACTCAACGAAAATCTCAAGCTTGGTCTTGACCTTCATGGTGGAATGCATGTTGTGTTGGGAGTTGATACAGACGCGGCTGTCGAAGCCAAAGTCGAAAGTATTGCTAACCAGCTGAGAAAAGAACTTGCCACTGAAAAAATTGATTTTTCTTATGTACAAAAAACAGATATGACCAGCGTATCCATAGCTCTTAAGTCTCCAGAGGCTTTTGATAAGGCTAAGGCTCTTATAGCTGAGAATTATCCTTCATTACAAGATATCAGTATCTCTAAAGAGAATATGCTGTCTTATATGCTTGAGTCTCAAGCGATGGACAGAGTTCGTGAGTATGCTGTAGACCAGTCTCTTGAGGTTGTTAGAAACCGTATTGACGAATTCGGTGTTTCCGAACCAGTCATCCAGAGACAGAGTAAAAAGCAAGTTGTTGTTCAGCTTCCTGGTGTTACAGATCCAGACAGAGCTATCAACCTTATAGGTAAAACAGCACAGCTTAAGTTTTATATAGTTGACGACAATGTTAGCTCTTCAGAAATAGAAAGCGGAAACATCCCTTTTGACGATGTTATCCTCTACCAGAAACAGACTGATCCAGTTACTGGTCAGACTGTAGGGCGTGTACCATTCGTACTGAAAAAGGATGCAGTCCTTACAGGTGATTATCTCGTAGATGCAGAGGTTAATATCTCTTCTACTTATAACCAGCCTATAGTTCAGTTCCGTATGGACGCCGCAGGTAGCAAACTTTTCGAAGAGATAACTGGCGACAACATAGGCAACCGTATGGCTATCGTACTTGACGACAATGTGTATTCCGCACCAGTTATCAAGTCTCGTATCCCAGGTGGTTCTGCTTATATCGACGGTATGGATTCAATGCAAGATGCGAAAGACCTTGCTATCGTTCTTCGTGCTGGTTCTCTCCCTGCTCCTGTCTCCATTGAGGAGAACAGAACAGTCGGACCATCACTCGGGCAAGACTCTATTAACAGCGGTCTCAAGGCGGCTATGATAGGTCTACTTCTTATCGTTATTTTTATGCTTGTTTACTATCGACTTGCTGGTGTTATAGCTAACATCGCACTCGCTACTAACTTTGTTCTTATACTCGGTGTAATGAGCCAGTTCGGAGCCACTCTGACACTTCCTGGTATCGCAGGTATCATCCTGACTATCGGTATGTCTGTGGATGCGAACGTACTTATTTTTGAGCGTGTTCGTGAAGAGATAAGAATGGGTCGTACTCCTATGAACGCACTTGAGTATGGTTACGAAAAAGCGTTTTCAACTATTATGGACGCTAACATAACAACAATAATCGCAGCTATTGTACTCTTCCAGTTTGGTACTGGTCCTATTAAAGGATTCGCTATCACTCTGTCGATAGGTATTCTAGCTTCGCTCTTTACAGCTATCTTCGTTACTAAGGCAGTCTTCTGGACTTTCCTCCGTAACAGAGATATAGAAAAACTAAGTATCTAGGTCGAGGTATAAATAATGTTTGAGCTGATAAAACAGGGAACAAAATTTGACTTTATGTCCAAGACAAAGATATTTCTTTTAGTATCAGGTCTGGCTGTTCTTATTAGCCTCGGTATAGTCGCAACGAAGGGTTTTAACTTCGGAATCGACTTTGCTGGTGGTACCATCATTCAGGTGAAATTTGAAAAATCACCTAATGTTGATGAAATAAGAACAATTATGGAAAAATTGAATATTGGCGACGTGGTTATTCAGAACTTTGGTTCTGATGAAGAGGTTCTTGTTCGTGTTGAAAAAACAGAAGAAGATCTTAACGCTGTTGCTAATAAAATAAAGAAAAGCATCTCTGATGGGATGCCTGACAATAAGTTTATCGTAGAAAGGGTTGAGCAGGTTGGACCGCAAGTTGGTTCAGACCTTAAAAATAAGGCAACATATGCTGTTATCTATGCTCTCATAGGTGTTTTGATATATGTAGCTTTCCGTTTCCAGCTTATATTTGCTTTGGGTGCGGTTGCTGCTCTTTTCCACGACGTAATAATAACTCTTGGTATATTCAGTATAACTGGTAGAGAGATTTCACTTACTATCATTGCTGCTGTTCTTACCATCGTTGGTTACTCACTTAATGACACCATCGTTGTATTCTACAGAATACGTGAAAATATGAAAGAAGATAAGACTGAGATGGGATTCAAAGATCTTATTAACAAATCGCTTAATGAGACTCTTAGCCGTACAGTACTTACTTCCCTTACAACACTCCTTGCTGTTGGTTCACTCTACCTCTTTGGTGGAGCGGTTATCAACGGGTTTGCTTTTGCACTCCTTATTGGTGTAGTGATCGGTACTTACTCCTCTATCGGTATAGCTTCAGCTTTTGTCTTTATGATGCATAAGAAGAAGATAGCGAAGCAAGATTAGGTAGTACCTAGTAATCCAGAGTTGGTAGCCTCTTTATAGTCTACTGACATATGTTATAGAATATTTGAAAAGGTCTATTCAGAAATGGGTAGACCTTTTTTTGTGTGCCAAGTGCACTCCGTTATTTCGAGTTAATTCAATATACTGCCTAGCTTGTCGGCTTCCTTTGGTCGCCTGCTACAAGTCACTCTAAGGAGGAGTGGCTAGCGACGTAGTAATCTAAACTTATAATTAATCTAGTGTTTTAGATATTATCTAAGTGTCTTTTTGGCAGTGGCTATAGACTCCTACGCATGAGTACATGCTCAGAGTGACAAATAATATTCATATGTCATTGCGAGGAAGGCTTTGCCTGACGTGGCAATCTTAGAGGCATCATTGTCATCTTTACTGCCTTGAATTGCCTAATGAAAGATGCTAACTTAATCAAAATGAGGATTATGGTGACATAATGAAAAAAAGATGTTTTGTGATACAGCCTTTTAATGATAAGTACTATGATTATTATAATGCAATATTTGAACCAGCAATAAATGATGCAGGGCTTGAACCGTATAGAGTAGATCTTGATCTGTCCAAAAGGATTCCTATTGAAACGATTGAAAAAGAAATCGAACAAGCTGCAGTTTGTTTTGCTGAGATATCGGAAAACAATCCTAATGTATGGTACGAACTAGGGTATGCTTTTGCATGCGAAAAGGATGTTGTTATGGTTTGTCAGGACGGTAGAGAAAAGTTCCCATTCGATATACAACACAGAGATATTTTCAAATATAAAGAGAGCAGTCCTTCGTCTTATAATGACTTGAAAACAAAGATTACAGATAAGTTGCAAGCATATTTGAAGACACAAAAAAACACAAAAAAGTTAAAAAATACAACTTTTACAGAGTTATCTGATGTAAATAAACGAGAACTAATATTTATAAATGTGCTTCTTAGCCTAATGACTGATCCTTTAGAAGGTGTATCATTATATATATTGAAAAATGAAATCGATAAAATTTCAGAGAGTAAAAATGACTTTATGCTAGCTTTAAAACAGCTACAAAAGAAAGGTCTTATTAATATAGATACGGACTATGATCAATTTAATAATAGTGAGTATAGGGTGTGTAATTTTACTGAAAAGGGAGATGATTGGTTGGTCGAAAACAGTAGTAATCTAAGATATGTAATTGACGAACCTGAGAATCAAAATACAATAAACGAAAATGACATGCCTTTTTAAATTGAATGTAAATGTATCAGTTTAGATATGTGGCTAAGATAGCTTCGTCGCTCTGCTTCTCGCTATGACGTTTCTCGTGCGTAGATTATTCATAATGACAGTTATGACGGGAATTAATTAGATTATATCAGGCGAATGGAAGGAGCCGAAAAAAGTGGAAGTATAAAAGATTAACTCGAAATAAGCCTCAAAGTGCTAACTTTGGCTTAGGGCTGCCAGAAGTGTGTGGTGGTGTCTTCGAGTAGTGTGCCGAGTGTCGCGTTATCTAAATCAGGGATAGTGTTTCTGTTTACGCATCTGCCAGGTTCGAGTACTGCGTCCTCTACGAATACTGGGATATCCATGCTGAGGGCGATTGAAATTGCATCGGAAGGTCTACAGTCGATCTGTTTCTCTTCTTTGTTACAGTTAACGTATACGCTAGCCTTATAGATTCCTTCTTCGTATCTATCGACTACGACCCTGTCTAGGTTCACGCCATCTATAAAGTCGATAATGCCAGATATGAAATCGTATGTCATAGGTCTTGGTGATTTTATTTTATTAAGGATGCAATAGATAGATTCTGCCTCAAATTCGCCGATGTATACAGGGATGAGATAGTGACCACATAAAGTTTCTAAAACAAGAACATACCTTGAACTTAACGGCTCTTTTATAACACATTTAACTGAGGTCTCTATCATTACGTAAACGCCTCCACATATACCTTTTGACTAGATACAAGATAACCTTGTTACCTATTAGTGCAATAGTAAATCTACTTACTTAAAGCTTCCAGCTATAATATCTAGCTCTTTAGCTGTGAGAGGTCCCACTGTTATATCGAAAAGCTTGCCATCTGGCTTATAGATAATCGATGTTGTGATTGTACTAATGTTCATCTCTGAACCTAGTGAGCTGTCTCCGTGATAGACAGGGTATGTCACTTTGAACTCGTCTACGAATTTGACAGCCTCTTTTACTTTTTTATCAACAGAAATACCAACGATAACAAAGTTGCTATCCTTGTATTTTTCGTAAGCAGCAATAAAATCTGGTGTTTCGCCTCTACAAGGTGGGCACCAAGATGCGAAGAAGTTCACTATGAGCGTTTTACCTTTATACTCTTCTTTGAGTTTATCTACGAAGCCAGCAGAAACAGTTTCCATCTTTATAGATGAGTCTGAGGATGAGTCTGCTGTTTTGCTATCTCCACATGAAATAGCGAATATCATTATTAAAAGTGCAATTATTAATCTTTTCATTTAGTTATTCTCCAAAATTCAGTCGCTACATTCTATTGAAATGGGCATATGTTTTCAACAGCTATTATAGGTATGAGTCGATTTTCTCGTAAAAGTCGCACAAATCAACCTTTAATATCTTAGTTGCATCGTTACAGTCACACACATTTCCTTCGGTGAGCATAATGAATTGGTCACGTGTAATAGGGAACCAGTCGGTTTTACCAAAGAGGGAAATACCTGTGCTTATTGCGAATTCAGGTACAGGTAGGAGAAGGTGGTTGCGCCCAATAGCTTTACTCACCATCTTTAATACTTCTTTATATGTATAAACGTTTTGCCCACAGAGTGGGTATATCATGCCGACAGTCTTTTCATTTTCGATAGAACGGACGAAGCATTCAGCTACCTCATCAACGTAAATAGGTTGCATAGGATATGAGCCATCGCCAAAGTACGAAAATATAGGTGTCTTTTTCATAAACGAGACAAGCATATTTATAAATGAGTCTGAAGGACCATATATAAGTGATGGTCGGAAGATTGTATATTCGAGTCCGCTAGACTTTACTATATCCTCGGCTTTCTGCTTAGTTATGTGATACTCACTGACGGCATTCTGCCTTGTCCCATTTGCGGACATATGGATGTATCTTCTCACCCCTTTTTCGACAGAAGCTTGAACAATATTATTAGTGGCTATTGTGTGCATGTTTTCAAAGGTGACGCTTTTACGTGGGAACTCACGGATTATTCCGACTAGATGGATCACGGCGTATATATCATCGAGTGCTTTTATTAGTGAGTTCTTATCTAAGATATCCCCATAGGCTATTTCGCATTTTTGCTCAAGCTTATCTTCGCTCCCTTGCCTAACAAGTGCGACAGGGCTGAATCCATTCTTGATGAGAGAGTTAATTACTGCATTTCCGACAAAGCCTGTGGCTCCAGTTACGAGTACTCTTTTCATTAGGTGCTCCCTAGATTACATGTTCACGTTTGAAACTATAAAATCCTTTTGTACTGATAATTATATGATCAGCTAAAGTTATATCAAGTGATGAGAGTCCGTTGATCAATTTGTCTGTGATTTTTATGTCTTCATCAGAAGGGTTAAGCTCACCTGATGGGTGGTTATGTGCGACTATGACGAATGTCGCTTTGAGTGATATGGCGTGTTCAGCTATCTCTCTTGGATATACTGCCATTCTGTCTACGGTTCCTTTGGAAATATTTTCAAAACCTAGTAAATTTTTATTAACATCAAGGAATAAAGCAACAAATTGTTCTTTCTTATCGTAGCCAATTTTAAACTTTAGGAAAGCGTATGCTTTTTCAGGTTTGTCTATTATGATGGAATCACGGTTTAGCTCTTCAAAGCCAACCCGTGCGAAATATTCACGTAGAGCACCAAAGAATATCTTTGCTTCATCGCCTAGACCTTTTATTTGGGTAGGGTCATAGCCAAGTATAGAGCTCATCCCACCAGCTTTTTCCAGTAGCTCTTTAGCATGTGGTTTAACGTCACGTCCGCGAAGGACATACCCAAGCATTAACTCTATTACTTCATAGTCATAGAGTTAATCAGGTTCTTTTTGGAAGCGTTTTTTTAGGCGATCCCTGTGCCCATGATAGTGCTCTTTCATAGTTATTAAATATACCAGTGCATTTGCGTAGTGTAAATATAGTAAATGCTTGTGATGCATCTTATATACAGCTTGCATTTTATGGAGATTTAAATATTATCAAAAGAGTATATCGGAGGATAGAACATGTTCGGATTAGGTATGTCAGAAGTAATCCTTATCTTGGCTGTGGCACTTATCGTAATAGGTCCTAAGAAACTTCCAGAAGTAGCTAAGGGCGTTGGTAAAGGTTATGCTGAATTTAAGAAATATATGAATGATTTCAAAGAAGCTGTTAATGTAGATCTTGACGTAGAGCCAGCGAAGAAACCGACCTCAACTAAGGCTCAGGACGTTTATGACGAACACTATAAAGATGTGACAAAGAGCGATGAGCCTGTAAAGGCTGATTCTAAGGAAAAAGAAAATGTCTAACGAGAAGGATCAAGGGGTAGAACAAGCCCTCCCGCTCACGACTCACCTTGAAGAACTTCGTAAGGTTTTGATAAGAGTTTTCGCTATAGTTATTATTGTCTTTTGTTTTGTTTATTGGAAAAGTTATATTTTCATGGATTTCGTAACAGCACCTATAGTTCCTATTATGCCCGAAGATTCCAGCATGGCTATCTTGAAGCTGACCGAGGGGTTCTTTACAGAGCTTAAGCTTTCTGCCCTTGTTGCAGTATTTTTTAGTATGCCGTTCATTTTTTACCAACTTTGGAAATTTATAGCTCCTGGTCTTTATGCTCAGGAGAAAAAATATGTATTCTCTTTTGTGGTAATGTCATCGCTCCTGTTTTTCTTGGGTGCGAGTTTTGCATATTATGTTGTTTTTCCATTCGGTTTTAAATTTTTCTTAGGTTACGCAGAAGGATATGTTACTGCTAACCTCTCTATACAGTGGTATCTCAGTTTTGTGACAAGGCTTATCATGGCTTTTGGCTTGGTTTTCGAAATGCCAGTATTTGTCCTTTTCCTTTCAAAGATGGGAATAGTTTCTGCGGAGATGATGCGCAAGCACAGGCGCTACGCTTATTTTGGTATAGTTGTCTTCTCTGCCGTACTGACTCCTCCAGATGTTTTTACTCAGCTTATGATGTCTGGTCCTATGATTCTGCTATACGAGTTTAGCGTTATAGTAGCTAAAATTTTTGGTAGAAAGCGTGAAATAAACGAAGAAGATGTATATGAATAATATGAAAGATAAATTTGGCAGGGAGATTAAGTACCTACGTGTCTCTGTTACAGATAGATGTAATTTTCGTTGTAAATACTGTATGCCTCATGAAGGGGTTCAGCATATAGATCACAGCAATATTTTGTCCTATGAAGATCTTCTTTTTGCCATAGACGTATTTGGTGAGATAGGTGTCCAGAAGGTGCGTGTTACTGGTGGCGAACCACTAGTGCGTAAAGATATCGGCTCATTCCTAGAGGATATAGGCAAGATAAACACCATAGATGAGGTTACTCTCACGACCAATGGTGCTCTCCTTCAGAAATTTACCGAAGAGATTAAGAAATCAGGTATCCAGCGTATTAATGTCAGCCTTGATTCACTAAAAGAGGGACGTTTCTGCGAGATTACTGGCGGATTTAATCTTGAAAAAATTATCGATGGAATAAAGCACGCTCAACGCTCTGGTATAGGCCCTATTAAAACTAATATGGTAGCTATCAAGGGCTTCAATGATGACGAGATTCTGGACTTTTGTGAATTCTCTGCAAAAAATAAGATCATTACCCGTTTTATAGAGTTTATGCCTGTTGGTAACTTTAGTAAGTGGAAAGAAGAAAATATAATTTACGGCAAAGAGATTTTAGATATTATAAAATCAAAATATTAAGTGAAAGAGCTTAAAAAGGCTAAACTTAGTGGCCCTGCTCAGAATTATGAGCTTTCTAACGGTGCTATGATTGGTATCATTACTCCGATGTCAAACCACTTCTGCCACGAATGTGATAAACTCCGCCTCACAGCAGACGGAAAACTTCGCCCTTGCCTTTTGTCTGATAGCGAAATAGACCTTACTCCTGCTATAGCAAAAGGTGACAGAGAAGCGCTTAAAACAGCTATCAGAGAAGGGCTGAATATTAAAGAAAAAGAGCATAAAGTGCTCTCGGAGAAACGTGATGACGGATACAAACGAACCATGTCAAAAATCGGCGGGTAAGCTTTTAGTTGCATGTGGCGGCGAAACTCTTGAGCTACATCTAAAAAAAGCTGTCGATGTTATTGACGTAGATATAGATAAAAAAACACTCACAGACGAACAACTGGTAAACAAGTTAGAAGATGATGCTATCTATAGCTATGGTCTGAATGAGATCATTGAAGACGCAAATAATATTCTTATCATCCTGCCTGATTCAACTAGGAAATCTGGTGCTGAGCGCATCCTACCAAAACTTATCGAAGACATTGAAAAACAGGGTAAAACATTTCATTTTATAATAGCAATAGGGACACACAGACCTGCGACCGAAGATGAACTAAAAAAAATTGTCACTCCAGAACTTTATGCGAAATATAGCGACAAATTCATCGAGCACGACTCTGATAATTACGACGACCACGATTTCTACGGCATCACAAAACGTAAGACAACAGTCCTTATAAATAAAGCATACCGTGAGCATGACACTATCATTACTATCGGCTCAGTCAGCTATCACTACTTCGCTGGATATGGCGGCGGTCGAAAGCTTATTATGCCTGGTATCGCAGCTAAGAAGTCTATCATGGGGAACCACAAACTAGCCCTCGACGTTAGGAAAAGACAACGGCACGAGAAGGCTGTGACAGGTAACCTTAAGAATAACCCAGTTCATGATGATATTGTAGAGAGCATAATGATCGCACGTTCTCTGCATACCTTCTTCGCTATTAACACACTTGTTGATGCTGATGGTGATATCATAGATATGACATGTGGTGATATTTTTATGTCTCACCTTAAGGCTGCTGATATACTTGATGAGATGTCTGTTGTAGACGCTTCTAAAAAATATGACTTGGCTATCTTATCTGCTGGTGGATTTCCGAAAGATATCAATATGGTTCAGGCTCAGAAATCTCTCGATAGAATCGTTCCTTTGCTGGCTGAAAAAGCGAAAGTAGTTTTCTTCGCCGAATGTAAAGACGGCTATGGTAATTCTTTCTTTAAAGAGTTTTTTGATAAATCGACATCTGAAGAGATGCTTAATGATCTTTTGGACGAATATCAGATAAACCGCCAGACAGCTTATAACCTTAAAACAAAGCTTGAAGCATTCGATGTACACCTATATTCAGACTTTTCAGAAGCGGATTGCGCTCGAATGGGATTCACTAAGATAACTGATTTGGCTGATGTTGCTTCCATGAGTGATAAGGCTGAAAATGTCGCATTCATCCCCCACGCTTATAATATTTTTCCGAAATAAATCCACAACCTAAATCAATAGTATAAAGCCTCTGATTCGTCAGGGGCTTTTTTGTGCGTTAAAAGACTTATTTTAAAATGAAATTATAGAGATAGGATTAAGTATCGTGCCCCTTTAATTAATAAAATGTAACATATACTGGTTGTATCCTCAGTATGTTATTTACACTTCGCATAAAGCATGAAATAATATTCTATTATTAATAGAGGTTTGACGACATGCCCCATCTACATAAAACAATATTAAACGTTATGTTACTTTTTTTCTTAATATTTTCTTACTCAATCGCAGAGGAGGATATATTCTCCAGTTATGATGAAGCGTTGAGCATATATAAAATTGACCCGAAAAAACTAGAAAGTAATAGCGAAAAAGTAAAGCTATACGATTTTAAACGTAGCCAATACCCTAAAATCTTCAGAACTTTTCAAAAGTATGCAGATGAAGGAAATTATGAAGCTATGAGCTATATGGCACAGATGCATGAGTCTGGCTGGGGAACTAAGCGTGATTTTGGTATGGCATTACATTATCATAGAATTGCAGCTAAAAATGGTGCAAACGACTCTAAATTATACATGTCTTACTACTACCTGACAGGCAAAGGTGTCATGCCGAATTTTTTTGAAGCAAGAGAGCTTTTGGAAAGTTTAGAATCTGATGGTGACGCAAGAGCCTACATTAATCTTGGAAATATTTACGAAAAAGGATTGGGAGTTCCCATCGACATGGACAAAGCTTTTGCTTATTACAAAAAAGGTGCAGATAGAAACCAACCTGATTGCATGTATGGTCTTGGTATTATGTATTTCAAGGGTATAAGCGTCGAAAAGAATTATAAAAAAGCATTCGAATTGTTTAAAAAGGCGACTGATCTTGGATATGATTATGGATATTACTATCTAGGATATGCTTATACATATGGCAAGGGAGTATCTACTGATTTTGTAAAAGCTATTGATAGCTATTGGAGGGTACCAGGCTACAGCTCAATAGGTATTTTTCAGAGATGCTATATTAGCCAAAACATATATGGTAACGGAAATTATAGTAAGACTTTTGACTTGTGCAGATTTTCTGTCAGAGAAGACGGCTACTGTGCTGAAAATTGGATGGGGACACTTTATCTAGATCAAGGGACATACAAAGGGGTGGAGAAGAATACAGACACAGGTATATCATACTTAAAAAAATCTGCGGATAAAGGTTGCCTCGATGCTAACATCAATCTTTACTTTTATTATAGAGATGGTAAACATGTCACTGCTAATAAGGCAAAAGCGATGGCTTATTATCAAACTATCAACAGTTTACTTTATACTGATAGTTTTGATAAACATACAAAGAGAGTCTATCTAACCATAGAAGATTACTACGGCAGACCATACATATACAACTGGCTAAACCAAGAAGCAGCTAAAGGGCACAAAAAAGCACAAAAAATCCTAAGATTAATAAAAGAGAATGAAAAATATAATCAGTAATATGAGAAAGCTTATTACATATTTTTTACATCAAAGTTAGAAACAAAAAAAGCCCCTGATTACTCAGAGGCTTTTTTAATATGTCGGTATACATACTTTTTTAAAAATGGTGCCCAAGGGCGGAATCGAACCACCGACACGTGGATTTTCAGTCCACTGCTCTACCGACTGAGCTACTTGGGCTTACACTTTCTTACCAAAAGTGAGGTCTAAAAATATAGAAAAACCTCATGCTTGTCAACATCTAATTCATAAGTTTATGAAAAAGATTTATAACTCTTGTTGCACCGCTTACTTTTTGCTGAAAAAGAGATTCTTCGCTTTGCTCAGAATGACTCAAACGTATCAGCTGACCTACGGGAAGCGATAACATTGTAGTACAAATCATCAACTTAAAATAAGCCTGTCGTTGCTAACGACTATAGTGTACGTCCTACGGCGTGAGCGATAGGTCTAAGTGTTCCCATCAACTCAAGGAATTGTTTCGGTGTGAGGGACTGTGCACCGTCTGACCATGCCTTTTCTGGCTCAGGGTGAACCTCAACTATGAGACCATCAGCTCCGACAGCTACAGCCGCTTTGCAGAGTGGACCTACATACTGCCAGTGACCAGCCGCGTGGCTAGGGTCTATCATGATAGGCAGGTGAGATTTCTCTTGGATAACAGGTACAGCACTTATGTCTAGAGTGTTTCTTGTCGCTGTTTCGAATGTACGGAGTCCACGCTAGCAGAGGATAACGTTCTTGTTACCTTCAGAAAGGATATACTCTGACGCTGTGAGGTATTCTTCTATAGTTGTAGACATGCCTCTTTTGAGAAGGACTGGTTTGTCAGTCTTACCAAGCTCTGAAAGGAGTGCGAAGTTTTGTACGTTCCTTGCCCCTACTTGGAACATGTCAGCGTATTTGTAAACCATATCAACGTATTTAGGGTTAGTCACTTCTGTTACTACAGGGAGGCCTGTCACTTCACGAGCCTTAGCGAGAATCCTGAGACCCTCCTCTTCGAGCCCTTGGAATGAGTATGGGGATGTCCTAGGTTTGAAAGCACCACCACGAAGCATTGTTGCACCAGCTGCTTTAATGAGCTCTGCAACTTTTATAACTGCAGCTTCGCCTTCAACAGAGCAGGGTCCTGCGATAACTGGAATGTTCTCTCCGCCGAATTTAACGCCACAGACATCAATGATGCTTGGCTCAGGCTTGATCTCTCTACTTGCTAGCTTGTATGCCTTGGTGATAGGTACGATATTGTCAACACCTGGCATGTCACCTATGACATTCATCTTGTCTCTTTGACCTGCAACACCAACGAGCCCAATAACGTTACGCTCTTTGCCTTCGATGATGTGTGGGCTGAAACCGAGTTCATCCGCTGTTTTGATTACATGGTTTAGCTGGTCTTGTGTTGCTCCGATCTTCATTACTACAATCATTTGTTTCTCCTTATATCTGATTAATTATTCAAACTTAATTTACAATGTCATCCTGAGTACAACGAAGGATCTCTATTTTGCTTGAGAGTATTCATAACTTTGTTATTCAGAATGACTATTTTATATTTATCAGTCTAGCATTATGAGGTGCCAACCCCACAAACAAAAAAAGCCGCAGAAGCTTCAAATGAAACCGCTGCGGCCTTATAATTTATCGAACTGATAAAAACGGACTCAGACGGTTACACCTCTATTGCTAAAAAAGAAGTAAAAAAAGTAACCAAAAAAGTTTTGTCCGTATGTGTTCTTATTTGTCATAAAAGTTTAAATATACTATATCGTGTATAGTGTCAATGAATTTTTATAGATTTTACAAAAAAAATAAATATCTTGCACGAATTTTCTCTTCGCTATACATATTTAGTAGATATATTTGCAATAGAGGAGGCTCGTGTTGTCCTTTACTTATAAATATCTTGATTTCGCTAATGCTTTGCGTGATGCTCTGGTTGGTGATCCTTTCTATAAAACACTAGAGGATACAGTCTCAGTATGCGACAAAAAAGAAGGCATGCTGAAATATATGGATTACTACATGATTGAAGCAGAAATATTTGGCAAGTTATACATTCCAGAAGATCATAAACACGGTGTCTCTATATGGTCAAAACCTATACCAGATGAGCTTGAAGAGCGAAGGGTAATGCTTAAGAAATCTTTTATTAAAGATTATCTTGGCGAAAAGTCCCTCGATGTTTATAGTGATATAGTAAAGTTTATGTCTGAGAAATCCGACAAGCTACTGATTAAGGATATGTGGTACTTATCTATTGTTGGTGTTTTACCGCAGTTTCAAGGTCAGGGTTATGGCGTTGGACTAATCTCTAGTGTGCTTTCAGAGACAGATAAGTATAACATCCCAACTTTCCTAGAGACCTTTACTCCCAGGAATATGAGCTTTTATAAGCGTTTGGGATATACAGCGATAGATTCTTATGTTGAACCGACAATAGGTGCGGAGTATTGGATAATGTCTCGGGGACCTGTAAAAGAATAATAGTTTTATTAAATTAGATAATTTACGATAAGTTAGATAATAAAAAGCATAAAGATAGGTAGATAAATGGATAAGTACGTAGCAGATATATTTGACGAGATGAAAGAGACTCAGAACAGGTTCATAGCAGAGGCGTCTCCAGTACTGATAGCTATCTCCACAGAGATTGCTCAATGCTTTCTAAATGGTGGCAAGCTGATGATATTCGGTAACGGCGGTTCTGCATCTGATGCACAGCATATTGCTGCTGAGTTTGTAAATAGATTTAAGATGGAGCGTCCTCCACTCCCTGCGATTGCTCTGACGACAGATACTTCTATCCTGACTTCCATTGGTAATGACTATGAGTTTAATGACATATTCATTAAGCAGGTTAGTGCTCTTGGTAACGAGAATGATGTTGTTTGGGGTATATCCACTAGTGGAAACTCTGAAAATGTTGTTCGCGCTCTCCGCGAAGCCGCCAGAAGTGATATGAAGATAATAGGTTTTACTGGGCGTGACGGCGGAAAGATGAAGGGGCTTTGCGATATGCTTTTTCAGTCACCATCAGAGAACACAGCCAGAATACAAGAGGTACACATATCGGCCGCACACATCATCTGCAAGCTAGTAGATGAGATAATGTTCGGACGTTTTGCAAGCTAGTAGATGTCTTTATTAAGTAATCTTTGGGGTTCTTCCTCCATATGGCATTTTCTGAATAATAGACCGAGCGGACGTGTCAGTATCATTGTCGCTGCTAACAAGCGTGAATATGAACTGGTATTGCAAGAGGCTGAGTTTTTCTTCTCCAAAGCGAAGATATTACCTTTTCCTGAATATACTCAAGACCCTTACGAAGAGGCTCGGGTTCTTCCTGAAGTCTTTGCTAAAAGGGCATACACCCTTGATGCTCTATTGCATCACGACGGAACAGCTGTCCTTATAACAACACCATATGGTCTCTTGAAATCTCTCCCACCAAAAGAAGTTTTTAAATCTGCATCAGCTAAAATAGATATAGGCTCACTCTTTGATAGAGAGGAGCTGGAATACATACTCGCTTACTCTGGCTATGTCCATGTGGAGATGGTTGAAGGTGCAGGAGAATACGCATTCAGAGGGGACATTTTAGAAGTTTTCCCTGCCGACAGCGAACACCCATGCCTCATTGAGTTCTTTGATGATGAGGTCGAGCGTATCTCATATGTGGATATCCGAACACGAAAGACTTTAGAGGTGGCAAAGAGCGTAAAGCTGTTACCTGCATCTGAGGCATTATTTGACCTAGACGATATTAAAAAGAATATAATCGACACTGATACTTTAGATAAGATAGAAATGTATGGCAAATATGCTGGTTGTCACTGGCTGACCCCTGCTGTGCATAATATGGAGACTCTCATAGACTATGTTGGCGATAGCTATAATTTTCTCTTTTTCAATGAGGATTACAGATCACTATTCTCAGACTTTAGAGTACTGATAGACGACAAAAAACCTGAATCTGACGAGCCATATTGGAAGACTAACTTCTTAGCTCCGACAAAACTTCTTTATCATATGACCACCGAGACTGTGAACATCTTTGCTGATATAGTGACAGCGGATTCTGAGCAACTTCACTACCGGAGTAGTTCGATGTTGTTAGCTGGTAAAAAGGGTAACCTCTATCAGTCTATGTCTGCTGCAATGGAGGTTATTAAGAAGCTCACTGACGAGGGTTACAGAGTTGTCTGTTCCATAGAAAGTGATCGACTTGGTAAAGTTTTTAGTGAATTCTCAAGAGATTACGGTTATATGCCTGCAAGCGTTGCAAAGTTTAACGAGGTGGATAAGGCTGGGCTATATCTGCATACTGAGAAGTTTCGTGGAGGCTTTGCTGATGATAAATATTTACTCGGTGTTATCACTGATGAGGATATTTTTGGCACTGCTAAAAAACGACCAAAGCGTGGCAAGAAGGAACTATACTCAACCACAATATCTGACCTAGAGTCTGGTGATTATGTAGTGCATATTGATTATGGTATCGGACTGTATCTTGGTCTAGTCCATAAAGACATTGGTGGTGTTGAAGGTGACTTCATACAGCTAGAATATGACAATGACGAACTCCTGTATGTACCACTATCATCTATAGGGCAGATACAGAAATATATAGGGAATGAGGGGGCAAAACCTAGAGTTAGCTCACTACAAACCCAAACATGGAAGAAGGTAAAAGCACAGGCGAAGGCTAGGGCGAAGAAGATCGCTATGGACCTGTTGAAGCTTTATGCTCAGCGTAAGGTGGAGAAAGGGTTCTCATTTACCGATGATGGTCATGTGCTAGAAGACTTCGAACAAAGATTTGAGTATGACGAAACAGAAGATCAATTAGCCGCCATACATGACGTTTATAGAGATATGGAAGCGAGTCTCCCTATGGAGAGGTTGGTTTGCGGTTATGTTGGTTTCGGTAAGACAGAGGTTGCAATGCGTGCGGCTTGTAAAGCTGTGGCAGGTGGAAAACAGGTCGCTATACTTGTACCTACAACCGTCCTTGCTCGTCAGCATTATCTTACGTTCTTTGAAAGATTTAAAGATTCACCTGTAACGGTTGATTATATAAGTAGGTTTAGAAACGCCAAAGATACCAGAGACATACTCGCAAAACTTGCGAAAAAAGATTTGGATATACTTATTGGTACACATAAAATGCTGTCAAAAGATGTTGAGTTTGCAGATCTCGGCTTGCTCGTTATCGATGAGGAACAGAGGTTTGGCGTCAGCCATAAAGAGAAGATAAAGGCTATGCGTAGCAATGTGGATGTACTATATCTCTCTGCGACACCTATCCCTAGAACATTGCAACTTTCACTCTCTGGCATAAGGGATATCTCTACAATAGATACACCGCCAATGGATAGATTGCCTGTTATTACCAAAGTTATTAAACGTGATCAAGAGACTAAGAACGCCATTCAGAGAGAGCTAGAACGTGGCGGTCAAGTATACTTCCTTCATAATAGGATAGAAGATATCGCAACTGTAGCTGCTGGCGTGCGTAGCTTGCTACCAGGTGCAAATATATCCGTAGCCCATGGTCAGATGAGTAGTGCTCAGCTTGAAAAAATCCTTATGGAATTTTATTCAGGTAAGACAGATGTACTTATTAGTACGGCTATCATAGAGAACGGGATAGACATTTCAAACGCTAATACGATTATTATAAATAACGCTGCATCACTAGGACTGGCACAGATTTATCAGCTTAAAGGAAGGGTCGGTCGTTCCACCAGAAGGGGCTATTGTTACCTTGTAGTAGAGCAGTTTAGTGCTCTCACTGAGGTGGCTCAAAAGAGACTTAAAATCATTCAGCAACTTTCAGACCTAGGTAGTGGTGTCAAAATTGCATTCTATGATCTTCAGATACGTGGAGCTGGTGATTTGCTTGGTGCTGACCAATCTGGTTTTATGGTGAAGGTCGGTTACGAACTTTTTATAGCGATTATAGATGAAGCTGTGAAAGACCTGAAAGGTATATCAAGCCTAACAGCCGATACAGAAATCATTACTGGTATCCCACACTATATACCAGCTGATTATATCGAAGATACAAAGGTTAGATTGGATTACTACCGTAAATTCTCTGAAACAGAAGATATGCAAGGTGTCCAAGAACTGCTTTATGAGCTTTCGGATAGATATGGTGATCTGAAAGAAGAGACAGAGAATCTCGGCAGGATTATGCTTATTAAGAAACTAGCTGGTTTTGCCAATATGGAGAAGATTTATCTCTATTCCAACAAAGCTAAAATGGTTATTACAAAAGGTACTCCTATCAATCCACAGAGGGTTATGGAATCTATAGCAAAGGTTGGTGCAGGGTCTAAATTTGATAATGAGTTTACACTTTCGCTTTACTATGAGAAAGGGGCAAAGGTTTTAGATCAGACTATAAAATTTATAAATGAACTGATCAAGGTTCCTACTGTCTGATTTCTATGATAAAAACATCGTTGAGACCTAAGTGTAGCGTTAAAAGAACTGAGATTTTATTTATAAACGGCTAAATTAGACTGTTGCAATAATACACATGTTTAAGGTAATGTAAGTGGTTATGAAAAAAGCAAAGAATATACTAATAATTTTAATGATAAGCCTCTTTGTGTTCTCGTGTTTTCCCAAAAAAGATCAAGAACCAACAGGTCCAACACAGGAAGAGATTGCTAATACTTTTGTCTTGATAAATGGTGAAAGGATATCTAAAGATCAATACAAGGAATTTATCTCCTACTCTAACTCTGTTATGGACACAGAGACTAGAAGTAATGCTGCAGTTGTGGAAGCTTTGAAGAAGGATTTTCTAGAGCACAGAATGCTCCTCCAGAAAGCAAGAGAAGCTGGTATCCAAGTAGATGAGGTTAAGTTTAAAGAGATAGTTGAGTCATTTCAGACCATCAAAGGGCAGAAGATGCTCAGTGAGTTTGAGCAACAACTAAATCTTGATTTTGATGCTTTGCAAGATCTGCTTCGTCAGCGAATCATAATCGGAAAATTTCTCGAAAGGATAGCTGGTACTGATATCACTATCAACGAAGAAGAGCTAAAAGCATTTTATGAACAGAAGAAGACTGAGCTAGAGGCTGATGTCACTGCTCATATTCAACATATAGTATCATACGAAGAGAAGGCAGCACAGAATGCCCTCTCGCTTATCAAACAAGGTATACCGTTTTCTGAGGTGGCAGAGAAGTTTACTGTTGCACCAGAGAAAGAGAATGGCGGAGACCTTGGATTTATTAAAGTAAATGACTATCCTGAAATCTTTAAAGAGGCTCTAACCCTTAAGAAAGGGCAAGTGAGCGGAATAGTGAAATCGGAATACGGTTATCACATATTCAAACTGATCGAAGTTCCAAAGAAGACTGGAATAAGCTTTGACACTTTAAAGAGGAAACTTTATGCAGAATTATACGGCCTAAAGCAGGAAAATAAAGTAAGGGAATATATTGATGACTTGTATGAAAAATCTGAAATTACTTATCCTGATCACTCTGCTGTCGGTAACAGCAACTAGCGTAAATGCCGAGATAATCAACAAGGTTTATGCTGTTGTTGGTGACAAGATTATTACTCAGTACGAACTAGAGACTCTTAATCCTAAGAGACTCCAGCTAATATATGAAAAATATTATGGTGAAGAACGCACAGAGAAGTTGGAAAAGTACTATTTGAGCGCACTAGACCTTCTTATCAATAACTATGTTATCGAGCAGGCTGCAGCCAGAGAGGGCGTGCGTGTTTCTAGTAAAGAGATATCTGGCGCTATTGATGACATTATGCAGAAAAACAACGTGGATGAAGAGAAGCTGAGAGATCTACTTGCTGCGTCTAACCAAACATTAGAGCAGTATAAGTGGCAGATTAAAATTGACATTCTTAAAGCAAGGCTTATGTCTACTGTGTTTAGACCAAAGATTATTATTACTGAAGATGACATAAAAGAGTATGTGAAGAATAACTCAGAAGCTCTTGAGCTTTCTGATATGTACGAACTTAGAATAATGACTGTCGATACAGATGCGGAGCTTAAAGAGGCTATGGCTGATTTCGAAAAGAATGGCTCTTTCCGTGATACTGCAATGAAATTTTCAAAATCTAAAAATGCTGATGGCGGTGGTTACCTTGGTTGGATCGAACTAGCCTTCCTCGATGCTGAGATCAGGGATGTTATCTCTGGGATAAAGAAGGGGATAGCGAAGCCAATTAAAGGTGATTCTGGCTATCGTGTTTTCTATGTAGAGGGCTTTAAGAATAAAGGCGACATAGATAAAGACAAGAAGGATAAAATTGTTACTGCTATGCAAGAAAAACAGTCAGTAGAAATTTTCAAAAACTGGCTCATAGAAAAGAAGAAAGAGATACTCATACAGAAGAAGTATGCGAATTGATAAACTCTTAAAAGTTCTGATGCTAATAAAGCGACGCACAGTTGCCAATGAGATGGCTGACGAAGGCTTTGTTATGATTAATGGACGTAAGTCCAAACCGAGCACAAAGGTTAAGGCTGGCGACGTTCTAGAGCTTGATATGTGGAACTATTATAAGAAGATAGAAATACTTATGATGCCTGAAAGGGGCTCTGTCCCAAAGAAGGACGTTGATAAGTATGTTAAAGTTTTGGAATATAGGACAAAAGAGACCTAGCAGTCGGCTTTATTAGAGTTGACCTTGATGTAGTTAGATTAATAAAAAGCCCATCATTTGATGGGCTTTATTTGTTTAAAAAGAAATTTACTTATTAGGCGACCAACGGAAGCCGCACAAGCTTGGAAGCATAGTGCATTAGCTCTAGGTAAGCCTCTAGGTGCAACCTAGTGACCAGGCTGGGAGAGTTCTGTGAGGACACCGTTGACACTCTTAGGGTGTACAAAAGCGACCTTCATGCCGTGTGCTCCGTCCATAGGTGTTTCGTTGAGTAGTTTCATCCCGTCAGCCTTAAGCTTATCAAGGGATTTCTGAACATCCTCAACTCTATATGCTATGTGGTGTATCCCTTCGCCTTTTTTCTCTAGGAACTTTGCGATAGGGCTTTCGTCTGAGGTAGGCTCGAGGAGTTCGATGTTAGAATCACCAATTTTGATAAAGGCTACCTTTACCTTTTGACTCTCTACCTCTTCATAGTGATAAGGTTCTGCGCCCATAGATTTATAAAAAGCTGTCGCTTCATCTAAGTTTTTAACTGCTATTCCTATGTGGTCGATCTTCTCTAACATTTCTTTCTCCTTAGACACATCAGCCGACCAACGGAAGGCGTTTGCGTATTAGTATAAATAGTTGTCTTACAACAAGCCAGAAGGTGCCAACCTTGCTATTTTATTAGTTTATTTAGTAGCTGTGAAACAACACCAGGGTTCGCCTTACCTTTAGAGGCTCGCATTATCTGCCCCATAAAGAATCCCTGAAGTTTTTTATCACCAGCACGGAATCTTTCTGTCTCATCAGGATTAGTATCTATTATCTGCTGAACGATAGCTTCGAGTTCGCCAGCGTCAGAGTTCTGTGCCATACCTTTTTCTTCAACAATCTCAGAAGGTTTTTTGCCAGATGAGATTACTTCTTCGAAGAGCTTTTTAGAGATGTTGCCACTGATAGTTCCAGCATCAAGGAGCTTTACGATTTCGGCTAGGTTCTCAGGTGAGATACCAGCTTCATCTATGCCACACTGCTTCTCGTTAGCATGACGCATAAGCTCAGACATAATAAGGTTACTTATCCCTTTAGGGTTGTTGTGTGTCTTGAGGGCTGTCTCAAAGAACTCAGCGTAGCTCTTTTCTGCTGTGAGAACATTGGCATCATATTTAGGCAGAGCGTATTCACTGATGAAGCGTTTCATCCTTGCATCAGGAAGCTCAGGCATGTTTTCTCTTATGTTATTAATGAATGATTCTTCTATCACTAATGGTACGAGGTCAGGGTCTGGGAAATATCTATAGTCGTGAGCATCTTCTTTACCTCTCATAGATGCAGTAACGCCTGTGTCAGCGTTAAAGAGGCGAGTCTCTTGTACTACAGTTCCACCTTCGTCGAGGAGTTTAGCTTGGCGTTTCTCTTCGTATTTAGCCGCTCTTTCTACACTCTTAAATGAGTTTACGTTTTTGATCTCTGCTCTGGTTCCGAACTCGTCTTGTCCGAATGGGCGGAGTGAAAGGTTAACGTCACATCTCATAGAACCCTCTTCCATGTTGCAGTCAGAGACTTCTACGTATTTCATTATTGATCTGAGCTTTTGTACATAAGCTTTTGCCTCTTCAGCTGAGCGGATATCTGGCTCTGAAACTATCTCCATAAGAGGTGTTCCAGCACGGTTGAGGTCAACGCCAGAACCGTCAGATTCGTGTACAAGCTTTCCTGCGTCCTCTTCTATGTGGATACGAGTGACTCCGATACGCTTCTCTGTACCGTCTTCAAGCTCTATATCTACATATCCGTTTTCACATATAGGAAGTTCAAATTGTGTTATTTGATATGCTTTTGGCAGATCAGGGTAAAAGTAGTTCTTACGTGCAAAGATCGATCTCTCTCTGATTTCACAGTTGAGAGCGAGTCCAGCCTTAACGGTGAATTCGATGATCTTTTCATTCATAACAGGTAGTACGCCTGGCATACCGAGGCAGACAGGGCAAACGTTTGTGTTTGGGTCTGAGCCAAACTGGTTTGAACAGTTGCAAAATATCTTTGTGTTGGTAGCCATTTGTACGTGGACTTCAAGTCCTAAAACTTATTCATATTTCATAATGAGTACCTATATCTTAAGTTTTTCAGGGATTCTGCTGAAATCTGTTGCCTGCTCGAAAGCGTGTGCAAGGTTCAGTATGAGCCCCTCGTCAAAATAGTTACCCATAAGCTGTACGCCGATAGGCATTCCGTCTGAGTCGAATCCGCAAGGGACAGACAGACCACAACCTCCAAAAAGGTTAAGTGAAAGTGTATAGACGTCACTTAGATACATCTGGATAGGGTCTTCTGTTTTTGCTCCAGCTTTGAAAGCTGTTGTTGGTGAAGTAGGGCATATTATTGCGTCTACTTTTTTATATGCTTCTACAAAGTCCTGCTTGATGAGTGTTCTCACCTTTTGGGCTTTGATGTAGTATGCGTCGTAATATCCAGCAGATAGAACATAAGTTCCGAGCATAATTCTTCTTTTCACTTCGTCTCCAAAGCCCTCTGTTCGAGAGTTGAAGTAAAGATCACGAAGGTTATCAGCCTCTGCACGTCTTCCGTAGCGGATACCATCATAACGTCCGAGGTTACTAGATGCCTCTGCTGTGGCGAGGATGTAGTAGGTAGCGAGTGCATAGTCTGTGTGTGGCAAGCTGATATCAATTAACTTACACCCTAAGTCTGCATATTTTTTGACTGCATTATCAACAGCAGTCTTTACATCTGGTGATAGACCATCAGCGAAATACTCTTTAGGTACACCAATCTTGATACCTTTGACGTAGCCTGTGAGGTCTTTTGTATAGTCTTTCTGCTCAACGTTAGCAGAGGTCGAGTCTTTAGCATCGTGCTTTCCTATTACGCTAAGGAGTGCTGCAGAATCGTAAGCTGATTTAGCGAGAGGTCCAATCTGGTCGAGTGATGACGCGAATGCAACTAGTCCGAAACGTGATACACGTCCGTATGTTGGTTTCATCCCGACTACACCACAAAGTGATGCTGGCTGACGGATGGAACCGCCTGTGTCGCTTCCGAGAGTGAATGGTGCAAGACCAGCAGCAACAGCCGCCGCAGAACCACCAGATGAACCACCAGGAACTTTTTCTGTGTCCCAAGGGTTTCTGGTCTGTTTGAATGCAGCATTCTCGTTTGATGAACCCATAGCAAATTCGTCCATAGATAGCTTACCAAGATTGATGAAGCCAGACTCTTCTAATAGACTGACCGCAGTCCCTACGTATGGTGGTTTAAAACCTTCGAGGAATTTTGAGCTACAAGTTGTAGGCATATCTTTAGTTATGAGAAGGTCTTTCAGAGCAACAGGTATACCTGCAAACTGAGGAAGATCCTCACCTTTAGATCTCTTCTCGTCTATAGCTTTTGCTTGGTTGATAGCGTTTTCATTAACGTAGTTATAAGCTTTAACTTCGTCATCATACTTCTCTATTCTGTCCAGATAAAACTGGGTAAGCTCTGCTGATGAAAACTCTTTGGATGCGAGTCCATCCGCTAGCTCTTTAATGTTTTTGTTTAATATACTCATGATTATTCAATTACCTTTGGTACTTTAAAGTGTGCGTTCCCGGATGACGGAGCGTTAGATAGAGCGTCTTCGTTGCTTAGGGAAGGCTTGACTTCATCTGCTCTTGTCACAGTGCATATGTCTAGTGTGTGCGATGTAGGTTCTACATCGTCGGTATTCAGTTCGTTCAGCTTATCTACATAGCCTAGGATACTGTTAAGATCGTCTTTGATTTTTTCAGCCGCAGTGTCGTCAAACTTAAGTCTGGCGAGGGTGGCAATATGTTTTACATCATTGATAGAGATGGTCTCTGACACGTTGTTATCCTCCGATTCAGATAGAACAGGCATTATGGACATTTTTTGATATTTTTTCAAGTGAATAGGCTGATTATATTGGTTTATTTGATGTGTTTAAAGTGGTTGTTTGTTAATGTGGCTACTTTTTAGGCTTTAATGAGTGTTTATTAATCAATAAGCTTACTCATAACAGCAATGATTGTAAGTTGATTTACGGAATACTCATATTTAATAAGTGCTTGTCTTAAGGTGAAAAAAAGGTGACATCTGGCATCTGCATTGCTGGTTAAGTACTGGTATGAATACTAAATATTACGAAACAGCTCTAAATACAATTTATGAAATCAGCGTTATCTTAAACTCTTCTAGTAAAGTTCAAGAGTCATTTTGGAGAGTATTAACACAGATGTCTGATAGTCTGTCTATGGATATCGGCTGTATCCTTTTGTATGACCATCACGCAGATGAACTTATTTTAGAATCATATATAGGTTTCGATAATCCTTCAGTAAAGAAGCTCCGTTATAAGGTGGGAAAAGGAGCTGTTAGTAAAGCATTAAAACTTGGCATTCCAGTCAACATCCCTGACATATCTAAAGAATCGTTTTTTTTAAATAAACTTGAAATAGAATTGCACGAAAATGAAATCAGCTTTATGGCAGTACCTATTATTCATCAAGGAACTACATATGGTGTATTAGTAGTAGATCAGATTGTCTCTAATACGTTGAATTCTATTACTGATGTGGACATTTTTAGGATGATCGCCACTCTAATGGGAGCTTTACTGTTTAAGGTAAACGAAGCAAAACAAGTCGCCGAATCTGAAAAGATTAGAGTATTGCAAAAGGTGCTTGAAAAAAACGTAGTTGCGTCATCATCAACCTATTCGAAAGACAGTAATAATTGCTTCGATTATGCTTCAGATTCAGACCTTTCTGAAGAAGAGATTCAAGAGAGAGAAGAGCTTGTTAGAGCTCTTGAAAGATCTGCTTGGGTTCAAGCGAAAGCAGCCCGTATGCTTGATATGACTGTTCGTCAGATAAATTATCGGATAAAGAAATTAAATATTGTTGTGAAAAAGCTTTAGTAGGCTATTGAGTATCTAAAAAATCATAGAGTTGGTCTAAATTCTCAGTTACGCCTGCTGCTTCTAGGGCAGACGGTACATCATATTTAGTGTGAGTTGTCTCACGAAACTTCTCACCTTTATAAAAAATCTTAAAAATATTGAGGTTAGATTTATATATCTTCATATCTTCTGGGATGATGCGCACTAGAATATTTGCTTTAGTTTTTATCTTTAGTGTTCTTGATAGGTCGTTATAGAAAAATTCATTAGATGGTAGGGTTGCATCTCGGTAGTCGATTATGACGTTTACTGGAGGTCGATAATCTGGGTGGTTTAGCACATAATCGTCCGCTTTTGTGAATATCTCAGCAATAGCACCATCTGCTTTATTATGTAATTTTAGTATCACCAAATTATGTTCTGGGAAAAATTTAATTTTATACATTATTTATAAATACAACCTAATACTTATTATTATGTATGCTACCATGATAAATAGCTAATGTAAATTGCCTATGCAAGCGTAGGTGCATAATGAGCTAGTGTTGATTAAAAAGTAATAAAAAGTGTGTTTCAATCTTGTTAATATTGTGCACACTTGCTATAATGGCTAAGTCTTATTATTTGCAGGTATTGTTCATGAATACTGTTGTCGCCGGTTCTAATCATCTTGTCGTAGATTTTTATAGTAGCTATCTTGCAATGCTTGAAATGGAGAACGAGAGTTATAGCTCGATCTCTGTAGGGATTAAGAGAGCGCTTGTGAATTCTTCTATTAATACGATATTCATAATTATCGAAACTCATGATGATTTACTAGGCTTTAATAAATTAAAACTTTCAATAGATACTAACCTTGTGCACTTGATAATCATAAGTATGAATGAAGATGTTACAAAGCAGGCGACATCATCAAATTATATCATCTATAATCATAAAGAAATCACTAGCAACCTTGCTCCTGATCTAGCTAAACTTCAGATTTGTAAGCCATATATGCAAGAAAATAGCAGCCTTAGTTCTCCTGAAAAGATACTAAAGCATGTACAGGCTATGCTTATTAATGGTCGTATCTCGCTTCCTGTAAAGCAAGAATGTGGTCTCAGCCTACTTGCTGCTTTGGAGGATAATGATATCTCTTTCAAAGAGATAGGTAATATGACAAAGACAGACCCTGCGTTGCATTCTGGGATAATTAAAATGGCTAATTCTGTATATTTCAGTGGTGCCTTTAGTAGTGTAACAGATGTGGAAAAAGCTTTAGTAAGGGTTGGGTTGTCGAATGTTAAAGTTTATCTGATCAATTTTATAAATAAGTCTTTGGCAACTAATAAAGATTTAATCTTTGTTGATGATATAAGTAAGTCGATAGAAAAATCATTATTGACCGCATCGCTATGTTATGTGATGGCAGAAAACTTTAAAGTCTCTTCACCAGTCATGATGTTCTCTGTAGGATTGATGAGCTATATCGGTGAGATATTTATGTATGCCGCAATATCGGACTATTTTTCAGGGTCAGGATTAAATGATTCAACCAAAGAAGAATACAGGTTGCTTACGCAGAATGTAGGGTTAATACTAAGTGGCAAACTGTTGCAAAAGTGGAAATTTTCTGAAGATTATTCACGACCAATAATAAATACATCCAGCTTGTCTCAGAATAAAAGTATGAGCGAAACTAGAATCCTTCACCTCGCTATCAATATGCTCGATTTTTATGAAAATGGGGAAAGGGATACAATACTAACTGAAGCCTTAGAGAATACTCAAATTTCTATAACTGATGCTCTCTTGGAAACTATCAGAAGTGACACTCAAAAACACATAAGTGCTGTAAAATCAATACTCTCATAACCTTTAAATTATTGGTGCCTGAAGAAACAACATACAAGCTGATGCATCACCCTTTACGCCTGCTGCGTTTAAAGCAGATGCTGGATCATATGTCGTTGTTGTATTATTTAAGAATTGCTCACCGGTATAAAAAAGTTGGAAGATTTTCAGGTTCTTTGCATGTATCTCTTTTTGCTTATCAATTATCCTTACAAGTTTATTCAATCGGCACTTGAAATTAGCACTGTAGACATATAAGTGTATAAATTTTCATCTTCAGGGAGGACAGCTTTTCGGTAGTCAATGATAAGGTTTATCCCTTCGCTGTACTTAATATTGCTAACTTGCTTATCGGCCTCTGTAAATATCTCTAGTATAGATTTGTCATGATTATCACTTATCTTTAGTATCGCTAAATTATGGTCAGGAAAAAATTTCAATTTATACATGCGGAGCCTCTTGTTGTAGTTGCTTGATAAACTCTAATCTAAGTCTATGAGCTTGTTAAGTCAAGGTTCTAAGGTTGATATGAGGCAGGGTTGATAGTGTATAATACCGAAACGTCAGAACAATTTCATGTTACACATTATTAAGCAAAAAAAAAGCCTGATACCGAAGTATCAGACTTTTTTTGTTAACGGGGACGAAGGGACTCGAACCCTCGACCTCCGGCTCGACAGGCCGGCGTTCTAACCAAACTGAACTACGCCCCCAGGTTAGAAACATTTAAAAAAGTGGGTGGTACAGGGATCGAACCTGTGACCCTCGGCTTGTAAGGCCGATGCTCTCCCAGCTGAGCTAACCACCCGGGTTATCTGCAACCTAAGTTGCAGTATTTCTCACTAGCGTCCAAGACGTTTGAAACGTCCCCACGGGGATTCGAACCCCGGTCGCCGCCTCGAAAGGGCGGTGTCCTAGGCCAGGCTAGACGATGGGGACAGACATATGAGCCATGTTGGGCTCGAACCAACGACCCATTCCTTAAAAGGGAATTGCTCTACCAACTGAGCTAATGGCCCGCGTCTCTTTTCCCTAGCGAGAAATAGGTTATAACAAAGTGACTTCTCTATGTCAACAAGTTTTTATTAAAATATTTCATTTAATTTAATAGTTTGCTCACGATCAGTTCCAAGGCTTATAAGGGCATACTTTACACCGAGGAAGTCGCTGATATATTGAACATATTTTCTAGCGTTAACTGGAAGATCATCATAAGATTTTACTTCTGTGATATCTTCATTCCAGCCATCCATTTCAGTATAAACAGGCTCACACTCTTCTAGAGTTTTGATCTCTGCTGGGAACTTATCAAGTACCTTACCATTGTATTTATAACCAGTACAAACCTTGATTTTTTCCATACCAGAAAGAACATCAAGTTTTGTAAGTGCGATAGAGTTTATACCATTGATAACAACAGAAAATTTCATAGCGACAAGGTCAAGCCATCCGCATCTTCTCGGTCTACCTGTAGTAGCTCCATATTCATGTCCAGCAGCGCGTAAATCTTCGCCTGTCTGACCAAGAAGTTCAGTAGGGAATGGTCCACCACCAACGCGAGTTGTGTATGCTTTCATAACACCCATTACGTTGTCGATCTTCATAGGTGAAAGCCCAGATCCAGTACAAGCTCCGCCTGCTGAAGAGTTACTTGAAGTGACATATGGGAAGGTACCAAAGTCAACATCAAGCAGGACGCCCTGAGCGCCTTCCATCATAACTTTTTTACCTTCGTCGTACAGTTTGTTGACAAGGTATGCTGTTTCCGTTACGTAAGGTCTCATGACCTCTGCGTACTCCATATATTGGTTGTAGATTTTCTCTGCATCCATTTTGTCGTGCTTGTAAAGATGCTCGAGGAGGAAGTTTACTTCACGTACGTTTTGTTCTAGCTTTTCGCGGAAAACTTCTGGCTCGTAAAGGTCACATATACGGATACCGCTTCTAGCTGCTTTATCTGCATATGTAGGTCCGATTCCACGTCCAGTAGTTCCTATCTTTTTCTTACCTTTCAGTTCTTCTCTAAGTACATCTATTGTCTTGTGGTAAGGCATGATGACGTGAGCTCTTTTACTGATATAAAATTTCCCTTCGTCGAAAGTTACACCTTGTTTTTTAAGTGCTTCCATCTCTTCTATAAGGGCATCAGGAGCGATAACGAGTCCGTTACCAATGATGTTGATCTTATCTTTGTTGATGATACCTGATTGGATGAGGTGCAGAATGTATTTAGTATCGCCAACAACAACAGTGTGACCAGCGTTGTGTCCTCCGGAAGAACGAACAACTACATCTGCGTCAACTGTGCTCAGGTCTACAACTTTTCCTTTTCCTTCATCGCCCCACTGGGCGCCTAGTACGATAGTACAGCTCATATGTTTTTACCTCTATGAAAGTATATTTCTAAAACTATAGCTCTTTTCGAGCTCGGATTTTTCTTTTGCATCACCAGCATAAAATACTGTGTTGCCTTCATTACGAAGTTCTTCTGATTTAGCAAAGTTCTCTTCGCCAATAATAAGCCAGTCGATCTCTTTAAGCTTCACTTCTGACTTGTCAACACGGTATATCTCTTCAATATTGAATACTACACCGCATGCAGGGATATCACGACCAAAGTTCTTTGTTAGGTTGTCATATCGACCACCACCAGCTAGGTTTTCGCCAACCTCAGCGTGGAGAACATCAAAAGTGATACCTGTATAATAATCAAGACCTCTCGATTCAGAAGCGTCAAAAACGAGGTCTTCTTTGTCGAAGCCAAGCCTTATCATATTCTCAAAGAGAGCCTTAATATAGCCAATATTTTCTGTCAGCTCTGCGTCGAACGCCGATGCTTTAATAATTTGTTCGATAGTCTCTATACCACCGAAAGCTTTCGGAAGATATTTAAGAAACTTATCTGTGTCACTGTTACCTGTGATCATAGCATTAATGCTTGCCACATTTTTGCTGTCTAGCAGTGAGTGATACTTTTCACTTTTGTCACCAGCTAGTTCAAGAGCACGTCTTGTAAAACCGCTATGCCCGAATACGTATTTGCATCCTTTAACATTTAGGTCGTTGAAAGCGCGCTTAGAAAGCATAAGTAGCTCTGTGTCAGCCTCTAGCATATTGTTGCCGTAAAGCTCAGCACCAACCTGTAGCTGTTCAGATTTTACGCCCTTGTTTAGATTTACGTTGCGGAATACTCTTCCGTCGTAGCAAACCCTAGCTGGGAGAGGAAAATCAGCCATGTAGTTGGCGAAATATCTTGCGGCCTGAGGTGTGAAGTCAGGGCGAAGAACGAGCGACTTTCCAGTATTTCTGTCTATGAACTGAATAGTATTTTCATCTTTAAGGTTGAGTGATGTCGCCTTAAGTATGTCGTAGTATTCGTATACAGGGAGGAAAATCTCCATATATCCATAAGAGAGCACAGTCTGTTTTAAGCTTTGCTCTATCTTGTTCATTTTGACCGACCTGCCTGGGGCTATGTTACCCGCGGCTGTTGGCATCATCTTTCCTGTCATCTTTATCTCCAGTATGTATGCCACGTTTTTTGAACGTGGAAGAGACCGTCTGTTATGGCTAGCATAACTAGGGTCGTTTTATCTCCAGTACATATGCCAAGTATTTTAAACTTGGACAAGACCGTCTGTCATGGCTAGCATAACTAGGGTCGTTTTATCTCCAGTATATACTAGCTAGAAAATTAGCCTATATAGTCTTTTAATATCTTTTGTGCAGCAGCAACACCCTTACCAAGCTCAAGGTCGTATCCGAACTTAACAAGTCCCATCTCAAGAGCACTTATCCCTGTGATGGTGTCGAATGTGTCGTGGTAACCAAGGTGGGATATGCGCATGATCTTACCCTTAAGATGATCCTGACCGCCAGCATAGGTTACGCCTATCTGCTCACGCATAAACTTAACAAATTTACCACCGTCTATACTCTCTGGAAGATAAAAACCAGTTGCTGCGTTCGATGGAGCTTCAGCCAAAAGTTTGAATCCGTGAGCTTGAAGAGCAGCTCTTGTAGCCTCTCCATTCACAGCGTGTCTTATATATACATTCTCAAGACCCTCTTCAAAGAACATATCAAGGACAACCTTGAGTCCGTTAATGAGTGATAGGGTAGGTGTATAAGCAGTAGTAGCTTTCGCCTGAGCTATTTTCTCTTTTCTAAGGTCTAGATAGTATCTAGGGATCGTAGATTCCTCTACGAATTTCCATGCTTTTTCACTGAGACATATAAAAGAAAGTCCTGGTGGGAGCATGAAGGCTTTTTGTGAGCCAGTTACGGCTATATCTATACCCCACTCGTCAAACTTAGTCTCGTGAACACCTATAGAGGTGATTCCGTCGACAATGAAGAGTGTGTCGTCTTTCGGTTTAATAAGTTTTGCTATCTCCTCAACAGGGTGATAGGCAGTTGTGGATGTTTCACTACCTTGGAGAAGGACAGCCTTCGTCTCAGGGTAAGAGATAAGGAACTCTTCTACCTGTGCAGGTTTTACAGAGCATCCCCAATCCATGTCTATTGTGGAAACGTTGATGTCGAAGGTTTTGCATATATCGCGCCATCTTTGACCAAATTTCCCAGCGTTGATAACAAGAACAGTGTCACCTGGGTTTAGAGTATTGATAACCGCAGCTTCCATAGCCGCTGTTCCACTCCCCGCAAGCATTAGAACGTCTTGTTTTGTGTTGAATACCTTTTTAAGTCCATCAGCGACCTCGGCAAAAACTGCTTCGAATTCGCTTGTCCTGTGGTGGATGACAGGTTTTGCCATCTCTAGTAGCACTTTTTCTGGAACTGGTGTCGGTCCAGGTGCTATCAAATACTTCTTAAGCATTGCTTAAACCTCTTTATAGGTGAATTTTCGCACGCAGAGTTTTTCAAATACTACAGTCGAAATGACAAGTCAATCAGCCATATACAAGGGATTGTTATTTATTTAATGAGTAGTAACATTGCGGATGTTTATAAGTGGGTTATAATATAAGTATAGACACAGCATCGATTATTGAAGGAGGTATATCATGTTAAAAGTAGAAGTTTTCTATAATGGTGATGTAGATAATGAAACCCCTTTGGTCGCTGACGAACTAAAGACTAAGTATGGTAGCGATATAGATATTTATGTTCAGGACATTGCAATAGACACAGCTCCTGATGCATACGGTACTATCAATCCACCTGTTGTTGTTATTGACGGAAAACAAATGTTTCAATTGGATGAGCCTGAAGGGTTGACTAACATCGTATCCAAAGCCATCTTCTGAATTCCTATAAACGTCGCTCTACTACGTTATCCTTCGGAAAAAGATGCTTCATGTACCTTTTGTACACTCAGCACTTGTTTCCTCAGTTTGCCTTGTATAGCTTGTTTTTAGAAATTCATATCTATCTGCATTCATCTTGCTCCCTTAGCATAGGGGAGGCAGAGGGGTATCTTATATTATTTCCGTCATCATGAGGAACGAAGTGACGTAATGATCTCTGGTTATAGTTTGTCTGACTGACTAGGTGTAGTCCTAAATATCCATATTATTTGATGGCTGTAGACTCTCACAGTCGTTTCACTCCCTCAGAGTGACAAAATAGAGAAAATGTCATCATGAGGAGCAAAGTGGCAGATAGATATTAAACCATATTAGCTGACCAACGGGAGGCGATATACGTGGCAGTATATTATATTCTATCGAAGTAAGTCACTCGCTATTGAGCGAGAACGTGCTTAGCGGCTATGAGTCCTGATACGCTAGCCTGAATGATGCCACGAGTTAGACCAGCTCCGTCTCCAGTGCAATAAAGATTACCTAGTGATTTCGCACGCATATTTTTATCTACTTTTATCCTGACAGAGTAGAATTTTACCTCTACGCCATACATAAGAGTGTTGTTGTCTGCGATGCCGGGCATAACTTTATCAAGTTGTTGGATAGTCTCTCTAAGGTTATGCAAATATCTATATGGTAGAACGAACGAAAGATCACCCGGTAGAGCGTCAAGAGTAGGTCTTACGAAGTTTTTATCTATTCTGCTTTGAGTGGAGCGTCTTCCACGTAGGAAATCGCCATATCTTTGGACGATAACATTGTCACCACCTCCGAGCATGTTGGAGAGATTTGCAATGTAGCGACCGTATTTTAGTGGTTCGTCGAATGGTTCGGTAAATTTTGTCGAGACGAGTAGGGCAAAGTTAGTGTTTTCGCTATGCTTGTTTTTATAGCTGTGACCATTAACTGTGAGTAGTCCTCCACTATTCTTTTCGATAGATATGAATCCGCCTGGGTTAACGCAAAAGGTTCTGACTTCGTCTTCGAACTCGCTGGTTATGTACTTTATTTTGAATTCGTAAAGGTTATCAGTAAATTTATCAGTGATAGAGCGTGGAACTTCTACCCTTACGCCTATATCTACGGGATTAAGATCGTTTTCTATGTTGTATTTTCGGACAATCTCTTGCATCCAAGCGTTTCCGCTGCGACCGACACCTATGATTATTTTATCATAGTATCGCTTCTCTAATATGCCGTTTAGCTCAACTTCAATCCCTTTTACAACGTCACCTTCAACGATAAGGTCTGTGACGTTAGCATTGCAAAAGAGGTTAATGTTTTTAGAATTTTTGACCATTTCGTATAGTCGTTTTATGAAGAGGAGACAGTTGTCAGTGCCAAGGTGCCGAATCTTTGCAGGATAAAGTCTGAGATTATGTTTAGAGCATTCGTATTGAAGGTCTTTTGAGGTTTCATAATCTGATCCAGACGAGAGCTCAAGGACTTCACTGATGGTCTTCCACATCTCATCCGCTTCATCTATCAGCTTTTCTAAATCTTTTTCAGGCATGTAATCGGTGAGCCATCCGCCATATTCGGTGGTGAGAGTGAGCTTACCGTCAGAGTATGCTCCTGCTCCGCCAAAACCTTCCATAACTTCTTTTCTGTTACGGGTTTCGAGACCGTTCCCCTTTTCGAACATATCTACTTCTATGCCCGATTTATCGAGAAAGTTATAAGCTGCTGTCATTCCAGCGCTTCCAGCTCCAATAATGGCTATTTTCATATTTATACCCTTATGATTTCTGCGTCAAATGTCCCTTCTTCTATAGTTAGAATAGCATATGTTGGGAATGGTTGTTCCCTCTTATCAGTCGGACTGCCGGGGTTAAGGAAGCGTATGCCGTTAATTTCCCCCCAGAAGGGAGCGTGAGTGTGCCCAAATATAATGAGGTCTACGTTGTCGTTCTCAAACAAATATAGGAGTCTATTTTCTATGCCAAAGGGGCTACCTTCGCCGTGGGAAACGCCTATCTTTATGTCTTTAAAAGTTAAAACTCTTTTCTTAGGAAGATAATCATCGCCAAGTGCTGGATCCATATTCCCTTTTACTGCGTATACATTAGGGTTTATGTGGAGCAGGTCGTGTATGACTTTATATCCCACAACGTCACCAGCATGAATGATAGCGTCTACTTTTTTCGCCATATCTTGCACTGACATAGGGAGCCTATTGATTGAGTTTGTATGTGTATCTGAAATTACTAATAGCTTCATCACATGCGTCCTTTTTATCTGGTCGTATTTTAATATAATATGTTATAGTTTATTTTAGCAAAGTGTTAATTGTCAATGTAGAAAAATTATTATTTGGAGCTTTTTTAAAGTGCACAATCGTCTACTTAAAATTCCACATTTTACAGAGCTTAAAAAGATCATACTAGAAGGTGGTTTTGACGCTTATTTTGTAGGTGGTTGCGTACGAGATATTCTCCTAGATAGACCAGTGCACGATGTTGATATGGTTTGCTTTTCACACGACTATAAAGAGTTCGCATCAGCTGTGAAGGCAGGATTGCCTAGCGTGTGGGTTGAGTTTAAGGATAATATAAGGCTTGTTCGTGGCAGGGTAGAGATAGATATATCAAAGCCTCGCGGTGATACATTAGAAGAAGACCTCACTAAGAGAGACTTCACTATTAATAATCTAGCCATGGATACGGCTGGAAATATGCATGGCGACATGACAGATATAAACGCGAAGATCGTTCGTCATGTTAGCGAGAATACATTCAAAGATGATCCTATCAGGATACTTCGCACTTTTCGATTTAATGCTCAGGTTGGATTTGATATAGCACCTGAAACTCTAAAAAAAATCAAACTCGAAAAAGATATGATAACAATCTCTGCATCAGAACGGATTTTTGCAGAGCTAGATAAACTTTTCATGGGTGCCCATGCCCATAAAACATTGCAAGATATGATAGATACGGGTGTATATGAGGTGCTTACTAAGGGGATAACGCCTGATTGTGTGGATGAGATCGCGGCAAAATCAGGAAGAGGCTTAGTCTTTTTCGCTGCTTCACTCTTTAGAAAGCTGGATAAAGATGAAGTAGATAAGTTGGCAGTCACTCTAAATTTTCCTAATGCATTAAAAAAGAGAGCTCTTCGTACATCTGAGTTTTTCAAAGAGGTTGCAAAAGCTTTAGAAAACGCTGAAGAATTCGAGCTAAGAAAACTGATATACGCTTACCCTGATGAGATGGATGATGGGCTTAAGCTTTATGAGATAGAGTCTGAGTGCAGTGAGATGGATAAGGAACAACTAGAAGAAAAAATATATATAGTGATGACTCAGCTTAAATATGTAGATTTTGAACTTCCAGATAGTATAAATGGTCAATTTCTACAAGAGATAGGGGTTGCACCGGGACCTAGAATGGGCGAGATTATCAAGAGTATAAGACCTATGCTGGCATCAGGTGAGTTAAAGACTATTGATGAAGCGGTCGTGTATATAAAAGAGAAATACTGATGAGGGTATATAGATGAAGTTTTGCAGATTTAGAGTTGGGCTAGTTGAGAAAGATGGTGTTCTTGTTGACGGTAAAGTGAGAGAGATCGAGGGTTCTATTTTTGATGATTATGTCATTACTGATAGAATTCACGATGAAGATGGGCTGGAGTTTCTGCCACCTATTCTCCCTTCAAAATTTACATGTATCGCTAGAAATTATGTAGCTCACGCGAAAGAGCTTGGCAATGATGTTCCTGAGATACCTATGATATTCCTAAAACCTTCTACTGCGGTTAACGCTCATGGTGGCGAGATTATCATTCCTACTGAGAGTGAGCAGGTGGACTATGAAGGTGAGTTGGCTATAGTTATTGGCAAGAAATGTCGCAAGGTGAAGAAAGCGGACGCTGAGTCTGTTATCTTCGGATACACATGTCTGAACGATATGACTGCTAGAGATTTACAAAAGATCGATACAAAATTCACCAGAGCAAAGTCTTATGACAGTTTCGCTCCTATCGGACCTTATATCGAGACGGACTTCGACTGGAAGACAGCTAGGACTAAAACTATCAAGAATGGCGAGGTTGTTCAGGACGGAACAACAGACCTGATGATATTTGATATACCAACGATCATAGAATATATGAGCGGTATCATGACGCTCCTTCCTGGTGATATTATAGCTACGGGGACGCCTGCTGGTGTTGGTAGAGTAGACGCTGGTGACATTATCGAGGTTGAGATCGAAGGGATCGGAAGATTGACTAATAAGGTTGTGGATGACAAAGAGTAAAATTGATTGCCTGATGTGTGGCACCTGTTGCACGGCATTCGACATAAAAGAGATCGACAAAAAGGCTGGTGAGAGGTGTAAATATTTGTCTGCGGATAATAAATGCACCATCTACGAAAAGCGACCTTGGGGTTGCAAAGGTTATAAGCCAGACGAACTTTGCGTATTAGTCGACTCGCTAGATGATGAACAGAAAGTTCGTGTATTTAGAAATATATACGATGTATGAAGTAGTATTTTTAGTCATTGATAGAGCAGAAAATAAACATAAGCTATATCAAAATTTTGTTAAATGGATAGAAAATGTATGTAGGATTGACTGGGAATATCGCCTCTGGAAAGAGCACAGCAGCGGAGTATTTTGAAAAGCTAGGATGTTATAGCATCGATGCTGATCAGATAAGCCGTATCGTTATGCAACCAGATCAACCTGCCTATTTAAAGATAGTGGAACTTTTTGGTGAAGATGTTCTCGCTGAAGATAAGACCCCAGACAGATCGGCTATCCGAAAGATAGTTTTTGAACAACCTGAGATGCGAAGAGAGCTAGAGAAGATAGTTCAGCCAGCAATATTAGAGTATGAACGTAAAGAGGTAGGTCGCATCAAAGGGCGTGACGACAAGGCTATTATCATTACTCAGGCGGCAGTTACTGTTGAGGCTGGTTCGCAAGATCGTTTCGACAGACTTATTGTAGTTTATGTTGATCCTGCTGTTCAGCTCGAAAGGGTGATGGCAAGGGATAGCATATCTAAGGAAGATGCGCAGAAGATCATAGATGCTCAAATGTCTATTGAAGAAAAATTAAAACACGCACACTTTGTTATTGATAACTCAGGTGATTTAGCTAATTTAAAGAGCGAGGTCGAACGGATTTATGAGCTTATTAAATTGACTAAGTACGGTATTAAAAATAGCTAATGTTGCTTGTTGAAACTCTCTTAAAATTAGAGTAACTAAGACTATAAAGGGCAGATAAAAGATTTAGAAACTATTATACATATAGAATGACAAAGATATTATGAGGACAAATATAAAATGCATGAAGCGAGTATAGCGGCTAGTCTGATAGAGATAGTTATAGACACAGCTGAAAAGAATAAAGCGGAAAAGGTTACAAAAGTTTTTGTAAAGATAGGACGACTGGCGGCGATAGAGATAGATTCTCTGGAGTTCGCATATGACGCTATCAAAGAAGAGTACGAAATAATTAAGGACTCCGAGATCATCATAGAGGACGTGCCTATCACAGGTAAGTGCCAGAAATGCGGAGTGACTGATACATATGAAGAAATGTTTTTTGCCTGTGGTGCATGCGGTGCCTTTGAGGTGGAGCTGCTCACAGGAGAGGAACTTACAATCACTGAAATTGAGGTGGATTAATTATGGGAATGGTAGACGTAAAAGCAAAAATACTTGAGAAAAATTATTCAAAAGCGGCTGTTCTGAGAGATAAATTTAAGAATACTTGTGTGCTGAATTTTGTTTCATCTCCGGGTAGCGGAAAGACAAGCATTTTAGAGAAAGTTCTAGTTATGTTTAAGGATAAATACAAACTAGCTGTTGTTGAAGGTGACCAGCAGACAACAAATGATGCTGACAGGATAGAGGCGACTGGTGTTACAGCTTATCAGGTTAATACTGGTAGAGCTTGCCACCTTGAGGCGACTGACGTTGAAAAGGCTATGGCAGAGCTAGGTTATGATCTCGATCTTCTCATTATAGAGAATGTAGGAAATCTTGTATGCCCGTCACAGTTTGACCTTGGTGAAGATGCAAAAGTTATCGTACTTTCAACTACAGAGGGCGACGACAAACCAATTAAATATCCTGTGATGTTCCGTGTTGGGTCATCATTTATCATTAATAAGACAGACCTGCTTCCATATGTCGAATTCGACGTAGATAAATGCATCGGTTACGCAAAAGGTGTTAATCCTGAGCTTGAAGTTTTTCAGGCGTCATGCAAAACGGGCGAAGGTCTCGAAGAGATTGCTGCTTATATCGAAGGTATGATAGCTAAGAAGAAGAATGCCTAATGCTTATTGTTGGGATAGATGAGGTAGGTAGAGGTTGCTTGGCTGGGCCTGTCGTGGCTGCGGCTGTCCTTCTGCCAGCTGATTTTTCTGACGATCGATTAGTCGATTCGAAAAAGATATCCGAAAAAAAACGAAAGCTTATGGATGGTGTTGTTCGTGAGCATGCTCTCGCCTTTGGTATTGGTGCTGTCAGCAACGAAGATATAGATGCTAACGGCATAGTTCCGTGTACCAAAAAAGCTATGATGATAGCCCTTGATCAGATTCAGGTACCATACGATAAGGTTATAGTGGATGCAGTAAAGCTCGAAGGTTTGAAAGTGCCTATGGAGAATCCATTCAAGGCGGAAGATAAATTTCAATGTGTAGCTGCGGCATCTATCATCGCAAAGGTTTTTCGAGACGCACTTATGACTAAGATGCACATAGACTATCCAGACTACGGCTGGTATTCAAATAAAGGGTATGGTGCGAAAATCCACATAGAAAAGATCAAAGAGATAGGGATCTCCCCACTACACAGAATCTCTTTTTGTGGAAATTTTATCAAATGAGCCTCTTGTTTGGTAATAAAGGTGAAAAGAAAGCGACTGATTTCCTTAAAAAGAAGGGATATAAGCTTTTAGATAAGAATTATAGATGCAAATATGGCGAGATAGACATCATTATGGAGATTGGGGATATTCTGGTCTTTATAGAGGTAAAAGCTAGGAGCTCTGAAAAATATGGGCTGGGCTATGAATCTGTCACAACATCTAAGCAGGAAAAACTGCTAAAAACGGCACAGACATATATGTCGGAGAATGGCGAAAGAGCCGCAAGGTTTGACGTGGTCTCAATAGATGGTGACAAAATAACTCACATAGAGAACGCCTTCTAGCAGGCTAGCACCTGTATGCGTGTTATTAGTGGATGGCTCGACATACTTAGTCACCTCCCGTTGGTCGGTTGATATATTTATACATTATTGGGTGAATGTAATGAACCGTATAAAAGTGGTAGAAAATTGTATTAACTCGAATAAGCCTCAAGGTGCTAACCTTGTAATAAAAAGTTTGATTATTTTCAGCATAGTGCTATAATTTCGCCTCATTAAGCTATTTACGATTACTACTCAGGAGAAACATAGATGTATACTCTCATTATTTCAGTAGCTGTATCCACAGCACTTGCACTCGGTCTTTATTTCATTACTTATAGCGTTTTCTGGCCTCTTTTCCTTATGGTTGTTGGTATCTTAGGACTTAATTTCTTTATCGGAAAAAGAATGCTAAATAAGCTTACTGCTCTTTTCGGATCAGTAGAAAAAGATATTCAAGCAAACAGAGTTGAAAAAGCTATTGAAAAACTTAAGACTGGCTACGCATACGCTAAGTGGCAGTTCATGGTTAAAGAGCAGATCGATTCTCAGATCGGTATCATATATTATACTAACAGACAGTTCGATCAGGCTGGTCCTTACCTAGAGAACGCTTTTTCTAAAAACTGGATGGCTATGGCTATGTATGCATCACACACATATAAGTCTGGCGATATGGACAAGGTTAGAAAGATTATGGATAAAGGTATCAAAGGTGCTCCTAAAGAGCCTTTCATGTATAGCCTTTATGCTTATTTCCTCATTGAGAAAGGTGATAAAGAGAAAGCTATTGAAGTTCTTACTAAGGGTGTAGAGAAGAATCCTATTGATGATAGACTCAGTTCTAGCCTTGACGGTGTTAAGAATGGTAAGAAGCTTAAAATGCAAAATTATGGAAACTACTGGCTACAGATGCACCTCGGTGGTAAGACTCCAGCGGGTGGACAGCAGTATCAGCAGTTCCTTACTAATCAGAGAATGAAGAGAAAGTAATATTGAAAGATATACAGAATGAAAGAGATGAACGAAATCTTGATATAGATAAAGTCGGTATCAAAGATATCAGCTATCCTATCGTTCTGTCTGATAAAGAGAAGGGGAGCCAGCATACTGTCGCTAATATAAACATGTATGTGAAGCTTCCGCACAATTTCAAAGGGACGCACATGTCCCGCTTCGTAGAAATACTCAGCAAGCACTCAAGTGACATAAACCTTTATTCTGTCTATGATATATTAGACGAGATGAAATAACGTCTCGACAGCGAAGAATCATTTATTGAGCTCTCATTCGATTATTTTCTTAATAAAAAAGCTCCAGTTTCAGGTCAGTCAGCAATGATGGACTATCAGTGTAAATATATCGGCTCATCAGGTTCTGATGGTCGCGATCAGGTACTATCAATAAAAGTCCCTGTTATGACGCTCTGTCCTTGTTCCAAAGAGATAAGCAAGCATGGTGCACATAATCAGCGTAGCTTCATATCCATCAGTGTTCGTATGAACAAGATGATATGGATCGAAGATTTGATCGAGCTTGCAGAATCTTGTGGTAGCTCGCCTATATATCCACTCCTCAAACGTGAAGATGAGAAATATGTGACAGAGGTCTCTTATGAAAACCCTGCGTTTGTAGAGGATGTTGTAAGGAATGTCGCAAGCAAACTTATGGCTGAGGATAGAGTTATTTGGTTTGAGGTTTCTAGCGAGAATATCGAGAGTATCCATAACCACAGTGCCTATGCTGTGATCACAAGAGATAAGCTGGCGAAGTAGCCAGCACATTAGTCCGAGTTAATCTAATTTATTCTTACACTTTTCGGTTCATTTCATTCGCCTTATGTCATTTTGAGAGATAGTTTACACAAATCATCTACTCTTAATAAGTGAGTGTAACTTGGCATCTAGTCTATGTATAAAACATTTCCTGGGTGGATATTATTACTTGCTAATTTATTCTTCTTTTTGATTCTAGAAATACTTGTGCCGAATTTCTTTGCAATAGCCCATAGGTTGTCACAGTAGCGTACAGTGTATCTACCATTCTTTGAACTAGCAGTCTTTCGTGCAGATTTGGATTTATAGTTATAAACAGTAAGTCTTTTACCCGGTTGGATAACATTATTTCTAAGTTTATTGCTAGATTTTATCTGAGCCACGGTTGTGCCATACTTGTTTGCAATGCTCCAGAGAGATTCGCCGTAGCGCACTTTATGCTTAGCTTTAGTGTAAGAACCACGTTTTTTAGTGCTGGCGTAAGTCCTCTTAGAGGCTTTACGATTGTTGCGTGCGTTGTAGTATGAATCAGAGACGATGATTGATTGCCCCGGTCTGATAAGCTTTGGTCTAACGCCTCTGTTTAGAGCCATTAGCTCATATAAAGACATCCCGTACTTGTGGGCGATTTTATACATATTGTCGCCACGACGTACTCTATGAACCTTAGGGTTATATCTTTTTAGCTCTTTTTCAAAATCTGAGTTGAGAGCTGTATCATAAACTTCTTTGATAGGTATAAAGATGTAAGTGCTTCTAAGGATTACATTATGGCGTAGACCATTAATCCTTTTCAACTCTTTGGTGCTCATTTTATATTTCTTTGCTATTGAAGAGATGCTACGACCTTTTTTAGCAAATTCTACATAAAATTGGGCAAGCTCTTCTTCGGTGATATGCTCAAGCTCTTTTTCGAGTATCTCTCGTTTGCCGTATGGCACCCTGAGTGAGTATTCTTCTACTGGTGGTGTCATCGGTGTCATGAGTTCTGGATTGAGCTCTCTTAAAGTCTCAATATCTGTCTCTATTATGCTCGATATTACATATAGATTAGCCTGACGGTAGAGTGTCACTCTGTCGAATAGTTGTGGTTTACCATCTGGCGTTTCAAAACCAAACTCTTGATAGTTACGTGCAAGATATCTGAGTGCAAGGTATTTAGGGACGTAATCCTTTGTCTCTAGCTTAAGATATCTATATTTACGTTGAGACATTTTAAAAAAGTCTCTTGTGTTGTATCTTTTAATAGCTTTTAAAACCTTACCAAGACCTGCGTTATAAGCTGCCATGGCTAAATACCAGTCGCCAAGCCTGTCGTAAAGGTCTTGAAGGTGTCTGGCTGCAGCTACAGTTGATTTTTCAAAATCACGTCTTTCATCTAGCCAAAAGTTATAATCAAGATTATATGCTTTCCCCGTTCCTTTCATGAACTGCCACATACCACAAGCGCCAGCATGAGATGTGACGGATGGGTTGAAACCGCTCTCAGTAAAAGGGAGGTAGACAAGCTCTTCAGGCACGCCCTCTCTGCGAAGGATGTCGCGAACGATATATATGTATTCGTTTGATCTGTCTAGCCACTTTTGGAAGACATCTTTGTAGTTACCGGTGAATAATCTTACGTAATAATCGAAACGGCTTGTTTCGACAAGTTTGATTACGTCATATTTGCCGTATTCACTGTCGTGAGGACCAAACATGAATTCGTGATTCTTTTTGAATGTATTGTATATACTAAAACTTTTGTTTAAATTTTGGACAAAATGAGGCTCTTCGTATTTAGTATATTTAAAATTATCGGGAGTAATCCTGTTCATCGCCTCGTCTGGACCTTTAACGGTAGACTGACATGCGAAGAGTGATGAAGCGATCAAAATGTATAAGAATAATTTTTTCATTAATAAGTACCTGCTTAATTTAAAGATGCATCTTACATGAAGATGGTTCAAAATCAAGTACGGAAAGTTTAAAAATTCTTAACTCTATATGATATTATATCGTACTTTCTGCATATTTCTTTAATTGCGGCTTGTCGCTGGCTTGGGGGTATGGGGTGGTGTTTTACAAATCTAGAAAGGGATACTAGGCGGATGTATTCTATGTGTGTGATAGTATCGGATAATTGATCGTCTGATATTGCACGTTTTATTATAAGTTTCTCAGGTAGATAGCAGATGTCAAACTTAGAAGTTAAACGGAGCCAAAGATCATAATCTTCGCAAGTTCTCATCTTTTCATTGAACATACCACAACTATCAAACGCTCTTTTTTCTATGGCGACAGATGATGGGCTTATCCTACAAAAGTCTAAAACCTTATCGAAAATTTTTCCTCCATATCTATTATGTTTTTTCCCTTGGTTGACGAATTTGTCCTTTCGATACCAGAATTCATTAGTGTGACACACCTGCAAGCCTGTTTTATTGAGTTCATTACATTGTGCTTGTAGCTTATTTGGTAGCCATAGATCATCAGAGTCGAGGAAAGCAATATATTGACCGTTTGATGCTTTAATGCCGATATTTCTGGCGTGACTTACACCTTTATTCTTATCAATACGAATATAGTGAATTAGTCCCATGTATGGTTTGAGTGATTTGGCGACGGAATCGTTTGAACCATCATCAACAACAATGATCTCAAAATCTTTGAATGATTGGCAGAGTACTGATTCAATAGCAGATTTAAGAGTGACTGTGCGATTGTAAACAGGGATAATAACAGAAAATGTCATACCTGACGTTGTCTGTCCATAAGTGTGGAGAATACGAGTATAGTGTTTGTCTTGTCCACACCTTCTATAGTTCTAAGTTTTTTAATAAGCTTGCTGAGCGAATTAGTGTTTTTTGTTATGACGCTTAACAGGAAGGTGTAGTCGCCTGTAACGTGATCACAGCTAACTATATCTGTGTCTATATCTTGAAGTGAAGTCTCAAATTCATCAATATGGTTTGCGTTGTCTATAGAAACACCTATGAAAGCATTTATGTCTTCAACTAATATTTTGTAATTTATGCCAGCGGTGTAGCCTTTAATGATGCCAAGGTTCTCTAGCCTTTTAATGCGGTCGATAACAGACGGAGACTTCATACCTACGGCTTTTGCTATGTCGGCATATGATATTCTCGCATTCTTCATAAGAAGGTTGAGAATCTGTTTATCTGTCTCATCAATATGGTTACGCATCACTTACCTCCGCTTGTCTACAGAGACTTTATCACAGTAATCTGTCAGTCTGCAAGACGAACAGTAAGGAGAGACTGGTTTACATATCTCCCTGCCGTATGCGACTAAAATCTCATTTATTCTGATCCAATATTCTCTTGGTAGATGTTTACGAAGCTCAATCTCTGTTTTATCTGCATCCTTGGTTTTTACATAACCAAGTCGGTTGAATATGCGGTGTACGTGTGTGTCGACGCAGACTGCTGGTTCGCCATAACCTTCCACTACGACGAGATTAGCTGTCTTTCTACCGACACCTTTTAGCTTTACTAGCTCGTCTATTTCAGCAGGGACTATAGAGTTGTATTCATTAATCAGAACTGAAGAGATATTCTTAATAGTTGTAGATTTTGTTTTATAAAAACTTGCAGGATATATCAATCTTTGTATCTCTTCTTCCTCTAGCTCTACTAACTTTTCTGGTGTATCAGCCACATTAAAGAGCCTTATGGAAGCATCTAATGTAACTTCGTCTTTTGTCCTAAGTGATATTAGGCAACTAACAAGAACTCTGAAAGGGTCTCGCTTAGTCTGTTTAGAAATTTTTGTAACAGAAGGCTCGTCCATACTTAGATACTCTTCTTCGAGTAGTTTATAGACGTTGTGGATATCAGCTCTCTTCATCAAGAAACTCACGGAGTTTTGGGCTGATGTATATATCGGACAGGTCGAATTCTTTAATGACCCTTGCGAGGATGAGTAGTTTGTATTCTTTGGTCGATTTTTTATCGATAATAAATAGCTTTTCGCCATCCATAGTGCATAGACCGCCTTTGGCCTTGCTGACAGCTTCGTATCTTAGCTTTATCTCTAGCTTACCTGCGATCTCTTCAAGCTCGGTTAAAAGTTTTGCTGTTTTCTGACTAGCGGTGCTCATTGGTTACACCTCACAAGTTGATTTCTTTCTACCAATGAATAAGTATATAACGATTGCTGCTATGGTACAAAACAAAAATGCGGTAATAAAGACAGATTTGAGTCCGTATAGGTCGTATGTTATGCCTGATATCGATGAACCAGCGATCGAACCTAGCCCATAACCTACACCCGAATACATGGTTTGTGCTTTTAGTTGTATCTTTTCTGGAACGCATGTCTTTATATAACGCATCACTCCTATATGGAATGTCCCGTACCCAAAGCCGTGAAATGCAGAGAAGATGCAAAGGACAAAGAGAGAATCCGTATAGCCAGTAGCTAGATATCTCACCCCTGCGAGCAACATGGAGACAACTATTAGTGTTTTAACGTTGAAGATTTTAAGAATTTTTTACTGATTATATAAAAAGAAAATTTCGGATAAAACACCTATCGACCACATATAGCCAGCCCAACTTTGTGAGTAGACAGCCTCAGCGACCTTTATGTTAAAAAAATTACTGAGAAATGAGAAAGAAGTTAGGTAAATGATCAAACCAAAGAAAAATATTTTAAGCTCTGGAGTTAGCTTTCTGTCTGCTTTCAGAGTTGGTTTTAAAGTGTCGATAGAAAAATTAAGTAAGAAAGAAGGAATGATAGAGAGGAGTCCAGCTGTCATAAATGTCCATACAAAAGCGTATATACCAAATTTGTCCATAAGCATGCCAGCAGTGATGGAGGTACATATAAAACCTATGGAACCAAACAACCTGAGCCTGCCATATGCAATCTTACTGTCCATAGAGATAGCGATACTATCCACAACAGGGATTATGCCGGCACGAGAGCATGCAAAGATTACAAGCAGTATAGCGACTATCACTTTATTCTGTGTGTAAACCAATGGAATGAGAGATATAGAGGATATGAAAATACATGTTGCTATGAATAGGTGTTTCCACTTTGTTTTAGTAAATAGAAGGGTCCATTTATTTGTTATGGTGAATTTGGCTAGTGGAAAGATCGATAGATAAAGACCAATTTCAGTTCCTGAGAAACCGACCTCTTTGAAAAAATATCCTGCAAAAGGGAAAATTATCCCAAGAGTGGCATAATGTAGAAAATAGAAAGCGGATAAACCTACCGCAATTTGTTTCGTTTCATCCGCTTTCATATATTATTATTTATTCACAAGTGGAGACATCGCCCTCAGTTTAAGAACGCTATCCTTGATGATATCTACAGCCTTGTTCACTTCTTCTTCTGTGTTGAATCTACCGAAACTGAATCTTATAGCACCGTGAAGGTCGACTGGGTCAACGCCTATAGCGTAAAGGACGTGAGAAGCGTCAACGCTCTCAGATGAGCATGCGCTACCTGTTGAGCAGCAAACTTCCTCTGCGTAGATCATAAGTGCCTCAGCCTCAATATATCTGAATGCTAAGTTGGAAACAGAGCAAACACGCTGATCTTTATGACCGTTTATATTAACATCGCCTAGCTCATTTATGAGCCTGCTTTCAAATAGGTCACGGAGCTTTCTGATGTGAACCCTCTCTTGTTCGAGGTCTCTCATGATTATCTCGCAAGATTTTGCCATTCCGATTATGTTAGGAACAGACTCAGTACCAGCACGGAGACCAAACTCTTGTGCCCCACCAACAACGAGTGGCTTAAAATCTGCTTTAAGGTTATCTTCGATAAAAAGAGCACCAATCCCTTTTGGACCACAGAGTTTGTGACCAGATATAGTGAGCAGGTCAACGCCAAGCTCAGCGACATCAATCTTCATCTTGCCCATAGCCTGAACAGCGTCTGTGTGTACAACTATCCCTTTCTCTTTGGCTAGTTCGACGATCTCTCTGATGGGTTGTATAGTTCCGATTTCGTTATTAACAAGCATTACTGATATAAGTATTGTATCTTTTTTGATAGCATTCTTAACAGCTTCAAGAGGAGTTATGCCGTCAGAATCGACAGGAAGGTATGTTACTTCAAATCCTTGCTCTTCTAATACTCTACAGCTCTCTAGTACAGCTTTATGCTCGACACAAGAGGTGATAATGTGTTTTCCCTTGTGCTTAAGCATCTCTGCTGTGCCACGGATAGCCATGTTGTCTGATGCAGTACCACTTGCTGTAAAGATTATCTCGTGAGCTTCTGCTCCGATGGACTTTGCTACAATCTCTCTCGCCTCTTCTATATCATCACGAACTTCACGTCCGAGTGAATGTATGCTTGAAGGGTTTGCAAATTTTTCCATAAAATAAGGCTTCATCGCCTCGAAAACTTCGGGATCCATAGGTGTTGTTGCACTATAGTCAAGATAGATCGGCATCTTTTCCTCCAAAAGCTTGACGCTTTAAATCATATATACTTATATTGTCTAGATAGTTATCTACTGTTTCTTTAAGTCCTGCCCACAGCCAGTTTATTCCGCATGAAGCAAAATTGTCACACGACTCTTCCTGTGTGCAGTCTGATATATTTACAGGACCATCCATTGCGTAGATGACCTCTTTTAGTTTAATATTTTGTGGATCTCTGGCAAGCATATATCCACCTTGAGCTCCTCTGGAACCTAAAACTATGTCAGATTTTTTTAGTTTTATAAATATCTGCTCGAGATATTTCCTACTGATATCCTCGTGCTCAGCTATTTGGTTGAGTGCTATTGGTCTCTGGTCGCCACCTAGCAGTACAAGAGCAAAGATGGAGCGGATAGCGTATCTGCTTTTAGTCGTTATCTTCATAATTTTTCAACTTTTTTCTAAGGTCATTTATCTCTGCTTCCATGTGGCACATTCTGGTAGCCATGTCTGTGATGGCTCTAGCCACAGGGTCAGGGAGTTTATTATGGTCGAAGCTCTTTTTATCCAAAGTCCCTTTAACAATTTTCCCAGGTATACCAACAACAGTTGCATTCTCTGGAACCTCTTTTACTACTACTGAGTTTGAACCAATTTTAGCATTCTTCTTAACAGTGAATGGACCAAGAACTTTAGCTCCAGAACCGATTACTACATTGTCTTCGAGTGTTGGGTGACGTTTCACCTTCTCTAGGCTGACACCACCGAGTGTTACTCCGTGATATATCGTTACGTCGTTTCCTATCTCTGCTGTTTCACCAATTACTACGCCCATACCGTGATCTATAAAGAAACGCTTCCCTATTGTAGCTCCGGGATGAATTTCTATGCCTGTGAAAAAACGTCCGAGGTGCGATGTCAGACGGCCTAGAAAAAAGAATTCATGTTTCCATAGTTTATGAGCGACACGGTAAAAGAGGACAGCGTGAAAACCAGGGTAACAAAAGATAACCTCAGCCTTACTCTTAGCCGCAGGGTCCCTCTCGAAAACTGTATCTATCTCTTCTTTTAGTCTCTTTAAAATGCTCATATCCTAGTATCCTTGTAGTATATGTATTTAAAAATAAAGCCCTGCAAGCACAGGGCTATATTAAAATTTCGTTGTTGCCGTTGATTAAGCTTCGATAGCGTCAACAGGGCAAACTTCAGCACAAGCGCCACAGTCAGTACATGTGTCACCATCAATAACTCTTACGTCATTAGCTTCAGTAATTGCGCCTACTGGACACTCATCTTCACATACGCCACAGTTTGTGCAGCTGTCATTAATTGTGTAAGCCATAAAAGCACCTCCGTTAGTCTTACTCTTGGTTTAATAAAACCTTATGTGCCTAAAGTCAATAAGAAAAATGCGTTTTAAAATGAGTTTATTTGATTTTCATAAGCAGGTGCTCAAAAAGAGTATGTCCATAAAGAGTTAAAGAAACATATTGAACTAATATATTTTTTCATATATTTAGAATGAACATATATAAATAAAGTCACTCTGGGTAGAGTGGAGAGTCTCTATTTTGTTGAGATCCTTCATTATCATTCAGGATGACATTTATTCTATGTAAAAGGAGATTATAAATGGCAGAGAATATAGTATTTGCAAAGCTCGTTACTGGCGAGATGGTTTTAGCTGAAAAAGATGAAGCATCCGATAAATTAATAAATATTTGTCTCGTGCAGGTTATGCCTACACAGACTGGGTCTATGCAGATCGCTATAGTACCTTACGGTTTCCCATTTGAGGAAGAGGTAAGGGGCGAGATCAACATGGCGAACGTTCTTTTCGAATTTAAAGAAGTTCCAGGTGACCTTTCAGATAAATACATAGAGACTAAGACTAACATCAAAATGGCTAGTGGTGGTATGGGTGGACTCGGCGGAAACCCATCTAGTGGCTCAGGGCTTATCCTCTAATAATGAAAGACAACTGGAAACTAGTCAAAACTGAAACAACATATACAGACCCTGTGCTTCGTGTGGAGCACAGGGATTTTCATTTCAAAAAGAATGACAGTGTCGGTACTTTCACTGTTATTAGCATGAAGAATTGGGCGGTTATTGTGCCTGTTACCGCTGAGGGTAAACTGGTACTTGTAAAACAGTTTCGTGTTGGCACATGTGATGTTAGCTATGAGTTTCCTGGTGGAGCTGTGGAGACTGGCGAAGATCCTCTCATTGGTGGTGCTAGAGAGCTAGTGGAAGAGACAGGTTATGAGGGTGAGCTGACGGAGCTTGTTCGGATGAACCCAAATCCTGCTTTTATGGATAATACCTGCTATCTTTATCTTGCTGTAAATTGTGTAAAAACATCAGAGCTTTTTCTCGACCCTTTCGAAGATGTAGAACCAGCTGAATTCAGTCTCAGCGAGGTTGAGCAGATGATCCTGAACGGACAGATTTCTCACAGTATTTCTATCGCCGCATACGGTGCATACATAGCTTCTTTAAGACAAGTCTAGTTAGTCTAATCAGGGTTAATAATCTGATTTCTTTTATATCGTTTACTTCCTTGACATAGACCTTATATTGGTTTAAACCGACACTTGGTATAATTAATATATGATGTGGTGTGATGAATTTTAATAATAAAAAAGATAAATTAAACGGTTTCCTTAAACAACATGATGACCTTTATATGGTTATGATAGCAGTTTTGATTGGTCTGCTTGCAGGCTATGGTAACCTTCTTTTCAGATTTCTAATAAGTTTTGTTCAAGACTTATTTTACGGAACAAAGAGCGAATATCTTCTAGATGCACTAAATAATACTCCTTTTTACAAAATACTTTTTGTGCCAGCCATAGGTGGTTTGTTAGTAGGTATTATTTCTATAATGTTTAAATTTGCTAAGGGGCACGGTGTCCCTGACGTTATAAAAGCCATAGCCCTAAACAGAAGCATCCTTCCACAGATCGCATTGGTAAAAGCTGTTTCATCCGCTATCACACTTGGTACTGGTGGTTCTGCTGGTCGTGAGGGTCCTATTGTTCAAATAGGTGCTGCTATCGGTTCAGGTGTTGGTAAGATATTCAACTTTTCATCAGCCAGAATGAAGACTGTTATAGCTTGTGGTGCTGCCGGTGGACTTGCTGCTACTTTCAACGCTCCTATTGGTGGTGCGATGTTTGCGGCTGAGGTTCTGCTTGGTCAGTTTGGTCTGAAGACTTTCAGCCCTATTATAATCTCATCTGTAATAGCAACTGTCGTTTCAAGAGCCTACCTTGGTGACCATGTAACTTTTGATGCTCCTGATTACATTTTCAAATCTATTTTTGAACTACCGCTATATACCATAATGGGTATGCTTTGTGCTGTTGTAGGAATATTTTTTATAAGAACTTTTTATGCTTTCGAAGAAAAATTCGAAGCACTTGAAATCCCTAGTTGGTCAAAGCCTGCCCTTGGTGGGCTACTAATGGGCTGTGTAGCTCTTTTATCACGTGATGTAATGGGTGTTGGTTACGACACAATCGACTCTATCCTTCGCCACGAAACAGGGCTCATCCTTATTGTTCTTGTTCTACTTAAAGTTATAGCTACTTCACTTACTCTCGGTTCTGGAGGCTCAGGTGGTCTCTTTGTTCCGTCACTATATATTGGTGCCGCTACTGGTGGTTTTTTTGGTTGGCTAGTCAATCTGGTATTACCAAACATAACGGGTGGTCCTGGAGCGTACGGTCTTGTTGCTATGAGTGCAATGCTGGCTGCTACTATCAGAGCACCGCTCACCGCTATACTCATCATCTTTGAGATTACTCAGAGTTATACTGTTATTCTTCCTTTGATGCTGACAACTATTGTTGCAAATATTTGTGCTGGCTGGATAGAGAAGGAATCTATATTTACTTGGATTCTCACAAAGCAGGGCGTGCGTATTAGAAAGGGGGCGGAAGAATCTGTCCTAGAAAAACTGCATGTTGGCGATGTTATGCTTTGTGATGTGACAACATTTAGAGAAGATACATCATTTCGTAATGTATTAGAGAGTATTAAACTTGCTAACCACACATATTTCCCTGTTCTTGCACCAGATGAAAGTCTGGTTGGTATGTTGTCACTTGATAATATACGTGAGATCATTTTCGAAGAGGGACTTGAGGATATCGTTGTTGCAGGAGAAATATGTACCAGAGATAACCTAATATACGTTACAGTAGATGATACTCTTCTGACGGCCACTGAGAGGCTAGGGATCAAAGATCTTGGCGCTATCCCTGTTGTGTTAGAAGTTGACGGTAAGCTCTACCTTAAAGGGCTTCTAAGACGTGGAGATATTATCATGCAATACAATAAAACTATCGCGAGTACGAGGCCAGAGAATGCCTGATTATAAAAAAGAACTAAACACGGCTCAATACGAAGCCGTTAATACAACCGAAGGACCACTACTTGTCCTTGCTGGTGCAGGAACTGGAAAGACAAGAGTGATCACTTACCGTATCGCTCACCTTATAAATAATGTCGGAGTCCCTTCTAGAAACATCTTAGCCGTTACCTTCACAAACAAGGCGGCAGGAGAGATGAAGGAACGTATCCTTAAGCTTGTGGATTACGAAGATGCAAACATTTGGATAGGGACATTTCACTCTATCTGTTTGAGACTGCTTCGTCGTGACCCTGAGAAGGCGGGCATAAGTGCTGGTTTCGGAATTCTAGATCAGGATGACAGGCTCGCAACTATGAGAGATGTTATTAAGATACTAGGCATAGACCATAAAAAGTATCCACCTAAGCAATATATGAATATGATATCTAACTTTAAGAATACTCGTACATATGTTGATGAGAAGCCACCAGAAGACCTTTCATTTAGGTTTAAGGAAGTGTTCGCGACATATCAAGGGCGCTTGAAAGATCAGAACTTGATTGACTTTGATGACATGCTTTCACTCACCATCAGAATGTTTCAGAAGCATCCACTCACAGTAAATTACTATAAAGACCTTTTTCAATACATGCTAGTTGATGAGTATCAAGATACTAACGATATTCAGTTTCTATTCCTTCGCCTGCTTTCAGGTACTGATGGCAATCTTTGTGTTGTTGGTGATGACGACCAGTCTATATATGGATGGCGTGGTGCTGATATCAAAAACATCCTAGAGTTTGATACTATCTTCGAAAACACTAAAACTATCAGACTTGTAGAAAACTATAGAAGCCGTCCGCAGATACTTAAGGCGGCTAACGAACTGATCAGTAACAATAAACTTCGTAAGGGGAAAGATCTTGTAGCCTTCAGAGAAGAGGGTGGTCTGGTTCAGGTGCTCCCTGTTAGCAGAGAGACCGATGAGGCTGACTTTGTAATGAGCGAAGTTAAGAAATACCTAGATGATGGTATGTCTGGTAACGAGATAGCTGTCCTTTACAGAACAAACGGTCAGTCACGTAACTTTGAAGTAAAGCTGAATGCAGAACGTCTCCCTTATAAGCTTATAGGTTCAGTCGGTTTCTTCCAGAGGCGTGAGGTTAAGGATATCCTTAGCTACCTTCGTTTTTATGATAATCCATACGATTCTGTATCATTCCGTAGGTGTGTGAAAGCTCCACCTAGAGGGATAGGCGACACTACAATAAATAAGATAATCGACTTTGCATCAGCAAATAATGCAGACATACTTAACGCTATATATGGTCTTAACGACCAGTTAAGGGGTCAGCAGAAGGAATCTTTCAGGAAATTACTCGATATCTTCGAAAAGATTAAAAAATGCGTCAAAGTGAGTGAGATGGTGAAGACTGTCATAGAGCTGACAGAATACAAAGAGTATGTGAAGAAGTATGAAGATGAACAGGAAGCTGAGAGACGCATAAGTAACGTTGACGAACTTTTCAACGCCGCTGTAGCTTTTGAGAATAGCAACAGGGACGGGCTTATAGTTGATTTCCTTGCTGACACAGCGCTCGCGACTTCATCTGATGAACCAGCTGAGAATTGCATCCAGCTGATGACTATACATGCTGCTAAAGGGTTAGAGTTTGAGACTGTCTTTCTGACTGGTCTTGAGAATGGTCTCTTCCCTCTGCATGGCTCTATAGACGAGCCAGACGAGCTAGAGGAAGAGCGTAGACTTTGTTATGTTGGTGTCACAAGGGCGAAGCAGAACCTGCATATGACATACGCATCTACTAGGATGATTTATGGGCAATATAAGCCACAGCAAAAATCAATATTTTTAGATGAAATGGGGATTCTTGGCTATAGCAAACCTATGGGCAGTAGGGCAAAACCTAGTACTCAAGCTAACTACAAAAGAAAAACTGTTGAAGTGAACGGCATTAAAAACGGTAGCAAAGTTACCCACGAAAAATTCGGAGAAGGGATGGTTGTCGCTATCTCTGGTACGGGTGATTCTGCTAATGCTGATGTCTTTTTTAAAGGTTCAGGTCTTAAGAAAATTAGGATTACTTTTATAAAACCAGTCGCTTAGGTTATCTGATAGAGGCGAGGACAGAAGCAGTCTTGAAAAGGGTATAGATTTCTGTATCTTTTTTGAGGGCAAGTTTTTCTGCACTGGCAGATGTGATCTGCACTGCAAGAGTTGTCCCTTTATCAGAATTAAGGATAATCTCACTCTTCTCATTTGTGACGTTTATCGATTTCACTTTTGTCTTGAGTAAGTTCTTCGCACTGGTTTCAAAATCATCACTATTTACAAGAATTATATCAGTCGGCTTTATGAACAGGTTTACTTTATCGCTCAGTTTTATCTCATGGTCTAAAAGCACACAATAAAAAGAATCTCCACCTGTCGTAATCGCTTTAGCGTATTCACCATCGGTATCATTTATGACAGCTTCAATGCAGTTCATCTTTGAGATGTCTGTGAGATAGAGTTCGTGTATCCTGCTGTAGTAGTTATATGTTTTGACTAAATCTTTGCCATGCTCAGTGAGGATAGTTCCGCCACCACCTTTCCCGCCAGTTTTCCTTTCGACTAGGTCTTTTCCAAAGATTTCATTCAGAGAGTTTATGCTGTCCCATGCGGATTTATAGCTCATACCTATAGATTCGGCAGCCTTTTTTATGGAGCCGAAATTGTCGATTAGTTGGAGCAACTGGATGCGTCCGTGCCCTGCGATACCTGCACCATTAATGTCTATCCAGAGCTTACCTTCTACTTTCATGCTAGTTGTTCAGCCAGTAATATTTTGATGAATGCTGCGATAGGGAGAGCGATAATCATACCGCCTATACCAAATAGTGATCCGCCTGCTAATAGAGCGAATATGACAGCAGTAGGGTGAAGCCCAAGGGATTCGCCAACGATCTTTGGTGTTATCAGATTCCCTTCAAGTAACTGAACTATTAAAAAACCACCAACCACAAGCATAGGGTGGAGTATGTCTTGGTATTGAACAATAGAGAGCACTAGCGATGTGCCGAAACCTATTATAAAGCCGAGATAAGGGACTATACTGAGGAGACCAGAGACCAAGCCGATGAGTATGGCTGGTTTTACGCCAGCGACTAAAAGTACTGTTGTATAAAGGACTGCCAATATCGCAGCTACAAGTATCTGTCCTCTGAAATAAACTTATAATATACTATCGAAGTCTTTGAAATATCTTTTATAGTCTGTGTCGGATTTGTTTTCCATTATTTTGAAAAGCTTTTCATTCATCCTGTCGAAATCTTTTAAAAAGTAAAAGACTAGTATAGGTATAATAGCGAGGTTTACTACTGTACCTATGGCTCCACTTGCAGATGACAAGACACCCGTCAGAGCACTGAACAACTCTTTTGCTATTGCGCCAGCCTTTGGTGCAAACTGGGCTTTTATATTAGCCATTGAAACGTCAGTATTGAACCTGGTAGCGAGTTTTTCAACCATATCCATGAGAGAATTTATCACTTCTGGAGCTGCTTTCGTAAGGTACTCTATTTCGCTATAAAGTAGAGGTAGCAAGTATGCAGATATAACTATTGCAATAGATAAAGTTATAACCATTAGAATCACTATCCCAAGAGTTCTTGGAATTTTGAAACTCTCAAGCTTATCTATGATAGGGTCTAGCAGGTACGCTATGAAAAATGATATTGCGAAGACAGATATAATCTCCTGTATCTTATAGATAAGCACAAGGGAGAATAGGGCGAGGGCTATAATCGCCAAGTTTTTGTAATTAATATCTAGTTTAAAAATACTCATGGTGAATAATAGCTGATAAATTATATATTGTCATACAGATTCTATAATTTACATATCGAATATTGCAACTCAGCAGGCTCCCTAAAGGAGCCGATGAATGAGGTTGCGTATATATCTTTTCGAAGTGAACTAGCAGTTGTTGACCTGCTATTCTGGGATGCCAAGTTTGCGCAGGATGTCTTCGAGTAGGCACCACTTAGTAAAAGCGGACTGAAGAAGGTTAAGCCCCACGAACATAGTGAGAGCGAACCACCATTTATTTTGATAGATACCAAGAGGAACACTCACAAGTATCATTATCCCCGGTACAAGTCTTAAAATATCTTTGATAGTCATAGTAAACTCCTTATTTCTTAATTCTGTTATCCCAAAACGCATGATGAAAATAGTACATGAGTGGGATTATGAGTAGTGTTAGTATTGTTGAAACAACAGCACCAGTGATGAGTGACACGCCAAGCCCTGCAAAAATTGGGTCAGGGAGCATGAAGAGTGCACCAACGATAACGGCAACTGTTGTGAGAACCACAGGTCTTGTTCTGATAGCACCAGATTCTATAACAGCCTCACGTAAAGGTTTACCAAGAGCCATGGAATGTTCTATAAAATCTATAAGTAACACGGCATTACGCACCATGATTCCAGCAAGTGCAATGAAACCTATCATGCTTGTAGCTGTAAAAAACTTACCAAATATAAAGTGTCCCGGAATGATACCTAGTAGTGAAAGTGGTATCGGAACCATCATGATTAGCGGTGTTATGAATGATTTAAACCAGCCAACCAGTACAAAATACATGAGCACAAGGACCGCTGCAAATGCTAGACCAAGGTCACGGAAGACCTCATAAGTGATCTGCCATTCACCGTCCCACTTAATGCTAGGTACGTCGTATTCTTCTGGAGCTGCTGTCCAGTACTGCTTGATAGGGATACCTTGCCAGTTGAGCTTATTAATCTTATCTTTCATGTCTAGTATAGCGTAAACTGGGCTTTCTACTTCGCCAGCTACATCCGCTGTTATGTAAATTACTGGCTTCATATTTTTATGATAGATAGATTTATCTTTGATCTTTTCACGTACGTTTACTATCTCTCCGAGGCTGACAGCACGACCACTCATGGATATAAGGTGTATGTCTGACATAGCATCGATCATATTGCGTCTACTCTCAGGGAGCTTTATTGTAATGTCCACTGGCTCTCTGTCTTCTGCTGTGTGCAGTATCCCAGCTTTCATACCTTGCAGAGCCATATAAAGTGTCTTTGACACCATTTCTGATGATATGCCGAGGACAGCCGCCTTTTGCTTATCCACTTGAAGGTCTAGCTGAATCATATTATCTTCTTCGTATGTATCGATATCCACAACGCCTTTAGTCTCTTTGAAGACATCGACTATCATCTCTGCAACTTCTGAACGACTCTTTTGATCTGGTCCATAAACCTCTGCAACGAGTGTAGAGAGTACAGGAGGACCGGGCGGAACTTCAGCAATTTTTATATTTGCACCATATCTATTTCCAATCTTTTGCACAGGACCGCGGAGCTCTTTCGCCATGTCGTGGCTTGCCCCTTTACGGTGAGCCTTATAAACGAAGTTCACCTGAATATCTGCAACATTGTGACCTTTACGGAGAAAATAGTGTCTTACGAGTCCGTTAAAGTTGTATGGCGATGATATACCTGAATATATCTGATAGTTATCTACATAATCTATTGTTGATAAGTATTTACCTACTTCCGTAGCCACGAAAGTAGTCCTTTCTAATGGTGTTCCCTCTGGCATGTCTATAACTATTTGGACTTCATCTTTATTGTCGAATGGGAGCATCTTCATTACCACAAGTTTTGATGGGATAAAAAGGAAAGCACCAAAGAAGAGTGCGAGTAGGATAATTATTACTCCAAGTCTCTTCTTGCCGTTATCTATGAGAACGCCAAAGACGTTATTGTATATCTTGTAGAGTCTTGATTCTTTTATGTATGCGTCTTCGTCAATATCTTCGTTTGCGTGTTTTGCTGCGTGACCAGCTAGTAGCTTATATGAAAGCCACGGGGTGATCATAAGAGCAACAAACAGAGAAAAAATCATAGCGAGTGACGCACCAACAGGCATCGGCTTCATGTATGGTCCCATAAGACCACGAACAAACGCCATTGGGTATATTGCAACTATTACAGTCAAAGTTGCAAGGATAGTTGGGTTTCCGACCTCACCGACAGCCTTGATAGCCTTGTCTAGAAGATTCTTACCACCCATCTTAAAGTGCCGTTCCATATTCTCTACCACAATGATGGCATCATCCACTACAAGCCCCGCAACGAAAATTAGGGCGAAGAGTGTAACTCTGTTGAGTGTGTAGTCGAACATAAAATAGACAAAGAATGTAAGAGCGAAGGTTACGGGGAGTGCCACGAATACAACCACACCAGCTCGCCAGCCCATAGCGAGACTCATTACAATGATAACAGCGACAATAGCCCCTAAGAGGTGCTCTATGAGTAGCATTACTTTAGTATATGCCGAAGCGCCATAATTTCTTGTGGTTGTGACTTCAACGTTGTTAGGTATCACGTAGCCCTTTAGGTGTTGCATCTTGCGCTATACAGCGTCAGAGACCACAACCGAGTCGCTCCCTTTACGCTTTGATATAGCTAGGGTGACAGCTTGGTACCTTTCCATAGTTTTATCTTTGTTAAAACCCATCATAAGGTGATGTTCTGGAATCTCTGGTCCGTCGTAGACATATGCGACATCTTTAAGGTAAACAGCTTTGCCATTGTGGGAACCAATTACCATAGATTTTACATTTTCAGAATCTTTATAAAAACCGCCAGCAGAGACGTAATACACTTTGTTGTTTTTTGTTATGTCACCAGTATTGAGTGAGAGGTTAGAGCTTTCAACTGCCTTAAACATTCTGAAAAGGTCTAGGTTGTATGCTCTAAGTTTTTCTATATTTGGTTCTATGCGGAGTATACGTTTGTATCCTCCTATTACTTCAGTTTTGGAGATGTTTTCTATCTCTTTGATACGTTTTTCTACCTCTGAAGCGATCCTGCGGAGCTGATAAGCGTCCAGATCTTTCGACCAGAAGGTGTAAGCCATCTGCGGAACATCATCTATAGCTTGTCTCTGTACGATAGGCTCGAGAACGCCATGTGGCATCTGTTGCATATTATAGGCTAGCTTGTCGTTCAGTTTGGTCATGGATTTTTCTTCGTCCTCGCCCACCTTAAAGCGGACAACAACCATACCCATGTCGTTCATACTGGTGCTATATACATATTCAACACCTGGGATTTCCCAGATGATTTGTTCTAGTGGTTCGGTTACAGATTTTTCAACGTCACCAGCAGAGGCACCAGGGTAAGGTACAAAAACGTCGACCATAGGTACAACGATTTGCGGTTCTTCCTCCTTTGGTGTCATTACGATTGATACGATACCAATAAATAGGGTCGCAATAACTAGCAGAGGAGTAATTTTAGATGTTATAAAAGCTGAGGCTATCTTCTCAGCTAAGTTTTTTTTCTCTTGTGTATCGCTCATCATTTAGCCTCGAGTATATCGCCTGATTTAAGGAGTTTTGCGTTTTCAACAACGATAATATCCCCCTCTTCGAGACCTGAGAGAATTTCTATAACTCCACCAAGCTCACGACCAGTCTTAACTATACGCATATCTGCTTTGCCGTTGTCGTTGATGAAAACAATATTAAGCTGACCACGTCTTACTAAAGCTGATTCAGGGATAGATATTAATTTTTCTGATCCAGTGATGAATCTTACTTTTGCAAACATACCTGGAAATATCTTCTGGCATCCCATAAGTTTCACTTTAAAGCTACCAGTGAATACGTCAACATCTGGGCTGACCTCAAGTACTTCACTTTCGTAGTCTTCGCCAAGAGATTCTATGGTGACCATAGCTTTTGTTCCTGTAGAAATATCTTTGATGAGTGATTGGCTGATATATGTATAGATGACTGTATCTGTGTTACCTATTTTCATCATAGGGCTGCCCGGAGCTGCAAGGTTACCGGCATCCATGTTTTTTTCGAGTACAACTCCGTCAAATGGAGCTTTGATCTTAGTGTATGAAAGATATGTTTTAACTTCGTTTAGCATAGATGTTGCTTGTTGTTTTTTAAGTTTAACCTGCTCCACCTTCTCGCTAGCTAGACTAACGTTCTCTTCCGATATTTTGAGTGACTGCTTTGCGAGGTCATAATTAGCTTCGACTTGGTCGAATTCTTGTCTACTCACACTGTTATTTTTTATTAGGTTACTAAATCTGTTATATGTTTTCTCTGCGAGGTCATACTGCGACTGAGCCTGTTTATGTTGTGCTTCAGCCATCTTATAACCTATCTCTGATTGTTTAAGCCCGTTTTCAGCTTCTTTGACAGACGATTGAGCAAAGGCGTATTTTTCTTCTAGTTCACCAGACTTGATAACCGCAAGTAGTTGCCCAGCTTGCACCTTCTGACCTGGGGATACTAATATTTGCTCCACATATCCAACAACCTTAGGTATAATAAAGGCAGTTTTTTCGCTAGATACGGTGGCTGTGAAGCTTCTAGATGAAGCTGTGTCAGTCCTTTCAACTTTCATAGTCTTTACTGTTACATTCTTAGGTGTGTCAACTGTTTCAGTGACCTTATCTTCAGAGCCGCATGCAGCCAAAAAGGCAAATGTGAAAACCAAAGTTAAAACTTTACGGAGCATAAGTGTACCTCTATTATTTATATATTCAAATATTAGTATATAAGTATATTAATTTCAAGTGCTATTTAATTATAGCACTCATAATATCGTTTTTAACTGTTAACAAAAAAAATGAAAAAAAAGACCCTTATTTAAGTGAACCTGTAGCAAGGTGAAGCCCTGCCTTTTCAACGATTTGCTGATACTCAGACATATATAAGGAGAGCTCAGCCTGCTTCAGGTCTACTTCTCTGTCGAGAAGCTCTGTTACTTTGGCGAGTCCTTCATTAAATCTATTCTCAGTAATTTCGAGTGCCTTATTTGCAGCTTCGACACGTTTGACTGATGCTTCTATCTGTTTTGATGATGTGATTACACCATAGTAAGCATTTTTAATTTCTGACTTAATCTCTAGTTTTTTGTCAGATATCTGATGGAGCATTGCGTAATGGGTTGAGTTTGTCTCTCTTGTTTTGTTGTAATCAGAGAAACCGTTGAATATGTTTAGGTTCATCTGAGCACCGAAGGTGTAGCCTTCGCCATTCTCACCAAACATCTTTTCGTCGTTACGCTGGTAGTCAGCAAAAACTGCAACAGAAGGAAGGAAAGCGACTTTAGATTTTGTGTTTTCCAGTCCCGTAACGCGTGAGTATTTTTTCATAGCTGCAAGATCTTGTCTGCTCTTGAGCCCCTCGGTTGTGTAGTTTTCTAGATTGTCTTCGAAAGTAAGCTCAGGATCTGTCCATACGATCTCTATAGAGTCGTCAGTTCCAAGAACTCTTTGAAGTTGACTCATAGCCACAGCGTGTTGTTTCTCAGCTTCTTTCACAGACTGCTCGTTCATAAGCAGGTAGCTTTCAGAGACTAGAAGGTCACTCTTTACAATGAGTCCGTTTTTATAAAAATCTTGTGCAGTGTTGTAGTATCTTTCTGTGCGGTCGTATGAATGCTTAACAACATCCATAGCCTTTTCTGCTAGAGCGAGACCATAAAATGCTCTATGAAGGTTGAAAAGGGTGAACTGACGTACACGCTCAGTTTCAAACTTACTAGCACTATATGCTTCTTTTGCCTGTTTTATGCCAAACATTATCTGTCTGTTCATAAAAATAGGCTGCATTATCTGTATTTTACTCTGATGATTTGTTACATAATCAGGGTTTGGAAGCTCAGTTCCAAAATATATCATGTCGAATCTACCCTGCGCCATCTTTGAGAATGCCGCGTTAGCGGGTTCGTCTGTCTTTGTATATGTTTGCGTAAAAGTAACTTTAGGGAGGTATCCACCCATAGCTTGCATGTGTCTATATGAAGCGGCTTTCTCTTTCGCTTGATATGACTTGATCATATTAGAGTTTGATAGAGCGATAGATTTCGCTTCACTAAACTCTATAGGTTTTGCGTTTGCAACAGTAGCAGTGACTAGCACCACTATTAGTATTAATGATCGTCGCAAGGTGATTTGCATCCAGTAGCCTCCATAAGCTGCTTTATCATTTCTTTTATTCCATCATCGCAGATGCTGTAGCATATGCTGGTTCCAGTTCTTTTGCCGGTAATGATCCCTTTATTCTTGAGGATAGCCAAGTGCTGGCTAGTTGTGGCCTGAGGAATTTCAAGACCTTTACAAATTTTTGTTACGTTACATTCATTGTTCATAAGACCAATGACGAGTTTAAGCCTAATCGGATGTCCGAGAGCCTTTAGCTTCTCAGAATAAGTATTGAACCATTCTTCCATTGTATATTCTCCTCTACTCAACTAATAAAAATTATACTCATGAGACCATAATCTATATATTTATATATATGACAACTGGTGTTTGTCAATCATTTATAAGCATAAAAAAATAAAGATGTTGATTTATGAGTGGAGTTTGTCTTATTTTAAGCACAATGGAAATTATAAGAGACCTGACCCACTTTCAGGCTGAAACAAATATGGCTGTTAGTATTGGTAACTTCGATGGAGTTCACCTTGGGCATTCAGCTATAGTTAATCGTATAGTAACACTAGCAAAAGAGCGAGGCTTCAAAAGTGCCCTTGTTACTTTCGATCCGCATCCTATGAAATTTTTCGGTTCTGGGGTAAAGCTTTTGCAGCCTTTAGATTTGAAGATAAGGGAGTGTGAGAAGCTAGGAGTGGATAAATTCTTTCTACTCGATTTTAATAAGGAGATGGCTGGGATTAATCCTTCTGTCTTCGTTCGTGAGTTTCTGCTTAAAACATTGAAAGCTAGCTTTATCGTTGTTGGGTATGATTACAGATTTGGTCGAAACAGGCGTGGAACGTATGAGTTTCTACAGACTATGGGTAAGAAACATGGATTTACCGCTCTAAGGGTGCCGAAGGTTGTTGTCGATGATACAACAGCTTCTAGCACAAACATAAGAAAAGCCCTAGAGGATGCAAAGCCCGAAGTAGCTACTAAATTACTTGGGCGTTACTATAGTTTGATTGGTGAGGTAGTACGTGGTGACGGACTTGCGACAAAGATTGGTTTTCCTACCGCAAATATAAATGTAAAAAACGAACTTATTCCTGCTAACGGTATCTATTCAAGCATAGTGCATATTGGTGAGAGACAGTTTAAAGGTGCCTTATATATAGGTGGCAGACCTACTGTCGATGATGCACAACACAAAAGGGTAGAGGTTCATATATTTGATTTATCCGAAAACCTGTATGGCTCAGATATTGAGGTCGATGTAGTAGATTTCATAAGAGGCGACATTAAATTTAACTCTGTTGATGAGCTTGTGGTTCAGATTGCAGAAGATTGTAAAAAAATAAAGGTGCTTTTTGAAGGCAGATAAAAAAGTTTCATTCATAAGCCTTGGTTGTTCAAAAAATCAGGTAGATTTAGAATATCTAATGGGGTCTATTGAAAGCGAAGGTTTTTCAATTACCAATATACCTGAAGAGAGTGATGCAATAGTCATAAACACTTGTGGTTTCATAGAGCCTGCTGTGAATGAAGCTATAGAAAATATCCTTGAGATGCATGAGCGTAAAAAGGATGGCGCTAAGCTTATTGTGACTGGTTGCATGAGCCAAAGATTTAACAATGAGCTAAAGGATGAGATTCCAGAGATCGACTTTATGACTGGTGTTGGTGATTTAGAGAAGGTTGTACAATACTTGCGGGGTGACGAGTCCCCTGTGGTCGATTATGGCGATGCTAGAGTTATAACCAATGCAGACTACTACGCTTACCTAAAAGTATCTGAAGGGTGTAATAATAGATGTAGCTACTGTGCTATTCCTGGTATAAGGGGCGGCTTGGTAAGCATACCTATTGAAACTGTGGTTAAAGAGGCGAAGCAACTTGTTTCAGAAGGGATAAAAGAGCTTATAGTCGTTTCACAGGATAATACTAAATACGGCTCAGATATTTATGGCGAGACAAAGATTGTTCAGCTTCTTAAAGAGCTTGAGAAGATAGATGGTGATTTTAAGATCAGAGTTATGTATATGAACCCTGACGGAATGACTGAATATTTAATTAATACTATTTGCCGTAGTAATAAAATATTAAGTTACTTTGATATCCCTGTTCAACACTATAGTGACAAGATGCTGAAGGCGATGAAGAGAAAATCAGATAGCAAAACTATAGACAGGGTTTATGAGAGTATAAGAAAAGCTGATCCAGAAGCTATCTTACGCACTACTATGATTGTTGGTTTTCCTGGTGAAGAATCTCAAGACTTCGAAGAGTTAGTCAGGTTTATCAACGAAAAGAAACCTGATTTTGCAGGTTTTTTCCCTTACTACAGAGAGCAGGGGACAGAAGCTTATGATCTCGGTGAGCCAGTAGGTAAACGCGAGACTAACAAGCGAATCAAAGCCTTGCAAAAAATACAGAAAACAAATACAAACAACCGCTTGAAAATACTGAAAAAAAACGACATAATCTGCTTTGTTGAAGGTACGAGTGAACAGTCCGATCTCATCCTTGAAGGTAGAGCTATTTTTCAGGCTCCAGATATTGATGGTAAGGCTTTCTTTATAGATGGCATTGCTACAGATGGCTATGGACCTTACACTTGCCGAATAAAGAGAATTATATATCCAGACATTTACTGTGAAATTATAGAAAAATCGGGTGATGCATGAAAAAACTTATTTTATTATTGATTGTATGTATGGTCGCTTTTAGCTCCTGCTCAAAAAAAGTAGGACCTAATATGAAGGCTGACGAAAGTATGAGACGAGGACTTGAGCTTTTCAAAAAAGAGAAGTACGAGAGGGCTATCCCGTTATTTGAAAATTCACTTATGGAAGCAGAAAGCCCAGAAATGGCAGCTAAAGCTCAGCTACTTCTTGCGGATGCTTTCTTTCTAGATAAAAGGTATCCAGAGGCTATTCCTGCTTATGGTCAATTTCTTGAGATCTATGGTGAAACAGAAGATGCTAATACTGCTCTGCTTCGTATGGGGCTTTCGCACTATGCTCTCCTTAGCACAGTAGATAGAGATATGGCTGCGGCAGAGGGTGCTCTTGCGGCATTTACTAAACTGCGTGATAAATCTCCATCATTCGCTAGAGAATTTAAGCTTAATGCAAAGATTGTAGAGCTCAGAGGCATGCTTGCTGATAGGGAGCTTTATGTTGCAAAGTTTTACTTGAGAATAAAAAAGCCAGACTCAGCAGAGGGAAGGCTTAAATACCTTATAGAAAATTACCAAGACTCAGTTGCCTACGAAGAAGGGCTTTATATTTACGCCAACTGGCTTGCTGAGAAAGACGGCAAAGAGGCTGAAGCTGTTAAATACTACAATAAACTTATAAAAGAGAGACCTAATTCTGGCTATACACTTGAGGTTGCAGGGAAGCTTACAGAGCTACTTGCTAAGATCACAGCTAGAATGGGTGAGAAAGGGGAGAAGTAAATGCTTGATATCAAATATATCATTGCAAATCTTGACGAAGTAAAAAAGAAGACTGCTGACAGAAAAGCTCAGTTCGATTTTGATCTTCTTATATCGATTGATGAAAAACGTAAATCACTTCAGGCGGAAAACGACCTGCTTAAAAGTGAAAGAAATAGAGTTAGTAAAGAGATAGGTGCTGTTAAGAAGGCTGGTGGAGATATCTCCGAGGTTCAGGCTAAGATGCGTGAAGCTGGTGATAAAATCGCTGCTATTGATATTGAGCTTTCATCTGCTCAGACAGAAATGACTGAAATGCTCATGACTCTACCTAATATACTTAATGACGAAGTGCCAGTTGGTGGTGATGAAGAGGACAACGAACTCCTCAGAACTTGGGGCGAGCCTAAAGAGCCGTCTTTCGAGGCGAAGCCACACTGGGATATAGCTGATGGGCTAGGTATACTCGATTTTGAAAGGGGTGTAAAAATCTCTAAGTCGAGATTTACGGCCTATATGGGTTACGGTGCAAAGCTTGAAAGAGCTCTCATTAACTTTATGCTTGATTCTCATGCTGAACGTGGATATCAGGAAGTTCTGGCACCATACCTTGTAAATGCTGAGGCTATGAAAGGGACTGGTCAGCTCCCTAAGTTTGAAGAGGACCTCTTTAAATGTGAACGTGACGACCTTTACTTGATCCCTACCGCAGAAGTTTCTGTGACAAATTTATACAGTAACGAGATCCTTGATGAAGAAGCTCTCCCTGTGAAGCATTGCTCTTTCTCTGCTTGTTTTAGAAGAGAAGCTGGTTCACACGGTAAGGACGTAAGAGGGCTTATCCGCCAACACCAATTCAACAAAGTAGAGTTGGTTAAGGTGACAAAGCCTGAAGATTCAGAATCTGAGCTTCAGGAGCTTCTTGAGTCCGCTGAACAGATACTCCAGAAGCTAAAACTACCGTACAGAGTTATGACTCTTTGCAGTGGTGACGTTGGATTCTCAGCTGCAAAGACATTCGATATCGAAGTTTGGTTACCATCTCAGAAGGTTTACCGTGAGATATCATCTTGCTCAACATTCGGAGATTTCCAGGCTAGGCGTGCATCGATCCGTTTCCGCCGCAAGGGTGAAAAGAAGATCGAATTTGCACACACAATAAATGGGTCGGGTTTAGCTGTTGGAAGAACATTTCTTGCTATACTCGAAAACTATCAGAACGAAGATGGCAGTGTTACTGTACCAGAGGTTCTGAGACCATACATGAACGGACTTGAGGTTATAAAAATATAATGCAAATAATATATGTAGCTGGAACTGACATTACAGGTGACTACTCAAACACTAGCCCTGTTTTACAAGAGATAGCAAGATCATGTGGACTTATCATCGGTGAAGACAGAAGAAATCTTGGACGTTTCGTCGCTGGTACAGGTGTGCGTGACACAGAGCAGATGTTTCTGAACGAACACTCACTCGACCGTGAAAAAGAGTTTTTATTAGAAGTATGTGGTGAGCATGAAAAATCTCTCTTGATCTCTGATGCAGGGACACCTTGTGTAGCAGATCCTGGGTATGACTTTATAAATATGGCTTGGAAAGCGGGATGCGAGATTATCTCTATCCCTGGACCATCATCAATAACCGCGGCACTATCTGTCTCTGGTTATTTAGCTGAGAGCTTTCACTTTATGGGGTTTCCTCCGAAGGATAACGATCAAAGGAAGAAATTTATAGATAGAGTGCATAACCACAAAGATACTGTTGTGCTTATGGAACGTCCTTATGCTGTTGCTCAGTTAATGGATGAAGTCGCTTATATTGATAAGCAGATGAGCCTATCTTTTAATCTCGGTATGCCAGATGAAAAAACATATAGAGGGAAGGCGAAGGATATAATAAAAGCTATTCCTGCAGATATAAAAGCACCTTTTGTATTGGTTATTTCTAAAAAACGTTATAAAGAAGATAAAAAGAAATAAATTAACAAAGTTATTTTATAAATAGAAAAGCTTCCCCATTTGAGGAAGCTTTTTTTAATTTAACCTTTGTGAGTAGAAGGACACTCGTGGTTCCTTCTTTCTATCCTGCTAGCTGGCAGGCCTTCTTTGCAGTTACTACAACCGCACTCTTTGTATTCAACATTTCCACCCTCGATAACGAGCTCAGCGCCCTCAACGAGAAAATTAGCGATATTAATTCTTGCTTTTTCAACTAATCTCGAAAATGTTGGTCTTGATATATTCATAAGAACTGAAGCGTCTTCGTGTGAGAGACCTTCATAATCTGCTAACCTTATGGCTTCGAACTCATCAAGAGCAAGATTCACAGTCTTGAGCTTCTTTGATGGTATGCCTCTAGGCTTAAAATTGCACGTTTCTGGCTTCATGCCTATAACGCGTGGCTTGGATGGTCTTGGCATTGTGTATCTCCTTCGGCAGAGCCGATTAATGAACAAAGGTTTACTTTAAAGATAAAGTTTAATTTTGTCAAAAAAATAAATTAAAACCATTGATAACGTAATAATGTTTATACTTTAATACAATTTATAATATATGGTGTGGGGAAAAGTTGACAAGCATATAAATATTTTTTTTTATTTTTCTAAGAGATTAATAATTCGTATAGCAGACATTGCAGCTCCAAAGCCGTTGTCGATATTGACGACAGTCACTCCATTTGCACAGCTTGATAGCATTGCGAAAAGAGCTGTAAACCCTTGCAAAGCTGCACCGTATCCTGTGGATGTAGGAACTGCTATAATAGGTTGTGCAAACATCCCACCAGTTATAGACGGAAGAGCACCCTCCATACCTGCAATAACAATAATAACATCAGCTTTAGCTATTTCATCCTTTACGCTAAAGAACCTATGAATCCCTGCTACACCTATGTCAGCATAAATATTACTGTCGATGCCGCATATGTCTAACATCTCACTAGCTTCTGATGCTACAAACATATCAGAAGTGCCAGCAGTGATGATAGCTACGGTACTCATCTTTCTGCTTGCAGGTTTCAGGATATTTTTCATCATTCTTGCTTCATTGTTGAAGGTAAAGTTTGGGAATTTTTTTTGAAGCTCCGTAAGTTTGGCTTCGTCCAAGCCTGTACATACGAAGTTGAGGTTAGATTCAATATATTTACTTGCAATATTGGTGATCTGGTCTACAGTTTTACTTTTTCCGTAAATCACTTCATCAAAACCGAGTCTTTCGCCCCTTGATGTGTCAGGCTTAACCTCACCAAAATCTAGATGAGTGCTCATTTTAGCTGTAGCCTCATCTATTGCTAGTTCGCCATTCGCCACCATCTTGAGGAGTTTCTTAATATCGTTACTCTTCATTATTCCCTTTGAAGCCTTTAAATACCATATACATTTCAAACGAAGCTTTTCTAGTCGCTTCAGGGCGAAGCATCTTTGAGAATGTGAAATCTTTTTTCATCTCTTTGACGAGTTCAGCTCTGTCTTCACCTTCGAAAAGCTTACAAGTAAAGCTTCCACCTTTCTTGAGGCACTTCTTAGCGAAGTAAAATATCAATCTTACGAGCTCTACAGAGTTAACGTGGTCGAGCAGTTTTGAACCAGATGTATTTGGTGCGGCGTCAGAGACTACACAGTCATATTTTGGACAGACTTCAAGAACTTGATCAATAATCTCTTGTGTTGTGATATCCCCATGGATGAATGTAAACCTTGGATCCATAAGCCCTTCGACTTCTATCAAGTCAACGCCAACAACATGACACTTCTTGAGGTTAAGGATAACTTGTACCCACCCACCAGGAGCGCAACCAACGTCTAGGACATTGTCGCCACTTCTGAATAGGGCGTGTTTTTTATTAAGTTCTAAGAGCTTATATGCGGCTCTTGATTTGTATCCTTCTGCTTTTGCCTTCTTATAGAAAGCATCTTTCCTGTCGTACATTATTTACCTCGAATGATTTTTCTGTCGTAGAAATAATCATTTAATCTCTATGCTTGGCAAAGCCAAACTTCGGTTCGCTACGTACGCTACATCCTGTAGCAAATATAAAACTCATCAGCCTCACAACGGGAGGCGTAAAAGCTGGGCAGTATATTGCACCAACTCAAAATAAGCCACTAAGTGCTAACTTAGGCGATGGGTGTTACCTCATAGTCGTGTATGTGGAGAGTATCGTTAGGGATAGCCTCTACATTGACACTCATCATAAGCTCTATTTCGTCGAGACTTTGCTTCTCTTCGTCGAGTATAAGGTCGACAACATCAGGATGCGCCTCGATAAGTATTCTTTTATTGCGTACAAATGGGGCGATTCGCCTCACTTCTCTAAGTATATCATAGCATATAGTCAGTTTGCTTTTCACGAGTCCACGACCTTCGCAGTATGGGCAAGCTTCACTAAGGGTTCGGCTAAGGCTTTCTTGAACTCTTTTTCTTGTGATCTCTACTAGCCAGAGTGGTGATATGTTTACGACTGAAGCTTTTGCCCTGTCGTTTTTCATGTCATTTTCGAGAGCTTTGAGCACTTTCTGTTTGTTCTCTTCCTTTGCCATATCTATAAAGTCGACAATAATTATTCCGCCAATATTTCTAAGTTTAAGTTGCCACGCAATCTCTTTAGATGACTCAAGATTTGTTTTCAGTATAGTGTCTTCGAAGTTGCGTTTACCTACGAATTTACCTGTATTAACGTCGATAACTGTGAGTGCTTCCGCTTGATCAATGATGATATAACCACCAGATTTCAGCCAGACTTTTTTATCGAGGATACGACCTATCTCTATTTCGATGTTGTAATAATCGAAAATCGGGATGTCATTAGTAAATAGTGCTACTTCCATATGCATGTCTGGTAGGAATTCACGCAAGAATGATTTCACTTTTAAGAAATCTGCTTTGTTGTCTATGACGATCTTGCTAACGTCAGCAGTCGCCGCATCACGTAGTATACGGAAGATCAGACCGTGGTCTTCGTATATAAGGTGAGGGGATTGTGCAGACATCTTTTCTCTTATCTTACTCCAGAGTCTGGAGAGATAGTCGAAGTCAGCCCTAAGCTCCTCTTCGTCGTGACCTGCGGATACAGTTCTTGCGATGATACCCATGTTAGGTGTCTTTATGTTTTTGAGGACTTTGCGGAGTCTTTCTCTCTCTTCGTCCTCTTCGATTTTACGTGAAACACCCACGTGTTCGTAGCCTGGCATGAGTACTATGTATCTGCCGGGTACTGTGAGGTGCGTTGTGAGCCTTGCGCCTTTTTGTCCTATGGACTCTTTAGCGACCTGAACGATAATCTCTTGCCCCTCTTTGAGCATGTCTTCGATAGGTGGGATCTCTTTGGGTTCGTCGTTAGCGTCACCATTAAGCTCAACCTCTGCGATATCTCTTTCACCGCCACCAAGGCTACTCTCAAGGAAGCTAACTCTTTCGCCGTTTTCGACGTATACGTCAGCGGCAGGTAAGAATGCAGCTTTAGGCAGACCAACGTCTACGAATGCAGATTGTATTCCCGGGAGGACTTTGATTACACGTCCTTTATAAATATTTCCAGCAACATTTTTGCTGTGTGCTCTTTCCACATATATTTCAGCAGGGTTACCATTTTCAAGTATGGCTACCCGAACTTCATTTAGTGTTGAATTGACTATTATCTCTTTTGGCATATTAAAAATCTTTTCTCTGTTCCATTGCTTTAAGCAGTGTAAGTTCGTCAGTATATTCCAGATTAGAGCCTATAGGCACTCCACTGGCTATCTTAGTCACGTTAAGATTAAGTTTATGAAGGAGTTTTGAAAGATATATTGCGGTAGTCTCCCCTTCGATGTCGGGGTTAGTAGCGATTATGACTTCTGCTACCTCATCACTAGTCGCACGTTGGATAAGCTTGTCTATGCTGAGATCATCGGGGCCTATACCGTCCAGAGGTGAGATACGCCCACCAAGAACATGGTAAAGTCCACGATAAAAACCGGTTGCTTCAAGGACAAAGATATCCTTAGCCTCTTCCACAACGCATAGCTGTGTGCGGTTACGATAATCATCTGTGCATATATGACAGACTTCGGTCTCGGACATATTCCCACATATTTTACAAAAGACAGTTTTCTCTTTAAGCTCAATAAGGCTTGCAGATAGAGCTCTGACCTGCTCTATGTCTGTTTTTAAAATATGTAACGCTAGCCTTGCGGCTGTCTTTTTTCCGATACCTGGAAGTCTTGAAAGCTCATTAACACAGCATTCAAAAATCCTATTTTTCATGATTGGTTATTTAGAATAAGCCAGGGATATTAAGCCCCATTCCACCAGAGATGGCAGCCATTTTCTCCTGAACAACTTCCTGAGACTTCTTGAGTCCTTCGTTGACAGCAGCAAGAACAAGGTCTTGCAACATGTCTACATCTTCTGGGTCTACAACGTCTTTCTCGATGTTGATGCTTAGGATTTCTTGCTTACCATTCACCTTAACAGTAACCATACCGCCGCCAGCAGTAGCTTCAACTACTTCCTTCGCAGCTTCTTCCTGAGCCTCTTCCATCTTTTTCTGCATCTTCTGAGCTTGTTTCATCATTTGCTGAATGTTCATAATTTTCTCCGTATTCTTTATTATATTTTTTAAACGGCGTTAACCGTCTTGTTAGCTTGTGTGCGAACTTACTATTATGGAGTATTGGGTGTATATGTCAATACGTATGTTCTAAAGAGAGGGGTGCTCGGTTTAAACTAAATAGATTGACATAGTTTAGGGGCAGTTATAATATATATGACTGAACGCTTGCACATGTGAGGATGTATTATGACTGATGATATATTTCAACTATCAGAGCCGCACGAGGATCTTCTATCCGAATTAAGAGGTAAGATGTTGTCTGATGATTCGCTAAAGGGATTAGCTGACACATTTAAGCTCCTTTCAGATTTTACTAGAGTAAAGATACTATATGTACTGTCATTGTCTGAGCTTTGTGTCCAAGACATCTCAGAGCTTACTGGGGTCTCTCAGTCGGCCGTTTCGCATCAATTAAGGATACTTCGTAATTCTAAGCTTGTTAATTGGAACAAGGCTGGGAAACAGGTTTTTTATAGTCTGAATAGCGAGGCTGTCCGTGCGCTTATAGAAAAAGGTATGGAACACTCAGACGTTTAATGAACCTTTCCTGTGCTTTAATGTCATTTTTATACTAAATTATATTTTGGAGAAACATAAGATTATGATGCAATTTTGTAATTTGAAAAAACAGTATCAAGAGTTAAAACCAGAAATAGATAACGCAATAGCACAAGTACTAGACCACGGTTTTTATATAGGTGGTCCAGAGGTTGGTCAGATTGAGAATAGTTGTGCTGAATATGTAGGTGTTGATCACGCCATCGCGTGTAGCTCAGGTACAGATGCACTTGTTCTTGCTCTTATGGCATATGATGTGACTTATGGCGATTACGTCATCACCACACCTTTTACTTTTATAGCTACTGCTGAAGCGATTGCTCTTGTGGGTGCTAAACCTGTCTTTGTAGACATCGATCCTGATACATATAATATATCACCGTCAAAACTTGAAGAACTCCTTAAAACAACAGATATACCAGCTGAGAAGCTCAGAGGTATTATTGCTGTTGATCTTTATGGTCAGTGTGCTGATTATGACAACATTCGTGAAGTGATGAAAGGGCATGACCTCTTTCTCATTCAGGATGCTGCTCAGTCTTTTGGTGCTACATATAAAGGTGTGCAAGCTGGAGCACAGGGTGATATAGGAACTACATCATTCTTCCCTGCTAAACCTTTTGGTTGCTATGGTGATGGCGGAATGGTCTTTACTAGCAATGATGAACTGAATAGAAAGATCGGCTGGTTGCGCAATCACGGTCAGAACGAAAGATACAATCACAAAATCATAGGCATAAACGGAAGACTTGACGCTATGCAGTGTGCGGTTCTGAATGCAAAATTTGACCGTTTTACACTTACAGAAGTAAAAAATAGAAATAACGTAGCAAACAAATATATGGAATTCCTTCAGCCACTTGCAGATAGCGGAAAGATTACGCTTCCATATGTTATGCCTGACTCTATACATGTGTGGGCACAATTTACCCTCCAAGCAGAACATAGAGACGAGCTTATGGCTTATTTGCAACTTGCTGAAATTCCAAGTGCAATCCACTATCCAAAACCACTCCACCTACAAGAAGCATTTAGCGATCTTGGTCACCAAGAGGGAGATTTTCCTGTCTCTGAAGCAATGGGGAAAAAGGTAATAAGTTTACCTATGTGTGCCTATAAAGAGGATGCAGAGATCGAAGAGGTTTGTGATGTAATTACAATGTTTTACAGAAAGAAAGGGTAGATGGTAAAGGGCTGTCGGTTAAAGTCAGAGAAAGTTTAAAAAAAATGTAACAAAGTGCTTGACAACTTTGTTGTTAGGTTATAATATTTGCCTCCCTTTAGAGGGGAACTAAGCTGATGTAGCTCAATTGGTAGAGCAACTGACTTGTAATCAGTAGGTTGTAGGTTCAAGTCCTATCATCAGCTTTTTGTTTTTACAATTTAGAATTCCGGTGTAATTGCCGGGACACGTGTTGGGGAGATTCCCGAGTGGCCAAAGGGGGCAGGCTGTAAACCTGTTGTCGTATGACTTCGAAGGTTCGAATCCTTCTCTCCCCATATTATGTAAGCGGGTGTAGCTCAGTTGGCTAGAGCATCAGCCTTCCAAGCTGAGGGTCACGGGTTCGAGTCCCGTTACCCGCTTTTTTTTAAATGGTATTATAAGAATTTAGGGCAGACGATACCTTTACGTCTGTTTTTTTATATTGCACACGTGGCTCAGGCGGTTAGAGCGCGTCCTTGGTAAGGACGAGGTCACCGGTTCAATTCCGGTCGTGGGCTTTGACTTGAGGAGGACATATCAAGATGGCTAAAGAGAAATTTGAAAGAAAAAAACCACACGTAAACGTTGGTACAATCGGTCACGTTGACCATGGTAAGACAACTCTTACAGCAGCAATGACAGCTGTTCTTTCTAAGAAAGGCTTCTGCGACGCTGTAGACTTCGCAAACATTGATAAGGCTCCTGAAGAGCGTGAGCGTGGTATTACTATCGCTACTGCACACGTT